>NZ_JANFLT010000001.1 GCF_024385505.1 Arthrobacter zhaoxinii
AGTCATCGTTCGACTTGCATGTGTTAAGCACGCCGCCAGCGTTCATCCTGAGCCAGGATCAAACTCTCCGTAAATGTGTTACAGACACAGACCGGGGACCAAGGAAAATTGGTCGACCGTCCTGCACGAAATTCGAAACCGGCTAAAAAAACCGTCCCATACCCACGGGGTGGGCGGAAACGGCCTGTTCAACCAATCAATATAAATAAATTGGTATCAATAAACTTGGCACACTATTGAGTTCTCAAACAACAGACGCAATCCGAAAATACTCGGGAAAACAATGTTTTCCTTTTCTTCTTCGCTGCAGGTTTTATATCTTATTTCATTCCGGCGTTATTTGCAATTCGCGGTTTCCCTCGTCGGGACCCCGTGAAAAGCGTTCTCCGCCGTTCCGGACCCAGCATCAACCGGAGTCTTTTCCATCGGCCCTGCGAAGGGCACGCACTGGTTGGACTCTGTTTTTTGTTGGGGTTTGGCCGCCATGCTCGGGCGCTTTTCCAGCGTCCCGGCCGCGGCGACTCATGCAACTTTACACATCGGTTCCGGTCCTAGCAAACCGGATCGAGGTGATCCGCCGCACAGGCTTCGGGACCCTTTTTCCAATCCCCGCCCGGCGGCCGATAAGTCCATTTTAGGACTCCCCCGCATCCTCGATGCAAGCCCGCCGCCGGTTGTCCTCGTCACAGATTTCCCGTAGTGCGGGTTGAGCGTCCCTAACCCTCGCCGCGGAGATACGCCAGCTGCGCGCCCACCGACAGCTCGGCGGCGGAACGGACGTTTGCCGGTACATCTGAATAGACCAGATCGGCTATCTCGGCGGACCCGGCGTGGGGTCCGGTCTGTGCCAACGCTGCCCGGATCTGTTCCAGCCGCTCTTCGCGGTGGTCCCGGTAGGTCAGGACCAGGGAGCTGAGGTCCGGCTGGACCGGGCCGTGGCCGGGAAGGACCGTGGCCGGGCCCAGTTCGGAGAGCCTGTCCAGGGTGTCCAGATAATCGCCGAGGGTTCCGTCCGGGTAATCCAGCACGGTGGTCCCCCGGCCCAGGATGGTGTCCCCCGTGAGAATGGAACCGTTGGGGCCGTCGTCGGGAAGCCAGAAGCAGACCGAATCCGAGGTGTGGCCCGGTGCTGCCAGCACACGGATGGTCACGCCGGCCGCGGAGATTTCCTCATCGGCCCTCAGGGGCACCCCCGCCACGCAGTAGGTGGGATCGAACGCCCGCACCGGCGCCCCGGTTAGTTCTGCGAACCGCCGGCTGGCCTCCGTATGGTCCCAGTGCCGGTGCGTGATGAGGACCAGCTCCACGGTTCCGGCATCCGCCAGGGCCTGCAGGTGCCCTTCATCCTCGGGCCCCGGGTCTACCACCACCGTGCTTCCGGATCCGGGCGCAGCCACAACGTAGCTGTTGGTCCCGTCCAGCGACATGGGACCCGGGTTCGGCGCGAGCCGTACGCGGGTCAGGTCACTGCTGCGGACCAGTCCGGATTCCGGAAGCATGGACATGATCTGCCTAGGCCAGTCGGGTCAGCCAGCCGTGGGTATCCTCCACGGTGCCGGTCTGGATGCCGAGCAGCTGCTCGCGGATGGACATGGTCACTTCGCCGGGCTTGGCGTCGGCCGAGCCGATGACCTCGTCCTCGGTCTTCAGCTGGCCGATCGGAGTGATGACGGCGGCCGTGCCGCAGGCGAACACCTCGGTGATGTCACCGGAGGCAATGCCGTCGCGCCATTCGTCCAGGGTGATCTTGCGTTCCTGGACATCCATGCCGCGGTCGCGGCCCAGCTGCAGCACCGAAGAGCGGGTGATGCCGTGCAGGATGGTGCCGGACAGTGCGGGGGTGACCAGGCGGCCGTCCTTGAAGACGAAGAAGACATTCATGCCGCCGAGTTCTTCAACGGCGTTGTCATTGAATTCGTCCAGGAACAGTACCTGCTTGCAGCCGTTCGCTTCGCCTTCCATCTGGGCAATGAGCGACGCCGCGTAGTTGCCTCCGCACTTGGCTTCCCCGGTGCCGCCGCGGCCTGCGCGGGCGTACTTGGTGGAGAGCCAGATGGATACGGGCTTCAGTTCCCCGCCGAAGTAGTTTCCGGCCGGGGACGCAATGACCCGGTAGGACACTTCACGGGCCGGGCGGACACCCAGGAACGCCTCGGTGGCGATCATGAACGGGCGCAGGTACAGGGCAGCGCCTTCGCCGTCCGGGATCCAGTCCTGGTCCAGTGCCACCAGCCGGCGGATGGACTCCATGAAGAGCTCCTCGGGCAGCTCCGGCAGGGCAAGCCGGCGGGCCGAGAGGTTCAGGCGGGCAGCGTTGGCCTCCGGACGGAAACTCACCACCGAGCCGTCTGCGTGGCGGTAGACCTTCAGGCCCTCGAAAATCTCCTGGCCGTAATGAAGCACTCCGGCGGCCGGATCAATGGAGATGGGGCCGTAGGGCTCGATGCGGGCGTTCTGCCACTCCTGCTCCCCGGACTCCCCCGCCTTCCAGTCAATGACGGCGGTGTGGTCGGTGAAGTAGTCGCCGAACCCGGGGTTCGCCAGGATGGCTGCGCGCTCGGCGGCGGGCTTGGGATTGGTGGAAAGCTCCTGGGAAAATTCCAGTGCGCTGACGGTCATGATTCCTCCACTGTGAACGGCAAAAACCCGTTCTATGACTACTTGTTGGCTATGAACGAGCTTATGACACCGCGGCGGCGATGGCATTGCCGACCTCAGCGGTGGTACGCCGCGTTCCGTCCCTGCCGGCAAGATCCTCGGCTACCGCGGACTCCACCCGGCCGGCTTCTTCGTCCAAGCCCAGGTGTCGAAGCAGAAGCGCCGCCGAAAGGATGGCTGCGGTGGGATCGGCCTTTTGCTGCCCGGCAATATCGGGAGCTGACCCGTGGACCGGCTCGAACATCGAGGGGAAGGTGTGGTCCATGTTGATGTTTCCGGAGGCCGCCAGACCGATCCCGCCGGTGATCGCCGCGGCAAGATCCGTAATGATGTCTCCGAACAGATTGTCGGTGACAATCACGTCGAAGCGTGACGGATCGCTCACCATAAAGATGGTCGCTGCGTCTACGTGCAGATAGTCATGGGTGATGTCGGGGAACTCCTGCGCCATCTTCTCCACCGTGCGCTTCCAGAGCCGGCCGGCGTTCACCAGGACGTTGTGCTTGTGGACCAGGGTCACATGGCGGCGCGGCCGGGCGGCGGCCCGGACGAAGGCGTCGCGCACCACTCGTTCCACGCCGTACGCAGTGTTCAGGGATACCTCGGTGGCGATTTCCTGCGGGGTGCCTTCCCGCAGCACTCCTCCGTTTCCGGCGTAGGGACCTTCGGTTCCCTCCCGGACCACGATGAAGTCGACGTCGCCGGGTGCAGCAAGCGGGCTGTCGACGCCCGGATAGAGACGCGAGGGCCGCAGGTTGACGTAATGGTCCAGGCTGAAGCGCAGCTTCAGCAGCAGTTCCCGTTCGATCAGCCCGGAAGGGATCTGGGTGTCTCCGGGTGCCGCACCTACGGCACCGAACAGGATGGCGTCGTGTCCCTTGAGTGCTTCCAGGGTTTTTTCCGGAAGGGTCTCCCCGGTTGCCAGCCAGTGCTCCGCCCCCAGCGGATACTCTGTCAGATCAAACTCGACGGGGCTGGAACCCGTAACCGCCAGCAGCACCTTTACGGCTTCGGCGGTGACTTCGGGGCCGATCCCGTCTCCGGGGATGACGGCCAGGGAAATAGTTCGGGGTGTTTCGTCGCTCATGCTGCCCATCCTAGGAAGTCGGTCCAGATACCGGGCAACCCGTCCCGCATCGTGGACATCCGGGATGGCCGCCCCGGGAATTCAACCCGCAGTATGACGCGCGGACGCCCGAACACCCCTAAAGTTTGGTTCCATGCTTGTGCACCGACGACTCTATGCCTGGCTGCAGGCGAACTCCGGGAAAGTGAACTTCTGGCAGGCAATCGCTGCCACGCTCATCTTCGCCGTCCCCTTCCTGCTCACGCGCGGCGGACAATACGTCGAGTTCGTCCTCTCTGCGGCCATCTGCATGAGCCTCGGCTGGCGCCGCAGCCGCCCGGTGGCGGCAGCCGCCGTCCAGGCCGCCGCCTGCGTCCTCCAGCTCTTCCTGGTCCCGGTCACCGGCCTGCCGGCAGACATCTTCGTGCTGGTCACCGTGTACTCCCTGGCCGCCTTCGCCCCTCGCTGGGCGAGTATTGCCGGCCTGGCCCTGGCCGTCGTCGGCGGGGCACTCTTTTTGCTCCGGTACATCTTCCCCGACATCGCCGGGGCGAGCATTTCCGTCATCGCCTTCATCGACCTCGTCGCCATCGAAGCGGTGGTCCTGGTGGCGTGGACATTCGGCGACCTGACCCGCACCCGGCGGCTGGCCGTGCAGGCCCTCGAGGACCGCGCACACCGGCTCGAAGTGGAACACCAGCAGGAACGTGAGCTCGCCGCCGCCGATGAACGCAGCCACATTGCCCGCGAAATGCATGACATCGTGGCGCACTCACTCTCGGTGATCATCACCCAGGCCGACGGCGCCCGGTATGCGAGCGCAGCGGACCCGGATATCGCGCCGAAGACTCTGGGAGTCATTGCGGAAACCGGCCGCAGTTCCCTGCGGGAGATGCGCCGCCTGCTCGGCGTCCTGCGCGGCGACGAAGCCGCCTCCACCCGTCCCCTCCCTTCCCTGGCCGACGTCGAGGAACTACTGGGCACGGTCAAGCGCAGCGGATTGGAAGCCGCCTTCAGCGTCACGGGCACGCCGCGGCGCCCCCTGCCGCCCGGTGCGGAGCTGACCGCCTACCGCGTGATCCAGGAATCCCTCACGAACGTGCTCAAACACGCAGGACCGGATGCGAGCGCCAAGATAGCCCTGCAGTGGACGTCGGCGGGCCTGGAACTCGGCGTCAATGACAACGGTCTGGGCGCGGCCTCGGCCCTGCACGACGACGGCGCCGGGCAGGGCATCAAGGGCATGGCCGAGCGGCTGTCCCTCTACGATGGAACGTTGACGGCCGCCCCTGCGGTCGGCGGAGGATTCCGCGTTAAAGCATTCATTCCCTACACGGAGGCCTAGCACCAGTGCCGGATTCCCCCTGGACAGCAGCGTCCGACCCGTCCGCCCAGCCCGCGGAACCTATCCGGGTACTCCTCGTTGATGACCAGCAGCTGGTACGCGGCGGCTTCCGGATGCTGATCAATTCCCAGCCGGACCTCAGGGTTGTTGCCGAAGCCGGCAACGGACGCGAGGCCCTGGCAGCGCTGGCAGCCGTGTCCGCCGACGTCGTCCTCATGGACGTGCGTATGCCCGGGATGGACGGCATCGAAGCCACAGCCCGGATCCTGGACGGAAGCAGCGGCGGCGGGCCGAAGGTCGTAGTCCTGACCACCTTCGACCTGGACGAATACGCGCTCTCCGCCATCCACGCCGGCGCCAGCGGTTTCCTGCTCAAGGACGCACCACCTGAGGAACTGCTGGAGGCCATCCGGACGGTGTACCGCGGGGACGCCGTCATCGCTCCCTCCACCACGCGCCGGCTGCTGGAGCACGTCGCTCCCCTGCTGCGCCCGGCCGGCGCCCCGGGCAGCCGGCACGCCGACGCCGTCGCCTCCCTGACCCCGCGCGAACACGAGGTATTCACCCTGATTGCGCAGGGCCTGTCCAATCCGGAGATAGCGGCGAAGCTGTACCTGTCCGAAGCCACCGTGAAAACCCACGTGGGCCATATCCTGGCCAAGCTGGAGGCCCGGGACCGGGTGCAGGCCGTGGTCATTGCCTACGAGACGGGGATTGTCGCACCCTAGGGACATGGTGACCGTCGACGACGTCCGCTCCATCTGCCTCTCCCTCCCCGGCGTGACGGAACGCCTCAGCTGGAAGCAGCCAGCCTGGTTCGCCCGTACCCTGATGGCACGGATGTGGGAGGACAACGTCCTGACCGTGAAGAGCGCCGAACGCGAGGCGCTGGCGGGGCTGCAGCCGGACCTATTCTATTGGACGCCGCACCACGACCGGTCCCCGCTGCTCCTCCTGGCCCGGCTGGAGCATCTGCCTCCGGATGAACTGTCCGAGCTGCTCCAGGAGTCCTACCGGCTGGCCGGGCCGCTTCCACCCACGGTATGAGACACGGAGGAAAAGACCCGTCCGCCCTCCGATGTGGGCACCCCTGGCTGGTCCATACTCTGGCGGTATGACATCACTTGCACAGCATTCCCCTGCGGCCGGCGCCGGAAAACCGCGTCTCGCCGCCGCCGCCCAGCTCCTGAACAAGACGTACGGAACCGGCGACACCCGCGTCCATGCGCTGAAGGACGTGGACGTCAGCTTCGAAACCGGGACCTTCACCGCCATCATGGGCCCCTCCGGCTCCGGCAAATCCACCTTGATGCACTGCCTCGCAGGCCTGGACACCACCGACTCGGGACGCATCTGGGTAGGCGGGACCGAAATCACCGGGCTGAAGGACGCCGAGCTCACCCGCCTGCGCCGCGACAGCGTCGGGTTCGTTTTCCAGTCCTTCAACCTGGTGCCCACACTGACCGCGGAGCAGAACATTACGCTGCCGGTGTCCCTGGCCAACGGCACCGTGGACCGCGAATGGCTGGACTTCATCACGGAGACCCTCGGCCTCCGGGACCGGCTCCGGCACCGCCCGCATGAGCTTTCCGGCGGACAGCAGCAGCGCGTGGCCGTGGCCCGTGCCCTGCTGACCCGCCCGCACGTGCTCTTCGGCGATGAACCCACCGGCAACCTGGACTCCAGGTCCGGTGCCGAAGTGCTCTCACTCCTTCGCCGCTCCACCAAAGAGTTCGGCCAGAGCATCATCATGGTCACCCACGACCCCGTGGCTGCTTCCTACGCGGACCGCGTGGTCCTGATGAACGACGGCGAGCTGGTCGGGGAACTGGCGCAGCCGACTCCCGAATCCGTGCTCGCCGCCCTCACCCAGCTGGGGGCGTAAACATGCTGCAGGTAGCCTTGGCGCAGGTGCGCCTGAATGCCCGGCGGTTCATCGCCGTTTCCCTGGCGGTGCTGATTGCCGTCGGCTTCCTCACCGCAACCCTCATCATCAATTCCTCGTCCAAGGCCTCGCTGACGCAGAGCGTCGGCGAGGCATACCGGAACGCCGATCTGCTTGTCACCAGCGATATGTACAGCGCGGACTCGGCCGTATTGGATGAAGACACCGCCGCCCTGGTCCGGGACACCCCCGGCGTCGACGGTGTCTATGCGGCCCGGCAGGCCTACGTCACTTTCGGCGAGGGCCGGGACAACGTTTTCGCCCAGCTGGCCAACACCTCCGACTACGCGGATCTCTTCCCCGTGGAAGTGCTGCAGGGCACGCTGCCCGCTGCCGACAACGAATTAGCCGTGGACAAGCAGACGGCCGAGCTCCACGAGCTGTCAGAGGGATCGGTCTTGCCCCTCACCTCCTTTATCGCTGACCCGACGGGTGAACAGCAGACGGCGGAGTTCACAGTCACGGCACTGGTTTCCGACTCCAACGACCCCCAGGCCATGGGCACCCCGCAGCTGTATTCGACCTCTGCCGCGGTGGATGGGTTCGCCGAACCGGAGACCGGTTTCAGGAGTATCCAGGTGGCACTGGCAGACGGGGCCGCGCTGGAAGACGTCCGCGCGGCACTGCAGGAAGACGTCAGCGGTATGGCAGGTGTCTCCGTCCGGACCGCGCAGGAGCAGACAGACGAAATGGTTGCTTCCATGACCGGCGGGAAGGACATCCTCACCACCATCCTGCTCGCCTTCGCTGCCGTGGCCCTGTTGGTCTGCGCCCTGGTGGTCTCCAATACCTTCTCGGTATTGGTGGCCCAACGCACCCGCGAACTCGCCCTGCTTCGGTGCATTGGTGCAGCCCGCTCACAGATCCGCCGCGCCGTCATTGTGGAAGCGCTGGTTGTGGGCATCGTGGCCTCGATTGCGGGAGTCCTTGCGGCCGTCGCACTGATGGGCGGAATTATCGCTTATCTGAAAACCATCCCGGAGAGCGGCTTCGCGACGCTGGCGGTCTCCCCGCTGGCTGTGATGGTCGGCCTGGTGGTGGGCGTCGCGATGACAGTGCTGGCAGCATTGGTTCCGGCACGCGCTGCAACGGCCGTCGCGCCTTTGGCAGCCCTGCGTCCCGCCGACGACGTCCGCGCCGGCACAAAACGCGGCCGGGTCCGCCTGTCCATCGGCATGGTGCTGCTGGCTGCCGGTGCCGCCCTGCTGGCCGTCGGCACGGCAACGAATAACCTGCTCGTGGCTTTGCCCGGCGGCATGCTCAGCTTCATCGGTGTGCTGATGTGCGCCACCCTCTTTGTTCCTTTCCTGGTCCGTACCGTCGGCAGGATTGCTGCGCCTCTGGGAGTGCCGGGCAAACTGGCGGCACTCAACGCCGTCCGCAACCCCCAGCGCACCTCCGCCACGTCCTCGGCCCTGCTGATCGGCGTCACCCTGGTCACCATGATGATGACCGGTGCGGCAACCGTCCGGACTTCCCTGGACGGCGTGCTGGCCGCCGGGTACCCGGTGGATGTCAGCATCAGCGGCGCCACCGACAAGTCGCCGTTCACCTCGGCCGATGCCGACGCAGCGCGTGCCGTGGAGGGTGTGCGGGAAGCTGTGCTGGTACCTTCGGCCGGAATGGCCGAGACCGAAAACGGACCGTACGGTGTTTATGCCCTGACCCCTGAGGACGCCGCGAAGGTAGTGCGGGACTCCGCATTGGAACTGGATGACGGCATCATCCTGATGCCGAAGGGAACCGCAGACAAGACGGTCACGGTGCAGGGGGCTTCCGGGAGCGTCGAGCTGAAGGTTGTGGTTTCGGAAAGCCAGGCGCTGCAGCCGCTGATCACTGCCCGGACCGCCGAAACCCTCGGCGGCCTGCCCGCCGCAACGGCGGACACCTACATTCCGCAGCCGGAGCTGTGGCTGTCCGTTGTGGACGGCCTGAACACCAACGAGCTGATGGACCTGCGCACCGACCTCGCCGCGGCGGTGGACGTGGAGGACTACGCCGTCTCGGGTTCGGCCATCGAGCGGGGGGCCTATGAACAGGTCATCGACGTTCTGCTTCTGGTGGTTACCGGCCTGCTGGGAGTGGCAGTGGTTATTGCCCTGGTGGGTGTGGCCAACACACTCTCCCTCTCCGTACTGGAACGCACCCGGGAATCCTCGCTGCTGCGCGCCCTCGGTCTCACCCGCGGCCAACTGCGCGGCATGCTCGCGCTCGAAGCCGTGCTGATTGCCGGCGTGGCGGCCCTGATGGGCAGCGTGCTGGGGTCGCTCTACGGCTGGCTGGGGGTGGAATCAGCGCTGGGGGCCTTCGCTGCCGTCGCGCCGTCGCTCCCCTGGCTGCAGTTGACTGCTGTCCTGGCCGTAGCGATCCTGGCGGGTCTGGGGGCGTCCGTGCTTCCGGCCCGGCGTGCGGCCCGGCTCTCCCCCGTGGCAGGCCTGGCCGCGGACTAGCTCCTCGCGGTCCGGGCGCGGATCTGCAAGGATACTGAACAGGATGAATTACTAAGCAGGCTGATTTCAGCCGGCACTACGAGATACATCCGGACAACGTGAGGAGAGCACATGCAGCAGTCCCAGACGGAACACGAATCATTGGCCGCCTACCTGGACGACCATCTGGTCGGGGCAGAGACGGGCGTCCGCCTTTTCACCGCCGCGCAGCGCACCTGGGAAGGATCTCCCTATGAGGAAACCTTCGCCCGGCTCGCGGAGGAAATCTCGGACGAACGCGACGAACTGGAATCCCTGATCCACGCGCTGGGTTATTCGCGCAGCAAGGTCAAGGCTGCGGCCGCCATGGTGGGCGCGGCAGCCGGAAAGCTGGGACCGCTCAATCCGCTCAGCACCGGCGGCGGCGCCACGGGGCAGCTGGAACTGGAATCCCTGCAGTCCCTGGTGCGGATGAAGGAATCCCTGTGGCGGACCCTGCTGGTGCTGTCCGCCACGGATCACCGGTTCAACACGGCCCGCCTGCAGGAGCTCACCGAAACCGCCCGGCGTCAGCAGGAAGAAGTCGCCGGCGTGATGGAACGGACGGCCGCGCAGCGGTTCCTCGGCTCAGCCGAATCCGTCTGACCTCCGCAGGATCCAAAAACACCCCCGGCAGTCTGCCGGGGGTGTTTTTTGCTGCCGGGCCTATTCGGCCGGTTCTTCGTACTTCGGGAAGATAGGCGCCGGGGCCGGCAGTTCGGTGCCCGGCACCAGCGGGGTGCCGATGGCGCTGAACAGGCGGGCATCGCCGTCGGGCTGGCCCAGGACAGTAAGCAGCTTACCCGCGCTCTGGGGCATGACCGGCTGGATCAGGATCGCCACGATGCGCAGCACCTCCAGCGTCACGTAGAGCACGGTGGACATGCGCTCGACGTCGGTCTTCCGCAGCACCCACGGTGCCTGGTCGGCGAAGTAGGCGTTGGTGTCGCCGAGGACCTTCCACGTGGCTTCCAGTGCGCCGTGGAAATCCTGGACGTCGTAGGCCTCGCGGGAAAGCTGCAGCAGGTTCCCGGCCGCTTCCAGCAGCGCAGTGTCCTCGGGGGCGAACGCCCCGGGCTGCGGTACCGCCGCGCCGCAGTTCTTGGCCACCATGGACAGCGAACGCTGGGCGAGGTTGCCCAGGTTGTTGGCGAGGTCGGAGTTCATCCGGCCGACGACGGCGTCGTGGTTGTAGGAGCCGTCCGCGCCGAAGGGTACTTCGCGCAGCAGGAAGAACCGGACCGAGTCCAGCCCGTACTGTTCGGCCCATGCTTTCGGCGCCACCACGTTGCCCAGGGACTTGGACATCTTGACGCCCTTGTTGTGCAGGAAGCCGTGGATCATGATGCGCTTCGGCAGTTCCAGCTTCGCGGACATCAGGAATGCCGGCCAGAAGATGGCGTGGAAACGGGAGATGTCCTTGCCGATCACGTGCACATCGGCCGGCCAGTACTTCTTAAAGGCTTCGCTCTCCGTATCGGGGAAGCCGACGCCGGTGAGGTAGTTGGTCAGGGCGTCCACCCAGACGTACATCACGTGGTCCGGGTTGCCCGGCACCGGGACACCCCAGTCAAAGGTGGTGCGGGAAATGGAGAGGTCTTCCAGGCCGCCCTTGACGAAGCTGATGACTTCGTTGAACCGCGAGCGCGGCGCGGCGAAGTCCGGCTGGGACTCGTACAGGGCCAGCAGCCGGTCCTGGTAGGCGGAGAGACGGAAGAAGTAGCTTTCCTCTTCCGTCCAGGTCACCTCGGTGTCCGTCTCCTTGGAGTAGCGGACACCGTCCTCGCGGACTTCGGTTTCGTCTTCGGTGTAGTAGGCCTCGTCCCGGACGGAGTACCAGCCGGCGTACTTGGAGAGGTAGATGTCGCCGTTCTCCTCCATCCGCTTCCAGATGGCCTGCGCGGCGGCGTAGTGGTCCGCGTCGGTGGTGCGGATGAAGCGGTCATAGGAGGTTCCCATGTCCGCTTCCATCTGCAGAAAGGCGGCTGAGTTGCGGTCCGCGAGTTCCTTGGCGGTAACGCCTTCCTTATCCGCGGACTGCTGCATCTTCAGGCCGTGCTCGTCCGTGCCCGTCATAAAGAACACGTCGTAGCCGTCGAGGCGCTTGAAGCGGGCCATGGCGTCGGTGGCGATGTGCTCGTAGGCGTGCCCGATGTGGGGTTCGCCGTTCGGGTAGGAGATGGCCGTGGTGATGTAGAACGGGGTCTTGGAATCGGAAGAAGTCACATAAGAAAATTACCCTGTTTTGCCCGCCGGTGTCGCACTGCGACGGCGCCGGCCCCGCTGTTGCGGAAACCGGCGCCGGATCGGCGGACTGATCGGCGGCGTGTTCCTGCTAGTCCTGCAGGTCCACTTCCCGGGCCACGGTGGCACCGATTTCGACCTTCAGCGCTTCCAGCACGTCCTGCGGCACCGAGGAGTCCACGGTCAGCAGGGACAGGGCCTGGCCGCCCTCGGAGTTGCGGGCCACCTGCATGCCGGCAATGTTGATGTCCTTTTCACCCAGGACCCGGCCCAGGGCGCCGATGACGCCGGGACGGTCCTGGTAGATCAGCACAATGAGGTGCTCGCTGATGGGGATTTCCAGGTCGTACCCGTTCACGCCCACGAGCTTCTGGATCTGCTTCGGGCCGGTGAGGGTGCCGGAAACCTCCAGCCGGGTGCCGTCGGACAGGGCGCCGCGGATGGTGAGCAGGTTTCGGTAGTCGTCCACATCCGGAGTGGTCAGCAGCCGGACCTCGATGCCGCGCTGCTCAGCCAGGACCGGAGCATTCACGTAGGAGACCTGCTCCGACACGATGTCGGTGAAGATGCCCTTCAGCGCTGCCAGTTCCAGGGCCTTTACGTCGAGGGCGGCAATTTCTCCGGCTACCTCGATGTCGATGGCGGTCACTGAGTCCGAGGCCAGGGCAGTGAAGATCCGGCCCAGCTTTTCGATCAGCGGGATGCCCGGGCGGACGTCCTCGGCGATGACGCCGCCTGCCACGTTCACGGCGTCGGGCACCAGTTCCCCGGCCAGGGCCAGGCGGACGGACTTCGCGACCGAGATACCGGCCTTTTCCTGGGCTTCGGCGGTAGAGGCGCCCAGGTGCGGGGTCACCACCACGTTGTCCAGGGCGAAGAAGGGCAGGTCGGTGCTGGGTTCCTTCACGAATACGTCGACGCCGGCGCCGGCGATCTTTCCTGCCTGCAGCGCCTCGAACAGGGCTGCTTCATCCACGAGGCCGCCGCGGGCCACGTTCACCACGTAGGCGGTGTCCTTCATCTTCTCGAACGCCTCGGCGCCGAGCATCCCCAGCGTTTCCGGGGTCTTGGGCATGTGGATGGTGACGAAGTCGGACTCCGCCAGCAGCTCATCCAGGGACACCAGCCGGACGTTCAGCTGCGCAGCGCGGGCGGAGGTGACGTACGGGTCATAGGCGAGGATCTCGGTGCCGAAGCCCTGCATGCGTGCGGCCACCAAAGCGCCGATGCGGCCCAGCCCGATGATGCCGATCTTCTTTTCGAACAGTTCGGTGCCGCTGTACTTGGAGCGCTTCCATTCGCCGTTCTTCAGGGCGGCGCTGGCCTGCGGGATATTCCGGGCCAGGGACACGATGTGGCCCACCGTCAGTTCGGCCGCGGAGATGATGTTCGACGTCGGCGCGTTGACCACCATCACGCCCGCGTGGGTGGCGGCCTTGATGTCCACGTTGTCCAGGCCCACGCCGGCCCGGGCAATGACCTTGAGGTTCTTCGCTGCGGCGATGGCTTCCGCGTCCACCTGCGTGGCGGAGCGCACGAGGATGGCGTCGACGTCGGCAATCGCGGACAGGAGCTGGGAGCGGTCGGCGCCGTCCGTGGTACGGATGTCAAAGTCGGGGCCCAGGGCCTCAACAGTGGCGGGCGAGAGTTCCTCCGCAAGGAGTACGACTGGTTTGGTGGCAGACACCGGTGACCTCTTCACTTTGGATGTACTGGGGCTTTTCGCGCAGGAGGCCGGACCCGCGGGCCCGGCCTCCTTGCCGATTCGGCTTGCTTTTCGAGCTTATCGCGCAGGTGCGCGGGCCGGTCGAATCGGCGCCGGACGTTACGGTCCGGTTAGCGGGCTACCGAGCCCTCGGTGTAATCGTCGTCGTTCTTGATCCAGGAGAAGAGCTTGCGCAGTTCGCGGCCGGTGCCCTCGATGGGGTGTTCCTCGCCCTTCTTGCGCAGCGCCTTGAATTCCGGTGCACCGGCGTCCTGGTCGTCGATGAAGCGCTTGGCGAAGGCACCGTTCTGGATGTCGGCCAGGACGGCCTTCATGTTTTCCTTCACGTGCTCGTCAATGACGCGCGGGCCGGAAACGTAGTCGCCGTATTCCGCGGTGTCGGAAACGCTCCAGCGCTGCTTGGCGATGCCGCCCTCGACCATCAGGTCAACAATGAGCTTCAGCTCGTGCAGCACCTCGAAGTACGCGACCTCCGGCTGGTAACCGGCCTCGGTGAGGGTTTCGAAGCCGTACTGGATCAGCTGCGAGGCACCGCCGCAGAGCACTGCCTGCTCGCCGAAGAGGTCCGTTTCGGTTTCTTCGGTGAAGGTGGTTTCGATGACGCCGGCGCGGGTGCCGCCGATGGCCTTGGCGTAGGACAGGGCCAGTTCCTTGGCGGTGCCGGAAGCATTCTGCTCGACGGCGATCAGGTCCGGCACCCCGCGGCCGGCTTCGAATTCGCGCCGCACAATGTGGCCGGGGCCCTTGGGCGCCACGAGGGCGACGTCGACATCGGCCGGCGGCTTGATGTAGCCGTAGCGGATGTTGAAGCCGTGGCCGAAGAACAGGGCGTCGCCGGCCTGCAGGTTCGGGGCAATCTCCTCCGCGTACACGAAACGCTGGACCTGGTCCGGGGTCAGGACCATGATCAGGTCCGCTTCGGCGACGGCATCCGCCACGTTCAGCACCCGCAGTCCCTCGGCCTCGGCCTTGGCGCGGGAGGCGGAGCCTTCCTTGAGGCCCACGCGGACGTCGACGCCGGAATCACGCAGGCTGAGCGCGTGGGCGTGGCCCTGGCTGCCGTAGCCGATGACGGCGACGGTACGGCCCTGGATGATCGACAGGTCTGCGTCGTCGTCGTAATACATGTCAGTCACTTTGGTTATCTCCTACTGGTTTCTGAGGACAAGGGTCGGTGGTGGGAACTCAGGCGCTGCGCAGCGCGCGGTCACTCATGGATTTTGAGCCGCGGGCAACGGCCAGGGTTCCGGATTGGACTATTTCGCGGATGCCGAAGGGCTCAAGCACTGCAAGCAGTGCGGTGAGCTTCTCGGCGGTTCCGGTTGCCTCGACGATGACTGAGTCGGTGGAGACGTCCACTATCGAGGCGCGGAACAGCTCGGCTGCCTGGGTTACCTGCAGCCGTGTTGCGGCGTCCGCGCGGACCTTGACCAGGATGTGGTCCCGCTGCACGGAGGAATCGGGAACCAGCTCGACAATCTTGATGACGTTGACGAGCTTGTTCAGCTGTTTGGTGACCTGTTCGAGCAGGTCACCCTCGGCGTCGACCACCACGGTGATGCGGGACATGCCCGGCACCTCCGAGGGGCCCACAGCCAGGGAGTTGATGTTGAAGGCCCGGCGGGCAAACAGCGAGGCGACACGGGTGAGCACGCCGGGAACATCTTCTACCAGCACGGAAAGGGTGTGGCGGGCCATGTCCTAGTCCTCCTCTTCCCAGGTGGGAGTCATGTTGCGGGCAATCTGGATCAGGTCGTTGCTGACACCGGTGGGGACCATCGGCCACACCATGGAGTCGCGGCTGACCACGAAGTCGATGACGACGGGCCGGTCATTGATCTCCAGTGCCTGCGCGATGGTCGCGTCAATGTCCTCGTCGCGTTCGCAGCGCAGCCCCACGCAGCCGTACGCTTCGGCGAGCTTCACGAAGTCCGGGATCCGCACGGTGTCATGCCCGGTGTTGAGGTCCGTGTTGGAGTAGCGGGACTCGTAGAAGAGGGTCTGCCACTGCCGGACCATGCCCAGCGAGGAGTTGTTGATGATGGCGACCTTGATCGGGATGTTGTTGATCAGGCAGGTGGCCAGTTCCTGGTTGGTCATCTGGAAGCAGCCGTCGCCGTCGATGGCCCAGACCACCCGGTCCGGTGCGCCGACCTTGGCGCCCATGGCCGCCGGCACCGAATAGCCCATGGTGCCCAGGCCGCCGGAGTTCAACCAGGCCCGCGGGCGTTCGTACTTGATGAACTGGGCGGACCACATCTGGTGCTGGCCCACGCCGGCCACGTACACGCCTTCGGGTCCGGTCATCGCACCGATGCGCTCGATGACCTTCTGCGGGGCAATCAGCCCGTCTTCGGGAGTGGCGTAGCCGATGGGGTAGGTTTCGCGCAGCCGGTCCAGCACGGCCCACCACGCGGAGATGTCCGGTTTCCCGGTTTCGAACTGTCCGCGCACGGCGTCGGCCAGCTCGGGCATGATTTCCTTCACCGAGCCGACAATCGGCACATCCGCCGGACGGTTCTTGGAGATCTCCGCCGGGTCGATGTCCGCGTGGATGACCTTGGCGGCGGGCGCGAAGGAGCTCAACACGCCGGTCACCCGGTCATCGAAGCGGGCGCCGAGCGTGATCAGCAGGTCGGACTGCTGCAGGGCGGTCACTGCGGATACCGAGCCGTGCATGCCCGGCATGCCGACGTGCTGCTGGTGCGAGTCGGGGAAAACGCCGCGGGCCATCAGGGTCGTGACCACCGGAGCGCCCACCAGTTCGGCCAGCTCGAGGAGTTCGGCGGATGCGTTGGCTTTGAGCACGCCGCCGCCCACGTAGAACACCGGCCGGTGTGCGGCCGCGATGAGGCGGGCAGCTTCGCGCACCTGCTTGGAATGTCCGCGGACCACGGTCCGGTAGCCCTGCAGATCGATCTTCGGCGGCCAGGAGAAAGTGGTCTTTGCCTGCTGCGCGTCCTTGGCAATGTCGACGAGGACCGGACCGGGCCGTCCCGACGTCGCAATATGGAAGGCCTCGGCCAGCACGCGGGGAATGTCGGCGGCATCCGTCACCAGGTAGGAGTGCTTGGTGATGGGCATCGTGATGCCCACGATGTCGGCTTCCTGGAAGGCGTCGGAGCCGATGAAGGCGCTGGAGACCTGCCCGGTGATGGCAACCATCGGGACGGAGTCCATGTGGGCGTCGGCAATAGCGGTGACGAGGTTGGTGGCACCGGGCCCCGACGTCACGATGCAGACACCGGCGCGTCCGGTCACCATGGCGTAGCCCTCGGCTGCGTGGCCGGCGCCCTGCTCATGGCGCACCAGGATGTGGCGGATCTTCGTGGAGTCCATCAGCGGATCATAGGTGGGCAGGATGGCGCCGCCGGGAAGTCCGAAGACTTCGTCGACGCCGAGTTCCTCAAGCGAGCGGACAATGGCCTGCGAGCCGGTCATCTCGGTGGGCGGAACAAGGTTGTTGGGCCCCTGGATACGCTCATCCGCGGCGGTGGAGGCAGACGCGGAACCGGCTACGTCCTTGGTTTTGGCGGCCGCCGCGCGTGCAGCGGCGTGTGCCTTTGAGGCCATCAGCGAAGGGCTGATTGGCGATCCCTTACTCATCGGAACTTCCTTTGCGGATGCTAATCCATGGTCAATGCGGTCATGCGACGGCCGGCCCGGGTGGTGCCCGGTACGGCTTCTGTGTTCAGCGAAGCCAAAACTGACGATGCCAATAAAAAAACCCCTCGTGCCTGTGGGCTCCGTAGGGGTTCGCGCGTAACGTCTTAGACAAGTCGGGCTGTTACGCCACGCGCTTGATAAGGACGACGGGTACGATCTGCATACCGTTCAGTCTCGCGTTCCCCTACAGGGGTGTCAATTACCTGAGACGTCAGTCTCATTATGTGGACTGGGGCACCCCTGGGCGGAAGGCACTCCGGAGCCTTCCGCCTGGGGGAGGCCTATCAGCCGCAGTAGGCCCCGGTGGACGCGGAGTTGACCAGTTTGGTGTACTTGCCCAGGACCCCGGTGGTGAATTTTCCGGGCAGCGGCTGCCAGCCGATTCTGCGGGCTTCCAGCTCCTCCGGCTCCACCAGCAGGTCGAAGCTGCGCGCGGCGATGTCCACGCGGATCCTGTCACCGTCCTTCACAAAGGCGATGGGGCCGCCGTCGACCGCTTCGGGTGCCACGTGGCCGATGCATAGGCCCGTGGTGCCGCCGGAGAACCGGCCGTCAGTGAGCAGCAGGACGTCCTTGCCCAAGCCGGCGCCCTTGATGGCGCCGGTGATGGCGAGCATTTCGCGCATTCCCGGTCCGCCCTTGGGGCCTTCGTAGCGGATGACGACGACGTCGCCGGCGTGGATTTCTCCGGCGTCGAGGGCATCGAGGGCACCCTGTTCACGCTCAAAGACACGGGCGGTGCCTTCAAAGATGTCGGCGTCGAAGCCTGCACTCTTTACGACGGCGCCCTCCGGGGCCATCGAGCCGTGCAGGATGGTGATACCGCCGGTCTTGTGGATGGGGTTGTCCATGGCGCGCAGGACCTTCCCGTCGGGGTCCGGCGGGTTGATGGCGGCCAGGTTCTCCGCCACGGTCTTGCCGGTGACGGTGAGGCAGTCGCCGTGGATCAGGCCGGCGTCGAGCAGGGCCTTCATGATGACGGGCACGCCGCCGATCTTGTCGACGTCGAACATGACGTAGCGGCCGAACGGCTTCAGGTCGCCGAGGTGCGGGATGGTGTCGCCGATCCGGTTGAAGTCCTCGAGGGTGAGGTCCACTTCGGCTTCGCGGGCGATGGCGAGCAGGTGCAGCACGGCGTTGGTGGACCCGCCGAAGGCCATGGTCACGGCAATGGCGTTTTCGAAGGCCTTCTTGGTCATGATGTCCCGGGCGGTGATGCCCTTGCGCAGCAGGTTGACCACTGCCTCGCCGGACTTGCGGGCGAACTCGTCGCGGCGCCGGTCGGCGGAGGGCGGGGCGGCCGAGCCCGGCAGCGACATGCCCAGGGCTTCACCGATGCAGGCCATGGTGTTGGCGGTGTACATCCCGCCGCAGGCACCTTCGCCCGGACAGATGGCCCGCTCAATCGAGTCCAGGTCCTTCAGGCTCATCTTGCCGGCGGCGCAGGCGCCCACGGCTTCGAAGGCGTCGATCAGGGTGACTTCCCGTTCGCTGCCGTCCTCCATTTTGGCGAAGCCGGGCATGATCGATCCGGCGTAGAGGAAGACGCTGGCCAGGTCCAGGCGCGCGGCCGCCATCAGCATGCCGGGCAGGGACTTGTCACAGCCGGCCAGCAGCACCGAGCCGTCCAGGCGTTCGGCCATCATCACCGTCTCCACCGAGTCCGCAATCACTTCGCGGGACACCAGGGAGAAGTGCATGCCCTCGTGGCCCATGGAAATACCGTCCGAGACGGAAATGGTGCCGAACTGCATGGGGAAGCCGCCGCCCGCGTGGATGCCTTCCTTGGCACCGGTGGCGAGGCGGTTCAGGGAAAGGTTGCAGGGAGTGATCTCGTTCCAGGAACTCGCGACTCCGATCTGCGGCTTGGCAAAGTCGTCGTCGCCCATCCCCACGGCGCGGAACATGCCGCGGGCAGGAGCCGCGTGTATGCCGTCCGTGACTACTCGGCTGCGGGGTTTGATGTCCGGTGTGTTGTCTCCGCTCATGGGTTGATCGTAGGACTTAAGCCGTCAGTGTTCGCCCTTATGACGGACATCCGCAGCTCTTGTTACGGCCTGTGAACGGCAGATGAAGTTCTGGCACGGAGCGGGGCCGGGCTTCCCGAATAGGGGGACGGTGTTCATAGACTGGGGGTATGACATCGGATACAGGATTTCCCCATCCGGACGCAGCTACTGTCCCGGGCACAGACGCCGGCACCCCCACCAGCGACCAGCTGAAGCGGGTACTGCGGCGCGTCTTCGAATCCCAGATCCCCAATTACGGTGACTACAACCTGGTGCTGGCCACCCCGGGACTCGACGGCGAAACCGGCTTCTATGTGCTGGGTTACCGGTGGCGTCCGGCCGAGGTGGTGTTCGCTCCGTTCGACGCCGCCACCCTGGCCGGGCTGGAAGTGCCCACGTCCGTGAACACCACCAACCTCAGCCATACGGATGAACTGGACGCGGATGCCTATGAGGTGGGCACCAGCACCGGGCGCATCTTCCAGTTCGCCGTCGAGCCGCAGGCCGTCCTTCCGGCCGCCGGCGCAGAAGGTGGGCGCCTGCTGGAGCAGGCCGCCGACTGGGAGGATTTCCGCTCCTTCGTGGACTCCTACCTGGAACTGGCCTAACGCCCCGGTCCCGCTGGCTACGCCCAGGGGCCCGGGCGGACCAGATTCAAGGGTTCTTTTCCTGCCGCCAGCCGGGCCACCTGCTCGCGCAGCAGGGCCTTGATCCGCGGCTCGAACGCTGCGGTGTTCCCACCCCAGTGCGGGGTAATGATTGCCCCGGGCGCCTGCCGCAGGGGGTGTCCGGCGGGCAGCGGCTCCGGGTCGAAGACGTCCAGGGCAGCACGCAGCCTGCCGGACACCACTTCCTTGGTCAGGGCCTCGCTGTCCACCACCGCACCCCGAGCCACGTTGACCACCAGCGCCCCATCCGGCAGCGCGGCGAGGACACGGGCGTCGATCAGGTGCCGGGTCTGCTCGTTCAGCGGAGTGATCACCACCAGGATTTCTGCACGGGGGGCCAGATCTGCCAGTTCCCCCGTGCCGTGCACGGCACCGTCGTCGTCCGTCCGGGCCGTGCTGCCCACCCGGGTGAGTTCGACGTCGAAGGGCCGCAGCCGTGCGGCAATCTCGCGGCCGATTCCGCCCACCCCCACCAGGAGGACGCGCCGGTCCGCCAGACCGGGGTACCGGAGCGCTTCCCACCGGCCCTCATGCTGGGCGCTCAGCGCAGTGTCGATCCCCCGCTGTGCGGCAAGGATCAGGGTGAGGGCCATTTCCGCCGTGGCAGCCGCGTGGACTCCGGCAGCGCTGGCAATGGCCGTTTGATCGCCCACCAGTTCGGGCAGCCCGTCGTAGCCGGTGGACTGTGCCTGCAGAAGCAGCAGGTTCGGCACCCGGTCCAGTGCATCTCCGTAGTCGGCGCCATTGGCGTAGGGCAGCACCACCGCGTCGATCGCCTCGTATGCCACTCCTTCCGGCTCGCCTGTCAGATCCCAGAGGACGGCGTTCATGCCTTCGGGCAGCGGCTGCAGGGCGTCGAGGAGCTCGGGGGTGGGCACGGTCAGGGTGCGTACCGGGACCTTGCGGGAGTCAATGTCGGCCATGGCAGCCAGCGTAACCGGTGTCGCCCCGGGAGGCGGGACGGCGTCGGGAGGCCGGCCGGGGTCCGCAGCTATGGACAGCGGCAGGTACCCGCCGTAACGTGAAATGTGCCTTCCGCCGACCGAAGGATGCCGCCGTGACTCGAAAGTCCTTGCTCTTCACAGCCCTCGGGGTGGGATCCGCTGCAGCGGTCCTCGCGGCGGTGGAGCGGATGCTGGGGCACGGCGTGGTCCGGCTTGCGGCAGGAATCGACACCGCCGGCGTGCCGGATCCGGACCTGCCGGTCACCCCGGTCCCCCGCGATGCTGTCACGACCGTGACCACAGGCGACCTGGCGTCGAACCTACCTTCCCGGACCTGGGTGGTGGACAACGGCAGCGAATGGGAGGGAACTCCGGGTGAACTGGTGGTCCTCCCCTATTCCGGCAGTACCCCGGACCGGGATGCAACGTGAAACGGAACACAAAACCCCGGAAAATTTCGTCCTCCGGCGAAACTGCTGGTAGTGTTTCATGTCGTTGCTGATGGCAAGTGCGCAAGAGATACTGCCGGTTTCCATCACCTCGAATGCGCACCTCTAGCTCAATTGGCAGAGCAATTGACTCTTAATCAATGGGTTCCGGGTTCAAGTCCCGGGGGGTGCACAAATCAAAACCCCGTCCGATCAGGTTCATCGCCTGAACGGGCGGGGTTTTTGTTTACAAGAGGTCGATCAAGGTCTGCTAGGGGCTCCCCTAGTGCATTAGGGTAAATGGCATGACAACCATCCCTATAGAGGACCTTGATGAAGCCGGGCTGAACCCGCCTCTAATGACGGTCGAGACCCTGGACGATTTCAAGCCTTCCCCGGATGCGGGCGCGAGCCGTTACCGGCACGTAATTGCGTCTGGCGAGCCCTTTGATGCGCTCCTCGTGAACAAGGAAACCGATGTACTCGTCGTCAGCCTGCACGGGGCTCTGGACCGCCGGAAGTACACGCTGCCGCGTTTTGAACGTATGCGGACCATCATCAGCAACGACGTTTCCAGCATGTACTTTGCTGACCCGGCCCTGACTCGGGAGGACAATATCCAGCTCGCCTGGTACACGGGCTGGGACGGGTTCGACGCGCAGCAGGCCGTAGCGGACTGGTCCGTCACGGCAGCGAAGTCTATCGGAGCAACCCGGATCATGTTTGCCGGATCCTCAGGAGGGGGCTTCGCGTCCCTGCAGATATCCGCGCTTGTCCCGGGCAGCGTGTGCTTGTCCTTTAACCCACAGACATCAGTCCATGGTTACCTAACGAGGGGTGAGGCCAAGGGCGTCGACGCGCAGCGCAAATACCTGGAGGTCGTCCGCCCGGACCTTGCGACCGACAGTATCTGGAAGATGGACTATGAGCCGGACTGGAGTCTCCCCGCCGGCGACAGAATGTCGGCTCTCCGCCGGTACTCACACCCGTTGGAAAACTATGTCTACACGGTCCAGAACGTGAACGATTTTCACTACCGGGACCACTACTATCCGTTCCTCGGCGCCTGCGCGAGGGGCGGGAACCTGCCCCGGGTCAGAGCGGCCGAGTACGAGGGTGGCCATCTGCACGATTCGCCGCCTCCAGCGGTGGTCTTGAGCGCACTGGCGGCTGCTCTTGAATGGACACGTGAGCTACCCCCGGCCAACTTCCAGTAAAGACGGCCTCTGCCCAGATTTAGCGCAAGAAGCGCCCGCGTTAACGTGGGCGCTTTTTCTATTGCAGGCTAAAGGGCGGACGCCCCGACATCCTTGAACTCCGGCTGGTCAGGCGCTGTCAGAGTAGCCCCGTTCTCACCGTCTGCGATCCTGCGGATGAGGCGGGCGGGAACACCTGCCACCAGGACATTGTCCGGAACATCCTCCGTTACGACCGCACCTGCCGCGATAATCGATCGCTGCCCCACGGTAACCCCGCCCATGACGGTGGCACCTGCACCGATCCACGTCCCTGCCCCGATCACGATGGGGTCCTTGCGGGGAGTGCCTGTCCGCCGCTGACCTGCACTGATGTCGTGAGTATCGCTGATGATGCGGACGAAGGGTCCAATGGAAACCCTGTCTTCGATAGTCACGTATGGGCGAATGTAGCTGCCTTGGTTGACGAATACGTGGCTCCCGACGGTGATCGGACCGTCCCACTGGGCATTTGGCCATATCACCGTGTCATTGCCTACGCTGATTTTGCCCTTCAGCACGGATCCGTGATGCACCTGGACGCGCTCGCCGAGTTCGCAGCTCGTTCCAATTGACGGCCCGATATCTACCTTTTGGCCGATCGTGTCCCGCAGTTCGGCGACCTCGCGACTAAGTTTGTCTATTTGGTCCTGTGTATCCATCACGCAATTCTAAGGCGCGGTTGGGGTGGCACGCACGCCGCAGACGATTAGCAACTCTGGGGCGACGGTCCTAGGCGTCCCGCCGGATACCTCCACCGGCCTCACCCTTCGGGGTGGGGCCTGCCCAGTAACTGAGACGTTGCCCGCCAAAGTACGGCATCGGCCTGTTGGTGACTCTCAGGTACTGCCAACCCTGCCACGCAACGCGGCAACACCACGCAATCCGCCAGAAGCCCGCCAGAACGCATCCGCGCCACGCACACGGGAGACGCCCCGTGGCATACATATTTAACAAAATTTTCGCAGCCGACCGGCCCAGTCCGAGCAACGTCGCAGCAAACGGTGTCGCAACCATTTTCCCCCCGGGACACCTCCCAAACGCCGCTGCGTTTGACCACGGTGGAGTGATTGATGCTGGCCCACCCAATAGGTAAATGCACAAGGCTTCGGCCCTGCCTTTCATGTACCCAACACTCGACCGTGTTGCGTGGACCGGACCGGCTTCACTTTATTCTTCACCTCATACGAAGGGGTGAAAGAAGAAGCAGTGGCAGCACTAGTGGTTGCTGAGCAAGCACCACTGTCCGCCACCGCCGCGGCCACCAACGCGTCCGTGTCCGCGCCCGCGCCCGCGCAGGAAGCTATCATCCAAGCACTCACCTCGGATGGGCTCGTCCGAGACGCCGTCGAAAATGCTGCCGGCCTTACCTGGCCTCCAATGACGCCGTGACCGCCGCAGCTGCCATAGCCGCAGAGTAGGCATAAACGAAAGCAACGAACGGTCTCGACCTGGTCCGTGGATCCAGCCAGCATCTATTGCGGGCAGTGGAATCCGCCGCGTAAGCTGTCCGCTTCACAGATCAGGACGGGTACACCTCTGGGGGATTACAGATTGACGGCGTCTGGAACTTCGAAAAGGAACCGACGGTGAAGGGCGACGAATCGGTTTCCCTGCGTCCTACCAGTTCAACACGAAACGGATGGGCGATACCGTTCGCAGACCAGAACGGTTACGTGGGCGGCGGAATACGGCTCGAGGGAATATCCGCATTTGAAAAGCTCCACCTCAGCCCAGAATCGGCGTGCTCTGTCGCTGATGAAGCAATCGGATACACCCGATCATCAAGCACGAGAGTGTCCTGCATCGGAGACTCACTCTCCGCCGGATATTACCCCAACACCACCGTGAACTGGACGGAATCTGCCTACCCCTACATACTTTCCAAGCTGGCTCCGGCCGGCGTTGAGGTCTTCAACCTGGCAATCTCCGGATACACCGTAGATGAGGCAGCCGTCCGGATAGGGGCCTTCCCGTTGCCACTGGTCGTCATGGGTGGCTCGCTCCCCGCTACGGGTCCCATATCGGTCTCCACCACCGCTGCCATCGGCTGGCGGCCTACAGGCACGGAGCGGAACATGAAAGGCACTCTGGCAGGGGTGCCCGGAACATTGATCCGCACCACCAGCAACACCACATTCACGTTCACACGCACCGCGCCCGGCATCGCCACCCCCGTTCCTCCCGGGACACTGTTCAAGCCTGAAAGTGCCGGACATGAAGCAGACACAGTTGTGATCATGTTGGGGCGCAACAACATCCCCGGCATTGCCGGCGGCGACAACCGAGCCGAAGACAATGTCGTGAACGGCATCAAGCGCATCGTGGACTGGCTGAGCCCCCAGCTCAAACAGGCACTCATACTTTCCACCACAACCAACACTCTCGAAAAGCGCGGCACCTCCGGATACCTGTCGATACTAGAAATCAACGCCCGTCTCCAGCAGATGTATCCGAACAAGTTTCTGGATATTCGCTCCTACTTGGTGCACCAGGCAATTTACGACCTCGGCGTGACTCCGACCAGTGATGACCTCGCCAATATGGAGTGCGACGCTCTGCCGCCCTCCATCATGCTCGACACCACGCACTACAAGCCGGAGACCGCTGCGCTCGTTGCACGGCAGGTTCACGCATACCTGACAATGAGAGGTTGGATCTAGCCGGACGTGCCGTCATAGCCCCCGTTAGCTTCGGGGACACATTCCTAACGAAGATCGACATCATCTACGCTCCGAAATCACGGGAGCCACTGAAGACTTCGCGGTGGACGAGGTGCCGTTCGGGGACTTGTGTGTCGGGGAATCCCAGATGGACGCATCAACACTCGTGGCGGCCGGACCGACTCGCCCCAGGTCATGATGGACACCGCGGGCGGGAAAGTGGTGCGCTTCTACGGCACGACCGCCCGGATGATCGCAGCCAGCGCCCAGATAGGGTTTCACACTGCTGTTGAGGGATGGCGCTACCGTCCATAGTTGGCGGCGGGGTCGTGTATGGGGGCGATAGAGCCAGCGCTACAATCCACGGCGCGCGGCGGGCGATGACAACTTGGGGATAAGCTCCGCGGCAAAGTGTTACTGCAAATCCAAAAGTCGCAGCGGGAAAGGGCTGGCACATCACCGTCGCTTCCTTCAATCAATGGCGAGGCTTCCGCACTGAACCGCGACGGCATCGAGTACGCGGGGCCATTGTCCCCCGACTCGCACGGACCCAGCTCATCCTCGGATTCGAACCCACTGCCACCCGGTTACCGCACGGCATCCACTGAAACGCATCGCAGTCATCCCCGGCAATATGTTGATGTCATGATCGTCCCGCACACCCAGCAGAAGTGGGGCATCTACGCAACGAACGGATCCGTTGACCGGGGCCGGACCCTCCGGATGGTTCCTGATCCGCTCCCAGCACGGCCCGGATTTCGTACACCCTGCCGTGACGTGGTAATGTTTCATGTCGTTGCGGAGAACGAACCGCGCCTCACGGCGTAGGTCTTCCTTCCAGCAAAGTGCGCACCTCTAGCTCAATTGGCAGAGCAATTGACTCTTAATCAATGGGTTCCGGGTTCAAGTCCCGGGGGGTGCACAAAACAAAACCCCGTTCGATTCGGCATTATACCGGGTCGGGCGGGGTTTTCTTTTTTTGCCGAAACGGCCGCTCATAGTTTGTTCAGCAGCTACACCGCTCCCCTGACCTATAAGAATCACTGGCATGGGCCGGGACTTCGCCCTCCCCTCCCCCTTCCCCAGCCAAAGGGGAACCCGGCCCGGGCTACAAGTGGCTGGGCTCCAGGCTCTACTAATCCGGCAGCATCACGAGTCAGTGCTCCGGGAACGGCTGATGAATCCCTCAGTTCCCCTTCACGTTCACAATCTGCCGCAGCACGTGCTTCACCGTGACCAGATCCTTCGCATCCGCCATGACGGCGTCGATGTCCTTGTACGCCGCCGGGATCTCGTCAATGAAGGCCGCGGTGTCGCGGAACTCGATCCCCTTCATGGCCCTGCGCAGCTGCTCCTGACTGAAGGTCCTGCGTGCCTTGGTCCGGGAATACTCCCGCCCGGCCCCGTGCGGAGCGGAGTTCAGCGACGGCGCGTACCCCTTGCCTTCCACCACGTACGACGCCGTGCCCATGGATCCCGGAATCAGTCCGGGCCGTCCCGGCGAGGCGTCAATGGCGCCCTTGCGGGAAAGCCACACGTCCCTGCCGTAGTGGTGCTCCACCGCGGTGTAGTTATGGTGGCAGTTGATCCGCTCCCGCTCCTGCACGGGCTCGCCCGTCCACGCGCTGAAGCAGGCCACCACTCGGTCCATCATTTCCTCACGGTTCAGCAGCGCGAACTTCTGCGCCCACATGAGTTCAGCAATGTACCGGTCAAACTCCGCGGTCCCTTCCTCCAGGTAGGCCAGGTCCCGGTCCGGCAGGTCGATCGACCGCTTCCCGCAGTAGTTCTGCGCGGCCCAGATGTGCTGCTGGGCGATCTTGTTTCCGACACCGCGTGAGCCCGAATGCAGGAACAGCCAGACGGCGCGCTCCTCGTCCAGGGACACTTCGATGAAGTGGTTCCCCGAGCCCAGCGTGCCCAGCTGGAGCCGCCAGCCCAACAGGTAGGCGGCGGGATCAAAGCCGGCGGCAGCGGCGTCGTCGGCCAGCTCCTCGACGCGGAGGCGGGCCGAGTCGGTGAGGCTGCGGTTGTTGTTGCCGGCCGAAAGCGGAATGGCGTGTTCAATCGCTTCGCGGAGAACCCGGCGGTTTTTCCCGGCAATATCCGCCGCGGAATTCTGGGTGCGGACGGCAATCATGCCGCAGCCAATATCGACGCCGACTGCCGCGGGGATAATCGCCCCCAGGGTGGGAATGACGGAGCCCACCGCCGCACCCTTCCCCAGATGGGCATCCGGCATCGAAGCGAGGTGCGGATAAATGAAGGGCATCCGGGAGGTCCTGGTGTTCTGTTCCAGAGTTCCGTCGTCAATCACACTGGCGAAATTAATGTACCTTTCGTTGACCTTCTGCTCCACGGCCACCCTTTCAAAGTTCACTTGCCCTCGAAGTTAGCGGGCTTAACACAGAAAGAGGCACATCCCGTGGATGTGCCTCTTTCTTATTTCTTACGTTCGTGCGTGCACCGCAGCAGTCAGCGGCTCTCCGCCGCGGCTTCCGTTGCTTCCGCCGGCTCCGGCAGAATCATGCTTTCGGGCGGAATCGGGAGGCCCGGCACGTCGACGGCAACCTGCCAGCGCGGGCTGCCCAGCTCGCTGATGACCTTCCGCAGCTGGCTTCGAAGCGCCTCGGACAGCAGCTCACCGCCGTCAAGCAGTGTCCGCTCAATGTTCTGCGCTTCGTGCAGGGCCTCGGTGCCCTGAGCGGTGATGGTCACCATGTGGCTGCGCTTGTCCAGATCATTACGCACCCGGCTGACGTGCCCGTGGGTTTCGAGGCGGGCCAGGGTTTTGCCCATGGTCTGCGCCTGAACGCGCACAAGCTGGGCCAGGCGGGCCTGCGTCATGGGTCCCTGCGTTTCCAGGACGCCCAACGCGATGACGCCTGCGTGGGTCAGCCCAATACTGACTAACCGCTCGTTCCAGGCGTGCTCTACAAGGCGGGCGGCTGTCGACAACAGGCGACCGGTGGGCCAGCGCTCCATATCCGGCATAAAATAAAACTCTTCCTCTAGGCTTCGGATCCCGCGCAAACAGTAAGTTTGCTGATTGCGTGCCGATCCACAGTCTAGGATAGCCACCGCGCGTGGGAATGTCGCGTTTTGACGCACCCGGCCGCGAAATCGAGACCAAGGAGAGACCTTCATGCCCCGCCTTAGCCCAGACGAAACCGCACCGGAATTCGTCCTTCCCGCCGCAGACGGAACGAGCGTGTCATTGGCGGTTCTGCGCGGCAGCAGCACCATCGTCTACTTCTACCCGGCGGCGGCCACCCCCGGCTGCACCAAGGAGGCCTGCGACTTCCGTGACAACCTGAACAGCCTCAAAGGCGCCGGCTACACCGTCCTGGGCATCTCCCCCGACCCGGTGGAAAAGCTGGAAAAGTTCGCGGCCTCCGAAAACCTGAACTTCCCGCTGCTCTCCGACGCGGACCACGCGGTGGCCGAGGCCTATGGCGCGTGGGGCGAGAAGAAGAACTACGGCCGCACCTATGAAGGACTGATCCGATCCACCGTGGTGGTGGACCCCGAGGGCAAGGTCTCCGTCGCCCAGTACAACGTCAAAGCCACCGGGCACGTGGCCAAGCTCCGTCGTGATCTGGGGCTTGACTAACCTCGGGTAGACTAAAACCGGTTTCCCGCACCCGGCCGAAAAGCCGGCAGGGAAAACGGCGCGAGTGGCGGAATTGGTAGACGCGCTGGATTTAGGTTCCAGTGTCTTCGGACGTGTGGGTTCAAGTCCCTCCTCGCGCACTGAATAGTAAAAGCCCCGGTCTTCGGACCGGGGCTTTTTTCATGCCCGGATAAATCACCTCCCGCCCGGGGACGTGACCAAATCGTGACCACGCCGACGGTGATCAATGTCACGTAACAGAAACACTTCCCCATTAGGCTCTGTCCATACGTTTGTGTCCAAAGGACGCATCCGGGCCGGCTTTCCGGCCGCAGGCACCACTCGCTTAGCGTTCATCCGCCCTTGAGGAGTACCCAAAACATGTTCCCAGCAGACAGCGTCCGGAAAGGCCGGTCCGCGAAAAAGCGCGCGTCCGCCCTTACCGCCGGCCTTGCCCTGAGCGCACTCGTGCTCTCCGGCTGTGCCCAAAGCAACCGCGAGGAAGGGGCCGACAGCGGCTCCGAGGGCGTGGACGGCACCTTTGTGTTTGCCGCCTCGTCCGACCCGAAGTCCCTTGACCCGGCCTTCGCCTCCGACGGCGAAACCTTCCGCGTCAGCCGCCAGATGTTCGAGGGCCTGGTCGGCACCGAGCCCGGCACCGCGGACCCGGCACCCCTGCTGGCGAAGTCATGGGAGTCTTCCGAAGACGGCATGACCTACACCTTCGAGCTCGAAGAAGGCGTCAAGTTCCATGACGGCACCGATTTCAACGCCGAAGCCGTCTGCGCCAACTTCGACCGCTGGTACAACTTCAGCGGCATCCAGCAGGCCGAAAGCCAGGCCTACTACTACGGCATGCTCTTCAAGGGATTCTCCGACAACCCCGAAGCCGCCACCTACAAGTCCTGCGAAGCCTCCTCGGATTCCCAGGCCGTGGTCACCCTGAACAAGCCGTTCGCCGGCTTCGTTGCAGCCCTCTCGCTGCCCGCCTTCAGCATGCAGAGCCCTTCTGCCCTGGAGGAATTCGGCGCCAACGAGTCTTCCGGCACGGCCGAAGCCCCGGAGCTGACCGAATACGCCAAGGGCCACCCGACCGGCACCGGTCCCTACAAGTTCGACGGCTGGGATGTGGGCAACCAGATCACCCTCTCGGCGAACGAGGACTACTGGGGCGGCGGCGAACCCCAGGTCACCGACATCATCTTCCGCGTGATCGACGATCCGCAGGCCCGCCGCCAGTCCCTGGAATCCGGCGACATTGACGGCTACGACCTCGTGGCCCCGGCCGACACCCAGTCCCTGGCCGACGCCGGGTTCAACGTGGTCCCCCGCGATCCCTTCACCATCCTCTATCTGGGCATGAACCAGCAGGTGAAGGAGCTGGCTGATCCCAAGGTCCGCCAGGCCATCGCCCATGCCATCGACAAGGAAGCCCTGGTCAGCCAGACCCTGCCCGAGGGCACCAAGGTGGCCACCCAGTTCATTCCCGACGTCGTCAACGGCTACAACGAAGACGTCACCACGTATGAGTACGACCCCGAGAAGGCCAAGGCACTGCTGGCAGAGGCCGGCTACCCGGACGGCTTCAGCGTGGACTTCAACTACCCCACCGGCGTTTCCCGTCCGTACATGCCCACCCCCGAGCAGGTCTTCACCAACCTGAGCGCCCAGCTGGGCGAGGTAGGCATCACGGTCAACGAGCAGCCGAACAAGTGGTCCCCGGATTATCTGGACCGGGTCCAGGCAGGGTCGGACCACGGCCTGCACCTGCTGGGCTGGACGGGTGACTACAACGACACGGACAACTTCGTAGGCGTGTTCTTCGGTCAGGAAAAGCCGGAGTTCGGCTTCAACAACCCGGAGATCTTCGCGGCCCTCGAAGAGGCCCGCCAGGTTTCCACCCTCGAAGAGCAGACCCCGCTCTACGAGCAGATCAATGAGGACATCGCCAAGTTCGTGCCGGCCGTTCCGCTGGCCCACCCGGCGCCGTCGCTCGCGTTCTCCGAACGGGTGGAGTCCTACCCGGCCAGCCCGGTGAGCGACGAAGTCTTCAGCGACATCAAGCTCACCAAGTAACCCCTGAGTTGAGGCCGGGAACCCCGCGGGGTTCCCGGCCTCCAACGCGCCTCGTCTTTTCCTCCCCAGATCCTCCAGCCTCCCGCTGGGAAAGGACACTCGTGCTACGAGTCATCGGCAAACGCCTTCTTATGCTGATCCCCACCCTGATCGGCCTCTCGATCCTGCTGTTCCTGTGGGTCCGCAACCTGCCCGGCGGCCCGGCAACCGCGCTGCTCGGCGACAAGGCATCCCCGGAAGCCATCGCCAACATCAACAAGGCCTACGGATTCGACCGCCCCCTGATCGAGCAGTACTTCACCTACGTCGGCAAACTCCTCCAGGGAGACTTCGGCACCTCCATCGTCACCGGACGCCCCGTGCTCGAGGAGTTCGCCACCCGCTTCCCCGCCACCGTGGAGCTCGCCGTTGTCGCCCTCATTTTCGCGATCGGCATCGGCATTCCGCTGGGTTATCTCGCAGCCAGCCACTACGGGCGCTTCTGGGACCACTCCTCCGTGGTGCTGTCCCTGATCGGCATCACCGTCCCCGTGTTCTTCCTCGCCTTCATCCTCAAGTGGGTACTGGCCATCCAGCTGGGCTGGTTCCCCACCGACGGGCGCCAGGATCCACGCATCAACGCCACACACGTCACCGACTTCTACGTCCTGGACGGGCTCCTCACCCGGGAATGGGACGCTTCCTGGGACGCCATCCTGCACCTGGTGCTTCCCGCCATCGCGCTGGGCACCATTCCGCTGGCAATCATCGTGCGCATCACCCGGGCCTCGGTCCTGGAGGTCCAGGGCGCTGACTACGTCCGCACCGCCCGGGCCAAGGGCCTGATGGAAAAAACCATCCGCGGCCGGTTTGTGCTGCGCAACGCCATGCTGCCCGTGACCACCACCATCGGCCTGCAGACCGGCCTGCTGATTTCCGGTGCAGTGCTGACGGAGACGGTCTTCGCCTTCAGCGGCATCGGGAGGTTCCTGAGGGACGCGATCTTCGCCCTCGACTATCCCGTCCTGCAGGGATTCATTGTCTTCATCGCCGTGGCCTACTCACTGATCAACCTGATCGTTGATGTGTCCTACGGTTTCATCGATCCAAGGGTGCGTGTCCAGTGAGTACTACTCTGCCTCCCGCAGCGGGCGGGTCCGTCCTCCCCGAAGGGGCTCCCACAGCGAAGCCAGCCACCGGCAGCGGCATGTGGAAAGACGCCTTCCGCCGGCTGCGCCGCAACCCGGCGGCCATTGCCGGCGCCGTCATTGTGGGCCTGTTCATCCTGGTCTCCATCCTCGCCCCGCTGCTTGCCCCCTACGGCGGCAACGACCTGCCCGGCCGCACCAACATCACCCCGACCAGCATTCCCGGTCCGGGCGACATTGACGGCTATCCCCTGGGCCTGGACCGGTTCGGCGGCGACGTCCTTTCCAAACTTCTCTGGGGTGCACGCGCGTCCCTGATCATCGGTGTTGTCTCCACCGCTCTCGGCCTGGCCGGCGGCGTGCTGCTCGGCGTCATTGCCGGCGGCCTGGGCGGCTGGGTGGACAGCGTGATCATGCGCTTCGTCGACATCCTGCTCTCGGTTCCGAACCTGCTGCTGGCCGTGAGCATCGCGGCCCTGCTGGGACAGAATGCCGCCGCCGTCATGATCGCCATCGGTGTCTCGCAGGTGCCCATCTTTGCCCGGCTCCTGCGCTCGTCGATGATTTCCCAGCGCAGCGCGGACTACATCCTGTCCGCCCAGACGCTGGGGCTGAGCCGGCGCACCATCACCATGAGCCACCTGCTGCCCAACAGCATGGGCCCGGTGATTGTCCAGGCGACCCTGACCCTGGCGACGGCGGTCATTGACGCCGCTGCGCTGTCCTTCCTGGGGCTCGGCGGCGGCCTGCCGCAGACCGCCGAGTGGGGCCGGATGCTGACCTACGCCCAGGCCGAACTGGGTGTGGCTCCACAGCTGGCCTTCCTGCCGGGTATCTGTATTGCGGTGACCGCGCTTGGCTTCACCCTGCTGGGCGAGTCCCTGCGCGAGGCGCTGGATCCCAAGACCCGGCGGAAGTAACCGGGAGCGGCATACCGCTGCAAACAACAGAAGGGCCTTCCCTGGAATTCCAGGGAAGGCCCTTCTGTGTTGGTGCACCAGGCGTTTCCGGCCCGGCAGCTATTCTGCGCGGCTCAAGCGCGACCGGTACCGCCGTCGTCGCCGTCCCCGTCGAGTGACGCCAGGTAATCCGCGTTGCCGTGCAGTGCCGGCAGATACCGCTCCAGGTCCTCCGAGGAGACATTCTCCGCGAGCAGGACCAGCAGACCGGCGAGCGCCGCGTTCGCCTTGCCCGCGGCATGCAGGCTAAGCGCCTCGAAGACACCCAGCGACACCGACCCGGGGAAGGCACGCCGGGCGCCGGCAAACACCGCCAGGGACTCCTCGGTGCGGCCGAGCAGCCGGAGAGTGCTGCCGTACTGGAGGTAGCAGCGACGCAGCACGTCCCCCTCCAGCCCCAGCGCCAGCGCCTGTTCGTAGAATCCCGCAGCCGTTTCCTCTTCGCCTGCAGTGTCATAGGCGCCGCCCACTTCATAGAGCACTCGGGGATTGCCCGGGTGCCGGTGATGGACCTCGAGCAGCGCAGCAATGGTCGGCGCCATGTCCTCCCGGTTCCGGACGGACAGCAGCTCCCGCAGTTCGGCATCCAGTTCCGCTTCTGCGCCCGCCTGCACGGCGCCGCCCGTCATTAGGAGGCCAGCTCGCTGTCGATGTTGAGCTCGTTGCCCGGGATGGATGCCAGGAGCTTCCGCGTGTAGGGGTGGCGCGGGTTGGAGAAGACTTCCTCCGAGGTGGCGGCCTCCACCAGTTCGCCGTCCTTCATAACGCACACGTAGTCGGAGATCAGCCGGACCACTGCCAGGTCATGGGAGATAAAGAGGTAGCTGAGACCGAACTCGCGCTGCAGGTCCCCGAGCAGCTGGAGGATCTGCGCCTGTACCAGGACGTCCAGGGCCGAGACCGGCTCGTCGCAGACAATCAGCTCCGGCTTCAGCGCCAGGGCACGGGCGATGGCCACACGCTGCCGCTGCCCGCCCGAGAGCTCCGCAGGGTAGCGGTGCAGCATCTCCGGCGGCAGCGCCACCTGCTCCATCAGTTCAAGCACACGACGGCGGCGCTCTGCCTTGTCGCCGCGGCGGTAAGTCTTGAGTGGTTCCTCCAGGATCCGTTCGATGGTGTACATCGGGTCCAGCGAGGAATAGGGGTCCTGGAAGATCGGCTGCACCCGCTGCCGGAACTCGCGCAGCTGGACCTTGTCCAGGGTCGCGACGTCCATGCCGTCAAAGGTCATGGTTCCGCTGGTGGGTTCAATCAGCTTCAGCAGCATCCGCGCGGTAGTGGTCTTGCCGGAACCGGACTCCCCCACAATCGCCACGGTGCGGCCGCGCGGAATGTCCAGGGTGACATTCTTCGCGGCATAGAAATCATCGGAACGGCCGCGGATCTTGAAGACCTTGGTGAGGTCGCGGAACTCCACGATGTTGTCCGGCTCCGCCGCGGCGGGCTCGGCAGCCAGGGTCTTCGACGGTCCGGCGGTCGCCGCGCCCTTCGGCGCGGCATGCCCGGCAAAGGCACCGGGGCTGAGCCGCACGGCCGCCACACTGGGGGCGGCACGGACCAGGGACTGGGTGTACGGGTGCTGCGGATCCTCCAGCAGCTGGCGGGCGGGACCGGTTTCCACCACCTCGCCGCGGTGCATCACCACCAGTTCGGAGGCACGCTCGGCGGCGAGCCCCAGGTCATGGGTAATCAGCAGGACGGAAGACCCGAGCTCCTCCGTCATCCGGTCAATCTGGTCCAGAATGGTCCGCTGGACCGTGACGTCCAGGGCGCTGGTGGGTTCGTCGGCGATCAGCAGCCGGGGGCGGCACGCCAGCCCAATGGCAATCAGGGCACGCTGGCGCATGCCGCCGGAGAACTCATGCGGGTACTGCTTGGCACGTTCGGCGGCATTGGGAAGCCCCGCCGCGGTGAGGACCTCCACGACCTTCCGGTCAACGTCCTTGGACGTCGCCATCCCGTGGACCAGCAGGGTTTCGGCAACCTGGGTGCCGATCTTGGTGACCGGGTTGAGGTTGGACATGGGATCCTGCGGAACCAGTCCGATGGAACGCCCGCGGATAGCCCGAATCTTGGACTCCGGAAGACCCACCAGTTCCTGGCCGTCGAAGCGGATGCTGCCCGAGGCGACCTTGCCGTTACCCGGCAGCAGCCCGATGACGGCCATTGCGGTAGTGGACTTTCCGGACCCGGACTCCCCCACAATGGCCAGCGTCTTGCCTGCCGGGAGAGAAAAACCGGCATTGCGGACGGCGGGGACTTCTCCGTCCATGGTCCGGAAATTAACGGCGAGGTTGCTCACCTCGAGCAGGGGCGAATCAGTGGTCAAATCAGTCATTTCCCCATCCTGCCCCACTCTTGCCCCTTGTGACGCGTGTCTCACAGCTGTTTACCGGTTTTTAATCATTTAGAATGAAGAATCACCGAAATATGAGGGATGGAGCGTCCCGGAGGAGTATCACCGTGACCAAATCCGGCAGAGGCAAATCCGGCAGCGCCGAATCCGGCAGCGCCCAGCACGGCACTATTATCTCCGGCCCTGCTGATCCCGGCACCGGCACCCCCGCCCTTTCCCGCCGCTCGGTTATCCGTGCGAGCGCCGTGGCCGCGGCCTTTATGCTCGCCGGCTGCACGGCGGAGGCAGCGGATGATTCCCCGTCCCCGGCCCCTGCGGCCACCGGACCGGCCGGTCCCCGGGGCCGGTTCGTCTTTGCGGCGGCGGCACGCCCGGTAACCCTGGACCCCGCCCTGGCCACGGACACCGAGTCCTACCGCGTCACGCGCCAGGTGCTGGAAGGACTGGTGGGCGTGGACCCCCTGACCTCCGCCCCGACGCCGCTGCTGGCCAAGAGCTGGACCAAGTCCGAGGACCGCAGGACATATACCTTTGAACTGCGCCGCGACGTCACCTTCCACGACGGCGAGCCGTTCAACGCCGAGGCCGTACGCCGGAACTTCGAGCGCTGGTACACCCTGCCGGAATCCGTGCGCAGCGATTCCCTGATGTACCGGTCGGTTTTCCGCGGATTCTCGGACACCCCGAAGACCGCGGTCTACCGGGAATGCGTGGTTGAGGACGAATACACGGTGCGGGTGGAGCTCACCGAGCCGCTGAACAGCTTCATCCCCGCCCTTGCCGCTCCGGCCTTCGCCATGTCGTCGCCGAAGGCCCTCACGGACGCCGCCGCCGATGCCCTGACCCAGGAACGCAACGGGCGGAAGGTCTCCGGCTACGGTGTCGCCCCGGTGGGCACCGGTCCGTTCCGTTTTGTCGGCTGGAACGAGGACACCGTTGAGCTGGCCGCCTACCCGGAGTACTGGGGCGAGGCCGGACAGATCGGAACCGTCGTCTTCCGGACCATCTCCAGCCCCGAAGGCCGGCTTCGTGCCCTGAAGAAGGGGGACGTGGACGGTTACGACCTGGTGACCGTCAACGACGTCGGCGACCTGGCCCGCAACGGCCTGCAGATCCAGCAGCGGGACCCGTATTCCATCCTTTATCTGGGCATCAACACCAATTTCCCCGGTCTGGACAACGTCCTGATCCGCCGAGCGGTTGCCCACGCCATCGACAAGCCGGCCGTCCTGGAGGGTCTGTTCCTGAACGGCACCAAGGCCGCCAACCAGTTCCTTCCGGAAAAGCTCGGCCTGACCTCCGACAGCATTACCAGCTACGGGTACGACGTCGACAAGGCCCGCGAGCTGCTCAAGGAAGCCGGCTACGACGGCCGTGAACTGCCGTTCTACTACCCGCGCCGCGTGACCCGCAGCTACCTGCCCACACCGGAAAAGGTCTACGCCCGGCTCAGCAGCCAGCTCACCGCCGCCGGATTCAACATCCGCCCGGTCCCCGTGGACTGGTCCCAGGGCTACCTCGACAGGGTGCAGGGCAAGGAGGACCGGGCCTTCCACCTGCTCGGACTTGCCGGAAGCTACGAGGCCGGGGACAACTTTGTAGGAACCCTGTTCGGCCGCTATACCGCCGAATTTTCCTACAACGACCCCGAGGTCTTCACCGGCATCGAAAAAGCACGGACCCTCGCCGAGGGCCAGGAACAGACGGACGCCTACCAAGCGATCTCCGACCGGCTTTCCGAGCGGGTGCCGGCTGTCCCCCTCGCTTTCCCCATCTCCGCCTTGGCGCTGTCCCCCCGGGTGGGCGGCTATCCCACCAGCCCCGTCCTGCACGAAGTCTTCAACCGGATCACCCTGACGGACAGCTGAGGCCGCCCGTCCCCGGTCAGCGGTTGGCAGCTCCCCCTCCCGCCGGGACGCCGGGGCAAGCGATAATTTTAGGAAGACATGTGGTCGGGGATACGCTTCTAGGGCTAGCGCCCACGCGACTGGAGAACAAGTTGACTGCTAATAGCCCGGCGGATAAGTCCGCAACGAAAACTGATGTACTGCTGATCGGCGGCGGCATCATGAGCGCGACCCTCGGGGCGTTCCTGAAGCAGCTCCAGCCAGACTGGGACATCTCCCTCTACGAGCGCCTCGACCGCGCGGGGCTGGAAAGCTCCGACCCGTGGAACAACGCGGGAACCGGCCATGCCGCACTCTGCGAGCTCAACTACAGCCCGGCCTCGGCCGACGGCTCCGTTGACCCGGCAAAGGCGGTGGGCATCAACGAGCAGTTCCAGGTTTCCCGGCAGTTCTGGTCGCATCTGGTGTCTTCCGGCCACATCTCCAACAGCTTCATCAATCCGCTGCCGCACATGAGCTTCGTCTGGGGTGACGCGCATTCGGAGTACCTGCGCCGCCGCTACGAGTCGCTGAGCGCCCAGCCCCTGTTCAAGACCATGGAGTTCTCCGAGGACCCGGCCAAGCTGGCCGAATGGGCCCCCCTGATCATGGAAGGGCGCGACCCGTCCCAGCGCGTTGCCGCCTCGCGCGTTGCCGGCGGCACCGACGTCGACTTCGGTGCGCTGACCCGCGAACTGACCAACTACCTTGGCGCCAACGGCGTGAACATGCACTTCCGCCACGAGGTCGGCAATGTGTCGCGTTCCTCCACCGGCGGCTGGGAGGTCAAGGTCAAGGACCTGGCTGCCGGCACCACCAGCACCGTTTCCGCCCGCTTCGTCTTCATCGGCGGCGGCGGCGGAGCCCTGCACCTGCTCCAGGCCTCCGGCATCCCCGAGGGCAAGGGCTTCGGCGGCTTCCCCGTCTCCGGCCAGTTCCTGCGCTCCACGGACGAATCCATCATTTCGCGCCACAACGCGAAGGTGTACGGGCAGGCCTCCGTCGGTGCACCGCCCATGTCGGTCCCGCACCTGGACACCCGCTTCGTCAATGGCCAGCGTTCCCTGCTGTTCGGCCCGTACGGCGGCTTCTCCCCGAAGTTCCTGAAGACCGGTTCCTACCTGGACCTGCCGCTTTCGGTCCGCCCGTCCAACCTCGTGCCGATGCTGGGCGTGGCCAAGGACAACATGAGCCTGGTCAAGTACCTCGTCACCGAGGTGATGAAGACCCGTGAAGGCAAAACGCAGGCGCTGCAGGAATTCATGCCGTCCGCGAAGACCGAAGGCTGGGACCTCATCACCGCGGGCCAGCGTGTCCAGGTCATCAAGAAGGACCCGAAGAAGGGCGGCGTGCTGCAGTTCGGCACCGAACTCATCACCGCCGCGGACGGCTCCATCGGCGCCCTGCTCGGGGCTTCCCCCGGCGCTTCCACGGCACCGCCCATCATGATCAACCTGCTCAAGCGCGCCTTCCCCCGCCAGTTCGGCGGCTGGGAACCGAAGATCAAGGAAATGATCCCGGGCTACGGCGTGAAGCTCAACGAGAACGAGCAGCTGGCGGCGGAGATCGAAGCCGACACCACCAAGGTCCTGGGACTTTCCTAGCACCTGCTGTAGCCGCGGCGCAGGTTCCCCTTTCGGCGGGCCTGCGCCGCGACAGGCTTTACGACGCCGGCGCTGCGGGCGTTTTCCAACTCCAGTTCGCCCTTCCTAAGGCAGGATCATGGACCGTTTGGCCAAGCTGTCCCTCTCCAACCGGGCGCTCATTGCCCTGATCACGGTTTTCGTGGCGGTTTTCGGGGTCATTTCAATGAGCTCCCTGAAGCAGGAACTGATCCCGTCACTGGAGTTTCCGCAGATCAGCGTCATCACGGCCCTGCCCGGGGCTTCCCCCGAGGTAGTGGATGCCCAGATCAGCGAACCGCTGGAAGGCGCCCTCACCGCCGTCGAAGGCCTCGAGTCCTCCTCGGCGACGTCCCGGTCCGGGATCTCCACGATCAGCCTGACCTTCGCCTACGGAACCGACCTGGACCGGGCACGCGGGCAGGTGGACCGGGCCATTTCCAACTCCCGCCAGCTGCTTCCCGACGATGCCAATCCGCAGTCGCTGGCCGGAAGCATCAGCGATTTCCCGATTGTCTACCTTGCGGTGTCCTCGGATGAACCGCTGGCCGAGCTCAACGCGGATCTGCAGCGACTGACGGTTCCGCGCCTGCAGAAGATCGAAGGTGTCCGCACGGCCGAGGTGACGGGCGGCTCCACCCGCCACGTGGCCATCCTGCCCGACAACGCAGCCCTGGCCGCCGCCGGCGTCACCCCCACGGCCATCGTCGACGCACTGGAGAACAGCGGAGACCTGCTGCCTGCCGGCACGGTCGAGGAAGGCAGCCGCACCCTGTCGATCCAGGTGGGCGCACCGCTGGACAGCCTCGAGAAGATTTCCGGCCTGCCGGTCGAATCCAGCCAGTCGACTCCGGGCAGCACGCCGGTCACCATCGGCGACGTGGCATCGGTGGACATCACCGAGGATGAATCCAGCTCCATCACCCGTACCAACGGCGAAGCCACCCTGGCTGTGTCCATCACCAAGACCCCGGCCGGGGATACGGTCGGCATTTCCCACGAAGTCATGGACCTGCTGCCCGCACTCCAGGATGAACTGGGCAACGGCGCCGTCTTCACGGTCATCTTCGACCAGGCCCCGTTCATTGAAAAATCCATTTCCGACCTCACCACGGAGGGACTGCTCGGCCTCGGCTTCGCAGTCCTGGTGATCCTGGTCTTCCTGCTCTCGCTGCGCTCCACGCTGGTCACGGCCGTGTCCATTCCGCTGTCGCTGCTGGTGACCTTCATCGGGCTGCTCGCCTTCGGGTACTCCCTGAACATCCTCACCCTCGGTGCGCTGACCATCGCCATCGGCCGCGTCGTGGATGACTCCATTGTGGTGATCGAGAACATCAAGCGGCACCTCGGCTACGGCGAGGACAAACGCAGTGCCATCCTGACCGCCGTCCGCGAGGTCGCCGGCGCCGTAACGGCGTCGACCCTCACCACTGTGGCGGTGTTTGCACCCATCGCCTTTGTCGGCGGCCTGGCGGGCGAGCTGTTCCGCCCCTTCGCAGTGACCACAACGCTCGCCCTGCTGGCCTCCCTGCTGGTGTCGCTGACGATTGTCCCGGTGCTGGCCTACTGGTTCCTAAAGTCCTCCCCGCCGGTCGCCGATCCGGCGGCCTACCGTGCCGAGGCCGAGGAACGCGAATCGCGGACCCTCCTGCAGCGCGGCTACCTGCCGCTCCTGCGCACCACCCAGCGCCACCCCGTCTACACGGTGACCGCCGGGCTGATCATCCTCGCCGCGACCGCGGCAATGACCCCGCTGCTGCCCACCAACCTGCTGGGCGACACGGGACAGAACACCTTCAGCGTGCGGCAGGAGCTGCCGGCGGGCACCTCCCTCGAACGGACCTCCGAGGCCGCCGCCGAGGTGGAGGACATCCTCGGCGGCACCGAGGGCGTCAAGGACGTCCAGGTCACCATGGGCACCTCCACGTCCGGGCTCGGAGCCTTCACCGGCGGCGGCTCCTCGGTGGCGAATTTCACCGTCATCACCGAGGAAGGCGTGGACCAGGTGGCACTGCGGGACACCGTGCGGTCCGCGCTTGAGGACGTCGACGACGACGCCGGCGTTCTCACCCTGGGCAGCACCGGCGGCGGCTTCGGGACCTCCAACACGGTGGACATTTCCCTCTCAGCCGGGGATCCGGCCGACCTGCAGCCGGCCAGTGACGCCTTGGTGGAGGCCATGTCCGATCTGCCGGGCGTCGCGGAGGCGAGCAGCAACCTGTCCTCCTCCCAGCCCGTGGTGCAGATCAGCATCGACCGGGCCAAGGCAGTTGCCGCCGGCCTGAACGAGCAGCAGATTGCCGGCCTGGTGGCTTCCACCATCAGCCCGCTGCCGGCCGGATCGGTGCGGCTGGGCACCGATGACCTCCAGGTACTCATCGGCGAGGGCACCCCCATCACGTCGCTGGAGCAGCTGAACAGCATTTCGGTGCCCGCCGGCACCGGAGCCGTGCCGCTGAGCTCCCTGGCCACGGTGGAAGAGGTGGAGGTCCCGACGTCGGTCTCCTCGTCCGGCGGCGAGCGCACCGCCGTCGTCTCCGTCTCCCCGGACGGGGACAACCTGGGCGCGACCATCACCGAAGTCCAGAACCGCCTGGCCGAGGTGGACCTGCCCGCCAGCGTGACCGCAGAACTCAGCGGCGCCGCCACCCAGCAGAACGAGTCCTTCACCCAGCTCGGCCTGGCCCTGCTGGCGGCCATTGCCATCGTCTACGTGATCATGGTCGCCACCTTCAAGTCCCTGCTGCAGCCGCTGATCCTGCTGGTCTCCATCCCGTTTGCGGCCACCGGCGCCGTCCTGCTGCTGCTGCTCACCGGGGTTCCGCTGGGCCTGCCGTCCCTGGTCGGCATGCTTATGCTGGTGGGCATTGTGGTGACCAACGCCATTGTCCTGATGGACCTGATCAACCAGTACCGGCAGCCGCGGGGCAGCGAACCGGGCATGAATGTGGAGGACGCCATCTTCCGCGGCGCCCGCCAGCGCCTGCGCCCCATCCTCATGACCGCGCTGGCCACCGTCTTCGCCCTCACCCCGATGGCGCTGGGCATAACCGGGGAGGGCGGCTTCATCTCCCGTCCGCTGGCCATTGTGGTGATCGGCGGGCTGATCTCCTCCACCGCCCTGACGCTGATCCTGGTACCGGTGCTTTACCGCCTGGTGGAGGGGGCCCGCGAGAAGCGGCAGCAGCGGAAGGAAACTGCCGGGGCGGCTGCCGGGGCCTAGCAGGCCCCGGCAGCCCCGGGCGGGGCCGCCGGCGGGAATGAAAGAATGCCGGCGCCCGTTGAAGGGGAAATGCATGCGTATGCATATACTTTAAGAAACACCCGAACGTCCGGAGGACACCATGCAGATCGGCGTATTCAGCGTCAGCGACATCACCCGGGACCCCGTCACCGGGAAACTCCCCACGGAAGCTGAGCGGATCAAGGCAGCGGTGGCCATCGCCCGCAAGGTCGAAGAGATCGGCATGGACGTCTACGCCACCGGCGAGCACCACAACCCGCCCTTCTACGCCAGCTCCCCCACCACGCTGCTGGGCTACATCGCCGCGCAGACCGAGCGGATCATCCTCTCCACCACCACCACGCTGATCACCACGAATGACCCGGTGAAGATTGCCGAGGACTTCGCCATGCTCCAGCACCTGGCCGACGGCCGGGTGGACCTGGTGCTGGGACGCGGCAATACCGCCCCGGTCTACCCCTGGTTCGGCAAGGATCCGCAGGACTCGGTGGAACTGACCGTGGAGAACTACAACCTCCTGCGCCAGCTCTGGGACAAGGAGACGGTGAACTGGGAGGGCAAGTTCCGCACCCCGCTGCACAACTTCACGGCCACGCCCCGGCCGCTCGACGGCGTGGCCCCCTTTGTCTGGCACGGTTCCATCCGCACGCCGCAGGTGGCGGAGATTGCCGCGTACTTCGGGGACGGCTTCTTCGCCAACAACATCTTCTGGCCGAAGGAGCACTACATGCAGCTGATCGGCCTGTACCGCGAGCGCTACGAACACTACGGCCACGGCCGCGCCGACCAGGCCGTAGTGGGACTGGGCGGACAGTTCTTTATGCGGAAGAACTCCCAGGACGCTGTCAACGAGTTCCGTCCGTACTTCGACAACGCCCCCGTCTACGGCCACGGTCCGTCCATGGAGGACTTCACCGCCCAGACACCGCTGACCGTCGGCAGCCCGCAGGAGGTGCTGGAGAAGACCCTGAGTTTCCAGGAGTACTTCGGCGACTACCAGCGCCAGCTGTTCCTGATCGACCACGCCGGGCTGCCGCTGAAGACGGTCCTGGAGCAGCTGGACCTCTTCGGCGAATACGTGCTGCCGGAACTGCGGAAGGAATTCGATGCCCGCCGCCCGGCGGACGTTCCCGAGGGCCCCACCCACGCCGCGCGCGTGGCGGCGCGGGATGCTGCCGCGTCGACCCCCGCGGTTCAGTAGGCTGGAACAATGCACTCAACGAATGACGCCACGGCGAAACAGGCAGCGGAAGCGTGGGAATCGCTGTTCCGCGTCCAGGTAGGCGTTATGCGTCGGCTGCAGCGGGATCCGGAGTTCCGGGACCTGACCATGCGGGAGTACGACGTCCTGTTCAACCTGACGCGCTGCCCCGGCGGCTGGATCCGGCTCAATGAGCTCAACGAACACCTGCTCATCAGCCAGCCCAGCCTGAGCCGGATGGTGGACCGGCTCCAGGCCCGCGGCCTGGTGCAGCGCCGGCCCGCCGAGAACGACCAGCGAGGTGTTGAACTCTCACTGACCGAGGAGGGACGGGCGGTCCAGCGCCGCCTGGGCCGCATCCACGTGCGCGGGATCCATGAGCTGCTGACCCCGGCCCTGGACAGCGCGGAACTGGAACAGCTGAAGGAACTGACGGACAAGGTCCTGGCCAGCCTGGAGGACTAAGCCGCAGCTCACATCCCGGTGTCCGCGGCAGCCAGCAGCAGCGGCAGCATCCGTCCCTGGAAATGCGTGTTCAGCACAATCACGGATGAGGTCCGCAGGACGGTGTTGGTGAAGACAATGGCGTCGATGACCCGCTGCAGATCCGAATTGGACCGCGCTGCCACCCGGGCCAGCAGGTCGCTCTCTCCCGAGACGGTGTGGACCTCCTGGATTTCCGGAATGCGGGACAGCGCTGCGACCACCGCGTCGTGGCCGGTGTCCTGGCGGATGGTGAGCGAGCAGTACGCCACGACGTCGTACCCCAGGGCCTCGGCGTCGATCCGCGGACCCCATCCGGCAATCACTCCGGTCTCCTGCATCCGGTCCAGGCGTGCCTGCACGGTGGCCCGGGCAACGGACAGCCGGCGCGAGGCCTCCAGCACCGACATCCGGGGGTTGTCGGTGAACAGGGTGACAATACGGGCGTCCAGCGCGTCGGTGGGCATGGGGTCCTTTCAGGGGACTAAGCACAGGCAGTGTACAAATTGTAGAGCCAACGGTGCAGCCGGCCGGAACCGGGCACACACAAACGGCCTTAAGATGGAATCCGGTATACAGTTCCGCGGCGGCTTCTCTGCCAGCCGGCGGCTGTACAGCCAGCCAATCCGTTCGTTCTAAGGCCCCTCCCGCTATGCCCAGTTCCGCCCGCCCGTCCAGCACTGATACTGCACTTCCGGCCGGGGAACCGTCCGGCGCGAAGAAGATGCAGCCCAGGCACCTCGTCCTGATGAGCCTGGGCAGTGCCATCGGCACCGGCCTCTTCGTAGGCTCCGGCGAAGGCATCGCGGCGGCCGGACCCGCGGTGCTGATTTCCTTCCTGATCGCCGGAACCATGGTGATCCTCATCATGCGCATGATGGGAGAAATGGCGGCGGCCGACCCCAGCAGCGGCGCGTTTTCCGTGTATGCGGAGAAAGCCCTGGGGCGCACGGCCGGCACCACGGTCGGCTGGATGTGGTGGTTCCAGATAGTCATCGTCATTGCCGCCGAAGCCACGGCGGCCGCGGCCATCGTGGCCTCCCTGGTTCCCGGCGTCGAGCAGTGGATGCTGGCGCTGGCGTTCATCATCGTGTTCACCGGGGTCAACCTGGCCGGAGCTGCCAGCCTGGGCGAATTCGAGTACTGGTTCGCCATCCTGAAGGTCGCGGCCATCATCATCTTCCTGGGCGTCGGCGTCGCCTTCGTGGCCGGCCTGCTTCCCGGCGTCGAGTCCCCCGGCACCTCCAACCTCTTCCACAACGGCGGCTTTATGCCCAACGGACTGACCGGCGTGGCCTCCGGACTGCTGCTGGTGGTGTTCGCCTTCGGCGGCACCGAGATCATCACCATCGCCGCCGCGGACACCGAGGAGCCGTCCAAGAACATTGCCGGGGCCATCAACTCGGTGATCTGGCGGATCCTGGTCTTCTACATCGGTTCGGTCCTGGTGATGGTCACCGTCCTGCCCTGGGACAGCGAAGCACTCAGCACCGGGCCGTTCGTGGCCGTCCTGCACGCAGCGCAGGTGCCCGGCGCGGACACCGTCATGGCGGTGGTCATTGTCATCGCCCTGCTGTCCGCCATGAACGCCAACCTGTACGGCGCCTCCCGGATGATCTACTCCCTGGCCGAGCGCGGCCGGGCACCGGGGGCCCTGGGCCGGCTGGGCTCCGGCGGAGTGCCGAGGCGGGCGGTGCTGGCCTCCGTGGTGTTCGGCTTCATTGCCGTGGTGCTGAACTACCTCTACCCCGACACCGTGCTGATGATCCTGCTCAACACGGTCGGCTCCACCTGCCTGGTGGTCTGGGGCATTTCCATCGTTTCGCAGATCATCCTGCGGCGGCGCGCGGAGGCCGCCGGCGTCGAACTCACGTTCAAGATGTGGGCCTTCCCCTGGCTCTCCTACTTCGCGCTGGCGCTGCTGGCGGGCATCGTGGTCCTCGGGTTCTTCGACCCCGACGTCCGCGTCCAGCTGCTGGCGACGGCGGCCCTCAGCACCGTACTGGTGCTGCTGGCCTGGTCCTTCGAGCGGCGCACCGCCGCCAAGGGGCGTGCAGCGTCCGGCACACTGGCCGAATAGGCATACCGGGTCCCGGCCGGACCCTTCCCCGGATGCGCAAACTGCATAGCAGAGAGTGTGGATGACCGACACATTTGCACAGAATGTGTCATGTTCTGCACGCTGTTTGCCCACTGTGGCGTGAAGCACTAAATTGCGGACTATGGACAATAATCTGCAATCTGCGGCCCTGCCGGCGGAGGAACTCCGGGAGCTGTACCGCCTGGTCACCGCCGTCCGGCAGCTGGACCTCGCCGCGATCGCCTGGCAGCGCCAGGGCATCATCCCCGGTTACGCCCCGGAACTGGGCCAGGAGGCCGCCCAGGTGGGCAGCGCCTTCGCCATGGATCCCGAGCACGACTTCGTTTTCCCCACCTACCGGGAAATGGGCGTGGCACTGACCATGGGCGTGGACATGACCGCCTACATGTCCACCCACAAGGCCAGCTGGCACGGCGGCCTCTACAACCCGGTGCAGACCCGGCTCGCACCCATCCAGGCAGTGGTCGGTGGGTCCGTGCTGCACGCCGTCGGCTGGGCGCACGGACAGACCCTCGCCGGGAACCCCGGCGTGGCCCTGACCTACTTCGGCGACGGCGCCAGCTCCCAGGGCGACGTCCATGAGGCCATGAACTTCGCCGGAGTCCTGAAGGCGCCGGTCATCTTCTTCGTCCAGAACAACGGCTGGGCCATCTCGCTGCCCACCGAGGCCCAGGTGGCCGGCGGCACCGTCGCCGCCCGCGCAGCCGGGTACGGCATCAAGGCCATCACGGTCGACGGCAACGACGCCGCCGCCGTCGTCCAGGCCACCCGCGAAGCCGCCGCGCACGCCCGGTCCGGACACGGACCGGTGCTGATCGAGGCCATGACCTACCGCCGCGGCCCGCACTCCACCAGCGATGATCCCGGCAGGTACCGCAGCCTGGCGGAGGAACGCCGGGACGAGGGCGCAGACCCCGTCCGGCTGCTGGCGGACCGGCTGCTCGCCGACGGGATAGCCGACGCCGCGTTCCTGGACTCCGCGCTGCAGGACGCCAACGCCAACGCAGACCGTATCCGCGAGGGGGTTCTGGCGCTCGGCCCGCGCCCCGGATCCGAAATGTTCGACTTCGTTTTTGCCGAGCCCACCGACGCACTTCAAGCCCAGGCACGCGCCTGGCGGGAGGAATCCGAACATGTCTAAGCAGCTCAGCGACGCCGTGGCGTCCTCCGATCTGGAAGCGGCTGCCCGGAACACCGGCGAAACCGCCGCGCAGGAACAGTCCGCGGCGGTTTTGTCCCCGGCGACGGGCGAAGGCCGGGTGGAAAACCTCTCGATGCAGGGTGCCCTGAACCGTGCCCTGGCCGAAACCCTGGCGGAGGATCCCCGGGCGGTGGTCCTTGGCGAGGACGTGGGGCGCCTCGGCGGCGTCTTCCGCATCACGGACGGCCTGCAGCAGCGCTTCGGCGCCGACCGCGTCTTCGATACCCCGCTGGCGGAATCCGGCATCCTTGGGATGTCCGTGGGGCTGGCCATGGCCGGGTTCCGTCCGATCCCCGAGGTGCAGTTTGACGGCTTCGCCTACCCCGCCGTGAACCAGATTGTCACCCAGCTGGCCCGGATGAACTACCGCAGCCGCGGCACCATGCCCATGCCGGTCACCCTGCGCGTACCGAGCTTCGGCGGCATCCGCGCCCCCGAGCACCACGGGGAGTCGCTGGAGGCGCTGTTCGCGCACGTGCCGGGCCTGAAAGTGGTTTCCCCGTCCAGCCCGCACGAGGCCTACCACCTGCTGAAACACGCCGTAGCCGTTCCGGATCCGGTGATCTTCATGGAACCGAAGTCCCGCTACTGGCAGAAGGGCGATGTGTTCCTGGACGACGCCGGCCCCCTGCAGGGTGCCAAGGTGGTCCGTCCGGGCAGGCACGTCACGCTGGTGGCGTGGGGTGCCATGGTGGCCCGCTGCCTGCAGGTGGCCGAGCTGGCCGCTGAGGACGGCATCGAGGTGGAGGTCCTGGACCTGCGCTGGCTCAAGCCGATCGACGCCGAGGGCCTGGCTGCCTCCGTGGCCCGGACCCGGCGCGCCGTCGTCGTCCATGAAGCGCCGCTGACCTCCGGTCTCGGCGCCGAAGTGGCCGCCCTGATCACGGAGCGCTGCTTCGATACCCTGCGCGCTCCGGTTGGGCGGGTCACGGGATTCGACGTACCGTATCCCTCAGGCGACCTTGAAGATGAATACATCCCGAACATCGACCGCATCCTGTTCGGGATCCAGCGAGTATTGGAGTACCGGCGTGGCTGAAATCCCCTTCCCCCTTCCCGACCTCGGCGAAGGCCTGATCGAAGCCACCGTGCTGGAGTGGCTGGTGTCCGTGGGCGACCAGGTGGAACGCAACCAGCCGCTGGTCGAGGTGGAAACCACCAAATCAGCGGTGGAGCTGCCCTCCCCGCAGGCCGGACGCGTGGCCCGCACCTACGGCGAGCCGGGTGAAACCATCAACGTGGGTGAACCGCTCATCGTCTTCGAGGTTCCGGACAACACCGCCGGCATCGTGGGCACCGTGCCGCAGGAGGCTCCGGCACGCCGCCGGGTCCGCCTGACCGCTGCACTGGACGAGGACTAAACAGTGGCCGACTACGGCTCCCTGGTGGAGGGCACCGATCCGCGCCTGCAGGTCGAGGTGACCGATCCCGACGGCGGAACGGGCGCCGCGGCGGGCGCCGGAGCGCTGCGCCCGGTGCTACTGCTGCACGGCTTTGCCTCCAGCTCGCAGCTGAACTGGCACGATTCGGGCTGGATCACGGCGCTGACCGCCGCCGGCCGCCGGGTCATCGCCGTGGACCTGCCCGGCCACGGCGGCAGTGCCGCCCCGGCGGACCGCGGCTCCTACCGCCCCAGCCGCATCCGCGCGGACCTGCTGCAGGTCCTCCAGGACGCCGGCGTCGTTCCGCTTGCCGACGGCGACCCGGCCAGCGGCCTGGACATTGTGGGGTACTCCCTCGGTTCCCGCCTCGCCTGGGAATTCGGGGCGACCCAGCCCGAGCTCGTGCACCGCATGGTGCTGGGAGGGCCCGGAAGCGGGGACCCGCTGGCGGAGTTCGACCTGGACGCCGCCCGGGAGGCAGCTGCGGGCGGGGCACCCGTGGAGGACCCGCGCACCGCCGAACTGCTGCGGATGGCACAGCTGGTCCCCGGAAATGACCTGGCCGCCCTGTTCCGGATGATCGAAGCCATCAAGGAGGAGCCCTTCTCCCCCGCAGCTGCGGTTCCGGCCATGCCGCTGCTCCTGGTGGCCGGAGACCGGGACGACTTGGCGGTGACGGCACCGGATCTGGCGGCCCTGAGCGGGCAGGCCGAGCTCCTCTCGCTGCCGGCCCGCACCCACACCAACGCCGTGACGTCGCGGGCGTTCAAGACCGCTGCCGTGGAATTCCTGGGCCGGTAGCCCTCCCTGCACGGGTTACAGCTTCATCACAGAGCCGGACTGTCCCGCCGACACGCATCTGCGCGGGCTACGATGGAAGGGTCGGCGGGCTAGCAATCAGCCTGCTGATTGTTTCGGCTTGAGATCATTTACCCCCCAAGGGAGGACACCCGTGGATGTACTCCTGGGCCACCGCTACCGCACCACCGAACTCATCGGATCCGGCGGTACTGCCGCGGTCTACCGGGCGGTGGATGAGAACCTTGGCCGGGAAGTAGCCGTCAAGCTTTTCAGCGTGGGGATCAGCGAGGACGACGAAGACCGCCGCCAGCAAACCGAGATGCAGCTGCTGGCTACGCTGAACCATCCCGGACTGGTCACCCTGCTGGATGCCGGTGTCACCGTGGACGACGAGGGACGCAGCTCCAGCTTCCTGGTGATGGAACTCGTGGACGGACCCGACCTGCGCGGGACGCTCAAGGAAGGTCCGCTCTCCTCCTCGGCAACGGCAGCACTGGGTGCCGACCTGGCGGACGCCCTGAACTACATCCACAGCAACGGGGTCATCCACCGCGATGTGAAACCCGCGAACATCCTGCTGTTCCCGCAGGAGGATATGGATACCCGCCTGTATCCGCGGCTCACGGACTTCGGGATTGCCCGGATGATGGAAGCCACCATGGCGACCGCCCACGGTGCCACCATCGGGACCGCGAATTACCTGAGCCCGGAACAGGCCCAGGGCTCCGCCGTGGATCCGCGCACCGATGTCTACTCCCTCGGCCTGGTGCTCCTGGAGTGCCTCACCGGGGAAAAGGCGTTCCCCGGACCGATCGTGGAATCGGCCGTGGCACGGCTGCTCCGCGACCCCGAGATTCCGGAGTGGGTCGGTGCCGACTGGACCGCCGTCCTGCGTGCCATGACCTCCCGCCTGGTGGACGCCCGCCCCGAGGCCCACGAAGCAGCGGTGGCGCTGCGCTCCCTGGCGTCCGAAGCGATGGTGCTGGACGGACCCGGCACCGCCCCGTCGTCGGACGCGTTTCCGGCCAATGACCCCGTCACCGGCGAAGGCGTCACCACGGGCAACATCTACATTCCGGCGCCGCCGCAGCACGCACCCAGCCTCGGCTAAGCAGGCATGGATTAACCAAAAAGGATCGGTCCCGCGGGACCGATCCTTTTTGTTAAGCCAGGGAAGGCTACTTGCCGTCGTCGGCCGCTTCATCCTCTTCGGGTTCAAAGTTCGAGGCTTCTTCGGTGCTCGCGGCAGCGATACCGTCCTCGCTCTGGGGGATGGTGCCTTCGGGGCCGCCCTGCGAACCTGTCTTCGACTGGTCCCCCTGGCCGGCTTCCTTTTCGGTATTTCCCATGGTGTATCTCCTTTGTCATGCTCTGGCCTGCTTATTCGATACTAGGCCAACCGTGGCCCAGCCAACACCTGCGAGCCGTTCCGGCTACCGTTGGCTCAGGCGGCCGGGGTTCAGGCGGCCGTTGGCTCAGGCGGCCGTCCGCTTCCGGGCGGCGCGGACCGCGAACAGGCTCAGCAGCAGCAGTGCTGCCGCCGAGGCGGCCGGAACGATGAAGGCGTGGCTGTAGCCGTAGGAGTCCGCCAGCCGGCCGGCGACGGAGGAACCCAGCGCCGTGCCGGTGACGACGCCGCTGGCCAGCATGGTCATCACGGTACCCATCAGTTCGCGCGGGGCCACAATGGCGCCGATGCCGAAAATGCTGACCATGGTCGGCCCCACGGGGAGGCCCAGGACCATCAGCACCACAACCATGGTGCCGATGCTGGAGGGCAGGAACAGGAGCAGGGTAAATGCCAGCATCGCCGCGGCGCACAGGACCCAGCGGCCGGCGGTGCCGAAACGCTCGGGCCAGAAGGCGACGGACAGGGCGGCAACGGCGGAACTCAAAGCCATGGCCGCGTAGATCAGGCCGGCGGACGTGGCCATGTCGAAGCTGCCGGCAAACGCCGTGAGACTGGTCTGCGTGGACCCGAAGAACGAGCCCATGGCCACCATGCCGAGCACCGGGACCATGATCAACAGCCACTGCGGACGTACCTGCGGGGCCGGTGCTTCCGGTACCGGAGCGCCCTGTACTGCTCCCTTGCGGGAGAGCTTCCGGCGGCGTGAGGTGGGGACAACGTGGTCCACAGTGTGGTGGACGGCAAAGGCGGTCACCATGCTCGCGGTCAGCACTGCCGCCAGCGCAAGCGGCAGCCAGGGGGCGACGGCGGCGGCAAGCAGACCCACGAGGGCCGGGCCGAGCACGAAGGTCAATTCGTCCGCGGTGCCTTCGTAGGCCAGGGCGGTGTCCATCTCGCGGCCCTGCGGACGGCGGGAGGTCATGGCCATCCAGCGGACTCGCGCCATGGGGCCGACCTGCGGGCAGGAAGCGCCCATGAACAGTGCGGCCGCAAGCATCCAGAACGGCGCGTCGGACGGGTCCAGGAGCGCCGCGGACAGGAGGAACAGGCCGATGGCGACGGGGTTCAGGACGGCGGTGCCCAGGAGAACCGGACGCTGTCCGATCCGGTCCGCCAGGTACCCGAGCAGCGGGGCACCGATCGCGGACCCGATGCCCACGCCGCCGGCGGCGAAGCCGCCCAGCGCGTAGGACCCGGAAACTTCGGTAATGAGGGTGAGCGCCCCGACCGTGAGCATGGCCAGGGGCAGCCGTGCGAGGAAGGCAATGGGGAAGAAGGATTTGCCGGCCAGCGCGAAGATCGCCTGGTAACGGCCGCCGGGACCCGGACTTTTCGCCGGGTCGGCAGGGATGGGATCAAGGCTTGGCGCCTGAGCGGGGGTGGAGGTGTCTTGGGTCATGGTGCGGTATCCAGGTACGTCGAACCGCACACCGTCCCCCCTCCCGGTGTGCCCGACCCTTGTTCGGAGTCGATTTTACCCACGCCGGGCCGGTGGACCTAACCGGTCAGCGCATCACCTGCTGAGGAGGTCCCCGGCGCTGTAGCGGACCGAGGAACCGTTGCGCCCCTTGATGATCTGGAGCTGCGCCGGGATCCGCTGTTTCATTTCCGCCACGTGGCTGACCAGCCCGACCACACGCCCGCCGTCGCGCAGGCCTTCCAGGGCATCCATAACCTCTTCCAGGGACTGCTCGTCAAGGCTGCCGAACCCTTCATCCACGAACAGCGTTTCAATGTTCACGCCGCCGGCCTCCTGCTGGACGACGTCGGCCAGGCCCAGGGCGAGGGCCAGCGACGCCATGAAGCTTTCCCCGCCGGAGAGGGTGGAGGTGTCCCGGCGCTGTCCGGTCCATTCGTCGGTGACGTGCAGGCCCAGTCCTGCCTTGCGGTTGCCGGACTTCGAATCACTGTGGACCAGGGCATACCGGCCGCCGGTCATGGCGGCGAGCCGCTCCGTGGCTGCCGCCGCGACCTGTTCCAGCCGGGCGGCCAGGACGTAGGTGCTCAGCGTCATCTTGTATTCGTTTTCACCTCCGCCGCGGGCAGTATCCGCAACCGACTGCAGCAGGTCCCGGCGGGCGCGCAGGGGCGCGGTGCGTTCGAGCGCCTCTTCCAGTTCGGCGGAGTATTCCGCGAGCCGGACGGCCGAGTCTTCGAGCAGGCGGACCAGCAGCCCCGCTTCCTCCTGGGCCCTGCGCGCCTCCGCTGCCTGCTCTGCGGCTTCTGCCACGTCTTCCTCGTTCGGCACTGCGAGCGGCTCCCCCGATGCATCTTCCGGATCCGCCGCAGACTGGGCTTCCCGGCGCACCAGCAGCCGGCGGCCCTGCTCTTCCCAGTCCGAGACCGCCTTGGCGTAGGCGTCGGCAGTGCCGGCATCCACCAAAGCGGCGGTGACCTCGGCAGCCGTGGCAAAGGACGTTCCGGCCAGTGCCGCATCCAGTTCCGCCCCCACGCGTTCCGACTCGTCGTCGGCCGCGGCTGCGGCACCGGCCGCTTCCCGTGCTGCAGCGGCAAGCTCCGCGAATGCGGTGAGGGACCGGACCCGTTCGCTGATGCTGTCAAACCCCTGCAACGCCGCGGCAATGCGGTCCGAGAGTTCTGCTGCCTGTTCCCGTGCCGCGGCGGCACGGGAATCCGCCTGTGCGGCGGAAATGAGCGCTTCGGAACGTGTGCTCTCCGCTGCTGCCAGCTCCGCCCCGATGTCGGCCAGTCGGCGTTCGGCCTCTGCCAGCGCCCGGACGGCGCCGCGGGCCTGCTCCAAATCGGCTCGGGCCGCATCCAGTTGTTCCTGCGCAGACTCAGGGTCTCCCGCTCCGCCGCGGGCACGAAGCGCCGCAGCTTCCTCGGCAGCTGTGCCGGCCAGGTGCCTTGCCTCGTCGTAGGCGGCCTCCGCCTTGGCCGCACGCTTCTTCGCTTCCTGCTCGGCCTCCCGGGTTGCCGGTGCCTCACCGTCCGGCAGCGCCGCCGGATGCGGGTGCTCCAGTCCCCCGCAGACCGGGCACGGCGCACCGTCTGCGAGTTCCTGGGCCAGCTCGGCAGCGGCCTGGTCCAGTCTTGCCTGCAGCAGGTCCTGCCACGCCTGGCGCAGGTCCTGGTAGTCCTGGCGGGCGTCCGCTGCGGCCTTGCCGGCAACCTCCGCGCGGGTGCTTGCGGCGGCGTAGCTGCTTATGGTTGCCACCAGCTCTTCGGCCGCGGACAGGGCGGTTTCGGCCCGGGTTTCCCCCTCCGCCAGGCGTGCCAGCCCGGCTGCTTCCCCGCCCAGCCCGGTCTCCTCCGCCCGCAGCGACGTCAGTGCCGTCACTGCCTCGGCGGCCTGCGCCCGGTACCCCTCGGCGGCTTCCATCTCCGCCGCGGCGCGGGTGAGCAGGGCGGAAGCGCGCTCCTCGTCTTCGAGGGCTGCACGGGCAGCCGCGAGGTCCGTACCGACCCGTGCCGGCAGGCCGTCCGGCAGTGCCTTTCCGGCGTCCGGGAGGACGTTGTAGGCCGGAGCGAGGGTATGGGCGGCCAGATCCTGCAGGGCATCGGCGGCTTCCGCCCGGCGGGTTGCCGCCCGCTGCGCGGCCGTCTCCGCCGTCCGGACGGTGCCTGCCAGCACGGACGCAGCGGCGTGGGTCTGAAGCGCTGCCCGCTGCGGTTCAATCTCCGCTTCAGCCCGGGCATGTTCGGCTTCCTCCCGGATCAGCTGCTGCAGCGCCAGCCCGCGGGCACGCCGGTGCTCGAACTCCTGCAGGTGCTTCTCGGCGCGTTCGCGTGCCGTCCGCAGTTCCGTGAGTTCCTTCCGGGCCGAAGCGCTGCGGAATTCCAGCTCCGCCCGGAACTGTTCAAGTTCCGCCTCTCCCTCATCGGGCCCGACGGCGCCGTCCCCGGCCCCGCTGCCGGCTGCCAATTCATCGCGGTAACGGCGGATTTCATCCCGTGCACGCAGCAGCACATGCTCGGACCGGGACTGCGCTGCCTCAAAGCGGTCCGTGGCTTCGACCAGCTCGGCCTTAAGCCGGCGTTCAATGTCTTCGAACCTGGAGGTGCCGAACAGCTGCTGCAGCAACTGCTCGCGGGAGGCCGCATCGGCACGCAGGAAAGCGGCAAAATCGCCCTGGGGCAGCATCACCACCTTGGTGAACTGCTCCCTGTTCATCCCGAGCAGTTCGGTGATTTCCGCGCCGGCTTCATCGTTGCGGGAAGACTTTTCCACCCATGCCCCGTCAACGAATTCCCGCAGCAGTGTCTTGGCCTGCTCGGTCACGGTGCTTTTCCCGCCGGCACGCTTGGCGGGGCGTTCCCACTGCGGGCTCCGGGCCACGTCAAAGCGCCGGACTCCTGAACTGAATTCCAGGACCACCTCGGGGGCGGTGTCCTGGTCGGCGTGGTCGCTGCGCAGCCGCCGTCCCTGCTGCCGGGCTCCCGGCACACTGCCGTAGAGGGCGAAGCAGATGGCGTCGAGCACGCTGGTCTTGCCGGCGCCCGTGGGTCCGTTCAGCAGGAAGAGCCCGTGGGCGCCGAGCTCGTCGAAGTCGATGGTCTGGCGGTCCGCGAAGGGGCCGAAAGCCTGCATTTCCAGGCGGTGGATTCTCACTTTGCTACCTCTGCTTGGCGGACCTTGTCCAGGATTTCGATGAAGAGGTCCTTTTCCTCATCCGCCGCGCTGCGTGACCGGACATGCTCGAGGAAACCGCAGCAGATGTCGAGGTCGTCGGTGGCCTTGGCCAGCCGCTGGCTGTAGGTCTGGGCGGGCCCCCGGGCGCCGCCCTCCGGGTCGAAAGCGAGCACCAGGGTGTCCGGGAACCTGGTCCGGAGCCGCTCCATGGCCTTGGCGGGCCGCTGGCTGTCGGTGAGGGTGACCTGGCAGTAGGCGTCCTGGGCATCGGTGAGCGCCGGGTCCGCCAGGAGGTCGTCGAGCTTGCCGCGCAGCACCGCCAGCCGGCGGGGGGCCGGCCAGGTGACCGGCTCCACGGACGCGAGGCCGCCGCCGTCGAACTCCAGCAGCCACCCGCCCTTCGCCTGCCGGGCTTCGGAGAACGAATACGGGAGCGGGGAACCGCTGTAGCGGACCGTGGTGCTGAGCTGCTGGCGGCCGTGCAGGTGGCCCAGGGCCGTGTAGGAAAACTGCTCGAACAGATCCAGCGGAACGGCGCCCAGGCCGCCTACGGCGAGGTCGCGTTCGCTGTCGCTGCTGATGCCTCCGCTGGCAAAGGTGTGCGCCATGACCACGGACGCAACCGGCTGGCCCGACTCCTCGCGGGCAAGGATGTCCGCGCGGATCCGCTGCAGGGCGGCGTCGGTGACGGTGAAGTGGCTGGGGGTTTGTACCCCCAGGTCCGCGGCGGCGAGCCTCGGCTCCAGGTACGGGATGCCGTAAACGGCCACCGGCCGGCCCTCGACGGGCAGGATCACCGGGCGGCCGATGTCCTCGTAGCGGGTGCGAAGATGCACGCCTGCGCGCTCAAACAATGCACTGCCGAAGCCCAGCCGCGCGGCGGAATCATGGTTGCCGCTGGACAGCACCACCACGGCGCCCGCCCCCGTGATACGCTCCAGCGCCGAATCCAGCAGGCGCACGGTGTCCACCGCCGGCAGCGCACGGTCATAGACATCGCCGGATATCAGTACGGCATCCACCCCCTGTTCGCGGACGGTGTCCACGAGCCGGTCGATGAAGTCCGCCTGGGCGTCGAGCATTCCCACGCCGTGGAAGGAGCGGCCCAGGTGCCAGTCTGAAGTGTGCAGTAAACGCATGTCTTAAAAAGTACAGGCCGGGTCCGACAGTTAACGGATCGGGGGCAGCGGCGCCTGCCGCTGCCCCCGTGGGGTGTTCGAACTTTATCCGGACTGCGCTACGGGCGGCTGCCCGGCGTGCCGTCCTCCGGACGCGTGGTACCGGTGCCGTTGGCGGGCTTGTCGAAGAAGCCGCGGGCTTCCTCGTCCACTACCGGCGCGGTGCTGCCGGCGCCGGAAACCGGCTTGGCGGATGCCGGCTTGGTAGCCGCCTCATCCCCGGCCGCGTGCGTGTCTTCCTCCACGGAGGAAGCTGCGTCACTGCGGTGGGAATCAATGGTCATGTCGACGCTGCGGAAGATGAGGCCGGCAATCACTGCGCCGAGCAGCGGTGCAACCCAGAACAGCCAGAGCTGCTCCAGAGCCCAGCCTTCGGAGAAGATGGCGACCGCGGTGGAACGGGCCGGGTTGATGCCGCCGTTGGTGACGGGGACAAGCACGGTCAGCAGGACCGCGTAGGTCACGCCCACGGCGAACGCGCCCTTGGCCGCGGAGGACCGGTGGGACTGTGCGGTTGCCCGGCGGGATGCTGCGCCCAGGAAGACGGCGGTCAGGAGGGCACCGGCAATGACCTCCATCAGCAGTGCGCTGGCAAGCGGGAAGCGGGTCGCCGAGTGCTCGCCGTAACCGTTGGCCGTAGCGCTCATGAACTCCCGTACCTGCTCACCAAGCTGGTCGTGGCCGGTGATGACCACCCAGAGGATCGCGACGCCGAGCACGGCGCCTACCAGCTGGGCCAGGATGTACGGCAGGACGAGCTTCCAGGCCGTGCGTCCGGCAACTGCGCTGCCGAGGGTGATGGCGGGGTTGAAGTGGCCGCCGGAAATGTAGCCGAACGCCACCATGGCCCCGGCAAGGACCAGGCCGAAGGCCAGCGGTGACGTGATGCCGCCGCCGGTGCTGTTGCCGAAGATCGCAATCCCGATGCCGCCGAAGAGCAGCAGGAAGGAGCCGATAGCCTCGGCTACCGTCCGTCCGACCAGCCCGTAGGTGTAGCCACCGTTTACAGGCGTCCGATCGCGGGCGGGCGCTGCGGCGCGGGCTCCGCTGAGTGGTGTGGACTCAGATGACATGAAAGAGGAATTCCTAACGTGTGGGTGGGCGGCACTGGATTCACGGCCGCCGGTAAAGAGCAGAAGCGGTACTGCGACATGGCCCGCACCGGAAGTGCCGGTGCCCGGGAGATGCGCGAACTCACTACAAACTACCCCACCGTGTCAGCGCAGCCTGTTAACTTCCTGAATTTGCCCTGTGTACCGCGTGGATGCCGGGTGCCGGGATTTCCGGCGGGAAGGCGTGTACCGGCTCCGCCCCGGACACAGCACACCATCCCACCAGGTGGTGCCCCTGTTGCTGGTGGGGTCCCAGAAAGAAACTCTCGCCCCACCCGGTGGGATGCCGTGCGGCCCCGGCCTCAGAAACCGCCCGCCGGACCGTCCCGGACCCAGCGCCTATGCTGGAGAAGTGATCCCCGAACCCGATTCCGCCCCTGTTTTCCTTTCCTCCGCTGCTCTGTCGGCAAAGATCCGAGGCTGCCTGCTCGGCGGTGCACTGGGTGATGCTGCCGCCGGTGCTGCCGCGGGAACCCAGTCCGGGTCCGGTATGTCGATCTCCGCGAACTCCCAGCTGGCCCTGTACTCGCTGGACGGCCTGCTTGAGGCCATCGAATGGGCAAACGAGGGAGTGGGCGCGGACGAGACGGCGTGCGTCTGGCTGGCCTACCTCCGCTGGATGCGCGGCCAGGGCCTGCCGCTTCCCGAGGCCGGTCCGTCACCGCTGCCCCGGCCCATCGATGCCGAGCCGCTGCTGCGGCCGGAGGGAACCGGGGCCGGCGATCCCGATGTGCTGTCGGCACTCTCGACAGGGGAAATGGGCACCCGGCAGCGCCCGCTCAACACCGGCGTCGACACTCCTGCCGCACTGGTGCGTTCGGCTCCGTTCGGCCTGCTCCCCTACGTTGCAACCGAAACGGTCTACAAGCTCGCACTCGACGCCGCCTCGCTGACCCACGGACATCCTTCGGCCCGGCACAGCGCCGCAGTCTTCGCCTCCATGGTCCACGGCCTGCTCGCACCCGGGGCAACGCTCCACAGCGCCGCAGCGTCGGCACTGGCGCAGGCCCGGGAAAACGGGGTCCCCGACTTCAGCGACCGGCTGCAGGCACTACTGGCCGACGACGGCGGTACGGACCCGGCAGGGACCGGCACCGACGGCCGGACGCCCACGGCGGAAGAAGCCCTAGCCATCGGGCTGCGCGCCGCTCTGGCTGTGGAAGACGCAGCAGACGCTGCCGCGGAAGATACGGACCTCGGTGCCGCAACGGCCGCTGCCCTCCGGGATGCCGCAGCCGCGGGCGGTGCCTCCGCTGCCGTCGTCGCCGGCAGCCTGCTGGGGACCCGGTACGAGGCACTGCCGGACACCGACGTCGAGGCACTGCGGGAACGCAGCGTCATTGAGAAGCTCGCCGCGGGATTCATCGCCGCCACGATCGCGCCCTAGCTCGGACGGACTACTGCGAGGCCTTCGGCCAGATCCCGCCCAGGGTCTGCAGGAACTCGGCTTCCGACAGGACTTCAATGCGCTGGCCGCGCTCGTGCAGGTCCAGCACCCGCCGTGCCTTGCCAGTCAGGCGCCCGCTGCGCAGGTCCCCCGGCTCGAAGCCGTCGCCGACCACCAGCACGCTGGTGGCACGCGTGACGTTGCTGGCCGTGCGGGCACCCACCTCGGCGGCCCGGTCCTTGGCGGTCTGCCGTGCCATGCCCAGGTTGCCGGTGAAGACAACGGTCTGGCCGAACAGCGGATGGGCCGGATCGGCGAACGGATTCGGCGGCGGGTTATCCCCCTCGGACGGCCAGCCCTGCCAGCCTGCGCCGGCGCTTGCGCCGGCCGCAGCAGCGGTGCCGGTCCCCCGAGCCAGGGCGTCCCGCGTGGCTTTGGAGAGCGGGTGCTGCCCGGGCACATAGGCCGGCAGGTGGGAAGCCGGCCGGCCGTCCCGCAGGAAGAACTCCGGCATGGACCCGGCACCGCTGCGCCGGGCAATATCAATCATGATCCCGGCGCAGGCGCGGGCGTCCTCGGTGGCATCGTGGTGGTTCAGCAGGGGAACCCCGGCGGCCTCGGCAGCGAAGGGCAGCGAATGGGAAGGCAGCTGGTAGGTGCGGCGGGAATGCACCACGGTGCAGGTGTAGTCGTAGGCCGGCCCGGCCAGCTCGGAGACCTCCAGTGCGGAGCGGATGACACCCAGGTCGAAAGCGGCATTGTGCGCCACCAGCAGGTCGCCGCCGATAAAGGCGCCGATCTCCGGGAAGAGGTCGCCGAACCTCGGCGCACCGGCCACCATCTCCGGTTCGATACCGTGGATCCGGACGTTGCGCGGGTCGAAGTAGTCGTGTCCCTCCGGGGGCCGCATCAGCCAGGACGCTTCCTCCACAACCTGGCCGCCGCGGACCCGGACCAGTCCCACCGAGCACGGCGAACCGCGGAAACCATTGGCCGTTTCAAAATCTATTGCGGTAAAGCTGAGTCCTGCATCAGGCATTTTCGCTGGCCGCGCGCTTCCGCCGGGAACTGCGGACCTTGGCGGTCACGAACCATACGGCCGCAGCAATCACTGCCACGATGACGATCTTCTGGAACACGCCGGCGTACTGTTCCACGATGTGCCAGCTTTCGCCCAGGTAGTAGCCGGCGACGATGAAGATTGCGTTCCAGATCAGGCTGCCGGCTGTCGTCAGGGCCAAAAAGGTCGGCAGGTGCATCCGCTCGATCCCCGCGGGGATCGAGATGAGGCTGCGGAACAGCGGAATCATCCGGCCGAAGAACACCGCTTTGTTCCCGTGCCGCTCGAACCAGGCCTCCACCTTGTCCACGTCCTCCAGGTCCACGAGGGGAACCTTGGCGACCACCTTGCGCATCCGGTCCCGGCCCAGCAGGGCGCCGATCCCGTAGAGCGCCAGGGCGCCGACGACGGACCCCAGCGTCGTCCAGAACAATGCGGCGGCAATGGAGAAGTTGCCCTGGCTGGCGGTGAACCCGGCCAGCGGAAGAATGATTTCGCTTGGCAGCGGCGGGAACAGGTTCTCCAGGGCGATGGCCAGCCCTGCGCCGGGGGCACCGATGGTTTCCATCATGCCGACCGCCCAGTCCGCCACACCCCCGAGGGCGCTTGGATCACCGGAAGCAGAAGCTTCGGCGACGACGGAGGTGGCTGGGGTAACGGCAGGTGTAATAGTCATCTCGCGCTCAATTCTGCCCTAGGCCCCCCGGCGGGGAAGAATCCGGGAAGCGGCGCCCGGCGCGTTTGGGACACATCACACATACTTCGGTTCGGGTCAGGGAGCCTCCGGAGTCCCGTTCGCGAGGGCCGCAACCAAGGCAGGCAGCAGCGCGCGGAAGGCCTGTCCGCGGTGGCTGATCGCGTTCTTTTCCGCGCTGCTCAGTTCCGCACAGCTGCGGTCCTGCCCGGACGGCTGCAGGATCGGATCGTAGCCGAAGCCGCCCGTTCCCCGGGGAGTCTTCATCAGCGTTCCCCGCAGTTCGCCGCGTTCGACGGTGTCGCCGCCGTCGGGCAGTGCCAGGGCAGCAGCGCAGACAAAGGCGGCTCCCCGGTGCTCGGCGGAAATGTCACCCAGCTGGGCCAGGAGCAGTTCCAGGTTCGCGGCGTCGTCGCCGTGCCGGCCGGACCATCGCGCCGAGAAAATGCCCGGCGCTCCCCCCAGCACGTCCACGGCCAGCCCGGAGTCGTCCGCAACGGCGGGCAGGCCGGTGGCAGCAGCGACCGCATGGGCCTTGAGCAGTGCGTTCTCTTCAAAGGTCACACCGGTTTCGGCGACGTCGGGAACACCGGCCGCCGCGGCGTCGATCACCTGCGTGTCGACGTCGAGCCCGGGCACCTGCCCGCGCAGCAGTTCCCGCAGCTCGCGCAGCTTGCCCGTGTTGCGGGTGGCCAGGACGAGGCGAGCTGTTGCCTGCGGCATTTAGGCCAGGCCCAGGGTCTGCCGCTGGATGGCAGCCAGGTCCGCGGTGCCGGCCAGGGCCAGGTCGAGCAGGGCATCGAGTTCGGCGCGGTCGAACGGAGCGCCCTCGGCCGTGCCCTGCACCTCGACGAACTTACCCGAGCCGGTGACCACCACGTTCATGTCGGTTTCGGCCCGGACGTCTTCGACGTACGGCAGGTCCAGCATCGGAACCCCGTCGATGATGCCCACGCTGATGGCCGCTACGGTGTCCAGCAGCGGGTTGGCGTTGCGGGCAATGAGCTTGTTTTCCTTGGCCCAGGCCACGGCGTCGGCAAGTGCTACATAGGCGCCCGTGATGGCGGCGGTGCGGGTGCCGCCGTCGGCCTGCAGGACGTCGCAGTCCAGGACAATCGTGTTCTCGCCCAGGGCCTTGGTGTCGATGATGGAACGCAGCGACCGGCCGATCAGGCGGGAAATCTCGTGCGTGCGCCCGCCCAGCTTGCCCTTGACCGATTCGCGGTCGTTGCGGGTGTTGGTGGCCCGCGGGAGCATGGCGTATTCGGCGGTGACCCAGCCCTTGCCCTCGCCCTTGAGCCAGCGCGGCACGCCGGGGGTCAGCGACGCGGTGCAGAGCACCCGGGTATTGCCGAACTCGATCAGGGCCGAGCCTTCGGCCTGCTTCGACCAGCCGCGCGTAATGGTGATGCTCCGCAGCTGGTCCGGGGTACGGCCATCGGAGCGGACGACGGTGGAAGACGAGGTGGAAACAGGGCTGTTTGCGGCGGTTGTCATAGGCCCAGTCTATCGGCCGCGCGGTTGCGTGCCCGGCGGACGGTCCCGGCGGACGGGCCCGCCCATAATGGGCCCTACCCTTTCTCTCCCGCGGCCCGGCTCCTAGGGTGGCGCCGTACCGTCGGACCCCCTCCCGCGCGTCCCGAACACCGGGTGGGGAAACGACTTCCTGCAATGAGGCAGAAAGGATCGGCACGCACATGCGCAGACTTTCATCTATGGGGGTAGCCGTTTCGCTGGCCCTGGCATGGGCCCCGGCAACGGCAACAGCGGCGGAGCCCGCCGTCACGGAGCTCGGCGGGACGCTTCCCGGCGGAGCAACGTGGGCAGCACAGCTGCCGCAGGACTGGAACGGCAAGCTGGTGCTCTACAGCCACGGCTTCCGGCCCGGCCCCGACAATCCGGCGGAGGACCCGGGCTTCGAATCCACTGCCCAGGCGCTGACCGCGCGGGGATTCGCCGTGGCATCCTCGTCCTATGCAGACACCGGCTGGGCACTGGGAACAGCGGTGGAGGACCAGCTGGGCACCCTGGCCGCCTTCTCGGCCTCGGCCGGCGAGCCGGTCCGGACCATCGCCTTCGGCACCTCGATGGGCGGCCTGGTCAGCAGCCTCATAGCCGAAACCCCGGACAGCGGCGTGGACGGAGCGGTGAGCACCTGCGGGCTGCTGGGCGGCGGAATCAACCTGAACAACTACCAGCTGGACGGCATCCACGCGCTCGCCGAACTGCTCCTGCCCGGAGCGGAGCTGCAGTTGACGGGATTCCGCACCGCGGAGGAAGCCGGCGTCACCATCAACGCCCTGATGGGTGCCGTGGAGCAGGCACAGGCGACGCCGGAGGGCCGGGCCCGGCTGGCCCTGGCGGGAGCCCTGATGAACACGCCCACCTGGTTCAGCGGAGACACGGAGCCGGGCCGGAACGATTACGCCGCCCAGCAGGAGGCGCAGTACAACTGGCTGCTGCAGACCATCCCGTTTGTGGTCGGCTCGCGTGCCTCGATTGTCAACGCCGCCGACGGTGACAGCGGCTGGAACCAGGGGGTGGACTACCGCGCCCTGCTGCGGGACTCGGAGCAGCGGCAGCAGGTCAAGGCGCTCTACCGCAGTGCCGGCCTGGACCTGCGCCGGGATCTGCGCACCATCACCTCGACCGCAGACATCGCACCGGATCCGGAAGCCCTGGACTGGATGGACCGCACCTCGACCCCGCACGGGAATCTCCTGATGCCGGTGCTGACCATGCATACCCTGGCCGACATCCTGGCACCGGTGGAGTACATGGAGGAGTATGCGGAGACGGTCCGGGACGCCGGCGCCGGTCCGCTGCTGCGCCAGTCCTACGTGGAGCGGACCGGGCACTGCACCTTCACCGACGCGGAGCGGGTCGGCGCGGTGCTGGCTATGGACGAACGCCTGGATACCGGACGCTGGGGGAACCTGGCCGATCCCCGGCGGCTTGACCGGGCCGCCGAATCACTGGGACTGGGCGAGGCGGACTTCATCAGATACCGTCCCGCAGAGTTCGTCAACGACCGCAGCTACCCGCAGGACCCGGGCCACGGACACGGCCACGGACACGGGCCCGGGAAAGGACACGGCCACGGGGACGGCCACGGACACGGCCCCGGGAAGGGCCGCTGACCGAGGGGCTATCCCGCCGGCCGGACCCCGCCCGGCACTGCGAGCGGTGCGGTGAAGGGGCTGCCGACGTCGTAGGAGACACCGGCGACGGCGACCGCCAGGTCCCCGGCATAGGTTTCGCGTGCCTCGGAAACGCTGACGCTGGCATCGTTCCAGACCGGCAGATGTGTGAGCAGCAGCCGCCGGGCGTTTGCTGCGGTCGACGCTTCTCCGGCGCGGCGGCCGGTCAGGTGCACCCCTTCGATCGCGTCGTCGCGGCCCTCATGGAAGGCAGCTTCGCAGAGGAAGACATCGGTGTCCCGGGCGGCATCCTCCAGGCCGGGGCAGGAATCGGTGTCCCCGGAATAGGCCAGGGTCCGGAGCACGGGCTCGCCGTCGGCGTCCAGGGTGCGGGCTTCCACGCGCAGGGCGTACGCCTCTTCGGCCGGGTGCCGCACCGGGTACGGGGTCACGGTGAACGGTCCGATCTGCACCGGGCTGCCGGCGGTCCAGTTGGAGAACTCGAAGTCCTCGTGCATGCCCGGATCCAGCTCCAGTCCGTAGGCGGTGGCCATGCGGTCTGCCGTTGCAGCCGGTCCCCAGACCTTGATCCGGTCCCGGTTCCAGCCGGACGGGTCCCAGTGCACGGCCACGTGCAGGCCGCACAGGTCCATGCAGTGGTCCGGATGCAGGTGGGTCAGCAGGACCGCGTCAATGTCCCGCAGGTCCATGTAGCGCTGCAGTGCGCCCAGGCTGCCGTTGCCAAGGTCAAGCAGGATCCTCCAGTCGCGAACGCCGTCGTTGGCGGTCACGAGGTAGCACGACGCCGGCGAGGCCGGGCCGGGGAAGGAGCCGCTGCAGCCCACAATGGTCAGTTTCATTCCGTGCCGTTCCGGGAGGCGCCGCTGTGCGCCTCCATGCGTTCAGGGGCGTCCGCCCGGGCGGCGGCAATCATCTGCGGGGTGACCCGGGCCATGCTGCCGGTGGGGTAATGCGCGGAGACGTGCTCCACCTGCTGGACGCTGAGGACCTCGGGGCCCAGGAAGCGCCGGGCGAGCAGTTCGAAGGAAGACGAGTCTCCGGTGGCAACAAAGGTGTGCTGCGGAGGAGTCTGTAGGCGCCGTTCAATCCCGTGGGAAATCAGGGCCCGGTAGACGTCCTTGGCGGTTTCCTCGGCGCTGGAGACAAGCGTGACGCCGTCGCCCATGACATACGAAATCACGCCGGTAAGGAGCGGATAGTGGGTGCAGCCCAGGACCAGGGTGTCCACGTCACGGGCCTTCAGCGGAGCCAGGTATTCCTCGGCAGTGGCCAGCACATCGGGGCCGGACGTGATGCCCGCTTCGACAAACTCCACGAACGCCGGGCAGGCCACCGAGGACACCTGCAGGTGCGGGGCCGCGGCGAAGGTGTCGTCATAGGCGCGCGAGCCCACCGTGGCGGCCGTGCCGATGACGCCGATCCGTCCGGTGCGGGTAGCGGCGACTGCCCGGCGGACAGCCGGCTGGATGACTTCGATGACGGGAATGCCGTAGCGGCGGGTGTAGCGTTCGCGGGCGTCACGCAGGACGGCGGCGGACGCGGAGTTGCATGCAATCACCAGGAGCTTGACGCCGGAATCCACCAGCTCGTCCATCACGCCCAGGGCCTTGGCCCGGACTTCCGCTATCGGCAGCGGGCCGTAGGGTCCGTTGGCCGTATCCCCCACGTACATGATCGCTTCGTTGGGCAGCTGGTCCAGGACGGCGCGGGCGACCGTCAGGCCGCCGACGCCGGAGTCGAAGATGCCGATCGGGGCGTCCGGGTCCTTGACCCGGACTGCTTCAGGCTGTGATGTGCCCAGTGGATGCTCAGAGGTGCTGGCCGGGTGCGAACTCATAATGTAACGACAATAGTCCTCCCCCGCGCGCTGGGACATTCACGGTTCCGTGCGCTTGCTCACAAAGGTATCTGTCGATGCGGGCTGATGCCCGTCAGTTCAGGGACTCCAGCAGTGCCTGCATCAGCGTCTCCTGCAGCCATGTGACGAAGTTGTACACCAGCGCAAGGTATCCGTCGACGTCCTGGGCCTTGGAGGGATCGGTGATGTCATGCAGCCGCTCGGCGGTTTCGTCATCGTCAATGCCCAGGCGGTCGCCCAGCACCAGCCGGACGTCGTTGAGCGCCCGGGCGAAAAGCTGCGCCTGCTCGGTGTCCAGCCGCAGCGGAGCCGCTTCAAGCTGCAGTGCCGCGGAACGGAGGGCACCCTGTTTCGATTCCCGCAGCGAGCGTTCCGTGAACCGCCGGAACTCCAGGGCGTCGTCGTCGTTGCCCGTGGTGCCGCTGGGGAGCAGCCGCAGCAGCGCGGAATCTTCGGGGACGGCGGCCGACGGGTCGATGCCGACCATGGCGGCGAGGGGATCAGCGTCCGCTGCCGTGTCCGGTTCGAGGAGCTCCTGCACGTCGGAGAAGAGTTTGCGCAGCAGGTCCCGCTCCCCCGGTTCCAGGTTTGCGGTGATGCCCTTGCGGGTGAGTTTGAAGCCGGTGGCCACGTCTATCCGTTTCTGTTCTCAGGTCTTAGGGGTCTTTAGGGGGCGGCGGCGCTAGGCCGCGTCCGCCTTCTGGAAGGTGGCCCAAAGCCCGTAGGAATGCATCGCGAGGGTATCCCGTTCCGCGGATTCGCGTGATCCGGTGGCCACCACGGATTTTCCGGCCTCGTGCACTTCCAGCATCAGGCGGTGGGATTTGGACTCCGAGTAGCCGAAGTAGCTTTGGAAAACGTAGCTGACGTAGCTCATGAGGTTGACGGGGTCATTCCAGACAATCACGACCCAGGGGATGTCCGCTGCCGTGAGGCCTTGGGTCTCCTCACGTGTCAGGGTGTCCGTTCCGGTCGCGGTGCTGGTAGCCATGGTTCCAATTGTAGTGAGAAATCCGTTTCGGACCTGCGCCCGGACACCGTCTCCTCATTCGGGATAAGCGGGTTAGAGTTTTGCCTGTGAACAGTCCCGCCTCCTCCCCGAATTCCGCCCTCTACACGGACCACTACGAGCTGACCATGCTCCAGGCCGCCCTCCACGCGGGCACGGCCTCCCGCCGGTCCGTGTTCGAAGTCTTTGCCCGGCGCCTGCCGGACGGCCGCCGCTACGGCGTCACCGCCGGTACGGGCCGCATCCTGGAGGCCCTGGAGAATTTCCGCTTTGACCAGCCGCAGCTGGATTTCCTGGCCGGCACCAACGTGGTGGATGAAGGCACCCTCGCGTGGCTGGCGGATTTCCGGTTCTCCGGCAACATCTACGGCTACGCCGAGGGTGAAGCCTACTTCCCGCAGTCCCCGCTGCTGATTGTCGAATCCACCTTCGGCGAGGCCTGCATCCTCGAGACCATGGTCCTGTCCATGCTCAACCACGACAGTGCCATTGCCTCCGCAGCCTCCCGTATGACCTCCGCCGCCGACGGCCGCCCGTGCATTGAAATGGGTTCGCGCCGCACGCACGAGGAAGCAGCCGTTGCCGCAGCCCGCGCCGCGGTGATTGCCGGGTTCAACAGCACCTCCAACCTGGAGGCGGGACGGCGCTACGGCCTGAAGACGGTCGGTACGGCCGCGCATTCCTTCACGCTCCTGCACGATTCCGAGAAGGAAGCCTTCACCGCGCAGACGGCGGCGCTGGGGGCGGGCACGTCCCTGCTGGTGGATACGTACGACGTCGAGCAGGGAGTCCGCACGGCTGTGGAGGTCGCCGGGCCGTCCCTGGGCGGCGTGCGGCTGGATTCCGGGGACCTTGTGGCGCAGGCCCGCTGGGTGCGCGATCTGCTTGACGAGCTGGGCAACACCGACACCCGCATCATGGTCACGTCCGACCTGGACGAGTTCGCCATCGCAGCGCTGGCCTCGGCGCCCGTGGATACCTACGGCGTCGGCACCTCCCTGGTCACCGGTTCCGGCGCCCCCACCGCCGGCATGGTCTACAAGCTGGTCAGCCGCGAGGGAGACGACCACGAGTTCGTCTCCGTGGCCAAGGCCGCGAAGAACAAGGTGTCGCTCGGCGGACGGAAGTACGCGCTGCGGCGCCTGGATGACCACGGGACGGCGACCGCCGAGGTGATCGGCATCGGCCACGCCCCGGAGAACGACGGCGACGACCGTACCCTGCTGCACCAGTTCGTGGCCGACGGCCGCGTCCTGCCCGGCTGGACCGGGCCCGAGGCGGTGACGCGTGCTGCGCAGCGGCACGCGGCATCCCTCGCCGAACTGCCCACCTCGGTGAACCGCCTGCAGCGCGGCGAACCTGCCATCCCTACCGAATACGAGGAGTAAGCATGGCCCGCGCCCTGATTATTGTCGACGTGCAGAACGACTTCTGCGAAGGCGGCTCGCTGGCAGTGGCCGGCGGGGCCGACCTCGCCGGTGTCATCACCGACTACGTGGAGACCTCGGCAGGCCGGTACGACCTGGTCGCGGCAACCCAGGACTGGCACATCGATCCCGGTGCACATTTCTCCGAAACCCCGGACTTCGTGGACTCCTGGCCGCGGCACTGCGTGGCAGGGACTCCCGGCGCGCAGCTGCACCCGGACCTGGATACCGAGCTGGTTGATGCCTTCTTCCGCAAGGGCCAGTATGAGGCCGCCTATTCCGGTTTCGAGGGTGTCCTGGCCCCGGATGTAGAGGTACCCCTGGGCGACCCGGAAGCGGAGCCCGATGCGGACACGGAAACCCTCAGCCTGGACGACTGGCTGCGGGACAATGACGTGGACGAGGTGGTGGTGCTGGGTCTGGCTGCGGACTACTGCGTACGCGCCACCGCCCTGGACGCCCTTGCCGCCGGCTACACCACCGCGGTGATTCCGGAGCTGTGCCGCGGCATCAAGCGGGAGACCACGCTCGCGGCGTGGGCGGAACTGGAAGACGCCGGCGTGGAGATCATCGACCTCTAGCCGCCACGCGCCACGCGAAGGGCCGGCCCGCTTCTGCGGGCCGGCCCTTTTGCCTGCCGCTACTTACGGCCGATGAACCAGTCCTGCAGCTTCTTCAGCCGCTTGTTCAGCTGCTCCTCGTTGGCCTGGGCCACGGGCGGCCCGCCGCAGATCCGCCGCAGTTCGCTGTGCACCACCCCGTGGGGCATGCCGGAGCGGGCGGACCAGGCTGAAACGTTCTTCGCCAGCTCTGCCCGCAGCTCGGTGAGCCGGCGGTGGTCCACCACTTCGGGGGCTTCCACCGGGGCTGCCTCGGCGGCGGCGCCGGAGCGGCGGCCCCTGCGGGAGAGCTGCTCATGCTGGCGCTGGCGCAGCAGCGTGCTCATCTGGTCCGCGTCCAGCAGGCCGGGGATGCCGAGGAAGTCCTGTTCCTCCTCGCTGCCCAGCGCGCCTCCTGTGCCGAACTCGCCGCCGTCGAACAGTACCCGGTCAAAGGAGGCCTGCGATTCCAGGGCCTCGAACTTCTGCTTGGTCAGCTCGCCGGAGGCCTTTTCCTCACGGTTGGCCGTCTCCATGAGGCTGTCCTCCAGGCCGAAGCCTTCCTCCTCCAGATGGCTGTCCGGACGGTCCAGTGCGTGGTCGCGTTCAACTTCCATCTGGTTGGCCAGTGCCATCAGGTTCGGCACGGACGGCAGGAACACCGACGCCGTCTCGCCACGCTTGCGGGCACGCACGAAACGCCCCACGGCCTGCGCGAAGAACAGCGGCGTGGCGGTGGAGGTGGCATACACGCCGACGGCGAGGCGCGGCACGTCCACGCCTTCGGACACCATGCGCACCGCGACCATCCAGCGCTGGGTGCCGGCGGAGAATTCCTCGATCTTTTCGGAGGCCTTGGCATCGTCCGAAAGGATCACGGTGGGTGATTCGCCCATGATCTTCTTCAGCCAGCCGGCGTAGGCGCGGGCGTCGTCGTGGTCCGTGGCAATCACCAACCCGCCGGCGTCGGGCACGGACCGGCGCACCTCGGTGAGGCGGCGGTCCGCGGCGGCCAGCACCGCGGGGATCCACTCGCCGGTGGGGTTCAGGGCGGTGCGCCAGGCCTGTGCCGTAATGTCCTTGGTCACCGCGGCCTCACCCAGCGACGCGGCCATTTCATCGCCTGCACTGGTCCGCCAGCGCATCTGGCCCGAATAGGCCATAAACATCACCGGGCGGACCACGTGGTCCTTCAGCGCCTGTCCGTAGCCGTAGGTGTAGTCCGCCTTGGAGCGGCGGATGCCGTCCCGGTCTTCGACATACTCCACGAACGGGATCGCAGCGGTATCGGAGCGGAACGGCGTACCCGTCAGGGAGAGCCGCTTAACCGCCGGTTCGAAGGCTTCGCGGATGCCGTCGCCCCAGGACAGTGCGTCTCCGCCGTGGTGGATTTCGTCCAGGATCACCAGGGTGCGGGCTGCCTCGGTCTTTGCGCGGTGCAGCATGGGCTTGGAGGCCACCTGCGCATAGGTGACGGCTACGCCGATAAACCCGTGCCCGTGCCGGCCGTCCGCGTTCTTGAAGTTCGGATCGATGGCCAGGCCCACCTTGGCGGCGGCATCGGCCCACTGCCGTTTCAGGTGGTCCGTCGGGGCGACGACCGTGATGCGGTTGACGATGCCGCGTTCCACCAGTTCGTTGGCGACACGCAGGGCGAAGGTAGTCTTACCGGCGCCGGGGGTGGCGACGGCCAGGAAATCGCTGGCATTGGACTCGAAGTACTTCTCCAGCGCCTCCGCCTGCCACTGGCGCAGCTTCGGGGCGGTGCCCCAGGCGGCGCGTTCGGGGTAGGCGGGCGGCAGTGACGCACCGGCGCCGAACAGGGTTTCGGAACTCACGCGGAAAACGCACCCCTTCCCGGCTCTCGACGGGTGGGCGCAGGCGTAATAACAGAGGTCATGCAGGCATCAGGACTAACTGCCTTCACCGCGGAAGGCTGGGAAACGGAGCGGGCACATCACGGCCGGAAGAACGTACTACTTCTTACCCTTGGGATCGTCGCCTTCGGGACGCAGGCCGTCGTAGACTTCCTTGCACGTGGGACAGACGGGGAACTTTTTCGGGTCACGTCCGGGTGTCCAGACCTTGCCGCAAAGGGCGATGACGGGCTCGCCCGAAAGCGCGGATTCCATGATCTTTTCCTTGCGGACATAGTGGGCAAAGCGCTCACTGTCGCCGGGTTCCAGCTCTTCGCGGAGTTCTTCGCGCTCGATGGTGGCCGTGGACGTACCGTTGTCATCCAGGCGGCGGGGATCGTTTTCGAAAGGATCGGGAGGCAGGCTCATGCGTTCCATCTTAGTACCCGAAGACTATTTGTTGACGGAGACCTGCTGCAGCAGTTCCGGTCCGCGGGCGTCGAGCCAGCGCCCGCCCAGCCGGATCCCGAGGATCAGCACCGCCGCACCCAGCAGCAGTCCCGCGAGCAGTGTCACAGCACCCCAGAGACTGCTCTCCAGTACGACGGCGAGCGCTCCGGGAACCAGCACCGGCAGCAGCAGGACAAACAGCAGGAGGCTGAAGGCGCTCTGCACCAGCATCGCCCGTCCGGTGGAGCCGGGCGGAGTCTTGAAGGCGTTCTCCCCGGGCAGCGGCACGTTGTACGTATACCGTGCGGACACCGCGCTGGAGAGTCCCATGCCCATCAACAGGGCGGCCAGGCTCACCCCCAGTACGGGAAGGAGCAGCGTCGGGCGTCCGATCAACACCGCCGGCAGCACCGAGGCCAGGACGACGGCGGGAACGGCGAACACCGCGCAGGCAAGGACTCTTCCGGCCCGGTCGGCACGGCCGCTGATTCCCGTCGCCAGGTGAAGCGCGAAGGCCGTGTTGTCATAGGACACATCCGCGTGGAGCGAGAAGCCCACCAGGAATCCGATCAGCGGACCCAGCGCCAGGCAGACCAGCAGACCGCCGTCGGGGCCGGCGTTGTTACCGCTGAACACCAGCACCACCGCCAGCAGCGGGACAATGAGCAGTGAAGCGCTGTAGCGGGGGTCCCGCAGCCAGTAGATCAGTGCCCGCGCGGCCACCGCTCCGGTGGGAGTGGCGGGGAAACGCGAGAAGAGCCCGAGCCCGGCGCTCTTCCGGCCCGCTGCAGACTGCGGCGGGCTGACCAGCGCCCGCAGCAGCAGGGCTTTCCAGGCCAAGACCAGGACCGCCAGGAAAGCCAGGGCGATAAGTGCCTTGGCACCCGCGGCACCGTAATTGCCGAGGGCAATGTCGCCGGGTACCGCCCAGACCGCACCCAACGGCGTCCATGCGAGCACGTCGGCCAGGCGCGGAAGGAAGTTGCCGCCGGCGCTGATCCCGTTTCCCACCGCGGAAATGATGGGACCCAGCAGCACCAGCGGGATGACCAGCAGCAGCCCGGTAAAGTCCCGGAACCTGCGGGATCCGGTCAGGGAGACGGCGGCGGCCACGGTGACGCGTGCGGCGATCAGGCAGGTGAAGACCGCTACCGCGGAAAGCACCAGTGCTGCCGCCAGCGCCCCCGGGAAGCGGTACCAGCTCGCAGCCTGCGCCAGTACGGCCAGCAGCATGGCGGCCCCGGGAATTCCGATCAGCCCGCCCGCGGCCAGGCCGGTCAGCAGCTGCGGGGTGGGGACGGCATAGGTGGTGAACCGGGCCGGATCCAGGGTCAGGTCCAGGCCCGAAAACACCACCGGTATCAAGGCCCAGCCGGCAACCGCTGCGGCTCCGGCCAGGATGACTGCGGTCCGGGCCGTCGCCGGATCATCCCCCACGACAAACAGGGCCGCGATCAGCACGGCCAGGATACCCAGCGCATAGAGCGCACCGAGGACAATCCCGACCAGCTGCCAGGGGCTGCGGCGCAGGGAATTACGCAGCAGCAGGAACTTCAGCCTCAGAAGGTGCGCAACCATTCCAGCCCCTCCGAGTGGGTCCGGCCGCCGACCAGCGATACAAAGCGGTCCTCCAGGGTGGCGTCACCGCGGACCTCGTCCACTGTTCCTGCGGCCAGCAGGTTACCGCCGGCGACCACTGCGACGTGGTCGCACATCCGCTGGACGAGGTCCATGACATGGCTGGAGACAATGACTGTTCCGCCGGAGGAAACGTACCCGGCGAGGATGTCGCGGATATTGGCGGCGGAAACCGGATCCACCGCCTCGAACGGTTCGTCCAGGACCAGCAGGCGCGGGGCATGGATCAGGGCGGACGCCAGGGCTACTTTCTTCGTCATACCCGCGGAGTAATCCACCACGAGCTTGCCCGCATCAGCGCTGAGGTCCATGGCGGCCAGCAGGTCCTTGGTGCGCGTCCGGACCGTTTCCCGGTCCATGCCGCGCAGCAGTCCCGCGTACGTCACCAGCTGCTCACCGGTCAGCCGGTCGAAAAGGCGGACGCCGTCCGGCAGGATCCCCATCAGCCGTTTGGCCTCGAGGGGGCGGGCCCACACATCGGTGCCGTGCACCCATGCGGAGCCCGCGTCCGGCCGCAGCAGTCCGGTGGCCAGGGAGAGCAGCGTGGTCTTGCCTGCCCCGTTGGGACCCACCAATCCGTAGAAGGAGCCCTGCGGCACATCCAGGGTGATCCCGTTGACGGCCGTTTTGGAACCGAAGCGCTTGGCGAGTCCGCGCACGGACAGTGCCGGGACGGAATCCGGTAGTGATGTCATGGAATCAGCCTAGCCATCCGGCGCCGGGACGTCCTCGGCACAAAGGACCAATTCAGCACCCGTGCCCGCAGACCGGGTCCCCCGCGGGGACTAGGCCGGCGGGGGAAAGCCCTTGACTAGAACATCCCCCGGCGTGCAGCCCGCTCGTACTGCGGCACCCAGGGCAGCTTGGCGTCCAGCTCCGCGGCCGCACGCATCCACCAGTGCGGGTCCCGCAGCGCGGCGCGGGCAACGAGGATCGCGTCCGCGGAACCGGCCTGCAGGATCTCCTCCGCCTGGGTGCCCGAGTCGATGAGTCCGACGGCGGCGGTGGGCACGGACGCGCCGCGGCGCACCGCTTCGGCATATTCCACCTGGTAGTTCGGGCCCACCTTGATCGAGGCCCCGGGAACCGCGCCGCCGGTGGAGACATCCACCAGGTCCACGCCGCGCTCCCGGGCAGCGCGTGCCAGGACCACTGAGGACTCCGCGTCCACTCCCCCGGGCATCCAGTCCGTCGCCGAAATGCGCAGCAGCAGCGGCATGGCATCGGGGATCACTGCCCGTACCGCGTCGATGACCTCCAGGGTCAGCCGGTTCCTTCCGGCTTCGTCCCCGCCCCACGCGTCGGTGCGGGTGTTGACCAGCGGGCTGAGGAACTGGTGCAGCAGGTAGCCGTGCGCACCGTGGATTTCGATCGTGTCGAATCCTGCGTCCACGGAGCGGACGGCGGCGTCGGCGAAGTCGCGGATGACCTGCCGGATCCCGGCTTCGTCCAGCTGAGCCGGGGCCGCATAGCTGCCGAACGGGTCGGCCGTGGGGCCCACGGTCTGCCAGCCGCCGTCCGCCGGCGGCACGCTGCCCTGCCCGGCCGCGAACGGAGCATAGGTGGAGGCCTTGCGTCCGGCGTGCGCCAGCTGGATACCGATGCGCGCGTCCACGGCACCGTGGCGGTGCACAAAGTCGGTGATGCGCTGCCAGGCACCGGCCTGCCCGTCATTCCAGATGCCGGCGTCCTGCGGGCTGATCCGCCCGGTCGGGTTCACCGCTGCGGCCTCGGTGATGATCAGGGCCGCCCCGCCCGCGGCGAAGGACCCCAGGTGCATCAGGTGCCAGTCGTTGGGCACTCCCGGCGCGTTGGCCGGATCCGCGCTGTACTGGCACATCGCGGCAACCCAGCCGCGGTGGGCCAGCTCGAGTCCGCGCAGGGTGATGGGGTCAAAGAGGGAGGGTGTGTCCATGGGGATTCCGCCGTCCTAGAACAATGCCCGGGCGAGGGCGGAGCGGGCCTTGGTAACCCGGGGGTCGGAGACACCCACCACTTCGAAAAGATCCAGCAGCCGGAGCCGGGCAGTCTCACGGTCCTCGCCGTGCACCCTGCCGATCAGGCCGGTGATCCGGCGGAAGGCGTCCTCCACGTGCCCGCCGGCAATGTCCAGGTCCGCGACGGCAAGCTGTGCCTGTACGTTGTCCGGTTCCTCGGCGCCGGCCCGGCGGACGGCGTCCGCGTCCGCATCGCGCAGCCGGGCCATGAGTTCCACCTGCGCCAGGCCGGCCTTCGCTTCCGCATCCGCGGGCTGCTCGGCGAGGGCCCGGCGGTACGCTGCCGCTGCGGTGTCGTAGTCTTCGGCGTTGATGGCGTCGAAGGCTTCCTGGTGCAGCGGAGGCAGGGGCGCGTCCTCCGCCGGGGCCTGCTCCGTTCCGCCTTCAAGGGATCCGTTGACGCCGTTGGCGGCAGCCACCTGCATCAGTTCACCGACGAGGGCGCGGATCTGCTCTTCGGGGAGCAGCCGGTCCATCAGCGGCACCGGCTGGCCCTTGATCACGGCGGCAACGGTGGGAACGGCAACCGCGGAGAAGGCCTGGGCAATCTGCGGGTAGGCCTGGGCGTCCACGCGGGCCAGCAGCATTTTGCCGTTCTGTTCCACCGCGATGGCGGCCAGGATGGCGGAGACCTGCTGGGAGTCCGGGCTCGCGTCCGAATACAGGTCAATGACCACCGGCACTTCGGCGGACAGCTGGACCACCTGCGGGAAGGTCTGTTCAGAGACCTGCACCACGAACGGTGAGGGTGCAGAAGCGGCGCCGGGTGCGGCACCGGCCGGAGCAGCCGGGGCTGCCGGGGCTGCGGAACGGGCCTTGAGGGCGGAAAGGTCTACTGCCCCCCGCAGGTTCATGGAAGAGGGGGCCGCCGGTGACGGGCGGTGGTTCGGTGTGCTCATTTCTTCACCTTATTACGCCGCGCCCGTCCACCGGCAAGCCCGTGCCGTGCCTACTTGAGCTTTGCGGACAGCAGTTCCTGGGCCGCACCCACCACCAGGGCCTGGCTGGTCCCGCCGGACGCCGGCACATAGAGCATCACGGCTTCGCCGTGGGTGACGTCAATGCCCTTGTCGGTGTTCGGCTTGCCGGTCAGTGCCTGGAAGACAGTGCCTTCGAGGTTGACCGAGTCACCGGCTTCCTTGGGTGTGCTCGAGAACGTGTTGGACAGGTAGCCGAACACGATTGCGCCGCCGTCCTCGGTCCGCAGGGCATACGTTGCCTGCGCGTCGGGGGTATGGCTGAACTCGATGCGCGCGAACTCGTTCCGGGGATCGGTCTGGGTCGTCTTCTGGAACTCCACCACGTCGTCGCTGAACCGGTTGCCGGCGAACGTGTCCTTGTGCGTGCCGTCGGGCGTGGTCAGCGAATCCGCCAGCGCTGCCACTGCGTCCTGCGGAGACATAACGAGCCCGTTGTCCGAGGCCGCGGGGATCTGATCGGTGCCGGCATCGGCCTCCGGTGCCTGCGGGAAGGTGCTGGCAGGCAGCATTTCGACTGCTGAAACCAGCTTGTAGTTATCCCGGGCCGATTCCTGGACCAGGAGCAGCACCTGCGGCACCGGGTTGCCCTTGCCCTGGGTGACGGCGACGACCGTGCGGGGCCAGTCCGCGCCGCTGCTGATGGACTGGGTCCGCAGTTCCTCCGCTTCCACAGGCACCGGGGCCTCGTGATCGGCCGACTTTGCCGCCACGGCGTAGTTCGCCTCGCGCATGGCGTAGGCGGGGCCGCTGACGCGCGGCTGAAGCAGTGCGGCATCCTTGGCAGCGTCGCCGGCCCGGACCGTGCCGGCCACGGAATCCAGAATGCGGGTCAGCTGGGAATCGAGTATCACCGGACGGCTTCCGGACGCGGAGTCATCGGCCAGGGCCGCTGCCGGGGCGGAGCCGGCCGCCAGCACGGCAGCTGCGGCAGCAGCCAGGAAGGCCGGACGGCGGCGTCCCGGGCGGATCGCGGTGAAAGCCGACGTCGTTCCCGAGACGCTGGCCTGCTTGGCAGGTGTCCCGGTCTCCGGGCCGGCGCTGCTGCCCCCTCTGCGTCGCGGTCCGCCGCTGCGCAGGAAGGCGAGGGCCAGGCCCAGAACGGCCAGCAGGGCGCCGGCAACGATCAGCGGTACGGCGAACGGACGGGTCTCATCGTTTTCCCAGGTCAGGGTGACGTCGGCGGGGGCGGGAGCAGTGCCGTCCGTGGCGAGCAGGATGCGCCAGTCGCCCTCTCCCGGTGCCTTCCAGTCGTAGGACAATTCACCTTCACCGGACTCTTCAACAACCCAGAGGTCGGAACCGGCGGGATTCGGAGCGGTCTTTCCGGTCTTGTCGGTGCCGACGGTCAGGCCAAGGCGGCCTTCACCCGGGCTAAGCCTGGTGGCGGCGGCATCCGCCACCCATGCCTGGACATCGTTGGCCCGGCCGACCGCCAGCGTGAAGGGAGCCTCCGAACGGACGGTAATGTCCACGCCGTCGGAGTATTCGGCCAGCAGTTCCGGTTCCAGCACGGTGACGACGGCCCCCTCGTGGCCTTCGGCATCCATGACGACCGATTTGGTCTCCGAGGGCGCCCAAAAGGTGCGCTGGCCAATGCCTATCAGCATTAGCAGCACCCCGAGGATGATCAGCGGAACTGCAAATTTGTTTCGCACAACTTACCTATCTTCAGTCTGGGCAAATGACATGGCAGGGCGGCGAATTCCCCTGCCTGCGGGAGGAACGAAGCTCCGTAATGCAGGCGCGAAATCACAGCGGGGCAAATATGTCCTGGCACTTGATAACCCAATGGTAACGAAATCCGTTCAGAGCACCCATTCGTCTTCCGGCCGCGGCAGGTACAGGCAGCCGGGCACACGGGATAACGGGTCCCGCCGGCGCGCCTGCTGGTAAGGTTTCGGTTCGTACCAGGAGCCCAAAAAGGCAGAGGAGAAACGCGCGAAATGAGCGAAAACGAGGACGTGCCCGTCCACGCGCCGCTCCCCGGCCCGGCGGACAAGAAACCTGCGGATGCTCCCGACCCGAAAGCAGGCCGCACTCCGATGCCGGGGTTCCTGTCCACAGCTGCGGACCGGGTCCGCTACAGCCTGCGCCACGGAGTACCCGGTGCCCGTCCGAGGCCGCGCTTCGAATTCCCGCCCGAGGACGCCGCCGGTCCGGAAATCACCGTCGACAGTGACGTGCGCCTTCCCGATGAACGGCTGAGCGTCAGCGGCGGCGGGCACGGACCGGAGGCCGACCCCGGGAGCATGCGCGCCCACCCTATCTACTTCGGTTTCATGCTCACGGTCGGCGTTGGCCTGGCCCTGCTGCTGTTCTTCGTCATCACCAATGTCGGCGAGCTCCTCGTCTGGATCGGCGCCGCTCTGTTCATCGCACTGGGGCTGGATCCGGTGGTCCGCTGGCTGGGTGCACGGGGAATCCCCCGCCCCGCCGGCATCGCCGTCACGGTGCTGGTGCTGGCAGGCGTGGTGACGGCTTTCTTTGCCACCCTGATCCCCACCATCGTGAGCCAGACGACGGAAATCGTCGCCAGGGCCCCGGGATACATCAACAACTTCCTGGCGTCCGACTTCTTCGTCAACATCGACAAGCAGTTCCAGATCCGGAGCCGGATCGAGGAAGAAGTAGGCCGCTTCTTCTCCAACAGCGATGCCGTGGGCGGCATTTTCGGCGGCGTGCTCAGTGTGGGCACGGTGATCGCGAACGGCCTGTTCGGCGCCCTGATCATCCTGGTCCTGACCCTGTATTTCCTGGCGTCCCTCCCCTCGATGAAGAAGTGGGCCTACCGGCTGGCGCCGCGCAGCCGCCGCCGCCGGGTGGAGGCCCTGGCCGAGGAAATCACCGGCAGCGTCGGCAACTACGTGATCGGCCAGGGCTTCGTGGCGCTGCTTGATGCCACCTATGCCTTCATCGTGATGACCATCACGGGTGTTCCGTTCTCGGTGCTGCTTGCCTTCCTGGTCGCACTGCTGGCGTTCATTCCGCTGGTCGGCCCGCCCATTGCCCTGGTGCTGGTCTCCCTGGTGGCCCTGACCGAGGGCTGGCAGACGGCCGTGGTCTTCGCCATCCTCTACATGGCCTACCTGCAGTTCGAGGCGTACTTCGTCTCCCCGCGCGTGATGCAGCGGGCCGTGGCCGTACCCGGCGCCGTCGCCGTGATTGCCGTGATTGCCGGCGGCAGCCTCCTCGGGGTTTTGGGGGCACTGATAGCCATTCCGACGGCGGCCGCCACCCTGCTGCTGCTCAAGGAAGTCTTCATCGCCCGGCAGGACAGGGCCTGACCCGGGCGCGCAGCTTTTGCCCGGACGGCGAGTCAGTACCGTCGGCGGATCCGCCAGCAGTGGTTGTGCCAGTGCCGGCGGCCTTCGACGGCGGTCTGCCGCCCCAGCAGCGAGTCTTCCTGCCACACCACCAAGTGGGCGGTGCCGGGCGGGATGATCTGCGCGCAGCCGGGGCACCGGTAGTCCTTTGCGGCTTTGCCGGCCGTGATTTGCCGCACCGACCATTCGCCGTCGGGACCGCTTTCGCGCATCGGAATACCGGCGCGGGTGCGTTCCAGATCCCGCTCCGGCGGGGGCGATGCCCACTTACGGCGTGCGTTCCGGCCGGCGGCGCTGCCGGTGGCGGGCGCGCGGCGGGGATGATTCGAACGGGGCATAGAAGTCATTTTGCCGCAGTTGAGCCGGTAAAGTGCAACTGTGCGTTTAGTAATAGCCCGCTGCTCCGTTGACTACGTCGGCCGCCTCCGTGCCCATCTGCCCCTCGCCGTAAGGCTGCTCATGGTGAAGGCCGACGGTTCCGTCCTGATCCATTCCGACGGCGGATCCTACAAACCCCTGAACTGGATGAGCCCTCCGGCCACCCTGCGCAGCCTGGAACCCGACGAGACGGACGCCGAAGCCGGCGTCACCGAAGTCTGGAACGTCCAGAGCGCCAAGACCGACGACCGCCTCATCATCAGCATCTATGAGCGGTTCTCCGACGTCTCCCACGACCTCGGCACCGACCCCGGCCTGATCAAGGACGGCGTCGAAGCGGACCTGCAGCGGCTGCTGGCTGAACAGATCCACCGGCTCGGCGCAGGCCACACGCTGATCCGGCGCGAATACATGACCGCTATCGGTCCCGTGGACATCCTCGCCCGCGACGCCGCCGGCGCCACGGTGGCCGTGGAGCTGAAGCGCCGCGGAGACATCGACGGCGTGGAGCAGCTGACCCGGTACCTGGAACTGCTCAACCGCGACCCGCTGCTGGCACCCGTGCGGGGCATTTTTGCCGCCCAGCAGATCAAGCCGCAGGCCCGTGTGCTGGCCGAAGACCGCGGGATCACCTGCCTCACGCTCGACTACGACGCCATGCGCGGCGTGGATGACCGGGATTCCCGGCTGTTCTGACTCCCCGTTCCGCTCCCGGCCACGGGCCCGGCATGCCTAGAATCGGTGCATGAACCACAGTGCGCGCAGCCGCGACCGCGGCTACCTCCGGGGCACCCTGCTGACCCCGGACGAGCTGGTGCCCGACGGCATCCTGGCGTTCGAAGGGGACCGGATCACGTACGCCGGGCCGGCCGGCGGGTTTGACGACGCCGGCTGGCCGGCCCCCGCACCCCTGCCCGCGGGGGCGCTTATCCTCCCCGGGCTCGTGGACCTGCATTGCCACGGCGCCGCGGGCGGCGACTTTACCACCTCGGATGCCGATGGAGTGCGCCGTGCGGCCTCTTTCCTGCACGCTGCGGGAACCACCACGCTGCTCGCCAGCACGGTGTCGGCGCCGCGGGCGGACCTGCTGGCTGCTGCGGTGCGGCTCGGCGCACTGGCCCGGGAAGGGCTCGTCGCCGGGATCCATGCCGAGGGACCCTTCCTCGCACCGGAGCGGGGCGGCGCGCAGGATCCTGCGTTCCTGCTCCCGCCGGACCCCGCCTTCGTGGACGAACTCATCGAGGCCGCGGACAGCGAACTGGTCACTATGACCTATGCCCCCGAGCTGCCCGGAGCGGATGACCTCGTGGACCGCCTGATCCTGCGCGGCGTGATCCCCTCCCTGGGGCACACCCGCGCCGCCGACGAGGTTGCTGCGGAGGCGCTGGAGGCCGCCCGGGACGAAATGGAGGAGGCCGGCTTCGGCGGCTACGCGCCCCGCCCCACCGTGACGCATCTGTTCAACGGCATGGATCCCCTGCACCACCGCTCCCCCGGGGCGGTCTCCGCGTGCCTGCGGGCCGCCCGCAGCGGGGGTGCAGTGGTTGAACTGATAGCCGACGGGGTGCACGTGGACCCGGCGCTCGTCCGGACCGTCTTTGAGCTCGTCGGCGCCCCGAACGTGGCGCTGGTCAGCGACTCCACGTCCGCCACCGGGCTGGGGGACGGCACCTACCGCCTGGGGGCCGCCCACGTCGTCGTCCGGGACGGGGCAGCCCGCCTTGATGACGGCACGCTCGCCGGGAGCACGGCGACGCTGCTGCAGTGCGTGCGTACCGCCGTCGCCGCCGGGGTGCCGCTGGCGGACGCAGTGGGCTCGGCCACTGCGGTGCCGGCGGACGTGCTTCGGCTTGCCGACGAAGTAGGGGCGCTGCGCCGCGGACTGCGGGCGGATGCCCTGGTGGTGTCTGAAGACCTGGAACTGCAGGCGGTCCTGCGCGGCGGAACCTGGCTCCCGCGCTGAAAAAACACCCGTGGAAAAACTTTCCCAAAAATTTCGTTTTCAGCATTGACCACGCAATTCGGTTATGCGACTCTAATACCAAGTCTTTGTGCAGGTGTTTTTTCATGCTCGCAAGACCGTTGCGAGTGAGAAGCTCCTCAAGGAACTGCTGAACGGCAAGAACTTGGGCTTTCTTGCTTCAGTAACATAACCGGCACGGACCGTGCAGGTAAGTTCCACATTATGAGGAGAAAACAATGGCTCAGGGTACCGTCAAATGGTTTAACGCCGAAAAGGGCTTCGGCTTCATTACCCCGGACGACTCCGACGGCGACGTCTTCGTTCACTACTCCGAAATCCAGACCAACGGATTCAAGACCCTCGACGAAAACCAGCGCGTTTCCTTCGAAATCGGCCAGGGCGCCAAGGGCCCCCAGGCCACCGGCGTCACCGCCCTCTAAGGCACCGCCCTCCAAGGCACCGCCCTCCAAGGCACCGCACGCAGTTCCGCGAGGAACATAAGAAAGCCCCCGGCAGCTGCCGGGGGCTTTCTTATTGGTACCTTTTTTCGTCAAGGAATCTTTATCCGCGGCGGCGCACCACGGCGGCGCCCAGCCCCCGCAGGTTTTCCATGAACCGCTCATAGCCGCGGTCAATATGGTCCACGCCGCGCACTTCCGTGGTTCCGTCCGCTGCCAGGCCGGCAATGACCAGGGCTGCGCCGGCACGGATATCGTTGGCAACCACCGGGGCACCGGACAGGAGCTGAACCCCCTGGATCAGGGCGTGGTGCCCGTCGAGCCGCACCACCGCTCCCAGCCGGGCCAGTTCCGAGGTGAAGCCCCACCGGGCCTCGAAGACATTTTCCGTAACCATTCCCGAGCCAGTCGACACGGCGTTCAGCGCCACCACGAAGGGCTGCAGATCGGTCGGGAACCCGGGATACGGCAGCGTGGATACGTTGATGGGTGCCGGACGGTCCGGCCCCTTGACCGTGAAGCCGTCCTCCCCCGTGATGACTTCGCAGCCCGCCTGGACCAGCTTGTCCAGCACCACGGCCAGGGCCGAGGCATCGGCGTGCCGCACCTCAATCTCCCCGCCGGTGATGGCTGCGGCGAAGGCCCAGGTGCCGGCGACTATCCGGTCCGGCACCACCCGGTGCTCCACCGGATGCAGTTCCCGCACGCCGTCGATCACCAGCGTGTTCGTCCCTACGCCGCTGATTTTCGCACCCATGCCGTTGAGCATCCGGGCAATGTCGGTAATTTCCGGTTCCCGCGCGGCGTTGTCGATGACGGTCCGTCCGCTGGCCAGCGTGGCGGCCATCATCAGGTTTTCCGTGGCGCCCACGGAGGGAAAGTCCAGGATGTGCTCCGCACCGTGCAGTCCTTCAGGCACCGACGCCACCAGGTAGCCGTGGTCGATGCCGATCTCGGCGCCCATGAGCTCCAGCCCGGCACGGTGCATGTCCAGGCCGCGTGAACCGATGGCGTCACCGCCGGGCAGGGCCACCTCCGCACGGCGGCAGCGGGCCACCAGCGGCCCCAGCACGGAGATGGAGGCACGCATGGCCCGGACCAGGTCATAATCCGCCTGGTGGCCCAGCTCCTGCGGGACGTCCACGGCCACGGAGCCGGCATCGACGTCGTAATCAACGGTGCAGCCCAGCCGGCGCAGCAGCTCCGCCATGATCCACACGTCCTGGATGTTCGGCACGTTCGTAATGACCGAGCGGCCCTGTGCCAGCAGGGTTGCCGCCATGAGCTTCAGGACGCTGTTCTTGGCCCCCGGGACTGTGACGGTGCCGCGGAGGGTGGACGGACCGGTAACAACAATGACGTCTTCCATTACTCCATACTAGGCGGACGGGGCACGCTCCCCCGGGCAGCAAAAAAGGCACAGGGAGATTCCCTGTGCCTTTTCAGCGGGCGCCTAGCGCCAGGTGCCGATGCCCACAACGGGACCGGCTTCCACCCATGAGGACAGGCCCGTGTAGGCCTCATACTTCATAGCTACCAGGACTTCGCTGCCCTGGTAGTTGAGCCGGACGACGACGGCGCCCGGCTGGATCCGGGCACGCTCAGCCTCGGTGGGCTCCCGCCAGCCTGCCATTTCCAGTGAACTGCGCAGGAAACGGTACGGCGGGCGGGGGCTCAGCGACACCAGGCGCAGCCATTCCAGATGGGTGTCCGTATAACGGCAAACCCCCATCCGCCATCCCGCAGGGGGAAGGCAGATGGAGGCATCGAAGGTCCCGAGGGCGCGCCGCAGCTGGCTGCGGCGCACCCCGAAGAGCATTACTGCCAGGACAAGCAGCCCGAAGAGGGCCGCCAACGCAATGAACGTATAGGAGCTGTCCATCGGAAGGGGTCAGCGGGTCCCGGCGGTTGCTTCGTTGGTCACCTTGGCATTGTCTGCCACAATGACCACGCGGTTGTTGTCCACGGAGAAGAATCCTCCGTCAACGCTTACCTCAATGCGGGAACCGGACACCGGTTCGATGGCCAGTCCGCCCTCTGCCAGGATGGCCAGCACCGGCGAGTGGCCGGGAAGGATCCCGATCTCGCCGTCGCTGGTGCGGGCCTTGACCATCTTTGCCGCTCCCGACCACACGAAGTGGTCGGCAGCAACAATCTCAACTTCGAGTTCAGCAGTGTCCGCCATGGGGCTCACTTCCCGGTCTGCTCTTGGATCTTCGCCCACTGACGCTCAACGTCATCCATGCCGCCGACGTTGAAGAACGCCTGCTCTGCAATGTGGTCGACGTCGCCGTCGCAGATCATCCGGAAGCCTTCGATGGTGTCCTTGATGGAAACCGTCGAACCCTCAACACCGGTGAACTGCTTGGCGGTGTAGGTGTTCTGCGAGAGGAACTGCTGGATGCGGCGTGCACGCGACACGACGATCTTGTCCTCTTCGCCGAGCTCGTCGATGCCGAGGATGGCGATGATGTCCTGCAGTTCCTTGTTCTTCTGGAGGATCTGCTTGACGCGGATGGCCGTGTCGTAGTGCGCCTGGCCGACGTACTGCGGGTCGAGGATACGCGACGTCGAGGTCAGCGGATCCACGGCCGGGTACAGGCCACGGGATGCGATTTCACGGGAAAGTTCCGTGGTCGCGTCCAAGTGGGCGAACGTGGTGGCCGGGGCCGGGTCGGTGTAGTCATCTGCAGGCACGTAGATGGCCTGCATGGACGTGATCGAGTGGCCCTTGGTGGACGTGATGCGCTCCTGCAGCAGACCCATCTCGTCAGCCAGGTTCGGCTGGTAGCCCACGGCGGACGGCATGCGGCCGAGAAGGGTGGAAACCTCGGAGCCTGCCTGCGTGAAGCGGAAGATGTTGTCGATGAAGAGCAGCACGTCCTGGTTCTGCACATCGCGGAAGTATTCCGCCATGGTCAGAGCCGACAGTGCCACGCGCAGACGCGTTCCCGGCGGCTCATCCATCTGGCCGAATACAAGGGCGGTGTCCTTCAGGACGTTCGCCTCTTCCATTTCGACCCAGAGGTCGTTGCCTTCACGGGTACGCTCGCCGACGCCGGCGAATACCGAGGTACCGCCGAAGTTGCGGGCAACACGGGTGATCATTTCCTGGATCAGCACGGTCTTGCCGACACCGGCACCGCCGAACAGGCCGATCTTGCCGCCCTTGATGTACGGGGTGAGAAGGTCGATCACCTTGATGCCGGTTTCCAGCATCTCGGTGGAGCCTTCAAGGTCCGCAAAGTTCGGGGCCGAACGGTGGATCGGCCAGCGCTCGGTGATCTCCAGCTTGTCTTCGGTAACGTCGAGGGGCTCGCCCAGGACGTTGAAGATGTGGCCCTTGACGCCGTCGCCTACCGGGACGGAGATGGGGGCACCCGTGTCAACCACGGCGGCACCGCGGACCAGGCCGTCGGTGGCCTGCAGGGAGATGGCACGGACGAGGTTGTCACCCAGGTGCTGGGAGGTCTCGAACGTGATGGTGCGGGTCTGGCCGTCGAGCGTCAGCTCGGTGGTCAGGGCGTTGTAGATGGTGGGGATTGCGTCAGCCGGGAATTCGACGTCGACAACCGGGCCGATGACACGGGCGATACGGCCGGTGGCACCCGAGGCTACGGATTTAGATCCGTGCTCGACAGTTTGGGCAGTCATCTCTCTCACTTCACTCAGTTAGATGGCGTGTGGACTAAGTTTTTTATGCGTTGGAACTTATCTTCGACTGCAGCAGGTCAGGAGGCGCTGAGCGCGTCCGCACCGGCTACGATCTCGGAAAGTTCCTGGGTGATTTCGGCCTGACGGGCGTTATTCCGAAGTCGCGTGTACTTCTTGATCAGGTCCGAGGCGTTGTCCCCTGCGGCCTTCATGGCGCGCTGGCGGGCTGCAAGCTCGGAAGCGGCTGCCTGGAGCATGGCTGCGAAGATGCGCGACTCAATGTAGCGCGGCAGCAGTGCATCCAGGACCTTTTCGGGCTCGGGCTCGTATTCGTAGAGAGGCAGGAACTCAGCGCTGGACTGCGCTTCTTCCTCCACTACTTCCAGCGGCAGCAGTCGGATGACCGCAGGTTCCTGAACAACCATGGACTTGAAGCGCGTGTAGACGATGTGGATTTCGTCCACGCCGCCGTCTTCGTAGGCCGTGTTGAAGTCATCGAGGAGTGCCTTGCCGATTTCACGGGCTGTTTCGAACTCGGGTGCATCGGTACCGCCGGTCCAGACCCGTTCCACGGAACGGTCGCGGAATTCGTAGTACGCCTGCCCCTTGCGTCCAACAAGGTAGGTCTTAACTTCCTTGCCCTCGTCACGGAGCAATTCATTGAGTGCTTCGCCCTGCTTGAGGACACCGGCGGAGTAGGATCCGGCAAGACCGCGGTCGGAGGTCATGATGACCACGGCTGCGCGCCGGATCTGCTCCGGTTCGGTGGTCAGCGGATGATCGATCTCCGACTGGGATGCCACAGCAGAAACGGCACGGGTGATCGCATTGGAGTAAGGCAGTGACGCAGCCACACGGGTGCGCGCCTTTCCGATGCGAGAGGCAGCAATCAGCTCCATCGCCTTGAAGATCTTCTGCATCGACGTGGTCGACGCGATCTTCTGGCGGTAGACCCGAATTTGGGCTCCCATACTCTTCCTTTCAGTTCCTAGCGGTGAAGCTAGGGGCTAAGGCAATGGCCGAGGGTTCCGCTGCCGGGCACACGGCCCGGCAGCGGAACTCTTCAACCGCTAGCGCTTCTGCTTGACGATCTTTTCCTGGTCTACGGCTTCCTCATCCAAGGCAGAGGTGGCTTCGTTGCCGGCGGCGACCATGCGGTCGTCACCTTCGCCGAAGAAACCCTGCTTGAAGTTGGTGATGAGGTTCTTCATCTCATCAACCGTGGAATCCTCGAGCTTGTTCGTCTCGGCCAGGACGGTCATGACGGACGAGGAGTGGCGTACGTGCTGCAGGAACTCGGTCTCGAAGCGGCGGACGTCCTCAACGGGAACGTCATCGAGGTAACCGTTGGTTCCCATCCAGATGGAGACAACCTGGTCTTCCACCGGGTACGGCGCGTACTGGCCCTGCTTGAGCAGTTCCATCAGGCGTGCACCGCGGGTCAGCTGCTGGCGGGAAGCGGCGTCCAGGTCCGAGGCGAACATGGCGAATGCCTGCATGTCGCGGTACTGGGCCAGTTCCAGCTTCAACGTACCGGAGACCTTCTTCATGGCCTTCTGCTGTGCGGCACCACCGACGCGCGACACGGAAATACCGACGTCGACGGCGGGGCGCTGGTTGGCGTTGAAGAGGTCCGACTGCAGGAAGATCTGGCCGTCGGTGATGGAGATGACGTTTGTCGGGATGTAGGCCGAGACGTCATTTGCCTTGGTTTCGATGATCGGCAGGCCGGTCATCGAGCCGGCACCGAGCTCGTCGGAGAGCTTGGCGCAACGCTCCAGCAGGCGGGAGTGCAAGTAGAAGACGTCGCCCGGGTAGGCTTCGCGTCCCGGCGGGCGGCGCAGCAGCAGCGACACGGCGCGGTAGGCTTCAGCCTGCTTCGACAGATCATCAAAGATGATGAGGACGTGCTTGCCGCCGTACATCCAGTGCTGGCCGATGGCCGAGCCGGCGTACGGTGCCAGGTACTTGAAGCCGGCGGGGTCGGATGCCGGGGAGGCCACGATGGTGGTGTACTCCATGGCGCCCTTTTCTTCCAGGGTGCGCTTGATTTCAGCGATCGTGGAAGCCTTCTGGCCGATGGCAACGTAGATGCAGCGAACCTGCTTCTGCACGTCGCCCGAGTCCCAGTTGGCCTTCTGGTTCAGGATGGTGTCTACGGCAATGGCGGTCTTACCCGTCTTGCGGTCACCAATGATCAGCTGGCGCTGGCCGCGGCCGATCGGAATCATGGCGTCGATTGCCTTGAGACCGGTCTGAAGCGGTTCGTGGACCGACTTGCGCATCGTCACGCCCGGCGCCTGGAGTTCCAGTGCACGGCGCGCCTCAGCGGCGATCGGGCCCATGTCATCCATGGGCTCGCCCAGCGGGTCGACTACGCGGCCCAGGAAGGCGTCGCCTACGGGTACGGACAGGACTTCACCGGTGCGGTGTACTTCCTGGCCTTCTTCGATACCGGCGAAATCGCCAAGTACAACGACACCGATTTCACGGGTGTCAAGGTTCTGGGCGAGGCCCAGCGTGCCGTCCTCAAACCGAAGCAGCTCATTCGCCATAACGGAGGGCAGGCCCTCCACACGGGCAATGCCGTCGCTGGCGGTTGTTACGCGGCCAACTTCAACGCGCTCTGCGTTTCCGGGTTCGTAGGACGCCGCGAATTCATTCAACGCATTACGGACGTCGTCGGCGTTGATGGTCAATTCGGCCATCTGCAGTCCCTGCTCTCCTATGTTGTGATCATCGCTTAATTCCCGATGACCGTGATTGGTTCTCAAATGTTCTGAAGGCCGTTTAGGGCCGTCAAGGTGACTAGACAGCGAGCTTTCGGCGAAGTTCAGTCAGGCGCGTCGTAACGGTGGAATCAACTACTTCATCCCCCACTGTGACACGAATTCCGCCGAGAATCGCCGGGTCCACATTGACGTTGATCTTCAGCTCGCGGCCATACAGTCCGTTGAGAGAGGACTGCAGACGCTTTTGCTGTTCCTGCGTCAGCGGACGGCTGGACTGCACTTCTGCAATCCACCGCTGCTGGCGGCCGGCTACCAGTTCCGCGAAGCGCGCAACCAGTGCTGCCGGACGCAGCCCGCGCGGGGCGGTTACCGCCTGCGTCACCAACACCTTGGCTTCGGCTCCCATACCGGGCACGATTTTCTGTGCCAGTGTGGCCTTGGCCGAGGCGGATGCCTGCGGTTCCTGCAGCGCGCGCTGCACCTCGTGATTGGCTGCAACGGCCTGGTTGAAACGGAACAAATCGTTTTCCAGGGCTTCAAGGCCGGCCAGGCCGGGACCCTTGTTTTCCGCGACAGCGGAAACAACCGTTGCGCCCAGGGTTTCCAGGGCATCGCCGAGGTCGCGCGCAGTGCGCCACCGGGACTCCACCAGAGAAGCAACCAGCTGCTCGGCATCGGTCGAAACCTTGCCGCCGACCAGCTTGGAGACCAGGGCTGCCTTGGCAGAGGCTTCACGAGCCGGATCCGTCAGGGCACGCAGCAGGCCAGCATCGCTGTCCAGCAGGCCCAGAATTCCAAAGAGTTCCTCGGCCAGGGTCAGGGTTGCGCCGGGAAGCATGGCTTCCAGCTTCTCCTGCGCTGCGGCCAGTGACTCGCTCGATATACCTGCCATTACTTAACCGCACCTGCGTTCTGGGTTTCCAGGTCGGCAAGGAAGCGGTCAACCACACGGGCGGCACGCGCATCGTCTGCGAGGGACTCGCCGACGACCTTGCTGGCCAGCTCGGTGGCAAGGGTGCCTACTTCGCTGCGGAGGGAAACGACAGCTGCCTGGCGTTCCGCTTCGATGGCGACGTGGGACTGTTCCATGATGCGGGCGGATTCCGCGCCGGCCTTTGCCTTCAGGTCAGCGAGGATCTGGGCGCCTTCGGCGCGTGCTTCCTCGCGGATCCGGTTAGCCTCGGTACGGGCGTCGATCAGCTGCTGCTTGTATTCATCCAGGGCCGCGCTGGCCTCAGCCTGTGCGGCTTCGGCCTTCTTGAGTCCGCCTTCGATGGCCTCGGTACGCTCTGCATACGTCTTCTCGAACATCGGGACGACAAACTTGACGACGATGTACATCAGCACGGCGAAGCCAAGCAGTGTTACGAGGATCTCCCAGATGTTTGGGACCAGGGGATTCGCGCCTTCTTCGGCGGCGAGGATTAGTGCCTCGTTCATTTCAATCCGTCCTATCTACTTGGTTGGAAAATACGCGCTGACGTTAGAGAACGAACGCGAAAACCAGACCAAGGATAGCCAGTGCTTCAGTCAGGGCCAGGCCCAGGAAGGCGATGGGCTGCAGGACGCGCTGGGCTTCCGGCTGGCGGGCAACGCCGTTGATGTAGGCCGCGAAGACCAGGCCAACGCCGATGGCGCCGCCGATGGCGGACAGACCGTAGCCGACGAGGTTGATGTTGCCGTTGATTTCACCAATCATTATGGCTTTGTTCCTTTCAAGATGCCCGGAGGCAGGTTGTATGGTTCAGGGGGTTCCCCGGGAGAGGGGAGGTTTAGTGTTCCTCGGCCAGGGAGCCTTGGATGTAGATCGCAGTCAGCAGGGTAAAGACGTAGGCCTGCAGGCACTGGATCAAAACTTCGAACAGGAACATGGCGACGCCGCCTGCCAGGGTCAGCAGACCCAGCGGCTTCAGCAGTCCCTCAGCCTCGAGCAGCAGGAACGAGGTTCCGGCGCCCGCCAGCATGATGATCAGGTGGCCCGAGAGCATGGTTGCGAAGAGTCGCAGGCTGTGCGTCACCGGGCGGACCAGGAAGGTGGAGATGATTTCGATCAGCACCACGAGCGGCAGGATCGCCTTCGGCACACCGGACGGAACCACGGCGAACTTGAAGTAAGCCAGTCCGTGCTTCTTGATGCCGAGGATGATCCAGGTGAAGTACACAATCGCGGCCAGGGCGTAGGCGGTACCGACGTGCGACGTCGTCGGCAGCTGTGCCAGCGGAATGCTGCCCCACAGGTTGTTGATCAGGATGAAGAAGAACAGCGAGAACAGCAGCGGAGTGAACGCCCTGAAGTCCTTTTCGCCGATAATGTCGCGGCCGATCGAGTTGCGGACGAGGTTGTAGCTGAACTCGCCCAGGAACTGCATCCGGCCCGGGACCAACTGGCCCTTACGGGCAGCGGCTATGAAAAACCATCCGATAATGGCAACGGAGAGAAGGATAAGCAGCATCTGCTTTCCAAATCCTTCACCACTCTCGGCGCCCCAGGGAAGGATCTCAGGGAGGTGCATGTCTTCGAGGGTGGGTGGAACGAATCCCTCGTCATTGGAGGCGGGAAGCGCAAGCGCGATCAACGCGTTTCCTCTCTGCTGTGTCCATCGTTGGGCATATCATTGGCGGGCACGCATGATGTGCGCCCGTTAATTCGGTTTTGTGAAATCAATTCGATTTATCCGTATCCGGCTGTTTTCCGCCCGTTGCGGGTCGGTCTGCACCCGAGGTGCGCCTGTGTGCGAAGGCGACATAGTAGCCGCAGACCGCACCCAGGACGATACCGGCCGGTAAAATCCAGCGAGTTCCCAGGAGACTATCCAGGCTCCACCCTATCAAACCCAGGGCGATGATTCCCGCAAGCAGATACTGCACGGTTGCGCGGCGGCCGGCGGCGAGAGGCTGGAAGGCCGCTGGTCCTGATACGGGCTGATTCTTAGGCATCTGCGCCTCCTTCACGGGCGGTGTCGGTTCCGTCGCTGTAGATCAGGTGGCGGCTTCGGGAAAAGGCGCGGATCTCGGCAACCTGCCAGAGGACCACTGCGCCTACGGCCGTCAGCGCAAACCATTCCCGGTGCAGCCAAACAGGAGTTCCGATGCCGAAAAGAATGACGGCGAACCCGACAACTTTAATGGCATAGGTAACCATGAACATTCCGATTGCCCCGGAGGGGTTGCTGCGTCCGACGACGTGGCCGACCAAAAGGCTGATGCCGAAGAATGCGGCAATAAGGAACCAGCCTGAAAGGGAACTCACAGCGGCACTTATGCCGGCCGTGAAGGCGGCCACAGCCGCTGCGAGGACCGCTGCACCGCCGGTGACGGCGAGGGCTGTCCCGAGGATCCCCAGCCACGGGGCCTTCGTTGGCCCGGAAGGGGTCAGGTACCCGCGGGGGCGGGAACCGTCTGCGGATCTCATGGCGTGGCGGTCTTCCTTGCTGGGTCTTCTGTAGCCGGGGGCTTTGTGACGCCGCGGGCTACCGCGACCCTTGAATTCTACAGTACATAGAAGACGCCTCCTGCTAGGGTGCGCAGGCCCCGGCTAGGCAACCGTACGGCGGGCAAACATCCGCGGCGAAGCGAGGTAGAAAGCCAGTACCGCAACGGCGAAGAGGACCCCGGCACCCGTTGCGCCCGCGCCGGCACCGGCGGTCAGCAGGCCGGTCACTCCCACGGCAAGAGTGCAGCCGGTGACGACCAGGGAAACCTGCACGTGGCTCAGGCCGGCGTCGGTCAGCCGCTGGTAAACGTGCTGCCGGTGAGCGGTGTACCAGCGCTCCCCCCGCCGCACGCGGCGCAGCAGAGTGGAGAAGGTATCAGCCAGATAGATCAGGATCGGGAACAACAGGTATTCCACGTAGACGCCTGCCAGGAAGGCTGCCACGGCAATACCCGCAAGGGAGGAACCCAGCAGGTAACTACCCACGTCCCCCAGGAAGACCTGGCCGCGGCCGAGGTTCCAGGGCAGGAAGGCAGCGAACGCCGCAGCAACCACTGCTCCCGTCACGGTCAGCCAGACATGGTCCGACAGCACGCCGCTGACGGAATACAGGGCTCCCACCACCAGCCCGTGCAGGCCGGAGATTCCGTTGATGCCGTCCATGAAGTTGGCGACGTTGATATAGGCGGCTACGGCGAGGCCGCCCACGGGGACCCACCACCAGCTCTGCTCCATGGTCCAGGCCAGGCCTGCCGTTCCGGCCAGGCCGATGGCCAGCTGGGTGGCGGCCCGGGTGCGGACGGAGACGCCCCTGAAGTCCTCGATCCAGCCCAGCAGCGAGGCTGCGCCGATGATGGCGATCAGGATGGCGAGCACGGACCGGTCGACGGCAACGAGGCCGGTCAGCAGTGCCAGCAGGAGACCCGCCAGCACCCCGGCGGCAGTAGTGACGCCCACCCCGCGGATGACCGCCTTGGTGTGGGAGGACCGCTCATTGGGGATGTCCAGGACACCCATCCGGCGCAGCAGCGGAATAAACAGGAACGGCAGCAGCAGGCTGACCAGGAAGGCAGCCCCAACGCAGAGCGCCAGCAGCATCAGCCGGTCCGCCGCTCGCTGTAGGGTTCCCGCGGTCCGTCCGCGCCGTCGCCCGGGGTGCCGGGGCTGCGGGCGCCCGGAAGGCGCACGATCTCGCCGGCATCCGTTGCGGCCCCGTCCGTCGGAACGCTGCCGGGCTCGATGCCGCAGCGGCGCAGCCAGTCGGCAAGATCCAGGTCATCCGGGTCCAGGACGGCAACGGCTGCATGGGAGATCTTCGGATGAAGCGGACGCGAGTCCTCTTCGCCGGTGCCGACGAGGATCTCGTGAAGCTTCTCGCCCTGGCGCAGTCCGGTGAAGACAATCTCGATATCCTTGCCGGACATCGCGATCATGCGGCGGGCGACGTCGAGGATCTTCACCGGCTCGCCCATGTCCAGGATCATCACCTCTCCCCCGCGTCCGATCGCGCCGGCCTGGATCACCAGCTGGCAGGCCTCGGGGATGGTCATAAAGAAGCGGGTGACCTCGGGGTCCGTCACGGTGACGGGCCCGCCCTGCCTGATCTGCTCGCTGAAGAGCGGAAGCATCGAACCCCGGCTGCCGATCACGTTGCCGAACCGCACCGAGACGTACTGCTCGCCGGTGGCACGCGCCATCCAAGCGGTCAGCTTCTCTGCGACGCGTTTGGAATGGCCGAGGACGGTGGTCGGGTTGGCTGCCTTGTCCGTGGAGATATTCACGAAGTGGCGTACGTTCGCCTTGCGGGCCGCGGCCAGCACGTTCGCGGTGCCGATGATGTTGGTCTTCCACGCTTCCTGCGGGTACTGCTCCAGCAGGGAAACATGCTTCAGCGCCGCAGCGTGGAAAACGACGTCGGGGCGGCGTTCCCGGAAGATGCGCTCCAGCGCCTCGGGATCGCGGATGTCGGCCAGCACGGTGTCCGGGCCGTCCAGCAGGCCGCGGCCGGTGATCGAAAGCTGGGTGAGCTGCAGGCCGGTCTCGTCCCGGTCCAGCATGATCAGCTCGCCGGGGTTGAAGGCGGTGATCTGCCGACACAGCTCGGAGCCGATGGAGCCGCCGGCACCGGTGACCAGCACCTTCCTGCCGGAAAGGTAACCGGCCACCTCGTCGACGTGGATGTCCACGGGGCGGCGCCCGATGAGGTCTTCAACCGCTACGTCGCGGAAGTCGCCCAGGCCGGCGCCGTCGCCCTTGGAAAGCATGTCCTTGAGCGGCGGCAGCACCAGCACGCGCAGGTCCAGGCCTTCGGCCAGATCGGAGACCTCGCGTACCTGCTTCGCTTCGACGTCGGCAATGGCCACGATCAGCACGGTGGCACGGGTGCGGTGCACCAGGTCGGGGAGGTCTGCGAGCTTGCCGAGGACCGGAACGGTGGCGAGCCTCAGGTGCTTCTTCGCCGGGTCGTCGTCGACCAGGCCCACGGGGTAGTACGGGGACTCCGGGTCCTTCATCATCCGGGCCACCAGGGACCCGCCGAGGAAGCCGGCCCCGTACACGAGGGTGCGCTGGGCTTCCTCTCCCGGGCGCGCCTTGCTCTCCACGTACATCCGTTTGAGGTACCGGATGGCCGCCATGAACAGGCACGCGAAGGGGAAGGCGATCATGCCGGTGCTGCGCGGAATGTCGATCACGAGGCCGAAGAGTGCGCTGGCAAGGACCAGGATGGCGGAAACAATGAGCGTCACCACGGCCAGCAGGCGCATTTCGTGGAAACTGCCGAAGCTGTAGCGGCCGCGGTAGAGGGCAAACGAATAGCCGACGATCAGCTGCGTCAGGACGGCCACGGCACAGAAGACAGCAAGTCCGCCGGGGTTGATCTGCTCAACGGTGAGTTCGTAGCGGAGCACCAGCGCAAGGCAGATGGACACGATCCAGGCCAGGGAGTCCAGCATGTACTGCGACCAGAGCCACAGGACGGGCTTTTCCTCCCGGGGAAGGTGACGGTTGTCCGTAGGTTTTTGCCTCATGGTCCTCAACGGGTAGGTACCCGGCTCTCTTCTCGGTAGTGCGAAGAACAGGTGGAAGAATCCGGTGTAATAGACTGGAATCTATTCAGCATACTAACTGCACACCCACTCCGGTTTCGGTTTTGGCCGATCCCCCGGGTTGCCCGAAAGGACCATCTTGCCGGACACCGTGGCCGTAGCAGCAGTAACCTTCGACCGTCCCGACGACGTCAAGACGCTCCTGGAGGCACTGGCCGCGCAGAGCGGCAACATCACGTCCGTGGCGCTCGTGGACTCGGGCAAGAGCCCTGTGTCGGATATCGCTGAAAACTCATCGGCACCGGTGAGCTACATTCGCTCCAACACCAATCTCGGCGGCGCCGGCGGATTCTCGCTGGCGATTCTCTCCGCCATGGCCTCAGGCGCCGAGTGGATCTGGATCATGGACGACGACGCCCATCCCGAAGATCCCGACTGTGTTGCCACCCTGCTGGCTGCGGCAAAGGAACGCGGGCTCGACGTCGTCCTGCCGCTGGTGGTGGCCCCCGGCGCGCCGGACACCCTGTCCTTCCACTTCCGCCTTGACGGGAAGCTGACCCATGACCGGGCCGAGGTTGCCGCCCGCGGCTTCCTGCCGAACGTGGGGCACTTCTTCAACGGTGCCCTGATCCGCGCGGACGTTTTTTACCGCGTAGGGCTGCCGGACCTGAGGCTGTTCATCCGCGGCGACGAAACTGATTTCATGATCCGGCTGCGCCGCGCAGGCATCGAGTTCGGCACCGTCACCACCGTCGCCCTGACGCACCCGGCTGCCTGGGCCGAAGTGCAGCCCGTCCTCGGCGACCGGATGCACGTCCTGGTTCCCGAGACACCGTTCAAGCAGTTCTACTTCTACCGCAACCGCGGCTTCCTCACCCGCCGCTACGGACGGGTGAAGTCCTTTGTGGCCGACGCCGTCGGATACCCCGTGCACTTCGCCCGGACCCGGGATCCCCGGGGATTCGCGAACTGGTTGCGCGCATACGCGGCCGGCATGGGCGGCCGCCGCTTCGGGCCGCCGTCGGACTTCGGGTTCTAGCGTGGCTGCCGCTTCGCCCCCGGACCAGCTGACGATCGTCATCACCACCTTCAACCGCTCCGGCTACCTCGCCGGACTCCTGAAGAGCGTGGCGGCCCTCGACCCGGCCCCGGCTGCGGTGATCGCGGTGGACAACGCCAGCACCGATGCGACGCCGCAGGTCCTGGAAGCAGCCCGTGCAGGGTTCCCCGTTCCGCTGACCGTCCTGCGGCTGGAAACCAACACCGGCGGGGCCGGCGGATTCGCCGCCGGTGTCCAGGCCGCCCTGGACTCCGGTGCGCAGTGGCTGTGGCTGATGGACGACGACGTCGAGGTTATCCCGGATGCCGTGGCGGCGCTGCGCAAGTGGACCGGCAGCTATGACTGCATCCACGGCCGGCGCTTCGACGAAACCGGTGCACCGTTTTTCTGGCAGCACCGTTTCGTCCCCTTCCTGGGCGTACACCTGCCCGTGCGGGGCAACGTTTTCCGCGACTCCCCCGTCTTCGAGACCAATGTGGGCTGCTTTGAGGGGATGCTGATCAGTGCCGCGCAGGTGCGCAGGATCGGCCTGCCGGATGCGCGTTACTTCATCAACGGGGACGACCTGATGTACGGCTGGCTGGCGTCCCTGGACCGGCCGGTGGCCTACGTCAACGATTTTGTCCTCCGCAAGGTCCGTGCGCAGAAGCAGATTGACCTCGGCATCCGGCACCTCAACGATTCCAGCGACCTCGGCCGCTTCACCTCCATGCGCAACCGGGGCCATACCGCCCGGTACCTTCAGGCCCACGGAAAGTATCACCGCTACGGATTCGCCCTGGGGACCTTCCTCACCGCGGGGAAGGAGCTGCTGCGGCTGATCGCCGTGGAACATAAGCTCAGCGGTGCCGCCCGCCTCTGGGCCGGCTGGCGCGGCGCCCGGCGCATCCTCCGCGATCCGGCCTGGTCCCCGATGCCCCCGCTGGCGTCCGGCGAACCGGAACCCTCCACCCGAAAGCAGCAGGTTTGAGCACTCCTTCCGCCCCGCGTTCCTCCGTTCCCTCCCCCGGCCCGGCCCCTGTCTGGGTAGTCCTGGGCGCCTCCGGGTTCATCGGCTCAGCGGTGCGCTCCGCCCTTGCGGAGCGCGGCGTGAGCGTCCGTTCCGTTTCCGCACCCCGGCTGCGCGCCGAGGGCACCAGCCCCGCTGCGCTGCTTGCCGAGGCCGCGGCGCTGGATACGGAACGCAGCCTGCTGGTGAACGCCTTCGCCGGTGCGGACGTAGTGGTCAATGCTGCCGGGCTGGCGACGCCGGGAGCAACGGACTCACCCGAACTCCGGGGCGCCAACTCCCTGCTGCCCGCGCTGGCTGCCGACGCGGCCGATGCCGCAGGCGTCCGCCGCTTCGTGCACCTGAGCAGCGCGGCCGTGCAGGGGCACCGGCCCTTCCTGGACGAAAGCACCCATGTTGAACCGTTTTCGGCCTACTCCCGTTCCAAGGCCCTCGGCGAACAGGTCCTCTCCGCCCGGGCCGGGGGATCCTGCAGCGTAGCCACGGTCCGGGCCACGTCGGTCCAGGGGCCGGGCAGGGCGACGACGGCGAAACTGGCCCGGCTCGCGGCCTCGCCGCTGGCCTCGGTGGCCGGTCCCGGAACCGCGCCCAGTCCGGTCAGCTCGGTTCATTCGCTGGTCGATTTTGTCCTGCGGGTCGGCTTCCACCGCGGCCCCGTGCCTGCCGTAGTCCTGCAGCCGTGGGAGCAGGCATCGGTGTCCGCCGTGCTGGAAGCCGCCGGCGGCCGGCGCCCGGCGCACCTGCCCGCCTGGTTCTGCCGCGCGGCGCTGCGCTGCGGCTACATGCTCTCTTCCATGGCCGGAGAGCGGCTGCACGGGGCACTGCGCCGGGTGGAGATGATGTGGTTCGGGCAGCGCCAGGAGCCCGGGTGGGCCGAGTCCACCGGCAATGTTCCCGAACCCCGCGTCCGGGAAGTCCTCGAAGCTTCCCGGAACTGACCGGCCCTTACTCTTTAGCCAGGCTCGGGTTCTTAGCCAGGGTCGGCGCGGTGCCGCCGGCTGTTTCGGCGGGGGTTGCGGCCGGCTCTTCGCCCAGGTCCAGGATCCCCGGCACCACTTCGCGCAGGGCGGCAATGCTGACGGCACCGCTGCGCACCACGCGCATCTGTTCGCCGGTGGCATCCACAATCGTGGAGGGCACTCCGTCGCTGCCGGCCACCGGACGGTGCCCGGCCTCCAGATAGACCTCCACTGATTCGCCCAGCTGTTCGCGGGCCTGGGCTGCGCTCTGCCCGGCGGGGAATCCCGTCCGGTTGGCCGAGGAGACGGCCAGCGGTCCGGTGACCGCCAGCAGGTCCAGGGCGACGTCGTCGTCGGGCATCCGCAGTGCAACGGTTCCCAGTGTGTCGCCCAGATCCCAGGTCAGGGACGGCTGGGCATGGAAGATCAGGGTCAGTCCGCCCGGCCAGAAAGCACGTGCCAGAGCGCGCGCATCCTCGGAAATGTCCATGGCCAGCCCGTCCATGGTCTGCAGGCGCGGGATCAGCACGGGCGGAGGCATGCTCCGGCCGCGTCCCTTCGCAGCGAGGAGGGTCGCCACTCCCTGCGGCGAGAACGCGTCGGCGCCGATCCCGTACACGGTGTCGGTGGGAAGGACCACGCAGCTCTTCGCGGCTATCGCCCGCTGGGCCGCCGCCAGGCCTTCGCCGAGTTCCTCGGGGTTGCTGCAGTCAAAACTGGTGCTCACGTCTTCATTCTTTCATTAGGAGAAGCCTCCGGCGCGGGCCGTCGGACCGCCGAAGTGGCGCGGGGGCGGTCATTGAGGTCCCGGTGGGATTCTACGTCGGTCCACGCGGGATCGGCGGCAAGCAGCCGGGCGATGGCCGGAGCCTGCACTTCGGCGTGCTCCATCACGAAGTAACCGCCGGCAACCAGCAGGCGGGCAGCGGTGCGGGCGGCGGCCAGGGGCAGTTCCAGGCCGTCCGCTCCCCCGCCGTACAGGGCCATGGCCGGATCGTGCTCGGCGGCTTCGGGTTCGTTCGGCACCGCCTCTGCAGGGATGTACGGCGGATTGGACACCACCACGTCAAAGCTGGCGTTGTGGTCCGCCAGTGCGGTCCGCAGATCCGCCAGGACCAGACGGACACCCAGCGGAGCAAGGTTCCGTTCCGCCCAGGCGAACGCGAGGGGGCTGAGCTCCACGGCATGCACCTCGGCGTCGGGCACCTCCGAGGCGACCGCGGCCGCAATGGCGCCGGAGCCCGTCCCCAGGTCCGCGACCTTTGCCGGACCCGCGCGGCGGGCGGCATCAATCGCCAGCTGCGCCACCGTTTCGGTCTCCGGCCGGGGCACAAACACCCCGGGGCCGACGGCCAGTTCCAGGTACCGGAAATGTGCCTTTCCCGTCAGGTGCTGCAGCGGCACCCGGGCGGCCCGCTCGGACACCAGTGTGCTGAACCCCTCGGGTGCCGGCACGTCGGTGAACGCCAGCGCCCGGACCCGTCCGGGGGTCTCCCCCAGCAGATGCGCTGCCAGCAGCTCGGCATCCACCCGCGGAGAAGGCACGCCGGCGGCGGCGAGTTCCGCCGCCGCCTGTTTCAGCGCTTCGGCCAGGGTGGTGCCGGTGCCGGAACCGGTGGGGCTGCTAGCTTTCGTCACCGATGGCGTCCAGCCGTGCCTGCTCATCCATTTCGATGGCGGCCTGCACTACTGCCTCGAGCTCGCCGTTCAGGACGGTGTCCAGGTTGTAGGCCTTGTAGCCGGTGCGGTGGTCCACAATCCGGTTTTCCGGGTAGTTGTAGGTCCGGATCCGCTCGGAACGGTCCATGGTGCGGATCTGCGACTTGCGGATGTCGGAGTTCGCGGCGTCGATCTTCTCCTGCTCGTGGGCGAGGATGCGGGAACGCAGCACACGCATGGCCGCTTCCCGGTTCTGCAGCTGCGACTTTTCGTTCTGCATGGCCACCACAATGCCGGTGGGCAGGTGGGTGATGCGTACGGCCGAGTCGGTGGTGTTGACGGACTGTCCGCCGGGACCGGAGGAACGGTAGACGTCGATCTTCAGGTCGTTCTGGCTGATCGCGACCTCTTCCGGCTCGTCCACTTCGGGCAGCACCAGGACGCCGGCAGCCGAGGTGTGGATACGGCCCTGGGACTCGGTGACGGGAACACGCTGCACGCGGTGCACGCCGCCTTCGTACTTCAGGCGGGCGTAGACGCCTTCGGCCGGATCGTTGGAGTTGCCCTTGATGGCCATGGAAACATCCTTGTAGCCGCCCAGGTCGGATTCCGTGGCGGAGATGATTTCCGTACGCCAGCCGCGGTGCTCGGCATAGCGGGTGTACATGCGCAGCAGGTCCCCGGCGAACAGGGCTGCTTCGTCGCCGCCTTCGCCGCCCTTGACCTCGATGATGACGTCACGGCCGTCATTGGGGTCGCGCGGGATCAGCAGGCGGCGCAGCTTCTCCTGCGCATCCTCCAGCTGCTCCTTGAGCACGGGCACCTCTGCGGCGAATTCCGGATCCTCGTCGGCCATTTCGGCAGCGGCGGCAAGGTCATCCTCGAGTCCGTGCCAGCGGTTGTAGGCGTCCACAATCCGGCTGAGTTCGGCGTAGCGCCGTCCCAGCCGCCGGGCCAGGCCCTGGTCCGCGTGCACTGCCGGGTCGGACAGGCGCAGCTGAAGTTCAGCGTGCTCATCCAACAGGCCCTGAATGGACTCAAACATGTTCTAGATTCCTCTTTCGGCTGTGTTTCCCACAAGGCGGGATTTCCCGTCGAGCCGGGGTTCGGCGTAAGGCTGTGTTTCCCACAAGGCAGTTTATCGGTTTGTGCGCCCGCCGGTTCCCAGGCGTTAACGCACGAGCCGCCCAGGCGCCCACCCGCTGGTTCGCGGGAGGGAGCATGAGCGGCTCGTAGGGCAGCTAGTTGTCCTTGGTGCCCAGGGTGGTCTGCTGGACCTGCATCAGGAACTCGACGTTGGACTGCGTCTCCCGGATCTTGCCGGTGAGCAGTTCCAGCGCCTGCTGGGTGTCCAGGCCGGACAGGACCCGGCGCAGCTTCCACATGATTTTGACTTCATCCGGGGAGAGCAGGTTCTCTTCGCGGCGGGTGCCCGACGCGTTGACATCCACGGCCGGGAAGATGCGCTTGTCCGCCAGGTTGCGGGACAGGCGCAGTTCCATGTTGCCGGTGCCCTTGAATTCCTCGAAGATGACCTCGTCCATCTTGGATCCGGTCTCCACCAGGGCCGTGGCCAGGATGGTCAGCGAGCCGCCGTTTTCGATGTTGCGGGCAGCACCGAAGAAACGCTTGGGCGGGTACAGCGCCGAGGAGTCGACACCGCCGGAGAGGATACGGCCCGACGCCGGAGCGGCCAGGTTGTAGGCACGGCCCAGACGGGTCATGGAGTCAAGCAGCACCACGACGTCGTTGCCCATTTCCACCAGGCGCTTGGCGCGCTCGATGGCGAGCTCGGCAACCGTGGTGTGGTCATCAGCGGGGCGGTCGAAGGTGGAGGCAATAACCTCACCCTTGACCGTGCGCTGCATGTCCGTGACTTCCTCGGGACGTTCGTCCACGAGGACCATCATGAGGTGGACCTCGGGGTTGTTGATGGTGATGGCGTTGGCAATCGCCTGCAGGATCAGCGTCTTACCGGCCTTCGGCGGGGAGACGATCAGGCCGCGCTGGCCCTTGCCGATCGGAGCCACGAGGTCAATGACACGCGGGCCGATCACCTTTGCGGAGGTCTCCAGGCGCAGGCGCTCGGAGGGGTACAGCGGAACCAGCTTGGAGAACTCCACGCGGTCCTTGTTGTCCTCGGCCGGCTTGCCGTTGACGGAGGTCAGACGGACCAGTGCGTTGAATTTCTGGCGCTGGTTTCCGCCCTGGTTTTCACCTTCGCGGGGGGCGCGGATGGCGCCGACGACGGCGTCGCCCTTGCGCAGGTTGTACTTCTTCACCTGGGCGAGGGAAACGTAGACATCGTTCGGGCCCGGCAGGTAGCCGGAGGTCCGGACGAAGGCGTAGTTCTCCAGGACGTCGAGGATGCCGGCTACGGGCAGCAGGACGTCGTCGTCAGTGACCTCGACGTCGTCGACCTCGGGGTTCTGGCTGCGGTTGCGGCGGCGCTCGTTGCGGTCGCGGAAACGGTCGTTCCGGTCGCCGCGCTCATTGCGCTCGTTGCGGTTCCGGTTGCGGCGGTTGCGCCCGCGTCCGTTCTCGTCATTGTCGTCGCGGTTGTTGTCGCGGTCCCGGTTGTTGTCCCGGTCGCGGCTGCCGCCGTTGTCACGGTTGTTGTCGCGGTCCCGGTTGTTCTCGCGGCTGCCGCCGTTGTCACGGTTGTTGTCGCGGTCCCGGTTGTTGTCCCGGTCGCGGCTGCCGCCGTTGTCACGGTTGTTGTCGCGGTCCCGGTTGTTCTCGCGGTTTCCGCCGTTGTCGCGGTCCGAGCGGCTGCGGCGTTCACGGCGTTCGCCGCGCTCGTCGTCGCCCTGAGAGGTCCGGTTCTCGGAACCGTTGCCTGCGGCGGCGGTGTTCGAAGCACCGTTGTTCGAAGCGGCTTCTTCTGCAGGGGCCTCGGCGGGAGCGGCGGGGGCCGTGCCGTTGCTGGACTCGCTGGAGTCGCTGCGGCGGTTGCGGCTGCGGCGGTTGCCGCGCTCGCGCTGGCCCTCTTCGCGTCCGTTGTCTTCGCGTGCCTCGCGGTTCCGGGCCGGAGCCTCAGTGGTTTCCGCGGCGGGAGCGGCAGCGGGTGCCTCGGCTTCGGCTGCGGCAGCCGGAGCGGAAGTGACGACGCCGTCACTGGCCGCACGGCGGTTGCGGTTGCGGGTACGCGTGGGGCGGGTCGGCTCGGCGGACTGCTCCTCCGGAGCGGCAGCTGCCTTCTCCGGTGCGGACGCACCCTTGGCTGCGTCGTCGCCGGCCTCGCCGCGGGAACCGCGGACGGGGCGGTCGGCTACTGCGCCGCCGCGCTGGTGATTGGAAATTGCCGTCACCAGGTCCTGCTTACGCATACGGGATCCCCCGGTGATGCCGAGCTGGCCGGCAAGCGCCTGGAGCTGCGCGAGCTTAAGGCCTGCAAGGCCTGCGCTCTTGGATGTGTTCTCGCCGGTTGAACCGGCGGATGCCGAATCCACGCCTGCAGTCAGGCTAGTGGTATCTGTCACGAAGGATCCTTCCCCCTCGTCGGGCGGTCCGGCGCAATGCCGGCCGCGGTGATTGGCCCTGGCCCCAAAGATCAGACATTAGGTCAGGGTTCGCTTGGCTACCGGTCCGATGACCGGAGAAAGGCGAATCTGCTGGGTGCCTTGTTAAGAAGAATCTCCGCAGAGTCTGGTCAGCTTCGCTGCCGAACATGCGTTATTCAAGCCGGACACGCCGCTTCTTGGCGGTTCCTTGAAGGCTGCACCGAAGACTGTGCCTCCGCGGGTGGGCGATTGAATCAACGAAGATCACCGCAAGACGGGTGTAGTCACACCTGACGGCGGCAAAGTGTTTTCAACGAAAGCCCGGGGCGGCCCAAAATGGACGGCTACCTGCGGGAGCACAAAACGGGAAAATTACCGCTGGTGCCCTTCCACTCTAGCACCATCTCGCTCCACGCCAAGCCGCAGAACACGCCAGTTTTCGGCTGATCCCGCCACCTGCAGCTGTTCGGTCATGGCCTGTTCCGCGTCCCGTGCGGCATCCTCGCCGTCGGCAAGGCACAGCACGGTGGGACCGGCACCGGAAATCACGGCAGCGAAGCCGTCCGACCGCAGCGACTGCAGCAGCCGTGCACTGGGCAGCATCGCGGGGGCACGGAAATCCTGATGCAGCGCATCCCGGGTTCCCTCAAGCAACAGGGACGGATCCGCGGTCAAAGCATGGATCAGCAGCGCGGCACGTCCCGCATTGGCTGCGGCGGTCCGGTGCGCCACGGTGGCGGGCAGCAGGCCGCGGGCACTCTCGGTGGACAGCTCGACGTCGGGTATCGCGACGACGGGGACCACGCTTGGGTGCACGGCAGCCCGTACCGACCGGAACACGCCGTCGGTCTCCCAGGAGATGGCAAGGTCGCCGGCAAGGGCGGGTGCCACGTTGTCCGGGTGTCCTTCAAGAGCCGAGCAGCTGTGCAGCAGACCGGCGGCATCGAGCCGTGCTTCGGCCGGCAGCAGGGAATTTGCCGCTAGCACGCCCGAGACAATGGCAGAGGCCGAGGAACCCAGACCGCGGCCGTGCGGAATGGCATTCTCAGCGCTCAGGTGCAGGCCCTGGATGCCGTACCCCGCGTTGTTCAGGGTCCGGAGCAGGGTCCGGACCACCAGGTGCGAGGAATCCAGCGGAACGCTTCCCGCGCCCTCCCCCGCCACTTCGACGAAGATGCCCTCGTTCTCGGAGGTACGCACCCGGACCGTGTCATACAGCGTGACGGCGAGGCCGAGGGAGTCGAAGCCCGGGCCGAGGTTGGCACTTGTTGCGGGCACGGACACAGTCACGTCCTGGCCCGGCGCCAGGGTCCGGGGAGCGGTGCGCGGGCCGCCGGCCACCTGCATAACCATGCCCTACTTGCCGGATCCGGCTGACGGTGCCGCTTCCAGGCCCAGCGCTGCCGCCACGCTGACAACGTCGAAGTCCACCTTGGTGGGTTCGACGTCGGAGCCGTCGGCCGTGCGCAGTGCCCACTGCGGGTCCTTGAGGCCGTGGCCGGTGACGGTGATGACGATGGTTTTGCCGGCCGGCACTTCCCCGGCAGCATGCTTCTTGAGCAGCCCGGCCACACCGGCGGCGGAGGCCGGTTCCACAAAGACGCCTTCGCGGGCGGAGAGCCAGCGGTGCGCGTCGAGGATTTCCGTGTCCGTGACGGCTTCGATCAGGCCGCCGGATTCATCGCGGGCGGCAATCGCCTGGTCCCAGGAGGCAGGGTTGCCGATGCGGATGGCCGTGGCAATGGTGTCCGGATCGGTGACCGGGTGTCCCTTCACCAGCGGCGAGGCGCCTTCTGCCTGGAAGCCCCACATATGCGGGGTCTTCGTGGCTACGGGCGCCAGTTCCTCGCCGGCCACGTTGGTCCAGGGCTTCGCGTATTCGGAGTAGCCCTTCCAGTACGCGGTGATGTTTCCGGCGTTGCCGACGGGCAGCACGTGGTAGTCGGGGGCGTCGCCGAGGTAGTCCACCACTTCGAAGGACGCCGTCTTCTGGCCTTCGATGCGTGCGGGGTTCACCGAGTTCACGAGGAACACCGGGTACGCCTCGGCAAGCTTGCGGGCCACTTCCAGGCAGTTGTCGAAGTTGCCGCGCACCTGGAGCAGCTGCGCCCCGTGGGCAATGGCCTGGCTGAGCTTGCCCATGGAGATCTTGCCGTCCGGCACGAGCACCGCACAGGTGATGCCCGCCTGCGTGGCGTAGGCGGCGGCCGAAGCGCTGGTGTTGCCGGTGGACGCGCAGACCACTGCCTTGGCGCCGGATTCGACGGCGGCGGTCATGGCCATGGTCATCCCGCGGTCCTTGAAGGAGCCGGTGGGGTTCATGCCTTCGACCTTGAGGTAAACCTCGGAGCCGGTCAGCTCGGACAGCGCCTTGGCCCGGACCAGCGGCGTGCCGCCCTCACCAAGGGTAATGACCTCGGTGCTGTCGGTGACCGGAAGACGGTCGGCGTATTCGCGGATAACGCCGCGCCATTGGTGAGCCACGGCTCAGACTCCTTCTACCCGCATAACGGATTTGACGTTCTTGATGACGTCCAGGCCCTTGATGGCCTCGACGGTTGCCGCGAGGGCGGCTTCGGGGGCACGGTGCGTAACGAAGCGCAGTTCGGCACTGCTGCCTTCACCGTGGATGGTCTGGCGCATGGTTTCGATGGAGACGCCGTGTTCGGCGAACACGCGGGCGACGGCCGCCAGGACACCGGGCTGGTCCGCAACGTCCAGGCCGATCGAGTAGCTGGTGGTGACCTTCTCCAGCGGCAGCGCGGGCAGGGAGCCGCTGGGCCGGCCGGCGGGAACGGGTCCGCCGAGCACAAGCCGCCGGGCAGCGGTCACAACGTCGCCCATAACGGCCGAGGCCGTGGGAGCCCCGCCGGCGCCCTGGCCGTAGAACATCAGTTCGCCTGCATTTTCGGCCTCGACGAACACTGCGTTGAAGGCTCCATGCACGGCGGCCAGCGGATGCCGGCGCGGCAGCAGGGTGGGATGCACGCGGACGCTGACGCCTTCGCTTCCGTCGGTGTCCGGGGACTTTTCGGCAATGGCCAGCAGCTTGATGACGAAGCCTGCCTCCTGGGCGGCTTTGATGTCCTCGGCGGTGACGGAGCTGATGCCCTCGCAGGACACGGCCGAGAGGTCGAAGCCGGTGTGGAACGCCAGGGAAGCGAGGATGGCGCCCTTGGCCGCGGCGTCGTGCCCTTCGACGTCGGCGGTGGGATCCGCTTCCGCGTAGCCGAGGCGCTGGGCCTCGGCGAGGGCGTCGGCGAACTGGGCGCCGGTGGAGTCCATGGCGTCGAGGATGTAGTTGGTGGTGCCGTTGACGATGCCCATGACCTTGGTGATCCGGTCTCCGGCGAGGCTGTCCCGGATGGGGCGCAGGATCGGGATCGCCCCGGCCACGGCCGCTTCATAGGAGAGCTGGACGCCCGCGGCGTCAGCCTTTTCGTACAGGGCAGCACCGTCCGCGGCGAGCAGGGCCTTGTTGCCGGTGACGACGGCGGCTCCCGAGCCCAGGGCGTGCAGGATCAGGGTGCGGGCCGGCTCCAGGCCGCCCATCAGCTCAATCACTATGTCCGCGTCCGCCACGAGGGCCTCCGCATCCGTGGTGAACAGTTCCGCCGGCAGGTCCACGTCGCGGGGGGCGTCAACGTTGCGCACCGCGATGCCGGACAGCTCCAGCCGCGCGCCGAGGCGGGCGGTGAGGTCCGCGGCGTCGTCAACGAGGATCCGGGCTACCTGCGAACCCACGTTTCCGCACCCCAGCAGGGCTACTTTCAGGGTCTTCATATGTTGTGCCAACTCCTTGCAGAGGTTAGGAAACGTCGCGTGCCAACAGGTCGTCTTCGGTCTCGCCGCGCACAATCAGCCGCGCGGCGCCGTCCCGCACGGCCACTACGGGCGGGCGGGTCAGGTAGTTGTAGTTGCTGGACAGGACCCAGCAGTACGCACCGGTTCCCGGAACGGCCAGCAGGTCCGAAGCAGTGACGTCACCGGGCAGGTAGGCGTCACGGACCACTATGTCGCCGCTTTCGCAGTGTTTGCCAACCACCCGCGAAATAACCGCGTCATCTTCGGACGTCCTCGAGGCCAGCACCGCGGAGTAGTCCGCGCCGTAAAGCACGGGGCGGGCGTTGTCACTCATTCCGCCGTCGACGCTGACATACCGCCGCGGGGAGGTGCCGCCGTCGGGCGTATCCACCCGCACGGTCTTGGTGGTGCCGGCGCGGTAGAGGGTGAAGGTGCTCGGACCCGCGATGGCCCGTCCCGGTTCAATGGAGATCCGCGGCACGGCCAGGCCCAGTTCGCTGCAGGTGCTGCCGACGACGGCGGCCATTGCGTTCGCGATCTCGGCGGCCGGGCGCGGCGCGTCGGCCTCGGTGTAGGCAATGCCGTAGCCGCCGCCGAGGTCCAGTTCGGCCAGTTCCACACCGTACCCCTGCTTCACCTCGGCCAGGAAGCCGAGCAGCCGCCGGGCGGCGAGCTCAAAGCCGGCCGATTCGAAGATCTGCGAACCGATGTGGCAGTGCACGCCCACCAGGTTCACGCCGTCGTGCTTGAGTGCCGTCTCCACCGCTGCCATGGCCGGGGACATGCCGTCCAGGTCCGGGTCCGCAACCATGGAGAGGCCGAACTTCTGGTCCTCATGGGCGGTGGCAATGAACTCGTGGGTGGAGGCGTGCACGCCCGGGGTCAGACGGAGCATCACGTTGGCGCGCTCACCGCGGGAGGCGGCCAGGTCCCCCAGCATTTCCAGCTCGCCGAGGCTGTCCACCACAATCCGGCCCAGCTCCATGTCGAGGGCGCGGGTCAGTTCGGCTCGGGACTTGTTGTTGCCGTGCAGGCCGAGCTGGCTTCCGTGCAGTCCGGCGCGCCGGGCCACCGCCAGTTCCCCGCCGGAGCAGGTGTCCAGGCGCAGCCCCTCGGAGGACACCCAGCGTGCCACTTCGGTGCAGAGGAAGGACTTTCCGGCGTAGTAGACGTCCGCTCCGCCGCACAGGCCGGCGAATGCGGCGTCAAAGGAGTCCTTGAAGTCGCGGGCACGGGCCCGGAAGTCGGTTTCGGACATCACGAACACGGGGGTGCCGAATTCCTCGGCGATCCGGGACACGGGGATGCCGGAGATTTCCAGCTCTCCGCCGGCGCCGCGCGCCACATCCTGCGCCCACAGCTGCGGGCGCAGGGCGTTGGTGTCCTCGGGGTGGCTCAGCCACTGCGGAGCCAGGGGTGAAGCAGTCATGAAAATTACATCCGTTCGGGTGCGGAGACTCCCAGCAGGCCCAGGCCGTTGGCCAGGACCTGGCGTGCGGCCAGGTTCAGCCACAGGCGGGTGCGGTTGGTGTCGGTGATTTCCTCGTCGCCCTGGGGTGCGATGCGGCAGGCGTCGTACCAGCGGTGGTAGGTGCCGGCGATGACCTCGAGGTGGCGGGCCACGCGGTGCGGTTCGCGGAAGGCGCTGGCCTGCGCGACGACGCCGGGGTACTGGCCCAGTGCGGCCAGCAGTGCGCTTTCGGTGGGGTGGATCAGCAGCGATGCGTCGAAGGCGGAATCGTCGACGCCGGCGGCCTCGGCGTTGCGGGCCAGGGCGTGGGTGCGGGCGTGGGCGTACTGGACGTAGAACACGGGGTTCTCGTTGCTGCGCTTGGTCAGCAGGTCCAGGTCAACGTCGATGTTGGAATCGGCGGAGAAGCGGGCCAGCGTGTAGCGGGCGGCGTCCACTCCTACGGCTTCCACGAGGTCTTCGAGGGTGACCACGGTGCCGGCGCGCTTGGACATGCGTACGGGCTTGCCGTCCTTGACCAGGTTCACCATCTGGCCGATCAGTACCTCCACGCATTCCGGGTCGTGGCCCAGTGCTGCTGCGGCGGCCTTCAGGCGGGCCACGTAGCCGTGGTGGTCAGCACCCAGCATGTAGACGTTCAGGTCGAAGCCGCGCTCGCGCTTGTTGTGGATGTAGGCAATGTCACCGGCAATGTAGGCGGCGTTGCCGTCCGACTTGATGACCACGCGGTCCTTGTCGTCGCCGAAGGCGGTGGAGTTCAGCCACCAGGCGCCGTCCTTTTCGTACAGGTTCTCCGAGCCCTTGAGCTGTTCGAGGAGCTTGGCCACCTGGCCGTTTTCGTGCAGCGAATCCTCGTGGAAGAAGACATCGAAGTCCACGCCGAAGTTGTGCAGGGATTCCTTGATGTCGCCGAACATGAAGTCCACGCCGACGGCGCGGAAACGTTCCTGGGCCTCGGCGTCGGGCAGTTCGGTGATGTTAGGTTCGGCGGCCAGCACGCGGTTGGCAATGTCGACGATGTACTCGCCGGCGTAGCCGTCTTCCGGGGCGGGATCACCCTTGGCCGAGGCCAGCAGCGAGCGGGCAAAACGGTCAATCTGCGCGCCGTGGTCATTGAAGTAGTACTCGCGGGTGACCTCCGCCCCCTGGGACTGGAACACCCGGGCCAGGGCATCGCCGACGGCGGCCCAGCGGGTGCCGCCCAGGTGGATGGGACCGGTGGGGTTGGCGGAGACGAACTCCAGGTTGATCCGGGTGCCCTTGAGAATTTCCGACGTGCCGTAGGCGGGGCCGGCGTCGACAATTGTCTTGACCAGTTCACCGGCTGCACCGGCGTCGAGGGTGATGTTCAGGAAGCCCGGACCGGCAATGTCGACCTTGGCCACACCGGCGATCTTTTCCAGCCGGCCCTTGAGGATCTCTGCGAACTGGCGGGGGTTCATGCCGGCCTGCTTGGACAGCTGCAGGGCGATGTTGGTGGCCCAGTCACCGTGGTCCCGGTTCTTCGGACGCTCCACGCGCACCTCCCCGGGCAGCTCGATGCTGAAGTCACCGGCATCGATGGCGTCTTGGAGGCAGGCAGTTACGGCGGAGGAAAGTTCTTCAGGAGTCACCGGTTAAGCATAGCCGGGTGCGCACGGGTCCCGTTTTGTATGACAGGCCTTACTCTGTGCGGACACAGCCTCCGCAGTAATCATGCGATGTAATAAAGGGGAACAGTCCCCATCCCCAAGGAGAACCGTGAACCGAGCGAGCAAGTCCCTGCTGTGTGCCGCTGCCGGCCTGTCCCTGCTCTCGGCGGCAGGCTGCGCTCCGGGCGAGGACACCGCCGACGCAGATCCGGCTCCCGCTGAGTCTCCCGCTTCGTCGTCCGCTGAGCCATCCGCCGCTTCCTCCCCCGATGCTGCAGCCGGCTCCGGCAGCTACGCCGACGGCGAGTACTCCGGCACCGGAAGCTACATCCCGCCGTCGGGCACCTCGGAGGACGTGGATGTCACGCTGCAGCTGGAAAACGGCGTGGTGACGGAACTGGACGTCGAGACCTCACAGAAGAACCCGACCTCCAAGCAGTACCAGCGTGAGTTCACCTCCGGCGTCAAGGAGCAGGTGGTCGGTAAGAGCCTGGACGAACTCGATGTGGACAAGGTGGCCGGCTCCTCGCTGACCAGCCAGGGCTTCAACCGTGCCCTGGACGCCATCCGTTCCGAAGCTACGTCCTAGCCCGTGCACACCCTGGGGTTTGAGGCGATCGGCACGCAGTGGTCCCTGTCCACCGCTGTGCCGCTGGATCCGGACACCCAGGCTGCCGTGGCGGATCTGGTCGACAGCTATGACCGGACCTATTCGCGCTTCCGGTCCGATTCCACCGTGGCGCGGATGGCCGAAGCAGCAGGAAGCTTCGAGCTCCCCGCCTCGGCCGCACCCCTGCTGACGCTCTTCGATACCCTGCAGCGGCTGACGGGCGGAGCAGTGAACCCGCTGGTGGGGCGCTCGCTGGAGGTGTTGGGGTACGACGCCGCGTACAGCTTCCAGCCATCGGGTCCGCCTGCGCCCGCTGCCGCCTGGGTGGAAACCGTGTCCTGGACCGCCGACGCCCGCGGCATCACGCTGACCACCGCGGCTCCGGTGACCTTCGACATCGGTGCCGCCGGGAAGGGGCAGCTCGTGGACCTCGTCAGCGCGCTTCTGGCTGATGCCGGCCACCGGGAGTATGTGGTGGATGCCGGTTCGGACCTGCGTCATGCCGGTGCTGCTCCCCTGCGCGTTGCCCTGGAACATCCGTATGACACCACCCGGGCCATCGGGGTGGTGTCCCTTTCGGACCGGGCACTATGCGCCTCGGCCGCCAACCGGAGGCACTGGGGCGACGGCCTGCACCATGTGCTCGATGCCCGCACCGGTTCCCCGGTGGACACCGTGGCAGCCACGTGGGTTCTGGCAGCCGACGCCATGACTGCCGACGGCCTCGCCACGGCCCTGTTCTTTACCGAGCCGCGCGAACTGGTCCGCGAGTTCGCTTTCGACTACGTCCGGATGTTCACTGACGGCCGGGCCGACTATTCCCCTGCGATGGCTGGAGTCCTATTCCCATGAGCGTTTCTGCCCCTGCCGCACCGCGGACCCTGAACACTTTCCTGGGGCGCTGGACCATGTACCGCTTCACGGTGTGGGTCCTGCTGGCATTAGCTGCCTGGTCCTTTGTCCTTTCCTTCGCCGGAGTTCTGTTCTACACACCGGCAGAGCTGGGCGCGACGGCGGCGACGGCGGTGGCTTCCACGCTGATCACCAGCCGGGTGGCAGGCCTGCTGCTGCGCACCCGTCCGCAGACCGATTCCTCGCTGATCACCGGCCTGCTGCTGTATTTCCTCTTCTGGCCCAGTACAGAAGGTGCGCAGCTGGGAGCGGTGGCACTGGCGGGCGCCGTTGCGACGGCGTCGAAATATCTGCTGGCCTTCCGTCGCCGGCACATTTTCAATCCGGCGGCCGTGGGGGCTTTCGTGGTGGCCCTGACCGGTCTGGGCGGTGCTGTCTGGTGGGTTGCGACTCCCGGCATGCTGATCGCCGTTCTTCCGGCTGCCGTCCTGGTGCTGTACCGGAACCGGCTGCTGCCGATGGCAGGGATCTTTGTTCTTACTGCAGCGGCCGTGACTCTGGCCCGTTTCCTTGCTGCCGGCGAGTCCCTTGCCGGCGCCCTGACGACCATTGCCGTGTCCTACCCTCTGGTGTTCCTGGCCGGTTTCATGCTCACGGAGCCTCTGACCCTGCCTCCGCTTCGCGTTCAGCGCCTACTGGAGGCCGCCGTCGTCGGTGTGCTTTTCTCCGTGCCGTTGTCTCTGGGGCCCGTGATGATGTCTCCGGAACTGGCCCTGCTGGCGGGGAACCTGCTGGCCTTTGCGATGGGCCAGCGCGGAGCTGTCCGGCTGCGGCTGCTCGAGACCCGCGAGCTGACTCCGACTGCCCGGGAACTGGTGTTCGAGCCGTCCCGTCCTGTCCGTTTTCGTGCCGGCCAGTACGTCGAGCTTGCCGTGCCGCACTTCGAGCCGGACTCGCGGGGCTCCCGGCGTATTTTCAGCATCACCACGCCTCCCGCGGAACCCGGCACGGTAGCGGTGGGGCTGCGCGTGGCTGAATCAGGGAGCAGTTTCAAGACTGCCCTGCTGCGGATGCGGCCCGGGGCCGAGGTTGGCGCCACTGCCGTCGCCGGAGATTTCCTTCTGCCGCGGGACGCGCACACGCCGGTGCTCATGATTGCGTCGGGTATCGGCATCACCCCTTTCATCAGCCAGTTGCGTCAGATACGCGGCGAGGACCGGGACATGGTGCTGGTGTATGCGGCTTCCTCCGTAGACGAGCTCGCTTATGCCGGGGAACTGCGGGACATGAACGTGCGGGTACTGGTCTGCACGCCCTCCGATCCCGGCATCTCCGGATGGACCTGGCTGGGTCCGGGACTGCCTGACGCGGCGGTCCTGAGCCGGGAGATTCCCGACATCAGCGGCCGGGCTGTGTACGTTTCCGGCTCACCCCGTGCAGTGGCTGCGGCCCGGAAGGCTGTCCGCGGTGCCGGCGGGCGGCGGATCCGGACGGACCCGTTCCTTGGGTACTAGGCCGAGGGCGGCCCAAGAGCCAGCCCCGCGGCGCAGAATGGCGGTCTCGGATTCCGGCAGGGTCGCGCAGTGTTGGTTTGTTGGTTTGTTGGTTTGTTGGTTTGTTGGTTTGTTGGTTTGTTGGTTTGTCCGGCGCGGTCAGAATGGCGGCGCGATTTCCTGCCGGGGCCCGGTTTCCTTATGGTTCGCCTTTCCCTGGTCCTTTCGTGGGTCCGATCCCGTGTCCGGTGGTCCGAGTTCCAGGAAAGGTTCGGTGCGGTAAACCCGTCCGGTCGGTGAGGTCCACTCGATCACTCCCGGTGTGGGTTGAAAGGCCTTCCAGTAACCGAGGGTCTTGAACCGGTGGTGCCTGCGGCAGAGGTGTTCCAGGTTTCCGTGATCCGTGGGTCCGCCTTTCGCCCAGTCGGTGGTGTGGTCGATGTCCGCGTTCGCGGTACTGACCCGGCAGCCAGGGAATCTGCAGGTTTCGTCGCGCGCCCGGAGCCAGCGGCGGAGCCCGGCCGGGACTTTTCGGCGCCGTCCCACCCCGAGAATTTCTCCTGTCCGTGGATCCTGCGCAAGGCCGGTCCAACCGACGGCGTTTCGGGCCAGCCTGCGGGCCGCTTCGGCGCTGATGGGTCCGTAACCGTGCAGTTCGGCCGGCCGATCGTCTGCGCCAAAGAGTGTCTCGGCGTTGATCAGGACCATGAGCTCAGCCCGGGGCACGACTCCGGCGTCATCGCAGTCGGTCCTGCTGGCGCTTGCCTTCTCTGCCCTGCCATCGCCGTCAGATGTACCGCTGGCACGAGTTGAGCCGAGGCCACCCATCAGCAGCTGCGCGAGAATGTCCGCACGCAGCTGGTCCATGGTCCGGCTATCGCCGGCTACCTGTTCGCCCCGCGCGGCAGTGCTGAGAGTCGTGTAGATCTGCTGCGCCTCCGCGGCCCGCAGGTGGGCGGAGAGACAGGACATGCCGTCCTCTTCCCGGTCCAGAGTGACCTTGCGCTGCTCGAACGCGGTCAGGTGCCGTTTGCTGATGGTGTCCGGATACTTTTTCTCGCGCAGCCTTCGGGCCTTGGCAGAGAACTGGGACCGCGTCTGCCCCTCCGCAGCCTTCAACAGGTCCGCTTCAAATTCCGGGAGCTCTTCGGCGGGAACGTTTTGGCATTGATCCAGCACAACCTGCGCGTGCTGGTAGGACAGCCGTCCTTCTTCCAGAGCGCTCAGTGTGGCGGCATGGGTGCTGTAGAGCATGCCGGCCTCAAACATCATGCGTTGGGCCGTGACCTGCGGGACGTTCAGGATGGCGGCGCATTCAGAAGCTGCGAGGCTGAACGCCATCCCGGGTTCGAGCCGCCCCGACGCGGCGTGGAAATCGTCCCGGAAAATCTCCTTCATCCGGTTCATTAGGCGGGCCTCCTGCGCCTGCACCCAGGACATCGCATGCGCCATTCGGGACAAGGCTTCACCGACCATTGCTTCGTCAAAGGATTCAAGGTTCTGCAACGCCAATGTCCCGGTGAAACCGTCCGGATACCCATCGGCAGGAATCCCGGCTTCGGAATCGGAAACTGTGGGACCTCCGGAATCGGGGGCTGAACAATCGTCTCCCGAATCAGCGGCGGTGGGAGCTCCGGAATCGGCTGGTTCGGAGACGGATGGGTCCGCAAGGCCAGGCCCGGCGTCAGGTCCGGAATTCTCGGCCGGCTGGGTGCCAGCCTCGCCATCGTTCTCGGGAGTGGCAGCAGAAGTTTCGGTACCCGCGTCAGCGTCCGCATTCCCGACGGGCTCGACAGTCAGTTCAGCCCGGTACACCGACAGGGTGCACGCCGCGCGGGGCGCATCCGCTTCACCAGTCTGCCCTGTTGGCTGCTGGTCTTCCCTGCCTGGCTCTTCGGTTGTCCGTCCGGTGTTCCCGAGCTGATCCATACCCTCAGGATTTCATCCGGCACTGACATTTCCAGGCCAAAAACAGCTCCAAAACGTCCCGTCTGGAAACCTCAAATACTTGTCTTTCTCACGCCACTACCTACCCGCATAAACGGGCGCCCATAACCGCTTTTCGGGCGACGCAGTTCAAGGCTTCGGGAAAGCGCCAGGGGGAACACATCAGGTGCACCGCCTGTCCGCCTGCACATGGGTTTTCCTCGCCCGCCCGAAACCTGCTAAGCTTCTTGAGTCCCACAGGACCTGCCGGTTTACTGGCGTCCTTGCCCTCGTAGCTCAGGGGATAGAGCGGTTGCCTCCGGAGCAACAGGCCGTAGGTTCGAATCCTATCGAGGGCACGTCGAGACACCATAAGAACCCCACACCGATTCGTCGGTGCGGGGTTCTTTTGTTTACCCCGTTGTTTTCCGGAGTCGCTGACCCGGCGTCGCCGAGTCCACGTCGCCGACTCCGCGGGCCAGCTGTCCGCGACGGTAACGCGCAGCCCAGTCCGCCCCCTAGCCCGCGGGAGCGGCGGCACTCGCGCCACCCGCGGTAGCACCGCCGCCGGCAGCGCGCTCGGAACCGGCAGCGCCCTCGACGGCGGCACGCACCTCCGGCGGGCAAAGGAAAAACCGCGGTTGCAGCTCCTCCCACCCCGGCAGCTTGGTCTTCTTTCCGTACTCCAAATGTGCCTGGTCCAGCGGGTTGTCGGGAACCAGCCCGGGACTGGCATCCCCCATCAGCTGGAAGTGGTACATCCACCAGGATCCGTCCGCTTCCTGGTTCAGGAAGGTGGCTTCCAGCGCCATCAGTTCCCGGCCCAGAGTCGCCAGGCATTCGTCGTAGCGCGAGTGCAGCATCGCCATCCAGTCGTCGAACAAGGACTCACGGGAATCCAGCAGCCGTGCCCTGCTCAGCTCCATCCGCATCCCCGCAGGCACCGACGCCGGCATGGGCCAGCCGGAGAAATCCGGAGCGGACGGCACGAACGGGAGAGACGGATATGTGGGTGAGGTCATGCCCACGACGGTAGCGGAACCCACGAGAGCCGACTTCCACGCCCCGCCGGAATTGTTTCCGCAAAACCCTTGCGCGGGCTGCCCCCTCCCGGGTTATGGTGTTCGCACATACCAACCGGTCGGTTCCCGCGCCGGCTCAGGCCACACCACGAGAAACCCGGACACCAGCCGCATGAAGACCCTGAACATCAAGGAAGAACTCACACGGACTTCCGTGGAGCTCTTCGCGCGGCAGGGCTACGCAAAGACCAGCGTGCAGCAGATCGTGGATGCAGCCGGCGTTACTAAGGGGGCGCTCTATCACTACTTCAATTCCAAGGATGACCTGCTCTTCGACATCTATGACCGCATCCTGACGCTGCAGCGCCAGCACCTGACCGAGATTATCGGGCGGGGGCTGCCGGCAGTTGAAACCATGCGTCTGGTCTGCGAGGACGTGGTCATGACGTCCATCGACTGGATCCGCGAAGGATCAGTGTTCTTCCGCTCCCAGCACATGCTCAGCGAGGACCGCCAGGAGGAAGTGAAACGGCGGCGCCGCGAATACAACGATACGTTCACCGCCCTCCTCGTTCGCGGCCAGAACGACGGCGTCTTCCGCACGGATCTGCCGATCCCCGTGCTGGCTGCCAACTTCTTTTCCGACCCGCACTATCTCTCGTACTGGTACTCCCCCGGCGGGTCGATCAGCCGCGAACAGGCGGCTGCTCAGCTGACCGAGCTCTACCTGGCCGGACTGCAGGCAAAGTAACCACCGCACCTCCTTTACTACCCGCACCACCGCACCTCCCGCACTACCGCAATACCGCACCACGCGCCGTATTCAAGGTAAGAGCAGAGACGATGGAGTACTCATGCAGGAGCAACATACCGACCGGTCGGAACCACCACGTCTGCGGCTGGACGGAATCACGGTCCGGTTCGGAGGCCTTACCGCCCTCGATTCCGTGTCCCTGGAGATCCCGGCCGGCAGAATCGTGGGAATCATGGGCCCCAACGGGGCAGGGAAGACCACCCTCTTCAACGTGATCTGCGGAGTCTTCCCGCCCGCGGAGGGAAGCCTTCAGCTGGACGGACACGGGTTCACTCCGAAACCGCACCGCCTGACCCGATCCGCAGTGGCACGCACCCTGCAGGGGCTTGGCCTGTTCCCCGGCCTGACGGTGCTGCAGAACGTCACGGCAGGGTTGGCAGCCGGCTCACGCAGCGGACTCGACCTCCTGGCCCTGCCCGGCTCCGTCCGCAGAGAAGCCCGGCTCGCGGAACGAGCGATGGAAGCGCTGGAGGCACTCGGCGTCGCCCGCTACGCCCCGGCCCTCCCGGACACCCTGCCCTACGGCATCCGCAAGAAGGTGGCCCTGGCCCGTGCCCTGGTGAGCGAACCGAAGCTGCTGCTGCTGGATGAACCGGCCGGCGGACTGGGCCACGACGACATCGAGGAACTGGCAGCGATCATCCGCACCGTACCCGGGGACGGGTGCTCGGTGGTGCTGGTGGAACACCACGTGGACCTGGTCATGGAGGTCTGCGACCGCATCGCCGTGCTGGATTTCGGCCGCCTGATCGCCGAAGGCACACCTGCCGAAATCGGAACCGATCCCGCCGTCGCTGATGCCTATCTAGGGGTTGAGGTGGCATGACCGGCGGACTGGTACTGGAAGGCGTCACCGCCGGCTACGGAGCCGTCCGCGTGCTCCATGACATTGACCTTGCCGTGGCGGACGGATCCATCACCGCGGTAGTCGGAGCCAACGGTGCCGGCAAGACCACCCTCCTGCGCACCATCACCGGCCAGCTGCGGCCCTCGGCCGGAAGCATCCGCCTCACCGGCGGAGCCGGCGGAAAGGGCGGAAAGGGCGGAGAGGGCGGAAAGGGTGGAACGGACCTGACCCGGGTGCCGGTCGAGGACATGGTGCGCCACGGCGTCGCGCTGGTGCCTGAGGGCCGGGGCGTCATCACCGAACTGACAGTGGAGGAGAACCTGCGCCTGGGCGGACTGTGGCGGAAGGACCGCAGGGCAGCCGCCGAGGTGCTCACCCAGATGTACGAGCTTTTCGAGCCCCTCGCCCGGCGTCGGAAGGCTGCCGGACACCAGCTCTCCGGCGGCGAGCGCCAGATGCTGGCGCTGGGACGGGCCCTGATGGCCGCACCTGCACTCCTGCTCCTCGATGAGCCCTCGCTGGGCCTTGCCCCCAAGGTGACGGCATCAATCCTGGGCATGCTCCGCCGCCTCCGTGACGACACCGGGCTGACCGTCCTGCTGATCGAGCAGAACGTCCGCAGCGCTCTCGCCGTCGCGGACCACGGAGTCGTCCTTAACCTGGGCCGCGTTGTCGCCTCACGTCCGGCGGCCGAGCTGGCCGAAGACACCGACCTCCGCCACACCTACCTGGGGTTCTAATGGACAGATTCCTCTTCCTGACCTTTGACGGCCTCGCCCGCGGCGCCGTCCTCGCGGCCTTCGCGCTGTCGCTGGTCCTGATCTGGCGTGCGGCCCGGATCGTGAACTTTGCGCAGGGCGCGATGGCAGTGGCTGCCACCTACATCGCCTTCACCGTCACCGCACTCACCGGGAGCTACTGGGCAGGACTCGCCGCTGCCCTTATTGCGGGTTTCCTCATCGGTGCCCTGGTGGAGCGCGGCGTGATGCGCTTCGTCGGCAACGGCTCCGCGTTGAACCCGGTCATTGCCGGGCTGGGCCTGCTGATGCTGATCCAGGCCGTCCTGGGCATGGTGTTCGGAAACAACTACCGGACCATGGTGACCCCGTTCAGCTCGGACCCGGTGGAAATCTTCGGCATTACCGTCTTCTCCTCCCATGACCTCTTTGTGTTCGCCTGCATAGCGGTGCTGGTGGGCGGCCTGGTCCTGCTGTTCACGAAGACTCCCCTCGGGCTGCGGCTGCGGGCCTCCGCCTTCGCCCCTGACCTGGCCCGGCTCCTCGGGGTGCGGACCTCGCGGATGCTCACCCTGGGCTGGGCCATGTCTTCGGCCCTCGGTGCGCTCGCCGCCCTGCTGGTCATCCCCACGGAACTCGGACTCAATCCGCACGCGGCGGACGCGGTCTTTGTCTACGCGTTCACCGTGGCCGTTATCGGCGGCCTGGACTCCCCCGCCGGCGCCGTCCTGGGCGGGCTGGCCGTCGGCGTGCTGCTCAGCTGGGTCAGTGGCTACTGGGGTGCAACCCTGGCGCCGATCGCCATCCTGGTCCTCCTGCTGGCCGTGCTGCTGATCCGCCCCGGTGGAATCTTCTCGATGGCTAAGGAGCGCACGGCATGAGCGTCATGAAGCGGTACCTTCTGGCTGCCGCGGCAGCGGTGATCCTGATCGGCCTCACGTTCGTCGTCCCCTCGTTCACCTCCTACCAGCTGGCCACTGTCTGCGCCTATCTGTGCGGCATTGCTGGGCTCACCCTGCTGACGGGCGCCGGCGGCCAGCTCTCCCTCGGACAGGCAGCCCTCATGGCCGCCGGTGCCTACAGCTACGCACTGACTGCCAATTCAATGGCCGACGCCGGCACGGAAGGAACGCTGCTGCTCCTGGTGCCGTTGGCCGCAGCGGTCCTCGGTGCCGCCGTCCTCGGCCTGGTCATCGGCCTGGCTGCCGGCCGGCTCCACGGCCCCTACCTCGCCGGCTTCACCATGGCACTGGTCGTGGCACTGCCCGCGGTCACCAGCACCTTCTCCTCAGTGCTCGGCGGTGACCAGGGCCTGTGGATCACCGTGGAGAAACGCCCGACGGCGCTGCGCGGCACCGTGTCCAACGAGGCCTGGCAGGCGTGGCTCGCCGTGGTCTGCTCCGTCCTGGTCCTGACCCTGCTGGCGAACCTGCTGCACGGCCGCTTCGGCCGCCACCTGCGGGCCGTACGGGACAACCCCGTGGCGGCAGCACTGGCCGGCATCAACCCCGCCCGCACCAAGGTCACCGCGTTCGTCATCAGCTCGGCCGCGGCGGGCATGGGCGGCGGTCTGCTGGCCTACACCACGCAAAGCGCCAGCCCCGGAGCGTATTCCCTGGTGTTCTCCCTGTTCCTGCTGATGGCCGCCGTCGTCGGCGGTATCGGTTCCCTGACCGGCGCCGTCTGGGGAGCCCTGCTCCTGGTTGCGCTGCCGCACCTGATCAGCACCGCCACGGCCCGGCTCGACCTGTCCGCGGACCTGGCCCAGCGGCTGGACGGCAACCTTGCCGTGGCCATCTTCGGACTGGTCCTGATCCTCGTGGTGCTGCTTGCGCCGCAGGGCATCCAGGGCCTGCTGGTGCGGATCGGCCGCCGGATACGGCCACCCCGCGCCGTCTCCCCTCCGCTTTCGTCCCCGAAACCCGCACCACCGTCAACAGCAACACCACCAACCCGGATACCCGCCCCGCACGGGCAGCTACCGGCAACCCCGAAAGGTCAATGATGATCAGTTCCAAGCTCCGACTGGGTACCGCCGTCCTTGCAGCTGCAGCCCTCGGCCTTGCCTCCTGTGCCGCTCCGGAGGAAGGGGGCGAGGCCGCCGCGGAGGATGTACCCGGGATTACCGACACCACCGTCACCGTAGGCACGCACCAGCCGCTGACCGGACCGGCAGCCGCCGGTTACTCCACTATTTCGCCGGCCACCAAGGCGTACTTCGACTACGTCAATGACCACGGCGGCGTCAACGGCCGCAGCATTGAGTACATCGTGAAGGACGACGGCTACAACCCGGCCAACACCCAGACCGCAGTCCGCGAAATGGTGCTGCAGGACGAGGTCTTTGCCCTGGTGGGCGGACTCGGCACCCCGCCGCACAGTGCAGTCCTGGATTTCGTCAACGACAACGAGGTGCCGGATCTCTTCGTTGCCTCCGGCAGCCCCACCTGGAACCAGCCGGAGGACTACCCCTACACCTACGGTTTCATGGTGGACTACCCCACCGAATCACGGATCCTGGCCACCTACGCGCAGGAAGAATTCCCGGACAAGACCTACTGCTTCTTCGGCCAGGATGACGACTTCGGCGAGGAGTTCCAGGCCGGCCTGGAAGCGGTGCTCGGGGAAGACGGGCTCGCAGATGCCCAGGTCTACTCCACGGCGAACACCGATATCGCCGCGCAGATCAGCTCCATGAAGGAAGCCGGCTGCGAGGTCAACTTCCTCGCCACCATCAACGGCTTCAGCGCCCAGGCTGTGGGGACCGCCGCGAAACTCGGGTATTTCCCGCAGTGGATGGCGTCCTCCGCCGGCGGCGACTTCAACACCCTGTCCGGCTATCTGGGCGAGAACACCAACAAGCTGCTGCAGGGTTTCGTCAGCGCCAACTACCTCCCCGCCTACTCGGACACGGAGGACGAATGGACCGCTAAGTTCTCCGAGATCAACGAGGAATACAACGCCGGAGCACCTTTTGACGGCAACACGATCTTCGGAATGTCCATCGGCTACCTCTTCGTCGAGGCATTGAAGGAAGCCGGGGAGAACCCGACCCGCGAGTCCCTCATGGAAGCACTCGGGTCCGGGAACGTCACCGGCAACGGCCACACACCGCTCGGGTTCGGCGAGGACAGCCACCGCGGATACACCGGAGCGATGCTGACCCGGGTGGACAACGGCGTGCAGTCCTACTTCGGTACCCCGTACGTCGTCACCGGCGAAGAGGTCGAGGAATACACCGAGGAACGGCCGGCCATGCCGGCCGACGGCCTGCCGGAGTAACCTCTGCAGCCCAAACCTGGCCGCTCACAAAGAGGGCCCGTCCCGCCGGACGGGCCCTCTTTGTGTAGCCGGGTTGTGCAACAGGGTTATGTAGCCGGGGTCTTGCAACGGGGTTGCGTAGCCGGATGCCGCTACTCGAACACGTACAGCGAAATGGACTCCGCGACGGCGGCAGGCTTCTCCACACCCTCAATCTCAATGGTGACGAGGAGCGTGACCCGCACTCCCTGGGGCACGGTCTGAACCGACACGATTTCCGACCGTGCACGGACCCGGCTGTCCACCGGCACGGGATGGGGGAAGCGCACCCGGTCCAGCCCGTAGTTCACTCCCATCACCATGCCGTCCACCCGGAACCGGCCGGAGGCAAGCGCCGGAAGGAGGGCCAGGCTGAGGTACCCGTGCGCGATGGTCCCGCCGAACGGGCCATTCGCAGCCCGTTCGGGGTCCACATGGATCCACTGGTGGTCATCGGTGGCGTCGGCAAACCGGTTGATGCGGTCCTGGTCAATGAGGACCCACTCGCTGGTCTCCACCTGGCCCACCGCACCGGCAAGCTTTTCAACCGAGCTGAAGCGGGCCACCGCTAGGCCTTCGGTCCGCCGGCAACGTAGAGCACCTGTCCCGAAACGAACGAGGCCTCCTCCCGGGCAAAGAAGGACGCCGCAGCGGCAATGTCCGCCGGGGTCCCGGCCCGGCCCACGGGAATCTCCTTCGCCGCATGTGCCACGAAGTCCTCGAACGGCACCCCGACGCGTTCCGCCGTCGCCCGCGTCATATCGGTGGAGATGAAGCCGGGCGCAATCGCGTTGACGGTGACGTTGTACCGGCCCAGCTCAATCGCGAGCGTCTTGGTGAAACCCTGGATGCCGGCCTTGGCTGCGGCATAGTTGGCCTGGCCCCGGTTGCCGAGGGCGGAAGTGCTGGACAGGTTGATGATGCGTCCCCACTTCTGCTGTACCTGGTGGGCCTGCACGGCACGGCTCATGAGGAACGCCCCGCGCAGGTGCACGCCCATCACGGCATCCCAGTCCGTGTCCGTCATTTTGAACAGAAGGTTGTCCCGAAGGATGCCCGCATTGTTGACCAGGATGGTGGGCGCGCCAAGCTCCCCGGCAATCCGGGCCACTGCCTGTTCGACGGCGGCAGCATCGGCTACGTCCGCGCCGACACCCACAGCCTTGCCGCCGGAATTGTTGATGGCCTCCACAGTGGCGGCTGTGTCCTCCTCGCGCAGGTCTAGGACGGCCACGCGGTGGCCGTCCGCTGCGAGCCGCAGGGCGACGGCGGCACCGATCCCGCGTCCTGCTCCGGTAACGACGGCGGTGCGCTGGTCATACGGTGCTGGGACCTCGGTCATGTCTCTCCTGCCGGTGGCGGCAGCCCACCGACTGTGTGCTGCGTCTCTTTCGCCGAGGGTACCGACCGGACGGTACGGGCGCAACGAGGGGACGGAAGGTTGCCCCCGGAAGGTACTCAGCGGGACATCCCTGGGACGGATCGGCATTCTGACCCGGCCGGCCGGATTAGTTCCCCATCAGGACAGCTTTCGTCCTGATGGGCGCGTAGCTTGGATTCCATGTTGGAGACATCCGCGCGGCTCCTGCAGCTGCTTTCGCTGCTGCAGCTGAGGCGCGAGTGGACCGGCGCGGCGCTCGCGGAGCGGCTCTCCATCACCGAACGGACGGTCCGCCGGGACATCGGCAAGCTGCGCACCCTCGGATATCCCATCTCCGCGTCCCCGGGCATTGCCGGCGGCTACCAGCTCGGTGCCGGTGCGCAGCTGCCCCCGCTGCTGCTCGACGACGACGAGGCCCTCGCCGTCGCACTGGGCCTCACCGCGGTGGCCACAGGCCCGGTGACCGGAATCGGGGAAGCCTCGGTGCGGGCGCTGGCGAAGCTGGAGCAGGTCCTGCCCGGGCGCCTCCGGCCCCAGTTTTCGGCCCTGCGGCAGTCGGTGTCCACCCTGTCCGGCCCGCCGGGGGGCGTGGACCCGGAAATTCTCACCGCGTTTTCGGCCGGCATCACCGAGCACCGGGTGGTGAGTTTCCGTTACACCGCGGCCGACGGCGGCTCCGGCCGGCGCCTGGTGGAGCCCTACCGGCTGGTCAGCACCGGGCGGCGCTGGTACGCCGTCGCGTGGGACCTGGACCGCGCCGACTGGCGGACCTTCCGGGTGGACCGCTGCACCAGCACGCCCGCGCAGCGCGAGCGGTTCACACCCCGGCCCCTGCCGGCCCGGGACCTGGCCGTTTACGTCCAGGAATCCATTACCCGCAACCCCTACCGCTATACCGTGGTGGTGCGGCTGGCCGCCCCGCTGGCTGCGGTTGCCGAACAGGTGCCTCCTGACGTGGCCAGTGTCGAAGCCGACGGCCCCGGGCACACCATCGTGCGCGGCGGCTGGGATTCCCTGGACCTGCCCCTGATCACCCTGACCACCTGGGGCGTGCCGTTCGAAATCATCGACCCCCCGGAGATGCGCGAGCGGGCCCGCCGTGCCGCCTCCCTGCTGCAGCACGCCGTCGAAATCCCGCCCACGGCGGAATCCGGAAAGACCGTCCGGCCAAGCCACTAGACTGGTGGCAATCATGGCACTGACAATTTCCTATCCCGAACAGCTGCCCGTTTCCGAGCGCCGCGAAGACATCATGGCAGCGATTGCCGCCAACCAGGTCACCGTCATCGCCGGCGAAACCGGCTCCGGAAAAACCACGCAGATTCCGAAGATGTGCCTGGAACTCGGTCTGGCCGAGCACGGGCTGATCGGGCACACCCAGCCCCGGCGCCTGGCCGCGCGCACCGTGGCCGAGCGGATCGCCTCCGAGCTCGACGTCGAACTCGGCGAGGAAGTGGGCTTCCAGGTCCGCTTTACCGGGGAAACCGGCCGGAAGACGAAGGTCAAGCTGATGACCGACGGCATCCTGCTGGCGGAAATCCGGCACGATCCGATGCTGAAGAAGTACAGCACCATCATCATTGACGAGGCCCACGAGCGCAGCCTGAACATCGACTTCATCCTCGGGTACCTGCGCCGGCTGCTGCCGGCGCGCCCGGACCTGAAGGTCATCATCACTTCGGCGACCATCGATCCGCAGCGGTTCGCCGAGCACTTCGCCCTCAACGGCACTCCGGCCCCCATCATCGAGGTCTCCGGCCGGACCTTCCCGGTGGAGATCCGCTACCGTCCGCTGAACCAGCCGGCCGACGGCGGCAGCGACGAAGAGGGCATCGAGGACGAGCTCGAAGAGGACCGGGACCCGGTGGACGCCGTGTGCGACGCCGTCGACGAGCTTTCCCGCGAGGCGCCCGGCGACGTCCTCGTGTTCTTCTCCGGCGAGCGGGAAATCCGCGACGCCGCCGACGCCCTGCGTTCCTCCGTCTCCCGCAACCCCCGGCTGGCCAACACCGAGATCCTGCCGCTGTTCGCCCGGCTCTCCCTGGCCGAACAGCACAAGGTCTTCTCCCCCGGCCGGAACCGGCGGATCATCCTCGCCACCAACGTGGCCGAGACCTCGCTGACGGTCCCCGGCATCAAATACGTCATTGATACCGGTACGGCACGCATCTCGCGCTATTCGCACCGCACGAAGGTCCAACGCCTGCCGATTGAGCGGATCTCCCAGGCTTCCGCCAACCAGCGCTCGGGGCGCTGCGGCCGTGTCTCCGACGGCATCGCGATCCGGCTGTACTCGGCGGAGGACTTCGAGTCCCGGCCGGAATTCACCGATCCCGAAATCCTGCGCACCAACCTGGCCGCCGTGATCCTGCAGATGGCGGCCATGGGCGTGGCCAAGGGGCCCAAGGACGTTGCGGATTTCCCGTTCGTCCAGCCCCCGGATTCCAAGGCCATCAACGACGGCGCCGTGCTGCTGCGCGAACTCGGTGCCCTGCATCCCCAGGGCGGCATCACCGAGGTGGGCCGGAAGCTCTCCCAGCTGCCGGTGGACCCCCGGCTGGGCCGGATGATCGTCGAGGCGGGCAACCGCGGCTGCACCAAGGAAGTCATGGTGCTCACGGCCGCGCTGACCATCCAGGATCCGCGCGAACGCCCCTCCAAGGACGATCCGGCCCGGGCCCAGAAGGCCGCGGAAATGCACAAGCGGTTCGTGGACGAGAACTCGGATTTCACCGGGTACCTGAACCTGTGGCGCTATGTGGAGGAAAAGCAGAAGGAACTATCCTCCTCGGCCTTCCGAAGGATGTGCAAAAACGAGTTCCTCAACTTCCTGCGGATCCGCGAATGGCAGGACCTGTTTGCCCAGCTGCGCCAGCTGGCCAAGCCGCTGGGGATCACGCTTGCCCCCGAACCGGTGGACCCCGTGGGCAAGTACCGGGAAATCCATATGTCCCTGCTGGCCGGACTGCTCAGCCATATCGGCCTCTACGACCAGCGCAAGCGTGAATACACCGGCGCCCGCGGCACACGCTTCGCGGTCTTCCCCGGCTCGGCCCTGTTCAAGAAGTCCCCGGACTGGGTGATGGCTGCCGAGCTGGTGGAAACCTCCCGCCTGTGGGCACGGGTGGCGGCGAAGTTTGATCCGCTCTGGGTGGAGGACGTTGCCGGCCACCTGGTGAAGCGCACCTACAGCGAACCGCACTGGTCCAAGAGCCGCGGGGCCGTGATGGCCTATGAGAAAGTCACCCTCTACGGCGTTCCGGTGGTGCCGCAGCGCAGCATCAACTACGGCCGCATCGACCCCGTGCTGTCCCGCGAAATGTTCATCCGGCATGCCCTCGTGGAGGGCGACTGGCGTACCCACCATAAGTTCTTCCACCGCAACCAGGCCCTGCTGGCCGAGGTTGAGGAGCTGGAGAACCGGGTCCGCCGCCGCGGGCTGCGCGTGGATGACGAAACCCTCTTCGAGTTCTACGACGAGCGGGTGGGCGCCGACGTCGTCTCCGAACGCCACTTCGACAAATGGTGGAAGCATGCCCGGCACGAGGATCCGGCACTGCTGGACTTCGACCCGGACGCGCTGCGCACCGATGACGCCGAGGGACTCGACGAGAAGGACTTCCCGAAGTCCTTCTTCTACGGTTCCTTCGAGCTGCCGCTGACCTACGAGTTCACTCCCGGCGTGCCCACTGCCAACGACGGCGTCACGGTGGAAGTGCCGGTATTGTTCCTGAACCAGCTCACCCCCGGACCGTTCGCCTGGCAGATCCCCGGCCTGCGCGCCGAGCTCATTACGGCCCTGATCAAGTCCCTGCCCAAGGCGATCCGGAAGAACTTCGTTCCGGCGCCCGACGTCGCACGCTCGGCGGCCGCGGCACTGGCCGCTGATTTCGACCCGGCCTCGGACGAGCTGGAGCCGTCCCTGGAACTGGTGCTGCGCCGACTTAAGGGATCGATCATCCCGCCCGGTTCCTGGAACTGGGATGCCGTCCCGGACCACCTCCGGATGACGTTCACCGTGGTGGATTCCTCCGGCCGGGTGCTGGACGAGGGCAAGGACCTCGCCGCACTGCAGGAGTCCCTCGCCCCCGCCACGCGCCGGGCCATCGCGGAATCCCTCGGCGCCACACCGTCCACCGTGCAGCCGCGCGGACCCAAGGGCCCCAAGGGCAAGGCCTCAGCTGCCGCAGACGGCAACGGTTCCGGCGGCGCCGGCAACGGTTCCTCCGTGGCGGAACGGACCGGACTGACCGAGTGGAGCATCGGCACCCTGGAGAAGCAGGTGCAGCGGCTGGTGGCCGGGCATACGGTGACCGGATACCCGGCACTGGTGGACGAGGGCAGCACCGCGGGCGTGCGGATCTTCCAAAGCGCCGGCGAGCAGCAGGCCGCCATGCGTGCCGGCGTCATCCGGCTGCTGGTGCTGCGCGTGCCCAGCCCGGCGAAGTACGTGCTGGAGCACCTGAGCAACACCGAGAAGCTGACCTTCAGCCAGAACCCGCACGGAAGTGTGGCTGCGCTGATCGAGGACTGCACCTTGGCCGCGGTGGACAAGCTCACCCCGGAGCAGCTCCCGTGGACGCGGGCCGAGTTCGACGCCCTGTATGAAACCGTGCGGGCCGAACTGATCGACACCGTCTTCACCGTCACCGCGATCGTGGAGAAGATCCTGGCCAGCACCCGGCGGATCACCAAGGCCCTGAAGGGCACCACGTCGCTGGCCCTGATCAGTGCCCTGAATGACATCCGGGCGCAGCTCGACGCCCTGGTGTACCCCGGGTTCGTGGCCCGCACGGGCTACGCGCAGCTGATGCACCTGCCGCGCTACCTGGCCGGCATTGAACGCCGGCTGGAGAAGCTGCCGGGCAACGTGCAGCGGGACGGGCTGTCCATGGCTGTGGTCCACCGTCTCGAGGACGAGTACGACGACGCCGTGGCGGCGCTGGCGCCCGGTCGCGGCACTCCCCCCGAACTGGCGGAGGTCCGCTGGATGATCGAGGAACTGCGGATCAGCTTCTTCGCGCAGGAACTGGGAACGGCCCGGACCGTTTCGGAGAAACGGATCCGGACCGCCCTGAACTCGGCGCTGGCTCCGGCCTAAGCCTCGGGGACGAAGGCCCCGTGCCCGGCGTCGCGCAGGCCCTGGCGCAGCTTTTCCGCGTTGGCCGCCATCCGCCCGGGATCCGGATTGGACTCGGCCCGGCTGAAGTCGAAGTCCTGCAGCGAGTTGGCCGGCCAGACGTGCAGGTGAAGATGGTCCACCTCGAAGCCGGCAATGCTGAGGCCGGCCCGCTCCGAGCCGAAGACGGACACCTGCGCCTGGCCGATGGCCTGGGCCACCGTGGTGAGCTTCTGCATCAGGTCCACCGGTGCGTCCGTCCACTTGTTGATCTCCGCGCGCGGAACCACCAGGGTGTGGCCGTCGCTGAGCGGACCGATGCTGAGGAACGCAACGGCGTCGTCGTCTTTCCAGACGAAATGTCCGGGAATTTCGCCGTTGATGATCCGGGTAAAGAGTGTAGGCATGGGTGCTCCTTCAGGTTGTCCCTTTGATGCGGCGGCGGGCAGGGGCGCCCGCAGCGGCGGAGGAACGGGTCGGCCGGTAAACATGATTCGACGCTACCCCTTTTGCGGCGGGTTTTCGGCCCGGCCCGGATCCGCGCCAACGGCCGCCGGCGTGCCCGGCGTGCTGGACCACTGCGACCAGGAGCCCGGATACAGTGCCGCGGACGTGCCGGCCTGCGCCAGGGCTGCGACCTCGTGGGCGGCGAAAATGCCCGATCCGCAGTACGCCGCCACCGGCCGGTCCGGCCGGACGCCCAGGGCCTCGAAGGAGGCGCGCAGCTCAGCAGGGCTGCGGAAGGTACCGTCCGCGGCGAGGTTGTCGGTGGAAGGCCGGTTGACGGCGCCCGGGATATGGCCTGCACGGGGATCCACCGGTTCGGTCTCTCCCCGGTAGCGTTCCGGCGCCCGCGCATCGAGGAGGGTTCCCTCGGCCGCCACCCGGCCCGCCTCGGGCAGGCCGACCACCGGCATGTGTCCCCAGGACAGGTATGCCGTCCCGGGCTCCGGCTGCACCGGACCGCTTGCCAGCGGCAGTCCGGCCTCACGCCACGCGGCGAGGCCGCCGTCGAGCAGGTAAACGTCCGTCTCTCCCGCGTGCCGCAGCAGCCACCAGGCGCGGGCCGCGGAGGTGCCGGCGGCGTCGTCGTAAACCACCACCGTGTCGCCGTCATTCAGGCCCCAGCCGCGGGCGGCCGCGGCGAAGGCGGCAGGATCCGGCAGCGGATGCCGCCCTTCCGCCGGAACGGCGGGCGCCGAGAGTTCGGTATCCATATCCACGTAGACCGCTCCGGGCAGGTGTCCGCGCAGGTACTTCTCCCTCCCGTCGGCGGCGCCCAGGGTCCAGCGCACGTCCAGCAGGACGGGCGGGCGCGGGGACCGGAGGCGTTCGTGCAGCTGCGCTGCGGAGATCAGGATCTCCATTACAGGTCCACGGTTTCCCCGGCGTCCAGGTGCCGGAACTCGGTGCCGTAGATCTTGCCGAACCGGGTCACGTGCCCCTCGACCATGCCCAGGCCGCGGTCATTCAGGAGCGCCTCGTGGATGGGGTAGGCCCGCTCTGCTCCGGTGGCAATGACAAAGTCGATGACCTCCCCCGCCTTGGACCAGGGTGCGTGGATCGGCACCAGCACGGTCCGCGGCTTCAGGCCGTTGGGGACCACGAAGGAATCCCCCGGGTGGTAGACCCGGCCTTCCACCAGGTAGCCGATGTTGGCCACGACGGGAATCAGCGGATGAATCAGGGCGTGCTGGCCGCCGAAGGACTGGATGCCGAACCCGGCGACGGTGAAGCTGGTGTTGGGTTCGACGTCGTGGATGCGGCCGTCCACCTCCGGCGGAGCTTCGCTGCGAAGGAGTGCCGCGAGGCCCGCCGGGGCGTGAAGCTCCAGCGACGGCTGCTCCTGCATTGCGGCAAGCACCCGCGGACGGTCCAGGTGGTCTGCGTGCTCGTGCGTGATCAGGACGGCGTCCGCTTCCCTCAGCGCCGTTTCAACTTCGGAAAAGGTGCCGGGATCCAGCACCAGGACGTGCCCGCCCTGCTCGAAACGGACACAGGAGTGCGTGAACTTCGTCATTTTCATAGCGCCACCCTACTCCGGAGGCGTTCGGCCGTGCAGGACGGGCCACCGGTGCTGCTGATAATCTTAGGGGTCTATCCACCCGCAGGCGCAGTGCCGCCCGCCTGCCGTCCCACCCGCTGGAGGAACATCCGTGTCATCCGAGACATCCCGGACGTCCAAACGCGCACCGGAGCAGCGTGTCACCCGCCAGCGGCTGGCAGTAGGCCGCACCCTGGATGAACTCGATGACTTCGTCAGCACCCAGGAACTCTTCCGGCTGCTGCAGGAACGCGGCGAGCGGGTTTCCCTGGCCACCACCTACCGGGTCCTGCAGTCCATGGCGGATGAAAACCTCGTGGACGTGCTGCGGGGCGGCGACGGCGAGGCGCTCTACCGGCGGTGCGCCGTCGAGCACCACCACCATCACCTCGTCTGCCGGGAGTGCGGCAAGGCCGTGGAGGTGGAGGCCCCTGCGGTGGAGAGCTGGGCCGCAGCCCTCGGCGCCAAATACGGCTTCACCGAGGTGGCGCACACCGTTGAGGTCTTCGGGCTGTGCCCGGAGTGCAGCGCCCGTAAAGGCTAAGCGGCGGCTGTAGGCGTGTTCGCGCTGAGCTCCCGGCGCCGGTGCCCGCCGCGCATGCGGCGGATGACCCGGCAGACCAGGTAGATCGCGAAGGACACGGTGGTGACGTACGGACTGATCGGAATCCGGCCGCCCAGTGCCAGCAGGATGCCGCCCACCGAGGAGGCCAGTGCGAAGAGCACGCTGAGGAACACCACCAGGCGCGGCGAGGACGTCACGAGCAGGGCTGCCGCCGCCGGCGTGATCAGCAGCGAGAGCACCAGCAGGGCCCCCACCACCTGGATGGACAGGGCAACGGCCAGGCCCAGCAGGAACATAAAGACAATGGACAGCACCCGCACCGGCACGCCGCGCGCCTCGGCCAGGTCCGGGTCCGCACTGGCGAAGGTCAGCGGCCGCCAGATGAACAGCAGGGCGGCGACGACGACGGCGGCGACACCGGCAAGCAGGTTCAGCTGCACGGTGTCCACGGCGACGATCTGGCCGGTCAGCAGCCCGAACTTGTTGGCGGAACGGCCCTCGTAGAGTCCAAGGAACAGGATGCCCAGGCCGAGCCCGAACGGCATGATGACGCCGATGATCGAGTTCCGGTCCCGCGCCCGCAGCCCCATGACTGCCAGCAGGACGGCCGCGGCCACCGATCCGGCCAGCGAACCGACCACCACGTTCACGCCAATTAGCAGGGCGAAGGACGCCCCGGCGAAAGAGAGCTCGGCAATGCCGTGCACGGCAAAGGCCAGGTCCCGCATCAGCACGAAGGTTCCGATCAGCCCGCCGACCAGGCCGAGGATTGCCGCGGCCCAGATGGAATTGCTGACAAGCGGAAGCAGCTCGCCGTAGTCGCTGAAATCAAAAACCGCATCGAAGAAGCTACGCAGGTCCAAGATCGCCCTCGCTTTCTCCGTGGTGGTGGGTGGTGGCGTCCGGGATGCCCAGGACCACGATCCGGCCGTGGCTGCGCAGGACTTCGACGCGGCTGCCGTACATTTCCGAGAGCACATCGCTGCGCAGGACTTCGGCGGGGGTGCCGGTGCGGAACTGCCCGCCGGCCAGGTACAGCACGCGGTCCACGTATTCGATGATCGGATTGATTTCGTGCGTTACGAAGACGACGGCGGCGCCGTCGTCATGGCAGCGCCGCTCGATCAGGGAGCTGATGGCCTGCTGGTGGTGCAGGTCCAGGGAGAGCAGCGGCTCGTCGCAGAGCAGCAGATCCGGGTTGGTGGCCAGTGCCTGGGCCGCGCGCAGGCGCTGCAGCTCGCCGCCGGAGAGCCGCCCCACGGGTTCATCCGCGTAGGAGGTGGCTCCCACCTGCTCGAGCAGCCGGTCCACGCGCTGCCGGACCGGCTTTCCGCGCAGCCGCAGACCCCAGCGGTCGCCGTCGACGCCGAGTCCCACCAGGTCCCGGCCGCGCAGCGGTGTGCCGGGGCTGAAGGATTTCTGCTGCGGGATGTACCCGATGTCCTTGCTGCCCCGCTGCACGTTGCGGCCGTTGATGCTGACGGTGCCTCCGGTGAGCGGCTGCAGTCCCAGCAGGACCTTCAGGAAACTCGTTTTGCCTGAGCCGTTGGGGCCGAGGACGGCGAGGAATTCACCGGCATTGATGTCCAGATCCAGGTTCTTCCACAGGGTGCGGTCCCCGTAGGACAGGCCTGCATCGCGCAGGCGCACTACGGGCGTGGGCGGCCCCGAACGGTTCACTGGAGCACGCTTTCCATGGCAGCGGTGTTCGCGGCCATCCACTCCAGGTAGTCCAGCCCCTCGGGCAGGGTTTCGGAGAAGTCCACCACGGGAACATCTGTGTCCAGTGCTGTTTGGCGTACCGCCTCGGTCTGGGAGGTGGAGGTCTGTTCGTTGTAGCCGAGGAAGGCGATCGAGCCGCCGCTCACCAGGTTCTGCATTTCCTTCAGCACCTGCGGCGGAACGTCCGCGCCTTCCTCCACGGCTTCGGTGAAGTCCGAAGGCGTGGAGTTGTGCAGCCCCGCGGCTTCCACCAGGTAGTCGGGCACCGGTTCGGTCAGGGCGACGTCGCGTCCTCCCGAAGATTCCCGAAGCGCGGCGAGGGCGGCGTTGATGTCCGCGATGCCCTCGTTGAAGTCGGCGGTGTTGCTGCGGAACTCCTCGACGGCGCCGGCGTCCAGTTCGCCGAGGCGTTCGGCTGCGGCGTCCGCGAGCCGCTGCATGGCGTCGGGGCTGTACCAGACGTGCTCGTTGAAGGAGCCGTGGCTATGGCCGTGGTGATCTTCACCTTCGGCGTGGTGCTCTTCGCCTTCGGCGTGGTGCTCTTCGCCCTCGGCGGATCCGGAGTCCTCGAGGCCGGAAAGCTCGACGGCGTTGAGGATGTTCTCCGCGGGGATGCCTTCGTCGGCTGCGAGCTTCTCCAGGAAGGAGTCATAGCCGCCGCCGTTGAGCACCACCAGGTCCGCCTTCGACACCGCCAGCCGGTCCCGGGCCGTGGCCTCGTAGGAGTGCGGATCCTGGCTGGGCCGGTCAATCAGGGCCGTCACGTCGACATTGTCCCCGCCGATCCCGGCAAGGATGTTGCCGTAGACATCGGTGGATGCCACCACGCGAACGACGCCGTCGCTGCCCTCGGTTTCGCCGCCGTCACCGCCGGCACAGCCCGTCAGGGCCAGCGCTGCTGCGGCTAGGAAGGTTCCGGCCAAGCGGACGGGCAAGCGGTGCATAAGGTTCGATCCCAGGTTAGGCGGTTGGTTGCAGAATTCCGGGCCCCGGCACCGCCGAAGCTTTTTCAGCATAGCCTAAACGCGAATCATTCGCATCTAGAGGCTCTCGCCGGTGCGGCGGAAGCCTTGGGCCTGGGTGGCGTCCCGGATCTCGCCGACAAGCTGTTCGATGATGTCCTCCAGGAACAGCACGCCGCGGGTGGTTCCGTCCGGCGCCAGTACCCGGGCGAGGTGGGATCCGGTCCGCTGCATAACGGCCAGGGCATCTTCGATTTCGTCATCCAGGCGCAGGTTGGCCAGGGTGCGGACCTTGTTCTCCGTGATGGGCCGCTCATAGGCCTCCAGCGGGATGGACATAACGTCCTTCAGGTGCATGTAGCCCGTGAGGTTTCCGGCGTCGTCAACAAGGACGAACCGGGAGAAACCGGTCCGGGCCACCGCCCGCTCGAATTCCGCGGGTGTGGAGTCCGTTCCCAGGCTCACGAGTTCGTCCAGGGGCACCATGACGGTTCCCGCGGTCTGCCCCGAGAATTCGAGTGCACCGGAGATCAGGCCGGAATCGTCGTCCACGGTCCCGTGCTTCGTGGATTCCTCCACGATGGACTGCATCTCCTCGAGCGTGAACGCGGAGGCAACCTCGTCCTTGGGGGTAATGCCCATCAGCCGCAGGGCGTGGTTCGCGAGCCAGTTGAGGCTGCCGATCACCGGACGGACGAGCTTCGAAATGAAGACCAGTGGCGGGGCCAGCAGCAGTACGGCACGGTCCGCGACGGATACCGAGATATTCTTCGGGACCATTTCGCCGATGGTGACGTGCAGGAAGGTGACCAGCAGCAGCGCGATCAGGAACCCGGCGCCGTCCGCTGCTTCGACCGGGAGGCCCACGGCCTTCAGCGGCGTCGACAGCAGGTGGTGGATGGCAGGTTCGGCCACCGAGAGGATGAGGAGGGAACAGACCGTGATGCCCAGCTGGGCGCAGGCCAGCATCAGGGAGACGTGCTCCATGGCCCACAGCGTGGTCTTGGCGCGCTTGGACCCCGCCTCGGCGTAGGGCTCGATCTGGCTGCGGCGCGCAGACATCACGGCGAACTCGCTGCCGACGAAGAAGGCGTTGCCGAGCAGCAGGACCACCAGCCAGAAGATTCCAGCCACGTCGCTCATCGGATGCCTTCCCTGCGTGCCGGCCGCTCCGCGGACCGTTCGGCGCTGTCCTCGTCTTCAATGTGTTCCGGCTGCTGCCCGGAGGCGGCACCCGCTTCGGCGGGAATGAAGCTCACGCGGTCAATCCGCCGCCCGTCCATGCGCTCGACCTCCAGCACGCCGCCGGGAACGGGCACACGGTCACCCGCTTCGGCGATGCGGCCCAGTTCGGCCATGATGTATCCACCCACGGTTTCGTAGCCGGCTTCGTCGGGCATCCGCAGCAGCGGGACCAGGGCGGACACTTCGTCCGGCCGCATGATGCCCGGGAAGAACCAGGCACCGGAGGCGCTTTGCAGTACTCCGGGCTTGGCCTTGTCATGCTCGTCGGACACTTCGCCCACGATCTCCTCCACCAGGTCCTCCAGGGTGGCGACTCCGGCGGTGCCGCCGTATTCGTCCAGGACGACGGCGAGCTGCAGGTTGGCATTGCGCAGCTCGGAGAGCAGCGAGTCCAGGTGGACCGTTTCCGGCACCCGGAGAATTTCGCTCATGATCGCAGCCGCGGGCAGCGTAGCCCGCCGGCTGCGGGGTACGGCCACGGCCTTCTTGACGTGGACCACGCCGCGGATGTCATCGGGGGAATCCCCGAGCACCGGGAAGCGGGAGTAGCCGGTGCGCCGGGCGGCCTCAATGACGTCTGCCACGGGCTGCTCTGCATCGATCGTTTCGAGCCGGATGCGCGGAGTCATCACGTCGGCGGCGGTCCGGCCCGCAAAGGAGAAGGTCCGGGACAGGAAGTCGGCGGTGCCCTTGTCCAGGGTGCCCATCTCCGCGGACCGGCGTGCCATGGAGGACAGCTCCGACGGGGTGCGCGCTCCGCTGACCTCTTCTTTAGCTTCCAGGCCGAAGAGGTGCAGGATCTTGTTGGCGAAACCGTTCAGCAGGAGCACGGCGGGCTTGAAGACCACGGTGAACGCCAGCTGCGGCCGGGCCAGTGCCTTGCCGATGCGGAACGGCATGGCGATGGACATGTTCTTGGGGATCAGTTCACCCAGCAGCATGGACAGGAAAGTCGCCAGGATCATCGCCACGGTCACGGAGACGGACGTGACGGCCACGGGCGGCAGCCCGAGGGCCGCGAGCGGGCCCTCCAGCAGCCGGCCGACGGAGGGCTCCATCACAAAGCCCGTCAGCAGGGTGGTCATGGTGATGCCCAGCTGGCAGCTCGAGAGCTGGGTGGAGAGGGTAGTCAGGCAGCGCAGCAGCGGTTCAGCCGCTTTGTCGCCGTTCTCCACGGCCCGCCGGACGGACGGCTGGTCCAGTGCCACCAAGGCGAATTCCACGGCTACGAAGAATCCGGTACCGAGGATCAGCAGCAGGCCAAAGAGCAGGTAGAGCCACTCCATCTCAGCACTCCCCCGTCATCGGGGCGGGCTGCCGCTGCTTTGGACCAAGGGAAGGAAACCCTGCACGAAACCGTTCAGACGGAGGGTGGTCGGCCGGAGCCGGACTGGAAGGCTCCAATGAAGCGGCAGGCTGACGCGGGGCCGTGGGGATGCGGGCGTTGCCGGCTCGGGGCGCAGGGGCTGCGGCAACCGCAGTCCGTGACGCAGGCCGGCGCCTAGAGAAACTGTCCATAGAAAACTCAGTTTACAGGTTTGCTCCCGCCCCGCCACAGCAGCATTTTCCGCCGGTCAGCCGCGCGCACCGCCGGGCAAAGCCTGCCCGGCGCTTCACACAGGGGTGCGGGATTGGCCACATCTTCGCCTATGTCACTAGACTGGCATGAAGTCTCGGTCACTGCGCACCGGGCCGCACCAGTACTTGAGGCGGAAGCGCTCAGAACATGGTGCCATCACGGCGAACGGCAACTCATGGAAGAGGCGTATATCTAGTGCCAGACCAATCCAACCACCGCCTGCCGGAGGAATTCGGCGGCAACGAGTGGCTTGTCGATGAACTGTACGAACAGTATTTGTCGAATAAGGACTCCGTTGACAAGAAGTGGTGGAGCATCTTCGAATCCTTCAAGGCAGAAGACTCCCAGTCCGGCAACGGATCCAACGGCAAAGCCGCCGCTCCCGAGGACACCCGGCCGGCCACGCGCAAGCTGCCGGTGGTGAAGGCCGAGACAACCGCTCCCAACGCGCCCAAGGCATCAGGCGAGTCCCCCGCTGCAACGCAGCAGTCGGGCAAGCCGCCGGTAGCCAAGGAACCGGCCAAGGCCGAGTCCGCTCCGGCTGCGAAGACCGAGCCCAAGGCAGCGCCCATTCCTGCGCAGCTGCCCAAGACCCAGCCCAGCGCGGCGGCTGCGGAAGAGGACAAGGTCACCGTACTCCGCGGTCCGGCCAAGGCGATTGCCACCAACATGGACCTCAGCCTGAGCGTTCCCACGGCAACCACCGTGCGTGCGGTTCCCGCCAAGCTGTTGATCGACAACCGCATTGTCATCAACAGCCACCTGGAGCGTGCTCGGGGCGGAAAGATTTCCTTCACCCACCTGCTGGGTTACGCCATCATCCGCGCTGCCGCACAGTTCCCCTCCATGAACGTGTTCTACGACGAGGTGGACGGCAAGCCCGTGGCTGTCCAGCCCGCACACGTGAACTTCGGCCTCGCCATTGACATGCCGAAGCCGGACGGCACCCGTCTGCTCGTGGTGCCGAACATCAAGAAGGCCGAAACGCTGAACTTCTCGGAGTTCTGGCACGCCTACGAAGACCTGGTCAAGCGTGCCCGCAGCGGCAAGCTCGGGGCCGACGACTACCGCGGCACCACCATCTCCCTGACCAACCCCGGCGGCATCGGCACCGTGCACTCGGTGCCCCGCCTCTCCAAGGGCCAGGCCGCGATCATCGGTGCAGGTGCCCTTGAGTACCCGGCCGAGTTCCAGGGCGCCAACGAGAAGATCCTGGCCCGCAACGCCATCAGCAAGATCATCACGCTGACCTCCACCTATGACCACCGTGTCATCCAGGGTGCCGGCAGCGGCGAGTTCCTGCGCATCATCCACCAGCTGCTGCTGGGTGAGCAGAACTTCTACGACGAGATCTTCGAATCCCTGCGGATCCCGTACGAGCCGGTCCGCTGGAGCCCCGACATCCAGGTCAACCCGGATGAGCAGATCAACAAGGTTGCCCGCATCCAGCAGCTGATCCACGCCTACCGTGTCCGCGGCCACCTGATGGCGGACACGAACCCGCTGGAGTACGTGCAGCGCCGGCATGCAGACCTGGACATCCTGAACCACGGCCTGACGCTGTGGGACCTGGACCGCGAGTGGCCCACGGGCGGCTTCGGCGGCAAGCCGATGCTCAAACTCCGCAAGATCCTCGGGGTGCTGCGGGACGCGTACTGCCGCACCTCGGGCATCGAGTACATGCACATCCAGGATCCGGAAGAACGCCTCTGGTTCCAGGACCGCCTGGAGACCAAGTACACGAAGCCCACCCGCGAAGAGCAGCTGCGCATCCTCAGCAAGCTCAACGCTGCCGAGGCTTTCGAGACGTTCCTGCAGACGAAGTTCGTCGGGCAGAAGCGCTTCTCCCTCGAAGGCGGCGAATCCCTGATTCCGCTGCTGGACGCCGTCATTTCCGGTGCAGCCGACGACGGCCTCGAGGAAGTCGGCATCGGCATGGCCCACCGCGGCCGCCTCAACGTCCTGACTAACATCGCCGGCAAGACCTACGCACAGGTCTTCCGTGAATTCGAAGGCACCCAGGATCCGCGCAGCGTGCAGGGCTCCGGTGACGTGAAGTACCACCTCGGCACCGAGGGAACCTTCACTTCGGACAACGGGAAGCAGACCAAGGTCTACCTTGCGGCCAACCCGTCCCACCTCGAAGCCGGAGACTCCGTGCTGGAAGGCATTGTCCGGGCCAAGCAGGACCGCCTGGACAAGGGCGACGAGTTCCCGGTACTCCCGATCCTCGTGCACGGCGACGCCGCATTCGCAGGCCAGGGTGTGGTGGCGGAAACGCTCAACCTCTCCCAGCTGCGCGGCTACCGCACCGGCGGCACCATCCACGTGGTCGTCAACAACCAGGTCGGCTTCACCACCTCCCCGACCTCCTCGCGGTCCTCGGTCTACTCCACCGACGTCGCGAAGATGGTCCAGGCGCCGATCTTCCATGTCAACGGAGACGATCCCGAAGCGGTTGTACGGGTAGGCCAGATGGCCTACGAATACCGCCAGCGCTTCCACAAGGACGTTGTCATCGACATGGTCTGCTACCGCCGCCGCGGCCACAACGAGGGCGACGACCCGTCGATGACCCAGCCGATGATGTACAGCCTGATCGAAGCCAAGCGCTCCGTCCGCAAGCTGTACACCGAGTCCCTGATCGGACGCGGCGACATCAGCCAGGACGAGGCAGAGCAGGCACTGCGCGACTACCAGGGCCGCCTCGAGCGCGTCTTCGCCGAGACCCACGCTGCCCAGACCTCGCCCATCCCGGTGATCACCAAGGATTCCGAAGCGGTTTCCGATCTTGAGCGCCCTGCTGCACAGCAGGAAGGCACCACGATCATCAAGCCGGCAAGCACCGCGGTGTCCCCCGAGGTCCTGGCACACATCGGCAAGGCCCACGTGGCCGTGCCGGAAGGCTTCACGGTCCACCCGAAGCTGAAGTCCCTGCTGGAAAAGCGCGAGCAGATGTCCCGCGAGGGCAACATCGACTGGGGCTTTGCCGAAATTGCCGCGTTCGGCTCCCTGCTGATGGAAGGCGTTCCCGTACGGCTCGCAGGGCAGGACTCCCGCCGCGGAACGTTCACCCAGCGCCATGCCGTCTTCCACGACCGTGCCACCGGGGACGAGTGGGTGCCGCTGGCGGAACTGGACCCGAACCAGGCGAAGCTGTGGATCTATGATTCCCTGCTCTCCGAATTCGCGGCCATGGGCTTCGAGTACGGCTACTCAGTGGAACGCCCGGACGCCCTGGTGCTCTGGGAGGCCCAGTTCGGTGACTTCGTCAACGGTGCACAGACCATCATTGACGAGTTCATCTCTTCAGCCGAGCAGAAGTGGGGCCAGCGTTCCTCGCTGGTGCTGATGCTCCCCCACGGCTACGAGGGCCAGGGGCCGGACCACTCGTCCGCCCGGATCGAGCGCTTCCTGCAGATGTGTGCCGAGGACAACATGATTGTTGCCAACCCGACCACGGGCGCCTCGCACTTCCACCTGCTGCGCCGGCAGGCCTACAGTCGTCCGCGCAAGCCGCTGGTGGTCTTCACCCCCAAGCAGCTGCTGCGCCTGAAGGCAGCGGCAACCTCGGTGGAGGAGTTCACGCACGGCGAGTTCCAGCCAGTCATCGGTGAGCACGCTGAACTGGACGCGAACGCCGTCGACCGCGTGCTGCTCGTCTCCGGCCGGCTCTACTACGATCTGCTGGCCAACCGCCAGAAGACCGGCGACGAGAAGACGGCCATCGTCCGCGTGGAGCAGCTTTACCCGCTCCCCGTGGAGGAAATCCAGGCCGCCGTGGCGAAGTACCCCAATGCGGATGTCGTCTGGGCACAGGACGAACCGGCCAACCAGGGGCCGTGGCCCTTCATTGGCCTCAACCTGCCCCAGCACCTCGACGGCCGCCTGCGCCTGGTCTCACGGCCGGCGTCGGCATCCACCGCTACGGGCTCGGCCAAGCGCCACGCAGTGGAGCAGGACATCCTCGTGAAGAAAGCCTTCGAACGTCAGTAGGCTAGGTTTGGGGTGGGGCGCTTCGGCGTCCCACCCTGTTTTTTTGATTTGAGAAGGTGACTAGTGGAACAACGCAGAATTCGGCTTGCTGCTGTAGGTGATGAGCTGCTGGCCGGACACGGGGATCCGCGCGCACTCGGCTGGCTCGGACGTGTCCTGGCGCGGACATCGCCCGAGAACGTCAACCTCCAGGCCTACAGCTTGGCAGCACCCAACGAGGGCACCGAGGCGCTGGCCAACCGCTGGCTCTCCGAGGCAGGACGACGGTTCGAACACGGCTGCGAGAACCGTCTGGTCATCGGCCTGTCGGACCGGGACCTTGACCTTGACCTGAGCACGGCGCGAAGCCGCCTGAACCTGGCAAACATCCTGGACGGTGCCGCGCAGATGAGCATCAAGGTCTTCGTGGTGGGCCCGCCCCCGGGGCTTGACCCCGAACGGAACCGTAAGCTTGCGGATCTCTCCGCAGCGTTCGGCGACGTGACCACGCGGCGGAAGCATGTGTACGTTGACACCCTCAACCCGCTGCTGAACCACGAACAGTGGCGCACCGACCTGGCCTCCAACGGCGGAACCCCCGGCCAGGCCGGCTACGGCCTGATGGCCTGGCTCGTGCTCCACCGCGGCTGGTACCAGTGGCTGGACCTGCCCGACATGAACTAAAACCCGGCGTCATAAAAGGACCCTGCAAAAAACCCTCCCGGCAACAGCCGGGAGGGTTTTTTTGCTTATACCGGCGCGGATTAGCCGCGCCGGACGCCCGAGGCGGCATAACGATCAGTTAACAACGTGTAACTTGTCTCACAGTGGAAACAATATGTGGTTAGTGTTGCTCCACATGTGGCGGTCATCACGGCCGCTTTGGGGGGCCATCATTGGTGGTTCCTGACTCCTCATCACCAGTTAGGACTACAGATGCGTACTAAGCGCACGGCAGCTCTTGCCGCACTCTCCGTGGGGGCCCTGTTCCTGGGTGCCTGCGGCTCCGCCGGGGGCACCCCCGAGACCGAAGAAAGCTCGGAGGCAACAACCGAGAACATCGCGTCCACCATCAACATCGCCATCAGCCAGGCACCCGACGCCTACAACTCCAGCACTGCCAACACCAACAGCTCGTACAACAGCTACGTTGACAACCTGGTGCACAGCAACTTTGTCGAGTACAGCCCCAACGGTGTGATCCATGACGAAGAGTTCGGCACCTTCGAAAAGACCAGCGACGATCCGCTGACCGTGCACTACGAGATCAATGAAGACGCCAAGTGGTCCGACGGCACCCCCATTGACTTCGACGACGTCCTGCTGAACTGGGCGGCATTCTCCGGCCAGGTCACGGGCGCCGACGGCGAGAACATCTTCCAGCCGTCCTCCACCAACGGTTTCTCGCAGACCAAGATGATCGAGGGCGAAGCCGGCGACAAAGAGTTCGACATTGTCTTCGATACCCCGTACGCGGACTGGGAAGCCATGATGATCGGTCCGATCATGCCGGCGCACGTCGCGGCAGAGCAGGGCAAGATGAGCACCGACAACGACGGTGAAGCCCTCATCAAGGCCATCCAGGAGAACGACACCGCCGCGCTGACTCCGATGGCAGAGTTCTGGAACACCGGCTGGAACTACGAAGCCGATCTCACCGCGCTCCCTGATGCCGCACTGATCCCGTCCTCCGGTCCGTATGTGCTGGACAACGCCACGGACGGCACCCTGACCCTCAAGCGCAACGAGAACTACTGGGGCGAAGCGCGCAAGGGCCAGACGGAAACCATTGTCTTCAAGGCCATCGCAGACACCGAAGCCGTTCAGGCGCTGGAAAACGGCGAGGTCGATGTCATCGAGCCGTCCGGCCCAACCGTTGACACGAAGACCAGCATCCAGAACATCGGCGAGACCGTCGAAATGCTCACCGGCCCCGAACTGACCTTCAGCCACATTGACCTGGACCAGTCGGAAAACGGCGTCTTCAAGGACCTGGCCGTTCGCCAGGCCTTCGCCAAGTGTGTTCCCCGCGAGGACATTGTCGAGAAATTCGCCAAGCCCATCGATGAGAACGCCACGGTGGACAACCTGCGCGAATACCAGCCGGGCCAGGAGGACTACGAAGAGGTCCTCGAAGGTGCTCCGTCCGCCAGCGAGTATGACGAAGTGGACATCGAGGGCGCCAAGAAGCTGCTCGCCGATGCAGGCAAGACCGAACCTGTGAAGGTCCGCCTCATGTTCTCCGCCACGAGCCAGCTCCGCGCCGACATCGTCACCCTGATCCAGACCTCCTGCAAGGAGGCCGGCTTCGAGATCGTTCCGACCCCGGACGCCGACTGGAGCGCCAAGCTCGCTGAGCCCGGAGCCTGGGACGCCGTCCTGTTCGCCTGGGCCGGTTCCGGCCTGGCCGCCAGCGCACAGTCCATCTACGTCTCCGACGGAGAGCAGAACTACGGCAAGTTCGCCAACGCCGAACTGGACGAGCTCTGGACCCAGATCGCCAGCTCCACTGACGAAGAAGAGGTCAAGGAACTGAAGACCAAGGCGGAGGAAATCCTCGCCGCCGAGGTCTACAACGTGGTCCTTTACGCCAACTCCGCCGTGGTTGCCCACTCCTCCAAGCTGGAGAATGTGGAACTGAACCCGAGCCAGAACGGCATCACCTGGAATGCCTACAAGTGGACAAAGCAGGTCTAGCCGCAGCACCACGCTAGCCGCAGCATAAGCGGGGATGGGCAGACACCAAGTCTGCCCATCCCCCTGCTTGTGTCCGCGGCGTTCTTCAGTCCCACCCCAAGGAGCCCCACGGTGTTCTATTTCATTCTTAAAAGAGCGGTGACCTCGTTCTTTATCCTTCTGGCCGCCACCGCGCTGATGTTTGTCCTGGCTGTGAATTCCGGCGATCCGCTCTGGGATCTGGCCGAGCTGCGCAACGCGGACCGGGAATCCCGGATAGCTGCCCGGACCGAAGCCATGCATCTGGACCAGCCCGTCTACATGCGCTACCTGCTCTGGCTGCAGGAAATCGGCCGCTGCATCATTCCCGGCGGCGCCCAGTGCACCCTGGGCCTGGACCGCGTGGGCAACCCCGTAATCGCCCAGCTGGAATCCGCCGTCGGTTCCACCTTCCGCCTGGTGGTCGTGGCAACGGTGCTCGCGATCATCCTCGGCGTACTCATCGGCGTCGTCACCGCACTGCGGCAGTACAGCGTGTTCGACTACTCCATCACGTTCGTCGCCTTCCTCCTCTTCTCCATGCCGCTCTTCTGGCTCTCCACGCTCCTCAAGCAGTACCTGGCCATCAGCCTCAACACCTGGCTCGGCAATCCGACCATGTCCTATCTGGGCATAGTGCTGCTGGGGCTGGTCGCCGGGTTGATCTGGATGATCATTATCGGCGGAGACCGCCGCCGCCGGCTGCAGGTCTTCGCTGTCGCTTCCGTGGCCACCTCCGTCACTATGCTGCTGCTGCTGATGAGCGGCTGGTTCAAGACCCCCGGCTTCGGTCCTGTCGGCATCCTGGTAAGTGCCTTCGCCATCGCCCTCGGAATCACGGCATTGTTCGCCGGCTTCCGGCGCCGGCGGATTATCTACGCTGCCCTCGCCACTGCTGCCGCGGGCTTCGTCGGTTACCTGCTCACCATGGGCATCATGAAAGACCCCGACTGGCTGACCATTGCCGGCCTGGCACTGGTGACCGTCGTCGTTTCCGCTGCCATCGGGCACTTCGTGGGGGGACCGTACGCGAAGCAGACCCGGCAGCTTACCGCCGTCGTCGGCCTGCTGATCGGTTCCATCGTGTTCCTGGATGCGCTCCTTCACGCCTACCCGACGCTGTCCCGCAAGACCGGAGGCCGGCCCATTCCCACCACCGGTTCCTCCACGCCCAACCTCGAGGGAACCTTCTGGGAAGTGAATCTCGATTACGCGCTGTACCTGGTGCTCCCGACCATCGCGATCATGCTGATTTCGTTTGCCATGTACACCCGCTACACCCGCGCCAGCCAGCTGGACGTGATGACCCAGGACTACATCCGCACCGCACGGGCCAAGGGGCTCAGCGAACGGACCGTCGTGGTCAAGCACGCGTTCCGCAACGCAATGATCCCGATCACCACCCTGATGGCCTTCGACTTCGCCGGTGTCCTCGGCGGCGCCGTGGTCACCGAATCGGTGTTCGGCTGGAACGGCATGGGCAAGATGTTCACCGACGGCCTGGAGCACGTGGACCCCAATGTCATCATGGCGTTCTTCCTCGTCACGGGCGTGGCCGCGGTGACCTTCAACATGCTGGCTGACATCGCGTACGCGTTCCTCGATCCGCGCATCAGCCTGAACTGATTGGTAGAACTATGACTGACAACAAGATTTCTGCGGACGGGCCGAAGGAAAGCAGTCCGGAGCTGACGGCCATGACGCTGGAGAGCCAGCGGACCGTCACGGCGGACTCCCCTGCAACCCGGGGGATCGTCGCTGAACCGAAGATCACCGAGGCCAAGAGCCAGTCCAAGCTGGTGCGTGAACGTTTCCTGCGGCACAAGGGCGCCATGGGCGGAATGATCAGCCTGGTCTTCATTGTGGTGCTGGCGTTCTCCTCCATCGGCTTCAACATCGGCCCGCTGCACATTCCGGGCTGGTGGCAGCACACTTTCTCCGAAGTACAGGAAACCGCCGACGGCGGCAGGCCCACCCTGTCCTGGACCGGGCTGGGCGACCACCCGTTCGGCCAGGACGCCCTGGGCCGGGACTACTTCGCCATGACCATGCGCGGGGCGCAGATCTCGCTGATCATCGCCTTCATTGTCGGCATTGTCGGCACCGCCATCGGCACCGTCGTCGGCGCTCTGGCCGGCTACTACCGCGGCAGGGTCGAAGCCGTCCTGATGCGCTTCACCGACGTCATCATCACCATCCCCCTGCTGGTGGTCGCGGCAGTGCTGTCCACGATCGTGGCCAAGGCCGGCATCGTGGTGTTCGCCGTCTTCCTGGGCATGCTCACCTGGACCGGGCTCGCCCGGATTGTCCGCGGCGAGTTCCTTTCCCTTCGGGAGAAGGAATTCGTCGAGGCAGCCAAGTCAGTGGGTGCAAGCTCGGCCCGGATCATCTTCAAGCACATCCTGCCCAACACAGTAGGCGTCATCATCGTCTCGGCCACGCTGGCCATCTCCGGCGCCATCCTGCTCGAAACTGCCCTGGGCTTCCTGGGCCTGGGCGTGCGGGAACCTGACACCTCGCTGGGCAAGCTGATCAATGACAACCGCTCCGCCATGACCGTGCGCCCCTGGGTCTTCCTCTGGCCGGGCGTGTTCATTGTGGCCATTGCCCTCGCCGTCAACTTCATCGGCGACGGGCTCCGGGATGCGTTCGATCCCCGACAGACAAGGAACAAGCAATGACCTCCACCCCGGTATACAGCGACGCCCCGGCAACGGGGACCGGCTCCCCCATCCTTGAGGTCACCGGACTCGGCGTCGATTTCAGTGTCGACAACGAATGGGTCATGGCCGCCGAAGACGTTCATTACCGGGTGTACCCCGGGGAAATCCTTGCCATTGTCGGCGAGTCCGGCTCCGGCAAGAGCATGTCCTCCATGGCGCTGCTCGGCCTGCTGCCCGGCAACGGGCGCTCCAAAGGCAGCGCGAAGCTGCTCGGCAAGGAGCTCATCGGTGCCCCGCAGTCGGCACTGCGCAGGATCCGCGGCAACGACATTGCCATGATCTTCCAGGAACCCATGACCGCCCTGAACCCGGTCCTGACAGTGGGTGAACAGGTCAAGGAGATCATCGAGCAGCACACGGACGCCTCCCCGGCCGAGGCGAAGGAACGCGCCATCGAGCTGTTGCGCATGGTGGAGATCCCGGACCCGGAAACCCGGTACGGGAATTACCCCCACCAGTTCTCCGGCGGGCAGCGCCAGCGGGCCATGATCGCCATCGCGATTGCCAATGACCCGATCCTGCTGATCGCCGATGAACCCACCACCGCCCTGGACGTTACCGTGCAGGCGGAAGTCCTTGAGCTGCTGCGCAAGCTCAACAAACGCCTGAACAGCGCCATCCTGCTCATTACGCATGACATGGGTGTGGTGGCCGACCTCGCCGACAACGTCATCGTGATGCAGAACGGCCGGATCGTTGAAGCGGCCTCCGCAGCGGACCTCTTCGGCGCCCCGCAGCAGGACTACACGAAGGCACTCCTCGACGCCGTCCCGCACCTGGGCTCGAAGGTGGGTGGCGTGCTGGCAGCGGTCGAGGTGGAGGATGACGGCTCCCTGCAGATTACCGAGGCGCCCCGGGCGGTCCTGAAGGCCTCCGAGGAGGTTGCCGAACCGACGTCCTCGCAGACGCCTGCCCTGCAGCTCGAGAATGTCGCCATCGAATATCCGGGACGGTTCCGCCAGCCGGCCTTCCGTGCCGTGTCGGATGTCGCCTTCACCATCATGCCGGGTGAAGTCATGGGCCTGGTGGGCGAATCCGGCTCCGGCAAGTCCACCATCGGCCGCGCCGTCACCGGCCTGCTGCCGGTGGCCGAGGGCAGTGTCCGGATCAACGGGACGGACATCGCCGGCCTCTCCCCGAAAAAGATGCGCCCGCTGCGGCGGAAGTTCGCCATCGTGTTCCAGGACCCGGCGGCATCATTGAACCCGCGCATGTCCATCGGTGAGAGCATCGGCGAACCGCTGTTCCTGCACGAGAAGCTCTCGAAGGCCGAGCTGGATAAGCGGGTGGAGAACCTGCTGGACGACGTCCAGCTGCCCAAGAGCTTCCGCAACCGGTATCCGCATGAGCTCTCCGGCGGCCAGCGCCAGCGCGTGGGCATTGCCCGGGCCCTGTCACTGCGTCCGTCCCTGCTCGTTGCCGATGAGCCGACGTCGGCGCTGGATGTGTCCGTGCAGGCACGCGTCCTGGCACTGCTGCAGGAACTGCAGCGGGAGTACGGCTTCGCCTGCCTGTTCGTCAGCCACGACCTGGCGGTGGTGGAGATCCTGGCCAGCCACATTGCGGTACTGAACAAGGGCAGGATGGTGGAGCAGGGTTCCACCGAGCAGGTCCTGAAGTACCCGCAGGATCCGTACACCCGCCGCCTGCTGGCAGCGGCCCCGGTGCCGGACCCCGCGGAGCAGGCCTACCGTCGCGAGCAGCGCAATGCGCTGCTGGCGGCCGGAAGCGGCGAATAAAGTAACCCCGGAGGAACAACTGCGGCGGCGGCGTCAGTGGCGGAAGGCCTTTCTTCCCCACGGCGCCGCCGTCGTCGTTCCCGGGGTGTCATGGTAAAGATGCGGCCGGGCCCGCGGTATCCGCCGTACCGGCAGTCTGGAATTTAGTTGGATGTCCGACTATGTTGGGGTGGGAAGACAGTGTCCCGGCTCACACCCAGCCGTGGTGCGGCTTCGAAATTCCACGGTGCAAAGGAGCATTCCATTATGGTTCGCGAGCTATCCCATTACGTTGACGGACAGCATGTTGGGGGTACCTCCGGGCGCTTCAGCGACGTCTACGATCCCTGCACGGGCGAGGTGCAGGCCAGGGTGCCCCTGGCCAGCACCGAGGAAGTCCGCAACGTTGTGTCCAACGCGGAAAAGGGCCAGCGGGAATGGGCGGCCATGAACCCGCAGCGGCGCGGCCGGATCCTGCTGAAGTTCGTTGACCTGGTGAACCAAAATCTGGAGGAACTGGCCACCCTGCTGTCCTCCGAACACGGCAAGACCCTCCCCGACGCGAAGGGCGACATTCAGCGCGGTATCGAGGTAGTGGAATTCGCTGCCGGCGCCCCGCACCTGCTCAAGGGCGAGTTTTCGGACAACGCCGGGGCCGGCATCGATGTCCACTCGCTGCGCCAGCCGCTCGGCGTCGTAGCCGGCATCACGCCGTTCAACTTTCCCGCCATGATTCCGCTCTGGAAGTCCGGCCCCGCCCTGGCCGCCGGCAATTCCTTCATCCTCAAGCCCTCCGAACGGGACCCTTCCGTGCCGCTGCGGCTTGCCGAGCTCTTTACGGAGGCAGGCGTTCCGGCCGGCGTCTTCAATGTGGTCAACGGCGACAAGGAAGCAGTGGATGCACTGCTGGAGGATCCGCGGGTATCTGCCATCGGCTTTGTCGGTTCCACGCCGATTGCGCAGTACATCTATGCCACTGCCGCTGCCCACGGAAAACGCGCCCAGTGTTTCGGCGGCGCGAAGAACCACATGGTCATCATGCCGGACGCCGATCTGGACATGGCCGCTGATGCCCTCATCGGTGCCGGCTTCGGCTCCGCCGGTGAACGCTGCATGGCGATCTCCGTGGCCGTCCCGGTCGGCAGGGCGACCGGCGACGCACTCGTTGCGAAGCTCCAGGAGCGGATCGCGGACCTGACGGTCGGCCACAGCCTCGCCGGGGATTCGGATTTCGGCCCGGTCGTGGCGGCTTCCGCGAAGGAACGGATCGAAGGGTACATCCAGGCCGGCGTGGATGAGGGCGCCACCCTGCTGGCCGACGGACGCGGCCTGACGGTAGAGGGTTATGAGGGCGGCTTCTGGGTGGGACCCACCCTCTTCGACAACGTCACCAAGGACATGACGATTTACAAGGAAGAGATCTTCGGGCCCGTGCTCAGCGTGCTCCGCGCAGAGGACTACGACGAGGCCCTGCGGCTGTGCAACGAGCACGAGTTCGGCAACGGCGTGGCCATCTTCACCCGCGACGGCGACTCCGCCCGTGACTTCGCCAGCCGGGTCCAGGTCGGCATGGTGGGCATCAACGTCCCCATTCCCGTCCCCATCGCGTACTACACTTTCGGCGGCTGGAAGGCTTCCGGATTCGGCGACCTCAACCAGCACGGCGCAGACGCTTTCCGCTTCTATACCAAGACCAAGACGGTCACCACCCGCTGGCCGTCGGGGATCCGCACCGGCGCCAGCTTCGTGATGCCGGAAGGCAGCTGATGGCGGCCATGGTCCCGGGCAGGCCTGCCTCTGCGGAGGTGCTGTTCGAACGCCGCGGCCGGCTCGGGGTGGTAACGCTCAACCGGCCCCGGGCGGTTAATGCACTGACGGCAGGCATGGCCTCGGCCATGCTGGAGCAGCTCAGGCTCTGGGCCGACGACGACGCGGTGGCGGCCGTCCTGGTGCGCGGCGCGGGCGACCGGGGGCTGTGCGCCGGGGGCGACATCGTGGCCATCTACCGCGATATGCTCGACGGCGGCAACGCCACAGCCGCCTTCTGGGCGGAGGAATACACGCTCAACCTGCTCATTTCGAACTACCCCAAGCCGTATGTGGCCTTGATGGACGGTCTCGTCCTCGGCGGAGGAGTCGGAATTTCCGCCCACGGATCCGTCCGGATCGTCACGGAGCGCACCCGGCTGGGCATGCCGGAGACCACCATCGGCTTCGTGCCCGACGTCGGCGGAACCCTGCTGCTCTCCCGCGCACCCGGGAAAACCGGCACCCATGCAGCACTCACGGGGGCCCACCTCAGCGGCGCCGATGCAGTGTTCCTGGGCTTCGCGGACTTCTTCATTCCGTCGTCGAAGCTGGCGAACTTTGCCGCTGCCCTGGAGCACGAGGCGGTGGAGGCCGCCGTCGCGCGCTTCGCAGAGGCGGCACCGCCGTCCGGACTCGCAGGGCAGGACTGGATTGACACCTGCTACACGGGGAACGACGCCGGGGAGATTGTGCGCCGGCTGCGGGCCTTCGACGGGCAGGGCCGGGAGGAGGCGGCCAAGGCCGCCGAGGCGATAGCAGCCAAGTCACCAACGGCAGTAAAAGTGGCGCTGGAATCCCTGCGCCGGGTGAAGGGACTGACGCTGGAGAAAGCCTTGGAACAGGAGTACCGGGTGGGACTGCGGTTCCTCGCCGGATCCGATTTCAGGGAGGGCATCCGCGCCCAGGTGGTGGACAAGGACTACTCCCCGCGCTGGCAGCCCGCCACGCTGGCAGAGGTCAGCGACGAGGACGTCGAATCGTATTTTGCGCCGCTGGGTAACCGTGAACTGAGACTTTCCAAGGAGCACAACAATGTCTGAACCAGCAACTCCGGCGCCGGGCTCCGGGGAGCGGACCGCTCCGGTCGCCTTCCTCGGACTGGGCCACATGGGCGGGCCGATGGCCGTTCGCCTCGTCAACGCCGGATACTCCGTGACCGGCTTCGACCTGATGCCCGCCGCCCTCGAAACCGCTCAGGCGAACGGCATTGCCACAGCCGCCGGCGCTGCGGAGGCGGTGGCCGGCGCCGGTGTCGTCCTCACCATGCTGCCCAGCGGCAAGCATCTGCTGGACGCCTACCGGGGCACCGGCGGCGAGCCGGGCCTGCTCGCCGCTGCCGCCCCGAACACGCTTTTCCTGGACTGCTCCACCATTAACGTGGACGAGGCGCGGGAGGCGGCCGAACTCGCCGTGGCTGCCGGCCACCGGGCGGTGGACGCACCGGTTTCGGGCGGCGTCGTGGGCGCCGAGGCAGGCACTTTGACCTTTATGGTGGGCGCGTTGCCGGAGGATTTCGAAGCAGTCCATCCGATGCTCGAGGTGATGGGCCGGCGCGTGGTCCACTGCGGAGACCACGGTGCAGGCCAGGCCGCCAAAATCTGCAACAACATGATCCTCGGCATCTCGATGATCGCGGTCAGCGAAGCCTTTGTGCTCGGCGAAAAGCTGGGCCTGACCCATGAGGCCCTGTTCGATGTTGCCTCCGCGGCCTCCGGCCAGTGCTGGGCGCTGACCACCAACTGCCCCGTGCCGGGTCCGGTGCCAGCCAGCCCGGCGAACCGCGACTACCAGCCGGGATTCGCCGGAGCCCTGATGGCGAAGGACCTGAAGCTGGCCCTCAATGCGCTGGAAAGCACGGGGGTCGCCGCGCAGTTGGGACCGCTCGCTTCTGCCATCTACGATGACTTTGCTGCCGAAGGCGGCGCGGGCCGGGACTTCTCCGGCATCATCACCGATATCCGGGACAAGTCCGCGCACTAGTTTTCCGCATTCACGACTTTGCACACCACGATTTGACCAGCACGATTTGAACCAGCAGCCGAGGGGCCGGACATGACGGAGCAGTACACCAACATTCTCGTAGAGCAGCGTGGCCGGGTGGGGCTCGTAACGCTCAACCGGCCCGAGGCGCTGAACGCACTCAACAAGGCCACCATGGACGAACTCGTGGGCGCCCTGACCGCCATGGACGCCGATCCCGCGGTCGGGGCGGTCGTGATCACCGGATCCGGCAAGGCCTTCGCCGCCGGGGCGGACATCAAGGAAATGCAGTCCAAGGGCTACATGGACATGTATGCGGCGGACTGGTTCCGCGGCTGGGAAGACCTGACCCGACTGCGCATTCCGGTGATAGCTGCCGTGTCCGGATTCGCCCTGGGCGGCGGCTGTGAGCTCGCGATGATGTGCGATTTCATCATCGCCGGAGATAACGCCAAATTCGGCCAGCCGGAAATCAATCTCGGAGTGCTCCCCGGCATGGGCGGCTCCCAGCGGCTCACCCGCGCCGTCGGAAAATCCAAGGCAATGGACATGATCCTGACCGGGCGCTTCATCGACGCCGCGGAAGCCGAACGTGCCGGCCTGGTATCCCGCGTGGTGCCGGCTGCGGACGTGGTGGAGGAAGCCCTGAACGCTGCGGCGGTGATTGCCTCCAAATCCAAGCCGGTGGCCATGGTTGCCAAGGAAGCCGTCAACGCGGCGTTCGAGACAGGGCTCGCCCAGGGGGTGCTCTTCGAACGGCGCGTCTTCCACTCGCTGTTCGCCACAGATGACCAGAAGGAAGGCATGTCGGCGTTCGTCGAGAAGCGCAAACCGGACTTCACCCACCGCTGACGGGCACATCCCACCGCGGGGTCAGCCGCTGAAGTCGCCGGCATTCCTGCGGAAGCTGCCCAGTATCCGGATCAGCTCGTCTATATCCTGCTCTCCGAATCCGGACTGTGCGAACACCGCCGAGTTCAGTGCCAGAGTCGCCTGCCGGGCCAGCGTCCGTCCCTCCCGGGTGAGCCCGATCAGGGTGGTTCGCCCGTCTGTGGGATGCGGAGACCGGATCACCAGTCCCGCGTCCTGCAGGCGGTCGACGGCGTTCGTCACCGAGGTGGGGTGCACCTGGAGAAGCGCGCTGGCCTTGTTCATGGGCAGTGCCCCGCTGCGGGCAAAGCTCAGCAGAGTGAGGAGTTCGTACCGGGCAAACGTCAGCCCGAACGGCTTCAGGACCCCCTCGATCCGGGCCAGCAGGATCTGCTGTGTCCGCATGATGGCTGTAACGGCAGCCATCGGTGCGGCGACCTCGGACCAGCCGTGCCGTTCCCAGTTTCCTCTGGCGTCCGCAATGGGATCACGCGGCAGCGGCGTTGCCACGGCACCTCCGGCTTCCCGATCTGGCAGTCATGGGCCCCAGCCTAGCTGTATCAGTGACGGCAGGCCCGCTTCGCCCGCCTGCCGGCGAAGCCGCCGTCGTCAGGGCTCCGGACCCCGTCCGAAACCGGCCGGATAGTGATCCCCGTCACCCTGCAATATACTTGGACGTCCAAGGGTTTGGAAGAGCCGGTTCGTTTCTGCCGGGTCATGACGAAGGGATGTTCGCCCGTGCAGCCACAAAGACGTGCCACCGGTCAGGACCTCATGGAGGAGAACACCGCGGCGGTCCCGCCGTTCCCGGACGTTGACCTCATGTACATCGCCGACCTGCTTCCTCCTGAGGAACAGGTCCGGTACCGGGAGGTCCGGACCTTCCTCCAGTCCCGGATCCGGGCGGCTTCGATCGACTACTGGAACCGGGAGGAATTCCCCTTCGAGCTGGTCGCGGAGCTGGGGAAATACGGCCTCGGCGGGCTGCAGACGGACGGAACCTCGAAGCTGTTCAAGGGACTGATGTACGCGGAGGTCGCGCGGGCCGACGTTTCCCTCTCCGCACTGGTGGGGATCCACAACGAACTGATCGTCGGCATGGTGAACCAGCTCGGCTCCGAGGAGCAGAAGGCGCGCTGGCTGCCGGGACTCACCGCCCTCACGCAGATCGGAGCCTTCGCCCTGACCGAGCCGGAGCACGGATCGGACATAGCCGGGGGGCTGGCCACCACGGCGCGCCGCGAGGGGGACGAGTGGGTGATCAACGGCGCCAAGCGCTGGATCGGCGCCGGCACCATCGCCGACTTTGCCCTCGTCTGGGCGAGGGACGCCGCCGACCAGCAGATTAAGTGCTTTCTCGTCGAGACGGACCGGCCCGGCTACACCGCGACAAAGATCGCGAACAAGATCGGGCTGCGGATCATGCAGAACGCGGACATCGTGCTCGACGAAGTCCGCATTCCGGCAGCCAACCTGCTGCCGGGTGCCACCGATTTTTCCAAAGCCAATGAACTGCTGCGCGATTCGCGTGCCTGGGTGGGCTGGCAGGCCGCCGGCATTCAGCTGGCCGCCTTCGACGTCGCCCGTTCCTATGCCCTGAGCCGGAAGCAGTTCGGCAAGGAGCTCGCCCGGTTCCAGCTGATCCAGCAGCAGCTGGCGGAAATCCTGGGCAATGCCTCCGTCTCGCTCGCACTGATGGCCCAGCTGGCCACCATCCAGCAGGACGGCAAGCTCGAGATGGTCCAGGCGGCGATGGCCAAATCCACCACTACCCGGCTGGCCCGGGCATCGGTGGCCATGGGGCGGTCCCTGCTGGGCGGCAACGGGATCAGCACGGACTATGAGATGGGCAAGCTGTTCGGCGATGCTGAAATCCTCTACACCTACGAGGGCAGTTACGAGATCAATTCCCTGATTGTGGCGCGGGCCGTGACCGGGAAATCGGCATTCGTCTAGGCGGCCGGGAAATTGCGCCGCCGCACCGGCTGTCCCGGCCCGATGCCGCACGGCCGGCGCGCGTTAGGCGTGCACGTGAGGCATGTGGGACACTGGAGGGCAGAACTTTCAAGAATCGAAGGAGGCAGCTATGAGCAAGCGTGCACGCAAGCGTCGTGACCGTAAGCGCGGCGGCGCTAACCACGGTAAGCGTCCCAACGCCTAAGCAGAGCTTAGGTAGCCGCGTGACCAGTTGGTCAGGCAAAAAGAACCCCCGGAACCAATTGGTGCCGGGGGTTCTTTTACGTCTGCGACTGTTACGCCGCATCGGAAATCCTAGTGGTCTGCCGTCTGGATCTGGCTGATGCGCGTGAGGATGCTGGCCTTCAGCGTCTCAGGCGCCGCCTCGGTGCAGGACCGTTTCACGACTGAACGGATCACGCACTCCAGGTCATGTTCCTGGGCGCACTCCGGGCACCCGTCGAGGTGCTCCTTGATTTCCACGAGGTCGTCGTGGGACAGGGCGCCGTCCAGGTATTCGTACAGCCGTTCGATGCGGGCGTCGTCGCAATCGCCCAGGCTCTGGCAATCGCTCATAGCTCATTCCCCTGTTTCTTGGTTGATGCGCCGGCGGCTTCGGCTGCGGGCAATTTGCCCTTGATGCCGCGTTCATGTGCGTACTCCGCCAGGAGCTCGCGCAGCATCTTGCGCCCGCGGTGCAACCGCGACATCACGGTGCCGATCGGCGTGTTCATGATTTCTGAAATTTCCTTGTACGCGAACCCCTCCACATCGGAGAAGTAGACGGCAAGCCGGAACTCCTCCGGAATGGACTGCAGGGCGTCCTTGACATCGGAATCCGGCAGGTGGTCCAGCGCGACCGCTTCAGCGGACCGGAGTCCGGTGGAGCTGTGCTCCGCCGCGCGGGCCAGCTGCCAGTCCTCAACACCGTCGGAGTTGGCCTGCAGGGGCTCCCGCTGCCGCTTCCGGTAGAGGTTGATGTACGTGTTGGTCAGGATCCGGTACAGCCAGGCCTTGAGGTTCGTCCCCGGCCGGTACTGGTGAAAAGCGGAGAACGCTTTGGTGTAGGCCTCCTGCACCAGGTCCTCCGCGTCGGAGGGATTGCGCGCCATGCGCATGGCCGCCGAATAGAGCTGGTCCACATACTGCATGGCGTCCTGCTCAAAGCGAAGCTTGCGTGCCTCATCCGTTTCGGTGGCAACATCGAGCTCGAAGTCTTCCACGTGGGGGCTGCCTTCCGGCGCATCAGTTCTCATCACCTCCCAGTCTACGGTGCGGGCCGGAACCCGTACGTGTAGCTTCGGCCCGCGGACATTCCGCGCTGTAGTCAGCGTGGCGGCTGGCACGATGCATTTCTCCTGACTGTCGACAAAGCACATCCTGATACCCGTTCCAACGACGGCGCCCGGCCCCCTATTCCCGCCCCTCCCCCGGGCAACGGCCAGGCGGACCCGGGCGGCACGCGAACGCGCACGTGTGCGTTGCCGCAAAATGCCAGACTAAGGTGGAAGCAGCACCACATGCCGTTTTTGTACGCGTCACTGATGAATTTCCCAGGAGTGCACTTATGTCGATAGTCCGTTTGATTGCCCGCCCGTTGCTCGCCACCGGTTTCGTAGCCGTAGGCGTTGAGCGCCTTCGGAATGCTGACCAGACCGCTGAACAGCTCACCCCCACGCTGAAGAAGATCGGCAGCACCGTTCCTTCGGCCGCAGCCTTCACGTCCAACCCCGCTCTCGTAGCCAAGGTTGTCGGCTACACGCAGGTAGGCGCTGCCTCGATGCTCGGCATGGGCAAGTTCGCCCGTCTGGCATCCCTCCTGCTGGCCGGAACCGCCGCCCTGAACTCCGTGGTGGAGTACCGCAACGCCGAGGCTTCCACCGCCGCAGAGCGCAAGGAACGGCGCAACCAGCTGCTCAAGAACCTCTCCCTCATCGGCGGCGTCCTGCTCGCCGCCGTCGACACCAACGGCCGTCCGGGCCTGGCCTGGCGTGCCGGCCACCTGGCCTCGGATACCAGCCGCAGGACCCGGGCAGTATCGAAGTCGGTTTCGAAGGGCACACGCAAGCAGCTCAAGGCCGTGTCCCACGCCGCTTCGGACATCGTCGGTTCCTAGCAGCAATGAGTGCTCCGAATGCCGGGGTGCCGGCCAGCTGGCCGGCACCCTTCGTGACCTCGCCCGTGGACGCAACCGTCTCGGTGCCGGGTTCGAAGTCGCTGACCAACCGATATCTGGTCCTGGCCGCCCTTGCGGACGGCAGGTCCAGGTTGCGGGCACCCCTGCATTCGCGGGATTCGGAGCTGATGGTCTCCGCCCTGCGGAGCCTCGGAGCAACAGTTACGGAGATCAGCGGCGACGGCGCCTTCGGCCCTGACCTGCTGGTTGATCCCCTCCCCGCAGCAGCCCCGGGTACGCGCCGGGTGGACTGCGGCCTGGCCGGAACGGTGATGCGTTTCGTGCCGCCCCTGGCTGCCCTCGCCGGCGGCACCACCGCGTTCGACGGTGACCCGCATGCCCGTACCCGGCCCATGGGCGCCGTCATCGACGCCCTGCGCGCCCTCGGCGTCCGGGTTGACGACGGCGGCACCGGGGCCCTTCCCTTCACCGTCACCGGCTCCGGGCGCATCGCCGGAGGCCGCCTGGAGATCGACGCCGGAGCCTCCTCCCAGTTCGTCTCGGCCCTGCTGCTCGCAGCACCGCGCTTCGATGACGGACTGCACCTCGTCCACCGGGGCAGCACACTGCCCAGCCCGGACCACATTGCCATGACCGTCTCGGTGCTGCGCGGCGTCGGAGTGGACGTTGATGACTCCGTCCCGAACGAATGGCGTGTGGCTCCCGGCCCCGTAGCCGCCTTCGACACCGTGGTTGAACCGGACCTGTCCAACGCCGGCCCCTTCCTCGCCGCGGCACTTGTTACGGGCGGGACGGTCCGGATGACCGGCTGGCCCGCCTCCACCACCCAGGTGGGCGACAAATGGCGGACCATCCTCCCGGCGCTCGGAGCCTCCGTGCATCTGGCGGACGGGACCCTCACCGTCACCGGCACCGGCCGCATCACCGGCGCAGACCTGGCCGACACCAGCGAACTGGCCCCCACGGTTGCCGCCGTCTGCGCCCTGGCCGACTCGCCGTCGACCCTTACCGGCATTGCCCACCTGCGCGGCCACGAAACCGACCGGCTGGCCGCCCTCGTCACCGAAATCCGCCGGCTCGGCGGAGACGCGGAGGAAACAGCGGACGGTCTGGTGATCCGGCCCGCGGAACTGCACGCCGGCACCTGGGAGACCTATGCCGACCACCGGATGGCCACCGCCGGCGCACTGATCGGCCTCGCCGTTCCCGGCGTCGTCGTCCGAGACATTGACACCACAGCCAAGACACTGCCCCAGTTCCCCGAACTCTGGCAGCAGCTGACCCGATCGGCGGGAGCCAGACCATGACACGCAGCACCAGCGGCTGGGACGAGTCCGACGTCCGCGTCCGCCCCAACAAAAAGGGCTCCCGGCCCCGCACCAAGGACCGCCCCGCCCATGACGACGCCGTCATCGGCCGGATCATCACCGTGGACCGCGGCCGCTATACCGCCGTGGTGGATGAAGACACCGACGCCGAACGCACCGTTATTGCCGCCCGTGCCCGCGAACTGCGGCGCACCCCGGTGGTGGCCGGAGACCTGGTGGCACTGGTCGGCGACGTCACCGGCGCCCCGGATACCCTCGCCCGGCTGGTCCGCGTCGAGGAACGCCGAACCCTGCTGCGCCGCAGCGCCGACGACACGGATCCGGTGGAACGCGTGGTGGTGGCCAACGCCGACCAGCTGGTGATCGTGGTGGCCGCGGCCAACCCCGAACCCCGCACCGGCTTCATCGACCGCGCCCTCGTGGCGGCGTACGACGCCGGGATCTCCCCCGTCCTGTGCATCACCAAGGCGGACATCAAGGACCCGGCCGACCTGCTGGCCAACTACGAACACCTGGACATGGACGTCATCATCAGCCGCACCGCCGCAGCTGACGCGTCCGGCATCGACGCGCGCTCCGACGACGGCCTGTCCGCCCGCCTGCAGGGCACCGCGATCGAGGCCCTCCACGAGGTACTCAAGGGCAACGTCAGTGTCCTGGTGGGCCCCTCAGGCGTCGGCAAATCCACCCTCGTCAACGCCCTGACGGGTTCCGCCCGTGCCACCGGCGGCGTCAATGCCGTCACCGGACGCGGCCGGCACACCTCCTCCTCCGCCCTGGCGCTGCGGCTGAGCGATTCACCGGCAGGCAGCTGGATCATCGACACCCCGGGTATCCGCTCCTTCGGCCTGGCCCATGTGGACCCGGACCGGATCCTGCAGGCCTTCCCCGACCTGGAGCCGGGCACCGCGGACTGCGAACGCGGCTGCCGGCACGATTCGGTCGCCGTCGGCTGCGGGCTGGACCCGTGGGTGGAAGGCGGACACGCCGGCCCCGCCGGACCCGCACGGCTTGCCTCCCTGCGCCGGCTGCTGGGTACCGGCACCCGCACGGAGAACAAGTCCTCCGCCAAGGAGCTTGGCGAGCAATAGCCTTCCCCGCCCGGTCGAAGGCCGCGGGATTTACCAGGACATCGCCCGCTAACGGGTGTAATGCGGGGATGTGCCCGCCGACTAAGGATAAGTTGGACAGTATGCCGTTCGTTCAGAACTACAACGATGACCTGCGCTTGGCCCACGTAATGGCCGACTCCGTGGATGACCAGACCATGTCCCGCTTCCGGGCCCTGGACCTGAAGATCGAGACCAAGCCGGACTTCACCCCGGTCACCGATGCCGACAAGGCCGCCGAAGATGCCATCCGCGGGCAGCTCTCCCGCGCCCGTCCCCGTGACGCCGTCCTGGGCGAGGAATTCGGTTCCAGCGGCTCCGGCCCGCGGCGCTGGATCATCGATCCGATCGACGGCACCAAGAACTTCATCCGCGGCGTCCCCGTCTGGGCCACCCTGATCTCCCTGGTCGACGACGGCGTCCCGGTGGTCGGTCTTGTCAGCGCCCCGGCGCTGGGCAAGCGCTGGTGGGCAGCCACCGGTACCGGGGCCTACATGGGCCGGTCCCTGGCCGCGGCGACCCGGCTGCATGTCTCCAACGTGTCCCGGCTGTCCGACGCGTCAATGTCCTACTCCAGCCTTGGCGGCTGGAAGGACCGCGGCAATCTCGAAGAGTTCCTGGACCTGACCGAGTCCGTATGGCGCACCCGTGCCTATGGCGATTTCTGGTCCTACTGCATGGTGGCCGAAGGCGCCGTGGACATTGCCTGTGAGCCCGAGCTCAACCTTTATGACATGGCTGCCCTTGTACCGATCATCACCGAGGCCGGCGGCCGTTTCTCCTCCCTCGAGGGGGAAGACGGGCCGTTCGGCGGTAACGCCCTGGCCACCAACGGGACGCTCCACAGCGAAGTGCTGCAGCGGCTGAATCCCGATCTGGACGACCTCCTGTAACTGTGGGCATTTCCGGACCCCGGCTCGAGGCACTGCGCCGCCGGCAGCTGGCGGACAGCTACCAGGCGGGCGGGGAACACTATGACCGCATCCGCCCCGGCTATCCCGCCGAGGCCGTGCGCTGGCTGTTCGACCGTCCCGCCGGCCCGGACTCCCCTGCGGTACGGGACGTGGCCGACGTCGGCGCCGGCACCGGAAAGTACACCCGTGAACTGCGTGCCGCCGGGTTGAATGCCGTCGCCGTGGACCCGTCCCGGGACATGCTCGAGCAGCTGTCCCGGCTGCTGCCGGAGGTTCCGGTGAAGGTCGGCACGGCCGAAGATACGGGCCTTCCCCCGTCCTCCCTGGACGCCGTGACCGTGGCCCAGGCCTGGCACTGGTGCGACCCGGCGGCAGCCGGCCGGGAGTTCGACCGCATCCTGCGGCCGCACGGCGTCGTCGGCCTGGTGTGGAACCAGCTGGACGTGAGCGTGCCGTGGGTCCACCGCTATTCACGCATCATCCATGCCGGCGATGTCCTCCGGCCGGGCTTCCGGCCGGAGCCCGGCCCCGGCTTTCGACTGGACGAGTCCTCTACAGTGGCCTGGACGCAGCCAATGACGCCCGAAGACCTGTTCGAGCTGGCCCGGTCGCGGGCGTTCTATCTTTCGGCCAGCCCCGCCGCCCGGCAGAAACTCACCACGAACCTGTCCTGGTACCTGTACGAACACCTGGGCCACGCCCCCGGGGACGTGCTGGACCTGCCGTACCTCACGCTGACCTGGCGGGCGGTACGGACGGCCTGATGCGCCGGCTCTCCCGCCTACATACAATTGTCGAAATCCGGCGTGATGGGTGCAGGGAGAAATGCACATGGTTTTCACCTTCGGCATCGAAGAAGAGTTCCTCCTGATGGACGCCCGGACCGGGCTTCCCACCGGAGCCCAGGAACTGACGCGCGCGCTGATCACCCCGGAGCATGGCTCGTTCACTACTTCCGCCGAACTGCTGGACGCACAGGTAGAGAGCTCCACCCGGATCTGCACCACCAGGCACGAAGCCCTGGACGCGCTGCTGGGGTTCCGGTCCCGGCTGGCAGCGGCGGCAGCGGCAGCGGGGGTACGCGTAGCCGCCACGGGTGCGGCGCCGCGGATCGCCGATGTGCCTCCCGTGCTCAATTCCTCGGACCGGTACCGGCGGATGGGCGTCCTGACCGGCGCCGTGGCACACGAACAGTACGTCAACGGCACCCATATCCACGTGGGCATTGACTCCCGCGACACCGGTGTACGGGTCTTGAACGGACTCCGCCCCTGGCTCGCCCTGCTGGGTGCCGTTGCCGCCAACTCCCCCTATTGGCGCGGACAGGACAGCAGCTTCGCCAGCTGGCGGATGGTCCACTACCGGCGCTGGTCGGTCCAGGGCTGTCCGCCGGTTTTCTCCGATGCGCAGGACTATGCCCGGAGGCTTCAGGGGCTGCTGGACACCGACGTGGTGCTCGACGCCGGGCACGTCGGCTGGGCGGCCCGGCTGTCCGAAAACTTCCCGACGGTGGAGATCCGGATTGCCGACGCCCAGTTGGAGGCCCGGGACACCCTGCTGCTGGCGGCCCTGGTGCGGGCACTGGTGGATACGCTGGCGTCGGCCGTGCCGTCATCCGTACCGGTGGCTGTCCCCGATCCGGAGCTGCTCGATGTCGGACTGTGGCAGGCCGCCCGTTTCGGCATGCACGGGAACCTCGTGTCGCATCCCGGCGGCAGCATTCCCGCGGCCGAGCACCTGTCCGCCCTGCTGGAGTTCGTTGCGCCGGCGCTGGAGGACGCCGGTGACTCCGATTTTGTGGCTTCGGGTGTGGCTCGGCTGCAGGGCATGGGCACCGGTGCCGACCGGCAGCGCGCCGCAGTCCGGTCCGGCGGCTATGCGGAGCTGGCGGATCTGTACAGCCGCAGCCTGACCGCCCAGTAACTGCCTTCAGCCGCCCGTGTACGTGGAAACATCCAGGATCCGTGCTTCCCAGGGGCGCAGCAGGTGGCGGTCGCCGGCGTCTGCGTAATTCCCCAGGAGAAGGCTGCCGGATTCCAGATTGGACGGCACCCCCAGCTCCTCGCCGGATACATTGCCCAGGACCAGCAGCGCCCGGTCGCCCCGGGTACGCCGGAACGCAAACAGGGTGGGATGGGCCGGATCCAGCATCTGGAAATCCCCGAGCGAAACGAGGTCCGACTCATGTCGGAGCCGGATCAGCTCCTGGTAATACCGGAAGACGGACCGGGCAGCGGCGCGGTCCGCTTCCACATTGACCTCGGGATAGCCGGCAGCGGGCTCGATCCACGGCGGAACATCGGAAAAACCCGCATACTCTCCCGCCGTCCACTGCATGGGCGTGCGGGCGTTGTCCCGGCTCATCCGCCGCAGCGCTTCCAAGACCCGTTCCCGGTCCTCACCCCGTTCAAGGGCCTCGGCGTAGTAGTTCAGCGATTCCACGTCCCGGTACTGGTCGATCGAGGTGAACCCGGCATTGGTCATGCCGATCTCCTCGCCCTGGTAGATGTAGGGGGTTCCCCGCTGCAGATGCAGCAGGGTGGCCCACATGGTGGCGGATTCATACCGGTACCGGGTGTCGTCGCCGAAACGGGAGACGACGCGCGGCTGGTCATGGTTATTCAGGTAGAGGCTGTTCCAGCCGGTGTCTGCGAGCCCGCGCTGCCAGCGGTTCCAGCTTGTCTTCAAGTCCGTCAGGTCCAGCTGCCGGTAGTCGAACTTGTCCATTCCCTGGTCCAGGCTGACGTGTTCAAACTGGAAGACCATATCCAGCTCCCGCCGCCGCGGGTTGGTAAAGAGCAGCGCCTCGTCAACGGTCACTCCCGGAGTCTCCCCCACGGTCAGGTATTCTCCGCTGCGTCCGTCAAAGACCTCGCGGTGCATTTCCTGCATAAACTCATGGATGCGCGGCCCGGAAATGAAATAGGGCGACCCGTCGCCCCAGATGCCGGAAGGATCCACTACGCCGTCCGGCAATGCAGGGTGCTTGGAGATGAAGTTGATGACGTCCATGCGGAATCCGTCCACGCCCCGGTCCAGCCACCAGTTCATCATGGCGTACACCTTGGCCCGCACCCGGGTGCTTTCCCAGTTCAGGTCCGGCTGCTGCGGCGTGAACAGGTGCAGATAGTACTGCCGGGTGAGCGGATCGAAGGTCCACGCCGAACCGCCGAAGAAGGACCGCCAGTTGTTCGGCTCGGCACCCGGCTCGCCCGGCTCGAATCCGGGCCGTGCGTCCCGCCACCAGTACCGGTCCCGCTTCGGTGACATCCTGGATGACCTGGAGCTCTGGAAACCCGGATATTCGCTGGACGTGTGGTTGACCACCAGGTCCATGATCAGGCGGATACCGCGTTCATGGAGTCCTGCCAGCAGCCGGTCAAACTGTTCTTCCGTGCCGAACATCTTATCGATCCGGCGGTAGTCGCTGATGTCGTAGCCGTTGTCGAACTGCGGTGACTGCTGGATCGGTGACAGCCACACCACGTCGATGCCCAGGTCCGCCAGATAGTCCAGGTGCTCAATGATGCCGCCGAGGTCGCCGATACCGTCGCTGGTGGAGTCGGCAAAGCTGCGGGGATAGATCTGGTAGACGACGGCGTTGGTCCACCAGGCGGGTCCGTTGGTAGCCGGCATGGACATCCGTCCTTTCACCATGTGCTCTGCATAATACGTCCGGGCCGGCAGCCCGCACAGGGTCGCCGGGGGTTACTGCGCAGCCTCTGCCCGGGTCGTCCGTTTTCCTTGTCCGCGCCGGTACGCAGCACTAACGTTGGCGCTGCCGACAGGTCCCGTGTGCGGACCTGTCCCGAACTCAACCGTTTGGAGTAACTGCCATGGCAACACTGACCGTTTGGAAGTTTTCGGATGCGGATGCTGCGGAACGCGCCACGCAGACACTCGCCAGCCTGCAGTCCCAGGGCCTCATCAATGTCGAGGACGAGGCCATCGTGACGTGGCCCGAAGGGCGGAAGAAGCCCAAGACCATCCAGGAACACAACCTCGTCGGGGCAGGCGCCCTGGGTGGCGGCTTCTGGGGGCTCCTCTTTGGGCTCATTTTCTTTGTTCCGCTCATCGGCGCCGCGGTGGGCGCCGCCATCGGAGCAATGTCGGGATCGATGGTGGACGTCGGCATTAACGACGATTTCATCGCCCGGGTGCGGAACGAAGTAACGCCCGGAACTTCGGCGTTGTTCGTCCTGTCCAGCAACGCGGTCGAGGACCGGGTTGCGGAGGCATTCAAGGACTACTCAGGGGCGAAACTGATCTACACGAACCTTTCGAAGGACCAGGAAGCCAACCTCCGGGAAGCGTTCTTCGAGTCATCTCCCGCCTAGGACGCGTACGGGGCGGGTATCACCTGAGGACGGCAGCGTTAGTCCGGGTGGCGCCCGCCCCGGTATCGTTTAAGGCGATGATTACACGACGCGAAGCCGCACAGATCCTAGATATTCCGCTCGAAATGGCCACGCGCCACGGCATTCCCCCACGGATGGACGACGCCGACTTGGCACGGCTGCAGGCCGACCCGCCCGGGTGGCTGGTCCAGTCCCGGGCCAACCGCACCGGAAAGCGGCCGGTATGGGTTCAGCTTTCCTGTTCCGTCTGCGGCTACACGGAGGCGGCCCGGCCGAAGAAGTGGTGGCCGGAGTTCACCTTCATCGCGTGCGAGGACCACCGCGTGCGGGAACTTCCCGAGCTGCCCGCCGGTGCGGTGCGCACCGAATACCCCGGTGTCGGCTCCCGTTTCATCGGTGTTGTGGACGCGGCAGGGTAACTCCTCCGACGCCTAGCCGCGGCGCCGGCGCCAGGACTCATCCCCAACGCTCTGCGGCGGGGACGGTCCCGGGGCAGCCGGCGCAGCTCCGGCCGCGCTAGCGTGAGGCGGTCAGCCCGGTGCGGGCCATCGCATCGGTGTAGGCGGCGCGCATGTCGTCCAGGGCTTCCTGCTGCCGTTCTGCGGTGGCACCGAAGGAACGGCCGGAGAGTGCGCGCGCCTTGTAGACCTTGATGCTGCGGCGGTAGATCATCCGGTTCTCGGTCTTGAGGAACAGTGCTGCCAGACGCTGGGCCTCGGTGCCGTGCGCCACGATGACGGAGGCGCGGGGCACGAGCGCCAGGAAGCGCAGCAGCGGCCGCAGTCCTTCCTGGACCTGTTCCTTGGTCAGCTTGCCGTTGGGTTCGCCCGGTACGTGCCAGGGATACGCGTTCCACGGCATCACGAACTCTGGCCGCAGCCCCGCCTGCCAGTGCACCCCGAGAAGCCGTGCGACGGCGTCGTTGTCACCCGCGGTGATGAACCCTGATTCGTGGGCGGTACCGATATTGGAAAACAGGCTGACGATCCGGCACTCCCCGATGTCGTGCATGGGATCGATGTAGGGCACCTGGCTTCCCGGCTTCATTTCAGCCAGGGCGTCGCAAAGCTGGTTCACCTCGGCGACATTGGGGTCATAGCGTCGGTTCCAAAGGTCATCATGCTGGGATTCGAGTGCCGGGCTTTGCATAAAGTGGTGCGTCTCCTACGAGGTCTTGCGACCGGTTATACCGCCCGCTCCGGATCATGCCGGCGCGGGTACTGCCTAAATCAAAGTTTACCAACGCCCCGTGCCCGGGCGTACGGGAATCTGCTCCGTGACGGGTGAAACCCGGCAGGTGTGAGAAACAACTCTCCTGAAGGTTTCCGGATTAAACGACCGAAGCGGGGAGCGTCCGTAGACACTCCCCGCTTCGGCTGGAGATTCTCAGTGGAGATGGGGGGAATCGAACCCCCGTCCGATGTCGCTTTGTCAGGGCTTCTCCGGGCGCAGTCTGCATCGGATTTTCTCGGTCCCAGCCATCACGCAGACAAGTGGCTGATCCGGACCCAGCCGTCTAAAAGTCCCGAACACCCCAACGGCGAAGGTGTTCAGCAGTGGCCCTCTAAATGACGCCAGGCACCGGGGCGAGAGCATCCCCGGGCTGACGGACTATGCCTTACTGCTTAGGCAGCAAGAGCGAAGTCAGTGCGCTTTGATTCGGCACTTATTGGTTTACAGAGATCGTTAACGAGATAACCCTGTATCCTCGGCCCGCTTCCCCTGTCTCAACAAAACATCGTCGAAACCGGTCATCCCCTTATTGAGTTACCAATCCGGCCGAAGCCGGAACACTTATTATAGCGCATGCTGCCGGGACGGACTCAGAGCCGGATTCCAAAGACCACCACGGGGGATCCCCAGACCACCAGCAGGATCCACGAGATCAGGACAAAGAGGACCGACAGAATACTCAGCGCGGTCATGCCCGGGGCCTTGCTGCGGAAAGCCCACGCGAACAGGGCAATGTTCGCCAGAACCAGGACAGGCGCAATCCATACCAGCATCGAGGCGAGGTAGAGGTAGTACGCCGCGAAGAACGGAACCACCACCAGGATCACCACCGGTACTACGGCCAGGACAATCAACAGGTCGACGGCCGTGACGATCCACGTCCATACCGGCTTCCGCGCGGACGCTACCTGGGCTTCTTCTCCCTGCGGTTCCCAGAAGGTTCCACTCATGCGCCGCGGTTCTTCTCCCGCATCGCCCGCAGTGCCTCACGGTTGTCCTGCTTCTCGCGCAGCGTGTGGCGCTTGTCGTACTCCCGCTTACCGCGGGCGACGGCGATCTCCACCTTCGCCCGTCCGTCCAGGAAATACAGCTGCAGCGGCACGATGGTAAAGCCGGATTCGCTGGTCTTACGCAGGATCTTTTCCAGCTGCTCCCGGTGCAGCAGCAGCTTGCGGCGGCGGCGGGCGGAGTGATTGGTCCAGCTTCCGTTCAGGTACTCCGGGATGTACGCGGCCTCAAGCCAGAGTTCGTTGTTGTAGAACGTAGCGAACCCATCCACCAGCGAGGCCCTGCCCTCACGCAGCGACTTCACCTCGGTGCCCATCAAAACCATGCCGGCCTCGTAGGTATCAAGGATTTCGTAGTCGTGCCGGGCCTTACGATTGGTGGCCACTACCTTACGGCCACTTTCCTTAGGCACGGGGCAACTCCTTAGTAGGTTGAAACGAAAATTCTATTCTAGGCCTACAGCAGCCGCATCGGGTCCACAAGGTCGCCGTTCAGCACGGTCTCGAAGTGCAGGTGGCAGCCGGTGGAGTTGCCGGTATTGCCGACGTAGCCGATCAGCTGTCCCTGGTTGACCCACTGACCGCTGGAGACCGCGAAACTGTTGAGGTGGTAGTAGTTTGTCGCCAGGGCGTTGCCTTCCACCACACCGTGGTTGAGGACAATCCGGTTGCCGGTGCCGATCATTTCCCCGCCGCCCTGATCTGCCCGCCACACGTGGCCTGCTGCCGGGGCATAGACCGGGGTGCCGCAGGACGGAGCGAAGTCGATGCCCGAATGCAGGTAACCGCCGTTGCCGAGGAAGTCGATGGACCCGGCCGGCGTGGCCCGCCAGCCGAATCCGGAGGAGACCGGGGCACCGTTTACCGGATACCGCAGGCCGAAGGAGGACGGACTGCTGGGCTGCGGAACGACGGCAGCCGGCGGGGCGGGACGGTTATTGCGGGCGGCTTCTTCGGCTGCCGCGCGGTTCTCGGCATCGATCCGCGCCTGTTCGCGCTTCCGGTATTCCTCGAGCAGGACCCGCTGCCTCTCCGCAATGTCGGCAGTGACCTGCGCGCTTTCCTTTTCCAGGGTGGCCATCTGGGCCTGGAGCCGCGGTTTCTGTGCTTCCAGCTCCTGGTTCATGGCCGAGGCCTGGGCAACGAGGTCATCCACTTTCTGCTTCTCCGCGGCTGCGGAATCACGGGCGGACTGCTCGGCCATGAGCGCTTCTTCGGCCTGGGCCTTGAGCTTGTTGATCTCGTCCGCCACGGCTACCAGCCGGGCCTCGGAGTTCACATTGTTGGCATTCTGTTCGGACAGCTTTTCCACGGCGGCGTTCTGGCCCTTCAGTGCCTGCTCCGCCATGCCGAGGGAATCGCTGAGGCTGTCGGCACCCTTGGCGCCGAACATCAGCGAGAGGGTGGACGGGACGCCGCCGTTTTTGTATGCCTGGGACGCGATCTGCCCGATCGCTTTTTCGGTGGCCGCGATGTCTTCACGGTCCTTCTCGATCTGCGCGGTGATGGTCTCGTGGGTGTCCTGGGCGAGGGCCACGCGTTCGTTCAGGGCGCTGACCTTGCCGGCGGCACTGTCAACCCGTGCTTCGGCGTCGGCGAGCTGCTGCTGGGCGGCCGGGAGCTGGCCCTTATAGACGTTGAGCTTTGCCACCGTTTCGGCAATGTCTTCGCCGAGGTACTCGTAGTCCTGGTGGACCTTTTCCTTTTCGGCTTCGATGGCGGCCTTGCGGTCCTCCAGCTCGTCGGCACTGGCTGTGCTGCTGAACGCAACGGAAAGCGTCAGGGTCAGGACGGCGGCAACCGCCGCCAGGGCCCGGGACGCCGGCGCTCGTCCACTACGTTTAGGCACAGCATTATCCATTGACGAGACTCTCCATGATCTTCAGCATTCTCTTCCCAGTGCTCATGACTCTAGACCTTCAGGTATCGGCGGAGTGTCAACAGCGAGGATACTCCAGCCAGCAGCGCCCCGAGAACAAGTAGCAGGGGGGTCAGATACAGGACTTGTTCCGATGAAATAAAGGCCGTGGTGGGGTACTGGCGGGCCAGCGCGCCGATAAAGAAGTGTGCGGTGCTCCAAAGGGCAACGGAGGCCAGGACCGCGCCGATGACGGCGGCTATCACGCCTTCCAGCACGAACGGCAGCTGGATTACGGCCTTGGAAGCGCCGACCAGGCGCATGATGCCGGTTTCCCGCCGCCGGCTGAATGCCGAGAGCCGGATGGTGGTGGCAATCAGCAGGATGGCGCAGACCAGCATGACGCCGGCAATGGACAATGCCGCAACGGAGGCGAGGTTCAGATACGTGAACATCTTTTCGAACAGTTCACGCTGGTCGCTGACCGACTCCACGCCCGGCTTGGAGGAGAAAGCCTCATTGATGACCTCGTATTTTTCCGGATCCACCAGGCTCACGCGGAAGGATTCGGGGAGCATTTCAGCGGTGATGCTGTCCACGATCGGCGAGTTGGCGAACTGTTCACGGAAGTGGGTCAGCGCTGTGTCCTGATCTTCATACTCGACACTCTCCACGTACCGGTCCGCCTGCAGGTCCGCTTCGATGGCGGCGCGCTGCTCGTCGGTGACGGCACCCGAAGCGCAGGATGCGGACGTGTCATTGTCCGTGCACAGGTAGACGGCAACCTGCACGCGGTCATACCAGTAGCCCTTCATCTGGCCGATCTGCAGCTGCAGCAGCCCTGCCGCCCCCACAAAGGTCAGCGACACGAAGGTCACCAGGATCACGGAGACCACCATGGACAGGTTCCGGCGCAGGCCGGAGCCGATTTCGCCCAGGACAAATGCAAGCCTCATTCGGACACCCCGCTCTCCCGGCTGTCGGGCTGCAGGTTATCCGCTTCCCCGGCCGGCTCGGGTTCACCGAGGTAGATGCCCTCCTGTTCGTCACGGATGATCTTGCCGTTGCGCAGTTCCACCACGCGCTTGCGCATCGCATTGACGATGTCGTCGTCGTGCGTAGCCATGACCACCGTGGTGCCGTTCTGGTTGATCCGGTCCAGGACCTTCATGATGCCCAGGGAGGTGGTGGGGTCCAGGTTTCCGGTGGGCTCGTCCGCAAGCAGGATGCCCGGCTTGTTGACAATGGCACGGGCGATGGCCACACGCTGCTGCTCGCCGCCGGAAAGTTCGTGCGGCAGGCGGTTGTCCTTGCCCTCCAGACCCACGGTTTTGAGGACCTCGGGAACGGAGTCACGGATCACGGCACGGCTGCGTCCGATCACCTGCATGGCGAAGGCAACATTCGCGAAAACCGTCTTGTTGGGCAGCAGACGGAAATCCTGGAAGACGACGCCGATTCCGCGGCGCAGCCGCGGCACCCGCCAGCTGGGGATCCGCGCAACGTTGGCGCCGGCCACGTAGACCGTTCCCCTGGTGGCGTGCTCCTCTTTCATGATCAACCGGATAAACGTGGATTTACCGGAACCGGAAGCGCCCACGAGAAAAACGAACTCGCCGCGGTCCACATCCAGGCTGACCGAATTGAGCGCAGGCCGGGATTTCCGGTCATAGAGCTTGGTGACATTGTCGAAAGTGATCATCACTACTTTGTGCCCATGGAGCGGCCGGAGACACGGGCCTTGGTTCGGGGTATGGGCACCGGCTTCTCGACTATAGCCAGCTTCTGAAGAGTGAGCCACAACCTAACATCGCGTGTCGTACTGCACACGCCGGTTACGGGCCAGCGGATGCGGTAGAGTCCTGCGGTGCCCACAGATTCCTCCGTAGCAGCCCCCGGTGCCGCCGCCGCGGAGGTTCCGGGTTTCCCGGGCACCTCCGGCGATCCCCTGGCATCCAGCAGAGGACGCCGTGCCCTGCGCAGCACCCAGGGCGGTTCCGCCGGCATCCGCCGCGACATCCAGGGCCTGCGGGCCCTCGCCGTCGTGCTGGTGCTGGTGTACCACGTCTGGCCGGCAGCCCTGCCGGGCGGCTTTGTCGGCGTCGACGTCTTCTTTGTTATCTCCGGCTATCTGATTGTCGGTTCCCTGGTCCGGGAACTCAATGCCTCCTCTTCCATTGCCCTGGCATCGTTCTACGCCCGGCGCATCCGCCGGCTGCTTCCGGCCGCGGCGACTGTCCTGCTCGCAACCCTGGGCGCAGCTGTGCTCCTCTTCCCCGAGGGGCGGTGGCAGTCAGTTGCCAGGGACGTTGCGGCCTCAAGCCTCAATGTCCAGAACTGGAACCAGGCCTTCAGCACCACCAGCTATGCCGGGGCCACGGCGGCCGTGTCCCCGCTTCAGCATTACTGGTCCCTCGCGGTGGAGGAACAGTTCTACCTGGTGATGCCCGTGCTCCTGCTCGGCGCCGCCGCCGCCGTCCGTGCCCTCGGAATCCGCGCAGGCCTGCCCGCTACCGCACTGGCGGTGGTCTGCGGCTTCTCCGTGGTGTCCTTCGCCCATTCAGTACAGTTCTCGACGTCGGACCCCGGCCTGGCCTACTTCTTCACCACCACCAGGGTCTGGGAACTCGGCCTCGGCGGAATCCTTGCACTCGCGGCCGCCGGAGGAACCCTGCCGCGGCAGCTTTCCACGGCCTTCGGATGGACCGGAATCCTGGTGATTTTCGCTGCCGCGGCCGGTTTCTCCACCGCGATGTCCTTTCCCGGTTGGGTGGCGCTGGTGCCCACCGCAGGAGCTGCGCTGTGCCTGATCGCCGGCCAGGGCGGTGATGCCGCCGCCGCACCGTGGATCTCGGCCGGCTGGTGGCAGTCACTGCGTCCGGTGGCGTACGTCGGGGACATTTCCTATTCCCTGTACCTGTGGCATTGGCCGGTCACCGTGTTCACCGTGTATTTCCTCGGACACACGCCTGGACTCTTGGAAGGCGCAGCAATCATCGTCTCGAGCGTCCTTTTGGCCGTGCTGTCCACGCGGTTCATCGAGAAACCGTTCCGCCGGTTACGGGATAAGACCGGGTCTGCGGGCCGTCACGGAGCGAAGAAGGGGACGCACCGCGGCACTTATGCACTGGCGGCGGTCCTGATCACGGTTCCGATCGCCGTTGCCGCCGTGCCGTACGGAGTGGTCCAGCAGAAAATCACTGACCTGACCGCGGACTACGATTCCGGCTCCTATCCCGGCGCCATGGCTTTCGATCCCCGGGACCCGGCAGCTGTGCCCGGGGATCAGCCGCTGCGGCCGGCACCCGCGGCCGCGCTGGCGGACGTCCCGGATATCGACAGAGCCTGCACGTCCTACGATCCGGCGAAAACATCCTACGAGGAATGTGTGTTCGGCGATCCCGAAGCGACGCGGGCAATGGTCCTGGTGGGTGATTCCCATGCGGCGCAGTACATGGCCCCGCTGGATGCTGTTGCAAGGGACGGCGGCTACCGCCTCTATGTCCTGACCCGCAACGGATGCCCGTTCAATGCCGAACCGCTGCACAGCGACACCTATGTCTACGCGCCATGCGCCGCCCAGAACCTCGAAACGGTCCGGGACATCCTGGATATCAAACCCGAACTCGTAGTGACGTCGGCCATGCGGCCGGACAGCTACGAGCACGCCCTCGGCTGGAGCTGGGACTCCGGGCGCCGCGCCGTGGACGGCTATCTGGAGGTGCTCGAGCCGCTGGAGGACGCAGGCATCCGGATCGGCGTCATCGCCGACATTCCCTATCCGAAGTCCAGCATCCCCGACTGCGTGGTGGAAAAGGACAGCGCGGACGACTGCTTCGTGCTCCGCTCCGACCTTGCCGGGCAGGACGATCCCCTGGTTGAAGCGGCCGAACAGCTGGACGGGAGCCGAACCGTCGATCTGACGGACTATTTCTGCGGCGACGAGCGGTGCCCGGCCGTCATCGGTAACGTCCTGGCCTACCGGGACAACCACATGACGAATACCTTCGCCCGGACCCTGGTCCTGCCGCTGCGGGAGAAGCTGGGCTTCTAGCCGGGCAGTGCGGTCCGGCGGGCCGGGCAGTGCGGTCCGGCGGGCCGGGCAGCCTACTTGCGGGCCGAGACGCTGCCGTGCGCGCGCCAGCGGATGCCGGCGTCGATGAAGTCATCAATCTCGCCGTCGAACACGGCCGAGGTGTTGCCCACCTCGTGCTCGGTGCGCAGGTCCTTGACCATCTGGTACGGGTTGAGCACGTAGGAGCGCATCTGGTCGCCCCAGGACGCCTTGACGTCGCCGGCGAAGGCCTTCTTCTCGGCGTCCTCCTGCTCCTTCTTCAGCAGCAGCAGGCGGGACTGGAGCACGCGCATGGCTGCGGCGCGGTTCTGCAGCTGCGACTTTTCGTTCTGCATGGACACCACCGTTCCGGTGGGAAGGTGTGTGAGCCGCACGGCGGAGTCGGTGGTGTTCACGGACTGGCCGCCGGGGCCGGAGGACCGGAAAACGTCTACGCGGATCTCGTTGTCCGGGATGTCGATGTGGTCCGTGGGCGCAATCAGCGGGATAACCTCGACGGCGGCAAAGGAGGTCTGCCGGCGGCCCTGGTTATCGAACGGGCTGATGCGGACCAGGCGGTGCGTGCCGGCCTCCACCACCAGGGTGCCGAAGGCGTAGGGGGCCTTGACCTCGAAGGTGGCGGACTTCAGGCCGGCCTCTTCGGCATAGGACGTATCCAGGACCGTGGTGGGGTACCCGTGGCGTTCGGCCCAGCGCAGGTACATCCGCAGCAGCATTTCCGCGAAGTCGGCAGCGTCCACTCCCCCGGCGCCGGAGCGGATGGTGACCACGGCTTCGCGTTCGTCGTACTCGCCGGACAGCAGGGTCACCACTTCCAGCTGCGACAGGGACTTGCGGAGGGACTCCAGCTCCGTCACGGCCTCTGCCCTGGTCTCGGCGTCGGCCTCGTCCTGGGCCAGCTCCACCATGACCTCAAGGTCGTCGATGCGGGACTCGATGGTCTGCAGGCGTTCCAGCTCCGACTGGCGGTGCGAGAGTTTGGAGGTGACCTTCTGCGCCTCGGAGGGGTCGTCCCAGAGATCGGGGACGCCGGCCATCTCGCTGAGCTCTTCGATGTCCTCTTTGATCTTTGCCACGTCCGAGACCTCTTCGATGGAGGCGAAGGTGGAGCGGAGGGCGCGGATTTCTGCGGGAAAATCTATTTCTGCCATGGTGCTTACAGCCTACGCCATGTCCCTGTGCCGCCGCCCGCCGCCGTCGTCGTGCCGGGCACGGGAAGTGCGGGACGCGCCGGGGAGGTGCGGGCCGGGGCGTCGGCGGGCGGCGTTAGATTAAAGGGACGGATACGGAACTGTCTGCCCTTTCGAAGGAGCTAAAGCCTTGACCCATCCCGAGCGCGGACGCATGTACAGCCTGGACGAACTCAACGACCTCGCCGAGCAGGGCGATCCCTGGGCCATGGGGAAGGTCGATGAGTGGGAGCAGCACTTCTCCAACGAATATGTGGGCAGCATGAAGGACAAGTGCCCCGACCGGAACTGCGAACAGTTCGGCGAGCCGGTGACCATTTGCTACGGCGAAAACGGCAGGATCCTGGACGTGGACCACGGCGGCTGGGGGCACGGTCCGGTGCGCGAGGCGGAAGAGCAGCGGAGGGCGTCGTAGCGGCCTGCACGCTTCAGGCGTACTGCACCGGTGCCGGCCGGTGGTTGGGGACATCAAGGTGCCCGCTTTTGCCTAGGGCCGGTTGGACGAATTCCTCTTCAGCAACGTGAACAGACCTACCGCAACGAATATCCCGCCTAGGATAAACAGGACCGTCGTGCCTATCTCCAACCCGGTTGCCGCGAGCCCGGCGACAAGACCGGCAGCCAGACTTACTCCCAGCATCATCCCACCCCCTCTGCTTTGTATTGCGCAGCCCACAAGTCGCGATCTTTGTGGGTGATCTTTTTGCGGAGGATTTCCCCCCAGGAAGCGAGAATCCATCCGCCGCGTATGCACGCCAAGAGCTCAATCGGGAATATACAGACGACGATAAGGAAGTCCCACTTGTCCTTATACGGGACGCGAAGGGCAGTCTTGAGGTTGATAGCTACGAACAATAAGGGCACGAGCAGTCCCCACCAAGCTATTGTGAAAGCATCCAGGTATAGCGCCAGGGAAATTACCATCACCCAGAGCGCCCGGATTGCAGGACCGAGCAGATTGAGCATCTGGCTCGCCCAATCCCTGACGGTTAGACGGTTGACTCCGAAGCGAAGCAGATCCTGCAGGGTACCTGCCTGCCACTTCATGCGCTGCCCCCACAGGGACTTCAGGTTCTTCATCCCGTCCGTATATGCCCTGATGGTGGTGGATACATAGGTCTTGTATCCCGCTTCCCGAAGTCGGTAAGTCAGCTCGTAGTCCTCCACCGCGCTTTCGTACGACCACGGCCCTTCCCTGTCATCCCTCGCGGCAATCTCCCTTAGGGCCGCACCGGAGAACGCAGACCCGGCGCCTGCCAGGACATTGGTCCACCCATGATCCAGCCCCTGTTGGATGTTGTAGGCGTATTCGGATTTCTGCAGTCTGCACCACAATCCGGGCTGCCGGATGGTGAATTTGGAAGTCGATCCTCCGAAGAGACGCTTCCATGATTCCTTCTCCCAGTCTTCGATGGCGTTAGGGACAAGCACAGTGTCTGCGTCCATGGACACCACGAGATCGGAGTAGCGGCCATACAAATTCCACCCCCTGTTCATGGCCTCGGACTTCCGGTGTTTCAAGCGGGGCAGGTCCATGACGGTTACGGGGTACTTCTTTGCCACGTCCACCGTCTGATCAGTGCATCCATTGGCGATAACGACGATCCGGTCCGGCAGCCGGGTCTGCACGAGAAGGGACTCAATGGTTTGCCCGATGGTTTCTTCCTCGTTGTGTGCCGGTACCAGTACTGTGATATCGATTTTCTCCCCGCGCACGCGGATCAATTCCCGGGTCTCGCCCTCGATTACCCCTACTGCATCCACTGGCGGTCCTCCGTGTAGGCGCGGGATGGACCGGACATGTCGTCTCTCCCGCGAGAATGGTGCAGTCCGTTTATGGCTACGGCGTCAGGCTAGGGACGAGTGAGGGCTTTAGCGAGGGTAGGACGCGGGCGAGCGAAAAGTCGGGTAGGCTACCCGCGGCTCGGGTCGGCTACCCGCGGCGCCGGAGGCCCTGGGAGCAAGTAGTCCGCGGCGGCGCCGGTGTAAGGGAACGGGGCGGCTGGGGCACGGTCCGGTGCGCGAGGCGGAAAACAGCGGAAGGCGTCGTAGCCTTTCCCGGGATCGGCAGAGCCTCACTGCAGCAGCCGGGCACGCGCCTCGCTCACCGCGGTGATGGAGATTCCCTCCGGCACCAGGAAATTCACTATCGGCGGATAGACCCGGGCCGTCAGCACCACGCGGGCCGTCCGGCCATCCGCAGTGCCGGTCTCCTCGGCCACCGCCAAATCCGTGAACCGTCCCTCCGCACCGGTGTCGACAAGATAGCTGCGTGCGGCATTGCGCACGGCGTCGGCCTGAAGCACCGCAGCGGGACCGGCTCCCGGGCCGGCCTCCCCCAGCGAGAAGGTATCGGCCGCAGCCACCGCCGCACCGTCGGCGGCCGAGAGCAGCTTCTTCTGCCCGAGATAGACGCTTGACGCCGCCATCACCACGGTGACGGTCAGCATCGCCAGGACGGCGTACCCGATGATCAGCACCCCCACCTGTCCCCGCTCCCCATCCTCCCGCTGCCTGCCCGGCGGTCTGGTCCGGAGCCCCGGGCTCGCTGCCGGGTTCATCCGAACCGCTCCACAATCTGCGTGGACTCGGAATCCACTACTACCGGTGATCCGGCGGTCCACGGCAGCCCGGGAAGAGGCACCTCGAACCGGATGCTGACTGTGACTGTCGAGCCGGGCACCAGGCAGGTGTCGGAACAGCTGACGTCCACCAGCATGCTGTCGGCCTCCAGCCCGAAGTCGCTCAGCGCGAGCTCGGCTGCGTCCGCCGCCCGCTGCTCGGCAACGACGGCGTCGGGCGCCGCCGCATAGACCCGGGCCGCCGCATCCGCTGCGCCGACCACCGCGAATGATGCCGCCTGCACCTGGCCGACGGTAATCACCAGGTACACCACCGGCACCAGCAGGAGCAGGCCCAGGAAAATGAATTCGACAACGGCACTGCCGTCTTCCTCCGGCGGCTGCCTCTCCGTCCCCTCACCGCAGGACGGCATGTCCCCGGACCTCCATTCCGCCGCCCGGACCAATGAACCCGATAACCGGCAGGGGTGCCCGCACCGTGATTTCCAGCAGGCGTGCCCCTTCCACCGTCTGCTCTGAGTAGCTGACGTCCCCGGCGTAGTCCTCGCCAAGCGCACCGCCGATCAGGGACACCGCACGCTCGACCCCGTCCGCCGGGGTGCGGTCCGCCAGCGTCCCGTAGCGCGCGCCGGTTGCAGCGGCGTCGATCAGCGTATTGCGCACATGCAGCACCAACGCCAACTGGACCACGGCCATAAACACGAGGCTCACCAGCGCCCCCACCATCACGAAGTCGACGACGGCGGACCCCCGCTCCCGGCCAGGGCCCCGGCCCGCGCTGCGGTGCCGGCCAGTCCGGACGGCAGCAGCACGGCGCCGTCCACTGCCTATGGCTGCACCTGTTCGATTGCGGATTCGAACAGCCGCTCGAGGGCAGGCTGAACCAGGACCAGCAGCCCGGCTACGAGGATGGCGGACATGAGGGTGATCATCACCCAGCCCGGCACATCGCCGCGCTCCGGATCCCCCGGCATCAGCGCCGTCCGGAACCGCTGCACCAGCGTGTGCCACCATCCCGCGGCCACGGCGATGGCGGCTGCCCACCCGGCTGCCCATGTGCTGAGCCGGTTCCTGCTTGGATTACTGCGGTTCATCGTGACTCCATCCCCTCGTAGGGCTTCCATGGCTTCTTCCCCGTGGCTTTCTCCTTGTTTCCCGGGTTTCCCGGGCCCACGCAACTCACAGGCCCAGCCGCAGCAACGCCAGGCCGGGGAAGACCGCAAACAGCACGGTCAGCGGGAGGATTCCGAAAATGACCGGCACCATCATGGCTATTTCCTTCTTTCCCGCTGTTTCCATCAGGTCACGCTTGGCGGTATCGCGGACATCCTGGGCCTGTGCGCGCATCACGTCCGCCAACGGTGTTCCGCGGTCCACTGCAACGGTGACCCCGTCCACGAACCGGGTCAGCGGCGCCAGTCGGATGCGGTCCGAGAAGTCCTGGAGGGCTGCGGTCAGCGGCTGCCCGGAACGGGTCTGGGCCAGGACCCGTTCAAATTCATCCGCCAGCTCTCCCTGGGCCGCGGCACAAACACGTTCCAAGGCTCCGCCGGCGCTCTCCCCCGCACCGACGGCGAGCGCCATCATTTCGGCCAGGCTGGGAAACTGGGCGAGGATCCGGCTGTTGCGGCGCCCGATCTGCTGTGTCAGCAGGTAGTCACGCAGCAGGAACCCTGCAGCCGCACACGCACAGGTCAGCAGCGCAACCGGCACAACACCCATGCGGCCGCTCCCGGCAAGGAGCACTCCGGCTGTCCCCCCGGCCAGGAACCCGCCCCCGGCAAACAACACCTGTTCGGCACGGAAATCCGACACCGTTTTGTTGCCGCCGGCCTGCTGCAGCCGTACAACGAGGGCACGGTTTGCCGGCGACCACCGTGCGAGCCGGCGGACGGCGTCGCGGAGCACCGGACGCAGGATCCGCTCCAGCGGACCGAACGGCGTGAGGTCCGGGGCAGGCAGGAGAAGCCGCGACGCAGGACGGACCGAGCGCAGCTGCGGTTCCACCCGCTCGGCGAAGGTCGTGTGCCGCAGCAGGGGCAGCCGGTGGACAACCAGCACCAGACCGGTGCCCAGCAGGACTCCCGCCAGCACCGCCGCTGCTGTCCCGGGCGTCACCGCAGCACCCTTACGTCTTCGGGCAAGGCCCCTATCCGCATCATCAGGCGGTAGCAAAGGACGGAGATGCCGATCCCGGCAACGAGGACAGTGGCACCGGCCGCCGAGTTGTACGCTGCGGCCGTTTCCGGCCGGGCTGCCAGCAGCAGCAGCACCGCCCAGGGCGCTCCCACGGCCAGCCTCGCCGCATTCACGGTCCAGGACTGCCGGGCCAGCAGTTCGCTGCGGGTTCGTGCGTTCTCGCGAAGGAACCCGGCCAGTGTGCCAAGGAGCCGGCCCAGATCGGTACCGCCCACCTGGCGAGTGATCCGCAGCGCCTCGATGATCCGGTCCGCGACCGGATCAGCGAGGTTGTCCTTGAGCCGGGTCAGCGAGTCCTCGAAGTTGCCCCCGGCCCGGTAGTCCGCGGCAAACGAACGGAAGTACCCCCGCAGCTCCTCCGGCCCGTTCCCCGCCAATTGGATGAGCGCTTCCGGAAGCGACAGGCCTGCCCGGATTGCCGAGCGCAGGTGGTCGACGACGTCGGGCCATAGTTCCGCCAGGGACGCCCTTCGGCGGCGGGCCTGGAAACGCACGAGCGCATAGGGCACTGCCGAACCAAACAGGCCGAAGCAGGCTGCGATGGGCAGGGAAAGTGTCAGGATGAACAGCAGGAGCATCACACAGCTGCCTGTGACCGCGCAGCTGACGAGGAGCCCCGGCGCCTTGACCCGTTCGATTCCTGCCTGCCGCAGAAGGTCGTCGAGGTACCCGGTGCGGCGCCGCCTGGACCGGGGGCGGGCGGGGGTACTCCAGCAGGACTGCCACAGCAGCAACAGCCCCATGCCCAGGACCAACCCGACGGCGGCGCTCATGCCGCGGCACCGAGCAGGGCGGCGATGTTGACACCGGCGGAGGCAAATTTATCGGCCGCCGGCATGGAGGAGGCCGTCACGGTCAGTTTCCCGTCCACCTGCCCGAACACGGGAGATGACTCAATGATCCCGCCCTCGACGCGCCGGCCCAGGGCCAGGATCTCGCTGACCTGCCGGCGCCCGGTGCCGGTCCGGGCGCAGTGAACCACCAGATCGATGCAGGACGCCACGGTCGGAACCACGAAGGCACTGGAAATGTTTGCGCCCGCCAACAGCGGCAGCGTGCACAGTTTGGTTACCGCGTCCCGTGCACTGTTCGCGTGGATGGTGCACATCCCAGGCAGGCCTGCGTTCAGGGCGATCAGCATGTCCAGGCTCTCGGCTTCCCGGACCTCCCCGACGATCAACCGGTCCGGCCGCATCCGCAGTGCTTCTTTCACCAGCCGGCGGAGGGGAATCTCGCCTTGACCCTCCAGGTTTGCCTGGCGGCATTGAAGCCCCACCACATCGCGCAGCGGCAGCTGCAGCTCAAAGATCTCCTCCACGGTCACCACGCGTTCCCGCGGACCGATGGATGCACCAAGGCAGTTGAGCATGGTGGTCTTTCCCGCCTGCGTTGCTCCCGAAACCAGGATGTTCAGCCCCGCAGCAACGGCGGCTCCGAGGAAGCGGGCAGCATCCGGGGTCAGGGTGCCCAGCTCAACCAGGTGGTCAAGACGGCGGGCACGGGCCACGAATTTGCGGATATTCACCGCCCAATGCCGTCTGGTCACATCCGGGATGGCCACGTGCAGGCGGGAACCATCCGGCAGGGCTGCGTCCACGAACGGCGAGGAAAGATCAAGGCGCCTGCCCGAAGACTTCAGCATCCGTTCCACCAGCAGCCGAACCTGCTCCGGTGTCAGGGTCAGGGAAGTCAGTTCGGACCGGCCGTCCCGCGCAAGGTAGATCTCCGAGGGCGAGTTGATCCAGACTTCCTCCACCGTGGGGTCGTCCAGCAGCGGCTGGAGCACACCGAAGCCGGCAACGGCGTCGAACACCTGCCGGCGGACCATGTCCGGCCTGCCCAGCGGCGGGAGGCTGCCGAGCAGCGACCGTTCGTCGTAATCCGAAACCGCTGCGTCCACCAGCCGACGGACTTCGGCGAACTGCTCCTGCGGATCGAGTCCGCGCACGCGGATGAGCTCCCGCACCTCGTCTTCGACGATCTGCACAGCATCCATGGACATCCCCCGCAATCACCGGACGCAGTGCCCGGGACGAGACTGGCTGGCCTAAGCGGCCACGGGCCACAGAGTAGGGGCAGGATGCTTCAGAAGCGAGAGTAGTTCCGGGCAGCTGTGGATAAGTCCGGCGGGCTGGACGGCGTTGGAACATTTCGTTCCAGCGAACGGTGTCCTGCAGTCCCAGGATGGAAGCGGAAGGCTCCTCCGCAGGCCGGCAGCAGCCTAACCACCAGCGCGGGCAGGTACCGGCGCGGCCACGCCGGACTGTTCCGCAGTTGCCTTCCCCCGCCCCTTGAGCCGCATGGCAGGCGCCTCTATCCAGGTGAAGCTTGCCCACGCCAGCGGAACGATGCAGGCAAAGGCAAGCAGCAGATAGGCCGGCAGCTGGAGCTCCGGAAACCTGACTTCCACAAGGTTCTGCACCGGTACCCCGTAAATGTAGATGCCGTAGGACAGGTCCCGTTTCGTGCCTATCCCCCGCAGCGGGAGTACCGCACCCAGAACGAAGACGATCACCGTAAACGGCAGCGGCGCCAGCACAGCTGCGGTCCCGGTGAGGATGCAGACCAGCAGCAGGACGGCGGACGCGGCCAGCACCGGCAGGACCCGGATCCGCTGCGCGTGGACATACAACAGCGCCCCGCCGGTGAAGGCCGCCACGAGCGGAGGGGCCAGAGTCAGTTCGCTCGGCGGCACGAGGCCGATGTGTGCAGCCAAGGACGCCCCGGTGGCGCCAAGGAAGGCAATGACCAATAAAATCTTGCGTCGGGCGCGTATTGCCGCAATACCAAGTATGCCAATACCCAGATAACAGCAGGCCTCCCAGAAGAGGCTCCATAACGCGCCGTTCCAAATCTCCCCCTCGGCCAATGTGGTCCCGATTGTGGGCTGCGAAACGATGGGCGGGTAAAGGAGGAGATTGCGGGCCACGTAACTCAGGGATTCGCCGAAGGTGAAGGACCCGGATGATCCCAGGACAACCGAAAGCGGAGCGAAAACAAAGGCCACCAAAAGGAGCGCAACCAGGAATCCAGGGTAGATGCGCAGGAAACGGGCCCGGAAGAAACGGGCAGCCGGTTGTCCGTTCAGTCTGCTTCGGGTAATCAGGTAGCCGGAAATACCAAAGAATCCGAGCACTGACCAGGCGCCGAGGGTCCTCCCGCCCAGCTCGGGCTCCTCCCCGATCCCCCCGATGACCCAGGCATGGGACACCACCACGAGGCAGGCAAACATCAGGCGGATAGCGTTGAGGGAGTTGTTTTTCGGGTCGAACAGGTCGCCCAGGACAATACCCGATGGGCGTTGCCCCTTAAGCGGCGGTTGTAGATAACCGGACATTTAGGCATCTTTCGCTATGGCACCGAAATCCGGTGGAGCGCGGAGATAATTCCCGGCCGCTAATGAGCTGAATTACCTGCAGAACGTCCGCCAGCATAATGCAGCCGGGGTAGCATTCGCTGCATATGACGGGCGCCGGAGGATCCGGGCGGGCCGGCATCCGGGCGCCGAGGCGGATAAATCCTGCACCTGCGTCTATAAGGCGCGGCTACTTCCTACCGGAATTTGTGCAGCGGCCGATAGTGTCCAGAGACGCACCCATGCCCTACCTCGGGCAAACACCTGGAGAAACCGTGAATAAAACAACGCTCACCCGCTGGCTTGGGAGTGCGGCCCTAACCGGTGCCCTGGTTTGCAGCATGTCACCTGCGCTAGCCGGGCCCCTGGACCCAACCGCACCGTCCCCGTCCGCTTCCCCGGTACCCGCCACAGCGCCGACGACCACCCCGGAGACAACACCGGTACCGGCAAACACGGCGCCGGCTCCGGAACCTGCACCGGCAACCGCGCCGGCAACAGACGGGGGCGGTGATACCGCACTCAAGGCTCCGCCCGCACCTGCAACCCCCGAACCTGCCCCGGCGGATGCAGACTCCGCCAAGGCAACAGCGAAAGAGGAAGCCGGCCTGCTGGGCGCCCACATGGGGCAGGGCCTGGAACGCCTGCTGACCACCGGCGATCCCCAGGTCCCCACCGCTGAGGACGAACAGAAGGAAGCAGAAGCCGAGATCGGCCTGGAAGCGCCGTTGCGCGTTCCCGACACCACTGCAGGCGAACCGCCCGCGGCCACGGCCACGGCCACTTCCTTTGAGGCTAAGCCGGCCTATGCAGCCTCCATGGCAGCTACCTGGATGCCTGCCGGCATCCAGGGCCTGGACGTAAGCAGCCATCAGGAAAACGTTGACTGGGCTGCGGCATGGCGCCAGGGATCGCGCTTTGCCTATACCAAGGCAACCGAGGGCACCTATTACAAAAACCCGTACTACAAGCAGCAGTACAACGGCGCCGCCAACGTCGGCATGGTCCGCGGCGCCTATCACTTCGCCATCCCCGCGGTTGGCTCCGGAGCAGAGGAAGCAAACTTCTTCGTGAACAACGGCGGAGGCTGGTCCGCTGACGGGCGCACGCTCCCGCCACTTCTGGACATCGAGTACAACCCTTACCCCCAGCTGGGTAATACCTGCTACAACCTCAGTCCGACGCAGATGATCACGTGGATCAGGGACTTCTCCAATACCGTCAAGGCCCGCACCGGCCGCGTTCCGATGATCTACTCGACCACCGACTGGTGGCAGACGTGTACCGGCAACACGAACGCGTTCGCCAACCATCCGTTGCACATCGCCTCGTACGCCAAGGCCCCCGGGGCTCTTCCGAACGGCTGGTCGGCGTACACGGTCTGGCAGTACTCGAGCACGGGTCCCTTCGTCGGTGATTCCAACGTGTTCAACGGCACCACAGCTGATCTGGCCCGTTTCGTCCGCAACGATTCGCCTGCCGGCAGCGGTTCGCCCGCTGCTTCAGCCATCAGCCGGGTAGCAGCAGCCAACCCGGTTTTGGGAAAGTCCACCAGTTCAGTGAACTGCGGGCTTAAGGACGGCGGGTGTTACCAGAACTTCGACGGCGGAGCCGTGCTCTGGTCTCCCGCGACGGGGGCGCATCCCAGTCGCAACGGTTCGATCCGCAAGGCCTACCAGGCCAGCGGGTTCGAAAACGGAGTACTGGGCTATCCGCGCAGCCCCGAGGTCTGCGGCATCAAGAACAACGGCTGCTACCAGGATTTCCAGGGCGGATCCATCCTCTGGTCCTCCGCCACCGGAGCCCAGGTCAGCCCGAACGGCCCCCTCCGGACCGCTTACCAGAAACAGGGCTTCGAAAACGGAGCCCTCGGCTATCCCACGGGCGGACAGGTCTGCGGCATCAAGGACAACGGCTGCTACCAGAACTTCTCCGGCGGAGCCATCCTCTGGTCCGCAGCGACCGGTGCCCAGGTCAGCGCCAACCGTGCGATCCGCACTGCCTACCAGGCCGCCGGTTTCGAAAACGGGGTACTGGGCTACCCGAGAGGCCCCGAGGTCTGCGGCATCAAGAACAACGGCTGCTATCAGGATTTCCAGGGCGGAGCCATCCTCTGGTCCTCCGCCACCGGAGCCCAGGTCAGCCCGAACGGCCCTATCCGGACCTCCTACCAGAAACAGGGCTTCGAAAACGGGGCCCTCGGCTATCCCACGGGCGGACAGGTCTGCGGCATCAGGGACAACGGCTGCTACCAGAACTTCTCCGGCGGAGCCATCCTCTGGTCCTCCGCCACCGGAGCCCAGCCCAGCCCGAACGGCCCTATCCGGACCTCTTACCAGAAACACGGCTTCGAGAACGGCGGCCTCGGCTACCCGACCGGCGGACAGGTCTGCGGCATCAAGGACAACGGCTGCTACCAGAACTACCAGGGCGGAGCCATCACCTGGTCGAAGTCCGTTGGAGCACATCCGACGGCAGGGGAAATCCGCAGGAAGTGGCAGTCCACCGGCTTTGAGAAGGGTGTCCTGGGCTACCCCACCGCAGATGAAAGCTGCAAGGCCGGCAAATGCACCCAGCCCTTCCAGGGCGGACGGATCGACTGGACCAAGGCCGGGGGCGCCGTCGTCACCCGGAAGTAATTGTCCTGCCTGCTGCGGCTATGCGGCCGCAGCAGGCGGAACGCCAAAGAGCCGGCCGGGAGATCCCGGCCGGCTCTTTTGTGCGCCGAATCCAGTTCCGGAGTGGAGCTCTACTTCTGGTTGAGGAGCTCCAGCAGGTACTGGCCGTAGCCGCTCTTTACGAGGGGCTCGGCACGCTGGCGCAGTTCGTCGTCAGTGATGTTGCCCAACCGCCAGGAGATCTCCTCGGGGCAGCCGATGGACAGGCCCTGGCGCTTCTGGACCGTGCGGATGAACTCGGAGGCTTCGTTGAGCGAATCGAAGGTGCCCGTATCCAGCCACGCCGTCCCGCGCGGAAGGATCTCCACCTGCAGTTTGCCCTTCTCCAGGTAAATCCGGTTGACGTCCGTGATTTCCAGTTCTCCGCGGGGAGAAGGTTTCAGGTTCCGCGCAATGTCCACAACGTCGTTGTCATAGAAGTACAGCCCGGGCACTGCGTAGTGGCTCTTCGGTTTGGCCGGCTTTTCCTCGAGCGAGATCGCCCGGCCGGACTCGTCGAACTCGACCACGCCGTAAGCCCCGGGATCCGCGACCCAGTACCCGAAGACGGCGCCGCCGTCGATGTTGGCGAACCGGCGCAGCTGGGTGCCCATCCCCTGGCCGTAGAAAATATTGTCACCGAGTACCAGCGCCACCGGACCGTTGCCGATGTGCTCGGCTCCGAGGACGAAGGCCTGCGCCAGTCCGTCGGGCGAGGGCTGCTGCTTATAGGTGATGCTGACGCCGAAACGGCTGCCGTCACCGAGCAGCCGCTCAAACTGGTCTGCGTCGTGCGGGGTGGTGATGATCAGGATGTCCTTGATGCCCGCGAGGATCAGCGTAGACAGCGGATAATAGATCATCGGTTTGTCGTAGACCGGCACCAGCTGCTTGCTGACGCCGAGTGTGATGGGGTGCAGTCTGGACCCGGTTCCGCCTGCCAATATGATTCCACGCATGCACCACATCATCCCGGCTCGTTGGAGGGACGGCAAATCCGGTAACGTTTACCTACATGCAGAAACTCCTAGTCACCGGCGGCGCCGGCTTTATCGGCTCCAACTTCGTGCACCACGCGCTCACGGGCACAGACTATTCGATCACTGTGCTGGACAAGCTGACGTATGCGGGCAATCTCGCCTCGTTGAAGGGACTGCCGGAAGACCGGTTCACCTTTGTCCAGGGCGACATCTGCGATGCCCCGCTGGTGGACCGGCTGGTCAGCGAAGCAGACGTGGTGGTCCACTTTGCCGCCGAATCCCATAACGACAACTCGCTGCATGACCCCCGTCCGTTCCTGGACACCAACATCATTGGCACCTACACGCTGATTGAAGCGGCCCGCAAGCACGATACCCGGTACCACCACATCTCCACGGATGAGGTCTACGGCGACCTGGAGCTCGATGATCCGCAGCGGTTCACGGAATCGACACCCTACAACCCGTCCAGCCCCTACTCCTCCACCAAGGCGGGCTCGGACCTGCTGGTCCGCGCGTGGGTGCGGTCCTTCGGCCTGCGGGCAACCATCAGCAACTGCTCCAACAACTACGGCCCGTACCAGCACGTGGAGAAATTCATCCCGCGCCAGATCACGAACGTGATCGACGGCATCCGTCCCAAGCTGTACGGCGCCGGGGAAAACGTCCGCGACTGGATCCATGCCACCGATCATTCGTCAGCCGTGCTGGCAATCATCGAAAAGGGTGAAATCGGCCAGACCTACCTGATCGGCGCCGACGGCGAGAAAAACAACAAGGAAGTTGTTGAACTGATCCTGAAGCACATGGGACAGCCCGCCGACGCGTACGACCAGGTCATCGACCGCCCGGGGCATGACCTGCGCTACGCCATCGATTCCTCCCGCCTGCGGCGCGAGCTGGGCTGGAGCCCCCAGTTCTCCGACTTCGAGCAGGGCATCGAAGACACCATCCGGTGGTACCGGGAAAACGAGGCCTGGTGGCGGCCGCAGAAGGATGCCACGGAAGCCAAGTACAAGGAACAGGGACAGTAACGCAGTGGCACCGGAATTCTCCAAACCGCTTTCGTCCCATCCCACCCCCATCCCCGGCGTTGTCCTGTATGACCTGCCCGTCCACGGCGACAACCGGGGCTGGTTCAAGGAAAACTGGCAGCGTGAAAAAATGCTCGCCCTGGGCCTGCCGGACTTCGGTCCCGTGCAGAACAACATCTCCTTCAATGAAAAAGCCGGAACAACGCGCGGTATCCATGCCGAGCCCTGGGACAAGTACATCTCCGTAGCCACGGGCCGCATCTTCGGCGCCTGGGTGGACCTGCGCGAAGGGCCGTCCTTCGGCGCGGTCTTCACCGCGGAACTGGATCCCAGCCAGGCCATCTTCATCCCCCGCGGCGTCGGCAACGCCTTCCAGACGCTGGAGGACAACACCGCCTATTCCTATCTGGTGAACGACCACTGGAGTGCCGGTGCGCAGGGCCAGTACACGTTCCTGAACCTGGCCGACGAGGCCTCGGGAATCGACTGGCCCATTCCGCTGGAGCAGGCCGAACTCTCCGACAAGGACCGGGCGCACCCGCGCCTGGCCGACGTCGTTCCCATGGCTCCGAAGAAGACCCTTGTCCTGGGTGCCGACGGACAGCTGGGCAAGGCGCTTCGAACCGCCTTCGCCGGCCGGGAACACGTCGAATTCGCCGCCCGCTCCGACTTTGACCTCACCGACCCGGCTGCCTACGCCGGGCGGAGCTGGAAGAACTATGCGGCGATCATCAACGCGGCCGCGTACACGGCCGTGGACGACGCCGAGTCCCCCGAAGGCCGGAAGGCCGCCTGGGCCATCAACGTGTCCGCAGTGACGCACCTGGCCCGCGTGGCCGCGGAAAACCGGATCACGCTGGTCCATGTCTCCTCCGACTACGTGTTCGACGGAACAGCCGCGGAGCATCCCGAGGACGAACCCTTCTCCCCGCTGGGCGTGTACGGGCAGACCAAGGCCGCCGGCGACGCCGTCGTGTCCGCGGTCCCCGCGCACTACATCGTCCGAACCAGCTGGGTCATCGGCGAAGGAAAGAACTTCGTGCGCACCATGGCCTCCCTCGCTGAACGCGGCATCAGCCCCGCCGTCGTCAATGACCAGATAGGCCGGCTCACCTTCACCGAGGACCTGGCGGCCGGGATCATCCATCTGCTGTCATCCGGCGCCCCGTACGGCGTCTACAACCTGACGAACGACGGCGACCCCGCCTCGTGGGCCGACGTTGCCGGCCGCGTCTACGAACTGACCGGCCATGCAGCCGCGGCGGTCACCGGTGTCAGCACCGAAGAGTACTTCAAGGACAAGCAGGCTGCGCCCCGTCCGAAAAACAGCGTGCTTCCCTTGGACAAGATCAAGGCCTCCGGCTTCGCGCCCGCGGATGCCGCGGAACGGCTCAGCGCGTATCTGGGCGGCCCAGGGGCCGGCAACGCGGCCGCTGCACAGGATATGGGATACTGAGACCGTGAGCCGCACATGGATTGTTATTCCGATGTACAACGAAGCAACCGTTGTGGGCTCCGTGATCGAAGACCTCCGGAAGACGTTTCCGCACGTAGTCTGCGTGGACGACGGCAGCCGTGACGGGTCCCAGGCCGCGGCACGCGCAGCGGGGGCGATGGTAGTCCAGCATCCGATCAACCTCGGCCAGGGCGCCGCCCTGCAGACCGGGATCGAATACGCGCTGCAGGACCCCGCCATGACCAGCATCGTCACCTTCGACGCCGACGGCCAGCACCGGGTGGAAGACGCCCGGGCCATGGTTGCCCGGATCCAGTCCGGCGAAGCCGAAGTGGTCCTTGGTTCACGGTTCCTGGACGACCGGACCCAGATCTCGCTGCAGAAACGGATTGTCCTGAAGACGGCCGCGGTGCAGTCGCGGATGGCCACCGGAATGAACCTCACCGACGCGCACAACGGCCTGCGGGCCATCAACCGCGATGTCGCCTCCAGGATCCATCTGACCCAGAACCGGATGGCCCACGCGTCCGAGCTGGTTAACCAGCTCGCGACCATCCGGCCCCGCTGGGTGGAGCATCCGGTGGAGATCATCTATACGGACTACTCCAAGTCCAAGGGGCAGTCGCTGCTCAACTCCGTGAACATCCTGGCCGAACTCTTTTTTAGGTGACCTAATTGCTACTCATCGTCCAGATCGTGCTCGTTGTCGCTGTCATCCTGGTCTCCCTGGTCCTGATGCGCGGCGGGGTCAACGCCAAGCACCTGGCTGTGCGCCGGATCATGCTGATGATCTTCGCCGTGGCCGCTGCGCTGTCCATCTTCTTCCCGGACACGCTGACCCGGTTCGCGGGATTCCTCGGCATCGGACGCGGCACCGACCTGGTGCTTTACGCGACCATCGTGTCCTTCTTCGTGTTCATGGCCACGACCTACCAGCGGTTCCGCAATATGGAGACTTCCATTACGACGCTCTCCCGGCGCATTGCCCTGGATGAGGCACCCAGGCCCTGGACGGCAGACGAGGGCCATAAGGGCGCGGACGACCTGCGGCAGTAGCACCGGCCGTTGCCGCGTTGTTCCGGTAAACAAAAAGCAGGGCGGACCCAACGGGTCCGCCCTGCTTTTTTGATCCGTGTCCGGCAGGCTAGCCGATGACGTGCTTGGCCAGCTTCGGGATGTAACCGAACTTTCTCCCTGCCGCTGAACGGGCAATCAGGGTCACTGCATTAAGGCGGGAGGTGACGTGGAGACGGGCAGCACGGGCGGCGCGGGTCCAGCCGATTCGATCGAACCGGACGGCCTCGCCTTCAAAGAAACGCCGCTCTTCATCGAAGCGCCTTCCGTCGAAGGCCCGAACAGAGGAATCGGAACCGGAGTGGCGTCGGTACAGGAAGGCCAGCTCAGGGGTCAGCACCATCGAACCGCTGTCGGCGGCGATGTCCAGCAGCAGTGCCAGGTCCTGCACGACGTCGAACTCCGACCGGAAGCCAATGCGCTTCAGTGTCTCGGACTTCCAGGCGATGGACGGGAAATAGTGCCAGCCGGCTCGCAGCAGGCTCGTCGCGAGATCCTCACCGCTCAGCAGGCGACGCTGGTTGCCGCGTGGTGTCGCCGCTTTCTTGACCAGATCCGTGAGCGGCATGGTGGCCCGGCCTGATTCGTCAATGACCTGCACTCCGGGCTGCACGGCACTGGCCTGAGGGAAGGACTCGAAGGACTCGACAACCGCAGTGAGGTAGTTGGGAAGCATGATGTCGTCCGCACCCATGATCACCGCGATAGGAGCTTCGATGAGCTCGACGGCTTTGCGGTAGTTGCCGTTGGCACCGAGGTTGACCTCGTTGCGCTGGTAACTGACGCGCGGATCCGTGATCTCCGCGAACCAGCGGGCCGGCTCGGGATCGGGGTAGCCGTCGTCGATGACTACGAGACGCCAGTCCTGATGCTGCTGGCCCATTACGCTTCGGGCGGCTTGCTTCATGAGTTCAACGTCCCCGTAGTACGGGAACATAACATCTACGGCTGTCAAGGATTGGCTTCTTTCACATCAGGTTCGACGGCGGCAGAGCCGGCGGTGCCGCCGCGGTCAGGAGGCGGCCGGAGGGTCGGGGAACTACTCCACTATATATGGAGGGCCTGCGGCTAAGTCGAAACCTCGGAACCGGTAAGCTGGTTCGGGTATCCCCGCCCTACCGACGAATCACCAGGACAAGAATGAACCCGAGCACCTCCCCGTCCGCCGCGGACCGCGGCCAGGTCAGCGTGTGCATGGCAGCCTACAACGGTGCCGCACACATAGAGGAACAGATCGCCTCGATCCTTCCCCAGCTGGCTCACGGCGATGAACTGGTGATTGTCGACGACGCCTCCACGGACAACACTGCCGCGGTCGTCGAGGCGCTGCAGGACCCCCGGATCAAACTGATCCGGTCTTCCGCCAACCGCGGTTACGTCCGGACTTTCGAGGCTGCCCTGGCCGCAAGCACGGGCGAGTATGTTTTCCTTTCGGACCAGGACGACGTCTGGGTGCCCGGCCGCGTGGAGTCAATGGTCGCTGAACTCCAGCACGCAGACGTGGTCGCGAGCAACTTCGGGTACTTCGGCCACCAGCCCCGCAGGATCGAATCCCTCCGGCTTCGCAGCGCGGACAGCAGCCGCCGCTGGGCCAACCTGCTTATGCTCTGGATCGGCGTACGGCCCTACTACGGCTGCGCCATGGCGTTCCGGGGCAGCATCCGGGACGTGATCCTGCCCTTCCCCGCCTTCCTGGTGGAGACCCATGACCAGTGGATTGCCCTGGTGGGCAATCTCCGCGGGTCGATGGCCCATCTGGAGACGGACACCCTGAACCGGCGGCTCCACGACAACAACACCACACCGAAAAAGGCCCGGAGCCTGCTGCTGATCCTGCGTTCGCGGACCATGCTTGCCCGGGCTTTCGTAGTAGCCCTGATGAGGATGCGCGGGCGCCGCAGCGCGCCCCGTCCCTAGGCTGCGGCCTTCTTCTTCCGCGGCGCCACCACGGCGTTTTCCTTTGCACTGATCCGGCCCATCCGGCCTGTGAGTGCATCCCGTATCCCGAAGGCGATAGCGGCGATCTGTCGGAAACGGTGCGGACCGTAGACAACACGGACGCCGTAAAACACTACTTCGAGTCCGATCCGGCGGAGCACCCAGACCGGCTGCTTGGGAAGGTACCGGCGGTACATAACCAAGCCGTTGCGGGTGATGTAATACACCCGGAAAGGCGCGTGGGAATGCACAAATCGTTTCTGCCCGCCCACCGTGACATGCCACGTGCCCAGGCGCATGGGACGGGACTCCCCCACCGCGTGGCTGATATTGCAGCCGGGCGCGATGATCGCCTTCAGTCCCATCTCGCGGATCCTGGCAGTGAACTCGGAATCCACGCAGTCAATGAACAGGTCTTCTTCCAGGAGACCTGCTGCATCGAACGTAGCGGCGGGAATCAGTGTCCCGGACTGCATGGGGTCAAAGGCTTCCGGGAACGGAACGCCGGGTTTCTGCAGCATCACCGGCTGCTTATTGTGCGACTCGGCGCAGACCATGCCCACAGGCACCCCCTGCAGGGTCGCCGCGGTGAAGGCAACGAGTGCCCGGGCAACATAATCCGGATCCAGTTCGGAGTCCTGGTCCAGCGTCAGGAAGAAATCCGGAGCAGATTCGGCCGCGTAGCGGATTCCGGCATTGAGGGCGGCCGCAATTCCGGTGTTCGAGCCCTGTTTGAGGACGACGGCGCCAGCCGCCTCCAGTCCCTGCAGGACACCGGTGACGTCAGCCGGCGAACCGTCGTCGACCACTATGATGCGCTCGACCTGGCTGGCCAGCCGCTTTACCTTTTCGATGAGGTCGATAGGCGGATTGTAGGCGGAAATAACCGCGGCGACGCGTTGCTGGGAGGTCATTTGTATCTCTCTGACTGAAGCGGGGCGGAACGGAAGGGCGCCGGCGTGAAGCCGGCGTGCCGGGGCTTAGCGGCCGAGTCGGACGGACTTCGCCAGCAGCTGGCCGGGCCAGATGGTCCGGGGTGAGCGGGCCAGCCCTTCATACAGTCCCCTGGCCGCTGATCGCAGCCACAGACGCCGGTCCTGCGCCAGCATCCCCTGGCGGATGGCCAGGACGGCCATTCCTGCCCCCCAACGGACCGGGTTCTGCAGCAGTGTCCTCCGGCTCGGGTCCTGTCGTCGAAGCCACAGGTTGTTGCGGATGTAGTAGAACAAACGGCCGCCCATGTCCTTCTGGTTCTGCTTTTCCGGGTGGAGGATCCGGCTGGCGGGAAGGAGTACTCCGTAGGCCCCCCGGCTGAGGCGGCGCGTGTATTCGGCGTCGTCAAACCAGATGAAGAAATCGGCGAAGGGCAACGGCATTTTGGCCGCTGCATGCAAGTCAATCAACACGCCCACGAAACTGGCGCTGTTCACGGCCATCCCACCCAGTTCGCTCGCCTTCAACTGCCGGGAAACATCGGAGGACAGATCGGGAAGGTGCCCGTTGTTCGGTTCGCCCTCAGGATTGACCACCAGAGAGGTGACGAAACCCGGCCGGTCAGGTGCCTTCTCCATGGCCTCAACCAACGGACCCAGGCTGCCGGGAAGCGGCTCGGCGTCGTCGTCCATCAGCCATGCGGCGTCGTGCCCCGCGGCCAGCGCACGCTCGATGCCCCAGGCGAATCCGCCGGCGCCGCCGAGGTTGGCGCCCGTTTCGAACACGCTGACCTGAGGAAACTCTTCCTGCACCATGGTGACGCTGCCGTCGGTGGAACCGTTGTCCACGAGGATGATCTCGTCCGGCCGCCGGTCCTGGCTTTCGAGGGCGGACAGGCACTTACGGAGCAAATCAACTCGGTTATAGGAGACAACAACCGCTGCTACAGACAAAGAGTTCCCATCGTCGGAGCACGCCTTCGTGGAGCGCCGGAAGGCATGCAGGAGGTGGGCGGCGCTACGTAGATGATATCAACCCGGCCAGGCCCCTAAGTTAGAATCGTCAGGGAGCACGCACCGGCAAACGGCCCACTGCGTGCCCGCACCCAGCTACGGAGGATATTTCTTGGGTCAGAGTACGGTCCTGCGGCACATCCGACGTCTGGGGGCATTCGGTGCTTCCGTGGTTATCACCACCGTTGTGGGCCTGCTGGCCATTCCCGTGGTCATAGCCAACGCCGGAGGTAACACCTGGGGGGTGATCGCCCTGGGCCAGTCCGCTGCCCTGCTGTTCGGCGTTTTGGTGTCCTTCGGCTGGGGAACAGTAGGACCGGCCATGGTGGCAGGCATGCCGGCAGCGGAGCGGCCCCAGATGTTTCTGGATTCCCTGGTCAGCCGCGTGTATCTGTTCGCCGTCACCGCACCCCTGGCCGCCCTGACCGTCTGGCTGATCGCCGGTGACTCCGGCCCGGTGGCTGCACTGGCCAGCCTTACGTATCTCGTTCCTTTCCTGGGCGCCTCCTGGTTCTTCGTAGGTGACGCACGTCCGGGCAGGCTTCTGGTCTTTGACACGCTGCCCGTAACGCTCGGCACGGTTTTGGGGCTGGCAGGCCTGGTCCTGACCGGCGATGTCTTTGTGTATCTGGCCATCCAGCTGGCGATGAACCTCCTCGGCGTCACCGTCAGCGGCCTGCTGATCCGTAACAGGTCCGCCGCGGTCCCCCGCCTGGACCTCCATATCGGCCGGGCAGTACGGCGCCTGGCAGGCCAGCGGCACGGCGTCGTCACCGCCGCCACCTCCAGCCTGTACGTCAACACCCCGCTCCTGGTCGTCGGGGCCGTCCTGCCGGGGGCGGTGTCGCTGTACGCGATGGCGGAGAAGTTCTTCAAGTACGGCCTGACTGCCGTAGGGCCGGTTGTGCAGGTGCTTCAGGGGTCCATTGCGGATCCGGACCGGGCACGCCAGGAGGCACGCATCCGCGTTGCCGCCAGGTGGGCTCCGCTCGCAGCTGCGCTCTGCGCTGTCGTTATGGCGCTATGCATCCCCTGGGCCAGCAATCTGCTGTCCCAGGGTGCCATCCGGGTCGGATTCGACCTCAGCATGCCTATGGGCGTCGTGTTCGGCGCAGTCACGGTGTCCCAGGTGGTGGGGCTGGCCTGCCTCATCCCGCTGGGCGAAGGCAAGGCCCTGGCGGTTTCCACCGTTCTGGGCGCCGCCATTGGGGTTCCCCTCATCGTCACCGGAGCGCTGACCTTGGGTGTGTCCGCGGTGGCGTGGGCGGTGGCCGTCTCCGAACTCGCCGTCGCTGTGTACCAGCTCGGTGTGGTCCGCCGGTACTTCCGCCGGGGCTCAGGTAAAGCGGTGGCCCTGCAGGGCGGCAAGCACACTCCGGTCGAACGGCCCTGAGCCGGTCAGCTACCCGCAGGCGGTGATCCGGTACAGCTTCGCTTCACCCTCGCTGTCCACAAGCTCCACCGCGCCGCTGGACTCGAGGTCCTCCAGTCCCGGATAGGGGTGGGTGCGGCCATGTATTTCCTGGTCGCCGAAGTCCAGGACGTAGCCAACCTGCTCCGCTTCCAGAGCCGGGCAGACCTCCGGATCCGTCAGGGCATTGCGGAGGTCCGCATAGATTTCGTCCTCCTCCGGGCCCAGGGCCGCGATCGTATGAAGCTGCATAGGACGGTGGCCGGCAAGGGCGTAGACCAATGAGCTCCCGGTCCACGGGTTCCCGACAACCCGTGCACCTTCCTCTACCTCCTCGTCCAGCCGTTCCATCAACTCATACTCGTCCCGCGACACCAGCGGTGCTCCCTCGACCAGCAGATAGTTGGTGGCGGCCGATCTGGCGGCGTTGCGGACGTTTTCCGTCTGGGTGGATACAGTTGCAGCCAGCACCACCAGCAGGAGTGCAGCAGCGGTGGCGCCGCGGACCATGTCCGCACGCCAGCCGCGGGCGGACATCCAGGTGACTGCCGGGCGCCACAGCGCCTTATCCAGTCCTTCGACGATCAAAGTACCGCCCACGGCCGCCACAGGCAGGATCACGACTGGCAGGAGGGCCGCCAGCCGGCTGTTGTCGGTGTACCACCCGCCGGTGATCAAATCGCGGAAATCTCCATCGGGGGCGCCGGTGGCTACGACATAGAGGAATCCGCCGATGAGGTAGATTCCCGCAGTCCACCACGGTGCCCGGCGAAGAATCAGGGCGGCAAAACCGAACAGCGACAGCACCAGCACACCCCAGGAGACTGCGGACAGCAGCGGGGCGCTGGCCAGCACCTCACCCATGGCCTGCGCCTGGGTCTGGTAGGGCGACCAGATCAGCGTGTCTTCCTCCGGCCGGACCGCATTCCAGAGCATTACGACGCCGACGGCGTAAAGCACGAAGGCCAGGATGTAGAGCCAGGCCCGCACGGCGCGTTCATTGGAGTACTCAATGCGGACACGGCGGATAACTGCAGCTATGACAAGGGGAACCGAGAACGCCGTAACGGCCAGGAAAGCGCTCGGATGGCCCAGCCCCAGGCCGGGCACCGCCAGGATCAGCAGGAACCACATGAGGCGGAGGGAGTATGTTCGCCGGGCCAGGCCCAATACGCTGATCAAAATCCCGAGGACGGCAGGAATCAGGCTGACGCCGAGGAAGTTGGGATAGAGGACTCCGAAGTCCACCAGCAGCAGCGGAAAGGCGCCGAAAGCCCCGGACAGGACCGCAGCGATCAATGTCGGGACCGCCTTCCGGCCGGCGATCTGCTGGACCAGGAAGATGCATCCGAGGGGCCAGACCACCGCGCCGATCACCAGGTTGACCGCGTTGACGCTGACCGGAATGGGTGAAGCTGCAAGCGAATTCACCAGGGAAACCAGCCCATGCCAGCCCGCCGGGTAGAAACCGATGCCGGTCATTCCGCCGACACTGAAAGAAGACGCGGACCCGGTTTCCGCAATGTACCGGATGGCATTGAGATGGAAGATGTTGTCAAAGGTCTGGGAGAAGTTCTCCGGATGTCCGAAGGCAAAAATCAGCCGCCGGCCAACCAGCCATGCGGCGCCGAGGACGGCCGCCGCCTCCACCAGGTGGATGGCGGGATCCGCGGCTGCGGCCGGTGCGGTTTCCCTGCGGGTCCAGATAAACCGCAGGCCTGCCGTGACTGCCGTTGCCAGCACCGTTAGGACGGCCACCGGGAGCAATGACCACGGGATACCCGCGAGGTCGGCGGCAACCGCGGCAACTGTTACCAGGGATACGGATAAAACCGGCGCGACGGCCAGGGCCGCCAACCATCGGAGACGGAACCCGGCGAATGCCAGCAGCCCGCCGGGGACGAGGATAATGCCAAGGGCGGCGATGATCTGCGGCGTGACGGAAATCCAGGTCACTATGTTCCTTCCGGTGCCGTCAGTCGTAACGGCACACTGTACACGGGGGTAGAGAGAGGCGTGCGGGTGGAGCTACGAGCCGCCGCGCATCCGGTTTACCACCTCTGTCACGGGGGCATCCATGACAATCTGGCCGTGCTCCAGCAGGACCCCACGCTCACAGATGCGTGAAACCAGGTCCAGATCATGGCTGACGACAACGAGTGTCTTGCCCTCACCCGCCAGTTCCTTGATCTTGTCGATGCATTTTTTCTGGAACGGCTCGTCGCCTACTGCCAGGATTTCGTCCACCAGGAAGACCTCCGGGTCCGTGTGGACCGCAACAGAGAACGCAAGCCGGAGATACATGCCCGAAGAATAGAACTTCACTTCGGTATCAATGAACTGCCCGATCTCGGAAAACTCGACGATGGAGTCGAACTTCGCGTTGATCTCTTCCTCGGTCATGCCCAGGATGGCGCCGTTCAGGTAGACGTTGTCGCGCCCGCTCAGGTCGTGGTGGAACCCGGCGCCGACCTCGATCAGCCCGGCAACCCGTCCCCTGGTGCCGACGGTACCGGAATCGGGACGCATCACTCCGGAAATGTGCTTGAGCAGGGTGGACTTGCCGGAGCCGTTCAGCCCCAGCAGCGCCACGGTCTCCCCCTGCTCAATGTTCAGGGAGACGCCCTTGAGCGCGTGGAACTTCTCGGACAGGTCCCCCTTGCGTCCTTTGACCAGCCAGACAAACGCTTCCTTCATGGAACGCGTATGCCGCAGGACGAACTGCTTGTTGATGTTGCGTACTTCAATGGCGTTGGCCACGGTTCAGAGCTCCTGCGCGAAACGGCCCTCAAGGCGACGGAAGACGAGCTGGCCAATCAGCAGGACCGCTGCCGAGATAACCAGCGCGACGGGAATCCAAACGGACAACAGGTGCGGGGGGATGGCCTCTGCACCATCGGTGGTGGGCAGCCAGAACGCGTAGTGGAAGCATTCCACGCCCACGGTGATGGGGTTCAGCTGGTACACGTTGAAGAACGTCTCTCCCAGCTTGCCACTCACCATGCGCCAGGAATACAATACGGGTGACGCCCAGGTTGCGATCATCAGCAGCATGTCCACGATGTTTTCCGCGTCCCGGAAATAGACATTGACGGCTCCGAAGAGCAGCCCGAGACCCGTCGCCAACAGCGCCACAATGATGAAACCGGCTACGGCCGCCGCCAGCTGCAGCACCGAAGGCCGCCAGCCGTTGAACAGGCACGCAACGATGAGGATCACCATCTGCGGCACGAAATGCACCCCGGACACCCATACGGAGGCAACGGGGAAGAGCTGCCGCGGCAGGTAGATCTTCTTGATCAATCCCCCGTTGCCCACTATGGAGCGCGAGGCGTTGCCGAGTGCCTCCGTAAAGAAGTTGATCAGCACGATGCCAGAGAACAGGTAGATCGCGTAATTCGGCAGCCCGCTGGGATTGCGGTCGCTCTGCTCCAGGCCCAGGAACACGCCCAGCGCTATGTAGAAAACGACGAACTGCACGCCGGGTTTTACATAGGACCAGAGGAGCCCCAGGATGGATCCCCGGTAGCGGACCTTAAGTTCCTTGGAAACGAGCAGCTTGAGCAGGAAGCGGGACCGGAGGATATCCGCCAGGCCCGCTCCCCGCCCCGGAGTTTCGAGTGCACCGGTGGACAAGCTTATTTACTCTCTTCCGAATGCTCGGCGAAGGTTTTCTTCCAGGCTTCGAAGGAAGTAATCTCCGGAAGTGCCTCGCGGTACTGGTCGCTGAGCTTCTGCCAGTTCTTCAGGATCTCCGCGTTGAGCTGCACTGCTTCGGCCAGGAGGACCCGCAGCTGCTTCGGATCGCGCTTGTACCAGGAGGCCCCGGTACCTTCGGCATTGGAGACCACGGCACTGTCGTACTGGGACATCCGCCACCATTTATTGTCCTGGTGCGCAATGTAGGCCTGCGGGTGTTCGAGACTGGTCGCCGGAACCTTCTTGGTCAGCTGCTTGACCACCGTCTTGGCTGCCCACGGAATGAGGGACGCATATGACGGGGCGGCGAAGCCCTGCCCGCGCCGCGGCGGCTTGTGCATCACCGGGGCAGGGAAGGCCTCCGGCTCAGGCAGCACCTGTGAGTCCGTGAACTTCTTGGTCAGTGCCTTGATTTCCGGCAGCTTGGTGGGAAGCAGGTCATGCAGGTGCTCCGGGCCGCGGAGCAGGTCGCGCAGGGCCATGACGCGGCCCTGGGCCGTGAAGTACTGCATGGAGATCAGGTGTTTGAGGTCCATGTAGCCGGTTTCCCGCACCACGCGCCCGCCGTGTTCATACGGACTGTGGATCAGGGCGGCAATCATGCGGTTGCGGGTGTGGAAGTACGCCTGCCAGCCGACAAGGTCGTCCTTGTCGATCCACGAGACGTGCCAGACGGCGGAGCCGGGCATGGAAACGGTCGGGTAGCCGGCGCTCTTGGCGCGGAGTCCGTACTCGGCGTCGTCCCACTTGATGAAGACGGGCAGCGACAGGCCGATGTCCCGGATGACCTTCGTCGGGATCAGGCACATCCACCAACCGTTGTAATCCACGTCCACCCGGCGGTGCATCCAGGACGTGTGGCGCAGATTCGAGCGAACAAAGTCGTGGCCGAGGGTCATCTCGGCATGCGGCTGGTCCGGCTGGAAACGGTAGGGGTTCACTGTCTCGCCGAAGGTGTGCAGCACCGTGCGGTTGTACAGGTCAAACATGTGTCCGCCCACGATGGTGGGCGTCTTGCAGCGGTCAGCGAACATCAGCAGACGGGAGATGCTCTCCGGTTCCATCACGACGTCGTCGTCAAGGAGCAGGACGTAGTCGCTGCCGCTCTCGACGGCCTCGTACATGCCGCGGGCGAAACCGCCTGATCCTCCGAGGTTGGCCTGGTTGATGATGCGCAGCTTGCCGCCGAGCATGGCTTCGACTTCGGCGAAACCTTCCGCGTCGGCCACTTTTTCGGTGCCCTGGTCAACGATCAGGACTTCCTTGACGTAGGCCAGCGCTTCGGGGTGGTCCCCCAGGATGCGCAGGTTGTTGATGCAGAAAGAGGTCTTGTTCAGGGTGGTGATTTCAAGGGTCACGCTACCCGGGGTGACGGGCTCCCCCGGCGCCTGCCATTCGGCCTTTTCGAGAATCAGCGGCTCGGAACCGGCGACGAGGTCAAACCAGTACCAGCCGCCGTCGCCGAAAGGCTTGAGGCTGAGTTCGAAGGTGGAAGTCGCAGGCGAATTCACCCGCTGGGTCTCGACATGCTGCAGGGCGCCGCGGGCATTGGACTTGTAGACGCTGACGGCGCCTGTCCCCGTGGTGCGGACACTGAGCCGGATGGTGTCCAGATTGGTCCACCGGCGCCAGTAGCTGGCCGGGAAGGCATTGAAGTACGTGCCGAAGGAAACCCGCTCGCCGGCACGGACGGAAGTGGACTGCCGGGACAGGAAATCCTCTGCGTGTGCTTCCTTGCTGGGAGCTGAGTACGCCGGGGCCGCGGCGGCAGTCTTTGCATCACCGTTCATGGTGGACAGCTGCACTCCTGTGGCACTGCCAGTGTCCATGTACAGCGGCACCGTGTCCAGCTGGTCCAGGGAAGGAAGAACCACCCGCTGGATCGTGGACCACTGGCGTTCTGAATCGTCCGCCTGGATTGACCGCTCTACGGTTGCGTTGCTCACGCGTCGACTCCTCCGCTTTCCAGCTTGGCGCCACCGGTGAAGTGGGGCTTGATTTTGTTGTCGAACATGGACAGCGCCGACCCGATGGCCATATGCATATCCAGGTACTTGTAGGTGCCGAGGCGGCCGCCGAAGAGCACGGACTTCTCGCCCTTGGCGAGGTCGCGGTAGGCGAGCAGCTTGGCGCGGTCCTCCGCTGTATTCACGGGGTAGTACGGCTCGTCGCCCTTCTCGGCGAAGCGGGAGTACTCGCGCATGATCACCGTGGCGTCCTTGGTGTACTCACGCTCGGGGTGGAAGTGGCGGAACTCGTGGATCCGGGTGTAGGGAACGTCCTCGTCCGGGTAGTTCATGACTGATGTGCCCTGGAAGTCTTCCACCGGGAGCACCTCTTCTTCGAGGTCGATCGTGCGCCAGGACAGGTCACCTTCGGCGTAGTCGAAGTAGCGGTCCACGGCGCCGGTGTAGATGACCGGAACCTGGCCCAGGGTGTTGCTGCGGGAGAACTCGTGGCCCTCATCGAAGAAGTCGGTCTTCAAATGCACCTGGATGTTCGGGTGATCCGCCATCCGTTCGATCCAGGCCGTGTAACCGTCGACGGGCAGACCCTCGTACTTGTCGTTGAAGTACCGGTTGTCGTAGTTGTACCGGACGGGCAGGCGGCTGATGATCTCAGCCGGCAGGTCCTTGGGATCCGTCTGCCACTGCTTGCCGGTGTAGTACTTGATGAAGGCCTCGTAGAGAGGGCGCCCAATGAGCTGGATTCCTTTGTCATTGAGGTTCGCCGGATCGGTACCCGCGAGTTCGCCGGCCTGTTCCTGGATCAGGGCCTTTGCCTCGGCCGGTCCCATGGAAGCGCGGAAGAACTGGTTGATCGTGCCCAGGTTGATGGGCATGGAGTACACCTCGCCCTTGTGGCTGGTGTAGACCTTGTGCACGTAATTGGTGAATTCGGTGAACCGGTTGACGTATTCCCAGACCCGCTCGTTGGACGTGTGGAACAGGTGGGCGCCGTAGCGGTGCACCTCGATTCCCGTCTGGGCTTCGTTCTCACTGTAGGCGTTGCCGCCAATGTGATGGCGGCGGTCCAGGACGGCGACCTTCAGGCCCAGTTCCTTGGCAGCACGCTCGGCTACGGTCAGGCCGAAAAAGCCCGACCCAACGACGACGAGGTCAACGTTCACTTGTTTCTCCTGTTTGGTACGGGATGGCCGAACCGGCGCACACCCGGGTCAAGGGTATCCGACTATTGGCCGGCAGGCACTTTTCGGCCTGGGTGCAGGCCTGCATCAGCGGCAGCGGTGACACCCCTTGTGCAGGGTGTCACCAGCTGACGCTTTGGTGGAATCTTCGGTCGAATTCCTCGGCCAGGGAAGCGGCGTAATCGGTGGTCAGGTGGTTGTCGTCCAGGAAGACGTAGGTGTTCCCCACGACAGGCCGGCAGGTCCCTTCCGGGCAGATCAGATCCGAGAGGTCGAGGAAGGCCATGCCGCCGGTGTCCTCCGACGGCGGGAAATCCGGAGACTGCTTGTCCATCAGGGGTGCGGTGCACAAGTCAGCGCCGTTGGTCTCTGCACACACCTGCATGTTGAAGGGGAACCGGGGATTATCCCGGACACCGACCACATCGATTCCGCCCTCGCCGAGTTTCCGGGCGGCTTCCGGCAGCCCGTCAACCACGGGATCGGCGGCTTCTTCGGACATGGCGGACGTTGCCACCGCGATCACGGCATCGGGCTTCAATTCCAGGGCGTACTCGGTGGCCGCCTCATTGAAGCGGTTGCAGTCCTCCGACCTCCAAGCCGCCGCGGCGCCGTAGGTGCATCCACCCTTCAGCAGCGCTATGACACGGTAGTCGTGTGCCCGGGCCATCGGTTCGACCGCCTCGATCCACTGCTGGGCGTGCGAACTGCCGATGATGAGGATGGTCCGTTCCGGCGAGTCCGTATTTGTTGTGCTGAAGCAGATGCTGGACAGAGCCGGGTCCGTGGGTCCGTCCGGGACCTCCGAGCATGCCAGCGGGAGCCGTCCCCAGCTGTCCGGGTCCGTTGAGGACACTGCCCGGACAGGCACCCCGGTGGGTTCGCCGTTATATTCCGGTGCCAGAACGCGGGCTCCGGGGTAGTTGATCTCGGCTTCTGCCAGGAGTCTGTCATCGGCCGCCCTGAGCAGGTACTGCCCGCTGGCAAGCGGCACGGCCACTACGGCCACGCAGGCCGCCATCACCAGTGCGGCCCGCCCCCAGGTCCCGCGCTTTTCCCGTGCGCGGAGGGGCTTTTCCACAAAACGCGTTGTCAGGGCAGCGAGGATCAGGGAAAGGCCGAGGATCAGCGCGCCCCCGACAAGCCCTACCTCCTGGCGCCCCCGCCAGGCGAGGTAGATGACGAGTATCGGCCAGTGCCATAGGTAGAGGGCGTAGGACATGTCTCCCATCCGCACCAGCGGCCGCCAGGAGAGGAAGCGGTCCGCACCGAGACGGCTGCCTGTCTGTCCTGCAACTATCACCAGGGCGGCCGCTACGAGCGGCCACAAAGCGACGAAGCCCGGGAACTGCCCCTGCACGTCTAGGATGAATCCCCCGCTGAGGATGGCAGCCAGGCCCAGCCATCCGGCCGCAACCCGGATTCCCCGGACGGGCTTCAGGTAGGGAATAGCCAGGGCCAGGAGGGTTCCGAAGGCGAATTCCCACAGGCGTGTGCGGGTATCGAAGTAGGCGTGGGCCTGGTTGGTGTAGGTCTCGTGAACGGAGAAGACCAGCGAGACGGCAAACACCGCTCCGAACACGCAGAACACAACGCTGCGGAAGCGCTTATGCGCGAGCCGGGCGATGACGGCGCAGAGCGCAAACAGCAGCGGCCACAGGACAAAGACCTGTCCCTGGACCGAAAGCGACCAAAAATGCTGGAACGGGCTGGCGATGCTGTGGTCTGCGGCATAGTAATCAACCGAATCAGCAGCCAGGGCCCAGTTCTGGACGTAAAGCAGTGAGGACCACGCCTGCGAGAAGATCTCGGCCCACCGGCTTCTGGGAACGAACAGGACAGTGGCGGCAAGGGTTCCCACGATCACCACGGCCGCGGCCGGGAGCAGGCGGTTGAATACGTGGGTCCAGTAATGCCCCAGCTGCAGGCCGCGGCCGGCTTCACCCTTCCGAATGAAGGACAGTGAAAGCAGGAAGGCGGAAATCAGGAGGAAGACGTCCACGCCGCCGGATACGCGGCCCAACCAGATGTGGTAGCTGGCAACCATCAGTACCGCGAGCGCCCTCAGGCCCTGCACTTCCGGCCGGTAACCGGGTTTGGCTGCTTTTGGTGGCTGGGAGGGGTGGTCCGAAGCATGCGGTAGAACCGGGTACGGGTGAGTCACACTTGCCTTTCTAAAGCCAAAATCCCCTCCAGCAGTTTACCGCCGCTGCTCCACCTTCCCCTCTCAGTCCAAGGGGGCAGGAAACTTATCCACAGGGCGGGGCCTCCGGTGCCGGAAGTGATCCGGCGCTCCGTAGGCTGATCCCTCCATCGACCGTTTCGCACTCTCTGGGGGGATGCTTTGGAGGGACATTGCTGCTTCATGTGACCCTAGCAGCGGGATCCGGGGGTTTCCCCGCGGACCCGCCCGGGCGCCCTGCGCTCCGTGAGGTTGTGATCAACATCTCGGAGAAAACGTCCGGAGCCTCAGTGGCCTCGATGCTGGAGGAACGCTACGGGCACGCCCGCTACACCGTGCAGGGTTCGAGCCTGCAGGAGTTGACCCCCGGCAAGGCTCCGCTCGTCAACGGCGCGGTGATCCTGCGCATCGAAGGATCCGCCGGGTGTGCCGCCGCGGGGATGCCGGCGGGAGTGGGCGCCCCGGCACCCGCTCCCTTACTCCTGGTTATCTGCTCCGGACCCGACGCCGGAGGCATCACCGACCTGCAACGGGGAACCTACACCATCGGGCGGAGGGTCCCGGCGGAATGCGGGCCCGGACAGCGAATCGGCATCACCGATCCGGCGCTTTCCCGACACCACACAGAACTTGTCGTGGGAGCTGAATCCGTGACCGTCCGTGATCTAGGCTCAGTCAACGGCACCTGGGTCGACGGCCGTCGTGTGCGCGTGGCCACGGTGGACACCGATTCCCATCTGCGGTTCGGTTACAGCCACTGCAGGTTAGTCATTCCCGGGGCCGTGCGCGAGGTCGAAAGCGCTCCGGCAGATCCCTTCAGCCCCCTCACCGTCAGGTTCCCCGAACAAGGGCAAAAAACCGGCCTGCTCCTGGTCGGTGCGCTGCTGCCGCTCCTGCTCGGAGTGGTGCTGGCCGTGGCGACAGGGATGTGGATGTTCCTGGCTTTCAGCGCACTGTCGGCGGTCACGGCACTGCTGGGCGCCGCGGGATCCCGGCGGCGCCGCCGTGAGCAGGCCGCAGCAATCGCCCGGGCCGCGGAGGAGGACGGAAAGCGGCTCCGCCGGGCCGCACCGGACCCGGGAGCCAGGGCTCTGGGAACAGAACCGGCCGGCCCACCGGTGGCGGACGCCGGTGCCGCCGCCGTATATCCGGTCCGGATCGGGGCGGGCACCTTGCCGGCGAACATCGAAGTGGTGCCGGCACCCCGCCGTTTCACGCCCCCGCATATCTCCGAAGCCTCGGTAATCCTTGCCCTCGGAAGGGACCGGGACATCAGGCTGGAAGGCACCGCCCGGGAGCGGGCGGCGTTGGGCCGGACCATCCTTCTACAAGCAGCAGCGGCCCTTGTGCCGCACATTGTGTGCGTCGGTACGGCATCGGAGCTGGAACCGAATGCGAGGTTCCTGCCCGGCGTCACCCTGGCTGCCTTGCCCGAGGTTTCCCTCCCTGCGGTGGAGTCCGCTGTCGCGGTACTGCGGAACATCCTCGCGACGCTTCCGCCGGCCGCGGGACCGGCCGACCTGGTGCTGTTCGTCCATGCCGCGTGGGCGGAGCACGCCGGGCGGCTGCTCCAGGCGCTTCCCGAAGCGCGTCGTCCGATGGTGAGCGTCATCCGGGCCGGAGGTCTCCCCGCGCCGGTCTCCGTGTCGCTTCTTGGAGGCCGGGGAACATTGGCTGCCGCAGGCCGGACCGTGGACTTTGTCCCCGACCTGATTCAACCAAAAACCTTCGAACGGTTATCCCGCGGCCTTGCCTCCCGCCCGCCGTCCGGCCCGCAGCATCTCGGGCCCGGCGGTACCGGCCAGCTACCGCCCGCAGCGGCTTTCGAGGACTGCCACCCCGCCGGTTCCCCGGATCTCCTGCTGCACGGATGGCGGGACCCTGGATCAGGGGTTGCTGCTGTCGTCGGCCTTTCACTTTCCGGCCCGGTGATCCTGGACCTGGATAAAGACGGTCCGCATTTCCTGGTGGCCGGGACCACCGGGTCCGGAAAATCCGAGTTCCTGCGCACTTTCGTCGGTTCTCTGGCTGCCTTGCATCCGCCCACCGACATCACCGCCCTGCTGATCGATTTTAAAGGCGGTTCCGGGCTCGGCCCCCTTGCCGCGTTGCCACACACAGTGGGTTTCCTGACCGACTTTTCCGCGGAGAACGTGAGCCGGGCGCTGGTTTCCCTGCGTGCGGAAGTCCGACGCCGTGAAGCCCTGCTGGCCGCCGGTGGAGCCGACAATCTTTCCGCCTACAACTTCTCCCGTCCCCCGGCGGACCGGGTGCCCAAGCTGCTGGTGGTGGTTGACGAATTCCGTATGCTGACCGAGGAAGTGCCCACAGCCCTGCCCGAACTGTTGCGGATAGCGGCCATCGGGCGCTCGCTCGGCCTGCATCTGGTGCTGGCAACTCAACGCCCGCAGGGCGCCGTTACCGCAGATATCCGCGCGAACATAGCAACGAGTGTCGCCCTCCGGGTCCAGTCCGCCGCGGAGTCCCGCGACGTCATCGACGCCGACGCTGCGTCCACCATCCCGCCCGACCTTCCGGGCCGGGCCTATGTCAGCAGGGGCGGCCGGCTTCCGCTCGCCTTTCAAAGCCTTTCAACGGCCGTGCGGAGCGGCACTGACGAAAGCCCGCTGAAGGAACTGCACGAGCATTTGTCCGGAGCGGCCGGCGGCGCGCGGATGCGGGCAGAGACCACGGCAGATCCGGATGCCCTTCACCGGACGGTTACGGCTATCCGGGCGGCCGCCGATACCGGAGGCTATCCGGATCCTTTTAACCCGGTAAGGCCTCCTCTGCCTTCTGCACTGACAGAGGATCTGCTGGCCGGCTGCCGCGTCGCCGACGAGGCTGCCCCCGAAGGGCTGGTCCTGGGACTGATGGATGAGCCAGGACAGCAGCGCCAGAGAATCCTTGCGTGGCACCCCGGAATCGATTTCCATTTGGCGGTGCTCGGCGCTCCGCGGTCGGGAGCACCTGACGCGCTCGGCCTTATCGCCGCCAAGCACGTCACCGGGTTAGCTGGACGGCATCTATATGTCCTTGATTCGGACGGCAGCCTTGCCTGGCTTGCTGCAGCTGAGCAGACCGGCGCCTACGTTGGTCCCCAGGAGGTCGATCGGGCGTCCCGTGTGCTGGCCTACCTCGCCGCAGAAATCCTGCACCGGCTCGGCCCGGCAGCATCCCCGGACGCAGGTACGGGCAGGGGCCCGGCCCACACCGGCGGCGCCGTGCCGGCGGCGGCGCAGGTCCACGGACCTGCAGCGGGAGTGACGCTGATCATCACCGGATGGTCCCGTTGGTGCACGGCGTTCCGCACGGGCCGCGGATTGACGGGCGAAGAAGACCTGTCCGACCTCATCCGGGACGGTGAACGCGCGGACATCTGCGTGATTCTGGCCGGGGACAGGGAGGTCCTTAGCGCCCGTTTCTTTCCCCTGATCCCGAACCGCATGTACTTTCCAGCCGATGCCAGCGCTGAGACACTGCTGATCTGGCCCCGGCTGCCGCCGATGGACCGGATCCGTGGAAGGGCCCTGGTCCAGGGACGGTGCGGAACAGCTGAAGGCCTCTCGACCCAGCTGCTGACGGCAGACATCCCGCCGGCACCGGAGCAGCTGGTCCCCCTTCCCTCCGACAGCCCGCCCCCGCATCGGATCGAAAACCTCCCTGCCTTCGTTCCGCCGGCGCAGCTGAAGCCCGCATTGTCCGGAGACTGGCTGTCCGTAGGGGTGTTTGGAGACGAACTGGCCACTGCTGCGGTGCGCGTATTGCCGGGCTCGGTCTTCCTGGTTGCGGGTCCGCGCGGCTCCGGCCGGACCTCCTTCCTCCGCCAGCTGCAGAGGTCGGCAGACATCTCCAGTGAATGCGTGGCTGCGGATCTGGCAGCGGCGCTATCCCTCGTGGAACAGGGGGAAAAAGATCTCCGGCGGTTCCTGGTCCTGGTTGACGACGCTGATTCGCTCCCTTCTTCCACGCACCAGAAACTCGCTGAGATGCAGGCCCTGGGTGCCCGGCTGGTGCTGGCCGCCGTTGCCGGTCACCAGCTCACGGTCCGCGTTCCGCTGGCACAGCAGATCCGGTCGGCACCGCGCGGTGCACTGCTCCAGCCTGTGACTCCCGCGGACGGAGACATCTTCGGAATCCGGGTCGAACCCGGCAGACGCCGCCCGCCGGGCAGATGCTACCTCGTCGACGGGCCGGAAGTCCGGGAGGCACAGGCGGCGTATTCCGCCGTCGAATAAGCCGGCCGGACAGGAGAGATGAACGACTAGAAGGTTTTGCCGCTATCGCTGGTCCTGCTGGTGTGTGCGAGGACCGGCTTCGTGAACAACAGCAGCAGGACCGCTGCTGCAGGCAGAAGCAGTCCGAGACCGGGCAGGACCAACCCTGCCTGCAGGGTCGGAACGGCGAGAATGACCACAAAGAGCTGCCAGACCAGTGCAGCCGAGCGGGTCCACCGGTAGCCCCGGAAGAAGAAATGCCCCACCGCGAGCAGCCACACAGCGAGGGCAACGGCAAACACCATTGTGAAGACGGCCCCTCCCATGGACAAAGGCGCCGAAGTCGCTAGTTGGTAGCCGTACCAAGCTGCGAAGCCGAGCAGGCATAGCGCTTCGAGAACCAGTACGGCGGAGATGAGAAGTACAGCGGGGGCACGCTGCATCGAGCGGGGTTCCTGGGGTGTTGACACAATGGCAGAATACCGGAGATAACCCTGCGGAAAGCCACCTCGGGAGGCCGGATATGAGCCGCCGGTACGGCGCCGGAGCCGGTGCCATAACAATCAGCGGTCCGCCGCGGAGATCGAATGTGATGCATCCCTCAGCCTTCCGGCCATATTGACCGGTAGTTACCCCTTGTCTGCTTTGGCCTGACGTGCCACGCTAGTAAGAGGGAAATCAGGGGCCGAAACCGGCCCCTTTAGTTTGTAGTTGCTCGTGAATGTTTTCACAAACACGTAGGAGTCAACTTTTCAGAGGAGATAGTGATCAACATGGATTGGCGGAGCCGCGCAGCTTGCCTGGATAAAGATCCGGAGCTTTTCTTTCCCGTGGGCAATACCGGCCCGGCTCTTCTTCAGATCGAAGAAGCCAAGAGTGTCTGTCGGCGCTGCCCGGTGATCGACACCTGCCTGCAGTGGGCAATCGAGACCGGCCAGGACGCCGGTGTTTGGGGCGGCATGAGTGAAGATGAGCGCCGTGCGTTGAAGCGCCGCGCAGCCCGCGCCCGCCGCGCCTCCTAAGCAGGACTTACCCGGCCGTTGACGCCGGACGGCAAAAGGCCGCTGCCCCTGGCAGCGGCCTTTTGCCGTGCCCCGTCCGTTCCGGGGATAGGCGGGGACTCAGGTACGGCGGTACTCGGTATCCAGTCCCATCTCGATCCGGACTTCCGTGCCGCCGCTTTCGCCCGCGGACCACTCGATGGTCCCGTCGAGTTCGCTCTGGACCAGGGTCCGGACAATCTGTAGGCCCAGCCCCTCCCGCCGCGGCCCGGGCGGCAGACCCACGCCGTCGTCGGTCACCGTCACGGTGAGCCGTTCCTCCCGGCCGGCTTTGCCGTGCCGCTGCGCAGCCAATCCAACCGTGCCGCGGCGGCCCGCCAGCCCGTGCTCGACGGCGTTGGTCACCAGTTCGTTGATCACCAGGGCCAGCGGAGTGGCCAGGTCGCTCGGAAGCTCGCCGAAGGATCCGTCGCGGCGGGTCCTGACCTCCTGCGTGGGCGAGGCGACCTCGGCAGACAGCCGGAACTGGCGGTCGATCAGCTCGTCAAAGTCCACGTTCTGCGTCAGACCCTGGGACAGGGTCTCGTGTACCAGGGCGATGGTGGACACACGGCGCATGGCCTGGGCGAGGCCCAGCTTGCCTTCATCGCTCTCCATCCGCCGTGACTGCATCCGCAGCAGTGCCGCGACGGTCTGAAGGTTGTTCTTCACCCGGTGATGGATTTCGCGGATGGTGGCGTCCTTGGATACCAGTTCCATCTCGCGGCGGCGCAGTTCGGAAACATCGCGGCAGAGTACCAGCGCACCGAAACGTTCCTTTTCGTCGCGCAGCGGGATCGCGCGCAGGGAGAGGCTGACGCCGCGGGACTCGATTTCCGTCCGCCACGGCATCCGCCCGGTGACCACCAGCGGCAGCGTTTCGTCGACCATGCGGCGGTCCTTGAGCAGCGCCGTGGTGATTTCCGCCAGCGAACGCCCCTCGAGCGTCTCCATGTCGCCCAGCCGGCGGAAGGCGGAAACTCCATTGGGACTGGCGTACTGCACAATCCCTTCGGCGTCGAGCCGGATCAACCCGTCGCCCACGCGTGGAGCACCCCGGCGTGAGCCGGTAGGCGTGGCGAAGTCGGGCCAGAGACCCAGCGTCCCCATCCGCAGCAGGTCATAGGCACACTGCCGGTACGTCAGTTCCAGGCGTGACGGCATCCGCGAGCTGGACAGGTCCATGTGCGATGTCACCACGGCCAGGGTCCGGCCGTTGCGGACGAACGGAATCGCCTCCACCCGCATGGCGGTTTCGGCGGTCCAGCTGGTTTCGCTCGACCGCTCGATGTGCTGGCTGTGCCAGGCCGCGTCTACCAGCGGGTGCAGGTCAGCGCGGATACGTTCGCCCACAAAGTCGCTGTGGAACACGGTGTGCGACGTCGACGGCCGGGCATGCGCCAGCGCGACGTAGCCGCCGTCGGGCACGGGGAACCACAGCGCCAGGTCGGCGAAGGCGAGGTCGGCGACCAGCTGCCAGTCGCCCACCAGCAGGTGCAGCCATTCGGCGTCGCCCGGACCGAAGTCCGCGTGGTCCTTGATCGGATCGGTGAAGATTGCCACTGGTACCCCGGGCTAGCGGCGGACGATGGAACGGAGCAGGCGAAGGGCCACTGAAAGCGAGGCCATGTCGTCTTCTTCCAGGCGGTTCACTTCGCTGAACATCTTGGAGGCGCGCTGCAGGTGGTCGGCGTTCTCCTGCTCCCAGGTGTGCAGGCGCTCCGACGGATCCGTGCCGGACCGGTCAGGAGTAGCTTCGAGCACAGCCACCGTCATGTCGGCCACCGTCGAGTACAGGTCGTCGCGCAGGGCTGCTCGGGCCAGCGACTGCCACCTGTCTTCCCGGGGCAGCTTGGTGATCCGGTTCAGCAGGTCGTCAATGCCGTACTGGTCGTAGACGGCGTAATACACGCCGGCGACTTCGTCGGCCGGAACGGCGGCTGTCTTGCTGGCCAGCGCGACATCGAGCAGGCCGAAGGACTCGAATTGCTCAGCCCAGTAGGTGCCCAGGTCCTTCGGGATGTCCAGCTCACGGGCCTTCTGGAGCATGGCTTCCACCCGCTCCGCATCCGAGCCGCGGAGGAACCGTGTCAGGTCCGAAAGCAGCGGCTGGACGACGGGCCGGAACGCCTCGATGTCCTCGGCGATCGTTGTTCCCCGGCCCACGTGGTTGACGAACCAGCGCACGGCGCGGTCCAGCAGCCGGCGCAGGTCCAGGTGCACCATGGACCACGTTTCGGTGGGGAAGTCGGCGGGCAGCGAACCGAGCTCGGCGAGGACCTTGTCGAATCCGTAGATTTCCCTCAGCGACGTGAAGGCGCGGGCGGCCTCCGCTTCGGTGGCGGAGGTTTCCTCGATCACCCGGAAGGCGAAGGTGATGCCGCCGATATTGAGCATGTCGTTGGCAACCACGGTGGAGATAATCTCGCGGCGCAGCGGATGGGTATCCAGCTGGTCCCCGAAACGCTCGACGATCTGCTTCGGGAAGTACCGGCGGAGGGTTCCCGCAAAGTACGGATCGTCCGCCAGGTTCGAACGCGTCAGCGCCTTGGTCAGCTCGATCTTGGCGTAGGCGGCCAGTACGGCCAGCTCGGGCGAGGTGAGGCCCTCCCCCGCAGCGACGCGTGCGTGCAGTTCGTCGTTGGTGGGCAGCGCCTCCAGCTCGCGGTCGAGGTCTGCATGTTCTTCAAGCCAGTCCATCAGCCGCTCGAAGCTCGGGTTCGCTTCCAGGACCCGCTGCCGGTCATTGAGCAGCAGCATGTTCTGGTCGATGTTGTCCTGCAGGACCAGGTGGCCCACTTCATCGGTCATCGAGTGCAGGAACTCCGCGCGCTCCTGCGGGTCCAGCCGGCCGGCCGCGACCATCCGGTCCACGAAGATCTTGATGTTCACTTCGTGGTCGGAGCAGTCCACGCCGGCGGAGTTGTCGATCGCGTCGGTGTTGAGGATGACACCGGCTCGGGCCGCCTCGATGCGTCCGTGCTGCGTCATGCCGAGGTTTCCGCCTTCACCGACCACCTTCACGCGCAGGTCCCGGCCGTTCACGCGGATCGCGTCGTTGGCCTTGTCTCCGACATCGGCAGAGGTTTCGGCCGAGGACTTCACATAGGTGCCGATGCCGCCGTTGTAGAGCAGGTCAACGGGCGCAGTCAGGATGGCTTTAAGCAGCTCGGGCGGGCTCATCTTGGTTGCCGAATCCGGCAGGCCCAGCACCTCGCGGACCTCCGCCGAGACCGGAATGCTCTTGGACTGGCGCGGGAAGATCCCGCCGCCGGCACTGATCAGGGACTCGTCGTAATCCGCCCAGGACGAGCGCGGAAGTTCGAACAGGCGCCGCCGTTCCGCATGGGAGCGGGCGGCGTCGGGGTTGGGATCCAGGAAAATGTGCCGGTGGTCGAACGCGGCCACGAGCTTGATGTGTTCGGACAACAGCATGCCGTTGCCGAACACGTCGCCGCTCATGTCGCCGACGCCCACCACGGTGAAGTCCTGGCTCTGGGTATCGATGCCCAGCTCGCTGAAGTGCCGCTTGACCGATTCCCAGGCGCCGCGGGCGGTGATGCCCATGGCCTTGTGGTCATAGCCGACGGACCCGCCGGAGGCGAAGGCGTCACCGAGCCAGAAGCCGTACTCCGCGGAAATGGAGTTCGCGATGTCAGAGAACGACGCCGTGCCCTTGTCAGCGGCGACGACGAGGTAGCTGTCGTCGCCGTCGTGCCGAACCACGCGTTCGGGCGGCACTACTTCCTCACCCGATTCCTTCACCACCAGGTTGTCGGTGAGGTCCAGCAGCCCCCTGATGAAGGTGCGGTAGCTGTTCTTGCCCTCCTCCATCCAGGCGCCGCGGTCCACGGCAGGGTCGGGCAGCTTCTTGGCGTAGAACCCGCCCTTGGCGCCGGTGGGCACGATGACGGCGTTCTTCACGGTCTGTGCCTTGACCAGGCCGAGGACCTCGGTGCGGAAGTCCTCGCGCCGGTCGGACCAGCGCAGCCCGCCGCGGGCCACCTCGCCGAAGCGCAGGTGCACACCTTCGACCCGGGGAGAATAAACCCAGATTTCGTACTTCGGCCGCGGGAACGGAGCACCGTCGATCGCCCCGGTGTTCAGTTTGAAACTGACGTACGGCTTGTCCTGGTAGAAATTCGTGCGCAGCGTGGCGTTGATGAGGGTGGCAAAGGTCCGCAGGACGCGGTCGGCGTCAAGCGTCGGCACCTTCTCGAGGCCCGTCTCCAACGCGGCGCCTGCCTGCTCAACGGCGGCCCGGCGCTCCTCCTCGGTCAGGTCCGGATCGAAACGCCCTTCGAAGAGCGCTATCAGTGCATGGGCAACATCCGGGTTGGCCAGCAGCGTGCCGGCCACGAAACCGTAGGAGTTTCCCGTGCCGACCTGCCGCATGTACTTGGCGTACGCCCGCAGGATGACCACCTGGCGCCACCGCAGTCCCTGCTGCAGGATCAGCCGGTCAAAGGCATCGGACTCGGCGGTTCCGGACAGGCCGGCGCGGAAGGCTTCGGCCAGCAGGGAACCGGTCTGCAGCGGATCGATGCCGGAGGGGTACACCAGGCCCAGGTCGTACAGGTAGAACCCTGTGCCGTCGCCCCGGCGGATTTCGAAGGGGCGTTCGTCAAGGACTTCCAGGCCGAGGTTGTGCAGGAACGGCAGGATCTGGGTCAGCGACTTCGGCTCGGTCAGGTAGAGCTTCAGGCGGGCGTCTTCGGGACCGTCACCGCCGGCCGGGATGTAGACGAACAGCTCCGGAGCGGTGTCCGGACGGGCCAGCCGGGCTTCGAAGCGGGCAATGTCCTCCAGCGCATCCTCGACTTCGTAGGCCACCCGGTACGCAGCCGGGAAGGCGTCAGACCACAGTGCGGACAGCTTCTCCGCCTCCGGGCGGGAGAACTTGGTCCGGACGACCTCTTCGATACCCTCGCTCCAGGACCGGGTGGCCTGCACGAGGCGTGCCTCCAGCGCGGCGGCATCGATATCCGCGATTTCCTGGCCGCGGGGCAGCCGGATCCGGAAGAACAGGCGCGCCAGGGCGGACTCCGTCATCCGCGCCTCGAAATCGATGGACTCTCCGTTGAACGTGGAACGCAGCTCGTCCTGGATCCGGAGCCGGACCGGCGTTGTGTAGCGGTCACGGGGCAGGAAGACGATTGCGGACATAAAACGTCCGTAGATATCCGGCCGGAGGAACAGCCGGGTCCGTCGCCGCTCCTGCAGGCGGAGGATGGCCAGCGAGGTGTCCAGCAGTGTGGAGGGGTCAATCTGGAAGAGTTCGTCGCGGGGGTAGGTTTCCAGAATGGAGAGCAGGTCCTTGCCCGAATGTGAGTCGGCAGGGAAACCGCAGGTGCGCATGACGTCGCGGACCTTGTCCCGGACAATCGGGATGCTGCGGACGGAACCGGTGTACGCGCCGGTGGCGAAGAGCCCGATGAAGCGGCGTTCGCCGTTGACATTGCCCTGCTCGTCAAAGCGCTTGACCCCGAGATAGTCAAGGTAGGCGGGCCGGTGCACGGTGGACCGCGAGTTGGCTTTGGTGATGACGAGGGCGCGCTTTTCACGTGCCTTGGCCCGGCCTGCGTCCGTCAGCCGCTGGACCCGCCGGGTGGAATGCAGCCGCAGCAGTCCCAGGCCGCTGTCCTCGGTGGGGAGCAGTGCGTCTTCCCCGTTTTCGGTGACCAGGTCATATTCGCGGTAGCCGAGGAAGGTGAAGTTGCCGTTGTCCAGCCAGGTCAGCAGTTCACGGGCCTGCTGCAGATCGGGGATGTCCCGGGCACCGGGGACGGTTTCCAGGGAACGGGCGATCTCGTGGACCTTTAACCGCATGGCGGGCCAGTCCGCCACGGCGATCCGGACATCACCGAGGACCTTCTGCAGGCCTGCAACAAGTTCCGAGCGTTTGTCCGCGTCGGTGATGCGGGCGACCTCGATGGCGATCCAGGATTCCACCTTGGTGGTGCCGCCGTTCCCGCCCAGCAGGTCGGCCAGATTGGGCAGCGCTGCAGTGTCGCCGCTTGAGACGCCGGCGGCGGCGGGAACACGCTGCACCTGCTGCAGTTCACCCGTCCGGGGATCGCGGGTGGCCAGGAAAATGGGGTGCACCACCAGCCGGATCGCGGCGTTGCGGCGTACTACCTCTGCGGTGACGGAGTCGACGAGGAAGGGCATGTCATCGGTCACGATCAGGATGACGCTGGTGTCGCCCAGGTCCACCACGTCGACGGCGGCAGTTCCTTCGGTGCGGCTGAGCGCCAGTTCCATGTGCTTTTGGGCCCGCACCTTCAGGACCGCCGGAGCATAGGCCTGGGCATCTTCACGCGCCAGATGCTCGTAGTAGTTCCCGATGAATTCATCCAGGGAAGTGTCCGAACTGAAAAGATCCGCGATGCGGGACCCTGACGACAATGTAATACGCCTCCGATAGTACTTACGTCCGCCTGCTCCGTTGCAGCCTCTTCCTATCGAGCCTAGCCGCGAATGCGCCAAAGGTCACTTTGCCCGCGTCCGAGGTGCGCCACGTCGTCGGCCGGGGACCTGCACGCCCGCCAGCTCGGCGATGGAGGCGCGAAGGGCCGAGGCGGGCGCCGTTTCCAGCAATGCTGTCCCGGAGAGCAGGGAGGCGTCGGCGGCGTCGTAGTCGGCGGGCAGGAAGGCAGCGATTCCCCCTCCCGGACCGAACCTTTCCCAGGCCCCGCGCAGCTGGTTTTCCGGCTGCCGTCCGACGGAGGAGGCTCTTACCTTATTCAGCACGACTCGCGGCTCGAGTCCCGGAACCGCTCCTGCCAGGTCGGCGAGGGCCCGGACCAGGCGGGGAACTCCGACGGAATCGGCCGTGCCCACGGCGTAGACCGTGTCCGCTGCTTCGAGCACCAGGAGGGTGGAGGCGTTGCGCCGCGGAGCCATTGTGTCGAAGCTGAGTTCCTCGTCTGTTTCCAGCGAGAATCCACAGTCGACGATGATCAGGTCTGCGATCCGCCGCGCCGCGGCGAGGACGCCCGAGAGCGCGGCGGGACGCAGTTCGACCCACCGGTCGGAGCGGGTGATACCGGTCAGCACCGACAACCGGTGCCCCCGGAGGGAAACCCCGGCCGAGATCCTGCGCAGCGCGGCGTCGTCGAGCAGTCCCTGGTCGGCAAGGCGGCAGGCCTGGGCCAGTCCGGCGGATTCATCGAGCAGTCCGAGGCTGACGGCCACGCTGGAGCCGTATGTGTCGGCGTCGATAAGCAGCACCGCTGTGCCGGCAGCTGCCGCCTCGGCCGCCAGGTTGACGGCGAGCGTGGTCCTGCCCGGAGCTCCGGCCGGCCCCCAGACCGCGGTAACCGTACCCCTGCGCCCGTCCGGCAGCGCAGTGTCGTCGGGTCCCGGGGCGGCGGTGCCCGCACCGAAGGCAGCGGCCGGGTCTGCGAGGCTGTTGCTGCTTCCCGTCTGCGCGTCCTGCACGGGCTGCTCCAGTGCCTGGACCGCCGCGGAAATCAAGTCGGCGAGCGCACCCGGGTCGACACCGCTGGGGGCATTCACGATCCGAAGGGCCTCCAGCCGCTGCCGAAGAATCGAATCATCGGCGAGCGCCACGAGCGCCACTCCGGCAGCCGCGAGGCGTTCGGCCAGTGCTGCGGTGAGCTCACCTGCCTCATCGGCGACGACGGCGGCGCGCACGGTTCCGCTCTGCGAGACGGCTATGAGTTCCGTCAGCTCGGTGCACCGCCGGACCACGGTCACGGGCCCCTGCAGTCGTTCCAACCCGTCGAGAACACCGGCGGTAGCGGCCCCTACGGTGGCGACCGGGATATTCACGAGCCCGGTGAGGGGTTGTGGACCACCGTGATCTTGGCCTGGTTGGATAAGGCGCTCAGCAGCAGCGGCAGGTCGGAGTCGTCCACCAGGACCAGCAGCTCCGTACTGCGGTTCGCGCCCAGCGCGGACTCGGTGACGGCCAGCTCCGATATCTCTGCGGCTTCGATCAGCTGCTTCGGCTCATCGAACCCGTTGCGGGCGTTGGGCATGGCCGCCCAGATGTCGACACGCGATCCCGCGTCCGTGCTGGCGGGCAGCGGGTCCTCCACCCGCAATCCGACCGGTTTGCGGTCCAGCAGGTCCGGTTGGACCAGCGAGGACCGGGCAACCAGTTCACCTTTGCGGAGCGCCGCACCGGCGACGGTGTTCTCCGGTATTCCTCCGGCAACCGGGAGATACAGCTCCTCGGCATTGCCAAGCCGGACCGGCACCGCGAGCAGGTCCTCGGCACGGATGGACGTGCCCGGAGGAACATCGCGGCTCACGGCATAGACCTCCGTTGTCCGGTCGGCGCTGCTGACCAGGGCGACAACCCCGGCAACGGATCCGAGCACCAGCAGGATTCCCAGCAGAAGGCGCGGATCCCGCCACGACGGTTTGCGCAGCCGTGCCGCTGACGGTTCCGCACCCGTTGCGCGGTCGGTTAGGTGCACGCTCATGCTCCCCCTTTTCCCCTGACTCCCCCCTTCACCCCGGACCGGGGCACTGGATGGGCTCATTGTGGAGGAACTGCCGGAGGAAGCAAACGGTGGTTTCGAGGAAAGTCGAATCTGTGGATAACCCCAGAGTGCGATCCCGCTGGTGGCACACTGGTGCTGCTGGTATACAACGGGTGCAAACCGCGGCAGTGCGGTGCGAAAGGTGAGTGGCGTGGGCGATAAGAGATTCCTGACGCTGGTCGATGTCGCCGAGGTGCTGAACATCTCCTCCTCGCAGACTTACGCCCTGGTCCGCAGCGGAGAACTTCCGGCGATCCAGATCGGAGGCAGGGGCCAGTGGCGGGTCGAATCACAGCAGCTTGAAGACTACATTTCCCGTGCCTACCGGAAATCGGCTGCGGCCGTGCGGCAGGGCATCCCCCTGGAGGAAAACGCCGGAAGCTGAGCCCGGGGAGCCGCCGCGTCCCGGTGGCGGCGGTGCGGTGTCACGGCCAGCCGTTCTGTTGTGACAGCACCGCGGCCACCGTGGCTGTCGGCAGGACGTAGACCCCCGTGACGTTTGTGCTGCGCCGCGGCTGGTCGGACGGCACAACGGCCAGCTCCAGGAAGTCGCTGCCCACCCGGTCGATCGTGCCGTGCAGGGCACTTTCGACTGCTGCCCCGGCGGAGCGGACCAGCACCGCGCTCCGGTCCCTGGCGATGCTGCGCAGTGCGGACGTCACTCCCAGCCGTACCCGCCCGGCAGGCTGGCTCGCGAAGCGGTCCATCCCCCTGATGGCAACCACGTGGGACAACACCGCCAGGGCGGCGCCCCGGTCCTGCTCCAGCACTACCCACCCTTCCCCCACATGCCGCAGGATTCCCCGCAGCACCCCTGCTGCACCGAGGTCCAGGACCAGCTCCTTTCCGCTTTGGCTCCGCAGCCTGTCCTGCAGGCTGATTCCCCGCAGTTCCATCCGGACGCGGTCGGAAATCTCGCTTTCGGCGGCCAGCCCGGCGGCCGCAGCAAGCTGTGCCTCCATATCCCTGAACAGGGCGTCCCATCGCATCGCCCAAGGCTAGCGTCCACCGCGGCGGCCGACCACTCTGGACAGCCCCCAACGCGAAGTGTAGACACGGGCATCACCTGGGTCATACAGCACCAAAAAAGCCGAAACCCAGCTAATGACACCAAACGAAACTAAAAGACACCAAACTCACCAAACCGATCCAAACGAGCAGAACAACCGCTCCGTTTAGGCTCATCTTCTGGAGAATGCCATGACTGGAAACGCTTTCCCCCGCCGGCTGGCTGCAGATGCCCTTGCAACCGGAGCCATAGCGGCCGCCGGCCTGTTGCTGCTGTGGTGCGGCGCCCGGATGCTGCCGGACGCGGTGGCCGCGGGTTCCATCCTGTTCTCCCCGGACCCGCTGTCGGGAGCCGTGCTTTCGTTGACAACCTTGAGTCAGATCGCCGGGTTCGGCGCTGCTGCAGCAGGCCTGCTGCTGACACTCTGGTGGATGGCGGGGCTTGCCTGCGCACTGGCAGGGTGCCTGCTGCACCGCTTCGGCTTCCGGACGGCCGGCAGGCGGACGCTGGCGCTGGCGCCCGGGCCGCTGCGCCGGCTGGCATCGGCTGCACTGGGGATCTCACTGGCTGCCGGGGGGACACTCGGAGCGGTACCCGGTGCATCGGCAGCCGGAACAGCCGTCACCCGGACCTATGCAATGGAAGCGGAGCTGTCCGGAACACGTGTACCGGCAGCCGCTGCGGAAACCGGGCCCCCGGCGTCAGACGCTCCGGCGGATACCGTCTCGCCGCTCTGGCGTCCTTCTCCCCCGCCGTCCGCTGGCGGCGGCCTGCTGACAGGTACCACCCGGCCTGATGAACGGGAAGTTGTAGTCGCGGCGGGAGACACCCTCTGGTCGCTGGCGGCATCCCAGCTGGGACCACAGGCCACGGACGCAGAGACTGCCGCCCATTGGCCCCGCTGGTACGAACTGAACAGGGAGGTGATCGGTCCCGATCCGGGCCTGATTCATCCCGGCCAGGTGCTGGCCGTTCCGCCCCCGTAAGGGGACCCGTTCGAAGCCGGCGGCACGCCGCTTCCCTCACGTAAGAACAGCACTTCCGCGCTAGGAAAGGACGCACCATGACCAGCGTGATATTCCTACCCGCTCCCGATGCCCCGCCTGTACCTCCGGATGAACCGGCTGACGGAGCCGCCGGTCCCATCGCGGTCTATCTGGCCCCTTCCAGGGAGGCGCTCCCGGCCCCGGTGCCGGCCACACCCCGCGAACGTTACAGCCGGGCTGCGGATCCGCCTCCCGGTCCCGCACCCGGAGCCGCCAACTGGGTTTCGGCCCCGGAAGATGACGCCCGGGTGAAAGCCATCTGCCAATCAGTGGCGCTGGCGGCGCTTGAAGTGCTGGGCGGCGTCCGGCCCCTGCAGCAGATGTCCCGCTGGCTGGATCCGGAGAACTATGAACGGCTGCAGATGCGTGCCAACCTCGTCCGCGGCCTGCAGCAGGATCCCCGGGCACGGTCCGGGAAGGCACCCGATCCGCAGCTGCTGCACCGCGGGGTACGCATCCGCTCCTGCCGGCTCTGCCCCGTGTCGGAGGGAATCTACGAGGCCACGGTCGTGGCCCTGGAACATGACAGAGCCCGCGCCGTCGCGCTGAGGGTTCAGCTGCGGCGCGGGCTCTGGAAGGTTACTGCCCTGGAGATCGGCTAGTTCTAGCCGTTCCCTACCGGTTACTTGCGTCGTTTGGCTTTCTTGGCAGCGGACTTGTTACCGGTGGAGGCGGCCTTTCCCGCCGCAGGAGCGGACGGGTCTGCCGGCGCACTGCCGCGGGTCCGTTCCACCCTGGTCTCCACCCCGCCCTGGCTATTTGGTGCGGTGAGCTGCAGGCTGGCCGGCTGCTTCGGAGCTTCCAGGCCTGCCGCCTTGATGACCGGGGTGCCGACGACGCCGCGGGCATCCTTGACGCCGGACAGTGCAGTTGCTGCCGGGGCTGCGGGTTCGCTGACCTGCACGTCGGCGTTGAAGAGGTACCCGACGCTTTCCTCGCGGATGGACTCCATCATTGTCTGGAACATGACGAATCCTTCGCGCTGGTATTCCACCAGGGGATCACGCTGGGCCATGGCCCTCAGCCCGATGCCTTCCTTGAGGTAGTCCATCTCGTACAGGTGCTCCTGCCACTTGCGCCCGATGACCGAGAGCACGACGCGCCGCTCCAGCTCCCGCATGGTGGCCGAGCCGAGGGCTTCCTCGCGGGCCTGGTAGGCCAGCTTCGCGTCGGACAGGATTTCATTGTGCAGGAACTCGCGGGAGAGCTTTGACCTGCCGCCGGCTTCGTCGACCACCTCGTCGATGGTCAGGCTGATCGGGTACAGCGTCTTGAGGTTGGTCCACAGCTGCTCGAGATCCCAGTCGTCGCCGTGGCCCTCCGCAGTCGCTTCGTTGACGACGGCGGTGACGACGTCTTCCAGGAAGAAACCGATCTTCTCCTGCAGGTCGTCGCCTTCCAGGATGCGGCGGCGGTCGCCGTAGATGGCCTCGCGCTGGCGGTTCAGGACGTCGTCGTACTTCAGGACGTTTTTGCGCTGTTCGGCGTTGCGTCCTTCGACCTGTCCCTGCGCGTTCTGGATTGCCTTGGACACCAGCTTCGATTCGAGGGCGACGTCGTCCGGCATGGACGAGCTGTTCATGATCCGCTCGGCGGCACCGGAGTTGAACAGGCGCATCAGGTCGTCGGTCAGCGAAAGATAGAAACGCGATTCGCCCGGATCGCCCTGGCGTCCGGACCGTCCGCGGAGCTGGTTGTCGATGCGGCGGGACTCGTGGCGTTCGGTGCCGAGCACGTAGAGCCCGCCGAGTTCGACCACTTCCTGCTGTTCGGCGGCGACGGCCTGGCGTGCCTTTTCGAGGGCGTCCGGCCAGGCCGCCTCGTAATCCTCGGGGTTGTCGTTCGGGTCCAGTCCCCGCCGCTCCAGTTCGGCAATGGCGTTGAACTCTGCGTTGCCGCCGAGCATGATGTCGGTGCCGCGGCCTGCCATGTTGGTGGCTACCGTTACGGCGCCCTTGCGTCCTGCCTGCGCGACGATGGCGGCTTCACGTGCATGGTTCTTCGCGTTGAGGACTTCGTGCCGGATGCCTGCCTTGGCCAGCTGCTTGGAAAGGTACTCGCTCTTTTCCACGCTGGTGGTGCCGACGAGTACGGGCTGGCCGGACGCGTGGCGCTCGGCAATGTCCTTCACGACGGCGTCGAACTTTGCCACTTCGTTCTTGTAGATCAGGTCGGACTGGTCAATCCGGGCCATCGGCTTGTTCGTGGGGATGGGCACCACACCGAGCTTGTAGGTGCTCATGAACTCGGCGGCCTCGGTTTCGGCCGTACCGGTCATGCCGGCGAGCTTTTCGTAGAGGCGGAAGTAGTTCTGCAGGGTGACCGTGGCGAGGGTCTGGTTCTCGGCCTTGATGACCACCCCTTCCTTCGCCTCGATCGCCTGGTGCATGCCCTCGTTGTACCGGCGTCCGGCGAGGATACGGCCGGTGTGCTCGTCCACGATCATGACTTCACCGTTAAGGACCACGTAGTCCTTGTCCCGCTTGAAGAGTTCCTTGGCCTTGATGGCGTTGTTCAGGAAGCCGATCAGCGGGGTGTTCGCTGCCTCGTACAGGTTGGAGATGCCGAGGTAGTCCTCGACCTTCTCGATGCCCGGCTCGAGGATTCCGACGGTGCGCTTCTTCTCGTCCACCTCATAGTCGGTATCCAGCGTGAGCCGCTGCACAACCTTGGAGAACTCCGTGTACCACCGGTTCACGTCGCCGCTCGCCGCACCGGAAATGATCAGCGGGGTACGGGCCTCGTCAATGAGGATGGAGTCGACTTCGTCGACGATGGCGAAGTGGTGGCCGCGCTGCACGAGCTCGGCGGCGCTCCAGGCCATGTTGTCGCGGAGGTAGTCGAAACCGAACTCGTTGTTGGTTCCGTAGGTGATGTCGGCGGCGTACTGTTCACGCCGGGTGGCGGGGTCCTGGTTGGAAAGGATGCAGCCGCTGGTCATCCCGAGGAAGCGGAACACGCGTCCCATCAGATCAGACTGGTACTCGGCCAGGTAGTCGTTTACGGTCACGATGTGGACGCCGCGTCCGGTCAGGGCGTTGAGGTAGGCCGGGGCCGTGGCCACAAGGGTCTTGCCTTCACCCGTTTTCATTTCGGCAATGTTGCCCAGGTGCAGGGCGGCGCCGCCCATCAGCTGGACATCAAAGTGCCGCATGCCGAGGGTTCGTCCGGCTGCCTCGCGGACGGCGGCAAAAGCTTCGGGAAGGAGATCGTCGAGCGACTCACCATTGTTGTAGCGCTCTTTGAGACGGTCCGTTTCACCCCTGAGTTCGGCATCGGTCATGCCCTTGAACTCGTCCTCGAGCACGTTGATCGCGTCGGCGTAGTTACGCAGTGTCTTCAGCGTCTTCTTGTCGCCGGTACGAAGAACTCGTTCGAGTAGTGATGCCACTGATTTGCTCCCAATCTAGTTGCCGAAATCTGGCGTCCTCAGTCTACGTGAGAGACGTACCGTGACGGTCCGCCGTTCCCTTATGACCGTTATTCCCTGCATACTGCCAGCTTCAGGGCGGGAGCCAGGTCTCCCACGGGCTTCACCATAATCTGCCCGAGCCCCAGCCACTCTGCCATGAGCCGCAGCTCCGCAGCGAGTTGACGCGCCGTATGCGGGGGCGCCCCGGGTTCCGAAAAGGCTGCCTGAACAAGCAGCATACCCGCGGCGCGGTCCGCTTTGAGGTCCACTCTGGCAACGAGTTCCTCCCCCAGCAGGAACGGAAGCACATAGTAGCCGTACCGGCGGGCGGCAAGCGGGGTATAGATTTCGATCCGGTAGTGGAAGCCGAAGAGCTCCTCGAGCCTGCGCCGCTCGAAGATGAGCGAATCGAACGGACTGAGCAGCGCCTGCCCGGACACGGTCCGTGGAACCACTGCTTCCGCGTGCAGATACGCCGGCTGCCGCCAGCCGGCCACTTCCACCCGTTCGAGAATGCCCTTCCCGGCCAGGATCTCGGCGGCGGCTGCGGTCTCACGCTGCTGCAGACGGAAATAATCGGCAAGCCCCCGAACCGTCGCGATGCCGTGTGCCCGTGCTGCAACCTCGGTCAGGCGCAGCACGGCCTGCTCGGGATCGGATGGTTCCAGCGCTGCTGCGCCCGCCGGATGGACTGCCGGAGTAGGTGCGTACAACCGCTCGAACTGCGGTGTCCGTCCCGCGGAGCTGATCAGCCCGGCGGCAAAAAGATCCTCCAGGACGCGCTTGGCGGCATTCCAGTTCCAGCCCCAGTCAGAGGTATCCCGTACCTTGCTGTGTCCCAGGAGCTCCACGACCTGGCGGGAGGTCAGGGGCTTGCCCGCGGTCTCGAGCTGGCCGAGGATCCGTTCCCGAAGCTCCTCTGCCAGCACCGGCGGCAGGGAGTGGGCGGTCATCCAGGTGCGTCGTTGGACGGCGCGCAGATCCGCAAAGAGTTCAGGCCGGACAAAGCTTGCCTCATGGGCCCAGTATTCGACCATCCGGCGGGGACGGCGGGTCCCCAGCCGGTCCAGGAGTGCCTGGTCGTACGGCCCCAGCCGGGAAAACAGCGGCAGGTAATGGCTGCGCGCCAGGACGTTCACGGAGTCAATCTGCAGCAGGGCAAGCCGCTCAAAGGTACGGCCCACCTGCCTTGCGCTAACAAGGCCGGCGGGCCGCACCCTGGCCAGTCCCTGCGCCGCCAGCGCTGTACGGCGGGCCTGGCGGAGGGAGAGCTGGGTTTTCATCCCCTCATCCTAGGGGCGTTGACGGGTCAGGCGGTTGCGCGGTCATCCGTGGGGGTTTCCGCCACACGGTAACCGCGGATTTCCTCCCGGGGTTCTTCTGCGCCTTCGGCGCACTTGGAGTCCAGGGTGATGACCCCGTAGGTCCAGCCGCGGCGGCGGTACACCACCGACGGCGCACCGGTGGCGGAATCCACAAACAGGTAGAAGTCGTGGCCGACCATCTCCATATTGTCCACGGCGTCATCAAGGCTCATGGGGGCACCCGGGAAAACCTTGCGCCGGATCAATACGGGGCACTCGCCGGTGTCTTCGTCTGCTGCCGCGTCCTCGGCGTCGTTCTCGCGTTCCTCTGCGGCCGCAGCGACCTGCGCGTAGAGCGGTTCGGAGGTGCTCACGGGACCAAGATCAGCGGTGGCAACCCGGACGGGTATCGGTGCGTGGCGCCCGTGGTGCACCTTGCGCCTGTCACTTGCCCGACGCAGCCGTTCCAGCAGCTTCCCGTATGCGAGGTCGAACGCCGCGAACTTGTCTCCGGATGTTGCCTCGGCACGGATGATGGGACCACGTCCGGTGACCGTGATTTCCACGGTGAGGGCGCTGTCTGCGTCCCGGACGTTACCCTGCTTCGTGACCCTGGCCTCCACCCGCTGGACCTTGTCGCCGAGCGCCTCCACTTTGCCGATCTTCTCTTCGGCGTACTCGCGGAACCGGTCTGATACTGCAACGTTACGTCCGCTGATCATGAATTCCATGGTGCCCTCCAATAGATTTCGGTGACACAACAACGGCCGCTGTCAGTTGCTTTCGCGACCGTTGCCGCAGGATAGCCCCGCTACTTGAAGCTATCCATACTCAACACGTTAGATCACCGCCGAACTTTATTCACGTCTCGTGATTCCGTTTCCACCACCCGCGCCGAGCACCCCCGGAACGGCAGGAAAAGCGGGGCCAGTGTTACGCGAGGGGGCCGGTGTGGCTGCTATGACCGCCGCGCCCAGGACCTTTGCCCCTGCCGCGCGCAGCGCCCGAACGGTCTCGGCGATGGTGGCACCCGTGGTCAGCACGTCGTCCAGCACCAGGCAGTGGACCCCGGCAAGCCCTCCGGGCGGACCGGCGGTCATGGTGCCGCGGACGTTGCGCCGCCGCGCACTGCGGCCGAGTCCCTTTTGCGGACCCGGAAACCGCGGTGCGCCGGGGCCGGGTCTGCCCGGCCACCAGGTCCCTTCGTTCCGCATCCACCGCAGTGCACCCGCCGGGCCGTGCCCTTTTGCCGGGGAGACCAGGGACGCTACCGTGCAGCCGGCGGGCAGCAGCCGGCGGTGGCGGATCCGCTTCAACAGCAGCATCAGCGGAACGTAGCCGCGTTTTCTACGCGAGGCTCCGGTGCCGGGAACCGGAACCAGGACCAGCGGATGAACTGCCGCCCGCCGCGCCTCCAGCACCGCAGCCTGCAGGACTCCGGCCAGCACCGGGGCCAGGAATCCGGCCAGGTCGGTGTGCCCCTGGTTCTTGTAGGCCAGCAGGGTCCGGGCCAGGCCGCCTGAGTACGGTCCCGCCGCCATAACGGGCAGCGGGGTAAAGGAGTCAGTGTCCTCCGGCGCAGGCCGCGGCAGCTGCGGCTCGGCGGCGGGAAGGGCGCCCGCACCCTCCTGGGCAGGGTATGGATGCAGCGTGCCGCGGCGGATCCGTGCAGCACATGCACTGCACAGCGAACTGTCCGGAGTTCCGCACACCACGCAGGAAACCGGAGCCAGCACGGCGGCCAGCCCGGCCGTAGCTGCGGCGAACCTCTGTCCCGTCCGGGAGTACAGCAGCCGGTCCAGCTGCCCTGGCGGTGTGTCCATCGGTCCAGCGTGGACCGGCCGGAACCCGGCAGCACACCGGCGCCGCCGGATCCGGGGGCTTGTTGCTGCCGGCCCGCCGTCACTGTTCCGTTGTGGAGGAAAGGAACTCCTGAGTCAGCCCGGGAAGGCCGGGTCCCGTGTTCCTTCGGTCCGGAGTGACCAGCTGCTCCCGACTTTGTTGAAGATGCCCTCTTCCGTCTGGATAAAGATGTCCTCAATGCCGTTGCCGGCGCTCAGGCCCGCGATTCCCTCCTTCGGGGAAAGCAGTTCAGATTCGCGGCCCGGGCCAAGGATCACCGGAGCTGCTTCCTCTGCGCCTGCCTGCACCGCAACCACGGTGTCCTCCGAGACCCACTTGGCCCGGTTCACGACCCCGGCTTTCGAAGGCACCTGGAGTTTCATCGGTACCGTGAGGGAAAGGGGAACCCCTTCGGGTGAACGGACGACGCCGGCAATCATCACTTCACTGCGCCCGTCCTGGTTGGCAACAACCAGTGCCCGGGTGCCGTCCCTGGAAATCCGAAGTTCGGTCACCGTCAGCCCCTCCAGCCAAGGTGCCGTGAGGACCGCGGCGGAACCGCGGTCCCCTCCGAACGGTACGGCGAAGACCAGTGAACCGGTGCCCGAGGGCTGGGAAGTCCAGACCCAGCGGCCCGGATCCACGCTCGGCGGCGTGAACTTTTCGGCTTCCGCCGCCACACGGACATCCTGCCCGGTTCCGGTGATCAGCAAAGTTTCCTGCCGATTGTCCAGGAACGCGATCACCGATCCATCCGCAAACATGGCGGGATCCCGGGGACCGTATTCAGCCACTGAAGGAACATCCCCGGTGGGCTCGGGACCGTCGGCGTAGTACGCCAGTTCGCCCTCGTTGACCACAATCTGGGTGGCACCGGCGGAGGGATCCGCCACGGCGGACTGCAGCTCCCCGCTGCCCTTGCCGAGGTCCACGTCCCGCTGGTTGACCGTCATCTTCACGGACGTCACGTTGTTCAGGCCGCGCAGGTTCTGTTCAAGCTGCTTCACCATCTGCTGCCGGTTCAGGTCGCTTGAGTCCCGAAGCGAGTCGGCTGCGAAATCCACCACGGCTTCCCCGGACGCCACGGGCACAGCATCGCGGGCCAGGGTGGTCCCGGCAGGAAAGGCACTGACAACGGCGCCCTGCAGGTACGGCGCGGGACCGACGAGGAGCTCCTTGACAATGTTGGCCGCAATGCCGGCGCGCTGGATAAACCATCGGGTATCCGGCACCCAGTACTCGTAATCGCTCGAATAGAAGTAGAGGTTGTGGCCGATGAAGAGGGCAGGGAAACTTGCCAGGGACACGATGATTCCATCGGGGACCGCGCTGAGCCGCCACTGTCCCTCTACCTCTTCCAGCCGCACGGGGAACGTTTCGGTGCTGCCGTCCGGAGCGTCGGTGCGGACGCCCCGGGAATCGACGCTTCCGTGCAATTCCAGCTGAATCTGGAACAGATCCGGTTCCGGCATGGCCACGATGCGCGAGGACCGGTAGATGCTCACCCGTTCCGTAGGCGACCAGGTGTCCGCCAGTTCCGGAGCCAGGAACTGCCGGGCAACGCTGTAGTCATCCGCCGCTCCCTTGCCCGCCTCTATGAACCCCTGGATGATGTCCTGCGGCGAGGCGTCCTCGGCGGGACCCTCCGGTGAGAACACGGCGTCTTCCCCGGTGTCCCCGTTGTGCTCGGCCGAGGCTGTGCCGACCGGCCCGACGGTGGGTATCGATGAGCAGCCAGCCAGCACGAGGACGGCACTGAGCCACAGAACGAGCCACGTCCCGGGACGCATCAGCCGCGGCTTGGCCCGCATGTTCCTTCTACGCATCAGATTCCTCCCCGGCCGGTGCGGCCGCGGTGAGCGCGCGGGGTCCGGCAACGATATCGCGGGGCGACAGGGGCACCGGAGACGACTCGAATCGCGTGCCCTGGCGGCGCGGAAGCGTCAGCCGGAAGCACGAGCCGTTTCCGGGCTCGCCCCAGGCCTCAAGCCAGCCGCTGTGCAGACGCGTGTCTTCGGTGGCGATGGACAGGCCCAGCCCGCTGCCGCCGGTGGTGCGTGCACGTGCCGGATCCGCCCTCCAGAAGCGGTCGAAGACATGCCCGGCGGCCTCCTCGGTCATCCCGATGCCGTGGTCCCGCACCGCTATGCCTACGGCGTCTTCGGAAGCTGCTATGGCAATCTCGATGGGTTCTCCTTCGCCGTGTTCCAGCGCGTTGACCAACAGGTTACGCAGGATTCGTTCGATCCGGCGCGGATCGGCGTCGACCACGCAGCTCGACTCCTTGGACACCACGACAACCTCGGAACCGCAGTTGTTCGCGAGCGGCTCGGTCGCGTCAATGACGTCACGGACAATATGGAAAACATCGGTGGGTTCCAGATCGAGGGCAGCCGCACCGGCGTCGAACCGGGAGATCTCGAGCAGATCGGCCAGCAGCGCCTGGAAGCGTTCCACCTGGTGGTAGAGCAGTTCCGTGGAGCGCCGGTACATGGGATCGAAGCTTTCGCGCGCGTCGTAGAGAACTTCCGCGGCCATGCGCACCGTGGTGAGCGGGGTACGCAGCTCATGGGAGACGTCGGAAACAAAGACCTGCTGCATCCGGGACAGTGTGGCCAGCTGCGTGATCTGGTCCTGCAGCGTGCCGGCCATGTGGTTGAACGACGCCGCGAGCCGCGCTACTTCGTCCTCGCCCTTGACCTCCATGCGCTCCTGCAGTTCGCCCGCAGCCAGCTTCTCCGAAACGGCTGCTGCGTCGCTGACCGCTCCCAGCCCCGCCTTGGTGACGATCCACGCGATGGTGCCGCTGATGGCGAGCAGGAGGAAGCCTGCAATCCAGAGAATCCGGTGGATATCGTCGAGGGTTTCCTGCATCGAATGCAGGTCATAGATGAGGTAGAGGGCATATTCGGAGCTGTCCGGCGGCAGCGTGACCTTGGTGCCGAAGGCAATGCCGGGTTCCCCGTTGGCGAGTTCAAGCGGCGACCAGAATACGTAATCCGTCTCGGACTCTGAGGCCTCACTTGCCACCACGGCGTCGCTGAGTGCTACGGGAATGCCGTTTGCAGTGATTTTTCCACTGTTCACCGAGGAGATGTACAGGGGATCCTGCGTCGGCAGCGGGGTGAGCAGATAGGTCCGCTGAGCATCCGCGCCCTGCCCCTCCAGCAACGGCAGGGTGTCCATGACCAGCCGGTCGGTGCTTTCCCGGTCGCTGGCGGCGGTGTCCCGGAAATTGTCCTTCACTACGGCCAGGCCTGCCGTCGCTTCGGTCCGGAACTGGGCCAGCCGCTCTTCGTACAGCGAACCGGCAATCTGGTGCGAGAGGAACGCACCGATACCGGCGCCCGCAAGGGCCACGAGCAGGAGCGTGGAAACAATGGTCTTGAACTGCAGCGACCGGCGCCACTGGCGGGCTATCCGGTGAAAAGTGGCCCGGCGGAAGGCATCGCGCAGGCGCAGCAGAGCCTGCAGCGACGAGGAGAATTTCGGGTTCCCGGTCATCCCGGCCAGGAACCCCGGCAACTTAGCTCTGGCCGGCTTTATATCCGACACCGCGCACCGTCAGTACGATCTCGGGTGCTTCGGGGTCGCGTTCAATCTTGGAGCGGAGCCTCTGCACATGCACATTCACCAGCCGCGTGTCCGCGGCATGGCGGTATCCCCAGACCTGCTCCAGCAGCATCTCGCGGGTGAAAACCTGCCAGGGCTTGCGGGCCAGGGCCACCAGCAGGTCAAATTCCAGCGGCGTCAGCGAAATGCTGTCGCTGCCCCGCGCCACGGAGTGGCCTGCAACGTCGATGGAGACTTCGCCGATCCGCAGGGTTTCCGGCGATTTCTGGTCGCCCGGGCGCAGCCGGGCACGGACCCGCGCCACCAGCTCTGCGGGTTTGAAGGGCTTGGGCACGTAGTCGTCCGCACCCGATTCCAGGCCGCGAACGACGTCGGACGTATCGGATTTGGCGGTGAGCATCACGATGGGGGTGTCGGACTCGCCGCGGATCTGCCGGCACACTTCAATTCCGTCGATGCCGGGAAGCATCAGGTCAAGCAGGACCAGATCCGGCTTGCTGTTGCGGAACACTTCCAGCGCTGAGGAGCCGTCGGCGCAGAACACCGGGTCAAACCCGTCGTTACGCAGCACGATTCCGATCATCTCGGCGAGTGCTTCGTCGTCGTCTACGACCAGTATGCGTGCCTTCATAACTCCCTGTTTTCGCTGCTTGCTTCCACGCCCGCCGCTGCGCGCGTGCCGCAGCAGTCCTGACGGCTGCCGCTCCCCACGGCGTGTCAATGCCGCCTAAGTTAATCCCTATCATCCTAAGGGACACAAACGGCGCCACGGCTCGCCGGGTGCCGTTTGGGCGGAGCATCACTATAGTCGAGGTAATAAACGCGAGTGCCTGCGGGGGAAACGGGTCAAAATGGGCGAGGAAGAACACAGCGGCCGGGAACATGCCGGCCGGGAACACCGGAACGACGACGCCGGCGAGCCGGCGCCCGGAAACACCGGGCAGCCGTGGAACCACGAGTCCGGCTCCGGCGCGTGGAGCCCTGCAGGCGGGCAGCCGGTCCCGCCGCCGCCCGGCCCGCAGCAGCCCGGGATACCGCAGCCCGGGACCAACCCGTGGGCGCAGCAGGGCAATCCGTGGGGACAGCAGCCGGCCGCGCAGGGATCCGCCTGGGGCCAGCGGAACCCCTATTCGGGCGGCACCGTCCCTCCGCCCGGCTATACACCGCCGCCCAAGCCGGGTGTCATCCCACTGCGTCCCCTGGGACTGGGCGAAATCATGGACGGAGCCTTCCAGGCATGCCGCCGCAATGCGCTTGCCGCCTTCGGCAATGCGTTTGTCGTCCAGGCCGTGATCACCCTGCTGATCGTCGTGCTGGGCGTAGGCCTGGTCGCTTCCTTTGAAGGGTGGCTGCAGAGCGGGGCCTCCAGCGGAGAAGTCACCGGTCCCCTGGTGGGAATGGCGGTGGGTTCGGTTTCCACCCTGGGCGGGCTGTCCCTGGCAGGGGTGTTGATTGTCCAGGGTCTCCTGGTGCTGCCCGTGGCGCGGTCCGCCCTGAACCTCAACACCCGCTTCGGCCAGGTCTGGCAGCTGGCCCGCGGCAGCCTCGGCCCGCTGGCGGGCCTCGCCCTGCTGATGCTGGCCGGAGCCGCCGCCGGCGTCACGGTCCTTGTCCTGCTGGGGTACCTGATCCTCGACGCCTTCCAGGCGATGGGGCTTATCGTCGTCATTCCGGCCTTCTTCGCCGTCATTGCCGCCGCTGCCTGGGTGTCGGTCAAACTCTCCCTGGCACCGGCGGCGCTGGTGCTGGAAGGCATCGGGGTCTTTCCTGCCGTCAGGCGGTCCTGGCAGCTGACGAAAGGCAACTGGTGGCGGACGTTCGGCATCCTGGCCCTCACCAGCCTGACCGTGAACGTCCTGTCCCAGATCCTTTCCGTGCCGCTCACCTTCGGCATCAGCGCCCTCACAGTAGTGGATAACGTCGCCGTGACAGTCCTCAGCGTTGTCCTGCTCTTCGTGGTCAGCCTGCTCGTGGCAGCCCTCACCTGTGCCTTCCAGAGTGCCGTCACCGCCCTGCTGTACATCGACCTGCGGATCCGCCGCGAAGGTTTCGACCTTGCCCTGATGAAGGACCAGGAGAACCCGCAGATCCTGGACCCGGGCTTCCTGCCCGGCAGGAAAGCGGTCCCCGTGGTGCACGGGCCGTACGGTCCGCCCGCGGGCACGCAGTAGAGATGCTGTCCTCTGCGCGTTTGCCGGCGGGTCCGGCAGCGGATCGGTTCCCCGGCACGCTGGACCCCGATGCCCCGATCGAACCGGATACGGACCAGGCACGGGAATGGGCCCGGGACGAGCTGGCGAAGCGGGTCTACGAAGACGCCAAACCGGGCCTGCTTGACCGTCTTTGGGAGCACGTGAGCGCTTGGCTGAACGATATGCTCCAGGATGCGGACGGCCTGGGCGTCGGGCCGGGTGTCCTGGTACTGGTGCTGGCCGCCGTCGTCCTGGTGGCTGTCGCTGTCCTGATCATCCGTCCGCGGCTGAACGCCTCTGTCCGGAAGCGGACCGAGGTCTTTGCCGACGACGTGGTGGAGCGGGCCTCGGACCACCGTGCCCGCGCGGAACAGGCTGCGGCCGGGCGCCGCTGGAACGACGCCGTGGCCGAGCATTTCCGGGCCATGGTCCGTTCGGCGGAGGAACGCGTCATCTTCGATGCCCGGCCCGCCCGGACTGCAGCCGAAGCGGGCGCCCGTCTGGCAACCGCCTTCCCGGAATACCGTTCGGAGATCATGGGGCTGCGGCAGCTCTTTGACGAGGTCCTCTACGGCAAGGGGAGCGCGGACGAAGCCGACTGCCTCCGTGCACAGGCCCTGGACACTGCTCTGGAAACCGCCCGTCCCTCGTCCTCCGAAACGGACGAACCCGTGCTGGCGGTGCCGAAATGAGCGTGGCTGCCGGTGAAAAGGAAGCCGTCCCCGAATCGGAGAGCCGGAACGGGGCGGGCGGCGACGGACTGCATCCGCCGGCGGCCCGCAGCCGGGTTACGGGCTGGCTGCGCCGGCACCGGGTCCCGCTTCTGCTTGTCCTGCTGCTGTGCGCGGTGGTCCTCGCCTCGGTCTGGGGGCGCACGGATCAGGACACCAGCGCACTGTCCCCCGCCAATCCGGCTCCGGACGGTGCCATGGCCGCCGCCGAGATTCTGGCGGGCCAGGGTGTGGACGTGCAGCACTACGAGCAGCTGGCACAGGCACAGGCTGCCCTGGCAGACAATCCCGGGGCCACTTTGCTGTTCCTTGATCCCTCCGGCTTCCTCAGCAGTGAGCAGCGCAAGGACCTGGCCGACGAGGCCGGCCGGGTGGTGCTGGTGGAGCCGTCCTTTGAGCAGCTGGCCGATCTGGCCCCGCAGATCCTTTCCGCCGGGCTCCTCCCCCAGGATCCCGCCCTCCACCGGCTCGACGCCGACTGCACCAACGACGACGCGGAGGCCGCCGGCACCATCGAGGCCGGCGGCAAGACCTACCGGGGGCCCGTCACCTGCTTCCCGGCACCCGGCAGCCAGGGGGCCGACGCCGCAGGTTCCTACGCGGCTACCAAGGGCGGATCCACTGTGGTGCTGGGCAGCGCGGACCTGCTCTCCAACGAAACCCTTGACCTCAAGGGCAACGCTGCCCTGGCCCTCCGCACCCTCGGCGCGGACGAAACTCTGGTGTGGTACCAGGCCGGCCCCTTCGACGTTCCCCCGTCCGAAGCACCCGTCGATCCCTTCTCCTTCCTGCCCCCGTGGGTGAATCCGCTCCTCTTCTGGTTCCTGCTGGTCGCCGCCTTGGCAGCATTCTGGCGCGGCCGCAGGCTTGGCCCGCTGGTCGAGGAGCCCCTGCCCGTGATCGTCCATGCCGCGGAAACCGCCGAGGGCCGGGCCCGCCTTTACCAGGACAGCAAATCCGTCGGCCATGCGGCCGCAACCCTGCGTGCCGCGGCCATGACCCGGCTGGCCGCGCATCTGCGGCTAGGCCCGGGAGCCACCGCCGACGACGTAACGCGTGCGGCGGCAGGCGCCTCCGGCCGGAGCTATCCCGCGACCGACTATCTGCTCAACCAACGACTGCCCGGAACCGGCGCGGAACTCGTGCACTGGGCCCAGGACCTGAAAGACCTAGAGGAAGAGGCCACTTCATCATGAACCAGCAGTACGAACCGTATGCACCCGCGCCCTCCGGAGCGGCCAACGGCACCGCCCAGGCTCCGCCCCTTCCCCCGGAAGAGGATCCCGTCCGTGCAGCCCTCGCACAGGTCCGCCGGGAAGTGGCCAAGGCCGTGGTTGGCCAGGATGCGGCCGTCACCGGGCTGATTATTGCCCTGCTGGCCAGGGGGCACGTACTGCTCGAAGGGGTGCCCGGCGTGGCCAAGACGCTGCTGGTCCGGAGCCTTTCCGCGGCACTGGATCTGGACACCAAGCGGGTCCAGTTCACTCCGGACCTGATGCCCGGCGACGTCACCGGTTCCCTGATCTATGACAACCGATCCTCTGAATTCTCCTTCCGGGAGGGGCCGGTGTTCACCAACATCCTGCTCGCAGATGAAATCAACCGCACCCCGCCCAAGACGCAGGCCTCCCTGCTGGAAGCCATGGAGGAACGCCAGGTGACCGTGGACGGCGTCACCCGTCCCCTGCCGGAACCGTTCATTGTTGCGGCAACGCAGAACCCGGTGGAATACGAGGGTACCTATCCGCTCCCCGAAGCCCAGCTGGACCGCTTCCTGCTGAAAATGACGCTTGACCTTCCAGGCCGGGACGATGAGATCGAAGTGATCCGCAGGCACAGCAGCGGCTTTGATCCCCGGAACCTGGCCGCAGCGGGCGTCCGTGCGGTGGCTTCCGCCCGGGACCTGGAGCTGGCCCGCGAAGCAGTCGCCCGCGTCGCCGTGGCCCCCGAGGTCCTTGCCTACATCGTGGACGTCGTGCGCGCGACGCGCGCGGCGCCGTCGTTCCAGCTGGGGGTGTCGCCGCGCGGAGCCACGGCCCTCCTGAATACTGCCCGGGCCTGGGCCTGGCTCTCGGGACGAACCTTCGTCACCCCCGACGATGTCAAGGCGCTGACCCTTCCCGCCCTGCGGCACCGCGTGGCGCTTCGCCCCGAAGCCCAGATGGACGGGGTCAACGTAGACAACGTGCTGGGAAGCATCCTCGCCACCGTGCCGGTTCCGCGGTAGCGCTGATGGCTGTTTCGGGCCGGTTTGTCCTGCTGGCGCTCCTGGGCTCCGTCGCCGTCGTCCTGTATCCCGGTGCCGCGTCCATCCTGCTGTGGCTGGCTTTCCTGGCAGCCGCTGCCGGACTGGACCTGCTGCTGGCTGCCCCGCCGCGGCGGCTGAGGGTGGAGCGCAGGCTGCCGGACAGCGTGCGGCTGAGCGAAACCGCGGTGGGAACCCTGGTCCTGCGCAATGATGCCGGGCGCCGCCTGCGGGCCGTGGTCCGCGACGGCTGGCAGCCCTCCGCCGGCGCCCGGAACCCGCAGCAGCGTACAACTGTCCCCGCCGGTGAAGCCCGGACCATGGACGTCCTGCTGGAACCTGCCCGCCGCGGAATCCTGACGAGCGGGCATGTGGCGGTGCGCAGTTTCGGGCCGCTGGGGCTGGCGGCGCGCCAGCGGACCCTCCCGGTGCCGGGGGAAATCCGCGTACTGCCTCCCTTCCATTCGAAACGGCATCTGCCCTCCAAACTGCGCCGGCTGAGGGAGCTGGACGGCAACACCTCGGTGCAGCTCCGCGGGGCCGGAACCGAATTCGACTCCCTGCGCGAATACGTCCGCGGAGACGATGTCCGTTCCATCGACTGGCGAGCCACCGCCCGGCGCCAGGACACCGTGGTGCGGACCTGGCGTCCGGAACGCGACCGCCGGGTGGTCATTGCGCTGGATACCTCCCGGACGTCGGCTGCCCGGATCGAAGACGAACCCCGCCTGGACACCGGCATCGAAGCCACCCTGCTCCTGGCAGTGCTGGCCCGCAGCGGCGGGGACCGGGTGGACTTCCTGGCCTTTGACCGGCGGATCCGGGCACGCGTGGACTCCGGCGGCCGGGAAAATCTGCTGAGCCGGCTCGTTTCGGCCGTGGCTCCGCTGGAGCCCGAACTCATTGAGGCGGACTTCTCCCTGCTGCCCGGAGCAGTGCAGGCCGTGACCGCGCGCCGCTCGCTGGTGGTCCTCATCTCCGCGCTGGATTCCGGCGCTGTCGAGGAAGGGTTGGTCCAGGTCCTGCCCCGGCTGCTGGAAAAGCATGTGGTGGTGGTTGCCTCCGTCCGGGATCCGGGCCTGGACGAGCTGCGCAGCGGCGGCGGAACGACGCCGGCGGTCTTCCGTGCCGCTGCCGCCGAGCGGGCACTCCTGGACCGGGCTGCCGTCAGCGCGCAGCTGCGTTCCATGGGCGCGGAAGTCGTGGACGAGCCGCCGCACGAACTGGCCCCGAAACTGGCAGACATGTATCTGCGGCTCAAGGCCACCGGAAGGCTGTAGCCGTGGACTCCGTGTACCGGCAGGTCCTGGGGCCCCGTTTTCAACGCCTGCAGCCGGAGCTGCAGCAGTATTTCAGCCTGGGGGCGGACAGCGGCCGGTTCGGGGAAGGCAACGGCGTCTTCCTCCGGGCCGGCTGTCCGCGGCCCTGGCTGCGGCCGCTGCTGCCGCTGGTTCCGGTGTCCAACGCGTTCTTCCCGGAGTTCGGAACCTCGGTCCCCTTCTCCGTCCGCAACTTTCCGCACCGCGACCCGTGGGGCAGGCCTGCACTGACCGCCGTCCGCAGCTTTGATTTTCCCGGCCGGCGCCGGATCTTCGAAGACACCACGGTGCTGACCGGCCCCGGAACGCTGACCGACTATCTCGGACGGCGGCGCAACCTCGCAACGGACCTGGTGCTGCGGGTCACGGAGGACGGGCACCTGCACATGAATTCGCCGGGCAGCAGGCTCTTCCTGGGCCCGCTGCGGCTGCCCCTCCCCCGCGTCGCGGGTGCCGACGCGCAGGTGGAACAGTGGTGGGACCCGCAGCAGCAACAGTTCCGGATCCGTACCCGGGTGATCCAGCGTCAGGTCGGCACCGTCTTCGAATACGACGGCGCCTTTAGCTACACATACCGCGGATTCGACGGCACCCTGCCGGCCGGCGTCGAACCCGAACGCTGGCAGCACCGCACCTAGCGCGGTGATCCGGCTAGGCCTCGGCGACCACCTGGTCCAGGGCGGAAGCCGTTTGTGTAAGGCGTGCCAGGACCTTCCGCGCTGCCTCCGGAGACAACTCGGCGAGGCCAGCTGACGGCGTGAGCCGAAGCGCGGGCAGGTCCTGCAGCGACAGCCCCAGTTTCCGCCAGGGCCGCAGCACCCGCTCCACCAGGGCGCTCACCTGGGGCAGTTCGGTTCCGGCTGCCGGCACGGGCAGCATACCCAGCCAGATCCGCCGGCCGCTTTCGACGGCCTCGGCAATGCCTTCCCAGTCCCGGGCGTCCAGCCCGTCCGCTGCCAGGGCCGCGCCCTGCGCACCGGCCCCCAGTGCCAGTTCAAACGGAGACTGCGTACCGGACCGGAGCGGACCGAAGCCTTCTGCCCGGGGCAGGGAAAAGACTGCGTCCGCGCCCACCGCCTCGACTGCGTCACAGACCTGGTGCCAGGCGCCGGAGACCTCGGAGGAGGGTACGGACCGGAGGGTGCGGTACCCGCTGGCCGTGGGGATTCCGCCGGCCAGGACGGCGGCAATGTCCGGTTCCTCGATCTGCACCGTGATCCGCGCCCCGGGGGCCGACGACGCCGCACGGGCCACGTAGTCCCCGATCCCGGCGGTGAACGACTGGACCATGTCCCGGCGGGCTCCGGCGTCGGACAGCGCCCGCTCACCGTTGTGCAGATACAGGTTCGCGGCAAGCGAGAGCGGCCCGCGGAGGGAGATTTTCAATGCCTCGCCGGTACGTTCCTCCGCGCCGATGACGTCCGCCAGGACGTTCAGGTCCTGGGCCAGCAGGGAAACCGCGCGGCGGTGGTCCTTGCCCGGGCGTTCCACCAGGCGCCAGCCATGCGGCTGGATGTCCACGAAAAGATCCACCAGCAGGGAGGCACTGCGTCCCAGCGCGTCCGCGCCGGGACCGCGCTGCGGCAGTTCCACCAGGAAGGGCAGATGCGGATCACCCAGCTCGCCGCGGACCACCCGGCTGGATTCGACCGGATCCGTCCCCGGCCAGCTGCCCGCCGCCGTCGCGGTGACCAGGCCGTTGCGCGCTTCAGGGCGGGAGGGGGCTTCCGGAGCTGCCGGCCCCTGATCCGGTTCAGGCCCCTGCGGCATCTGTTCCGCCGTTGCGGGTCTGGGAAATCGCCTGATGGTGGCGGATTACCTCGCTGATGATGAAGTTCAGGAACTTCTCCGCGAAGGCAGGGTCGAGGTGCGCGTCCTCGGCGAGGCGGCGCAGGCGGGCAATCTGGGCCACTTCCCGTCCCGGATCGGCGGGCGGCAGATGGTGCTCCGCCTTCAGGTGGCCCACCCGCTGGGTTGCCTTGAAACGCTCGGCGAGGAGGTACACAAGGGTCGCGTCGATGTTGTCGATGCTGCTGCGCATGGCAAGCAGCTCTTCCATCACGTCCTCGGCAACCTTCCCGGAAAGGGAACTTGCCCGCGGATCAAAGTCTTCGTCGGGTGATTCGCTCATTGGTCCTGTATGGCTCATTGGTCCAGTTTAGGTGGACCCGGTTCCCTGCCCGGAGCAGGTTACGCGGGTTTTGCGAAACAGCCCGACCGCGATCCCCAAACGGAACCCGGCGCCAGGTGTTCCGGGACCGGCTAGGCGACGGCGGCCGGGTTCCATTCCAGGGAACGCGCCGAGTCGATGGTCGCCTGGCCCAGCACACGGGTGCCCTGGTAGAGCACCATGGACTGGCCGGGGGCAACTCCGCGCATGGGTTCCGTCAGGCGGACCACAAGCTCCTCACGGAGGTCTCCGGTGGCGTCATCGGTGACGTCTTCCATCCAGCCGGTGGCTGCCACGGGGTCTCCGTGCGCCCGCACCTGGACCCTGCAGTCGAACTTCGTCCGGGCGGCGATCTCGGGGATGGGACGTCCCGCCCACGAAATCTTGATTCCGCGCATCTGGTCGATGTTCAACAGCTGCTCGGGCCCGACCACAACCTTGTTTTCCTTGGGCCGGATCTCCAGGACGAAGCGGGGCTTGCCGTCCGCGGCGGGCGTGCCCAGCTTCAGGCCGCGGCGCTGGCCCACGGTGAACGCATTGGCGCCGGGATGGGTACCGAGCTTCTCGCCCGTCTCATCGACAATGTCGCCCTCGGTCATGTCGATCCGCTCTTCAAGCCAGCCGCGGGTGTCGCCGTCGGGAATGAAGCAGATGTCATGGCTGTCCGGCTTGTTGGCCACGGACAGGCCGCGGCGCTCGGCCTCGGCCCGGACCTCGGCCTTGGACGGCGTTTCGGCCAGCGGGAACATGCAGTGGCGCAGCTGCTCTTCCGTGAGCACACCCAGCACGTAGGACTGGTCCTTGGCCCAGTCGGCGGCACGGTGCAGCTCCGGATCGCCCTCGGCGTTGGTGATCACCTTGGCATAGTGGCCGGTGCACACGGCGTCGAAGCCCAGCGCCAGCGCCTTTTCCAGCAGGGCGGCGAACTTGATCCGTTCGTTGCAGCGCATGCAGGGGTTGGGGGTGCGGCCGGCGGCGTATTCGGCCACGAAGTCGTCCACGACGTCTTCCTTGAACCGCTCGGAGAAGTCCCAGACGTAGTAGGGGATGCCGAGGATGTCGCAGGCGCGCCAGGCGTCCCGTGAGTCCTCGATGGTGCAGCAGCCGCGGCTGCCGGTACGCAGGGTGCCCGGCATCCGGGACAGCGCCAGGTGGACGCCGACGACGTCGTGTCCGGCCTCAACTGCCCGTGCCGCGGCCACGGCGGAGTCGACTCCGCCACTCATTGCTGCCAAAACCTTCATGAAGTAAAACCTGTTCCTGCTGTCTGGATGCTGCTTACGTGTCCGGCCATGCCGGCCTTCTTGGCCCGCTCATATGCTTCTGGAAGTGCCTGCAACAAAGTGTCAACGTCTTCGGCGGTCGTTGTATGCCCGAGGCTGAACCGCTGGGCCCCGCGAGCCTCGGTTTCGGTCAGTCCCATCGCCAGGAGTACGTGCGAGGGGCGCGGGACGCCGGCCGTGCAGGCGGACCCCGTCGAGGACTCGACGCCGGCCAGATCCAGCAAAAAGAGCAGCGAATCCCCCTCGCAGCCGGGGAACGTGAAGTGGGCGTTGCCCGGCAGGCGGCGCCCTCCGCCGTCGTCGTCACGTGCCCCGCGCAGGACGGCCTCCGGAATGGCCCGCTCCACGCCGGTGATGAGGTAGTTCCGCAGGGTGCGCAGGCGTTCGGACTCGTCCGCAAGGTGCTCGGTCGCATCCTGCGCTGCGGCAGCGAAGGCTGCGATTCCTGCGGTGTCCAGGGTTCCGGAGCGGATATCGCGTTCCTGCCCGCCGCCGTGCTGCACGGGAGTCAGCTTCACTGACCGGCCCACGACGAGCGCCCCTACGCCCACCGGACCGCCGATCTTATGGGCGCTGAGGGCCATCGTGTCCAGGCCGGCGGCACGGAAGCCGATGGGCAGCGCACCGAAAGCCTGGACCGCATCCGAATGCACGGGCACACCGTATTCGTGGGCCAGGGAAGCGATCGCGCGGATGTCCTGGACGGTACCGACTTCGTTGTTCGCCCACATGGCGGTGAGCAGCGCCGTACTGTCCGCATTGGCCTCGAGTTCCCGGCGGATGGCCTCGAGGGAAATGACGCCGTCGCTGTCCACCGGAATCCAGACCGGCACCGCGCCTTCGTGTTTCTCCAGCCATTCGACGGCGTCCAGCACTGCATGGTGTTCGATGCCGGAGACCAGGATCCGGTTGCGCACCGGATCGGCGTCGCGCCGGGCCCAGAAAAGTCCCTTGACGGCGAGGTTGTCCGCTTCGGTGCCGCCGGAGGTGAAAATGATCTCGGAGGGATGGCAGCCTGCAGCAGCGGCCAGGATTTCCCGGGAGTCTTCCACCACCATTCGGGCGCGGCGGCCCGAACCGTGCAGCGACGAAGGGTTGCCGCTGCGGCTGAGTTCTGAGGTGAGTGCGGCGAGGGCCGAAGCCGAGATCGGCGTGGTCGCCGCGTGATCTAGATACACGGGCACCAGCCAATTCTAGCCGCCTCGGCTCCGGTAACCGATTCGGGTGGCTGCGATTTTCCTGACGGTCCAGCCTGACCGCTGCACCACAGGCCCCTGGCTGCTCCCGAGACCCGCTTATTCCGTGACCCTTCCGGGACGGGGAGTCGTGGCAGACTGACCCGATGCAGCCTCATGATCCGGTGACCCGGCAGGTTCTGCACCCGCACCCTGCGCGGAAACGGAACGCAGTGATGTCGGATCTGGCCGTGCTGTTGCTGTCCCGGCGGCCGGGCAGGCGTCTGCTGGTAGCAGTCGACGGTGTGGACGGAGCAGGTAAAACCACCTTCGCGGATGACCTTGCGGTTGCCCTTAGTTCCGCCGGCGGTGCTGCTGGCCGGCAAATTCTGCGGGTCGGCACGGATGACTTCCACCATGTACGTGTGGTCCGGCACCGGCGTGGACGCTGCTCGCCGGAAGGTTTCTGGCTGGATTCCTACAACCTGGACCAGTTCACAGAGTACGTCCTGGCGCCCCTGGCCTCCGGCGCCGCCGCGTTCCGGGACCGCGGCCACGACCTCTCCACGGACGCGGTCCTGGATCCCGAACCCGTGATGGCCGCAAAGGATGCCGTAGTGCTTATCGACGGGCTTTTCCTGCACCGGGAGGAGCTCCGTCACTATTGGGACTTCTCCGTGTTCCTGGATGTGCCGTTCGATGTGACGGCTGCACGTATGGCAGCCAGGGACGGCACAGGGACGGGTCCCCGGCAGGCCGGCGTGCTGACTCCGGGCAAGGACCGGTATGTCGGCGGACAACAGCTCTATTTCGCTGCGGCGAACCCCGCCGCACGGGCGGACCTGGTGCTGGACAACAGCCGCGCGGACACGCTGCGGGTGATCAACGGGAGCGGCGCCGGCTACCGGAAGCAAGGGTGACCGCACGCCTGGAAAGCTCCTCACGCACGGCCGTCCCGGACACTCATTGGCGCGGAGAATTCATCTGCCCGAATAGCCCTCCCCGCCCAGGCCGCGGCGCAGGGACGACCGGTAGACTTGCCTCACGCAGCCGAACCCGCCCCCGAGAGGAACCGCTTTGAGCCCGTCAGACCCGACGCTCTACGAGGTCCTGGGCCTGACGCCCGCGGCATCGGCGGTCGAAATCAAGACCGCCTACCGGAAAGCCGCCCGCAGCGCCCACCCGGATCAGGGCGGCACGAGCGAGCGCTTCCACCGGGTCATGGAAGCGTACCGGGTGCTCTCGGACCCGCGGCAAAAGGCCTCGTATGATCACCGGCTCGCCCGGGGCACAGGCGCTGCGGCCGCGGACAGCGGCACCGGCGCAGGCCGCCCTGCCAGCCGGGCCGCGGGGCCCCGCTCCGCGCCGGAACGGACCGCCGCGGATCTGGACCGGCCGCCGGTCTTCGTCCCCGACTTCTCCCCGAAGAATCCTCCCCTCATCCCCCTCACCCTGGCCGGGCAGCAGGTCCACGGCGTACCGCGCCGTCCGGGTTTCCTCGCGCGGATAGGTTCCAATGCCGCCGGACGCTTCGACGCGGAAAACCGGACCATCCGTCTGCTGGAGCGTGAGCTCCTGGATGAATACCCGGCCGCGCGCCTGGTCAACGGCCTCCATATTCCGGACGCGGGCCCGCGCGGCGGCAACCTCGACGTCGGCCACGTAATGCTGGGCGGCTACCGCATGGCCGTCCTGGGGTCGCTGATGGCTTCACCCGGCAACTACCGGTGGGACGGACACCATCTGCTGCACAGGGGCCGGGAGGTTTCCACCCTGCGGCTGGCCGATGCAGTGCGTACCCTCCAGACCCGTTTTCCCGAGTGCAACGCCACTGGCTGGCTTGTCCTCCACAGCCCCAACGGCAACCCCTTCGAGCCCATCGTCGATTACCCGCCGACGCTGAGCCGGTCAGCACCCGCCACGCTGCACATCGCGAACCCGGGCGGCCTGCTGCGGGAACTACGCCGGTTCTTTGCCGAGGGCCCACAGCCGAACACCGTCCAGCTGCCGGTGCTGGCACCGTTGATCGACGCGTCCACCCGGTGACGGATGCTCCCGGGCACCGGCGCCGGGCATAGGATGGGGCTGTGTTCCGTATCCTTTTCCACTCCCCTGAAATCCCCGGTAACACCGGAAACGCCATTCGCCTTGCCGCCATCACAGGCGCCGAACTCCATCTGGTTGAGCCCCTCGGCTTCAGCCTGGAGGATTCCAAACTGCGCCGCGCCGGCCTGGACTACCATGACCTTGCCGTCCTGCATGTCCACGCGAGCCTGCAGGATGCCTGGGAGGCCCTGCAGCCCGAACGCGTTTATGCCTTCACCTCGGACGGCGACACGTCCTACACGGATGTCGAGTATCGCGCCGGAGACGTCCTGATGTTCGGCCGCGAATCGGTCGGGCTTTCGGACGAGGTGAAGAAGGATCCGCATGTCACCGCCCGGGTCCGGCTGCCCATGCTGCCGACCCTGCGCTCCCTGAACCTGGCAAATTCCGCCTCCATAGCCGTCTACGAAGCCTGGCGCCAGCACGGCTTCGCCGGTGCCCAGCTCTAGCGAAGGACACTTCCCATGCCTGAACTCCACCTCGGCAACGCGTTCGACGACGGCGCCGCCGACTTCGAGCGGCTCGCACCTTCGCTCTGGAATCCCATGGGAAACGCCCTCGTGGCGGCGGCGGACATCGCCCTCGGTGACCGGGTCCTGGACGCCGGCTGCGGCAGCGGTGCCACCACCATTCCGGCCGCCCAGTTCGCCGGCCCCGACGGCCTCGTCGACGGGGTGGATCTCAGCGCCCGGATGCTGTCCCTGACCCAGGCCAAGGCAGACACCCTCGCACTCAGTAACGTCTATCTGGCGCAGGCCGATATCACGGCGTGGACGGCCGAGGCGCCCTATGACGCGGTGGTCTGCGCTTACTCCCTGTTTTTCCTGCCGGACATGGATGCCGGCGCCGCCCACCTCGCGTCGCTGCTCCGCAGCGGGGGGCACTTCGCCCTCAGCACCTGGGCGGAAGGATCCTGGGAGCCCTTCAGGGAGCTGCTGTGGAAAGCCTGCCTGCAGGAACGGCCCGAGCTTGAGACCCTTCCGCAGCCGGGAGCGGACAACGTGCAGCGGCTTCAGACACCGGAGAAACTCGCGTCCTGGCTCGAGTCCCTGGGCCTGACCGACATCACCGTGGCGGCCACGCCCGGACGCGTCCAGCTCAGTCCGTCCCTCGCCTGGTCGCTGGTGCTCGGCGGCGGCTACCGGATGCTGCTGCCCGAGGACCCGGCAGCCGTGGACCGGGTCCGCACCGCGTTCCTTTCAGAGCTGGGCGATGACTTCGAACTCAATGCCGACACCCTGATCGCCACCGCCGTACGCCCCTAGTCCGCCCGATCACGGTCCGGGGGCAGGGGCAGGGGCGGCCGGCGGCCCCGAAGGCCGCTAGAACCCGGCGATGGTCTCCGGGGTATTCACGCCGACCGCGTGGAACGTCTCCGCACTTGAACCCTCGGGCAGGCCGTGGCGGCGGGCGTTGTCCTGCAGGAACCGCCGGACCGAGGCGTCCATGCCCTCAAGGTCCGGATGCTGACTCGCGTGGACCCGGATGGCAGCGAGTTTGACTTCCACCGTGGAGCTGACGTCCACGGCAATGTTCTCCCGCTCGCGCGGCGCACCGTAAAACACCAGCCACGGCACCTTGTACGCTTCCAGCCCCTGCTCCGCGAGTTCCGGGTAGGCAAAGGGGTTCTCGGCGGCAGGGTAAACCGCCCGGGTGACGATTTCGCCGCAGGCCAGATGGTCCGGATGGCTCGCCTGGAGGCGGTCCCAGTTCCGCTCGGGATGCAGGGAGAGTACGACGTCGGGACGCACCCGGCGGATCTGCTCCACCACACGGGCGATCACCGCGTGGTTAACCTCCAGATAGCCGTCCCGCTCCCCCAGGAACACAATGTCCTGCACCCCCACCTGGCGGGCTGCTTCGCGCTGTTCCGCGCTGCGGAGCGCACTGACAACGGAGCGGTCGGCGGGGTCGAAGCCGCCGGCATCGCCGGCGGTCATGATGCAGTAGGTGATTTCCGTACCCTCGCGTGCCCAGCGGGCCAAAGTCCCCGCAGCGCCGAAGTCGATGTCGTCCGGGTGCGCGGCGAAGGCCAGGACCCGGGCGGGAGCCGACGTCGGGAACACGTTAGGCCCTGCGCTTCCGGATTTCGTCGGCGGCCTGGGGCAGCACGGAGAACACATCGCCGACAATGCCGAAGTCTGCGATCTCGAACACCGGAGCGTCGGCGTCCTTGTTTACCGCAACGATGACCTTGGCGGTCTGCATGCCGGCCTTCTGCTGGATGGCGCCGGAGATGCCGGCGGAAATGTACAGCTGCGGGGACACCGTCTTGCCGGTCTGTCCCACCTGGGCGGAATGTTCGATCCAGCCGGCATCCGTGGCAGCACGCGAGGCCCCCACGGCTCCGCCGAGCAGGTCCGCCAGTTCCTCCACGGGACCGAAGTTCCCGTCCATGCCGCGTCCCCCGGCAACGATGACCCGGGCCTCGGCGAGTTCGGGACGTCCGCTGACGCGCTTTCCGGAACGGCCGGTCACCCGTGCGGCAGGGCCGGCGTCGGAAAGCGGCACCTCGACGCGCTGCGGAGCCGCGGCAGCCGGATCAGCCGGCGCGGGCTCGACACTGTTGGCCTTGACCGTAATGACGGGCGTGCCCGTCCGCACCCGGCACGTTGATGTGTAGGACCCGGCCAGCACCGACTTGGTGACGGCGAGATCGGGCGCCACGGCAACTGCATCGGTGATGACGCCGGACCCCAGCTTGATGCCGGTGCGGGCGGCGATCTCCCGGTCTTCGAAGGAATTGCCCAGGAGGATGGCTGCGGGCTGTTCGGTCTTCGCAGCGTCGGCCAGGAAGGCAGCCTTGGCGGCCACCAGGACGGTGTCCAGTTCCCCTGCCGGCTCGTAGACCTTTACGGCGCCGTGGGAGGCAAGCGCATCGAGCATGGCCTGATCCGCACGGTGTGCCGCGGCGACCACCGGTTCGCCGACGGTGCCGGCAAGGGTCAGCAGTTCGCGGGCAGCCCGCGGCAGGGGCAGGGCTGGGACATCAAGAAAAACCAGGACGGACGCCATGATGCGCTCCTTCGGGACGTAGGCGGCGGCGCCTGCGGAGCGCCGGAAAGCAAAGCAGGGAGAAGTCTTAGATGAGTTTCTGGGCGGCGAGGTATTCCACCAGCTGCACGCCGGCGGTGCCGTCGTCGGTGATGATGGTTCCCTGCGAGCGCGGCGGCCGCGGCGCAGAGGCGGCTACGGCCGTCCAGGCGCCGTCGTGCCCCACCTGGGCGGGGTCCACGCCGATGTCGGCGAGCGTCAGCACGGTGACGGGCTTCTTCTTGGCCGCCATGATCCCCTTGAAATTCGGGTAGCGCGGGCTGTTGGCCTGGTCCGTCACCGAGACGAGGGCCGGCAGCGGTGCCTCGACGGTCTCGGTGAAGGAGTCGCCGTCGCGGCGGGCCTTGACCACCGGAGCACCGTCGACGTCGGCCACTTCGAGTTCGGAGGCAAAGGTCACCTGTGCCAGCTGCAGCCGTTCGGCGAGCTGGGCGGGAACCAGCGAGGTTTCACCGTCGGTGGACGCCATGCCCGTGATGACCAGATCCACCGGTCCGCTGGACTCTGCGACGGCACGCACGGCAGCGGCAAGAGCCAGTGAGGTACCGGCCGCATCGGAGCCGGCGAGGGCGTCGTCGGCCAAATGCACGCCGGCGTAGGCGCCGATCTGCAGGGACTTCTTCACCGCGTTGACTGCCGCCGCCGGCCCCATGGCCAGGGCGGTCACCCGGTTCCCGGCACTCTCCCCGCCGCGTGCCTCGGCCAGCTGCAGCGCGGCTTCGAGGGCATACTCGTCCAGCTCGGAGAGAATGCTCTCGGCGCGGTCCAGGGTGTGCCCGGGTCCGGTGAGGTGCCGGTCAAACTGCGCGTCCGGGACATGCTTGACCAAGACAACAATGTTCAGCGGACGGGTGGCTGACTCCTGCATTCGGCGCCTTTCCGGTAGGAAAATCGGTTCCGGCGGCCTGGAAATCCTCCCGCCGACGCGCACCGCCCGATGGAGCGGTGCGTTTAAAGCTAATCACACACTGGCCGGGCTTTCCCGTCGGTGCAAATGCAAGGCCTGCAGACAGCCGAAGGGCCGCCTCCGGATACTTCCGGAGGCGGCCCTTCCTGTCCTGCTGGATGCAGCGCCGCTAACCGCTGCCCTGCCGAAACAGCGCCGCTACTGCTTCGCTGAATCGCCGAGGGTAACGTCCGCGCTGTCCTCGCTGCCGCCGCGGGTGTAGTCGATGGTCGCCTTGCCGCCGGCCGGCTGCATGCGGATTGCAGCGGTGAGTGACTGGGCATCGGTTACCGGGATGCCGTTCACCGAAGTGACCACGTCCCCTTCCCGCAGGCCTGCCTTTTCACCGGGCGAACCGGACACCACCTCGGCCACTTCGGCCCCTACCGTGAAGGTCGACGACGAGTCGGACGCGGTTGCCGGGGTGACGGAAACGCCGAGGTAGCCGTGCGAAGCGGAACCGTTGTCGATGATTTCCTCGGCAACCCGCTCGGCGTAGCTCATCGGGACGGCAAATCCGACACCGATGTTGCCGCTGTCCTCACCGGCGGAACCCGACGCTGCGGAAGCGATAGCAACGTTCACGCCGATGACTTCGCCCTCACTGTTCACCAGTGCGCCGCCGGAATTGCCGTGGTTGATCGCGGCGTCTGTCTGGATGACGTTGAGGAAAATCGAGCTCTCCGCGGCGCTCTGGTTCTGCGACGACCCGTCCGGCGGAGCGAAGCGGAAACCGAAACCGTTGTCCTCGGGTTCATCGGAGCTTTCCGATTCCTCCGGTGCAGCGGAGGACTGGACACTGATCGTGCGGTTCAGCGTGGAGACGATACCGTCCGTCACGGTTCCGGACAGGCCAAGGGGCGCGCCGATGGCAATCACGGTGTCCCCGACGTTCAGCTTCCCGGAGTCCCCCAGGGCGGCCGGCGTGAGGTCGTCGGCATCCACCTTGATCACGGCGAGGTCCGATACGGGATCCGTGCCGACGATGGTGGCGGTCAGTACCCGCCCGTCGGATGTCTGGACTTCAACCACGGGGTCCGCCGCGGTGCCTCCGAGCGTCACCACGTGCGTGTTCGTGAGGATATGGCCGTCGTCGTCAAGGATGATCCCGGACCCGGTGCCGGTGCTGCCCGAAGCGGCGACTTCAATGGTCACTACGCTCGGAGCCGCCTTCACTGCCGCGGCCGTGACTGCATTGACGCTGTCTTCGTTGTTCACCACAACCGTCTGCGGCTGGGTGGCCGAGCCGGCGGTGTCGCTGTCCTCCATGAGGGCGCCGGCGCCCACGGCCACACCGCCGCCGAACAGCCCTGCCAGCAGCATGCCCGCCACCAGCGTTCCGGCCCCGAACTTCTTTGACCGGGACTCACCTGCCGGCGCGGTGCCGGCCGGGGCGGAGAACGCCGTACCCGGGTCCGCCGACCCGTACGGGGACGATCCGTGAGCCGCTCCGTGGGCGGCGGGGCCGTTGCCGGTGGAGGCCTGGTCCCCCTGCGCCGCGCCGGAGAACGACGACGGCGGAGCGGGCGGCCGGGGAGGCAGCGGACGCTCGTCGGCTCCCCCGTGTTGCTCAGTCATGTGGGTTGTCCTTTCAAGGTTCGTTTACCCATGGTCTAGCCACAACGTGTTGTTACCACTATGACAGTGCAAGCTGGGACATACGAGGACGGTTGCTGGACATCAGCTGTGAACATCCCGAATGTCGTTGTACCGGCAGCATGCGCGAGGAAAGCGGCAAAAGCGCAGGTCAGACGGCCATGCCCGACGTCCACGGACCGTTGGCCCGCCTGGTACGCGGTGGACGCGGCATTGGACGGCCCCTAGAATCGGTACCAAGGTCCGTGGCCGCATGTGCTGCCCCCTACGGCCCCTGGAACCGAGCAGGACAACCAAAGGATATTTTATGCGGTCACGGAACAGGTTGGGGGCCGTACTAGGCCTGAGTGCAGTGACGGTCCTGGTCCCGGCCGCTGCCTTCGCCGGGCCCGTGGACCCCTCCCGGTCCGCAGTCGGATCGGTGGTCCAGGTTCCGGTTGAGTCCCCCGTGCGGATACCGCCCGGCGAATACGTAGTGGACCCGGCCAACGTGCTGGGCGGCGATGCTTCCGAGGTGGATGCGGCCATTTCCGAGGTGCAGCGGAACACCGGGTACACCCTCTACGTCGTCTACGTGGATTCCTTCACCAGCCCCTCGGACCCGGCCGCCTGGTCGGAGCAGGTGGTCCGCGGCAAAGGGATGGGCGCCAAGGAAGCCCTCCTGAGCATTGCCACCGAGGACCGTAAAATCCAGGTTTCCACCGGGGACCAGAGCGTCCTGAACCAGGCACGCCGCAATGCCATCCTCGCCGCGGCCACCGATCCCCTGCTGGGGTCCTCCGACATTTCGTCCGCACAGTGGGCCAACAGCGCGGTGAACGCCGCTGAGTCGCTGGAAGACATTGCCCGCGGCGGAAACGGAGAAGTTGCCGCCGCGGAAGAATCCGGCGGAGCGGACATTGCGCCCCTGCTGGTCGGCGGCGTTGTGGTTGCCGGCGGACTGGGAACAGCCCTGCTGATCCGCAGCCGCCGCCGCAAGTCCGTCGCTGCCGCTCCCGTTCAGCAGCAGGGACCGGCTGCACCGGTGGATCCGCTGGACACCATGAGCGTTCCCGACCTGCGCAAGCGTGCCGGAAGCCTGCTCGTCGCTGCCGACGATGCCATCAAGTCCAGCGAGCAGGAGCTCGGTTTTGCGATGGCCGCCTACGGCGAGAACGCCGTCACCACCTTCTCCGCGGACCTGGCCGCGGCACGCGCCCACATGGGCGAGTCCTTCAAGCTGCAGCAGCAGCTCGATGACCACATTCCGGACACTGAACAGCAGCAGCGCGCCTGGCTGAAGGAAATCATCCGCCGGTGCGAGGCGGTGAACGATTCCCTGCAGGCGCACAAGGAGGAGTTCGATTCCCTCCGGGAACTGGAGAAGAATGCCCCTGCCGCACTGGCGGCGGCACGGGCAGCTGCGGATCAGACCTCCTCACGCCTGAGCACCTCGGCGGCAACACTCGATTCGCTCCGCTCCCGTTATGCCGCCTCGGCTGTCAGCCAGGTCAGTGACAACATCGACCAGGCCCATGAGCGCCTGGCGTTCGTGACCAATGCGGCCGCAACAGCGAACGAGAAGCTGTCCGAAGGTGACACGTCCTCGGCGGTGGTTTCCGTCCGCGCGGCCGAAGAAGCCGTCCATCAGGCGGACGTGCTGCTGGATGCCATCGACAAGCGCAGCCAGGAACTCGACAGTGCCCGGCAGGAGCTCCAGCGCGCCGTAGCGGATGCCAACCAGGACCTGGCCCAGGCCGGCGCCATCGCAGCGGGGGGAACCACCCCGGGCCTCGCCGGCCCGGCGGCAGGAGTCCGTGCCGCCCTTGACGCAGTTCACCAGGCGACGCAGGCCGGGCCGATTGACCCGGTGGATCTGCTGCGTCGGCTGGAGGCAGCCAACAGCCAGCTGGATGCAGCACTGGAAGGGATCCGTGACCGCCAGGAACAGGAGCGGAGGGCACGCGATTCCCTGCAGCACACCATCATGGCCGCGCAGGCCCAGATCTCCGGTACCTCCGACTACATCCGCGCACGCCGCGGCGGCGTGGGCAGCGAGGCACGCACGCGCCTGGCCGAGGCGGAACGGAACCTGCAGCAGGCCGTGGCCATGCAGGCCGGCGATCCGGTGAGTGCCCTGGCCTATGCCCAGCAGGCCAATGCCCTGGCCGCCCAGGCTGCGGAAATGGCGCAGCAGGACGTTGACGGTTTCGGCGGCGGCGGCTTTGGCGGCGGGTTCGGCGGCGGAGGCGGCGGCAACGGGCTGGGAGGTGCCCTCCTGGGCGGTATCCTCATTGATTCCATCCTGCGCGGCGGCTCACACGGCGGCGGATGGGGCGGCGGCGGGTTCGGCGGGTTCGGCGGAGGCGGAGGGTTCGGCGGGGGCGGCGGGGGCGGCGGCTTCGGCGGGGGCGGCGGCTTCGGCTCGTCCGGCGGAAACTTCTAGACGGTACGAGCCAAACACGCGAAAGTACACCAAGATGTACCCGTAACGTCCCATGGCGGAGACGGGATTTTTCCGAACACAGCAGATTGAAAGGCAGACACCGTGGTTAAGCAGTCGATTTTCGGACGTATCACCCAATTGGCCAAGGCCAACATCAATGCCATCCTCGACCAGGCCGAGGACCCGCAGAAGATGCTCGACCAGATGGTGCGCGATTACAGCAACAACATCGCCGAAGCCGAGAGCGCCGTAGCGCAGACCATCGGCAACCTGCGGATGCTCCAGGACGACTACAACGAGGACATCCAGAATGCCCAGAACTGGGGCAACAAGGCCCTGGCTGCGTCCCGCAAGGCCGACGAGTTCCGCGCCGCCGGCAACACAGCGGATGCCGAGAAATTCGACAACCTTGCCAAGGTAGCCCTCCAGCGGCAGATTGCCTCCGAAAACGAAGCCAAGGGCGCCCAGCCGACCATCGCTTCCCAGGAAGAAATCGTCGAGCGCCTCAAGACCGGGCTGAACCAGATGAAGGGCAAGCTGGACCAGCTCCAAAGCAAGCGCGATGAACTGATTGCGCGCGCCCGCAACGCCTCGGCCCAGACGCAGATGCACGACGCCATGAAGAGCATCGACGTGATGGACTCCACGTCCGAGGTCGGCCGCTTTGAAGAGAAGATCCGCCGCGAAGAAGCACGCGTCCGCGGCGCCAACGAGCTCGCGTCCTCTTCCCTGGACGCACAGTTCGAGTCGCTCGAGGATCTCGGCGAGCAGACCGAGGTGGAAGCCCGCCTGGCGGCCCTGAAGTCTTCGGGCACGAAGTCCGCCATCGAGGATTAAGCGCTCCGCTGCAACCAGTACTGCCGAAGGGCGGGCACCGCTGCCGGTGCCCGCCCTTCGTCTGCCTGTCCCCCGGCTGCCGGTGCTTCGGCTATCCGTCCGTTGGCTGTCCGCCCCGGTGCCGCCGGTGCCGGGACTGCCAGGCGCGGCGCCGCAGCGCACGCCGCCGCAGGAGGAGGGGAAGCAGCAGCCAGAGCAGCGCCACCAGCACCGCGACCGACACTGCGGCAACGGCGCCCGCGGCACCGGAGAGCACCAGGTCGAACACCAGGCCGATGGTGCCGACCAGTATCAGCCCAACCAGGACCAGCGTGACCTGCAGCAGCAGGTCCGCGCTGTCCACCAGGTCCCGTTTGATCCGCCGCTGAAAGAAGGTGCGGTGCATCACCACCGTGGACAGCAGCAGTGCAGTGACAAGGACCGACAGCACTACCAGGGACAGGTAAATGCCCACCTGGGCCGGATTCAGCGCCGTGAACGCTGCTGGAACGGCAGCGTCAGGAGGAAACCGGTCAGGATCTGGATGCCGGTCTGAAGCACCCGCAGTTCCTGCAGCAGGTCCGTCCAGTTCCGGTCCTGTTTCTGCAGCGGGGTCTCGCCGCGGTCCGGGTCCCGTTCCGCCGGGGTATCGCCCATACGGGGAGTCTAGTTTGTCCTCCGGCGGGCAAAACAGAAGTCCCCCGAGGTTCCTTGCGGATCCTCGGGGGACTTCCTTTTGTTGCGGGGGCAAGATTTGAACTTGCGACCTCTGGGTTATGAGCCCAGCGAGCTACCGAACTGCTCCACCCCGCGGCGCAATATCTAACTCTACCCGCCGCAGGTCAGGGGTGCAAACCGGCTGCCGGCCGGCGGCGGAGCACGGGGGTGCTCCGCCGCGGCCGGTTAGCTGCCTTCGCCGTCCTCCGCCGGTGCGGTGGCGTCGTCGGCCGGTGCTTCGGCGTCGTCCCCGCCGGTGTCGCCCTCCATCCGCTCCTGCGCTGCGGTTGCGCGGGCGATGGCGTCCTGGAGCCGGGCCTGCGTCTCGCCGTACGCCGCGAAGTCGCCGCGGCCGAGGGCTGCCTGGCCGTCCTGGATGGCCTGTCCGGCGTCGGAAAGTGCCGTTGCCAGTTCGGACTGGGCCGTGACGTCGGCCCCGTCTTCCGGAGCCGGCGGTGTGGCTCCGACGTTGCCGGCGTCGCCGGTGGCCGCACCGGAGTCGCCGCCGAAGATCTGGTTCAGCGCTTCATCCAGGGTCGGAGCGAAGCCGACCTTCTCTCCGAAGTTCACCAGCACGCGCTGCAGCGTCGGGTACGACGCTTCACCGGAGGACTGCACGTAGACCGGCTGGACGTACAGGATGCCGTCGCCGACCGGCAGGGTCAGCAGGTTGCCGTTGATGACTTCCGAGGCGCCCTGGCGCAGCAGGTTCAGGGCGTTGGACACGGTGGGGTCGGAGTTGAACGTGTTCTGTGCCTGGCCCGGGCCGGGCACAGCGGTATCCGTGGGCAGGGACAGGAGCCGCAGCTTGCCGTAGTCCTCACTCTTGACCCCCGGTTCACCCGTACCTGCGTCCGCTTCCGCCGAGAGGAAGCCGTAAAGGACGTTGCGGGGGTCCCCGCCTTCATTCACGAAGGGAATAAACGGCGTCGTCAGGGAGAAGGTTGCTTCATCCTGGCCGGGCATCTGCAGCGACAGGTAGTACGGCGGCTGCTTGATGTTGCCGTTGCCGCCCGTGGGATCGGCCGGAACACTCCAGGCATCGTCGTTCTGGTAGAAGGAATCCGGGTCGGTGACGTGGTACTTGCCGAGCAGCTCGCGCTGCACCTTGAACTGGTCCTCCGGGTAACGGACGTGGGCCATCAGGTCCGCGGACATGTCGCTGTACTTTTTCAGGGTGGAGGGGAAGACACTCTGCCAGGACTTCAGCAGCGGATCCTCATCATCCCAGGCGTACAGTTCGACCGAGCCGTCGTAGGCGTCAACAGTGGCCTTCACCGCATTGCGGATGTAATTCACCTGTTCCTGCGGCAGGGCCGCGGCACCGGGAGTCAGTGAGTCGGTCGTGGCGTCCTGCAGCTCCTGCTGGGTGGAGTACGGGAAGTACTTGCTTGTGGTGTATCCGTCCACGATCCACTTCACCCGGCCGTCGATGACCGCCGGGTAGGCATTGGAATCAACGGTCAGGTACGGTGCAACCTTTTCCACGCGTTCGCGGGGATCACGGTCATACAGGATCTGTGATTCCTCGTTGATCGTATCCGCCAGGAGCATCTCGGTGGACTGGAACTTGATGGCGTAGACCAGCTGGTTGAAGAAGTTCCCGACACTGGGGCCGCCGTCACCGTTGAAGGTGGTCTGGGACTCCTCTTCCGAGTTGCCCGTCTGCGGACGGTCGATTTCCACCGGAGCGGTGCCCTCGGGGGCGCCGACCACTGAGTACGCCGGGGAGTTCTCGCCGAAGTAGATCCGCGGTTCGTATGCGCCGCCGTCGGTGAGGACGCCGGTGGAGGGGATTCCCGATTCCATGAAGCTCGGCTTGCCGTCCGGTCCGACGGTCGAGCCGCGTGCCGCCACCACGCCGTAGCCGTGCGTGTAGAGGATGTGTTCATTGACCCAGCCGGTGGGCACGCCGCCGACGTTCAGTTCGCGGACGGCGATGACCGTGTCCTGTACCTCGCCGTCGATCTCGTACCGGTCCACGTTCAGGGTCTGGGGGAACTGGTAGTACTGGCGGAACTGCTGCAGCTGGCCGAACGCGTCGGAAACGACATTAGGGTCCAGGAGGCGGATGTTGGCGGTGGTGCCTGCGTCCTGCTCCAGGGCTCCGGCGTTGGCGTTCACCGTGGCGTCGTACGGGATGACTTCGGTGTCCTCCAGCCCGTAGGCCTCCCGCGTGAGATCGATGTTGCGCTGGATGTACTCGCGTTCAAGGCTCAGTTCCGAGGGCTGCACCTGGTAGCGCTGGACAATCCAGGGGTAGACGCCGCCGGCCACGATGGCCGTAATGATCAGCATCGCGGTGCCGATGATGGGCAGGCGCCAGCGGCCGATCACGGCGGAAAGGATGAACAGGACGGCAACGATCACGGAGGCGACGGCCAGGATCGCCTTCGTCGGGATGACGGCTTCCACGTCGGTGTAAAGGGCGCCGGTCCAGGTTCCGGAGGTGCTCAGCAGGGTGTCGTAACGGTCAAGCCAGAAGTTGATGCCCTGCAGGATGAGGAAGGCTGCGGCGATGATGGCCAGGTGCAGGCGGGCCGGGCGGCTCACGAACACGCCCTTCTCCTCCAGCCGGATGCCGCCGTAAAGGTAGTGGGTCAGCAGGCCGGCAATTCCGGCAATAACGACGACGCTGATCAGGAAACCTACGAGGAACCCGATAAACGGCAGGGTGTTCAGGTAGAAGCTGAAGTCCATGTTGAACTGCGGATCGGTCTGGCCGAAGTCGCGCCGGTTGAAGAAGAGCAGGGCCTGCTGCCACATGGACATGGCAGCCGTGCCGGCGAAGCCGCCGACCAACACCGGGATGCCGATCATCAGCAGTTTGCGGACCGGCTCCAGCTGGGCCTGATAGCGGTTCAGATTGTCCTGCAGCGCACTGTCCGGCGCATAGATCGGCCGCGAGGTGTAAGCCACCCGGATGCTGGCGAACACGCCGGCGGCCATCACGAGGAACGCCGCCAGGAACATGGAGATCCGGGTCAGGTTCTCCTTGACGAAGACTTCCAGATAACCCAGCTGGTTGTACCAAAGGACGTTTGCGTAGACCTGGGAGAAATACACAAAGCCAATGACCAGTACGGCAACAACGATCAGCGTCGCGATCAGCGGGCTGCGCCGTCGTCGCCTGCCGACGGCCGTGGCCGTGCCGGGTCGGGAAAATGGGCCGTTTGGTCCGGAAGTCACAGTTACCTCATCGTTCGGTGCGTCGGCTCGCGGCCTCCCCGGGGTTCACCGGCGGGAATGACTTCGGGCCGTGTCTTCCGCCCTGTGTCCCCGCCGGACGGCCGGGAAGCCGTCCGTAAGTCATTCTGCCTTGGATTGCTCTGTGGCTGCCACTTCGATCCGGTGCCGCAAACAACCTTGTCCCGATCGTAACTAGGGCGGGCCATCCACCACTAGGGGGTGCACTGAGGCAGGTCCGCCGCGCTTCCACCGGCGGCGAGCTTTTCCACCGCCTGGACAGCCTCGTCCAAGGTGGACACCTTCACCACCTCGAGGCCGTCGGGGATGTGCCCGACAACTTCGCCGCAGTTGTCCGCGGGGGCGAGGAAATACTCCGCGCCGGCGTCGGACGCCCCGATGAGTTTCTGCCGGATTCCGCCGATGGGACCGACGTTGCCGGCCGCGTCGATGGTCCCGGTTCCGGCGAAGTGCCTGCCGCCCGTGAGCGGTTCCGGGGTGAGCCGGTCCACGATCCCCAGGGCGAACATCATTCCGGCAGACGGTCCGCCCACCTGCTCCATTCCCGCGCCGATGCTGATCTCGAAGGGGAACTCGAAGGACGTCGCCAGCTCAATGCCGAGCTGATAAACACCCGAGTCGGACTGCCGCGGCGTCACGGATTCGGTGACTTCGTTCCCGTCCCGGCGCACCGTGATCTCCGCAGCCGAGCCGCCGCCGTCGTTCAGTACCGCGCGCAGGCTGTCGATGCCGTCAACCGGGGTGTCACCCACCGCGGTCACGGTGTCTCCTGCCTGCAGGACGCCTTCGGCCGGCGATCCTTCAACCACGGCGGCGACGGTGAGTTCCTGCGTAAAGGGAATGTCCAGCTGCGTCAGGGCAGCGGCGACGGCGGATTCCTGCGACGACGTCATGGCAGCGGCGTTTTCCTCGTCCACCTCGTCGCTGGTGGTTCCCGGCGCGTAGAGGAATTCGGTGGGGTACACGACGTCGTCGTTGTTCGCCCAACCCCCCATGGCCTGGAAGATGCTGATATTGGTGCTGGGTCCGCCGGAAACGTACACGGTGGTCAGGTCCAGTTCACCCTTCGTGGGATAACTCCGGCGCCCCTCGATCTCGATGATCTCCGAGTCGCCGGCGCTGCCCAGCGTATTGAACGTGGGTCCCGGGGACTCCACCACGTACTGGGCGGGCAGCAGCACTGCGGCGGCACCGAGTACGACGGCGAGCGCTCCCGAGACGATCATCGCGCGGGAGCGGGCGGTGCGTTTCGCCGGTGCCGGGCGTCCGGCGCCCAGGCCTTGATAGGGGTACACGGAGTAGCTGCCGTCCGGCTGCGGGGCCGGGACGGGGAACTCCCCGGGTGCGGGACTGACCGGCCCGCCCTGCGCCGCGGTCCTGCTGTCGTCATGAGAGGGGCGCAACTGACCAACCTTTTCCTGCGCTCGTGTGCTGTGCTCGTGCTGTGCGTCTGCGGTAACGTGCCGGTGCCCGCTGTCGGGCTGCCAACCCTGCAAGCCTACGCCCGGCTCCATGCCCGGGTGTGCAGAGCAGGCTTTGCCTACAGCGAACGAAAACAGGCTGTGCGGGACAGGGGTTGGCCGCTGCCGGTAACGTGGTGGGAATATGCTCGGCCGGTGTCGGGCACCGCAAGCCGAACTTTCCGCTTTATTTTCTTCCACAGGACCGGTGGTTATCCCATGAGCTCCAATCCATCCGACCGCGGCGACGACCCGCAGGATCCGCTGTCCGAAATGCTCGCGCGCCTGTTCGGCGCCGGCGGAGCAGGGGGCATGGATCCCTCCGAGCTGGCGAAGGCCGCCGGACTGCCCTCGGACCCCAACGCGATGGCGATGATCTTCCAGCAGGTCCAGGCCATGTTCAGCTCATCCTCGGACGGTCCGGTGAACTGGCAGCTCGCCAAGGACAACGCCAGGCGGGTCGCGGCAACCGGCAGCGACCCCTCCACCAGCCCGGCCCAGGCCCGCGAGGTTGACGAGGCTCTGCACCTGGCCGAGCTCTGGCTGGACCCTGCCACCGATTTTGCGTCCACCGCCAGCCTCGGCCGCGCCTGGTCGCGGGCGGAATGGGTGGAAGCCACCATGGATTCCTGGCGCCGCCTGACCGAGCCCGTGGCCGTGAGTATTTCGGAGGCGCTGTCCAACGCCATCACGGCGCAGATGCCCGAGGAAATGAAGTCCATGATGGGCGGAGCATCCTCCATGCTCGCCAATATGGGCGGGGCGATGTTCGGCATCCAGCTCGGCCAGGCGGTGGGAGCACTGTCCAAGGAAGTGGTCAGCTCCACCGATATCGGCCTGCCGCTGGCCGCCGGAACCATGGCGCTGCTGCCCGCCAACGTTGCCGCCTTCGGCGAAGGCCTGGACGTGCCCGAGGCGGAGATCCGCCTGTACCTGGCCGTACGCGAAGCCGCGCATGCACGCCTCTTCGCGCGGGCTCCGTGGCTCGCATCGCATCTCTTCGGCACCATTGAAAGCTATGCCCGCGGCATCCACATCGATATGTCCAAGATCGAGGAAGCCGCCCGGGACATCGATCCGTCCAATCCGGAATCCATCCAGTCCGCCCTTTCCGGCGGCGTTTTCCAGCCCCAGCGCACGCCGGCGCAGGACGCGGCCCTGGAACGGCTCGAGACCGCACTGGCACTGGTGGAAGGCTGGGTGGACGAAGTCACCGCAGCAGCCACGGCGAACCTTCCCTCGGCAGGCGCCCTGCGCGAAATGATCCGCCGGCGCCGTGCCAGCGGCGGCCCGGCAGAGCACACCTTCGCCTCCCTGGTGGGGCTTGAGCTCCGTCCGCGGCGGCTGCGCGATGCCGCCGCTCTCTGGGCGCACCTGACGGAGGAACGCGGCATCGAAGGCCGCGACGCCGTCTGGGAGCACCCGGACCTGATGCCCACTTCCGAGGACCTGGACGATCCGAAGGGCTTCGGCCGGCGGCGCGAGCTGCTGGAGGCTGCCGACTCCGACGTTGATGCCGCCCTGAAGCGCCTGCTCGAGGGCGGATTCGATACCCCTGCGGAGGGAACGGAGGAGTCTGCTCCGGACGCCCCGGAGGTCCCGGAGGTCCCGGACGCAGGAACCGAGACCCCGGACGCAGGATCCACCGACGGCGGCGCCGACCAGGCCGGCAGCGAAGGCGACACCGATAACGGAAACAGCGGGGACGGCAGGCCCGGAGCCAGCTGACGCTGACCGCTCCACCACAGTTACTCCAGAGGCAGCAGTCTCTGGAGTAACTGCGTTAAAGGGCTGCTCAGTCCTCCCCCATCTCCCCCTTCAGGCCGCGGGCGCTGGCGAAAGCGGCGCCGGAAAGGAATGCCTTGGCGGTCTCTGTCTGCGGATAACCTTCCAGCAGACGCCAGAAGGCCGGACCGTGCGAGGGTACGAGCAGGTGGGCGAGTTCATGCAGCAGCACGTAGTCCACCACCCACTGCGGCATGCCCTGCAGCTTGTCTGACAGCCGGATGGTTCCCCTGCCCGGCGTGGCCGACCCCCAGCGCGAGTTCTGGTTGCTGACCCAGCGGACGGACTCCGGACGGGCCCGGCCGGAGAGATAGGTCCGGGACAGTTCCGCGGCACGCAGCATCAGGTCATCTTCCCCGGTCCCGGAATCCGACGCACCGGCCACGCGCTCTTCCAGCCGCACCACCATCCTCCGCACCCATTCGGCTTCCTGGGCGGCGGAGAAATGTGCAGGGATGGAAATCAGGGCGACCCCGTCACGGAAAACAGCGTTGACGGTCCGCTTCCGACGGGCGGACCGGCGCACCTGAATGGGTGTTCCATTGCTGGTGGTGGCCGGGATGGAGGCGTCAACGGTCTGGTGCGGGGAAGGCATATTCCAAGCGTAGCCGCCGCCGCTGACACCCCTGCTGCCTGTGGATAACGCCGTCCGCCGGGGTTTGGCGTGCCAGCATGGTTCCCAGCCCGGATGAGCGGGCAGCGCTGCCGGTGCGGAGGATACGCTCCGGAGCCGGGCAGGAAGAACCAGACCACGGGAGCAGACCATGCGGATCAATCCGGGAATTCACGTGCTCGAGGTTTCGCCGGGGGCCCGTCAGCTGGGGATCGGTCCGGGGTCCCTGCTGCTGCGCAACCTCCAGGACGAGGACATCGCATTTCTGGCCGTCCTGCGGCAGGGTGTTCCGGACGGAACGGAGCAGGAGGCGGCAGCGGGCCTGTCCCTGCCTCCGGACCGAGCAGCTTCGCTGCTGCAGGTGCTTGGCCCGCTGCTGGTACCGCAGGAAGGAACAGCGGACCCCATCCCCTCCCTGCGTTCGGAACGGCTGCTCCCCGACGCGCAGCGTCTCTCGTCCGCCTACCGGGTCAACGGCGAGGAATCCATCCGGCGCCGTGCCACGGCAGCCGTCTCCGTGGACGGACTGGGACGGGCAGGGGCCCTGCTGGCACGGACCCTTGCCTCCGCAGGTATTGGAACCCTGCTGCTGTCGGATCCGGCGGTGGTGTCCCCCGCGGATGTCGGAAGCGCCTATGCCATGACGGACATCGGAATGAACCGCGCAGCTGCCGTGAAGCGCCACCTGTTCCGGGTGGATCCCACTGTCCAGGTGCTGACCATGTCCGCCGGCCGTGGCCGTCAGGTCCCCGCCGCGGTGGACCTCGCCGTCGCCGTCCGTGCGGTGGGCGCGGTTCCGCCGGACCGGCCGCCGGAGCTTCCCGGAGGTGACGGCAGCGTTCCGCGCCTGATACTGACCGCACAGGAAGGCGGATGGGACGTCGGCCCGCTGGTGGTCCCGGGACTCACACCGTGCCTGGAATGCCTGGACCGGCACCGGGCAGACACCGATCCGGGGTGGTACGCCGCCGTCGGAGCCCTCACGAAGGGCAGCCGGGAGGTACCCGCCCCCTCCGGAAACCCGTTCGGTCCCGAGGGCGAGGAACTTGCCGGGTCGGTGCTCGCCGCCGGGGCTGCAGCCATGGCAGCACTGGTGTTTCTGGACGGGATCAATCAGCCGGCGGTGCTTTCCGCGGTCCTGCGGCTGCGGACCTCCGACGGGTACCCGCAGCTGAGGAAGCTGGACTACCATCCGGCCTGCGGCTGCCGGCTGCAGCGCAGGGGCACCCGGGTGGCCTAGGGCAGCCGCCCGGCTAGGCCTCGGTGCTCTCCGAAAGCACCTTCAGGACTGCTTCGCCGTAGCGCTCCAGCTTGGACGGTCCCACCCCGGGGAGGGTGGCCAGCCGGTTCAGGGACGGCGGGCGGTCTTCGGCAATGGCAACCAGCGTGGCATCGGTAAACACCACAAAAGCCGGAATGCCTGCCTCGGCGGCCGTCGCACGGCGCCATTCGCGCAACGCGTCGAAGGTAGCCTCCTCGTACGTCACAGGGCAGTCCCCGCAGCGTCCGACCTTGCGTTCGGCCCCGGTGGTCAGCAGGGCACCGCAGCTGCGGCACTTTGCCGGACCGGTGACCTTGCGCCGGGTCTGCCTTGCCGGTCCTGCGGTACGGCCGGCGTCCCGCTCGGTCCGGGGCCGCAGCCCGTCCAGGAACCGCGACGGTTTCCGGTTGGCACGCCCGCCCGGCGTCCGGGCCGTGGACCAGGACAGGGCCAGGTGCTCGCGGGCACGGGTAATGCCGACGTACAGCAGCCGCCGTTCCTCATCGACGGATTCAGGGGTGTCGGCAAACGAGATCGGCATGAGGCCTTCGCTCAGCCCTACCAGGAAGACGGCATCCCACTCGAGGCCTTTCGCGGAGTGCAGGGACGCGAGGGTCACCCCTTGGACCCGGGGCGCGTGCTGGGCTGCAGCACGTTCCTCAAGTTCCGCCACGAAGTCCTGCATCGTGAAGATGCTGTCCGGGTCGCGGGTCCGGGTGACCTGCAGCTCTTCGGCCAGGGACACCAGGGCGGCCAGCGATTCCCACCGCTCGCGGGTGGCTCCGCCGCCGGCCGGCGCCTCGGGGGTGTAGCCCAGGGAAGCCAGGATGTCCCGCACCAGCTGCGGCACAGGTTCGTTGCCCACGGACCGGGACGCCGCGCGCAGCTGCAGCACGGCGTCGCGGACCTCACGGCGGGCGAAGAACCGTTCGCCGCCGCGCAGCTGATAGCCGACGCCGGCCGACGCCAGCGCCTGTTCGTAGGCCTGCGACTGCCCGTTGGTGCGGAAGAGGACAGCAATTTCACTGGCCTGGACTCCCTGTTCGATCAGTGCCTTGATGGACGAGGCTACGTGCGCGGCCTCTGCCTCGTCGTCGGCGCATTCGGTGAACGTCGGCTCCGGGCCGGCGGGCCGCTGGGCCACCAGCTCCAGCGGAGTGGGCCAGGCCGGTGCCGTCCGGTTCCGCTCCCCTTCGGCCGTGCGGGCGGCGAGGATCCGGTTCGCCAAACCGACCACCTGGGGGGTGGAACGGTAGTCGCGGACCAGTTTGACGACGTCGGCGTTCGGGAACCGTTTGGTGAAGTCGAGCAGGTGCCGCGGCGTGGCACCCGTAAAGGAGTAGATGGTCTGGCTGGAATCGCCCACCACGCACAGTTCGTCCCGCGGCCCCAGCCACAGGTCCAGGAGCCGCTGCTGCAGCGGCGAAACGTCCTGGTACTCGTCCACGACGAAGTGCCGGTACTGGTCCCGGACCATGGCCGCCACCCGCTCGTCTTCCTGCAGGATTCCCACCATGATGAGCAGGACATCCTCGAAGTCGATGATGTTGCGGTCCACCTTGACGTCCTCGTAGGACTGGAAGATCCGTGAAATAGCAGTCAGGTCAAAGCCCGCCGGCGGCTCCCGGTCCCCGGCTGCCTTCACGTAGCTGTCCGGGGTGAGCATGGAGACCTTCGCCCACTCGATCTCCGCTGCGACATCGCGGATGGCAGCGCGGTCGGTGGACAGCCGGAGTCGGCGCGCGGCTTCGGCGATGATCTGGGCCTTGTGGTCCAGCAGCCCGGGCATCGCTCCGCCCACGGTGTGCGGCCAGAAGTACTGCAGCTGCTTCAGAGCCGCAGCGTGGAAGGTCCGCGCCTGCACACCGCCGGAGCCGAGGTCCCGCAGCCGGGTCCGCATTTCCGCTGCGGCCCGGGCCGTGAACGTCACCGCCAGCACCTGCTGCGGTTTGTAGACGCCGGTGGCCACGCCGTACGCCATCCGGTGCGTGATGGCACGGGTTTTACCGGTGCCGGCACCGGCCAGGACGCAGAGCGGGCCGGTGAGGGTGGTGGCTACTGCGCGCTGCTCGTCGTCCAGCCCTGCCAGGATTCGTGCTTCGGGTGATTCACTGCTCATGGGCGGGCGTTGGCCTCCGGTTCAATAATGGTCCCGCCGTACCAGCGCTCGATCAGGTTCCGGGCGATGGAAATGGGTCCTGCGATGGTGATTTCGCCGCTGGACACGGCGTCGGTGAGTTCCGCGCGGCTGAACCAGCGGACGTCGGACATTTCGACGCCGTCGGCCCGTGCCTCGGCGTTTACAGCCCGGGCGGTGAAACCGAGCATCAGTGAACACGGGAACGGCCACGGCTGCGACCCGAGGTACTGCGGGCTGTGGACAACCACCCCGGACTCTTCGGCCACTTCGCGGATGACCGCGGCCTCCAGCGACTCCCCCGGTTCCACGAAGCCGGCGAGCGTGGAATACCGGTTTCCGGCCCAGGCTGCGGCCGAGCCCAGCAGGATGCGGTCCTCCTCGTCAACAACGGCGACGATGATGGCGGGGTCGGTGCGCGGGAAGTGGGAGCTGTCATCCTCGGGGCAGCGGCGGACCCAGCCGCCCTGTTCAGGAACGGTCTGCGCCCCGCAGCGCGGGCAGTGGGTATGCACGGCGTGCCAGTTGGCTATTGCGGCTGCCTCGACGAACAGTCCGGCATCCAGCGCGCCCAGATGCGTGGCAGATTCGCGCAGGCTCACCCAGGCGGCGCCGTCGACGGCGAGCGCGGGATCCGGTTCGGGCAGCGTCATCAGGACGACGTCGGTGCCCAGCGGCACCTGTGCATCCTCCAGGGTCCGGCCGAGGTAGACGGGGACATCACCGAAGCCCGACGCCGGCGGGTCCAGGAGCACCAGCGCGCCGTCGCGGACCAGGGCGCGGCCGCCGGCCAGGTACATCACGCGGGTCCCGCCGTCGGCGCGGATGGTGTCGAACAGATCCGGGGCGACACGGCGGTCGGACCCCCGGTCCACGGCCGTCCGGGCAAGCGGTAACAAACCCAGGGGAAAAACTTCTGCTGCCGGTGCCGGGATACTCATACCACCTACCGTACTGACTACCTCCCCCCAAACTGTAGTTGGCCCCCTGCGCCCTACCCGGTCTGAGGTTTTCCTCACGGTTTAGGCGACTCGCCGCCCGGCAATGGTTATCCGGAGCACATCTGCCCCTACGGTTGAACATGTGAAACGGACCCCCATGGAATTGGCTGCAATGGCCAGCGCTGCCGTCCCAGGGCTGACCCCCACCGGCGTTGCCGGTTCCCCGGACGACGCTGCGGATTTTGACGCGGCACTGCTGATTGACGATGCCGGCCGCAGGTGGCGCGTCCGGTCCCCCAAACATCTCGAGGCCAGCATGCGCCTGGAGACCGAGCTGCTGGTCCTGCGCACGTTTGTGCCTGCGGTCCGGGCCGAGCTGCCGTTTGCCCTGCCGTACGTGGCGGGCACCGTCCGCCAGGGTGATCTGTGCACGTTTGTCTACTCGCACCTCCCCGGCGCCCTCCGCAGCATCGACTCCCTGATGACGGCCGGAGGTTCCGTAGCAGCGGAGATCGGCCGCGCCATGGCCGCTATCCATGCCATCCCCCGCGACCTGGTCACTTCCGCGGACCTGCCCAGCTACAGCGCGAACGAGTTCCGCCAGCGGCGTTTGAATGAACTGGATCAGGCAGCCACCACCGGAAAGATCCCCTCCGTCCTGCTGCGGCGCTGGGAACACGCGCTGGAGGACGTCTCACTCTGGCGTTTCAAGCCCACCGTGGTCCACGGCGACCTGCATGAAGACAACATCCTGCTCACCGGCGAACGGGTCAGCGCGGTGACCGGCTGGACCGATCTTCGGGTCGGCGACCCGGCGGATGATTTTGCCTGGCTGATCGCCGCCAACGATCCCCGCTTCACGGAGGCCGTACACGGCGCCTACCTGGCGGCGAGCAAGGATCCCGAAGACCCGCATCTGATCCGCCGTGCAGCCCTGTCCGCGGAATTCGCCCTCGCCCAGTGGCTGGTGCGCGGCGTCGCCGCCGAGAACTCCACCATGGTGGACGAAGCCGTGGAGATGCTCGGCACCCTCGAAGAGGATGTACGGGCGCAGGAAGCATCTGACCGGCGGGAAAGCGAGGCCCGCGCTGCCGATGCCCGGGCCGAAGCTGCTGCCGGTGCCCAGGCAGAAGCCGCAGCCCGAGCCGCAGCCGCAGCCCGGCCGGCGGCTGCCAAGGTTACCGTCGTCCCCATGGCCCCGGCCATGGCTCCTGCCGTGTCGGGCGCGGACAACGCCGGCGTAGCCGATACCGGAACAGAGCCGGCCACGGAAAACGGCACGGATACCTCAACGGCAACGGAGAACCGCGGACCCGACGGGACTGCGCAGGGAATGGCCGCACCTGACGGAGGAACGCCCGGGGAACCCGGCCCGGCTGAAGCTGCAGCCCCCGCCGCGGACGCCCCTGCCGGGAAACCGGACGCCGGCACCAACGAAGACAGTGCCTCCGGCGACACCGCTCCGCGCGACAGTGACGGTGACGGCAACAAGCCGGGCACCGAAACCACGGCCCTCCCGCTGACCCCGGTTCCGGAGAAATAGCCCCGCCAGCCCGCACGCCCGCACTCCGGTGCCCCGCCGATTCCGGCGGGGCACCGTTTTTCTTTTAAAACTGTTGCAATGTTCCGGTTCCTGCCCTAGGTTAGTTACATCAGTAATGAACCAAGGAAGTAGTGAACCGGGAACTTGGGTCGCCGGCATGAAAACACAGGAGCCGCTTTGATAGATGACAGCAGGCCGATCTTTCAGCAGATCGCCGAACGCGTCGAAGGCGACATCCTTGACGAAACCCTCAAGGAGGAAAGCCAGGTGCCTTCCACCAATGAGTTCGCGGCCTTCTACCGGATCAACCCGGCAACGGCGGCCAAGGGCATCAATCTCCTCGTGGATGAGGGAATCCTCTATAAGCGCAGGGGCATCGGCATGTTCGTGGCGCCCGGAGCCAGGGAAGCCGTCCTCAGAAAGCGGCGGGAACAGTTCTATGAGCAGTACGTCCGACCGCTGACAACCGAAGCTCGGAAGCTGGGTATTGACGGCACCCAGCTCGCCGGATTGATTCAGCGCAGCGCCGTCGACACCGAAGGGAGCATGGCGCCATGACTGCCGGCACCACGAACGTAATAGAAACCCGGAACCTCACACGCCGTTACCGGGACCAGCTAGCGCTCGACAACGTTAACCTGGATATCTCCGGCGGCCGCATTTACGGGCTGCTCGGACGCAACGGGGCTGGCAAGACAACCCTGATGTCCATCCTCACGGCCCAGGGCTTTGAGTCTTCCGGCGAGGTACGGGTCTTCGGAGAACACCCCTTCGAAAATGACCGGGTGCTGCGACGGCTGTGCTTCGTCCGCGAATCGCAGAAGTACCCGGACGATTTCACCGCTGCCAACGCTTTCGCATCCGCCGGGCTCCTTTATCCCAACTGGGATGCCGGGTTCGCCGCCTCGCTCGCGGAGGAATTCTCGCTCCCGGTCAAGCGCCGGCTGAAGAAGCTTTCCCGCGGCCAACTGTCCGCCGTGGGAGTGGTTCTCGGACTGGCATCACGGGCGGACATCACCTTCTTTGACGAACCCTACCTGGGGCTCGACGCCGTGGCCCGGCAGATCTTCTACGACCGGCTGGTCGAAGACTTCGCCGAGCATCCGCGCACCATCATGCTCTCCTCGCATCTGATCGACGAGGTCGCCCTTCTCCTGGAGCATGTGATCGTGATCGACAACGGCAGGATTGTCCTGAATGACGACGCAGAGAACATCAGGGGCAGTGCCGTGACCATCAGCGGCACGGCGGACATCGTCGAGGCCTTCATCGCCGGGTATCAGGTACTGCACCGCGAAGCCCTGGGGTCCCTCGCTTCGGTGACCGTAGAGCACCGGCTCGACGACGCCGGGCGCCGGGAAGCCGCCGAGCTTGGGCTGCAGCTGACGCCGGTGTCCCTGCAGCAACTCATTGTCCGCAAGACCCTGCAGGCCGACGGCGTAGAGAAGCCGTCCGGCACTGCGGCAACAGACAGCCTGGAGGCGTTCCAATGAACCGTGCAGTAGCCGTGGCGCGGATGCAGCTGACCAATAAGTGGATCTACCTGTGGATTCCGCTGATTATCCTGGCATCCTCCACGCTGATTTCGCTGGCCATCTTCGCGATGATCCCGGACGATGCCTCGAACGTCATTTCGGGCTCCGGGCAGGCGGTCATGTGGTACTTCTTTGCCCTGGGGATCCAGGCCATGACCCTGCTCTTCCCCTTCTCGCAGGCCCTCAGCGTCAGCCGGCGCGCCTTCTACATCGGCACGATCGGGTTGTTCTCCCTGGTCGCCCTGGCTCTGGCGGTCCTGTACTGGGTACTGGGGCTGGTGGAGCAGGCGACCGACGGCTGGGGCATGAATGGCGCCATCTTCGCCATCCCGTGGATTGCCGAGGGCGCCTGGTACACCCAGATCCTCTTCTATTTCGCGGTCACCATCCTGCTGTTCCTGCTGGGCTTCTGGAGTTCGACCATCTACAAGCGGTGGCGGACGATTGGACTCACGGCAGCGCTGGTGGGCGCCGGCGCCGTCCTGCTGGGCATCGTCGCACTGATCACCTGGCGGGAGGCCTGGGCTTCAGTCGGCGCCTGGATAGTGGAACTGACGCCGCTCTCCCTGGCCGGCTGGCTGCTGGCTACCGGTGCACTGCTTGCCCTCACGTCCTACGCCACGCTTCGGCGAGCCGTTCCCTGACCCTCCCCCAACCGGTTCAGCAACCGAACCCCGTCCGTCGGATCAGAACCCGGCGGACGGGGTTTTTGCCGCCTCGCGGATGATCTCCTCGAGTTCGGCTTCGCCGGCCAGGTTGTAGGGGCGGATCAGCTTGTCCGCCGCCACATAGTAGAAGGCGGCGCGCACCTTCTCCAGCGGAACCCCCTTGAGCCGCGCCCACGCCAGCCGGTACACCGCCAGCTGCACGGACCGCACATCAAGCTTCTGCGACGACGGCGGAGCGCCGGTTTTCCAGTCGATGAGGTCCCAGGTGCCGTCCGCGTCCTGGAACACCGCGTCGATCCGGCCGCGGACGACGACGGTGTCCACCTTGGTCTCCACCGGCACTTCGATGAAGGCAGGCGTCCGCTGCGCCCAGTCCGATGCCTCGAACGTGGCGATCATGTCCTCGAGCTGATAGGCCTCATCCACATAGGCGTCGGCGGCCCCCGGGTATTCGTCAATGTCCAGCATCCCGCTGGTACCGAAGAATTCCTCGACCCACGCGTGGAAGGCGGTGCCCTTGCGGGCGGCCATCCCCGGCTGGCGCGGAACCGGCCGGCGGAGCTGGCGGGTGACCTCCGCCGGGTTGTCCTTCAGATCCACCAGCATGGACGCTGAAATGTGGGCGGGGAGTTCCACCTGCACCACTTCGTTCGGCGGACGGTGCCGGGCCAGGACGAGTTCCGTTTCCCGGCTCCACCGTCCGGAGGGGGCCGGAGTCTGAGCCGTATCCGGTGCGGCCTCCCCCTCGGAAACGTCGTCCTCTTCACGGCCTTCCTCCCGGGCCGCGGCCCGTGCCGCCCGGTGTCCGGCAGACTCCAGGACGGCCTCCGCAGCGGCTTCCATTGCCTGCCTGCGGGGTCCGAGCGGATCAATCGGCCACTTGGCCCGCTCCGTCTCGGCGTTGGCAGGGTTTTCCGTGCCCTCGTCTTCGGGCGCCACCCAGTGCAGGAGCCGGTAGCCCGCGGCGCCGGACTGTTCCAGGTCGTAGAGGTCCTGGAGGTACCGTGACACACCCAGTGGTTTGGACCGTCCTCCGCCCCAGGCGGAGGAGGTGCATATCAGCACGGACTTGGCGCGGGTGAACGCCACGTAGGCCAGCCGCCGTTCCTCCCGTTCGGCGTGCCCCTTGGCGTCTTCGCTGAAGAGCTTTTCGCTGTCCAGCCAGGACTTCTGGTCCACCTGTTCCCAGTCCCACTGCGGCAGGTCCAGGCTGTCGCCGCGCAGGGTCCACGGGATGGAGGAATCTCCGCTGCTCCAGCGCGAATCCTTGTCGCTGGGGAACGAGGCTTCGTTCAGTCCGGGGACCACCACGATGTCCCATTCCAGCCCCTTGGACGCATGGACGGTAAGGAGCTGGACCGCTTCGCGGCTCGGTTCCAGCGGTGTCACGGGCAGGCCGTTTTCCTCGGAGTTGGCGGCTTCCAGCCAGGCGAGGAAGGCGGCCAGGTCCACCCGCTCCGCGGAGGAGCTGAACGTGGCTGCGGCGTCGATGAATGCGTCCAGGTTCCGCCGGGACTCGTGCAGGGTAACCCCGGGCTTTGCCGCGACCTCGATGTCGAGCAGGATTCGGCGCTCCACCTCGCCGATCAGCGTGGTCAGATCCTCGCCGACAAACCCGCGCAGGTCCCGGAGCTCGTTCCGCAGCTGCGTCAGGCGCTTCAGCCCCTCCTCGGAGAGGGACCGTCCGGCGCTGGAGACCCAGCCGGGACGCGGCAGGGAGTCCACGGCTTCCACCAGACTGCCGGCCTCCACCAGGTCCGCCTCCACCACCAGGTCCGGAGCTTCATCCGGGCCGTGGATATCGGCGGCGTCGGCCACCCGGACGGCGCGTTCACGGACCCGGACCAGGTGCCGGGACCAGTCCGCCAGCGCCATGAGGTCGGCAGGTCCGATCCGCCACCGGGCTCCGGCCAGGATCCGAAGCATGGAATCCGAACGTCCCGGATCACCCAGGACCCGCAGGACCGCGAGCAGGTCAACCACTTCAGGGGTGGACAGCAGTCCGCCCAGGCCGACAATCTGCACCGGAATGCCGCGCTGCTCCAGTTCCCTGCGGATCGGCTCGAACTGCTTGCGTCCGCGGCACAGCACCGCCACGGTGGGGGTCTGTTCCTTGCCGCGGTCATCAAACCCGCCCAGCTCGACTTTGCGGCTGCGGTGGAAGGCCACCTGCTCCGCCACGGCTTCCGCCTCTCCCAGGATCCGCTCCGGAGTGCCCTTGCCGGGCTCTACCGAGACATCACAGAGGTAACGGCCCAGATACACCTCGCCCACGGGGGCATTGTCCCTGGCCTGCAGCTCGGGTACGTGCGGCAGGCGCTGGTGCTTGAGCCAGGGGGCAACGCCGTTGAGCGCGGTGGAGACGGTGTTGGCCGCGGCCAGCACGGAGGTGGAGTTCCGCCAGGCCACGGACAGATTGGCCAGCGGCGCGAGCTGGCGGCCGGTGTCGGTGAACAGCGGGAACTTCTCCCGGAAGGTGCCCAGCTGGCCGGCGGAGGCCCCGCGGAACCCGTAAATGGACTGGTGCGGATCCCCGACGGCGGTGACGGAGCGGCCGTCGCCGAACAGGTTGGAGAACAGGACCATCTGCGCGTGGGAGGTGTCCTGGAACTCGTCCAGCAGGACCACCTTGTACTTGGCGCGTTCCATCTCCACCGCTTCGGGGATGGTGGCCGCGATCCGTGCCGCCAGCTCCACCAGGTCGCCGAAGTCCAGCTGCCGGCGTTCCGCCTTGGCCCGCTGGTAGGCCTCCACCAGTTCGGTCACGGAGATGCGCGTCCGCAGCCGGTTAACCAGCTTCCGGGCGGCCTGGGTGGGTTCCTTGGGTTTGCCGAACTGATAGGGCAGGGCTGTGACCGCGTCCACGTGGGCAGCGAGTTCGGCACGGACCTCGGCAGGGGTGCGCAGGTGTTCGGAGCATTCACCGGCCATCTGCAGCACTGCGCCGACCAGGGTGGATTTGGCGGCCGTGAAATGTTCGTAGTCTCCGGAGTAGGCTTCCACCACTTCATTGGCCAGCTGCCACGACTGCGCGCCGCCAAGCATCACGGAATCGCGTTCGACGCCGATCCGCAGGCCGTAGTCGTTCACGATGCCGTTCGCGTAGGAATGGTAGGTGGAGACACTCGGCTCCATCCGTTCCTCGCCGCCGCCGGCGGTATCCGGATCCGCTGCTCCGCCGGGTCCGGCGTCGAGCTGGTGGTAGAGCAGGTTCAGGCGCGCGCGGATGCGGGAGGCCAGCTCACCGGCCGCCTTGCGGGTGAAGGTAACCCCAAGGATCTGTTCGGGCCGGACCAGGTCGTTGGCCACCAGCCAGACCACCCGGTCCGCCATGGTCTTGGTTTTGCCCGACCCGGCACCGGCGATCACCAGCAGGGGTTCCAGCGGGCCCTCAATAATGCCGATCTGGTCGTCGGTGGGGTTCTCCACCCGCTTGTTCGGATCGGTATGCAGCAGTTCCGCAAGTTCCAGGGCGGAGTACTTCGGGACGGGCGCGGCCTGCGGCAGCCCGCCGGGAACCTCGTCGGTTACGGACGCACTCACTCGGTGACCTGCTTTCCTTCAGCGCAGAGAGGACAGATTTCGGGCAGCCGGCAGCCGTTGCCGCCAAAGCCGCTGCGGCCCGGATCGTGGACTGTTTCGAAGAACGCCGCGGACATCAGCACGGCCGCGTTGCGGACCATGTCCCGCGCCGTGGTGTCGTCCGGGTCCAGGGGTTGCTGTTCCTGCACGGAAACCCCCTTGTTCGTGGTGCCCAGCTGCACCAGGGCCGCGCCGCCGGGTACCGCCGGGGCGTCCGGCAGGGCACCTTCCCGCACGGCCTCCTGGTAGGCGGCCAGCTGCGGATGCCCCTGCAGGTCGTCCTTCTTCGGGGCGGACTTGCCGGTCTTCAGATCCACGATGAACAGCCGCCCCTCGGCATCGACTTCCAGCCGGTCGATCTGGCCGCGCAGCAGGGCGGTGCGGACCGCGCCGTCGATCTCCACCGGCAGTTCCACCTCAAAGTCCTTTTCGACCGCGACGAGCGAGCGGCCGCTGCGGCGCATGGTGATGACGTATTCAGCCAGTTTGCGGACCATGGTTTCGGCCCGCTGATAATCCATCTGGCCTTCCCAATTGTCCTTCATGCCCAGGGACGGCCAGCGTTTCTGCAGCTCCTGCACGTATTCGCTGCCGGCGGCATCCGGCATGTCCTGCGCGATGGAGTGCACCAGCGTGCCCAGGGACCGGGCGAAGTCGGTGGCCTGCTCGCCGCCGGCCGCGGAGACGAACCAGCTCAGCGGAGATTTCAGCACGGCGTCGACCTTGGAGGGCGACACCGGAATCCGGGCCTCCGGGGGCAGGATCGGAGCTTCACTGGACAGCGGCGCGAGTCCCCACCACTTCCCGGGGTGGGCTCCCGGGACCGGTACGGCGTGGTTCACCATGGTGCCCAGGTGATGGACGGCCTCGGCGGCCAGCTCCGGGTCTTCGTCCGGCTGCTGGGCGTACCGGCGCAGTTCGGCGACAAGTGAGCGCAGCGTGTACGGGCGCAGGACCTCGGTGCGCTGGCGTTTCTCGGCTCCCGGCTCCAGCGGTGCCACCAGGTCCAGGAAGGCGGAGGGCTGTTCGTCCTCGGAGGAGACCGCCGTGCAGATCAGCACTTCGCGGGCGCGGGAGATGGCGGTGGAGAAGCTGCGCAGTTCGTCGAAGCGGATGGACTGCATCAGCGTCAGCGGGCTGCGGTGGGCACGGAAGTTGTCCCCGTGTTCCACGGCCGCCACGAGTTCCCCGCTGCCCAGCAGTTCGCCGCGGAGGCGGAGGTTGGGCCAGACATCCTGCTGGATGCCGGCGACAATCACCATCGGCCATTCGCGGCCTGCCGCGCTGGCAGGGGTCAGCAGTTCCACGGCCTCCCGGCGCTGGGCCCGTGCCGCCAGGGTATCCATGGGCAGTTCGGAGCTGGTGAGGTAATCCAGGAACTGCGCCGGGGTGGAACCGGGCAGCTGGTCAACGTACCGTTCCGCGGTCTGGAACAGGGCCATGATCGCGTCCAGGTCCCGGTCCGCGCGGGAAGCACCCGGGCCGCCGGAGAGGGCCGTTTCCGCCCACCGTTTGGACCAGCCGGAGACGGACCACAGTGCCCACAGGACCGTTTCCGCCGTGGCACCGGGTTCCCGGGCAGCCTCCCGCCCGGCGGCGAGCATGGCGGAAATGCGCTGGGCGGCCGGACGGGCATCCCAGCTCAGGCCGGCCAGTGCCCGCCCGGACTCCGACTCGGGGTCCAGCAGCGATTCCACCAGCAGTGCGTCGCTGGTCCGTCCGCCGCCGGCGCTGCGCTCTTCGCGGCGCAGTGCCTGCCGCAGCCGGCGCAGTTCCAGCGTGCTCGCGCCGCCGATGCGCGAGGTCAGCAGTGACACTGCCAGTTCGGGGGTGAGCAGTTCCGGGTCCAGGACGACGGCAAACGCGTCCAGCAGCGGACGGACGGCGGCTTCATCGCGCACCGCCCGTTCCGCGACGGGAACCTTGACCTCAATCCCCTGTCCGGTGAGATAGCGCTGGAGGGCAGCCAGCTGGGCGCCGGTGCGGACAATGACGGCGATGTCCTCGAGCGAGCGGTCCTGCAGCAGCTGGGCTTCCAGGATCCGCTGTGCCACGTAACGCTGCTCGTGCATGGGAGTGTCCACGACATGCGCCTCGGCCGTGCCCGCAGCCGGTATCTCCGGGACTTCGGGGGTCTCCGTGGCCTTCTGAGCCTCAGTTGTTTCCGGAGCCTCGGGTGCCTCGGGTGCCTCCTGGACGTTGCCGCCCCCGGGATCCGTCCCGACGAACCGTGCATCCGCCACGGCGGTGCGGTAGGAGGGCAGCCGGCCGACCACGGAAATCCTCGAGGCAGTCCGCGTCCAGGCACCGGCCAGCGAACCGGTCAGGCGGTGTGAAGTGGTCAGGACACGGGTATCGAGCCTGCCCTCGAAGCGTTCGGCCAGCCGGCCCACCAGGTCCGGGCGCGCACCGCGGAAACCCTGCACCACGGTGTCGGGGCAGGCGGCGGCGATGGAATCTCCGCTACCGGCCAGCAGTGCGTAAAGGCTGTGGATGGCGGGGTTGGCTTCCTGCAGGTCATCCACCAGCACCAGCTGCTGGCGCTCCTGCTCGGCGGCCAGGAACTCCGGGTCCGAGTGCAGGATATTCAGGGCCGAAGTAATGATGCCTGCCGGGTCGAAGGACTCGGGCATGCGCAGGTCCAGGACGTCCCGGTACTCGGCGTAAAGCTCTGCGGCCGCTTCCCAGTCCGGACGGCCGTGCCGCTGCCCCAGTTCACGCAGTTCTTCGGCGGAGATGCCGTACTCGATCACGCGGTCGAAGAGCTGGCGGATTTCCTGGCGGAAGCCGCGGGTGCCCAGTGCCTGGTCCAGGCTGTCAGGCCACGGAAGTTCCGGCACTCCCTGCTGTCCGTGTCCGGCCAGCAGTTCCTTGATGATGACGTCCTGTTCGGCGCCGGAGAGCAGCTTCGGCGCCCGCGTGAGGTACGGCAGGCGGCCTTCGGTCTTGGCTCGCCGGATCAGGTCGAAGGCGTAGGAGGCCCAGGTCCTGGCGGGCGCGGTGCTCAGGGTTCCCTGCAGCCGGGCCGAAAGCGCATCCCGCAGGCCGGCCGCGGCAAGCCGGGAGGGGGCCAGCATCAGCAGATGGGAAGGGTCCAGCCCGTCGCGTTCAATCCGTGCGACGGCGGCTTCCACCAGGACGGTGGACTTGCCGGTTCCCGGCGCTCCCAGGACAAGGACGGGGCCGCTGCCCGTGGGCAGGTCCACCACGGCCTGCTGGTCCGCGCTGAGCCGGGGCGCGGACAACGCGCTTGCAGCCGGCCCGACGAGTTGGAGTTCAACGCTCATGGTTCCACTTCATCATGTCCCTCCGACATTCCTGATATCGACGCTTCGAAGCTCCCGGTGTCCGGGTCGACGCCGCCCGGGCCGGACTAACGCAGACCTTCCCGGAGGCTGTCCAGGAGTTTCCATTCCGCGTCGCCGGGCTGCCAGCGGGCACTGTCCATCCGCACCCGGTAGCCGGCGCCGTCGTCGTCCGCCGTCCCGCGCACCGGGGTGCCCTCCTGCCGGTAGTGCTCCCAGGCGCGCACCTCGTGGTATCTCAGCGGCTGCCCCGAGGACCGCAGGACCCGCCACCAGCACACCTCGGAGCCGCGGGCGGACAGTACCGCACCCACCTGGCGCGGACCGCCGGCGTCGAGCAGCTCGGCAATGTCTCCGTAGGACAGCACGCGTCCGGGCGGTATGAGATCGGCCACAGCCAGCACCGCGTCGGCGTAGTCCCTGCGCATATCCAGTAGGCTACCGACGCCGCCGGGCTCTGGGCCAATCACGGGAATGTCACCGCTCCCGGATAGGTTTAGTGCATGAACAGCTGGCATCAACTCCCCCGGGCCGCCTTCGATTTAGAGACCACGGGCCGGGATCCGCAGACCGCGCGGATCGTCACCGCATCCATCATCCTGGTCAACGGCCGGGACGAGACCCTGCAGCACCACGAGTGGCTTGCCTGCCCCGGGATTCCGATCCCGGCCGAGGCGGCAGCCATCCACGGCATCACCAACGAACGTGCTCAGGCGGAGGGCGGGGACCCCGCCGCAGTCACAGCCGAGGTGGCGGAGGTGCTGGCCGGTATGTTTGCCGCCGGGATTCCGGTCCTGGCGTTCAACGCCTGCTATGACTTCACTGTCCTGGCCCGCGAATGCGAGCGCTTCGGGCTGACGGTCCCCCATCCGATGCCGGTGATCGACCCGTACATCCTGGACAAGCAGGTGGACCGGTTCCGCCGCGGCAAGCGCACCCTTACAGCCATGGCCGAGCACTACGGCGTCGGCTTCGAAAATGCCCACACCTCCGCCGCCGACGTCGCGGCCACCCTGTCCGTGGCCGCGGTCATGGCGGAAAAGTATCCGGAACTCCAGTGCGACGCACGCACCCTGCACGATTCCCAGGTCAGCTGGGCCGCCGGCCAGGCCGCCAGCTTCCAGGACTACCTCCGGCGCCGGGACCCGGAAGCCGTCATTGACGGAAGCTGGCCGTTCCGGGCCGCACCGGACCACGAACCCGGTTCCGTCCTGGATCCCGCCTGATTCCTGGCTGCATCCCTCCTGCGAACCTCTTCACAGGCCGTCACTTTGGCCGGGTCGCCGCAGCCATCATGCGATACTGGTTACTGTGTTTGGCGCTGATGGCGCCCCAGGCGTACCCGCGCGTACTGAACGCGCGTGACGTCTCGCGCCACGAGATTGGCAGACACCCCTCCGCACGGCCGGCATCCAGGCACGGCACAGAACCGTGCCCCTTTCCGCATGCTCCGGGCCGGCCATCTAACGCATATGACGAGGACGAATGATCACAGTTACCGACCTTCGCAAGGTCTACCGGCAGGGCGAGCGAACCGTCACCGCACTGGACGGCGTGAGCCTGAGCGTGCCCAAGGGGTCGATCCACGGGATCATCGGGCACTCCGGTGCCGGTAAGTCCACGCTGGTCCGCTGCCTGACCCTGCTGGACCGGCCGACGTCGGGCTCCGTCACGATCGACGGCCGTGAGCTGACCGCGGTCAAGGACTCCGAGATCCGTGCGGCCCGCCGCCGCATCGGAATGGTGTTCCAGCACGCGAACCTCATGGATTCCCGCACAGCCGCAGCCAACATCGCGCATCCGCTGGAACTCGTCGGCACCAAGAAGAGCGTCATCGATGCCCGGGTAAAGGAACTCCTGGCCCTCGTGGGACTGGAAGGCAGCGCCGGGGCATACCCCGCGCAGCTTTCGGGCGGACAGAAGCAGCGGGTGGGCATTGCCCGGGCGCTGGCCTCCGATCCGGATGTGCTGCTGTGCGACGAGCCAACCTCGGCGCTGGACCCCGGCACCACGGATGACATCCTGGACCTCATTTCCGACCTCACCCGCCGCCTGGACCTGACGGTCCTGATCATCACGCACGAGATGAACGTGGTGAAGCGGATCTGCGATTCGGTGTCCCTGCTGGAAGCCGGACGCGTCGTGGAACACGGCCCGCTGCGCGAGGTTGCCTCGGACCTACGCGGCCGGCTGGCCAAGCAGCTGATCCCGCTGCCCGTCACTCCGCCGTCGCCCGGCGGTCCGGTCCTGGAACTGCTGTTCACGGGCCAGACCACCTCGGATCCGGTGCTGTCCGCACTGACCCGCCGATTCGACACCGACGTCAACGTCCTTGCCGGCAGCGTAGAGCTGCTGGCCGGCACCCGCTTCGGACGGCTGCGCATCCAGTTGGATACGCACACCGACATGGCCGCCGTCCATGAATACCTCGCCCTGCAGGGCGTCACCGTGGAGGTGGCAGCATGAACTTCCTGACCGGACTCTTCGACAACCCCGGAATCACCAAGGCCCTGCCGGAGGCCGTGGTGGAGACCCTCCAGATGGTGGGCATCGCCGGGTTCTTCACCCTGCTGATCGGGCTGCCGCTGGGCGTGTTCCTGCACGTCAGCGCCCCCGGGGGCCTGCTCCCCATGAAGATCGTCAACCGGATTGTCAGCGACATCATCGTCAACATCACCCGGTCCGTGCCGTTCGCCATCCTGATGGTCACCCTGATTCCGCTGGCACGCCTCATCACCGGCACCTCGATCGGCCCCGTGGCGGCCTCGGTTTCGCTGAGCATCGCGACCATCCCGTTCTTTGCCCGGCTGGTGGAAAACGCGCTCCGCGACGTCTCCGGCGGCAAAATCGATGCGGCCCTGGTGATGGGCTCAACCAAGATGCAGGTGGTCACCAAGGTGCTGCTGCGCGAAGCCCTGCCCGGACTCGTCGCCGCCCTGACCACCACATTGGTGACCCTCGTGGGCTACTCCGCCATGGCCGGCATCGTCGGCGGCGGCGGCCTCGGCCGACTGGCCTACAACTACGGCGTCCAGCGCTTCGACACCCAGGTCATGGTGGTCACGATCATCATCATCGTGGCCCTCGTCCAGATCATCCAGCTGGCCGGCGACTTCGCCTCGCGCCGGGTGGACCACCGGTCGGCCTCAGGTACCGGACGGCGCAGCCGCCCGGCTGCCGCGGCAGAAGGCATCAGCCCCGCCGCCGCCCCCGCCGGCACCGCCCGCGAACCCGATAAGACCACGGTCTAACCTCCGTCTTCGCAGAGCCCGGCATGCCCGGGCCCTGCGGACCTGCAGCCAGTAGCCGCTAGCTGCACCTTCCCCGGACGGCGGACATCCGCTTCCCGGGTTACGTGAAAGGAACGCATTCGATGCGTAAAACACTTACCCTCGTTGCCACCGGTGTGGCCACGGCTCTGGCGCTGACGGCTTGCGGCGGATCTGATTCCGCCTCCAGCGCCGTAGACAGCCTTGACCCGGAAAAGCCGGTCACCCTCACCGTGGGTGCCAGCCCCACGCCGCACGCCCGGATCCTGGAGTTTGTCCGCGACAACCTCGCCGAGGGCACCGGCCTGGACCTCGAAATCCAGGAGTTCGACGACTACGTGACGCCGAACATTTCCCTCAACGACGGCGACAGCGACGTCAACTTCTACCAGCACCTGCCCTACCTGGAATCCCAGATGGAGAGCCAGGGCTACGACTTCGAGCACGGCGCCGGCATCCACGTGGAGCCCTACGCCGCGTTCTCGGAGAAGCACGAGGACGTTTCCACCATCAAGGAGGGCGCCCGGGTCATGGTCACCAACGACCCCTCGAACCAGGCACGCGCCCTCAAGATGCTTGAAGAGGCCGGACTCATGAAGGACATCGCGGACGACTCCTCCGTGCTGACCCTGACCGAGGAACAGAATCCCAAGGACCTGGACTTCCAGGAAAACCAGCCGGAACTGCTGGTCAATGACCTCAGTGATCCCACCGTGGACCTTGCCATCATCAACGGCAACTACATCCTCGAAGCCGGGCTGAACACGGACGACGCCCTGCTGGTGGAATCCGCCGATGACAACCCGTACGCCAACTTCCTCGTCTGGAAGACCGGCAACAAGGACGCACGGATCGACAAGCTCGAGGAACTGCTCCACTCCCCCGAAACCAAGGCCTTCATTGAAGAGACCTGGCCGAACGGTGACGTGACCGCCGCTTTCTAGGCCGGACACGAAAAACCCCGCACCTCCCGTCAAAGGGAGGTGCGGGGTTTTTTACTGCCCTAAACCGCCGGACCTACGGCTGCGCCTCGGCTGCCGCCTTCGCGGCGGCGGGGAGGGCGTCGTAGATCCGGTTCATCGCGGCGTCGTCGTGGGCGCCGGAGAGGAACCAGGCCTCGAACACGGACGGCGGCAGGTACACGCCGGCGTCGAGCATCGAGTGGAAGAACGGCTTATAGCGGAAGGACTCCTGCGCCTGGGCCTGCTCATAGTTGTGCACGCCGGTGGCGGAGGTGCCGAAAGCGACGCTGAACAGGCTGCCCGCGCGCTGGATGCTGTGGTCCACGCCCGCGGCTTCCAGTGCGGCGGAGACGGCGGCGGAGAGCTCCGCGGAGCGTGCATCCACCGTGGCATAGACCTCGGCGGTGGCGGCCTTCAGCGTGGCCACGCCGGCTGCCATCGCGATCGGGTTACCGGACAGGGTGCCGGCCTGGTAGACCGGGCCCAGCGGGGCCAGGTAATCCATCACGTCGGCACGGCCGCCGAGCGCGGCTACGGGCATGCCGCCGCCGATGACCTTGCCGAAGGTGAACAGGTCCGGCGTCCAGCCTTCCTTCGCGCCGGTCAGCCCCCAGTAACCGCCCGGTCCGGTGCGGAACCCGGTGAGTACCTCGTCGAGGATCAGCAGGGCGCCGTGCGCGGAGGTGATGCGGGACAGGGCGGCGTTGAAGCCCTCATCAGGGGTGACCACGCCCATGTTCGCGGGTGCGGCTTCGGTGATGACCGCGGCAATGTTCGCGCCGTGTTCAGCGAAGGCCTTCTCGACGGCGGCTACGTCGTTGTACGGCAGCACCAGCGTTTCCGCGGCGGTGGCTTCGGTGACGCCGGCCGAGCCGGGCAGCGCCAGGGTGGCCAGGCCGGAGCCGGCGGAGGCCAGCAACCCGTCGAGGTGGCCGTGGTAGCAGCCGGCGAACTTGATGACCAGGTTCCGGCCGGTGTAGCCGCGGGCCAGCCGGATGGCGGTCATGGTGGCTTCGGTGCCGGTGGAGACCATGCGCAGGCGCTTCACACCCGGCACCCGGTCCATGACCAGCTGCGCCAGTTCCGCTTCGGCCGGAGTGGACGCACCGAAGGACAGCCCGTTGTCGACGGCGGCATGGACGGCCGCCAGGACGTCCGGGTGGGAGTGGCCCACCAGGGCCGGACCCCAGGAGCAGACGAGGTCAACATATTCGCGGCCCTCCGAGTCCGTAATGTACGGGCCCTTGGCGGAGACCATGAAGCGCGGAGTGCCGCCCACGGAGCCGAAGGCCCGGACCGGGGAGTTCACGCCGCCGGGCATCAGGGCCCGGGCGCGGTCAAAGAGTTCTTCGGAGGAAGACGGTGAGACAGGTGAGGACATTACTTGCTTTCCTTCAGCCAGGCCGCCAGCTCGGTGGCCCAGTAGGTGAGAATCATGTTGGCGCCGGCCCGCTTGATGCCCAGCACGGACTCTTCGATGGCCCGGCGGCGGTCGATCCAGCCGTTGGCGGCAGCCGCTTCAATCATCGCGTACTCGCCGGAGATCTGGTAAGCGCCCACGGGGACCGGGGACATGGCAGCCACGTCGGCCAGCACGTCGAGGTAGCTCATGGCCGGCTTGACCATCACCATGTCGGCGCCTTCTTCGAGGTCCAGCTCAACCTCGAGCAGCGCTTCGCGGCGGTTCGAGGCGTCCATCTGGTACGTGCGGCGGTCACCCTTCAGCTGCGAGTCCACGGCTTCGCGGAAGGGGCCGTAGAACGCGGAGGCATACTTCGCCGCGTAGGCGAACAGGGAGACGTCGGTGTAGCCGGCGGTGTCCAGCGCGTGGCGGATGACGGCGATCTGCCCGTCCATCATGCCGGACGGGCCCAGCACGTGGGCGCCGGCGCGCGCCTGCTCCACGGCCATCCGGCCGTAGATGTCCAGGGTGGTGTCATTGTCCACCACGCCGTTTTCGTCCAGGACCCCGCAGTGTCCGTGGTCGGTGAATTCGTCCAGGCAGACGTCGCTCATGATGACCAGCTCGTCGCCCACTTCCTCACGGACGGCAGCGATGCCGCGGTTGAGGATGCCCTGGGGATCGGTGCCGGCACTGCCCACGGCGTCACGCTCGGCGGGGATGCCGAAGAGCATGATGCCGCCGATGCCCAGCTCTGCCGCTTCGGAGGCGGCCTTTTTGAGGCTGTCCAGGGTGTGCTGGACGACGCCGGGCATGGAGGTGAGCGGGTTGGGCTCGGTGATGCCCTCGCGGACAAAGGCCGGAAGGATCAGTTCGGCGGGATCCAGCCGGAACTCTGCGGTCAGCCGCCGCATGGCGGGGGTGGTGCGGAGGCGGCGGGGGCGGTGCTGGGGGAAGCTCATGGAGGTAATTCTGCCTTCCGGTAAAGATGGGGAACTAGGGGGTAGGACCCGTAGACATAGCAATGGACAGTGCCTGCGCTATTCCCGCCGGGGTTGGCTGCTTCGCCACGGCATCCGCGTCCACGCCCAGCTCGCGCATCCGTGCCGCCGTACTCTCGCCGATGGCGACCAGCAGGGTTCCGGCGGGGACCGGCGCGCAGCGGCGCACGAACCGGCGGGCAATGCTCGGCGAGGTGAGGACGACGGCGCGGGGTCCGGCGGGTGCCGACGCGGCAAAGGCTTCCGGGTCCAGCAGCCCCTCCCCGGGGACCGCCGGGGTAAAGCGCACGCCGGCGGCGGGGTAGTCCACGGTGCAGTACGCGGTCACGGCCCGCACGTCCCAGCCCAGTGAGGTCAGGGCGTCGTTCAGGGACGGATCGGCGACGTCGGCCTGCGGCAGCAGCACCCGCAGGTCCCCGCCCTCCGGATCGGATCCGGACGGATCCGGCCAGGAGGCGGCCAGGCCGCGGGCGGACTGGTCAGTGTCCGGCAGGAAGTCGATATCGAAGCCGATCTCCTCCAGCGCCTGCCGCGTGCCCGCGCCGACGGCCGCGATGCGGGTGTCCGCGGGAACCACGGCGTCGGGGCGGATGCCCAGCGCTGCGCACCGGCGGGTTACGGCCCGGACCGTGGTGACACTGGTGAAGACCACCCAGGCGAACCGGCCGGCCTTCAGCGAATTCAGGGCGCGGTCCAGCAGGGCGGTGTCCGCGGGGAACTGGAAGTCGATCAGGGGCATCAGCGCCACGGATGCCCCGCAGTCTTCCAGCTCCCGGACCATGGCCGAAGCCCGGTCCGGGGTGCGGGGAAGAACCACAAACAGTCCGGCGAGGTCCGGACCCTGATGCCTGGCTGCCATCTCAGCGGCTCCCGAAGCCGGGCATCAGCTGGCGGGCAGGTCGGTGAGCTGCCCGGCGCCTGCTGCGAGCAGCTCCTCGGCCACCTGCACGCCAAGGGCACGGGCGGCGTCTTCAGTGCGTTCGCCGGCGACGGCGGTGCGGCGCATCAGGCGCGTGCCGTCGTCGCTGCAGACCACTGCCTCGAGCGTGATGCCGTCGGCGTCGACGCGGGCCAGTGCCCCGACCGGAGCCGTGCAGCCTGCTTCAAGCCGGCCGAGCATGGCCCGTTCGGCAGCCACGGTGAGGCGGCTGTCGGCGTGGTCGTAGGCAGCAAGTGCCTTGGCGAGCCGGCCGCCGTCGGCTGCGTCCGCGGCACGGCATTCCACGGCCAGGGCTCCCTGTCCGGGGGCGGGCAGCATCACGGCGGGGTCGATGTACTCGGTCACCATGTTCAGCCGGCCCAGTCGGGCCAGTCCGGCGGCAGCCAGCACCACGGCGTCGAGGTCTCCGGGGGCGCCTTCGACCAGGCCGGCAACCCGGCCCAGGCGGGTGTCCACGTTGCCGCGGATATCCACGATCTCGAGGTCCGGGCGGGCGGCCCGCAGCTGGGCGGCGCGGCGCGGGGAACCGGTGCCGATCTTCGCCCCGGCGGGAAGCTGTGCCAGGGTCAGGCCGTCCCGGGCGCACAGGACGTCGCGGACGTCCACGCGTTCCGGAACCGCGCCCAGGGCCAGGCCGTCCGCCGGAGCGGTGGGCAGGTCCTTGAGCGAGTGCACGGCGACGTCGCAGTCACCGCGCAGCAGCGATTCCCGCAGCGCTGCCACGAAGACGCCGGTGCCGCCGATCTGCGACAGGGCGGCACGGTTGATGTCACCCTCGGTGCGCACCCGCACCAGTTCGATGTCGAAACCGCCCAGCCCCGACAGTGCCTCGGCGACGGTGGTGGTCTGGGTGACGGCCAGGGCGCTGCCGCGGGTGCCGATGAGGACGGGCGACTGTGCCACTACTCGACGCCCACGGTGGAGTCGGCGCCGGCGATGGTCGGCTTTTCGCCGCGCAGGTTGGCGCAGCAGCCGGGACGGCAGACGTCGTACCAGGGGCCGAGGTCGGTCATGGCGGGGCGGATGGCAATGTTGTTTTCCAGGGTGCGTTCCTGCAGCAGGTCCACCAGGCCGGACACGAAGGTTTCGTGGATGCCCGGGGTCGGCGTGCGGTCAGCCGCCAGGCCCAGTTCCTTGCAGGTATCCATGGCCTCGGTGTCGAGGTCCCAGAGGACTTCCATGTGGTCGCTGACGAAGCCCAGCGGAACAATCACTACGCCGTTGACGCCCTTGGCGGGCAGTTCCGCAATCGCGTCGTTGATGTCCGGTTCCAGCCAGGGGATGTGCGGGGCGCCGGAGCGGGACTGGTAGACCAGCTGCCAGTCCAGGCCTGCGGCTTCGGGGATGCGGTCCATGATGGCGCGGGCATTGGCCAGGTGCTGGGCGACGTAGGCGCTGCCTTCTTCGAACTCGCGGTCGCGCGGGCCGGAGGCTTCGGCGTCGGCGGTGGGGATCGAGTGGGTGGAGAAGAGGATCTCGATCTTTTCGTTCTCCACGCCCTTGGCGGCGAGCTGGGCCCGGACCTTGGCCACGGACTCGCGGACGCCTTCGACGAAGGGTTCCACGAAGCCGGGGTGGTCGAAGTACTGGCGGACCTTGTCCACGTGCAGCTTCTTGTCCAGGCCGGTCTTCAGGAGGTTCATGCCCAGGTCTTCGCGGTACTGGCGGCAGCTGGAGTACGAGGAGTACACGCTGGTGGTGATCATGAGGATGCGGCGGTAGCCGTTGTCGTAGGCGTCCTGGAGGACGTCCTTGATGTACGGCGCCCAGTTCCGGTTGCCCCAGAGCACGGGCAGTTCGACGCCGCGGCGTGCGAGTTCGGCTTCCAGTGCCGCCTTCAGTGCACGGTTCTGCTCGTTGATGGGGCTGATGCCGCCGTTGGCGCGGTAGTGGGTGGCCACCTCTTCCAGCCGTTCATCGGGGATTCCGCGGCCGGCAGTGACGTTGCGGAGGAAGGGGATGACGTCTTCCTGGCCTTCGGGACCGCCGAAGGAGGCCAGCAGGATGGCGTCATAGTGCTTCGGGGCCATGCGGCCGTTGTCATCGACGCCCTCGAACGGGTCGAAAGCGGGCTCGTTGGAAACAGCGGATGTCATTTGAGTACCTCGGCAACTTCGGCGGCCGGAATACGCCGGCCGGTATAGAACGGGACTTCTTCACGGACGTGGTTGCGGGCCTCGGTGGCACGCAGGTGGCGCATCATGTCGACGAGATCAACCAGATTGGGAGCTTCCAGGCCCAGGATCCATTCCCAGTCGCCAAGGGCGAAGGAGGCCACGGTGTTGGCCAGGACCTGGGGGAATTCGCGGCCGAGCATGCCGTGGTCGCGCAGCATCTTCCCGCGTTCCTCGGCGGGCAGCTGGTACCACTCATAGGAGCGGACAAACGGGTAGACGCAGATCCAGGTCTCGGGGTCGATCCCCCGGGCAAAGGACGGCCAGTGGTTCTTGGAGAACTCCGCATCGCGGTGCACGCCCATGGCGGACCAGGCGATCTCGGTGCCGGCGAAGAGCTCGGTCCGGCGCACCTGGCGCAGGGCCGCCTGCAGCGCTTCGGGCGCGCTGCCGTGCAGCCAGACCATCACGTCCGCATCCACGCGCATGGCGGAGACATCGTAGAGGCCGCGGAGCGTGACGTTGCCGGCGGTCAGGTCCTTGGCGAGGGCTTCAAAGGCTTCAACCGCACCGTCGGAAACAGGTGCTTTGGGCGTGGAGGACCGCTTGAAAACGGTCCAGAGGGTAAAGAACTGTTCTTCGTTGCCGGCCGCCTCGGCGGGGCTGCGGTCCATCGTCTCACTCATGTTTAACAGTCTGCCCTTTGCATATAGGTAAGTCGAAACACAGCACTTCTACCATGTGTAGAAAGTGTGCAAGGTCACAGCAGGGCGCGTGAAAGCGCTGCCATCCGGGTCCGGGTGTCGGCAGTGACTGCTGCCAGGCCGGTGCCGGCCAGCCAGGCCCCCACCGCTTCCAGTCCCGGTGCTTCGGCTACGGCCGCACGGACGGCCTCCACCCGGTCCTTATGCCCGACGACGGCGGAGGGCAGGGCGCCCACCCACCGGACAACGTCCCAGCCCACGACGTCGTCGGCCTTGATCCGGACCTGCAGCAGGCCGGACGCGTCGGCAACGGCCTGCCGGAAGAGATCGTCATCCGCGCGGTCCACGTGCGCCGGTTCCGCCACGGCGTCCTCCGGGGAGAGTGCCCGGCCGTAGGACAGGCGCAGCACGTGGGTTCCGGGACCGGTGGAATCCGCGAGCCACTGCCATTTGGCGGTGGCGTGGGTGATGGCCTTGGCATCGATGCCCTCCACGTCCCGGGCCACGAGCACTCCGGTGCCGCGCGGCATGGCATCCAGTTCCGGCAGGTCCACCACGAGGGTTACCAGGGCAACGCCCGGGCCCGGCTGCGGCCGGTAGGCGGATACCTCGGGCAGTGCGGTGGCGATCAGGTCCACGGCGGCCGGACCTTCGGCGGCCGCCACTACGGCGTCGGCGGCCAGTTCCTGCCCGTCGCTGCAGCGGATCCGCCAGCCTTCGGCGTCACGGGCCAGGGATTCGGCACGGATGCCGGTGCGCAGGAGGGCCCCGGAGGTTTCGAGGTCGGAAACCAGGGCCTCGGTGAGCCGGCCCATGCCGCCGTCGAGTCCGGCCACTGCGGATCCGGCGGGGGCGGCCGCACGCAGAGCACCCACGGCTGCGGCAAGGGAGCCGTGCCGGGAGATGGCAGCGCGCAGCCCCGGCGCCACGGAGTCGACGTCGAGCATGTCGGGGTCGGAGGAATAGACGCCGCCGACCACGGGGGTGACGAGCCGGCGGAGCACTGCCTCGCCCATCCGGGTCCGCACCACCTCGCCCAGGCTCATGGACCCGCGGCGGTTCAGGGAACCCACCGGCAGGACCTTGTCCATGGCCGCCCGGGCCGCACCGGCACGCCCGAGGGCATGGACAATGTCCGGGTGCCTCGGGTCGGCGGGGATGCCGAGCAGTCCGCTGCTTGGCATCCGCTGGGCACCCGAGGGCAGGTCTTCCGCTGCCAGCTGCAGCCAGGACCCTGCCGGGTTGGGTGCCGCCACCGAGTCGGCCAGGCCAAGTTCCCCGATCAGTTCCGGAACGGCGGGTGAGCGCGTGGCGAAGGACTCCGCGCCGCTGTCCAGCTGGATGCCGGCGACGGTGTGCCGCCCCACGCAGCCGCCGAACGTTTCCGATGCCTCCAGTACGGTGACGCGGATGCCCGCACGCTGCAGGTCCCGGGCCGCGATCAGCCCGGAGATGCCGCCGCCCACGACGACGGCGGAGGGGCCTGCCGGCGTTTCGGGCGGATGCTGTGCACCGGTTTTACGGGCACTCCGGCCGGCTGCGTTCTCCGGCTTGGCGAGGAAACGGTGCGGCATGGGTTACGGCTCCACCGAATGAATCAGTTCAACCACCCGTGTGAGGACGGCTGCGTCGGTTTCCGGCGGCACGCCGTGGCCCAGGTTGACCACATGGCCCGGCGCGGAGGCACCGGCGGCGAGGACCTCGCGGACGTGTGCTTCCAGGATGTCCCACGGGGCGCGCAGCAGCGCCGGGTCGATGTTGCCCTGCAGCGGCGTCGTCCCGCCGAGGCGGCGGTTGGCTTCGTCCAGCGGCAGCCGGTAGTCCACGCCGACCACATCCACGCCGACGTCGCGCATGGCCACCAGCAGCTCGGAGGTGCCGGTGCCGAAATGAACCAGCGGCGCGCCGAGGCCGCGGACATGGTCCAGGGCCCGGGAGGAGGCCGGGGCCACGTGCCGAACGTAGTCCGCCAGTCCGAGGGAGCCGGCCCAGGAATCAAAGAGCTGGCCGGCGCTGGCGCCGGCTTCCAGCTGCGCGCGCAGGAACATTCCGGACGCGTCGGCGGCCCAGGCCGTCAGGGCCTGCCAGGCGTCGGGATCGGCGTGCATCATGGTGCGCGGGCCGAGGTGGTCGCGGGACGGCTTGCCCTCCACCATGTAGGCGGCCAGGGTGAACGGTGCACCGGCGAACCCGATCAGCGGCTTGGAGCCGAGCTCGGCCACCGTCAGCCGGACGGCCTCGCGGATGGGTTCCAACGCCTCTTCGGTCAGCCGGGGCAGGGCGGCGACGTCGGCGGCGGTCCGCACCGGGCGGCCCAGCACGGGCCCGACGCCGGGAACAATGTCCACGTCCACGCCGGCCAGTTTCAGCGGAATCACGATGTCGGAGAAGAAGATGCCCGCATCGACGTCGTGCCGGCGCACCGGCTGCAGGGTGATCTCCGCCGCGAGCTCGGGACGGAGGCAGGAATCAAGCATGCCGATCCCCTCCCGGGCCTTAAGGTATTCGGGCAGGGAGCGGCCGGCCTGGCGCATGAACCACACCGGACGGCGGGCGGGAGTGCCGCCGCGGTACGCAGTGATCAGGGGCGAGTCGGCCGTGCGGCCATCCAGCAGCGGGTGAGTGGCGCTAAGAGTCATACCTTGATTCTCTCCAAAATCCGGGGCAAGCGATAACCGGGCCCTTCCGGGCGGCCCCGGTGGCGCTTCTCACACCTCTAACGATCCATTTCCGGCCGGACCGATTGAAGGTATCCTCCCGGGCGTGGCTAGTATTGACCTACTGTGGTTCTACTTTCCCTCATTGCTACGCACACCGACGTAGACCTGGAGACTGTCGCCCGGCTGAGTGCCGGCGCATCCGAGGTCTCGTCTTCGCTGGTCGATTCCGGAACCGCCGTCTCCGGCTCCGTTGTCCTCGCAACCTGCAACCGGTTGGAGGTGTATTGCGAAACCGGCTCGGACGCCGATATTGAAGCCGCCCGTTCGGCTGTTGTTGCAGAAATCAGCCGGCACTCCGGCATGAGCGAAGACCTCGTCTCCCGCTCCTTCGCCACGAACACCGGCGAATCCGTTCCCCAGCACCTGTTCGCCGTCGGCGCGGGACTGGATTCCGCCGTCGTGGGCGAACGCGAAATCGCCGGCCAGGTGCGCCGGGCACTTATTGAAGCCCAGGAGAGCGGAACCGCCAGCGGCGGCCTCACCCGCTTATTCCAGACCGCTTCCCGCACCGCCAAGGATGTTGGCGCCCTGACAGCCCTCGGTAAACGGGGGCTTTCCATTGTGTCGGTGGCCCTGGGCCTGGCCACGGATTTGTCCGAAGACCGCGACTGGTCGAAGAAATCGGTGGTGGTGTTCGGTACCGGCGCGTACGCCGGCGCCACCATGGCCCTCCTCAAGGAGCGCGGCTGCACCGACATCAGCGTCTATTCCTCCTCGAACCGTGCGGAGTCCTTCGCCGCCTCACGCGGCGGAAAGCCCCTGACCCGCGAGTCCCTGCCCGCCGCGCTGACGCGCGCCGACGTCGTCATCGGCTGCAGCGGCAGCGACAGCCAGGTCAGCGCCGAAGATGTCCGCCGGGTCCGCGAGGCAGCCGGCAAGCCGCTCATCATCATTGACCTTGCGCTGACCCATGACTTTGAGCCGGCGGTCCGCGAAATTGACGGCGTCGAGCTGATCACCCTGGAATCCGTCCGGCTGGCCGCACCGGCCGAGCAGGCCGAATCCCTGAAGCAGGCGAGCACCATCGTTGCCGACGCGGCGAAGAACTTCTCGAAGCAGCAGCTCAGCCGCGAGATGGACTCGGCCATCGTCGCCCTGCGCCGGCACACCCTGGACGTGCTCGAATCGGAGCTGGAGAAGGTCCGCGCCCAGCACGGCTGCACCGGCGCCGCCCAGGAAGTGGAGTTCGCCATGCGCCGCATGGTGAAGCAGCTGCTCCACGTCCCCACGGTCCGGGCCCGTGAGCTGGCCGCCGGCGGCCAGCAGGAGGACTACATCCGGGGCCTGGAGGCCCTGTACGGCATCACTGTGGAGCGCGGCGACGCCGCCGCACCCGCCAAGGGTTCCGGTTCCGCTGCGGACGACACCGCTGCCGGCACCGGCGAAGACGACGCCGAGCCGAAGTCCGCGTAAGCGAACCTCAGTAGACCGGCTTCTCCGGTTCCACCCGGCGCACCCACTCCAGGATCCCGCCGGTCACGTTGTAGACCTCCGGATACCCCTCGCGGCGCAGATAGGCTGCGACCTCCGCGGACCGCACGCCGGATTTGCAATGCACGTACACCGGCCGGTCCCGGTCCGGCCGGAACTCCCCCGCCAGCACCGCGGCCCGCGGCGCCAGGCGGGCGCCGTCGATGCGGACAATCTCATGCTCCCCCGGCTCGCGGACATCCAGCAGCTCAAAGTCCAGTGCTCCTGCCGAGCGTTCCGCCAGCAGGTCCCGCAGTTCCGTCACCTCGACTTCGGCTCCGGCCGGGCCGGGTTCCGCGGGCGCAATGCCGCAGAAGGCCTGGTAGTCGCTCAGTTCGGTCACGCGTTCGGCCTGCGGATCCCGGCGGACTCGGAGTTCGCGCCAGCTCATCTCCAGGGCATTGAACACCAGGACCCGGCCCAGCAGGGTCCGCCCTGTTCCGGTGATGAGTTTGATGGCCTCGTTGACCATGACCGAGCCGATCTGCGCGCACAGCACCCCGAGCACTCCCCCTTCCGCGCAGGACGGCACGGACCCTGCCGGGGGCGCCTGCGGGAACAGGTCCCGGTAGGTGGGTCCGTGTTCGCCCCAGAACACGCTGACCTGGCCGTCGTACCGGAGAATCGATCCCCAGACGTACGGCTTGCCCAGGATTTCGGCGGCGTCGTTGACCAGGTAGCGGGTGGCGAAGTTGTCGGTTCCGTCCACAATCAGGTCATAGCCGGAGAAGATCTCCAGGACGTTGGAGTTGTCCAGCCGTTCCCGGTGCAGGATGACGCGGACCAGCGGGTTCAGTTCCGCGACGGAGCGGGCGGCCGACTCCGCCTTGGGGGTGCCGACGTCGGACACGCCGTGGATGACCTGGCGCTGCAGGTTGGAGACGTCCACGACGTCGTCGTCGACAATTCCCAGCGTGCCCACTCCCGCGGCCGCCAGATAGAGCAGGGCCGGTGATCCCAGGCCTCCGGCCCCCACCACCAGCACCCGGGCGTTCTTCAGCCGGCGCTGCGCTTCGGCGCCGAAGCCGGGGATGATGAGGTGCCGGGAGTAGCGTTCGGTTTCATCGCGGGTCAGGTCCTCGCCGGGCGCCACCAGGGGCGGTAGTTCGCCGGCGGGAACGGATGCACTTGCTATGGTCATGAAGTCCAATCTAAGCCACGGGTATGGCGGTTGGGCCTGTCGCTTCGAATACCCGCAGGTAAACTAAGGGTCATTGTCCGTGCAGCTCAGTGCTCCGGAACTGTTGAGAGGTCCACCAGTGAGTAACCAGGCAGCCGGCAAACCGGTTCGGCTCCCGCGGGAGGAACGCCGCCGGCAGCTGCTCCGCGCAGCGCAGGAAGTGTTTGTCAGCAACGGCTTCCACGGCGCGGCCATGGATGAGATCGCCGAGGCGGCGCACGTCAGCAAACCCGTCCTGTACCAGCACTTCCCCGGCAAGCGGGAGCTGTACATGGCCCTGCTGGACAACCATTTGAATACACTCACCGAGTTCCTGGCCACGGCACTGAACTCCACCACGGACAACAAGCTCCGGGTCCGGGAGACCATGCGGGCCTATTTCCGCTTCGTGGCGCAGGACAGCCAGGGACACCGGATGGTGTTCGAATCCGACCTCACCAATGATGCCGAGGTCAGCGCCCGCATCGAGGAATTCAATGCCCGCTTCGCCAACAGCATTGCCGGGGTCATTGCCGAAGACACCAAGCTTTCCCACCTCGAGGCCACCCTGCTGGGCCGGGCCTTGGCCGGAATGGCGCAGGTCAGCGCCCGGTACTGGCTGGAAACGGACGGCGACCTGGACATCGATGCGGCCAGCGAGCTGGTCTACCGTTTAGCTTGGCGCGGAATCAGCCGGTTCCCCAAAGAGATCTAGAGTAGATTTCGGATTAGTTCGTAAATCGTTAATCAGGAGGCATCACGGTGGAAGTAAAAATCGGCATTCAGAATGTAGCCCGCGAAATTGTCTTCGAATCCGGCCAGAGTGCCGATGAAGTTGCCGACGCCGTCGAGCAGTCCCTCGCCAGCAGCGCGCTGCTGCGGCTGAAGGACATCAAGGGCCGGCTGATCGTTGTTCCCGGCGCTTCCATCGGCTACGTCGAGATCGGTGCCGAGGAAGTCCGTCGGGTCGGTTTCGGGGCCCTCTAGCCCGCCGCGCCATGCTCAGCCTGATCCTGGTTACACTGGCCGCCGTCGCCGCAGGTTTCGCGGTGTGGGCCGTTGACCGCCACCGTGACCTCTACGGTGCGCTGCTGCTGCCCGGCATTGCCGTGTGCGCCGCACTGCTCACCTGGCTGGTGCTGCGGGCCGCAGGCGCCGCTTCCTTTGAAGCGGACTGGGTCGGCTGGGCTGTTCCGGTTGCCGTATCGATCCTGGCGCCCATCGTGGCCGCGGTTCCGATCGGCCGCAGCCGTGCCAGGGCGGACACAGCCGAGACCGAGCGCATCCTGCGCCTGTAGCTCCGGTGTAGCGGTGCCGGCCCGGACGCGGGAACAGGACACGGAAAAGGGCGGTGCTTCGGCACCGCCCTTTTCTATGTCCTGCACCCGGGATAAGCCCGGTGTACGGCTAGGCCGTCAGGCCGAGAAGACTCATGCGTTTTGAATGGTTCCGTGTCAGCTGCGCCGTGAGCGACTTGATTTCGGCGTCCACGGCACCCTGCCCTTCACCATCGAGCAGCCCGCCCAGGAAGGCCCGTTCCATCAGGACCCGCTGGGCCTGGGTGAGTGCTTCACCCACCAGCCGCCTGCCCCACAGTGCCAGCCGCGAGGCCAGGCGCGGGTCATCCGCCAGGGCTTCCCGCAGCCTGCCGAGCAGGATTTCGCCCGGCTGCTCCGTGGCCTTGAGCCCCTGGAAGAGGCTGTTGGTTTCCGCGTCCAGCCGGGACGCGACCGCGGAGTAGAAATCGTCGGAGATGGCATCCGTGACATAGAACTTCATCAGGGACTCGTACCAGTCCGCCGGCCGGGTGCGGTCGTGGAACGCGTCCACGGAGGGCTGGAAGGGCCGCATAGCTTCTTCCGGGTCCGCGCCCATGGCACTGAGCCGGTCACAGATCAGTTCGAAGTGCGCGTATTCATGCACCGCGAGGCGTCCCAGGGTGGCGCGGTCATGCAGTGTCGGGGAAAAGCGGGCGTCGGAGGACATCCGTTCAAACGCCGACAGTTCGCCGTAGGCGATGGCTCCGAAAAGGTCCGTGAGGAACCGCTGATAAGTGTCGCCGGTGTGCTGCGCGGCCGCCCCGGATGCGGCCGGATGGTCCGTTTGGTGCCCGTTAGTCATACCCGCCAGCGTACCCGCCGCCGCCGGCGCGGGCCGCGCCCGCAGCCGGATGCGCGGTGTTCTGCGGCTGGCGGGTAGACTGGGAAAGTAGAAATTGGATGCCCGGTCGTCTGTCCTTGAAGTTGATGTTTTTGCTGTACTGACCAGACCCGCAAACCCTACGCGATCTTGATTTTTCGGCCGCCGCCGTGGCCAATGGAGCACAGGCGGCCAGCAGTTGTTAGCCCGCGATCGGCTTCCGCTGGACGCACCGCGTGCGTGCCATCCGCTCCGGGATGGGCTGTAACAGCCACTCGTCGAGCCTGGCGCCCCCGCGCTGCCTAAACTGAACGGTATTTAATTGAACACTGAACTTTCCGAGGTTGACGATCGTCACCTCACTGCCGATGACAGCACCGAAGCGCTGGCGGTCGCCGACACCCTCGCCGTCGAGGCGAAGGCTGCAGAGATTCCCGAACTGACCTTCGCCGACTTCGGCGTCCGAGCAGACATCGTCGAATCCCTTGCCGACGCCGGGATTACCCATCCCTTCCCCATCCAGTCCATGACGCTGCCCGTTGCCCTCGGCGGCCACGACATCATCGGCCAGGCCAAGACCGGTACCGGCAAGACGCTCGGTTTCGGCATTCCCGCTCTCCAGCGGGTGGTGGGTCCCGAAGACGCGGGCTACGCCGAACTCGCCGTTCCCGGCGCGCCGCAGGCCCTGATCGTGGTGCCCACCCGTGAACTGGCAGTCCAGGTGGCAGGCGACCTCACCACCGCTGCCCGCCGCCGCGGCGCCCGCATCGTCACGATCTACGGCGGCCGTGCCTACGAACCGCAGACGGAAGCCCTGGCAGCCGGCGTCGAAATCGTGGTCGGCACCCCCGGCCGCCTGATCGATCTCTACAACAAGAAGCACCTGTCGCTGAAGAACGTCCGGGTCGTTGTCCTTGACGAGGCCGACGAAATGCTGGACCTCGGCTTCCTGCCCGACGTTGAAACGCTGATGGCCGCCACCCCGGCCGTGCGCCAGACCCTGCTGTTCTCGGCCACCATGCCGGGCGCCGTCGTCGCCATGGCCCGCCGCTACATGACCAAGCCCACCCACATCCGGGCCGCTGATCCCGACGATGAAGGCCTGACGAAGAAGGACATCCGGCAGGTGGTCTACCGGGCGCACAACCTGGACAAGGCCGAAGTAGTGGCCCGCATCCTGCAGGCACGCGGCCGCGGCCGGACCATCATCTTCACCAAGACCAAGCGCACCGCCGCGAAGCTGTCCGAAGAGCTCGTGGACCGCGGCTTCGCTGTCGCTGCCATGCACGGCGACCTGGGCCAGGGTGCCCGCGAGCAGGCCATGCGCGCCTTCCGCAATGAAAAGGTCGATGTGCTGGTGGCCACCGACGTCGCCGCACGCGGCATCGACGTTGACGACGTCACCCACGTCATCAACTACCAGTGCCCCGAAGACGAAAAGACCTACCTGCACCGCGTTGGCCGCACCGGCCGCGCCGGCAACAAGGGCACCGCGGTGACCTTCGTGGACTGGGACGATGTCCCCCGCTGGGGCCTGATCAACAAGGCCCTGGGCCTGGACCAGGCGGAGCCGGTGGAAACCTACTCCTCCTCCCCGCACCTGTACACCGATCTGGACATCCCCGAAGGTACCAAGGGCCGCCTGCCCCGCAACAAGCGCACCCACGCGGGCATCGATGCCGAAAAGATCGAGGATCTCGGCGAAACCGGCAAGTCCGGCGGACGCAGCGCATCCTCCTCCCGTGAGGGCGGCCGCTCCGGCTCCGGGCGTCCGGAGCGCAGCGGTTCCGGGCGTTCCTCCGACCGTGCCCGCAGCGGCGGACAGGGCTCCCGCCGGGGCGAGTCCCGCTCCGGTGACTCCCGGTCCGCAGACCGTCCCGCTGAAACCCGGACCGCAGAAACCCGTCCGGCCGAAACGCGGACCGCGGCTCCGGCAGCGGACGGCACGGCCGCCGACCGCCCGCGCCGGAGCCGGACCCGCCGCCGCAACGGCGAGGTTGTTCCCAAGACCGGCCCGGCCGCCGAATAGCAGCGGCGCAGGCCCTGCCATGAGCACCCCTCTGTGGACGCCGGACGGCGGGTCGCTGGTGGTACACGCGGATAACGCGGAGTTCCTCCCGACCCTGCCGGACGGCTCCTTCACCATGATTTATGTGGACCCGCCCTTCAACACGGGGCGGGCCCAGCGCCGCCAGCAGACCACCATGGTCCGCAACCTGGACGGCGGCGGCGACCGGATCGGCTTCAAGGGCCGCAGCTACAGCACGGTCAAGGGGCTGCTCTCCAGCTACGACGACGCCTTCGAGGACTACTGGGCGTTCCTGGAACCCCGGCTCGCGCAGGCCTGGCGGCTGCTGGCCGACGACGGCACCCTGTATGTACACCTCGATTACCGCGAGGTGCATTACGCGAAGGTCATGCTGGACGCGTTGTTCGGCCGCGACTGCTTCCTGAATGAAATCATCTGGGCCTACGACTACGGTGGACGGGCGAAAAACCGCTGGCCCGCCAAGCACGACAACATCCTGGTTTATGTCAAGAACCCGGAGACCTACCACTTCGACAACGCCGAGGTGGACCGTGAGCCGTACATGGCCCCGGGTCTCGTGACGCCCGAAAAGGTGGCACTGGGCAAGCTGCCCACCGACGTCTGGTGGCACACCATCGTGTCCCCCACCGGCCGGGAGAAGACCGGCTATCCCACGCAGAAACCCGAGGGGCTGCTGCGGCGTGCCGTCGCAGCCAGCAGCCGCGAGGGCGACTGGGTGCTGGATTTCTTTGCCGGGTCCGGCACGCTGGGCGCCGTTGCAGCCAAGCTGGGCCGGAAATTCGTCTGCGTGGATGCCAACCCGCAGGCGATCGACGTTATGGCCCGGCGGCTGGGGTCGGCCGCGACGGTGGTTTCCGCCGACACGGGCTCGCCGCTGCCTGCGGCCGGTATCTAGGTCCTGGATCCGGACCGTCCCCTACCGCGGCAGCGGGCCGACGACGGCGGCCCCGGTTCCCAGCCCGGCGATGCGTTCCAGCACCGCCGGTTCCGTCGTGAACTCGCCCAGCAGGTTCGGCTTCCCGGTGCCGTGGTAGTCGCTGGAACCCGTGACCAGCAGGTCATGCTCCTTTGCCAGCCGGCGGAGCCATTCCCTGCCCGGCTCGGGATTATCCCGATGATTCACTTCCACACCCAGCAGGCCGGCGCCGATCATTTCGGCGAAAACCGCCTCTCCCACCACCCGTCCCCGGGAGGAAGCGACAGGGTGTGCGAAGACAGGCACTCCGCCGGCCTTCCGGATCAGTTCCACCGCCAGCGCCGGATCCGGCGCGTAATGCGCCACGAAATAGGGCGACCTCGCCGTCAGGATCCCGCTGAAGGCAGCCGACCGGTTCGGCACGACGCCGGCGGCCACCAGGGCGTCGGCAATGTGCGGGCGCCCGATGGTCGCTCCCGGGGCCACCTGTTCCTGCACGGATGCCCAGTCGATGGGGAAATCCTCCGCCAGCCGCTGCACCATCAGTTCCGCCCGGGAGACGCGGGCCGCGCGTGACCGGGCAATTTCCTCCAGCAGTCCCGGATGGCGCGGATCATGCAGATAGGAAAGCACATGGACGCTGATTCCCTCGCTGCTGCGGCAGGAGACCTCCATTCCGGGCACGAAAGTGATCCCGTGGCTCCGGGCGGCAGCAGCGGCGTCGTCCCAGCCCGCCGTGGTGTCGTGGTCGGTGAGGGCAATGGCATCGAGTCCGGCTGCGGCGGCGGAGGCGATCACGTCCGCCGGCTGCTCGGTGCCGTCGGACACGCAGGAGTGTGTGTGCAGGTCGATTTTCACGCTTTCAATCTACGCCCCCGGACGCGGTGTCCCGTGCCGGGCCGGACCCCGGGTAGTCCGGGATGTTTTGCCCGCCCCGAAGGCAGTGAGACCATGGAGGGGTGACTACTGAAGCGAATTCGACGACATCCCTGCCCGAGCCCTCCGAAGGCCAGCCGCTGGAAGACCGGGTCAACAACCGGTCCCAGCGCCCCTCCTCCGAAGCCTTCAAGAAGTTCATGTCCTCCGGCTGGGCCGCGGAATCCGGCGAGCTGCCCGAACCCGACGCCGTGGCGCCGTTCGCAGCCCGCCGCCGCCGCGCCCTCTCCGAGCGTTTCCCCGGCGAACGGCTGGTTATCCCGGCCGGCCCGCTGAAGGTGCGCTCCAATGACACCGACTACCGCTTCCGCGCGCACTCCGGCTTTGCGCACCTGACCGGCCTCGGCGTGGACCGTGAGCCGGATGCCGTGCTGGTGATGGAGCCCACCGAACCGGGTGCAGGCGACGACGGCGGCAACCACACTGCCGTGCTCTACTTCCGCCCGCTGGCCGGCACTGAGAGCGACGAGTTCTACTCCAACGCCCGCTACGGTTCGTTCTGGATCGGGGACCGGCTCGGCCTGGCGGAAATTAGCGCGCTGATCGGCCTGCCCACCCGGCACCTCGACGAGGCGGAAACCGCCATCACCAACAACATCGGCGACCCGCAGTTCGGCGGCATCTCCGTGCGCCTGCTGCGCAGCGTCGACGAAATGGTCGATGCCCTGGTGGACACCGTCCGCTACAACACCGCCCTGGACCCGGAAAACGCCGATCTCAGCGCCCTGGATGCCCTCGACGGGGAACTGACCGAGGCCCTCTCCGAACTCCGTCTGGTCAAGGATGAGTGGGAGATCGAGCAGATGAAGGCAGCCGTTGCCGCTACGGTCAACGGTTTCACCGAAGTGGTTAAGGCACTCCCCCGCGCCATTTCCCATCCCCGCGGCGAACGCGTCGTCGAAGGCGCCTTCTTTGCCCGCGCCCGGGAAGAAGGCAATGACCTGGGCTACGACACCATCGCCGCCTCCGGCAACAACGCCACGGTCCTGCACTGGATCCGCAACAACGGCGCCGTCTCCGCCGGGGACCTACTGCTGCTGGACGGCGGAGTTGAGGCCGAAAGCCTCTACACAGCCGACATCACCCGCACCCTGCCGGTCAACGGCACCTACACCGAGGTCCAGCGCCGGGTGTACCAGGCAGTGCTCGACGCCGCCGATGCAGGCTTCGCGGCTGCCAAGCCCGGTGCCAAGTTCCGCGACGTCCACGCCGCAGCCGTGAAGGTCCTGGCCGAAAACCTGGATGCCTGGGGCCTGCTGCCCGTTCCCCTGGAGGAAGCCCTGTCCCCCGAAGGCCAGCAGCACCGCCGGTGGATGCCGCACGGCGTGAGCCACCACCTGGGCATGGATGTGCACGACTGCGCCCAGGCCCGGGCCGAGCTGTACCTGGACGGCACCATCACCGAGGGCATGGTCTTCACCATCGAACCCGGTCTTTACTTCAAGGACACCGACCTGTCCGTGCCCGAGGAATACCGCGGCATCGGCGTGCGGATTGAGGACGACGTCCTCATCACCGCCGACGGGCCCGTGAACCTCAGCGACGCCCTGCCGCGCAACCCGGGAGACGTCGAAGACTGGATGGCCGGCATCTACGCCGCCGAGTAACCTTCCGGTTTCCACAGAAAAAGGTCCGCATCCCCGAAGGGATGCGGACCTTTTTCATGGTCGGTACGTCCTACTGGCGGGGCTGCTCGTCCCGCGGGCCTTCGGGCTGCCCGGACACAGGCTGCGATGCCTCCGGCTGTGCAGAGTCCGGCTGTACGGCCGGCTGCGCAGAATCCGGCTGCACGGAATCGGACTGCACGGCGGGCTGGGCGGGACGGCGGACACCGTACTGCGGGCGGCCGTCCGGAAGGTCCGGGAACTGGCCGCGCGGCGTAGCGGGCTTGGCGCCGGAGGCGGCTGCTTCTGCTCCGGCTTCCACGGAGTGTGCGCCGCCGGCCGGAGCCTGCCCGGCGGGATCGGAGTCCGGGGCCGGGCTCCCGTAGGGGTTGGCCCAGCCGGACGGCCGTTCCGGTGCCTGCTGTCCGCCTGCCGGCGGGCGTAGTGCGTCATGGCGGGGACCGGCGGCCGGGGCCTGCGGATGCCCGGCCTGGCCGACCATGGGCAGCCGGTGCAGCAGCTGCCGGGCGTCATTGGCAGCCTCGCGGGCCACAATGACGTCGTAGCTGGTGGCGATGACCTGGCTGGTGGAGGTGAAGTCCCTGCGCCCGCGCTGCAGGGCATAGGCCAGGACCCCGAAGAGCACCCAGAAAACGGCGCCCAGCGCCATGGACGGAAGGATGGAGACCGCGGCCGCGCTGCCCCCGAAGAGCATCAGGGCAAGGCCCACAAAGAGACCGAACCAGGCACCCGTCAACGCGCTGGAGCCCGCCACGCGGGGGTACGTCAGGCGGCCGGTCACCCGTTCAACGGACTTGAGTTCATTGCCGACAATCGAGACCAGCTGGACCGGGAACTTGTTGTCGGCAAGGTAGTCCACGGCCTTCTGGGCGTCGAGGTAGGCCGTGTAGCGGCCCACCGTTTCACCCTGGGGCAGGCTGCGGCCCGCGTCACGCGGAGGGGTGGCACCAAATAGGTTCGACATTGCTCCATTCTCGCCCATACCTGCCCCGGACGGTGAACGTATCGCTCGCAGTGAACGGACTCACCTCCCGCGTACCCCGTGATACCGCGTTACCGGCGGGCACAAAGTAGCCTTATAAGGTGAGCACAAATCCAACCCGAGTCTTTATTGCGCGCCTGCTCGGCCTTGACGTCTTCGACCCGCTGGGTGACCGTCTCGGCCGGCTGCGCGATGCGGTCGTGCTTGACCGCGGGCCCGGCCGGCCGCCCCAGGCCGTAGGCATTGTCGTGGAGGTCCCCGGCAAGAAGCGCGTCTTCGTCCCCCTCACCCGCATCACCTCAATGGATCCGGGGCAGATCATCTGCACCGGGCTGGTCAACCTGCGCCGCTTCGAACAGCGCGGGGCCGAAATGCTGGTGGTCGCGGAACTCTTTGACCGCCGCGTGCAGCTGCGCGACGGCAGCGGCGAAGCCACCATTGAAGACATTGCCATTGAGCAGAACCGCGCCGGAGACTGGCACGTCTCCAACCTCTTCGTCCGCCGCGGCGGTTCCCCCTCCCGCCTGCGGTCCCTGCGCCGCAGGGGGGAACAGATGATCCTGGACTGGAAGGACATTAAGCACTGGGATGCCACCGGCCCCCAGGCCGCCACGTCCTTTGTCGCCCAGAATGATGACCTCAAGGCCGCGGACTTCGCCGACGCACTGCACGAGATGAGCGGCAAGCGCCGGATCGAAGTGGCCAGCGAGCTGCAGGACGAACGCCTGGCAGACGTCCTGCAGGAGCTGCCCGACAACGACCAGGTCCAGATCCTGCAGTCCCTGGACCTGGAACGGGCCGCGGACGTGCTGGAGGAAATGGACCCCGACGACGCCGCGGACCTCCTCAACGAGCTGCCCGAGGAGCAGAAGGAAGAGCTCCTGGCGCTGATGGAGCCCGAGGACGCCCGGGACGTGCGGCGCCTGCTGAACTATGACGAAGACACGGCCGGATCGCTGATGACCCCCGTGCCGGTCATCCTGCCGCCCGAGGCCACCGTGGCCGAAGCACTGGCGCACGTACGCCGCGAAGAGCTCACCCCCGCACTTGCCTCCTCGATCTACGTCTGCCGGCCGCCGCTGGAAACACCCACGGGCAAGTACCTCGGCGTGGTGCACATCCAGCAGCTGCTGCGCTCGGCACCGCCGGAAGCACTGGGCAACATCCTGGACACGGACCTGGAACCGGTGCGTGACCACGCCACCATCAGCGAAGTGTCGCGGATGCTGGCCACCTACAACTTGAACTCACTGCCGGTGATCAACGACGCCGGCCGCCTGGTCGGTGCGGTGACAGTGGACGATGTGCTGGACCACCTGTTGCCGGACGACTGGCGCATCTCCGACGAAACCGGCCCGATAACGCAGCAGGGAAGGACACATGGCTGAAAAGATCAAGTCAACAACCGCCGGCCTCGACACTCCCCGCTCTGCGCGGACCCGATGGCTCCCGAGGCTCTCCCCGAACCCCGACGCCTTCGGCCATGCCACGGAGAACTTTGCCCGGTTCATGGGCACCCCGCAGTTCCTGGTCTACATGACGGTCTTCTGCCTCGTGTGGCTGGCCTGGAACACCTGGGGGCCGGAATCGGCCCGCTTTGACAGCGCGGCGCTGGGCTTCACCGTCCTGACGCTTATGCTCTCCCTGCAGGCCTCCTACGCCGCTCCCCTGCTGCTGCTGGCCCAGAACCGGCAGGATGACCGGGACCGCGTCTCGGTGCGGCAGGACCGCGAACGCGCCGAACGCAATCTCATGGACACCGAGTACCTCACCCGCGAGATCGCCGAACTGCGGATCGCCCTGCGTGAGGTTGCCACCCGCGACTACGTGCGTTCCGAAATCCGCGGACTGCTGGAGGAACTCCTCGAGGCCAACGATGACCGCGAGGACGGCGGCACGCGGCGGCGCCGCCGCGGCCCGGAAGGCACCGACAGCATGCCGAAACTGAATCCCGGCGGGAGGGAACGCTAGAGCCGTGCCAGTATCCGAATCTGCTTCCGCATTGGAAGCGCAGGTGCGCCGCGCCCTGGACACCGTTCAGGACCCGGAGCTGCGCCGGCCCATCACCGAACTCGGGATGCTTAAGGACGTGCGGCTCAACGCCGAGGGCGGCGTGAGCGTCGACGTCCTGCTCACGATTGCCGGCTGTCCGCTGCGGGAGACCATCACGGCCGACGTCGAACGCGCTCTTGCCGCGGTGCCCGGAGTGAACACCGTGGACGTGAACCTGGAGGTGATGACGCCGGAGCAGCGCAACGCACTCAAGGACCGCCTGCGCGGCGGCGATCCGGTACGGACCATCCCGTTCAACCGCCCCGATTCGCTGACCCGGGTGTACGCCGTGGCCAGCGGCAAGGGCGGCGTGGGCAAGTCCAGCGTCACCGTCAACCTCGCAGCGGCCATGGCCTCGCTCGGCCTGCGCGTGGGGATTGTCGACGCCGACGTCCACGGGTTCTCCGTGCCCGGCCTGCTCGGAATTACCCGGCCGCCCACCCGTGTGGACGAGATGATCCTTCCCCCGGTGGCCTACGGCATCAAGACCATTTCCATCGGGATGTTCGTGGACGGCAACCAGCCCGTGGCCTGGCGCGGACCCATGCTGCACCGCGCACTGGAACAGTTCCTGACCGACGTGTATTTCGGGGACCTCGACGTCCTGTTCCTGGATCTTCCCCCCGGCACCGGAGACATCGCCATCTCCGTAGGGCAGCTCCTGCCGGGGTCCGAAATCCTGCTGGTGACCACTCCGCAGAGCGCTGCGGCGGACGTCGCCGAACGCGCGGGCAGCGTGGCCCGGCAGACCGGGCAGAAGGTCACCGGCGTGATTGAGAATATGTCCTGGCTGGCACTGCCCGGCGGCGAACGCCTGGAAGTGTTCGGTTCCGGCGGCGGTGCCGCGGTTTCCGGCCGGCTTGGCGAGACGCTGGGCTATCCCGTTCCGCTGCTGGGCAGCATCCCCCTCGACGTTGCCCTCCGTGAAGGCGGCGACGGCGGCCTGCCCGTCGTATTGGCGGACGCGGAGGCAACGGCTGCGGGACACTCCGTGGGCGCTGCGGAAGACCCCCGGGAAGATACCGCGGCAACCGAACTGCGGCGCATTGCCCGGGAACTGGCACACCGTCCCCGCGGCCTGGCCGGACGCAGCCTAGGAGTCAGCCCGGTCTAGGCGCCCGGCGAGGTGAGGAGTGGCCCTACGTTGCTTCGATGTCGAACGGGGCAGGCTCTCCCGCAGCAAGGCGTTCCAGCGGTTTGACCGCAGGCGGCCGGCTCTCCGCTGACGGCGCCGCAGCGGATACCGGGGAGGGTGCGGCAGGCTGCGCGCCTGAAACCGGAGGGGCCGGCGCCGCGGACGGCTGCCCCTTCACGGCTTTGGCGGCGTCCTCGAAATCATCCAGCAGCGCTTCCTTGATGATGCGCCGCGGGTCATACTGCCGAGGGTCCAGCTTCCGCCAGTCCACCTCGTCAATTTCGGGGCCCACTTCTTCGCGCAGTTGTTCACGGGCACCGGAGGCCATCCGCCGCACTTCCCGCACCAGCCGGGCCAGCTGCGAAGCGTATTCGGGCAGGCGTTCAGGACCCAGTATCACGACGGCGATTATTGCCAGAAGGATGAACTCGTAACCGTTGATTCCTACCACTCTTGAAGACTACCTTTTCCCGGGAGCAGCGAGCTACTTGCCTGCACGCTAGAGGCTCCAGCCGGCGCGCGTAAACATGGCCAGGCCCCGGACAATGCGCTCCATCGGCTCCGGATCGGCGCCGGCCCGTGCGAGGCGGGCGGATTCGAGCAGCGACAGCTCCTCCACAGCCCGCGGGAGTGATTTCACCGGCAGGCTGGATTCGAAGGTGTAGGTGACGCTGCCCGCCGCCACCACCTTCCGGCCGGGATGCTCGTCCGAGCCGAAAACCGCCGCACCCGCCGGCGACCCCGCTGCGGAGAACCCGTCTGCGGCGACGGGCCGTCCTGTCACGCCGTTGATCACCGGCTGGCCGTCCTCACCCGGCAGCGGATGCTGCTCCACGAGCATCAGCCGTTCGCCGTCTGCAGTGAAGGTCATTTCGATTGCAGGACGCCCGTTGACCTTGAGGGAGCGGGCGGACTCCAGCGTCAACCCCAGATCCGCCAGTTCGGGGCAGGACCAGCCATGTGCACGCAGCTGCTGCAGCTGATCGGCTGTGAGGGTTCCGTCTCCCGCAACTTCCTCCCACCCCGCGCTCATGGCGGCCTCTGCACCTGCCGGGGCGGGGACCTCCAGGATGCTTCCGGCGATATAGGCACCGCCCAGCAGCACCGCACCCGCAGCAGCCACCGCCCCGGCAGCGGCCAGGGCATGGCTGCGCCGGTCCAGCATTTTCGGATCCCGCCCAGCGGCGGATTCCCGGCAGGCGGACTGCGCTGCAGTCACGCTCTCCGCAATCCGTGCCGAGAGCTCCGGCCCGGCCGGAGGAACTTTGAGAGAACGCAGCCGGCTGCGCAGCCGGCGCTCTTCAGCGGCGGCGGCCCGGCAGGAGGCACACCGGGAGAGATGTGCCTCGATGGCGCGTTGGCGCCGAAGGGGCGTTTCGCCGTCGATGTAACTTCCTAAATGCCGCGTGGGGTGTCGCACTCTTCAGTTTGCTCCCGCGACTCGGGGCAGTTTAAGGCGGGGACGCGCAGCCGGCCGCAGCTGCGGGTCACGGTGTGAGAGCTTTTCCTTCAGCATGGCCCGGCCGCGGTGGATCCGGGAGCGGACGGTGCCGAGCTTGACGTCCAGCACGCGGGCAACTTCGTCGTAGGAGAGGCCCTCCAGATCACACAGGACGACGGCGGCACGGAAGTCGGGCGGCAGTTCTTCCAGTGCGCGGGCAATGTCCACGTCCAGATTGTTGAATTCGAAGCTCCGCTCCGGGCCGGGGCCGTTGCTGGGCAGCTTGCTCTGCGTTTCCTCGGTCATGCCGTCGAAACGGATCCTGCTGCGGCGGCGGGCCTGGTCCAGAAAGAGGTTGGTGGTGATGCGGTGCAGCCAGCCGTCGAGGGTGCCCGGCTGGAAATTGGCCAGTGACCGGAAGACCCGGACGAAGACTTCCTGGGTCAGGTCTTCGGCATCGTGCTTGTTGCCGGTCAGCCGGTAGGCGAGCCGGTATACCTTCGCCGAATGCGCCTGGACCACTTCCTCCCACGTGGGGCGCACCCATTCCGCGGCCATGTCCGCTGCTGTGTCCGGCGTGGTTGCCATAGTCTTCCTCCTCCCTTCCAAGCTGTGCACCGCTCCTGCATTCCACCTCGACAGCCGCTTCGCGCGGTCCCGTTCGTCGGCGGAAAACCGGGATGTGCGGGGCGGGAACTGCGGCTGCCCTGCAGGGGCGCCGCGGCGGATCCGGCGGGGATGTGCATTACTGCTAATAATGGTCACGCATCAATCTGGGAGTTGTCTGTTAGCACGCCTTTAGCAGCACGCCTGGTACCGGAACAAGGCATCGAGGGTAATGCATACGCGGTTACGCCCTGCTTGGCCTTAAGCTTGTCGAAGCAGGAATTCCTCCGGACCGAAAGTGATAAACCCATGCGCGCCGACAAGCAGACCAGTTGGTCCTACACGGAGGCCCTGCCGACCGAGGATGAGGTGCTGATCCGCGCGCGTGAACGCTCCTTTGAATTGGGCGTCAGCGCCGTCTCCAGCGGGGTGGGTGCGGCACTGACCGTCCTGGCCGCGGCAAGCAAGGCCACCACGGTGGTGGAGATCGGCACGGGTGCAGGAGTATCCGGCGTATGCCTGCTCCGCGGCCTGGGCCGCAACGCGGTGCTGACCACCATAGATTCCGACGTCGACCACCTCCGTGCGGCCCGTGAGGCCTACGCCGAGGCGGGCATTCCGGGCAACCGCACCCGCACCATCTCCGGCCGCGCCGCCGAGGTACTCCCCCGCCTGACGGATGCCGCTTACGACATGGTGTTCATTGACGCGGACAAGCCTTCGTTCCCGCTCTACGTCAACCAGGCGGTCCGCCTGCTCAAGCGCGGCGGGCTGCTGGTAGTCAATGACGCGCTGGACCACGGCAAGGTGGCGGATCCGGCCGTCCGTGAGGCCACCACCAACACCATGCGCAAGGTGGGTAAGGCCATCCGGGACAACGAAGACCTCGCCTCGGCCCTGCTGCCCACGGGTGACGGCCTGCTTCTGGCCGTGAAGACCACCTAGCCCGCTCCATCACACATGCCTGTGCGCAGGTTCCCCAGGAAAGGCGCCACATGATCGAGATCCTCAACCCAGCAGAGCTGTCCCGGGCGAAGGACACCGGTGCGTTGGTTGCCGATATCCTGCAGACGGTCAAGGCCCGCACCACTGCGGGCACGAACCTGCTGGATATCGACCAGTGGGCCAGGACCATGATCGTCGAGGCCGGCGCCAAGTCCTGTTACGTGGACTACGCGCCGTCGTTCGGACGCGGTCCGTTCGGGCATTACATCTGCACGTCCGTGAATGATGCCGTGCTGCACGGCCTCCCGCACGACTCCGTGCTGGCCGACGGCGACCTGCTGACCCTGGACCTGGCCGTATCCCTCGCCGGAATCGTCGCCGATTCGGCCATCACTTTCACCGTGGGCGGCTCCCCCTCCCCGGAGGATGCCGCGATGGTCAACGCGACCGAACGCGCCCTGGCTGCAGGAATAGCCGCAGCCCGCCCCGGTGCCCGCATCGGGGACATCTCACACGCCATCGGCTCGGTCCTCACTGATGCGGGATATCCGGTCAACACCGAATTCGGCGGGCACGGCGTCGGGTCCACAATGCACCAGGACCCCCATATTGCGAACAACGGACGGCCGGGCCGCGGCTATAAACTGCGCCCCGGGCTGCTGCTTGCCCTGGAACCGTGGGTCATGGCGGATACCGCCGCCCTGGTCACCGACGCAGACGGGTGGACGCTCCGCAGCGCCACGGGCTGCCGGACGGCCCACAGCGAACACACGATCGCGGTCACCGCCGACGGAGCGGAAATCCTCACTCTGCCGAAGACCGCCCGCTAGCTTCCCGTCCGGCCCAGCCCGACGAGATAGGACAGCAGCAGCCGCACGCCGAAGCCGGTGGCTCCCTTGGTCAGTTCGCGGCTGTCCTTGGTGGCGCGCGAGGGCCCGGCAATATCGATATGTGCCCAGGGAACGCCGCCGGTGAACCTCTCCAGGAACAGCGCGGCAACAATCGCCCCGGCACCGAACTTCGCCTGGACGGGCGCAATGTGGGAAACATCGGCAATGTCGGAGTCCAGCACGTAGCCGTAGTCGGCCACCAGCGGCAGCTGCCACACGGCGTCGCCGGAGATCCGTCCGGCCGCTTCCAGCCGCGCGAGCAGCTCCGGGGTGTTGCCGAAGAGGGCTGCGTGGTGCATTCCCAGCCCCAGGGCAGCCGCACCCGTCAGGGTGGCGACATCCACCAGCACATCGGGAGCGAGCTCGGCGGCAGCGTACGCCAGGGCATCGGCGAGGACCATCCGTCCTTCGGCGTCAGTGTTGCCCACTTCCACGGTGGTCCCGTTGTAAGTGGTGACGACGTCGGCGGGCCGGTACGAGGCAGCGCCGATGGCGTTCTCGGCCAAAGCCAGTACCGCGGTGACCTTCACCGGGAGCTTCAACGCAGCCGCAGCCTCGGTGACGGCCAGTACGGCGGCGGCGCCGGCCATGTCCGTCTTCATGGTCATCATGGCATCCCGCGGCTTGAGCGAGATTCCGCCGGAATCGAAGGTGATGCCCTTGCCCACCAGGACCACATGCGGCGCCTCGCCGCCGTCGGGCTGATAGACAACCTCCACCAACCGCGGCGGATGCTCGGATCCGGAGCCCACGGCAAGCAGCCCGCCGAACCCCTCGGCCGTGAGTTCATCTTCGGCGCGGACCCGCACAGTGAGTCCGCTGTTCCCGGCGATGCTCCGGGCCTGCTCCGCGATCCAGTCCGGCGTGGCCGTCCCGGCGGGAGTGTTGGTCAGGTCGCGGGCAGTCCACACGGCGCGGGCGGTCACGGCTGCACGGGCGGCTGCTGCCTCGTCCAGTCCCGTCAGTTCAAGGGATGCGGCAATCGGTGCCGGAGCGTCTGTGACGCCGGTCCGGGGCGGACGGTACCCGCCCAGCAGGAAGCCCTCAAGGAAGGCTTCCTGCCGGTCCGGGTCCAATCCGTCCACAACGCTGCCCCGGATCCGCCGGGCGCCCATAGTGGCGCGGGCAAGGGCGGCACCGGCCCGCCGCAGGGCAGCCGGCGACTCATCGCCGGCGCCTACATAAATCAGTTTGGCGGGCAGGTCCGCGGCATCGCGGGGCGGCTCGATCACAAGGATCTCACCCGCCCTGCCGGTCACCTTGGCGCTGCGGGCGCGTGCAGCGACGTCGACGCCGTAGCGTACTGCCGCTTCGACCGCGCCGCGCCGCGGCTGCGGAACCGGGTTCGCTGCCTCGTCCGCGTCCTCCCCGCCCGAACCGGCCGGAGCCGGAGTCATGGCGACGGCGAGGATATCCACGCCTTCCTCCGGGACCGGCTGCAGCCCGCTGCCGGACTCCGCCGTTCCAGTCCGCGGGTTCAGTGCCGCCAGGGCAGTGACTCCCGGCAGCGATGCGGTGATGAAGGGCGATGCCGGAGTGGATCCGGTCCGGGCTGAAGACTTCGGAGGCAGCTGCATGGATTAAAGGCTAGCCCGTAACGCCCAGAAGGCAGTCCTTGAGCTTGCCTGCTTCTTCCACATTAAGCTCAACTACCAAGCGGCCGCCGCCGTCTATCGGCACCCGCAGAATAAGGCTGCGCCCCTCCTTTGTGACCTCCATTGGACCGTCGCCAGTACGTGGTTTCATCGCAGCCATTTTGAGATTCCCCTTTCACAGCGCCCGGTTTACCCGGATCACCTGTAATCCGCTGCCTGCGAAAGTAAAATATCCGCCCGGCAATTGCTGTCATTATTCCGCACAAGTACCGGGCAAACGAAATTCCGTGTGTCGCGTGCCACAAACTAGGGTGGGTAATCCCCTCCGCCGGGTAATTCCGTCCACCGCCACAGCCACACCACCCAGACAATCTGCAGCACCGCGAACGCTGCAGCGACGGTCCTGCGGTAGGCCCTGGACCGGCTGAGCCACGCCGTCGAAAGTGCCAGCGGGAACAGCGGCAGCAGGAGCCGGAACGTACTGGTCTGCGGGTTCAGGAACACCAGCAGGTACAGCAGGTAGGCCGCACACCACAGCTGCAGTTCCAGTCCGAGCCGCCGGACCGGTGCAGACATCAGGTAGAGCGCCGCGGCTCCGACGAGCACTACCAGCACCAGGGGCCCGAACAGCGGACCGAAGAGGTACCCGGACATGGTCAGCCAGGGCTTGAACGGGACCAGGTCCCCGAACCGCCAGGCACTCTCGGTATCCGTGTAGGCGCGGAGGTCTCCCGTGGACGCCCAGGCGATGACCGGCCAGGCCAGCGCGGAGAATCCCGCCGCCGCCGCCAGCCCCGTGAGCCGCCATGCCTCGCCGGCCGGGAAGTCCACCCGGCGCCGGCGCAGGAACCGCACGGCCAGCACCACGCCGACGGCGAGCGCGAAGGGAACCCCCACGGGCCGGGAGAGGCACATCAGGGCCACGACCGGGATGGCCGTGAGATAACGGCCGGCCACGAACAGATACAGCGCTCCTGCCAGGAGCAGCAGGTTCAGGGACTCCGCATAGGGGATCTGCAGGATCGGCGACACGGGGAAGACCGCCACGAAGACCACGGCCCACATCGCAGTACCGTGTCCTGCCCGGAGCCGGAACAGCCGGTAGATAACCAGTGACGCGGCAAAACCCGCGACAATGGCAACCACGGGAGCCAGGACGGCCCAGCCCAGGTGCGTGACGGCGTCGAGCCCGCGCACCAGCAGCGGGAACAGGGCGTAGAAGGCCCATTCGTTTTCCTGGGCATTGCCGGCCGCGTCACGCGGCACACTCGCGGGATAGCCGTCGGCGAAGATCCGGGAATACCACTCGGCATCCCAGATATTGATGAAGTTCCAGTACGACGGAGACGCGCCTCCCCACGGACCCGCCGGCTGGAACCGGGCGGTGGCGGCCAGGACCGCAAAGGAAAAGAGCCGGGCGGCCAGCCACAGGGCCAGGACCTGGACGTACCAGGGCCACCGCTGGACGGCGGTGCGGGCACGGTACACCGCGGCCTGTGCCCTGTCGTTTGCGGACGGACGCCGGGGTGCTTCAGTCGCCATGGCGGACCCAGCAGTCGGCGAGGTGGTCGTTGACGTAGCCGGTCGCCTGCAGCATCGCATAGGCGGTGATCGGCCCGACGAAGCGGAAACCGCGTTTCTTCAGGTCCTTGGCCAGGGCCGCGGAATCAGCTGTGGAAGCGGGGACCTCGGCCGGCGTCTGCGGTGCAGGCCGGTCCGCGGGTGCCCGGTAGGGCGCCAGCAGGCCGCCGAGGCTCTCACCGTCCGGCAGTGCCAGCAGCGCGCGGGCGTTGCTGATCACGGCATCGATCTTCGCGGCGTTGCGCACAATGCCCGGGTCGGACAGCAGGCGCGTCCGGTCGGCGTCGCCGAAGGCCGCCACGGCCTGCGGGTCGAATCCGGCGAAGGCGGCGCGGAAAGCCTCCCGCTTGCGCAGGATGGTGATCCAGCTGAGGCCGGATTGAAAGGCTTCCAGGCTCAGCCGCTCAAAGAGTGCCGGCTCCCCTTCCACGGCGCGGCCCCATTCAGTGTCGTGGTACCGCTGGTAATCCTCGCTGGCCAGTGCCCAGCCGCAGCGCAGCCGGCCGTCAACACCCGGTACAGCGCTCAATTTCCGCTCCCGCCGGCGACGGTATCCCCGCCGCCCGCTTCAAGCTCGCGGATCCGGGCATCACGTTCGGCGAGCGCTGCGGCCAGCCGGTCCAGCACCGCGTCTACCTGGTCCATCCGGTAGCCGCGCAGTGCCACCGGGAACCGCAGCCGGGCAACGTCGCCGGCTGCGGGATGCTCGGGCAGCAGAACGGGCGGCAGCCGGGGGTCCGGCTCCGCCAGGCCCTGCACGGTATTCAGGACAGCGGTTCCGGACGACGCCGGGCGCAGCCTGCCGATGCCGAAGACGGCTGCCAGGCCCAGTACGGCAATGGCAAGGAAGACCAGGAGGAGTGTCACAGGACAATGGTGCCAGACGCCGCGGTTTCCCTGTCCTGCCCCTGCCCCCTAGGGGGAAACGTGTCCGGCCGCGTCGGCAATGATCAGCCGCACCGCCTCCGCCGGGTCATCCACCACGTGCAGCAGCTTGAGGTCCGTTTCACCCACCATTCCCTCGGCGAGCAGGGTTTCACGGATCCAACCCAACAGCGGATTCCAGAAATCGGTGCCGATCAGCACGATCGGGAACGATGTGACCTTTTGTGTCTGTACCAGGGTCATGGCTTCGAAGAGCTCATCCAGGGTTCCGAACCCGCCGGGCAGCACGATGAACCCCTGCGCGTACTTGACGAACATGGTTTTGCGGACGAAGAAGTACCGGAAGTTGACGCCCAGGTCCACCCATTCGTTCAAGCCGGTCTCGAAGGGAAGTTCAATGCCGAGACCCACGGACAGGCCGTCTGCTCCCACTGCCCCCTTGTTGGCCGCTTCCATGGAGCCGGGGCCGCCGCCGGTGATCACCGCCAGGCCCGCTTCGGCCAGCAGACGGCCAACCTCTTCCGCAAGCTTGTAATAGCGCGATCCGGGGACGCTGCGGGCGGAACCGAACACGCTCACCGCCGGCCCCAGCTCGGACAGGGTGCCGAATCCTTCCACGAACTCGCTCTGGATCCGCAGCACCCGCCAGGGGTCGGTATGCGTGAAATGGGCGGAACCCGCCGTGTCCAGCAGGAAACGGTCCGACTGCGGAGTCAGGGCCGCTCCCCGGCGCAGCTCCACCGGGCCCCGCTTTCGCGGCAGGTCGGCGGGCACGGGACGGGGATCATCACTGATAGGCATGCCTCTAGGCTATCCATGATGACGCCGGTGGCAACGCGGCCGGCGTCATCGGCCGGGTTCGCACCGGACAGGTTGCGCTTGAGTCACAATTACCTGCCCCGGTGGATCGTGTCACACGCCGGCAATAATCAATGGTTAGATTTTCCTTATGACCAGTGACACATCACCAGGCACATCCGTGCCTGAATCCGCTGCACCGCTTGTTTCGCTGAAGAACGTGAACAAGCATTTCGGGGACCTCCATGTCCTGCAGAACATCAATCTCGATATTGCCCGCGGCGAGGTAGTGGTGGTGATCGGACCTTCCGGGTCCGGCAAGTCGACCCTGTGCCGTGCCATCAACCGCCTTGAGACCATCGATGACGGCGAAATCACCGTTGACGGCGCCGTCCTGCCGTCCGAAGGCAGGGCACTTGCCAAGCTGCGTGCCGACGTCGGCATGGTTTTCCAGTCCTTCAACCTGTTTGCCCACAAGTCCATCGTGGACAACGTTTCGCTGGGACCGGTCAAGGTCCGCAAGTCCAAGCCGGCTGAGGCGAAGAAGCTCGCCATGGAACTGCTGGAACGCGTGGGCGTGGCCAACCAGGCCAACAAACTCCCGGCGCAGCTCTCCGGCGGCCAGCAGCAGCGCGTGGCGATTGCCCGTGCCCTGGCCATGAAACCGAAGGTCATGCTCTTTGACGAGCCCACCTCGGCCCTGGACCCGGAAATGATCAACGAGGTACTGGACACCATGGTGGGCCTGGCGAAGGACGGCATGACCATGGTGGTCGTGACCCATGAAATGGGCTTCGCCCGCAAGGCTGCGGACCGGGTGATCTTCATGGCCGACGGCCAGATAGTCGAAGAAGCCACTCCCGAGGAGTTCTTCACGAACCCGAAGAGCGACCGCGCCAAGGATTTCCTGGGCAAGATCCTGTCCCACTAGCAGTTTTCCGGCACTACCAGCTCCACCAGCAGTACCGGGGTTTCACCACTTGGCAGCAACCCTTATGAGGCTAGGAACTCCGCTTTTTCGCGGAGGACCGCAATGCAAGGAGAAAAACATGCGCAAGACCCGTTACGCCGCCGCGGCCATCGCCGCCGCGGCAGCACTGACCCTGTCCGCCTGCGGCGGCGATTCCGGCAGCACGGAAGGCTCCGGCGAGAAGATCCGCATCGGCATCAAGTTCGACCAGCCGGGCGTGGGCTTCAAGGACGGAGATGCCTACACCGGCTTCGATGTCGACGTCGCCAAGTACGTCGCCGGTGAGCTCGGCTACGAGGAGGACCAGATCGAGTTCATCTCGACGCCCTCCCCGCAGCGCGAAAACATGCTCGAGAACGACCAGGTGGACATGATCCTCGCGAGCTACTCCATCACGGACGCCCGCAAGGAGACCATTGCCTTCGCCGGTCCGTACTTCGTCGCCGGCCAGGACCTGCTGGTTCCGTCCGACAGCGACATCACCGGCCCCGACGATCTGGACGGCAAGACCCTTTGCTCGGTCGGCAGCTCCACCTCCGCCCAGAAGATCAAGGACTCCTACGCCGCCGGTGTGAACCTGCTGGAGCAGCCCAGCTACGCCGAGTGCGTGACCGCCATGCAGGGCGGCTCCATCGACGCCGTCACCACCGACGACATCATCCTTGCCGGCCTGGCCTCCACCGACGCCAACAAGGGCAAGTTCAAGGTTCTCGGCAACACCTTCTCCGAGGAGCGCTACGGCGTCGGCCTGCCGAAGGAAGAAGGACTCGTCAAGTGTGAAGACATCAACACCGCCATCGCCAAGATGGTGGAAGACGGTGCCTGGGACGAAGCCATCAAGAAGAACACCGAGGGCGTCGACTACACCTTCAATGCAGAGCTGAACCCGCCGAAGACGGACGCCTGCGCCTAGTTCATTCCGTTCCACCCTGCGCGGGGAAGCCGGCACCGCCGGCTTCCCCGCTGCGGGCTTCTCCCACCATAAAGAGGTGAAACATGGAGGGTTTTACTGCCCTCTTCGAGCAGTACGACGTCGTCGGCGCTTTCTGGGTAAACATCCAGCTCGCGTTCTGGGCGGCGCTCTGGTCGCTGATTCTCGGTACCGTCCTGGCGCTGATGCGGATCTCCCCGATCCCCAGCCTGCAGTGGTTCGGTGCCGCCTACGTCAATATCTTCCGCAACACACCGCTGACCATCATCATGGTGTTCGGTTCGCTTGCGCTGTGGTCGCAGCTGAACGTCAGCCTGTCCAGCGACTTCACCACCAACTTCTTCCGCCTCGCCGTCCTGTCGCTGACCATCTACCACGCGGCGTTCTTCTGTGAGGCGATCCGCAGCGGTGTAAACACTGTTCCGCTGGGACAGGCCGAAGCAGCGCGGGCCATCGGTCTGGGCTTCCTTCCGGCGGCACGGATCATCATCATGCCGCAGGCCTTCCGCGGCGCCATTGCCCCGATGGGCAACGTGCTGATCGCCCTGGTCAAGAACACCACCGTGGCCGCAACGGCCGGTGTTGCCGTGGAAACCTCCAGCACGATGAAAACCATGATCGAGTTCCACCCCAACCTGATGACGCAGATCTTCCTGACCTTTGCCATCGGCTACGTCATCATCGTTATCCCCATCGGCCTGCTCACCACCTGGGCCTCGAAGAAACTGGCGGTGGCACGATGAGCGCACAGAACGTCCTGTTTGACGCTCCCGGGCCCAAGACCCGCCGGAACATCAGGATCGGCAACCTCCTGGGTGTCCTGCTGATTCTGGCGCTGCTGTGGATGGCCGTGTCCGGTCTGGCCGAGAAGGGCCAGTTCGAGGCAGCCAAGTGGACGCCGTTCCTGGAGTGGGGAACGTGGGAGTTCTACATCCTCCCGGGGCTGCTCTCCACCTTGAAGGCCGCCGCCGTTGCCGTGGTGACGTCCATTGCCTTCGGGCTGCTCTTCGGCATCGGGCGCCTGTCGTCCTTCAAGCCGATCAGCTGGATCTGCGGGATCGTGGTGGAATTCTTCCGCGCTGTTCCCGTGCTGCTGATGATGGTGTTCTTCTACCAGTTCCTCTCCAAGTCCACGTCCGTTGAACCGGCACAGGTCCCGTTTTTTGCGGTGGTCATTTCCCTCACCCTCTACAACGGTTCGGTAATCGCGGAGCTGGTCCGCTCCGGTGTCTTCGGTCTCCCGAAGGGCCAGCGCGAGGCCGGCCTGGCCATCGGCCTGACGCCGGGACAGTCGCTGCGTACGATCGAGATGCCGCAGGCCCTGGTGGCCATGCTGCCGGCCCTGCTGAGCCAGTTCGTGGTGATCCTCAAGGATTCCGCCCTGGGTACCTTCATCGGTTACACGGAACTGCTGGAGTACGCCCGCCGTCTGGCCTCGGGAGAGGGCAACATCCTGCCCGCCCTGCTGGTGACCGCGGCGATCTTCATTGCCATCAACTGGCTGCTCACCTTCGCCGCCCAGCGCCTCTCCCGGCGCCTGGGTGCGCGGGCCGGCAAGGTCCTGAAGATTGAGGACACCATCGAGCCCGAGGGCATCGAAGCTCCGGTACCGGCTGCCGCACCAGCAAAGGGCGCGGCCAAATAGCCCCACCCGGAGGCAGTCTGCACTGCACAACGAAAAAGGAGGGGACCGGCACCGCCGGTCCCCTCCTTTTCTGCTGTCCTAGCCCAGCCAGGACCGCAGTGCGGCGAGGCAGTCCCGGATGGCGGAGGCAGGCACGTGTTCGTTGTCGGTATGGGCCAGCAGGGCGTCTCCGGGGCCGAAATTCACGGCGGGAATCCCCAGCGCGCTGAACCGGGCGACGTCGGTCCAGCCGTATTTCGGCCTCGGCTCGGCGCCCACGGCGGCCACGAAGGACGCAGCAGCGGGCAGGTTCAGCCCCGGCCGGGCACCGGCCGCCGCGTCGGTGCGGACGACGTCGAACCCTGCCAGCAGCTCCCGGACGTAGGCTTCGGCTTCCTCGATGCCCTTGTCCGGGGCAAAGCGGTAATTGATTTCCACGGTCGTCGCATCCGGGATCACGTTGCCCGCGGTCCCGCCCCAGATCCGAACGGCATTGAGGGACTCGCGGAAGTCCAGGCCCTCCACGTTCACCGTGGCCGGTGAGTGGTCGCGCAGCCGCACCAGGATGTCTGCCGCTGCGTGGATGGCGTTCTCCCCCATCCAGGCGCGGGCCGAGTGCGCGGCGCGGCCGGTGGTGGTGGCGTGGAAGCGCATGGTGCCGTTGCAGCCGCCCTCCACTGTCCCGTTGGTCGGCTCCAGGAGAACGGCGAAGTCCGCTTTCAGCCACTCCGGATGGCTGCGCTCCAGCCGTCCGAGCCCGCTGAGCGAGGCCTCGACTTCTTCGTGGTCGTAGAAAACGTAGGTAACGTCCCGGGCCGGTTCCGTCAGCGAGGCCGCCAGGGCCAGCTGGACTGCCACCCCGCCCTTCATATCGGTGGCGCCCCGGCCGTAGAGGACCTCGCCGTCCCACGCCGAAGGCACGGTTCCGCGGGATCCCGGCACCGTCGGCAGGGGCACGGTATCCAGGTGACCGGCGAGGATCACCCGCTCCGCCCGCCCCAGCCGGGTCCGGGCCACTACGGAGTCACCGTCCCGGGATACTTCAAGGTGCGGGTAGGCGCGGAGGGCGGTTTCGACGGCGTCGGCGAGGGCGGTTTCGTTGCCGGAAACGCTCTCGACATTCATCAGGGCGGCCGTCAGGTCTGCCACGTCGCCGGTCAGGTCCAGGGGGATCACAGCTGCGTCAGTCACTATCCCACAGTACCGCTCGGTAGACTGGGGCTCATGACTTCACGCTCTACCCCCACCCCCGCCGACTCCGACAACGCCGGCCGCACTGCCTCAGGCCTCGGCCTGGCCACCGTCACTTCCGACGGTGTTGTCCTGGATGTCTGGTTCCCCCGCCCTCTGCTGGGCGCCTCCGTTCCCGACGAGGAGCTGCAGGCTGATCTCGAGGCCGCCGCCGAAGCCATGGCCGACGGCATCCGCGGCACCTACGGCGAAGTGCTCGCCACCGAGATCGACCTCGACGCCTCCCCCGCAGACACAGCGGACGCGTACCTGCGCCTGCATCTGCTTTCCACCCGCCAGGTAACGCCGAACAGCATCAACCTTGACGGCATCTTTGCCGCCCTGCCCAACGTGGTCTGGACCAACCACGGCCCCTGCGCCGTGGCCGACTTCGAGGCCGTCCGCCTGCGGCTGCGCAGCCGCGGCACCGTGACCGTCTACGGCGTGGACAAGTTCCCCCGCATGACCGACTATGTACTGCCCTCCGGCGTCCGCATCGCCGACGCCGGACGGGTCCGGCTGGGTGCGCACCTGGCCGAGGGCACCACCGTGATGCACGAAGGCTTCGTCAACTTCAACGCCGGAACCCTCGGCACCTCCATGGTCGAAGGCCGCATCTCCGCCGGTGTTGTAGTGGGCGACGGAACCGACATCGGCGGCGGCGCCTCCATCATGGGCACCCTCTCCGGCGGCGGCAAGGAAAAGATCACGCTGGGCGAACGCGTCCTCCTGGGCGCGAACTCCGGCGTCGGCATCAGCATCGGCGATGACAGCGTCGTGGAGGCAGGGCTGTACGTCACGGCCGGCACCCGGGTCAGTGTGCTGGACAGCGACGAGCCCCGCCTGGTCAAGGCCGCCGAGCTCTCCGGCGTTCCGAACCTGCTGTTCCGCCGCAATTCCGCCACCGGCGCCGTGGAGGCGCTGCCCCGCAACGGACGCACCGTGGAGCTGAATTCCGCGCTGCACGCGAACTAGCGGCCCTGTCACCATGCAACTGCTCCAGCAGCATGAGACGCGCAGCTTCCGGGTGCTGCTCCTGCTGCTGGTGCTTTGCCTGGCCGCGTTCGCCGCGCTGTTCGCGGTATCCGCCCTCACGGGAAAGAAGGAGACGCCGGTGATTGCCGAACGCTGCGTCGCCGTCGTGGGCGGCGCGGAATACCGGTTGACGCTCGAGCAGGCGGCACATGCCTCGACTATTTCCGGCGTGGCGGTGGCCCGCGGGCTGCCGCCGCGCGCCGTTTCGATAGCCCTGGCCACGGCACTGCAGGAATCGGGCCTGCGCAACGTGGATTACGGTGACGACGCCGGCCCGGACTCCCGCGGTCTCTTCCAGCAGCGTCCATCCCAGGGCTGGGGCAGCCAGGAACAGGTCATGGACCCCTTCTACGCCGCCAACGCGTTCTACAACGGGCTGGAGCAGGTGCCCGGCTACCTGGATCTCCCGATCACGGAAGCAGCACAGACCGTCCAGCGCAGCGCCTTCCCTGATGCCTATGCCAAGCACGAAGGCCCTGCCCGGGCCTTCGCGTCCGCCCTCACCGGGCAGACCCCCGCAGCCTTGTCCTGCACCCTGCACACCCCTACTGCCACCGCTGATCCCGCGCAGAGTGCTGCCGCCGTCGAGGAAATTTACGGACCGCTCAACGGCTCCGTGCTGGGCCCCCTCTACCTGGCCGATGTCGAGGGCGCCTACGGCTGGTCCGTGGCGCAGTGGTTCGTCGCCAATGCCAAGTCCCTCGGCATCGAGTCGGTGGGCTACGAGGGCCGGACCTGGCACCGGGGCACGGCAGTCTGGGAAGAGTCGGATGCCGCCGCAGGCCAGGTCGCCGTCACCGCATTCACCCTTCCGGCGGACTAGACCGTCCGTGTCTTCGGCCAACTACGCTGCGGATCCCGCTGCGGAAGCGTTTAGGCTTAGGACCATGCGTATTCTAGTCACCGGTGGCACCGGTTATATCGGATCCCACACCACTCTCGCCCTGCTCGAAGCAGGCCATGACGTGGTGGTCGTGGATAACCTCCTGAACTCAAGCAGGGAATCCCTCCGGCGGGTCCAGGAGCTGACCGGCTGTAAGGCCGAGTTCATCCAGGCAGACCTGCTGGACAAGGACGCACTCGACGCGGCCTTCGAAGGGCGGTCCATCGACGCCGTCATCCACTTCGCCGGTCTGAAAGCCGTGGGCGAATCCGTGGCCAAGCCCCTGTACTACTACTCCAACAACGTGGTCGGCACCATCAACCTGCTCCATGCCATGGACCGCCACGACGTCCGGACCATTGTCTTCAGCTCGTCCGCAACCGTGTACGGTGCATCCGAAGAGGTTCCCCTCACCGAGGACTCCCCCATGGATGCAGTGAACCCCTACGGGCGCACCAAGGAGCAGATCGAGGACATCCTCAGTGATCTGGGCGCCGCGGATCCCCGCTGGAGCATTGCCCTACTGCGGTACTTCAACCCTGCCGGTGCCCACGAATCCGGCCGGATCGGCGAGGACCCCACGGGCATCCCGAACAATCTGCTGCCGTTCGTGGCACAGGTTGCCGTGGGCCGCCGCGACAAGGTTATGGTTTTCGGCAACGACTATCCCACACCGGACGGCACCGGAGTCCGCGACTACATCCATGTAGTGGACCTCGCCGCCGGCCACCTGGCCGCCCTGAACTTCCTGGGTGAAGCCCCCGGTGTGCACCGCTGGAACCTTGGCACCGGAAACGGTTCTTCCGTCCTGGAGGTCCTGGCCGCCTTCTCAGCTGCGGCCGGCCGGGAAATCCCGTACGAGTTCGCCGCCCGTCGCCCCGGGGATGCCGCCGTCAGCTATGCGGATCCCGCCGCTGCGCACGCGGACCTGGGCTGGCGTGCCGAACGCACGCTGGCGAGCATGTGCGAGGACCACTGGCGCTGGCAGAAGAACAACCCCCAGGGTTATGCCGCCGAGTAGTAAATAAACAAAAAAGGGAAGGTCCCCGGAATTCTCCGGGGACCTTCCCTTTTTCTCTTTCCAACCAGATCAGCGCTGCGGGTAGTTCCGCTCCGGCGCGCCCGTGTAAAGCTGGCGCGGGCGGCCGATCTTCGTCTGCGGATCCTGCATCATTTCGCGCCACTGGGCAATCCAGCCCGGCAGGCGGCCAATGGCGAACAGGACCGTGAACATCTTCTCCGGGAAGCCCATGGCCTTGTAGATCAGGCCGGTGTAGAAGTCCACGTTCGGGTACAGCTTGCGCTCGATGAAGTAATCATCGGCCAGGGCCTTCTCTTCGAGGCGCATGGCGATGTCCAGCAGCTCGTCGTTGCCGCCGAGCTTGGCCAGGATGTCGTGCGCCGTCGCCTTGACGATCTTGGCGCGCGGATCGTAATTCTTGTAAACACGGTGTCCGAAGCCCATGAGCTTGACGCCGTCTTCCTTGTTCTTGACCTTCTCCATGAAGGTTTCTGGCTGCATGCCGGTGGACTGGATGTCACGGAGCATGTTCAGGACCGCTTCGTTGGCGCCGCCGTGCAGCGGGCCGAAGAGTGCACTGATGCCGGCCGAAACGGACGCGAACATGTTGGCGTTGGAGCTGCCGACCAGGCGGACCGTGGAGGTGGAGCAGTTCTGCTCGTGGTCTGCATGCAGGATCAGCAGCAGGTCCAGGGCCTTCACCAGGTCCGGATCCATTTCGTACGGCTCGGCCGGCAGGCCGAAGGACAGCCGCATGAAGTTCTCCACCAGGTTCATGGAGTTGTCCGGGTAGAGCATCGGCTGGCCGATGGACTTCTTGTGCGCGTAGGCCGCGATCACGGGCAGCTTCGCCATCAGGCGGACCGTGGAGAGCTCCACCTGCTCTTCATCGAACGGGTCCAGGGAATCCTGGTAGAAGGTGGAGAGGGCGCTGACCGCCGAGGAGAGCACCGGCATCGGATGTGCATCGCGCGGGAATCCGCCGAAGAAGCCCTTGAGGTCCTCGTGGAGCAGGGTGTGGCGGCGGATCCGCTGGTCGAAGTTCTCCAGCTCGGTGGGCGTCGGCAGTTCCCCGTAAATCAGCAGGTACGAGGTCTCGAGGAAGCTCGAGTGCTTGGCCAGCTGCTCAATCGGGTAGCCGCGGTACCGCAGGATGCCCTGGTCGCCGTCGATGTAGGTGATCGCGGAGGTGGTGGCCGCCGTGTTCATGAAGCCGGGGTCAAAAGTGACGGTACCGGTCTGCTTCAGCAGTTTGGAAACGTCGAAGCCGTTGTTTCCCTCCGCTGCGGCAACGCGGGGCAGTACAAGCTCGTCTTCCGGGTTTGGCCCGTACTGGAGCTTGGCACTTGGTTGCTCAGTCATTAATTCTCCTTTAGGAGTTTTCGAAACCGCCGCTATGTACATCCGCTTCCGGCGGACATAGTGCATTCCACTAAACTATTTCGCTAAAACGCTACCGGTTTCAGTGCCCTTACCACTAATCGGGGCGGGCACTGTTGTACAAGCGCAACATGGCCAGGCGCCGCATGACGGTGCAGTGCCCAATACTATTCCTACCCGGTGCTTATCCGTGCCCGGTGCTGCCGGCTCCGGCAGCTGCGTGCAGGCGCTGCGCAGCGGCGCTGATGCCCTCATCGGTGCCGGTGAGGGCAATCCGGACGAATCCTGCCCCCGCGTCGCCGTAGAAGACCCCCGGGCCCACCACTATGCCGAGCTCCGCGAAACGTGCAACGGTCGCCCAGGTGTCCTCTCCCGCGCTCGCCCAGAGATACAGTCCTGCCTCGGAGTGCTCGATTTTCAGTCCGAAGGCTTCCAGGGCAGGGACTAGCAGGTCCCGGCGGGAGCGGTAGAGGTCCTTCTGCGCGGCCACATGCGTATCATCGCGCAGCGCCGCGGCCATGGCGGCCTGCACCGGGGCCGGAACAATCATTCCGGCATGCTTGCGGCTGTTGACCAGGTTCGCGATCAGTGCCGGGTCCCCGGCCGTGAACGCGGCACGGTAGCCGGCCATGTTCGACTGCTTGCTCAGGGAGTACACGGCGAGCAGCGACTCGGTGCTTCCGCCGCTGATCCGCGGATCCAGGATGCTGGGGACGGGTTCGCCGCCGCGGGAGGGATCCCAGGAGTCCCAGCCGAGCTCGGCGTAGCATTCGTCGGAGGCGACTACGGCACCTACGGCGCGGGCCTCTTCCACGAGCGTGCGCAGCGAGTCTGCGGAGCGCACGATGCCGGTGGGATTGCCCGGGGAGTTCACCCAGACGAGCCGCACGCGGGAACGTGTCTCCTCATCCAGATCCGACAGGGAATCGGCAGCGACCGCCGTCGCCCCGGCGAAAACTGCACCCATGTCGTAGGTGGGGTAGGCCACCACAGGGCGGACGACGACGTCGCCCTCCCCCAGCCCGAGCAGCAGCGGCAGCCACGCGACGAGTTCCTTGGAACCGATGGTGGGCAGCACTGCCTCCGGATCCAGTCCGGGGACGTTCCGGCGCCGGGCAAACCATTCCGTGACGGCGGCGCGCAGATCGGCGGTGCCGTGGGTGGTGGGATAGCCCGGAGCGTCCGCTGCCGCTGCCAGCGCCTCACGGACGACGGAGGGCGTGGGGTCGACGGGAGTACCGATGGAGAGGTTCACGGCCCCGTCAGGGTGCTCTGCGGCCCGGCGCTGGTACGGCGCCATGGCGTCCCAGGGGTATTCCGGCAAATCCAGGCCGAAGGCCCGGGACGCCGCCGTGCTCATGCCTGGTTCTGCGGCGGCAGGGCCGCGATGATCGGGTGGTCGGTGTGGGTGTTGCCTACCTTGGCTGCGCCGCCGGGGGAACCCAGGACGTCGAAGAACTCGACGTTGGCCTTGTAGTAGTCGGCCCATTCCTCGGGAGTGTCATCCTCGTAGTAAATGGCCTCCACCGGGCAGACGGGTTCACAGGCACCGCAGTCGACGCATTCGTCCGGGTGGATGTAGAGGGATCGTTCGCCTTCATAGATGCAGTCCACGGGGCACTCTTCAATACATGCCTTGTCTTTGACATCCACGCATGGCTGCGCAATTACGTACGTCACGTCCCTTGCCTTCCTGATCTGCGGACCGTCGGCCGGTAGGACGGCGGGTCGCTGGGTGTTGGTTCCACGTTAGTAGCCTTGTCCATTATCTCCCAGCCGGAGCGTCCCGGTGACTACTCCGGCCCCGCCGTAGGATGGTGGGATGACTTCCGACCCCGCCGCCCTGCTGCGCGGACTGCAGCCCGGTGTGCGGGTGGTGGTCCGCTACCGGATCGACGGCGGCTTTACCGACGCACTCGGCACCCTCACCGACATCGGGGCAGAGGAATGCACTGTATCCACCCGGCGCGGCGACGTCGTGATTGCCTATCCGCTGGTCACCGCTGCCAAGCCCGTCCCGCCGGCTCCCCCGCGGCGCTCTGCGCGGGCACGCCCGCTGCAGGGCTGATGCAGGGCGATGCAGGGCGGATGCAGGGCGGATGCAGGGCGGATGCAGGGCGGATGCAAAAAGGCCGCCGGAACCAATGGTTCCGACGGCCTTTTGCCTTTAAAACTTGCGCGGAGCTACCCGGCGGTTCCTGCTGCGCGGTCCCGGCCCAGCACGCGTGCACAGGCAAGGACGGCTGCCACAGTGGCAACAGCCTGCCCGAACAGCCACACCAGCCCGGCGATAACCACCGGCGGCTGCTCCGGCGCGGACGAGCCGGTCACGATCAGCGGCACTTCGCTGACCAGGGCCAGCGAGAAAAGCCCCAGCACCAGGTACGTAACCACGCCGGTCACGGCGCTGAGCAGCGCGCTGCGCTGCCAGAGGCCGATCAGCAGGGCCACAGCGCAGCTGAACACCACGGCCAGCAACGCACCGACGGGCAGACCGCTGTCGCCGGCGTAGACCACGTGGCCGTGCAGGGAGGTGCCCAGCACTGCGGCGAGGATTCCGCCGCCCACGGCGGCAAGAGGCCCCCGCCAGCGCGGGGACCTCTTGCCGGTGTCAGCCGTAGCGGAAATGACTAGGCCTTGGCGCGGGCGCGGTTGGCCTTGGCGCGGTCGTTCGCGTTCAGGACCAGCTTGCGGATGCGGATGGACTCCGGGGTGACCTCGACGCATTCGTCCTCACGGGCGAATTCGAGCGACTCTTCCAGGGTGAGCTTCCGCGGCGGGGTCAGGTTCTCGAAGGTATCCGAGGACGCGGCACGCATGTTGGTGAGCTGCTTTTCCTTGGTGATGTTCACGTCCATGTCATCGGCGCGGGAGTTCTCGCCGACGATCATGCCTTCGTAAACCTCGGAGGTGGGCTCCACGAAGAAGGAACCGCGTTCCTGCAGCTTGATCATGGCGAACGGGGTGACGACGCCGGAGCGGTCGGAGATCAGCGAACCGTTGGTGCGGTACTCGATCGGACCGGCCCAGGGCTCGTAGCCCTCGGCGATGGACGAGGAGATGCCGGCGCCGTGGGTTTCCGTCAGGAACTTGGTGCGGAAGCCGATCAGGCCGCGGGCCGGAACGATGAATTCCATGCGGACCCAGCCGGTGCCGTGGTTGGCCATGTTGACCATCCGGCCCTTGCGGACAGCCATCAGCTGCGTGACGGCACCCAGGTATTCCTCGGGTACGTCGATGGTCATGTGCTCCATCGGCTCGTTGACCTTGCCGTCAACGATCTTGGTGACTACCTGCGGCTTGCCGACAGTCAGCTCGAAGCCTTCGCGGCGCATCTGCTCCACGAGGATGGCCAGGGCGAGCTCGCCGCGGCCCTGGACTTCCCAGGCATCCGGACGCTCGGTCGGAAGGACCTTCAGCGACACGTTGCCGATCAGTTCCTTGTCGAGGCGGTCCTTGACCTGGCGGGCCGTGACCTTGGCACCCTTGACCCGGCCGGCCAGCGGCGAGGTGTTGATACCGATGGTCATGGAGATCGCGGGATCGTCCACGGTGATCAGCGGCAGCGGCTTGGGGTTGTCGACGTCGGTCAGGGTCTCACCGATGGTGATGTCCTCGATGCCGGCAACAGCCACGATCTCGCCCGGTCCGGCGGATTCGGTGGGAACGCGGTCCAGTGCCTTGGTCGCCAGCAGCTCGGTGATCTTGACGGTCTTCATGGTGCCGTCGTGGCGGGCCCAGGCAACGGTCTGGCCCTTGCGCAGGGTGCCGTTGAAGATACGCAGCAGGGCCAGGCGGCCGAGGAACGGGGAGGCGTCCAGGTTGGTGACGTGCGCCTGGAGGACACCCTCGGGGTCGTACGTGGGAGCCGGGATGTGGTCGATGATCGTCTGGAACAGCGGTTCCAGGTTGTCATTCGCGGGGGCTGAGCCGTCGGCCGGCTGCTCCAGGGAGGCTGCACCGACGCGGGCGGCGGCGTAGACAACGGGAACGTTCAGGACCAGGTCAAGGTCGAGGTCCGGAACTTCGTCGGCGAGGTCGGAGGCGAGGCCGAGCAGCAGGTCCATGGACTCGCTGACAACTTCGTCGATCCGGGCATCGGGACGGTCGGTCTTGTTGACCAGGAGGACTACCGGCAGCTTCGCGGCCAGCGCCTTGCGCAGCACGAAGCGGGTCTGGGGCAGCGGTCCTTCAGAGGCATCAACGAGCAGCACAACGCCGTCGACCATGGACAGACCGCGCTCGACCTCGCCGCCGAAGTCGGCGTGGCCGGGGGTGTCGATGACGTTGATGGTGATGGTTTCACCCTTGGCTGCCGGACCGTTGTAGAACACGGTGGTGTTCTTGGCCAGGATGGTGATGCCCTTTTCGCGCTCCAGGTCACCGGAGTCCATCACGCGGTCTTCCACGTCACCGTGGGCGGCAAACGAGTTTGTCTGCTTCAGCATGGCGTCGACGAGAGTCGTCTTACCGTGGTCAACGTGGGCCACAATCGCAACGTTGCGGAGATCGCTTCGTACTGCGGTATTTACGGCCGTGTTGGTTTCTGACATGCGTGAGGACTCAATTCATAGGAGATCAGTTCGGGGTGTATCTTTTTTCGGCCGGATTGGTACCGGCGTTTCCGGCTGTTCTGTACGAATGCTGATTCAATCGCTTGCTCAATCACCAGTCAGAATCCACCGAAGGCCCCGCCGTCAGCGGGCACGCTAACATTCTAGTCGCAATACCATACGATCCCTAATGCGTGCCTTTGCGGGGAGAAACGGAGCAGGCTGCTCCGGGGCCCGGACAGGGCCGAAGGCAGGCGCGGCGCGGGGGGCCGTTCCGGACGCAGCGAAGGCGGGAAACCTGTCCGGTTCCCCGCCTTCAGTGCATGTGCTTCCGGGCCGCTAGGCGACTTGCGGCGGCAGTTCCAGCCGGGATCCCGGGATGGCGGCGAGCAGTGCCTGTGTGTAGGCCTGCTGCGGGGCGTCGAACACCTCGTCAGTGGTGCCGGTCTCCACGAGCTTGCCCTTTTCCATCACGCAGACGAAGTCCGCAATCTGCCGGACCACCGCCAGGTCATGGGTAATGAACAGGTAGCTCAGTCCCAGCTCCGACTGCAGGTCCGCCAGCAGGTTCAGGATCTGGGCCTGCACCAGGACGTCCAGCGCAGAAACCGCTTCGTCGCAGATGACAACCTCGGGATCCAGTGCCAGCGCACGGGCGATGGCTACGCGCTGGCGCTGGCCGCCCGAGAGCTCGTTCGGGAAGCGGCGCATGACGGAGGACGGCAGGGCCACTTGGTCAAGGAGCTCGCGCACCTTGGCCTCGCGGCTCTTGGGCGTACCGATCTTGTGCACCCGAAGGGGCTCTTCAATGGTGCGGAAGATGTTGTACATCGGGTCCAGGGATCCATACGGATCCTGGAAGATCGGCTGGACCCGGCGGCGGAACTCGAACAGGCGCTTGCTGTTCAGCGTGGTCATGTCCACCCCGTCGAACAGGATGGATCCACTGGTGGGCGTCTCCAGGTTCAGCACCATGCGTGCCACCGTGGACTTGCCCGAACCGGACTCGCCCACGACGGCCGTGGTGGTGCCGCGCTTGATATTGAAGGACACGTTGTCCACGGCGGTGAAATCGGTGGACTTGCCGAGCCCGCTGCGGAGTTTGAAGACCTTCGTCAGGTCCTTCACCTCAATGACGTTATCCGCAGCCTTCAGCTTGGCACCGTCTTCGGAGGTGAGCAGGTCTGTGCTTTCCAGGCCGCGGCTCTTCGCCGAGTCGATGCGCTTGGAGGCCAGCGACGGCGCCGATTCCACCAGCTTGCGCGTGTATGGGTGGCGGGGGTTGGTCAGGATTTCCAGGGCCGGCCCGGATTCCACCACCCGTCCCTTGTACATCACAACAACCTTCTGTGCCCGTTCCGCGGCAAGGCCGAGGTCGTGCGTAATCAGCAGCACCGCGGTGCCCAGTTCATCAGTCAGGGTGCCCAGGTGGTCCAGGATCTGCCGCTGGACGGTGACGTCCAGCGCCGACGTCGGCTCATCGGCGATCAGCAGCCGCGGCCGGCAGGACAGGCCAATGGCGATCAGTGCCCGCTGGCGCATACCGCCGGAGAACTCGTGCGGGTACTGTTTGGCGCGGTTTGCCGCATCCGGCAGGCCCGCCTGTTCCAGGACCTTCGCAATGTCCGCCGCGGAATGCGGCAGCCCGTTCGCGCGCAGGGTTTCCTTGACCTGGAAACCGATCTTCCATACCGGGTTCAGGTTGGACATCGGGTCCTGCGGAACCATGCCGATCGAGTTGCCGCGCAGCTCCTGGATCCGCTTGGCGCTGGCATTGGAAATGTCCTCGCCGTCAAAGAGGATCTGGCCTGAGCTGACCCTGCCGTTGCCGGGCAGCAGGCCGATGGCCGCCAGCGCCGTCGTCGACTTGCCGGAGCCGGACTCCCCCACGATGGCCACGGTCTCGCCGGGCATGATCGTCAGGTGTGCGTCACGGACTGCTTCAACGTCGCCGTTGGCGGTGGTGAACGTGATTGCCAGGTCGCGGATTTCCAGCAGCGGCTGGACGGGCGTGTTGGGGGTATTGATGGTCATCGTTTGCGCGCCTTCGGATCAAGAGCATCACGGACCGCGTCGCCGAGCATGATGAAGCTCAGCACGGTGATGGAGAGGGCGGCCGCAGGCCAGAGCAGCGTTGAGGGGTTGGACCGCAACGAGGACTGGGCAGCCGAGATGTCATTTCCCCAGGACATGATGCCCGGCGGCAGCCCGATGCCCAGGAAGGACAGCGTGGCTTCCGCAACAATGAACGTTCCCAGCGAGATCGTGGCGATCACGATCACGGGAGCGGTGGAGTTGGGAATAACGTGCTTCACCAGCGCCGAGAACCGCGAGACACCGAGGGAGCGGGACGCCACCACGAAGTCCGAGTTGCGGACCGAGATCACTGCGCTGCGGGTAATGCGGGCCACCTGGGGCCACCCGAAGATCAGCAGCGTGAAGACCACCGTGATGACCGTGCGGTTCTCACGGAAAGCCGGCAGCTGCATGATGATGATGGCGCCGAGGATCAGCGGCAGGGCGAAGAAGATATCGCCGACCCGGGCGAGGATGGCGTCGAGCCATCCGCCGTAGTAGCCCGCCAGTGCTCCCGCGATGCCGCCAATGATCACGACGGCGATGGTGGTCAGCAGACCCACCAGGACGGACGCGCGTGTGCCGTAGATGACCCGGGCGTAAACGTCGCAGCCCTGGAAGGTGAAGCCCAGCGGGTGACCCGCCGTGGGCGCCCCGTTGGAATTGGCCAACAGGCAGTTTTCATCCGGTGACGCATTCGTGAACAGGCCGGGGAAAGCCGCAACCGTGAGAATCAGCAGGATAAGCAGGGCGGAAATGATGAACAGCGGCTGGGTGCGCAGGTTGCGCCAGGCCTCCCCCCAGAGGCTTAGCGGCTGGACATCTTCCTTGACGCTGTCCGTCGCCGCCAGAGGGGTTTCCTCCAGCGGGGCGACGTAGTGCTCGATGTGTGTGGTGTCTTTATGCATAACGGATCCTCGGATCAAGCCAGGCGTACAGGAGGTCTACCAGGAGGTTGGCGATGACGTAGACGAAAACGAGGACGCTCACGATCGACACGATCGTCGGCCCCTCTCCCCTGATGACTGACTGGTAAAGTCGCTGTCCCACTCCGGGGACGTTAAAGATGCCTTCGGTGACGATGGCGCCGCCCATGAGCGCACCCAGGTCCGCCCCGAGGAAGGTCACCACGGGAATCAGGGAGTTGCGCAGGATGTGCACGGTGACCACGCGCGGACGGGAAAGGCCCTTGGCGGTGGCGGTGCGGACGTAATCGGCGTTCATGTTCTCGATGACCGAGGTGCGCGTCAGGCGCAGGACGTAGGCGAAGGACGCCAGGCCCAGGACCACTGCCGGCAGGATCAGGTCCGCCCAGCCGGCGTCGCCGCCGACGGTGGGGCTGGTCCATTGGAGCTTGACGCCCACGAGGAACTGCAGCAGGAAGCCAAGCACGAACACCGGGATCGCGATCACGATCAGCGACACAACCAGGACGGTGCTGTCGAAGATCTTGCCCTTCTTCAGGCCGGCCATGAGGCCGAAGGCAATACCGAAGACCGCTTCGAAAAGCAGTGCCAGCACGGCGAGGCGCATCGTGACCGGGAAGGCCTGGGCCAGGACGGCTGAAACTTCGCGGCCGGAGAAGTCGACACCCAGGTCAAAGGTGACCAGGTTCTGCAGGTAGAGCAGGTACTGGATGATGAAGGGCTGGTCCAGGTTGTACTGGCTGCGCAGCTGTGCGGCAACGGCTTCGTTAACCGGCTTATCGCCGAAGAGCGCGGCGATGGGGTCTCCCGGCAGGGAGAACACGAGGAAGTAAACGAGGAAGGTGGCCCCGAAGAAAACGGGGATCATTTGGAGGAAGCGTCGAATGACGTAGCCGGCCATTAGGGGTGCTCTCCTGCCAGCTGTGGGGGATTGAAGTCTCGCATTTTTTGTATGCCTGTTCCTGATAGAACCCGAATACAAGCCGGGGCCCGGCCTTCTGGCCGGGCCCCGGATCGGTCGGTCTAGATACTGCTACTTGGCCGTGACGTTGTAGTACACCGGGACGCCGTTCCAGCCGGTTTCAACGTTGTCCACGTTTTCACTCCAGCCGGACTGTGCCACCTGGTACCACAGCGGGATAACGGGAAGGTCCTTCAGCAGGATTTCCTGCGCCTTGTTGAGCGTTTCCGCGCCCTCTTCCGGCGTGGAAGCCGCAAGGCCCTCGTTCAGGAGGTTGTCGAACTCTTCGCTCGAGTATTCGCCGTCGTTGGAACCCGCCCCGGTGCCGTACAGCGGGCCGAGGAAGTTGTTCAGGGACGGGTAATCGGCCTGCCAGCCGGTGCGGATGGCACCGGTCAGCGTCTTGGCGCTAGCGTCTGCGCGCAGTTCCTTGAACGTTGCGTAGGGCTTGCCTTCGGCCTGGATACCAAGGTTGTTCTTCAGACCGTTTGCTACGGCGTCAACCCATTCCTTGTGGTTGGCGTCGGCGTTGTAGCCGATGGTGAAGGGCTGGTCAGCGGGCCAGGGCGAAAGCTCCTCGGCTTCTTCCCAGAGTTCCTTGGCCTTCTCGGGGTCGAACTCGAGCACCTCGTTGCCGGGAATGCTGTCGTTGTAGCCCTCGATGACCGGAGCGGTGAATTCAGTGGCCGGTTCACGCGATCCTGAGAAGACAACCTCGGTGATCTCGTCCCGGTCGATGGCCATGGAGATGGCCTGGCGGCGGAGCTGTCCCGCTTCACCGGAGAACTCCGGAAGGTAGCCGGGGACGGTGATGGTCTGGTTGCCGGCGTAGGCCTTCTCGTCGAAGCGGCCTTCACCCAGATCCGTCTTGAACGTCTTCAGCGCCATGTTGGGAATGGTGTCGAGGATGTCCAGCTCGTTGGACTGCAGGTCTGCGTAGGCTGCGTCGAAGGAGGAGTAGAACTTGAAGGTCACTCCGCCGTTCTGCGGTACACGGGTTCCGGTGTAGTCCGGGTTAGCGACCAGGTCGATCTGGATCTCGTGCTGCCAGGCGTCGTCGCCGTCGAGCATGTACGGGCCGTTGCCGATGGGATCCTCGCCGAACGCGGCGGGGTCCGTAAGGGCCTCGGCGGGCAGCGGGAAGAAGGCGGTGTAGCCGAGTCGCTGCGGGAAGTCGGATTCCGGCTGGCTGAGCTTCACGGTGAACGTGCTGTCATCCACCACGGTCAGACCGCTCATCGTGTCGGCCGTTGCACCTTCCGCACTGACCACGTCGTAACCTTCGATACTCTCGAAGAAGTACGAGTTGAGCTGGGCGTTCTTGGCAGCTGCACCGAAGTTCCAGGCGTCAACGAAGGACTTGGCCGTGATGGCCTCGCCGTTGGTGAACTTCTGGTCCGCCTTCACCTTGATGGTGTAGGTCTGGGAATCTTCGGTCTCGATGGACTCGGCGAGTTCGTTGACCGTATTGCCGTCAGCGTCGTAGCTGACCAGGCCTTCGAAGAGCAGGTCCATGATGCGTCCGCCGCCAACTTCGTTGGTGTTGACCGGCATCAGCGGGTTCTGCGGTTCGGTGCCGTTGGCAGTGATGATCGCGGTGCTGTTGCCCTCGGTCTCACCCGAGCCTTCGGCCGATTCGTCGGATCCTCCACCGCAGGCGCTCAGCGTAAGTGCGGCAAGTGCCGCTACGCTCAGCATTTTGGAAGTGCGTGTGACGCGCATTCCGCCTCCTAGTTCTGTTCGGTTCCGGCGTTGATAACGCCGGTGTTGCGGCTCTGCCAAATGGTGAACCGACTCACAAAGCCAAAAGCATAAGCCCACTTTGTTGCCTAGACGTAACCAAGTCCGCCATGTGGCACCCTTATGGGCACCGTGCTGCCGATCACATGGCGCCAAAGACCCTGATGACGTGGGAAAAGGCCGAACCATACCGTCTGGTAACGATTTGGCATACGAGGCCTGTATTACATGCAATGACATGTCATATGGCGCGCTTTTGTGTCTCGCCCGGGCAAGGGAGGAGTCGGTTCCAGCCATGAGTGGGAGGATGCTCATGGGGTACCAACTGCACGACATCTCGAAGTAGGGGTTCCATGAAGATTACGATTATCGGCGGCTCGCAGGGCACCGGTGCGCGGCTCGCTTCCCTCGCACAGGACGCCGGCCATGAGGTCACGGCGCTCTCCCGGTCCGGCCGTGCACCCTCCGGTGTTTCCGCGCGCACCGGCGACGCTGCGGATCCTGAAACAGTGTCCGCGGCGGTGTCCGGGGCCGACGCTGTGTTCGTCACCGTGGGCGGAGCCAAGGGAGTCCCCCACCAGAGGGCTGCAGTTACCCGGGCAACCGTCAAGGCGATGCAGGCGCAGGGCGTACGGCGCCTCGTTGTGCAGTCCTCACTGGGAGCGGGAGATTCCTCCTCGCAGCTGCCCGGCCCGCTCGGCCTGATCACCCGGGTTGCGCTGGCCAAACCGCTGGCTGACCACAACGAGCAGGAGTCCGCCGTGACCGGCTCCGGGCTGGACTGGACACTGGTCCGCCCGACCGGTCTCACCGACAAGGACCCGGCCGGCACCTGGCGTGCCCTGGAGGTAGGCAGCGAGGGAAAGCTGCGAGGTTCGGTCCCCCGCCGCGACCTTGCGGCCTGCATGCTGGAGATCCTCACGGACGATTCCACCGTCGGTAAGGCCCTGGGCGTGAGCAGCTAGGGCGCCGAACCCAGCGGCTTCACCATGATCAGGCACGGTGTGGCGTCTCCCCACAGGTCCGTCTCTTCCAGGGGCAGGAATCCCCACGTCTCATAGAAGTGTCGGGTTCGCGCGTAGCCGGAGTCCGGATGCGAAGGGCCGAGGGTCTTCACCTCAAGGATTCGTACCCCGCGCCGGACCGCGCCGGCTTCGATGGCCGCGAGCATCGCAGTGCCGACGCCGGTGCCGTGAGCGGCGCGCTCGACCACGGTCAGGTGAATCTCCGCCACGTGCGGAAAGTGCCGGTCCACCAAGGTGACCCCGACCACGGACCCGTCGACGTCGCGCACGGTCCAGGTTTCCTTGCTTCGGGCAGCGTCGATGTACTCGGCATTCGAGTCGGGCTGCCCGAACCATTCGGGCACGCTGGCGAGAAGGCGGGCGACGTCGTCGGGAACGGGGTGATCCTGAGTCGCCGGCCAGGACCGGGCGATTTCACCTTGGGCCGTGGAGTCGGCGCCATGTATTGCCGGGTCCGGCCCGGCCTGCGCAGTCATGGCGCTGGTGCCGCGGCCGCGACGGTAGAACCTAGGCAATCTGGACCTGAATCTCACGGATTGCCGCTCCCAGGATGCCGCGTGACAGCAGTCCCTCTCCCAGTGGACCGGCGGAGTCAGCACCTACGGGCGGAAGCAGCCGCAGCACCTCTCGCTTGCTCTCGCTCAGATGTGCCAGCTGCCATCGGATCTCCTGCTGGACCGCCTCCGCTTGATCTGCGTTCGCGAGCGAGACTGCCTTCGCCGCGTAGGCAGCCGCACCCAGAGCATGGCGCCCATGTGGGCGACCGCGGCTGCCTGGGCGACGGCGCGGGCTGCCGCAGCGCCGGCCGGCGTGGTCGCAGCATTCGCGATCTTTACGACGACGAGCCGCTTGCTGATTTCTTCGGCGGCCGTGCCCGATCCTGCACTGTACGCACGGGTGCGGGCGAGCGCATTCCGGGCGGTTTCTTCCGCGGCCTCATCTGCTTTGTAGAGCGGGAGGACACGTTCAGCGCATGCTGCCGCCCATCGTGCGATGACGCGCCGGTTCGGATCGCTGAGAGTCTGGGGTGACGCCATCTCCAGATGATGCCACACCGGCTTGCGGGCCCGCCCTGGTGCTGCTGGACGACGCCTCCCCGCTGAACCCCAGCCAGAAGTCGGGACGCCCTGAAGACTGCTGCTTCGCCGCAGCCGGGTCCAGAGGGGAGCGCTGCTTCTGAAGCTACCTATAACAGTCGAAGCAGCTCGCCTGCGGAACACCCTCGTACGTGAAGAGTCCGTTCCCCGTTCAAGAATGGGCGCCTTGATGTCCAGCAAAGAAAGTAGCAGCGCTCAGACGGTTACTGGGAACACACCCAATCAGAACTGCCCGACTGTCGGTCGGCGCCCGGTATCGGAGCGGCTGGGATTGTCTCGTGAAGTTACTGCGGAGGCTCTTCCTTAAGCACGAGGCCTTCGTCTCCGGGGAGTACTTTGCCTTGATCCCGCTCTGCACTGTCCTCCTCATTCAAGGTCCAAGCGTCGCCCGGCGAGCAGGGAGCAGTAGCCCCGATACTGTACGACTCGTCGGACGCATAAGTATCGAATTCAGCCCGGAGGACGGGACCGCCCTCGGCGAAGACAGTCGGGTGGGTTGTCGGATTTACCGTGCGTACGCTCATGCCCAGGGACTCCCAATACTCGGCGACGCGTTTGGCGTCCCCAACATGGTCGGTTCCACGGGGGGCCCAGCGGTCGTAGCTATAACTGGCAGTTGCATCCTCGATACCGCTGCGGCTTTTGGGGATGCACTCATCAGCCGCCGCCGCACCGTTGCGGGGCCACCACCCGGTGACCGCGAGCTGGTCGGCGGTATTGAACACGAGTTCAACCACGCGGTCCCGTCCCTCCCTGGCACTGATTGCCGTACTGGGCTCCTTCTCGGCGCAGGCCGTTATTGTCATTCCCATCATGAGCGCGGCAGCCGCGGTCGTGAGGATCCTTATATGTGGCTTAGCGGCGGACAATTCATTCCTTCGATTAAGGGCTTTAGAAGACCAGCCGGTCCCACCGGAACCTCCGGGCGGGGCGCCGGGAGGGGTAATTGCTTCGTGGTGTTACTGCGGGGGCTCTTCCTGAAGCACGAGGCCTTCGTCTCCGGGGAGTACTTTGCCTTGATCCCGCTCTGCACTGTCCTCCTCATTCAAGGTCCAAGCGTCGCCCGGCGAGCAGGGGGCAGTAGCCCCGATGCTGTACGACTGTTCAGGTGCATCAGTATCGAATTCAGCCCGGAGGACGGGACCCCCCTCGCCAAACACGACCGGGTCTTTTGTCGGGTTTATGGTGCGTACGGTCATGCCAAGGGACTCCCAATAGTCGGCGACGCGCTGGGCGTCCTCAACATGGTCCGTTCCTTGAGGGGCCCAGCGGTCGTAGCTGTAACTGGCAGTGGCATCCCCCAGTCCATGGCTGCTTTCGGGGGTGCACTCCTGCGCCCCCGCTGACCCGTTGCGGGGCCACCACCCGGTGACGTCGAGCTGTTCGGCAGTATTGAAAACGAGCTCAACCACCCGGTCCCGTCCTTCTCTGGCACTGATTGTCTCCTCGGGGGCGTTTTTCTCCGACGTTGTCGTGTTTGACCCCTTCTGAGCGCATCCGGTCATCCCCACTAGGAGCACAGCGGCCGCCGCCGTAAACATCCACATATGTGTCCTAAAGGCGGGCACTGTTCATTCCTTCCAGTAAGGCCTTCTGCAGCTCAGCCGGCCCCAACGGGGCATACTCGGTGATCTTCTCCGGTAGTCCCATGATCGCCCAGGCTGTGTCTTTCAAGGATTCTGTTCTCTTGTCCAAGTATCCGGCCTGCCCAACGCACTTCTGGACCAAGGAGTTCTGCCCGAATAGGTCAGCGTAAACCTATCGACCCCGGTTACAAAAAATGCCGCCCTCAGCGTTTCCGGCGAGGGCGGCATTTCTTTTCAGACGAAAAACCTAGACATTAAACCTAAACTCAACCACGTTCCGTAGCCAGGCAACCTCTTGATTAGTCCCGCCAAAGGCCGACCAGACCCGCCGACCCTGCCTACGCCCCCGCCTGATCGCCTCTCAGCGGATCGTTGCTCATCGTCCGCTCGGTCTCCTCGAAGAGCAGACTCGGTCCCCGCAGGAACACCAATACGCGAAGCTCAGGTCCGAGATTTCAGGCAACACTGCGGGGGGCGTTTCTTGATCTCTAACGCATGCCCAAAACGCCTCCGGTAACGGCAAGGCCCGCCAACAGCCAGTTCGGCTGTCCAATAAACAACGCCCCGGCCAGAAGGCCGAGGCGTTGTTTATATGGACTGAAAACGTGGTCCCAACAGGAGGACACCGAATCCAGCCCCTGTGAAGCAAAACGGACGGGTGCGCTGGGTCGTCTGCCCACCAGTCTCTGGGAGGCAGAACACCTCGACTTCAGCTGAGTCAGTCGACTTTTTCGTATGAAGAAACCACTGGTGTCATACCGATGACGTCAAAGAAACCCATCAAGGTGCGCGTTGCCTGGCCCAGTTCGAACTCGAACCTACCTCCCTGTGCCAGCTCGGCAGCCATCACCTCGTTGGCGGCCTGGTCAGATTCATGGATCAAGGTCAACGTCCCGCAGTCAGAGGTCCTGATGATTAGCTCCGGCCTCGAACCGACACTGCGGCCGGCAGGACTATAGGTGCCTCCCTCAGCATCAGTGACAGTGCATTCCATTCGTACCCGGTGGTCGTCGTCATAGGAAGTAATAACCCACGGTCCAACCGTAAGCGCTAGGACGAGCAGCCCAAAGGTGGGCAAAATTCCCCAAAAGGCCAAATTACTCTTCAACGATCGTGACGGCTTTTTGGGCGGATCCGCTGAGATGTTGCCCTCGGCTTGTGGGTTCAATTCATCCTCCTCCCCTTTATCCAATTAAACCTGTTCCCCCTTGATACTAATTTGATAACTCGTGGTGCCGAACGATGGGTCCACCGGAGCCGTTGAGCCCGCCGCTGATAACGGCCGGAATCAGATCTTCTGTGCTGGGGATACGCCCTGCATCAATCGTCTCCTCAACCACCGCTTGGGTAACCCCGGCTGCGCGCCCCACAACGTCCTCCACTATCGGTGTCCAAGGTGAACTAGGCGTCACATGAGAATTGGCCCCTGGCGACAGGGGCGGAATGGGCAATCTTGAGGTGGCCAGATCAGAGAGCTTGCCGCTGCCGTAGCAGAAACCTGCATTGACTACGAAGCCTAGTCCTCCCGCCTGAATATATCCTCCCGCGGTCCTCTCCCCCTCGGCGGTATTGAGTCTGTAGTCAGCAACGCCGGATGTAGCCCCGGACACTCCCGCTGACTCCTGCCGCTACACCGCCGGCGAGGCCTCCAAGGCCGCCGATCAGAGCGTCTTTGCCCCCCCTGGCCCAGTCCGCTGTCCCATCATGGGCCTTCGACGTTGCTATCGGCATGCCTCCGCTGATCAATGCAACGGAGGCGGCACCAATCAGCGCCACGCCCACCGGACCGCCAACACCGGATCCACCGTGAGAAATGAACCATCTGTCGGCCGGAGATTCCTTCCGTTTACGACCGTCCAAAGCACTTCTGGACCAGGAACCCCACCAGGATATTTACTTCTCGAAAAACTATCGATTCGGGTATAAATAAAGCCGCCCTCGACGTTTCCGTGAGGGCGGCTTTCTCAATGCTTCAGGCGAAGAATCTATACATTAAACCTGAATTCCACCACGTCGCCGTCGACCATGACGTAGTCCTTGCCTTCGATGCGGACCTTGCCGCGGGACTTGGCCTCGGCCATGGAGCCGGCATCGACCAGGTCGTCGAAGGAAACAACTTCGGCCTTGATGAAGCCGCGCTGGAAGTCGGAGTGGATGACGCCGGCAGCCTGGGGCGCGGTATCGCCCTTGCGGATGGTCCAGGCGCGGGTTTCCTTGGGGCCGGCAGTCAGGTAGGTCTGCAGGCCCAAGGTGTGGAAGCCGACGCGGGCCAGCTGGTCCAGGCCGGATTCTTCCTGGCCGTTCATTTCCAGCATTTCGCGGGCTTCTTCTTCGTCCAGCTCCACCAGGTCGGCTTCAAGCTTGGCGTCGAGGAAGATGGCGTCCGCCGGTGCCACCAGTTCGCGCAGTTCGGCCTGGCGGTCCGGGTTGCCCAGCACGGCGTCGTCGACGTTGAACACGTAGATGAACGGCTTGGCGGTGAGCAGGCTCAGCTCGCGCAGGTGTTCCATGTCCAGCTTGTCGCTGGCCACCGAGGAGAAGATCGTGTCGCCGCGTTCCAGCACGGTGCGGGCGGCCTCCATGGCAGCCAGCTGCGCGGCGTCGCGCTTTTTGATCTTGACTTCCTTCTCCACCCGCGGGATCGCCTTTTCCAGCGTCTGCAGGTCAGCCAGGATCAGCTCGGTGTTGATGGTTTCCATGTCCGAACGCGGGTCCACCTTGCCGTCCACGTGGATGACGTCGGGGTCATCGAACACGCGGATAACCTGGGCAATGGCTTCGGCTTCGCGGATGTTGGCGAGGAACTGGTTGCCCAGCCCTTCACCCTCGGAAGCGCCCTTGACGATGCCGGCAATATCCACGAAGGACACCGTTGCCGGGAGGATGCGCGCCGAACCGTGGATTTCGGCCAGCTTGGCCAGCCGCGGATCGGGAAGGGACACGACGCCGACGTTCGGTTCGATGGTGGCGAACGGATAGTTCGCCGCCAGCACGTTGTTGCGGGTCAGCGCATTGAACAGGGTTGATTTGCCGACGTTGGGCAGGCCGACGATGCCAATAGTAAGAGCCACGTTAGTAAATGATACCGGGCGCTAGGACTCGTCGGCACGACGGCGGCCGCCGAGGCCGCGGGAGGAGTCCCCCATGGCCTTCAGCGTGGCGCGGATTTCCTTCGGCAGGGAGAAGATGATGTCCTCTTCGGCCGTCACTACCTCTTCGACGTCGCCGTAGCCGTACTGCGCCAGCAGGTGCAGCACGTCCTGGACCAGATTCTCCGGCACGGAGGCGCCGGAGGTCACGCCGACCGTGGCCACGCCCTCGAACCAGCTTTCATCCACCTCGTTGGCAAAGTCCACGCGGTAGGAGGCCTTGGCACCGTATTCCAGCGCCACCTCCACCAGCCGGACGGAGTTGGAGGAGTTTGCCGACCCCACCACGAGCACCAGGTCCGCTTCCGGGGCAATCTTCTTGATCGCGGCCTGGCGGTTGGACGTTGCGTAGCAAATGTCATCGCTGGGGGGATCCTGCAGGGAGGGGAAGCGTTCGCGCAGCAGATTCACGGTGTGCATGGCTTCATCCACGCTGAGGGTGGTCTGGGAGAGCCAGATGACCTTGTCCGGGTCCCGGACGGTGACCTTGTCCACGTCTTCGGGACCGTTGACGATCTGCATGTGCTCCGGCGCTTCGCCGTAGGTGCCCTCGACCTCTTCGTGGCCTTCATGTCCGATCAGCAGGATGTCGAAGTCGTCGCGGGCAAACCGGACGGCTTCGCGGTGCACCTTGGTGACCAGCGGGCAGGTGGCGTCGATGGTGCGCAGCTGCCGGTCCGCCGCGGATTGCACGACGGCGGGTGAGACGCCGTGGGCGGAGAAGATCAGCAGCGAGCCCTCGGGCACCTCGTCGGTCTCGTCCACGAAGATTGCACCCTTTTCCTCCAGCGTGGTGACCACGTGGAGGTTGTGGACAATCTGCTTGCGGACGTACACAGGCGGACCGTAGGCTTCCAGCGCCTTTTCGACGGCGATGACCGCCCGGTCCACTCCGGCGCAGTAGCCGCGCGGTGCCGCCAGCAGCACGCGCCGCGGACCGAAAACGGGAGCGGCAGCTGCCACTTCCTCGGGGGTGCGGCGCCGCCGGGGCACGGTGGGCATCGGCACGGAGATAACTGTGCTGGTCATGTCCCTATGCTATCGGGTGGGCTATGCGATCCCGTCCCCGCGCGCCGTGGGTACGCTCACAGCGGAGCTACCGCCCGGACCTGCTCAGCACCCTCGCCAGGAGCCCGGCGACGAACACTCCGGCACCGGCCAGCATCAGGCCGACGGTCCAGGTGCGGAAGCTGTCCGCTGCCTGCCCGGCGAAGGCCTCCGCGAAGGCGGACGCCACCGCGCTGCCCACCTGCTGCGCGGACACTATGCCCGGCAACATCCCCGCCGCCAGCCACAGCACTGCACCGGCAAGCGCCACCCCCACTCCCAACAGCGCGAACGTCGTGGACCGGCGTCGTGCAGCGATCAGGGCAAGGAGGCCTGCGACGGCGGCGGCGAGCGCCAGGAGCGGCCAGGCCTCGCCGGCCCGCTGGACGTTGGAGATCAGGTCCGCATGCCCCGCTCCCCCAATCTCCACCGGAACCTGCTCCGGGGCCGGCACCGAGGTGCCGAGTTCCCCTCCCACGCTTCCGGTGACAAGTCCCACCAGGGGCGCGACGTCGAGCGTCACCGCGCTGCCCGCCCCCTCTGCGGCATTGCCGAAGGTCAGTGCATGCGAGCGGCGCAGCGTCTCACTCCAGGCCTCCGGGTACTCCGGCAGCGACTGGACCTGTTCCACGGCCGACGTAATGAGCGGCCCCACCAGCCCGGCCAACGGTGCGGGAACCTCCGCCGACACGGCGTCGGACAGGGACACCGCGAGTTCATCCTGGAGGGATTCGTCCCGTGCCAGCGGCTCGCCCAGGGAGGCAAACCCGTTTTCCGAGACCACGTTCGTGTTCAGCCACGCCCCGCAGAAGGCCGCTGCGGCAAGCAGGACGGCGAGCAGGCCGAAAACGGCCGAGACGAATGTGCGCATAAAAGTTCCTTGTCCGTGGGGTTCCGGGCGGCCGTTGGAAGGCCGGGAGAACCGGACCGGGGGAAGCACCTGATAGACATTAAGCCTGGGCCGGTTCCTCCACCGGACCGAGAGCCAGTGCCAATCCACCGCGGGAGCATCCAGATGCAAGACGACAGCGGACCGTTGAGTCCCGAGAATACCCCGGAGCAGACAACCCTGCCCGCCACGGCCGCGCAGACGTCCCCGGAGAACCCCTGGCCGCTTGCCCTGCTTTCAAAGAACCTCAAAAGCTACATTGACCGCGCCCCCGCCACCTGGGTGGAGGGCCAGGTGATCGAACTGAACCGCCGGGCCAATGCCTCCTACATCACGCTGCGCGACGTCGACGCCGAGGTCTCGCTGTCCCTGACGGCGTGGAGCACGGTCATGAACCGGTTGGAGCTGCCGCTGGAGCGCGGTGCCCGGGTGGTGGCCTTGGTGAAGCCGGATTTCTGGGTCAAGACCGGACGCCTGTCCATGCAGACCCGCGACATCCGGCCAGTGGGGCTGGGCGATCTGCTCGCCCGGATTGAACGCCTGCGCCATGCCCTGGCCGCCGAAGGACTCTTCCGCGAGGACCGCAAGCTCCCGCTGCCGCTGCTGCCGGGCAGGATCGGGCTGATTACCGGCCGGAACTCCGACGCCATGAAGGACGTGATGCGCAATGCCGCGCTCCGCTGGCCCGCCGTCGAGTTCGAAGTCCGCGAAGTGGCGGTCCAGGGCGTCAATGCGGTGGCCGAGGTGTCCCGGGCCCTGGCGGAGCTCGATGCCATGCCTGAAGTGGATGTGATCATCATTGCCCGCGGCGGCGGCTCGCTGGAGGACCTGCTGGCCTTCAGCCACGAGGATCTGGTCCGTGCGGTCTCGGCGGCCTCGACTCCGGTGGTCAGCGCCATCGGCCACGAAGCGGACCGTCCCCTGCTCGACGACGTGGCCGACCTGCGTGCCTCCACCCCCACCGATGCCGCGAAGCGCGTGGTGCCCGACGTCGGCGAGGAACTGGCACGGATCCGGCAGTCACGGGCCCAGCTGCGGCGCATCCTCGGCACGGTCCTGAGCCGGGAAACGGACCGGCTGAACCACGTCCGCTCCCGCCCGGCCCTGGCCGCACCGCTGTCCATGGTGGACCGGCGCCAGGAAGAGGTTTCCCGGCTGCGGTCCCGCGCCCTGTCCGCGGTTACTGCGGAGGTCCGCCGCGATGCGGACCGGATCGGCCATCTGCGCGCACAGGTCCGTGCCCTGTCGCCGCAGAACACCCTGGACCGCGGCTACGCGGTCGTCCAGCTCCAGGACGGCTCCGTGGTGCGCGAAGCCGAAACGGTCCCGGCCGGCGCGCAGCTGCGGATCCGCGTGGCCGTCGGCGAACTCACGGCCACCGAAGGCACCCGCTAGCCGGCCCGGCTGCCCACCCCGTTTCCCCAGCCCGTTTACCCAGCCCCAGCAAAGCCCGTAAAGGACAAGAACATGAGTGAAACACCGGCAGTACCCGCAGTACCGGCAGACATCGAGGCCATGAGCTACGAGCAGGCCCGCGACGAGCTCCTGTCCGTCGTGGGCCGGCTCGAAACCGGCGGCGCCAGCCTGGAGGAGTCCCTGGCCCTGTGGGAGCGCGGCGAGCATCTGGCCACCCGCTGCGAATCCTGGCTCGAGGGCGCCCGCCAGCGCCTGGACGCTGCCCGCGGGCAGGCTGCCGGCGAGTAAGGCGGGGCTGGGCAGGGCTGGGACAGCCCTGCCCAGCCCCGCATCGCCGAGCGAGGAACGAGCGGGGAAGCAGCGAACCAGGGTTCCCTGACCGAGCATGCGAGGCGAGGGGTGGTTCGCTGCGCTAAGGGGCGGCGGGCTGTCGCCTGCCCTGCCCCCAGCAGGGCCCTGCCCCCGCCCGACCCCTACGGCTTGTAGCTCCCCAGGAACTCGGCCAGACGTGTCATGGCGTCCTCAATGTCCTCCACGTTGGGCAGGGTCACCATCCGGAAGTGGTCCGGGCGCACCCAGTTGAACGCGGTGCCGACAGACACCAGGATCTTCTGCTGCTTGAGCAGGTCCAGGGCGAACTGTTCGTCGTCCTTGATCGGATAGACCTCGGGGTCCAGGCGCGGGAACAGGTAGAGGGCGCCCTGCGCCAGTTCACAGGTGACACCGGGGATGGCGTTGAGCATCTGGTGCGCCTTGTCGCGCTGGGCGCGCAGGCGTCCGCCAGGCAGGATCAGGTCATTGATGCTCTGATAGCCGCCGAGAGCGGTCTGGATGGCGTGCTGGGCGGGCACATTCGCGCACAGGCGCATGTTCGCCAGCAGGTTGATGCCCTCGATGTAGTCCGCTGCGTCCCGCTTCGGCCCGGAAATGGCCATCCACCCGCTGCGGTAGCCGGCAATCCGGTAGGCCTTGGACAGGCCGCTGAAGGTCAGACAGAGAACGTCGTCGCCGGTGACCGTTGCCGAGTTCACGTGCACGGCGTCGTCGTAAAGGATCTTTTCGTAGATTTCGTCCGAGAAGATGATCAGCCCGTGCTTGCGCGCCAGGTCCACGATGGCCTTCACCACATGCTCCGGGTAGACGGCACCGGTGGGGTTGTTCGGGTTGATCAGGACAATGCCCTTGGTGCGGTCCGTGATTTTGGAGGCGAGGTCCTCCACGTCAGGCCACCAGTGCTCGGATTCGTCGCACAGGTAGTGCACCGCCGTGCCGCCGGCCAGCGAGACCGAGGCGGTCCACAGCGGGTAGTCCGGCGCCGGGACGAGGATCTCATCGCCGTTGTTCAGCAGCGCCTGCATCGAGAGTGTGATCAGTTCGCTGACACCGTTGCCCAGGTACACGTCGTCGACGTCGATGTTGTTGATCCCGCGGCTTTGGTAGTACTGCACGACGGCGGTGCGGGCGGAGAAGATGCCGCGGGAGTCGCTGTAGCCCTGGGCCTTGGGCAGGTGCCGCATCATGTCCACCAGGATGGCTTCGGGCGCTTCAAAACCGAACGGGGCGGGATTGCCGATGTTCAGCTTGAGGATCCGGTGGCCTGCTGCTTCCATCCGCTGCGCGTGTTCGAGCAACGGTCCACGGATGTCATACAGGACGTTGTGGAGTTTGTGCGACTGCTTGAATTCTGCCATTTCCTTAGGATGCCACAGGCGGCGTCCGGAGCAGCGTATGTTTCGCTGCTCCGGACGCCGCCTGCAGCCCGGAAGGCGGGACGGGTCAGGCCAGGCCCTTTTCCTCCAGCCAGTCCTGCGCAGCCTCGGCCGGGTCGAGCTTCTGGTCACCGCTGACGGCCTGGTTCAGGGCAATGAGGTCTTCGGTGGTCAGCTGGGCGGATACCTCGTCCAGCACCTTCCGGGCCTCGTCGTTCACGCGGTCATCGGCGATCAGCGGGATGACCTGCTGGGCAGGCCAGTTCTGCTTCGGGTCCTCCAGGACCACCAGTCCGTTTTCCTCGATGGCGGGGGTGGTGGTGTAGATGTCCGCCACCTGGACGTCATCGTTCAGCAGGGCGTCGACGGTCAGCGGGCCGCCGCTGTCACCGATGGGAGTGAATTCCTTGAATTCGCAGCCGTACTTTTCCTTCAGGCCGGCGAGGCCCTGGGTCCGCTCCGCGAACTCGGCAGGTGCACCGAGGGTCAGTTCACCGCAGACCTTGGCCAGGTCCTCGATGCTCTCAAGCTGGTACTTCTCAGCCGTGGCGGCAGTGACCACCATGGCGTCCTTGTCTTCGGCCTCGGAGGGCTCCAGAACCACCAGGTTCTCCGGCAGTTTTTCGCTGAGGGAATCCACTATCTCGCCGGCGTCCACCAGGTCCGTTTCCGGGTCCGCGTGGACCAGCAGGGCTCCGGTGTACTCCGGAATCAGGTCGATCGAGCCGTCCTCGAGGGCGGGGATGTAGACCTCGCGGGAGCCGATGCCGAGCCGGGTTTCGGTCTCGATGCCCGCCGCGTTGAGGGCGCCGGCATAGATCTCGGCGATGGTGCTGCTTTCCGGGAAGTCCGCCGAGCCCACCACCAGTGTCTGCTCGGTGCTGCTGCCGGAAGCTTCGGGGGTGGCTTCGTTCTCCAGCGGGTCCCCTCCTCCGCTGCAGCCGGCCAGGGCCAGGGCCATGCCGCCGGCCAGGACGGCCAGGGCCTTCCGCCGTGCGGTGGGGCGCGGGTGCTGCATCATGGTTTTCCTCCTTGTGCGCCGGCGGCGGGTACTCCGCTGCCGGTCGATGTACCGGCCGCGCCGGGGCGGCCGAGTCCTGACGGGATCAGAAAGCGTGATCCCAACGCAATCACGGCATCCACGGCGAGCGCCAGCAGGGCAATGATGACCGCTCCTCCGAAGACCCGCCCGTAGTCTCCCACCGCCAGGCCGTCGATCAGATAGCGGCCCAGGCCGCCCAGGTTGATCGTGGCCACCACGGCGGCCGTTGCCACCACCTGCAGGGTGGCACCGCGCAGCCCGCCCAGGATCACGCGCATCCCGTTGGGGACCTCCACCCGGAACAGTACCTGTACCTCGCTCATGCCCAGGCTGCGGGCGGCGTCGACGACGGCCCGGTCCACCGAGGCGACCCCCGCGTAGGTCCCGGCCAGCAGCGGCGGAACGGCAAGGAGCACCAGTGACCAGATGGGCGGCATCAGCCCCAGCCCGGCCAGCAGGACGAACAGGGTGAGCATGCCCAGGGTGGGCAGTGCCCGCAGCAGCCCGGAGACTGCCACCACCGCTACCTGCCCGCGTCCGGTGTGCCCGATGAACAGGCCCAGCGGCACCGCGATGAGCGCGGCGATCAGCAGGGCCAGGCCGGTGTACTGCAGGTGCTCCAGGGTCCGCACCGGGATGCCTGCCGGCCCGGACCAGTTAGCCGGGTCCAGAAGCCATTCCCAACCCTGCCCGAGGGCGTTGGTACTGGTGTAGTCGGTGCGCGGGATGCCAACCATGCCTACGCCCCCTTCAGCGCGACGTCGGGCGCGGCCGCCGCCGGGCGGGCGGCGGGTGCCGGTCCCCCGCCGTCCGTGCCGCCGGCGCGGTTGGCGCGGCTACGCGCGGCCCGGCCGGATCCGCCGGCGCGGGTCCAGGGCGTGAGCAGTCGCTGCGCCAGGACCAGGACAAGGTCCATCAGGAACGCCAGGACGAGAGTGGCGATGATCCCCACCACGATCTCGGTCAGGAAATAGCGGCGCAGTCCGTCGGTGAAGAAGAACCCGAGGTTTTCGACGCCGATCAGGGCACCGACGCTGACCATGGAGATGTTGCTGACCGAGACTACGCGCAGCCCGGCGATGAGTACCGGAACGGACAGCGGCAGATCCACGGTGAGGAACCGGCGCAGCGGCCGGTAGCCCATGGCCACCGCGGCCTGGCGGACGCCGTCGTCCACGGAATCAAACGCGTCGATGCCCACGCGCAGCATCAGCGCCACGGCATAGATGGTCAGGGCCACGATGATGTTGGCGAGGTCGAGGATGCGGGTGCCCAGGATGGCCGGAAGGGTGACGAACAGGGCCAGCGACGGAATGGTGTACAGCAGCGACCCTGCGGAGAGGACGAAGCCCCGGATCTTCCGCCGGCCGCGCACCAGCTGTGCCAGGGGAAGGGCAATCAGGACGCCGATCACCAGGGGCAGCACCGACTGGTAGAGGTGCAGCCCGCCGAGCCGGAAAACGTCGTCGGTGTGGGCCAGGAACCATTCCATCTCAGCCCCCGGCCCGCTGCAGGCGTGCGGCCTCGATCAGGGCCAGGATTTCGGTGGCCCGGACGACGCCGGTCACCCGCCCGGCCGCGTCCACGGCCACGCCCAGCCCGGACGGGGAGGAGAGGGCAGCGTCCAGCGCGCGGCGCAGGCTGGTTCCCTCCGGATAGAGGGAACCGCCCGGCACCAGGTCCCCGGTGCCGGTGATGGCGCCCCGGCGGCCTGCAGGCACCCAGCCCAGCGGGGCGCCGTCGTCATCCACGCACAGGGCCCAGCCGTCGTCGACCGTTGCGGCGGGGTCCGGCAGCCGGTCTGCGGCGATGAGCTGCACCGGATGCAGGGGCACGGCGTTGCCGTCCTGGAAGGACAGGTGCCGGAAGCCGCGGTCCCTCCCGACAAACCCTGCCACGAAGTCATCAACGGGCGCCCGGAGGATCTCCTCGGGGGCGGCATACTGGGCGAGCCTGCCGCCGGTGGCGAAGACCGCCACCTTGTCCCCCAGAATGGTGGCCTCGTCAATGTCGTGGGTGACGAACACGATGGTCTTGGCCAGTTCCTTCTGCAGCCGCAGCAGCTCTTCCTGCAGTTCGGCCCGCACCACCGGATCCACTGCGCTGAAGGGTTCGTCCATCAGCAGCACCGGCGGGTCCGCGGCAAGGGCGCGGGCAACACCGACCCGCTGCTGCTGTCCGCCGGAAAGCTGGGCCGGATATCTGTCGCCCAGACCGGAGGCCAGCCCGACGACGTCGAGCAGCTCCGCGGCCCGGCGCCGCGCCTCGCGCCGCGGGGTGCCGTTCAGGCGCGGCACCGTCGCCACGTTGTCCAGCACGGTCCGGTGCGGCAGCAGGCCGGAGGACTGCATCACGTAGCCCATGGAACGCCGCAGCTGCGCGGCCTTGACGGTGGAGATGTCCCGGCCGTCAACCTCGATGCTTCCCGCCGTCGGTTCCACCATCCGGTTGATCATGCGCAGCGAGGTGGTTTTTCCGCAGCCGGACGGTCCGACGAAGACGGTGATGGACCCGCGCTCGATGTCCAGGTTCAGGTTTTGGACAGCCGGCGCGGCATCGCCGTAGGTCTTGGTTACTGTCCGGAACCGGATCATCGCCCGGTCAGAGGCGGTACCGGCGGGCGGCTGGAAGGAATCGGAACGAACAGCGGGTTCTGGCGGCGGAGTCATTGGTGCATGCCTTCCGTGGGGGTGCCGGTGTGCCGGGCAGCTCGCGACGTGCCGTGAAGCATCACGGTATTTCACACGTGCGGCGCTAGTCCAGCGTCCATAAGGTCCGGAATGGAAAGGGGGGACGGGGAGTGGTTGCTTGCCTCTCAGGGTATCCGGCGGCCGGGGGCAAGCAGACGCAGCCCGGTGTCCACCAGCTCGGTCCGGTTGAGGGCCGGGACCTCGTCCAGCGGTATCCACGCGGCCTCATCCGTGCTCCCGCTTTGTTCATGGCGCAGCGATCCGCCGGTCAGCGTGGCCCGGTAGATGATCCGCAGGGCATGAAGCATCCGGGGTTCCCCGCGCATGCGTTTTTCCGGAGGGATGAAGATGCTGTCCACCCCCAGAAGCTCTTCCAGGCAGGCGTCATAGCCGGTTTCCTCCCGCACTTCCCGCAGAGCGGCGGCAGGGGCGTCCTCGCCCCGTTCCAGCCCGCCTCCGGGGAGCGTCCATCGGGAGTTGCCGTGCTCGTTCCAGTGCGCCAGGAGCAGCTGCCCCTCACGGACAATCACCGCATACGCCCCGACCCGGACGTCGAAGTCAGCGGACATTGCCGCCGCCGATCGGGTCGCTTCCCGCGGATCCGGAACCTCCCGCGCCGAGCAGGTAGGCCACCCCGAAAACGGGGTCGGCCGTGAGGAAGCGGATGTCCGTCAGTCCTGCTGCGGACAAGCTATCCCGCAGCAGATCCTGCAGCATCGGCTGGTGCATCCCCAGTCCCCCGCCGATCACCACCGGTCCGGAGACCTGCAGCAGGCCGGCCACGTCCAGGATGAGTCCGGTCAGGTGTCCGGCGGCCTCGGCCACGATTGCTGCGGCTGCGGAGTTCCCTTCCTGTGCCGCTTCGAAGACCAGCCCCGCCTTGCCTGCCCAGTACCGGCGGTCGGTGGGCCCGTGGAACAGGCCGATCAGCGACTCCGGGGTGGCCGCGCCGCACCCGCGCAGCAGGGCACGGCTGAGCGAATCCGGTTCGAGGCCCAGGTTAAAGCGCCGGAGGGTGTGCCGGACGGCTTCGCGTCCCATCCAGTAGCCGCTGCCCTCGTCGCCGAGCAGGTAGCCCCAGCCGCCGGAGCGGGCCTGCCTGCCGGAGCCGTCGATGCCCCAGGCCACGGAACCGGTGCCGGCAATAAGGGCAATGCCCTCCGAAGCTTCACCGGCGGCGAGGATGAGGCGGGTGTCGTGGATGACGTCGACGACGGCGCCGGGCACGTGTTCGGCGATCAGGGCGCGCAGGGCATCCTCGTCCTGTGCTGTGTCCACGCCCCCGGACCCGGCGATCACCCGGCCAACGCCGTCGGTTCCCAGCCCGGCGAAAACTTCCGCGAGGGATTCCCGGGCGGCCGCTACCGGGACATTCTGCACGTTGGCGCTGCCGGCAATGAATTCGGCTGCGGCAGTGCCCCGGTGCAGCCGGATGCCGTGGGTCTTGGTTCCGCCGATGTCGAGGCCTATGGTGTCCGGGCCGGCGTCGTGAGAGCCGGCGTCGTCGGTGGCGGGAGGAGGGAATGCTTGCATTCGTCCACCCTACGTTCGGCGCCGGTGCGGGGCGAAGTTAGCCGGCGAAGCTGCGGCGCCGGTTCCGCCGCAGGCTCAGGACGGCCAGGGTCAGGCATGCTGCCGTAATCAGCCCCGAGAACCAGGCCACCGAAACATCCAGTCCCCAGATGCCGCCGGCGGCACCGAGGCCGAGCACCGGGATGGCGCTGCCGAGGTAGGTAATGACGTAGACCGTGCTGATAATCCGGGCGTGCTCGGCCGCCTCAACCGCTGCGGCAACTTCGTTGAACACCACCCGGAAGGCCATGCCCTGTCCGAAGCCTGCCATGAGGCAGCCAACCGTCAGGAGCACGAGGCTTCCGGTGGCCCCGGCCACGGGGATCAGCGCAATGCCGGTGCCCATGGCGGCGAGCCCGACGGGTGCCGTGTAGCGGCCGCGGATGCCGGTGAGCTGGCTGACCGCCGACGCCCCCAGCGCCAGGGCGGCCAGCAGTCCGATGGCGGGCCGCCACGTGGTGCCGGCGATGGAGGAAAAGTAGGTGGGCGCCAGCGACAGGCAGAATCCGAAGGCTGCGAAGCTGAGGAACCCGGTGGTCGAGGCAATCCAGAACTGCGAACGGGCCCGGTGCGAGACAGCGGGCTTGCGCGGACGCAGCATCGCCAGCGGCCCGCCGTCGGGAAGGGAGATGGCCGGGCGTGCCTTCAGCAGGCACAGCGGAACCAGAAGTGCGGCCAGGACTGCCGAGTGGATGAGGAACGGCGTCATGGTGGGCGAGGGCAGCAGGGACAGCAGCCCGCCGATCACCGGGCCCGCCGCAACACCGCCGGCTGAAACGAGCAGAGTGAACCGGGTGGCCCATTCGGGTTTATGCGGCAGCAGCTCGCGCAGGGCGGCGGAGCTGGCACCGGTGGCCAGGGCCACCGAGGCGCCCTGGAGGGCGCGGCCGAGCATCAGGGCGCCGACTCCGGTGGCGGTGCCGAAGATCAGTCCGCCGGCGAGGGAGACGACGCCGGCCACCACCATGGCGGCCCGGCGGCCGATGTAGTCGGACCAGTGCCCCACCAGCAGCAGGCCTGCCACCAGGACCAGCACATAGGAGGCGAACGCCAGCGTGACGCCGAAGTAGGACAGGCCCAGCGACTCGCCCAGCAGCGGATACAGCGGGGTCGCGAGGTTGGCGCCGATTAGCAGGGTGCCCATGACGGAAATCGTCAGGATCAGCCGGGGCCGGATGGCCGCGTCCCACTCCTTCCGCCTGGTGCGGGCGGCGGGCTGCATACGCAGCTCACTGAGCACTGTCACGGGGCACATCCATCCTATTTGTAGCTAATGCTCCTACAGGATGAAGGACCGGCGAGCAGTGCAGACACATTAGACTGGTTTTTTGATCGATCCGCTCAATAAAGTCTTGAGTTACTGACAGGAGCTGCGCTAGATGGCCAATCTGGACTCGCTGGACCGCCGGTTGCTGCTGGAACTGGTTCGGGACCCCCGGGCGCAGATCAGCGACCTGAGCGAGAAACTCGGTGTGGCCCGCAATACCGCCCAGAGCCACGTACGCCACCTGATGCGCACCGGCGTCATCCGCAACAGCGGCCGCGACGTCGATCTGGCCAAGCTGGGCTACGACGTGCAGGCCTTTGTCACCATCGAGGTGAACCACCGGGATCTCGACGGCGTCATTTCCGGACTGCGCACGCTCCCCCAGGTGCTTGAAGTGCACGAGATTTCCGGGCGCGGCGATGTCTGGTGCCGACTCACCGCCACGGACACGCAGCAGTTGCAGCAGACCCTGCGTTCAGTTCTGAGGATCAAGGGAGTGATCCGGACGGAAACGGTGCTGGCCCTGCACGAACACATTCCGTACCGCACCGAACCCCTGCTGGAAAAACTGGTCCCGCCCGCGGTGTGATGCTGCAGGCAGTGCTGCCCGGCTACAGCCGGGCGGCGGCTACCGTCCGGCAGCTCCTACTATCCGGCGGCCTATCCGGCGGCGCGGAGCAGCCGGTGTGCCGTTTCCAGCCGGACCAGGGCATTCCGGGTTCGGCTTGTCCCCTGTCCGGCACGTGCACCGGACACGAGCGTGAGCACGACGCCGGCGGCCCTGGCGTTCAGCGCTGCCGGATCCACGGCCTCTTCAAAGACCCGCCGGTAACCGGCCAGTGCCCGGTCCAGCTGGGGACGCCCGGGATTGGCGGCGGCAAGGACCGCCAGATGTCCCAGCAGGCAGGCCAGATCATCCACCCGCCGTCCCGGACCCAGTCCGTCGACGTCCAGCAGGCCGGTGACCGTTCCCCCGTTCAGCAGCAGGTTGCCCTCATGGAAGTCCCCGTGGGCCGGTACGAGCGGCCCCGCCGGAGCGGAGTCCACTGCCTCCCGGATGCCGCGGGCAAGCTCGCGGATGCGGGCTGCCTCCCCGGGCAGGGCTGCGGCCGCAGTGGCGGCATAATCCTCGGCACGGTCCGCCCAGGACCGGCGCAGCGGCAGGTCCAGCGCCGCGGACGGCAACGCATCCAGCAGCTCCAGGAATGTTTCGGGCCGTACCTTCGCGGCGCCGTCGTCGACCAGGAGCCGGAACAGGGAGGTGCCGGGAAGAGCGCTGAGGACGGCTGCGCCGCGGGCAGCGTCCGCAGGAGCCGGAAGGAGCCGCGGGGCCGGTACGCTGCCGGCCTCCAGCAGGCGGTGCCGCCGGCGCAGTCCGGGCAGCAGCGCCGGAGGAAGAAGCTTCAGATACGCTGCCTGGCCGGAGTGTTCGGCGCGGAGCACGGCCCGGCGCAGCGGCCGGTAGGCGACGAGCGAAAGCCGGACCGGCTCCGCTGCGGCAAAGACGTCCCTGGCCACGGCCGCGGCATCAGTGGCCCAAGGCAGGGACCGGAGCACCGGGTCGTGGGGGTGGACCCACAGCTGAAGCTCCAGGCCGGCGATCCGGGCCGCGGCGACCTCGGGTCCGGCGGCGTCGGTGCCATCCGCGGTGGTGGCTCCGAGATGAAGGGTGAGGTCCGTTCCGGGGTTCGGCCCGCCCCCGGCCGGCCTGCGGCAGCGGACCCGGTAAAGGGCCGAGACGGCTCCTCCGGGACGGTGGTGGCTGCGCAGGTGTTCCCAGTGCTCCAGCTTCAGCCCCCGGGCCCGGAGCAGGTCCTGCAGGGGTCCCCGCATCGCGGCGCTGCTCAGGACGGAGAGCGTATCTGCTGCCGGCACGCGGCGGCGGTTGGGTACGGCCGGCACGGCAGGCGCCTAGCCTAGCGTCGCCTAGGCCCGCCGGCGCTGCAGGACGTCGTCGAGGTTGATCTTGCCGGTCTCAGTTCGTTCTTGGTGGGCAGGCGCAGCAGGTGCAGCGGGTGCGCTGGAAGGGCGCAGCGGGGTCTTGGCCAGGGACCGCGGGGTTTCCGGCAGGACGATGGGTTCCGGGGCCGGGCGCTCCGCCTTGGGCGCATCGACGTAAACCGGCTTGGGCAGCTCAACCGGCTGCCAGGGCGTGGTGCTGGGCCGGGCGGGGGGCTGAACGACGGCTGCAACGGACGGCAGGGCCTCCGTGCGCGGTTCCTCGGCCCTTGTCCGGGCCGGGAGTGCACCCCCTGCGGCTACGGTTTCCTCCGGCACGGGCGCGGACTCGCGGTCAAAAAGGACAGTTTCGCGCTGCGGCTCGGTGTCCGCTTCGGGGATCTCCAGCTCTGCGACTGACAGGTTCTGCAGCTCACGGGGGTCGGGTCCCATGGCGGCGCGGAATGCGTTGTCGACCCGGCGCCTGCGGTCGCGCAGGGCGAGGGAGCGGAGCATCGCGACAACCGCGGCCAGCGCGCCCAGGCCGACGACGGGGAGGAGCCAGGATACGGCAGTGAAGGCGGCAAGAAGCGTGCCGATGACAACCGTCAGGACGGCGGCAAGGCCGGCAGCTGCAAGGACGGTGCGGCCGGTGCGGATCCGGAAGGCCTGTGCGGGCTCCGTCGGGCGCGCGGCTTGCTGACCGTAGACGTGCAGAGACCCGCCCCCGCTGGGTGTGGTGCTGATGTTGTTCATGATGATCCCCTGGGACCCCTTGTCCGGTGAGGCGGACGGGCGGATGGTGTTGGCGGACGTGGTCTGCTCGGCATGCTGTTTAGAGAGAAGTCCACACCTATGACGGTAGAAGCTCCGGACCACCGGTACCCGCATTCGGTCCGGTGTGTCGGCGTGTCCGGCTGGAAAATCGCTGACTAGTGGCCGCGCCGGGATTTCCAGCGGTTCAGGAGGCCTTCCGGGACCTCTTCGGCAGTGAGTGCAAAGCTCCGGTGGTCGGCCCACGCGCCGTCGATATGAAGGTATCGCTCGCGCATGCCTTCATCCCGGAATCCGAGCTTTTCCACCACCCGCAGGCTTGGGCCGTTCTCCGGCCGGATGTTGATTTCCATCCGATGCAGGGCCAGCGCCTGGAAGCAGTGGTCGGTGGCCAGCGCCACCGCCGTCGGTACAATCCCCCGGCCGGCCCTGCCCTGATCCACCCAGTAGCCCAGGGTCGCCATCCGGGCCGATCCCCAGACGATCGTGGAAACAGTCAGCTGTCCCACGATCGCCGGCGGCCGGGACGGATCCTGCCGCTCCGTGATGAGGAACGGCAGGGCCGAATCCTGCCGTGCCTGGCGGTTGAGGCTGCGCACCATGTCACCGTAGGTCGGCGGCTCGCCGCCGGAGACGGGGTTGCTCGCCTCCCAGGGCCCTACCCAGCCGGCATTGCGGGAACGGACTTCCGTCCATTCCCGCCGGTCCCGGTGCCGGATCGGCCGGAGGATGACGTCGTCACTCTCCAGCACCACCGGCCACGCCACCGAATCAGGCATCAGTAGTTAGTCTTCGAGCGTGCCGGTGAAATCCTTTAGCCAGTCCCGCAGCGCCGGGCCGAGATCCTCGCGTTCGGATGCCAGTGAAACCACGGCCTTGAGGTAGCTCAGCTTGTCGCCGGTGTCATAGCGGCGGCCGCGGAACACGACGCCGTAGACGCCGGAGCCTTCGCCCTCACCGGCAGCCAGCGTCTGCAGTGCATCCGTCAGCTGGATTTCGCCGCCCCGGCCCGGACCGGTTTCTTCGAGAACTTCGAAGACCGACGGGTGGAGGACGTAGCGCCCGATCACTGCCAGGTTGGAGGGTGCGTCGGCGACGTCGGGCTTTTCCACGAGCTTGTTGACGCGGACGTAGTCCTCACCCTCGACCACGGAGATATCGGCACAGCCGTAAGCGCTGATCTGCTCCGGATCCACCTCGATCAGGGCAATAACGGAACCGCCGGTCTTTGCCTGGACCTCGACCATCTTTTCCAGCAGATCGTCACGGGCATCAATCAGGTCATCGCCCAGCAGGACGGCGAAGGGTTCGTCGCCGATGTGCAGCTTGGCCCGCAGGACGGCATGGCCCAGCCCCTTGGGGTCGCCCTGGCGGAGGTAGTGGATTTCGCCGAGCTCGGAAGCAGCCCGCACCAATGCGAGCTTTTCCAGGTCACCCTTATCTTCCAGCGTCTTTTCGATGAAGGGGACCCGGTCGAAATGGTCCTCGAGGGAGCGCTTGTTACGCCCGGTGATCATAAGAATGTCCGGCATACCCGCGTTGACGGCCTCTTCGACCACGTACTGAATGGCCGGCTTATCCACCACCGGAAGCATTTCCTTCGGCATGGCCTTGGTGGCGGGGAGGAAGCGCGTACCCAGGCCGGCGGCGGGGATTACGGCTTTGGTTATGGAGGGGCGTGACGTCGTCATAGTCGTAAGCGTACCTAAGAGGTCTCAGATTGCACCAAATAAGCATCCGGATAGGGACAATGGGCATATGCGTGCACTAAACAAGGATCAGGCCCGAAGAGATTTCCTGCGCTTACGCCGGGAAATGACGGATGCCGACAAAGCCAATGCCGCCTCCGGCCTTGCCCGCCTCGGACTCGCCCGGGCGCAGGAACTGGTGCCGCGCGGCGGAACGGTGGCCGGATACCTGTCAGTGGGGTCCGAGCCTGGCACGGGCGAGTTGCTGGAGGGCCTGTGCAGGGCCGGGTACCGTGTTGTGGTCCCGGTGTGCGAACCCGGGCGCAGGTTGTCGTGGTGTGACTGGACACCCGAAACCGTGCTGGCACCGGGACTGCACGGCTCGCTCCTGGAACCCACCGGTGAACGTTTCGCCGCCGCCGATCTGCCGGAGCTCGGCCTCGTGCTCGTACCGGCGCTGGCAGCGGATTCCAGCGGCGGGCGGATGGGCAAGGGCGGCGGTTATTACGACCGGTTCCTGGCACGGCTGCGTGCGGACGGTAACCCCGCCCCCGCTGCGGCAGTGGTCTATGACCACGAGTTCGTTCCGGCCGGGAGCTTCGAAACCACCCCCCTGGATGCAGCGGTGGACGCCGTGCTGACACCCTCGGAGTGGCGGCAGGTGCCGTCGGAGCCCATGTATACTTAGCACTCAAGGCTTGAGAGTGCCAGCTTGAGAGTTGCCCAAGGAGGATCACCAGAGTGCCCACGTATGCCTACGCCTGCAAGGACTGCTCCCATTCGTTCGATATCCAGCAGTCCTTCAGTGAAGACTCCCTGACGGTCTGCCCCGAGTGCGGCGGCCGCCTGCGGAAGAAGTTCAACAGCGTCGGAGTTGTCTTCAAGGGCTCCGGTTTCTACCGCACCGATTCGCGCGACGCCGCATCCACTGTCCCCGCAGCTCCTGCCAAGTCGGACAGTTCCCCCGCGGCACCTGCCGGAGCCGGAACCTCCGCACCTGCCCCCGCCGCAGGTTCGGGCAGCTCACAGTCCTAAGTCCCGCCGCCGGACCGGGTTTCCCGGCACCGTAGCTGCCCGCCACGCGGTGTAACCCCGGAGCCTGCTTTTCTCCGTCTCTTCCTCCACATCGGCACTTTTGCCCCGGCGCCGCTGACACCACGGTTGCTTCCTGAACCATGGCTGCTGCCGCGGAGCGTCCCGCGGCTAGCGTGGCTGCATGCCTTTTCGCCGCCTTATCGCCCGGCCGGCCCCCGATCCCTATCCGGGCCTGCCTTCCGGTTCCACGGGCCCTGCTGGAAGTGTTCGCCGCTTCATCGTCCGCCACCGCCGTCTGCTCGCAGCCCTGGCCTGCTGTGCGGCCGCCGGATCCGCAGTCGAGGCGTTGGTCCCGGAGACCGCGGAACGGTCCGCTATGGTCCGTGCTGCCCGGGATTTGCCCGCCGGCACGGTGCTCGATGCCGGAACCATGGAGACGGTACGCGTGCCCGCCGAGGCCGTTCCGCCCGGCGCCCACAAAGAGCCGGAGGCCTTGCTGGGCCGGCGGCTCGCCACCCCGCTGCTCCGGGGCAGCCCCGTCACTGAAATCTCCCTCGCCGGCGCCGGGCTGCTGATCGGCTCTCCGCCCGGATCCGTGGCCGTTCCCCTGCGCCCTGCAGATCCTTCCGTCCTCGATCTGCTCGGTCCCGGGCAGCTTGTCAACGTTGTTGCGGGGGCCGACGACGCGTGGGGCAGCACGGCAGCAGGCGATGCGACGGCGGAGGACGGCGGTGCAGTTGTCCTGGCCGCCTCGGTGCCGGTGCTGTGGGTCTCCGGCGGCGACGCGGCCGGCGGGTGGCCGGGCAGCGGCGGCGGAGAGGGGTTGGTGGTGGTGGCGGCGGACCGGGACAACGCCGCCCGCCTCACAGCGGCCTCCGGGTCAGGCGGGGTCTATCTGGTTCTGACGGACGACGGCTAGGCTGCCGCGGCGCAGGCAGCCCTGCAGGTCATCCCCAGTGCGGGGGGCGCTGCTCCCGCAGCCAGGAATCGCTGTCCTCAAGGCTGTCGCCCCACACCCGGGGATCGTCCTCCTTGGCGGTCACAGGCAAAAGCCCGGCCGCACCGACCGGTCCCGCCGAAACCGCCCGGCGGTTGCCGCGCCGTCGGGGGCTGCGCGGGCCGGTGTCCGGGGAATCGTTGTCCGGGGCCGCGCCCTCAGGCGTGCTGCCCGGGGCCTCGTGCTCCCCCGCAGCCGGGGTGGTCCCCGAGGCTGCGGCGGAGTTCTCCGCCGCAGCCTCCGGGACCACCGGTTCCTCAGTCATTGATTACTCTCCTGCAGTGCTGTCCCGGACGGGGCCCGGCCTCCGGTCACGCATCCGGCTGCTTCCGTGCGGGGTCACCTTCACCTGTTCGGTCTCCCCCGCGGCGTCGTTCGCATCGTTTCCGACCCCGTTGTTTTCGATCACGTCGTTTTCGACCGCTTCCGCGCTGCGGGGCACGGGCTTCTGGCCCACGGGCGGATCCGGCAGCTCAAGGTACCGGCTGACAAGGTCAGCGCAGGCGGACGGGTCGCTGAAGACCTCGATGGTCCACAGCGGCATGTACCGCCAGCCGCGGCGTTCCAGCAGCTGCGGACGGAGCCGGCTGCGTTCACGGACGGACATGGCACGGTACCGTTCCGTGCCGTCGGATTCGATGGCCAGCGGTGCGGGCGTACCCGCGGGACCCGCTGAATGGGGAGCCGCAGCGACAATGTCGATGGTGCCGTCGTAGTGGTCCCAGACCTTGGCGCCGCGCTCACGCAGGCGGCCCACCAGGTCCGCGACCAGCGGATCCTCTTCCATGATGCCTCCGGCGGCGGGGGCTTCCACCCGGCCGGTTTCCGGATCGAGTTCACGCTTGATGAGCTCGTAGAAGTCCAGGGCGCCGTAGCCCAGGCGCGTCCGGTCCAGGTCCGCGGGCTGGAAGCAGGTCAGTACGTGCTGCTTGTACCGCGCCCGGGTCATGGCAGTGACGAACTTCTTGCGTCCGTCAGGTGCCGAAAGCGGCCCGAAGTTGTGCAGGGCGCGCCCGTGCGGGGTGCGGCCGAAGCCGAGGGAGAAGATCACGCAGTCCCGGACCATGCCTACGGCACGGTCCACCGGGACCACCCGGAAGGACTCCGACTTCGCCGTGAAGAAATCGGCTGCCCAGGGGAAGTTGGCCATCTGGACGCGGATTGCCTCGGCTACCCGCACGGCGTGGCGCGGGCTGGCGGTAATGACACCGAGGGACTGGTGCGGGCGGCGCCGGATGTGCTCGAAGACCAGGTCGACCACGCGGTTGACTTCCGCCGCAACGCTTTCCACGCCTTCATGGTCGGCGCTCGGCATGCCGGTTCCGTCGGGCAGGTATTCCACGGAGAGTGCGCGGTGTCCGGTGGTGACTTCGTCGGCACTCGGGACCATGGTGAGCCGGCCGCTGTAGAAGGAGTCACTGAGCTGGCGCAGCAGTGCCTTGTCGGTTCCCCGGTACACGGTGGAGAGGGCGCGGCTGGGCAGGACACGTTCCAGTGCTTCGAAGGCGCTGATCAGCTCCACGTGCTGCGGAGCCGTACCGGCGGGTTCGACGCCGATGGTGAACGGCCGCGGGCCGCCCAGGCAGCTGTCGCCGAAGGCAATCACCTGCGAAGCGCGGGCCAGTGCCGGAACCGCGGACTGCAGGCTGGTGGACTCCGCATCGAGCAGGACCACGGTGTCGAAGCGGCGGTGCTCAGGGAGGACCATCGGCAGCACCAGGGGGCTCGCCGCCCACACCGGCAGCAGGGACGAAACAAGTTCCTCGGACTGCTGGCCCAGGCTCTCCAGGGACAGCTCGCCGTCCTTGAGCAGCTCGCGCAGGTCCTCGGCAGCACCGCGTGCCGCCTGCACGCCGGCACGCCAGCGTGAGGCAAGGCTCCAGCGCAGGCGGGCGGCACCGGAGGCAATGTGGGCGTTGTCCGCCAGGCGGTACTCGGCTTCCAGCCGGCGCAGGCTGTTGCCGTCCGACATGGCAAGGTAGTCGTCCCCGCTGATCATGGCTTCGAGGGCGGACTGCCACCAGGCCAGTTCCAGCTCATAGCCGACGTGGCGGGGCTGGACCTCGCGTGCGCTCAGGTCATCCAGCAGTTCACCGAGGCCCTGGGCACGCATCTCGTCGAGCAGCAGGGTCCGCTCGGGCAGCGTTTCCAGGGTTTCCCGGTCCCCCGCCAGCTCGCTGAGCTGCTTCTCGAGTTCATCAAGCGGCAGGGAGGCCAGGTCCGGGTGGAACGGGGTCTCGGCCAGGATCTCGGTAAGGGTATCCAGCTGGCGCTTCACCAGCAGGTAGGAGCGGTTAATCTCGGCCAGCCCGGTGGGCACCGAGGGATGGCGCTGGGTGGTCGCATAGCGGGTCCAGACGGCACGCTGCTGCTGGACTTCGGCCAGGGAAGCGTGCAGGTCCGATATGTGCACACCGGGGCGGACATACTCCTTGGCCACGCGCCGCAGGCGGGAGCGGGTCATGGAACTCATGTCGATGCCGCGCTCGCGCCGCCAGGAAGAGGAGGCGGTTGCGGAGATCAGGTCCGTTACCGGGCGGTCGAAAATGTCCGGGGTGAACTTGTCCAGGCTTTCCCGCACGGCAACGAGCAGTTCAAGCTGCTCGCCCCACTGGGCAAAGGTTTCACCAAGGCGGATTTCGGAGTGCCCGGCCACGTCCTGGACCTTGGCGCGCAGTGCCGGAAGGTCCGCGGCAAGGGTCTGGGTCAGCGTGTACGCCTCTTCCGTTTCCTTGCGGTTGAGCAGTTTGGCGCCGTACCACGGGCTGGTGGTTGCGGCCCGGCTGAAGCTGCCCAGTTCCGCGGCCCGGCGCAGGCGGCCGGAAAGTTCGGTGCGGTCGGTGATGCTGTCCAGGACGCTGCGCTTGAGCCGGACAGTGGTGGCCGGCGCCGGGTTCATGGACGTCAGCTCGGCCAGGGACTGCATGGCCTGGTAGGGCGAGCAGCCCCAGCGTCGGCGGACGTTGTGAAGCGACTTCACGTGGTCGCGGAGCTGGTGGCGGTTTTCGAGCAGGACCTTGTGCAGGCTCTGAAGTTCCGGGGCCTGCGACTTTTCGTTGCGCACGATGGCCCGGACCAGCTGGTCCTTCAGCTGCTGCTGGGTGAGCCCCGCGTTGACCTGCAGGATCAGGGAGCCGAGCTGCATTGAATCCAGTTCGGAGACGAACTGATTGAGGGTGCCGCGGCGTTCGGCGACTACCAGGACAGACTTCCCGGCGTTGGCCAGTGCGGCGACGGCGTTGAGCGCCGTCTGCGTCTGGCCCGTACCGGCCGGCGCGGAGACCACCAGTGACTGGCCTGCGTTGATCAGGTCCAGGACTTCCTGCTGCTGCCGGTCAGCGTCGAGGATGAGCAGTTCGTCCGCGGGGTCGCGCTCGTCCAGTGCCGGAAGGTCCAGCGGTTCGGCGACGACGGGACCCGCCGAGCCGTCCCGTGCAGCATCGATCAGGGCGCGGAGGATCGGGTGGGCGGGATCCAGGGCAGGATCCTCGCTCAGGTCCGACAGGTCCGCGAAGGTGGAGACCAGCAGACGGTGTTCAATATTGATGCCGCGGACGCTGCCGGTGACGGCGCGGAGCTTTTCCAGCACCGGGTGGGGATCGAAGCGGGCGGTGCCGTACGCCAGGCGGGTCAGCGCGTCGACGTCGATGTCCAGGCCCTGTTCCTGCTGCAGGTGCCGGACCAGGGCAGGGTTCAGCGCTGCCTTTTCGGTCAGCTGCAGCTCGTAGTCATCCTGCGATGCGTGGACCGTCAGGGCAACCGGGGTCAGCAGCACGGGCGCGGTCAGGGACTCGGGCCGCACCGCATCGTCGGAAGCGTAGCGCCAGGAGGCGGTGCCGGCAGCCATGTAGCCGACGTCGATACCGCGGTCAGTGCCCAGCTCGTAGATTTTGGCACGCAGCAGGCGCCCTGCCTTCATGGCCGCACCGTACTGGTCTGCGTCCCGCAGCAGAGTCGACAGGCGGGTACGCCGGCCGGCAAGCAGCTGCGCCAGGCCGGAAGGATGCGCGTGCGTGAGGTCGATGCTGTTGGCTGCGGACGGCGTGAAATGGAGCAGTGTGTCCGTTCCGGCGTGCTGTCCCAGTTGTCCCAGCCACGGCAGCAGGAAGTCCGAGGGATTCTCCCCGGTATTCTGCTCAGACACTAGTGCCCTCTTTTCTGCACTTCCGCGCGTTCTCGACCAAATTGGCATACCTTCAAAACTATCGCGTCGGAGCGGGTTTCCCGAACATAGCAACGCGGGGAGACAAAACAGAGGACGGCCGAAACGGCCGTCCTCTGTCCCCGTTACGCTATTCCCACTCGATTGTTCCCGGCGGCTTGCTGGTAACGTCCAGCACCACACGGTTAATTCCGTCCACTTCATTGGTGATGCGGTTGGAGATCCGGGCCAGCAGATCGTACGGAAGCCGGGACCAGTCAGCGGTCATCGCGTCTTCACTGGACACCGGCCGCAGCACGATCGGGTGCCCGTAGGTCCGGCCGTCGCCCTGCACTCCGACGCTGCGCACATCGGCCAGGAGCACTACCGGCATCTGCCACACTTCGTCGTCGAGACCGGCGCTGGTCAGTTCGGCGCGGGCGATGGCGTCCGCGCGGCGGAGCAGGTCGAGCCGCTCCTGAGTGACCTCGCCGACAATCCGGATGCCCAGTCCGGGACCGGGGAAGGGCTGGCGTCCGACGATTTCGGCCGGCAGGCCGAGCTCGGCGCCCACGGCACGGACCTCGTCCTTGAAGAGCGCCCGCAGGGGCTCCACCAGTTCGAACTTCATGTCTTCGGGAAGCCCGCCCACGTTGTGGTGGCTCTTGATGTTGGCTGCGCCTTCACCGCCGCCGGATTCGACGACGTCCGGGTACAGGGTGCCCTGGACCAGGAAGCGGATGGGTTCACCCTCTGCCTCGGCCTTGGACATGATGGCCCGTTCGGCTTCTTCGAAGGCGCGGATGAATTCGCGGCCGATGATTTTGCGCTTGGTTTCCGGGTCGGAGACTCCGGCCAGCGCGGTCAGGAAGCGTTCCTGTTCGTCAGCGACGTACAGGTTGACGCCGGTGGCAGCCACGAAGTCGCGTTCCACCTGCTCGGCTTCGCCTTCGCGGAGCAGACCGTGGTCAACGAAGACACAGGTCAGCTGGTCACCGACGGCGCGCTGCACCAGGGCCGCTGCCACGGCGGAGTCGACGCCGCCGGACAGGCCGCAGATAACCCGCGAGTTACCCACCTGGGCGCGGATACGTGCAACCTGCTCTTCGACGATGTTGCCGGTGGTCCAGCTCCGTTCGAGCTTGGCCCCCTTGAAGAGGAAGTTCTCCAGCACGGCCTGGCCGTGGGCGGAGTGCTTGACCTCGGGGTGCCACTGGACGCCGTACAGCCCTTTCGCCTCGTTGGCGAAGGCAGCGACGGGGGCGCCTGCGGTGCTGGCCAGGACATCGAAGCCCTCGGGCGCTTCCTGCACGCTGTCGCCGTGGCTCATCCAGGTGTTCTGCTCGTCCGGGGTGCCTTCAAGGATCGAGCGGGCGCCGCCGACGGCGCGTGCGTCGGTGGAGCCGTACTCCCGCAGCCCCGTCTTGGCGACCTTGCCGCCCATGGCGGCAGCCATGGCCTGGAAGCCGTAGCAGATGCCGAAGACCGGAACACCGGATTCGAACAGGTCTGCATCGACCTTGGGGGCACCTTCGGCGTACACGCTGGAGGGGCCGCCGGAGAGAATAATGGCAGCCGGGTTCTTCGCGAGCAGCTGCTCGGTGCTGTAGGTGTGGGGAACCACCTCGGAGTAGACATCTGCTTCGCGCACCCGGCGGGCAATCAGCTGGGCGTACTGCGCTCCGTAGTCCACAACAAGGACGGGCCGCTCTTCAATGGGATCAGTCGCGGGATTAGTCACGTTTCAAGGATAGTCGGCCCGCCGCCGGCCGCGCACACCGGACCGCGGCTGCGGAACGGCCGGGCGGACGGCGGTCCGCTCCCCTAGTAGCGCTTGGCCGCTTCAGGATGGGCTTCGAGCTCGGTCAGGACCTGCTTGTGGATCCGGCCTTCGACCACAAAGGAGAGGAACGGCACAACGCCGCCCAGCGCAATCAGGATGAACTTGGAGAACGGCCAGCGCATCAGCTGCCACAGCCGGAAGTCGGACAGCAGGTACACCACGTACATCCAGCCGTGCAGGATGAGAACGCCGATGGAGAGGTTGACCCCGCCGACAATGATCTCGGTATCGAAACCGTACTTCGCGATCATCTCCACCACGAGGGCGAGCAGCAGCACACCGGTCACATAGGAAAAGACCTTGTAGAACTTCAGGGCCGAGCGGATCTGGGCATGGGTACCGCCGAACCGGCGCTTCTTTTTCCTCGGTGCCTTGGCGGTGCTTGCGGATTCGCTCACTTGGTTACCTCACTGCTGGGGTGTTCGTTGTCGGGTTCGGGTGCGTCGTCGTCGTCGTGGTCGTCGTCCTCGTACTCATCGTCCTCGAGGCTGCGCTGGTACTCGTCGGCCACCAGGCGCCACCAGAGGAAGACGGAGAAGCCGGCGAAAACGATCCACTCGAGCGCGTAGAAGATATTGAGCCAGTTGACCGGGGTGTCCTCGGGCTGGGCGTCCACGACCACGGGTTTCATGCTTCCGGTGTCAACGGCCCCGCCGTCCACGGTGATCTCCGAGGCGGTGACGAAGGCGGAGTAGGCGGGCGCGTCCCACAGGTTGATGAGTTCAGCGGTGGACAGCGCGGCCACGCGGCCCTCCTTGGGCGTCGTCGCCACCAGCGGTGCCTCCGAAGGCAGGAGCCGGCCGACGACGGCGGCCTCGCCGTCCGGCACGGCGGTCACGTCGTCCGGGTCGGAAACCCAGCCGCGGACCACCGGAATGAATTCACCCGCCGGTGCGCCGTCCACGGTGAAGGCGGTGACCGCCCAGTAGCCCATGTCGCCGTCCTGGAGCCGCTGTTCCACGAGGACCGACTTGCCCGGGTCAAAGGAACCGGTGAACGAGACCATCTGGTCCGCTTCGGTTTCATACATGGGTTTGCCCGGGGTGAAGGCCTCGGTCAGCGGACGGACGTCCTCGGTGGCCCGGGGCTCCGCGGATTCGTCCGTGTCGGCATTGGAAAACTGCCACTGGCTCAACAGCACAAAGACCGTCGAGAGGATCAGGGCAAAGAGCAGTCCGGCGATCCAGCGCGGCTGCAGAGCAGTTTTGAGCACCTGTTAACGGTACTTCGTGAAGCTGTAGAAAACCCAATGCCGGTGTGCGGCCGCCTCAGTGGTCAAAAAAGACCAGCGAAGAGTTGATCAGTTCGGCTATGACCTCGGCATCATTGGCCCGGCGCAGGGAGTCCCGGAAGGAAGGCCGGAACAGGGACCGGGCAATGGTGGCAAGGACTTCCAGATGGTGGGAGAAGGACGCCGCCGGCGTGGCAATCAGCAGGACAACGGTGGCCGGACCGTCCGACGCCCCGAAATCGATGCTGTGGCCGTAGCGGGCGATCCCCACCGCGATTGAGGTTTCCTGCACATACTCGCTGCGCGCATGGGGCAGGCCGATCCCGCCGGGCAGGCCGGTGGCCATCTGGTGCTCCCGGGCATTCACCTGGTCCAGGAAGCCCTCCAGGTTGCTGATCCGCCCGGCCCGGAACATCCGTTCCGCCAGCTGCCGGGCGGCGTCGTACCGGTCTGCGGCCTCCATGGACAGGATCACCAGGCCGGGTTCGGTCAGCACTGCGCCGGCTTCGTTCAGGGTAAGTTCCCCGTTCCGGGGCGGCACCGGGGATTGTCCGGCCGACTGTTGTTCGTTCAAGGAGCGTTCGTCGTTTCCATTGGTCGCGGTGCGCTAGATGCGCGGGGCTATGTCTTCGGCCGCCAGGCGGGCGGCGTCGGCACTCTTGTCATCGGGCTGCTCCTGGCTGCGGCGTTCAGCCTCGACCCGGGCAAGGTAGTGCGCAACTTCGCTTTCCACCCGTTCCACGTCCCAGCCCAGCAGCGGAGCCATCAGTTCGGCGACCACGGGTGCCGCGGAGACGCCGCGGTCAAAGGTCTCGATGGAAATCCGGGTCCGCCGGGCGAGGACATCCTCGACGTGCCGGGCCCCTTCATGCGTGGTGGCGTACACGGCTTCGGCGCGCAGGTAGTCGTCGGCGCCGGGCAGCGGCTCGGCGAGCGTCGGGTCCGCCTTGATGAGCCCGAGCAGGTCATCCGCCATGGAACCGTAGCGGTTGAGCAGATGCTCCACACGCACCACGTGCACCCCGTATTCCTCGGCAGTGCGGTGCCGCCGGTTCCAGGCCGCCTTGTAACCCACTGCACCCAGCAGCGGGATGGTCTGCGTGCAGCTCTCGGGAACCTTTTCATCCAGTGCCCGGGCCGCCTCGTCCACGGCGTCCTTGGCCATCACCCGGTAGGTGGTCCATTTACCGCCGGCCACCACCACGAGGCCCGGGACCGGGTGTGCCACTACGTGTTCGCGTGACAGTTTGGCCGTGGAGTCGTTTTCCCCGGCGAGCAGCGGGCGCAGGCCGGCGTAGACCCCTTCGACGTCTTCGCGGGTCAGCGGGGTTTTAAGCACCAGGTTGACGTGTTCCAGGATGTAGTCGATATCCGCGGAAGTGGCCGCAGGGTGCGCCTTGTCCAGGTGCCAGTCGGTGTCCGTGGTGCCGATGATCCAGTGCCGGCCCCAGGGGATGACGAACAGCACGGATTTTTCCGTCCGCAGGATCATGCCGACGGTGGACTGGATCCGGTCTTTGGGAACCACCAGGTGGACGCCCTTGGACGCGCGGACCTTCAGCTGCCCGCGGTCCGTCACCATGGCCTGGGTTTCATCCGTCCAGACGCCCGTCGCGTTGACCACCTGGCTCGCGGCAATGTCGAACTCGCTGCCGGTTTCCTGGTCACGGACCCGGGCGCCGACCACGCGTTCCCCCTCCCGCAGGAAGTCGACGACGGCGAGCCGGTTCACCACGGCGGCACCGTAATGCGCGGCCGTGCGGACCATGTTGGCCACGTACCGGGCGTCATCCACCTGGCCGTCGTAGTACCGGATGGCGCCCACCATGGCGTTATCCTTCAGGCTCGGAGCCATGCGAAGGGTCTGGCCCCGGGTCAGGTGCTTCTGCATGGGCACCCCCCGGGAGTTCCCGGAGGTCATGCCCATGGTGTCGTACAGGAAAATACCGGCGCCCACGTACGGCCGCTCGATGAACCGCTTGGTCAGCGGGTACAGGAAGGCCACCGGCTTGACCAGGTGGGGGGCGATCTGCTGCAGCAGCAGCCCGCGCTCCTTCAAGGCTTCCTGGACCAGCGCAAAGTCCAGCATCTCCAAGTAGCGCAGGCCGCCGTGAATCAGCTTGGAAGAGCGCGACGAGGTGCCCGATGCCCAGTCCCGGGCCTCCACCATGCCTACCTTCAGCCCCCGCGTCACCGCGTCCAGCGCCGCGCCGGCGCCGACCACGCCGCCGCCGACGATCAGGATGTCCAGCTCGTTGCCCGGCCGGGTGGTTGCCTGGAGCCGGTCCATGGCATCCATCCGGTACTCGGGGCTCAGGGCGTCTGCAGTCATGGTCCAGGTTCCTCTCTAGGGTCCTGCCGTAGCTGCGTCCACTCTATGGGCTGGGCGCCGGTATTTACAGGTTGTACTGGTACGGCGATACCAGCACTTCGATGCGCTGGAAGGCCTTCAGGTCCGAGTAGCCGGTGGTGGCCATTGCCCGGCGCAGGGCACCCATGAGGTTGGAGGTTCCGTTGGTGTGGTGCGAGGGGCCCCAGAGGACCTCCTTCAACGGTCCCACCGTGTCCAGGCGGACCCTGTCGCCGCGCGGCAGCTCGCTGTGGTGCGCTTCCTGCCCCCAGTGCCAGCCCTGCCCCGGTGCCTCTTCGGCACGGGCCAGCGCGGAACCCAGCATCACGGCGTCGGCGCCCATGGCGAAGGCCTTGATGATGTCGCCGCTGGTGCCCATGCCGCCGTCGGCGATCACGTGTACGTACCGTCCGCCGGACTCGTCCATGTAGTCCCGGCGGGCCTCGGCAATGTCGGAAATGGCGGTTGCCATCGGGGCGTGGATGCCCAGGGCCCGCCGGGTGGTGGTGGTGGCACCGCCGCCGAAGCCGACCAGGACGCCCGCGGCGCCGGTGCGCATCAGGTGCAGGGCCGGGGTGTAGCCGGCCGCTCCGCCGACGATCACGGGAACGTCGAGTTCGTAGATGAACTGCTTCAGGTTCAGCGGTTCCACGGTCTTGGACACGTGCTCGGCCGACACGGTGGTGCCGCGGATGACGAAGACGTCGACGCCGGCGGCCAGGACGGTCTTGTAGAACTCCTGGGTGCGCTGCGGGGTGAGCGAGCCGGCAACCGTCACGCCGGCGTCGCGCATTTCGGCCAGGCGGGAGCTGATGAGTTCGGCCCGGATGGGAGCGTTGTAGATTTCCTGCAGGCGGCGGGTGGCTTCGGGGTTGAAGTTGTCGCTGCTGAGAGCGGCAATCTCGTCCAGCAGCGGTTCCGGATCCTCGTACCTGGTCCACAGGCCCTCGAGGTTCAGTACGCCGAGCCCGCCGAGCCTGCCGAGGGCAATCGCCGATGCCGGAGACATCACCGAGTCCATCGGAGCGCCGATGACCGGCATCTCGAACTGATAGGCATCGATCTGCCAGTTGATGGAAACATCCTGGGGGTCGCGGGTGCGCCGAGAGGGCACAATCGCTACGTCATCCAGGGAGTAGGCTCTGCGCCCATGCTTGCCACGGCCAATTTCTATCTCGTTACTCACGTCCCTAGGTTATCCCAGTGCGCGTCCTGAGCCGGAAAGCTGCCGGTAATGGCCCTCGGGAGTTAGCGAACAGCCGCCACCGGGGGCCTTAAACCCCGAGGGCAGCCCCCGCGCGGTACGCGGGAGCTGCCCTCGGCATTAGGAACCGGTTTAGCGGCGTCCGTAGTTCGGCGCTTCGGCCGTCATCATGATGTCGTGCGGGTGGGATTCCTTCAGCCCGGCCGGGGTGATCCGGACGAACTTGCCCTTTGCCTTCAGCTCGGGGATGGTGCGTGCGCCCGTGTAGAACATGGTCTGGCGCAGGCCGCCGACCAGCTGGTGGGCCACGGCGGACAGCGGGCCGCGGTAGGGCACCTGGCCCTCGATGCCTTCCGGGATCAGCTTCTCGTCGCTGGGGACGTCGGCCTGGAAGTAGCGGTCCTTGGAGTAGGAGGTGTTCTTGCCCCGGGACTGCATGGCGCCCAGCGAGCCCATGCCGCGGTAGGACTTGAACTGCTTGCCGTTGACGAAGACCAGGTCGCCCGGGCTTTCGGCGGATCCGGCGAGCAGGCCGCCGAGCATGACGGTGTCGGCGCCGGCCACGATGGCCTTGCCAATGTCGCCCGAGTACTGCAGGCCGCCGTCGGCGATCAGCGGAACGCCGGCCGGAATGGCGGCCTTGGAGGCCTCATAGATGGCCGTGATCTGCGGGACGCCCACACCGGCAACAACGCGGGTGGTGCAGATGGAGCCCGGTCCGACGCCCACCTTGACGGCGTCGGCGCCGGCGTCGATCAGGGCCTGGGCGCCTTCGCGGGTTGCTGCCTGGCCGCCGATGATGTCCACGTGTGCGGCCGCCGGGTCCTTCTTGAGGCGGGCAATCATTTCCAGCACACCTGCACTGTGGCCGTTGGCGGTGTCCACCACGAGGATGTCGACGCCGGCCTCCACCATGGACATGGCGCGTTCGTAGCCGTCGCCGAAGAAGCCGATGGCGGCGCCGACGCGCAGGCGGCCCTCGTCGTCCTTGGTGGCGAGCGGGTACTGCTCGGCCTTGTCGAAGTCCTTGACGGTGATCAAGCCCTGCAGCTTGCCGGCGTCGTCCACCAGCGGCAGCTTCTCAATGCGGTTCTTGCCCAGCAGCTCCATTGTTTCTTCGGCGCTGATGCCGACCCGGCCGGTGATGAGCGGCATGCGGGTCATGACCTCTTCGACCTTGCGGCTCGGGTAGTCGGCACGCGGAATGAAGCGGGTGTCGCGGTTGGTGACAATGCCCAGCAGGGTGTTGGCGGTGTCCACCACCGGCAGGCCCGACACACGGAAATGCGCACAGAGGTCGTCGAGTTCCTGCAGGGTGGCGTCCGGGGAAATGGTCACCGGGTTGGTGATCATGCCGGATTCGCTGCGCTTGACCCGGTCAACATGCTCGGCCTGGTCGGCGATGGAAAGGTTCCGGTGGATCACGCCGAGGCCGCCCTGCCGGGCCATGGCGATGGCCATGCGGGATTCGGTCACGGTGTCCATCGCGGCCGAGAGCAGCGGAGTCTGTACGGTGATGCGCTTGGACAGCCGGGAGCTGGTGTCGGCTTCAGAGGGAATGACATCCGTCGGGCCGGGCAGCAGGAGGACGTCGTCGTAGGTGAGGCCGACGAAGCCGAACGGATCGTGTTCTGGGTACTGCTGACTCAAAGCTGCGCCTCTTTCGGGGATGAGAGGAAGGAAAAGGCCCGATTTAGCCTGTACCCATCGTAAAACGAAAGCGGGCCCGCCCCTATTCCGCCCCGAAGGTATCTGCCGTGTGTGAGGGATGCCACGGCAAAGCAAAGGCCCCGCCCCGGAAGTGACTTCCAAGGGCGGGACCCGGGCCGTTTTCCGCACGGTGAGGTGCGGAGCAGGGCTAATTAGTGCTGGTGACCGTGGTCATCATCCTGTTCGGCCGGCTTGTCCACCACGAGGGCTTCGGTGGTGAGCACCAGCGAAGCGATCGAGGCAGCGTTGCGCAGTGCCGAGCGGGTGACCTTGACCGGGTCGATGATGCCGGCGGCAATGAGGTCTTCGTACTCACCGGTGGCGGCGTTGAAACCGTTGTTGATTTCCAGCTCGCCAACCTTGGCAACGACGACCATGCCTTCGGAACCGGCATTCTCGGCGATCCAGCGCAGCGGCTGGGCCAGTGCACGGCGGACCAGGCCGACGGCGGTGGCGGCGTCGCCCTGCAGCTTCGTCACCTCCGGATCGGTGTCCAGTGCGCGGGCGGCGTGGACCAGTGCGGAACCGCCGCCGGCCACGATGCCTTCTTCGAGTGCGGCGCGGGTGGAGGAAACGGCATCTTCGATGCGGTGCTTCTTTTCCTTCAGTTCCACCTCGGTGGCTGCACCCACGCGGATGACGCCGATGCCGCCGGAGAGCTTGGCCAGGCGTTCCTGCAGCTTCTCGCGGTCCCAGTCGGAATCGGTGCGCTCAATCTCGGCACGGATCTGTGCCACGCGGTCGGCGACGTCGGCTTCGGAGCCCGTGCCGTCAACAATCGTGGTGTTGTCCTTGGTGACCGTGATGCGGCGGGCGGAGCCCAGCACCTCAAGGCCAACCTGGTCCAGCTTCAGGCCGAGGTCGGGGCTGACCACCTGCGCGCCGGTGAGGGTCGCGATGTCCTGCATCATGGCCTTGCGGCGGTCACCGAAGCCCGGCGCCTTGACGGCGACGACGTTCAGGGTGCCGCGGATCTTGTTGACCACCAGGGTGGACAAGGCTTCCCCGTCCACGTCTTCGGCGATGATGAACAGCGGCTTGGAGGTCTGCAGTGCCTTTTCCAGCAGCGGCAGGAACTCGGCAACCGAGGAGATCTTGCCGGAGTTGATCAGGATCAGCGCGTCTTCGAGGACGGCTTCCTGGCGCTCGGCGTCGGTGACGAAGTACGGCGAGAGGTAACCCTTGTCGAACTGCATGCCCTCGGTGATGGCCAGCTCGGTCTGCGTCGAGGAGGACTCCTCGATCGTGATCACGCCGTCCTTGCCGACCGTGTCGAAGGCCTGGGCCAGCAGTTCGCCGATTTCCGTGCTCTGCGCGGAGATGGCGGCCACGTGGGCAACCTGGTTGCCTTCAACTTCCTTGGCGTTCTCCAGCAGGCGCTTGGCAACGGCGTCCACGGACACCTCGATGCCCCGCTTGAGCTGCCCGGGGGCAGCACCGGCGGCAACGTTGCGCAGGCCTTCCTTGACCAGGGCCTGTGCGAGCACGGTGGCCGTGGTGGTGCCGTCGCCGGCAACATCGTTGGTCTTGGTGGCAACTTCCTTGGCCAGCTGTGCGCCGAGGTTCTCGTACGGGTCTTCCAGCTCAACTTCGCGGGCAATCGTGACGCCGTCGTTGGTGATGGTGGGAGCGCCCCAGGTCTTGGCCAGGACGACGTTGCGGCCGCGCGGGCCGAGGGTCACCTTGACCGTGTTGGCGAGCTTATCGACGCCGGCTTCGAGCGAGCGGCGGGCGGAGTCATTGAACTCCAACTGCTTTGCCATGTGTGTGTCCTTTCCGACAACTACATCTGCATCAGAAAACCCCGGCCAGAATCTTGGCCGGGGTTTTCCAGGGGAACTACTTTACGACGACGGCCAGCACGTCGCGGGCGGACAGCACCAGGTATTCCTGGCCGCCGTGCTTGACTTCGGTTCCGCCGTACTTGGAGTAAATGACTACGTCGCCTTCGGCAACGTCAACCGGGACGCGGTTGCCGTTGTCATCAACGCGGCCGGGTCCAACTGCAACTACTTCACCCTCCTGGGGCTTTTCCTTTGCAGTATCCGGGATAACGAGGCCGGAAGCAGTGGTCTGCTCGGCTTCGAGCGGGCGGACAACAATACGATCCTCAAGGGGCTTAATAGAGACCGACACTCGGGCTCTCCTTTGCGTAGTTTCTAACGGAATGGGGCCGTTGGTCTGGCGCTGGCCGTCGTCGCGGTGCCGGTTCGCGCTTTCCCTTCGGGAGTTAGCACCCTCACGTTCGGAGTGCTAACTCAGACTTTATGCAACGGTTAGCACTCGGTCAAGGTGAGTGCCAGCAAGCACCGGTTTCCCCGCCGCTGCCCGCGGACTGCCGGGGTCCGGATGCGTAAACGGAATTTGCTTAGGCTCGCCTAAGCGGGATAGCTTTCATCTGCGCGCACTATTAGAAAACATTTCTGTGCCCTATTCCCCCGGATAGGCACATCGACTCTTACCGGAGCCCCCATGATTCCCAAGTCCCGCCTGCTGGCCGGAACCGCCCTTGTATCCCTCCTCGCGCTCAGCGCCTGCTCCACTGAAGCAGCAGATGCCGACGTCGAGTCCGCGCAGGCTAAAACCGTGACGGTTGAGCATGCCCAGGGAAGCACCGAAGTTCCGGTGAACCCGGAGACGGTCTACACCTTCGACCTCGGTGCCCTCGACACCATGGATGCCCTCGACATTGACGTCGACGGCGTGCCCGCCGCCAACTTCCCGGAGAGCCTCGCCAAGTACGGCGCCGAAGAGATCACCAAGATCGGCAGCATGAAGGAGCCCGATTTTGAAGCGATCAACGCCGGAGCTCCCGACCTGATCATCATTTCCGGCCGGGTGGCCGACTCCTATGACGAGCTGAGCGAGATTGCCCCGACCATCGACCTGAGCGTCGACAACGCCGATTCCTGGAACTCCTTCACGGAGAACACCCAGACCCTCGGCACGATCTTCGAAAAGGAAGACCTGGTCGAAGAGAAGCTGAATGCTCTCGAAGGCAAGGTTGAAGACACCAAGGAACTGGCAGCCGATGCCGGCAACGGCCTGATCGTCCTGACCAGCGGCGGCGAAATGACCGCTTACGGCGCCGGCTCGCGCTTCGGCATCATCCACGACGTCCTCGGCGTCACGCCGGCCGCAGAGGTCAAGTCCGAAGGTGCCCACGGCGAAAAGGTCTCCTTCAACTACGTCGCCGACACCAACCCGGACCACCTGTTCGTGATTGACCGCGACGTCGCCGTCGGCACCTCGGGTGAAGCCGCCTCCGCCGTACTCGACAACGATCTGGTCAAGAGCACCAAGGCTGCGCAGAACGACAACATCACCATGCTGGATTCCGCCAGCTGGTACCTGGTCGGATACGGCCTGAACAATGTGGACACCATGGTTAACACCGTCCACGACGCTCTCTAGCCGCACTTTTGCTCTCCGCGGCCCGGAACTGCCGGTTCCGGGCCGCGGAGGAACTGGACACCGATATATGACAGCCCCCGCCGCGCCGGCGAAAAAACCGGCCTCCGCTTCCGCCGCCGCTCCCCCTGAACGGCGGCGCTTTGTGCGTTCACGCGCCGCACTGGCCCTGGGGATCTGCCTCGTCATCCTCCTGGCGGCCGTCAGCCTCTTTGTAGGCGTCGGCGACCTGTCGCTGTCCTCGCTGCTGGCCGGGGACCCCACCACGCACATGCTGTTCTGGGCCAGCCAGCTCCCCCGCACGCTGAGCATCGTCCTTGCGGGCATGGCACTGAGCGTGGCCGGCCTGATCATGCAGCTGATGGCCCGGAACAAATTCGTGGAACCTTCCACCGTCGGCACCGTGGAGTCGGCGCAGCTGGGAATCCTGGCGGTGACCGTGCTGCTGCCCGGCGCCTCGATGTTTATGAAGATGTCCACCGCGTCGGTCTTTGCGGCAGCAGGAACCGCCCTCTTCCTGCTGGTACTGCGCCGGATCCCGCTGCGCAATACCTTGATCGTCCCCCTGGTGGGCATCATGCTCGGCGGCGTGATTTCCGCCGTCACCACCTTCTTCGCCTACCGCACCGACCTCCTCCAGACACTCAACAGCTGGATGGTCGGCGACTTCTCCGGCGTCCTGCGGGGCCGCTACGAACTGCTCTGGATTGTGGGCGCCCTGACCGTCATCGGATACCTGGCGGCGGACCGGTTCACGGTCGCGGGCATGGGAGCCGACTTCACCACCAACCTCGGCCTGAGCTACAACCGGGTCATGGCGCTCGGACTGGTCATCGTCTCCCTCATCAGCGCCGTTGTGGTGGTCAGTGTCGGCTCCATCCCCTTCCTGGGCCTCATCGTGCCCAACCTGGTGTCCCTGCTGATCGGTGACAATGTCCGCCGGGCAGTGCCCTGGGTTGCCGTCTTCGGGGCGGGCTTCGTCCTGCTCTGCGACATCATCGGGCGCACCATCCGCTACCCCTACGAAATCCCGGTCGGCGTTGTGGTCTCCGCGGTAGGCAGCGTCATCTTCCTGTACCTCCTCCTACGCAAGCGCGGTTCCCATGCCTGAGACCTCCACCAGCGCACTGCCCGCTGCACTGACCGGACACCGCCGCCATCCGGTCCGGACCGTTCCGGCGAAGTTCTGGATCATCACCCTCGGCATCGCCGCAGCGGCGCTGATTGCGGTGTTTATGACCATCGAGCTGCGCGGCAACCTCGGCTACGCGCTGCCCCGCCGGGCGGTCAAGGTCGGCTCCATGATCCTGGTGGCCTACGCCGTGGGAGTCTCCACCGTCCTGTTCCAGACAGTCACTGCGAACCGGATCCTGACGCCGTCGATCATGGGCTTTGACGCGCTCTACGTGCTGATCCAGACCGTCCTGGTGTTTACCCTCGGCGGCGGCGCCCTGCTGTCACTGGGCGCACCGGTCCGCTTCTGCCTCGAAGTGCTGCTGATGGTCGGGTTCTCGTTCCTGCTCTACCGCTGGCTCTTCACCGGCGGCGGGAAATCGCTGCACCTGATGCTCCTGGTCGGCATTGTCTTCGGCACCATGTTCCGCGGCTTCTCCTCGCTGCTGCAGGTGCTCATCGACCCCAGCGAGTTCATCATCCTGCAGGACCTGTTCTTCGCAAGCTTCAACAATGTGGACGCCGCCCTGCTGGGCTACTCCGCCGCCGCCGTCGCACTGGTCAGTGCCCTGGCCTGGCGGATGCGCCATTCCTTCGATGTCCTGGCCCTGGGCCGGGATACCGCGGTGAACCTCGGGGTGGACCACAAACGGGCAGTGACGCTCACGCTGATCATCTGCTCGGTGCTCGTCGCGGTGTCCACGGCCCTGGTGGGACCGGTGACGTTCTTCGGCCTGCTGGTCGCCTCGCTGGCCTATCAGCTGTGTGCCAACTTCCGGCATGCCGCGGTACTGCCCATCGCCGTGCTGCTGGGAATCATCGCCCTGGTGGGCGGCCAGCTGGTGCTGGAGCGGATCTTCGATTTCGACACCGCGCTGAGCATCGTCATCGAATTCGTGGGCGGCATCGTGTTCCTCGTCCTGCTCCTGAGGGGAAAGGTGAAATGACCTTCCTCCCCCTGCACCGCTCGAAAGGCCCCGCCTCATGATCTCCGTCAACGGCGTTACCAAGCGCTATTCCTCCACGGTTGTTGTGGACGGGGTGAGCTGCGGGATCAAGGAAGGCGGCATCACCTCGATCATCGGACCCAACGGTGCCGGCAAGTCGACCCTGCTGTCCATGATCAGCCGCCTGCTCCCCATGGACTCCGGCACGGTTACCGTGGACGGGCTCGACGTCGTTTCCACCCCGGGCCGGGACCTCGCCCGGAAAATGGCCATCCTGCGCCAGGACAACCAGCTCACCGTACGCCTGACCGTGCGGGACCTGGTGGGGTTCGGCCGCTATCCGCACAACGGCGGCCGGCCGGGCCCCGCAGACAAGGTCCACATCGAGACGGCCATGGCCTACCTGGACCTGACGGCACTGGCGGACCGGTTTGTGGACGAGCTCTCCGGCGGCCAGCGGCAGCGGGCGTTCATTGCCATGGTGCTGGCCCAGGACACGGACTACCTGCTGCTCGATGAGCCGCTGAACAACCTGGACATGAAGCACTCCGTGGAAATGATGCGGCTGCTGCGCCGGCTCACGGACGACTTCGGGAAGACAGTGGTCCTGGTCATCCACGACATCAACTTCGCCTCCTGCTATTCCGACGACATCATCGCCATGCGCGACGGCCGGCTGATCCACCAGGGGCCGCCGTCGGCCATCATGCAGCCGGAGGTCCTGAAGGACATTTACGACATCGATATCCGGATCGAAGAGATCGACGGCAACCGGATCGGCGTGTACTTCGCCTGACGGGCCTTACCGGGGGCCGCCGGCAGAAACTGTACTGCCCGGGCAGGCAGTATGGGCGATGCGCATTGTGAGAGCCCGCGCGGGGCTCCTAGGTTGGAATCCGTCGCACTTCTGCGGCCCTTCGGGGAAGGACCTGCCATGGAGCCCAAACTGCGTGTCGGCATCCGGTTTGATCTTGACCGCCGCATGGCACGGCTGGAAGTCCGCGGACGCGTCACCGAGCAAAACAGCAGGGTGCTTTACGTCCTGGTGCGGAGGGCCAACACTGCCCTTCCCGGCCTCACGGTGCTCCTGGACCTGCGCCGGGCGACGGCAACCGAGGACGCGATGGCCGGCCTGGTCCGCAGTTCGGAAACCGGGTCCCTCCCCGTGCCCGTCGTGCACATCAAAGGCGGGACGCTGGCTCCCCGCCAACTGAGCATCCTCGCTCCGGCGGCCTAGCCCGGCAGGCTAGACGGAAACTGCGGCAAGCCGCTCCACGGCCTCGGCCAGCACCTCCGGGGAGCAGGCGAAGTTCAGCCGGACAAACCCGGCGCCCTGGTGTCCGAACCGCAGCCCCGGTTCCAGCGCCACCCGTGCCCGTTCCCGTGCCGCCGCCGCGGGATCGTCACCCCAGCCAAGGGCCCGGAAATCCAGCCAGGCGAGGTAGCCGGCCGAGGGCGGCCGGTATCCCGTGCCCGGCAGCCGCTCCGCCAGAAGCTCAGCCAGCAGGGTCCGGTTCGCGGCCAGGGACTCCATTACACCGGCAAGCCACGGACCGCCGTCGTTATAGGCCGCTGCCGTGGCATGCAGGCCGAGGATGCTGGTGCGCGCGGAGACTTCCTCAGGCATGGAGGCCAGCATCAGCCGGGTCCGCTCGCTCTGCGCCACCATCACGGCGCACTTGGTGCCGGCGATGTTCCAGGCCTTACTGGCAGCGGTGACGCAGAGGCCGTATTCCCGCGCGTTCTCCGAGACGGCGAGGTACGGGGTGAACTCCCCCGGTTCGTACGTCAGCGGGGCGTGGATCTCGTCGCTGATCACGGCCACTCCGTACTTCGCCGACAGGTCCGCGAGCGCCCGCAGGGTATCGGCGGAATGAACCAGTCCCAGCGGATTGTGCGGGTTGCACAGCAGCAGGGCATCGGCGCCGCGGGCAAAGGCCCGCTCCAGCCCGGCCAGGTCCAAGGCCCAGCCGTCGCCGTCGGACAGGAGCGGCACTTCCATGACCAGGGAATCCGCTTCCGGCGGCAGCTTATAGAACGGCGGATAGACGGGCGGAGTGATGATGACGACACCGTCCACGGGCACGGCCTGGCGCAGGCATTCCACGATCGCCACGCTCACATCCGTGGTGCTCCGGACGTCCCCGGGGTCCACCGCCCAGGCCCAGGTCCGCGCGGCATACCCCGAGAAGGCCTCTGCCACCGGCTGAGGTCCGGCGATATATCCGGTGTCGGAGGCGAGCACCCGGTCAATGATGGCCTGCTGCACCGGTCCGGCCAGCGGATAGTCCATTTCGGCCACGAACAGCGGCAGCACGTCCGCCGGATAGGTCTGCCATTTGTAGCTGGTGCGTGCCCGCAGTGCAGCCAGCGGCTCGGCGGCGATCTTCGTCATGCCGCCCAACCTACAGCTAACGTGCCCGCAGGCAGAACAACTAGGCTGGAGGGCATGCCCGATACTTCCCTTGCCCATGTTCTGACCCCCGAGGGATGGCAGCTGCTGAACTCGCTTCCCCCCTATCTCGAATCCGAGTCCCTGAAGCTGAACACGGACCTGCGCAAGGCCGGGCATGCCCCCGAGCTGGTGGCCGCCGTCCTGACGCAGGCAAAACTGCGGATGAAGGCCCGCGGAAAGTTCGGTCCGTTCGCCGAGCACATGGTCTTCACGCAGCCCGGCCTGGAGCAGGCCACCCGGCTGAACGTGGCCGCACTGCACGCCCGCCGCTACCAGGAGGCCGGGCTGGACAAGGTCGCGGACCTCGGCTGCGGCATCGGCGCCGACTCCCTGGCCCTGGCCACCCTGGACCGGCAGGTGACCGCCGTCGAGCTGGATGAAATCACCGCCGCGGCAGCTACCATCAACCTCATGCCCTGGCCGGAAGCCACGGTGGTCCAGGGGCGCGCCGAGGACTTCGACCTGACCGGGTTCGACGGCGTCTGGCTGGACCCGGCGCGCAGGACCACGTCGACGTCGGGCACCACCCGCATCTTCGACCCGGAGGCCTTCTCCCCTCCCCTGTCCTTCGTGGAATCACTGGCGGATGCCGGCCTGCCCGTCGGAGTGAAGATGGGACCCGGCATCCCGCACGAGGCGCTGCCCGCCAACTGCGAGGCGCAGTGGGTGTCCGTGGACGGAGACGTCACCGAGGCCACCCTGTGGTTCAACGCACTGCGCCGCGAGGGCGTACGGCGGGCCGCCCTGGTGATCGGCTCCGGGGGCGCAGCGGAACTGACCTCGCCGGTGGATTACGACGCCGGTGCCCAGGACGTGGCCATGGGTCCGGCCGAAGGCTACCTGTATGAACCCGACGGCGCCGTGATCCGTGCCGGGCTGGTGGCCGACGTCGCGGCCACCCTGGACGGACATCTCCTGGATCCGCATATTGCCTACATCTGCGCCCCGGAACTGCGCGAAACCCCCTTCGCCCGTGCCTACCGGATCCTCGACGTACGCCCGTACAACATCAGGGCGCTGAAGGCCTGGGTCCGGGAAAACCGCATCGGTGTCCTGGACATCAAGAAGCGCGGTATGTCCGTGACGCCGGAGGAGGTCCGCAAGGCCCTGCTTACGGGCTCGGGCAAAGGTCCGAACAAAGCCACGCTGGTCCTCACACGGATCGGCGAAGACCGCGTGGCCCTGGTGGTGGAACCGGTGCCGGCCGCCTAGGCGGTGCGGCCCCGCTCTCCTTCCCCGAACCGGTCAGGCGCGGGAGAACTCGCCGGCTTCGCGCACCTGCGCCGGCGTCGGCCGGACACCGGTGTAGAGCACGAACTGTTCCTCGGCCTGGATGGCAATAACCTCGGCACCGGTAATCACCGGTTTCCCGGCGGCCCGGGCCGCGGCGATCAGCGGGGTTTCGGCGGGCAGCGCGACGACGTCGAACACCGTCTTCGCCCCGGCCACCGCGTCGTCGCCGAAGGACTGCACGTCCTCGTCCTGCCCGGCCATGCCCAGCGGGGTCACGTTGATCAGCAGGTCCGCAGTGGAGGTCCCCGGTTCCGCCTGCCAGGCGAAGTCGTAGAGGTCCGCGAGCGCCCGGCCGGTGGCCTCGTTGCGGGCAACCACGGTGACATCGGAGAACCCGGCGTCCCGCAGGGCGGCAGCCACTGCCTTGGCCATCCCCCCGGAACCGCGCAGCAGCACTGAGTGCGTGACCGGCACCCGGTGGTCCCGCAGCAGCCGGGCGATGGCCAGGTAGTCGGTGTTGTAGGCGGTGAGCACGCCGTCGTCGTTGACGATGGTGTTCACGGAACTGATGGCCTCCGCGGACGGATCCATCCGGTCCACCAGGGCAATCACGTCCTCCTTGTACGGCATGGAGACGGCGCAGCCGCGGATGGGCAGGCCGCGCACCCCGGCAATGGCCTGCGCCAGGTCCGCGGGGGCGAAGGCCTTGTAGACGTAGTTCAGGCCCAGCTGCTCATACAGGTAGTTGTGGAAGCGCGTGCCGATGTTGCTCGGCCGCGCGGCCAGGGAAATGCACAGGGTCATGTCTTTGTTCAGGATCGGCATCTACCCATTATGTCCGTGCAGGTGCCGTCTCCCCCGGGTTTGGCGGCCGGTTCCGGGCCGAGGCCCGGCAACCGCGCGTGCGGCTATAGGATTGGTAAGGTTCTCAACGCAGTGATGCGGGTCCGGGTACTTCAGTGGTAACGCATAAAGCAGGAGACAGTTTGGAAATCGAGTTCGCCAAATCGGCCCAGTCAACACTGGGAGTCGAGTGGGAACTGGCCCTCGTGGACGGCACCACCGGAGATCTGGTCTCCGTGGCGGATGAAGTACTGCGCGGTGTGAACGTCAATGACCCCGCACTGCGGGAAGACGACGAACATCCGCACATCAAGCAGGAACTGCTGGAGAACACCGTTGAACTGGTGACCGGCATCTGCAGCACGGTGGCGGAGGCCAAGGCGGATCTTTCCCGCTCCCTCGCAGCAGTGCGGCGGGTGACGGACCCCATGGGGGTGGAACTGTTCTGTGCCGGGTCCCACCCGTTCAGCACCCCGCGCTCGCAGCCGGTCACGGACAAGGAACGCTACGCCAAGCTCATCGACCGGACCCAGTGGTGGGGCCAGCAGATGCTTATTTACGGTGTGCATGTCCACGTGGGCCTGGACAGCCGGGACAAGGTCCTGCCCGTGCTGGACGGACTGGTGAACTACTTCCCGCACTTCCAGGCGCTGTCTGCCTCCTCCCCCTACTGGTCCGGCGATGATACCGGCTACGCCTCCCAGCGCGCCCTGATGTTCCAGCAGCTGCCCACCGCGGGGCTGCCGTTCCAGTTCGCCTCCTGGAGCGAGTACGAGTCCTACGTACAGGACATGTTCACCACCGGAGTCATCGACTCAATCAGTGAAATCCGCTGGGACATCCGCCCTGTCCCGGGGCTAGGCACCATCGAGATGCGGGTCTGCGACGGGCTGGCGGATATCCAGGACGTGGGCGCCATTGCTGCCCTGACCCAGTGCCTGGTGCACGAGTTCTCCTCGATCATCGACGCCGGCGGCGCCATCCCCACCATGCCGCCCTGGCACGTCCAGGAAAACAAGTGGCGGGCAGCCCGCTACGGCCTGGAAGCCATCGTCATCCTCGACGCTGAGGGCAACGAGAAGCTGGTCACCGATCATCTGCTCGAGGACGTCCTCCCCCGGCTGACGCCGATTGCCGCCGAACTGGGCTGCAGCGCCGAACTGGCCGACGTCCGGACCATCATTGAGCGGGGCGCCGGCTACCAGCAGCAGCGCCGCGTAGCGCAGGAGAACGACGGCGACCTGCGCGCCGTCGTCTTCGACGGTATCCGCCGGCTCCGCGGAGCCTGAGCCGCCGCATACAGAGAAGGGCCCCGGCGAACCATCGCCGCGGGCCCTTCTCTGTATGAGGCCGGGCTAGGCCGGGGCTGCAGCGAGGTGGATGCTGGTGACCGGCAGTGACGGGTCCGTGCCGAAGCCGATCCCCGAAGGTTCGCCGCCGGCCATAACCACCTGCGCGCCCAGCGCCGCGACCATGGCGCCGTTGTCCGTGCACAGGGAGATCGGCGGCACGCGGAGCGTGATGCCCGCCGCGGCGCAGCGCTCACCGGTCAGCTCCCGCAGCCGCGAGTTCGCGGCCACTCCGCCGCCGAGGAGCAGGTTGGTAATACCGTGCTCGGTGCAGGCCAGCACCGCCTTGGCCGTAATCACGTCCACCACGGCTTCCTGGAAGGACGCGGCAATGTCCGCCACGGGCAGCTCCTGCCCTGCCGCCTCGTACTGCTCCACGCAGCGGGCCACGGCGGTCTTGAGGCCGGAGAAGGACCAGTCGTAGCGGTGCGGGCCCGGCGCTTCGGCGGTGCCCATGTATTTGGGCTGGGTCAGTCCGCGCGGGAACCGGATGGCCTTGGGGTTGCCCTCGCGTGCCAGCCGGTCGATGGCCGGTCCGCCGGGGTAGCCCAGCCCGAGGATGCGGGCCACCTTGTCATAGGCCTCGCCCGCGGCGTCGTCAATGGTGGAACCGAGCAGTTCCACGTCGGAAGTCAGGTCCGCCACGCGCAGGATCTCGGTATGTCCGCCGGAGACCAGCAGCGCACCGAGGTTCTCCGGCAGCTCGCCGCCGTCGAGTACGCCCACGCCTACGTGCGCCACCAGGTGGTTGATCGCATAGAGCGGCTTCCCGGTGGCCAGGGCCAGGGCTTTGGCGGCGCTGACCCCCACCATCAGTGCCCCGGACAGCCCGGGGCCGGAGGTCACCGCAATCGCGTCCAGCTCCGCCAGGGTCACTCCTGCTTCGGCCAGCGCCGCCTGCAGGGCCGGGACCATCGCATCGAGGTGCGCGCGGGAGGCGATCTCGGGGATGACGCCCCCGAAGCGGACGTGTTCGTCCATGGAGGAGGACACCGTGTTGGTCAGCAGGTCGGTCCCCCGGACAATGCCGATCCCGGTCTCGTCGCAGGAGGATTCGATGCCGAGCACCAGGGGGTCGGTGCGGTTCATTTACTGTCCTTCGTTTCTGTTGCGGTCCCGGCCGCCGTCGGAGCGCCGGACCACCCGGCCAGGGGCAGGCGCATGATCAGCGCGGAGGCGCCGTCGCGGTAATAGCGCGGCCGGACGTGGATCTGTTCAAAGCCGAACCAGCGGTACAGCCGCTGCGCGCGGGGGTTGTCGTCCCGGACTTCCAGGAGCACGTCCTCGGCGCCGCGCTGCTTCGCCTCGTCCACCAAGGTGGTGAGCAGCCGCGAGCCGATGCCTGCGCCTTCGCTTTCGGGGACGACGGCAATGGTCTGGACATCCGCGATCGGCAGCACGCACATCAGGCCGGCATAACCGATGACGGTTCCGGCCGGGTCCACCGCCACGTAGTAGGACCGGGTGTCCGACTGCGCCAGCTCGTCATGGAACATCTGCAGTGGCCACGCATCGACGGGAAACAGCCGCCGTTCCAGGGCATCGACCGCGGGAATATCCTCGGCGCCCATCCGCCGGATGCGCACGGTTCCGGGGGTGGTCACAGGGCACGCTTCCGCGGGCCGGGAACCTTGGCATCGGACTCGCGCAGGTACAGCGGGGTGCTGGGCAGCAGCGGCAGTCCCCGCACCAGGCGGACGACGGCGGTGCGTCCCAGTGCGGCGGCGGTGGGCTGCGCATCGGCGAAACCCTCCACCGTGTGCAGGGCTTCGGGGTACAGGCCGGCCCCTGCTCCGTAGACGGGGAGTGCGGGGACTCCAGCGGGGTCCGTCACGTGCGGGCCGTCCAGCAGTTCGGGGGTGCCGCCGGTGCTGCGGTAGGCAGCCCAGTAGACCTCTTTGCGGCGGGCATCGGTGGCGACGGCGAACTCGTCGATGCCGTGGCGCCACGCATCCAGGGCAGCGTCCACGGCAATGGCATCCAGGCTCATCACTCCGTGCAGCGGCTTGTCCCACGCGAAGGCCAGGGTCCGCGCGGTGGCGATCCCGGCGCGCAGCCCGGTGAAGGGACCGGGTCCAACCCCCACAACGAGGGCGTCCAGGTCCGGTCCGGCAACCCCTGCGTCGGCCAGCAGGCCGGCGATGGCGGGGGCGAGGACTTCGGCATGGGAGCGGGTGTCTTCGCTGGCGAAGGAGGCCAGGACCTCTGACTCCCCGTTGAGCAGTGCCGCACTGGCTATGGCGGAGGTATCAATGGAGAGAATCAGCACGGTTCCTATTCTACGGCGCTGCCCGCGGGACGGTTTCCCCCGGGCCCCGCCGCCGCAGCCCCCGGCCTGTCAGCCCAGGTCCGGGGCCTGCTGCCAGCGCGGGCCGAAGCCGGCCAGCCGGATGGTGCGGTCCTCGTCGGTGTCTTCGGCGGAGAAGTCAGTGGAGAAGTCCGTGGACGGGGCCGTCCCGGTGTCACGCGAGCCGGTCCCGGTGGCTGTTCCCGGACCGCCCCCGACGGCACGGATCAGGGTGATTTCCAGCCGGCTGTCGGAGAGGTGCTCCACCAGCCCCCGGCCCCATTCGACCACGGTGACGGAACGGTCCATGGAGGCCTCGAGGTCAATGTCGTCGACTTCGCCTTCGGAGCCCAGCCGGTAGGCATCCACGTGGATGAGGTCAGGTCCGTCGCCCAGGTTCGGGTGCTCGCGGACCAGGACGAAGGTGGGCGAGATGATGCCCGGACGCACACCGAGTCCGGCGCCGAGCCCCTGGGTGAAGGTGGTCTTGCCGGCGCCGAGTTCACCGGTGAGCAGCAGCAGGTCCCCCCGACGCAGGACGCGACCGAGCCGTTCGGCGAGCGCCTGGGTTTCTTCGGCGCCGGACGTGCGGTATTCCGCTTCCCATACTGGCGTGTCCGTGCCCGTCACGGGGCCTCTACCGCCTGTGCCGCGTGCGTCTCCGGGTCTGTGGCGCCTTCCGGGGCCGTAGTGCTTTCCGGCGCCGCCTCCAAAGCAATGGGCAGCGCCTCGGCGTCGCCCTCCGTGGACCGCGGATCGCTGTCGATGTAGGTGCGCGGCACGCGGCCGCCGATCCTGCTGATGATCTCGTAGTTGATGCTGCCGGCGGCGGAGGCCCACTCATCGACGCTTGGCTGGCCCTCGCCGCCGAAGAGGACGGCTTCCCGTCCCACGAGCGAGTCCGGGGTGCCGGCGATGCCGGTCCGGTGCAGGTCAATCACCATTTGGTCCATGGCGACGCGTCCCACCACCGGGTACACCTGCCCGTCCACCTGCACGGGACCGCCGGTGGCGACGCGCGGGATACCGTCGGCGTACCCCAGCGGGATGAGGGCCAGGGTTGTGGGCTCCTGGGTCCGGTAATGCAGGCCATAGGAAACACCCTGGTCGGCAGGTACTTCCTTGCAGGCCGCGATGGTGGTCTTCACCGTCATGGCCGGCCGCAGGCCCAGTTCCGCCGAGGTCTGTCCTGCAAAGGGCGAGAGCCCGTAGATGCCCAGTCCGATCCGGACCAGGTCAAAGTGCGCATCGGGACGGGAGAGGGCTCCGGGAGTGTTCGCGATATGCCGCACCTCGCGGTCCACACCTGCGTCTTCGGCGACGGCGACAGCCTCACGGAACTTCTGCAGCTGCTCATCGGTTTCCGGACGGTGTGGTTCATCCGCTACGGCAAAGTGGGAGAAGATCCCCACAACCCGCAGGAGGCCTTCCTCCTGGTAGGCCAGCGCCCTGCCGACGAAGGCTTCCCAGAGGTCTTCCGGGCAGCCGTTGCGGCCCAGTCCGGTGTCGATCTTCAGGTGTACGCGGGCCGGCATTTCCAGTTCCCGGGCGGCCGCGACCACCTCTTCCAGATCCCAGCCGGAAACCCCCAGATCCACGTTGGCCCGGATGGCTTCACCGAATTCCGCCTCACGGGTATGCAGCCAGGCGAGTACGGGTTCGGTGATGCCGGCGGTCCGGAGCGCCAGCGCTTCGCTGATATGGGCGACTCCGAGCCAGGCCGCCCCGGCGGAGACCGCGGCCCGCGCGGTCTCCACCGCACCGTGCCCGTATGCATCGGCCTTGACTACTGCCATGACGCGGGCGGGACTAACCACATGGGACAGATGACGGACATTATGCCGGATGGCAGCCAGGTCGATAACGGCAGTACGCTCGGCCGGCGCCGGGAATTCAGGGTAGTTCACGACCCTATTGTTTCACTCCTGCCAGCCTCCAGGGTGCGGTACATGATGTGCAGCCCGGTGAACCCCTCGGTTGGATGCCGGAAGGCCCCGGGCACCGTGGCAAGGAGGGAAAACCCCAGGGACTGCCAGAGCTTCACCGCCCGCGTGTTGGTTTCCACCACGGCATTGAACTGCATGGACCGGTAGCCCCGGCGCGCAGCCTCGTCCAGGACGTGTTCGGCCAGGGCCCTGGCGATGCCCTGTCCGCTGAACTCGGCGGCGGTCATAAAGGACGCGTTGGCTACGTGGCTGCCGTTGCCGGACCTGTTGGGGTGCAGCTGGGCGGTGCCTGCCACCGCTCCGTCCTTCTTGGCCACGAACACCACCGTAGGGGCAGGCTCCAGCCACAGCTGCCGGGCCTGCTCCTCGGTGGTATCGGTGTCCCAGCAGTAGGTTTCCCCGGCGCGCACGATGGGTTCCATCAGGCTCCAGATGCCCGGCCAGTCAGCCGGCCGGGCCTCCCGGATGGTCAGTGCGGCCATTTACGCCTCGAGGGCTGCTGCCCACAGGTTGATCTTGGAGTCGACGGCGTATTCGTCGATCCGGCGCAGTTCATCCGCGGTGAACTCCAGGTTGTTCACTGCCGCCAGCGAGTCCTCCAGCTGCTTCACGCTGGAGGCGCCGATGAGGGCGGACGTGATGGACGCGCCGTCGGGCCGGGTGCGCAGGACCCAGGCGATGGCCATCTGGGCCAGGCTCTGGCCGCGGGATTCGGCAATGCGGTTGAGCCCGCGGACCCGTTCCAGGTTTTCCTCCGAAAGCTGGGACTGGTCCAGGGACTTGCCGGCGGCGGCGCGGGAGTCTTCCGGCACACCGTTGAGGTACTTGTTGGTGAGCAGGCCCTGGGCCAGCGGCGAGAAGGCAATGGATCCGGCGCCTACTTCCTGCAGTGCCGCGAACAGATCCGGTTCCCCGTCCTCCACCCAGCGGTTGAGCATGGAATAGGACGGCTGGTGGATGAGCAGCGGGGTGCCCATTTCACGCAGGATCCGGGCCGCCTCGATGGTCTTTTCCGGCGAGTAGGAGGAGATGCCCGCGTAGAGTGCGCGGCCGGAGCGCACAGCAGTGTCCAGGGCGCCCATGGTTTCCTCCAGCGGGGTCTCCGGATCCGGGCGGTGGCTGTAGAAGATGTCCACGTAATCCAGGCCCATGCGTTCCAGGGACTGGTCCAGGGAGGAAAGCAGGTACTTGCGGGATCCCCAGTTTCCGTAGGGGCCCGGCCACATGTCGTATCCGGCCTTGCTGGAAATCACCAGCTGGTCGCGGTACGGACGGAAGTCGTCCCGGAAGTGCCGGCCGAAGTTGGTTTCGGCGGAGCCGTAGGGCGGGCCGTAGTTGTTGGCCAGATCGAAGTGGGTGACACCGAGGTCGAACGCGCGGCGAAGGATGGCCCGCTGGGTTTCGAAGGGCTTGTCATCACCAAAGTTGTGCCACAGCCCCAGTGAGACCGCCGGCAGCTGGAGTCCGCTCTGTCCGACGCGGCGGTAGGGCATGGATTCGTATCGGTTGTCTGCAGCAACATAAGTCATGGGCACCATACTGCCACTGTTGCGGGGCTCACGTCGCCGTGCCCTTCTCCTGCTCCGGGGCCCGCTTAAGCCGCTGCAGCCGGCACCCGCAGTTACCTGCGGGTGCCGGCTGCAGCGGCAGGCCGGGGTTTGCTATCCGGCCAGAATCGCCGCACCATACGCGGGGATCTGCACGGCATCGCCATCGAGTTCCACCGGAGCGGTCTCGAGCAGTACGTCCGGCCGCCTGCCGAACGGAAGCGGCACCTCGCGCGGGGCGTCGGCAAAGTTCAGCGCCACAGCCGTGGAACCGCGCTGCAGGACCAGCCAGCGGCTCGCTTCGTCATAGTCCACGCGGACGTTGCGCAGGTCCGGGTCCATCAGGTCGGGGGTTTCCCGGCGCAGCGTCAGGAGCCTGCGGTACAGGTCCAGCAGCCGCCCGTGGTCCCCCTCTTCCGCCTCGGACCAGTCCAGCTTCGAGTTGGTGAACGTCGTGGGATCCTGAGGATTGGGAACCGTGGCCGGATCCCAGCCCATCCGCTCGAATTCCTTCAGTCGGCCCTCGGCCGTGGCCTTGCCCAGCTCGGGTTCCGGATGGGACGTGAAGAACTGCCAGGGCGTGGACGCCCCGAACTCCTCGCCCATAAACAGCATGGGGGTAAACGGCGAGGCCAGGCTCAGCACCGCGCCGAGGGCGAGCTGCTCGTACCCCAGGGTCGCGCTGAGCCGGTCGCCGGCGGCCCGGTTGCCGATCTGGTCGTGGTTCTGGATGGCGGTGACCAGCTGGCGTGCGGTCACCACCTCCTTGTCCAGGGGACGGCCGTGGCCGCGTTCCCTGAAGGAGGAGAACGTTCCGTTGTGGAAGAACCCTTCCTGCAGGACCTTCGCCAACGCACCAACCGAGTCGAAGTCCTCGTAGTAGCCGCCGTTTTCACCGGTGAGGTTGGTGTGGGCGGCATGGTGGAAGTCATCGGACCACTGGCCCGCAAGGCCGTAGCCGTTGACGTTCCGCGGGGTGATGAGCCGGGGGTTGTTCAGGTCCGACTCCGCGATCAGGAACAGCGGCTTGCCCAGGGCTTCGGCGCATTCGTCCGTCGCGGCGGCCATCTCTTCGAGGATGTGCACTGCCCGTTCGTCGTGCAGGGCGTGCACCGCATCCAGCCGCAGTCCGTCCACGTGGTAGTCGCGGAACCACATCAGGACGTTGTCCACGATGTACTCGCGGACGACGTCGGAGAGCGGGCCGTCCAGGTTGACCGAGTCCCCCCAGGTGTTCGACTTTCCCTCGGTGAGGTAGGGGCCGAACATCGGGAGGTAGTTGCCGCTGGGGCCCAGGTGGTTGTAGACCACGTCCTGAATGACGCCTAGGCCGGCCCGGTGGGCCGCGTCCACGAAGCGCTGGTAGGCCTCGGGACCGCCGTAGGTTTCCTGCACGGCGTACCAGAGCACACCGTCGTAGCCCCAGTTGTGGGTTCCGTTGAACGCGTTGACCGGCAGCAGTTCGACAAAGCGGACCCCCAGGTCCACCAGGTAGTCCAGCCGGCCGATGGCTGCGTCCAGGGTTCCTTCCGGGGTGAAGGTGCCCACGTGCATTTCGTAGATCGCGCTGCCGTCGAGGCCCGGGGAGACCCAATCGGAGTCGTGCCACTGGTACAGATCGGGATCGAAGGTGCGCGAAAGTGCGTGCACACCCTCGGGCTGCCGCCGGGACCGGGGGTCCGGCACGGGGGTCTCGGCGCCGTCAATGAGGTAGCCGTAGTCAATGTCCTCGGTGAGTTCGGCGTGCTGGACGTGCCACCAGCCGTTTTCGCCCCGGGTCATCGACAGGTGCCGGCCGTCGGCCAGCAGCGTTACGGTGCCGGCCTTGGGTGCCCATACATCGAAGTTGGTCCTCATTTGCCGTCCTCCCGAACAAGCAGGGCCACCGGATAGGTGCCGAACAGATCTGCAGCTGCCACCCGGCCGCTGCTGTCGTGCGTTTTTCCGGTAACCACGTCGCGGTAGGTGCCCGGTGCCAGGACGACGGCGGTGTCCTGCCATCCGCCGTCGCGCTCAAGCCCCAGCGGAAGACGGGTCACCAGCGTTACCGCACCGCCGCGGTCAAACCCGAAGAGGTGTTCAGCCGCGGATCCTTCCACCGCTACGGGAACGTACCCCGTGAACAGCTCGGGCCGGCCGTGCTTGAGCTGCAGCGCACGGGTGGTGACCAGCAGCTTCGCTGCCGCATCCTCGTCCACTGCGGGGGCACCGGCATCGGCGAACGACGCCGCCACCTCGCGGCGGCGGGCAAAGTCCACCTCGCGGCGGTTGTCCGGGTCCACGAGCGAACGGTCCCAGAATTCCGTGCCCTGGTAGACGTCGGGTACGCCGGGCATGGTCAGCTGCAGGAGCTTTGCCGACAGTGAATTGCTGTACCCGGCTTCGCGGATCCGTTCCACCAGTGCGGTGATCACCGCATTGACGTCCGGATTGTCGAACGCCGCATCAATGGCTGCATGCATCCGCTCTTCGAATTCGGCGTTGGGAGCCGTCCAGGTGGTGCTGCTGGAGGCTTCGCGGGCGGCCTTCTCGGCGTAGGCGTGTGCACGTTCCCGGCTCAGCGGCCAGGCCCCGACGAAGGTCTGCCAGAGCAGGTTCGCCATCGGCCCGTCATTCATCGGAGCCAGGGCGTCGAGGCGCGTGAACGCCTCGCTCCACTCCCCCGGGATTTCCGCGAGTACGGAGATCCGGGCGCGGGTGTCCTCGCTGCGCTTGGTGTCATGCGTGGTCAGGGCCGTCATGGCTGCCGGCTGTTCCAGCTGCCGGCGGATCAGGCGCGTGTGCATGTCAAACGGCGCCACCGAGAAGTGCGCCGGGTCGGCGCCCACCTCGTTCAGGGACGTCAGGCGGGAGTAACGGTAGAACGCCGTGTCCTCGACGCCCTTGGCCATCACCATGCCGGAGGTCTGCTGGAAACGGACCGCGAGCTCGCCCAGGCGGGAAAGGGAAACCTCGGTTTCTCCGTCCACCAGCGGGTTCAGCAGCCCATGCAGGCGATCCAGCGCGGCTGCGAGATCAGGGCGGTGGACCTTGGCCGCAATCACGGCGTCGGTCAGGTACCCGGCGCCTTCGGGCAGGTAGCTGCGGTAGACCGGGAAGCAGGCCAGCAGCTCCGCGAGCGCATCTGCAGCCGTTTCCGGGTCCAGCCCGCTGTCCGCCGGGAGCAGGCGCACGAGGCGCTGCACCTCGGAGTGCAGCAGGTTGTCCGCGATGACCCGCTTGGTGCCGTGGATCATCTGTGCGTACGGTTCCATCGGCACCAGTGCGGTCAGCGTGTCACTGCCCGCCGGGTCCACGAACAACCGGTCAATGTCGGCCAGCGCGTCGTAGCCGGTGGTGCCTTCGGTTTCCCAGTCCGCGGCGAGCTTTTCGCCCGGTTCCAGGATCTTTTCCACGAGGATGTACGCGCCGCCGGTGATCTCGCGCAGCCGGGCAAGGTAGCCCTTGGGATCGGCGAGGCCGTCCGGATGGTCGATGCGCAGGCCGTCCACGAGGCCTTCGTCGAACCAGCGCTTGATTTCGGCGTGTGCCTCGTCAAAGACCCAGGGCTCTTCCACGCGGATGCCGGCCAGGGTGTTGACCCCGAAGAACCGGCGGTAGTTCAGCTCATTGTCGGCACGGCGCCAGTTCACCAGTTCGTAGGACTGGCGGGCGTGCACGTCCTGCGCGCTGTCCCCCTCCGAGGCAGTGCCTTCGGCCACCGGGAACCGGTGGTCAAAGTAGTGCAGTTCGTTGCCCGCCAGCTTGAGCTGCTCGAGCTCATTGTCGCCGTCGCCCAGGACCGGCAGCCGCAGCTTCCCGTTCCCGGCATCCCAGTCAATGTCGAAGGCCTCGGCATACCGGGAGCTGCGGCCTTCGGCCAGCACGGACCACCACCACGGATTCCGGAACGGGGTGGCAATGCCCATGTGGTTGGGCACAATATCCACCAGCACGCCAAGGCCTGCCGCGTGGGCGGCGTCGGAGAGGGCCTTCAGCCCCTCCGCTCCGCCGCGGGTCGGGTCGACGGCTGAGGGATCGGTGACGTCGTAGCCGTGGTCCGATCCCGCTTCCGCCGTGAGGATGGGTGAAAGGTAGACCCAGTCCACGCCGAGCTCGGCCAGGTACGGCACCAGCTCCGCGGCGTCGAACAGGGTGAAGGACGGACGGATCTGGAGGCGGTACGTGGAGAGCGGTGTCCTCATTCAGCAGCCTCTGTGTTCTGGGCTGCCATGGCAGCAAGTGACGCCGCCACGGAGTGGTCGTGCTCCTCTTCCTCTGCGTGTGCCCGCAGGACCACCATCGACTTGGCAGCGACGGTCATCTGCGCGTCAGCGGCAACCGGCTCGGAGTCCGCGTATTCACCGGCGGTGTCGATGACCGTGTCCCACATCGGGGCGTATTCCTTGGCCGGAAGGGTGATCTTCACTGCTTCGTCGTGCGCGTTGAAGTACAGCAGGAAGTTCAGGTCCGTGATGCGCTGTCCACGTGCGTCCTTGCCGGAAATGCCCTGGCCGTTCAGGAACACGCCCAGGGAACGGCTGACCGGGGTGTCCCAGTCATCCGGGGACATGGTGGAGCCGTCCTCGTTCAGCCAGACGATGTCCGGCAGTGCCTCGCCCTCGCCCCGTCGGACCGGGCGGCCGTCGAAGAAGCGGCGGCGGCGGAACGTGGGGTGTTCGGCGCGCAGGGTGTTGACCGCTGCGGTGAATTCCAGGAGCGGCGCATCCATGGTCTCCCAGTTGATCCAGCTCAGCTCGGAGTCCTGCGCATAGGTGTTGTTGTTGCCCTGCTGCGTCCGGCCCAGCTCATCGCCGTGGGCGATCATCGGCACGCCCTGCGAAAGCAGCAGTGTGGCGAGGAAGTTGCGCTGCTGGCGTGCCCGCAGGGACAGGACCGAAGGATCATCCGTGGGGCCCTCAACACCGCAGTTCCAGGAGCGGTTGTGGGACTCGCCGTCGTTGTTGTCCTCGCCGTTGGCATCGTTGTGCTTCTCGTTGTAGGACACGAGGTCATGCATCGTGAAGCCGTCGTGGGCGGTGACGAAGTTGATGGACGCCACGGGGCGGCGGGCCGAGGACTCATACAGGTCGGCCGAGCCGGTGATGCGGGACGCGAATTCGCCCAGCGTGGAGGGTTCTCCGCGCCAGAAATCGCGGACGGTGTCCCGGTACTTGCCGTTCCATTCGGTCCACTGCGGGGGGAAGTTGCCCACCTGGTAGCCGCCGGGTCCAACGTCCCACGGCTCGGCGATCAGCTTGACCTGGGAAACTACCGGGTCCTGCTGCACCAGTTCGAAGAAGGCGGAGAGGCGGTCGACGTCGTAGAACTCGCGGGCCAGCGTCGAGGCCAGGTCGAAGCGGAAACCGTCGACGTGCATTTCGGTGACCCAGTACCGCAGGGAGTCCATCAGCAGCTGCAGGGAGTGCGGGTTGCCGACATTGAGGGAGTTGCCCGTGCCGGTGTAGTCCATGTAGTACTTCTTGTCGTCTTCCACCAGCCGGTAGTAGGACGCGTTGTCGATGCCGCGGAAGGACAGCGTCGGACCCATGTGGTTGCCCTCGGCGGTGTGGTTGTAGACCACGTCGAGGATCACTTCGATGCCGGCGAGGTGCAGCGCACGGACCATGGCCTTGAACTCCTGGACCTGCTGGCCCTGGTCGCCGGTGGCGCTGTAGGTGTTGTGCGGGGCGAAGAAGCCGATGGTGTTGTAGCCCCAGTAGTTCGACAGCCCCTTTTCCTGCAGGGTGGAGTCGTTGACGAACTGGTGCACGGGCATCAGTTCGATCGCGGTGATCCCGAGCTTCTGCAGGTGTGCGATCACGGAGGGGTGGGCAACGCCGGCATAGGTGCCGCGCTGGTCCTCGGGCACGTCGGGGTGCGTTTCCGTGAGGCCCTTGACGTGCGCTTCGTAGATCACGGTCTGGTGGTACGGGATCTTCGGCTTCCGGTCCCCGTCCCAGTCGAAGAACGGGTTGATGACGACGCCCATCATCATGTGCGGGGCGGAGTCCTCGTCATTGCGTGAGTGTTCGTCGCCGAAGTTGTAGCCGAACAGCGCCTGGTCCCAGTCGATCTCGCCGGCAACGGCCTTGGCGTAGGGGTCCAGCAGCAGCTTGTTCGGGTTGCACCGGTTGCCGTTCTCCGGATCGTTCGGCCCGTCCACGCGGTAACCGTACTTCTGCCCCGGCATGACCTGCGGCAGGTAGCAGTGCCAGACATACCCGTCGACCTCGGTCAGGCGGACCTGGTGCTCGGTGCCGTCCTCATCGAACAGGCACAGGATTACGGAATCTGCCACCTCGCTGTAAAGCGCGAAGTTGGTGCCGTTTCCGTCGTAGGTTGCGCCCAGCGGATAGGCATCTCCCGGCCAAACTTCCATGTAGTGCTCCTGACTAGTTCCCTGACAACACGTAATTGATATGTCTACTTACTTTTTTACCCCAGAGTTGGAGCTTACTTGAATTTGCGGTGCGACTGCTTGGTGAGATTCGCAACAATTGCCCGGATCCGGGGCTCCAGCAGTGACGGCTGAACCGGACCGTCGGCGGCTGCCAGCGCTCCGGCCCGGCCATGCAGGTGGGCTGCAGCTGCCGCCAGGCGGGCGTAGTGGCCCGGTTCCCGTTCGGTCTCCGGCGTCCTGTCGGTGGCCAGCAGTGCGCCCAGGATGCCGGAGAGCGTGTCGCCGCTTCCCGCCGTCGCAAGCCACGGCGTGGCCTCGGCCTGGCTGTACAGTTCGCCGGTGGGAGCAGCGGCCAGCGTGGCCCACCCCTTGAGCAGGACGGTGGCGCCGGTGCGTGCGGCTGCCAGGCGGGCGTAACGGACCGGATCGGCTTCGATCTCCGCGCGGTCGGCGTCCTCGCCCAGGGACCGCAGCAGCGCAGTGAGTTCACCGGCATGCGGGGTCAGGATGACGGCCGGGTGCAGGCCGGGTGCGACGACGCCGATCGCGTCGGCGTCGATCACGGCCGGCAGCCCCGAGGCCATGGCGTCCCGGGCCCGGCGGCGCTGGTCTTCGTCCTTGCCGGCACCGGGTCCGGCAACCCAGGCCTGGACGTGGATGTCCGCGACCGCGTCCGTACTGCAGACGGCTTCCGGGTGCGCCAGGTTGATCAGCCGGGCCACGGCCGCGGGTCCCAGGTAGCGGAGCATGCCGACGCCGGTGGCGAGGGCTGCTCCCGCGGCCATCAGCGCTGCTCCGGGGTAGGTCTCCGAGCCGGCGGCTACACCGAGGACGCCGCGGCTGTATTTCTGGTCCGCGGGGGTGGGAACCGGCAGGAGCCCGGCCAGGTCTTCGGCCTGCAGCCGGTAGGCGTCCGGGGTTCCGAGGTACGGGCCGAGCCCGATGTCGATGCAGTGGATTTCCCCGGCCGCTGCCGCGCCGGGCCCGGCCAGCAGTCCCGTCTTGACGGCGCCGAAGGTGACTGTGAGGTCCGCCTGCAGGCAGGTTCCCTCCACCCGGCCGGAATCGGCATCAACTCCGCTGGGCAGGTCGCAGGCCACGACCAGCGGGGCCTTTCCCTGCAGCCGGGCCGCGTTCAGTGCCTCCGCGAGTATCCGGACGGGTCCGCGGAGCCCGCCGCTGCCGCCGGTGCCCAGGACGCCGTCGAGCACGGCGTCGGCGGCCAGCGCGGCGCCGGAAACCGCTGCTGCGTTGGACCCGGTAAGGGCGAGGGTCTTTCCGCCCTGTGCCCGGAAGGCCGCCAGCGCTTCGGGGTGGGCTGCGGCAGACGTAAGCACCGCCGTCGCCGCCGCTCCGCGCCGGGCAAGCCGGGCGGCCGCGTACAGCGCATCGCCGCCGTTGTTGCCGCTGCCGGCAAGCACGGTGACGCTCGAACCGTAGATCCGGCCGCGCCGGGCCGCCAGTGAGGCGGCAGTGGCGGCGTACAGCCCGTAGGCTGCACGCCGCATCAGTTCCCCGCCGCGGCCTGCGGCCAGCAGCGGGGCTTCGGCCCTGCGGACCGCGGTACCGGTATACGCACGGATCATGCGCTTCGTCCTAGCCTTCGGCGATGACCATTGCAGTAGCCATGTCGCCGTCGTGGCTGAGCGACAGGTGCCAGGTCTGCACACCCTTGCCCTCCGCCACGGCGGCCACTGTTCCGTCGATCTGCAGCATCGGGGCACCGGAGGGATCCAGCACGACCTGGCAGTGCTGCCAGTTCATGCCGGCCGGTGCGCCCAGGGCCTTGGCGACGGCTTCCTTCGCCGCGAACCGCGCGGCGAGGGAACGCAGGTTCAGCTCACGTTCCGCCGGAGCGAACAGGCGGGCGCGCAGCCCGGGGGTGCGTTCCAGCTGACGGCCGAACCGCGGTACGTCCACTACATCGACGCCGATTCCGATAATCACCGAATCCCGCTCCTTATTCCACTGTGACGGACTTGGCGAGGTTACGCGGCTGGTCCACGTCGAAGCCCTTGGCCGTGGCCAGTTCGCAGGCGAAGATCTGCAGCGGCACCGTGGTGAGCAGCGGGGCCAGCAGGGTCGGGGTTTCCGGCACGTAGAAGATGTGCTCGGCGTAGGCCTTGACGGCGTCGTCGCCCTCTTCTGCGATCACGATCGTCTTGGCGCCGCGGGCACGGATTTCCTGGATGTTGGAGACCACCTTGGCGTGCAGCGAATCCCGGCCGCGCGGTGAGGGGACCACCACGAACACGGGCTGGCCTTCCTCGATCAGCGCGATCGGGCCGTGCTTGAGCTCGCCGGCGGCGAATCCCTCGGCGTGGATGTAGGCGAGTTCCTTCAGCTTCAGGGCGCCTTCCATGGCCACCGGGAAGCCGACGTGGCGGCCGAGGAACAGCACCGATTTGGTGTCCTTCATCAGCTGCGCCAGTTCCCTGATCTGGCCGGAATTGTCCAGCACCTGCTGGATCTTCTCCGGCACCTTCCCCAGATCCGCAAGAATGTCCTTGATCTCGCCCTGGAACTTGTTGCCGCGGATCTGCGCCAGGTACAGGCCAAGCAGGTAGGCGGCAGTGATCTGCGCCAGGAACGCCTTGGTGGAGGCGACGGCGATTTCCGGTCCGGCGTGCGTGTACAGGACGGCATCCGATTCGCGCGGAATGGTGGAACCGTTGGTGTTGCAGATGGCGAGGATCTTCGCGCCCTGCTCCTTGGCGTAGCGGACCGCCATCAGCGTGTCCATGGTTTCTCCGGACTGGGAGATCGCCACGACCAGCGTGTTCGAGTCGACGATCGGATCCCGGTAACGGAACTCGTGGCTGAGCTCCACCTCGACCGGCAGCCGGCACCAGTGCTCGATGGCGTACTTGGCCACCTGTCCCGCGTAGGCGGAGGTCCCGCAGGCCAGCACCATGATCTTGTTGACGTTCTTGAGCTCTTCGGGGCTGACGCGCAGCTCGTCGAGGGTGAGCCGTCCGTCAATGTCGGACCGCCCCAGCAGGGTGTCACCCACTGCCTGCGGCTGGTCGTTGATTTCCTTCTCCATGAAGGAGTCGTAGCCGCCCTTTTCGGCTGCCGCAGCATCCCAGTTCACATAGAACTCGGTGCCGGCGGCTTCTTCGCCGAAGAAGTCGGTGATCAGGACGGAGTCAGGGGTGATGGTGACTACCTGGTCCTGCCCCAGTTCGACGGCGCGGCGGGTGAAGTCGATAAAGCCCGAGACATCCGAGCCCAGGAAGTTCTCGCCGTCGCCCAGCCCGACGACGAGCGGGGAGTTGCGGCGGGCGGCAACCACGGTGCCGGGAGAGTCGGTATGCACGGCCAGCAGCGTGAACGCACCCTCGAGCTGCTGGCAGGCGAGCTGCATGGACTTTGCCAGATCCGCGTCGCCTTCGCCGCGGTAAACGGAGGCCAGCAGCGCTGCGGCCACCTCGGTGTCGGTTTCGGATACAAAGACCGTGCCGGCGTCCAGCAGTTCCGCCTTGAGCTCGGCGAAGTTCTCGATGATGCCGTTGTGGATCACGGCCAGGCGGCCGTTGTCCGCCAGGTGCGGGTGGGCGTTTTCGTCGGTGGGGCCGCCGTGCGTGGCCCACCGGGTGTGCCCGATGCCGGTGGTGGCAGGGGTCAGCGGTGCCGATTCCAGTTCGGCCACCAGGTTGGCCAGCTTGCCCGACTTCTTGCGGTATTCAATGCCGAGCGGGGTAAGGACGGCGATACCGGCTGAGTCATAGCCCCGGTATTCCAGCCGCCGAAGGCCTTCCATCACTACGTCGAGGGCTCCGTGCCCGCCTGCGCCAATACCTGGGACGGCGCCCGGACGGCCTGCATATCCAATAATTCCACACATAGCACTAAGAGTACCGGCCTGCGGACAGGATGCAGAAAGTACGGCATCTCCTGCCGGTTACGGGGCCCTGCAGCAGTTCCAGCCGTTTGGGTTTGCCTGCTGTTCAGGGCAGAATTCCTAAGGTGACCGAACGCCATGTCAAGTCCTCCGCGGCCCAGCCGCCCGAGAGCAGTTTCACTCCCTTCGTCGAACTTGACCGCAAGACCTGGTCACGGCTGTCACACGAGATCCGTTCCCCGCTCAACCAGGATGACATCCTGCGGCTGCGCGGCCTGGGCGAGCAGCTGAACCTCGATGAGATCAGGGAGGTCTACCTTCCGCTCTCGCGGCTGCTGAACCTGTACGTTGCTGCGGCCGGCCGCCTGCACAGTGCCACCACCACGTTCCTGGGCGAGAAGACCACCCGCACCCCGTTCGTGATCGGAGTGGCCGGATCCGTGGCAGTGGGAAAATCCACCACTGCCCGGGTGCTGCGCGAGATGCTGCGCCGCTGGCCGGAGACACCCAATGTCGAACTTATTACCACCGACGGTTTCCTGTACCCCAACGCGGAGCTTGAACGCCGCGGGCTGATGCAGCGCAAGGGCTTCCCAGAATCCTATGACCGGCGCCGGCTGCTGCGCTTTGTCAGCGAGGTCAAGAGCGGCGCCGAGGAGGTCCGGGCGCCGAAGTATTCCCACCTGACGTATGACATTGTCCCGGGCGAGGAAGTGGTGGTCCGCCGTCCTGACGTGCTGATTGTCGAAGGGCTGAACGTCCTTGCCCCGGCGCGGACGCGTGCCGACGGGCGTGCCGGCCTCGCGCTGAGCGATTTCTTCGACTTCTCCATTTACGTGGACGCCCGCACCTCATACATCGAGGAATGGTATGTCCAGCGTTTCCAGTCGCTGCGCACCGGGGCCTTCGCTGACCCGGCATCGTACTTCCACCGGTACGCGGACCTGACGGACGACGAGGCGAGGGCCACGGCCCTGGACATCTGGAAGCGGATCAATGAGCCGAACCTCATCACCAATGTGCTGCCCACGAGGGGCCGCGCCCAGCTGGTGCTGACCAAGGACGCGGACCACTCCGTGCGGCGGATGCTCCTGCGCAAGACCTGAGGCGGGGCCTAGGCGGGACCGTGTCCGGTTAGACCGAGGCGCCTGCACCGGCGTTGAGGGCCAGATTCGCTTCGACGGTTTCGGCGAGACGCCGGGCGGTGTCTGCGGCGGTTTCCATGTCGGCTGCCTCGACCATGACCCGGACCACCGGTTCCGTACCGGACGGGCGCAGCAGCACCCGTCCGGTTTCGCCCAGCGCCATGCCTGCCTGCTCGACCGCGAGCCGCACCGGCTCGTTGGTCTCCACGGCGGATTTGTCGACGCCCTTGACGTTGATCAGTACCTGCGGAAGCTTCTGCATGACTCCGGCAAGCTGCTTCAGGGTCTGCCCGGTCCGCGCCACCCGTGCCGCCAGCTGCAGGCCGGTGAGGACGCCGTCGCCGGTGGTCGCGTACTCGGAGAAGATGACGTGGCCTGACTGTTCCCCGCCGAGGCTGTAGCCGCCGCTGCGCATTCCCTCGAGCACGTAGCGGTCCCCCACTCCGGTTTCAATGACCTGGATGCCGGCGTCGCGCAGGGCGAGCTTCAATCCGAGGTTGCTCATGACCGTGGCCACCAGGGCATTGTCCTTGAGCTTGCCGGCCTCCTTCATGGCCACGGCCATGATCGCCATAATCTGGTCGCCGTCCACCACTGTGCCCTCGTGGTCTACGGCGAGGCAGCGGTCCGCGTCGCCGTCGTGGGCGATGCCCAGGTCGGCACCGTGCGCGACGACCGCGGCCTGCAGCTGCTCAAGGTGCGTGGATCCGTAGCCGTCGTTGATATTGATGCCGTCCGGCTCTGCACCGATGACGATAACCTCGGCGCCGGCGTCGGCGAAGACCTGGGGCGAGCAGCCGCTGGCTGCTCCGTGGGCGCAGTCCAGGACCACTTTCAAGCCCTCGATCCGGTTGGGGAGGGTCTGCAGCAGGTGGACCACGTATCGGTCCTCGGCGTCCGCGAAGCGGTGGATCCGTCCCACGTCGGCTCCGGTGGGGCGCATGCTGGGACGTACCATCTCGGCTTCGATGGCGTCCTCGACGGCGTCATCCAGCTTCTGGCCGCCGCGGGCCAGGAACTTGATGCCGTTGTCGGGGGCGGCATTGTGGGAAGCGGAGATAACGACGCCGAAGTCGGCTCCGAGGTCAGCGACGAGGTAGGCCGCCGCCGGGGTGGGCAGGACACCGGCGTCGTAGACGTCGATGCCGGAACTGGCCAGTCCGGCCTCCATGGCGGCGGAAATAAAGTCGCCGCTGATGCGGGGGTCCCGTGCAACCACGGCCACCGGACGACGGCCCGCTTCCACGCGGCGGTGGCCGAGAACCACCGCCGCGGCCTGGGCGAGCCCGAGGGCAACTTCGGCGGTGATCAGGCCGTTGGCCAGCCCACGGACGCCGTCCGTTCCAAACAATCTAGTCATTACGTATCCTCAAGCAGGTTATAGCCACATCGGGAGCCATTCAGGGCAACTTACTGGCCCATTCTGCCACCGGTTCACCCCTGTCTCCGAAACGTGGAAACCCAAAGTGCAGAGCGGGCGTCAAAATATCCAGAGCAAGTGTGGTCAACCCAATGCCCGGGCCGTTGCCTTAACGCCAAAAGGCAGCCGCCGTAGCGACTGCCTTTTGGTGAACCCCCGTGCTGAATCAGCTCTTGCACTCCACAAGCCCCCAACGGGCGCTTGTGGAGCGAAGCGCCAATTCAGCGCGAGGGACCCTTTGTGCAGTCGCTCCAGCGACTGCACAAAGGGAAGCGCTGAATTAGCGCTTGGAGTACTGAGGTGCCTTGCGGGCCTTCTTAAGACCGGCCTTCTTACGCTCGATGACGCGGGCGTCACGAGTCAGGAAGCCTGCCTTCTTCAGGGCGGGGCGATTGTTCTCGCGGTCGATCTCGTTCAGCGAGCGGGCAACGCCCAGACGCAGCGCGCCGGCCTGGCCGGACGGGCCGCCGCCGTGGATGCGGGCGATGACGTCGTAGGCGCCTTCGAGCTCAAGAAGCTTGAACGGCTCGTTGACTTCCTGCTGGTGCAGCTTGTTCGGGAAGTAATCCTCGAGCTCGCGGTCGTTGACGATCCACTTGCCGGTGCCCGGCACCAGACGCACGCGGGCAATAGCCTGCTTGCGGCGTCCAACGGCAGAGCCGGGGACAGTCAGGGCGGGGCGTTCCTTGACGTCGGCCTGAACCGAGTCAGAGGATTCCGAGGTGTAGCTCGAAAGCTCCTCGGTGTTTTCATTCAGCTCTTCAGTGTTCTGAGCCACGATTCTCCTTGAATTAATTTCTTAGTTGGCGGGCCAGAACTACTGGGCGACCTGGGTGATTTCGAAGGTCTTGGGCTGCTGTGCGGCGTGCGGGTGCTCCGCACCGCGGTAGACCTTCAGCTTGCTGATCTGGTCAGCAGCCAGGGAGTTCTTGGGCAGCATGCCGCGGATGGCCTTCTCAACTGCACGTACCGGGTTCTTTTCCAGCAGTTCGGCGTAGTTGACGGAGGACAGACCGCCCGGGTAACCCGAGTGGCGGTAGGCACGCTTCTGTTCGAGCTTGGCGCCGGTCAGGGCAACCTTCTCAGCGTTGATGATGATGACGAAATCGCCCATGTCCATGTGGGGAGCAAAGGTCGGCTTGTGCTTTCCGCGCAGCAGTGTTGCGGTCTGGCTGGCAAGACGGCCTAGGACAACGTCGGTGGCGTCAATGACGTGCCACTGGCGGTTGATGTCGCCGGGCTTCGGGGTGTACGTACGCACGGTGTTTGCCTTCGTTTCTTCTTCTTAGGTGGCGCGCCGCCCATGGATGCCATGGACAGTGCAGCTTCTCTATGCGTTACCGGATGGTCAGGTGAGGACTGAATTAACCAGTGGTCCTGATATCTCGGCTATTTCCCCGGGGCCAGGTGGCTCTGCAACTGAGCCGCTCCCGTGGGCATAGGCCTATCGAGGTAGGACACGCACAACGACTATAAACAATAGCCTGCTTACGTAGTCTGGTCAAAAGCTGCCGAGGCGCCGGGATATGGGATTTGCCCCCATTTTACGACCCCGGCCTGCGGATGCGCTATTTGCGGTGTGCGCGGGTGAGTTCCGCCCGGCCCGCCAGCTCCGCTGGCGCCGGGTAGCAGACTTCTTCCAGCACCAGCGGGTGGGGTGGGGCCAGCAGCGATTTCGAGTCCCGGATCCTGGCAGCGAGGCGGTCGGCCAGCCACTGGGGACGCCGCTCCCCCAATCCGACCAGCAGCGAACCGCCCACCAGCGAACGGACCATATTGTGGCAGAACGCGTCGGCCTGGATGTGTGTGGTGATCACGCCGTCGGCACCGCGCCGGAAGTGAAACTCCTGCAGTTCGCGGATGGTGGTGGAACCGTTGCGGGGCTTGCAGTAGGAGAGAAAATCCTGGACGCCCAGCACCCCGGCCGCTGCTTCGTTCATGAGCGCGGTATCCAGGGGCGCCTTGAACCACAGAGTGGTGTGCCGGGACAGCGGGTCCCGGGTCTCGGGCAGGTCGCAGATGCGGTAGCTGTAGCGCCGCCAGAGGGCCGAGAAGCGGGCGTCGAAGCCTGCGGGGGCCGGCACCGCTGACAACACCTCAACAGCGCCGCCCAAGGCGTCTATGGCACGCCGCTGGAGGCCGGCCTCCCGGGCCGCCATGGTCAGCTCCTTGTTGATCACCCCGTGCAGCCTGCGCCGCAGCGAGACGCCCGGGTCCAGGTCCCGGCCCCGGGCCAGTTCGTGCCATTCCGCGGCGGTGAGGTCGAAATGGACCACCTGCCCGCGGGCGTGGACGCCGGCGTCGGTCCGCCCCGCTACGGTGATGCGGACCGGCCTGCGCAGCAGGACAGCCAGTGCGTCCTCCACGAGGCCCTGGACGGTCCGCAGGCCGGGCTGGGCCGCCCATCCGGAGAAGGAAGCCCCGTCATACGCAAGGTCCATCCGGACGCGGAAAGGCCCGCCATCCATTTCGGGGACGGCGGGCCTTTCAGTAGTCATAGCACCCATATTAAGGGCACCGGGACGTCAGCGAAGAATTACTTCTTCTCTTCGGTCTCTACGACTGCTTCGGGTGCCTCTTCAGCGGAGTCGGCAGACTCAGCGGAATCAGCAGATTCGGCGGATTCGGCGGAGTCGGCAGACTCAGCGGACTCGACCGGAGCCGGAGCAGCAGCGGCAGCTGCGGTGCTGGCTTCAGCCACTACCGACTGCTTGGCAGAAAGCGGTTCCAGGACCAGCTCGATGACAGCCATGGGAGCGTTGTCGCCCTTGCGGTTGCCGATCTTGGTGATACGGGTGTAGCCGCCGTCGCGCTTCTCGACTGCCGGAGCAATGTCGGTGAAGAGCTCGTGGACGATGCCCTTGTCGGAGATCAGGGCCAGAACGCGGCGGCGTGAGGACAGGTCCCCGCGCTTTGCGAACGTGATCAGGCGCTCTGCGTAGGGACGCAGACGCTTGGCCTTGGTCACCGTGGTGGTGATCTGCTTGTGCTCGAACAGCTGCGCGGCAAGGTTGGCCAGCATCAGGCGCTGGTGTGCCGGGCTGCCTCCGAGGCGCTTACCCTTGGTGGGTGTAGGCATTACTTTTTCTCCTCAAACGGTGCCGCGCGGTGCTCAAAGGCCCGAACGGCAAGAATTTGCTTCAGTTAGAGCTCGTCGTCCGAGTATTCGGACTCGTCCTCTTCAATAGCTGCGGCACGGGCGGCCAGGTCGAACCCGGGAGGGGAATCCTTCAGGGACAGACCCAGTTCAACCAGCTTTGCCTTCACCTCGTCGATGGACTTCGCGCCGAAGTTGCGGATGTCCATCAGGTCAGCCTCGGAGCGGGCTACGAGTTCACCCACGGTGTGGATGCCTTCGCGCTTGAGGCAGTTGTACGAACGCACGGTCAGCTCGAGGTCTTCGATCGGCAGGGCCATGTCGGCTGCCAGTGCGGCATCCGTGGGGCTCGGACCGATTTCGATACCTTCAGCGGCGGTGTTGAGTTCACGTGCCAGGCCGAACAGTTCAACCAGGGTGGTACCGGCAGAGGCGACGGCGTCGCGCGGTGCAATGGCATCCTTGGTCTCAACGTCAACGATCAGACGATCGAAGTCGGTGCGCTGCTCAACGCGGGTGGCCTCCACGCGGAAGGTCACCTTCAGGACCGGCGAGTAGATGGAGTCAACCGGGATGCGGCCGATCTCCTGGTCACCGGACTTGTTCTGGCTGGCCGACACGTAGCCGCGGCCGCGCTCGATGGTCAGTTCGAGTTCGAACTTGCCCTTCGAGTTCAGCGTGGCGATGTGCAGGTCGGGGTTGTGGAACTCCACGCCGGCCGGCGGAGCGATGTCCGCAGCCGTAACCACGCCGGGGCCCTGCTTGCGCAGGTATGCCACAACGGGCTCGTCGTGCTCGGAGGAAACCGAGAGGTTCTTGACGTTCAGGATGATCTCAGTGACATCTTCCTTGACGCCGGGAACCGTCGTGAACTCGTGCAGCACGCCCTCGATGCGGATGCTGGTTACAGCGGCACCGGGAATGGAGGACAGCAGGGTACGACGGAGGGAGTTACCAAGGGTGTAACCAAAACCGGGCTCCAGGGGTTCAATGATGAACCGTGAGCGGTTGTCGGCTACGACTTCTTCAGTGAGGGTGGGGCGCTGTGCAATGAGCACTTGCATTTCCTTTCAGCGAGCATCCGCTATATGACGCAACACAAATGGTGGAAACGACGACGACGGGTCTTCCGCGGGCGTCTTGGACGGCTTACAGCCAGCCCGGGACCGGCGCCCGCCGGCGGGCAGGCCACTTAGAGAAAGTGGACTGCCCGCCGGGGGAACCGGAACCGCAGTGCTGCTTATACGCGGCGGCGCTTCGGGGGACGGCAACCGTTGTGTGCGCTCGGCGTGACGTCCTGAATGGAGCCAACCTCCAGGCCGGTGGCCTGGAGCGAACGGATTGCGGTCTCGCGACCGGAGCCCGGACCCTTCACGAAGACGTCGACCTTGCGGACGCCGTGCTCCTGTGCGCGCTTTGCGGCAGCTTCAGCAGCCATCTGAGCAGCGAACGGGGTGGACTTACGGGAGCCCTTGAAGCCAACCTCACCGGCGGAAGCCCATGAGATAACAGCACCGGACGGGTCCGTGATGGACACGATGGTGTTGTTAAAGGTGCTCTTGATATGCGCCTGGCCGAGCGCGATATTCTTCTTATCCTTGCGACGCGGCTTGCGGACCGCTCCACGAGTCTTGGGGGGCATTACTTCTCCTACAAAGAGTTTGGTTTAGGTGGCCCGGATTCGGGCCCTGGCCGGAAGACCGCTTATTTAGCGGCCGGCCTTCTTCTTACCGGCAACGGTGCGCTTCGGGCCCTTGCGGGTACGAGCGTTGGTCTTCGTGCGCTGACCGTGGACGGGCATGCCGCGGCGGTGCCGGATGCCCTGGTAGCTGCCGATCTCGACCTTGCGGCGGATGTCGGCGGCCACCTCACGGCGGAGGTCACCCTCAACCTTGAAGTTGCCCTCGATGTAGTCACGCAGCTGAACGAGTTCAGCGTCGGTGAGGTCCTTGACGCGAGTGTCCGGGCTGATGCCGGTCTCTACAAGGGTCTGCTCTGCACGGGTCTTGCCCACGCCGTAGATGTAGGTAAGCGCAATCACTACCCGCTTTTCGCGGGGAATGTCAACGCCAGCGAGACGTGCCATATCGGCGGTTCTCCTTTGGTTATTACCGGAGGTCTGAAGCAGTGCGTCCCTGTTGCCAGGTCCCCGGCCTCCGTACCGGGGGTATGCGTCACGCGTATAGACGCTGCACTGCCATATTCAATTAACTACGCGTGGGCTGAATCCCTGTAAACAGGGGCCCTCTTACCGGTGCCCTTTCGGACCTCGGAGCCAGAGAGGCTGATTAGCCCTGGCGCTGCTTGTGGCGCGGGTTCTCGCAGATCACCATGACTCGACCGTTACGGCGAATCACCTTGCACTTATCGCAGATCTGCTTGACGCTCGGCTGGACCTTCATGGTTTTCCTTTGCGTGGTTGCAGGGTTGAGCTTGAACGGTCAGCGGACCGGCGTACCGGGACGCTGTCCGTCTTGGCAGCGGTTTATTTGTAGCGGTAGACGATGCGACCCCGGGTGAGGTCGTACGGGCTAAGTTCCACCACAACGCGGTCTCCTGGGAGGATGCGAATGTAGTGTTGACGCATCTTTCCCGAGATGTGTGCGAGCACAATGTGGCCGTTGGCCAGCTCAACGCGGAACATCGCGTTGGGCAGGGCTTCGTTGACCGAGCCCTCGATCTCAATGACGCCGTCTTTCTTGGCCATATCCTCCGCTAACGTCTGTGCCACCGGCTTTGACGCCGGCAACGGTTTTTCGAATGTGGCCGCTCCGTCCGGTTCCGGCAACCGCATCGGCACACAAGGCATCGAAAGCGGTCAATCCGGGCACGAATGTAGAGACAACCAACAGATAACTCTACGGGAAGACCCCCCATAAGTTAAATCGCTCCAGCTGTCCAGTTCGCGTTCCGGGTGTTTCCCCACGCCGCGAGTGCACCGGGACGGTTGGTGATGATCCCGTCGGCCCCCGCCTCAGGGGCTTCGATCCACTGCACCGGGCGGTCCAGCGTCCACGGAAACACGGCCAGCCCGTCAGCGCGCAGCCGATGGAGCAGATCCGGGCGCTGCGGCAGGAAGCGCCCGCCGGGATTGCACGCGGCAGCCTCCACCCGGAACAGGAACCGCTGCAGCGCCGCCTCCCCGTGCCTGCCGGCCGACGGGCTGCCGACCAGCAGGCCCCGGCGAAAACCCGGGGCGGCAAGCGCAAGGGCCGCCACGGTCCGCGGCGAAAAGGCCTGTCCCCGAGTCTCGGAACCGGCACACCCCTGCGGCTTTCGGAGAACCGGGCGCCGGCGTCCGCTCCGGCAAGCCGCGCGGACGGAGTGCGGTCCACCCTCCCGCGCGGACGGAGTGCGGTCCACCCGCCCGCGCAGGTTCGTGGTCCGGCGGAGATCCGCACCATGCAGGAGCACCGCCGTTCCGTCGGCCGTGAGGCGGATGTCCGTTTCAATCAGGGCAGCTCCGGCTGCTGCCGCGGCGGCGAACGCCGGAAGGGTGTTTTCCAATGCCGCGGTGCTGTGCCCTCTGTGGGCGATCACGGCCGGCAGGCGGCTTCCCCTCGGGAAAGGGACGGTCGGGGCTGTTTCCCGGCGCGTTGAGGCCATGACTTCGGAAACCGGGGAAAGGTCACTCTTCACCGGCACCCCGCCGAGTGTTCCCGCGGCGTGGTGTGCCGTTTACCCTGACTGGTCCGAAGGAGAACAAAAACAGCAGGTCCCGTTCCGGAAGGAACGGGACCTGCTGTTTCGAGTCGGGAAGCCTAGGGAATCGGCACCGGGGTGACGCCCAGCGGCTCCAGCCGCGAGGCACCGCCGTCGGGCGCCGTGAGCACCCAGATCCCCTTTTCATGGATCGCCACGGAGTGTTCCCACTGGCTCGACCGGCTGCCGTCCTCGGTGACAACCGTCCAGTCGTCGTCGAGGGTGCGGGTGAGGATCTTGCCCCGTACCAGCATCGGTTCGATGGCCAGGCACAGGCCGGGCCGCAGCTTGGGGCCGCGGTGTCCCGTGCGGTAGTTCAGCACGTCCGGAGCCTGATGCATTTCGGTCCCGATGCCGTGGCCGACATAGTCTTCGAGGATCCCCAGCTTCCTGCCCGGGACGCTGCTGACGTAGTCGTCCACGGCGTCGCCGATATCCCCCACGAACTTGCCCTTTGCAGCGGCGGCAATGCCGTGCCACATGGCGTTCTCGGTGACGTCGGACAGCCGCTGGTCCTCGGGATCCGGGGTACCCACAATCACGGTACGCGCGGAATCCGAATGCCATCCGTTGACGACGGCGCCGCCGTCAATGGAAATGATGTCGCCGTCCTGCAGCACCCGGTTTCCCGGGATGCCGTGGACCACTTCCTCGTTCACGGAGGTGCAGACCGTGGCCGGGTAGCCGTGGTAGCCCAGGAAATTGGAGGTTGCTCCTGCTTCCTTGAGCACCCGTGCAAATACTGCGTCGATCTCGCGTGTGCTGACGCCGACGTCGGCGGCCTTCACGGCCGCGTCGAGGGCGGAGATCAATACAAGGCCGGCTTCACGCATAATGCGCATCTGCTCGTTGGTTTTGTATTCGATTCGAGGCTGGCCGAACATGTGTCTTCTAACTTCCTAGCGGGATAACTTTTAGCGCCGGTGCTTCTTTAGCGCAGGTCCTTCAGTGCTTCCATAACGCGCTCGGTGACATCGTCGATGGCGCCAAGGCCGTCCACGCGGGTCACGATGCCGCGGTCCTCGTAACGGGCGACGACGTCGCCCGTCTGCTGCTTGTAGAGGCCCAGGCGGTGCCGGATGACGTCTTCGGTGTCATCGCTGCGGCCTTCGAGTTCTGCACGGCGCAGCAGGCGGGCAACGAGTTCGTCGTCGTCGGCCGTCAGCAGGAGCACGGCGTCGAGCTTCTGGCCGTTGCCGGCGAGGATATCATCCAGTTCCTCCACCTGCGCCACGGTGCGCGGGTAGCCGTCGAGCAGGAAGCCCGATTCGACGTCGTCCTCGGTGAGCCGAGTGCGGACCATGTCGTTGGTGACGGAATCCGGAACGAAGTTGCCGGCGTCGATGTACTTCTTGGCTTCCACGCCGAGCGGAGTCTGCTCCTTGACGTTGAAGCGGAAAATGTCTCCGGTCGATATTGCCGTGACACCGAGGCGGTCCGAGATCCGTGCCGCCTGAGTTCCTTTACCGGCGCCGGGAGGCCCGATAATGAGCATTCTTGTCATCGCAATAACCCTTCGTAGTGACGTTGCTGGAGCTGCGCGTCAATTTGCTTAACCGTTTCCAGTCCCACACCAACCATGATGAGGATTGACGTTCCGCCGAACGGGAAGTTCTGGTTAGCTCCAACCAACACCAGAGCAATCAGCGGGATCAGGGCGACAAAGCCCAGGTAAAGGGCGCCGGGCAGCGTGATCCGGGAGAGCACGTACTGCAGGTATTCGGCGGTGGGGCGGCCGGCCCGGATGCCGGGGATGAAGCCGCCGTATTTCTTCATGTTCTCCGAGACCTCGTCCGGGTTGAACGTGATGGAGACGTAGAAGTAGGTGAAGAAGACGATCAGCAGGAAGTACACCAGCATGTAGAGCGGGTGGTCGCCGCTGACGAGGTAGTTGTTGATCCATACCACCCATCCCGGCGGCGTGCCCTGGCTGGGCGTATTGAACTGCGCCAGGAGGCTGGGCAGGTAAAGCATGGAGGACGCGAAGATCACGGGGATCACGCCGGCCATGTTCACCTTGATCGGGATGTAGGTGTTGGTTCCGCCGACTGTGCGGCGTCCGACCATCCGCTTGGCGTACTGCACCGGGATGCGGCGCTGGGACTGTTCCACGAAGATGACCAGGGCAACCGTCAGGACGCCGACGGCGATGACGGCCAGGAAGATGGTCCACCCCTGAGCGCTGAGGATGGCGCCGAGGGCGCTGGGGAAGGAGGCTGCGATCGAGGTGAAGATGAGCAGCGACATACCGTTGCCCACACCCTTTTCGGTCACAAGCTCGCCCATCCACATGATGACGCCGGTGCCGGCGGTCAGCGTAACGATAAGCAGCAGGACCGTCACCAGGTTGTCATCCGGGATGATCGGCAGGGCGCACTGGTTGTTGAAGAGTGCACCGGAGCGGGCCAGCGAGACGACGGTGGTCGCATTGAGCAGGCCCAGCGCGATGGTGAGGTAGCGCGTGTACTGGGTCAGCTTCGACTGGCCCTGCTGGCCTTCGTCGTAGAGAGCCTGGAAGTGCGGGATCACGACGCGCAGCAGCTGAACAATGATGCTGGCGGTGATGTACGGCATGATGCCGAGGGCAAAGATGGAGACCTGCAGCAGCGCACCGCCGCTGAAAAGATTGACGAACTGGTAAATGCCGCCCGAGGTGGCACCCAGATTCAAGCACTGCTGCACATTGCCGTAGTCAACACCCGGGGCCGGGATAAAAGCACCCATGCGGAAGATAGTGATGATTCCCAGCGTAAACAACAGCTTGCGTCGCAGATCTGGTGTCCGGAAAGCCCGGCCAATAGCGCTAAGCAAGCGTCCTCCTGAAGTTTGGGAAGTCCAATGCGGACTTGTGACAGAAACAGAGTCTAGCCGCTCGCGGCCCGTACTGCGTTAACGCCGTACGGGACGCGGTAGTTGCCTTAAACGGAACTGAACTCCCGGCGGACCGGATGGGCCCGCCGGGAGTTCAGTGGTGAAACGTTGGATCGTGCGCCCCTCCCCTGCCGACGCGCATGATGCGTCCGGACGGGGAGGGAGACAGACCCACCACGAGGTCTTAGACCGTGGTGGTGGATCCGCCGGCTGCGGCGATCTTTTCTGCGGCGCTGGCGGAGAAGGCGTTCGCGGAGACATCAACCTTGACGGTGATGTCGCCGGAGCCGAGGACCTTCACGGGCTGGTTCTTGCGAACCGCACCCTTGGCAACCAGTGCTTCGATGCTCACGGCGCCGCCTTCGGGGAACAGCTCCGAGATCTTGTCCAGGTTGACAACCTGGAACTCGACCCGGAACGGGTTCTTGAAGCCGCGCAGCTTCGGCAGACGCATGTGCAGCGGAAGCTGCCCGCCTGCGAAGCCTGCCTTGATCTGGTAGCGGGCAGCCGTACCCTTGGTACCGCGGCCTGCCGTCTTACCCTTGGAACCTTCACCGCGGCCAACGCGGGTCTTGGCCGTCTTGGCACCGGGTGCCGGACGCAGGTGATGGACCTTCAGAGTTCTGTTTTCTTCGGGCATGTTACTTCGCCTCCTCAACCTTCACGAGGTGCGGAACCGTGTTGATCATGCCAACGGTCACTGCATCAGCAGTACGGACGACGGAGTCGCCGATGTGCTTCAGGCCCAGTGAACGCAGCGTGTCGCGCTGATTCTGCTTACCACCGATGGTGGACTTGATCTGAGTGATTTCCAGCCGAGCCGTGCTAACGACGACGTTCTTCGGAGTCGACATCAGGCACCTGCCTTCTGCATGTTGCGGAGCATCGCGTAGGGAACGACCTGGTCGAGCGGAAGGCCGCGGCGTGCTGCCACTGCCTGGGGCTCTTCGAGGCGCTTCAGCGCATCAACCGTGGCGTGCACGATGTTGATGGCGTTGGAGGACCCGAGCGACTTGGACAGGACGTCGTGGATACCGGCGCATTCGAGAATGGCGCGGACCGGACCACCGGCGATAACACCGGTACCCGGGGAAGCCGGACGCAGCAGGACAACGCCTGCAGCAGCTTCACCCTGGACGAGGTGCGGGATGGTTCCACCGATGCGCGGGACGCGGAAGAAGGTCTTCTTGGCTTCTTCAACGGCCTTTGCGATAGCGGAGGGAACTTCCTTTGCCTTGCCGTAGCCAACGCCGACCATGCCGTTGCCGTCACCGACAACAACGAGGGCGGTGAAGCTGAAGCGACGGCCACCCTTGACCACCTTGGCAACGCGGTTGATGGTCACGACGCGTTCAATGAACTTGTCCTTCTCATCGTTGCGTCCGCCGTCGCGGCCACCGCGGCCACCGCGTTCGCCGCGGCCTCCACGGTCGGAACCGCGCTGCTCGCCGCGACGTCCGCCGCGGCGGTCGTCGGTACCGGTGGCTGCGGCTTCCTTGGTCTCAGTTGCCTCAGCAGCTGTAGCTTCAGTCACCTGATTTTCCTTTTCCTTGTTTACCTCGGTCACAGTGCCAGCCCACCTTCACGTGCGCCGTCTGCAACTGCAGCAATACGGCCGTGGTAGCGGTTACCACCGCGGTCAAAGACAACGGCTTCGATGCCGGCGGCCTTGGACCGCTCAGCAACGAGTTCGCCGACGCGCTTGGCCTTGGCGGTCTTATCGCCGTCCAGTGCACGCAGATCCGCTTCCATGGTGGAGGCGGAAGCCACGGTTACGCCGCGGGTGTCATCGACAACCTGGACGAAGATGTGGCGGGCAGAGCGGTTGACCACGAGGCGCGGACGAACCGCGGTTCCGGAAATCCGCTTGCGGATACGCAGCTGGCGACGGCTGCGCAGGGCAGACTTGCTCTTGCTGTTTCGCTTCTTATTAATGCTGATGGCCATGGTTACTTACCAGCCTTTCCGACCTTGCGGCGGACAATCTCGCCGGCGTAACGAATACCCTTGCCCTTGTACGGGTCGGGCTTACGCAGCTTGCGGATGTTGGCGGAAACCTCGCCCACCTGCTGCTTGTCGATACCGGACACGGTGACCTTCGTCGGGCCAACCACGGTAAGCGTGATGCCTTCGGGGGCCGCGACAGGGACCGGGTGGCTGTAGCCCAGGGCGAACTCGAGGTCCGAACCCTTCGCGACTACACGGTAACCGGTACCAACGATTTCCAGATCCTTCTTGTAGCCCTCGGTCACGCCGGTGATCATGTTGCTGATCAGCGTGCGGGTCAGGCCGTGGAGGGAGCGGGATTCACGCTCGTCGTTCGGGCGGGTAACGGTGATGGTGCCGTCTTCAAGAGTGGCCGTGATCGGGCTGGGCACAGTGTGGCTCAGCTCTCCCTTGGCACCCTTGACGGATACAACGTTGCCGTTGATGGCGATATCTACTCCGGCAGGAACCGGGATGGGCAGACGTCCAATACGTGACATTTTTCTTTCCCTTCCCTGCTACCAGACGTAGGCGAGGACTTCCCCACCTACACCCTTCTTGGCGGCCTGACGGTCGGTCAGAAGACCTGACGACGTCGACAGGATTGCGATACCCAGACCACCCAGCACGTGCGGCAGGTTGGTGGACTTCGCGTAAACGCGCAGACCGGGCTTGGAGATGCGGCGAACGCCGGCGATGGAACGCTCGCGGTTCGGACCGAACTTGAGATCCAGGGTCAGCTTCTTGCCGACCTCGGCCTCTTCTTCCTTCCAGCCGGCGATGTAGCCTTCGGCCTTCAGGATGTCAGCAACGCGCGCCTTGAGCTTGCTGTAAGGCATGGACACGGAGTCGTGGTATGCCGAGTTTGCATTGCGCAGACGCGTGAGCATATCTGCGACAGGATCTGTCATTGTCATTTGGGCTCTTGCCCTCCCTCGTAACGGTTTCCTGCAGGAGTGCCGTGCGGCGTTGCCTCACGGATCTCCGTCGGACCTGTTACGTAGTAATTAATCTTCGGATTTGAACGGGAAGCCGAGCGCCTTCAGCAGCGCGCGTCCCTCGTCATCGGTCTTTGCAGTGGTAACCACGGTGATGTCCATGCCGCGTACGCGGTCGATCTTGTCCTGATCGATTTCGTGGAACATCGACTGTTCGGTCAGACCGAACGTGTAGTTGCCGTTGCCGTCGAACTGCTTGCCGTTCAGACCGCGGAAGTCACGGATACGGGGCAGGGCCAGGGTGACCAGCCGGTCCACGAATTCCCACATGCGGTCGCCACGCAGCGTAACGTGCGTACCGATCGGCATGCCTTCGCGCAGCTTGAACTGTGCGATGGACTTGCGTGCCTTGGTGACCTGGGGCTTCTGGCCCGTGATCTGGGTGAGGTCCCGGACAGCACCGTCAATGAGCTTGGAGTCCTTGGCGGCATCTCCAACACCCATGTTCACAACCACCTTGACGAGGCGGGGAACCTGGTTGACGTTCGAGTAGTTGAATTCGTCCTGCAGGGTCTGCTTGATCTCCGCTGCGTAGCGGGTCTTCAGACGGGGAACGATCTTGGTGACAGTCTCAGTCATTAGAGGTCCTTCCCAGAGCCCTTGGCCACGCGGATACGCACAATGCGCTCACGGCCATCTTTTTCGACGGTTGCAGTGCGGAAGCCAACGCGGGTCGGCTTCTTGGTCTCCGGGTCGACAATGGCGACGTTGGAAACGTGGATCGGGGCTTCAACAACCTCGATGCCGCCGGTGTTGGAACCGCGGGAGGTCTGGCCAACCTTGGTGTGCTTGGTGACACGGTTGATGCCTTCAACGAGAACGCGGTTGCTCTCGGGGAAGACCTTCAGAACCTTGCCCTGCTTGCCGCGGTCTCCGCCGCGCTCAGCCTTTGCACCGGTGATGACCTGAACGAGGTCACCCTTCTTGATTTTTGCCATGGACTACAGCACCTCCGGAGCCAGCGAAATGATCTTCATGAACTTCTTGTCGCGAAGTTCGCGGCCGACCGGCCCGAAGATACGGGTACCGCGGGGGTCGCCGTCATTCTTCAAGATCACTGCAGCGTTCTCATCGAACTTGATGTAGGAACCGTCCTGGCGGCGGCGTTCCTTCTTGGTACGGACGATGACGGCCTTGACCACGTCGCCCTTTTTGACGTTGCCGCCGGGAATTGCATCCTTGACGGTGGCAACAATGGTGTCGCCAATGCCTGCGTAGCGACGGCCGGATCCACCGAGAACGCGGATGGTCAAGATTTCCTTGGCACCCGTGTTGTCGGCGACCTTCAGTCGCGACTCCTGCTGAATCACTTATTACTCCTGTCGTCGCGCCGGTTCTCTTCAAAGAGCCTTGCGGAACGGATATGGGTGGACCCCGTAATACTGGTACTCAACGCCCTCCGGGCGGGCCGCACGCCAGTGCAGCCGCCTTCGAAGCGTCGAACAAGATTATCGGGCTTTTGTCTCATTCGGCGGTGAGAAGGCCGGCCGGCTTCGAGACCCGATTCGGGTCCGGATTCCGGACACACTTCCCCACCACACAGACAAGATTTCAAGTTTATCGCGAAAAGGCCCCGGATGCGAAATCGAAGATGATAACGCGGCCGGGGCCCTCACGCTGTGGACGGTGCCGGTGTGTCCTGCGCTTACTGCAGGAACACACCGGCGGGCCGGCCGGTACTTCTTACTACTAGGTTACTTGGCCTTTTCGAGGATCTCGACCAGGCGCCACCGCTTCGTAGCGGACAGCGGCCGGGTCTCCGCGATCAGCACGAGGTCACCAATGCCGGCAGCGTTCTGCTCGTCATGGGCCTTGCGCTTCTCGGTCCGGCGGATAACCTTGCCGTAAAGGGCGTGCTTCACGCGGTCTTCAACCTGGACAACGATGGTCTTATCCATCTTGTCCGAGACCACGTAGCCGCGTGCGGTCTTCCGGTACCCGCGGGCATCGGCGCCGTTTGCGTCAGTTGTCACTGCTGCCTCATTCTTGTTTTCGCTCACTTGGCATCATCCTCAGCGACCTTGGCTTCAGCTTCAGACTTGGTAGCCTTCTTCTTTGACTTCTTCGGTGCCTCGGGTGCTGCTTCCTCAACGGGAGCGACAACCTCGGGACGAATGCCCAGCTCGCGCTCACGCAGCACCGTGTAGATGCGGGCGATATCGCGCTTGACTGCACGCAGACGACCGTGGTTCTCCAGCTGGCCGGTAGCCGACTGGAAGCGGAGGTTGAACAGCTCCTCCTTGGCCTTGCGCAGTTCTTCTACGAGACGGTCCTTATCGAAGCCGTCCAGCTGCTCAGTTGTCAGCTCTTTTGATCCAACTGCCATTTCTATTCACCACCCTCGCGACGCACAATGCGTGCCTTCAACGGCAGCTTATGGATCGCCAGGCGCAGGGCCTCACGAGCTACCTCTTCGGAAACACCGGAGAGTTCGAACAGAACCCGGCCCGGCTTGACGTTTGCAACCCACCACTCCGGAGAACCCTTACCGGAACCCATACGGGTTTCAGCAGGCTTCTTCGTCAGCGGACGGTCCGGGTAGATGTTGATCCAGACCTTACCGCCACGCTTGATGTGGCGTGTCATGGCAATACGCGCAGCTTCAATCTGGCGGTTGGTGACGTACGCAGGCGTCAGAGCCTGGATACCCCACTCGCCGAAGCTGACGGCGGTGCCGCCGGTTGCAGCGCCGGAGCGACCCGGGTGGTGCTGCTTACGGTATTTGACTCGACGTGGGATAAGCATTTAAGCCTGTCCTCCTTCTGCTGCGGGGGCAGCTGCCTCAGCGGCCGGAGCCTCTGCAGCAGCAGGCGCGGCGGCTTTGTCGCCGCGCTCGGGACGACGACGGCGGTCGCCGCCACGGTCACCGCGGTCGGCCGGGCCGCGGCCCGGACGATCGTTGGAGCGTCCGCGGGACGGTGCAGCAGCCTGCTGTGCAGCCAGTTCCTTAGCGGTAACGTCGCCCTTGTAGATCCAGACCTTTACGCCAATGCGGCCGAAGGTGGTCTTGGCTTCGAAGAAACCGTAGTCGATCTGCGCACGGAGGGTGTGCAGGGGCACACGGCCTTCGCGGTAGAACTCCGAACGGCTCATTTCAGCGCCGCCCAGACGGCCGGAGCACTGGATACGGATACCCTTGGCGCCTGCACGCTGTGCGGACTGGATGGCCTTCTTCATCGCACGGCGGAAAGCCACGCGGGAAGAGAGCTGCTCAGCAACGCCCTGGGCAACCAGCTGTGCTTCCATCTCGGGGTTCTTGACCTCGAGGATGTTCAGCTGGACCTGCTTGCCGGTGAGCTTTTCGAGCTCGCCGCGGATGCGGTCCGCTTCGGCGCCGCGGCGGCCGATGACGATGCCCGGACGTGCAGTGTGGATATCCACACGGACACGGTCGCGGGTGCGCTCGATCTCTACCTTGGCGATGCCGGCGCGGTCCATGCCGGTGGACATCAGCTGACGGATCTTGATGTCCTCGCGGACGAAGTCCTTGTAACGCTGTCCCGGCTTGTTGCTGTCAGCAAACCAGTGCGATACGTGGTCAGTGGTGATGCCGAGTCGGAACCCGTGCGGGTTTACCTTCTGTCCCACTTAGCGTTCCTCCTCGATCGTAGGGGTTGCGACTACCACAGTGACGTGGCTGGTCCGCTTGTTGATGCGGTAGGCGCGGCCCTGGGCCCGCGGCTGGAACCGCTTCATGGTGGGTCCTTCGTCAACGAATGCTTCGCTGATGAAGAGGTCACCCTCGTCGAAGGCCACGCCGTCACGGTCCGCGAGGACACGTGCATTGGCCATAGCCGACTGAATTACCTTAAGTACCGGCTCCGAAGCTGCCTGGGGGGCAAACTTCAGAATTGCCAGAGCCTCATTCGCTTGCTTGCCACGAACAAGGTTGACGACGCGCCGGGCCTTCATAGGCGTTACGCGGATATGACGCGCAATTGCCTTGGCTTCCATTGCTTTCCTTCTCTCGTCTTCTGCCGAAAGAGCAGCGCCTAGCGGCGCTTGCCCTTGCGGTCGTCCTTCACATGGCCGCGGAATGTCCGCGTCAGAGCGAATTCGCCGAGCTTGTGCCCGACCATCGACTCGGTGACAAACACCGGAATGTGCTTACGTCCGTCGTGTACGGCGATCGTGTGCCCGAGCATGTCGGGGATGATCATCGAACGGCGAGACCACGTCTTGATGACGTTCTTGGTGCCCTTTTCGTTTTCGGCCGCTACCTTGAGAAACAGGTGCTGGTCGACGAAGGGGCCTTTCTTCAGGCTGCGTGGCATGTTTCCAGGCTCCTATCGCTTGTTCTTGCCGGAACGACGGCGACGCACAATGAGGTTGTCGCTCTCTTTATTGGGACGGCGGGTACGGCCTTCGCGCTTACCGTTCGGGTTGACCGGGTGGCGTCCACCGGAGGTCTTACCTTCACCACCACCGTGCGGGTGGTCGACCGGGTTCATGGCGACACCGCGGACGGTCGGGCGTACGCCCTTCCAGCGCATACGGCCGGCCTTGCCCCAGTTGATGTTCGACTGCTCGGCGTTGCCGACCTCGCCGATCGTGGCGCGGCAGCGCACATCAACGTTGCGGATTTCGCCGGAGGGCAGACGCAGCTGGGCGAAGCGGCCTTCCTTGGCGACAAGCTGAACGGACGCACCGGCGGAGCGGGCCATCTTGGCACCGCCGCCCGGACGCAGTTCAACAGCGTGGATGGTGGTACCCACGGGGATGTTACGCAGGGGCAGGTTGTTGCCGGGCTTGATATCAGCGCCGGCGCCGGCCTCTACGAAGTCGCCCTGCTTGAGCTTGTTCGGAGCAATGATGTAACGCTTGGTGCCATCAACGTAGTGCAGCAGCGCAATACGGGCGGTACGGTTCGGATCGTATTCGATCTCGGCAACGCGTGCGTTGACGCCGTCCTTGTCGTGGCGGCGGAAGTCGATCAGACGGTACTGACGCTTGTGTCCACCACCCTTGTGCCTGGTCGTGATCTTACCGGTGTTGTTACGGCCGCCCTTTTTGGGCAGCGGACGTACCAACGACTTTTCCGGCGTCGACCGCGTGATTTCGGTGAAGTCGGCTACGCTCGAGCCGCGACGGCCCGGGGTAGTCGGCTTGTATTTACGGATTCCCATTATTTATTCCTCGTTAAAGTGGTCTCCGCCCTAGCTGAGCGGACCGCCGAAGATGTCGATTGTGCCGTCCTTGAGGGTGACAATGGCGCGCTTGGTGTTCTTGCGCTGTCCCCATCCGAACTTGGTGCGCTTACGCTTACCGGCACGGTTGATGGTGTTGATCGAGTCGACCTTGACGGAGAAGATTTTCTCCACGGCCAGCTTGATCTCGGTCTTGTTGGAGCGGGGGTCGACCAGGAAGGTGTACTTACCTTCGTCGATCAGGCCGTAGCTCTTTTCCGAGACGACGGGTGCAAGCACTACGTCGCGCGGATCCTTAGCGGTGGTCGCGCTCACTTGGCGTCCTCCTTGACTGTGTTCTTGCCGACGAACTCGTCGTAGGCAGCCTTGGTGAAGACCACGTCGTCGGCAACAAGCACGTCATAGGTGTTCAGCTGATCTACGTAGATCACGTGAACAGCCGGAACGTTGCGCACGGAAAGTGCGGCAACATCGTTGGCGCGCTCGATAACAACGAGCAGGTTCTTGCGGTCGGAAACCGAACGCAGGGCGCTCAGTGCGTCCTTGGTGGAAGGCTTGGTGCCTTCAACCAGGGATTCGAGGACGTGGATACGGCCGTTGCGTGCCCGGTCCGACAGGGCGCCGCGCAGTGCAGCAGCCTTCATCTTCTTGGGGGTGCGCTGGCTGTAATCGCGGGGCGTCGGTCCGTGGACTACGCCGCCGCCGGTCATGTGAGGAGCGCGGATGGAGCCCTGACGAGCCCGGCCGGTGCCCTTCTGCTTGAACGGCTTGCGGCCTGCGCCGCTTACCTCGGCACGCGTCTTCGTCTTGTGCGTACCCTGGCGGGCGGCTGCAAGCTGAGCAACTACCACCTGGTGGAGCAGCGGTACGTTCGTCTGAACGTCGAAGATCTCTGCGGGGAATTCAACAGTGGTTTCGTTAGCCATGAGACTAATCTCCCTTCACGGCAGAGCGTACGAGGACGACCTGGCCGCGGGCGCCGGGAACGGCACCCTTGATCAGCAGGAGCGACTTCTCTGCGTCCACACCGTGAACCGTGAGGTTCATGGTGGTGTGACGGACGCCGCCCATGCGGCCCGCCATCCGAACGCCCTTGAAGACGCGGCCCGGGGTGGATGCGCCACCGATGGAACCCGGCTTACGGTGGTTCTTGTGTGCACCGTGGGAGGCACCAACGCCATGGAAGCCGTGACGCTTCATGACACCGGCAAAGCCCTTACCCTTGGAGGTTCCGACGACGTCGACCTTCTGGCCGGCTGCGAAAATCTCAACGGAGAGTTCCTGGCCCAGCTCGTAGGTGTCGGCATCGGCGGTACGCAGTTCAACTACGTGGCGGCGCGGCGTGACGCCGGCCTTTTCAAAGTGGCCGGCCAGCGGCTTGGTCACCTTGCGCGGGTCGATCTGGCCGTAGCCGATCTGAACGGCGGTGTAGCCGTCCTTTTCCGCGTTGCGCAGCTGCGTGATGACGTTGGAGTCAGCCTGGACGACGGTTACGGGGATGAGCTTGTTGTTCTCGTCCCAAACCTGGGTCATGCCGAGCTTGGTGCCCAGCAGTCCCTTTACCTGGCGTGTAAGTGAAGTAGACATAAGTATCCGCTCCCCCCCTACAGCTTGATTTCGATGTTCACGTCTGCAGGCAGGTCGAGACGCATAAGCGAGTCAACGGCCTTGGGCGTGGGGTCAATGATGTCGATCAGGCGCTTGTGCGTGCGCATTTCAAAGTGCTCGCGGCTGTCCTTGTACTTGTGCGGCGAACGGATAACAACGTAAACGTTCTTTTCCGTGGGCAGCGGCACGGGGCCTACTACCGTTGCGCCTGCACGCGTGACCGTTTCAACGATCTTCCGTGCTGATACGTCGATGACCTCGTGGTCATACGACTTCAGCCGGATGCGGATTTTTTGTCCCGCCATGGCGTCGTGCCTCTTTCTTCGAGTAATGCTCTCTGTACAGTTTTTGCACCGAACTGCCTTACGGCCTGGCGCCCCTCCAACAGACTGAATCCGGATAATTCCGGGTTCCTCACCCTGCCGAGGCTCCGACCCCCGCGCTCGGGCGTGTCGCGGTGTTGAGACCGACGACGCCGAGCAAGAGTAGGGGCGGGTTATATATGGGCTCTTTCCCCTAAGGATCCGACCCTGCATCAGGCATTATCCTGACCGGGACGCAATCTCACCACTGCCTCATTCCCTGCTGTTCGCAGGAACGTGGGCGCGTGTGGGCACAAAAGCGCTTGAACAACTTCTCTAGTCTGCCAGACTCGGGCATGGATGGCTAATCAGGCATCACTCGCCGGAGGTCTCCCTCCAGGGCTTCCCGAGTCCGGGAACGCCGCTTCCCGGAGTAAACCCCCGGGAGCAGCGTTTTCAGCTTCCCCCAGTCTAACGCACCGGCGCCGGCCGGCGGAAAAGTCAGGGCCGGTCCTCCCGGTTGGCCCGGCGGATCCGCTTTGCCCGCTCGATCTCGGGCCGGAACCGCTTACGGGACCACCCCACCCCTGCAGCGACTGCAGCGACGATCACCAGAAGAAGAAGAAATTCCATCCTCCGAGCCTAGCGGAGCCGTGATCCCGGTGTCAGTGGGTACGGTCCTCCTCCGCAGATGATGCCCGGTCCGGTGCGTTTGTCTCCGATCCGGCTCCCGCACCGCTGCCGGGCTCGGCCGCCGTGCTTCCCGTGCCGGCAGTGGTGTCCGTGGTGTCCGCCTCCGGGTACCCGGGTGCCGACGGCCCACTCCCCCGGGTCGACTCCACGGGCGGGGCATACCCGGCCTCCGGAGCAGGAGGGGCGTACCCGAGCGCAGGGGCAGGGGCAGGGGCAGGGGCAGGGGCAGGGGCAGGGGCAGGGGCAGGGGCAGGGGCAGGTGGAGTGTACCCGGCATCCGGCGCAGGAGGGGCGTACCCGGTTTCCGGAGCAGCCGGAACAGCCGGCGCGTATCCGGGCACCGGAGTACCCGGAATTCCCGGAGCATTCCCGGGCTCGTCGGTCCGCACACGCGTCAGCCGCCAGACGGCCAGGGCGATCAATCCGATGCCCAGCAGTGCCAGGAGCAGGAAGGTGTAGCCGCGCAGGTACCAAAGCACCGCCAGCACAACACCGGCCGCACCCCAGAGGGTGAACAGCCTTCTACTGGCGAGGAGGCCGAACACCAGAAGTCCGGCGTGTGCCACCAATGCCCAGAGCTGCCTTCCGCCTCCCCCGAAAATAGCCGTGGTGAGTCCGCTGGCGGACAGGATGACGGCGGCAACCGCCAGGATCACGGTGCCCCGCCGGTCACGCTTCCGCAGGAACTCGTAGGCAGCCAGGCCGGTCAGCACTGCGGCCCAGTACTGCAGCGACCAGAATCCATTCACGTCGCCCATGACGAGCCAGCTGATTCTCTGCACTGCCAGTGCGGCCACGAGGGCCGCAACTTGGACGGCCGGCTCACGGAACCGGGCGGGTACTTCGAAGAGCGCAAGCACCACGGCAGCAACGACGGTCAGTGATCCTGCTGCGGCGGAGACATCCGGTGCCATGGCGGGAACGGCGGCAAAGGCCAGCACAAAGGCGGAGGCCGAGCCCAGGATCCTCCGGCGCAGCAGCGACGGCGGCACGGCACCGCGCGCGGCATTGCCGGGCCGGGATGTTTCGACGTGCTTCAGCGGGGTGGCCAGGCGGACTGCCTGAAGGACGGCCGAGGCGGCCCATAGGGGCAGGAGGGATGCGAACCCCGCATCTTCGATGCGGACAGTATCGGGGAGCCCCTGGAACAGGAACATCATCCCGACAACAAGCAGGGGCGGCAGGCCAACCGCCAGCCACGGCTGGCTCCGGGTGTAGGAGAGAACCAGGAAAACCGCCCCGCCCACTGCGAAGGCTGCCGCCGACAGGAAGCTGTTGTCCCCCGGCGCAGTGGTTACCAGGACCGTTGCGGTATAGCTGACGGCGATGACAAGCAACGCCGTGCGGGTGGGCTTATCGAGGGACCGGCGGGCTTCCCCCCACAGTGCTGCCACGGCAAGGGCAAGCAGGAGCGCCCCTGCCGCTCCCCAGGCAAGCAGCGGGTCCGGGACGAGTCCTCCGCTACTGAGGACCACCGGCATCGCACCCAGTGCGTACCCGGCGGGATAGAGAACCCAGGCTGACCGGGGCCCGCCACCGCCGCGCCGGCGCATAAACGCCGCGGACGCGGTGACGAGGAGCAGGAAGAGGTGAAGTGCCACCACGAGGCGCTGGGTTGTTGGTGCGGCCTGGAAACCGTAATAGAACGGAAGGAGCACCAGCAACGCCAGGCTCAGCCACTGCGACGTTTCGGAATATCCGTGCGAGTCGAGGCGGCGCTCCAGCCGCGTACGGAGCAGCTGCTGGATCGCCAGCGCCGTTGCGCCGGCGATATAGAGGCCGTGCACGCCGACCCCAAGATCGGCCGCTGCAAGGACCGTCAGCACCACCAGAAGCCCCTGTACGCCGAGCAGGTAGAGACCCTGATTCGTCTCTTTCCGCTTCAACGCGAGATACGCCGCGTAGGCCAAGGCTGCCAGGACCAGCAGTTCGTAGCCGCGCACCCCCAGGACGCCGGCACCTATCGCTCCGGCGGCAGCAAATCCTGCCAGCGCCGCTACTGCATACCTGTCGGAAAGCAACAGTGAGGTGGCAGCATTTGCCGCCAGCGCGGTCCACAGCAACACCAGGGTCCAGCCGATCCCCTGCCCTTCGATTCCGCGGGAGGCAACCGTTGCCAGCAGCGCCACGAGTGCAGCCGCAGTGAGGAACCCGGCAGCCGGCTGAAGCGGCTTCCCCCTGCGCACCTGGACGACGGCGGCCAGCTGGCTGAAGACCGCCACCCCGGCTGCACACAGGAGAAGGAACATCAGCATGCCGCTCTGGGCTGCCTGCGCCTGCAGCCCGAGATAAGTCAGGGGAACTCCGGCGGAGGCGGCCAGCCCGCCCCACCGTGCCCATGATGCCAGGCCCAGCGGTTCCAGCCTCCCGGCAAGGAAAATCCGCAGCACCTGTCCGACGGCGATTGCGACGGCCACGGTGGCGAAGACCGAATGGATACTTCCGGTGAGATCGGCCGCCACCAGCCCGGCCAGAACAACGGCAAGAATCTGGGCAGCCAGGAGATAGGCGCCGCGGAAGGCATTGTTCCGTCCCAGAACGAGGTAGGCACAGTAGCCAAGCGCCGCCAGCACGAGGATCTCGTAGCCCGCCAGTCCCAGTGTCCCCGCGCCGATGACGGCCGCAGCGGCGAAACCGGCGGGTGCCGCCAGTGCAAGCCAGCTGCGGCGCAGCATCAGCGCGGTAAAGATATTGACGGCCAGGGCACCCGCCAGAACAGCCACAGTGGCAATGCCGCTGTTTTCCCCGGCCATCCGCACACCGGCGCTGAGCAGCATTACCAGCGCTGCTGCAACTGCGGCACCAATGGCAGCATTGGATCCGGCAGCGTACGGACCGCCCGCTGGAGGTAGAGTCCCGGCAGCCTTCGGAGCGGAATCGATTCCGGTCCGGTGGAGCGCCCCGAAACCGATGCGGCCCGCAGCGCCGAGGGTATAGGCCCCCTGAGTGAAGGCCGCAGTCCCGGCACCGATCAGCAGCAGGACAACGCCGGTGTCCGACCGTGCCGCGGTATAGGTGAGGATGTAGTAGAGCGGCGGCAGCATCCCGAGCAGGGTCAATGCTGTCCACAGGATGGTCCGGGACAAGCCGAAACCGTGAAGCCGGCGGTCAAAGACGATCCGGACCAGGTGCTCGACAGCCAGGCAGACAGCCACGGCGATAAAGATGCCGTGCACGCCGGCACCGAAGTCGGCGGCAACCAGTCCGGTCAGGACAGTCAGTTGCACCTGGCCTGCCGCTATGTAGTAGCCCCGGTGCGTCCGGGGTGCCAGTTTCCCTGCCTGGACCGCACAGTAGCAAAGGGCGACGGCTGTGAGCAGCTCGTAACCCCTGACGCCGAACACGCCCGCACCGATGAGCGCTGCGGCAGAGAATCCTGCGGGTGCGGCCAGGAGGTACAGTCCGCGGGGCCGCAGCCCGGAGGTCAGCGCATTGGAGGCCACAACAGCCCACAGTGCGGCCAGGGTCAACGCCGCGCCGGGCCGCTCCTGGACACTCAGCAACAGGGTCAGCCCGGCGGCACCGGCAGCTGCTGCGCCGATGGCGGTACCCGGGAACCGTTCCGCCTTTCCGCGCGAGATACGGATAACCGAGACAGATTGGTTGACCGCCAGTGCCAGTACGGCGCAGACAAGGGCCCAGGCAGCCGTGTTTACTCCTGCGGCGCCGGCAAGGGCGGCCAGGACCACCAGGGGTACCAGCAGGACGGCCGCCGCGCGTGCTGCGAGGACAAACACGGGGCGCGCCTGCGCACCGCTTCGCACAGCCCGGACCACCAGGTAGGCAACGAGGACTGCGGTAGCTGTGACTCCCGGCCACAGGGTGCCGCCGGGCACGAGCATGTTGGGGACGAACGCGAGGGCGACGGGTACCACGACGGTGAACTCAAGCCGTCCGCCGAGTTTCCACGCGGCAGCCAGATACGTCAGCAGGACCACGACGGCGGTTCCGGCGAAGGCAGCGGAACCACCCGCAGTCTGCCGCTCGGCAAACGCATACCAAAGCCCCGCGGCCAGAGCGGTGCCCGCCTGCAGCATCAAAAGCGCGGCAACATCCACCCGGAAGAATCTGCGGGCCGCCGCTTCGGGAGCCACGGCGGGTTTCTTCTTGAGGCTGACAGTAGCGGCGGGGGCAGGGGCGGACGGGGACACGGCTGCCGGCGGAGCAGGGGGTGCCGGTGGTGCCGGCGGTAGTGACACCGGCTTCCCACCGGTGCCTGCAGCGGCTGCGTGCGGAGCGGCATCCGTGCCGGATACCGCTCCTGCTTCCGTCCGCGGACGGTGATCGGCTTCCAGCGGCAGGCCGGTGCTCCTGGCCGCCACCTGCAGCAGGGCGGCGGTACCGTACAGCGGGCGTCGCGCCAGGACCCCCGCGGTCTGGGCGGCGACCTGGACGGCGAAGGCCAGCATCGTCAGCTGACTGCTGTCCGTAAAGGAGTAGAACAGGGATGTGAGCCCCACGGTGCCCGCCGCCCGCAGCCCGTAGCTGTTGACGAGCTGGTTGCGGGCAGGTCCCTGCCAGAGCATGACGGCGTAGTAAACCGCGAAGGAGAGGAACAAGATGCCCAGCTGTGCCGCGCTCAGCTGCCCGGAGATCTGGACGGAAGCGATGGCCGTGGCCGGAACCAGATAACGGTGGGAACGGACAAAGGCATCTACGTAGAGGTTGTTCAACCAGGCGGGACGCCGGATGGCGGCGAGGCTGATCAAGGTGGCGAGGATAACCGTGAAGAGGAAATACCAGACAATTCCCCAGCGCAGTGCGGCACCGGATGCAAGACCCGAGGACAGCAGGAAGGTCAGGGCAAGGTAGGTGACCACCCTGCTCTCGATCTTGGCAGCGGCAAAGGCAAACGCCGCCGTTCCGACCACCGAGGTCACCAGCCAGGCTGCCGGACCGTCAGGCAGCACAAAATTGAACAGAGCGAGTCCCACCACGGGGATCAGGGCCAGGCCGGTGCCTGTAAAGGCAACGGCTGCCGGCTTCAGACGCGTGCTGCGGGAGTGTATGACCAGTCCGGAAACATAGAAAAGCGCAGTGACGGCAACGACGCCGAAGAAGCGTGCCTCTGCGGGGATGGCCAGGCCAATGAACAGTGCCGCAGCAGCCACCAGCAGGAGGCTGGCTGAGTAGAGCGTGATGTTGATGTTGCGCAGGTCCCGCCGGCGCTTCTCTTCCTTCAGCTGTGCTTCGGTCTTGACCGGCGGAGCCGGCCTGGGAGGAACGGGCCTGGGCTGATCAGCAGCGTTCCGGTGCGAGGTACCCGGGGCCGGGACAGGGGCTGCCCGCCGCCCGACCGGGACCGGGTCGGGCGGCGCTGCGGGCAGCGGAGCCCGGGTAACCGCCGGGACATCACGGGGCGAACCGGTGGGAGCCGTGGGCACGGAGGGTGACGCCGTTCCGGGGCGGGTCGGGGGGCCTCCAGGAGCGACAGGGGCAGAAAACCCGGAACCGGCCGGCGGGGGTGTAGCCGGGGACGGGTCGGATGCAGGCGCCGAACCAGCGGAGGACCGCGTTGAATCCCTGAATCCCGCCCGGTAGCCCTCCTCGTAGATCTGGGCCGGTGGCGGCAGCGGCCTGCCCTGGCTGTCCACGGGCCGGGCAGCCTTCCTGCCCACCGTCCTGCCAACGAAGAAACTGGCGGTGACCGCGGCCAGGAATATAAGGAAGACCCCCATGAAACTGCTACCTTCCGGTTTTGTGCTCGACTGGAGACCATCCTAGGGTGCCCCGGCTCACATCCCGGTAACTACTCCGCCCCATATGTGTACAGTGTCCGGCGTCCGGCGGCCTGTGCAGGCACAGTCGCCCGGATGGTGCCGGCGGCCCACCGGTTTGCCCGCGGGCTGTTCCCGCCGGGATTCCGAACTGCTAGCGTCGGCGCACGAGATGAGCCGGAGGCTCCCCCACGAACGGAAAGGCCCTGCGGCCATGTATCTTTCGGTCCTGGGAACGCACGCGGGCATCACCGGAACGGTGCAGGTTCCCAATTCCAAATACCACGCCCACCGGGCCCTCATCCTGGCTTCCCTGGCTCCGGGCACGAGCCGGATTTCCGGACTCACCGATGCCCGCCATGTGCAGTACACGGTCTCCATGCTGCGCCAGCTCGGGACCGGATTAGAGGTGCAGGATGACACGTTCATTGTCCACGGCGGCCCCTACACTGCGCGGCGGCCGAGCGTCTCCGCAGGCAGCTCCGGCACCACCCTGTACTTCATGGCCGGACTCGCGGCGCTCGGGACACGCGACGTCGTCGTCACCGGGCAGAAGTACTTCCAGCGCCGTCCCATCGGTGCATTGCTGGCGGCCCTCCGGGACATGGGCGTGGATATCGCTTCGAGTAACGACTGCCCGCCCCTCCGGGTGGCTCACGGGCGGCCGCGCGGCGGTGAAGTCCGCATATCCGGAACTCTGTCCCAGTGGATCTCCGGCCTGCTCCTGCTGGCACCGTTTGCCCGTTCCGAAACCACGGTGGTGGTGGAAGGCACGCAGAACGAAACCAGCTATGTGGACCTGACCCTCGCCATGATGGCGCGCTTCGGCCTGCAGGTGGAGGCCTCCGCGGACCGCCGGCGCTTTCGCATCCCGCCGGACCAGCAGGCCGTTCCGGCCGATGTGAGGATGCCCCCGGACATCGGATCCGCTGCTTTCGGCCTGGCCGCAGCAGCCCTGCATCCGGCCGATGTTGCCCTTGCCGGGCTGCGTTCCACCTCCTCGGCCGGCTCCGACCATCCCGAAGCCGATTTCCTGGACCTTGCCGCCCACATGGGTGTTCCCATGGCCTACGATCCGGAAGCGGACGCGGTGCGGATCCGCCATCAGGGGCTCACCCTGCAGCCGATCGACGTGGATTGCCGCCGCGTGCCGGACATGCTTCCCGTGCTGACCGTCATGGCCTGCTTTGCGAAGGGCCGCAGCGTCTTCCGGAACATTGACCACGTGCGGATGAAGGAGTCTGACCGGGTAGCTGCCATGCTGCAGCTGAACTCAATGGGCGCGGACCTCACCGTGGAGGGTTCCACCCTGGCGATCCGCGGCACCGGAGGCCTGGACGGAGCGGATCTCTCCTCCTTCAACGACCACCGGGTCCTGATGTCCCTTGCAGTGGCAGCTTCCGCTGCGGAGGGACGCAGCACCCTGACCTATCCCCATGCCTACCGCATCTCCTACCCGGAATATCTGGCCGCCATGACCACTTTCGGGCTGCGGATGCAGGTGGAAGACGGCGTGATCCGCCGCCCCCTTCCCAGCCGCCCCGCCAGGACCGCACGGGGGAGCCGGCCCCGGAATTTTGCCGGGCCGGCCGCTGTGGAAGCCTGCGCCGCCGTGACCGGCGCGGACTGGGTGCGGCGGTGGGCCGCGGAACGGCCCAACGAAACAGCAGTGGTCGACGGCGGCACCGGGGCATCGGGACACCTCACCTGGGCCGAGCTCGACGCGCAGGCGGACCGCGCAGCTGCAGCGCTGCTGGAGCTGGGGGTGCGGCCGGGTGACCGGGTGGCTTTCCAGCTCCCCAACCGGAGCGAATTCGTTGTCCTCACCGTGGCGGTGCTCCGACTCGGCGCCGTCGCCGCACCGATCATGCCGATCTTCCGGGAGCGCGAAGTGGCACTGGCACTGCACCGCGCCGCCGCCCGGGTATTCGTCACCGTGGAGGAGTTCCGCGGACGCCTGCCGGCCGAGGAACTCGCCGGCCTCCTCCGGCGGCCGGACGGAACCGGTCCAGCGCCGCTTCCCCTGGCCGACGTCCTTGTGCTGCGGGAGCCGGCGTCCGCCCGTCCCCTCCCCCGCATCAGCGGCGGCCCGCGGTTCGCCGACTGGGACACGGTCCTGCAGCAGGAGCGCCCTGCGGCCGGACCGGATCCCGGGGCCGCACCGACTGCCCGGGACGCGGCGCAGCTGCTGTTCACCTCCGGTACCTCCGGCGAACCCAAGGGTGTGGTGCACCGGCATGGAACACTCAGCCGTGCTGCGGCCATGGAAGCCGCGCATCTGGACCTCACCAGCGACGACGCCGTCTTCATTCCATCGCCCCTGGCCCACCAGACCGGCTTCCTCTACGGCATGTGGCTCTCATTCGTGCTCGGCTGTCCGCAGATCCTGCAGCCGGTCTGGAACCCGGAACGCGCCCTGCAGCTCATGCGCGGCTGGCGGGCCACCTTCGTCCAGGCTGCCACCCCGTTCCTGGCCGATCTGGTGTCCGCCGTGGCCGCGGGCACCCCTGCGCCGCCCACCCTGCGCATCTTCGTCGCCACCGGGGCGGCGGTCCCCCGGCACCTGGCCGAACGTGCCACACGGGTCCTGGGCGCCGGGATCTGCGGTGCCTTCGGCACCACTGAAACCTGCCTGGGCACCCTGGCCTCGCCCCGGGACGAACCGGTAAAGGTGTGGGGCACCGACGGCCGGGCGCTGGCGGGCGTGCGGACCCGGGTTGTCGACGACGACGGCCGCCTCCTCCCGCCCGGTGTGGAAGGCAACTTCGAGCTCAGTTCTCCCACCGTCTTTGACGGTTACCTTGACCGCCCGGACCTGACCAAGGAAGTCTTTACCGAAGACGGCTGGTACCGCACCGGCGACACGGCGATCCTCGACGAAGCCGGGTTCCTGCGCATTACCGGCCGGGTTCGCGACATCATCAACCGCGGAGGGGAGAAAATCCCGGTGGCCGAGATCGAGCAGCTGCTCTACCGGCATCCAGCCGTACGCGACGTTACCCTGGCCGCCATGCCCGATGAACGCCTCGGCGAGCGGGCCTGCGCCTTCGTGGTCCCGGAGCCGGGGAACCACCCGCTGCTGGCGGACCTTACCGGGTTCCTCGACCGCCACCATGTCTCCAGGCACTACTGGCCCGAACGCCTTGAGCTGGTCGACGCCCTCCCCCGCAACGCCGTCGGCAAGGTGCAGAAGTTCCTGCTGCGGGAAATCACCCGCAGCTTCCCCGCACCGGATCGGAGCAGCCAGTGACCACTGCAGCCATCACCGCCGACGGACGGGGCAGCAGCATTCCGGAGCCGGAGTACCTCGACCTGCTGGCGGCCGTTACCGCCTGGGTCGAGGGTCCCGGCGAGGAATGGGCCGGACTCATCGAAACCACCGGCGCCGTGCCGGACGCCCTGTGGAAGGAACTGCGCGGGGCCGGGTTCCTCTCGCTGGCAGCGCCGGCGGATCTCGGCGGGCGGGGGCTGAGCTTTGTCCAGTGGATGGGGCTGATGGAAATCTTCTCCCGTTCACACGCCTCGGTCCGCATGATTGTGCACGTGGTCAACGGCACCTGGCGGGCCATGAACCCGCACGTTGACGACGTGCAGCGCCGGACGTTCATCCGCCCGTCCGTCGCCGGCGACCTTCTGGTCGCCTTCACCCTGACCGAGCCCGGCAACGGCACGGGCGCCGACATCAGCTCGAGTGTGCGGCGGGCGGGCGGCACGTACTACCTCACCGGCCGCAAGCATCTGATCACGTTCGGGGTGCGGTGCGACTATTGGCTGCTTTTTGCCCGGTTGGCGGGCAGCACGGGAAGCGCGGGCACGGTGGCACTACTGGTGGACCGGCACGCCCCCGGCGTCGAAGTGGAAGACACGTCCGACACCCTGGGCGTCCGCGGCACCGACCACGCGTCCCTGACGTTCACGGACACTCCCGTCCCCGTCGCCAACCGCATTGGTGCGGAGGGTGACGGATTGGCCGTGGCACTGGGCGGCTTCCTCACCCCCAGCCGGATCTCCGTGGCGATGAGCTGCGTCGGCCTGGCCCAGCGCGCCCAGCAGCTGGCCGTCGCCTACGCCCTGGAACGCACCACCTTCGGGAAGCCACTGGCCTCGCGGCAGGCCGTCGCCTTCGCCCTGGCGGAAAACGCCGCTGACATCGCGGCGGCCCGCGCGCTGACCCTGCATGCCGCCGCCGCGTGGCAGGACGGCACGGCCGACGCCGGATCCCTGTCCTCCATGGCCAAGCTCACCGCCGTCGACATGCTCACCCGCGTAACGGACAAGGCCCTGCAGGTCCACGGGGGCGTGGGGTACTGGAAGACCATGCCCATTGAACGCGTCTACCGTGACGCCCGGGCACAGCGCTTCGAAGAAGGGACGAACGAGATTCAGAAAACCGTGATTGCCCGCGGCCTTCTTGGCCGGATCCAGACACCCTCGCCCGCAGGCGGGCGCGCCCCTGCCCCTGCCGGTCCCGGCACGGCTCCGGCCGCCCGCCCCTGACGCCCGTCATGCTGGACCGGGTGTTCTCCCCCGTCTCCGTCGGTCCGCTGCACCTGGACCACCGGATCGTGATGGGGTCGATGCATCTGAACCGGGAGGACGATCCCCGGGCCCTCGCCGCGTTCTACCGCGAGCGGGCCGCCGGCGGAGCCGGCCTGATTATCACGGGAGGCGCTGCGGTCAGCCGGGCCGGTGCCGGCGGTCCCAACTACCTGCTGATCAACGAACCCGCAGCGGCAGCCGTGATGGCGCCGGTGCTGGACGCCGTGCACGACGCCGGCGGGAAACTGGCCCTGCAGCTCTTCCATGCGGGGCGCTACGCCTTCGAAGCCAGCTTCGGCATCCGCCCCGTGGCGCCGTCAGAGGTTTACTCGGCCTTCTCCCAATGCCTGCCCCGCGCGCTCACGCAGGCGCAGATCGAGGACACCCTCGCCGATTTCGCTGCCGGCGCTGCCGCAGCCCGCGCCCTCGGCTTCGATGCCGTCGAAATCATGGGCTCCGAGGGCTACCTGATCAACCAGTTCGCCTCCCCCCTGACGAACCGGCGCCGGGACCGCTGGGGAGGGGATCCGCAGCACAGGCAGGCCTTTCCGCGGGCGGTGCTGAAGGCGGTCCGGGAGGCCGTGGGCACCGGTTACCCCGTCATTTACCGCACGTCCGGTGCTGACTTCACGGCGGGCTCCAGCACACGGGCGGAGTCAGCTGACCTGGCGGTGGCACTGGCACGGGACGGGGCGGACGCCGTCAACGTCGGCATCGGCTGGCACGAGTCCCGGGTCCCCTCGGTACAGGCTTTGGTTCCCCCCGGCCGCTGGCTGGACATTGCCGGCGGGATCCGCGGGGCACTCGCTGCCGCGGAAGTTCAGGTCCCCGTGATCGGCAGCAACCGGATCAACTCGCTGGAATCCGCGGAGCGTGCCCTGGCCGCCGGGCACGCGGACCTGATCTCGATGGCCCGGCCCTTCCTCGCCGACCCGGACATCGTCGCCAAGTCCCGGCGCGGCGAGTCCCACCTCGTCAATACCTGCATCGCCTGCAACGAGGCCTGCATCGACAGGTCCCTGGGTACCGAGCCGGTGTCCTGCCTGGTGAACCCGCGGGCCGGGCGTGAAACCGTCTTCCCGCTGCGGGCCGTTCCGCCGCCCGCCGGGGTACGCGTGGCAGTGGTGGGAGCCGGTCCGGCCGGTATGCAGGCCGCGGCGACGCTCGCCGAGGCGGGGCATCCGGTGGATCTTTATGAACGGGAGGGGGCCATCGGCGGCCAGTTCCGGCTCGCCGGGCAGGTGCCGGGCAAAGCCGGTTTCCTGCAGACCATCCGCTATTTCACCAATGAACTGGCTCGGCTCGGCGTCCACGTGCTGACAGGCGCGGCCCCCGGCGTCGCGCATCTGGCACGCTACGCGCATGTAGTCCTGGCCACCGGGGTGCGGCCGCGGCCCGTGCCGCTGCCCGGCAGCGGCCTGCTCCCCGTGCTGGACTACCGGCAGGCGTTCGCGGACCCGGCGAGGCTGGGGGCACGCGTGGTGATTGTGGGGGCGGGCGGAATCGCAGTGGACCTCTCCCGCCTGCTCGTGGATCCGGGGGCACCCGGCGGTGCCCGGGACGTCACGATCCTGCGCCGCGGCTCCCGGATCGGTGCAGGCATCGGCCCGTCCACCCGGTGGGCGGTGCTGCAGGAGATCCGGGCCGCCGGTGTCCGGACTATGCCCGGCACCACGCCGCTGGAACTATCCCGCCACGGGCTCCGGGTGCGGGACGGGGACGGAGCCGCGGCACTGCTGCCGGCTGACGCCGTCGTGCTGGCCGCCGGGCAGGTGCCGCATAATCCGCTCCACGCCCCGTTGGCGGTCCGCGGTGTCCCCTGCACGGTGATCGGCGGAGCACTGGACGCCTCCGGGCTGAACGCGGTCCGGGCCTTCGATCAGGGCTTGAGTGCAGGCACAGCGGTGGCGCGGCAGCTGACCGGGCGGACACCGGTGCAGCCGGGGGTTAAAAGCAGCAGGACCCCGCTGCCATAAGCAACGGGGCCCTGCTAAGAACCGATGAGGTTCAGGCTAAACCATCAAATTACTTGATGATCTTGGTGACGCGGCCTGATCCAACGGTGCGGCCGCCTTCGCGGATAGCGAAGCCGAGGCCCTCTTCCATTGCGATCGGCTGGATGAGCTCAACGCTCATCTCAGTGTTATCGCCGGGCATAACCATTTCAGTGCCCTCGGGGAGGGTGATGACGCCGGTTACGTCCGTGGTGCGGAAGTAGAACTGCGGGCGGTAGTTCGAGTAGAACGGGTTGTGGCGTCCGCCTTCATCCTTGGACAGGATGTAGACGTTGGCTTCGAAGTCGGTGTGCGGGGTGATGGAACCCGGCTTTACGACAACCTGGCCACGCTCTACGTCTTCGCGCTTGATGCCGCGGAGCAGCAGGCCACAGTTCTCGCCGGCCCATGCTTCGTCAAGCTGCTTGTGGAACATCTCGATACCGGTAACCGTGGTCTTCTGGACCGGACGGATGCCGACGATCTCGACCTCGGAGTTGATGGCGAGGGTACCGCGCTCGGCGCGGCCCGTGACAACGGTTCCACGACCGGTGATCGTGAAGACGTCCTCGATCGGCATCAGGAACGGCTTGTCCTTGTCGCGAACGGGGTCCGGCACGTTGTTGTCAACGGCTTCCATGAGCTCTTCGACGGCTGCAACCCACTTGGGGTCGCCTTCGAGAGCCTTGAGGCCGGAAACGCGGACGACGGGAGCGTTGTCGCCGTCGAAGTCCTGGGAGCTCAGCAGTTCGCGAACTTCCATTTCCACGAGGTCGAGCAGTTCTTCGTCGTCAACCATGTCGGACTTGTTCAGTGCGACCAGCAGGTAGGGAACGCCAACCTGGCGGGCGAGCAGAACGTGCTCGCGGGTCTGGGCCATCGGACCGTCGGTAGCGGCAACCACGAGGATTGCGCCGTCCATCTGTGCTGCACCAGTGATCATGTTCTTGATGTAGTCAGCGTGGCCGGGGGCGTCTACGTGTGCGTAGTGGCGCTTCTCGGTCTGGTACTCGATGTGCGAGATGTTGATGGTGATGCCGCGCTGGCGCTCTTCAGGTGCAGAGTCGATAGCAGCGAAATCGCGCTTTTCATTCAGATCAGGGTACTTGTCAGCAAGCACCTTCGAAATGGCAGCGGTCAACGTCGTCTTACCATGGTCAACGTGACCAATGGTGCCGATGTTGACGTGCGGCTTAGTCCGCTCGAACTTTGCCTTCGCCACGGGTTCCTCCTAGAGAGTTAGAAGACTCAATCTCCAGCCGCGCTTTTCGCAACTGAAACTGATGTAAGTCTACTTGGGGCTGTTTATTTGATGAAATTGCCGATTTCCGCAGCAGCCTCGCAAGGCCGCTCAGTCTGGCTATGCGCCCGGTCCGGGCCGAAGCCCGGACCGGGCGCACACGGCGGGTGGTCCGGTTGAAACCGTTCCACCCTCCAAGTTTTACTCGCCGCGCGTCTTCTGGATGATCTCGTCGGCAACTGCCTTCGGGACCTCGGCGTAGCTGTTGAAGGACATGGAGTACACGGCGCGGCCCTGGGTCTTGGACCGCAGGTCGCCGATGTAGCCGAACATGCCGGACAGCGGGACGTGTGCCCGGATGACCTTTACGCCGGCTGCGTCTTCCATGGACTGCATCTGGCCGCGACGGGAGTTGATGTCACCGATAACTTCACCCATGTATTCCTCAGGGGTGCGGACTTCAACATCCATCAGCGGTTCGAGCAGGACCGGGCTTGCCATACGTGCGGCTTCCTTGAAAGCCTGACGTCCGGCAATCTTGAACGCCATTTCCGAGGAGTCGACGTCGTGGTACGCGCCGTCAAGCAGCGTCGCCTTGATGCCGACAACCGGGTAACCGGCGAGCACACCGTCAGTAAGTGCACTCTGGATACCCTGGTCAACGCTGGGGATGTATTCGCGCGGAACGCGACCACCGGTGACCTTGTTCTCGAATTCGTAGAACGTGCCGTCGGACGTGTCCAGCGGCTCGATGGCGATCTGGATCTTTGCGAACTGACCCGAACCACCGGTCTGCTTCTTGTGCGTGTAGTCGTGCTTGGCGACTGCACGGCGGATCGTTTCGCGGTAGGCGACCTGGGGCTTGCCCACGTTTGCCTCGACGCGGAACTCGCGGCGCATGCGGTCCACCAGGATGTCCAGGTGGAGCTCGCCCATGCCGGCGATGATGGTCTGGCCGGTGTCTTCGTCGAGGGAGACCTGGAAGGTCGGATCCTCTTCGGAGAGCTTCTGGATGGCCGTGGAGAGCTTCTCCTGGTCACCCTTCGTCTTCGGCTCGATGGCCACGGAAATCACGGGCTCCGGGAAGCTCATGGATTCCAGCACGATCGGCTCCTGAAGGTCGCACAGGGTATCGCCCGTGGTGGTGTCCTTCAGGCCGATGGCGGCGTAGATGTGGCCCGTCGTGATTTCCTCGACCGGGTTTTCCTTGTTGGCGTGCATCTGGAAGAGCTTTCCGATGCGCTCCTTCTTCTGCTTGGTCGCATTCATGACCTGGGCGCCGGAAGCAGCGTGACCGGAGTACACGCGGATGTAGGTCAGACGGCCGAAGAACGGGTGTGTCACAACCTTGAACGCCAGGGCCGAGAACGGAGCCTTGGCATCAGCGGCACGTTCGAGGATGACCTCTTCGTCGCGGATGTCGTGGCCCTTGATGTTCGGGACGTCAAGCGGGCTGGGCAGGTAGTCGACGACGGCGTCCAGCATCGGCTGCACACCGCGGTTCTTGAAGGCAGAGCCGCAGAGAACCGGGTAGACCTCGGAGTTGATGGTCAGCTTACGGATGCCGGCCTTCAGCTCCGGAATGCTGATCTCTTCGCCTTCGAGGTACTTGTTCATCAGTTCGTCGCTGGCTTCAGCAACGGTCTCGACGAGCTGCGCGCGGTACGATTCGGCCTTTTCCTGCAGTTCTGCGGGGATCGGTTCGATTTCGTACTTGGCGCCCATGGTCACGTCACCCTTGGCGTCGCCGCGCCAGGTGAGTGCACGCATTTCGATGAGGTCAACGACGCCTTCGAATTCGCTTTCGGAGCCGATCGGCAGCTGGAGGACCAGCGGCTTGGCGCCGAGGCGGTTGATGATCGTGTCTACGGTGAAGTAGAAGTCAGCGCCGAGCTTGTCCATCTTGTTGACGAAGCAGATACGCGGAACGTCGTACTTGTCGGCCTGGCGCCAGACAGTCTCGGACTGCGGCTCCACGCCTTCCTTGCCGTCGAAGACAGCAACGGCGCCGTCGAGGACGCGCAGGGACCGCTCAACCTCGACAGTGAAGTCAACGTGACCCGGGGTGTCGATGATGTTGATCTGGTTGTTGTCCCAGTAGCACGTGGTAGCTGCGGAGGTGATGGTGATGCCCCGCTCCTGCTCCTGTGCCATCCAGTCCATCGTGGACGCACCGTCGTGGGTCTCGCCGATCTTGTGGTTGACACCCGTGTAGAACAGGATGCGCTCAGTGGTAGTTGTCTTGCCGGCATCAATGTGGGCCATGATGCCGATGTTGCGGACCTTATTCAGGTCGGTAAGCACGTCAAGTGCCACGGTTTCTCCCTTTTTTGGTTGCTTCCGTCAACGGCGCTTATCCGGCTGAAGCCCTGCGGCCCGCAAAAGCGGGCCACAGGGCCGTCAGCGGCTGCCGTCAGCTTGGCGTATTACCAGCGGTAGTGGGCGAAGGCCTTGTTGGACTCGGCCATCTTGTGGGTGTCCTCGCGGCGCTTCACAGCTGCACCAAGACCGTTGGAAGCGTCCAGGATTTCGTTGCGCAGACGCTCAGTCATCGTCTTCTCGCGGCGGGCCTTGGAGTAGCCGACGAGCCAGCGCAGAGCCAGTGCGGTTGCACGGCCCGGCTTGACCTCGACGGGAACCTGGTAAGTAGCGCCGCCGACACGGCGGGACTTGACCTCAAGGCTCGGCTTGATGTTGTCCATTGCCTTCTTCAGGGCTGCAACCGGATCCTGTCCGGTCTTCTCCTGGGCGCCTGCAAGTGCACCGTAAACGATGCGCTCTGCGGTGGACTTCTTGCCGTCTACCAGAACCTTGTTGATCAGCTGCGTGACCAGCGGGGAGCCGTAGACGGGATCCAGTACGAGCGGCCGCTTGGGGGCCGGACCCTTGCGGGGCATATTACTTCTTCTCCATCTTCGCGCCGTAGCGGCTGCGAGCCTGCTTGCGGTTCTTGACACCCTGGGTATCGAGGGCACCGCGGACAATCTTGTAGCGGACACCGGGAAGGTCCTTCACACGACCGCCGCGCACCAGCACGATGGAGTGTTCCTGAAGGTTGTGACCCACACCGGGGATGTATGCGGTTACTTCGATGCCGCCGTTGAGGCGGACACGTGCAACCTTACGCAGAGCCGAGTTCGGCTTCTTCGGGGTGGTGGTGTAAACGCGGGTGCAGACACCACGGCGCATCGGGCTGCCCTTGAGGGCAGGAGCCTTGGTCTTGGAGACCTTGGGTGAGCGGCCCTTGCGGACCAGCTGCTGAATCGTAGGCACTTTCGTGTTCTCCGTTTTTTCTCGAGATAATTCTCTGGTTGCCTCGTCCCGCTGCCGGCTGAGAGCCGGATCCGGGGCGACGCGCTTCAAGTCGTTGCCGCAATGCCCCGAGAAGTTCCGATATTCTCGCCGAAAGCGACCGTAGGCGTGCAAAAGTGTGGCATTCGTTGCGCAAGGACCCCGCAACCCGGAAACAGGCCCGCCCATTCCTTACGGAATGCATTCCTCCGAGTATCTCTCCACGGAGGGCACGCGAGCGGCCTTCATCCACTGCCACACAAACAATTGGTTTTCAGTCTAGCAGACTTAACGCCTCCCCGAGGAAAGTGCGTGCAGCGTCACTAACTGCGGGCGGCCAGGGCCGCGGTAATCGTGGCCGACGCCTGCTGCAGGTGCGGCAGCACGCGGGCGGCCGCCTCTTCCAGCGTAAACCCAACCGTGGCCTGCATGGAGGTATTGAGTGCTGCCACCACTGCTCCCTGCGGGTCCAGGACCGGAACGGCCACGGACCGCAGACCCAGTTCCAGTTCCTGGTCCACAAGGGCCCAGCCCTGTTCCCGCACCTGTGCCACAACGGCACGAAGGCGGTCCGGGTCCGTGACGGTGCGCTCCGTCAGGGGGCGCAGCTGCGCACCGGAGACGTAGTCCTCGAAGCGGTCCTCGGGAAGCCCTGCCAGCAGCACCCTGCCCATGGAGGTGGCGTAGGCGGGGAACCGGGTGCCCACGCTGATGCCGACGGTCATCAGCCTGCGGGTGTGGATGCGGGCAATGTAGACAATCTCGTCTCCGTCCAGCACGGACGCCGAAGTGGATTCGGAGATCTCCCGGGAGAGGTCCTCCAGCACCGGCTGCGTGAGCTGGGGCAGGGACTGGCCGGACAGATAGGAGTACCCCAGCTGCAGCACCAGCGCCGTGAGTTCAAAGGTCCGTCCGTCCGTGCGGACGTAGCCCAGCTCCGCGAGGGTGAGCAGGAAGCGGCGGGCCGTTGCCCGGGTCAGCCCGGTGCGGCGGGAGACCTCGCTGAGGGTCATCTGCACGTGCTCGGCGTCGAACGCCCGGATCACCAGCAGCCCGCGGGCCAGCGACTGAACATACTGGCCGCTGGCCGGTGCCGTCGTGCTCATGTATCCCCCAGGTGCTTTGTTACTGCCGGCCGTCTGCCGCGGCGCGGATCAGCGGGATGTCCATCTTTGCCGCCAGGTCTTCGAAGGTGGTGCCGAAGGTCTCACGGACATGGACGCCGTCCTCCTTCAGCAGGAAGACCGCCTCACTAGTGTAGACGCGGGTGACGCATCCCACGCCGGTGAGCGGGTAGCTGCATTCCTTCACCAGTTTGCTGAGGCCGTCCTTGGTGAACAGGGACATCATGACGTAGACGTCCTTCGCACCGGTGGCCAGGTCCATGGCGCCGCCCACGGCGGGGATGGCGTCGGGAGCGCCGGTGTGCCAGTTGGCCAGGTCGCCGGACGCGGAGACCTGGAAGGCGCCCAGGACACAGACGTCCAGATGCCCGCCGCGCATGATGGCAAAGGAGTCTGCGTGGTGGAAGTAGGCGGCACCGGGCAGTTCGGTCACCGGGATCTTGCCGGCGTTGATCAGGTCCGGATCAACCTCGTCGCCGGTGGCCTCGGGGCCCATGCCCAGCATCCCGTTTTCAGTGTGCAGGGTGACGTTCTGCTCGGGCCGAAGGTAGTTCGAAACCAGAGTCGGCTGGCCGATGCCCAGGTTCACGAAGGATCCGGGGGCAATGTCCGCTGCCACCAGGGCAGCGAGGTCGTTCTTTCCCAGTTTTTCGGTGCTGTTGCTCATGCTGCAGCCGGCGCTTTCTCCCGGTCCACGCGGACCAGGCTGTTGACGTAGATTCCCGGGGTAACCACGGCTTCGGGGTCTATCCCGCCGATGTCGACAATCTCCCGGACCTGCACAATGGCGGTCTTCGCGGCGGTGGCCATGATCGGACCGAAGTTCCGGGCAGTCTTCCGGTAGATCAGGTTGCCTGCCCTGTCGGCGCGCAGTGCCTTGACCAGCGCAAAGTCCGCGTGCAGCGGAGTTTCGAAGACGTAGCCGCGGCCGTCGATCATCCGGGTTTCCTTGCCTTCCGCCAGCGGCGTGCCGTAGGCGGTGGGCGTAAAGAATCCGCCGATGCCCGCACCGGCGGCGCGGATCCGCTCGGCCAGGTTGCCCTGGGGCACCAGTTCCAGTTCAATCTCCCCCGCGCGGTACCTGGCGTCAAAGATCTGCGAGTCGGACTGGCGCGGGAAGGAGCAGATGATCTTCTTCACCCGGCCGGCGCCGATCAGGGCGGCCAGGCCCTGTTCGCCGTTGCCGGCATTGTTGTTGACCACGGTCAGGTCCTTGGCGCCCTGGCGCAGCAGCGCCTCGATGAGCTCCACCGGCTGCCCGGCCCGTCCGAACCCGCCGATCATGACGGTGGCGCCGTCATGGATGGGCGCGACTGCCTCATCGACGTCCTGCACAATGTTGAGCACGTTATTCCTTACGTCTTGTAGCGGCTGGATTCTTAGTTGGCGTTTTCAAGCACGACGGCGAGGCCCTGGCCCACGCCGATGCAGATCGCGGCCACGCCCCAGCGCTCACCCGATTCCTGCAGCCGGCGGGCGAGCGTGCCCAGGATGCGGGTGCCGGAGGCGCCGAGCGGGTGGCCGATGGCTACCGCGCCGCCCCAGGCATTGACGATGCCGGGGTCCACGTCCCAGGCGTCCAGGCAGGCCAGGGACTGGGCTGCGAAGGCCTCATTGAGTTCGACAGCGCCGACGTCGCTCCAGCTGATGCCGGCGCGCTTCAGCGCGGTGTTTGCCGCCTGCACCGGGGCGTAACCGAAGAACTGGGGTTCGTTGGCTGCGGCTCCGCGGCCGGCGATCCGGGCCAGCGGGGCCAGGCCGAGGATCCCGGCGGCGTTTTCGCTGCCCAGCCAGGCGGCGGAGGCGCCGTCGTTCAGCGGTGAGGCGTTGCCGGCGGTGACGGTGCCGCCTGAGACATCCTCGGAGGCCGGGCGGAAAACGGTGCGCAGCGTGGCGAGCTTCTCCACGGTGGAGCCGGCGCGGATGCTTTCATCGCGGTCCAGGTCCACGCCGTCGACGGCGACCGTCAGGTTCGCGTACTTGCCCTCGTCCCACGCCTTTGCGGCGAGGGCGTGCGAGGCTGCGGCGAACGCATCCTGGCGCTCACGGGTGATGCCGTACTTCTCGCGCAGCTGCTCGGTGGCCTCACCCAGGGAAACGGTCCATTCCTTCGGCATGGCGGGGTTGACCAGACGCCAGCCCAGCGTGGTGGAGGCCAGGGTCTGGTCCCCGGCCGGGTACGGTTTTTCGTTCTTGGGCAGCACCCAGGGGGCGCGGCTCATGGACTCGACGCCGCCGATCAGCATCAGGTCCGCTTCACCGGTGTTGATCTGCCGCGAGGCGATCATTGCCGCGTCCAGGGAGGAGCCGCAGAGCCGGTTGACCGTGGTGCCCGGGATCGAGGTGGGCAGGCCGGCCAGCAGGGTGGCCATACGGGCCACGTTGCGGTTTTCCTCGCCGGCGCCGTTGGCGTTGCCGAAGACCACTTCGTCAATCCGCTCGGGGTCCAGGCCGGGGGCCCGGGACACGGAGGCCTTCAGGACCTGTGCGGCCAGGTCGTCCGGGCGGACTCCGGCGAGGGCCCCGCCGAATTTGCCGAAGGGGGTACGGACTGCGTCGTAGATATAGGCCTGGTTCACCGGTGCTCCTTGAACTGAAAAAGCGGAAACTGAAAGAGGGGGAAGGGCTGCCGCCGGCTCAGGCCGCAGCGTCAATCTCCCGGAAGACGCCCTGGGCCACCTTGAAGGCGGAGTTGGCGGAAGGGACGCCGCAGTAGATGGCGGACTGCAGCACAATCTCCTTGATCTCGTCGCGGTCCAGGCCGTTGCGCAGCGCGGCGCGGACGTGCATGGCGAACTCCTCCAGGTGGCCGTGGGCGATCAGGGCGGTCAGCGTGACGGCGCTGCGCATGGTGCGCGGCAGGCCTGGGCGGGTCCAGATGGTGCCCCAGGCGTACTGGGTGATCAGGTCCTGGAAGTCGGTGGTGAATTCGTCCTTGCCGGCGTTGGCCCGGTCCACGTGTTCGGCGCCGAGGACCTCGCGGCGGACTGCCATGCCCTCGTTGTATACGTCCTGCCGGCTCTTGTTGGCATCTGCGATCACTGGGTTAGTTCCCTTCGAGGTACTGTGCGCCGAAGAAATCCTTCAGCAGTTCTGCGGTGGCCGCCGGCTGCTCCACCGGGACCAGGTGTGCGGCGTCGTCGACGACGGCGGCAGTTCCGTTGGTTACGCGGTCGGCAATGAGGTGCGCGAACGACGGCGGGGTGACGGCGTCGTCGGCGCCTGCGACGGCGAGCACGGGGACCGTGATGTCCGCGAGGCGGTCCCGGATGTCAAAGCCGGCCAGTGCCCGGCAGCACAGGGCGTAGGAGAAGCGGTCTGCGTCCTGGAGCGAGTGCAGCAGTGCCGCTGCGGCGGCCGGCTCCCGGTCCATAAAGCCCGGCGCGAACCACCGCTGCCCCGAACCCACCACCTGGGTGGGCGTGCCCTGGAGGCGCACCGTTTCGGCCCGTTCCTCCCAGGCGTCTGCCTCACCGATCTTGGCGCCGGAACACAGGACGGCCACGCCGTCGAACAGGAACCCGTGGTCCAGGCCCAGCTGCAGCCCGACGGCGCCGCCCAGCGATACCCCGGCATAGAAGACCGGGACATCCGCGGGAATATCTCCGGCGCTGCGGGCACCGGTCACCAGTGCGGCCACGGCGGAGGCCAGATCCGCGAGGCTGAAGGGTTCCCCTGCAGCGGGGCTGGCGCCGTGGCCGGGCAGGTCCCAGGCGATGACCGTGAAGGTGTCCAGGGCGGCGGCCGCCCGGCTCCACAGCGGCATGGACGCGGTGCCCAGTGACGGGCCGGCGATCAGGACGGGGGCCGCGGGGCCGGCGTTGGAAAGGCGGGACGCCTTGATGGCGGGGATGCTCATGCTGAGGGCTTTCCGGGGTAGGCAGCGGTGATCCGCTCAATGAGGGCGGCGGCCTCCCCTAGGTATTCGGCGGGGTCGAGGACACTCTTGAGTTCCGCATCGGAAAGGACCTCCGGGGGAACCGCAGCGCGCAGCAGTTCCTCGAAGGGCTCGCCGGAGGACAGCGAGCGGGCCACCGTGGCGGCGACGATTTCCTTGCCGCGTCCGGGCATGCCGTCGTCGAGCAGGGGCGCCACGACGGCCATGATCTTTTCGCTGACCACGAGCGGTCCGGCGGATTCGAGGTTCCGGGTCAGGGCGTCCGTGGACACCTGCAGGCCTTCGGCCAGTTCAGCCAGCTTGGCCGCCGCTCCCCCGGCGAGGCGCAGCAGGGAGCGCAGGGCCTGCCATTCCACGTGCCAGGAGCCGCTGGGCCGTTCATCATCTGCGGCTGCGGCGGCGGCGTTGAGCTGCATGCCGTAGCCGGGAGCGGCCAGGGCCGCGCTGCGGATCAGGACGGACAGGACGGGGTTCTGCTTCTGCGGCATGGCGGAGGAGCCGCCGCGGCCGGCGGCGCGTGGTTCGGAGACCTCACCGATTTCCGGGCGGCTGAGCAGCAGGACGTCGTTGGCAACCTTCCCGGCTGCTGCGGTGAAGTCCTGCAGCGCGGCACCCAGCGCGGTCACCGGCAGCCGGTTGGTCTGCCAGGGTGCCACGGGGTCGGCCAGGCCGAGGCCGTGGGCCAGCCGTGCGGTGAGGTCGAAGGCAGTGGCAGTTCCGCCGCCGGGTGCGGAACCGGCGGCCAGGGTGAGCGCCGCCAGTGTTCCGGAGGCACCGCCCCACTGCAGCTGGAGGTTGTCGGAGGCTGTGCGCAGCCCCTGGGCGGCGGAGCCGACGCCGTGCAGCCACTGGGCGGCACGCAGGCCGAAGGTGGAGGGCAGCGAGTGCTGGGTCAGGGTCCGGGCCACGCACAGGGTTGCTGCGTGGCGGCGGGCCAGGTCGCCCAGGGCGGCCGCAGCGCGGTCCGCATCCGCCAGGACCGTGTCCAGGGCGCGGCGGGCCAGCAGCATCAGGGCGGTGTCCATGATGTCCTGGCTGGTGGCACCGCGGTGGATCGCGGCCGCACCCTTCGGCGAAACTTCCCGGGCCTGGGCACGGAGGTCGGCCAGCAGCGGGATGACGGGGTTTCCGCCGCCCTGCGCACGCTCTGCGAGGGAGGCGGCGTCGTACCGGGAAGCGTCGCTGACGGCCGCAACGGCAGCCGGGGCGTCCGGATCGGCCAGCCCGGCGGAGGCCAGCACACGGACCCATTCCAGTTCCACGTCCAGGAGGGCTTGGAGCAGCTGGCGGTCTCCGGTCAGTTCCGCGGCCGGCGTTCCCGCCCAGGCCGGGGAGAGCAGCCCGTAGTCCGCGCTGTCCGCTGCACCCACCGCTACGCTCCGGGGTAGGTGAGGAAGACGGTCTCGTCCTCGCCCTGCAGGCAGATGTTCCAGCGCAGTCCGCCGTCGGCTTCGCGGGCGGCAATCAGGGTGCGGCGGCGCTCTTCGGGCAGCGAGGACAGCAGCGGGTCGCGGGCCAGGGCCTCTTCGTCGTCCGGCAGGTACATCCGGGTGTGCAGCTTGTTCAGCAGGCCGCGGGCAAAGACGACGAAGGAAATGAAAGGGGCCGATCCCTCTTCCGTCGGACCCGGGTTCACAGTCGTGAAGGTGTAGTTGCCGGTGTTGTCGACGGCGGTGCGGCCCCATCCGGTGAAGGTGTAGCCGTCGCGGACCAGGGAGCCGGTCCGCTGCGGGATGTTCCCGTCGGCATCGGCCTGCCAGATTTCCAGCAGGGCGTCCGGAATGGTGTCACCGCCGCCGTCGGTCACGGTGCCCTGCAGGCGGATACTGCCGGGCATGCCCGGGGGCAGCAGCTGGTTGTCCTTTTCGAAGGGGAGGGCGTAGCCGTAGAACGGGCCGATGGTCTGGCCCGGGGTGGCGGTTAGCTTCTGCTCGCTCATTACTCTGCGTCCTCGTCTTCCATCCAGGTGCGGTTGCTGCCGGTGAGCACAATGTCCCAGTTGTAGCCGGTGGCCCATTCATGCGAGGTGATGTTGTGGTCGTACGTAGCCACGAGGCGGTCGCGGGCCTTGGAATCGGTGATCGACTGGTAGATCGGATCCAGGGCGAACAGCGGATCGCCGGGGAAGTACATCTGGGTGATCATGCGCTGGGTGAAATCGGTGCCGAAGAGCGAGAAGTGGATGTGTGCGGGCCGCCAGGCGTTGTAGTGGTTCTTCCACGGGTACGGTCCGGGCTTGATGGTGGTGAACTCGTAGAAGCCGTCATCGGTGGTGATGCAGCGGCCGACGCCGGTGAAGTTCGGGTCCAGCGGTGCGGGGTGCTGGTCGCGCTTGTGGATGTAGCGGCCGGCGGAGTTGGCCTGCCAGATTTCCACCAGCTGGTTGCGGACCGGGTGCCCGTCGCCGTCGAGGACGCGTCCGCGGACGATGATCCGCTCCCCCATCGGCTCGCCGTTGTGCTGGATGGTCAGGTCGCTCTCGAGCGCATGGACATCCTGGTGGCCGAAGGCCGGGGACCACAGTTCAATGGTTTCGGGGTCCACGTGGTGCGGATCCTTGGTGGGGTGGCGCAGGAGGGAGCTGCGGTAGGGAGAGAAATCGATGCGGGGCTGGGTCTCCTCCGCGGCGCCGTCGTCCACCCCCTTGGCGTACTCGGCGTGGACCGACGCGATTTCAGCGGAGATCTGGTCCTGCGAGGCCTCGGCGGCGTCCAGCTTCTCGATGACATGGCTGTTCGAGAAAAGATCCTCTTCCATTTCCATGGGTCTTCCTTTCAATGAAGCGCGCCCTCGCGCTCCGGCTTTCCAAGCATCCACGTGGTCGAAACCACAGTACACGGCTTGTTCATGGGATGTACAGGTGTTCGCTATACGAACATTTAGTCGTTCGGCCAGCCGGTGTAGGCCTCGGCCAGGTAGGCGCTGCCGTGCCGGGAGGCGGCGACGCCGCTCAGTTCTCCCAGCGCACGCTTGCGCTCGAAGGGGCCGGCATCCGCCCGGGTGTGCAGCATCGAGGTCATCCAGTAGGAAAAGTTCTGTGCCCGCCAGACCCGCTTCAGCGCCTTGTCGCTGTACCCGTCCAGCAGGTCCGCGGACCGGGTGGCGTAGAACGAATCGATGGCCTCGAACAGCACCCGAACGTCGGCCAGGGCGAGGTTCAGCCCCTTTGCTCCCGTGGGCGGAACAGTGTGCCCGGCGTCGCCGGCCAGGAACAGGTTTCCGTACCGCAGAGGTTCGCAGACGTAGCTGCGGAACTTCAGCACGGTTTTTTCGAAGATGGGTCCCCTCGTCAGTTCGAATCCGTCCGGGCCGTCCACCCGGGCCTGCAGCTCGTCCCAGATCCGGTCTTCGCTCCAGGCATCCGGGTCTTCGTTCGGATCGGACTGGAAGTACATCCGCTGGACCTCGTCGTTGCGCTGGCTGATCAGGGCGAAACCGCGGTCCGAGTTGGCGTAGACCAGTTCCGGTGCGCTGGGGGCTGCCCGGGTGAGGATGCCGAACCAGGCGAAGGGGTATTCGATGAAGTTGTCCGTGCGGGCTTCCTTGGGGATGGAGCGCTTGCAGATGCCGGCGGAGCCGTCGGAGCCCACCAGGATCTCGCAGTGGATCTCATAGTCCCGGCCGTCGCTGTCCGTGAAGAGGATCTTCGGGGTGTCGGTTGCCAGGTCCACCACTGCGGTGTCGCTGACTCCGTAGCGGACATCCCCATGGTCCCGTTCCCGGGCGGCGGCCAGATCGGTGAAGACTTCATTCTGCGGATACAGCCACACGGACTCCCCCACCAGGTCTTCAAAGTCGATGCGGTGGCTCTCGCCGCCGAAGCGCAGGTCAATCCCCTCGTGCCGGTAACCCTCGGTAAGCACCCTGTTGCTGACGCCGGTCTCGGTGAGCATCCGAACACTGCCGTGCTCCAGGATCCCGGCCCGGTGCGTGGTGCGGATGGTCTCGTGGTCCCGCTTCTCCACCACGATGTTTTCAATGCCGGACTTGGCCAGCAGGTGCGAAAGCATCAGTCCGGCCGGGCCGCCGCCCACAATGCCGACCTGCGTCTTGAGAATTGTGCGCTCTGCACCCATCTGGAACTCCTTTGGAAACTTTGTAGCGGACACTACATCCCAGTGTGACTGCCGGCACACGGGGTGTTCCAAGGAGATTCTCATTCATTGGGAAACCGGCCGGCATCCGGTGCCACGGATAGCCAGGGTGGCGGGCCCGGTGCCACGGTCAGGCTGGAAGCCGGAAGGCGGGTTGATCCGGATCCGTTCGATGTCGGAAGCCAAGGGGCGCGTCCTTCGGATAGGCAGAATTCTCTGCCCCGTGAACGTGTGTAGATCTGCTTAGTGTTGACTGCATCAGTCGGACGGCGCACTATGATCGCGCCGGGGTGGCCAGGGAATACCTGGAGGGAATGCCATGAACAGGACGGCCACCGGAACCTTCCTTGTGTTTGCGCTTATGCTCAGCGGATGCTCGTCCGTGGCAAAAGGCGGCACCAACATGGCGGATGACATTGCGAGATCGCTCGGTACTTCCACCGACGATGTGCTTGAGCCCTTGGAAAGGCAGGCTGCCCAAACAGGGACCACCGTGGACAGTCTGGCTTCCCAAGTCAGGAGCAGGGCTGATGATGTTCCGGCCCCGGGCGGTGCAGGTGAGCTCCGCAGCCAGGCAGTCGAGGTGGCATGCAGTGCGTTAGTGGACTCGATCGGCACGTACAGGGAGAACGGCTCGTTGACGCAGTTGGATGCACTCGAGGCACTCTACGACGCAGTCCTTGCCCAGAACACGAGCGTGGGTGTCGAAGACACACTCGAGGACATAGAGACCGCTCTCGTGAAGCTTTACAACGGACAGGACCCCGGTATTGACCTGCTGGTGATCAGCCTCGCCTACTGCTCGTAGGGCTGACCCGGACTGAATACATACTCGTTGTCACCGCGGACTTCCAGGTGATGAGCGCCGCGATCACGGCCGGCGGATCAGCGCCGGTAGTGCGGTCCCGCCGCTTCGGTGCGCACTCCCAGTCCCCGTGAAATGCCGCGGGCAGCGGTCATCAGGGCCGGGACGGTTGCGGGGATATCCTCCCCTCCGGTAGGCACGACAACGCCGATCGCCGCCACCGCGGTGCTGCCCGCTCCGAACACGGGCACCGCTATCCCGGTGGTCTCCGGGACGACGGCGCCGGGCAGGCTCGCGCTGCCTTCCAGACGCATCCGGGCCCAGGAAGCCCGGAGGACCTTCTCAGCGGCGGCATCCAGGTCCCGCCGCTGCAGATAGGCCTCCTGCACATGCCGGGGCGAATGGGCCATCATCACCATCCCCGAAGACGAGACGTGGACGGGGAGCCGGCCGGCGACCTTGGCGTGGTTCAGTACCGAGCCGTGGCTGGACAGCCGTTCGATGAACAGGACCTCGTCCTGGCGCAGCACGGACAGCTGCGTGTGCTGCCGGACCACTGCCTGGATGTCCTCCATGAACGGCATCGCGATCTGCTTCAGGCCCAGCGCCGCAGAACTGCGGTTGGCCAGTTCCCACAGGCGAAGGCCGAGGCGGATGCCGCCGTCCGGCTCGCGCTGGAGGAAGCCGTGCCCCATGAGGTCCTTCACGATCCGGTGGGCGGTGGACAGGGGCAGCTCCGCGCGGCGGGCCAGCACGGCCACGGGCATGGACTGGTGCGTGTCGTCGAAGGCGCTGATAATCCGGACGATCCGGCTGGTCATGGATTCGCCGGTCGGGGAATTCGCCATGTTCCCAGTCTGGCACAGCCGTTAAACGCGGCAGGTCCCGCACCACGAGGGTGCGGGACCTGCCGTTGGTTGCGCTTTCCTTAGCGGAAGTCGCTGCCCATGTCGTAGTCATCCAGCGGGATGGCGTGGAACTCGGGGCTCAGACCGCCGTCAACGCCGGCGTAGTCGAAGTCGCTGAAGGCGCTGGGGCCGGTGAACAGATTGGCCTTTGCTTCTTCGGTCGGCTCGACAGTGACCTCGGTGTAACGGGGCAGGCCCGTTCCGGCCGGGATCAGCTTACCGATGATGACGTTCTCCTTGAGGCCGAGCAGCGGATCGCTCTTGCCTTCCATGGCAGCCTGCGTCAGGACGCGGGTTGTCTCCTGGAAGGAAGCGGCGGACAGCCAGGACTCGGTGGCCAGGGAGGCCTTGGTGATACCCATGAGTTCCGGACGGCCCGAAGCAGGCTTCTTGCCTTCCGAAACCACGCGGCGGTTCTCGCTCTCGAAGCGGCGGCGTTCGGTCAGCTCACCCGGGAGCAGATCGGAGTCGCCGGACTCGATCACGGTTACGCGGCGCAGCATCTGGCGGACAATAACCTCGACGTGCTTGTCGTGGATGCCCACACCCTGGCTGCGGTACACGCGCTGGACTTCGTCCACCAGGAATTCCTGTGCCTTGCGCGGGCCGAGGATACGGAGGATCTGCTTGGGATCCACCGCACCGAAGACCAGCTGCTGGCCAACCTCGACGTGGTCGCCGTCGGCAACCAGGAGGCGGGCACGGCGCAGGACCGGGTAGGCGATTTCCTCGGAGCCGTCGTCGGGAGTGACAACCAGACGCATCTGGCGGTCGGTCTCTTCCAGCGTGACCCGGCCCGCGGTCTCGGAGATCGGAGCAACACCCTTAGGCGTACGTGCTTCGAAGAGCTCCTGGATACGGGGCAGACCCTGGGTGATGTCCTCAGCGGAAGCAACACCACCGGTGTGGAAGGTACGCATGGTCAGCTGGGTACCCGGCTCACCAATGGACTGTGCGGCAATGATGCCCACGGCCTCGCCGATGTCCACGGTCTTACCCGTGGCCAGGGAGCGGCCGTAGCACAGTGCACAGGTACCGACGGCGGACTCACAGGTGAGTACGGAGCGGACCTTGATGTCGGTGACGCCGGCTTCGAACAGCTTGGCGATGAGGACGTCGCCCACATCGTCGCCGCCCTTGGCCAGGACGTTGCCCTGTGCATCGGTGACGTCGGTGGCCAGCGTACGGGCGTACGCCGAGTTCTCGACCTCTTCGTGCAGCTGCAGTTCGCCGTTGGCGTCCGGAACAGCGATGGTCACGTTCAGGCCGCGCTCGGTGCCGCAGTCTTCCTCACGGACAATGACGTCCTGGGAAACGTCCACCAGACGACGGGTCAGGTAACCCGAGTTGGCGGTACGCAGAGCGGTATCGGCGAGACCCTTACGGGCACCGTGGGTGGCGATGAAGTATTCCAGCACCGACAGGCCCTCGCGGTACGAGGACTTGATCGGACGCGGGATGATCTCACCCTTAGGGTTGGCCACCAGACCACGGATACCGGCAATCTGCCGGACCTGCAGCCAGTTACCACGGGCACCGGAGGACACCATGCGGTTGATGTTGTTGAATTCGGGCATGTTCGCCCGCATTGCAGCAGCAACCTCGTTGGTGGCCTTGTTCCAGATGTCGATCAGTTCCTGGCGGCGCTCGTCTTCAGCGATCAGGCCCTTGCCGTACTGGCTTTCAACCTTGGCAGCCTGGGCTTCGTAGCCTTCCATAATGGCCGGCTTGTCGATCGGGGCCGCGATATCGGAGATGGCGACGGTAACGCCCGAGCGGGTGGCCCAGTAGAAACCGGCATCCTTCAGGTTGTCCAGCGTGGCAGCCGTGACGACCTTCGGGTACCGCTCGGCGAGATCGTTGACGATCGCGGAGAGCTGGCCCTTATCGGCAACTTCCTTCACCCACGGGTAATCCGCCGGCAGCGTCTGGTTGAAGATGACCTGTCCGAGGGAGGTTTCGATGAGGGCAGGAGTGCCCTCTTCCCAACCTTCCGGAGCGGGCTGGGTTGCGCTGGGAACGAAGCCGTCCACGCGCATCTTCACCAGCGAGTTCAGGTGCAGCTCGCCCATGTCGAACGCCATGATGGCCTCGGACATGGAGCCGAACACGCGGCCTTCGCCAACAGCGCCGGGGCGCTTGGTGGTGAGGTGGTGCAGGCCGATGATCATATCCTGCGAGGGCAGTGTGACCGGGCGGCCGTCGGACGGCTTCAGGATGTTGTTCGAGGACAGCATCAGGATGCGTGCTTCAGCCTGGGCTTCGGGGCTCAGCGGCAGGTGGACTGCCATCTGGTCGCCGTCGAAGTCAGCGTTGAAGGCGCCGCAGACCAGCGGGTGCAGCTGAAGGGCCTTGCCCTCAACGAGCTGCGGCTCGAAGGCCTGGATGCCGAGGCGGTGCAGGGTGGGTGCACGGTTGAGCAGCACCGGGTGTTCGGTGATGATCTCTTCCAGTACGTCCCAGACCTGCGGACGGAAACGCTCGACCATGCGCTTGGCGCTCTTGATGTTCTGTGCGTGGTTGAGGTCAACCAGGCGCTTCATCACGAACGGCTTGAAGAGCTCCAGGGCCATCTGCTTGGGCAGACCGCACTGGTGCAGCTTCAGCTGCGGGCCGACAACAATCACGGAACGGCCGGAGTAGTCAACGCGCTTACCAAGCAGGTTCTGGCGGAAGCGGCCCTGCTTGCCCTTGAGCATGTCGGACAGCGACTTCAGCGGACGGTTGCCCGGTCCGGTGACCGGACGGCCGCGGCGGCCGTTGTCGAACAGGGAGTCAACGGCTTCCTGGAGCATCCGCTTTTCGTTGTTCACGATGATCTCGGGGGCACCGAGATCCAGCAGGCGCTTCAGGCGGTTGTTGCGGTTGATCACGCGGCGGTACAGGTCGTTAAGGTCCGACGTCGCGAAACGGCCGCCGTCGAGCTGGACCATCGGGCGCAGTTCCGGCGGGATGACCGGAACGGCGTCGAGGACCATGCCCAGCGGGCTGTTCGTGGTGGTCAGGAACGCGTTGACAACCTTCAGGCGCTTCAGGGCACGCGTCTTGCGCTGGCCCTTGCCGTTCTGGATGATGTCGCGCAGGTTCTCGGACTCGGCCTGCATGTCGAAGTCTTCAAGACGCTTCTTGATGGCTTCGGCACCCATGGAGCCTTCGAAGTACAGACCGAAGCGGTCACGCAGTTCGCGGTAGAGGCCTTCGTCGCCTTCGAGGTCGCCGACCTTGAGGTTCTTGAACCGGTCCCAGACCTGTTCGAGGCGCTCGATGTTGTTGTCGGCGTCGCGGCGGACCTTGGCCATCTGGCGGTCGGCGGAGTCGCGGGCCTTCTTCTTGTCGGCAGCCTTGGCGCCTTCGCCTTCGAGGCGGGCAAGCTCACCTTCGAGGTCCTTGGCGATCGCGGCAATGTCGGAGTCGCGCTGGTCGACGAGGTGCTTGCGCTCCAGGTCGTGCTCGGCCTGCAGGTTCGGCAGTTCCGCGTGGCGGTTTTCTTCGTCGACCGAGGTGATCATGTAGGCAGCGAAGTAAATGACCTTTTCGAGGTCCTTCGGTGCCAGGTCCAGCAGGTAGCCCAGGCGGGACGGAACACCCTTGAAGTACCAGATGTGGGTGACCGGAGCGGCGAGCTCAATGTGGCCCATGCGTTCGCGGCGCACCTTGGCACGGGTGACCTCGACGCCGCAGCGCTCACAGATGATGCCCTTGAAGCGGACGCGCTTGTACTTACCGCAGTAGCATTCCCAGTCGCGGGAAGGACCGAAGATCTTTTCGCAGAAAAGACCGTCCTTCTCCGGCTTCAGGGTTCGGTAGTTGATGGTTTCCGGCTTCTTGACTTCGCCGTAAGACCAGCCGCGGATTTCATCCGCGGTGGCAAGGCCGATTCGCATGAGGCCGAACGTGGAATCGTTGGACATGGGTCCCTGTTCTCTCTTGTTCTCTAAATCTGAATGTCTCGGGTGCGGAAAAGATTGAAGGTGACCCACCCCGGGTCCGTCGGACGGTTCGGGTTAGGCGGCTTTAATATTCCAGCGAGCTCTGCGAGCTAGGAATTTCGTTGCCGCCGTTCCGAACCGCCCGACGGACTCCCCGGGCGGATCTACCAGCTAAACCTCTTCGACGGAGCTGGGCTCTGCACGGGACAGATCGATACCCAGTTCCTCCGCGGCCCGGAAGACTTCTTCATCCGAGTCACGCATTTCAATCGTGTTGCCTTCGGTGGAGAGGACTTCCACATTCAGGCAGAGCGACTGCATTTCCTTGATCAGGACCTTGAACGATTCCGGAACGCCGGGCTCCGGGATGTTCTCGCCCTTGACGATGGCTTCGTAGACCTTCACGCGGCCATGGATGTCATCAGACTTGATCGTGAGCAGTTCCTGCAGCGTGTAGGCAGCGCCGTACGCTTCCAGGGCCCAGACTTCCATCTCACCGAAGCGCTGGCCGCCGAACTGTGCCTTACCACCCAGCGGCTGCTGCGTGATCATGGAGTACGGTCCGGTGGAGCGTGCGTGGATCTTGTCGTCCACCAGGTGGTGGAGCTTCAGGATGTACATGTAGCCGACCGAGATCGGGTCCGGGAACGGCTGGCCGGAGCGGCCGTCGTACATCCGGGCCTTGCCCGAGGCACCGATCAGGCGGTTGCCGTCACGGGTCACGTTGGTGGAGTCGAGCAGGTTGATGATCTCGTCCTCGCTGGCACCGTCGAACACCGGGGTGGCAACCGTGGTGGGACCGGTCTCGCGGGGCAGGTTCGGCAGGTCTTTGACCCAGTCCGGCTCGCCCTCGATCTTCCAGCCCTGCTTCGCAGCCCAGCCCAGGTGGATTTCCAGGACCTGTCCAACGTTCATTCGGCCCGGAACACCCAGCGGGTTCAGGATGATGTCGACGGGGGTTCCGTCTTCCATGAACGGCATGTCTTCGATCGGGAGGATCTTGGAGATGACGCCCTTGTTGCCGTGGCGGCCGGCCAGCTTGTCGCCGTCCGTGATCTTGCGCTTGTGCGCCACGTAGACGCGGACCAGCTGGTTGACGCCCGGGGGCAGCTCGTCGTCGTTGTCGCGGTCGAAGATGCGGACGCCGATGACGGTGCCGGACTCGCCGTGGGGAACCTTCAGGGAGGTGTCGCGGACTTCGCGGCTCTTCTCGCCGAAGATGGCGCGCAGCAGGCGCTCTTCCGGGGTCAGTTCCGTTTCACCCTTCGGGGTGACACGGCCAACCAGGATGTCGCCTGCTTCAACCTCGGCACCGATGTGGATGATGCCGCGCTCGTCGAGCTGCGAAAGCACCTCTTCGGAGACGTTGGGGATGTCGCGGGTGATTTCCTCGGCACCAAGCTTGGTGTCGCGGGCGTCAACCTCGTGCTCCTCAATGTGGATGGAGGTCAGGACATCGTCGGAGACCATGCGCTGGGACAGGATGATGGCATCTTCGTAGTTGTGGCCTTCCCATGACATGAATGCCACGAGCAGGTTCTTACCAAGGGCCAGTTCACCCTGGTCCGTTGCGGGACCGTCGGCGATGATGCTGTTGACCTCAACCCGGGCACCTTCGGAGACCAGCACGCGCTGGTTGTAGGCGTTGCCCTGGTTGGAGCGCTCGAACTTCATGATCGGGTAGCTGGTCTCGGTGCCGTCGTCGTTCATGACGGTCACGATGTCAGCGGAAACCTCGGTGACAACACCGGGCTTCTTGGCGGTCACGGAGTCGCCGGCGTCAACTGCGGTGTACTTCTCCATGCCGGTGCCCACGACGGGGCGCTCGGAACGGAGCAGCGGCACAGCCTGGCGCTGCATGTTCGCACCCATGAGGGCACGGTTGGCATCGTCATGCTCGAGGAACGGGATCAGGGCCGTAGCCACCGACACCATCTGGCGCGGGGAGACGTCCATGTACTCGACCTCGTTGGGTTCAACGAGGACGGGCTCACCGGAGCCGCCGCGGGCACGGACGAGGACGAGGTCCTCGGCGAAGTGCTGGTCGGCGCGCAGCGGGGCGTTTGCCTGGGCAATGGTGCGCTCAACTTCGTCATCGGCGGTCAGGTAGTCGACCTTGTCGGTGACTACGCCTTCCTCGACCTTGCGGTACGGGGTTTCGATGAAGCCGAAGGCGTTGATGCGGCCGTAGGAAGCCAGCGAACCGATCAGGCCGATGTTCGGGCCTTCAGGGGTTTCGATGGGGCACATACGTCCGTAGTGGGACGGGTGCACATCTCGGACTTCCATGCCTGCACGGTCACGGGACAGACCGCCCGGGCCCAGTGCGGACAGGCGGCGCTTGTGCGTCAGACCGGCCAGCGGGTTGTTCTGGTCCATGAACTGCGAGAGCTGGGAGGTTCCGAAGAACTCCTTGATCGCAGCAACCACGGGACGGATGTTGATCAGGGTCTGCGGCGTGATGGCCTCGACGTCCTGGGTGGTCATCCGTTCGCGGACCACACGCTCCATACGGGACAGGCCCGTGCGGATCTGGTTTTCGATCAGTTCGCCGACGGCGCGGATACGGCGGTTGCCGAAGTGGTCGATGTCGTCGACCTCGACGCGGATGTCCACGTCGGCACCGTTGCGCTTGCCCGGAACCGTCTTCTCGCCGGCGTGCAGTGCCACGAGGAACTTGATCATGGCGACGATGTCGTCATTGTTCAGTACCGAGGCGTCGGAATCCGTCAGGGGCTTGTCGATGCCGAGCTTGCGGTTGATCTTGTAGCGGCCAACCTTGGCCAGATCGTAGCGCTTCGGGTTGAAGTACAGGTTGTCCAGCAGCGTCTGGGCAGCCTCGACCGTGGGCGGCTCGCCCGGACGGAGCTTGCGGTAGATGTCCAGCAGGGCATCTTCGCGGGTTTCCGTGGGGTCCTTTTCCAGGGTGGCCCGGATGGAGTCGTATTCGCCGAAGGTCTCGAGGATCTGGCCTTCGGTCCAGCCCAGTGCCTTGAGCAGCACGGTGACGGACTGCTTGCGCTTGCGGTCCAGGCGGACGCCCACCTGGTCACGCTTGTCGATTTCCAGTTCGAACCATGCACCGCGGGAAGGAATGATCTTCGCGGTGTAGATGTCCTTGTCGCTGGTCTTGTCAGCGGTGCGCTCGAAGTAGGCGCCCGGGGAACGGACCAGCTGGGAAACAACAACACGCTCGGTGCCGTTGATGACGAACGTTCCCTTGTCTGTCATGAGGGGGAAGTCGCCCATGAACACGGTCTGCTGCTTGATCTCACCCGTGTTGTTGTTCATGAATTCGGCTTTAACGTACAACGGGGCCGAGTACGTAGCGTCCCGGTCCTTGCACTCCGCCATGGTGTACTTCGGGTCGGCAAACTCCGGCTCCGAGAAGCTCAGGGACATGGTGCCCTGGAAGTCTTCAATCGGGGAGATTTCCTCGAAGATGTCGGCCAGGCCGGATGTGGTGGCAATACCCTGTTCGCCGGTCTCCCGCGCCTTTTCAACGCGCGCCTTCCAGCGCTCGTTGCCGACGAGCCAGTCAAAGCTGTCCGTCTGCAGGGCAAGAAGATTGGGAACGTCAAGCGGTTCGTGAATCTTTGCGAATGAAATCCGGGAAGCTGCGTTCTCCGGATTAGTAGCGGTTTCGTTATTAGAGGTGCTCGAGGCGACCAAGAGGGATCCTTCCACAGACCTTCAGGCGTGTTTCACGCCTCCTCCCCTGCACAATGCGGACCGAGTCCGTGTGCGTCCCTATGTCCGGCGTGCGGCACATCCACAGGTTGCGGATACTGCCCGGCACGGAACGAAGCCCACCGCTATATGAAGGCTGAAGGTTAACAGGAGGAAGCAAATATCCACTATAGGGCATTATGGGCAGACAAGTCTACCCGGTATTTGAACCCTGCTTCGCTCAACCCCTCCAAACGGAGGTTCCCGGGTGGGGATCCAGTCTCGGATCCCGGCAATCGATTCCCGGTCAAGGGGGAGCTACAGGCAACACCGGCGTACCGTTTCCGCATCGGATACAGATACCTTACCGCACAACGGGGCTTTTATGCTTGCCGGGGCGGTGTGCGGCGCCGCCGCCCTCTGTGACGGCGCTCTCCCCGGGGCTCCCGGGTTGGCGTAGCCTTATCCGTGTCTTCAATGACGAATACAACGACGAAAGCGACCCACGAGTGACTCACGCACCCATAAACACCTCCGCAGCCCGTGAGGGCGCAGCCGTTCCCGAAGTGGTTATCGTTGGGGGCGCGCGCACTCCCCAGGGCCGTCTGAACGGCCAGCTGTCCGCGTTCACGGCCGTCGAACTCGGCGCCTTTGCCATCAAGGGCGCACTGGAGAAGTCCGGTGTTGACGCCGCCGACGTGGATTCGGTCATCATGGGCCACGTTGTGCAGGCCGGCTGCGGGCAGAATCCCGCCCGCCAGGCATCCATCAAAGCCGGCATCGGCTGGGACGTCCCGGCGGTCACCGTCAACAAGGTCTGTCTCTCCGGCCTGGCTGCGGTGATCGACGCCGCCCGGCTGATCCGGGGCGGCGAGGCCACTGTGGTGGTGGCCGGGGGCCAGGAATCCATGACGCGCGGCCCGCACCTGCTTCCCGGCTCCCGCCAAGGCTGGAACTACGGCAACATCTCGGCCCTGGACTCCGTGGCCCACGACGGCCTGACCGATGCCTTCGACAATGACTCCATGGGCATTTCCACCGAGCGGGGCAACACGAAGCTGGCCATCAAGCGGCTGGAACAGGACGAAGTAGCCGCAGCCTCCCACCAGCGGGCGGCAGCGGCGATGGCGGCGGGGATCTTCGACGCGGAAATTGTTCCCGTGACCGTGCCGCAGCGCCGCGGCGAACCCGTGGTGCTTACTGCAGACGAGGGCGTCCGCCCCGGCACCACGGTGGACACCCTGGCGGGCCTGAGGCCGGCCTTCGATGCAGAGGGAACCATCACGGCCGGCAACTCCTCCCCCCTTTCGGACGGGGCCGCAGCACTGATCCTCACGACCCGGGACTTCGCCGAAGCCAACGGGCTGAATGTCCTGGCCGCCGTCGGGCTCCCCGGCCAGGTGGCCGGTCCGGACAACACGCTTCATTCCCAGCCGTCCAACGCCCTCTTCGCCGCCCTTCGCCGGGCGGGTTGGAGCACCTCGGACCTGGACTTCATCGAGATCAACGAGGCCTTCGGTGCCGTGGCGGTCCAGTCCCTGAACGAACTGGGCATGGACCTGGAACAGTGCAACCTGCACGGCGGAGCCATCGCGCTCGGGCATCCGATCGGCGCCTCGGGCGCCCGCCTGGCCCTCACCGCAGCACATGAACTCGCCAGGCGCGGATCCGGCCGGGCCGGGGTTTCCCTCTGCGGCGGCGGCGGCCAGGGCGAGGCCCTGCTGTTGTACCGCGAAGAGGCCTAACCGCCCCGGAGCAGCCGCTCCCAAGGAATACAAAAGGCCCCGTTCCTTTCGGAACGGGGCCTTTTGTAAAGCGTTTTTATGCGGTGAGGCAGTAAAAACTACTTGACGGTGACGGTGGCGCCGGCAGCTTCGAGAGCTTCCTTGGCCTTGTCAGCGGCTTCCTTGTTGGCGCCTTCGAGGACGGCCTTCGGAGCGCTGTCAACCAGGTCCTTGGCTTCCTTCAGACCCAGCGAGGTCAGGGAGCGAACTTCCTTGATCACTGCGATCTTCTTGTCGCCGGCTGCTTCGAGGATGACGTCGAATTCGGTCTTCTCTTCAGCGGCTTCAGCGGCACCGGCAGCGGGGCCGGCAACTGCGACAGCAGCAGCGGTGACGTCGAACGTCTCCTCGAAGAGCTTCACGAAATCGGAGAGCTCGATGATGGACAGTTCCTTGAAAGCTTCAATGAGCTCTTCGTTGGTGAGCTTCGCCATGGTGTGGCGTCCTTCCTATAGTTGGTGCACGCAGGCACCGGAGATTGATGGAGAAGAGGTTCTACTCTTCGGTGGCTGCTTCTGCTGCCGGAGCTTCTTCTGCAGCGGCCGGAGCCTCTTCTGCAGCGGAGTCAGCGGGGGCGCCGCTTTCCTCTTCAAGCTTCATGCGCAGTGCATCAGCCGTGCGGGCGAGCATGGACATCGGTGCCTTGAGGACACCGGCGACGCGTGCAAGCTGGAACTCACGGGACTCAAGGGCAGCCAGTGCGGCTACTCCGGCGGCATCCAGGGCATTGCCCTCGAAGACACCGGTCTTGATGACGAGCTGCGGGTTGGTCTTGGCAAAATCCGTCAGGCTCTTTGCAGCTGCAACTGCGTCACCCTTGATGAAGGCAATTGCAGTAGGTCCGGCAAGCTGGCCTTCGAACGCGTCGATGCCGGCTTCCTTGGCTGCAATGCCAGTCAGGGTGTTCTTTACGACCGAGTACTTGGTGTCCTGGCCGAGCGAACGACGCAGCTCCTTGAGCTGTGCAACGGTGAGCCCGCGGTATTCGGTTAGGACAGCAGCGGTCGATTCCTTGAAATCGGTGGTGATCTCCTCGACTGCTGACACCTTTGTTGGCGTTGCCATAACCCTCCTTCCGGGGAAATAGTGCCGGTGGATCGGGTCCCGAACATAAAAAACGCCCCGGGCAGATGCACGGGGCTTCACTCAACGGACACACAAAGTTCCGGAGTTCAGTTCGTTCACCTGCGCAGGCCGCCCTATCAAGGGACTTTCGGATGTTTCTCCAACCGGGTTCCACGCGTGGAGGGCTGAAGGTTCAGCCTTACGGTGGGATTGAATGCACATCGACCGACGGTCTTTGGTAGTTCCAGAGTACGGGAGAATCCGGCAGGGAACAAATCCCGGCGGCGGGCCCTGCGCGGACGGCAGCCGCTGCCGGATCTCACTCGGCGGACAGCTCCTTTTGCCACTCTCCGGAGTAGCCGATGGCCCGGAACCCCAGCTGCTCATTGATGGAGAGCATGTGGCGGTTTTCCTCGGCGTTCCAGGTGTAAACCCGGAGCGCTTCGGGAACCGCCTCCCGGAGGCAGACCAGGTTCGCCGCTTTGAGCAGCATGCCCAGCCGGTTCCCCCGGTGGCCTTCCAGCACCAGGGTGTCGTCCTGGTAAACCACGGCGGGGTTGTTGCGGAAAACCTCCAGGACAGTGTGGCCGGCAAGCTCGCCGGTGGCAACGTGCCGGGCGGCGCTGACCAGCACCTCGGCGTCCATGTCGCGGGCCAGACCCTCGGCTTCCCGCACCCGGGCTCCGTCCCAGACTTCCTCCGCCAGGTCCAGTCCTCCCATGGGTGCATCGGTGCTCATCTTCTGCCGCAGCCGTGCGTAGGCCGCTATCAGGTCCTCGGGACATGCGCCGCTCCAGAACACGAGTTCGTAGCCTGCTCCCGCAGCGGTCCTCGCCTGTTCCAGCACGGCCTCATCATCGGCAGGGCTTCCCAGCTCGAGCCGGCTGACGCGGTCCACCAGTTCCAGCCGGAACCCCAACGCGGAAGCGAATAAGGCGGCGGCGTCCTGCGGGACCAGCGACGCCGTGCCGGCGATCGGTCCCGCCGTCTCACCGGAGAGCAAATGGTCCGTCTCCGCCATGAGCATGCGCCGGTTGTCGGACAGCGCCAGTTGCTCCGCCGCGGCGTAGAGCCGCGTTCCAACGCCGCGGCGCCGGGCGGAAGGTGCCACCACAATGTCGACCGTTCCGCTGTGCAGGTTGTCGGTCAACGGGAGGTTTATCTGGGCCACCCCCACGATGTCGGACCCGGCACGGGCGGCCAGGAGCTCGCGCCGCCGGGTCGGGGTGCTCCCCCGGCCGGCAAGCTGCGCCTGCGGCGGACCGTAAAAGTCATTGTTGCCCCAGAATTCCTGCTGCTGGGCATTGAACATTTCGGCAACGGCAACGAAGTCCGCCGCCCCCGGTGCGTCCAGTCCGGCCGGAACGGCAATCGGCTCAATCGAGACCTGCATCTGCGTCATGGCCGACATCCTTCCGCACGCAGTCCCCGATACCAAACGCCAATGCCCGGGAACACAAAAAAGCGGCCGCAGCGAAAAGCTGCGGCCGCCCTTTGAGGGGAAGAATCCCCAGGTACTACTGCTGACTATGCGTCTGCGAGGACCTTGGTGACGTTGGGGTCAACGCTGATGCTCGGGCCGAACGTGGTGGACACGGTCGCCTTGGAGATGTAGCGGCCCTTTGCTGCGGACGGCTTGAGGCGAAGGACCTCTTCCAGAGCTGCTGCGTAGTTCTCAGCCAGCTTCTGGGCGTCGAAGGACACCTTGCCGATGATGAAGTGCAGGTTGGAGTGCTTGTCGACGCGGAAGTCGATCTTGCCACCCTTGATGTCCGTGACAGCCTTGGCCACGTTCGGGGTAACCGTACCGGTCTTCGGGTTCGGCATGAGGTTACGCGGGCCGAGCACGCGGCCCAGGCGGCCGACCTTGCCCATCATGTCCGGGGTAGCCACTGCGGCGTCGAAGTCGGTCCAGCCTGCTGCAACCTTTTCGATCATGTCGTCGGAACCAACGAAGTCGGCGCCGGCAGCGATTGCTGCTTCAGCCTTCTCGCCGGTTGCGAAAACGAGGACGCGGGCCGTCTTGCCGGTGCCGTGGGGCAGGTTGACCGTGCCGCGGACCATCTGGTCAGCCTTACGGGGGTCAACGCCCAGGCGGAAAGCCACCTCAACGGTTGCGTCGAACTTGGAAGGATTGGTGTCCTTCGCCAGCTCTACAGCCTCGACCGGTGCGTACTGCTTGTCCGCATCGATCTTGGCTGCAGCTGCTTCATATGCTTTGCTGCGCTTTGCCATCTGCTTTTTCTCCTTGTGCAGTTGTGGTCTATCGGACCGCGCCCGGCCCTGCCACACGCCGTCCCCTGTAAGGGGCGGCGACAGTTATGTGAAATTGAAACCAGTACGGGGACTTAGCCCTGTACGGTGATGCCCATCGAGCGGGCGGTGCCTGCGATGATCTTGGCAGCTGCCTGGACATCGTTGGCGTTGAGGTCTTCCATCTTCATGGTGGCGATCTCTTCGACCTGAGCCTGGGTCAGGTTGGCAACCTTGGTGGTGTGCGGGGTTGCGGAACCCTTGGCTACACCGGCAGCCTTCTTGATCAGCTGTGCAGCCGGAGGGGTCTTCGTGATGAAGGTGAAGGAACGGTCTTCGTAGACGGTGATTTCCACCGGGATAACGTTGCCGCGCTGGGATTCCGTTGCAGCGTTGTACTGCTTGCAGAATTCCATGATGTTGACACCGTGCTGGCCAAGTGCCGGACCAATCGGAGGAGCCGGGTTGGCGGCGCCTGCGTTGATCTGCAGCTTGATGAGGCCGGTGACCTTTTTCTTGGGGGCCATGAAAGGGTCCTTCTCTAAATTATGTTCCCGAAGGACAGGAGCGTCCGTCCGGGGTGGTGGCCGCCATGGCTTGGCGGCCGGACGCTGCCTGCAGGTTAAAGCGGACCTGCGGGCAGCGAAGTCTGAAAGCTACTGGAGCTTGGTGACCTGGCCGAAGCCAAGGGTTACCGGCGTCTCGCGCTCGAAGATGGTCACGAGAACCACCAGCTGCTGGGACTCGGGCTTGATCTCGGAGATCGTGGCCTGAAGGGTTTCGAACGGCCCTTCGTTGACCGTGACGGGCTCGCCGATTTCGAAGTCCACTGCAATGTTCGACGACTGCTGCTGCGCGGGCTTGCCGGCCTCGGTCTTGGGCGAAACCACGGTGTGCTCGAGCATCGAGTACACCTCGGAGAGGCTCAGCGGAGTCGGGTTGTGTGCGTTGCCAACGAAGCCGGTGACGCCGGGAGTGTGCCGGACAACGCCCCAGGACTCATCGGTGAGGTTCATGCGCACCAGCACGTAGCCGGGGATACGCACGCGGTTGACGATCTTCCGCGTGGTGTTCTTGATCTCGACGACTTCCTCCATCGGGACCTGGATCTCGAAGATGTCCTCTTCCATGTCCAGTGTCTGGATGCGGGTCTCAAGGTTGGACTTCACGCGGTTTTCGTAGCCGGCGTAGGAGTGGATGACGTACCAGTCACCTTCCTGGCGGCGCAGCTTGGCCTTGAAGGCCTCGGCCGGATCTTCCTCAGGCTCAGCGTCTTCTGCGGAATCAGCAGCTTCTTCAGCTGCGTTTTCTTCGTCGGCCGATGCATCAACAGCAGCGGGCGCCTCGTCGACGTCGGCTGCGGCGATCTGATCCTCGGTATCCAGATCAGCGTTGTCATTGATCTGTGATTCGAGTTCTTGCTCGGACACGTAGATTCCTGCTTTCTTCTTCAGAGCACTATCGGGTTTGTCACTAGCTCATGGTCTCCGGTTCCGCGCCCAGCGGGCGGAGCCTTAGGTCTTTGGCTAGCTTTCGCCGCCGCCCGAGCCGAAGATCCACAGTGCGCCCCTGCCAAAGGCAAAGTCGAGAGCCGTAACGATAAGCATCATCACCAGCACGAACGCGAGGACAACGAGTGTGTACCTCAGCAGTTCCTTACGGGTGGGGGTGACGACCTTTTTGAGTTCGGCGATCACCTGGCGCAGGAAGAGAGCGATACCGGCGAAGAAGCCCCGCTTTTTGGGCCCGCTGGAGGGGTGTCCCTTGGAGCTGCTGGCAGCTGTCTCGGTCACCTTCGCCTCACTCATCTGTGTCGGTTCACAATCGCAGCATGCGCTGGGACTGCTCATTCCATGAAGGACTGCTGAGCTGCCGGAAATGACAGTTCTGCGCAGGGCAGACAGGACTCGAACCTGCAACCTGCGGTTTTGGAGACCGCTGCGCTACCAATTGCGCCACTACCCTATGGAGGAAAATTTCCCTACCGCACCATTGTAGCCACAGCGGAAGGACGTTAGTTTCCCAACAAGTCCGCTTGCAAGACACAATCCACTCGAAAGACACGAGACAGCGCGGTGAGGACAACCACCGAAGAACCAGTCTACGCAAACTTTGGCGTCCCGTCGAACCGGGCGGCTCTGCCGCGGGCCGGGCGTGCCTGCGGCGCGGATTCCGAGCGCCTAAACTGGTGGAATGCCGCCGTCGTCCGGCAGGACCGACGGGGCGCACCTAAGCTGCCACACACCAGACGGGAACCCCATGTCTTCCACCGGCCGTATATCAGAGCGCATCGCATCCATTGCCGAGTCCGCAACCCTGGCAGTGGATGCCAAGGCCAAGGCACTCAAGGCGGCCGGGCGCCCGGTGATCGGTTTCGGCGCCGGGGAACCTGACTTTCCCACCCCCGACTACATTGTCGACGCCGCCGTGGACGCCGCCCGCCAGCCGCGCTTCCACCGCTACTCCCCCGCCGGAGGGCTGCCTGAACTGAAAAAGGCCATTGCGGCCAAGACCCTGCGGGACTCCGGTTACGCCGTCGAGCCCGCACAGGTCCTGGTGACCAACGGCGGCAAGCAGGCCGTCTACGAATCCTTCGCCACGCTGCTGGATCCGGGCGACGAAGTCCTGGTTCCCACGCCGTACTGGACCACGTACCCGGAGGCTATCCGGCTGGCCGGCGGTGTTCCCGTGGAGGTCTTCGCCGGGCCGGAACAGGGCTACCTGGTGAGCGTAGAGCAGCTCGAGGCCGCCCGCATGGAACGCACCAAGGTGCTCCTTTTCGTCTCGCCGTCCAACCCGACGGGCGCGGTGTACCCGCCGGAGCAGGTGGCGGAGATCGGGCGGTGGGCTGCGGAACACGGGCTGTGGGTCGTCACGGACGAGATCTACGAACACCTGACGTACGACGGCGTGCCCTTCACTTCCATTGCCACGGCCGCGCCGGAGCTCGGCGACAAGGTAATTGTGCTCAACGGCGTGGCCAAGACCTACGCCATGACCGGCTGGCGGGTCGGCTGGATGATCGCCGCCCCGGACGTCATCAAGGCCGCCACCAACCTGCAGTCCCACCTGTCCTCCAACGTGTCCAACGTGTCCCAGATGGCGGCGCTGGCTGCGGTGTCGGGACCGCTGACCGCCGTGGACGAAATGAAGCAGGCCTTCGACCGCCGCCGCAAGGCCATGGTTTCGGCCCTGAACTCGATTGACGGTGTGGAGTGCCCCATGCCCGAAGGCGCGTTCTACGCCTACGCGGATGTCCGCGGACTGCTTGGACGCGAGTTCCCGGGCAAGAACGGTCCGGTCCGGCCGCAGACCTCCGCCGAGCTGGCAGCCCTGATCCTGGATACCGTGGAAGTTGCAGTGGTGCCGGGCGAAGCCTTCGGCCCCTCGGGCTACCTCCGCCTCTCCTACGCCCTGGGCGACGAAGACCTCGCCGTCGGCATGGAGCGGCTGCAGGACTTCCTCGGCAAGGGCCGGTAGGCAGCTAGAGCAGGCGGCGGTCCGCGGCCCAGCGGGTGAGCTCGTGCCGTGAGGAGAGCTGGAGTTTGCGCAGCACCGAGGAAACATGGGTTTCCACGGTCTTCACGGAAATAAACAGCTCGCGGGCCACCTCCTTGTAGCTGTAGCCGCGGGCGATCAGCCGCATGACCTCCAGTTCCCGGGCCGAGAGACGGTCCAGTTCGTCATCGACCGCCACGCTCGCCGTACCGAAGGCATCAAGCACGAATCCGGCCAGGCGGGGCGAGAAGACGGCGTCGCCGCCGGCCACCCGGACAACGGCGTCGGAAATCTCCGGCCCGGAGATGGTCTTGGTGACGTAGCCGCGCGCACCGGCACGGATCACCGTCACCACGTCTTCGGCGGCATCGGACACGCTCAGCGCCAGGAACCTGGTGACCCCGAGCAGCCCGGCGCACCCGGCCAGCACTTCCGCGCCGCCGCCGCCGTTGCCGCCGGGCAGGTGGACGTCCAGGAGGACGACGGCGGGCCGCCGGGCCGTGATCACTGCAACTGCCGTTTCCACGCTGTCTGCTTCGGCCACCACGTTGATCCGTGCGTCCAGGTCCGCCCGGAGGCCGGAGCGGAAAATGGCGTGGTCATCGACCACCACGACGTCGATGGGCAGCTGCGGGTGGGCCGTCATTGAGGTTGCGCTCCGTTGCTTGAGACATGGATTGGAGAGTTCTTCCCGGCTTCCCGGGGGCGTGCTGCCCTGGCGCCGTGCGCCGTACTACCGGCGGAGCCGCCCGTTCCCGGCTCACCGGAACCGTTGTCGGGGCCGTTCGGCAGCGGCAGCACCAGCCGGACCTCGGTTCCGTCCGAAGTGCTGCGGATGGCGGCGCTGCCCCCGGCGCGCTGCATCCGTCCGATGATGGAGCCGCGCACACCGATGCGGTCCGGGGGCACTGCCTCCGGATCGAATCCGGGCCCGCGGTCCCGCACAAAGACCTCGAGCTGCTCGGGGCGGCATTCAACATAAACCGAAACCGTTCCGCCCGCATGCTGGGCGGCGTTGAGCACGGCTGCCCGGGCGGCGGAGGCCAGGGCTTCGGTCCGCTCATCCAGCTCCGCGTCCGAAACGGCCACCAGCTCAATCGGATGCCCGTAGGCGTCCTCTATCTCGGCAGCCATGCGGCGCAGGCATTCAACGAGGTGGTCTTCCGCCCGGGCCCGGTCAGAGTACAGCCACTGCCGCAGCTCCCTTTCCTGGGCCCGGGCGAGCCGGATCACATCCTGCTCGGAACCGGCCCGTTTCTGGATCAGGGCCAGGGTCTGCAGGACCGAGTCGTGCAGGTGGGCCGCAATTTCAGCCCGCTCGGTCTGCCGGATCCGTCCGGACCGTTCCGCTTCCAGGTCCCGCCAGTGTTTTACGGCCCACGGTGTAAAAACCAGTGCCACGCCGGCCAGTACGGCGGCGGAGGCCAGCAGCCCGGACATCAGGACATCCCAGCTCACGGCCCCCGAGATCACCACCAGCACCCCGGCCACCACCAACAGCAGGCCTGCTGTGAGCCGGATCAGGCCGGAGGCACGGTCCGCGCCGGCGCTGTTCATCAGCCCCGCCCGCCGGCGCTCGTCCAGCTGGGACCAGGCCAGCACCGCACCGCCGGCAATCGCGGCGACCGGAACAAACAACCCCCAGTTCAGGTCTGCGCCCAGCCGCTGGGCAACGACGGCTGCAGCCACCAGCAGCAGGGCAAGACCGGCTGCCACTTCCCGCTGCCCAGCCTTTCCCGGACCCTTTCCGGGACCGTGCGAGGGCACTGCGCCTTCCCGCAGCTGCCGGGCATAGTTCTCGGCAATACTGCGCGGGTTGGCGGAGACCTGCTCCTTTTTCTCCTGCTCCTCCTGCGTCGGCACCATGACCCACAGCCAGCCGTAGAGAATGACGCCGCTTCCGGCACCCAGCACCAGCACGGCCATCAGGATCCGGGTCAGCTTCACGGGCCAGCCCAGATGTGCTGCGAGTCCGGCGCAGACGCCGGCAATAATCCGGTCCCGGGGACGCACCAAGGGTTCTCTCATGGCCCCATCCAAGCACGCCGGAGGTGCCGGGGACCGGCCCGGAGGCCAATTTGTGTGTTTCTTCAGGGCACGTTCAGGGGCAGCTCAGGGTAGTCCCTGATGCGGCCGGGCGGCAGCGGGAGAAGACTGGAGGCATGAACCCTTCCCCATTTCCTGATTCCGGAGCACAAGACCCCGCATCGCAGCCTCCAGCTGAGCAGCGGCCTGCCCCGGCAGGCAGCCATGCGGCCGGCACCGGTGCGGAGGGTGCCGGGCCGGCACCTGCCGGCATCCACGGCGGTTTCTTTCGCTGGGTCCGCACGTTCGGCGTCGTGCGCGGCGGTGACCGGTGGTTCGGCGGAGTAGCCACCGGGATCTCCGCGCGGACCGGACTGGATCCGGTGCTTATCCGCGGCCTGTTTGTAGTCCTGGGCGTCTTCGGAATCGGTTTCCTGGTATACGGGGTCGCCTGGGCACTGCTTCCGGAACCGGACGGCAGGATCCATCTCGAAGAGGCGGGCCGCGGAACCTGGACATCGGGCATGACCGGGGCGCTCATTTTCGCCCTCATCGGCATGGGCGGCCCCGGCGCTTCCTTCCTCGCAGACAGCTGGTTCGGCGCCGCCGTCTGGACGCTGTTCTGGATCGGTGCGGGTGTGGCCGCCGTTTACTGGTTCTCCACGGGGAAGGGACACAAGCTCCTTTCCGGCCATGGAGCCGCTGCGGATGCGTCCGGGGACCCGGCGACCTCAGTCGCCGTCACTCCTCCCGCCGGTGCCGGAACTGCCGGCACCAGGGACTCCCGACCCGGGAAGCCCGTTTCGCTGGCCAAACCCGGCATGCCCGCCGCCGGCAATGTCCCTGCCGGTTCTGCACCTGCCGGCGGCACAGCTCCCTTTACCGCCGCACCGCACGGCGGGTTTGCCGTTCCGCCCGGGCCAGTTCCGCCGCTGGCAGCCGACTCGAAGCGGAACGCCGAACGCGCCGAAAAGGCAAAGCGCGTCCCGGGAGCCCCGGGGTCCTTTGCAGCGGCTCTCTTCGGTGCCGCCCTTCTCGCGGGCGGAACCGTCCTCGCCCTGGATTACGTCAATGTCATTTCCCTGGGCGCACCGGTATCCGTTGCCTTGGCAGCGGCCGCTGCCGTCCTGGGCATCGGCATCGTGATCCTGGGTGTGGTCGGCAGGCACTCCGGCGGGATCGGCACGGCGGCAGTGGCAGCCCTCGTAGCCTCCCTCCTGACCCAGGGCAGCATGGTCAACGCCAACCTGCTGGTGGCCAGCGATGCGGAGTGGGCGCCGCGGGACGCTGCTCAGGCGGGCGGCGGCTACACCGTGATCGCCGCAAACGGCACAGTTGACCTGCGGGAGACCGAGACTTCGGGGAGCTTCGAGATCCCGGCCAGCGTCGCCGCAGGGAACCTCGCCTTCCTGGTTCCCGAGGATGCGCCGGTAACCATCCGGTTCGGCATGGCTGCGGGAAATATCGAGGTAAACGACGGGTCGGACCGGCAGGAATACAGCGGGCTGTGGCTGCCATCCGACGAGCGCACGCTCAACGACGGCGCCGACGGCGACCGGATCACCATTGATGTCCGCGGACTCGCGGGGAACGTACTCGTCACGACGGAAGAAAGCGATCTCTAGCCATGGAACAGGACAACGAGAGGGATTATCTGGGACGCCAGTACGGACCCGAAAGCTATAAAGCCCCGGACCGTCTGTCGGCACCAGCCGCGGACCCGGGTCCCGGCAGTCCCGAAACAGACGCGGTGGATCCCCGCGGCTCCGCTGCACCGGCGGTGGAGACCGACGACACCCCAGCTCCCGTCCCGCCCCGCGCACTGCAGGTGGGGACAGTGGTGTGGGGCCTGGTGCTGACCGTCCTGGCCGTACTCGTACTGCTGATCAACACCGTGAACCTCTCGGTGGATCCGATGGTGCTGGCCCTTTGCCTCGCCCTTGGTGCCGGTCTGGCCCTCCTGGTGGGCGGGTTCCTGTCCGGCCTTCAACGGAACCGCTCCCGCTGACGCGGATTCCCCTCCGCACCCTCCCGCAGCCGGTCCCTCATTTCCCTATTCCGACACCATCAGATAAGGCTTAGTCCATGGAAAAGTTCTTCAGCATTGTGCGTTCCTCCCCGATCAAACGGCGGAAAGGCTGGCTCGGCGGGATCTGCGCCGGTGTCGCCGCCGCCTACGGCTGGGATGTGTCCCTGGTCCGGATCGGCGTCCTCCTCAGTTTCCTGCTGCCCTTTGTAGGGATCGGCACCTATCTGGTGGCCTGGCTGCTGCTGCCGAAAACCGATGGAACCATCCTCCTGCAGTCACTGGTGAGTCCCCGCGCTTAGTCGGTGCCCTCAGGGCTGGCTAGAATCAAGGGCAAGACCCACCCACCGCCAGCAGATCCAGGGGTAATCACATGAAAATCGGTATCCTCACCAGCGGAGGCGACTGCCCCGGGCTGAACGCCGTGATCCGCGGTGCCGTCCTCAAAGGCATCAAGGAATACGAGGACATTGAGTTCGTCGGCTTCCGTGACGGCTGGCGCGGCGTCGTCGACGGCGACATCATGGACCTCCCGCGCTCCAGCGTCCGCGGTATCTCCAAGCAGGGCGGCACGATCCTCGGAACCTCCCGTACCAACCCGTTTGAAGGTCCCAACGGCGGCCCGGAAAAGATCAAGGCAACGCTGGAGCGCCTGGGGATCGACGCAGTCATCGCCATCGGCGGCGAGGGCACCCTTGCCGCTGCACAACGGCTGACGGACGCCGGACTGAAAATCGTCGGCGTCCCCAAAACCGTCGATAACGACCTGGACGCCACGGACTACACCTTTGGCTTCGATACCGCTGTGGAGATTGCCACCGAGGCCTGCGACCGGCTGCGCACCACCGGTGAATCCCACCACCGCTGCATGGTGGCCGAAGTGATGGGCCGGCATGTCGGCTGGATTGCCCTGCATACCGGTATGGCGGCCGGCGCCCACGCCGTCCTGATTCCCGAGCACCCGGTCAGCATTGACCAGATCTCCCAGTGGGTCAGCGACGCCCGGGACCGTGGACGTGCACCGCTGGTGGTGGTGGCCGAAGGATTCGTCACCACTGACATGGAGATGCCGCATTCGGAGCGCGGCCTCGACAGTTTCGGCCGTCCGCGGCTGGGTGGGATCGGCGAACTGCTGGCCCCGGAGATCGAGGCACGGACCGGCATCGAAACCCGGGCCACGGTGCTGGGCCATATCCAGCGCGGCGGCGTCCCCACTGCCTTCGACCGGGTCCTGGCCACCCGGCTGGGCATGGCGGCAGTGGATTCTGTGGTGGACGGCCTGTGGGGAACCATGGTGGCGCTGCACGGTACGGATATTGTCCACGTCGGCTTCGAAAAGGCCCTGGGCAACCTCAAGACGGTGCCCGAGCAGCGCTACGACGAGGCTGCCATCCTCTTCGGCTAGGCCGGGTCCGGGGTTCCTGCCCGCCCCGTTGCCCGCCGCGCGCCCTGCCGCCGTACCGAATCCGTCAGCGATCCTGTGTATTTGCTGAGGATTCCGTCCGCCCGGCAGGGCGTTTACGTGGGCGCACAGTGCGCGGTGTAGTTTGAAAACCATGAATCTGGACTCGGGAACCATCGCGATTATCCAGCTGGCCTGGTCCCGCCACCTGGGCCTGGCAGACAATGCCCTCGCAGAGACAGGGACCGGTGAACGCATTTACCGGGTTAACGAGCAGGCTGAAACCGCCTGCTTCCTGCGCCTTTTCGGCACCGAGGTGTTCAGCGGACCGGAATGGGCCGCAGACCGGGCCCGTTCCCAGAGCGCAGCGGAGCTTACCCGCGATTCCGGACTCATCAAGATGTCCATGGAACACGGCGGGAGGGTGCTGGGCGCCGAACAGCTGTTTTTCGCCGATGCCTTTCCCAGCATGGTTCCGCTCGAAGACCTCGCCGTAGCCTACGAACCGGACCTGGCCGCCGCCCTGGAGCGGCTCTGCCCTCCGGACGACGTGGCCGAGGCCTCGCTGGCCGGCAAGGAAGAAGTCTTTGTCCTGGTGGATGATTCCCTCGACACCCCCCGGCCGGTGGCCGGCGCCGGCTACAGCGTGACCGACGGCATCCTGGCGGATATGAGTGTGCTGACGGCGCCCGGCCACCGGCTGCAGGGACTGGGCAGCTACATCAGCGCGGTGGCCCTTGAAGACGCCATGGCCGGCGGCCTCATCCCGCAGTGGCGGGCCCGGCTGGACAACATCGGTGCCGCCAGGACCGCCGTCGGCTCAGGATTCATCCCGGCAGGCAGCCGGACTTCCGTAGCCCTGTCCGCGTAGGGCAGGGCTAGCCGAGCAGGTCCAGCATTTCCTGCCGCTTGAAGAAGCCGGCCGTGTCCCGTCCCGTGGGAGATCCGGCGTCGGGATCCGCGCCCGCCTCGACAAGGAGACGGAAGATTTCGACGTACCCCTTGAACGCGGCACCGGCCAGCGGGGTCTGGCCGCGGTCATTCCGGGTGTTGACGTCCGCACCGCGCTCCACCAGCAGTGCCGTGAGTTCTGCGTGCCCGTGGTACGACGCAAGCATCAGCAGGTTGTCCCCCGAACCGTTGGTCAGGTTCACCGGCACGCCTGCGTCGAGATAGTGGCGGATGCCTTCGGTGTCGCCGGCCCGTGCGGCGTCAAAGACCATGCCTGCAAGCTCAATAACGTCGTCGTCGATTTCGGGGCGGGATTCGGGGGTGCTCATGGCGCTCCTGGAGATATTGGTTTTCTTCGGCTGTACGTGGTGCAGGGGGAAGCGGGGTCAGCGCCGCGGCGCCTTCAGGAAGCCCGAGGCACGTCCTACCACTGCCCCTGCATCGGGGGCGACGATGGGTTCCTGCGCGGCCGCGTACAACTCACCGTCGTCGTTCACCACCAGCTGGACGGTCGGATCGACGGAGCGCTTCACCATGGCAAGGCCCACCGGGCCCATTTCGTAGTGCGCTCCGACGGAAGTCAGGGTTCCCACCTGACGCTCCCCCAGCAGAACCGGACTGCCGGCGGCCGGAAGGGTGTGCTGCGAACCGTCCAGCTGCAGGAACACCAGCCGGCGCGGCGGGTGCCCCAGGTTGTGGACCCGGGCCACGGTTTCCTGGCCCTTGTAGCAGCCCTTGGCCAGGTGCACTGCGGTGCGGATCAGGTCCAGTTCGTGCGGGATGGTCTTCTCGTCCGTTTCCGCTCCCAGCCGCGGCCGCCAGGCGGCGATGCGCAGGGCCTCGGAGGCCATGGAGCCGGCGAGGGTGCGGCCGGAGGCATCGATGGCGCTTTCGAACCCGGCGCGCGGAATCAGGTATTCGAACCAGGGCCGCTCGTATCCGGGGTGCTCGTCCTCCGGCACGGCGGTATAGGCAAATCCCCCGGTTCCGATGTGCGGCCAGGGATCGGTCCAGCGCAGGTACTGCTCCCACTGCGGCACCTCGGCGGTGGCACCGGCGACCGCCCACTGGTCAGTGACATCCGCGATGTCGACGCGGAGCATGAACTTCATCCGGTTCAGCCATTCGGTCAGGCCGGGCGCTTCGGCGGCCTCCACGAGCAGCCAGGCCGTGGCGCCGTCGTCAATGATCCGTGCGTCGTAATCGATGCGGCCCTGCACGCTGAGCAGCAGCAGTTCGGAGCTCACTCCGGGCTGCAGATCGGCCACCTGCTGGGACGACAGGGTGTTCAGCCAGCTGAGCCGGTCGGGTCCGGTAACGGTGACAACACCGCGGAAGGACAGGTCGACGACGGCGGTCCCGCGGGCGAGGTCGCGTTGTTCACGCAGCGGATCGCCGTAATGCGAGGCCGTACCGGCGTCGAGTCCGCCGGCTTCAACGGCGCCGTGGCGGGAGAGCAGGGGGCTGGAATACGTCATAACAGATGCAACGTCCTAGCGGCGCGGGCCTATTCCTGAGGCCCGCTTCAGGAGGTCTTGTTCAGGATGGCCGACGCATGGGCCTTGAGGGCTTCGCCCTCGGAAGCAACGTCCCAGCGCCAGTAGAGGTCTCCGTTAACCAGCCCGTAGATACGGGTGGCTGCGGAGTACTGCTTGGAGTTCACGCCCCGCATGACCACGTCCGTGGTGAGCTGGATCTGCGGTCCCTTGATCTGGCCGTAGTACAGCTCTGCGATGCCGCCCGGGTGGACGATGGTTGCGGTGATATCGAAGCCGCCCGCATCGTTGCGCAGCTCTTCGACCTCGTCCGCACTGCGGAGCGCGGGCACAATGTCCGCCGGTACCAGGCCGGGGCCGCCGTCGGCGTCATTGAGGGGACGGTCGAGGGCCCAGAAACCCGTTTCCACTGCCAGCGGCCGCAGCCGGGTGCCCTGCTCATCGGTGAGCCAGCTTTCCGCGGTGTACTGCAGGTACGGCAGGCCGTTCTGGGTGAAAGTGACCTTCTGGGCGAAGTGCTCCGAATCGGCTTCCCCCTCGCCCAGGCGTCCGGACCCTTCCCAGGTACCGATGAGCCAGGACAGCGGTACCAATTCCGGGGTCAGATCGGTGGGGATCTCCATTGGCATGGCGGGACCTGTCCTTCGGTATTACGGGTGGGAAGCCGGTGTTTGCTTCAGGCGGTGTTTACTTCTGGCCCTTGTACAGGCGGGAGACGACCAGTGCAGCGAATCCGGCCATGCCGAGGCCGGTGATGCCCAGCAGGGCAATAAAGAAAATTTCGAGAGCAACCATGGCTACATCCTAACGCGCGGAAGGAACAGTTTCCTTTCCGCCATTCGATCATGACAGGCACCCGCGGGCAAAAACCATGCCCGCCGAGGCCTAGGAAACCAGGAGCCTGCCGAGGAAGTAGACCACGGATCCCAGAACGAGGACCGGGGCCAGGCCCAGTGCCAGCTTTCCGGCAGCGTTGGACGCGTCATTCCGGGAAAGGGCCAGACGGCGGAAGGCCATCACGACGGCGGCAATCACCACGCCGCTGAACGCTGCCACGTGCCAGGGAATGCCTGCAACGACCAGTGCCACCAGGGATGCGGCCAGGCCGCCGACGAGCAGGCCCAGCGGTGCAGCCATCCGGTCCGGAAGCGGAATCAGGGACACGGCAACGGCTGCCAGCGCGGCGCTGCCTGCCACTGTAAGGAGCCCCGGATCCCCGTCCGTGCCGGCCAACCGGGCGGCGGCCACCCAGCCGGAGCCCAGGGCGGCAACCAGCACGCCGGAGATGATGCCGACGATGGACTCGAGGCGGTGCGCCTGTCCCGTGCCGCGGAGCAGCTGGATCAGGAAGACGGCGCCGACGCCCACCGCGACGGCGGCCGGCAGCCAAGTCAGCATGGCCGCGGCGGGCGCGAAGTACGTTGCGGCCACTGCTGCTGCACCCACCAGACCCAGCGCCGCACCCTGCGTCCTGCGGACCGGCACCCCTATCAGGTGCGGCCAGCAGACGCCGGTCAGGAGGGCGGCCACGCCGCTGATCACTGCCACCGCGGGCACGGACACGTAGGAAGCGCTCACGATACCGATAATGGCAAGCGCCGCCGGCACCGCTAAACTCCAAAGTTTCACCCTAGTTATCCTGCCTTATTACGGCCTCCAGAAGAAAAGCGACAGGCCCGGCAGCTCGATGGGTATACTTCGATCACTTCAAGCCAAGCGGATCGGCGAAGAAACGTGCCCAACGATGTGCGCCCAACACTCGGAGGACCTATGTCGCACATTTTGCTCCTGACCAACAGTTCCGGTGCTTCTGTGCACATCCTTCCTGCCCTGGAACTCCTTAACCACAAGGTCCATGTGGTGCCGGCGGAACCGACGGCCCTGCTGGATACCGATCCCAGCGACGTGATCCTGGTGGATGCCCGCAGGGACCTGGTCGGTGCGCGTTCCCTGACCCAGCTCCTGAAGGCGACGGGCCTGGGCACCCCGCTGATCCTCATCCTCACTGAGGGCGGAATGGCCGCCGTCGCCCCGAATTGGCTCGCCGACGACGTCATCCTGGATTCGGCCGGTCCCGCCGAACTGGAAGCACGGCTGCGGCTGGCCTCGGCGCGGGGCGCCGCCGAGGCACCGTCCACCGAGATCCGCGCCTCCGGCGTCGTCATTGACGAGGCCAGCTACACCGCCCGTGTCAACGGAACGGCCCTGAACCTGACCTACAAGGAGTTTGAGCTCCTTAAATACCTGGCGCAGCATCCCGGCCGGGTCTTCACCCGCGACCAGCTGCTCCACGAGGTGTGGGGCTACGACTACTACGGCGGCACCCGGACCGTGGACGTGCATGTCAGGCGGCTGCGGGCAAAGCTGGGACCGGACCACGAGACCCTGATCGGCACGGTCCGCAACGTCGGCTACCGGTTCACCCGGTCCCGGGCGGAAACGGCGGCAGCCGCCAGCCAGGACGCCTGACTCCTTGCCCTGCACTCGGCGCCGCCCCTGCGGAGCCGCACCGGCCGCGCTAGGCTTTCGTCATGAGTGAAGAACCGCAGACAGCCTGGCCCGTGGTCGAGACCCGTGGCACGCCCGAGCCCGCCGCCCTCGCCGACATCCTGCAGCTGGCGTCCGCCGCGCAGGACGCCGACGGCAATCCGCCGCTCTCCGAGCAGACGCTCGTGGACCTGCGGTCCCCCGGCGCCGATCCGGACACGCTGTCCGTCTTCACCACCCATGCCCTGGACACCGGCCCTGACACCGGCAGCGGACAATGGCTGGCCGGGGTTGCCGTCCTGATCTCCGAAACCCCGCAGGACCCGGGCGTACTGGAACTGGTAGTGCACCCGAACTACCGCAGCCAGGGCGTCGGCACTGCCCTTGCCGCCGCCGTGCAGGACTCGGTGCGGAACACCTCCTCCCCCGGCGAAGGCGACCCCCGGCCCGCTGCCTGGTCGCACGGAAACCACGAGGCCGCCGTCGAGCTCGCTGCCCGCTTCGGCTACCGGCCCGTGCGCGACCTCTGGAGGATGCGCCTGAGCCGGTCCAATGCCTCCCTGCCTGAGGCGGAATTCCCGGCGGGGGTGTCGCTGCGTGCCTTCGAACCCGGCCGCGACGAGCAGGCCTGGCTGGACGCGAACGCCGCCGCGTTTGCGCACCACCCCGAGCAGGGATCCATGAGCCTTGCAGACCTGCAGGCCCGCATGGACGAGGACTGGTTTGATCCGGCAGGTTTCCTCCTCGCCGTGGACGACGACGGGAAGATCCTCGGCTTCCACTGGACCAAGGTCCACCCGGGCACCGGCGGACACCCGCCCATCGGGGAGGTCTACGTGGTGGGCGTTTCCCCCGAGGCGCAGGGCCGGGGCCTGGGCAAGGCCCTGACCGTGGCCGGCATTGAGCACCTGCACGCCGCGGGCCTGGACGCCGTCATGCTGTACGTCGATGCCGACAACACGCCCGCAGTCGCGCTGTACCGGCGGCTCGGCTTTGTCCGCTGGGACCAGGACGTGATGTACGCACCCGCATAGGGTGAGCAGCTTGTAATGTTGTTTGCAGGGCCAGGCGGTCCGCCCGTACCGCCTGCCCTGATCCGCCGCCAGCACCCCAGGGAGACACTATGAGTTTCGATACCGACGCCGAGCCCCGGTCGACCTTTGGGTCCGCAGAGGCCATGTCGGCACCGCGGGCCACCCAGGACCGCATCGACATCCCGGACTTCGGTCCAGCCCTTGTTCCCAGCGGGGAGATCACTCCGGAACGTTTCCTGGACCGGGAGATCAGTTGGCTGGACTTCAATGCCAGAGTGCTGGAACTGGCCGAAGATCCGGATCTGTACCTGTTGGAACGGGTGAACTTCCTGTCCATTTTCGCCTCCAACCTCGACGAGTTCTTTATGGTCCGGGTTGCCGGACTCAAACGGCGCATCGCCACCGGGCTGGCCGTCCCCTCCGCTGCGGGCATGAGCCCGATTGAACAGCTCGAGGAAATCGTGGCTGCCGGCTATCAGCTGCAGCAGCGCCATGCGGACGTCTTCGCCCACCAGATCCGCCCGGCGCTGGCGGAGGAACAGATTTACCTGGTCAGCTGGGACGAGCTGGACGATGCCGCCAAGGCGAGCCTGCACAAGCAGTTCGCGGCGAAGGTCTTCCCCATCCTGACCCCGCTGGCCGTGGACCCTGCCCACCCCTTCCCGTACATTTCAGGCCTTTCCCTGAACCTGGCCGTGGTGGTGCGCAACCCGGTGAGCGGCAAGGAGTTCTTTGCCCGCGTCAAGGTTCCCGACCAGCTCCCCCGGCTGATCTCCGTGGACGGTCCCCGCGCCGGAAACGTCGCCGGCCGCACCGCCCGGTTCATCACGCTCGAAGACGTTATTGCCCAGCACCTGGACCAGCTTTTCCCCGGCATGGACGTCATTGAGCACTACACCTTCCGCGTCACCCGCAACGAAGACCTTGAGGTGGAGGAGGACGACGCCGAGAACCTCCTCCAGGCCCTGGAAAAGGAACTGCTGCGCCGCCGTTTCGGACCGCCCGTGCGCCTGGAAGTCACCCCGGAAATGAACCCCAACATCCGGGAGCTGCTCGAACGCGAACTGGGTGTGGAGTCGGACGAGGTCTATGTCCTGCCCGCACCGCTGGACCTGCGCGGCCTTTCCGGCATCAGCCGGATCGACCGGACGGACCTGCACTACCCGAAGCAGGTGCCGCACACCAACCGGCACCTGAAGGAGTCCGAGACCTCCAAGCCGGCGAATGTGTTTGCCGCGATGCGCCGCCGTGACATCCTGCTGCACCACCCGTACGACTCCTTCTCCACGTCCACGCAGGCCTTCCTGGAGCAGGCGGCCGCCGATCCGCGCGTGCAGGCCATCAAGCAGACGCTGTACCGCACCTCGGGCGATTCCCCCATTGTCGACGCGCTGATCGACGCCGCCGAGGCCGGCAAGCAGGTCCTGGCACTGGTGGAAATCAAGGCCCGGTTTGACGAGCAGGCCAACATTTCCTGGGCGCGCAAGCTCGAGCAGGCCGGCGTGCACGTGGTGTACGGCATTGTGGGCCTGAAGACGCACTGCAAGCTGTCCCTGGTGGTCCGGCAGGAAGTGGACGGACTGCGCCGCTACTGCCATATCGGTACGGGCAACTACCACCCGCGCACGGCCCGCTATTACGAGGACCTGGGCCTGCTGACCGCGAACGAGCAGGTGGGCGAGGACCTCACCAAGCTGTTCAACCAGCTCTCGGGCTACGCCCCGAAATCCACGTTCAAGCGCCTGCTCGTGGCCCCTCGGTCCGTCCGGTCCGGCCTGATCGACCGGATTGAGCGCGAGATTGCGAACAAGAAGGCCGGGCTGAACGCGCGGGTGATCATCAAGGTCAACTCGATGGTCGACGAGGCAATCATCGACTCGCTTTACCGTGCCTCCCAGGCCGGGGTACAGGTGGACGTGATTGTCCGCGGCATCTGCTCTGTCCGCCCCGGTGTGCCGGGACTGAGCGAGAACATCACGGTCCGCTCCGTGCTTGGCCGGTTCCTGGAGCACTCCCGTGTGTTCGCCTTCGCCAACGGCGGGGACCCCGTGGTCTTCATCGGCTCGGCGGACATGATGCACCGCAACCTGGACCGCCGGGTTGAAGCCCTGGTCCAGCTTGTGGCCCGTGACGACGTCGCCGACCTCATCGCCCTGATGGACCGGTACATGGACCCGGGCACGGCCAGCTGGCATCTGGATCCGGAAGGCACCTGGACCCGGCACCACAAGGATGAGGAAGGCAACCCGCTCCAGGACGTACAGTCTTGGCTGCTGGCCTCACGGTCCCGCCAGCGTTCGGTGGCCCGGCGCTAATGGAGGCAATGCAGTCCCCGGCCCCCGCAGCTCAGGAAGACACCCCCATCAAGGTGGTGGCAGCGGGGGCCCTGTGCTGGCGTGTGCGTGAAGGCAGGCTCCAGGTCCTGATGATCCACCGGCCCCGGTACGACGACTGGTCCTGGCCCAAGGGCAAACTGGATGAGGGCGAGACAACCCCCGAATGCGCAGTGCGCGAGGTCCGGGAGGAAGTGGGCCTGCGGATCAGCCTCGGCATCCCCCTGCCGTCCACCGTCTATCCGGTGGGCTCGGGCATGAAGATGGTGCACTACTGGGCATCCCACGTGGATTCGGACAAGGCCCGGCCCGACGGCAAGGAAGTGGACGGAACGCGCTGGTGCAGCCCGGAAGAGGCTGCCGAAGCACTAACCAACCCCACGGACAAACTGCCGCTCGAGGAACTCGTGGCGGCCTACAACGAGCAGCGGCTGAGGACCTGGCCGCTGATTGTGGTCCGGCATGCCAAGGCCAAGCCGCGTTCCGCGTGGACCCGTGCCGAAGGGGAACGTCCGCTGGTCGCCACGGGACTGCGCCAGGCCATGGCCGTCTCCCGGCTGCTGGTGTCTTGGCGGCCCAAACGGGTGGTCTCCAGCCCCTGGGTACGCTGCGTGCAGACCGTCCGCCCCTATGTAAAGGCCGAGGGCTCCAAGTTCAAGACGGTCGACGCGCTCACGGAGCACAACGCCAGGCGCAAACCCGGAAAGGCCCGCAACGCCGTCGAGGGTCTGTTCGACAAAGCCAAGCCCGTGGCGGTGTGCACGCACCGGCCGGTGCTGCCCCTGGTCTTCGACGTGCTGGCTGCGCACATGCCCGTGGACATGGCCGCCGGACTGCCGGCCAAGGACCCGTATCTGGCCCCGGGCGAGTCCGTCATCTGCCAGGTGAGCAGCGCGGACGAGGGACGGATTGTGTCCCTGGAAAAATACCGCGCGTTCGACGACTAGCGGCGCCGGTTGCTGTGGCCGCCGTCGCATTCCGGCAGCCTCCGGACTGACCTGTTCTAGACTGGCGGGGTGAGTATTCCTACCCCCTATGAAGACCTGCTGCGCGACGTTATGGCCAACGGAACGCAGAAGTCGGACCGCACCGGCACCGGCACGCGCAGCGTGTTCGGCCGCCAGATGCGCTTTGACCTGAGCGAATCCTTTCCGCTGATCACCACCAAGCGGGTGCACTTCAAGTCCGTTGCCCTTGAGCTGCTCTGGTTCCTGCGCGGCGACTCCAATGTCCGCTGGCTGCAGGAGCGCGGCGTGAGCATCTGGGACGAGTGGGCGGATGACGACGGCGAGCTGGGCCCGGTTTACGGCGTGCAGTGGCGTTCCTGGCCCACCCCGGATGGCGGGCACATTGACCAGATCGCGAAGCTGGTGGAAGGGATCCGGAAGAACCCGGATTCCCGCCGCCACATCGTCACGGCCTGGAACCCGGCCGAGGTCGAGAACATGGCCCTGCCGCCCTGCCACGCCCTCTTCCAGTTCTACGTTGCGGACGGGAAGCTGTCCTGCCAGCTGTACCAGCGTTCAGCGGATACCTTCCTCGGCGTTCCGTTCAACATCGCCTCCTACGCGCTCCTGACGCTGATGGTCGCCCAGCAGACCGGGCTGGAGCCCGGCGAATTCGTCTGGAGCGGCGGCGACGTCCACATTTACGACAACCACGTGGACCAGGTCCGCGAACAGCTCAGCCGGGAGCCCTTCCCGTATCCCCAGCTGCGCATCCGCCGCACCCCCGAGAGCATCTTCGACTACACCCTGGAGGACTTCGAGGTCCTCAACTACCGGCACCACCCCGGCATCAAAGCGCCGATTGCCGTCTGAGAGGACCTGCATGAGCTCCCCAGCACCCATCCCCACCCGCTACTACCCCGTAGGCGGCGCAGCCCGTGACGGCGAAGACCTGGAGCAGGTCCTCGCCCGGCACGGCACGGTACCCGACGGAGAGCCGCTGATCGGCCTGGTGTGGGCCCAGACCGTCGACGGCGTCATCGGGCTCGACGGCGGCATGCCGTGGCACCTGCCGGAGGACATGGCGCACTTCAAGGCCACGACGTCGGGACACCCGGTGATCATGGGCCGCCGGACCTGGGAGTCCTTCCCCGCGGCGTACCGTCCGCTGCCCGGCCGGACCAACATCATTGTGTCCTCCAGCCCCGGGCTACGGGACGAAGCAGCAGGGGCCGGCGCCGTCGTCGTCGGCTCATTGGAGGATGCCCTGGCGGCGGCCGGCACCAGTCCCGGCAGCGGGGAGATCTGGATCATCGGCGGTGCGCAGCTGTATGAGGCTGCCGTTCCGCTGGCCAACACCGCGGTGGTGACGGTGATCGACATGGAAACCGAAGGCGACACCTTCGCCCCTCCCCTGGGACCGGACTGGACCTTCACCGGCGTCAGCCCGGCCGCCGATTGGTACACGTCCGCCAACGGCACGCGGTACCGGATTGCCCTCTCGACCCGGAACCGCGAGGCCGCCGGCCGTGACGCAGACAACGCAGACGCAGCCGCACCGCTGGCCTAGAGTGGAAACCATGACTTCTTCCCCCGTTTCCCCTGCAGGCATTCCCACTGCGGGTTTCATCGGCTGGCGCGGCATGGTCGGCTCCGTCCTGATGCAGCGTATGCAGGACGAAGGCGACTTTGACCTGATCAACCCGGTGTTCTTCTCGACCTCCAACGCCGGCGGCGACGCGCCGGCCTTCGCAACAGGTGCCGGGCCGCTGCAGGATGCGTACGACGTCGACGCGCTGGCCAAGCTGCCGATCATCGTCACCGCCCAGGGCGGAGACTACACGGCGGAAATCTTCCCTAAACTGCGCGCAGCGGGCTGGGACGGCATCTGGATCGATGCCGCTTCCACGCTGCGGATGGAAGACGACGCCATCATCGTGCTGGACCCGGTGAACCGCGAGGTCATCGACGCCGGACTGGCCCGCGGCGTGAAGAATTTCGTGGGCGGCAACTGCACGGTGTCCTGCATGCTGATGGGCCTGGGCGGACTATTCCGCAACGGCCTGGTCGAGTGGGGTACCTCCATGACCTACCAGGCGGCCTCCGGCGGCGGCGCCCGGCATATGCGCGAACTGCTCAACCAGTTCGGAGCGCTCAACGCTGCGGTGGCGCCCAACCTCGCCGATCCGGCCTCGGCCATCCTGGAGATTGACCGTGCGGTCCTGGCCCAGCAGAAAAACCCCTCCATGGACTCCTCCCAGTTCGGCGTGCCGCTGGCGGGATCCGTCATCCCGTGGATCGATGCGGACCTGGGGAACGGCATGTCCAAGGAAGAGTGGAAGGGCGGGGCTGAGACCAACAAGATCCTGGGCCGCGGGACCGCCGGACGGATTCCGTTCGACGGGCTGTGCGTACGGATCGGTGCCATGCGCTCCCACTCGCAGGCCCTGACCCTGAAGCTGACCGAGGACCTCTCCGTGGCCGAGATCGAAAAGATCATCGACGCGGACAACGAGTGGTCCAAGGTGGTGCCCAACACCAAGGAAGCCACCATGGCCGAGCTGACTCCGGTGGCGGTGACGGGCACGCTGGACATCCCCGTGGGCCGCATCCGCAAGCTGGAAATGGGGCCGGAGTACATCAGCGCGTTCACCATCGGAGACCAGCTGCTCTGGGGTGCTGCCGAGCCGCTGCGCCGGATGCTGCGCATCGCCACCGGCAACCTCTGATTTTCCCTTCCCCACCGGGTCCGCCTCCTTCGGGAAGCGGTCCCGGTCCGGGTTAAGGGGCGATGGCGGAACTGGCGGCGAGGTGACGGGCGGTAGCGCCGAGGACCGGTTGGTGGCTTAACCTACAGGGCCTCAAATTGTCAGTGCCGGGTGGCATGGTGTCCGCATGGAGCAGCAAAGCGTGGATGCCATCCTCAACACTTTCTTCACCTTCAGCTGTGTCGGAAAGCAGACCCCCACCCGGGCCCGCTATCTCCGTGTGGCCCTGCAGCTGCGCCGGTATCTGGAGGCCGAGGGGTTCGGCATCCTCGGTGCGGAGGACCGGGCGCTGCTGGCGCTTGAGCAGAGCCTTGAGCCGGAGGCGGCCTTTGCCCGGCTGTTCGGCGCCCACGAGCTCGCCTATGCCCTCAGCGGGTTCCTGGAGCCGGAGTGGCTGCTGCCGGACCTGCAGGACCGGCGGACCCAGGTGGCCCTGACACCGCGGCTCATCCAGTGGCTGTGCAACAGCTGCCTGCTGGACGCACGCCGGGACAGTCCTGCCATCCGGAGTGCGCGGGCAGCCGCCGCGCAGGCGCGGAAGCGACCGGCACGGGAGTAGTCCTGCAACTTGTGCAGCGGCTAATCCCAGCCGGGCCGGCAGCGGGACTCGTTAGAGCGTGCAGTTCACCAGCAGCGGCTCGGGGTGGAGCCGGATGCCGAAGGCCTTCTCTACGCCGGACGCGACCGCCCGGGCGACCACCAGCAGGTCTTCGGCAGTGGCCTCACCGCGGTTCGTCACAGCCAGGGTGTGTTTGGTGGACAGTGAGGCCCGCCCGCCGGTCCCGTCTTCCGGTGCCAGCCCGAAGCCCTTGCGGAAACCGGCGTGGCTGATGAGCCAGGCCGCGCTGAGCTTCACTCTGCCGGGCTCCGCCACGGGGTAGCGGGGGGCGTCGGCGGGCAGTTGTGCCGCCGTCGCTTCGTCCACGATGGGGTTCGTGAAGAAGGAACCGGTGCTGTAGGTGTCCGGGTCCGAAGCATCCAGGACCATACCCTTGCCTGCCCGCAGCTGCAGGACCTCGCGGCGCACGTCCACGGCGTCGGCGCGTTCGCCGATGTCCACACCCAGTGCCCGGGCCAGCTCGGCGTAGCGGACCGGGGCGCTGGTGGATCCCTTGGAGAGGGCAAACTCCACGGTCAGCACCACGTAGCGGGGCGATCCGTTGACCGTGCTGCGCTTGAGCACCGAGTCCCGGTAGCCGAACCCCAGGTCTGCATTGGCGAATTCCACCACCGTGCGTTCTTTGCGGTCCCAGGCGCGCACCGAAGTGATGGACTGCGAGACGTCGGCGCCGTAGGCACCCACGTTCTGCACCGGCGTCGCCCCGGCCAGTCCGGGAATGCCGGACAGCGCCTCCAGGCCGGAGTAGCCCTGGGACAGCGTGTACGCGACCAGTTCGTCCCACGGGTGCCCGGCCTCGGCACGCAGGACGGCCGTGCCGTCGCCGGCCTCACGGAGGTCCACGCCGCGGCTGGCGATGTGGATGACGGCGCCGTCGAACCCGTCGTCGGAAATCAGCAGGTTGGAGCCGCCGCCGATGATCAGCAGGGGCTCCCCCGCTTCATCCGCGGCGCGGACGGCAATGATCAGTTCGTCTTCGGTTTCCGCCTCGAGGTAGCGGCGGGCGGGGCCGCCGACGCGTGCCGTGGTCAGGGAGGCCAGCGGCATCCGGGTCAATGCTGTCACCAGATCCGCACCACTGCCTGGGCCTTGACCAGCACCTTCTGGCCGTTGAACGTCACCGTGAGGTCAACGCGGGCCGTCGAGTTGTCCGCGTCGATGGCTCCGATAACTCCCACCACCTCCACGACCGCCCCGGGGGCGCCGTCGATGTCCTCCACCAGGACCGGCCGGGTGAAGCGCGTCTGGTAATCGATCACCGCTCCCGGGTCGCCGATCCAGTCGGTCACCAGCTGGACGGCGGTGCCCATGGTGAACATGCCGTGTGCAATGACGCCGGGCAGTTCCACCCCGCGCGCGAAGCGCTCGTTCCAGTGGATGGGGTTGAAGTCGCCGGAGGCACCGGCGTAGCGGATCAGGTCCGCGCGGGAGATTTCCAGCGCGGTGGAACCGATCTCGCTGCCCTTGGACAGTTCACTCAGTGCAATGGACATAGCGGTTACTGCCCCTCTCCGCGGACGAGGATGGATGAAAGGGTGGTGGCTACCTGCTCGCCCTCGGTCGTGGAGATCTCCGCGCGGGTGGTGATCAGGGCGCCGTCACCCATCGCCCGGACGGCGTCCACGTGCAGCTCGGCCACCAGTTCGTCTCCGGCCACGATGGGACGGTGGTGGGTGAAGCGCTGGTCGGCGTGGACCACCCGGGAGAAGTCGATGCCGGCGTCGGGATCCGCGACCAGCAGTGCATCGGCACGCTGGGCAACAATGATGGCGAAGGTGGGCGGGGCGACAAGGTCGGCGTAGCCCAGCTCCTGCGCACGGGCGACGTCGAAGTGGGCCGGGTGCGTGGCTTTGACGGCCGTGGCGAATTCGCGGATCTTTTCACGGCCCACGGAGTATGCCGCCCCTGCCGGGTAGGTGCGGCCCAGGAGTTCGGGGTTGATGCTCATTTGTTGCCTTCCATGCCCTTGATACGGCGCCGGGTATCCCTGGCGCGGACCACCATGCCGGTCAGGTGTGTGCTCAGGCCCACCACAATCAGGGGAAGGGCAATGTACATCAGGACCTGGTTGTCCAGGACCGCTCCCAGGAGTACCAGCAGCACCCCGGCGCCGCTGATGGCCAGGGCGCTCACGACAAGTTTCCGGTACAGGGGCGAGCCGGTTTCCCAGGGGGTATTTAGCATGTCTTCAGAATACAGGGGCGGCCGGGGCGGCTTAGAACAGCGCGGCCTGCAGCGCCGGGACCGCGGTACGGAAGGGGCCGTACTCCAGCCGTCGGCCCTTCAGCCGGGACAGATCCGCGGCGAACAGGGTTTCCTCGCCGTCCACCCGGACCAGGGCCGTGGCGCCCAGGACCGCCGATATGACCATGCCGTGCTCCCCGGCTCCGGGATCGCACGGATACAGTTCACACGGCGTGTCCAGGACGGTGGCGAACTGGGCCGGCGGCTCCCAGACTTCGTCGGCCGTCCGGAACCCGGTAACCCCCGTGTCCGCCAGCATGGTCCGCACCGACTCGGCAGCTTCGGCGTTGCGGGCATCCAGTTCCCCGGCGGCCAGCGGGCGGGTCAGCGCTGCCGTTTTGGTTCCAGCCCGGACTGCCTGCTGCAGACCCACTACGGCGGTGACGGCGTCCTCCAGCACCCGCACCACCATGCCGTCGCCGGCCCGGGCAACGTACCGGGCGCAGACCGCCCCCTGCTCGATCAGGCGGAGCTGTTTGCGTCCGTCCGCGGCAGTGCCGACCTTGGTGGACCCGTCGGCGAACGTGGCCACGTACAGCCAGTGCGGCTGCTCCAGGTAGCGGCGCAGCGCCTCGGGGATGTTGTCCGCACGGTGGCTGTTGTGGATGCCGCGCACCTCGTCGCGGATGAAGCAGCTGCTGCACTGGTAACCGCGCTCGGCGGGAGCCTGTCCGGGACAGGGCGTGTGGGACTGGACGCCGTCGTTCACCTGCCAGGAGCCAAGGCAGAACTTCCCGTTCCCGTTGGTGTCCGCCAGGACACGGAACCGGAGTTCGGTGCCCGGGGAAAGCCGCTGCCTGGAAGGCGTCCCGTCGGGCCGGTACAGTACCAGATTCGGTCCGGAGGAGTCCCAGGACGTCCCCGAGCACAGGAACCTGCCGGCATCGGCGGACGCTGCGGTGCTCCCGGCTGCGGGCATGGTGGACCTCCCGGAAAACGCCAAAAGGGTGGGATAACGTTTTTCACGTTACCCCACCCTTCGGCGGTGTTTCGGGAGGCGTCAGGCGTGCTGGCCCGCGTGTTCCCCTTCTGCGATTTCCTCAACGAGCTTGTCGTTGAAGGCCGGCAGATCGTCCGGGTTGCGGCTGGTGACGAAGCCCTGGTCCACCACCACTTCCTCGTCGGTCCAGTTTGCGCCGGCGTTCTTCAGGTCCGTTGCCAGCGTGTGGTACGACGTCAGATCGCGTCCCTTGACGACGCCGGCCTCGATCAGCAGCCACGGGCCGTGGCAGATGGAAGCGACGGGCTTGTGCGCCTCGAAGAAGGCACGGGCAAACTGCTGGGCGTTCTTGTCCACGCGGAGGAAGTCGGCGTTGACGACGCCGCCGGGCAGGACCAGCGCGTCGAAGTCGCTCGCGTCGGCGTCGGCAACGTCCAGGTCGACGGTGAAGGTTTCACCCTTGTCCATGCCGTCGAACCCCTGGACGGTGCCCTTCTTCGGGGACACGAGGACCGGCTGTCCGCCGGCACTCTTCACCGCTTCCCAGGGGCTGGTCAGCTCAATCTGCTCCACGCCGTCGGTGAGGAGGAAAGCTACCTTCTTGCCGGAAATGTCGTGCTCTGCCATGGGAACTCCGTTCGTTTCAGCTGCGGCGGAAACATTCAGCCGCAGCGGTTCTTCTACGGTGGTGGTGATCGATCCGGAAACCTTCCGGTTCCCGCTATGGCCACCCTATGGAAAACCGGCATTGATAAGCAACCTTATGGAGCTTCCGGCGAGCGGGGCCAGGCAACGAAAAAACCCTCGGAATCCTAGGATTCCGAGGGTTTGTCCGTAGCGGTGGGGAGGCTCGATCTCCCGACCTCACGATTATGAGTCGTGCGCTCTAACCAACTGAGCTACACCGCCAAAAATGAGTGAAGCCCGCCCTACCTAGGCCTCTGCAAAACAAACAGCCTTAGCAACGCGGGCCCTCCCATTGAGAGCCCCGACCGGGAATCGATCCCGGGACCTCCATCTTACCAAGATGGCGCTCTACCACTGAGCTATCGGGGCAACGACATAAAACTCTACCAGCACTTTTCGGGAACATGAAATCGAAACGTGCCATATCCGGGAAAGGTGACCAGCGACACTTTTCCACCCGTCCGACACACGGTCCGGGACGGTCCCAAAAGTGAGCCCGGGAACCATTTTGTCAGTATGCTTATGCTACGAGAAAGCGAGGGCACGTGAGCATAGTGCCGAACCACGTTTCAGACGGCCTCTTCCTGGGTGGAAGATACCGGCTCCTGAATCAGATCGGGGCAGGTGCCATGGGCACCGTCCACCGGGCCAAGGATGAATTCCTCGGCCGCGACGTAGCGGTGAAGATCATCCGCCCGTCGGCCACCAGCGACGTGGACCTTCGGCGCAGCGACGCCGAGGCCAAGATCCTGGCGCGCCTGAACCACCACAGCCTGGTCACCCTGCTGGATGCCGGGTCCGACTCCTCCGACCCGGACTCGCCGCTGATTTATCTTGTGATGGAACTTGTCCAGGGCCTGGACCTGCGCGAGCGACTGAAAGAGGGCGCACTGCCCCGCCGGCAGGCCGCCCTGCTGGGGTATGACCTGGCCATCGGCCTGGAGTACATCCACGACAACGGCGTGGTGCACCGGGACGTGAAGCCCGCGAATATCATGCTGTTCGACTACCGCAGCGCCGATGCCCGTATCCGGGCCAAGCTCACCGACTTCGGTGTCGCCCTCGTGGCCAATGATCCGCAGTCACAGCACGGCACGTTCTCCGGCACCGCGGCGTTCATGAGTCCCGAGCAGGCCCGCGGAGAACAGGCCGGCCCGTGGAGCGATGTCTATTCCCTGGGCCTGGTGCTGCTGCAGTGCCTCACCGGGAAACCCGCCTTCCCCGGTCCCGCCCTGGAAAGCGCCCTCGCACGCCTCCTGAGGGACCCTGAGATCCCGTTGGAGCTCGGTTCTGACTGGGAACCCCTGCTGCGGGCCATGACCGCACAGGACGCGGCAGAGCGCCCCAGCGCCCATGACGTCTCCCAGGTCCTCTATGACATGATCGTCGCCGCACGCGGCCGGCACCGCGTGAATCCGGAAATCCTGCCCGCCGATGAAGCGCAGCGCATGGATGCGGTGCGCCGCTACGAGCTGCTGGACACTCCCCCGGACGGTGCCTTCGACCGGGTCACTGCGCTGGCATCCCGGCTCTTCGACGTGCCGGTGGCCATCGTCAGCGTGGTGGACACGGACCGGATCTGGTTCAAGTCCCACCACGGCACCGAAGCCGTGGAGATTGGCCGGGACCCGGGCCTGTGCGCCTCTGCCATCCTGCAGGACGGCGTCTATGTGGTCGACGACGCCCGGCGGGATTCGAGGACGCTGGCCAACCCGCTGGTGGCCGGGGACTTCGGCCTGCAGTTCTACGCAGGCGTTCCGCTGCAGACCAGTGACGGGTTCAATCTGGGCACGTTCTGCATCCTGGACACGAAGCCTCGGACTTTCTCCCCCGAGGACGAGGCAACCCTCTCGGACCTGGCCGCGATTGTCATGAACGACCTGGAAATGCGCCTCGAGAGCCGCCGTGCCGGCGGGTCGGGGCAGTAGCCGGACGAGCCAACCGGACAAACAACCACCCGGACAAACAAAAGAAGAAGGGCGCCTCCCGCTTCGGGAGGCGCCCTTCTTCTTGTCCGGCACTGCGGTGCGGCGCCCTAGGCTACGGGCGCCGCTGCTTCCTAGTCGCGGAAGCGGGGCTTGCGGGCACCGGTGGCGGCAGCGTCGCGGAAGCCGCCTTCACGCTTCTTGAACGGGCGGTCGCTGCCGCGGTCCCCGAAGGAACGCTCGCCGTCGCGCTTCTTGAAATCCTTCTTGAAGCCGCCGCGGTCGGCGCGGTCGTTGAAGCTGCCGCCGCCTTCACGCTCGCGGGCCGGCTTGCGACCCTTGTCCAGCTCGAGGTGGATCAGCTCGCCGCCGATCCGGGTGCGGGACAGGGCACGCAGCTGATCCTTGGACAGGTCAGCGGGCAGCTCCACCAGGGTGTGGTCGGCACGGATATCGATGCCGCCGATCTGTGCGGAGGACAGGCCGCCCTCGTTGGCAATGGCGCCGACAATCGAGCCGGGCAGGACGCGCTGGCGGCGGCCGACGGCGATGCGGTACGTTGCATTGCCTTCGGTCAGCGGGCGCGTCGGGCCGCGGGAGCCGACGCCGTCGTTGCGGCCTTCGGAACGCTCGCGCTGGCGGGCCGGAGCCACCGGGATTTCCCGCAGCAGCAGGTCGCGGCCACCCTGGGCCATGACGGCCAGGGCTGCTGCAACGTCTTCGGCGGGAACTTCGTGCTCGGCCAGGTACTTGGTCACCAGGTCCCGGAACACCGCGATGTCCTCGGAACCGAGGGTTTCCGTGATCTTCTCGGAGAACTTGGCCAGGCGCTTCTCGTTGACAACGTCGACGCTGGGGAGCTGCATGTGCTCCACCGGCTGGCGGGTTGCCTTTTCAATGGCCCGCAGCAGGTACTTCTCGCGGGGGGTCATGAACAGGATGGCGTCGCCGGTGCGTCCTGCACGGCCGGTGCGGCCGATGCGGTGGACGTAGGACTCCGTGTCGTGCGGGATGTCGTAGTTGACGACGTGGCTGATGCGCTCGACGTCGAGGCCTCGGGCGGCAACATCCGTGGCAACCAGGATGTCGATCTTGCCGTCGCGGAGGGCCTCGACCGTGCGTTCGCGCTGCTGCTGCGGGATGTCGCCGTTGATGGCGGCGGCGTTGTAGCCGCGGTCCTTGAGCTTGTCAGCCAGGTCTTCGGTGGCAGCCTTGGTCCGGACGAACGCGATAACGCCGTCGAACTCTTCGGTTTCCAGGATGCGGGTCATTGCATCGAGCTTGTGCGGGCCCATGACCTGCACATAGCGCTGGCGGGTGTTGGCACCGGTGGTGGTCTTGGACTTGACCGTGATTTCCGCAGCGTTGTTCAGGTACTTCTTGGCAATCTTGCGGATGGCCGGCGGCATGGTGGCGGAGAACAGGGCAACCTGCTTGCTCGCCGGAGTGGAGGAAAGGATCTGCTCCACGTCTTCGGCGAAGCCCATGCGCAGCATTTCGTCAGCCTCATCGAGCACCAGGTACTCGAGGTTGGACAGGTTCAGGGAACCCTTGGCGATGTGGTCAATCACACGGCCGGGGGTGCCAACAACAACCTGGGCGCCGCGGCGGAGGCCGTTGAGCTGGGGGCCGTAGGCGGAACCGCCGTACACGGGAAGCACGGTGATGCCATCCATGTGGACTGCGTAGGAGGTGAAGGCTTCTGCAGACTGCAGGGCCAGTTCACGGGTCGGTGCAAGCACCAGGACCTGGGTGTCCTTGGTTGCCGGGCGGCCGGCGAGCAGGGACAGGGCGGGAACCGCGAAGGCCGCGGTCTTGCCGGTACCCGTCTGGGCCAGGCCGACGACGTCGCGGCCTTCGAGCAGCAGGGGGATGGTAGCTGCCTGGATGGGAGACGGCGTTACGTAGCCGACATCCTTCAGGGCTGCCAGGACGCGCTCGTCCAATCCGAAGTCACTGAACAGCACTGTGTTCTCTTCGGTTTCGGGAGTGGCATTTTCGACGTTGGTGTTTTCCAGCGTGGCTTCAGACAAGAGGTAATCCTCATTCAATCGGGGACCAGGCAACCAAGAGGCTGCGGGACGTAAGTCCGGCGCTGTTGCAATCCCAGGCAGGACTTTCCGTCACAGCTGTGGGCCGATTTCACTGGATTGTGTCTACGACCGGTGTGACGATTTCTTTGCCGGCGCTCCCCAAAAGATGAATCTGCCCGCATAAGAAATGCGGGCCCCAACACAACGTACCGTACGGGTTTCGGTGGTGATTTTCGATGAAAATCTCGATGAACCGCAGGAAAATAAGGGAATACCGGAGTGGGGGATGTTTTCCAGTGTACGGCATACCGGCGTCGGGTACGTGGTCCGGGGCGGTGACCTTGGGCACAGGGCCTTCCAACAGGTCTCCGGCCAGTCCCCGCGGGTGGACTTTCCCCGGCAGTCTAGGGCTGCGGCTCCGGGGCGCGCAGCAGCTCGGGCGGGTTGTTGCGCCACCACTGGCTGGGGCGGCTGCCCCAGTACCCCGCCAGCCACCAGGCCAGCAGTCCGATGCCCCAGAAGACACCGATGCTGGAAGCCATCAGCCATGGCTCGGGCAGCTGGGAGTCCAGGTTCGGCGCGTTGAACAGCTCGCCGATTGTCTTGGGTGAGTAGATGAAGATGACCAGCGAGGATGCGAGCAGGATGAGGCCGGCGATCCGCAGCTTCCGCTGCCCGGGACCGAGGTCCATGAGGTTCCGCGCCAGGACGGGGATGAAGAGGGCCACCCAGACCCAGTGGTGGGACCAGGACACGGGGGAAATCAGCAGCATCAGCAGTGCGGCGGCGGCCAGCGCGGTGAAGGTCTGTCCGCGGTTGCCGGCAATGCGGATGATGACGGCCGTAGCGGCAACGGCTGCCAGGGACAGGATCAGCCACGGGAGGTCGACGGGGAAATCCGGGCCGCCGAAGTGCAGGATCGCGCCCTTGATGGAGAGGTTGTCCACGTAGCCGGCCCCGCCGATCCGTGAGGTGTCAGGCAGCAGGTCCAGCCAGTAGGTGCGTGATTCGCGCGGGAGGATCAGGAACCCCAGGGCGAAGGTTGAAAGGAAGCCGTAGGTCATGTTGCGCAGCCCGCGCCAGTCGCCCCGGGCCAGGAAGTACAGGCCGAACACCAGCGGGGTGAGCTTCAATCCGGCCGCCACTCCGGTCAGCAGGCCGGTGGGCCAGCCCTCCTTCTTGATCACGAAGTCGGCCATGATCAGCCCGAAGAGCAAAATGTTGATCTGTCCGAAGGCCTGCGTTTCGCGCCACGGTCCGAACAGCACGATCAACCCTGTCCCGGCGATCGCCAGCGGCCGGAGCCAGGGGTGGCGGAGTACGTCCACCGCGCCCCGGCGGCGGAAGACATAGCGGACTGCCCAGACGGCGGTGGCTGCGGCAATGGCGATGGAGATCCCGGTGAAGATGTTCAGCCCCAGGCTCTGGCCGAACGGTGCCAGCACGGCAAAGACCAGCGCCGCGAAAGGCGGATAGGTGAAGAGCAGACTGCTGTCGGCGTCGTACTGGACCGACTTCGTATACAGTTCCCCGGCGGCGTCGAGGACGCTCTGCCCGCCGGAAAGGTAGACACTGAAGTCGAGGCCGTGGCGCGGCGACAAGTCGAAAGCTGTCCATACGAGCAGCCCGGCAAGTGCCAGCGCCCCCAGGGTCGCAACGGTCCGCACGAAGGCGGATCGGTGGATCTGGCCCATTGTTCTCCCTGCAAAGACGCCGGCCGCGCACGTGGCGCGGCATGGCGTTGTTCGGCGATATTGATCATGGCAAGTCTACCGGCCAGCCTGCCCCGCCTCCCCCGTCCAAAGGCAGGCGATAGGCTGGCCGGACCAGATCAGCAAGCGAAAGGTCCTCCATGTCCCCCGCGCTTCTAGCCCTCACCAATGCCCGCGTGGTTCCTGTCACGGGCGCCTCCTTCCACGGCACCGTCCTCATCGAGGACGGACGGGTCCGCGAACTGGGTCCCGACGTCGTTGTACCCGGGAACGCAGAGGTGCTCGACGCCGGCGGGCAGTGGCTGCTGCCCGGGCTCGTGGATGCGCATACCCACCTTGGCGTGCATGAAGAGGGCGAAGGCTGGGCCGGCAATGATTCCAACGAAATGACGGACCCCGTGATGGCCGGGGTCCGGGCGCTGGATGCCGTGAATCCCTTTGACACGGGGTTCGACGACGCCCTTGCCGGCGGAGTGACCACTGCGAACATCAATCCCGGATCCGGCAACCCGATCGGCGGGCAGGCAGTGGCCCTGCACACGCACGGGCGCTATTTGGAGGAAATGGTGCTGCGTGCGCCCAGCGGGCTGAAGTCCGCGCTGGGCGAGAACCCGAAGCGGATCTACAGCGACAAGAAGCAGACCCCGTCCACCCGGCTGGGCACGGCGATGGTTATCCGGCAGGCGTTTATGGAGGCGCAGAACTATCTGGGCAAGGCCGACCCGAACACGCGGGACCCTCATCTGGAGGCTCTGGCCATGGTGCTGCGCCGGGAAATCCCGTGGCGCCAGCACGCCCACCGCGCCGATGACATCGGCACTGCGCTGCGCCTCGCCGAGGAGTTCGGCTACGACCTGGTGCTCGACCACGGGACCGAGGCCCACCTGTTGGCCGATGTGCTCGCCGAACGCGGCGTGCCGGTTCTGATCGGCCCGCTGTTCACTACCCGCTCAAAGGTGGAGCTGCGTGGCCGCAGCATGGCCAACCCCGGGAAGCTGGCGGCGGCGGGAGTGGAAATCTCCATCATCACCGACCACCCCGTAGTACCCATCAACTTCCTGATCTTCCAGGCCGCGCTCGCCGTGAAGGAGGGCCTGGACCGCGACGAGGCACTGCGTGCGGTGACCATCAATCCCGCTCGGGTTCTGGGCCTTGCGGACCGGCTCGGTTCGCTGGAACCGGGCAAGGATGCGGATCTTGTCCTGTGGAGCGGCGATCCGCTGGACGTTATGCAGCGGGTGCTGAAGGTGTGGATCGGCGGCCGCGAAGTCTACCGCTACGATCTTGAGGCCCGCGAACAGATTGTGGCGCCGCGCTGATGGGACCGGGTTCAAGCAAGCCCGCGGGTCCGGGCACTACTCCGTGGCGCACTCCCCCGCCCGGCATCATCCGTGCTGCCGGGGCTGCCTGGCTGGTGGCTGCCCTCCTGGTTGCCGTTGCGGGCGTTTCCTTTATTGTTTCGGCCCGGACCCAGCATCAGGACAGTGCTGCGCTGACCCTGCTGGGGATCCTTGCGTTGGTGCTCGCCGCAGTGAGCGCCTACAGCGTGCTGCGGCTGCGTTCAGGTAAGCGCAGCGCCCGGGAAACTCTGAGCAGCATCGGAGTGATTGCCGGGTTCCCGTTCCTGTTTCGCGGGCCGGCCCTCGTAGCCGTAGGCGTGGTGCTGCTGGTCTGCACGGCGCTGCTCTGGCTGCCGCAGAGCAACAAGTATTTCCAGCTTCGCGACCCGAAGAAGCGTAAGCCCCGCAGGCCCCGCTAGACCGGAAGCGGCAGGTTGAGGGGCACGGTATGCCCCGGGCGCTTTCGCATCGGCCAATTCGTTTATGCCGGGGAACACCCCAACCGTGTTTCTTATTTTCCAGCCGCTTCCTGAACCATAAAGGTCGCGCAGGCCAAATCGAGGCTTGTGTCCCGCTTACGCAGCTCCCTAATCAGGCGAACCTGGTCCTTTTGCAGGTCCAGGCCTGTCTCCCGGGCAACAGACTTGGTCCAAGCTACGGCAGCCTGGTCGGGGTCGGGGTGGCTGGCGAAAATCTCCCTGACGATTAGCCTCGGGTTCGCGGCCCGGTTTCCGAAGAGGTTCATAATTTTCTTCTCCACGTTCCAATAAGTTTTATCTAGGTGCGAAGTTAGCAGCGAAGAAGGTGTCATTGGAAGGCCCAGGAAAAGCCATTTGACAGCAATTTCCGAACGCGGGCTGTCGTCTCTGGCAGCTGCCGTGAAGAGTCGTCCGGGAATTTCTGCTTCCGCCCGAAAAGTCGCCGCTGCCGCGTTCAGTTCCCCAACCGTCACGACCGGTACTTGCGTCAGTGCGGCTGCCGCAGCGCGACTGCCTCAAGGGATGGTGTCTCCGCTCAGAACGGCGGCACCGATTCCGGTTCGGTCTGCCCTGAATCCTGTTGCTTGGGATCCTCTTGCTTGGAATCCCCTCCTTGATCCCGGCCCTGATCGCGACCCACATTCGGTGACGTATCCGGTGGCCCGAGTTCCAGAAAAGGTTCGGTCCGGTAGATGCGTCCGGCGGGTGAGGTCCACTCGATCACTCCGGGTATCGGTTGGGAGGCTTTCCAGTAACCCAGGGTCTTGAACCGATGGTGGCGGAGGCAGAGGTGTTCCAGATTCCCGTGGTCCGTAGGGCCGCCGCGCGCCCAGTCAATGGTGTGGTCGATCTCCGCGTTCGCCGTATTGACCCGGCAGCCGGGGAACCGACAGGTTCCGTCCCGTGCGCGGAGCCAGCGGCGGAGCCCGGCTGGTACTTTTCTGCGCCGTCCCACTCCCAGGATCTCTCCGGTCTGCGGGTTTTGGGCGAGTCCTGTCCAGCCGACGGCGTTCCGGGCGAGCCTGCGGGCTGCTTCAGCGCTGATGGGTCCGTAGCCGTGCAGTTCTGCCGGCTGGTTATCGGCTCCGAAGAGGGTTTCAGCGTTGATCAGGACCATAATCTCCGCACGCGGCACGATACCGCCGTCATCGCATCCGGTCCCGCCCGCGCCGCCGGCCCCGCCGGTCTCCTTACGGACGTCACTGCTGCCGGTCCCTGCGCTCACCAGTGTTGAGCCGACGCCGCCCATGAGCAACTGGGCGAGGATGTCCGCACGCAGCTGATCCGTGGAGCGGCTATCTCCGGCTACCTGTTCACCCCGTGCTGCGGTACTCAGGGTCGTGTAGATCTGCTGGGCTTCTTCTGCCCGTAGGTACGCGGACAGGCAGGACATGCCGTCTTCTTCCCGGTCCAGGGTGACCTTGCGCTGCTCGAACGCAGTCAGATGCCGTTTGGCCACGGTGTCCGGAAACTTCCTCTCGCGCAGCCGCCTGGCTTTACAGGCGAACTGGGCCCGGGTCTGGCCCTCCGCAGCCTTCAACAGATCGGCTTCAAACCCGGGCAGTTTCTCGGCCGGAACGTTCTGGCATTGATCCAGCACCACCTGCGCATGCTGGTAGGACAGCCGTCCTTCTTCCAGAGCCGCCAGTGTGGCGGCATGGGTGCTGCAGAGCATGCCCGCTTCGAACAACAGCCGCTGCCCGGTGACCTGCGGGACATTCAGGATGGCGGCGCATTCAGAAGCTGCGAGGCTGAACGCCATCCCGGGTTCGAGCCGCCCCGACGCGGCATGGAAATCGTCCCGGAAAATCTCCTTCATCCGGTTCATCAGGCGGGCCTCCAGCGCCTGTACCCAGGACATCGCATGCGCCATCCGGGACAGAGCTGCACCGACCGCCTGCTCGTCAAAGGATTCGAGGTTCTTCAACGAGAGTGTTCCGGTAAAACCGTCCGGATATCCTTCGGCAGGATTCCGGGCTTCGGTATCGGAAGCTGTGGGACCCCCGGAATCGGGGGCTGAACTGTCGGTTCGGAAATTGGGGGCGGTGGGAGCTCCGGGATTGGCTGGTTCGGAGACGGATGGGTCCGCAAGGCCAGGCCCGGCATCAGGTCCGGGATTTTCGGCCTTGGCGTCGCCCTCGGGGGCAGTGCCAGTGGGAGGGGCGGCATTGTCGTCAGCACCGCCGACAGGCGCGACAGTCAGTTCAGCCTGGTAAACCGACAGTGTGCAGGCCGCGCAGGGCGCATCCGCTTCAGCAGTCTGCCCTGCCGACTGCTGGTCTTTACTGCCCTGCTCTTCGGTTATTTGTTCGGTGTTCCCGAGCTGATCCATACCCTCAGGATTTCATCCGGCACTGACATTCCCGGCCCGAAAAGAGCCTCAAACCGGCGTTCCTGGAAACTCGGAATACCTGTCTTCCGAACGGCACTACCTAGTCATGAAAGGGCCATTGGGTTGGGCCTGAAACACCCAGTGGTTGCTCCCGAGGGGACCTCGACCGGAGCACCGGCAGCCATCAGCAGGTTGATGATCTGCCTGCCTTCCCGGGCACAGCGCATCAACGCCCCCCACCCGGAACAGCCCAGACCCCCGACCACCCCCGAGGACCCCCGAACAACCGCCCGCGCCGGAACAGCTAGAGCTGCCCGAACGCATGATCCAGATCCGCGATCAGGTCCTCGACGTCCTCCAGACCCACCGACAGCCGAAGCAGGTTTTCCGGTACGGCCAGCTCGGTGCCCTTGACCGAGGCGTGGGTCATTTCCGAGGGGTAGTTCATCAGGGACTCCACCCCGCCCAGGGATTCGGCCAGCAGGAACAGCCGGGTGGCTTCAGCCACCTTCCGCGCCGCAGCCTCGCCGCCTTTGAAGGACACCGAAACCATGCCGCCGAAGTCCTTCATCTGGGCCTTGGCCAGGTCATGTCCCGGATGTTCTTCCAGCCCCGGATACAGCACGTGCTCCACGGCAGGCTGCTCCTTGAGCCACCGCGCCACGGCCGTGGCACTGGCCGAGTGCCGGTCCATCCGCACCGCAAGGGTCTTCAACCCGCGGGTGGTCAGCCAGGCCTCCATCGGCGCCGACACCGCACCGACAGCAAACTGGATGAACCCGATCTCCTCCGCCATGGCGTCGTCGTTCAGTATCACGGCACCGCCCACGGCGTCGGAGTGACCGCCGATGTACTTGGTGGTCGAATGCACAACGACGTCGGCACCCAACGACAGCGGCTGCTGCAGGTACGGCGAGGCAAAGGTGTTGTCGACAACCAGGATCGCGCCGGCGTCATGCGCTGCCTGGGCCGTTGCGGCAATGTCGCTGATCTTCATCATCGGGTTCGACGGCGTTTCCAGCCAGACGATCTTCGTGTTTCCGGCCGCGATGGCCGCCGCAACAGCCGCAGTGTCGGACATATCCACCGCTGCGTTGGTGATCCCCCACTTGCCCAGCACCTTGTTGATCAGCCGGTAGGTTCCGCCGTAGGCATCGTTGCCCAGGACGATGTGGTCTCCGGGAGCCAGCAGCCCCCGGATCAGGGCGTCCTCCGCTGCCAGGCCGGAACTGAAGGAGAAGGCGTGCTTTCCGCCTTCCAGCGCCGCGAGCTGTTCCTGCAGCGAATCCCGGGTGGGGTTGGTGCCGCGGCCGTACTCATAGCCGTTGCGCAGACCGCCGATGCCGTCCTGGGCATAGGTGGTGCTCTGGTACAGGGGCGGAATGACCGCTCCGGTGGTGGGATCCGGTGCCTGGCCCGCATGGATGGCGCGGGTGCTGAAGCTCGTCATGGTGTTCTCCTTGCGCCGGCCGGAGCCGGCAGATTAGTGCAAATACAGCGCCCCTGCGAAGGCGTGCCGGGGTTAGAGGCTCAAGTACGAAAGTAGGTCGTGCCGGGTCAGCATGCCAACGGCCGTGCCATCGGACGTAACCATCACGGCGTCGTCGTCCGTCAGTTTCGCGCGGGCGGAAGCTACTGTGTCTCCCGTCCCGACGAGCGCCGGACGCGGCCCCATATGCTCGCTGATCCGATCGGTGGGCTTGGCTTCGCCCCGGAAAAGCTTCTCCGTCAGCGAGCGCTCATCCACGGACCCGAGGACTTCACCCAGCATCACCGGAGGTTCCTGCGAGAGCACGGGCAGGCAGGAGACGCCGTATTCGTTGAGGATGGCAATGACGTCCCGCACCGTTTCGTTCGGGTGGGTGTGGACCAGATCCGGCAGCGAGCCGTCCTTGGTGGCCAGTACGTCGCGGACCGAGGCCTGTTCCCCGCCGTCCTGCAGGAAACCGTAGGAGCGCATCCAGTCGTCATTGAAGATCTTGCCCATGTAGCCGCGGCCGCTGTCCGGGAGCAGGACCACGACGACGTCGTCGGGCCCCAGCGAGCGCGCAGCTTCCAGGGCTGCCGTGACCGCCATACCCGAGGAACCGCCTACCAGCAGGCCTTCCTCGCGGGCCAGGCGGCGGGTCATGGCGAAGGAATCGGCGTCCTTGACCGCAATCACTTCATCCGGCACGGATGCGTCATAGTTGTCCGGCCACATGTCCTCCCCCACGCCCTCCACAAAGTAGGGGCGTCCCGTACCGCCCGAGTACACGGACCCGTCGGGATCGGCGGCGATCACGCGCACCGGACCGGAGTCCCGGCCGGCGGAGACTTCCTTCAGGTAGCGTCCGGTGCCGGTGATGGTTCCGCCCGTACCGGCACCGGCCACGAAGTGGGTGACCCGCCCGTCGGTGTCGGCCCAGATTTCCGGCCCAGTGGATTCGTAATGGCTGGCGGGTGCGGACGGGTTGGAGAACTGGTCCGGCTTGTAGGCCCCGTCGATCTCGCGCACCAGCCGGTCGGAGACTCCGTAGTAGGAGTCCGGGCTGTCAGGGGCAACCGCCGTCGGCGTCACCACTACCTCGGCACCGTAGGCCCGCAGGACATCCCGCTTCTCCACCCCTACCTTGTCCGGGGTAACGAAGATGCACTTATAGCCCTTCTGCTGGGCAACCAGCGCCAGGCCGACGCCGGTGTTGCCGCTGGTGGGCTCGACCACCGTGCCGCCGGGCAGCAGTTTGCCCTCACGCTCCGCAGTTTCAATCATCTTCACGGCGATGCGGTCCTTCACTGAACCGCCCGGGTTCAGGTATTCCAGTTTCACCAGAACGGTGGCACGGATGCCCTCGGTCACGTGGTGGAGCTTCACCAAGGGAGTGTTGCCGATCAGGTCCAGGACAGTGTTGGCATACTTCATGTGACCCACGTTACGTGCTCCTTCGGCCTGCGGCAGCGGGGATGGAACGCAGCGTAGCAAAAGCCACAGGCGGGCGGCCCGCCGTGCGGGCAGGAGTGGGGGCGGCGCGTGCAACCATAGTTGCATGTCCTTCACCGCCGCTGCTCCAGTGCGGTCTGTTCCAGCACCGTCTGTTCCGCTGCAACACGTTCCTGCGGCTCGGGATTCCGGCGCATCCGGCCCTGCGGGCCTGGTGCGTTACTGGGACTCCCCCGCCCCCTACTGCCTGCAGACCTCGCTGCGCATCCTGGTCCGCGGCAAGCAGGATCCGACCATCCGGCTCGGACCGGGCATTGCCTGGCTGACCTTCCTCACCCCGGAAGGCCCGGCCACCCTGAACCTGCGCGAGGAACCCGTGCCCGCCCCCGGTGCCCGCGTCCGTGCCTCCGCCTGGGGGCCGGGTGCCGAGTGCGCCCTGGCGTCGGTGCCCGCGCTGCTCGGTGAACAGGACGACTGGTCGGAGTTCGACGACGCCGCGTTCCTCGCGACGCTGCCCCGGATGGTCACGGAGACCCGACGGCGGAACCTCTCCCTGCGGCTGCCAAGCACCGGCCGTATCATGGACACCCTGATCCCGGTGGTGTTGGAACAGAAGGTGACCGTGCTGGAGGCCTACTACGCCTGGCGCTACCTCGTGACGCGTTACGGCGTGGACGCCCCCGGCCCGGCACCGGCAGGCATGAAGGCCGCGCCGGCACCGGAAACCTGGCGGCGGATCCCCAGCTGGGACTGGCACCAGGCACGGGTAGACCATTCCCGGTCCACCACCATCCTGCGGGCCTGTTCGCAGGCGTCGGCGCTCCAGCGGCTGGCGGACGCTCCCCTGGGCGAGGATCTGACCGCCAAGCTGTGTTCGGTTCCGGGGATCGGAGTGTGGAGTGCAGCGGAAATCACGCAGCGGACGCACGGGGCTCCGGATTCGGTGTCCGTGGGCGATTACCACTTGGCCGCGTATGTGGGCGCCGCCCTGACCGGACAGCGCACCGACGACGCCGGCATGCTGAAGCTGCTCGAACCCTGGCAGGGACACCGGCAGCGGGTGGTGCGGATGATTATGCTCAGCGGCTACCGCAAACCCACCTACGGACCCAAGCTCGCCCCGATGGACCATCGGCGGCGCTGAGGGTTCGTGCCCGGCGCTGAGGTGATCCCGGGACCCGGGGCCCGGGTCGGCGGCAACGAAATTCCACGCTCGCAGAGCTCACAGGAATATTAAAGCCGCCTCCTCCGGACCCCTCCCCCGCGAATGCCGACTCCGTCCCGCTACCTCTTACTCCCGCTTACTCCCGCATACCCGGTTCCTCCCGCCTCCTCCCACATACCCCGCATCCTCCCGCTAGGAGACCGCAGGGGTGGCGGTGCCCGCCAGTCCGCTGATTGCCTCCTCGCGCATCGCCACCTTGCGGATCTTGCCGGAGACCGTCATGGGGAAGCTGCCCCGGATCTGGACATAACGGGGAATCTTGTAGTGGGCCAGCCGGTCACGGCAGAACTCCGCAATGGCCGCCGCATCCGGTTCCGGTGCGCCGGGAACCGGAATGATGCATGCCATGAGTTCTTCTCCGTAGCGTTCGTCCGGAACGCCGATGACCTGGACGTCCTGGATTGAGGGGTGTGTGTAGAGGAACTCCTCGATTTCCCGCGGATAGATGTTCTCCCCGCCCCGGATAACCATGTCCTTGATGCGTCCCTCCACGCTGACGTACCCCTCGTTGTCCATCCGGGCCAGATCCCCGGTATGCATCCAGCGCTCGGAGTCGACAGCCAGCGCGGTGGCCTCCGGCTGGTTCCAGTAGCCCGCCATCACGCTGTAGCCACGGGTGCACAGCTCGCCGATTTCACCGTAGGGCACCTGCTTCCCGGTTCCGGGATCCACCACCTGGGTTTCCAGGTGCGGCATGGTCCGTCCCACGGTGCGGGTGCGGCGGGCCAGGGAGTCGCCGCGGCGGGTCATGGTGGAAACCGGAGACGTTTCGGTCATGCCGTAGCAAATAGCCACCTCGGCCATATTCATCTCGCCGATCACCCGTTTCATGACTTCCTCCGGGCAGGGCGAGCCAGCCATAACACCGGTCCGCAGCGAGGAAAGGTCGTACCGGTCGAAGTCCGGCAGCCCCAGTTCGGCGATGAACATGGTCGGCACCCCGTACAGGGATGTGCCGCGGTGTGTTTCGACGGCGGCGAGCGCCCGGCCGGCGTCGAAGGTGCGGGACGGAATGATGGTCGCGGCACCGTGCGAGAGGGCCGCAAGGTTGCCGATCACCATTCCGAAGCAGTGATAGAAGGGCACCGGAAGCACCACCCGGTCTTCCTCGCTGTAGCCCAGAAGTTCGCCGATGAAGTATCCGTTGTTCAGGATGTTCGAATGGGTCAGCGTTGCACCCTTCGGGAAGCCCGTGGTTCCGGAGGTGTACTGGATATTGATGGGATCGCCCGGCTGCAGCCCCGCCATCCGTTCGGCCAGTGCCGCCGCCCCCGGCCCGCCGGAGTCCCTTCCCTCCGCCTCCAGTGCCGCGAAGCTGCCGGCGCCGTCCCCGGACAGGAACACGAGCGTGTCCAGGCTGTCCCCGGTCTCGAGGGCGGACCGTGCCATGGCCTCATAGTCGTTGCGCTGGTCGCTCGGAGCGGTGAGCAGCATCCGCATTCCGCTCTGCTTCACCACGAAGTCCAGTTCAGCCTGCCGGTAGGCCGGATTCACGTTCACCAGAATGGCACCGGCCTTCGCAGTGGCGTACTGGGCAATGGTCCATTCCGCACAGTTCGGTGACCAGATGCCTACCCGGTCCCCGGCTTGGATGCCGCGCAGAAGCAGACCGACTGCAACGTCGCTGACCTGCCGGTCCAGTTCGGCGTAGGTCCAGGACCGGTTGGTGGGGACATCGATCAGCGCAAGAGCGTTTGGAAAACGGCGGGCGGTCGACACGAAGTTATCCCCGATGGTTTCCTCCAGCAGGGGACTCTGCGACGGGGATGCGGCGTATGAAAGCAAAGCAGACTCCTTTGGCTGCGGGACAGATGGCGGCAACGCTACCAACAGTTTGCTTCCCTGCGAAGGGAGCGCCCTGCACCCCGGTTTCCCTCAGAAGTCCTATGGTGGGGGAATGACTGAAGAAACCGATACCCCCATCAATCTCCGCGCCACCATGGTCCCGAACCCCGGCGAACACATGCGGGTGAAGCTGGCCCTGGACATCGCCATCGAGCAGGTACGGGAGGAACCGGGCTGCCTGCGCTACGAAATCATTGAGGACTCGGAGGCGGCCATTGTGCTGGCGGAACAGTGGGCCTCCCGCGAGGATCTGGAGCGCCACGCCCGCGGTGCCGCCCTCCAGGACCTGCAGGAATCCCTCAGCGCCCTGCTGGCCGAACCGCTGAAGGTGGAACAGGTCTAATCGACGTCAGTACGGGGTGATTGCCAGCCGGTAGATGGATTCCGGTTCCGCCCCGAACCGTTTCAGGACCGCGACCACCGCTTCCTCATGCTCCGCGTCCACCGCTGCATGCACCCGGAACCGCTCATCGAAATCGATCAGCCGCTTTTCGCTGCGGAAAGTATCGGTCCGGATCTTCCCGGAGTAGACAGCGGTGTCGGAGAGCTCCAGGGAGCGGGCGCCGGCCATCAGCAGTGCATCCCGCAGCCCGTCAACGCGCCCGGTGTTGACCACGGCGCTGATGACGTGGCTCGGTGCGGAGTGCCGGTCCGCACCCCCGGTACTCCCGTCCACCGCCGCCCGGCCGGCTGCCGTGGGCCGGGCACCGATTCCACTGAGTGAATATGCGGACGAGTCCTGCTGGACGTGGTCCAGATCCTCCTGTTCCTGGCCGGGTTCCTTCAGGCCCACCGTGCGGGAAATAACAACGGCACAGAGCCAGCTGAGCACGAAGGAGAAGAGCACCACGCTGACAATGGCCACCGTCTGGTGCCACAGCAGCGTTCCTCCGCCGCCGGAGAAGACGCCGTCATCGCTGGCCGCGTTTACCGTGCTGTCCGCAAAGAAGCCCAGCAGGAAGGACCCCAGCACACCGCCCACGAAATGGACGGCAATGACGTCCAGGGCGTCGTCGTAATGCAGGACGCTCTTGAGCCGCACCGCCAGCACGCACACGCAGCCCGCGATCAGTCCGATCAGCAGGGCCGCCCCGGTGCCGACATAGCCGGCGCAGGGCGTGATGGTTGCAAGGCCCGCAACTGCACCGGAAACTGCTCCTACCAGCGTGCAGTGCCCGGTGGTGATCCGCTCCACGATCAACCATGTGAGCATTGCGGCCGATCCTGCCACGTGGGTGTTGATCAGCGCCTGCGCGGCAATGTCATTGGCCTGCAGCCCGTCACCCGCATTGAATCCGAACCAGCCGAACCAGAGGATGCCTCCGCCCACCAGCATCAGCGGAAGGTTGTTGGGCGAGTTCCGAAGGGTGGGCCAGCCGCGCCGCCGGCCCACCACCAGCAGCACCGCCACGGCAGCGGCACCGGCGGAGGCGTGGACCACCATTCCCCCGGCCCAGTCCTGGGCGCCGAACTGGAACAACCATCCCTTGGGGTGCCAGAGCCAGCGCGCCACCTGCGGATATACCAGGATGGAGAACGCGGCAAGGAAAAGCACCCAGCCGCCGAACCGGAGCCTGCCGGCCGTCGCACCGGTGAGCAGCGCGGGAGTGATCACGGCGAACATCATCTGGTACGCCACGAAGGCCAGCGCTGGAATGGTCACGCCCGCCGCGACGGTGTGGAACTGCGGAGTATCCAGATCCAGGAGCGCAAAAGCGTCGAATTCACCGACTACGGAGTTGCCCCTGTTGCTGAAGGCCAGGGTGTACCCCACCAGGACCCAGGTCACCGAGATGATTCCGAGCGGGATGATGTTCTGCATCATCATGGTCAGGACGTTGCGGACCGGAACCATCCCTCCGTAGAAGAGGGCCAGGCCCGGGGTCATAAACAGCACCAGCCCGGCGCAGATCAATACCCACGCGGTGTCCGCCCCGTTCATTGAGCACTCCCGGGGGTGTCAGGTGTTCCAGTGCCGGCTCTGCCAGGTGTTCCGCTGCTGCCGCACATATGATTCCCGCTTCCAACTCCGCTTTTACAAGCCGTGGGCGTTCGAGTGGCGGAGGCCCGGAAAGCTGTGCCGGCCGGGACCCCGGACCAATCGAGCGTACCGCCGGGCTGAGAGGCACCAGAAGTGCACAGGCGCAAACGGCAGACGGCAGGACCGATTCCGTCTCGGTCCTGCCGGCTGTGCTGCTGCTCATCGGTCCTCCTGCGGGAGGAGGGCCCGCGGGCTAGTGGGAGCCCACCATGCCGTTCGGGTCAATGACGTACTTCTTCGCCACACCGGCATCAAACTCGCGGTAGGCCTCCGGTGCCTGGTCCAGGCTGATCGGAGTGGCGCTCACGGCCTTGGCGATCTGCACCTTGTCATGCAGGATCGCCATCATGAGCTCCCGGTTGTACTTCATCACCGGACACTGCCCGGTGGTGAAGGACAGCGACTTGGCCCAGCCCGCCCCCAGGTTGATGCTCAGCGACCCCTTCTGTGCAGCCTCATCGACGCCGCCCGGGTCACCGGTGACGTACAGTCCCGGAATGCCCAGCGCTCCGCCTGCGGCGGTGATGTCCATCAGTGAGTTCAGCACCGTGGCCGGCGCTTCGCTGCTTGAACCGGCACCGTGCCCGCGGGCCTCGAACCCCACTGCGTCCACCCCGCAGTCCACTTCCGGCACACCCAGGATCTGTTCGATCTGGTCCCGCGGGTCCCCCAGCGAAACGTCCACGGTTTCGCAGCCGAAGCTCCGGGCCTGGGCCAGCCGTTCCTCGTTCAGGTCGCCCACGATCACGGCGGCGGCGCCCAGCAGCTGTGCCGAGACGGCTGCGGCAAGGCCTACCGGACCCGCGCCGGCGATGTAGACGGTGGAGCCCACACCCACGCCGGCGGTGACTGCGCCGTGGTAGCCGGTGGGGAAGATGTCGGAGAGCATGGTCAGGTCAAGGATCTTCTCCATGGCTTGGTCTTTGTCCGGGAACCGCAGCAGGTTCCAGTCCGCGTACGGCACCAGGGCATACTCGGCCTGGCCGCCCACCCAGCCGCCCATATCGACGTATCCGTAGGCACTGCCGGGACGGTCGGGGTTCACGTTCAGGCAGATGCCGGTTTTGCGTTCCTTGCAGTTGCGGCAGCGGCCGCAGGAAATGTTGAACGGCACCGAAACCAGGTCGCCCACCTTGATGAACTCCACGTCCGATCCGGTTTCCACCACTTCCCCGGTGATCTCATGACCCAGGATCAGGTTGGGCGGCGCCGTCGTCCTCCCGCGGACCATGTGCTGGTCGGATCCGCAGATGTTGGTGGTGACCACCTTCAGGATGGCGGCGTGCGGGAGCTTGCGTCCGACGTTGGCCGGGTTCACACCCGGACCGTCCTGCAGTTCAAAGGTCGGGTAATCGATGTCCTGGACTTCAACTACACCCGGTTCAAGATAAGCAATGCCTCGGTTGGAACTCATTGCGGCCTCACAGTCGTTTCGTCATCGTTGACGTCCCCGCCGGGATGCTCCCTGCGGTGCGCCCTGTGGAAGCGACATTACAGCGGGTGCAGGGGTGGCGCTACCGGTGGACCCGGCGGATTTCCACCGGCAGGAGCACCGGCAGAAAGCGCCTTAACGCACCCAGGGAGGCATCCTTTGACGGATGCCTCCCTGGCGAAGGAACGGGCGGAGCTAGGCCTGCTTGGCCTGTCCGTTGGAGCCTGCGGCTGCCTCGCGCTCCTGCGCGGCAATCTGCTCATGCACGGCCTTCATGTCCAGGCCCTTGACTGCTTCCACCAGTTCGCTGAACTGGCTGGCGTTGAGGGCGCCGGGCTGGGAAAACACGAGCACCTTTTCCCGGAATGCCATGAGGGTGGGGATGGAGGTGATGCCGGCGGCAGCTGCCAGACCCTGCTCGGCCTCGGTGTCCACCTTGGCAAAGGTGATGTCGTCGTGCTGCTGCGATACGGAGTCGTACACGGGTGCAAACTGCTTGCAGGGACCGCACCAGTCCGCCCAGAAGTCCACGAAGACTATGTCATTTTCCTCGATGGTCTCGGGGAACGTTGCTTCGGTGATGTCGATAGTAGCCATGGTTCAACGCTAACCGGGCTTGCAGGCATTGTCTGTAGCTGTTCGCTGACCGGTGAAGCCCGCTCAGGCGCCGGGAAGCTTCGTGAGCCGGCGGATCACCGGCAATGCGGCTGAGAGTGCGGCCCGTTCCTCGCTGCTCAGCTGTTCCAGCAGCGCTGCCATCAGCGCGGTCCTGCTGCCGTTGGCTTCCCGGAGCGACTGCTCCCCCTTCGGCGTCAGCGTCACCCGCACACCGCGGGAATCATGGGGGTCCGGGCTGCGCTTCAACAGGCCTGCCCCTTCAAGACGGATGATTTGCTCCGTGGCACTGGGGACCTTCACCCCGAGGTTGCGGGCAATCCCGCTCACCCGCGTCCCCTCGCCGGCGGCCATCTTCATGATGCTGACCTGCGTGGCGCTGATATCGGTGTCTGCATCCATGTTGCGGGCAATGTACAGTGCCAGCCGGAGGGATTCGCGGAATTCCTCGGCGAGCTCATCCAGGGCGGGATCGCTAGTCATATTTAGGGAGCCTAATATCTAGGAGTTTTCGGCGCAAGGTCCCCGGGACCTGAAAAACCCGCCCCCACCAGTGGTGAGGACGGGTTTGTCGGTGGCAGATACTGGATTCGAACCAGTGAAGGCGTTGCCAGCTGATTTACAGTCAGCCCCCTTTGGCCGCTCGGGTAATCTGCCGAGCGTCTTCAAGCGAAGACGTTGTCCGCAGCGGCTGCGGACAAGACAACTTTACCGAAGATTTTCCAAAGTTACGAATCGGGCCCCAAATGCTTTCCGCAAGGAGTCCCGGGGCCCCCTTCCACTGTCTTTTTTGAGGCCCTTCCGCGGCTACAGTCCCCGTGCAATCCGGCCCTCGAGCTGCGCATAGAACCGGTCCGCCTGCGCCTGGGTCACCGAGCCCCAGGCCACGGCGTTTCCCAGATCCGTGCGGATCCCGGCGAGCCGTTCCCGGGTCCCCTCGTCGACGTCGGCGACTGAAGAACCGCAGTCCACCAGGGACGAGACAGGACAAATGGCTGCCCGTGCCGGCGGAGCGCCGATGACTCCGAGTCCGGCGGCCGAAGCTGCAGCGAGGAATGAACCGGCCGCGGCAGTACGGAGACGGACGGCGGCGGGACGGCGGGGACGCGATGCGGTGCCGGGATAGTTTTCCACCCCCTCACCTTTCCCCGCATCGATGTGACGATGCCGGGTGTTGGCTGGGCGGATCCTGTGAGCAGGGCGCCATCGGTGCCCGGACCTACTACGCTAAGTAGCAGGAAAAGTCACCAACTTAGAGGAGTCCCGAAATGGCCAGTGAGTCCACGTTCGACGTCGTCAGCAAGATCGATAAGCAGGAAGTGGCCAATGCGCTGAACCAGGCGCAGAAGGAAATTGTCCAGCGCTACGACTTCAAGGGCGTAGGGGCCGAGGTGGACTTCAGCGGCGAGAAGATCCTGATGAAGGCCAACTCCGAGGACCGGGTGAAGGCGGTCCTGGACGTCCTGCAGTCCAAGCTGGTCAAGCGGGGCATCTCCCTGAAGTCCCTGGATGCCGGCGAGCCGTTCGCCTCCGGCAAGGAATACCGGATTGAGGCCTCCATGAAGGAGGGCATTGCCCAGGACCAGGCGAAGAAGATCAACAAGCTGATCCGCGACGAAGGCCCCAAGGGCGTCAAGTCCCAGATCCAGGGCGACGAGCTCCGGGTCAGCTCCAAGTCCCGCGACGACCTGCAGGCCACCATGGCCCTACTCAAGGGTGCGGACCTCGAAGTGGATCTGCAGTTCATCAACTTCCGCTAGGTCCTATGCGTATCGCCTAGTCAGACGCAGATTACTGTGCCTCAGTCCGCACAGAGTCCGCAGGACCGTCGAGGACCGCAGCCATGAGAGAGTCGGCTGCGGTCCTCGTTTTATCCTCAGCGGTCGGCCACAGGTGGGTATAGATGTCCAGCGTGATCGACGGCTGAGAATGTCCCAGGGTCCTCTGTACCGTCGCCACATCACAGCTGGACGCGATCAGTGCGGAGGCAAAGAAGTGCCGCAGGTCATGCAGCGTGAACTCACCCATCCCGCAAGCCTCGCGGACTTCCCGCCAGTAGTACCCGGCCATCCCTCGGTTCCATAAGTGGCCACCCGTCGAGAAAAGCCACCCTTCATCGCCGTGAACACCTACTTGCTCCACATGCTGCGCGATCATTTCTGTGAGCCGCGCCGGGATGTACACAACACGCTCGGAGCCGTGCTTCGGGGCGACAACTTCGGCCTTCTTCCGATTCTCTCCCTGCACCTGCCGGCTGACCTTGAGGGTCCGGCGCAGGAAGTCGATGTCTCCAACCTGGAGTCCGGAGGCCTCACCAAGCCGCAGGCCGGCGAAAGCACAGACTCCTATGTAGGCACGGAACCACTCTGGCGCCGCATCCAACGCAGCCGCAACCTGAGCGGTGGTCGGGATAGTCATCGCAACTTCCGGACGGCGCTCCCTCGGCAACTTGATGTTGTCCGATGGATCCAGCACGATTACTCGGTCCGCTACGGCGCCCTTGAAGGCGGATCGCACCAGGTTGTAGCGGACCTTGACTGTGGCCGGGGACAATCCAGACTTTCGCGTCTCCGCGGGGAGCGTCATCGACTTAACCCAGGCTTGAACGTGCGACGGCATGATCTTCTTCATCTGCACGTCAGCGAAGGTTGTGGACTGCAGCGCCTGAGCTGCGGACAACTTTGTCCCTCGCGACCAGATCTGACGTTCTTCCCACTGCGTGAACCATTGGGCGAAGGTGATAGTCCCCGCCTTGGGATCCACATAGGTTCCCGTCACGACAGACGCCGTCACTTCATCGAGCCACCGCTGCGCGTCAATTTTTCGGGGGAAGTGCTTGGCATGCTCCTTGCCCGCTTCGTCGCGGTAGCGGGCCCGCCAGTGCCCGTCAGGGCGTTTCTTGATACTTGCCACGGAGCATCTTCCTCATTCCATTCTCAGCAGTAGGCCGTGCATCGATATCGAGGCTTCTCAGATGCTCCCGGTCTGTCTCCGTGCACTTGCCCACGGAGTCATCCCATTCGTCTAGCAGGTTCTGAATGTCAGCCTCGTATTCAGATACTTCAAGCCTGAGATCTTCCAGCCTTTCGAGCCGGGTGTGAAAGGTAGTGAGAAGCGAACCTAAGTGGGAAGCGGTGGCCGACTCCCGATCCAAAGGGAGCAGAGACTGCACCGGAATGCCGAAAGTGGCTGCAATCACGGCCGCCTCACTTATCGACGTCGGGCGGTCTCCGCGCTCGATCTTCGCAACCATCGTCTGCGTTGCGTTTATGCCGTTTGCCGTTAGCGACTTCGCCAAGCCCTCCTGCGTCCACTGATTCGCCACGCGAAACTTCCGCACGGATTCCCCAAAGGTCCGCCTGGCTAGGTCAGCAAGATTATTCTCAACATTCTCCATGGGACTAAGACTACATTCCCCAAACGCTTGACACCATCCCCAACTGTGGGCAATAGTAGTCCCGTGCGGACTACACGGGTAGTTCGCTTACGACTAGCAGAGAGTGAACCGATGGAGACAGTAATAGCCATGAAGCTACTCACCCTGAACGAGGTGGCAGAGATGCTGCGGAAGTCCCCCGCGCAGATTCGCTGGATGATCCATTCAGGTACCGCGCCGAAATCAGCCCTGATCGGCGGGCGCAGAATGTTCCGCGAGTTCGAGGTTATGGAATGGCTGAACGCAGCCTTCGAAGCAGACGGTGCCGCATGAGAGCACCGGCCCCTCTGACTCCCGAGCTAATGCTCGTGGCGCGTTGCTCAGAATGCGGGGCGCCAATGATCAGCCCCAAGTCCGTCTCGACCGGCATCGGCCCGAGATGCCGAGACAAGCAGAAAAACAAAAGCGGCCTGGACACTCCCGCCAAGAAGCTCGTCCAGACCGCCAACCAGTCCCACAGATAGGAACAGATTCACTCATGATCACAGTACACACCGCCGCCGAGGATGCCCAGATCAGCGCCTTACAGGCACTAGGTATCTACACCGTCACCGACCTGTGCCGCTACGCCGATGCCCACGGTGCGAAGCCCGCAGACATCCTCAGGACAGCCAATGTGTAGGGCCAGCACTCCGATGCCCAACCCGCACGAGGACTACTACAACTCGATCCCCGATATGCGGAATGAGATGCGTAAGACCATCCGCAGCAGCATCGAATGGGTTGACGTCCTGATCCACCGCCAGAGTCCGAACAGCGCATACGTGCCGATGAGAACTGAGGGCCCATAGATTGACAGACCAGACGCACACAGAAACCAAGCGTCTCCTCCTGACCCCAGCCAGCCTGATCAAGAGCCGCCGGCAGAAGTGGTTTTGGGAGCCCTACAAGGGTTCGGGTGTTATCCCTCTTGGGACGGGGACCATAGCTGCGGGGCAGGGTGGGGAAGGTAAGACAACATTCATGCTGCACTTGGCCGCACAACTCACCCGCGGCCTGCTGCCTGGAGACCTCCATGGAACCAAAGGAGCGGTGATCATCATCGGGCCGGAGGACGACTGGGAAACGGTGATGATTCCCCGGCTGACCGCTGCCGGCGCGGACCTGGACCGGATCTACAAGATCGAGGTGCAAACCACCTTCGATGAATACACCCGGCAACGCTCCCTCCGCTTCCCGCTGGACATGGACAGCATTCGAGAAGCCCAGCACGAGACCGGTGCCAAGCTGATCATCCTGGATCCCGCGCCATCGCTCATGCACGGGGACATGAACAAAGTCCAGGACGTCCGGGAAGCCTACGAGCCCCTCATGGCACTGGCTCAGCAACGTGAAGTCGCCATGGTCCTGATCAACCACTTCGGAAAGGGCGCCGGCAGCGTCTCCGCGAAGCTCTCCGGCTCCCATGCCTGGCGGGACCTCACCCGCTCCTACCTCGCCTTTGCCAGCGACCCGGACACCGGGGAGCGCGTCTTCAGCCAGGACAAGAACAACTACGCCGAGTCCAAGGGCAGCTATAAGTTCATCCTCGAATCGGTGAACGTCCCGACCGATGACGGTGACGTGACCAGCGTCGCTAAGGTCAATTTCCTTGGAGAGACGGATACCAGTGTTTCGGACCTAATCAACAGGGAGCCGGGAGGCGAGGACGAACAGGACGACAGGAACGCGGCCCAGGCCTTCGTAGCGGACTTCATCCGAGACCGCGACGGATGGGAGGCCCCTGCTGCCGAAGTCCTGAAAGCGGGTAAAGCGGCTGGGTTCACGGACAACGAAATCAAGCACGCCCGGAGAAGGTGCCGCAATCCGCGGATCGCCAGTGTCAAAAGCTCCTTCGGATCCGGGTGGGTCTGGCAGATGGAGACCGAAGGTGCCACCCAGCAGCCCGAAGGTGCCGAAGGTGCCAAGGTGCCATGCACGGAGACCATGGGCACCTTCGTGGCTCCTTCGACCCAAGGTGCCGCCAAGGAGCTTGCGCCTGTAGGAGTGGCACCTTTGGCACCTTCGGCACCTTCGCAGCCCACGGAGGCAGAGATCCGACGCCTCAGCATGCTCCTCCCCAAGACCGCGACTGAGGTTCAGATAGCCATGAAGGCCTCCCCGGAACATGCTGCAGGGCTCTATTCCTGGTTCCTGGCAAGCCGGAAGAAATCAGCATGATGCGCAGCTACTCGAAGGAAGGGACCACCGATTGAGCCTCGGCCACTATCACTGGAAAAACGACAACCCGGATCAGCCGGGCTACGGCAAAGAACTCGACATCGACGTGGACGCCCTACCGAAGACCGACCTGCCTCCCAACGTTGAACTGCCCAATCTGCATATTGACGACAACGGGTACATCCTTCGGTGCATGGTCCCCAACTTCTATATGAGTCCAGACGGAACCCTTTACCACTCCACCAACTACGGAGGCTGACATGGCCGGCACAAAGGACAACAGACGCCCCTACGTCACCGTTCGCCGCTGGGAGTGGCGCAAAGACGGCAAGAGAACAGAAGGCATCGGGCTCATGCACGGCGCGAGCGTCTGTGCCCACCTCACGCCGGACGAGGCCAGGGCCCTGGCCGACAAGCTCCACGACCTCGCAGATACGACCGAAAAGGAAAAATCATGACCACCGAGTACGAAGAACGGGATGCTCTCACCCCCGGCGAAGAGCGACTGCTTCACGCCCTCAAACGTGAGCGCACTGATAGACGAGCAGCCCAACGAGAGAACGCTGAGCTGCGGAAATTCAAGCAGAAATTCTACGAAGCCCGCGACCGGGCCGAACTATGGGAATCCCGAGCAATCCGGTACTCCGAACGCCTCAAGACAATGACCATCAAGAACAGCCCCAACAAGAACAAAGGAAATCGACTATGAGCCAGAACATCGAATCCACCAGCGAAGTAGAGCCCACCGCCGATGCCCTTGACGGCAGGGAAGCAGAGGAGCCCGATGCCAAGGGCAACCGGGAAGCTGCCAAATACCGCACCAGGCTCCGTGATACTGAGGCCAAGCTCGCAGAAACAACCGCGACCACCGAAGGGCTCACGGGCAAGCTCAACACCCTCAGCAAAGCCTTTATCGAACAGCTTGCCGGCGGTTATCTGCTGGACGCAGCCGACCTTTGGCGGCACGGGGCCGATCCGGCGGACATGCTCACTGAGGACGGGCTACCGGACCCGGAAAAGGTACAGGAAGCAACGAGCGCCATCCTGGCTGAACGCCCGCATCTCGCAGCCCCGCGGACCCCAAGGCCAGACCTCTCCCAGGGTGCCCACGGCTTTACCATGGTTGGCAGCGGAGATCCGTTCGGAGACGCCCTGAACAGGGCCCTACGCGGCTAGATAACGGATAGGGGTCGGTACATAACTGGCCCCTATCCGGTACAATATAGAGAGGTGCAACACACAGACCGGCAGGCCGGCAGTGAAGCACCGCAGATGCTCCAGGAGGGCACGCACACTTAGAGCCCGCGGCTCAGTGATTCACTCATTCACCCTCCAAATCCAGGAGCAGCCACCATGGCAATTAACACCAGTTCAGACCTCAAGTCCCTCTATCCGGACCAGGCCTTCAATGCCGCCGAGGTAATGCCGGAAGCACTCATCTTCCAGCTCACCACCCTCGCCGGTGCCGTCGAAGGTGACGCGCCCGTAGTCCGGATCCCCTACGTTGCAGCGGACCCCGAAGCCGGTTTCGTGGACGAAGGCGCCAAGATCACCGAGAGCGATCCCGTCCTCGATGAGCTCACCGTCAGCACCGACAAGGTAGCCGTCCTCACCCGCACATCCAACGAAGCCATGCGGAACAGCCCCGGCTCCAACGGCGTACTGTCCACCAGCCTCCGCCGCGCCGTCACCGTCAAGGGCAACAACGCGCTGCTCTCCAATCCCGGCAACCCAACCGGGCTTATGGGACTGGCAGGCATCAGTGACGGCGGCACACTGGGCACCAACCTCGACGCCGTAGACGAAGCCATCGCGGCTATCGAAGTAGCCGGCGGCAAGCCCACGCACATCGTGGCGAACCCGGCGGACTGGGCCAAGGTGCGAGCCCTCAAGGCAGGTACCGGCTCCAACATTCCCCTCCTCGGTGCACCAGCGGAACAGACTGAGAAGCAGGTCTTCGGCCTCGAAGTAATCACCACCCCGAGCCTGGCACCCGGAACCATCCTCATCACCTCCAAGGGCAGCATCTACTCCGCAGCAGGGGAGCTGAACCTGGCAGTCTCGCCGGATCACTTCTTCGACTACGACAGCACCGCAATCCGTGCAACATGGCGCTTCGGCTGGGCTGTCATTGACCCCAAGCACATCGCCAAAGTCACCGTCGCCAGCGAGTAACAACCGATTCACCACAGCGGGCCGTCATCCATGAAAGGTGGCGGCTCGCTGTGGTTAACCCGAAGGAACCAATGCCAAGAGCTAAGAAGGTATGTGCACAACCAGGCTGCCCGCAGCCGGCAGCCGCCAGCTACTGCACCGAGCACACAAGAGCGCGAGACAAGGCACGAGGAACCAAAGCCCAGCGCGGCTACGGCGCCGAGTACCAAGCACAGCGCAGACGATGGGTTGCCAAGATAGCCGAAGGGAAGGTGTGCTGCTGGCGCTGCCAACAGCCACTCGCACCAGGTGCGCTGTTCCACCTGGGACACGACGACGACGACCGGAGCATCATCCGTGGTCCCGAGTGCCCACGCTGCAACCTCAGCGCAGCAGGCAAGGCCTCACACAGGTACTACTCATGACGACCCCCAGGCGGGGGTCCCTAGACACGCACTGTCACGGCACCGACGGTGAGGTCTCCGGATAGTGCGGAGGGTTCAAACTTTTCGGAATGGTTCATATCAAGAGATCTTCCCGTAGCGACGGAACGAACGAGCGGGCATGAATCGAAACCGGGAAGTGGCAGCTGAGGTCAGCGGTGACAGTGGGAGCGAGGGGCAAACTGTGCGTAGCTGCCGTTAGGCTGGGGCAAACAATCGAATTGTGAGACTGAGAGCCGCCATGAACTTGTCAAAGGACCAACCGTTAGACCAACCCAATAGCGTCAGCCAGGAAGAAGCCGATCCCTATGACGTGTCCGGCATTGGGATCGGGTTTGGGTTCGCACTTTTTGGTTTGGTGGTGTTACTTGTTCCTCGGTTGCTTCCTCTCAGCCATGGATGGGTGACAGTCGTCATGGTGGCTTCCATGATCATCACCATGATCGGCGTGGGCGGAATCTTCTTCGAGGTGGAAAAGCGTGGGAGGCACGCAGGGCTGGGGGAGCTCGGGACTGTAGTCGTGCTCTTCGGTTTGGCTGGGGCAGTCGCGTTGCTGCATCTGCGAGAGACTTCCCTGCCTGCTGCCGTGCACGTCATCTTGGTCTTGGTCTTGCTGCTGCTGCTCTTCTGGGTTTTGGTAGGGCTCGGCATGGGCCTAAGTAAGTTCTTTCAGGCAAGGGCATTGTCTTCAAGCACTGGTACTAGTCCTCTGGCAGGGGAGGCACCCGTTGCGCGTCTGGCCAGGGCGGATCGCGTAAATATAGGGGTGGCGCTCGGTAGTACAGCCCTGCAGATCGTCCTATCGGTTGCTCCGGCTTTCGCGGGATCTTCGTTTTGACCAGATGAGCACTCTCGAGGCCTCCGGCGCTCCGCCTGAGCCCACAAGCAGGCGCCCCACCTGAGATGGTGGGGCGCTGTCGTGTTTAAGCCAGAACGGCCGCCCTCATCCGTCACCGGGTGGGGGCGGCTTCGTCGTTATGGGTTACTGCCCTGAAGACAGTTGCGCCATGTATTCAGGGCAGAAAGCTGCAACGGCTGCACCATGCATAGCCGCGAACTCAGTCACCGTGTAGGCGACTCCTGCGCCTATAAGGAGGAAATCGTTGACCTCTGCGCTCGTGGCGCCATTGTCGTAGAAGGTGCACACGCCTTCGCCAATTCCTATAAGCCCGTCGTCGGGTGCCGTCAGGAGGCTGGCGTGGGCCTTGCGCAACTGGGCAAGGTACACCTGTTGGTGCGGTGTCAGCATCGAGGCAGACTCACTGGCCTCGGAGGACGCCTTAGCCGGGGCGGTACTAGCATGCTTCGGGGTTTTAGAAGGGGAAGGTGAAGCCGCGCTGGTATCGGCTGCTGAACTGGTGCTAGCGGGCCCTTGTGCACTACTGCCGCAGGCAGATAGCGAAGTCGCGAATAACAAGGCGGTGGCAACTGCAATAGTTCTCTTCATGGTTCCCCCCATGTATAAAGTCGGTGCTCTGGGGCACTCTACCAGTGCGCATCTATGATCCACGGGCCCGCCGCCCCTTGCTCCTGCGCCTCGCCACTCCCGGGCTGAGCTCGAAGATATTCGGTGCCTGCTGTGCCTCTTCATAGGCCGCTAGCTCAAGGAGCCGGAAGCGCCAAAAGTGACCCAGCTTCCAGGCGCCAGGAATCTGCCCCTGCCTCGCTGCCTGCGTCACCCACTCAGGGCGACGCTGCCAACGCTCCGCAAGCTGCTGGACGGTTAGGGAGCGGCTCTCGCTCACCTTCGCCGCTCCGTTGGCGATTCACTGGGCAGGTGCTGCAGCCAGGCCACCAATTCATCGTGCTCGATCAACACCTTGGTGTTCACATATCTGGCAACGAGATACCCGTGCCGAATCTGCGCCCGGAGTACAGCGGCGCTGCTCCCGACCCTGGCTGCTGCCTCCTCCACGCTGTAGGCGATCTGCCGGGTTGTGTGGCACGGGCAGCAGTTCGTGTGTCGGAAATCGGTCCATTCGCTCAAGGCTGTTCTCCGGTCCTAGATTGGAATAGCTGATGATCCGCATCATCCTAGTCCGCAGAAAGTCCGCAAGAGGTCCACAAACACACGCATTCAGGCATGCAGCGCCAACCATATGAAGCCCGGAAACTAGCGGCAAACTGCCATAGACAGTCGGGCCCGATGACGGGCTAGAGGTTCATCAACTTCCGCTAGAACGCCCGCACGGCACACACGACGACGGCGCCTCCCCCTTTGCGGGGACGGCGCCGTTTGCCGTTCATCAGCAGTACGCCGGGCCGCTGCCTAGAGCGCGACGTCGTCGGCGGCCGGGCCGTCGTCGCCGTGGTCCTCGAGGTCCCCGCCGCCCACCGCTTCACCCATCCAGGTGAGCAGCTGCCAGGGGCCGAGGCCGCCGCCGGGCAGATCTTCCGCTTCCAGCACGGCAACGCCGGTGTTGCTGAGCGCGTTCGCCACAATGAAATCCGGCCCCACGTTCCCGGCACGCGCGGTGGCCCAGACCCGGATAATCGCCCCGTGGCTGAAGATGGCCGGGGACTTCAGTCCCGCGGCAGCCAGTTCCTCGACGACGGCGTCAAAGCGGCCCAGCGTCTCGGCACCGTCCGGTCCGCCGGGCATCCGGACGGCGGTGTCGCCGGAAACCCAGCTGTAGACCGTCTTCAGGTAGGTAATGATCGAGTCACGGTCATTACGCATCTCCAGCTCGCCGGCGGAAACTTCCCGCAGCCCGTCGCGGATCCCGACCGGGAGCCCCAGTGCGGCAGCCAGGGGTGCGGCTGTGAGCTGGGTGCGGACCAGGTTGGAGGCAAAGATTCCGTCGATCGGTTCATGTCCGAGCGCCTCGGGCAGCGACGCCGCCTGTTCCCTTCCCAGCTCCGTCAGTCCCGGGCCGGGAACGGCGGTGTCGAGGAAGTGCTCCACGTTGGAGGGAGTCTGGCCGTGGCGGACGAGTATCAGGCGCATGCTCGAAGCCTACTTTGTCACCGGGAGCAGGTCAGGTGCAGGCTAGGCGCCCAGGGTCCGGCCGGCCATGCGCTCCAGGCGCTGGATGCGGTCAGCCATGGGCGGGTGGGTGGCCAGGAGGCCGCGTACCCCTGCGCGGAACGGGTTCGCGATCATCAGGTGGGACGTGTTGGCCAGCTTCTGGTCATTGGCCGGCAGCGGGGCGCGCTGGGTGCCGCTCTCCAGCTTGCGCAGCGCAGACGCGAGCGCCAGCGGATCGTTAGTGAGCTTCGCCCCGTCTTCGTCGGCGTCGTACTCGCGGGTCCGGCCGATTGCCATCTGGATCAGCGAGGCAGCCAGAGGCGCCAGGATGGCCATGGCAATCATCGCCAGCGGGTTGGCGTTGCGCCGGTCCCCGCCGCCGAAGAAGAGCAGGAACTGTCCCAGCGAAGTAATGACGCCGGCAATGGCGGCTGCCACCGAGGAGGTGAGGATGTCGCGGTTGTGGACGTGCATAAGCTCGTGGCCGAGCACGCCGCGCAGTTCACGCTCATTCAGCAGCGCTAGGATGCCCTGCGTGCAGCACACCGCCGCATGCTGCGGGTTGCGGCCGGTGGCGAAGGCGTTGGGCGCCATGGTGGGTGATATGTAGAGCCTCGGCATGGGCTCGCCGGCCTGCAGGGAAAGCTCACGGACAATCCGGTACATCTCCGGGGCCTGCGCCTCGGAAACAGGCACGGCGCGCATGGCCCGAATGGCCAGCTTGTCGCTGTTCCAGTAGCTGTAGGCAGTGGTGGCAAGGCCGATCAGGAGGAAGACCCAGATAAACGCCGGGCTTCCGGTTCCGTTTGAAAGCAGGGCCCCGATTCCGAGCAGCACGGCGAAAAGCACGCCGAACAGGGCTGCTGTCTTGAGGCCGTTGAAGTGTCGGTGCACGGGTACAAAGTCCTTTCAGGCAGGCCGTTTCAGGCCTGCAGCGTCCGTTGGATACATATACTTCAACGTTTAACCGGGCGTGACTGTTCCTGTTCCTGTTCCTGCTCCTGCTCCTGCTGAAGTCTCAGGGCTCCGGATGCAGCGCGTCGTAGCGCGCAAACCGGGGCTGGGTCCGTGCCAGCACTGCCACCAGGGCCAGGCAGATCAGTCCCCCGAGTACTGCCGCCCACCCCTCTCCCACCAGGGAGGCATCCACGCCCGCCACCAGGTCCCCGAGCCGCGGGCCGCCCGCCACCACGACCACGAAGACGCCCTGCAGCCTGCCGCGCATGGCATCCGGGGTGGCGGACTGCAGGATGGTGGACCGGAAGACGCCGCTGATGGAATCGGCAATCCCGGCGCAGGCCATCGCGAGCGCCGCCGGGATCAGCCACCGGGACGGGACCGCGCCGTCGTTGGATCCGGCCAGGACCACCACGACGCCGAAGGCCGTCACCGACAGCCCCCAGGCGGCAACGGACCAGAGCACGGCCAGGCCCTGCCGGCGCACCAGTCCGAGCGGCCCGGAAAACAGCCCGGCGAGGAAGGCGCCCACAGCGGTGGCTGCCAGCAGCACACCCACCGTGGTCGCGCCGCCGCCGAGCATCAGCGCCCCGATGGCCGGGAGCAGTGCACGGGGCTGGGCAAAGACCATGGCGCACAGGTCCACCACGAAGGTCATGCGGATATTGGGCCGGGTGCCCAGGAACCGGAATCCCTCCAGCACGGAACCCAGCCCGGCCTTCTGCACCTTGCCCACGGGCGGCATGGGCGCCAGCCGGTACAGCGCCCACATGGCAGCGGTGAAGGTGATGACGTCGATGGTGTAGGTCCAGCCATAGCCCACCCGGGCCACCAGCACTCCTGCCAGCAGCGGCCCCGCAGTCATGGCCACGCCGAAGGTCATCATGCTCAGCGCATTGGCGGCAGGCAGCAGCTCGGCGCGGACCAGGCGGGGAATGATGGCGCTGCGCGCCGGGTGGTTCAGACCGCCCGCGCCGGCGTTGACGGCCACGAGGAAGTACAGCAGCCAGACATTACCCACCCCGGCCCAGGCCTGGGCCGCGATGCCGATGGTGCTGAGCCACAGCAGTCCCGACGAGAACAGCGCCACCTTGCGCCTGTCGTACGCGTCCACCACGGATCCGCCGTACAGTCCGGCCAGCACCAGCGGCACCAGTCCCACCAGGCCCAGCAGGCCGACGTTGAAACTCGACTCCGTCAGTTCGTAGACCTCCAGGCTGACCGCCACGAGGGTGAGCTGCGTGCCAATGGCGGAGAGCGCGGTTCCGGTCCACAGCCGGCGGAATTCGGGGCTTTCACGCAGGGGTGTGAGGTCAGCGAGCAGTCGGGGCACCAGAGCAGTCTAGGGTCCCGCCGGCCCGGATCCGGGCCGCCACACGCGCACGGTAATAGAAAGCATGCTTAGGATGGGACGACACCGATGTCCCCGCATCCCGCCGAAGGAGCAGCCGCCGTGTTTACCCGCAACGTTGCCGATGGAATCCACCGCCTTGAACACGCCCATGTGAACGTCTATCTGGTTGAGGACGACGACGGCGTGGCAGTGGTCGACGCCGGCCTGCCGGGGATGTGGCCGCACCTGACCGGTGCACTCGACGAGTTGGGCTACGGTCCGGGGGACATCCGGGCCCTGGTGCTGACCCATGCGCACTTCGACCATGTGGGCACCGCCGCCCGGCTCCGGCAGGAGTACCGCACGCCCATCCTGGTGCACGATGCCGACCGGTACATCGCCGCGCACCCCTACCGCTACCGGCACGAGACGAACCGGTTCCTGTATCCGGTCCGCTACCCCAAGGCAGTCCCCGTCCTGGGCGCCATGACCCTCGCCGGGGCGCTGAATGTGCGCGGCGTGACCGACGTGCACAGCTTGACCACGGAGTCCGGCGACGCCCTGCCGGGCAGGCCGCGGATCCTGTACACACCCGGGCATACCGCCGGACACGTGGCCCTGCATTTCCCGGACCGCGGGGCACTCATCAGCGGAGATTCCCTGGTGACCCTCGACCCCTACACCGGAGCCAGGGGGCCGCAGATTGTCTCCGGCGCAGCGACGGCGGACAGTGCCCAGGCGCTCGAGTCACTGGCGCTGCTGGCCGAGGCCGACGCACCGCTGCTGCTCACCGGACACGGGGAGCCGTGGCGGGACGGTTCGGCGGCGGCCGTGGAGCAGGCCCTGGCCCGCGGGGCGTCCTAGGCCTGGCCGCCGTCCCGTGATCCGGCGTCGTCCAGTTCCTGTTCCAGCACGTCGAGCAGCCGGGAATCACCGATGGGCCGGAAGTGGCCCATGGTCTGCAGCTGGATGTTCCGCGCACCGGCCAGATGGCTGCCCGCCGGGATATGCGGATCGAAGCTGCTGTAGACGGAGGTGATCCGGGCGTTTACGTCCTCGTTGCGCAGGAGCCGCTGCAGGAACGGGTCGCGGGGCGAGAAGGCGCGGATCGACGCGAGCGGAAACAGGTTGGCGTACACGGAGCCGGAGAAAGGCGTGTTGACGGCGATCATCCGGTCCACCCGCGGCCCGCCGTCCGGCAGGGTCATCAGGTGCTTGCCGATCAGTCCGCCCTTGCTGTGGGCCAGCACCAGGACGTCCTGCAGGTTCTGTTCCGCCAGGTAGCGTTCCACCAGCACCGCCATGTCCTCGATGGTGCCGCGGTTGTAGCCCAGCGGGGCAACGGTGTGCACCGGATGGCCGCGCTCGTAAAGGTAGTCGGCCACCGGGCGCAGGAACTGCCAGTTCTCGTAGACGCCGGGGATCAGCACCACCGGAGCCCGCACCGCGCCCTCCGGATGCAGATACGCTGCCGGGTCCCGGCGCAGCACGAAGCCGTGCACCTGCCAGTACGCCACGTAGAGATAATCCGAGGCCCAACCCCCGGCCTGGCGTGCCCAGCGGAACATCCGCCCCTGCCTGCGCGGCCGGACACCGGGGCGTGGAGACGTCATTGGACAGCGGCCGCCGTGCGCATCAGGGCGGCGGTTTCCTTAGGACGGGTGTACATCAGCACGTGCGGCTGGCCGGGGATTTCCGCCGTCACCGCACCGGGGCGGGCATGAGCGAGCCGGGCCAGCCAGTCGGCGCGCACCACCGGGTCCTTGCCGCCGCGTACCAGCAGCACCGGGGGCTTCACCCCGGCGATCCGCTCCTCGAGCCGATGGCGGATCATCACGGGCAGCGTGGACAAATACCAGCGGGGACCGGCGCGGAGGTAGTCGGTAACCAGCATGTAGTTGACCGCCGGCGGTTCACCCAGGCAGTCCTGCAGCAGCCGCAGCGCCTGCAGCGGGGCCGAGCGCTCGGCATCGTTGATGGTCGGTCCCAGCAGGACCACCGAGGAGACAGCCTCCGGGGCGGCGAGCGCCATTTCCACCACAACCTGGCAGCCCATGGAATGGCCTACCCACTGCGCCCCGTGAATCCCGGCAGCTTCGAGGGCCTGCACGGCAATGCGCCCGAAGTCCTCCATCTGCAGCTGTCTGCCCGGCTTCGGGGTGCTGCCGAAACCGGGAAGTTCCAGCGTGTGCACAATCGAGGTGCGCGCCAGTTCCCAGATCAGCGGTCCGTAGTACCGCTCCGAGGCGCCGATCCCGTGCACCAGGACCACCTCGCTGCGGGTCCCGGACCATTCGGGCGTCCCGGCGTCGTCAAAGCGCTGGTAGGTACGGATATCCACCTGCGTCTGGCCTACTGCTATCCGCTGGTATCCGGTTCGGACTTCTGCTGCCGGCACTGTGCCTCCGCTTGATGTTCCGTTGAATCGATCTACGCCCAGCGTACCGGGGCCCGGACAGGTTAGGCGATCCTTATTATGAATAACTCAGAATAAGGCTAGGATGATGAACATGACCGAAACCGCAGCAGCCCAGGAGTCCACCGCCAGGTGGTCCAACGAGCTGCGCACCCACGGCCGGCGCGTCACCAAGCAGCGGCTGGCGGTGCTCCGCGCCGTTGACGCCTCACCGCACTCGGTGGCGGACGACGTCGCCGCCGCCGTCCGCGGGGAACTTCCGGACATTTCGCTGCAGTCGGTCTATGTGGTCCTGGCGGACCTCACCGAAACCGGCCTGCTGCGGAAAATTGAAACCCCCGATTCCCCGGCCCGGTACGAGACCCGTGTGAACGACAACCACCACCACGCGGTCTGCACCGGCTGCGGCCGGATCGAAGACGTGGACTGCGCCGTCGGCCACGCCCCGTGCCTGACCCCCGGAGATACCCACGGCATGACCATCCAGATTGCGGATGTGCTCTACCGCGGGCTCTGCACCGACTGCGCCGCCGCGGCCGTGTCCTAGCCCTCCCCCGAACCTCCTTCCCCTTTTTGTCAGCTCCAGAGAAAGAACACGCATGTCCAACTTCACCACCACGCAGACCGGCACCCCGGTTTCCAGCGACGCACACTCGCTGAGCACCGGCGCCGACGGCGCCGTTGCCCTTCACGACCGTTACCTCGTCGAGAAGCTGGCCCAGTTCAACCGGGAACGCATGCCGGAACGCATCGTGCACGCCAAGGGCGGCGGCGCATTTGGTGAGTTCGTTGTTACCGAGGACGTTTCCAAGTACACGCGTGCCGCTGTCTTCCAGCCCGGCACCGTCACCGAGACCGTCCAGCGGTTCTCCTCCGTTGCCGGTGAAATGGGTTCCCCCGACACCTGGCGCGATGTGCGCGGCTTCGCGATGCGTTTCTACTCCACCGAGGGCAACTACGACATCGTCGGCAACAACACCCCGGTGTTCTTCATCCGCGACGGCATCAAGTTCCCGGACTTCATCCACTCGCAGAAGCGCCTGCCGGGCTCCGGCCTGCGCGATGCTGACATGCAGTGGGACTTCTGGACCAACTCCCCCGAGTCCGCACACCAGGTCACGTACCTGATGGGTGACCGCGGCCTGCCGACGTCGTGGCGTGAAATGCCCGGCTTCGGCTCGCACACCTACCAGTGGATCAACGCCGCCGGCGAGCGCTTCTGGGTGAAGTACCACTTCACGTCCAACCAGGGCAACCACGAGATCACCGGTGCCGAGGCTGAAAAGATTGCCGGCGCCGACGCCGACTACTACCGCCGCGACCTGTACGAGGCCATCGAGGCCGGCAACTTCCCGTCCTGGGACCTGCACGTGCAGGTTATGCCGTACGAAGATGCCAAGACGTACCGGTTCAACCCGTTCGACCTGACCAAGGTCTGGCCGCACGCGGACTACCCGCTGATCAAGGTGGGTACCCACACCCTGAACCGCAACCCTGAGAACTTCTTCGCGCAGATCGAACAGGTCGCCCTGTCCCCCGCGAACCTGGTTCCCGGCATCGACGCCAGCCCGGACAAGATGCTGATGGCCCGCATCTTCTCCTACCCGGACGCCCAGCGTTACCGCATCGGCGCCAACTACAACCTGCTGCCGGTCAACGCACCGAAGGCACCGGTCAACAACTACTCGCAGGACGGCGCCATGCGCTTCTCCTACAACTCCCCGGAAACCCCGGTCTACGCACCGAACACGCTCGGCGGCCCCGCGGCCGACGCAGCGCTGGCGGGTGCCGGCAGCTGGGAGAACGACGGCGCCCTGGTGCGTTCCGCCGCGACCCTGCACTCCGAGGACAGCGACTTCGGCCAGGCCGGCACGCTGTACCGCGAGGTTTACGACGACGCCGCCAAGCAGCGTTTCCTGGAAACCATCACCGGCGCCATCTCCGGTGTGAAGCGTCCGCACATCCGCGAAGCAGCGATCCAGTACTGGACCAACGTGGACGCGGTCCTGGGCGAGAAGCTGCGCCTTTCCCTGGCGCAGGGCGAGACCACGGCCAACGAAAAGGCCGAGTTCGTGGGCGTTGCTGAGTAACTTCAGCCCCCGCTAGCCAGCTGAAACGGCAGCGGCCGGTCCCTTCGGGGGCCGGCCGCTGCTGTGTTTAAGTCGCTGCTGGTTTTAAGGCAGTCGCCCCGTCCTACCGGGAAGGCCAATACCAGATGAGCAGCATCGTCACCAGGAAACCGGTGAGGAAGTTCAGCTTCAGGAACCGCTTCCAGCCGGCATTCGCAGCACCGGACCCGGCGTCGGTGATCCGCAGGAACGGCAGCAGGTTGAGGATGTAGGGCAGGGCGAGCAGGCAGCCCAGAACCGCCGGCCACGGTGTGAAGAGCATCAGCAGCCCGGCAGCAAGATAGGCAGCTGCGGCGAGCACCACGACCGGCCGAGCCCCCAGCACCGTGGCAATGGATCCGATGCCGCCCTCACGGTCCGGCACCACGTCCTGCACCGCACCGAAGGCCTGGCTGGCCATGCCCCAGAGGAAGAACGCGCCCAGCACCGCCCACAGCCCCGGCGTGAACACCGCACCGGCCAGGACCAGCCCGTACACCGCCGGGCTGACGAAGTGGGTGCTGGACGTCAGGGAATCCAGGAACGGACGTTCCTTGAACCGCAGTCCCGGGGCGCTGTACGCAATCACTGCAAACACGCTGACCGCCAGCACCAGCCAGGACAGCGGGCTTCCCAGCAGGACCAGGGCAGCCAGGAACGGCACATTGGTCAGGACAGCCGCCCACAGCGTGGTGCGGTGGAAGCTTCGGTCCAGGACGGCGCCCTCCACTCCCCCCTTACGCGGATTGTGCAGGTCCGACTCGTAGTCGAAAACGTCATTGATGCCGTACATGGCCAGGTTGTAGGGCACCAGGAAGTACAGCGTACCGATCACCCAGGCCAGGTCGATCCGCCCGGTGGTAAGCAGGTACGCCGCGGCGAACGGATACGCGGTGTTGACCCAGGAAAGGGGCCGCGAGGACACCAGCAGCATCCGCAGCGTTCCCGCTGTTCCGGTGGCGGCGGGACTCACGGCTGCTCCTTGGTGGTTGGTTTGCGGGGTGCTGGTTTCCGGGCGGCTGGTTTGCGGGCCGATGTTCCCGGACCGGGCGCGTGTCCGGGCAGCAGCACCCAGAGCGCGGGCAGCAGGAGGACGGCCGCCAGCGGGTAGGCGAAATCCTCCAGCGGCGCGGCTCCGGCAAACGCTCCGGAAATACGGTCCTCGTTGTACCAGAAGAGGCCCACGCGGATCATGAGGTTGTCGAAGACCGCTGTCAGTGCCAGCAGCACGAGGGCGGTCATGGCTGCCGCGGAGACGAAGTACCGCGGGCGGTGCCCGCGCAGCAGGACCACCGCGCAGATCAGGGCTGCCGGGACGAGGAAGAAAGCGTTGAGGGTCCAGTAGGTCACGGCCGGGTCCTCTCCGCCGGCCGGCGCCGGGCGTTTCCGGCGGCCCGCCCTTCGGTCCGTCCGGCAACGCGTCCGGCAGCCAGCCGCACCAGGCCGAAGACCACCATGGTCAGGTAGCAGAGGAAGGCCAGGAAAAAGATCTCCTCCACCGGCAGGTGCGGTGCCAGCGTGAGGCCGAGCATGAACGGGGTCTCACCCCGGTAGAAGATATCGGAGCCAATGCCGGCCAGGTCCCAGCCGGTGAAGAACACCACCCCGACCGCGAGCACGACGGCGGCCCGCCGGGCGTCGGCGAAAAAGAACAGCCGGAAGCGGTGGTCCAGCAGCATCATGCAGCCCAGGGACAGCAGCAGGAAAAGCAGGTACAGCACGCCCATTACGCGCCCGCCCCGGCGGACGGCGGACCGGCGGGAGTCGGGCCGGCGGACGGCGGTACGTCGGAGGGTGTCAGGCAGGCGGGCGGTACGTCGGAGGATGCCAGGCCATCCGGCCACGACGCTGCCTGCGCCGACCAGGGCGGGGGCTCGGGCAGTGCCTCGGTGCCGGTTTCTCCGCGCAGCCGTTTGAGGATCAGTTCCGCGCTGATCAGGCACATCGGCAGGCCGATGCCCGGAAGGGTGGAGCCCCCGGCGTACAGCAGTCCTTCCACTTTCCGGCTGGCGTTCGTTCCGCGGAAGAACGCGCTTTGCTTAAGGATGTGCGCCGGTCCCAGCAGGGTTCCCCGCCAGGAGTTGAGGTCGGCGACAAAGTCCTGCGGGCCCACGGTCCGCCGGATGATGATGCGCTCGGCCAGGTCCGGGATACCGGCCCAGGAGGAGAGCTGGGCGATGACGGCGTCGGCCATCTTCTCGATCTGCGGATCCCCGGCGCCGTCAATGCCGCCGGCGCCAAGGGAAGGATCCGAAGGCACCGGCACCAGCACGAACAGGTTTTCATGTCCTTCCGGCGCGGCGTCGGGATCTGTGGCGCTCGGACGGCAGACATACAGGGACGCCGGGTCCGGCACCGAAGTGTCCGCGCCGAAAATCTTCTCGAAATTGGCTTCCCAGTCCCGGGTGAACAGCAGCGTGTGGTGTTCCAGCTGCGGCAGGGCCCCCTGCACGCCCAGGTGAAGCAGGAGCCCGCCGGGCCCGGGGACGCGGTGCTCCCAGTAGGTCTCAGGATAGGTCTGCAGTTCTTCAGGCAGGAGCGCGGTCTCGGTGTGGTGCAGGTCCGCCGCCGAAACCACCAGGTCCGCATCCAGCGACACCACGGCCCCCTCGGCGTCCCGATAGTCCACTCCCACAGCGCGCGGCCTGCGGCGGCGGAGGGGGCTGCGGCCCCGCCCCGGGCCGGACGGCACGGATGTGCGGATCCGGGTGACCTCGGCACCGGTGATGACCTTGGCGCCTTCCGCCCGGGCCAGATCGGAGATCACCGACACGATCCGGTGGAAGCCTCCCATGGGATAAAGCACGCCGTCGGCCAGGTCCAGCCGGCTCATCAGGTGGTACATGCTGGGTGTGGTGAACGGCGAAGATCCCAGGAAGACCGCGGGGTACCCCAGGATCTGCCGGATCCGCGGGTCAGTGAAGCGCTTGGCCACAAAAGTGCTCAGGGGTTCCAGCAGCAGCCGGGCCAGCCGGGGTCCGCTGCGCAGGACATCCGGGCGGAGCAGCGGCAGGAACGAGGCGAACGTGGAGTAGAGGAAGCGCTTCTTGGCCATTCCGTAGACCTCTTCGGAGGACTCCAGATACTCCTCGAGCCGGGCACCGGCCCCGGGTTCCAGGGATTCGAAGAGGGCGATGTTCCCCTCCCGGGTCGCGGCCACGTCCACCGGTGCGGCGGTGTCTTCGAAGAGCACCCGGTAGCCGGGATCCAGCCGGACCAGTTCCAGCTGGTCCGCGGCGGAGGTGCCCAGCAGCCGGAAGAAATGGTCGAAGACCTCCGGCATCAGGTACCAGGACGGCCCGGTGTCAAAGCGGAACCCTCCGGTTTCCCAGCTGCCGGCCCGGCCGCCGGTCTCCGGCTGCTTCTCCAAGACGGTGACCTGCAGGCCCTCCCGGGACAGGAGGGCCGCGGTGGCCAGTCCGGTGATGCCGCCTCCGATCACGACGGCGGTGCGCGGACGCATGCTCATGGTTGCCTTTCGTTTCCCGCGGCGCCGCGGGAGTGGTTTTCGCTGCGGTCGCGGTGCCCGGCGACGCTGCGGGTCAGGACTGCGCGCGCTGCGATGCGCGCCTTCACCGGGTTGGGGACGCGTACCCGTGTGGTGCGCAGCTGCTCCGCGGGGGTGGTGCGGAGCCTGCGGGCCAGTTCACTGAACAGGTCCTGGGCGAGCGCGACGGCGGCCCGGCAGTTTGCGGGCAGCTGCGCCACGGCGGCGCCCGAAACCAGCAGATCGGCGTCAATGCCGTCCAGGATCCGGTGCTTATCCGTTTCGGTGAATGCCTCCACGGTGACCCCGGGGAAATAGCTGCGCCCCAGGGTCTCGAAGTCCTGGGCCAGATCCCGCAGGAAATTGACCTTCTGGAATGCCGCACCCAGGCGCTGGGCGCCTTCGCGCAGCGCCTTGGCCTGGTCATCGGGCAGGGGCACTCCGTGCAGGAAGCACTCCAGGCACATCAGCCCGATCACCTCGGCGGAACCGTAGACGTACTCGTTGAAGCTGGCCTCTGTGTGTGCCGTCTGTTCCAGATCGGCGCGCATCGAGGCGAAGAACGGCCGGGTGAGGTCTGGCCCGATCCCGGTTTCCCGCGCCGTCACCGCAAACGCGTGGACCACGAGGTTGACGCTGTAGCCGGTCCGCAGGGCACGTTCCGTATCCGCTTCCAGCTCATCCAGCAGCACACCGACCTCCGCGTGGGCAACCAGCGCCTCCGCTGCCACGCCGTCGACAATTTCGTCCGCCAGCCGGACCAGCGCGTAGATGGTTTCAATCTGCCCGCGCGTCCGGGCGGCCAGCAGCCTCGAAGCCAGCCCGAACGACGTCGAATAGGACCGGATCAGCACGGCTGCGGTCTGCCGCGCCACAGTGTTGTAGAGGGCAAGGCCCTGCTCAGCTGCCACGGATTACCGCCCCCGGTTCACGGCGCGGTCCGTTACCGCGGACAGGGCGGTGCGCAGGGCGGGCGGTATGGCCGGGTACTGCAGGTGGAGGCGGGCCCGCTGGGCGTAGTCGAGGACCAGGCCCCGCGCATAGTCCCGGGCTCCGCAGGTCACCAGCAGTTCCCGGGCGCGGGCGGCATCACGGGCTGTCAGTGCAGGACTGCCCAGCAGTTCCGACAGTTCGGCCCATTGGGGCGTTCCCGCAGCGTAGGAGACCAGAACCGTGCGTTTACCCTCGCGCAGGTCGGAGAAGCTGGACTTGCCCGTTGCGCTTTCGGCACCGAACACGCCCAGCAGATCGTCCACCACCTGATAGGCGATCCCGATGTCCCTGCCGTAAAGGCCCAGGACGTCGACGACGTCGTTCGACGCCTCTGCCAGCACCGCGCCCGCCTGCAGCGGGGCCTCGAAGGAGTAGACAGCGGTCTTGAGGCGCTCCATCTGCAGAATCTCGTCAACCGGCGGCGCCCCGGGCTGGAAGGACAGGTCCACATCGATCAGTTCGCCCCCGGCCGAGGCGAATACTGCTTCGTCAAAGATGTCCGCCAGGCGCAGCCGCACCTCGGTGTCCACCTCAAGACGGTCCAGCAGCCGGAAGGCTCCGGTCAGCGCCAGGTCGCCGGCAATCACCCCTGCGGACAGTCCGCGGTGCCGGGCGGCGCGTTCTTCGACGCCGGCGGCGGCGGCGAGCCCCCGGAAGACGCCGGCCACGTTTGCCTGGCCGCGGCGGGTGAAGTCGAGGTCAATCACATCGTCGTGGACGATCAGCGCGGTGTGCAGGAGTTCAAAGGCCGCCCCCACCCGGGCAGCAGCGCCGCGGTCCGTGCCTCCGAGGGTGAGGTAGGACGTCAAAAGGATCCGGGGACGCACCCGTTTGCCGCCGGCAGCCGAATTTTCCAGTGTCTGCCAGAGGGACAGATAAGCGGGTCCCAGCTTCGCCGCCCGGTCCTTGGCCTGCTCAAAGAACTGCTGCAGGACAACCTCAACCTGGTCCTCGCCGGCGGACAGGTCGAGCGGGGGGTGCGTTTCCATAGGTAAAGTAAACACGTATGGGACAAGGGGAAGAAATGACGGGGAGCACTGAACAGGTGGTTCTCGTCGATAATGACGGCCGTCCCGTGGGCGTCCGGGACAAAGCCACCGTGCACACCACGGATACCGAGCTGCACCTGGCGTTCTCCACACACGTCTTCAATTCCCGCGGCCAGCTACTGGTCACCCGGCGGGCGCTGTCGAAGCTGACCTGGCCGGGAGTGTGGACCAATTCCTTCTGCGGCCATCCCGGTCCCGGGGAAGCCACCGAGGACGCCGTGGTCCGGCGTGCCCGGCGCGAGCTCGGGCTCGAAGTGCGGGACCTGACGGTGCGGCTTCCGGATTTCCGTTACCGGGCCGTGGACGCATCCGGAATTGTCGAGCACGAGATCTGCCCCGTTTACACGGCTGTTGCCGACGCCGACCCGGTCCCCGCCGCGGACGAGGTCATGGACTGGGAGTGGGCCGATCCGGCCCAGCTAGTTCCTGCGGTCCGGCTGACGCCCTGGGCGTTCAGCCCGTGGCTGGTGCTGCAGCTGCCGCTGCTTTATCCCTGAGGCTGCACTGAGTCAGCCGGTGCCGCGGTTCCGGGGCCCGTAAACCGCCGGGCCCAGCGGACCCAGGGGTATTCCCCGGGCCAGTGACAGGCCAGGGTGTGGAAGGCCCGGCGGAAGCGCAGGAGAATTCCGGCCCGGCTTTGCACCGCCCGCGGCGCCATCCCTACAACCAGGCTGCGGTCCAGCCGGCACCGCCGTCCCTGGCCGAGGTGGAAACTGAGGCACACGTCGTCGTGCATCTCCGGATCCCCACGGTGCACTTCGCCGCTGACTTCCTCCCAGGCCCCGGCGCGAAGGGCCAGGTTGGAGCCGAAAAACGGCCAGTGGGCCAGGGCCGACCCCATCGCCAGGTAATACGACCCCAGATACAGCCGGGACAGCAGCAGCGCCCGCAGCCGGGGCATGCCGTAGAAAACCCCGGGGCCGCTGAGCACTTCCAGCCGCGGATCCGCAGCGAAGGCTTCAGCTATCCGCGCAATCCAGTCCGGGGGAAGGACACAGTCGGCGTCACATCTCGCAATAATGGAGTCCGGTTCCGTGTTCCCTGCGGCGGCGTCGTACCCGGCGCCGGCAGCGGCAGGGATTCCGGGAACCACTTCGAAAACCACCCGGGCGCCGAACCGCCGGGCAACCTCGGCGCTGGCATCGCTGCTGTTGTTGTCCACCACCACTATTTCCCGGGGCGGCACACTCTGTCTGGCCAGTGACGACAGACAGGCTTCCAGGAAGACAGCGTCGTCTCGGCACGGGATAACCACGGACACTGCCGGAAGCTCGGAAGGCATGGGCTGAGTTTAGCGCGGGGCCGGCCGCTCTCCGGGCGGTTTTCGGTGTGCACCGCTTCCAGCGGGGAGTGCCGGGCTACCGTAGGAGCATGATCGATGCGCTGCTCCACCCGCCGGGGACCGGAAAAGAGTACCTTGCGGACGCGGTGCGTGTGCTTGGCGTGCTGAGTGCTGCGGCAGCCCTGGTGCTGCTGGGACCGGTGGAAACGGCCCTGTTCCTGCTGGTGCTGCTCGGACTTCTGGTGTCCCGGGCGCTGGCCGTCTTCCCCGGTTTCGACACCGTCTACGGACTGGTGCTGCTGACCGCCGCATGGAGCAGCGTTGCGGATCTCTACGCACGCATCCCGTGGTGGGATCTGGCCGTCCACTGCGCCGCCACCGGTGTCCTCGCAGTGATCGCCTATTTCCTGCTCGTGCAGTTCGGCGCTGTTCCCGCGGTCCAGCGTCCGCACCGGGCCTCGCGGTCGCTTCCGGTGGTGGTTCCGCTGCTGGTGCTGGCCCTGGGGCTGGGAATGAGTGTGCTGTGGGAGATCGGTGAATGGTGGGGCCACACGTATGTGGATGCGCGGATCAACGTCGGCTACGCGGACACCATGACAGATCTGGTTGCCGCGGGGCTGGGTTCGTTGGCCGCCGGACTGTGTCTTGGTTTTGCCGTCCGGCGTTCCGGTGCGCTGCTGCATACTCCGGTAGCGCACCACCGTACCGGCCGCTAAGCATCGGGGCCGGGGCAGTCGGCATGCCGGCCCCGCCGGAGCTTCGCTGCATGCCGGTCCCGCCGGAGCTTCACTGCATGCCGGCTCCGCCGGGGCTTCGCTGCATGCCGGTCCCGCCGGGCTTCACTGCGAAGGGCATCCCGGGCAGCACTGTGGCTGCCCGGGATGCCCTGTTTTTCTGCAGGTTCCCGCCGGCGTATCCGCTAGCGGGAGAGGTACCGCTCGTGCTCGCTGTGTGCGCGGGCTACGGTTTCGCGGATCTCTTCGATGTCCTTGACCTTGTCACGGTACTTGAGGTCCATCTTCAGGATGTCCTGCTCTTCGTCGCACAGGGCCTTGTAAACGCGCTCCCGCTCGGCGGGATCTGCGGTGTAGGTCAGGTCCAGGTAGGCGTCCGCATGCCGCCGTGCGTTGTTGACGGCGGTCATGGCCTTGCCCGCGGGGCTGACCAGGGACGCAATGACGGTCACGACGAGCACGCCCACGATGACGGAGAGCGAGAGTCCGGTGGTGATCTCGATGACCGAGACATGCTCGCCGCCGTTGATGAAGGGCAGCGTGTTCTCATGCAGGGCGTGCAGGACCAGCTTGACGCCGATGAAGGCCAGAATTGTTGCCAGGCCGTAGCTGAGGTAGATCAGGCGGTCCAGCAGGCCGTCGATGAGGAAGTAGAGCTGGCGCAGGCCCATCAGCGAGAACGCCGTGGCGGTGAAGACGATGAAGACGTTCTGGGTCAGGCCGAAGATCGCCGGGATAGAGTCGAGCGCGAAGAGGATGTCGGTGCCGCCGATGGCCACCATGACCAGGAGCATCGGGGTGAGGACGCGCTTGCCGTTCTCCATGGTGAACAGCTTGTCCCCGTCGTAGTTCTCCGAGGTGTGGAAGATCTTGCGGGCCAGCCGAATGATGAAGTTGTTGGCTTCGTCGTCACCCTCCGTGCTTTCCGGCTTGAGCAGGTTGCCCGCCGTGATCAGCAGGATCAGGCCGAAGATGTAGAAGACCCAGGAGAAGGAGTTGATCAGCGCGGCGCCGAGAAGAATGAACGCGGTACGGGCGATCAGGGAGAAGACGATGCCGAAGAGCAGGACCTTCTGCTGGTCTTCACGCGGAACACGGAAGCTCGCCATGATGATCAGGAAGACAAACAGGTTGTCTACCGAAAGCGCCTTCTCGGTGATGTATCCGGCGAAATACTCGGTGCCCATCTGGGCTCCGCCAAGGACCCAGACAACACCGCCGAAGACCACGGCGAGTCCTACGTAGATGGAGGACCAAATGGCCGCTTCCCTCAACGTAGGGATATGCGCCTTGCGGATGTGGAAGAAGTAATCAAAGGCCAGAAGGGCCAGGATGACCACAATGGTCACTCCCCAGACCAAGGGGGAAACAGTCATGAGATGTCTGCTTTCGTAGGGTACGCCGAAGGAGCATAGGTCTCTCCCGCCAGTCTGGACAGACTGACCGCTGAACCCGGCGGAGCGTCGGTGCTCCACGTGTTGACGGATATCGGCGTTTCGGGATACTCCCCTACGAAGCCATCAGTCTAACAGGACGATGTCCGCTTCGGTGTCCACATCGCGCCCATCGGCCAGATCGGAACAGTCAATGACGTGCACCAGCTCCGGATGGGCTTCGAGGAAGGAACGGGCGCCGGCATCCGGATCGACGCCCGGCTTGCCATTCCGTGCATGTTCAGCCGCGGAATAGTCGGCATCCTGGCCCAGGCTTCGCAGGGCCAGGAAAGCATCGAACAGAACAGGGTGTCCGCGCCGCAGCCGGCCTTCGGCTGTCCGGTACCCTGCGGCGGCGATCCTGCCGGGCTGCCCAGCGGCGAGGACGCGTGCCACCACGGCCGGGCTCAGGCCGGGCTGGTCCACGAGGGCTATGAGCACGGCCGCTGGGCCGTGTGCCAGCGCCGCCTGGACCCCGCAGCGGTAGCTGGTGCCCATCCCGAGCTCCCAGCGGGGGTTCACCGCCACTTCCGTGTTCTGCAGCCGGGCGGCGGCGGAAACCTCTGAGTGCCCGGCTCCCAGCACCGCCACCACACCGGTACAGCCGCCGGCAAGAAGCACCCGGACCTGATGTTCGATGAGGGGCCGGCCGTGGAAAGGCAGCAGCGCCTTTGGGCCGCGCCCGAGGCGTACACCCGCTCCGGCAGCCAGCAGGACCGCCGTCGTCGTTCCGGTCATCTGCGTTCCCTTCTTACTGTCCGGCCCATTAAACAGGTAGCCGCCGCACCCTGGCGGTGCGGCGGCTGAGGTAGCGGGGTGGTTAGCCTTCACAGTCCTTGCAGTAGGCCAGGCCGTTCTTCTCCACGGCAAGCTGGGAGCGGTGGCGGACGAGGAAGCAGGAGTTGCAGGTGAATTCGTCTTCCTGCGGCGGCACCACCCGCACGAGCAGTTCTTCGCCGGACAGGTCTGCACCGGGCAGTTCAAATCCTTCGGCCGCTTCCGTTTCATCCACGTCAACTACGGCAGACTGCTTGTCGCTGCGCCGGGCCTGAAGCTCCTCGATCGAAGCCGGGCCGGCCTCTTCCTCAGTCTTGCGCGGCGCGTCATAATCTGTAGCCATATTCTCGGCTCACACTCCAAATCCGTAGTTTCTATTGCTTCGGGGCACTCGATACTAGCCGAAGATAACGGACACACGGTTGCCTGTTATTCCCGTCGGCGGTCCCCCGGGGGTTTTCCTTCTTCGAACATCCACTTCCCGGCACGTCGTCCCTCGGTGGGGGCGCTGCTGCGGGGCGAACCGCCCGCGGCCAAATCCGCGTTCGATCCCCGGGCGTCCCCCGAACACCCCCGTGCACCCGTTGCATGTCCAACGTGCATGCTGCCGTGCAGGTTCCGCTTTTTCGGCGGGACTTATTATCGGTTGAAGTGGAAGGGATCGGCGGCATCACCCAAGCGCCGGGAACGAAAAAGCGCCGGACGCCGGGCTGTCACCCGCCGTCCGGCGCTTTGATCAGACTAGGCCTCGGGCTGGGGTTCAGCCGGAGTCATCTTCTGCTCGCCGCCGGAGGTGTAGGAACCGTTGGTCCCCGTGCTGCCTGCTGCGGAAGAGCCCGTGGACGTGCTGGAGCCGGACTCGGTGCTGCTGGAGCTGCCGGAGCCGGTGACCTTGGATGCGGCATCCTTGGCGGCGCCCGTTACCTTGTCCTGCAGGCCCGGAGCCTTTTCCTTTGCCCAATCGGTGCCGTGAGACACGGTCTCCTGCACCTTCGGGTCATTCCAGAGCTGCATCAGCTTTTCGCGGCCGCCCTTGGATCCAACCAGGTAGCCAACACCCGCGCCCGCCAAAAATACAAACTTCTTTACCATGGTCTTCCTCTTCTCCTGCCCTCACTGGGCTTTGATAAGTTCCGTCCACATGCACACTACCGTCCAAAACGGCAGGTTCAACAGTCAGCTTACTATTTGGATCCTACCCAAGCAGACGGGACCGGATGAGGAAGCGCTTTCCCTCGGGCGCTTCCACGGAAAACCCACTCCCCCGTCCCGTCACTACGTCCACGGTCAGATGGGTGTGTTTCCAGTACTCAAACTGCTCACGCGACATCCAGAACTCCAGTTCGTCACCCTCCACATCGAAGACGCCCAGGAGCACGTCCGCTTCTGAGGTGAGGAACTCTCCCTTTGGATAACACATGGGCGAGGACCCGTCGCAGCAGCCGCCTGACTGGTGGAACATCAGCTCACCGTGGATCGGCCGCAGCCGCAGCAGCAGTTCTAGAGCCTCGGGGGTCAGTGCCACCCGGGAAAAATTCTCTCCGGGCAGCGCTGCAGCCGCGTCCAGCTCAGAAGCAATCGAGGAATCCATCAGTATCCAATCACTACACGGCCGTCGACTCGGCCTTCCCGGAGTTCAGTCATTACATCGTTTATCTCGTCCAGGCTGCGGACGGTGATATTGGGGTGGATCAGTCCGCGGTCATAGAAGTCAATCGCCTCGGCCAGGTCCTGGCGCGTGCCCACGATCGACCCCCGGATGGTGAGGCCCTTCAGTACAGTGTCAAAGATCGGGGCCGGAAAGTCTCCCGGCGGCAGCCCGACAAAGACAATCGTTCCGCCGCGCCGGGCCATGCCGATGGCCTGGCCGAACGCCGCCGGATGCACCGCGGTGACAAGTATTGCGTGGGCACCGCCGATCTTCTCCTGGATAACCCCGGCCGGGTCCTCGTTACGTGCATTAACCACGATCTCGGCCCCGTACCTCGTGGCCAGCTCCAGCTTTTCGTCGGCGATGTCTACGGCGGCGACGCGCAGTCCCATGGCAACGGCATACTGCACAGCCACGTGTCCCAGACCGCCTATGCCGGAGATGACGACCCATTGACCGGGCCGTGCCTCACTGACTTTCAGTCCTTTGTAGACCGTGACGCCCGCGCAGAGGACCGGTGCGATTTCCCGCGGATCGGCTCCTTCCGGGATGCGCGCCGCAAAACGCGCATCCACCAGCATGTACTGGCCGAAGGAGCCGTCCACGGAGTAACCGCTGTTCTTCTGCTGCTCACACAACGTTTCCCACCCGGTCCGGCAGTACTCGCACACACCGCAGGCGTAGGCGAGCCAGGCGTTGCCCACCATGTCACCCGGGTGCAGGTCGGTGACCCCTTCACCAACCTGCACCACTTCTCCCACCCCCTCGTGGCCGGGGATGAACGGCGGAGTCGGCTTCACGGGCCAGTCGCCGTCGGCAGCATGGAGGTCCGTATGGCAGACGCCCGTGGCCACTAGTTTGACGAGCGCCTGCCCCGGACCCGGATCAAGTACTGCAACCTCCTCGACGGAGAGTCCTTCACCGAGTTGGTTCACTACTGCTGCCTGCATGCTGGCCATGGGGTCCTCTTTCCATCAACAGAACAAGAAGGAACAAGTGAAAGGCGAGTGACACCCCAGCCTAGGCGCGTGCGGAGACCGCTTAGAAGAACCCCTGCTTGTTTTCGGCGTAGCTGACCAGCAGGTTCTTGGTCTGCTGGTAGTGGTCCAGCATCATGGCGTGGTTCTCGCGGCCGATACCGGAGGACTTGTAGCCACCGAAGGCGGAATGGGCAGGATAGGCGTGGTAATTGTTGACCCACACCCGCCCGGCCTGGATATCCCGGCCCGCCCGGTACGCAGTGTTGCCGTCCCGGGACCAGACACCTGCGCCAAGCCCGTACAGGGTGTCATTGGCAATGGCCATGGCCTCGCCGTAGTCGGAGAACCGGGTCACTGAAACTACCGGGCCGAAGATCTCCTCCTGGAAGATGCGCATGTTGTTGGTGCCCTCGAACACGGTCGGCTGGACGTAGAAGCCGCCGGCAAGGTCGCCGTCGAGGTGGGCTCGCTCGCCTCCGGCCAGGAGCTTTGCGCCCTCCTGCTTGCCGATATCCAGGTAGGACAGGATCTTCTCCAACTGGTCGTTGGAAGCCTGTGCACCCACCATGGTGTTGGTATCGAGCGGATTGCCCTGGATGATCTGTGCCGTGCGGGCCAGCGCGTCGGCCATGAAGGAGTCATACATGGAGTCCTGCACCAGGGCACGGGACGGGCAGGTGCAGACCTCGCCCTGGTTCAGGGCGAACATGTTGAAGCCTTCGAGTGCCTTGTCGTAGAAGGAATCATCGGCGGCTGCGACGTCGGCAAAGAAGATGTTCGGGCTCTTGCCGCCCAGTTCGAGGGTGACCGGAATCAGGTTCTGGCTGGCGTACTGCATGATCAGCCGGCCCGTGGTGGTCTCACCCGTAAAGGCGATCTTCCGGATCCGGTTCGAGGATGCCAGCGGTTTGCCTGCTTCCACGCCGAAGCCGTTCACCACGTTCAGCACGCCTGCCGGCAGCAGGTCCGCGATCAGCTCCATCAGCACCAGGATCGACGTCGGCGTCTGCTCAGCAGGCTTCAGCACGATCGCATTGCCCGCAGCGAGCGCCGGAGCCAGTTTCCAGACGGCCATGAGGATCGGGAAGTTCCAGGGAATGATCTGCCCCACCACGCCGAGCGGCTCGTGGAAATGGTACGAGGTGGTGTTGTCATCAAGCTGGGAGATGCCGCCCTCCTGCGCGCGGATGGCGCCGGCGAAGTAGCGGAAGTGGTCGATGGCCAGCGGCAGGTCTGCGGCCAGGACTTCCCGGATCGGCTTGCCGTTGTCCCAGGTTTCGGCGACGGCGAGCATCTCGAGGTTGGCTTCCATCCGGTCCGCGATGCGGGTCAGGACCAGGGCACGTTCGGCCACCGCGGTCTTGCCCCAGGCTCCTGCGGCCTTGTGGGCGGCGTCCAGCGCGAGGTCAATGTCAGCAGATGTGCCGCGGGCTACTTCGCAGAACGGGCGGCCGTTGATCGGCGAGATGTTCTCGAAGTACTGTCCCTTGACCGGGGCTACCCATTCCCCGCCGATCCAGTTCTCGTAGCGCGGTTTGAAGGTGACTTTCGATCCTTCGGTGCCTGGCTGTGCATAAACGGTCATGATGGGCTCCTTGTGCGTTCGACGTCGATGTCGGTTGCGGACATCCCCGAGGCTACGGAACGCAACGTTGCAAGCAGGTTGCAACGACCGAATCCGGTCAGGCCAGGTCCCGCTCGATGCGCTCCAGGGCCGCGGCGACGGCGGCCCGGCGGGGCGAGCGCGGCGGAAGAACCCGCAGGGCACGCTGCCAGGCCTCGGCGTCGTGCTCCGCTTCCGGCAAGTGCAGGTACTGCAGCAGGGCGTCCGGCCCGGCGTCGGACAGCATCGCCTGCCGCAGGACGGCCGAGACGTCGCCGCGCAGCCGGATGAGGGCAGGGGCTTCGGAGCGCGGCAGCACCTGTCCCCGGTACATCCCCAGCGCCAGCCGGTGTGCCCCCTGTTCCAGGAACCTCAGGACCTGCGCGGCGTCCACCACCAGCGGCCTGGCCAGGCGGTAGGGGCGGGAGCGCGGGACCAGCGGTTCGGCCGGTGTTCCGGCGGCGACGGTTTCCATCAGGTTGCGCAGCCGCAGCATCTCCGCCCGCACCGTGCCCGCCTGTCCGCCGTCCGGGTACGCGAGTGCGGCCAGCTCCTCGGCGGTAAGGCCGCCGGGGTGCAGGGCCAGCACGGCCAGCAGCTCCCCGTGCCGGGAGCTGAGTTCCACGGACCCGCCCCGGGTATGCAGCACCGCACGTTCCCGGCCCAGCAGCTCCAGGCGTTCCGTGTCGCTGGCGGGCGGTGACGCCGGGCGGCCTGCACTACGGCGCGGCGGCGCTCCGAAGCCGGCGAGGGATCCCTGCTGCGGGGCGTCTCGGTCTGCCTGCAGTCGCTGGACCTGGAGCCCGGCTTCCGCGGCAGCGACTGCTGCCCGGATAAGGGCCAGGGTATGCGGGGCGACGGCTTCGGGACCTCCGGTAACGTCCACAACGCCGAGCACGGAGCCGGTGTCCGGGTCATGCACGGGTACGGCGGTGCAGCTCCAGGAGTGGACGAGCCGGCTGAAGTGTTCCGGCCCGGCAATCTGCACGTCGGAGCCGGTAGCGAGGGCGGTTCCGGGGGCACTGGTGCCGACAGTGCGTTCGGACCAGTCCGCGCCGGGAACAAACAGCATGTCTTCGGCGCGCCGGCGCAGCACCGCGTCGCCGTCTACCCACAGCAGCCGGCCCAGCTCATCCCCCACAGCCACCAGCAGCCCGGAGTCCTCTCCCGGCTCCACCAGCAGGCGGCGGATGACCGGCATCACGGCAGAGAGCGGATGGGCCGCACGATAGCGGGCCAGGGCGTCGTCGTCGAACACTAATTCCGGACGCGGGACATCCGGATCCGGGTGGTGCTGAAGCGACCGCACCCAGGACTCCCGGACGGAAGGCCGCAGCCGCTCCAGCCATCCGCTGCCGGAGGAGAGCGCCTCATGCGCCCGCACCGCGTTCCGGCGTAAGGCTTCCGCAGGTATCCGCGGCAGGACGCCGGACGGCCCGTTCAGGGCAACACTTTGATTCTGCGCCGCAATGCGCACGGCCCCCGCCTATCCACGCTGACAATCGGACAACGTCTTCCGTAACGGACGCTGCCCGGTGAGGGAACAACAACTCTTCGTTGGAACATGCTCCCATGCGCGGACCGGCGGGGGCCAGAGGAACTGCGGTTTACCGGCGAACGGTTACTCGCCGCGGGAAATGCGGGTCATTTCCTCGCGGTCAACCACCTTGACGCGCTCGCGGACGAGTTCTCCGGTCAGCGGGTCGGGGTGGATGTAGGAGGCGCCGAGGCTGCGCTCGTAGGCATCCAGTTTCAGCCAGCCCTCCCACGTTGTGTACTTGACGCCGCGCTCCTCGAGCAGGTCGGTGATCGACGACGGGTCCGGGTGCGTGGCTGCCGGCAGGTTCAGCCGGTCCTCCAGCAGGAATCCGATGGTTTCCAGCGCATCGCCCTTGGTGTGCCCGATCAGGCCGACGGGGCCGCGCTTGATCCAGCCCGTGGTGTAGATGCCCGGCACCGGTGCGCCGTCTTCGTTGATGACGCGGCCGCCCTCGTTGGGAATCACGCCGCGCTGCGCGTCGTAGCCCACCTCGGGCAGCTCGGAACCGAAGTAGCCGATGGCCCGGTAGACGGCCTGGACCGGGTAATCCACAATCTCCCCGGTGCCGCGCACGTTTCCGGTGCCGTCCAGCTCGGTCCGCTCGAACTTCATGCCGGCGACCTTGCCGGGGTTGGAGGGATCGTCGTAGATCTCCACCGGGCTGTGCAGGAAGTGCAGGTGCAGGCGGCGGGAAGCCCCCGTGTCCTGCTCCTCCACGAGCCAGTTGGTGAGGGTATTGACCATGGTCTTGGTCTGGTTGTTGGTGCGGATCTGCTCGTCGGAGCCCTCGTCGAATTCGAAGTCCTCGGGGTACAGGACGATATCGACGTCACGCGAATGCGAGAGTTCACGCAGCTCCAGCGGCGTGAACTTCACCTGCGCCGGTCCGCGCCGGCCGAAGATGTGCACGTCGGTGACCGGGGACTTCTTCAGGCCCTCGTAGACGTTCGTCGGAATTTCCGTCGTAAGCAGGTCGTCAGCGTGCTTGGAGAGGATGCGGGCGACGTCGAGGGCCACGTTGCCGTTGCCGATCACTGCCACTTCCTTGGCGTCCAGCGGCCATTCCCGCGGGACGTCCGGGTGGCCGTCATACCAAGACACAAATTCCGCACCGCCGAAGGAACCCTCGAGGCCGACGCCGGGCACGTTCAGCGGGGCGTCCTTGATGGCTCCGGTGGCGAAGATGATGGCGTCATAGAAGTGCCGGAAATCCGCCAGGGTCAGGTCGCGGCCGTAGTTGACGTTGCCGAGGAACCGGATGTCACCCCGGTCCAGGACCTTGTGCAGGGCATTGACGATCCCCTTGATGCGCGGGTGGTCCGGAGCGACTCCGTAGCGGATGAGGCCGTAGGGCGCAGGGTACTGGTCGAAGAGGTCAATGCTGACCTCGAAGTCCCGGTCGGCTTTGGTAAGGATGTCGGCGGCGTAAACACCGGCGGGGCCTGCGCCGATAATGGCGACCCTCAAAGGACGCTGGGCGCTGTCCGCGGCAGGGTTTGTCACTGATAGTCCTTCTTCTCTTCTGAGCTTCTGGGTGCGCAATTAACACACAGTTGTTTATTCTAAATGCCGGGTTCGCCGTCGTCTAAACGGTCCGGAAAAGCGCCCGGAAGGCCTCCCGGGAATACGTCTCCGCACCTGCGTGTTAAGCACCACGTGCCTTACTCAAAACCCGTGCCCGCCGTCCGCGGCGTCCGTAACGCTGCAGCCGATGCCGGCGTCGTCCCGTCCCCCGGTAGTTCCGCGTCTGCGGGCGCGTCGTCGTCTGATCCGGGGTCGGGAGACCTGGCGTCGTCCGGGAAGCCGGGGACGTCCGGAACGCCGGCGGCAGGCCAGCCGGGGACGTCCGGAACGCCGGCGGCAGGCCGCGAAAACCTGCCCGGCATTCTCTTTGGAGTCGGCGCGTACGGGCTCTGGGGCCTGCTGCCGCTCTACTTCATGGTTCTCAAACCGGCGGGAGCGGTGGAAATCGTAGCCAACCGCGTCGTCTGGTCCCTGGTCTTCTGCGCCATCCTGCTCACCGTCATGCGGGCCTGGAAGCCGATGCTCGCTGCCGGCCGAAATCCGCGGACGGTGGGAACACTTGCCGGCGCCGCCCTGTTGATCGCTGTGAACTGGCTGACATATTCATGGGCGGTGCTGAACGAACACGCAGTGGAAGCAGCACTGGGCTACTTCATCAACCCGCTCGTGTCGGTTCTGCTTGGCGTACTGGTGCTCAAGGAAAAGCTGCGTCCGCTGCAGTGGGCGGCCATGGCAGTGGGGTTCATTGCCGTGCTGGTGCTGGCACTGGCGTACGGCACCGTGCCGTGGGTGGCCCTGGCCTTGGCGTTCAGCTTCGGGTTTTACGGATTGGTCAAGAAGGGCATCGGCTCCCGCGTTGACGCGGTCTCCAGCCTGACCATTGAAACGGCAGTCCTCACACCTATCGCCGCAGGCGTCATGATCTGGCTGTCCATGACCGGTGCCGCAACCCTGACCTCCAACGGTGCGGGGCACTTTTGGCTTCTGGTCGCCTCCGGCGTCATTACCGCCGTGCCGCTGATCTTCTTCGGCGCTGCTGCCCGCCGCCTGCCCCTGTCCACGGTGGGACTGCTGCAGTACCTGGCGCCCACCCTGCAGTTCATCCTGGCCCTGACCGTCTTCAAGGAGGCCATGCCGCCTGAGCGTTGGGCAGGCTTCGGTCTGGTCTGGCTCGCGCTGGTGATGCTGACCATCGACATGATCGGCGGTCCGCGGCGCAAGCGTAGGCTGCGTGCTGCCGCTGCCGTCTAGCGGGTGCGCCGGGGCTGCGTGTTGCCGCTGCCGTCTAGCGGGTGTGGCGGGGCTGCGTGTTGCCGCTGTCGTCTAGCGGGCGTGCCGGGGGCTGCGTGCTGCGCTGCCGTCTAGCAGCGGGTGTGCCGGGGCTGTGCGCTGCCGCTGGCCTCTAGCGGATGCGCCGGGGCTGCGCCGCGGGTGAGCGGGCCCCCGACCAGTCCTCTACAGCTCGCTTCTTTGCCGGGCGTCCGCCGTGTTATCCCCGGCGCCGAGGGGTGCGGCAGGCGCCTGCCGGTCGGTGCGCCACGCTTGTCGTATGGCTTTGGAACCATTGAACGAGTTACAGCTGCCGACCGGATTTCCCTCGGTGGATGCATCCGGCGTGTCACTGGTTCACCAGGCTGAACTAGCCCTTAGCGCAGCATCTACTCTGCGTGCGGAAGCGACAGAGGATTGGGAGCTTCTCAGCCTTCAGGATGCCGTGGAGTTCGCCTCTGCGGTCGAGGAAATCTCCCGCATCGCCGACTACCTGAAGTTAACCGCCGCTGCTGCCGTTGACCGACAGCGTCCTGCCCGGACGTTCAGTACCGCAGACGGGGTGCGGGATTCCGAAGCGGGGCAGGACCCCGGCACAGCATCCCCTTCCTCCACAGCTCTCCCTTCCTCGCCGGTGCCCGGCGGGCGATGGCGTGAGTTTAGGAGCACAGCAGATTTTCTTCGTTCCCGGCTGCGTATCTCCCGGGGAGACGCTCGTCGCCGACTGGCTCTTGCCGCGTCTGTCCTTCCCCGGCAGGCACTGACGGGTGAATCACTGCAACCGGTGTATCCCCTGCTTGCCGACGCATGCGCCGAGGCCACCCTGGCGGCCTCGGACGTGGACGTCATTGCCCACGCCCTGGAGGAAGCGCTGCCCCGGCTGGAACCGGAAGCGCTTAGGGCCATGGAGAAACAGCTCACGGATATCGGCTCTCATCAAGACCACGACTTCCTCGTCCGCACGGCAAAACACTGGATTGCCCTTCTGGACCAGGACCAGCCGCCCAGCGAGGAAGAGCTCAGCCGTTTCCAGGGAATCTTCCCGGGCCGGCGGCGGAACGGATTGAACCATCTGCACATCTACTGCACCGACGAGCAGCACGAAGCACTAACCACGCTGACCAACAGTGCCGCCAATCCGCACCAGACGGGGCCTGCGGGAAACCCACCCGCATCCAGCGGGCAAACGATTCCAACGACGGTGGAAGCAACCACCGGGCCCGGGCCTGACCTTCCGGATCGACTGCCTCGGCCGACCCGCCCGCAAATGCTGCTCGAGGGGCTACTCGCGGCCGTCCGCGCGGCTCTTTCATCCGGCGGTCTGCCAGCTGCCGGAGGTCTGCGGCCTCAGGTTATGGTCACCATCAGCCATGAGGCCCTCCTGTCCGGATTAGCGAATGGACCCGACAGCGATGTCGCTGGCAGGAACATGAAGCCATCGGAACCGGGAAATCCGAAGAGTCGGGACGACGCTACCGACCCGAATCATCAGCACCTTCACACCGTCGATCCTGGCAGCACCCGCCACAGTAAACCTTCCGGGAGCCGGAGTACCCGGGAGCGTCCCGCACCCGGCAGCGCTGCCTTCACCGGACCTATCGGGGTAAGGGAGGTTCGGAAACTGGCCTGCGATGCGGATCTGATTCCTGTCGTCCTGGGAACCGAAGGGCAGGTCCTGGATCTGGGACGAGCGGCACGACTCTTCCCGCCGCACCTGCGCAAGGCGCTGCAGGCCAGGGACCGCGGCTGCACTTTTCCGGGCTGCACTATCCCGGGGCCGTGGACGGAGGCTCATCACGCCACGTTCTGGGAGCACGGAGGAGGCACGGACCTCGGGAATGGAATGCTGCTGTGCTCGTTCCACCACCACCTGATCCACCAGGAGAAATGGCGGGCTTACATGCGGGCAGGAGTTCCATGGTTCGTGCCGCCGCCCTACGTTGATCCGGACCGCCGACCGCTGCGGAACGCCTACTTCCATCCGGAATTCCTCACATCATGAAACGGTGCCGTGACTGCGTAGGACGTGCGGCACATGCAACGCCCCCACTGACCGCCAATAACAAGGAAGGGGCACCGCAGCCGGAACGAGCCGCAATGCCCCTTGTTGAGCCAGCGCTGTGCAGGCTCCGGTGGGCGAGCAGCACCCGCCCGCAAATTCTGCCTTTTCTCCTAGAAACCCCATGTTGTACTAAGACGTCCATGGCATGCGTACAAAACTGCCCTTCACCGCCCCGTTGGCAACGGGAGGTGAAGGGCAGCGTTCGCTGTGTTTCTTGTCTATGCCTGGCGCGTGCGGCGCTGGGCCATAACGACGGCGGCGGTACCGGCGACCACCAGAAGACTTCCGAGCACGGCCGTCAGCAGCTGCCAGGAAGCCAGGCCGGTCGCGGCCAATTCTCCCCCTGCAACACCGGTGGGCATGGCTGCCGAAACCTCCGCAGTCGGGGCAGCGGCTTCCAGACCCGTCTCCGTGCCTGCTGCAGCCCCCAGGACCGTCACGGACTCCTCAATGGAGAAGGACTGCCAGCCGACAAACTCGGTTCCGAGCGTCAGCGCAACCCGGTGGTCACCCGCGGGCAGATCTGCAGGAACATCAACAGCAAGAATTCCCGCGGAATCGGCAGTCATGGTTCCGAGATCAATGGCGTTCGAATGCAAGACCACGCGGTAGGCCGCATTCGGTTCCAGGCCGCTCAGAGTCAAGAAGCTTCCACGGGGAGTGGCTACGAAACCGCCGCGGTTGGCCTCGGTGAGGTTCGCGTCGTTCCACGGATCGATCGCGGCCGGGGCCTTGGGGGCGGCCTTTACAGCTGCGGCATCGGTGGCCGGCTTTGATTCAACAGTATCTTCGCCGGCTTTCTCATCGACGTTCGCTGTCGGCAGCTGTGCGGGCGCCGGTTCTGACACGGTCTCGTCGACCACGGGGGTTGGCACTTCTACCGGTGCGTCTGTCTCAGCGGGGGCAGCCGGTTCAACAATCGGCTGATTCTTTTCCGCTGCAGCCTCCTCAGCGGCGGCCTTCTCGGCTGCGGCGTTATCAGCCTGTGCCTTCGCGGCGGCGGCAGTCTCAGCAGCGGCCTTCTCAGCGGCAGCAGTCTCGGCAGCGGCCTTCTCGGCGGCAGCCCTGTCAGCGTCTGCCTTCGCGGCGGCGGCAGACTCAGCAGCCCTGTCGGCCTCGGCCTTCTCAGCAGCAGCCTTCTCGGCAGCGCCAGTGTCAGCTCCCGCCTTGTCCGCGGCATCCTTCTCAGCTGCGGCTCTCTCGGCAGCGGCCCTGTCAGCCTCGGCCTTCTCGGCAGCAGCGTTGTCGGCTGCGGCTTTCTCAGCGGCAGCCCTGTCAGCCTCGGCCTTCTCAGCGGCAGCGTTGTCGGCTGCGGCCTTCTCAGCAGCAGCCTTCTCGACGGCGACCCTCTCGGACTCCTCCCGTGCGGCGGCTTCCTGCTTGGCCTTCTCTGCCGCGTCATCCACCACTGGCTGCGGAGCGGGCGCAACCGGCTGTCCGCCACCGCTGCCCGGATACGTCCCGAAGTCTGCAGTGATCAGATAAGCACCTTCGTTAGGACCCGCTGTCAGGCGCACCGCCCCTATACCCACGTCCGTGAAGGACGGGTTGAGCATGTTCATGTTGTGCGGTCCGGAGTTCACCCACCAGTAAAACGCCTGGTCGACGTCGTAGTTCCAGACAATGTTCTCCGACCAGCCCTGTAAACCGGCGGGATATCCGGCCGGCAGGGTCGGGTTGTGCCCGTAGGTGTAGGCGCCGGCGCTTTCAGCACCAACGGCGGAACCAGCGGTCCATTCCTGGGCAACGGAACCGATCTGCGGGTTCCAAGCCAGCGGTGCGAGTCCCGACTCCGCACGGTAGTTGTTAATCAGGCTGAACATCCGGCCCGCAGTCTGAGCCTCCGATGTGGCTGCCGACGCGGTAGGAAGCGCCACGAGGGCACTCACCACGGTAATCAGGGCAACCGCCAAGGCGCTTACAGGTTTTCTTACACGCACTACAAAGTCCTCTGCGTCCGGACCCGCAGGGCCCTGGTCTGCCCGCGCTGGAGAGATCAGCAATCGGGGGCGCCCGCCATACCGGGGGCGCCCCGCGAATCTACACGACGTAGATCACGCAAACAACACCAGTCACATTGGTGACGCTGCTAAACCCGGACGCCTCGAGTTATGAGAGGCGCCCGCGGACGGCAGCTTCCAGCACGTCCAGTGCGTCCAGCAGCAGGTCGTCACCGATGGTCAGCGGCGGCAGCAGCCGGATCACATTTCCGTAGGTGCCGCAGGTCAGAACAATGACGCCCTCCTGCAGGCAGGCTGCCGCGACAGCCTTCGCCGCCTCGGCGTCGGGCGCCTTGGTACCCGGCCGGACGAATTCCATGGCGAGCATGGCACCGCGTCCGCGGACATCGCCAACGACGCCGCTTTCCACCGCAAGTGCCTGCAGCCGGGGCAGCACAAGCTCCTCGATGCGCCGTGCCCGGCCGGCCAAATCCTGGCTGACCATGGTGTCCATTGCCGCCAGGGCAGCTGCACAGGCCACCGGGTTGCCGCCGTACGTGCCGCCCAGACCTCCGGGATGGACAGCGTCGAGCAGCTCCGCACGCCCGGTAACGGCGGAGAGCGGCATACCGCCGGCGATGCCCTTGGCCATGGTGATCAGGTCCGGAACCACTCCTTCGTGCTGCACCGCGAACCATTCACCGGTGCGGCAGAAACCGGACTGCACCTCGTCGGCAATGAAGACCACGCCGTTGGCACGTGCCCACTCGGCAAGCCGCGGCAGGAAGCCTTCGGCAGGGACAATGAAGCCGCCCTCACCCTGGATCGGTTCAATCAGAAGCGCGGCAAGCTGGTCCGCGCCGATCTGCTTCTCGATGGCCAGGATGGCACGGTCTGCGGCCTCTGCACCGGTGATGTCCGGATTCTCCTCGCGGAACGGATAACTCATGGGCATCCGGTAGATCTCGGAAGCGAACGGACCGAAGCCGGTCTTGTAGGGCATCGCCTTCGCGGTCAGTCCCATAGTGAGGTTGGTGCGGCCGTGGTAGGCGTGGTCGAAAGCGACGACGGCGTCGCGTCCGGTTGCCGAACGGGCAATCTTTACGGCGTTCTCCACGGCTTCCGCGCCGGAGTTGAACAGCACGGTCCGTTTCTCGAAGTCCCCCGGAGTGACCTCCGCGAGACGTTCGGCAACGGCCACGTACCCCTCGTAGGGCGTCACCATGAAGCACGTGTGGGTGAAGTGCTCCACCTGTTCCTGCACGGCAGCGACGACGGCAGGGTCGGAAGCGCCCACGCTGGTCACGGCAATACCCGAACCGAGGTCGGTGAAGGCGTTGCCGTCCACATCCATGATGATCCCGCCGTCCGCGTCAGCCGCGTATACGGGAACGCTGGAGGCAACCCCCCTGGGCACCACGGCAGCACGGCGTGCTGCCAGTGCAGCGGATTTCGGGCCCGGGAAAATGCCGGTAATCCGGCGTCGCTGTTCAAGGCGGTAGCTGGGGGTAATAACGGGTGTACTCATGGAGCTGCCTTTCGGAGGTACCGCTGAAGGAGTAGGGAAACGGGCGCAGGCCTAGGCGTCCAGTGCGCTCATCACATGCTTGATGCGGGTGTAGTCCTCCACGCCGTACATGGAGAGGTCCTTGCCATAGCCGGAGCTCTTGAAGCCGCCGTGCGGCATTTCGGCCGTGAGCATGATGTGGGTGTTGATCCAGACCGCGCCGAAATCCAGATCCCGGGACAGGCGCATCGCGCGGCCGTGGTTCGTGGTCCAGACACTGGAGGCCAGGGCGTATTCGACGTCGTTGGCCATGTCCACGGCCTGCTCTTCGGTGTCGAATTTCTGCACGGTGATGACGGGACCGAAGGTTTCCTTCTGCACCACGTCGTCGTCCTGGCGCGCTCCGGTGATGACGGTGGGTTCGAAGAAGAATCCCTTGGACCCGGCCCTCCGTCCGCCGGTCTCCACGCGGCAATGCGCGGGCAGTGCTTCGATCACGGCGTTCACCGAGTTGAAGTGGTTGATGTTGTTGAGCGGGCCGAAGTAGTTTTCCTCGTCGTTGTCGCTGCCGGTCCGAAGTTCCTTCGCCGCAGCCACGAGCTTGTCCACGAGGGCGTCGTGCACGGAATCCTCCACCAGCACGCGCGTGATGGCGGTGCAGTCCTGACCGGCGTTGAAGAACGCGAACTCGGCAATGGCTGTGGCAGTCCGGTCCAGGTCGGCATCCGCGAAAACAACTGCAGGCGCTTTGCCGCCCAGTTCCAGGTGGGCCCGCTTGAGGGTCTTTGCGGCTCCGGAAGCCACGGCAACACCTGCCCGCACCGAGCCGGTGATGGAGACCAGGCCGGGCACGGGGTGCTCCACCATCAGCGCACCGGTCTCACCGGTGCCAAGGACCACGTTGAGCACGCCGGCAGGGAAGATGTCCGCCGCCAGACGGGCAAGGACCAACGTGGATTCGGGGGTCGTGTCGGACGGCTTGAGGACCACCGTGTTTCCGGCGGCCAAGGCAGGACCGATCTTCCATACCGCCATCAGCAGCGGATAGTTCCATGGGGCCACCTGGGCGACGACGCCGATCGGCTCGCGGCGGATGAAGGACGTGAACCCCTCCATGTACTCCCCGGCAGACTTGCCCTCCAGAAGCCTGGCTGCACCGGCAAAAAAGCGAAGCTGGTCCGCGCCAACGGCTACTTCCTCTGCAGCAATCAGCGAGCGCACCTGTCCGGTATTCCGGTGCTGCGCTTCCACCAGTTCGTCGGAATTGGATTCCAGGGCATCGGCCAGGCGAAGCAGCATGCGCTGGCGGTCGCTGGGAGTAGTGCGCTTCCAGGTGCGGAACGCAGCGGCGGCTGCGTCCATCGCTGCGTCGACGTCGGCCTGCACGGAGACCGGCGACACGGCAACCACTTCGCCGTTGGTCGGATTCACGACATCCAGTACGTCGATTCCGCGGGAGGGGACAAAAGCCCCGTTGATGAAGTTCTGCAATGTCTCAGCCATGCCGGACGTCCTTTCGGGGCGGGCGCTGCGTAGGTGGTTCCCTCAAACCTACTGTGAAGCACCTCTCACACGAAGGGCCACCTGCACAGCCCCACAGTACGACCGCAGTGCAACCGCCTAAAGTTCTCCACCTATAGTGGTGCAATGCCCATCACACTTTCGGACCTGCTGGCTGCGGGCGGCCTGGAATTGACGCGTCACGGATCCTCCGAGCTCTCCGATGAGCCCATTCAGTGGGTGGCCGTCACGGAGCTGGAGGATCCCTCCCCTTTCCTCGGCGGCGGCGAGGTGGTTTTGACCACGGGGCTGCGGCACCGCAGCAGTGCGGCCCAGCACCGCTTTGTACAGAGCGTCAAACGCGCCGGCGCGCTTGGGATCGGGTTCGGCACGGGACTCAGCCATGACACGGTGCCGGTTCCCCTGCTGGCCGAGGCGGACCGCTTGGGACTCCCCGTGTTCGAGGTCCCCTACCGCACCCCCTTTATGGCCCTGGGGAAGCTTGTTGCGGATTCCCTCTCCGCCGAGCACGTCACCCAGCTCCACCAGCTGCTTTCCGCCCATCAGGTTCTGGCGGAGGCGCTGCTCAGCGGCAAGGGACTGCCCCGGCTACTAACGGAACTGTCCAGCCTGGTGAAGGCCGACGTCGCCCTGTTCCAATACGGTGCTCCGGTCTTCGCCACAGCCGAGCCGGATGCCTCCTGGCCGCGGATCCCTATCCCCACCGGAATGCGGGACCGCTGCACGCTGGCCATTGCGGAACCGTCCGTGCAGCCGGACATTGTTGCTTATGCGCAAAGCCTGATCGGGGTAGAACTGAGCAACCAGGCGGCACGGCGGGCCAGCAGCAGGAAGGTCACCGGACAACTCCTGGGAGACGTGGTGGACGGCCTGCTCTCGGGACGGGACGCAGCTGTGAGGCTTCAGGCAGCCGGCATCAACGCTGACCGGCGGCAGGCCGTGCTTCTGGTGGAGGTGGCCTCCGGCCAGATCCGTGCGCTGCCTGCACTGCCGCTGCCTGCAGAATTCAGCGGCACGCCCACAGCCATCCATGAAAGCCGCCTCGCCCTGGTGGTTCCCGCGGCGGTAGCCAGTGGGCTGGCCGGGAAGTTGAGCGACTACCTCTTCGGTGCCGGACTGACGGCAAAGGTGGGGATCGGCGGTTCCTACACTGAACCCGCGGGACTGCGCTGGAGCTACTTCGAGGCACGGGAAGCACTGCGGAACGGTGCGTCAGTGAACGAACCCGAGCGCTTGAACCTGACCTCCCTCCTGATGGCCAGCCGTGATGTTCCACTCACCGATCTGGCTGCCGAAGCCCTGGACCCGCTGGTTGCCTTCGACGACCGGCACGGTGCGCACCTGATCCCCACCCTGAACGCGTACCTGCTCCTGAACGGATCAGTGGCCGCCGTTGCCGCGGATCTGGGCCTGCACCGCAACACTGTCCGCTACCGGCTGGCGCAGATTGCGGAGCTCACCGGGTACGACCCGGCGGTCACCGCCGACCGGGTGCACCTCTACTTGGCGCTGAACGTCCGCCGTCTGGGCGGTTAACCTGTAGGAATGACTACCACCGCGCAGGCCAGGACCGTCCGCTGGCAGGGTCAGGATGATCCGGACCGCACGGACACTGCAGTGGTGTCTTTCCGGGACCGGGAACTTGCCGCCGCGGGCACCTCGATCACCTCCGAATACCGGGCGTCCTGGACCCTGTCCACCACCCCGGGCTGGGTCACCCGCCGGCTGACGGTGGAGGTGAAGGGCAAGGGCTGGTCGCGAAGCCTGCAGCTCGAACGCAGCACCCAGGGCCGATGGAGCGCCGAGACAACCACGTCCGGCCTCACGGACCTGCCCGCCCCCGGTATCGCAGACCCCCGCAGCTTGGATGAGGCCCAGGACTGCGACCTTGGCCTGTGCCCGCTCACCAACACCATGCCGATCCTGAGGCTGGACCTGCTGAATGACTCCGCTCCCCCGGATGAAACAGAGCTGACCATGGCCTGGGTGGAAATGCCCAGCCTGCGGGTGCTCCCCGGAAAACAGGTCTACTCGCAGGTTCGGGCCTATTCGGCGGACCCGGGCCACGCCGTCGTCCTCTACAGCTCGGCCAACCGCGGGTTCACCGCCGAACTCACCGTTGATGCCGACGGCACCGTCATCGACTATCCCGGGTTGGCAACGCGCCTGCCGTAGGTCCGCCGGCGTCCGGACCGGGTCCGTGACCCGGCTAGGATTGGAATACATCCACTCACCGCACGCTTGGAGACCTCATGAGTGAAATTTTCCTGGATCGATTCCGCGCCCTGGTCCCCAAGTATCTTGAGGACAACTGGCGGGAGGAAGACGGCATCCCCGAGCGGGAGCTGGACTCCATGCTGGCCGCCCACGATTTCACCATCCCGCTGGTGCTGCGCGAGTTCTACCTTGCCGTCGGCGGCTGCGAAGACCTCATGGAGGCCTTCCACTTCTTCTGGGATCCGGACGAGCTCGAGATCGAAGACGGCTACCTGCTGTTCCTCGAAGACGAGGACGAGAAGTTTGTCTGGGGCATCCGTGCGGACCAGCTGGACGTTCCGGATCCCATTGTCTGGCGGCGCAACAACGCCCGCGGTGACTGGCAGAGCGAGGAAGGCACGCTGAGCGAGTACGTCCTGGACATGTTCGAGTGGATTTTCGAAGAGGATGAGGACGAGGACTGAGCCTTCAATGAGGGACGTTTTCCGCGCAGAAACCTGGCAGAGCCATGCACCCGAGGGCTATGAGTGCCCGTTCTGCGACCTGGCCTCCGGCGAGCTCCGGTATCCCGGCAATCTGTGCGAGCCCGGCGACCTGATCTACTCCGACGACCTGGTCCTTGCGTTCATCGCTTCCCACGGCTTCGACCCGGAGCCGGGACATGTTCTCGTCACGCCTCGGGAGCACTACGAGCTGCTCTATGAACTGCCCGACGACGTCGCGGCGCGGATCATGCTGGTAACCCGGGACATGGCGGTGGCCATCAAGAAAGCGTGGAACCCCGACGGCGTCACCACCCGCCAGCACAACGAGCCTGCCGGCAGCCAGCACGTCTGGCACTACCACCAGCATGTACTCCCCCGCTGGACCGACGACGGTCTGTACTTCACGCCGAAACGGCCCATCGTGCCGCCCGCTGTACGTGCCCGCAAGGCCGCAGAGCTGCGCGCCGCCCTGGAGACGGCCAACCAGCACTGATCCGCCGGACCGGAAGGTCTGGGCCCGGGCTGATCCGGTCCACAGGCCCGAGGGCCGTCAGGCCGAGACACGGTCCACAGGCCCGAGGGCCGTCAGGCCGGGACACGGCCCCAGGGCCCCGTCCCGAGACCGCTCCCCCGCACGCGGCCAGCGGCACGCGGCCAGCGACCACCGACCGGCCGGGCACCCGGCAGTAGCCGCTAGACCTCGCGGTTGACGACTGCCCGGGCAAAGGCGGCCAGGGCTTCCTTCACCACGGAGTCCGGCAGCGGCGCCAGGGCGGCAACTGCATCTTCGGACCAGCTGCGGGCCACTTCCCAGGACTGCTCAGTCACCGGGCTGCTGCGCAGCGCTTCTACGGCTTCGGCCAGGGCCTCGTCAGAGCTGAGGTCCCTTTCCACCAGCTCCAGTACGGCAGCGGCGTCGCTGTCCCCGCCGGCAGCAGCACGACGGAGCAGCAGCACGGGCAGGGTGGGAACGCCTTCACGCAGATCGGTGCCGGGAGTTTTCCCGGACTTGACCTGCACCCCGGTGACGTCGATGACGTCGTCGGCCAGCTGGAAGGCGATACCCACCTTCTCGCCGTATTCGACCATGATGTCAATGACATCCTGGCCGGCTCCGGAGAACAGTGCACCGAACTGGCCGGAAGCGGCAATCAGGGAACCTGTCTTGTCCGCAATGACGGAGAGGTAGTGTTCCAGCGGATCCTGGCCCTCGGCAGGGCCGACGGTTTCATGCAGCTGGCCCAGGCACAGCCGCTCGAACGTGTGGGCCTGGATAGCCAGGGCCGGACCGCCCAGAGCGGAAACCAGACTGGAAGCGCGCGCAAAGATGAGGTCGCCGGTAAGCACGGCCACCGAATTGCCCCAGATTTCATGTGCTGTAGGTGCGCCGCGGCGGTACGGTGCTTCGTCCATCACGTCGTCGTGGTAGAGCGTGGCTAAATGCGTCAACTCAACAACCACGGCCGACTGGATGACCTTGTCGGGCGCATCCTCTGCACCGAGATGGGACGCCAGCAGCGTCAGGAGCGGACGGATCCGCTTGCCGCCGGCCTCCACGAGGTGCCGGGAGGTGGTGTCGGCGAAAGGATCGGAGTTCGCGACGGCTTCACGCAGCCGCACTTCCACCTGCTCCAGGGATGCGGCCATCGAAGGGCCGAGCCTCGGGTCCTCCGCCAGCAGGGCGAACCCCGGCGGCAGGGCGGAAGTGCTCGGCGCGGTCTCCGGGCTGGTATTGGTGGATTCAGTCACTGTTCAAGACTCACTATTTGTCGGAACGGGTGGACACAACAGGCATTGAACGTCACGGGTGCTGCACGGGCTGCCGGGAAGTTGCCGGCGTTCCCTGGTTGCTTGCCGCCGGGACCAGCATTTCCAGTAAGGCAATCACTCTATCCTCTATGCCCTTGGAGCTGCGGTCCGTGAGGTTGGCGAGCATCCGCACCACAAACCGCATCAGCACGGGAATCGGCATTCCTGTGCGCAGGGCCAGTTTCATGACGGCTGGCCGGCCGATCATGGCGGCGAAGATACGGCCGAGGGTGAAGTGACTTCCCCACTCTTCCCGCACGTGTCCGGCGTAGCCGCGCAGTTCGACGTCGAACGCTGCACGCGAGGTCAGTAGGCCGGGGACGAGCGCAGCGCCCTGCCCCTCGATGATGTGTTCGGCGGCAAACCGGGCCGACTCCATGGCATAGGAGATGCCTTCGCCGTTGAACGGGCTGACCATTCCGCCTGCATCGCCGAGCAGAAGCAGTCCCGGGGAGTAATGCGGGGTGCGGTTGAAGCCCATCGGCAGCGCTGCGCCGCGGATCTCGCCGACCTGGTTTTCCGGGGTGAAGCCCCACTCCGCAGGCATGCCGGCAGTCCAGTCGCGCAGGACCTTGCGGTAGTCCAGCTTCCCGAATTCCTTGGAAGAGTTCAGGATGCCCAGGCCTACATTGGAGGTTCCGTCTCCCACACCGAAGACCCAGCCGTAGCCGGGCAGCGGGTTGCCGGAGGCGTCGGGCAGCTCAAGCCAGCCTTCCATCCAGTCGTCATTGGTGCGCGGGCTCTCGAAATAGGTGCGCACAGCCACGCCCATGGGCCGGTCATCGCGCTTTTCGATGCCCAGGCTCAAGGCGGTACGGCTCGAGTTCCCGTCGGCGGCCAGAACGACGTCGGCAAAGAACTCGCGCCGTTCACCGGTGCGCCTGCCGTTCTCGTCCAGGATGTTGGCGACGGCGCCCTCGACCCGTCCGTCCTCGCCGCGGATGGCGGAGACCACGGTGTGCCGCTCGAGGATCTTCGCTCCGGCGGCCTGCGCGTGGCGGGCCAGGGCCTCGTCGAAACCGAGGCGCGTGCGGATCAGGCCGTAGTCGGGGAAATCCGAGAGCACCGGCCACGGCAGCTCGAGTGTGCGGCCGCCGGCGATCAGGCGCAGGCCCTTGTTCCGGCGCCAGCCTTCGGCTTCATCGTGCGGCAAACCGAGGTACTGGATTTCACGCACGGCACGCGGCGTCAGGCCGTCGCCGCAGACCTTCTCCCGCGGGAAGGCGGTCTTCTCAAGAACGGTGACGTCCACCCCTGCGGAGGCGAGGTAGTACGCGGCGGTGGAACCGGCGGGACCGGCACCGACAATAAGGACCTTCACTTTGCCGGATGTCCTCCGGGCTTGACGGCGCGGTGTACGGCCACGATGCCGCCGGTGAGGTTGCGGTAGGCAACATCCTCCCAGCCGGTTTCGGCGATCCAGGCAGCCAGGCCGTCCTGGTTCGGCCAGGCGCGGATGGATTCCGCCAGGTACACATATGCATCGGGGTTGGAGGCAACCTTGCGGGCGATCGACGGCAGTGCACGCATCAGGTATTCGGTGTACATGGTGCGCCACACCGGAACCACCGGCGAGGAGAATTCTGCAATGACAAGGCGTCCGCCGGGCTTGGTGACCCGGAGCATTTCCGCCAGGGCCTTCTTGGGCTCGTTGACGTTGCGCAGGCCGAAGGAGATGGTGGAGGCGTCGAAGGAGTTGTCCTCGAACGGCAGGTTGGTGGCATCGCCGGCGACGAAGTCGATGTCCGGGCGGCGCCGCTTGCCTACCTTGAGCATGCCGAGCGAGAAGTCGCAGGCAACGACGTCGATCCCGGCGTCGGCGTAGGGCTCGCTTGAGGTGCCGGTGCCGGCGGCAAGGTCCAGGACCCGCTGGCCGGGCACGGCTCCGACGGCGTCCACCACAATGCGGCGCCAGCGGCGTGTCTGCCCGAGGGACAGCACGTCGTTTACGACGTCGTATTTAGGTGCCACATCATCAAACATGGCAGCAACTTCATCCGGGCGTTTTTCCAACGATGCGCGGTTCACTCTGTCATTGTCTCAAACAATAGGAGGGCCGCCGAACAGGCCGCCGCGCTGTCTTGTTCCTCTCAGCCGGGGGCCCCGATATCCGGCGTGCACCGGCGGCGGAGTACTGTGGAACCACTATGACCACCCTGCGTTCTGTGACCGTGCCCGTCGGTGAGCTTTCCGCCACCATTGGTCTTCTGGAGTTTCTGGTACTTGACGAGCAGCTCTGCTGGATCCGGCGCCAGGAGGGACTCGTAGGGTTCGGCGAAGCCGCCCGCTTCACCTCCAGCGGCCCTGACCGGTTTGCCCGGGCGCAGGATTGGTGGCGGTCCCTCCTGGCGCAGGCCGAGGTCGACGACCCTTTGGCAGCCCCCGGCACCGGCATCGTCGCCTTCGGGTCCTTTGCCTTCTCCAAGCGCTCCCCCTTCGAATCCCGCCTGGTGGTTCCGGAAATCGTCGTCGGCCTGCGGAACGGGGCAGGCTGGGTGACGTACACGACGACGGATCCCGCGGCGAAACTCAACGCCGAGACGGCAAAGGCTGCACTTGCCCGCTATCTGGAGGATCTGCCGCACTACCGCGAAAGCGACCCGGCGGACCATGTCCTGCCCGGCATGCTGAGCGAGGCGGAATGGAAAAACGCCGTGGCACGCTCGGTGGCGCACGTCGCCGCCGGTGACCTCAGCAAGATTGTCCTGGCCCGCGATATTGCCGTGAAGCTGGCCAGCCCCCTGGTGGCTTCGCAGGTGCTCCGCGAACTGGCCGTGCGTTACCGGGACTGCTGGACCTACTCCGTGGACGGATTGATCGGCTCCACGCCGGAGATGCTGATCCGGGTGCAGGACGGCACGGCGCAGGCACGCGTGCTGGCCGGCACCCTGGACCGCGCCACCGCCCCCGTCGATGATCCCGACTATGCCCAGCGGGTGCTTGCCGGCTCCGCCAAGCAGCAGCACGAGCACCAGATCGCGATCGATTCCCTCACCCGGTCCCTGGAACCCTTCACCTCCTCGATGACCTCCCACACCGAACCGTTTGTCCTCGAACTGCCCAACGTCTGGCACCTGGCCTCCGACGTCACGGCCGAACTCGCTCCGGATCACAACGGACTGGTTCCCACGCCGCTGACTCTGGTCGAGGCGCTGCACCCCACTGCCGCCGTCTGCGGGTTCCCCACCAGCGTGGCCGGCGAACTGATTAGTGAACTTGAACACATGGACCGCGGTCCGTACGCGGGACCGGTGGGCTGGATGGATGCCGCCGGAAACGGCGAATGGGGCATCGCCCTGCGCGGCGCCGTGATCGAAAGCCCCACCGACGTCCGGCTTTATGCAGGCTGCGGCATTGTTGCCGGCTCCAATCCTGCGGCGGAACTAGAGGAAACCTGGAGCAAGTTCCGGCCAATGCTCGAGGCCCTCGGCCTGGACCGGCCGGGTGCCGCTCCGCTGCGCAGCCCCGATTTCGCATCCTCACCCGCGGGCTCCTGACCCGCACCGGCACTGCTCCGGACACCCCGCGAGACCGACTGCATAGCCATATGGTTTCTTGCATAAAATTACAGTGGGTAGAATAGAAACTCGGAAGTCGTCTCCGGGCGCTTCCGCGCGACGCCGCTTTGGAGACGGTTCGGTTTCCGCCTGCGGCCCAATCCATTCCTGCCACAAAAAGGTCCTGAAATCGTCATGCCGCACAAAGCCCGCACCACCATTGCCGCCCTGCTTGCCATCTCGGCACTGTCCCTGACCGCTTGCGGCGGTGGAAGCGACAGTGATGAATCCGGCCTCTCCATGGTCAACGAGGGCACCCTTACGGTCTGCTCCAACGTTCCTTTCAAGCCGTTTGAATACGTGGTGGACGGTGAGTTCACCGGTTTCGACATCGAGCTCACCCGCGAAATCGCCAAGGGCATGGGCCTGGAGCATGAGGTGCAGAACGTCGGATTCGACGGCCTGCAGAGCGGAACCGTACTGGCTGCCCGCCAGTGCGACCTGATTGCCGCAGCCATGTCCATCACCGACGCCCGTGCCGAGAAGCTGGCATTTTCGGACCCGTACTATGACTCGCCGCAGACCCTTCTGGTTCCCGCCGATTCCTCAGTCGCCTCCCTGGCAGATCTGGCGGGCAAGAAGGTAGGGGTCCAGCAGGGCACCACCGGCGAGAGCTATGCACGGGAAAATGCCGCCGATGCAGAGATCATGTCCTTCCAGACCGATGCGGAGCTGTTCCAGGGACTGCAGGCCGGAAACATTGATGCGGTTCTGCAGGATCACGCGGTGAACCAGGACCACACCGAGGACGGCAAATTTCGGATTGCCGCCAGCTTCGAGACGGGCGAGTCCTACGGCTTGGCCATGAAGAAGGACGGCAGCGAGGAACTCGTTGCCGAGGTGAATAAACAGCTTGCTGATCTGCGGGAGAATGGGAAGTACCAGGAGCTTCATGACCGGTTCTTCACGAAGTAGCCACGCCGCACACCGGGTGCCGGGTGCCGGGCACGGCACGTCACGGGGCTTCTGTCCTGCTGCTAACAGTGGCGGACACGTTACCGAATATGGACTACGTACGCTCTAGACTGCATCCCAATACCCAGCTACGGGTGAGACTGCTCACTCCGTCCGACGTAAGGTTGTAAACCAATGCCGCACAAAGCCCGCACCGCCGCCTTCACCTTTTTGGCCATCGGTGCCCTTTCGCTGACCGCCTGCGGTGGTGACGACGCCGGAGCCTCCGACGACGCTGCCAACGGATACAATCTGGTCTCCGAGGGCACGCTGACGGTCTGCTCGGACATCCCGTACGTACCGTTCGAGTATGAAGAGAACGGCGAGTACACCGGGTTCGACATGGATCTGGTCAAGGAGATCGCGGCGGGTCTCGACCTTGAACTGGCAGTCCAGGACGCCGGATTCGAAGGAATTGCCAGCGGCACCGTGCTCGCGGCCGGACAGTGCGACCTTGAAGCCAGCGCCATCACCATCACCCCGGAACGTGAAGAGGCCATGGGCTTCGCCGATCCGTACTACGACTCGCTGCAGTCGCTGCTGGTCCCGGTCGGCTCGGACATCAAGAGCATTGATGATCTGGAGGGCAAGAAGCTCGGCGTCCAGGGAAACACCACCGGTGAGTCGTACGCCCGTGAGAATGCTCCCGGCGCGGAAATCGTGGCTTTCCCGAGCGACGGCGAACTGTTCCCGGCTATCCAGTCCGGTAACGTCGATGCTGTGCTCCAGGACCTGCCGGTGAACATTGGACACACGGAGGATGGAGACTTCACCATCGCCGAAGAGTATGAGACGGATGAGTCCTACGGCTTCGCCATGGACAAGGACAACACCGAGCTCATCTCCGCCGTTAACGAGCAGCTCACTGAGCTGCGGGACAACGGCAAATACCAGGAGATTTACGACAAGTACTTCACCGAATAACGCCTAGACCACTGAGTCGTCCCGGGCCGGGTGCCCGGGACGGCCCCTTTTCTTCCCCGGAAGGCCCCCATTTTGAAACCCTCCACCCGTAGACGCCTGTTCCGGGGCGTCCTGTACGCCGTTTTCGTCATCGCACTGGTAGCCGTAGTGCTGGCTGCGGATTGGGAAGCCATCCGCGAGAACTTCTTCGACGCCGAGGTGGCCCGTGAGGCCTTCCCCACCATCATCACGGTGGCGGTCAAGAACACGATTATCTACACCGTCATCGCTTTCGCCGGCGGGCTCCTCCTGGGCCTGCTGCTGGCGCTGATGAAGCTTTCCCCCGTTGCGCCGTACCGCTGGGCGGCCACGGCCTACATCGAACTCTTCCGCGGACTCCCTGCACTGCTGGTGATCTTCGGGTTCGCCTTCGCAGTTCCTATTGCCTTTGACTGGCGCCCGCCGGGAGGCAGCGCAGGCGCAGGGCTCCTGGCCCTGATCATCGTCTCCGGCGCTTACATCGCCGAGACCATCCGCGCCGGAATCCAGGCAGTCCCCTCCGGCCAGGCCGAGGCTGCCCGCTCGCTGGGCATGGGTCCGGCCTGGACCATGATCTCCGTGACCCTGCCTCAGGCTTTCCGGATCATCACGCCGCCGCTGACCAACGAACTGGTCATCCTGATCAAGGACACCTCGCTGCTCTTCATTGCCGGCATGGCCCTGCAGGACCGCGAGCTGACCACCTTTGCACGCGACTCCGTATCGCAGACCGCGAACGCCACACCGCTGGTTCTCGCCGCCCTGATGTACCTGATCATCACGCTGCCGCTGACCCAGCTGGTGGCAAAGCTCGAACGACACAACCAGAGAGGCAGGTAGCAGCCATGAGCGTTCCCAACACCAACGCCCCTGCCATCGAGGTCCGGAACCTTCACAAGTCCTTCGGAAGCAACGAGGTGCTGAAGGGCATCGACTTCCATGTAGACCAGGGCGAAGTGGTCTGCGTGATCGGTCCGTCCGGTTCCGGCAAGTCCACCCTGCTGCGCTGCGTCAACCGCCTGGAGGAGCCCACCAGCGGCACCGTCCTGGTGGAGGGCGTGGATATTACCCACCCCGACACGGACCTCGACAAGGTACGCACCCGGATCGGCATGGTCTTCCAGCAGTTCAACCTCTTCCCGCACCTGAACGTGCTGCGCAACCTGACCCTGGCGCAGCGCCGGGCGAAGAAGCGCGGCCAGGAGGAAGCCTCCAAGGTAGCTCTGAAGAACCTCGCCAAGGTGGGTCTGGAGGACCGCGCCACGGCATTCCCCGCCCAGCTCTCCGGCGGCCAGCAGCAGCGTGTAGCCATTGCCCGTGCACTGTCCATGGATCCGGACATGATGCTGTTCGACGAGCCCACCAGCGCGCTGGACCCGGAACTCGTGGGCGACGTGCTCGCCGTCATGCGCCAGCTTGCCGAGGAAGGCATGACCATGATGGTGGTGACCCACGAGATGGGCTTCGCCCGTGAAGTAGGCGACCGCGTGGTCTTCATGGACGGCGGCGTCGTTGTGGAACAGGGACGTCCCGAGGACGTCCTGGGCAACCCGCAGCACGAGCGCACCCGGGCGTTCCTCTCCAAGGTTCTGTAGAAGGTTCCTGCCACCGCCGGTTCATCCCAGCCCGGCGGCCGGAAGCTAAGCAACACACCCGCCAGCGCGGCCTGCACCTCTAAGGTGCAGGCCGCGCTGCGTTTCCCGGACTTGGTTGTCAGGGGTTGGTTATCCGGGCTTAGCTATCCGGGCTTGGCTATCCGGGCTTGGTTGTCCGGGCCCAGTTTCCCGGGCCGGCTTGCCGCTCCACTCAGCCCAGAGCGAGGCCGTGTTCTTCCAGCCCCTGCTCTATGAGCCGCAGCGCCTTCGGACCCATGCCGTGCAGGGAGGCAAGTTCCGCCTGCGGGACGCCGGCCAGTTTGCGCAGTGAGTCATAGCCTGCCCCGGCCAGGGCACGGGTCGCCGGCACCCCAATCTTCGGTAAGGCATCAAGCGGGGTAACCATGCAGCGACGCTACGCTTCGCCGGGGCGGGCGTACAGGTCAACCCGGTTAGCTCCGCACCGCTGCCCCCACTGCTGACTGCACCTGCTGATGCAGGCCACGCAGCGTTTCCCGTGCCGTGCGTACTTCCAGCACCGACCGTCCGCGAACCGGCTCCGCCAGAGCCGCAACAAGTTCATCGGCAGAGCGGACCATCTGGTGCCGGACACCGTAGCCGCGGCACAGTGCGGCCAGGTCGGCACGGTGCGGTGTCCCGAAGAAGCGTTCCACCAGGGCTGTGTACCGGGGGTCCTCCCCCAGTGCACCGTGTTCGAGGACCGAGAAGATGCCGCCGCCGGCGTCGTTCAGCACGATCATCTGCAGGTCCGGCTCGTCCTCCCCATTGCCCAGGAGCAGCGCTCCGGCGTCGTGCAGGAACGTGAGGTCCCCCAGCAGCAGCCGGGTGGGAATACCGTTGGCGAGCGCAATGCCCGTGGCGGTGGAGATGGTCCCGTCGATCCCGGCCAGGCCGCGGTTGGCGTATACATCCAGCGGATGCCAGCCCGGAGCGGCAACCAGGTCCATGTCCCGGATGACGTTGGACGAACCGAGCACCAGGTTGGCGTCTGCGGCATCCCACACCAGGTCTGCGACCTGGAGCCCGGTCAATTCGGTCTGCTGTTCCAGCAGGTTGTTCAGCGTGTTCATGGCTGCTTCCGAGGCCGCCCGCCACTGCTCCAGCCAGCCGGGCGCACCGGTACCCGCGAACGCGAAGAGCCCGGGAATGTCGCTGATGATGGTTTCCGGACGCCGTCCCTCGGTAAACCAGTTCACCGGCCGGGGCAGGTACAGGGCCGTCTCGACGTCGGTGCGGGCCAACAGCGCCGCCACCGGACGGGAGAGCGTGGGGCGGCCGAACACCACGACGCGTTCAATCATCGGGCCGAGTTCCGGCAGCAGCAGGCGGTAGGCACCCACGGCGTTGGGACCGAAGCGGGCATTGGAAGACGGTTCCGCCAGCAGCGGCAGCCCGGCACGTAGGGCAAAGAGCGCAGCGAGCTCCCCGGCGCCGTCGCCCGCCACCACCACGGTGCGGTGGGTGTCGGGAATGGACTGATCGGCGGCAGGGGCCCGGTCCTCGGCCGGAACCGGAGCGGAGAAGGGCAAAGGCTTCGGAAGGGAGCCGGATTCCAGGAACAAGGGGTCGGTTTCGCCGGGGGTCAGCGGATCCCGGAACTGGAGGTTCACGTGCACCGGCCCCACGGGAACCCCGTTGCCGAGGCGGGCCAGGGCGGCGGAAATGGCTTCGGCAGGATCGGTGCCGGCCTCCACATCCGCAGCCGTCACCGGGAAGTGGGCAAAGAGGCCCGGCTGCACCGTGGTCTGGTTGGCACCGGTGCCGTGCAGCTCGGCCGGCCTATCCGCGGAGAGGACCACCAACGGAACACCGGCATGGTGGGCTTCCATCACGGCGGGCATCAGCTCACCCACGGCAGTGCCCGACGTCGTCACGACGGCTGCGGGACGGCGCCCGCCGCGGGCGAGGCCCAGGGCAGTGAAGCCGGCAACCCGTTCATCAATCCGTACGTGCACCCGCACCCGGTCCTGCAGTTCCGCTTCCGCCAGTGCGTAGGCCAGCGGTGCGCTGCGCGATCCCGGGGCCAGGACGACGTCGCGCACTCCTGCGGAAGCCAGGGCGGCGACGGCGGAGCGGGCTGCCTGGAGGGAGCTCAATCCGGTCCGTGCCGCATCCGCCGGGTCAGGGGTGCCGGTCGCAGAGGAGGCAGACGGCCCGGATGCGGAGGACGGGTTGGGAGACTTCGAGGTTCCGTTCACTCTTCCATCCTAGGGTTCGGGGCATCCGGACCGTAGCGCCGCATTGCAGGGGTCACCGGGTGCGTGCTTCCGCTCCGAGCTGCACGCCCAGCCGAATCCCTTCTTTCTGAGCGGGGCATCATGCTTTGCCGGGAAGGTCTAACCGTACGTTCGTGCCGTCCCTACACTGATGGAACCAGCACCTTGAGACTCGCACGGCGTATACCGCCGCGACCGAAAGGTCCGCTATGACGCAGACCCACAAAATCGCAACCATTGCCGGCGACGGGATCGGCCAGGAAGTGGTGCCCGAAGGAATGCGGGCGTTGGCTGCCGCAGCTGAGGCCTTTGACTTCACCTTGAAGAGCACCGACTTCGACTTCGCCAACGGCGACTACTACCTCAGGCACGGCAGGATGCTGCCGGACGACTGGGTTGAGCAGCTTGAGGGTTTTGACGCCATCTTCTTCGGTGCTGTCGGCTCCCCCGAGACAGTTCCGGACCATATATCCCTGTGGGGAAGCCTCCTCCAGTTTCGCCGCCACTTCGACCAGTACGTCAACCTCCGGCCGGTGAAGCTGCTGGCGGGAGTTAGGAGTCCCCTGGCGGACCGCCGGCCCGGGGACATCGACTTTTACGTTGTCCGTGAGAATACCGAGGGTGAGTACTCCAGCATTGGCGGACGGATATTCGAGGGCACCGACAGGGAAACCGTGATCCAGGAAACGGTGATGACCCGGACCGGTGTAGACCGCATCCTCAAGTACGCGTTCGACCTCGCCGGCAGCCGTCCCGAAAAGCACCTGACTTCCGCCACCAAAAGCAACGGGATTTCGGTGACAATGCCCTACTGGGACGAGCGTGTAGCCCAAATGTCCGGCAATTACGCAGAGGTGAGGGTCGACAGCTACCACATCGACATCCTGACGGCGCACTTCGTGCTGCATCCCGAAAGGTTTGACGTAGTCGTGGCCAGCAACCTCTTCGGCGACATCCTCTCGGACCTGGGCCCGGCATGCACGGGCACCATCGGCATCGCGCCCAGCGGCAACATAAACCCCGAACGCCGCTTCCCGAGCCTTTTCGAACCCGTTCACGGATCTGCTCCGGACATTGCCGGCCAGGGTATCGCGAACCCCATCGGCCAGATCTGGAGTGCGTCCATGATGCTGCAGCACCTGGGTGAGCCTGCAGCAGCAGCCGCCGTGGTCCAGGCTTTCGAGAACGTGCTGGCCCGGGCAGACGTCTCCCTCACGCCCGATCTGGGCGGCAGCGGAACCACCGAACAGCTGGGAAAAGCCATCGCCGATGAAATCAGTGCCGTAGCCGCCGGATGACCCGTAGGGGTTATCCGGCGGTGGTGCCGCTTCAGTTCCACGGCGGCACACCACGGGCCGCGGCCCGTCGAACCGAGAAACTGCACCCGATATCCGGAGGACGAAGATGTCCCAAAATGCGCCGCTGTCCATGCCGGCCCCGAAGACGCCGGGGTTCACCGACGTCAAAGCCGCCCTGCTGGGCGGGAAAACGTTCCGGAGCCTAAGCGAACAATCCCTCTCTCCCCGCGAGGAAAAGTTTGAGCGGGCACGCCAGACCCTGGGGTTGTTCGTCGCCCCGGCCGTCGCAATCGTCTTCGCACTCCTGCCCACGGCAATGGACCCGACCCAGCAGCTGCTGGCTGCGGTCCTGCTCGGCGTGATCATCCTGTGGATCTGCGAACCGGTGCCCATCCCCGTGGGTGGCCTCATAGGGGTTGCCGCCGTAGTGATCCTCGGGATCGCACCGGCCGCGGAGGTCCTGCAGCCCTTTGGCTCCACAACTATCTTCACGTTTATCGGCGCCTTCATACTGGCCCAGGCGATGCTCAAGCACGGCATCGCGCAGCGGCTGGCCTTCGCCGTCCTCTCCGTCCCCGGAGTGGCAAAGTCGACGTACCGTATTATCACCGCCTTCGGAGTGATCACCTGCATGCTCTCTGCGTTCGTGTCGAACACCGCAACGGTGGCCATGCTGCTGCCTACGGCTCTGGGCATCCTGACGGTCATCGGTGAACTTCTGCAGAACCGTGGCGTCGTCAAGTCCGACTTCGACCCGTTGCGCCTGCGCGTCGGTGCCGCGCTGATGCTGATGCTGGCCTACGGCGCCAGCGTGGGCGGACTCCTCACGCCTGTGGGTTCTCCGCCGAACCTCATCGGCCGCGGCCTGATCGAGGAAGCGACGGGCGTGCGCATCTCGTTTGCCCAGTGGGCCGCTACCGCTGCACCGCTCTGTCTCGCCATGTTCATCGTGCTCGCCCTCGTTATGTTCCTGCTCAATAAGCCCGAAATCCGCAGGATTGAAGGCGTTGACGGGTTCATCAGCGAGAAAAAAGCCGAGCAGGGCAAGATGAAGCGGGCAGAGGTCAACACCCTGATCGCCTTCGGTTTTACCGTCACTCTCTGGCTGCTCCCCGCGTTCGCGAGCCTTATCTTCGGCACGGAATCCGAGCAGTACATCTTCCTGGACGACAGGCTGGACGAAGGCATCGTGGCAGTGCTCGGGGCCTCGCTGCTGTTCATCCTCCCCACCGATTGGAAGAAGCGCGAAGCCACCCTCACCTGGTCCGATGCAGCCAAGATCGACTGGGGAACCATCGTCCTCTTCGGCACGGGCATCATCTTTGGTTCCCTGCTGTCGGCCACGGGTCTGGCAGAAACCATCGGAACCACCGCCTCCGACACCCTGGGCGTCACCAGCGTCATCACCATCACCGCCTTCTCAGTGATACTGGCTATCCTCATCTCGGAAACCACCAGCAACACCGCCTCTGCGGCCGTCGTTGTGCCCATCGTGATTCCCCTATGCGTGGCGATGGATGTGGACCCCTTCATTCCCGCCCTGGCGGCGACTTTCGCGGCATCCTTCGGCTTTATGCTTCCGGTATCGACGCCGCAGAACGCCATTGTCTACGGGTCCGGAACCATACCCATCACCAGGATGATCCGCACGGGACTCGTCTTCGACATCCTCGGCGCAGCGCTCATCATCAGCATCGTCCCCATCATGGTCGGGGTCACCGGCATCGGCGGCTGACGCCGACGCCGGCGTGTATGTGCGGATCGGCACCTAGCGCTGCTCCGCCGTCACCAACTGCGCATGCACCCGTTCCAGCCGGTCCAGCCACCACTGCCGGCGTTCCGGCGAGGCGGCATACCGCTCCAGCAGCTCCTCGGACACCGGCACGTCGCGTACGGCAAGGGCGCCGCCGTCGGGCAGCAGGGACTCCTCGGTCACGTCCCCTGCCATCAGCGAAAGCGTCCCCAGCCCGCAGGCATAGGGCAGCTCGGGGAGCGCTGCGGCCAGTGCCACTCCGGTGCGGATCCCCACCGAAGTGTCGATGGCGGAGCTCACCACGGCGGGCAGGCCGGCCTGCGCAACGATCTGCACTGCGCGGCGCACTCCGCCCAGCGGTGCCGCTTTGATGATGATCAGATCCGCCGCGTCTTCCCGGGCCACCTTCAGCGGATCGGTTTCCTTCCGCACGCTTTCGTCGGCGGCAATCAGCACCGGAACCCCGCGCCGTCGCAGCTCGGTCCGCACGGCACGCAGGCCCGCAATTCCGGCCACGGGCTGCTCGGCATATTCCAGCCCGGCCTCCGCCAGCAGGGACAGCGTGTCGACGGCGGTGGGCACGTCCCAGCCTGCGTTCGCATCCACGCGGATACCGGCGTCGGGCAGCAGCCGGCGGACCTCGGCCACCCGGGCCAGGTCCTCCTGCGGGGTCTGGCCGGTCTCGGCAACCTTGACCTTCACGGCAGGGACATTTCCGAACCGGGCCAGCACGGCTTCCACCGCGTTGACTGCGACAGCGGGAACCGTGCCGTTGACCGGGATGGAGCTGCGCACCGGTTCGGGGTAGCCCTCCTCCGCGGCTTCCAGGGCGGAGGCGAGCCAGGGTGCGGCCTCGGCGTCGGAGTATTCCGGGAAGGGCGCGAATTCTCCCCAGCCGGCCGGGCCCTCGATCAGCAGGGCCTCGCGGTGGAGAATGCCGCGGAACTTCACCCGCATGGGAATGGAAACAACGCGTGCTCCGGCAAGGAGGACGGACAGATCGGGACTCTTCGGCACCCTGCCAGCCTACGCTTTGACGTCCGGTGCCACGGCTCCGTTCGACCCGAACAGGTAACCATCACAATGATGTGGCAGTCTGGAAGCGATGGATACTCGCAACTTGCTGGCACAGCGCGCCCGTGCCCAACGACCGGCTGCGCATAATCCGGCTCTCTTCCTTTTCGCCGCCCTTTTGTGTGCTGCCGGCGTTGCCGCAACCTACTGGTTCTTCGTCCGCACCACCACCGGCCAGCTCGCCGACGAGTCCGCGTTCCAGGAAGCGGAGCTGATTGCACCTGCCACCGAACGGCCGGCGATCGCCTTCCTCGACGAGCTGCCGCTGATCTCGGTGTTCATAGCCGTGATCGTGGTCGTGTTTGTGACCATCCTGCGGCACCGCATTTCACCCGCGGTTATTGCCCTGGGCACCTTCGGGGCCGCGAATGTCAGCAGCCAGCTGCTGAAACGGACAGTGCTGGACCGCCCCGACCGCGGGGTGGTGACCCTGGACTTCAATTCGCTGCCGTCCGGCCACACCACGCTGGCCGCTTCTGCTGCTGCTGCGGTCTTCCTCCTTGCCTCGCCGCGCTGGCGGCCGCTCGCTGCGCTCTTTGGCGGCAGCTATGCCGTGCTCGCCGGTGCTGCCACCTTCCTGAACCTCTGGCACCGGCCGGCCGACGTCGTCGCCTCGCTTCTGGTGGTGGCCGCATGGACCCTTGTCGGCGGCCTGGTGATGATGCGGACCAACCCTGAGTGGAACTGCTGGCCGGCCAAGGGAGCCGCGCAGGGCTCCGCAAAAGCCATAGCCCTGCTCTGCGCCGTACCGGGAGTGCTTGCCACGGCCGCGAGCCTGGGCCTGTATTTCTATGCCCGCATGGATCCGGCGGCTGCTACCACGTCCGCACCGCTGTATTTCTGGGCGGGCCTGACGCTCATTGTGGGCGTGGGCTATCTGGTCAGCGCCCTCGCCTGCTGGCTTTTCAGCCAGCAGGCCGGAGACCCTGCCCGGCGCTAGCGCAGCACTAAACGGGCAGACTGCGGGGCGCGAAGGCTGGAAGGCTTGGAAAGCTTGGAAAGCCCGGCGCTAGCGTCCCCGGGGCACGGCGGCAGAACCGGCCGCGGCTTTCGGGCCGGGCACCCAGACCCAGAGCACGACGGCGCCCAGCAGCCCCAGGACCGCGGTGGCCCCGATTCCCGCCGAGAGCGACACCAGCGCGGTGACCCCGGAGAGAATGCCGGGGCCGCCCATGGTGCCGAGGTCCGCCAGCAGCCGCCAGATCCCCAGGAACTGCGGGCGTCCGGGTGACGGTGAAAAGTCCGCCCCGAGGGTCATAACAATCCCGGAACCGATGCCGTTGCCGAACCCGATGAGCAGCGCGGCCAGCAGCAGTCCGGTCGCTTCGGACGCCAGCGGCAGCAGCCCGAGGCCCAGCCCCATGATCAGCATGCAGGGTACTGCCACGGAGCGCCGCCCCCAGGTGTCCATCGCCTTGCCTGCGGGATAGAAAATGAGCATGTCGATGGCCCCGGAAAGCCCGTAGATCAGCGCCGTCTGCGTGGGATCCAGGCCGATGTGCTGACCCCAGAGCGGAATGACCGCCTGGCGCGTGGCGCGGACGGCAGCGATCAGCAGCACCCCGATGCCGATGGTCCGGAACACCCTGGCATGGCTGCGCAGGATGGACCGCACCGTGGGCGCGGGGCCGGCGTCGGCTCCGGAAACCTTCGTCCCGGATCTCCCTGGCCGGACGGCAAGATCGGGGACCTGCAGGCTGAGGATTCCGGCACCGACAGCCGCCGCGGCACCCACCCAGTACGCTCCCGTGGTGCCGAAGAGGGAGATGGCGCCGGCGGCGGCGAAGGGGCCGATGAAGACGCCGATCCGGTTGACGCCGCCGAGGGTGGACAGGGCACGCGCCCGGAAGTGCGCCGGGACCGCCTCCGTCAGGTAGCTCTGGCGGGCAAGACCGAATACCGAGCCGGCCATGCCAACCATAAAGACGGCCAGGGCGAAAACCTCCAGCACCGGGACGGCTGCGGCCAGGACCATTGCCAGCGCGCACCAGGCCGACGCGGCAACCAGCGCCCATTTCTCCCCGAAGCGTGTGGTCACAATAGTGGCCGGCACATTGGTCAGGAGCGAACCGACTCCGGTCAGGGTGATGACCAGGGCAGCCAGCGCCACGGTGGCGCCAAGGCCGCGGGCGGTGAGTGCAATCACCGGCAGGATGGCACCGGTCGCCAGCCCGTAGAGCAGGGTAGGCCCATAGGCCGGAATGGCAATTTTCCGAAGGCTGAACTCGTCTGCTGGCACGGCCCCAGACTATCGCTGACCGGGTACCGTTCCGGCCCGGACTACTTCGTGAGCCACTTCCACCGGGCGAGGGTCCGCAGGCGGGTGAGCAGTGCGCGGGACTGGTCCGGACCGTACGGCAGGATGGGAATTGCCTTCGTCATGTCCACCGAGGCCTGGTCCATGGCGCTGCGGGTGACGGCGACGGCGGTGCGCATCTTGTTCATCTGGGTGGTGATGAAATCCACGGTAACGGGTTTGCCGTGGCCCGGAACGAACACCGTGTAGAGATCTTCGAGCGCCGCGATCTTCCCCAGGGTGCGGATCCAGTCCTTCGGGAACGCGTCCTCGAAGGCGGGGTCAGCCCCCTGCTCCACGAGGTCGCCGGTGAAGAGGACATCCCCTGCGCCGACCAGCAGGTCGTGGTCCGTATGCCCGCGTCCGAGGTGGAAGAGGGTCACGGAGATGCCGCCCAGGTCAAGGTCCACCGGGGTGTCCTCCACCAGCTTCGTGGGTTCGGCAAGCTCCGTGTTTCCACCCATGGCCACGGCCATTTCCGGTTCCGCGTCAGCGGCCTGCGGCCGGTGGCTGTTCCCGTTTTCCCGGATGCTGGCAGCGCATCCGGCGGTAGCCCAGATATCCTCCACACCGTTGGCGAGCATCAGGGCGTTGCCGAAGTAATGGTCAAAGTGCGCATGCGTGTTCACCGCCGTCAACGGCAGGTCCGTCAGCGTCCGGACGGCGTCGTAAATCTCCTGCGCCATTGCGGGGCCTGCACCGGTATCGATGAGCAGGGCCCGCTCGTCGCCGATCACCAGTCCGGTGTTGACGGCGAAGGCAGCATTGGGGCGCACCCAGATCCGGGGCGCCACCTCCTGCCATCCGTGCTGGGTGGTGACGTGCTGCGGTGTTTCGGTCATGTCAGCTTTCCTTTTCCCCGGCCGGATTCCAACCTATCGCGTATGGCTTCCCGTTCCACGTATTACAGGTCCGCCAGGATGCGGCCGGGATTTTCGACGGCGTCTGCGACGTAGCGCAGGAAACCGCCGGCCGTCGCGCCGTCGCAGACGCGGTGGTCGAACACCAGGGTCAGCTGGGTGAGTCTCCGGACCGCAAGCTGGCCTGAAACCACCCACGGTTTTTCGATGATGCGTCCCACGCCGAGGATGGCCGATTCCGGATAATTGATAATCGCGGCGCTGCCGTCCACACCGTAGACACCGTAGTTGTTCAGGGTGAAGGTGCCCGAGGAGAGTTCGGCAGGTGTCGCCTTGCCCGTCTGGGCGGCAGTGGTGAGGCGGCGGATTTCCGTGTCCAGCCCGCGGGTGGTCAAAGTGTCCGCCCGCCGGACGGACGGGACCATCAGGCCGCGATCGGAGTGGACCGCAATGCCCAGGTTGACGCCGTCGAAGGCTTCAATCAGGGCCTGCTGTTCTTCGCCGTCCCCCGCGTTTTCCCGGGACCTCTCCCCGCCGACGTCCCCCGCAGGGACAAAGCGGGTGTTGAGCTCGGGGAAACGTGAGAGTCCGGCCAGGGTGAAACGGGCCAGGAAGGCCAGCAGAGAGGGGACGTCCTGGCCCTGCTGCGACAGGTCCGCCCGCAGGTCCATCAGGGCCGTCGCATCAACATCCACCCAGACGGTAGCTTCCGGGATGAGGCGGCGGCTGCGGCTGAGGTTGGTGGCGATGGCGCGTCGGAGACCGCGCACCGGGGTGCGCGAGGCGACGTCCAGCCCTGTCCGCACGTCCGTTGGGGCCGCAGCCGTGCCTGCGTCCGCCGGAACTGCTCCTGCCGTCGGAACCACGTCTGCCGCCGGAACCGCTCCGGCAGGAGCCACCATCAGCGCTTCGATGTCGCGGCGCAGGATCAGCCCGTCGGGTCCGCTGCCGGACACATCCGTCAGCCTCAGTCCGGCATCCCGGGCTTGCCGCCGGACCAGCGGAGAGATGCACCGGGGCGCTTCCGCGGGCGCGGATCCTGCGGCATCGGGGCCGGCAGCCGGACCGGCAACCGCCGCGGCAGCCGCGCCGCGTCGAGGTGCACGGGAACGCCTCGCCGACTGGCCGTTGGCCGGGGTGCCATAACCGATCAGTACGTTCCCCGACCCGGCTTTCTCTTCCTCCCGGTAGGCCTCCCCCGCCGCGGACGCCCCGGCCGCCCCCGCCGCCCCCGCCGCCGCCGCAGCGACCACTGCCTCGGCCGCTTCCGCAGGCCCCACAGCTGCTGCGGGTGCCATCGCTTCGCCCATTCCTGAGACCGTCATCCCGGCGGCCGGCCCGGCTCCCGCCGTTGCGTCAGCGGCAGTCTCCACCGAGATCAACGGACGCCCGACGTCGACACTCTCACCTGCCCGGCCGTGCAGCTGCGCCACGCGGCCGGCAAAGGGCGACGGAACCTCCACCAGGGACTTGGCTGTTTCCACTTCCGCCACCGGCTGGTCCACCACCACGGTGTCCCCTACGGCCACCAGCCAGTTGACGAGTTCTGCCTCGGTCAGGCCCTCACCGAGGTCGGGCAGCAGGAAGGTACGCACACTCATCGCGGATCCGTCCCGGTTCCGGCGACCGCGGTGGAACCGGGAGTATCCGGCTCGTCCCACTGCAGCTCATCCACGGCGTCCAGGATGCGGTCCACCCCGGGAAGGAACCAGTGCTCCAGTTTGGGCGCGGGATACGGAATGTCGAACCCGGTCACCCGCAGCACCGGTGCGGCGAGGGAATGGAAGCAGCGTTCGGAGATGCGGGCGGCGATTTCCGAGGCCACGGAGGCGAACCCCGGTGCTTCGGCAACGACGACGGCGCGTCCGGTGCGCCGAACAGAGGCATCCACGGTCGCGTCGTCGTACGGAACAATGGAGCGCAGGTCGATGACTTCCAGGGACCGTCCTTCAGCTTCCGCTGCGGCCGCCGCAGCCAGCGCCGTCGACACGGACGGCCCGTAGGCCACCAGGGTTGCATCGGTTCCGGGGCGTGCCACCGCAGCAGTGCCGATACCGCCGGAAATCCGCCCGCCCGTACGCAGTGCCTCGTCGGCGGCACGGCGCAAAGTGGCCAGATCCACCGTTTCCTTGCTCCAGTAGAGCTTCTTCGGTTCTAGGAACACCACGGGATCATTCAGCCGGACCGCATCACGCAGCAGCGTATAGGCATCCGCTACGGTTGCGGGCGCGACGACGGTCAGGCCGGGGGTGTGGGCATAGTAGGCCTCGGAGGAATCACAGTGGTGTTCCACCCCGCCGATCCCGCCCGCGTACGGAATGCGGATCACCAGCGGCAGTTTCACCTTTCCGCGGGTCCGGTTGGACATCTTCGCCACGTGGCTGACCACCTGCTCGAAGGCAGGGTAGGCGAAGGCGTCGAACTGCATTTCCACCACCGGACGCAGCCCGTTCATCGCCATGCCCACGGCCATCCCCATGATCCCGGATTCGGCCAGCGGAGTGTCGAAGCAGCGGTCGGCACCGAACCGGGCGGTCAGCCCGTCGGTAATCCGGAAAACGCCGCCCAGCGGACCCACGTCCTCACCGAAGACCACCACCGTCGGATCGGCGGCCATCTCATCGGCGAGCGCGGCGTTAAGTGCTTTGGCGAAGGTCAGGGTTTCCGGCCCGGAGTCCATTGCCGCTTCCGGCACCTCCCGTGCCTGGAGCCGGGTGTCCGTGGAGGGTGCTGCCATGGTGCTGCCTTTCGGATCGGGAGGGGTCACCGCGAAGCACCTGCAGTGCCGGAGTTGCCGGGAGTGCCGGGAGTGCCGGGAGTGCCGGGAGTGCCGGGAGCAAGTGCATCGCGTTCCGCCGCGTCCCGCTCCAGTTCGCCGCGCAGCAGCTCGGCCTGCTCGCGCAGCTGAGCGGTGCGTGCGGTGTAGACATGCTCGAACAGGGCCATTGGATCGGGGTCGACGTCGGTGTTCAGTCCGTTCCGCATTGCCGCTGCGATTTCCTCGGCTGCCTGGGCCAGCTCTTCCTCCCGGGAGTCGTCCAGCAGCCCGAGGCCGCGCAGATAGCTCCGGGTCCGGACCAGCGGATCCCGCGGCACCCAGTCCTCCACTTCTTCGGCTGAGCGGTACCGGGTGGCGTCGTCGGCGTTGGTGTGGGCCTGCATGCGGTAGGTATGCGCTTCGACCAGGGCAGGGCCGCCGCCTTCCCGCGCACGCTGGACAGCCGCTCCGAGGACGGAGAGGAGGGCGGCGACGTCGTTACCGTCCACCCGCTCCCCCGGCATCCCGTAACCGACGGCCTTGTGGGCCAGCGACGGAGCCACCGACTGGTTCTTCAACGGCACCGAGATGGCGTACTCGTTGTTCTGGATGAAAAACACCACGGGAACATGGAACACCGCAGCGAAATTGAGTGCCTCATGGAAGTCGCCCTCGCTGGTGGCACCGTCACCGCACAGGGCCAGCACCACGGTGTCCTCTCCCTTGAGCTTGGCGGCGTGCGCGACGCCGACGGCGTGCAGCAGCTGGGTGGCCAGCGGGGTGGCCTGCGGAGCCACCCGGTGCTCGTAGGGGTCATATCCGCTGTGCCAGTCTCCGCGCAGCAGCGTCAGCACCTGCAGCGGGTCCACTCCGCGGGATATGACGGCAACGCTGTCCCGGTACGTGGGAAACAGCCAGTCCCGGGTTTCCAGCACCGCAGCGGCGGCCACCTGGCATGCTTCCTGACCGTGGGAAGAGGGGTAGACGGCCAGCCGTCCCTGCCGCACCAGGGCGTTGGCCTGGTCGTTGATCCGCCGTCCGGCCACCAGACGGGCATACGCCTTCAGCAGCAGGTCCCCGGCGGGAAGCGGGTACCGGGAATCCCGGTGGGCGGCGCCGTCGGCATCTATCAACCGGACGGGAACGTCCGAGGGCAGCAGGGCACTCACGGCACTCGAACCGCTTTCGGCGCCCACGGCAGCCTGCGGCGTCCTGCCGGTAGAGATGGTCATCATGAGCCTCCGTCCGCAGTGCCCGCGGCATCGTTGCACGCGGAACTTCTGTCTTGCCAGTATGCTTTCGGGCGCTGAATCGTTACCAGCATTCCGGCAAATCTTGGACGACTGCGGCGTGCGGGAGTAATCTGATGGACACCTTGCAGATGTGACGCAGATTACTTGGGGAGAGCGTGGACATTATGACGACAACGCAGGTACAGCCTCTTGATGATGTTGACCGGAAGATCCTCGCCGTCCTGCGGGCCGACGGCAGGGCCTCGTTCACCGCCGTCGCGCAGGCAGTCCACATTTCCCGGGCGCATGCCTATTCACGGATTGCCCGGCTCACCGAGTCCGGTGTACTCAGCCGCTTTACCGCACTGGTGGATCCGGAGAAGGCCGGCCTGGGCTCCTCCGCCTATGTGACGATGAAGGTCCGCCAGCATGCCTGGCGGGAGCTGAAGGACCGACTCAGCGAGGTTCCGGAGATCCACCACATCGCCCTGGTGGGCGGATCCTTCGACGTTATTCTACTGGTCCGCGCCGAGGACAACATTCACCTCCGCCGCGTCATCTTCGACCAGCTGCAGTCCATGCCGGGAGTCCTGGACACCCAGACGTTCCTGGTGTTTGAGGAGCGCGATACCCGCTAGCCGCGCGGCGGAAAGACAAAAAAGCAGGGCCTGCGGCTGCAGGCCCTGCTTCAGCGATCGGGCGGGTGGGCAACCACCGCCGGGCGCCGGTGTTCGGCAGCTTAGTTTTCGTCGTGGCCCTGATCGGTGCTCATCTGGTCCTCTGCCGGAGGGGTCTCTCCCGGAGGAACACCGCCGCCGGGCTCGAGGCCGGTGATGTTGCCGTCCATCGGATCAGGATTGGTACTTCCGGCCTTGGCCTCGCTGTGGGCGTGGTTGCCGGTGCCCTCCTGCGTATCGGAGCCCTTTTGCGCATCCTTCGGCTTATCCGGGTTCGCCGGGTCATTGTTCGGATTGTAGCTGTCGGCCATGTTCCGCCTCCTCGATGTCTCAGGGTTCTCTAGCGCAGGCAAGCACCTGTTGTAAGCATGCTTACGGGTTAGCTCCAACCTAGCCCGGGGTCCGCCGCATCACAAGCCGGTCCGGAACGGGGCCCGGCTTTCCAGCCGTCCGGCCAGCTGTCCGGACGGCTACCCAGTGAGACGGCCGGTCAGCTATCCGGTCGGCCGTCCGGTCAACCCTGGAAAACCGGCCTGCGCTTGCCCAGGAAGGCGTTGATCCCCTCCGCATAGTCGGGGGTGCCGCTGAGTTTTTCCTGCACGGTGTTCTCGGCATCCAGCGCCTCCCAGAAGCCCAGCCGCCGGTCCCGGATCTGTGCCACCAGTTCCCGGGACGCCGTGAAAGCCTGGGTGGGTCCCGACGCGACGCGCTCTGCCGTCGCCCGGGTGCTCTCCAGCAGATCTGCCGGGTCCAGGGCACGGCTGAACAGGCCGCCGGCTACGGCCTCGGCGCCGGTCATCAGGTCCGCGGTGTAGATCAGGTCCAGGGTGCGGTGCGGTCCCAGCCGTTCGGTGAACAGCCAGTGCCCGCCCGAATCCAGCGCAGCGCCCAGGTTGGCGAACGGCGAGCCGATCTTCGCGTCGGCAGCCACATAAACGACGTCGGTGGCCACCAACAGTCCCAGCCCTACTCCCAGGCACGCACCCTGGGCTGCGGCGAAGGTCGGCGCCGGGAAGCCGGACATCTTCTGCAGCAACGGCAGCAGGTCATCCACGAGGTAGCCGCGGGCGTCGTCGTGTTCCGGGGAGACGGTGGAAAGGTCCCGCCCTGCACAAAAGCTCCTGCCCTCCCCGCGCAGCAGGAGGGCCCGCACCCCGGCGGCCGCGGCGTCGTCGTAGGCCGATCCCAGCTCCGCCAGGGCGGAACCGTCCAGTGCGTTGAGTTTTTTCGGCGCGTTGAGGACAACTTCGGCCACGCCGCCGGAGATGGTCAGGTCGATCATTGGGTGCTCCTAGGCGTCGTAGTCAACGGTCACCTGCGGGCTGGTGGGCCGGCTCTGGCAGGTCAGGACGTAGCCGCGTTCCAGTTCCTCGGGTTCCAGCGCATAGTTTTCCTCCATGTCCACCGTGCCGGAGACCAGTTTGGCCCGGCAGGTTCCGCAGACCCCGCCGGCGCAGGCGAAGGGCACATCAGGGCGTACGCGGAGGGCCGCATTGAGCACGGATTCACGGGCATGGACGGGGCTGGCCACCTTGCCCTGGAGTCCGTCCAGCCGGAAGGTGATGTCGTAGTTCTCCCCCGAGCTGTCGGGGAGGACCGGCCGCCCGGCGGAGCCTTCCGGCCGGTCGGGACGCCCGGTGGTGAACAGTTCAAAGCGCACCCGGGCCGGGTCGACGCCGCGTTCGGCCAGGGCATCGCGGCAGAGCTGGACCAGATCGAACGGGCCGCAGAGGAACCATTCATCCACCGTGGCGGCCGGCAGCACGGAGTCGATCAGGGTGGTGAGTTTGCCGGCGTCGAGCCGTCCGCTGAGCAGCGGCGAGATCCGCTGCTCACGGGAGAGGACATGGTGCAGGGCGAACCGGGACGGATAACGGTCCTTCAGGTCCGCAAGCTCCTCCAGGAACATCACGTCCATGGCCGCCTTGTTGGCGTAGACCAGATCGAAGCGCGTTGTGGTGGAGGAAGCCAGGACGGTGCGGGCAATCGCAATCACCGGGGTGATGCCGGATCCTGCGGCCACCGCGGCAAACACCTGCCCCGAGGCCGGACCCGGATCCGGGGTGCCGGGCGCATGCCGGGAGGTGAAACTGCCGGCCGGGCTCATCACGTCCAGCACATCCCCTGCCTTCAGGTGTTCATTCACCCAGGAGGAAAACAGCCCGCCCAGGTCCCGCTTGACGGCCACCCGCAGTTCGCCGGGCCTCGGCTCCGCGCAGATGGAGTAGCTGCGCCTCAGTTCCGTCCCATCCAGCACCGTGCGGAGGGCAACATACTGTCCCGGGAGATAGGAGTAGGCCTCCACCAGCCCGGACGGCACCGCGAAGGTGACCTCCACGGCGTCGCCGGTTAGCCGGCGGACGGCGGCAACGGTCAGGGGATGGAAGGCTCCGCGGCGGGGCGGGGCATCGGGAAGAGCGGTCATGGCTTCAGAGCACCTTGAAGTAGTCGAACGGTTCCCGGCAGTCGCCGCACACCCACAGCGCCTTGCAGGACGTGGATCCGAACCGGGTCAGCTCACGGGTATTCAGGGAGGAGCACTGGGGGCATTTCACGCTCAGGCCCACCCGGACCGGACCGGCGGCAGCCCGGCCCGACGGCGGCGCGATGCCGTAGGCGTCCAGCTTGGCTTTGCCGGCACTGCTCATCCAGTCGGTGGTCCACGCCGGCGCCAGCTCCAGGGAAACCTGCACGCGGGGATAGCCGGCAGCGCCCAGCGCCGAGGTGACGTCCTGCCGGATGGCGTCCATGGCGGGGCAGCCCGAATAGGTGGGGGTGATGGCCACGTGCACTCCGGCATCGGAAAGTTCCACCCGCCGCAGCACACCGAGGTCCTCGATGGTCAGCACGGGAATCTCCGGATCACACACCGTGGCGGCGACGTCCCATGCCGCGGCAGCCGCGGGGTCCGCCGGACGTTCTGCCGCGTGCTTCGCCGGATGTTCCACCGGATACTCCCCGGCGTGCTCGGCGGCGTGGCCCGGCGGACGTTCACCAGAATGTTCACCGGGATGTTCAAAACGCTCGGCGGCACGCCCCGCCGAATGGTCCACGGAACGGAACGGGGACGTCACGGCCGTCACCACGTGGCACCGGGGTGTTCGCGGGCCAGGACCTGCATTTCGGCCAGCAGGTACCCGAGGTGCTCGCTGTGCTGCCCCCTCCGGCCGCCGCCGGGGGCAGCCGGCACCGCAGGCACCTCCAGCTCGGCCTTGCGCAGCACGGCGGTGATGCCGCGGTCGAAGGGCGGCTTCAGGGCCGAGGGCAGGACCGCCCGGCCGCCGAGCGAGAGCACCAGCTCGTCGTCGTCGAACAGTTCACCCACATACGGCCAGGTCAGTTCCAGCGCCCGGATCATGCGGCGTCGGGATTCGTCAGTGCCCAGGCCGAGCCGGAGCACCCACTGGGCGCTGTGGTCCCGGTGGTAATCCACTTCCTTGACCGCCTTCGCAGCGATCGCGGCAAGGGTCGGGTCGGCGGAGTGCTGCAGCGCGGTGTACAGCTCGAAGGAGTAGAACGAGACGGCCAGCTGCCTTGCGATGGTCCGGGCAAAGTCGCCGTTGGGCTGTTCCATCAGGTGCGCGGACCGGAATTCGGTTTCCTTCCGCCAGTACGCGAGATCGTCCTCAGTGCGGCCGTCCGCACTGCCTGCATAGCTGAGGAAGGAGCGGGCATGACCGATCAGGTCCAGGGCGATGTTCCCCAGCGCCACGTCCTCTTCCAGCTCCGGGGCACGGGAAATCCACCAGCCGAGCCGCTGCGCCAGGACCAGCGCGTCGTCCCCCAGTCGCAGGGCATAGGCGGCAACGTCCGGATCGGCACGCGTTCCGGCAGCGGCAATGTCCTCAGGCCGCAGCGCGTTGCCGGGCGTAATGCGGGTGGCACTGTCCGAACTCACAGGTGCTTCACCCCTTCCGACTTGGTGTAGTAGGTGGCGTGCCGGTAGTCCTTGCCCTGCGGGGATTCGAAGAACTGTCCCTTGGCATCGGGGTCGCTGGCGATGATGGCCGACGCCGGCACCACCCAGAGCGACACGCCTTCGTTGCGCCGGGTGTAGAGGTCACGGGCATTGCGTACGGCCATGTCCGCATCCGGCGCGTGCAGGGATCCGGCATGTACGTGGGAGAGGCCGCGGGAGGAACGGACGAACACTTCCCACAGCGGCCAGGATGCAGCCGGGGCGGGAGCGGGGGCCGCCGGTGTTGTGTCGGCGGCAGGTGTTGTGCCGGCGTCGGGCGTTGTACCGGCATCCGGCGTTGTGCCGGCGTCCAGCGTCGTACCGGCGTCTGTCGCCGTGCCTGCCGTGACGGGCACGGAACCGTCGTCACCCGTTGTTGATCCACCCGTCATGGCTACGCCGCCCCCGCTTCCTCAGTCGAAAGTGCGTTGTCACGGGCGGCCTGCCGCGCGGCATAGGCTGCCGCCGCTTCGCGCACCCAGGCGCCGTCTTCGTGGGCTTCCCGCCGACGGGCCAGACGCTGTGAGTTGCAGGGCCCTCGTCCGGCGAGGACCTCGGAGAATTCGTTCCAGTCCAGGGGCCCGTGTTCCCAGCGTTCCGTCTCTTCGTTGTATCGGATCCCGGCATCGGGGAGGGTCAGTCCGAGGACCTTCACCTGCTCCACGATCATGCCGACAAACCGGGAACGCAGTTCGTCATTGGAGAAGCGTTTGATGTTCCAGGCCATGGACTGCTTGGAGTTGGGCGAGTCGTCGTCGGGCGGGCCGAACATCATAAGCGACGGTGCGTACCAGCGGTTAATCGAATCCTGGGCCATCTCCCGCTGTGCCGGGGTCCCGTTGGCCAGTTCCAGCAGGATTTCGAAGCCCTGCCGCTGGTGGAAGGACTCCTCCTTGCAGACCCGCACCATGGCCCGACCGTACGGGCCGTAGGACGCACGGCAGAGCGGGACCTGGTTGCAGATAGCGGCGCCGTCCACGAGCCAGCCGATGGCGCCCATATCCGCCCACGTGAGCGTGGGGTAGTTGAAGATGCTTGAGTACCGCGCCTTGCCGGCAATGAGGTCGGCCGTCATCCGGTCCCGGGGAGTGCCCAGGGTCTCGGCGGCGGAATACAGATAGAGTCCGTGGCCCGCCTCGTCCTGAACCTTGGCCATCAGGATGGCTTTGCGCTTCAGGGAGGGCGCACGGGTAATCCAGTTCGCTTCGGGCTGCATGCCGATGATTTCCGAGTGCGCGTGCTGCGAGATCTGCCGGACCAGGGTCTTGCGGTACCCCTCCGGCATCCAGTCGCGCGGCTCCACGCGGGCATCCGCCGCTATCAGCGCGTCAAAATGCTCCTGCCCGTTCACGGTTTCTCCACTCATCGGTTACCTGCCTCATCACTGCTTGTCGGGCCGCCTCAAATATTTACCGACCGTTCGTTCAGGATATGGAGGCCGTGCGTGCAGGTCAAGGGCCCTGCTATGGAAAACTGGAGAGCAGTAACGGTTCGAAAGGAGGGTCATGGGCAATCCCCAGCCCGACGCCGGCAGCCGGGCTTTCCCCTCCGGCAAGCCTTCCGGCACGCCTTCCGGCGCAGCTTCCGGCAGGGCTTCCGGCGCGGCTTCCGGCAGCAGCGGTCCCCGGGCCCGGCAGGCAGGAACAGAGCAGGCAGAACCGGGTCAGGCAGAGCGGCCGTCTGTTGCCGCCGTCATCGTGCCCACACTCCTGGGCCTGCTGGGCTTCGTTGCCGTGGCGGCCGCCGTGACCGCTGATGCTGCCACGGTCAGCGTCACCGTCCCCGGACTGCTCCTGGCCCTCACCGCACTGGTGGTGGCCGGAATCAGCCCCCTCTATGCAGGGAATCCCACCTGGGCGTCCCTGCGGCGGCCGGTCTTCTTGCTGGCCATGTGCCTGGCGGCGGAAGCCGCACTGTTCCTCTTCGCTCCGCGGCTGATCCTGTTCTCCGTTCCCGCATTGCCCCTGGCCCTGGGCGGAGGAGCGGTCCTGATGTCCACCAGCCTGTGGGGCCAGTTCCGCAGAGGCCCCGTCCCGGAACCGGTTCTGCTCCCCCGCCGCGACGCGGCGGCCCGTCCCTTCGCCTCCACCCTGCTGGTGGTGGCGGTGAACTGGGCGCTCTTCCTTGCCGCCGGAGCTTTCTGCGCGTGGCTGCTGCTCGGAGACTAGGACGCACTAAGCCGCGAGCATAACGCCAGCGAGGTCCTTCGACGCCGTCGCCCGGATCGATATATTCGAAGTATGACTACTCCTCAGCCCCCGGTTGCCAAGAAGGTCCCCACCGAACGTACCCGCCACGGCGACACGTTCATTGACAACTACGAGTGGCTCCGGGAGAAGGAAAACCCGGAGGTCGTGGAACACCTCAAGGCGGAGAACGCCTACGCCGCAGCAATGACCGCGGATCAGGAAGAGCTGCGCGGGGAGATCTTCAACGAAATCAAGAACCGCACCGAGGAAACGGACCTGTCCGTCCCGGCACGCAAAAAGGGCTGGTGGTATTACACCCGCACCGAGGAAGGCAAGCAGTACGCCATCCACTGCCGCACGGCGGCGCAGGACACCGGGAACCTCGACGCCGACTGGACACCGCCCGCCGTCGTCCCCGGCGTTCCGGTTCCGGGCGAACAGATCCTTGTGGACGGCAACGCTGAGGCCGAAGGCAAGCCGTTCTTCTCGCTCGGCGGACTTGCTGTCACCGAAGACGGCAACCTGCTGGCGTACTCCGAGGACAACGCCGGAGACGAGCGCTTCACCGTGCGGATCAAGGACCTGCGCACCGGGGACCTGCTTCCGGATGTCATTTCCAATGTCTTTTACTCCCTGGCCTTCTCCCCCGACGGCCGCCGCGTGTTCTACACAGTGGTGGACGATTCCTGGCGCCCGTACCAGGTCAAGGCCCACACGCTCGGCACCCCGGTTCAGGACGACGTCGTCATCTATCAGGAGGACGACATTGCCATGTGGACCGGCTTCGACCTCTCGGCCGACCGCCGGCAGCTGCTGATCGGCATCAGCAGTTCCGAGTACAGCGAATTCCGTGTCCTGGACTTCGACGACCCCGCGGACACCGTCCGCACCCTGATCCCCCGCAGCGAACGCATCCTTTACGAAGCCGAGCCGCTGACAGTCGACGGGACGCGCCACTACCTGCTGACGCACAACCGCAACGCCCTGAATTCGATGCTGTCGCTCGTCGCCGAGGAGGAATTCTCCAAGCCGCTCGAGGAGCAGCACTGGCAGACCGTCATTGCGCATGACGACACCGTGCGCGTTAACGGAGCCGCAGTAACCCGGTCCCATGTGCTCGTCTCGGTCCGCAAGGACACCACCGAGCGGGTGCAGATCCTTCCCGTGGACGGTCTCGGCACCCCGGCGCAGGGCACTCCCGTGGAACCGGCCTTCGACGAAGAGCTCTACACGGCCAACCTGGCCAATGCCGAGTTCGATTCCCCGATCATCCGGCTCAGTTACACCTCCTTCCTCACGCCTCCCCGGGTCTACGACTATGTGCTGGCCACCGGTGAGCTGGAGCTGCGGAAGGAAACCCCGGTGAAGGGCGGCTACCGTTCCGAGGATTACGTGGCGGAACGGGAATGGGCGACGGCGGCGGACGGCACCCGTATTCCGCTCTCGGTCATCCGGCGGGCAGACCTGCAGAAGGACGGCAGCAACCCCGCCCTGGTCTATGCCTACGGCAGCTACGAACTGAGCATGGACCCGGGATTCAATGTTGCCCGGCTGTCCCTGCTGGACCGCGGCGTGGTCTATGTGGTGGCGCACATCCGCGGTGGCGGCGAGATGGGCCGTGCCTGGTACGACGACGGCAAGAAACTGAACAAGAAAAACACGTTCACCGACTTCGTGGATGCCACGGACTGGGTAGCCTCCTCCGGGTGGGCGGATCCGGACCGGATCGCGGCCATGGGCGGCTCCGCCGGCGGTCTGCTGATGGGCGCCGTCGCGAACCTGGCCCCGGAGAAGTACCGGGCGATTGTGGCGCAGGTGCCCTTCGTGGATGCGCTGACCACCATCCTGGATCCGGACCTGCCGCTCTCGGCCCTGGAATGGGAGGAATGGGGCAACCCCATCACCGATCCCGAGGTCTACCGGTACATGAAGGAGTACAGCCCGTACGAAAACGTCCGGGCCGTTCAGTACCCGCAGATTGCCGCGGTCACCAGCTTCAATGACACCCGGGTGCTGTACGTGGAACCGGCCAAGTGGGTGGCGCAGCTGCGTGAGACCACTACCGGCAGCGAGCCGATCGTACTGAAGATCGAGATGGACGGCGGCCACGGCGGGGCGTCGGGCCGGTACGAAGCCTGGAAGGACCGGGCGTGGGACTACGCCTTCATCCTGTCCGCACTCGGCGCACGGGAACTGCTTCCGGCCGCCAGCCGGGAGGACGCCGCCTAGGCAGCCGTCCGGGCGGACGGCCGCTGGACGGGTTCCGGCGGGCATGTCGGGACGAAGCTTAGCGCGAGCAGGTCCGGACCTTTCGGGGTCCGGACCTGCTCGTTTTTCAATGCGGGTTCTGTGGCGAATCCGCCGGGGGGAGGACTATTCGGCCGCGCCTTCGGCCTTTGGCTTCGGCGTGACAAAACGGCGACCGTCCGCCGGAGCAATGCGGCGGCCCTCCGCCGGCGCCGTGGAGCGGCCTGCACCCTCGACACCGTTGGGAGCGCGTCCGGCATCAGCGGTGCGTCCGGCGCCGGCGGCATGTCCGGCATCGGAACTGCGGACGGGTCCGGCATCGGCTGCGGGGGCAGCCGGTTCCGCGGTGCCGTCCGCGGCCGCGCCGTCCTCGTCGGAGTCATCTTTGGTCACGGCTTTGTGGGACTGGCGCACCACCTCAATGACGATCGGGATCACGGAGAGCACCACCACGGCCACGAAGATCAGGTCGAGGTTCTCGCGGACAAAGGGCACCCGGTCACCGAGCACGTAGCCCAGCAGGGTCACCCCCACACCCCAGACGAAGGCACCTACCGCGTTGAAGGAAACGAACGCCTTGTAGTTCATCTCTGCAACGCCGGCCACCACCGGCGTGAAGGTCCGGACCACAGGTACGAACCGGGCCAGGATCACGGCTTTGCCGCCGTGGCGATCAAAGAACACCTGGGCGCGCTTGACGTTCTCGCGCTTGAAGAGCCTGCTGTCCGGCCGGTTGAAGACGGCGGGGCCGGCCTTCCTGCCGATGTAATAGCCGGTCTGGTCGCCCACGAAGGCGCTGATGAAGACCAGGACTGCAAGCAGCCACACGTTGATGTCGATGGTGCCCGTAGCCACCAAGAGCCCGGCAGTGAACAGCAGGGAATCCCCCGGCAGGAAGAAGCCGATCAGGAGCCCGGTCTCCGCAAACACGATGCCGCAGACCATCAGGACCACCCACGGTCCGAGGGCCGGGTCGGCGAGGAATACCTGGGGGTCCAGCCACTCAGGCAAAAGGGAAGATGTTGGAGGGCGGACAGGACCGGAGACGGCTGTGGCCGCAGATAGAGTCACCCCACTAGGGTACGTCATGGCCCCCGGTTGCCTCCGGCTGATCCGCAAGTCCTGCCCCTCGCCGGAGCCCGGACCAGAACGGTCCATGGGCGGAGCCGGCGCGACGCGGCGGTCCTTGACAGCCGGACAGTATCCGGATTACCTAATGAACATTCGGTAAAGAAAAGAGGTCCCATGGCTGACACCGACGTCACCCGGGGCACGGCCCCTGCCCACCCCATCCTGGTTGACGACGCCGCTTCGGCCTGGCTGGGAATCGTCGTTTTGGACACCGGACCGGGGACGGCGCGCATTTCCATGCGCCTCCGTCCCGAGATGCTGAACGGGTTCGGTATGGGCCACGGCGGGATGGTCTTCGCGTTCGCCGATACCGCGTTCGCGCTGGCCTGCAATCCGAAAGGCGGCGGTTCTTCCCTGGAACGGGAAACCATCACGGTCGCTGCCGGCGCCGACGTCACCTTCATGGCCCCCGCCATGGCCGGCGACCTGCTGACCGCTTCCGCCGAGCACCGTGCCGGCAACGGCCGCAGCGGCGTCTACGACATTGAGGTCCGGTCCGAACGCCCCGACGGCACCGCCGCCGTCGTCGCCCTCTTCCGCGGACGTTCGCGCACCATCCGCAACCCCGCCCGGACACCGTCTGAGAACCCGACAGAAAGCCGCGCATGAAAGCCACAGCCGCTCCGATCAAGTCCACCGCCGCAGACCCCTCCACGTGGGACCCGGAGGAACGCATGAGCCGTGACGAGCTGGAGGCCCTCCAGCTGACGCGCCTGAAGCAGACCCTCGCCTACGCCTACGAACGGGTTCCCCTGTACCGGAGCAAGTTCGACGACGCCGGCGTGCACCCCTCCGACCTGCACGAGCTGGGCGATCTGGCCCGGTTCCCGTACACCACGAAGGAAGACCTGCGCTCAACCTATCCATTTGGCATGTTCGCCGTTCCGCAGCAGCAGGTGGCCCGCATCCATGCCTCCTCCGGAACCACCGGGCGGCCCACCGTCGTCGGCTACACCTCCGGCGACGTGGACCGTTGGGCGACGCTCGTGGCCCGTTCGCTGCGCGCCTCGGGAGTACAGCCGGGCTCCAAGGTGCACAATGCCTACGGCTACGGGCTCTTCACGGGCGGGCTCGGAGCGCATTTCGGCGCGGAGAAACTCGGCTGCACGGTGATTCCCGTGTCGGGCGGGCAGACGGAACGGCAGATCCAGCTGATTCTGGACTTCGAACCGGACACCATCCTCTGCACTCCGACCTATCTGCTGGCCATCGCGGACGCAATGACTGCAGCGGGCATCGATCCGCGCTCCACTTCGCTGAAGAACGCCGTGCTCGGGGCCGAGCCGTGGACCGAGGAAATGCGGCACGAACTCGAAACATTGATGGACCTGGACGCGTGCGACATTTACGGCCTCTCGGAGGTCATGGGCCCGGGCGTGGCCGGCGAATGCGTGGAAAGCAAGGACGGCGCACATATCTGGGAGGACCACTTCCGGCCCGAAATCATCGACCCGTTCGATGACACCCGGGTTCTGGGCGACGGCGAACCCGGCGAGTTGGTCTTTACCTCCCTGACCAAGGAGGCCCTGCCGATCATCCGCTACCGGACGCATGACCTCACCCGCCTGCTGCCCGGCACCGCCCGGCCGTCCATGCGCAGGATGGGACGTATCACCGGCCGCAGCGACGACATGATCATCCTGCGCGGAGTGAACCTTTTCCCCACGCAGATCGAGGAAATCGCGCTCCGTATTCCGGCCCTGAGCCCGCACTTCCAGCTCGAAATCACCCGGCCGGAACGCCTGGATGAGCTCACGGTGCGGATCGAGCGCCGGGAGGACTCCTCCGCACCGGACTCGGCGGCGGCTGCGTTGGAGCTGTCGGCCCAGATCAAAATGCACGTCGGCTCCACCTGCACCGTTCAGATAGTCGAGCCCGGAACGCTGGCACGCTCCAGCGGCAAGCTGCGCCGGATTTACGACCTGCGCCGCAGCACCGATCCTGCGCCGGCGCAGGGAAGCGCCAGTTGACGTGGGAAAATGGCGCCATGCCTGCTGTCTCTTCCGCGTCGTCCTCCGACCCTGCCCCCGTTCCCGCTGTTGACGCCGGACCCGCCGAGTCTGCAGCAACCGTTGAGCCCGCGGCCGCCGCTGGGTCTGCAGCCGCCGTCGACCCGGTGTCCGGCCCACGCCGGGGCCGGCCGGGATATGACCAGCAGACAGTACTTAACGTGGCCGTGGACGTCTTCAACCGGCACGGCTACGAAGCCACATCGATGGGTATCCTGGCCGAGAACCTGGGCATTACGAAGTCCGCGATCTACCACCACGTAACCTCCAAGGGCGATCTGCTCCGGCTGGCCCTGGACCACGCGCTGGACGGGCTTGAGGCGGTGCTGGATGATCCGCGGGCCTCGTCCGGTGCTGCGGATGCCCGGCTGGAATTTGTCCTGCGCGGCACCATCAAGGTGCTGACGGAGCGGCTCCCGTTCGTGACGCTGTTGCTGCGCCTGCGCGGCAACACGGAGATTGAACGCAGTGCCCTGGCCCGCCGCCGGGAGTTCGACCACCGGGTGGCAGGGCTCGTGGACGCGGCGCGCAGCGAGGGATCGGTACGCAGCGACATCGATCCGCGCACCACCACGCGCCTGTTGTTCGGCACCATCAACTCGATCGTGGAATGGTATCGACCCGGCGGGCCCCTGCCCGCACAGAAACTCGCGGACAACATCATAACCATGGTCTTTGACGGGCTGCATACCCGCCGGGCCTGAGCATGTGTCCCCCACAGCGGCTCTGACTTCATCAGGCCGGCTTTGATCTGCGACCGGGCTCCCCGGCACGGCAGCTGCTGAGCCGGTGCGGCGTGCAAGGATGAGCCCATGATGTCGCCGGCAGAACAGCTCCTTGAGGGACCGCGCGGACGGCGCCTGTGCCTTGAGCTTGCAGCCGAGCTGAACCAGGACGTCCGCTCCGCGGTGTTCTGGCTGGGCTACGAACTCGACCCGGGCAAAGGAACTTCAACGGTATTGTTCGGCTCCGCCGGCCCCGATGATCTGCCTTCGCCCGAACACCTCGCCGCCGGAATTCTGTCCCTGGATCTCCGCCGCCTGGATGGCGAACAGATCCAGGCGGCGCTCCAGCGGTCCGTCGACACGGCCCAGTACTGGCAGGAACCCGACGGGGAGGATGCGCTGGCGGCGCTTCCGGTGATCCGCAGGGCCCTTCGGCCCCTGGCTGAACGGGTGCTGGAGACACGCGCGGCACAACGGTGGGGGGGAGCCCGGCCCGCCGCAACAGTGGGCCATCGACTGGCGGCCGGCGGAGGACCCGGCGCCCCTGCCCCGGGATCCCCGCGGCACCCTGCGCAGGTGGGGTGCGGCCGTCCGCACCGAGGAAGAGCAGGCTCACCGGGACCGCCCGCAGGATCCGCGGGCACCTTTCAGCGGAACCTGGTGGTCCGCCCCGCTCGGGCTGGTCCGCACCGTGGGGCAGATTCCCGCGGGGCTGAGCCTCGTTGAGGACTCGGCCGGCCTGGAGGAGGCGACGGTCATCCCGGTCAGCGGCACCGGCAGAACCCTCCGCATCCGCTCCCCTGAAGACTGGATAGCACTGTGCCGCGCCTATCCGCTGGAGGTCACAGCGTCCCGCAGGCATAACTGGTTCCAAACCACGGGACGCATTGGCCGATGGGTGATCCCGGACTGGGAACAGGCAGCAGAGCGATGGGACGCCGTGCACCTGACGGTCCTGGGCTACCTTCGTAGCGCAGGGCGTGCGCTCGCGGTCGATGCCGGCACGGCATCCGTGATTGCCGGCTGGGATCCGGACAGCATTCTCTGGCTCACCGACCGCGTCCGTGAAATTGAAGGGCCGAGGCAGATCTGGAGGCGCTCCGCAGACCAGTTGTTTCGTGCCAGGTAGCCCTGGGGCGGGCCGCCCGGCCTCCGCACGCCTGATGTCAGGCGGCGGCGGGACGGCGCGCTTTCAGGCTGTGGCGGGAACGGGGATGGTGCGCAGCCGCAGGAAGGCGGGGGTGAGCATCGGCACCGCGGAGAGCATGAGGCCGAGGGCGCCGATCAGGACTCCGGCGCGGACGCCCAGTGTTTCGCCGACGACGCCGGCCAGCAGGGCGCCCAGCGGAATCGAGCCGTACATCACCTGGGTATAGGCGCCGGCGGAGCGCGTGAGCTCGTTCCGTGGAATGAGCTGCTGGCGCATCGTGAGTGAGTAGATATTGGCGTTGCCCTCGCCTATGCCCCGCAGCAGCATGACCGCAGCAATGACAGCCGCCAGGGTCCACCCGGTAACCGGCCAGACCGGCAGCAGCAGCGGCACCGCGCAGGACAGCAGCAGGGAAACGGCGAATGCCGTTCCCAGGCCTGCTTTGTCGGCCAGGCGAAGTGCGGTCAGCGTCCCGAGCAGACCTCCGACTCCGGCTCCGGCCAGGGCCAGACCGTACGCGCCAACATCGACGTCCTGCTGTTGCACGGCCCAGAGAATCAGGTTCAGCATCAGGATCTGTTCCGCCGCGTTATAGGCGGCCGCATGGACGGTCAAGGCGCGCAGGTGGCGGTCACCGAACAGGATCCGCAGTCCGGTGAGGAGGGTAGGCCGCTTCTGGAGAACCGGGTTCCGGTTCTCCTCCCCCGCGGGTATCGAGGCCTCTGACGCCGGAGCCGCCGTAACGGAACGTTGTTTCCGCGGGCGGCTGGAGGCCACTCCCGCAGCGGAAGCCAGATGCCCGAGCATGGTGGCAATCACGGCGCCGGGAGCACCCACCGCCGAGACCAGCAGACCGGCAAGCCCCGGGCCGCTGATCTCCGTGACGGTTCGAGTGGCCTGGACGGCACGGTTGGCCGGCGCGAGGTCCTGGTCCGCAACGAGCGCGGGCACAAAGGCGAAGGCCGTTAACCCGAAGATCAGCGCGCAGCAGCCGCTGAGGAAGGTAATGGCTGCGAGCAGGGGGACACTGAGCCATCCTCCGGCCCAGGCAAGCGGGATCTGGGCCAGGAGGACAACCTGGGCAAGATCGGCCGCCACCATGGAGCGCCGCTGGTCCCGTCCCTGCAGGAGATGGCCGGCCAGCAGCGAGAACAGCAGGTACGGCAGGGTGCCGGCCGCGGCCACAAGGCTGACCGCCGCCGGGCCGGCATCGAGGGCGATGGCTGTCACCAGCGGAAGAGCGATACCCGTAACCTGGGCCCCGGCACTGGCAGCGCCCTGCCCCAGCCAGTAGCGGCGGAAACTGCGGTCGGTGCGCAGCAGCACCCAGCTTGGGTCCTTCACGCCGCGGCCCTCGGCTGTACGGCGGCTGCGGGCGTGACGGGCAATAATGAAGGTATGTGCCGGATATGGAGACCCGCTGCGACGTGGAATCGAGCCTGGCCGTTGGGACGACGAGCCATCCACAATCGAGCTGATGAGTGCATCGCTGGGTCTCCTGCCGGCTCGTCCTTTCCGCTGCTTCGGCATACGTTACCGGCAATCAACTATGAGTGGTAACACTTCGGAACAAAACGTTCCCGCGGACAGCGGATACCCGGAGCCGGGCGGGCGCGCACCGGCCCCTGCTCCTCTGCGGCTCCTCCAGGTGTTCGTCAATACTGCTGACCGGGAAGCCGGAAAGGACGCCCTGGACAGCCCCGGCGGACTGGCCGCATGGCTGGCCGGCTATGGGCTTGTCAGGGCAGGCACGCAGGCTACTGACGAGGATCTTGCCCTGGCGATCGATCTTCGGGAGGGGCTGCGCTCCCTCTTCCTTACGCACCACGACGGCGGGCGCAGCGAGGGCGCGCACGACGCCAACGGGTACAGCGAGGCTGCGCACCACGACGGCGGGCACCCGCACGGCATGCCGGCTCCCGACGTCGTCGTCGGCCTGCAGCGCCTGGACCGTGCCCTGGAGCAGCTTCCCGTTCGGGTCGTGGTCTCCGGAGGGGTTCCGCGCGTCGAACCCGTGCCCCGGACTGCCGTCCGCGAGGCACTCGCCCGGATCGGCGCGGTCCTCGTCCACGCCGATCCGGCCCAGCTTCAGCGCCTGAAAGCGTGCCGGCGGGATGTCTGCCGCTGGGTCTTCTTCGATACCTCCCGCAACCGGGGCGGAACCTGGTGCGCCATGGAGATCTGCGGCGCCCGCACAAAGATGCAGGCCTACCGGAAGCGGAAGGCCTAGCCCGACCGCCTAGCCCTGCCCCCCCTCCGGGACTTACTTCTCCACCAGGGTCAGCACGTCGTAAGTGGCCACCAGTTCGTCGTTCTGGTTAGTCAGCACGGCGTCCCAGGCCACCTCGCCATACTCGTCCGTTTCACGCGGCGTGATCTTCTTGGCGGTCAAGGTGACGCGGATGGAGTCCCCCGCGGCCACCGGCGTGAGGAACCGCAGGTTCTCCAGCCCGTAGTTGGCCAGCACCGGACCCGGCGCGGGATCCACGAACAGGCCCGCACCCCAGGACAGCAGCAGGTAGCCGTGCGCCACGATGCCCGGGAAGAACGGATTCGCCTCCGCGGCTGCAGCATCCGTGTGGGCGTAGAACGTGTCCCCCGTGGTCTCCGCAAAGGCAGCGATGTCCTCAAGGGTCACTTCCCTCAGGTCCGACCGCACGGCGTCACCCACCCGCAGTTCCCGCAGCGGCTTGCGGAACGGATGGCCGGCGTCGAACCGGCGGTCCGCCCCCGAATGCCAGATACCGGTGAGGGCGGTGAGCATATTCGGTGAACCCTGCACCGCGGTCCGCTGCATGTAGTGCCGCACCGCACGGATGCCGCCCAGCTCCTCGCCGCCGCCGGCGCGGCCCGGCCCGCCGTGCACCAGGTGCGGCACCGGCGACCCGTGCCCCGTGGAACTCCGGGCGTCTTCACGGTTCAGGATCAGCACGCGGCCGTGGTGTCCGGCGATGCCGGTGAGGATCTCCCGGGCGGTATCCGGGTCATTGGTGCAGACCGTGGCGACCAGTGAACCTCCTCCGCGGGCGGCCAGCCGGACGGCATCGGCGACGTCGGTGTAGCCCACCACCGAGGCCACGGGTCCGAAGGCTTCGATGCTGTGCAGGGCATCGGCGTCGCTGTCCGGCCAGGAAAGCAGCAGCGGCTCCATAAAGGCACCGTCCTCTGCCGGTCCCGTGCTTCCGTCGGCACGGACGACGTCGGGAGCCTCCAGGGACCCCAGCGACAGCTGCGCGCCGGCGGCCAGCATCCGCTGCACTGCTTCCCGGACGCCGTCGAGCTGTTCCCGGGAGGCGAGGGCGCCCATGGTCACGTTCCCAGCGCGGGGATCGCCCAGGACCACGCGCGCGCGGATGCGGTCCGCGGCGGCGGCAACCACTTCATCGACCAGCCCGGCAGGGACGATGGCCCGACGGATGGCGGTGCATTTCTGGCCGGCCTTGGCCGTGATTTCGGTGACCAGGGAGCGGATGAAAGCGTCGAACTCGGGGGTGCCGGGAACGGCGTCCGGACCCAGAATGGCGGCATTCAGGGAATCGGTCTCGGCAGTGAAGCGGACACCTCCGACGGCGATCTGCGGATGCGCACGCAGGCGTTCGGCGGTGGAGGCCGAACCGGTGAACGAGACCATATCCCGGTAGTCAAGGTGGTCCGGCAGGTCCCGAGCGGAGCCGGAGATCAGCTGCAGGGATCCGGCCGGAAGGATGCCCGAGTCAACGATCATCCGCACGGCCGCTGCCGTGATGTATCCGGTGGGGCTGGCAGGCTTGACGATGCTGGGCACTCCGGCGAGGAACGCCGGGGCCAGTTTTTCCAGCATGCCCCAGACCGGAAAGTTGAAGGCGTTGATCTGTACGGCGACGCCGGGAATGCGGGTGTAGATGTGCTCGCCGAGGAACGAGCCGTCCTTGGCGAGCTGTTCCACGGCGCCGTCGATGATCACGGTGGAGTTCGGCAGTTCGCGGCGGCCCTTGGAGCCGTAGGCAAACAGGACGCCGATCCCGCCGTCAATGTCCACCAGGGAATCGGTCCGGGTGGCGCCGCTGCGGGCGGAGACGGCGTACAGCTCCTCACGCTGCGCATTGAGGTGCATGGCGAGTTCCTTGAGCAGCAGCGCCCGCAGATGGAAGGTGGACTTCCCCAGTTCGGCCTGGCCCACGGTTCTGGCATGTTCGACGGCGGCGGCGGTGTCCAGGCCTTCGCTGCTGACCAGGGCCAGCAGTTCGCCGGTGCTGGCATCATGCACCTCGGTGCCGCGGGCGCCGGCGGGATCCGGCATCCACCAGGCGTCCCTGACGTAGCTGGGAACGGTTTCGACGTCGATGGCGGTTGCCGTCATTTCGGTACCTTTCGAAACGGGGAGAAACCGCAGCCGTCCTCCGGCTGGCATCCTTGCCATCGGATTACTGACCATGCGGTCGGTATATCGCCAGCGTAGCCGAAAGCAAGGAGGAACACACCCGTTGGCGCCCTGCTGCGGCAGATAGCCTCCCCCGCAACCCAATAGCCGGGTCTGCGGTTGCCGCGGAAAATCCGCTGCGACAGACTCATGCCCTCGAACGTTTGCAGTACCCCCGCCAAGGAGCACGATGATGAGCCCCAAACCGCTGCCTCTCCGCCGTCTGGCTGTCCTGACCCTGACTACCGCTGCCCTCCTGGCCGGAGGCGCTGTCCCGGCGAGCGCCGGCGGCGCCCATGGACCTGACTCGCGCGGCGGGCATTCCCTTGAGCACCGCGGCGGACACGGACACGGCGGCAAACCCGGCGGCCACGAGCACGGCGGCGGGCATGGCAAGGGGAATGGCAGGGTCGATTACGTGGCGTTCGGTGACTCCTATGCCTCCGGCTTCGGCGGCGGCCCCGTACTGGACACCTGCGGCCGCACCGCGCAGGGCTACCCCGCGCTTCTGGATGCCCTGGACCGGGTGGAGCTGGACGGTAATGTCACCTGTTCGGGCGCCACTGCCCTTCCAACCCCGGCCGACGCGCCGGTGGACCTTCCCGAGCAGATCGACGACGCCGCTGCCCGGGGTCTGCTGAATCGAAGGACGGACACCGTCACGGTGACCATCGGCGGCGATGACGTCCGGTTCGCTTCCGTGATCCTCGCCTGTGCCGGGCCGCAGCTGCCGGCCACCTGTGCCCCGGCCATCGACTCCGCTGTCGCCTATGCACAGACCGTCCTGGCACCGCAGCTGGCAGCGGAGTTTGCCCGCATCACTGAACTGGCTCCGAAGGCAACCCTGGTGGTGACCGGGTATCCGTACCTGTTTGAAGCCGGAACCCCCGGCCCGATCAGTACCGAGGGGCAGATCCTCCTGAATGAGGGAACCGATGCCTTGAACGCGGTCATCGCCGGTCAGGTTCCGGACAGCGGGGTGTTCGTGGACGTGGTGGACGAGTTTGCCGGGCACGGTGTCGGTTCCGCCGATTCGTGGATCATCTTCGAGGGCGGCCAGTTCGACCTGCACCCCACGGAAACGGGGTACCGCGAGGGCTACGCCGCCGCCATCCTCGAGGACGCGGGCAGCGAGTTCGGAGCCGGCTGCCGCGGACGGCGCTAGACCGGCAGCGGAACCGCGTGGCCGAACCGGAAGAGGTTTTGCGGATCGTAGGCGGCCTTGGCTGCCTGCAGCCGCCCGAAAACCTCCGGATCCCACGCAGGCTGGGCGCCCGCCGCCGTGCGTGCCGGTCCGCGAAGGTTGATCAGCGCACCCGCTGTGTAGGGGCCGACGACGACGTCGAGCCGATCCAGGGCCGCTGCTGTGGCTTCCGCAGCCGGCGGAACATTGAGTCCCACGGAGTAGAGGTTGTAGGCTGCCTCCCGGCCGGACACAGCATCCTCGAACGGAGGATCCAGGGCCAGTGATCCGCCCATCAACCGGAGTTCCGTCATCATCAGCGGAGTATGCGATCCCGGCCCCACCTGGCCCAGCAAACCGGCCGCCAGTTCATCGGGCAGCTCGGCCAGCAGGGTCCCGCGGTCCAGGCTGGGCACCGGTTCGTCCGGATCCATGTGGATGCTGCCTACTGCCCCGTAGTCCATCGGTCCGGCGGTATCCATGAAGGGCGCGGATACATGCCGCATGGGTTCCAGCAGAGTGTCGCCCTCTTCCCGGCCACCGAACACCGCGAACCGCAGGTGCACCGGCGAGGTACCGCGCAGTTCCTCAGGCAGGAACGGGACGTCCGGCAGGTGCAGGAACGCCAGGGACGCTGAAACATCCGTCGGCAGCTGGGGTGTCCAGGCGCGGAACGCAGTCAGGACCTCCGTGCCGGCATCTTCCGGGTACATGATGCCGCCGCCGTAAAATTCCCGGAACGGGGTCAACCCGAGCGTCATGGACGTGATGACGCCGAAATTGCCCTTGCCGCCGCGCAGCGCCGCGAACAGCCCGGTGTCTTCGGCACTGCCTGCCTCGAGGTGCCTCAGGCTGCCGTCGGGAGTCACAACATCAATCGCCTGCACATGGTCGCTGGCGAATCCCAGCGCCCGGCCCATCAGCGGCAACCCTCCGCCGGACGCGTAACCCGCCACTCCTACCGTTCCGGAGGAGCCATGCGGGCCTGTAAGCCCGAGCAGCACGGTCTCCTCCAGCACCGCGCGCCAGCGGACACCGGCCCCCACGGTGACCGTGCCGGCGTCGGGGTCCACCGCCAGGTCCCGCAGCCGGGACGTGTTGATCAGCAGGCCCTCGTCCATCGCGGCCGCGGCACCGTGGCCGGTCGCCTGGATCCCGACAGGAATGCCGCGCTCAGCTGCCCAGCGGACGGCGTTCTGTACATCCTCAACGGCGGCTGCACCGAGCACCGCGTCGGGACGGTGGATCACCGAGGGGTTGAAGCCGGCGGTGTCGACGGCGTACCCGGGTTCCCCGGGACTGTTCAGCGGGCCGTGGACAACCTTGCGGAGGGTTTCGAGGTCGGCTTCCTGGATCATCTTCGGCTCCTTGTGGGCAGGTGTCCGCGGCCGCCGGTCCCGCGGACCGGAGATGCTGTCAAAAAATGCTAGGCATCGAAGTGCTGCCCTGCCTAGCCCCGCCGAAAAACTTCCGCTAGCTGCCGAGCACCTCCGCCAGGTCGAACTTCACCGGTTCCTCCAGCTGCTCATAAGTGCAGGATTCGGGCGTGCGGTCCTGCCGCCAGCGGGAAAACTGGGCCACATGGCGGAACCGCTCCCCCTCCATGTGGTCGTAGCGGACCTCCACCACTCGTTCGGGGCGCAGCGGCACAAACGAGAAGTCCTTCTTACCGCTCCAGCGGCTGCCCTCGGAGTTGCGCGGGGTGCGGGTCCCGTTCTCCTGCTCCCCCTCGGCCCAGGGATGTCCGTCCTCGACGGCGACCAGCGGCTGGAGTTCCTCGAACAGCTCCCGACGGCGGTCCATGGAGAACGAACTGGCCGCGCCCACATTCACGAGCACGCCGTCGTCGTTGTAGAGCCCCAGCAGCAGGGAGCCGATCAGATCGGGGCCGGACTTGTGGACCCGGTAGCCGGCGAGCACGCAGTCCGCCGTGCGTTCGTGCTTGAGCTTGGCCATGGTGCGCTTGTTCGGTGCGTACGGGCCGGCCAGGGGTTTGGCCACCAAGCCGTCCAGGCCTGCACCCTCAAAACGGCCGAACCAGTCCTGCGCCAGGTCGGCGTTGTCGGTGGCTGCGGTGACGGACACCGGTGCCTGCGCCGTTTTCAACGCCTCGACCAAGGCCTCCCGGCGTTCGGAGAACGGCCGGTCCCGGTAGTCGACGTCGCCCAGGGCCAGCAGGTCGAAGGCCACGAACCGGACCGGGGTTTCCTCCGCGAGCAGTTTCACCCGGCTGGCGGCGGGATGAATCCGCTGCTGCAGCAGTTCGAAGTCCAGCCGTTTGCCGTCCGGGACCACCATAACGATCTCGCCGTCCAGCACGCACCGCTCCGGCAGGTTCTGCCGAAGGGCATCGACGAGTTCGGGGAAGTACCGCGTCATCGGCTTCTCGTTCCGGGAGCCGATCTCGACGTCGTCGCCGTCCCGGAAAATGATGGACCGGAATCCGTCCCATTTGGGTTCGTACAGGTAGTCCCCGCGGGGCAGGGCGCTGACGGATTTGGCCAGCATCGGGGCAACCGGGGGCATCACTGGAAGGTCCATGTGCCCATTCTTATCCGATGGCGGCCGGTTCCCCCAGCCCTGCGGTGAACGCGGTGAGCAGGTCGCGGCCCTGCTGCCAGTAGCCCACACCGCTTTCCTCGTTGATGTGGGCGAGCTCGCCGGCGTTGATGACGGGCAGTTTCCAGGCGGCGGCGATGGCTCCCGCTGCCGGCAGGGCACAGTACGGATCGCTCTCGCTGGCAATCAGCAGACCGGGCACGGGCAGCTCCTGCAGCCGCGGATTCCGGAATGTTGCGGCGGCCTGCGGAAACGATGCGGCAACGGGATCCGGCGGGCTGACCAGGAACACCCCGCGGACGCCGTCGGGGTTCCGCAGCAGCCACTCGGCCGCAGCCAGGCAGCCCAGGCTGTGGGCCACCAGGACTGTCTGCCCGTTCCGGGCTCCGGCTACCCGGTCCAGTGCCGCCATCCAGTCCTCCAGTTCGGGTTCATCCCACGACGACGGCGCTATGCGGGTGACGTCCGGCAGGTCCGCCTCCCAACGGCTCTGCCACTGCTCCGGCGGCGAGCCCTGATAGCCCGGGATCATGGTGATATGCACTGGAGCTGCATCCTTTCACTGGTTCGGCGCATGTGGGCGGGAATACTGCCGGCCCCTCAGGCGCTGGAGCTTTTATGAAGAAAATAGGGTTCCTGTCCTTCGGACATTACCGGAATGCCATCGGGTCCCTGACCCCTTCCGCCGGGGACGCGCTGCGCCAGCAGGTCGACCTGACCGTGGCGGCGGAAGAGATCGGCGTCGACGGCGCGTACCTGCGGGTCCACCATTTCGCCCCGCAGTTCTCCGCACCGTTCCCGCTGCTGGCAGCCATGGCGGCGCGGACCAGCAGGATCGAGCTGGGTACGGGCGTGATTGATATGCGTTACATGAATCCGATCGGGATGGCCGAAGATGCTGCCGCCGCCGATCTGATCAGCGGTGGCAGGCTGCAGCTCGGCATCAGCCGGGGATCCCCCGAGCCCGCCCTGCGCGGATATGAGTCCTTCGGTTACGTTCCGGGGCCGGATTCCTCCGACGCTGAGATGGCCCGCCAGCACACGGAAGTCTTCCGGGCAGCCATTGCCGGAGCCGGCGTGGCGCAGGCGGATCCGGCGATGACCGGCAGCACCGGCACCATGGCTGTCGATCCCCTCTCCCCCGGTCTGCCGGAGCGTATCTGGTGGGGTTCCGGAACGCGGGCCACAGCCAAGTGGACCGGCGAACAGGGCATGAACCTGATGAGCTCCACCCTCCTGACCGAGGACACCGGCGTGCCGTTCGATCAGCTGCAGGCTGAGCAGATAGCGGTGTACCGGAAGGCATGGGTCGATGCCGGACATCAGGGCACCCCGCGGGTGTCCGTCAGCCGCAGCATCATTCCGCTGGTGACCGGGCAGGACCGGCACTACTTCGGGGTGCGGGCGCAGGCCGAGGGCCGGGACCAGGTGGGGCACCTCGACGGCGGACTGGCCCGGTTTGGGAAGAGCTACATCGGTGAACCGGACGTTATTGCCGCGGAGCTGGCCGCCGATGCAGCGGTGCAGGAGGCCGATACCGTTCTGGTGACCGTGCCGAACCAGCTGGGCGTGGACTACAACGCGCATCTGCTGGAGAGCATCGTGAAGCTTGTGGCTCCGGGGGCCGGCTGGCGGTAAGGAACCTTGGCACCCTTCGGGGCCTGGATCCGGCGGCAACGATATTCCCCGCTCGCAGAGCTCGCGGAGAACATTAAAGCCGCCTCGTCCAGGCCCCTTCGTTGATGCCGGGATGCTGTTTTTCCATGCAGGTTGACCGAAACCCGCTTTATTAGCTCCTCATCGACGGCGAGAGCACCAGAGTGCTAAACGGTCTCGGCCTTGTACCAGCGCGCGAAGATCTCAACCGTGACTTCAGCGAGACGTCCGAGTTGGTCCCGTGGCACTGTCGTTGTTTTTGGACCGATTGCCCATCCGTCCGTATATCCCTTGGCAAGGTGCAAATGTTCTCCGAGGTATCGTTTCGCGAGGGCATTTTTCCACTTTCCAAGTTTCCGGTTACTGTTGCCCGGCGCATGAAAACTCACGAGTAGCTGTTCCTCTTCGCCTTGAAGCACATCTCTCTGAAGTACGCGGAGGTGCTCAACCCAGCCGGGAATTACATCGGACGTATCCGGGTCGAAGTAGTTATCCCCGTTCTCTGGAACTGCGATCCCCACATGGCTAATAAAACGCACAGCGTCCAAGCTCTCAGGCATGCCCCGGCCGGCGACCTCCAGTTGTCCGCGGATTGTTCGTCCGCAGGCGAGCGCTGGGGACTGAATCTCGATGGATGGCATTCCGCTGCCGCCCCGGCGTATATCGACGCTCCATCCGGGGAGTCTTTCCCCAACCTCAAGCGCTGCAAGCCAAGCCTCTACGGTGGTCTTCAGGAGCCGCCCTTCGCCGTGGATGTCTTCCATCGTGAGTCTGGAGCCATTGAAACAGGCAAGGGCGTCTTCCCAGCCGATAATGCTCACGCCGGGAAACTCGGAGAGCCATGCGGGTAAGAAGTCCTTACTCGGCACCAGGACAAAGATCGTCGCGTCTCCACCGAGAGCCTTGATTTGATCCCTGACCTGCTCCCTCGTCAGCTCATGATCCAACTTCGCTTCGATGCCGACGATATTATCTTCGAAGTTGAGTTGGACATCGATCCGGACGGTACTCTGCGAGGCAGCTCCCACGGGATACTTCACTTCGCACAGCACTTCCCGAAAGGTACCCAAGGACTTACCGCTGACGTCCTCGAGGAAACTCACAAAGCGGCGGTGATCGTGGCGAATCTCTGCGGCCAGCGCCCGAGTCGCCATCGGCTCGGTGCGGTAGATCGTGTTCTGTGTCATGCCGTCCAGAATGCCCTAACCCGCGTTATGTGCCTCATTCGACCCGCCGGACCGGGCGCCGGTTGGTTGTTCACGTTCAACGCGCGTCTGCTGGAAATCATCGCTTGTAGCTCCGGACGCCGGAACGTCGACACCTGCAGGCCTGGATCCGGCGGCAACGAAATCCCCGGCGAGCAGGGATTTTCGTTGCCGCCGTTCCGGTCCGCCCGGCGCACACCCACCCGCTTGACCGCCGAACGTCCACGAGGTGGTCGGGAAACAGCCCACTGTCGAAATGTCAGCAGCCTCCGCTAGAGTAGTTTTCAGCTTCACGAGATGTGGCCTTCGCCCGGTAGCCCGGGCACAAAAGCTCCGACTGGCCCCACACCAACCCCACTGTTCGGCGGGTGGTTCGGATGACGAAGCGGCCTGCGTCATTCGTCGCTGGCAAGGACAACCTGCAAAGGAACCCACTGTGAGCATTTCCAGTGTCAGCAAATCCGGTCTCAGCAACTGCAGCGGCTTCGCCCCGGGCCACAACATCCATTGGATCCACGGCCGCCGCCTCGAGGGGTGGGAGCAGTGGTCGGACGTCGAAGTCACGGCCGATCCGCAGCTGGACCTCATCTATCTCGTGTCCGAGGGAACCCAGCAGCTGATGTGGTTCCATAATGTTGGGGCAGTCGCCACTGCGCTCGCGGCCGCCGTCGACACCCCGCAGTGGTGCCAGCGCTATTCCACACTGATGGTGCCGGGCGGATTCGATTCCGATGCCCGGAGCTCTTTTTTCTACTTGGCCCGGCCGGAGCGGGTGGTTCCGTGCAACGGCTCCCTGGTGCGGGCACCGGAAACTGAGCGGATCGAAAAGGCCGGCTCCTAGCTGCTGCCCCGCCCTGGAATCCCGACGCATTCCGGGGCGGAGCCAGCCCTGCAGGCGCCTCGCGGCACGGCAGCTACTGCTGCAGCAGCAGCTCCGGCGGCACGGTGTAGATGAGGATGACACCCAACAAGTTCTTCGCGGCGTGTACGCCGTAGGACAGCATGAAGTTGTTGCCGGCCCAGACGTAGATGCCCACGAGAGTGGCACCCATCGCCAGGTAGGGCATCAGCACCGGAAGGGACAGGGATTCCTTGCCCACAATGTGGATGGAGGCGAACAGCAGGACCGACAGGATGCAGCAGCCCCAGAGGTTCCAGTACCGGCTGAGCTTGCCGATCAGCAGGTGGCGGAAAATGTATTCCTCCACAAAGGGGGCCAGGACCACCAGCAGCGGAACGACAAGCCAGGGCGAAACGGATCCTACGAATCCCTCCACGGCTTGCTGGTTCACAGCCGTTTCCATCTGTCCGGTCAGCAATGCCCCGATCATGGTGACAATGAGCATGGCGATGACGCCGGTGGGAATCAGGGAGAGGGACAGCACCGGCCGAGTGGCAAGTATCTTCGTTTCCCGCACCACATAGGGCCGGGCCGCAACAAAGGCCAGCAGTCCGGCAACCCCGTAAAACGCCAGGTTCAGGACGTAGGCGGCTGCCACCGGCTCGGGCACCAGCATCACCAGGACAGGCATGACGAGTCCGGGCGCAAAGCTCAAGACCAGCAGGAACACTACGTAGAAGCCCGCTGCCACGGCGTCGCGCCGGGTGTAACGGTAGGAAAGCCAGGGGATCTGCGCCGCAGGGCGCCCCGAGGGGCCGGTCCGGTATTCGTTGGCAGTCATTACCTCAGGATATGGGCCATTCCCCCGGGTTACACCCCGCGCTAGTTCAGCTCCGCGATCACCGGCGGCATCGCCTCGAGCAGTTCCCGTGCCAGGAAGCTGAGCGGACCCCGCGAGGCGGAGAGCCGGTCCCCGCTCACGGCATGCAGGTACGTGCCCCAGCAGGCGGCCTGTTCCGGCGTCGCCCCGCGGGCCAGGAACCCACCCACCGCACCGGCCAGCACGTCTCCGGAACCGGACGTTCCCAGACCGGAGTTCCCGGCAGGCACCTCCCAGCTCCTTCCGTCGGGAGCGGTAATGACGTTGTGCGCGCTGACCACCGCGGAATATTTCCGGGCCACCTCCAGGGACGCTTTCGGCAGGTCCAGGGAGTCCTCGTCGGCGTCCTCATCCTCGAGGAGCCGAAGGATTTCGGCGCCGTTCGGGGTCAGAACCAGCCGTCCGGCCAGGGCATCGTAAAGTTCCGGCAGCCCGGGCAGCACGCCGAGAGCAAAGGCATCCAGTACCACCTGGGTCTTCTCCCCGAGCAGCGGAACCACTGACTGCAGGAGTGCTGCGGCCTGTTCGGCGTCGTCCAGGCCCGGGCCGATCACCACCGCTGACGCCGTCGAAAGTTCGGATTCGAGCACTTTGCCGGCCGCGCCGCCGTCAATCCCGCCGTCTTCCTCGGGCAGTCCCACCACCCCGGATTCGGGGATGGCCACGGCGACGGCGATGGCCGCCGAATCCGCCAAGGCCATGGTCAGGCGGCCGGCGCCGACGCGCAGCCCGGCAAGCCCGGTCAGCATCACCGCTCCCGGAGTGCTGCGGGCTCCGCCGATCACCAGCACGGTGCCGCGGTCCTCCTTGCCGGAGGCTTCCGTGGAAAGCCGCCAGCCGCGCAGCAGCGCGGGGGTAACGAGCTCAGCGGGGGTGGATGTCATCAGTTTCTCCTGCGTGTTCGGTTACGGGTGCTCCGCCGTCCTGCAGGTGGAGCACGCTGTTGAAGGTGTGCAGCTTCCAGGGTCCGGTGCCGTCCGGACGCACCAGTCGGGTCACGGAGCCGTTGCGCACGCTGTTCGCGGCTGCGGTGTCCAGCAGTTCCTGCTCGCTCATCCGCTCCAGCACGTAGCGGATCAGCAGGATCACGGCGTCGTGGCAGACCACGGCCACCCTTTTGCCGTCTTCGTCGTCGTCGAGGTCACGGAACACGGAGCGCAGCCGGAGTGCGACGTCGGCCCATGATTCGCCGCCCGGCGGCCGGTACGCGAATTTACCCAGCCAGGACCGTCGTTCGGCTTCCTCGGGGAAACGTGCCGCAACGCCGGCGGAAGTCAGCAGGTCCAGGATCCCCAGTTCCCGGTCCCGAAGGCGTTCATCGACGCGCATGCCGCCGGCGACGCCGGGCAGCCCCGCCAGTTCGGCCGTTTGCCGGGCCCGCAGGTAGGGCGAGCACCAGACAGAATCGGGCAGCTCGTCGGCAGGCAGCCCGGCAATCCAGCGGCCAAGCGCCGCAGCCTGCTGCTCGCCGTCGGCGCTCAGCGGGACATCGGGGTCACGCCAGGAAAGGTCTATACGTTCGGCGCCCTCGCGGCCGGCGCGGGTAGCGGCCACATTGCCGGCAGATTCGCCGTGGCGGACCAGAATCAGTTCAGTTGCACCCATGCTCCGACTCTACCCGCCGGGCCCCGGAGGCCAAGGGCTCAGGTACCGGAGCGAGTGTCCACCCGGCCGCCGTTGCGCACCGTGAAGGTCAGCAGCAGGGCGACGGCGGCCAAGGCTGCGAGCAGCATGAGGCCCACGAAATAGCTGCGGTTCGCCGGATCATAGGTTGCCCCCATGACCAGCGGCGGGAAGTAGCCGCCGAGCCCGCCGGCGGCGGCAATAATCCCGCCGACGGTACCCACGTCCTGCGCCGGAGCGGCACGGCCCACCCAGGCGAACACTCCGCCGGTGCCGAGCCCCAGGAACAAGGCCATCAGGATGAACGCCGTACCGTAGACCTCCTCCTCCTCGGGCCGGAGGGCAACAATGACGGCCAGGACCGCCGTGCCGGCAAAGGACGCGAGCGTGACCAGCTTCGGCCCCACCTTGTCCGCGATGGTTCCGCCGATCGGGCGGGCGATGACAGCGGCCACGGCGAAGCCTGCGGTCCGGGTTCCTGCCGCGGTCGCGTCGTAATCGTAGACATTGCCCAGATACGTGGGCAGGTAATTGGAGAACGCCACAAACGCACCGAACACCACCCCGTACAGGAAGCACAGCTGCCAGGTGACGCGCAGGGTGAAGGCGTGGGTGATCTTCGGCAGCACCGGTTCCGTGGGTTTTGACCAGGCCGGGGATTCACGGAGGATCAGCCAGCTCAGCACTGCCATGGCTGCGACGACGACGGCGATGGTGATGTGGGTGCCCATGTAGCCGACGGCGGCCACCAGCCGCGGGGTGAAGAACGCCGACACGGCCGTCCCCACCATGCCGGCCCCGAACACCCCGGTCGCGAAGCCCTTCCGGCTGCGTTCGTACCAGGCGGAGCAGAAGGGGATGCCGATGGCGAAAACGGTCCCGGCGATGCCGAGGAAGAACGCGATGACCACCAGGAACGGGAAGTTGCCCTGCTGGCCGACGATTCCGGTGAGCAGCACCAGCGGCGCCGTCACGCCCAGGATCACGGTGAACATGACCCGGCCGCCGTAGCGGTCCGTCAGGGCGCCGACGGGGATCCGGGCCACCGAGCCCACCAGGATGGGCATGGCCACAAGGACCGAGGTCTGTCCGGCACCTAGGTCCATGTCTGCGGCGTAGCGGCTGGACAGCGGTCCGATGATCGTCCACGCCCAGAACCCCACTGTGGAGGCAATGGTTGCCACGATCAGGTTCCGCAGCTGGCCGGCCCGGAGGTCCGCGCCTGCGGCCGGAGGAAAAGATGCTGTAGACATGGGCTGCCTGCCTTCCGCCAGATGAACTCAGTTCCTAAGGACCGCCCGGACGGTCCCGATCGGGGGTCCCCACGGGGTCCCAGCCGCCGCGCGGCGTCCTCGACCCCGGAACCGGCCGCCGGCCCCGTGAGCGGTACACGATGTAGGGCCGGAACAAGTAGTGCACGGGCGCGGTAAACGCATGGACCAGGCGGGTGAAGGGCCAGATGGCAAAGAGCACCAGCCCGAAGACCGTATGGATCTTGAAGGACATGGACGCAGCCGTCATTCCCGTGATGTCGGGCTGCAGGATGAAGACAGAACGGAACCACGGCGCCACAGTGTCCCGGTAGTTGACGATGTTCGTGTCGAAAACGGAAAAGACCGTGGTCGCCAGTCCGGTCAGGATCGCCGCCAGCAGGAAGATGTACATCCCCTTGTCGTTCCGGGTGGTGGCCATGAAGACCGGTCCCGTGGCCCGGCGGCGGTAAATCAACAGCACTATCCCCACCAGCGTGGCTACGCCGGCCAGGATGCCCACGCTCAGGGCGAAGAAATGGTAGGTGTCCTCGTTGAGTCCGATCGCGTCCATCCAGGTTTTCGGAATCACCAATCCGACGAAATGCCCCACAATCACCGCCAGGATCCCGAAGTGGAAGAGCGGGGAAGCGATGCGCAGCAGCCTTGACTCGTAGAGCTGGGATGACCGGGTGGTCCAACCGAACTGGTCATACCGGTACCGCCAGATGGAGCCGAGCACCAGGATGGCCAGCACCAGATACGGCAGCACTCCCCACAGCATGACGTCGTCCACGCCCACCTGCACGTCCCCCGGCGGCGGCACGTCCCGAGGTGCAGATACGGCAGTCATGGGTGGCTCCTTTCACTCACCGGGAGCAGCCGCGAGCTGTACGGTTCCAGGCCCACGGTTTCGGTGGGCGGGCCGTAGCCCGCCGTTCGCATCACGGCGGCCTGGGTCTCGGGCGATACACCGGGAAGGGTGGAGCAGACAAGGGTCAGGACGCCCTCGTAGGGCAGGCTGTCGTCCCGCAGGGCCAGCCGGAGCAGTTCCACAGACGGACGGTAGCGCTGCAGCAGTTCGTACCCGTCCTCCGGAGACACCTTGGCGGCGAACTCCAGCACCAGGGGAAGGTAGTCCGGCAGCTCGGTGCCTTCCGGCAGCACGCCGTGGGAGCGGTAGATCTCCTTGAAGGCAGCGAGCGCCTCGCCCCGGCGGCGGGTATCACCGTCGGTCCAGTAGGTCAGGTGCAGGCTGTGCCGTTTGGACAGGTCGAATTCCTGCACATAGGCCGCCTGCACGTCCGGCAGCGGCCGGGACGACAACCAGGCGAAGAGAGGTTCCAGCTCCCCGGCCGGCGCCCCGGCTTCGGCCAGGGCCGCGCGGATTCCCGGGATCAGTTCCACCAGCTGCTCGTCGGGGTACTCGAGCAGCAGGGCCGCGGCCTGCCGGATCACCCGGCTCCGGCCGGGCCGGGCATCGGCGTAGGGCTCGGGCGCGAGGGTGCCCTTCCCGGGTTTGCCGAGCAGCTTCTCCAGCAGGCTCATTTATCCGCCCTGCCTTGATCCGAGCCAGGCCCGTCGCCCTCTGCCTGGTCGTATCCCGCACCCAGGCCCTCAGCGGCACCTTCATCGGGTGCGCCGCGGTTGTTATTGGCAGGAAACAGCCCCTGCGGGGAGCCCCGCCCGTCCCAGTTGAGCAGGTTCACCCGCCCGCCCAGGTTGCCGTTGCCCGTCGGGTCCTCCCCGCGCTGCCGGGCCTGCAGGGCTTCGAAGTTCTCCACCGCCACGGGCATCGGCCGCCCGGAAGCCTCACCGAAAACCCCTGTCTGTCCCATCCCGGGGCCGCCCTCCACGTCCAGCGAACAGCCGATCTCCTCGAGGTTGTGCGCATCCTCCGCGTGCGCGGCGGGAATCACGTACCGCTCCTCGTACTTCGCAATGGCCATCAGCCGGTACATCGCAACAATCTGCGCGCCGGTCATACCGACGTCGGCCGCGATCTGCTCGTCAGGCTCATCGCCCAGGGTGATGTTCCGCATGTAGGCGCGCATGGCGGCAAGCTTCCGCAGCACTGCGGTGACCAGATCCGTGTCTCCGGCAGTGAACAGTTCGGCGAGGTATTCCACCGGAATCCGCAGGGCCTCGATGGCGCCGAAGAGATTCTCCGCCGCTTCGCCGTCGTGCCCCTGCTCCTTCAGCACGTCCACGATCGGGGACAGCGGCGGCACGTACCAGACCATCGGCATCGTCCGGTATTCGGGGTGCAGCGGCAGCGCCACCCGCATTTCCTTGGCCAGGGCGTAGACCGGCGAGCGCCGGGCTGCGTCCAGCCAGTCCTCCGGGATGCCTTCGGCCCGGGCGCCGGCAATGACCTCCGGATCGTTGGGGTCCATCATCAAGTCCAGCTGGGCCTGGTACAGGTCCTGCTCGTTGGGCACGGACGCGGCGGCAGTGACGCGGTCGGCGTCGTACAGGAAGATCCCGATATACCGCAGCCGGCCCACACACGTTTCGGCGCAGACCGTGGGGATGCCCACCTCGATGCGCGGATAGCAGAACGTGCACTTCTCCGCCTTGCCGGAGCGGTGGTTGAAGTACATCTTCTTATACGGGCAGCCGGTGATGCACTGCCGCCAGCCCCGGCAGCGGTCCTGGTCCACCAGCACAATGCCGTCCTCTTCGCGCTTGTAGATTGCGCCCGAAGGGCAGGAGGCCATGCAGGAGGGATTCAGGCAGTGCTCGCAGATCCTCGGCAGATAGAACATGAAGGTGGAATCGAACTCCAGCTTCACCTTCTCCTCCGCGTCCCGGCGCATTTTCTCCAGCACCGGGTCCTGCCCGCCGGTCCGCTCGGATCCGCCCAGGTCATCGTCCCAGTTGGCCGACCAGGTGATTTTCATGTCCTTGCCGGTGATCAGGGACTTGGGCTTGGCCACCGGAAAGTCGTTGCCGGCCGGTGCGTTGATCAGGTTTTCGTAGTCGTAGGTCCAGGGCTCGTAGTAGTCGTTCAGCTCCGGCTGGACCGGGCTGGCAAAAATGCCGAAGAGTTTGGCGAGCCTCCCGCCGGCTTTGAGCTTCAGCCTGCCGCGGCTGTTCAGCTCCCAGCCGCCCTTCCACCGCTCCTGGTCTTCGTACCTGCGCGGATACCCCTGCCCCGGCCGGGTCTCCACGTTGTTGAACCACACGTACTCGGTGCCGGCCCGGTTGGTCCAGGCCTGTTTGCAGGTCACCGAACAGGTGTGGCAGCCGATGCACTTGTCCAGCGCCATCACCATTGCTGTCTGCGCCATGATCCGCATCAGTACTGCACCTCCTGGGAACGTTTGCGCACCACGGACACGATGTCCCGCTGGTTGCCGGTGGGGCCGAGATAGTTGAAGGCCCAGGACAGCTGGGCATACCCGCCGATCATGTGGGTGGGTTTGACCAGGATCCGGGTCACCGAATTGTGGATGCCGCCGCGCCGGCCGGTGGCCTCGGACTTGGGCACGTCGATGATGCGTTCCTGCGCGTGGTAGACGTAAATCACTCCGGCCGGCATCCGGCTGCTGACAATCGCCCGGCCCACCAGCACCCCGGAGTTGGACACGCATTCCACCCACTCGTTGTCCGACACCTCGATCAGCGCGGCGTCCTGGGGGCTCATCCATACCGATGTTCCGCCGCGGGACAGGGAGAGCATCAGCAGGTTGTCCTGGTATTCGGAGTGGATGGACCACTTGTTGTGCGGGGTCAGGTAGCGCACGGCCACGGAGAGCTCCCCGCGGGTGCCCAGCTGCGGTTCACCGAACAGGCGGTGCATGTCCAGCGGCGGCCGGTAGATCGGCAGGGCCTCGCCCATGTCCAGGATCCAGTCATGGTCGAGGAAGAAATGCATCCGACCGGTGAGGGTGTGGAAGGGTTTGAGCCGTTCGATGTTGATCGTGAACGGTGCGTAGCGCCTGCCTCCGGTCTCGGAGCCGGACCATTCCGGGGAGGTCAGCACCGGCGTCGGCCGGTCCTGGGTGTCCCGGAAGGTGATCTGCCGGTCCTCGGCACCCTCGGCCAGATCCGCCAGCGGGGTGCCGGTCCGTTTCTCCAGGGTCCGGAAGCCCTGCAGTGCCAGTTCCCCGTTGGTGGTACCGGAAAGCAGCAGGATCGCTTCGGCCATGCGGGCATCGGTATTCACCGCCGGGCGGCCCGCAGCGGCGCCCCGGTCAAAGACCCCGTGCTTGCGGGCCAGCTGCGCCAGGGGCCGGGATACGTCGTACTTGACGTATTTGGTGGTGAATCCCAGTTTGTCCGCCAGCGGCCCGACGGCGGCGAACTTCTCGGCGATGGCCGTATAGTCCCGCTCCACCACGGCGAGGGAGGGAAGGTTTTTTCCGGGGACCGCGGGGATGTCCGTGCCCTTCCAATCCGGGGCGTGCCCGCCGGGCTGCGCGATCTCCCCGGGAGTGTCATGGGTCAGCGCCGTGGCCACCATGTCCTTCCGCACGCCCAGGTGCGTCGCGGCCTGCCGGGAGAACTCCTCCGAGAGCAGGCGGAACAGGTCGTAATCCGTCTTCGCTTCCCACGGGGGCGGGATGGCGGGCGTGAACGCGTGGACGTAGGGGTGCATGTCCGTGGAGGAAAGGTCGTATTTCTCGTACCAAGTGGCAGCGGGGAACACGACGTCGGACAGCAGCGTGGAGCTCGTCATCCGGAAGTCGGCGGAGACCAGCAGGTCGAGCTTGCCCTGCGGTGCTTCGTCGCGCCAGACGACGTCGTGCGGCCGGGACTCGCTGTGATCCGCACCCATCACGTTGTTCAGCGTGCCGAGCAGGTGTTTCTGGAAATACTCCTCCCCCTTGGCGGAGGAGCCCAGCAGGTTTGAACGCCACAGGATCAGCGTCCGCGGCCAGTTTTCCGGGGCGTCCACGTCCTCCACCGCGAACCGCAGCCGCCCGTCCTTGAGTTGCTGCGCCACCCACCCCGGCTCGTCGGTCGCCTCGCCCCGGGCCACCCCGGCAGCCGCCTCGTCGGCGACGTCGAGGGAGTTCTTCGCATCGAACTGGGGGAAGAAAGGCATCCAGCCCATCCGGGTGGACTTCGCGATGACATCGGCGGTGTGCAGTCCGCGCAGGTGTCCGCTGGCCAGGGGTGACTGCATCGAGTCGGAGGAGTAGCCGTCGGAACGGAACTGATCGGTATGCATGTACCAGAACGCGGTGCCGATCATGAAGCGCGGCGGCCGGTTCCAGTCCCCGGCCGAGGCCATGGCCGCCCAGCCGGTGATGGGCCGGCATTTTTCCTGGCCCACGTAGTGGGCCCAGCCGCCGCCGTTGCGGCCCTGGCAGCCGCAGAGCATCAGCAGCGCCAGGATGGCCCGGTAGGTCACGTCCCCGTGGTACCACTGACAGATGCCGGCGCCGAGGATGATCATGGACCGGCCGTTCGACTTTTCCGCGTTGGCTGCGAAGTCCCGGGCCGTGCGGATCACGGCTTCCGGGGCCACGTTGGTGATCTCCTGCTGCCACGCCGGAGTGTAGGGGGTCCCGGCGTCGTCGTAGCCCGCCGACCAGTCCCCCGGCAGGCCGTTCCGCCCGAGTCCGTACTGGGCCAGCATCAGATCGAACACGGTGGTCACGGTTTTCCCCGCCACGGTGGTCACCGGCACGCCGCGTCGCAGCACGGACCCCGTGCCTCCGGGGTCCGTAAAGGCGGGCAGGTCCACCCGGCTGGTCCCCTGCCGGACGGAAGCGGCATCCGCGATGGACAGTGCCGGCACCACACCCTGCAGGTCCAGGTTCCATTTGCCGGCGTCAGCCTCGTTGTACCGGAATCCCACCGATCCGTTGGGCACTACCGGGGTGCCGGAACCGCGGTCCAGCAGGACCGTCTTGAACGCGGAGTCGGAGGTTTTGGCTTCGCGGCGTCCCAGGTCCGCGGCGGTGAGGAACTTCCCGGGCACCACGGTGCCGTCGGCCCGCTCCTCGAGCGTGACGAGGAACGGCAGGTCGGTGTACTGCAGCACGTAGCCTTCGAAGAACGTCACGCGCCGGTCCACGAAGTTTTCCTTGAGGATCACGTGTCCCATGGCCATGGCGAGCGCACCGTCGGAGCCGGCGGCGGCAGGCAGCCATTCGTCCGCGAACTTCGTGTTGTCCGCATAGTCGGGGCTGACGGAGACCACCTTGGTTCCGCGGTAGCGCCCTTCCACCATCCAGTGCGCATCCGGGGTGCGGGTCACCGGGATGTTGGATCCCCACATCATCAGGTAGGTGGCATCCCACCAGTCTCCGGATTCCGGGACGTCCGTCTGGTCGCCGAAAACCTGCGGGCTGGCCACGGGGAGGTCCGCATACCAGTCGTAGAAGCTGTTCATCACCCCGCCGATGAGGTTGATGAACCGCGCTCCGGCCGCGTGCGACACCATGGACATGGCCGGAATCGGCGAGAAGCCCGTGCAGCGGTCCGGTCCGTAGTTCTTGATCGTCGAAATGTGCGCTGCGGCCGTCATCTCCAGGGCTTCGGCCCAGCTGGAGCGCACCAGCCCGCCCTTGCCGCGGGCCTGCTGGTACGTCCGGCGGCGCTGCGGGTCGCTGACAATCTCTTCCCAGGCCAGCACCGGGTCCCCCGTACGCCGCCTGGCCTCACGGTACATTTCCAGCAGCACCCCGCGGATGTAGGGGAACCGGACCCTGGTGGGGGAATAGGTGTACCAGGAAAAGGCCGCACCGCGGGGGCAGCCGCGGGGCTCATACTCCGGCCGGTCCGGCCCCACCGACGGATAGTCGGTTTCCTGCGCCTCCCAGGTGATGATGCCGTCCTTGACGTACACCTTCCATGAACAGGACCCCGTGCAGTTCACGCCGTGGGTGGAGCGCACCACCTTGTCGTGACTCCACCGGTTCCGGTAGAAGGCGTCTCCCTCACGGCCGCCTTCCCGGAACACGGCCCGGCCGTCACCCGTTTCATCCCACCGGGTGAAGAACCTGCCGAGAGAGAGCATTACATCGGATGCGGGGCCATCGATCCCCGAAACGGAGCCAGCCATACCTCCAAGCTTGAGGCAGGGGTGCCCGGAGCCGACAGGGGTAAGCGGAGAACTGCCTCCGGACGGGGGCAGACCGGCGTCCGGCGGGTGCTTTTGGCGAGCGGGAGCCCGCCGTCCGGCGGTTTTGTCCACTGGCGATAAACTCGGTTTGTGAGCACAGAACTTCCAACACAGGTGTCCGATATCTTCGACCCGCAGCAGTGGCGTCTCGTTTCCGGGTTCGAGGACCTGCAGGACATGACGTACCACCGCCAGGTGGAGCGCGACGCCGACGGCGGCGTCGTCCGTGATCTGCCGACCGTGCGCATCGCGTTCAACCGTCCGGAAGTCCGCAACGCCTTCCGCCCCGGTACCGTCGACGAACTGTACCGGGCCATGGACCACGCCCGAATGACACCCGATGTTGCCACCGTGCTGCTCACCGGCAACGGCCCCTCCCCCAAGGACGGCGGCCACTCGTTCTGCTCCGGCGGGGACCAGCGGATCCGCGGCCGGGACGGGTACCGGTACGCCGAGGGTGAGACAAAGGAAACCATCGACCCGGCACGCGCCGGCCGGCTGCACATCCTGGAGGTGCAGCGCCTGATGCGCACCATGCCCAAGGTGGTCATCGCCGTCGTCAACGGCTGGGCCGCCGGCGGCGGGCACAGCCTGCACGTGGTCTCGGACCTGACCATCGCCTCGCGCCAGCACGGCAAGTTCAAGCAGACCGATGCAACCGTGGGCAGTTTCGACGCCGGCTACGGCTCGGCGCTGCTGGCCCGGCAGATCGGCCAGAAGAAGGCCCGCGAGATCTTCTTCCTGGCCCGGGAGTACTCCGCCGAGGACATGGTGGCCATGGGCGCCGTCAACGAAGCAGTGGACCACCAAGACCTGGAGAAGGTCGCCCTGGAATACGCCGCGGACATTGCCCGGCAGTCGCCGCAGGCGATCCGCATGCTCAAGTTCGCGTTCAACCTGGCCGACGACGGCCTGGCCGGGCAGCAGGTCTTTGCGGGCGAAGCGACGCGGCTCGCCTACATGACGGACGAGGCTGTGGAGGGCAAGGAGGCATTCCTGGCCAAACGCGACCCGGACTGGTCCTCGTTCCCCTACTACTTTTAGGACCTCCTTGGAACTGCTCCCAGTCCTGATTACCCCCGGCTTCGACGCCGGCATGCTGCTCTCCCCGCTGGCCGACGCGCTGGCCGGGGAAGGCCCCGCGGTGGCACCGCACACCGATCCGGCCCAGACCTTCACCGGTGAACTGCCCAATGACGACATTGCCCTGGTGGTCAGCACCTCCGGCTCTACAGGCACCCCGAAGCAGACCATGCTCAGCACGGACGCGCTGGCGGCATCCTCGATGGCCACCGCCATGGCTCTGAAGGCCGACGGCCAGTGGCTGGCTGCCCTGCCGGTCAACTACATTGCCGGCATCCAGGTCCTGGTCCGCTCCCTGTATGCGGGGACGCAGCCGGTCTTCATGGACCTGTCCGTGCCGTTCAGTGCCGAGGTCTTCACCCGGGCCGCGGAGGACATGACGGACCGTAACCGCTTCACCTCGCTGGTACCCACCCAGCTCCACCGCCTGCTGCAGGATCCGGCGCCGGAAACCCTGCGCGTGCTGCGCCGGTTCAATGCCATCCTGCTCGGCGGCGCGCCGGCCGGCGCTCCCCTGCTGGAAAAGGCCCGAGGCTACGGGCTGAACATCGTGACCACCTACGGAATGAGCGAAACGTGCGGCGGGTGCGTTTACGACGGCGTGCCGCTGCCCGGCGTCGACGTCATCCGATGGGAGGGGCGCCTCTGGATTGCCGGTGACGTCCTTTCGGACGGGTACATGGGCCGGCCGGACCTGACCGAGGACCGTTTCCGGTTCAACTCCGGCCGCCGCTGGTTCCGCACGGATGACACCGGCACAGTGGACGAGGCCGGCAAGGTCACCGTCTCCGGCCGGCTGGACGACGTTATTGTCAGCGGCGGGATCAAGATCTCCGCGCAGGCCGTGGCCGAAGCCGTGGAGACGGTGGACGGCGTCGAACAGGCGTTTGTGCTGGGCCTGGACGACGCCGAGTGGGGCTCCCGTGTGGGCGCCGCCGTCGTCGGCAGCGTGGATCCGGAACTGGTCCGCAACGCCGTCCGCTCCAGGCTCGGCGCCGCCGCGGTCCCGAAGGTGGTCCTCCTGCTTGAATCCCTGCCCCTGCTGCCCAACGGCAAGGCGGACCGGATGACCCTGCTGCGGCTGCTTGCCGCGGCGCAGCACTGAACCGCAGTTTTCCCCACCTGTCTCAACTCAAGAACTAAGGAACAACACCGTGGCTACAGCCGCCCAATGGTTAGAAGGCGCCCGCCCCAGGACGCTGCCGATGGCGATCGCGCCGGTCATCATCGGATCCGCCGCCGCCTACGATCTCGGGGACTTCCACCCCGTCCGGGCCGTCCTGGCGGCCCTGATCGCCGTGCTGCTGCAGATAGGCGTGAACTACGCCAATGACTATTCCGACGGCATCCGCGGTACCGACGACAACCGGGTGGGCCCGCTGCGGCTGACCGGCGCCCGGCTGGCGTCCCCGAAACAGGTCAAGTACGCGGCGTTCGGCTGCTTCGCCGCGGCCATGCTGGCCGGAGTGGCCCTGGTGCTCCTGGCCGGTACGCCGTTCCTGATCCTCGTGGGTGTGGGCTGCGTCGCGGCCGCCTGGGGGTACACCGGAGGCAAGAACCCCTACGGCTACCGGGGGCTGGGCGATGTGTTCGTCTTTATCTTCTTCGGGCTGGTGGCCACACTGGGCACCACCTACACGCAGGCGCTGGAAATCAACACGGCCGCGGTGCTCGGCGCCGTCGGTACCGGCCTAATCGCCATGGCCCTGCTGATGGCCAACAACGTCCGCGATATTCCCACAGACCGGGTGGCCGGAAAACGGACCCTCGCGGTACGGCTGGGTGACGGCGGAGCACGGATCAGCTACGTGATGATGCTGGCCCTGGCGCTGCTGCTGCCGCTCTTCATCGCGGGCAGCTACCCGTGGATCCTGCTGGTGCTGCTGCTCATTCCGGCGTGCATCCTGCCCTGCGGGCTGATGCTCACCGGCAAGAAGGGCTCCAGCCTGATCCCGGTCCTGAAACACACCGGATTGATCAACCTCGGCTTCAGCGTGCTCTACGGCGCCGGGCTCGTCATCACGCGGCTGCTGGCCTAGCTTCCGCCGGCGGGCTAAGCCCCGCGGACGCTCTACGCCTCGCGGCGGCGGTCGTTGTCGATCCGGACGTCCGGGTTTTCGGCCACCAGGGTGTCCTCGGCCGCCGAATCGTCCAGTTCGCCGCGGTTGCGCTTGGGTGCGCGTTCCTCAGTGAAGCGCCGCTGCACGGTACGGGCTGCTTCGTCCCGCATATCGCGGGCAAAGAGGTAGGTCACGCACCAGGCCAGAACTGCGGCGGCAAGCGCCGAGAGCAGGACCCCCAGCTGCAGCAGCATGCAGATCACAAAGAAGACGGCCACCAAACCCAGGCGGAGAGCAGTAAATTTCCAGAAAGCCACGCCTTCATTCTAGGCGCTCTGCGTCCTGAGCGTTCCTTCGGTTCATCCGGCGCCGCCGGTGGCGGGCTCCACTACAATGTCCGTATGCCCCGTCTAGTCTTGTTCGGCGTCATCATCGTCGCTGCTGTGATCATTTACGCCGTCATCGACTGCATCATGTCCCGCGCCGATGAGGTGCGCAGCATCTCCAAAGTGTCCTGGCTGTTCACCATCATCCTGATTCCGGTCCTGGGCGCGCTCCTCTGGTTCCTGTTCGGCCGCCCCTCCGGCGGTTCCAACGGAGGTTCCGGCCCGCGTGAGCCGCGGCGCCCATCGGCCCCCGACGACGATCCCGAGTTCCTGCGCAACCTGGAGATCCGGCGCCGCCAGGAACAGAAGGAAGCCGAACTGCGGGCCCGTGAGGCCGAGCTGCGGGCGAAGGAAGGCCGCGGCACACAGAACGACGACGACAAGCCCGGTACGTAGGGGCCTGTTCAACGGCGGGCCTTGCCGCTTCCGGCGCACCGCCTCTGCAGCCGATCAGCCCGTAAAAAGACCCGTTCCGGATGGTTCCGGAACGGGTCTTTTCTTTGTACTGCTGCGGGCGGCTCTGCCCCGCGGTTTAGACGCCGGAGTAGCTGTGCAGACCGGAGAAGAACATGTTTACGATCGTGAAGTTGAAGACCACGCAGAGGTAGCCGACGATCGAAAGCCAGGCGGAACGGGTGCCCGTCCAGCCGCGGGTGGCACGGGCGTGCAGGTAGCCGGCGTAGACCACCCAGATGACGAAGGTCCACACTTCCTTGGTGTCCCAGCCCCAGTACCGGCCCCAGGCCTGTTCGGCCCAGATTGCTCCGGCCATGAGGGTGAAGGTCCACAGCACGAACGCCACGGCGTTGATCCGGTAGGACAGGTTCTCCAGGCTCTGTGCAGAGGGCACGATGCGCATGAACGGCAGCCGTTCCTTGCGGCCGGAGCGGATCCGGGTCTCCCGGTCCGCCTGCAGGAGCTGCAGCACGGACATGGCGAACGTCAGGGTGAACAGTGCCGAGGCGATCACGGCCACGGAGACGTGGATGATCAGCCAGTAGCTCTGGAGCGCGGGAACCAGGTGGGCCACCGGCGTCGGGAACCCGATGGTGGCGGCCATCATCATAACCAGCACCAGGCCGAGCACCACGGTGCCGAGGAACCGGAGGTCGCGGCGGGTCAGCACCAGCAGGAACACCACGGCGACAACGAGGGCGCCGGTGGTGCAGAACTCGTACATGTTGCCCCACGGAACCCGGTGGGCGGCCATGCCGCGGGTGATGACGCCCGCCGCGTGGATAGCGGCGGCGAGCACGGTCAGGGCCACACCCACCCGTGCTGCGTTGCGGCGCGGACCCGTGTAGCCCATGGCGCTGTCGGCGGTCTGTGCTTCCCGGCTGCCGTCCGCGTCCCAGTCCCGGGCCGAGCCGTTGCCGGCTCCGGCGGGGACGGTTTCCCGTACGGCGGTCTTTTCTTCGAGCCGGCTCTCCACCGCACGGATGGTTTTGCTGCTCTTGGCGAGGTCCCACGAGAAGGCCAGGAAGGCAATCGTGTAGGCAAAGGCCGCCAGCAGCATAAAGAGCTCGCTGTAACTGGCGAGGGTGTAATCGATGGAGGGCATTACCGGTCCTTACGTGGTTCTTCTGCGGCGCTGCTGTCCGCCGATGCGTTTGCGGGTACGCTGACCCGCCCAACATTGTGTGCCTGCGGGTCCTGAGGTGCCAACCACTTCGCGGCAAACAGCCCGCGGAGGGCAGCGGCTTCACTGGTGAGCCGGGGATCTTCGCCCCGGGCCAGGAGCCCGTATTCAACCATGACCCGGCCGTCCGGATGCTGGCCTGCCCGGACCCAGACCCGCCGGCGCGCCAGGAACAGCGACGCCGCGAGGCCGGAGAGGGCAAGCACCGCAAACACGAGGACACCGGTTTTCGCCGGGTCGTAGTGGATGTCCAGTGCGGCGTACCGCTTGAGGCCGTCGAAGGTGATTGAGCCCTTGCCGTCCGGCAGTTCGTAGGTCTCGTTGGCACCCAGGACAATGCCGCCGGCGTCGAGGTCGCGGTTGTTCAGCGGCGTCAGGTCTTCGGTCTCCAGCACATAGACGTTGGAGGGCACGCCTTCGTCCAGCCCCAGGTCTCCGAAGTAGGAGTTGAGGTTCAGCTGGGGGTTGATCGGATCGGGATCACCGGAGTAGCTGACCCCGGCGTCGTCGATCATGGCGGTGGGCAGGAAGAATCCGACGAACCCCAGCTGGTCGGGCTTGGCGTCCGGCGCCTTGATCACGGCGAGGGAGGTGTACATGGCATCGGTGGGCACCGCTACAACCGGGCCTTCCAGGGCGACGTTGCCCTCGCCGTCGCGCACGGTCACTACCGGGGCGTAGCCGTTGCCGACCAGGTACACCCGGGTGCCGCCCAGGGTCAGGGGTGAGTTGACCTTCAGGACCTGTTCCTCCGGCTCGGCGTCCGGGTCTTCCTTCACCGTCACATTGGCGGTGAAGTCCAGGGGCTGGCCGTAGTGGGTTTCGGATTCGCGGTCGAATTCAATGTCGAATTTATCCAGTGTCAGCGAGTACGGGCTCAGCTGGCTTTCGGAGAAGTTGGAGCCGGGAGTGAAGGTGTCATAGCTGACCAGGGTGTTGACGAAGGACTCCCCCTCCACCACGATCTTCTGCCCGCTGTAGCCGAACAGCCCGCCCAGGGCCACGCAGGCCAGGACACCGATAAGGCTGGTGTGGAAGACCAGGTTGCCCAGTTCCTTGGCGAACCCGCGCTCGGCGCCGACGGAGGGGCGGTCACTGTCCACATCCCTGATATCCACACGGTAGCCGCGGCGGCGCAGGATCTTCGCGGCGTCCCGCACGGCGTCCGCCGGGCTCAGCGACGCGTGTGCCGGAACTGCCAGCGTGCCGTATTCGGGCATCCGGGAAAGGCGGCTCGGCGTGCGCGGCGGCTTGGAGCGCATGGCCTTGTAGTGCGCCTTTGCCCGGGGAATAACGCAGCCGATCAGTGAGATGAACAGCAGCAGGTAGATGGCCGAGAACCAGACGGACGAGTACACGTCGAAGAGCTGGAAGCGGTCCAGCCACGGTCCTGTTTCGGGATTGTCCTTGAGGTACTGCGTCACCACCGAGGGATCGGCGGGGCGCTGCGGAAACAGTGATCCCGGCACGGCGGCGACGGCGAGCAGCAGCAGCAGGAACAGCGCCGTCTTCATGCTGGTCAGCTGGTTCCAGGCCCAGCGCAGCGTGCCAAGCAGCCCCAGAGCGGGCAGCGCAACGTCGTCCCGGCGTCCCTTGGCGGGGCGGGGGTTGGACGGGCGGGGCTTAGTTGCTTTGTCTGTCACGTCATCCGGTTCCGGGGTCAAAGTTTTCTCATTGGTCGTGTGTTCTTCACTGGTTTCGGCATCAGATCGGCAGGGTCACGTTACCCAACCAACCTTGGAGCTGGTTGATCCACAGGTTCCAGACTCCGCTGACCATCAGCAGGCCGAGGGCAATCAGCATGCCTCCGCCGAAACGCTGCAGTGCCAGCCGATGGCGGCGGAAGATGCCCAGGGCACCCATTCCCCGGCGGAACCCGATGGCGATGAGCAGGAACGGCAGCCCCAGCCCGAGGCAGTACACGAAGGTCAGCAGTGCGCCCTTGGCGGCGCTGGCGTCGCTGCCGGAAAAGGAAAGCAGTTGGACGGCGGAGAGTGTGGGGCCGATGCACGGCGCCCAGCCCAGGCCGAAGGTGATGCCCAGCACCGGGGCACCCCACAGTCCGGCCGGAGGCTTGGCTTCGATCTTGCGGTCCCGCTGGAACCAGCTCATGCCGCCCATAAAAACGATGCCGAGCAGGATCACGACGAGGCCGAGGGCCTGCGAGATCCAGGCCTGTTCGGAACCTTTCAGCCATGCGCCCAGCTGCCCGATTCCGGCGCCGAGCGCAACGAAGACCACGGAGAACCCCAGCACGAACAGGCCGATACCCGCGAACATCCGGCCCCGGCGCTGCTTCTGCAGGTCAACACCGGTCAGTCCCGTGACGTAACCGAGGTAGCCCGGCACCAGGGGCAGCACACAGGGGGAAAGGAAGGATACGAGCCCGGCCAGGGCCGCCACCGGGATGGCCAGCAGCACGGAGCCGTTGAGCACGGTGTCGGCAAACGTATTGGCAGTGGACTCGGCCACCGGGGCCACGACGGCGGGGAGGAAGGACACTGTCCCTACGCTGCCAGCGCGTCGGTGATGAGGGCCTTCAAGGTGCCTTTGTCCGCCAGCCCGAGGATTCGGGCAGCCACGCGGCCCTGCCTGTCCAGCACGAGGGTTGTGGGTACGGCCGACGGCGGAACGAAGTTGGTCATGGCCAGCAGCACGCCGCCGTCCTTGTCCCGGAAGCTCGGGTACGGAATGTTGAAGTTCCGTTCGAACGCTTCGGCGGTTGCCTTCTCGTCCCGGATGTTCACGCCGTAGAAGCGCGCGCCGTCGCCGGCAAAGTCATCATGCAGCTCCACCAGGTCCGGGGCTTCCTTCCGGCAGGGAGCGCACGCGGCGTACCAGAAATTGAGCACGACGACGTCGCCGGCCCAGTCGGACGATGCCACCTCGGTGCCGTCGAACAGGGTTCCCGTGAGCTGCACGGCTTCGCCGCGCTCGGAGGGATCGTATTCGGTCACCGAGCCGTCTCCGGCAATGTAGTTCTTGTTGTCTCCTGCGTTTGCCTGCTCGGCCAGCGGGTCATCCGTGGAGCAGCCGGCAGCGGTTGCGGCAAAGGGGACGGCGAGGGCCAGTCCGGCACCGAGCCGGAGGAAGGAGCGGCGGCCTAAGGACTCCGGTTCAGCAGGGCGTGGGCGGTTCTTCAAGGATTTCCAGCTTTCATCGCGGCAGGGAGAAGCCACTTCTACAACGCGTAGTAATTCTATTATGCTCCCGGAACATTCGCTGCACCGGGGAGGAGGTCCTCGCTCGGCTCTGCGTAGCGCACGCCGGTGAGCACGGCGCCGTCGAACTCCAGGGTGGTGACGGAGGTGAGGGTGCACTCGCGCTGGCGGGGATCGTGCCAGAGCTTTTTACCCTCAGCTGCCAGCCGGGTGACCCAGATGGGCAGCTGGTGGCTGACCAGAACAGCTTCGGCGTTGTCTCCGCCAAGTTCCACGGCGCGCAGTCGTGCGTCGTCGACGGCGGACATCACGCGGGCCACCTGCTTGGCATACGGCTCACCCCAGGACGGACGCATGGGATTGCGCAGGAGCGGCCAGTACCGCGGATTTCGCAGCTGGCTCTTGATGCGGGACATACCTTCAAAGCGGTTCTCCGCTTCGAGGATCCGCTCATCAGTGACGATTTCGAGGTTCAGTGCAGCTGCCAGCGGCGCCGCCGTTTCCTGGGCACGGGTCAGCGGAGACGCGACCAGGTAGACGAGATTGGCACCCTGACTGCGTTGTTCGACGAAGTGCTCCGCAACCCGGTCCGCCATCTGGCGTCCCAGGTCCGACAGATGGAACTCCGGGAGGCGGCCGTACAGAACCTTGTCGGGATTGAAGACTTCACCGTGGCGCACGAGGTGTATGGATGAGCGGGACATGTGTCCCAGTTTCGCAGAGTTGGGGCCAGCGGCTAAATCATTGGATCTCGCCGCACATTTCACTTGAACCTTTAACCAAACCGTGCAACACTGTATGCAAATGCATGAATATGCCGCCCGGGATCCTCCCGCCGGCACAGCAACCATAAGGAGCTCTCCATGATCCCCAGCGGCCTCACCACCGGAACCTGGAATTTCGACGCCTCCCACAGCGAAGTCGGCTTCACCGTCCGCCATGCCGGCATCAGCAAGGTCCGCGGCAACTTCGACAAGGTTGAGGCTACCCTCACAGTCGGCGAAACCCTGGCGGAAACCACGGTCACGGCCGTAATTGCCGCTGATTCCTTCAACTCCAACGATGCGAACCGTGATGGCCATGTCAAGGGCGCAGACTTCTTCGACGTCGAGCAGTTCCCGGAACTGACCTTCACCTCCACCGGCATCGAGGGCTCCGACTCCGATTTCAAGGTCACCGGCGACCTGACGATCAAGGGCATCACCCGCTCGGTAGTCATGGATGCCGAGTTCAACGGTGTGGCCGTGGACCCCTTCGGCGCCACCCGCTCCGGCTTCTCCGCCAGCACCGTGATCAGCCGCAAGGACTTCGGCCTGACGTGGAACGCCGCGCTGGAAACCGGCGGCGTGCTGGTAGGCGACAAGGTCACCATCAACGTTGACGCAGCCTTCGTAGCTGCCTAGCAACCTCCCCATTCCCCCCCACAGGGCAGCCCCGGACCTCTCGGTCCGGGGCTGTATTTTTGCAGCCATCTTTCCGGGACCCCTCACCCTCCGAAGCCTGCGGCGCTACGCTGGTTACTTGGCTGCGGGGGGCGCCCCCGGCCATTTCCTGCCGACGGCACACCCGTCCAGCCTCTTCAAGCCACCAACCAGCAGGCAGGCGGACATGAGTACACCAGAGAACACTCCCGAGCCAGGCCGCGACCCGAATTACCCGAATAATCCCCCGGTGCCCGGCGGCCCCGGGGCTCCCGGAGGTTCCGGGGCTCCCGGAGGTTCCGGGGCTCCCGGTGGTTCCGGGGCTCCCGGCGGCCCTGCTGATCCCGCGCCTCGACCGGTCCCCCAGTACGGCCAGTACGCTCCAGGCCCCTACACCTCCGGCCAGGCCTCTGGCTCCGGATACGGATATCCGACGCCGCCCGTCAACCCTGCAAAGGGCGCCCCTCCGCGCGAGGTCGTCACCGGTTCGTGGCTGATCATCGCGGCAGGTGTGTTGAGCCTTATCAACAACGTGATCACGTCGTTCAGCCTTCCCTCCCTGCTGACGTCCCAGGAGCAGCAGACATTCAACGACGCCGGATTGGATGAACGGAGCGTGACCACCTTCCTTATTGCCTTCGGCATTGTCGTAGCCCTGATCAGCTTCGGAATCTACGTACTGATCGCGCTCTTTGTCCGGCGGGGCAAGAACTGGGCGCGTATCCTCGGCACCGTGTTTGCCGCCTTCTCGCTGATTGGCATCTTCACTATGCTCGGCGCCTACTTCACCTCACCGCTGAGCCTGATCTCGCTGGCTTCCAGCCTGCTGGGAATTGCGGGCATTGTGATGCTGTACCTGCAGCCGTCCAATCCGTACTTCCGCAAGGCTCCGCTGTACCCCTACTAAGCAGGCCTACTGAGAAGTCCCGGCGGTATCCGCCGGGACTTCTCCCCTGCCGGGCCGGGTTCTGCGGAGTAGGGGTCACAGGCCGGTCTTGCCCGCGTAGCGTTGTGTTCTCTTCCGGCGATGGGTTGCTTCCGCAGGGCGCGCCGGAGGATGCCGTTCCGCCGTGAAGGGGAGGACCATGGCCGCACTGCTTCCCAACCCGCCACACCAGAAGAAGCGTCTGCCGCTGCGCTATCTGCACCCATCAGCCGGTGCTCCGGGCAATGCCGGCATTTTGATTCCCGAACCGCCGGCGTATCCCCCGGCAATATCCGGGAGTACTACAGCATCCGGCGGTTCAGACGAAGCCAGCGCGCCTGCTACCGGCGCCGGGCCGGACAGCAGCAGGCATGCCGCCTACCTTTGGCTTCAGACGGGGCTGCGAGGTGCCTTCGCCTGGCTGGGGACAGGACTGCGAGGTGCCTTCGCCTGGCTGGGGACAGGACTGCGAGGTGCCTTCGCCTGGCTGGGCAGCGGGGCACGCGGCGTCTTCGCCTGGGTCCGTGCAGGGGCGCTGGGCACCTATGTCTGGGTCCGCAGTCTCGCTCACCGTACGTCCGATCACGTCCAATCCGGGGCGCATGCCGTCTCGCTGCAGGTCCAGGCCGGAGCTTCCGCGACGACAGCGGCAGCACACACCGGCGCTGTTCGGGTACGCAGCGGGGCGCACGCCGTCTCGCTAGGGGTCCAGGCCGGAGCCCGCACAACCTCCGCCGCAGCTCATGCCGGAGCCAACAGGGTTACCAACTGGGTCCGCACAGCGACCCGCACCGTCTGGAGTTGGATCCAGGCCGCCGCACACGCCGTATCGAAAGCTGCGCGGACCGTGGCGCACGCCGTCGTTATCTCCGCCCAGGCCACCGCACACGCCACCGCCGTCGCAGCCCGCACCACAGCGCACGCCGTTTCAGTTTCCGCTCAAGCTGTCGCGCACGCCGTATCGAAAGCTGCGCGGACCGTGGCGCACGCCGTCGTTATCTCCGCCCAGGCCACCGCACACGCCACCGCCGTCGGGACCCGCACCACAGCCCACGCCGTCGTCATCTCCGCCCAAACGACCGCGCACGCCACCGCCGTCGGAACCCGCACCACAGCCCACGCCGTTTCAGTCTCCGCCCAAGCCACCGCGCACGCCGTATTCATCGCGGCCCGCAGCACGGCACACTTCGTATGGGTCGTAGTTCGCACTGTCGCCCGCATCATTGCATTTACTGTTCGTATCAGTGCACGCGCCGCCACTATGCTGGTCCGCGCTGTCCAGCGTCATCTGCCGGCAAACACCGGCAATCCCGTTCCTGCCATAGCTGCCGCTTGTGCCTTGATCGCAGGTTCCGGGCTGGTCAATCTTGGCGGCACTCTCTCTACGGTTTCCCGCATGGCCGTACCCGAGTCGCTGCCGCCGATGCTGGTGCTCCTCGAACGATACGGAGTCACCGGCACCCACTATGCCAGGACCATCGCCGCCATCGAGATCGCGTATGCCCTGGTGATCCTCGGAATTGCACTACTGCTTGCGGTTACCCTCCGGGACAAGCGCCGCTGGGCGCGGATCGTCTCGGCACTGCTTGCGGGAGCAGCCCTCTTCTATGCGCTCAATGCGGGAACGGGGACCCAGGCAGCGGCTGCAGCCCTCGCCGCGGCAGGAGCCGGCATCACCTTTACCAAGGGAGCAGCGCCGTGGTTCCGCCGGCGGACCTACGAAAGCGAACCGGTCCCGGACGAGCCGGTCCCGGACGAGCCTTTCCAGACGGATCAGATCCCGGCCGAGCTGCTCCGGGCAGATCGGTCCTAGCGAGCCAGGCGTGCCCGGGCGGCAATCTGCGACGCCTGGGCACGCTGTGCGTGGTACGCCAGGATCTGGAGTTCGGTTGCCATGTCCACCTTGCGGATCTGGACATCCTCCGGCGCCTGGAGCACCACGGGGGCAAAGTTCAGGATGCTGGTTATGCCACACTCCACGAGTCGGTCGCATAGGTCCTGGGCCACCTCGGCAGGCACCGAGAGCACAGCCATGTTCGCCCTCGTCTTTGCCAGTACATCCTCCAGCGAGTCCGCCGGGCTGATCCTCAGCCAGCCCACCTCCTGGCCGATCACCATCGGGTCGGCGTCCAACAGTGCCACCACCTCGAAGCCCCGGGAGCCGAAACCGGGATAGCCTGCCAGCGCCCGGCCCAGGTTGCCTGCACCGACTATGGCCACCCGCCAGTTCAAGGTCAGGCCAAGCGCGGCGGAAATCTGTCCGCTGAGATACAGGACGTCATACCCCACCCCCCGGGTCCCGTACGACCCCAGGTAGGACAGGTCCTTCCGGAGTTTGGGCGAATTCACGCCGGCGGCTTCGGCAAGCTCCTCCGAGGACACCCGCTCTCTGCCGTCACTGAGCATGGCGGTCAGCGCACGGAGGTATATGGGCAGGCGGGCCAACGACGCCGGCGGTATATGCCGCTGGGCAGCGGCACCTGCCGCCGGGGTTCCGGCAGGTGATTCGCCGTTCTCGGTTTCCCGCTCCAGCTCCGTGGGCTTTGAACGGATCTCGTCGGGTACCATTACGCTCCCAGCAGACGCCGCAGCCGTGATTCGTCGATTGTCCAGAAGTCCCGCTGGACTCCGTCGATAAACAGCACAGGGATCTCCTCGCCGAAGCGTGCGGCCAGTTCCGGTTCGTCTTCGGCACTGCGTTCCTGCCACGCAACACCAAGGTCCTCCCCCACGCGCTTGAGCACCAGCCTGGCATCTTCACACAGGTGGCATCCCGGTCGGGTAAGGAGGACGACTTGCGGTCCGGCGGATTCGCTCATACCTCCAAAATAGCCCCATATCGTCCTATTACCGCGCCCGGTACGGGTTTTGCGTAGACTCGAACCATGCCCCGAGCCACTGTAGTCCGAGCCACCGGAACTACTCATGCTGCGGGCAAACCCGGCGAGGCCGCCTTTTTCGACGTCGACAATACGCTGATGCGGGGCGCGAGCCTGTTCCACGTGGGCCGGAAAATGTACCAGCGAAAAGTCTTCACGATTCGTGAAGCGGCCGGATTCGCGAGCAAGCAGCTGAGATTCATGCTGCAGGGGGAAAACCTCAAAGACGTCCACTCCGTCCGGGATGCTGCACTGGCTTTCGCCACCGGACTCTCCTCGGAGGATGTCCGCACGCTCGGCGAAGAAGTCTACGACGAGATGATCGTGTCCAAGATCTGGCCCGGCACGCGGGCGCTGACCCAGCAGCACATGGAATCCGGCCGGCCCGTCTGGCTGGTGACTGGAACTCCCATTGAAGTTGCCTCCGTCATCGCCAGCCGGCTCAACCTCACCGGCGCCCTCGGCACCGTCAGCGAGGTCACCGACGGCATGTACACCGGACGCCTGGTCGGCGAATTCCTCCACGGACCGGCCAAGGCGGCCGGCGTCCGGGCGCTGGCGGAAAAGGAAGGCCTGGACCTGCAGAGCTGCTGGGCGTACAGCGATTCCTACAACGACGTTCCGATGCTGAGCATGGTGGGGCATCCGGTGGCGATCAATCCGGATGCCCGTCTTCGCCGTCATGCCCGCGACCGCAACTGGCCCGTGTATGACTTCCGCTCCGGCCGCAGGGCGGCGACGCTGGGCCTGAAGTCGGCCACCGTCGCAGGGGCCGGCTACGGCCTGTGGCGGGGATTCTCCTGGGTCCGGGACCGCTGACCGTTACGCATCACGCGTTAAAAACCGGAGCCCGCCTATCCGTGAGGACTGGCGGGCTCTGCCGTAGCGGATCCGAGACTGCATTTGCAGCCGCGGAACCGTTACAGCGGTCGCTGAGAAGGGTCTACTTCTTATTGCGACGCTGGTGACGGGTCTTGCGAAGCAGCTTGCGGTGCTTCTTCTTGGCCATACGCTTGCGGCGCTTCTTGATTACTGAACCCACAGAGTCCTCACAAACTTATTAGGAGTCACCGGCCTCCATCCCCTGCTGCCGTGGGCGCAGGGGCTAAATGCCGGTAGTTACTGGCGACGATTAAAACGTTCCTTAACAGGGTACAGCTTCGACGCTGTGGAATTTGACAGCCGGCAACTGCAGCCGGAAACAGCCGTTCCCGCACTGTTCATCGGCGCCGCCCACCGGAAGCAGCGCTAGGCCGAGTCCGAACGGCGGTCAATGACGGCGTCGCGCAGCACCTTCTGAACGGCCGATTCCGGTACACGGTAAGACCGGCCGAAACGGACTGCCGGCAGTTCGCCGGAATGCACCAGGCGGTACACGGTCATCTTGGAGACGCGCATAACACCGGCGACTTCCGATACCGTCAGAAACCGCACATCCGAGAAGTTTCCCTCGTCTGCCATTTAGTCCCGTTCCTTTGCTCATTGCCGCTGCTCCCCGCAGCAAGCCAATGGGAGCACCTGTGGCTGAAGGACATCGCCTTACCGGCCTGTTGCGACGTGCGTCACTGATGGCCCCGTATGGTCCCTACTGTAGTGGCAGGAGTAACCATAGTGGAAGTTCTTTCGGCAGCCGCAGGCAGGGACGGAGCAAGCCGGCCCTAGATCACTCCCTGGGCAAGCATGGCATCGGCAACCTTCACGAAGCCGCTGATATTGGCACCCACCACGTAGTCACCGGGCGCACCGTATTCCTCGGCCGTCCCGGCACACCGCTCATGGATATTGACCATAATTTCGCTCAGCCGGCGTTCCGTATGCTCGAAGGACCAGGAGTCCCGGCTCGCATTCTGCTGCATCTCCAGGGCGGAGGTTGCGACGCCTCCCGCGTTTGCGGCTTTGCCCGGACCGAACAGCACACCGGCGCTTTGGAAGGCAGCAATGGCCGCCGGGGTGCACGGCATGTTCGCGCCCTCGGCCACGGCCCGGACCCCGGACTTGATCAGTGCCAGCGCGTCCGTTTCGTCCAGTTCATTCTGGGTGGCGCAGGGAAGTGCGACGCCGGCACCCGCGTTCCAGATGGATCCGTCCGCCACGTAGCTCACGGAATGTCCGCGGCGCTCGGCGTACTCCGCGATCCTTCCCCGCTCCACTTCCTTGATCTGCCGCAGCAGCGGAACATCGATGCCCTTTTCATCCACGACATACCCCGAGGAATCCGAGCAGGCCACCACCGTGGCACCGAGCATCTGGGCCTTGTCTATCGCGTTGATGGCCACGTTGCCCGAGCCGGAGACGATCACGCGCTGCCCGTCCAGGCTCATGCCCTTGGTCTTGAGCATTTCCTCGACAAACATCACCGCGCCGTAGCCGGTAGCCTCGGGACGGACCAGTGACCCGCCCCAGCTCACGCCCTTGCCGGTAAGGACGCCCGATTCGTAGCGGTTCGTGATCCGTTTGTACTGTCCGAAAAGGAAACCGATTTCGCGGCCGCCGACGCCGATGTCCCCGGCGGGAACGTCCGTGTACTCACCGATGTGCCGGTACAGCTCGGTCATGAAGGACTGGCAGAAGCGCATTACCTCGGCATTGGATTTGCCACGCGGATCAAAGTCGGAGCCGCCCTTGCCGCCGCCGATGGGCATGCCGGTCAAGGCGTTCTTGAAGATCTGCTCGAACCCGAGGAACTTGATGATGCCCAGATACACCGAGGGGTGGAACCGCAGTCCGCCCTTGTACGGGCCCAGCGCGGAATTGAACTCCACCCGGAAACCCCGGTTGATCTGCACCTGGCCCTTGTCATCCACCCAGGGCACCCGGAAGATGATCTGCCGTTCAGGTTCACAGATCCGCTGGAGGACCGCTGCTTCGGCGAACTCGGGATGCTTGCGCAGCACGGGTGCGAGGGAATCGAATACTTCCACCACTGCCTGATGGAATTCCGTCTCACCCGGATTGCGGCGGAAAACGTCGTCGCGTACGCGTGTCAGTACACGTTCCATGTGTGCTCCTTAGAGGTAGGGCTCCCCCGCTAAGGACTACGCTAGCCCCGCGGGCACTGGCGAAGCGATACAGGACAGGCCCAATGGTCCGGCGGCCTCGCCCCTAGGGCCGGCGGCGGCGGAACTTGGGCAGCTGGCCGAACAGGTCCGCTGCCCGTTCCGCTGCACGGCCCACGGTACGGCCGAGGTTCTGCACGCCCGCATCCGCAGGCAGCGGCGGCCGGGTTTCGGCGGCACCGGGCACCAGCGCACCGGCGGCAACGGCAGCAGCCGTGGCGCGCGGCGGCGTGGCCGGAACGGAGGCAAGGATCGGCGTCGTATCCGTGAGGGACGGGAGGTCGAAGGCCCGCAGCCACAGGACCATTTCCTCCAGCGGAGCAGTCTCCAGGGAGTAGAACCGGCGCTGGCCTTCGGCGCGCATGGAGACGAGCCCGGCTTCACGCAGCACCTTGAGGTGTTTGGAAACCGTGGGTTGGCTGACCTCAAGCTCCTCCACCAGCGTCCCTACGGACTTGTCGCCGGTACGCAGGGCGCCCAGGATTTCCCGCCGCGTACCTTCCGCGATTACTGCAAACACATCGTCAAACACCATGGCATTTACCCTAGCGGATCCGGACCCCGGAGCATCCCGGAGGAACGCCGGCTGGCCGCACGGGGCGGGGACCTCGGGAATGCTTTGCGCAGTTCTGCTGCTCTAGCGCACGCCGACCACGTTGTTGATGGCGTCCACTACCTGGTGCGGGTCTTCGACCGTGATCACGAGACGGTCATACCCCTCCGCCGGATCGAGTGTGATGACGACGGCGCGGTCGTATCCGGAGATATTCCAGAACTGCTTTTTTCCGCCGGAGTGGAAGGTACCGGACAGCTTTCCGGGAAGGCCCAGACCGGGACCGCGCCAGCCCTTCGGTTCGGCTCGCATACCTGGATCGAAGGTCGCTCCCCGGACGTGCTCAAGCGGAAACCGCAGGCGGCGCTTGAATGACCACATCTTGTTCAATCCGACCGGCTCGATTACGAGGTACCCGGGGGTGACGGTGACTTTGTTGCTGCTCATGCCGAATCCTTCTCCTTGTGCAGCCCTGCGCGGGTCAGCAGGCGCCTGCCTAGTTGCTCTCCGGTAATGCCGTGCGCTTCGAGAAGACCCGCGATCCGCTCGCGGACACGCTGGTCGGTGGGGGCGAGTTCGAGCAATCCGACCAGGATCACGTCGAGACTTTCATCCGAGCCGCTTGCCGGGTCGACCGCATCGAGAACCCGCAGAAACAGCCCGTGCTTGCTCCCGAAGACCCCATACAGGCTGCCCCGATGCACTCCCGTTGCTTCGACAAGATGGTCTACCGAGGTAGACGCATATCCCCGCTGCCGGAACACCGCCGCGGCGGCATCCACTGCACCCGTTTCCTCAAACATCCGTGGACGACCCATGGTTTGAGAATAATCATTCAAGAACGAACAGTCAAGAAAAGATTTTCGCTGTTGCCCCGCCGGCAGCCTCCGGCCAGCAACCGGCTAGTCGAACCACGGATCGAGTCCGTGCAGCGGGAACAGTTCCTTGCGGGTGGCCATGACGGTCCGGTCAATCTCGTCGTTCGGGTCGTAGCCCACTTCCCAGGACCGCCACCAGAGGTCAGCTCCGTCGCCCAGCGTCTCGCCGGTTTTCACTCCGTGCTTTTCCAGCACATAGTCCCGCCAGGCCTCGGGCAGCGGGGTGGCGGGACGGACCCGCCCGTTGGCGGCCACCGACATCAGCAGCGCCCAGGACCGCGGCACCACGGAGGCCACGTTGTAGCCGCCTCCGCCGGTGGCGATCCAGCGGCCTTCGCACAGCCGGCCGGCCAGGTCGCTGATGGTCAGGGCGGCCTGCCGCTGGGCCTCCACGCTGATCCGCAGCGCGGTCATGGGATCATCCTTGTGGCTGTCGCAGCCGTGCTGGCTGACAATTACTTCCGGAGCGAACGCTTCGGTCAGCTGGGGAACCACCGCGTGGAAGGCCCGCAGCCAGCCGGCGTCCGTGGTGCGTGCCGGAACGGCAATGTTGACAGCGGTTCCTTCCGCTGCCTTGCCGCCGGTTTCATTGGCGAATCCCGTCCCCGGAAACAGGGTCAGGCCGCTTTCGTGCAGCGAAATGGTCATCACGCGCGGATCGTCCCAGAAAATGTTCTGCGTTCCGTCGCCGTGGTGGGCGTCGACGTCGATGTACACCACCCGCTGCACGCCGTTGGCGAGGAGCCGCGCGACGGCGGCCGCGGCGTCGTTGTACACGCAGAAGCCGGACGCTTTTTCATAGCCGGCATGATGCATCCCGCCGGCGAAGTTCACCGCGTGCGTCGCCTCGCCGGACAGGATGGCGTCGGCGGCGGCCAGGGAACCGCCGACCAGCCGGGCACTGGCCTCGTGCATGCCGGCGAAGGCGGGGGTGTCCTCGGTGCCCAGCCCCAGCAGCGTATTGCAGTTCTCCGGATCGGCGCCGGCGGCCTGCACGGCGCTGATGTAGTCGTAGCCGTGGACGGTCAGCAGATCGGCGGCGGAGGCGACATAGGGTTCGGCCATCCGGACGCCTTCGAGGTCGAAAAGCCCCAGCTCACGGGCCAGCCGGGCGGTAAGATCCAGGCGCACCGGGCTCATCGGGTGGCCTGCACCGAAGTCGTAAGCCAGCATGGATTCATCCCAGACAATGCACGTCGGCATAATGGGAAGGCTTAGCCCGGAACTGATCATGCAGACAGGCTACGTGATGCGGGCGCTACTCTGATATTGGTGTCCGCGCCCATCTCACGGATAAGTACTCCTACTGTGCGGAACTACCGCGGAAAAGAACTGACCACCATGGCCTTCCCACGGCAATCCCTGCTGGAGAAAGAGCAGCACAGCGGCTACGCCGTCGTTGCCGGGATCCGCGGGTTCGTGGGCCAGATGGTCACCGGCCGGCCCGCGCGGCTGGCGCTGATCGTCTTCAGCCTGGTCATCCTGCTGTTCACTGCCCTGCTGAGCCTGCCGGCCGCCTCCAGCAGCGGAGAATCCGCGCCGCTGCACGATGCCTTCTTTACCGCTGTCTCGGCGGTCTGCGTCACCGGCCTGACGGTGGTCTCCACCGCCACCTACTGGTCCACGTTCGGGCAGGTGCTGATCCTGATCGCGATCCAGGTGGGCGGCCTGGGCATCCTGACCCTGGCTTCGCTGCTGGCCCTGGCCGTGAACAAGCGGCTCGGCGTCCGCGGGAAGCTCATGGCGCAGGAGGGCATGAACACCGGCCGGCTCGGCGAGGTAGGCCACCTGCTCCGCATTGTCTTCAGCACCGCCGTCGTTATTGAGCTGGCCCTCGCCCTGGTCATGGCACCGCGCTTCATGATCCTGGGCGAGTCCCCCGGCCAGGCCATCTGGCATGCGGTCTTCTACTCGATCTCTGCGTTCAACAACGCCGGTTTCACTCCGCACTCCGACGGCCTGGTGCCGTATGAGGAGGACCTGTGGATCCTGGTGCCGCTGATGCTGGGTGTGTTCATCGGGTCGCTCGGCTTCCCTGTCATCATGGTCCTGCTGCAGACCCGTGCGCGGGTCAGCAAATGGAACCTGCACACCAAGCTGACGATACTGGTGTCCTCCATCCTGCTGATGGCCGGTGCCGTGATCTGGGGTGCATTCGAGTGGTTCAATAGCCGCACCATTGGGGACCTATCCCTGGGCGACAAGATCATCCACTCGATCTTCGCCTCGGTGATGACCCGCTCCGGCGGCTTCAACCTGGTGTCCATGACGGATCTGGACTCCAGCACCCTGCTCATCACCGACATGCTGATGTTCGCCGGCGGCGGTTCCGCTTCTACGGCGGGCGGCATCAAGGTCACCACCATCGCCGTCCTGTTCCTTGCCGTAGTGGCCGAAGCCCGCGGCGACGCCGATGTCCGCGCCTTCGGCCGCACCATCCCCCAGGGCGCCATGCGGGTCGCCATCTCGGTGACCATCCTGGGTGCCACACTGGTTGCGGTCGCCACGTCCGCACTCCTGGTCATCACGGATGAGTCCCTGGAGCCGGTTCTCTTCGAGGTGATTTCCGCCTTCGCCACGGTGGGGCTAAGCACCGGCCTCAGCGAGGCGCTGCCGCCCTCGGGCAAATACGTCCTATCGATGCTGATGTTCGCCGGACGCGTCGGCACCATCACCCTTGCCGCGGCCCTCGCCGTGCGCCACCGCAACACCCTTTACCACTACCCCGAAGAAAGGCCGATCATTGGCTGACAGACCTCCCCACAATGCCCCGGTGCTGGTCATCGGACTGGGCCGCTTCGGTGCAGCCACCGCCGAGCAGCTGGTCCGGCAGGGCCGCGAAGTCCTGGCCGTGGAACGCGATCCGGCGCTGGTGCAGAAGGCCTCGGGCCTGCTCACGCACGTGGTCCAGGCGGACGCGACGAACATCGAGGCACTCAAGCAGCTGGGCGCCGAGGACTTCTCTGCCGCCGTCGTGGGCGTGGGAACCTCGATCGAGTCCAGCGTGCTCATCACCGTGAACCTGGTGGACCTGGGCATCGAGCACCTGTGGGTCAAGGCCATCACCCCGGCGCACGGCAAGATCCTCACCCGCATCGGCGCCAACCACGTGATCTATCCGGAGGCCGACGCCGGCCGGCGGGCCGCGCACCTGGTGGGCGGCCGGATGCTGGACTTCATCGAGTTCGACGACGGTTTTGCGATCGTAAAAATGTACCCGCCCAAGGAGACGCAGGGCTTCACCCTGGGCGAGTCCAATGTGCGGGCCAAGTACGGCGTCACTGTCGTCGGGGTGAAATCCCCCGGCGAGGACTTCACCTACGCGCAGCCGACCACGAAGGTCTCCAGCCGCGACACCCTGATCGTGTCCGGCCACGTGGATCTGCTCGAGCGGTTCGCCGCACGACCGTAGGGTTCATGCGCTGCAGTGCCTGCCCCGGTGGTCCTGTGTGGCTACCGTGGTGGGTGCTGTGGTCGCCTGCTGCTGGGCGGTCCGCCTACGGGTCTGGCTCCGGCGGCAACGAAATTCCTTCGCTCGCAGAGCTCGCTTGGAATATTAAAGCCGCCTCCGCCAGACCCTACGGCGGCACGGTGCCTGCACACACCCTACGGTGGCGGAACGGTGCCTCTCGGTGCGGGCGCAGGTCATGCGCCGGAGCCAACCGGCGAGCTGCTTTCGTGGTTTCCCGGGTGCGGATAGACGAACGCCTCGCGGGGGCGGAGCCGGTGATGCTTGGTAGGTCCAGGTCATTGAAGGTCCGGATGACTGCTCCGATGGCCCGTTGGAGGTGGTGGTCTCGGCAACGATCCTTACTCGACCGAACGCAACAACGTCCGCACCCTTCAACGCACGTCCCTTCAACGCACGACGGCGGGTCCCGGGCTTCCGGGGTCTGCCGTTGTGCTGTGCACGGCGGGGTGCTGGTGACGTGCCGGCCCGGGGTTTCTGAGCGGATCGGCATCCTCGATCTACTGAGCAGATAACGGGGTTATGCGCCGGGGTTCCGGATCTACTGAGCAGATAACGGGGTTATCGGGCGGCTATAAGCCCATTATCTACTCAGTAGATCGTTGCAGGACGGGGAAGCGTCCGGATGGCCAGCACAGGGTCCCACCGGGTGGTGCTCATGTTGTTGGTGGGACCCCTTGTGCCACAGCAGCACCAATGGGTGGGATAGCCTGTCCGCTGCCGGCGGACCTTTTGTGCAATTTCCTGCGGTTTGTACACTTTCCTACGCGGCGCGGCGAGGGGATTGCCACAAACCGAAGGGATCCCGACAAACCGAAGGATTCTGACGCGGTGCCTGCCTTGCAGCATGTCCAACCGGGCCAAGGCTCTGGCGCAGCCGGCGGCAGCGTTACCACCCGGCCGTAGGACCTGGCGCAGCCGGCGGCACGACCGACCGGCCGTAGGACCTGGCGGAGGCGGCTTTAATATTCCAAGCGAGCTCTGCGAGCGAGGAATTTCGTTGCCGCCGGAGCCAGGCCCGGAGGCCGGACCCGCGAGCCGGCCACGCGAGCCGAACCTAAGCAGTCAGTTGCTTCGTGATTTCCTGGGCACGGGCAGCTGCCGCGCGGGCACCGGATTCGATGATGCCGGGCAGGTTCAGCTCGTCGAAGGTCTTGATGGCCGCTTCGGTAGTGCCGTTGGGGCTGGTAACGCCGCGGCGCAGAGTGGGGGCATCGGCGTCGGGCTCTGCCAGCATGAACCCGGCACCGGCCACGGTTTCGCGGGCCAGAAGCGCGGAAAGGTCAGCGTCCAGGCCCAGCTCGACGCCGGCACGGGCCATGGCCTCGGCCAGGTAGAAGGCGTAGGCGGGGCCGGAGCCGCTGACGGCGGACACCGCGTCCACCTGCTCTTCGGGAACCTCCACCACCGTGCCGGTGGCGGACAGTACCCGGCGGGCCAGTTCCATGGCCTCCGGTCCGGCGGAGCTGCCAGCGGAAATGGACGTGACGCCGCGGCCAAGGCGGGAGGGGGTGTTGGGCATCGCGCGGATCACCGGCTGGCCGTCCGGCAGCAGTGACTCCATCAGCGCGAGCGGCACGGCTGCCGCGACGCTGAGCACCACGGCGCCGCGGGGCAGGTCCGCCGCAATCTGCCGCAGGAGATCCGCTACCTGCACGGGCTTGACGCCGACAATGACCAGGTCCGCTCCGGCCACGGCTTTCCGGTTCGCGTCCGCATCCTCGCTGCCGGCAAGGACGGTGATGCCGTGGGCGGCGCGGAGCTCTTCGGCCCGCTCGGACCGCCGGACGGTGGCGGTTACCTGCTCGGCGGCAAGACCGCCGGCGAGGATTCCGCCGAGGATGGCTTCGTTCATCGAGCCGCAGCCCAGGAAGGTAAGTCGGGGATTCTGTGCGCTGTCCATGACTCCGATTCTGTCATGCTGCGCGCAGGCCGGGCGGCGGGGTGCCGGTTCTACGGGACGTACCGGTACTACTGGGAGACTACTGGGAAGAGTGTCCGGCCAGGACGGCCTTCGGACCCAGATGCTCCCGCGCGAATTCCAGGGTCTGCTTTAGCTGGTCCTCCCGCTCCCCCGGACCCCGGGCCTTCCGGGTGCTGACTTCCACGGCCACCACGCCGGTGAACCCGGCACCGGCCAGGTAGGAGAGCGCCTCCGCGCAGCGCTGGGTGCCCTCGCCGGGAAGCAGGTGCTCATCCTTGCCGTTGCCGGTTCCGTCCGTCAGGTGGACGTGCCGGAGCCGTTTGCCGAGCCGGCGGATCTGCTCGAACGAGTCCATGCCGGCGATGGCCGCATGGGAAAAGTCCCAGGTGACGTTTTCGTACGGTTCCGGAACGGGATTCCAGTGCGGCAGGTAGGCCTTCGCCTCACGGCCGCGGACCCGCCACGGGTACATGTTCTCCACCGCGATGGTCACCCCGTACTGTTCGGCGAGGGCCTGCACGCCCTCGGCGAAGTTCTCGGCATATCCCGTCTGCCAACGGAACGGCGGGTGCGTCACCACTGTGGCAGCACCCACTTCCGCGGCCATGGCCGCAGACAGCTCGATCTTGGTCCAGGCCGCACCCCAGACCTGCTGCGTCAGGAGCAGGGTGGGGGCATGGATCGCGAGGATCGGCTGCTGGTACCTTTCGCTCAGTTCCTTCAGCGAATCCGGGTCCTGGCTCACCTGGCTGTTGGTGACCATGATTTCGACGCCGTCATAGCCCAGGTCATGGGCCACGGCGAAGGTGTCATGCACGGACAACGGGTAAACGGATGCGCTGGACAGTGCCACCGGGATGGCGGCGTGTCCGGATGACGGCAGGGACGTCGGCATGTCAGCTGGGCTCTCCATTGGCGGAAGGACCCGCCCCGGCAGCCACGAGGAATTCTTCCCCGTCCGCAGGCCCGCGGGGCAGGTCACCGGTGGTTTCAAAACGCAGGGTGTCGAACCGGCGCAGGATCAAACCCTCACGCAGCGCCCAGGGGCAGATCTTCAGCACCGGCACGTCGAAGGCTTCCATTGCGGCCTGCGCCACGAGGGCACCGGCAAGCATCTGCGGCGCACGCAGCGTGGAGACACCGTCCAGCCCGGCACGGTCCCGGGCGCTCAGTGCACCCAGCCGCTTGGTCCAGAGGGACAGGTCCTCCAGGGTGAGCACCCGGGGCACAAACGGCCCGGCGGCCGACGGCGCGGCGCCGGCAATGCGGGCCAGGGAGCGGAAGGTCTTGGACGTTCCGGCAACGAGGTCCGGGCGGCCGAAGCCGGCGAACTCCTCTGCCGCCTCCCCCACCATGCCGCGGATGTACTTGCGCAGCTTCTTGATGCTCTTGGGCGACGGCGGATCCTCGGGAAGCCAGTCCCGGGTCAGCCGGCCGGCACCAAGGGGCAGTGACCGGGCAATCTCCGGAAGCTCGTCCTGGCCCAGGGCCATCTCGAACGAGCCTCCGCCGATGTCCAGGTCCAGGATGGACCCGGCGCCCCAGCCGTACCAGCGGCGTACGGCCAGGAAGGTCATTGCCGCTTCGTCTCCGCCGGAGAGTTCCTCCAGCCGCACCGGGGTTTCCCGGTGCACCCGCGCCAGGACCTCGGCGCCGTTGGCTGCCTCCCGGATGGCCGAGGTGGAGAAGGCCAGCAGGTCCTGGGCGCCGTGCCGGCGGGCAAAGTTCCAGGCCTCGTTGACGAACCCGATGAGTTCATCCTGCCCGGCCGCGCTGATCGCGCCGTCGGCGTCCAGATAGGACACCAGCTGCAGCGGCCGCTTGTGCGAGGCGAAGGGGAAGGGACGGGCACCGGGATGCGCGTCCACCAGCAGCAGGTGGACGGTGTTGGACCCGATGTCGAGGACGCCTAGGCGCATGATTCCATTATCGCTCTACCGGTCCCTACTTCTTCGCTGTAGCTTTCCGCGGGGCAGCGCGCTTCTTCACGGGCTTCTTTGCAGGGCCCTTCTCGCGCTTCTCCGCAAGCAGTTCAATGGCCTGCTCGCGGGTCAGCTCCTCGATGGCCGTGGAGCGGGGCACCGTGATGTTGGTGATGCCGTCGGTGATGTACGGACCGAAACGGCCGTCCTTGACCACAATCGGCTTCTCCGACACGGGATCCGCACCGAACTCCGCCAGCGGTGCCGCAGCCTGCCGTCCGCCGCGCTGCTTGGGCTGGGAGTAGATCTCCAGCGCCTGCTCCAGCGTGATGGTGAAGATTTCCTCTTCGGAACCGATTGAGCGCGAGTCCGTCCCCTTTTTCAGGTACGGGCCGAACCGGCCGTTCTGGACGGTGATCTCGTTGCCCTCGGCGTCGGTGCCCAGGACGCGCGGCAGCTTCATCAGCTTCAGCGCCTCCTCCAGGGTGACCGTTTCCACGCTCATTGTCTTGAAGAGCGAACCGGTGCGCGGCTTGACCTTGACCGGCTTCTTCGGTGGCTTGGGCTTGCCGTTCTTGTAGTACTCCACCGGCGCGTTGGCCAGGTCCTCTTCGGTGGGTTCCGGGATCAGCTCGATCACGTACGGGCCGTAGCGGCCGTTGCGGGCCACGATGGTCCGGCCGGTCTCCGGGTCGGTGCCGAGCACGCGTTCCTCGGGAGCTGCGGTCTCCATCAGTTCCACGGCCTTCTCGGCCGTGAGCTCGTCCGGGGCCAAATCCTCGGGGACGTTTGCCCGCTCGGGTTCGGTGCCTTCGGGGGCGTCGGCGGGCAGCGGACGTTCCAGGTACGGGCCGAACTTGCCCACGCGCAGCACAATGCCGTCGGCAATCTCGATCGAGTTGATGGCCTTGGCATCGATTTCACCGAGGTCATTCACGATGGTGTGCAGTCCGGTCTCTACCCGGTCGCCGTAATAGAACTGGTTCAGCCACTCCACGCGTCCGGCCTCGCCGCGGGAAATGCGGTCCAGATCCTCTTCGAGTTCTGCGGTGAAGTCGTAATCCACGTAGTCCGTGAAGTGCTCCTCCAGCAGGCGGACCACGGAGAACGCGATCCAGCTCGGCACCAGTGCCTGGCCGCGGCTGGTGACATATCCGCGGTCCATGATGGTGGAGATGGTGGCGGCGTAGGTGGACGGGCGGCCGATGCCGAGTTCTTCGAGCATCTTCACCAGCGACGCTTCAGTGAACCGCGGCGGCGGGGAGGTCTCGTGGCCGCCGGCGGCAATGTCCGCTGCGGTCAGGGTGTCCTGGGCCTTCAGCACCGGCAGGCGGGCGCCGTCGGTGCCCTCGGCCTCGTCGTCGTCGCGGACGGCGTCGCGGCCTTCTTCATAGGCAGCCATAAAGCCGCGGAAGGTGATGACCGTGCCGGACGCCGAGAATTCGGCGTCGCGCCCGTCGGTCGAGACGGCGCCGATGCGCACGGACGCGGTGGATCCCTTGGCGTCGGCCATCTGGGAGGCGACGGTGCGCTTCCAGATCAGTTCGTAGAGCCGGAACTCGTCGCCGCGCAGCGAGGAGGCCACCTGCGCCGGGGTGCGGAAGGAGTCACCGGCGGGGCGGATGGCTTCGTGCGCTTCCTGGGCGTTCTTGGACTTGCCCTTGTAGACGCGCCGGGCTTCGGGCACGTACTCGGGGCCGTAAAGCTCCGAGGCCTGGCGGCGGGCCGCGTTGATGGCCTGGTCCGACAGCGCCGGGGAGTCCGTACGCATATAGGTGATGTAACCGTTTTCGTACAGCCGCTGGGCCACCTGCATGGTCACCCGGGAGGAGAAGCGCAGCTTGCGGCCGGCTTCCTGCTGCAGGGTGGAGGTGGTGAACGGCGCCGCCGGACGGCGGGTGTACGGCTTGGTGTCGACGGAGCGGACGCTGAACGCGGCCGATTCCAGGCCGGCGGCCAGCGACACGGCCGCTGCTTCGTCCAGGTGCACGGCGGTCTTGGACTTCAGTTCGCCGCGGTCGGTGAAGTCCTTGCCGGTGGCGACGCGGGCGCCGTCGACGGAGACCAGGCGGGCCTTGAATTTCTCGGCGGCCTCGGTGGCGAAGGTGCCCACCAGATCCCAGTACGACGCCGGGCGGAACGCCATGCGCTCACGCTCGCGTTCGACCACCAGGCGGGTGGCGACGGACTGCACGCGCCCGGCGGACAGGCCGCGGGCCACCTTGCGCCAGAGCACCGGGGAAATCTCGTAGCCGTAGAGCCGGTCAAGGATGCGGCGGGTTTCCTGGGCGTCCACCATGGCAACGTCGACGTCGCGCATTTCCAGCAGGGCGCGCTGGATGGCCTCGCGGGTGATTTCCGGGAAGGTCAGCCGGTGAACGGGGACCTTGGGCTTGAGCACCTGCAGCAGGTGCCACGCGATGGCTTCGCCTTCGCGGTCACCGTCAGTTGCGAGGTAAAGCTCGTCGGCGTCCTTCAGGGCGGCCTTGAGTTCGGCCACCTTTTTCTTCTTGTCGGCGGACACCACGTAATACGGCTCGAAGTCGTTGTCGAGGTCCACGGCGAACTTGCCGACGCCGGTCTTTTTCAGCTCGGCGGGCAGGTCGGAGGGCTGCGGAAGGTCGCGGATGTGACCCATCGACGCCGTCACCTCGAAGCCTTCGCCCAGGTACCCGGCGATGGTCTTGCCCTTGGCCGGAGACTCGACAATTACAAGCTTCTTGCCGGTCTTCTTGTCCGTTGCCTTAACTGGCACTGTTCTCCTACGTAACGGGTGGTTCAAATGAATTAGGGCGCTTCGTTCCGGGCGCTTGCGGTGCATCCGCAGTCCGGTACATCCACAGACAGTATGCGCGATGCCCCAGCACTAGGGTAACCGGAAAGCATCGCAGGCCTTCACCCGCCCGAGGGTTGGCCCGGGGCCTACCAGCGGTCCGGAATGAGGAACCCGTCCAACACCAGATTACGCACTTCCGAGATCAGGTTTTCGCCAAACTCGGGATCCGGGCGGTCCAGCAGTGCGGCCAGGGCCGCCGCTATCTGTCCCACGGAGAGCTCCCCGTCACACGCCGAAACGAAACCGGTGAGCTCGGTGCTCATGAGGTTGGTCCGCCGCAGACCGGCGCCCTGGCGGAGCAGGATCACTCCCGGGTGCTCGGCCCCGGGGCGCTGATGGCGTTCCTCCGTGACGTCGTCGGCGACGCGGAGGTGCACGTCCGCCAGGTTAGTGCAGGCGCTGACCCAGTCGAACCGGCGGACGGCAGCATCCAGGTGCGGCCCCACGGGCTGTTCGATGGGGTGGGTGATTTCCTCGAACCGGCGCAGCGGCTCGGCGCCGGGCTTCCGGCGCCGGCGCAGCCACAGTGAGCCGAAGCCCACAGTTCCGACGTCCCGGGAGGCGAAGTCCTCCAGATAGCCGGCGTAGGCCGCCGCGTATTCCTCGCGTTCACGGCCCTGTGCGGCGTCGCGCAGCCACATTTCGGCGTATTCGGGCGGCGTCAGGGTCTCCCGCTGGATCACCCAGGCATCCGTTCCGTCCGGAAGCCACTCTTCGAGACGGGCGGACCAGTCCTGCTCCCGGCCGGCAGGGACCTCCCAGTTGCCCAGCATCTGGGCGGTGCCGCCCGGCCGCAGGACTGCTTCCAGACCGGCGACCAGGGCGGCGACGATGCCGTCTCCGGCCAGTCCGCCGTCGCGGTATGTGTACCGCTCACCCTCCCCGCCGGTACGCGGGGTGATGACGAAGGGCGGATTGGAGACCGCCAGGTCAAACTTCTCGCCTGCCACCGGCTCCAGCAGGCTTCCGAGCCGAAGGGTGAACCGTTCCCCGGGCTGCTCCGGTTTGATGTCCAGCTGGGGTGCGTTGAGCATCAGGTTGAACCGTGTGAACCCGAGGGCACGCTCGGAAATATCGGTGGCTGTGACGTGGTCCGCGTGCCGGAGCAGGTGGAAGGTCTGGATGCCGCACCCGGTGCCCAGGTCCAGGGCCCGGCCCACGGGGGCACGGACAGTGAGCTGGGCCAGGCTCAGGGATGCCTGGCCTATGCCGAGGACGTGGTCGCGGCGCAGCACGCCCGGGCGCTGGTGGCTGCCCAGGTCACTGGCCACCCAGAGGTCGCCGTCGGGATTGCCGGCGGAACCGGTGCCGCCGTCGTCCGTGCCGTAGGGGCGCAGGTCCACGGCGGCGCGGAAGGTACCGACAACCAGCCCGTGTTCAATCAGCCCGAGTTCCAGGAGGCCTTCGGTGCCGGTGCGGGGCAGTGCCGCGTCCAGCTGGGCGCGTTCCACCGTTTCGCCCAGCAGCCAGAGCTGGACCGGAACGGCTATCCGGCGGGGAGCTGCCGCTTCGGCCTCGGCCCGGCAGGCCAGCAGGGCGGGGACCAGCTGGTCCCGTTCCAGGGCCGCCGCCGCGTCCTCGCCGAGGAACGCGGCCACACCGTTCACGGTGTATTCGGCCTCCTCCAGATCGGCGGCGAGCGCCTGAAGCAGCCAGATGTCGCGGCTGCGGGGTGCGGAAGGAACAGAAGAGAAATCACTCACATTCCCAGTCTATGGCCGCGCTATCGGTGCTCCGAACGGGCACTCTTTCGGGTGCCCGTTCGGATTCCCCTGCCGGTCCCGGGTAGCTACCGGACCTCTTGCTGCGCCGCTGTGTCGGCGGCCGCAGCGCCTGCCGGCACGGGGACCGGTTCGGCCGCTGCTGCCGTCGCTGACTGCGCGGAGGCTGGGCCGGCCGCCTCGGCCGTCACTGCCTTCGCGGTGGCGCGGTCCGCCGAAGCCTGCCCGTAGGCAGCGGCGTGCCGGGCCGCGCGGTACCCGAAGACGACGGCAGGCGCGATGGTTGCCCCCGCTCCGGGATAGGTGCGGCCCATCACGGAGGCGGTGGTGTTTCCGGCTGCATACAGGCCGGGGATGATGCTGCCGTCCTCGCGGAGCACGCGTGCATCGGCGTCCGTGACCAGCCCGCCCTTGGTCCCCAGATCTCCGGGGTACAGGCGGACGGCAGAGAACGGACCCTTTTCCAGCGGTCCGAGGTTCGGGTTGGGCTTGACCCGCGGGTCGCTGTAGTAGTTGTCGTAGACGGTGTCGCCGCGGTGGAAGTCTTCATCGATTCCGGTCTGGGCGAAGCCGTTGAACCGTTCCACGGTGGCCTCCAGGGCGCCCGGCGGAAGACCCATCTTCTCGGCCAGGCCCGTCACCGTGTCGTCCCGGAGCAGCAGTCCCTGCCGCGTCCAGTCCTTACGCCCGGTCAACAGGGCGTTGAACAGGTAGCGGCGGGCGTGCCGGGCTTCGAACACCAGCCAGGCGGGATCCCCCGGCACTTTTTTGTTGTTCTCGAGCATGTGGTGGCCGAAATCCACGTAGGATTCGGACTCGTTCAGGAACCGCCTGCCCGCAGCGTCCACCACCATGGAAAACGGCATGGACCGCTCCGCAAGCGTGAACGTGACCTTCCCCTTCGGCCCGACGGCCGTCGGTCCCCACCACGCGTCATCCATGAGGGCCAGCGCGCCTCCGCGGGCGGCCACAATGTCGATGGCCTGGCCGAGGTCACCTTCCGGCGCCGAGGAATACTCCTGCTCCAGGCCCTGGTACTTTTCCCGCCATGCCGCGTTCCGCGCGAAACCGCCGGCGCCCAGCACCACGCCGTGCCTTGCCCGAATCCGGATGTCCCGGCCCTGCCGGCGGACCACGGCGCCCAGCACCGCGCCGTCGTCGTCCTCGACCAGGTCCGTGAGCGGCGTCGACAGCCAGACCGGCGTCTGCTGGTTACGCACGATGTACATCAGCGAGGACGAGAGCGCCCCGCCGAGCCCGTATAGCCGCTTGCCGCGGAGCAGCCCCCCGAGGGTGCGGAAAACGAAGCGCGCGCCGCGGATGAAACCGCTGGGCGTGGACCAGGCCCGGGACAGCTCCCAGACGTCATCGGTGGCCAGCGGCGCGGGGATGCCCAACGCCTTTGCGCGGGAGTGCTTGAACCATGGGCCCAGGAGCTTGGTGTCGAAGGGCTTCACTTCCAGTGAGCGTCCGACCATGCCGCCGGGGCGGTCCGGGTAGTAGTCCGGGTAGTCCTTGGAGCGCATCCACTGCACCCCGAGGCCGCCCAGGAACGTCACGACTTCCGGCACGGTGCGCAGGAACGCGAGCTTGCGTTCACGCGAGGAGACGGGGCCGACGTCGGCAATCACCTCCTCCATGTAGGTGAGCGCGTTTTGCTGGCTGTCCTGCACCCCTGCCGCCTTCATCAGGGGGTTGTTGGGCATCCAGAGGCCGCCGCCGGAAATGGAGGTGGTGCCGCCCCAGAGCTTGGTGCTTTCCACCACCAGGACATCGAGCCCCTCGTCCGCTGCGGTGATGGCCGCGGTCAGTGCGGCCGCCCCCGATCCCACGACCAGGACGTCGACTATCCGGTCCCATTCGGGAGCCGGCGCGTCGGCCGCCGCGGAGTCTGTTCCGCGCTCCCGTACTGCGTGTTCGTTCCGTGCCTGGCCGTGTGTCTCGTTTGCTTCCGCTGCGGCTGCCGCCGCCGTTCCATCAGTTTCCATGCTCCCCCGCCTCTGGGCCGTGCCCGAGCGCTGGATGCCCGGCAGCCGGGGTCCTCGTCGGGCCTGTCCGGGCAGCTCGCCCGTGCGGGGGATGCTAACAACGGCGGGCCGGGAAGTATAGAGGTAGTTAGCCGCCGGCTAAGTATCCTGCGGGGCGGTCAGTCGTCGCAGCCGCCGGGGCAGCGGAGCGTTGCGGGGTCCGAGGCGCAGTCCGCGCAGTACAGGGTCAGCTTCCGGCAGGACGGGTTGGAGCAGTTCTCGAACTTGCTCGTGGGCGCCTGGCAGCGCACGCATTCGCCGATGGTCACGGCGTCGTCCGTGAACTCGGTATGCATCCGCTTGTCGAAGACGTACAGCGAACCCTCCCACAGGCCCTTGTCCCCGTAGGTTTCCCCGTAGCGGACAATGCCGCCCTTCATCTGGTAAACCTCGGAGAACCCGCGGTTCACCATGAGGCTGGAGAGCACCTCGCAGCGGATCCCGCCGGTGCAGTAGGTGACTACGGGCTTGTCCTTGAGGTCGTCATACTTGCCGGATTCCAGTTCGGCGATGAAGTCATGCGTGGTCGAGACGTCGGGCACCACGGCGCCCTTGAACTTGCCGATCTGCGCTTCGAAGGCGTTGCGGCCGTCGAAGAAGACCACTTCCTCGCCGGCCTTTTCCTTCTCCTCGACCAGCTGGTGGAGTTCCTCCGGGCGCAGGTGCGTGCCGCCGCCGACCACACCGTTTTCGTCCACCTTCAGCTCGCCGGGTGCGCCGAAGCTCACGATCTCGTCGCGGACTTTCACGCTCAGCCGCGGGAAATCCTCCGCCGAGCCTTCGGAGTATTTGGTGTCCATCTTCTTGAAGGCGGGATATTCCCGGGTCGCCTTGACGTAGGCCTTGACGGCATCCAGTTCCCCGCCGACGGTGCCGTTGATGCCGTCTTTGGAGATCAGGATGCGCCCGCGCAGGCCCAGCTTTTCGCAGAGGGCGCGCTGCCACAGACGGATTGCGTCCGGGTCGGGAAGGGGAGTGAAAGCGTAATACAGTGCAATTCGGTTCAGTGCCACAAGATAAGGGTAGACCGCGGCGGGCACCCGCTTTTCCTCTCCTATGCATACCGTTCGCACCGGACGGCCGCTAATGTGCATCTATGAGAGCGCTGGATGACGATTTGCTTGAGATCTGGGTCTCCGGATGGGCCCAGGCCCGGGGGTACCGGACCCGCCATGAGGGACGTTTCCCGGCAGCACTGCTGCATGACCGGACCAACGACTGGGAGTATTTCGCCCTCGAACCCTCCCATGACGAGTTCGCCGCGCTCGCCTCCTCCGCCCGGCACAGCCCCACCCGGCTGTTCACCATCGTGACCACGCGGGTGAACGAAGTCCACGGGGCGGCGTCGGTGTACGGGATGCAGATCCGTTCGTCCGATGAGGTCCTGATGGTGGCGGATATGGAGGGCCAGGACATTGAGGCCCCCGTGCTGCCGTGGGATAGCTTCAGCGTGGAAAGCACGCACGAGAACCAGGTGGGCATCGTGACCGTGTTTGATGCGGGTTCGCCGATAGCCTCCGGGCGGATGGCCGTGACCGACGGCTACGCGGTGTTCGACCGGATTGTCACCGAGCCCGCCTACCGGCGGCGCGGCCTGGGCAGTTATGTCATGCGGGCGCTGACCGCTCTGGCGCTGGAGGATGACGCCGATGCCGGGCTGCTCATCGCCTCGGCGGACGGGCAGGAACTCTACCGGTACCTGGGCTGGGAGTCCCTGGCCGCCGTCGTGATGTTCGAGCCGCGGCTCTGATTTCCGTCGGCAGGTTCCCCCGGCAGTGAACATGCGCTGCCGCGGATTTTCCGGTGGGAGAATGAGCACGTGGCTCTTCATGATTCCCTGATTCCGCTGCTGGGCGGCGGTGCCGAGCCCGAGCAGCTCATGCACGTGCATCAGATTCCTGCGCGCCGGGCAGTCACCGCGCCATGGCCGGAATGGGCGCATCCCGACGTCGTCGCCGCCTACCAGCGCCGCGGCATCCACGAGCCGTGGGCGCACCAGATGGAAGCCGCCGACGCCGCGCACCGCGGGCAGCACACGATCATTGCCACCGGCACTGCCTCCGGAAAATCGCTGGCCTACCAGCTGCCCGTTCTGGACGCGATCCACCGCACCTCCCTCGATGACCGCGCCACGCTGGAGCCGTCCGGCGCCGTCGCCCTGTATCTGGCGCCCACCAAAGCGCTGGCCGCCGACCAGCTTGCCGCGGTCAAGTCGCTGCAGCTTCCTACGGTCCGGGCCGAGACGTACGACGGCGACACGGACACCGGCGCGCGGCGCTGGATCCGGGACCACGCCAACCTCGTGCTCGCCAACCCGGACATGCTGCACTTCGGCGTGCTGCCGAACCACGCCTGGTGGGCCCGGTTCTTCCGGCGCCTGAAATACGTCATCATCGACGAGGCGCACAGCTACCGCGGGGTGTTCGGCTCGAATGTCGCCAACCTGATGCGCCGGCTGCGGCGGATCTGCCGGTACTACGGCGCCGATCCCGTGTTTATCGGTGCCTCGGCCACGTCGTCCGCACCGGAGGACTCCTTCAGCCGGCTGATCGGTGCGCCGGTCACCGCCGTGACCCAGGACCATTCCCCGCACGGATCCACGACGGTGGCCCTGTGGGAGCCGCAGCTGACCGAACTCAAGGGTGAAAACGGTGCCCGGTCACGGCGCACGGTCGTGGCCGAGACCGCCGATCTGCTGGCCAACCTGGTGGCTGCGCAGGTCCGCACCATCGCCTTCATCAAATCCCGCCGCGGGGCCGAAACCATTGCCACCATCACCCGCCGGCTGCTGGACGAGGTGCATCCCTCCCTGCCGGACCGGGTGGCGGCCTACCGTTCCGGCTACCTGCCGGAGGAACGGCGGGAGCTGGAGCGGCGGCTGCGCAGCGGCGAGCTGCTGGGTATCGCCAGCACCTCCGCTCTGGAGCTGGGCATCGACATCTCCGGGCTGGACGCGGTGCTGGTTGCCGGTTGGCCGGGCACCCGCGCATCTCTGTTCCAGCAGATCGGCCGGGCCGGACGCTCCGGGCAGGACGCCCTCGCTGCCTTTGTCGCCAGTGACGATCCGCTCGACACCTATCTGGTGCACCATCCCGAAGCCATCTTCGACAGGTCCGTGGAGGCGACGGTCTTTGACCCCTCCAACCCGTATGTGCTGGGCCCGCATCTGTGCGCAGCCGCGGCAGAGCTGCCGCTGACTCCGGACGAGCGGGAATTGTTCGGGCCCACCGCGGGCGGACTGCTGGAGCAGCTGGTGGACCAGGGCTACCTGCGGCGCCGGCCTTCCGGCTGGTTCTGGACGCATCCGGAAAGCGCCGCCTCCATGGTCAACCTGCGGGCCGCCGGCGGGGGTCCGATCAACATTGTCGAGACCGAGACCGGCACGCTGCTGGGCACCATGGATTCGCCGCAGGCCCAGTACCAGGCGCATACCGGGGCGATCTACGTTCATCAGGGGCAGACCTTCCTGGTGGATGAACTCAACGAGGCCGACCACTGCGCCATGGTCACCCGCACCAACCCGGAGTTCTACACCCAGGCCCGGGACATCACCCAGGTGGAAGTGCTGGAAACGGACCGGACGTCGGAGTGGAACGGCATCCAGGTCTGCTTCGGCACGGTGAAGGTCACCACCCAGGTGGTTTCCTATCAGCGCAAGGCCCTGATCTCGAACGAAATCCTCGGCGAGGAGCCGCTGGAGCTGGAAGCCAAGGAGCTGTTCACCAAGGCCGTCTGGTTCGTTATTGACGAGAAGTTCCTGGTCTCGGCAGGGCTGGCCCCGGCCGACTTCCCTGGTTCCCTGCACGCCGCCGAACATGCCTCCATCGGCATGCTGCCCCTGGTGGCCACCAGCGACCGGTGGGACATCGGCGGCGTCTCCACAGCCCTGCATGCCGACACGGAGAAGCCGACCATCTTCGTCTATGACGGGCACCCCGGCGGCGCCGGTTTCGCCGAGCGAGGCTACGAGGCCGCGCGGATCTGGCTGGCGGCCACCCGTGATGCCATCCGTGCCTGCGAGTGCGACGGCGGCTGCCCCTCCTGTGTGCAGTCCCCCAAGTGCGGCAATAAGAACAATCCGCTGGACAAGAAGGGCGCCGTCACGCTGCTGAACGTGCTGCTGGACCATGCGCCGGACGAGGCCCTGGCCCTGACCTCCTAGCCCGGCGGTCCGGCTCGTGCCCGGGCCGCGGCTGGGACCGGCAGTGCAGGCACGTCCACCTCCGTTTCCACGGTGAGGGTGTTGGTTTCCGGGTTCACGGTGCAGGCGCGCAGGAAAGCGTTGTTGCGTGCTGCTACCTCCCCGGCCACGCCGCAGGCATCTCCGGAAGCGGCGGCGGGAGGATTATCCGCCGCCGGCAGCTGCAGGCCGCGGAGAGTATCCGCCCCGGCGAGCGCCGCCAGGTCCGCGGCGGTGGCGGCCCGGACAGCGGCAACCGATGCCTGCACCATCAGCAGTGCGACCACGGAGAAACCCAGCAGGACCAGGCAGATCCCGATCGCGGCGACCGTCCCTGCGCCTCTGTCATTCGGCTCCCGGCCGTTCCGGTCCTGAGCCTTCCCGTCGCGGCTGTCCCGGACCCTTGCAGGCCGGCATTCTTCGGCGGACCGGACCCCGGTTCTATCCTTCGGGTTGAATCCCATCAGGCAGGCCTCCGTCCCCGGGGAAGGCAACAGCATCGGCGGAAAGTTCCAGCGGCAGCAGGGACAGCACGGGAAGCGACAAGACGCTGCGGACTTCGACGGCTGTCCACTGCCCCTCTTCCGAGAGCACCAGCTGCGCCGACGTGCCGGCCAGCCGTTCCACCGCGGCCTCGGCGGCGGCCGGATCCGCCCGCATGATTTCCCGCGCTGCGGCCCGGGCAGCTTCCTCCAAACGCAGCTGCGTGACCCCGGCCGATATGCCGGTGAGTCCGCCCACCAGCACGAGCACGATGGCCGGGAGCGCGACGGCGAACTCCGCTGTGGCTGCACCCCGCTCCCGGCCCCGTTTCCGGTCTTGGTCCCCTTCCCGTTCCCGTTTCCCCTCCCCCAGCGGAGTGCCGGCGCCGGTTCCCGCTGCCACTGGTCCGCTCTTATCCGAGGGTCAGGGCGGACCGGATCAGGGACACCAGCATCGACCGGACTTCGTCGCTGCCCAGCACTACCGCCAGCAGCCCGGCAAAGGCCACGGCGGCCAGGGTGGCAATGGCGTATTCCGCCGTCGCCATCCCGGCTTCCCGGTCCGACCAGCCCGGACCCGCAGGTGCCGGACGGGACGCGGTGTCGCGCAGTTCCGTACCCGTGCCACCGCGGCTGGAAGAGCCGGAGAGCGGCTTGACCAGGGTCAGGCGCCGGGTCACGGGTGTGGCCCGCCCGGACAGACTGTGCACGCCGTGGCTTCCGTCCGTCCACGGGTCGGGGCACAAGGCGCCGTCCGCGGAGCGGCCTGCCTCGGGTTCGGCAGTGCCGGTTGGTTGGACGGCACCCGGGAGAAGGTGCTTGCTCACCGGGGAAGTACGTCCGAAGGATGCGGGGATCAGTGCCATGTTTTCCTCCTGCTGGAAAGTTCTGCGGGACTCGATCCTGCCGCCGACGCTCCCTTGCCGGGTGCTCCGCCCATGCTGCTGCGTACAACCGGAGGACGGCAGTAGCCTGTGGAGGAGTACAGCCTCCCGCCGCGGCACGGACCGGTGCGGGGCCGGACCGTGCGGGCGGGACCGGTACGGGACCGGGATAGTGCAGGCGGGACCGGTACGGGGTGGAACCGGTGCGGGACGGAAGGATCCGGTTAGGTCCATCCCGGCAGCAGGGACATCAGCAGGGGCACCACTGTCAGCGCCACGAAGGCGGGCAGCGAACACAGCCCCAGCGGCATCACCAGACGGACCCCGAGCGCCGCTGCGCGCCGCCTGCTCTCCGTCTGCCGGCGTCTCCGAAGGGCATCCGCCTGGGAATGAAGCACTGCAGCCGACGGTGCCCCGGTCACGGCCGTGAATCTCAGGGCCGGGCCGAGTGCTGCGAGTGCCGAGGCCTGTCCGGTCGGCACCCCGCCGACCCGGGACCCCGGTTCCGTACCTGACGGCTGGGTTCCGGCCGGGGCGGAACCGGCGGACAACTGCCACGCGGCGTCCCAGGGAATTCCGAGGTCCAGTGCCTGCAGCAGCCGGTCGAGATCAAGGGATGTGGCCTGGTCCACGCCGTCGCGCAGGATGGCCAATGCAGAGGACAGCGGTTGTCCCGCTTCCAGCATGGCTGCGATCAGGTCCAGCATCAGGGCAGGGTCCCCGGTGCTGCCCTCCGTTCGAGATTCGGTGCTGCGCCGGACGTGCTGCTGCCGCGGATGCCCGCCGGCTCCGGTCAGCAGCAGGGCAGCAGCGGAAAGGAATGCGAACACCAGCAGTCCGCTCATCCGAAGTTGCCCTGCACGGGGGCCTGGGCGTTCCGCACCAGGCGTGCAGACCATAGACGCCCGGCCAGCCAGAAAGCGCTTCCGGCAGCAGCCGCTACCCACCCCAGCGGTGTCGCCGTCAGGATCTGCAGCGGGTTGCCGCCCAGCAGATAGCCCAGGAGCATCCCGCCGCCCGGCAGCCATGTCAGGAGCCGCATGGTGGCCCGAGGACCGGCCATGGCAGCCTCCCGGTCCGCGGCGGCATCGCGGGCGGCTTCCAGTTGTCCGGCATACCGGCTAAGCACTGCGGCCAGCGGGGCTCCGCTCCGCTCCGACACACGCAGACACACAGCCAAGCCGGACCACAGCTGCTGCAGCGCCGGATCCGCCGCCCCGTTACCCGGCCGCTCCGCGGCAGCGAGCACCGGCACCGGGCTGAGGCCCAGCGCCGCCGACGCCGCTGCCGCCTGCAGCACCCGGAAAAAGGGATGAGCTGAGGTTCCCGCCGGACCCGGCGCTTCGTACAGTGTGGCTGCGTCCGCCCAGATCCGGTGGGCAGAGCGTCCCGCCGCCAGCAGCCCCGCCAGTTCCCGCACGAGCAGCGCCGGGGCATCGCCGTCGAGGCCCGGATAACGACGACGGCGGAAAAGCCGGCCTTCGCCTTTGGACGCCGGGGCATCGCCGTCGAGCCCCGGATAACGACGACGGCGGAGAACGCGGACTTCCGCCGTGCGTGCAGACTTGACGGATCCACCCTGCGGCCGGGGCGGTGGAAACCCGATCATCAGGGCCGCTGCCGTGGCGAGCAGTACCGCGACGGTCAGCCCTGTCACGCCGACACTAACTGTCCGCCGGCGCGGGTCCGACACCGCTGTCAGCGGCTGCGCGTGCTTCCAGCCGCCGTTCCAGCTCCGTCCATCCACTGCCGCGCCGGTATTCCCCTCCGCTCCGGACCAGGGCCGGAACGGCCGTCAGCTTCCCGTCGGCAATCGTCAGCACCGCAATTTCTGAAATGCTGCGGATGCCGGCGGACCGGTGCAGATGGACCACCACGTCCAGCGCTGCCGCCGCCTGCAGCGCAACCGCCCCCGGCGCCATGCCCGCAAGTGCACCCAGAGCCGCCAACCGGGCCGGCACTCCCGCGGCAGAGTTGGCGTGAATGGTTCCGCCGGCTCCGTCATGGCCGGTGTTCAGCGCTGCCAGGAGTTCCCGGACCTCGGCTCCCCGGCACTCACCCACCACCAGGCGGTCCGGCCGCATACGCAGAGCCTGCCGCACCAGTTCGGCCTGATCCAGCACCCCGCCGCCCTCCACGTTTCCGTGCCGGCTCTGCAGGCCCACCACATGAGGATGGTCCGGCTCCAGTTCCGCTGCGTCCTCCACCAGCACCAGCCGTTCCTGCGGGCCGCTGAGGGAAAGCAGCGTGGCGAGAAGCGTCGTTTTCCCGGTGCCTGTGGCTCCGCTGACCAGAAAGTTCAAGCGCCGGCGGACAATGGCGCGAAGCAAGGCTTCACACTGGAGGTCGAGGGTTCCGCCGCGGGTGAGCTCCCCCAAGGTGAAAGACCGGTTCCGGTGAATGCGGACGGACAGGAGGGTGGACCCGGTGGAAACCGGGCGAAGCACCGCATGCACGCGGTACCCCTGCAGCTGGACATCAACGCAGGGACAGGAGTCGTCCAGCCGCCGGCCTCCTGCCGCGACCAGCCGCGTGGCAAGGGCCTGCACCTCCGAGTCCGAGGCAAACCTGATGCCGGTCAGTTCCAGGCCGCGGCCGGCGTCCACCCAGACCCGGTCCGGCCCGTTCACCAGGATGTCGCTGACGCCGGGCAGCAATGCCAGCGGCTGCAGCGACCCCAGGCCCTGCAGCTCGGCGCGCATCCGGTCCACCGCGTGCAGCGTCCCCTCCGAACCGAGGAGGTGCCCGCTGGCCTGCACAGCTGCAGCCAGGCGTGCACCTGTCACCGGTTCGGAGTGTGCCAGCATCCGGTCCCGCACCCGGGCCAGCAGCGGATCCGGTCCAAGCGGCTGACTCCCCCTTGGGCGGTGCGGCCCGCCGGCTCCGGAACCGGACATACTCACGATGCCATCCCGACCGGGGCGGGCAGCACCGTTGCCAGTATCCGCTGCGAGGCGCGCCGAATCCGCGGCCGTCCTGCGCCTGTCAGCACCTGCCCGTACTCCCGGCCCGCACCCCGGTGGAAGGGCAGATAGCCGGACAGCGGGAATCCGAGGGCTTCAGCCACCAGGACTTCGTCCAAGCCGTTCCCGAGCGGGCCGCGTACCACCACACGGGCAGGTACCGGCCCGAGATGCGGCAGCAACGCCTGGGCACCCAGGACTCCGCGGGTCCGGCCCGGCACCACCATCAGCGCCTGATCGCAGAAACGCAGCAGGGATGCTGCGCCGGCAGTCCGGCCCAGATCGACAATGGTCAGCTGATACGCACTGCGGGCTGCGTCCAGGACGGCCCCGACCACTGCCTCGTCAACCGACGGGCTCCCTGTTCCCCTGCCCAGGAGTGAAAAGCCTGCAAGCGCGGGTAAACCGGCCGCCAGCTGCACCGGATTCAGGCTGCCGCTCACCCCCTCCAAGTCCGGCCAGCGGATACCCTCCAGGTCGACGGCACCCAGCGCCCACTCCAGGCCGGATCCCCAGGCATCGCCCTCAAGCAACAGCACCGAAGAACCGGTCTCTGCGGCATTCGCACTCAGCCAGCAGGCGACGGTGGAGGCGCCGACGCCGCCGCCGCCCAGCACCCCCACAACGGTCCCGCCGGAAAAGCTGCGCCGCCTGGCCAGGAAGCCTGCGAGCCAGCCGGCAGCCGCGGGGAGGACCGCAACCCGAGCTGCGGAACTTCCTGCCGCTAAGTCCCAGACGGTGCTGTCCTCCGACAGGCCAACCACAATGATCTCGGGTTTCCCCGTTCCCGCCGGAATGGATCCGGCGGCTGCGAGCGCACCCGACAGTCCCCTCTGTTCGGCCCGGAATCTGAGGTGGCCGCTACCCAGCAGCAGCACATCCGGAGCCAAAGCCAGTGCGTCCGGGACGCCCGGAGCCACGGGAATGTCCACTCCCGCAGCTGCAGCGACCCGTGCCACTTCGTCCTGGAGAGCCTGGTCCTCCGCCACGAGCACCGCGAGGACGGCTTCCCCGTCGCCCGTGCCCAACTGCCGACGGCCATGCCGGGTTTCCGGCAACCGGGGAACTGCCCGGCCGGCGCCCGACGCGCTTCGTTCTCTGTCCATGCGCCCTACCGTGGCACCGCGGACCGGACGCGGGTATTCCTGGACCGGTCCGTTCGGGAAACTCCCGTCAGCAAGCCGGTTGTGGAGGAGAGGACGGACTGCTTCAGCTACCACCGGAGGAATCCGATAGGGTCGGCGCTAACCGGGAGTAAACAAACGAACCGGCAGAGATCACCAGGCACCGGCACCCCTGCACGGCGGCGTTCCGGTGAAGGGAACGGGGAGTCATGGAAACCGGCGTGGAACATCTGGACGTGCTGATCATCGGTGCCGGCCTGAGCGGGATCGGCGCGGCCTGCCGCCTGCGGCAGGATCATCCCGGCCGTTCCGTGGCCCTGCTGGAATCGCGGAGCCGTTCGGGCGGCACCTGGGATCTGTTCCGGTATCCCGGGATCCGCTCCGACTCGGACCTGTACACCTTCGGCTATGACTTCCGGCCGTGGCGTGAAGAAAAAGCCATTGCCGACGGTCCCGGCATCCTGCAGTACCTGCAGGAAACGGCTGCGGAATACGGAGTGGATTCCCTGATCCGCTACCACCACAGGGTCCTCTCGGCGGACTGGTCCAGCCGGGACTCCCGCTGGAGCGTCTCCGTGGAACGCACCCGGACGCCCGCCCCCGGTCCGGACGGACGACGGCCTGAGCCGGTGGGAACCGGCGAGATCCTGCATCTCACCGCCGGCTGGATCTTCAATGCCGCCGGGTACTACGGCTACGACGAGGGCTATACCCCGGACATCCCCGGGGCGGAGCGCTTCCGCGGGCGGGTTGTCCATCCGCAGCACTGGCCCGAAGACCTGGATGTCGCAGGGAAGCGGATTGCCGTAATTGGCAGCGGTGCCACCGCGGTGACGCTGGTGCCGGCGCTGGCGGAGCTGGGCGCAAAGGTGACCATGGTCCAGCGCACCCCCACCTATATCCTTCCCGTCCCGGCGAAGGATCCGCTGGCCAGGCGGCTGCGCGGCGTCGGCGGCCCCGAGCGCACCGGACGGATCATGGCCGAGGTCAGCGCCCGCCGGCAGCGGGCCATCTGGGTGTTCTGTCAGCGGTGGCCGACCCTGGCCCGGAAGCTCATCCGCGGCATCCAGTCCCGCGCGGTACCGGAGGGATTCGATCTGGACGTGCACCTGAATCCGCCGTACCGGCCCTGGGACCAGCGGCTGTGCGCCGTGCCGGACGGCGATTTCTTCAGTGCCCTGCGCAGCGGCAACGCAACCGTGGTCACCGGGCAGACCGCAGGATTCACTGAGCACGGCCTCCGCCTGGCGTCGGGCGAGGAGGTGGCGGCCGACGTCGTCGTGACCGCCACGGGCTTCACCGTCCAGATCCTGGGCGGCATGGAACTACGGCTCGACGGCGTTCCGGTGAACCTGGCCGAACACGTCGCCTACCGCGGTGTCATGCTCAGCGGCATCCCCAATATGGCCTTCGCCATCGGCTACACCAACGCTTCGTGGACGCTCAAAGTGGGACTGCTGACCCGCTGGTTCTCCCGGCTGCTGACCCGGATGGATGAGCACGGGCACACCGCTGCGGTGCCCGTGGCGCCGGCCGGCATGCCGACGCGGCCCCTGCTGGACTTCGGTGCCGGGTACGTCCAGCGCAGCCTGGATTCCCTGCCCCGCCAGGGGACGCAGGCCCCGTGGCTGATGACCATGAATTTCCTGGCCGACCGGAGGGACCTGCAGAAGGGCGCACTGGTGGACGAGCACCTGCACTTCAGCGGCGGCTCCGGCACGGCTGCCGGCCCAAGCGAAGACTCAGGCTCAGACAAAGACCGCTTCGTCACCCTCGAATCCGGGCTGCGGCTGTGTTACCGGGTCGAAGGGCCCGACGACGGCGAGCCGGTGGTCCTTTTGTCCGGCCTCGGCCTGGACCTGGCGGCGTGGCCGGCGGAATTTGTGCAGGGCCTAACTGCAGCCGGCTACCGCGTCATCCGGCTCGACAACCGGGATGCGGGACGCTCGGACCGGATGGATACCCCCACTCCCACCCTGCTGCATCAGGCCCTGGGCCGGCCGACGCCCGGCGCCTACCGGATCGAGGACATGGCCGACGACGTCGCGGGGCTGCTGGATCATCTGCGGGTGGGCCGGGCGCATGTGGTGGGGATGTCACTCGGCGGCATGATCGCCCAGTCCGTGGCCGCCCATCATCCGGACCGCGTCCTGACCCTGACCTCCCTTATTTCCACCACCGGAGCCCGGGACGTCGGCGCCGCAGCCTTCTCCACCAAGCGCCGGTTCGCGGCACGGCCCCCGAGAACCCGTGAGGAGTTCATCCGGGCCCGGGTTGCCATGATGCGTCATCTTTCCGGGCGGACCCACCCGGCGGATCCGGCGGCGGAAGCCGACCTGGCCGGCCGGGCCTGGGACCGCGGAGCCTATCCGGACGGCGGGAGGTCCCGGGCCCGGCAGCTCGGTGCCATCAATGCCTCCGCCGACCGCACCGGGGCCCTGGCCGGAATCCGGGTTCCGACCCTCGTCATCCACGGCGACCGGGATCCGATTGTGCATCCCAGCGGCGGCGCGGCGACGGCGGCCGCCGTTCCCGGTTCACGGCTGGTCACGATCCCCGGGATGGGCCACTACTTCTCCCCCGTGGTGGTGCCCGAGCTGCTGAGGCTCGTCACCGGGCATCTGGGTGCCCGCGTGGCGGATTCCGCCTAGTTGCCCATGCCCGGCCGGACCGGAACGAAATCGATCTTGTTGGCGGCGCTGAAGGCCTTTTTCGGCCTGCGGGAAAAACCCTTGGCGTCCAGTCCGTTCTTTTCGCGGAAAACGGCAACGGCGTCGTCATAGGCCTTATTCAGGACGGCGCCGGTGAGCACTTCGCTGCTGCCGTCTGTGAACGTGACGTTGACGGAAAGGGATTCGGGGAGATGCCGGTCCATGCGAATGAAGCCGTCAGTGTCCTGCGCAAAAGTGATCAAGGGGGTCCGCCTTTAGTAAATGGTGAACCTCCAGTCTTCCCTATCCTTTGGCAGCGGCGGTACGGGCGCTACCGGCCGACGGCGGTCCGGGAACGGGATGTCACTGCTCCGGGTGAGAATAGAAGCATGTACATCGTCCTCGCACCCCGCCCCGCAGCCCGGGAAGAGGACGATACCTGGACCCTGCAGGAAACCGACGGCGCAGGCGAGCCGTCGGCACCCGCCGTCGTTATTACCCCCGACCGGCTGGCCGCCGCCGTCCGGCACTGCGAATGCCGGCCCGTCCGCTGGGTCTGGGAATCGGCCCGCGGCGTCTATTCCCGTCTGCTGGCCGCCGGACTCACCGTGGAACGGTGCCACGACCTCGCACTGGTCCGTGGCATCCTCCGGTTCGCCGAGTCCGTGCCTCCGACGCCCTACATCGAAAAGCTGCGCACGGAGGAGCCGGCGGAAGATCCGGCACCCCGGCAGCTGCTGCCGATCCAGCACTCCCCGGACCAGACCTCCATCTTCGACACCCTCGGCGCCCCGGACGGGCAAATGCCCGGACCGCAGCAACGCACCGCCGCGGAGCTCGCCGCCGAACTGGCGGACCAGCTGGACGCGATCGCCCGCTCGGAATCCCCGGCGAAACTGAACCTGCTGGCTGCGGCCGAATCCACCGGCGGGATGATCGCCGTGGAAATGGAAAACTCCGGCATCCCCTGGCGCCGGGATATCCACGAGGCACTGCTGCGCAGCTCCCTCGGTCCGCGTCCGCCGGAAGGCCAGCGGCCCGAAAAGCTGGAACAGCTCATTGCGGAGATGCGCCGGCTGCTCGGCAACCCCGGCTTCAATCCTGACTCCCCGCAGGAGCTGCTGCGGGCGCTGCACCGCGCCGGCATCGAGGTCCGCAGCACCCGCTCCTGGGAGCTGCAGCAGCATCACCATCCCGCCATCGAGCCGCTGCTGGAATACAAGAAGCTGTCCCGGCTCCTGACCGCCAACGGCTGGGCCTGGCTGGACGCCTGGGTGGACGGCGGCCGCTTCCGTCCCGAGTACGTGGTGGGCGGTGTGGTGTCCGGGCGCTGGGCCTCCCGCGGCGGCGGAGCACTGCAGATTCCCAAAACCGTCCGCGATGCCGTCCGGCCGGATCCCGGACACCGGCTGATCGTGGCCGACGCCGCGCAGCTGGAACCCCGGGTCCTGGCGGCGCTGGGGCAGGACAATGCGCTGGCCGCCGCGGCCCGCGGCAAGGACCTCTACCAGGGCATCGCCGACCGCAGCTTCGACGGGGACCGGGCCAAGGCGAAAATGGCGATGCTCGGCGCCATGTACGGCGCCACCAGCGGGGAATCCGGCCGGCTGATGCCGGTGCTGACCCGCGCCTATCCCCAGGCCATCGGCGTGGTGGAGCGCGGCGCGCGGGCGGGCGAAGCCGGGCAGGTGGTCAGCAGCCACCTGGGCCGCAGCTGCCCGCCTGTCTCGGAACGGTGGAAACGCGCCCAGCAGAGCACCACTGCCGAAGAACAGCGACGTGCGGATTCCCTCGCCCGGTCCCAGGGCCGGTTCACGCGCAACTTCGTGGTCCAGGCGACGGCCGCGGAATGGGCGCTGTGCTGGCTGGCGGAGATCCGACGGCGGCTGCGCGCGGCGTCGTCGTCCTCCCCCGCCGGGGAACTGGTGTTTTTCCTGCATGACGAGGTTATGCTGCATGTGCCCGCCGACCGCGTCGAGGAGGTCGGGGCGCTGGTGACGGAGGCAGCGGCGGCAGCCACTCGGCTGCTGTTCGGACAGATCCCCCTGGAGTTCCCTGTGGTTGCAGTTGCCGTCGACTCCTACGCGGACGCCAAATAGCGCCCGCTCAGAGCGTGGGAACGATCTCCCGGCCCTCATCCCACGGCTGCGTCCAGCCGAGCTCATCGAGCAGGCCCGCGAGGATGATGCCGGTGAATCCCCACACCAGCACCCCGTTCACCAGGAAGGCAGGGGTCCGGGGCGCACCTTTTCGGCCCGGCAGGACCGCGGTGCGCCGGTTTTCCGGATTGAGCAGGTCCGCGACGGGAACCCGGAACACGGACGCCGATTCGCCGTAGTCCACCACATCCACGGGGGTGGGTTTGTCCCACCAGCCCAGGACGGGAGTGACAAGGAAGTTGCTGACCGGCAATCCGATCGGCGGCAGGACACCGAGGACCCGGACCCCGGCAGGATCCAGCCCGGTTTCCTCCCGGGCCTCCCGCAGGGCAGCATCCACCACCGTGGCATCCGCTGCATCCACCGAGCCGCCGGGGAAGGCCACCTGGCCGGGGTGGTCATTGAGGGTCGCCGCCCGTTCGATCAGCAGCACGTCGACGTCGCCCGGCACGGCGTCGGCGGAAAAGTCGGCAGGGCGGGTGTCCAGCACCCCGAAGAGAATCAGCACCGCGGCCGGACGCGCCGTGGCCGGATCCACGCTCCGGCGCAGCTGGGCTATGTGGGTGTTGAACGCTGCTGCTCCGGCGCCGGCGGCCAGGGCTTCGAGGTCCGTAAGTGCGCTCACGCTTCGAGCCCGTAGCCGGCAGCCCGCAGCTGGGCACGGGTTTCCGCGGCCATCATCCGGGCGTGGAGTTCCTCGCGCCCGGGAGCGAGTTCGTACTTGAGCAGCTTCCGTGCCTTCTCCGGATCGGTCTCGCCTTCACCGTAGGAAGGGCAGAGCTGGGCCACGGGGCAGGCTCCGCAGGCGGGCTTCTTGGCGTGGCAGACCCGCCGGCCATGGAACACCACCCGGTTGGACAGCGGCGTCCAGTCCTTCGGTTCGAAGAGCGCCGCGACGTCCTCCTCCACCTTCACCGGGTCCGTAGCCGTGGTCCAGCCGAACCGGCGGGACAGCCGCCCGAAGTGGGTGTCCACCGTGATGCCGGGAACGCCGAACGCATTGCCGAGCACCACGTTGGCGGTCTTCCTCCCGACTCCCGGGAGGGTGACCAGGTCCTCGAGCCGGTTCGGCACTTCGCCGTCGAACTCGTCGACCAGTCGGGTGGACAGCGCTTTGATGCTGGCCGCTTTGGCCCGGAAGAACCCGGTGGGCCGGATGATTTCCTGCAGTGTGTCTTCGTCCGCCTCGGCCATCGCTTTGGGGTCGGGGTAGCGGGCAAACAGGACCGGTGTCACGGCGTTGACCCGGATGTCGGTGGTCTGCGCGGAAAGGACAGTGGCCACCAGCAGCTCAAACGCGTTGGTGAAGTCCAGCTCTGCAACGGCATAGGGATAAACCTCCCCGAGCATCCGGTTGATGCGCCGTGCCCGCCGTTTCACTGCAAGGAGGGACGGATCGCTGCCGGTTGCCTTTGCCACTGCTGGAAGTCCTTCTACTGACGGTTGGTGCTGCTGATGGCCGCTGGTGCGAAACGGGCTACTGGTCGGCGTCTACGCGCTCAATGTTGCTGAGGTCGCGCAGGACACCGATGCGTCCCGTGCGCTTGTCCTGGACGAGGAATTCGTCGCCGCGGTCCTCGAGTCCCAGCTCCCAGTCACCCGGCTGGAACATAAACAGCGGGAGGCCGGTGCGCTCGTCGACAATCTGGCGGGGGGTGCCCACGGCAAACCAGAAGGCCTCCACCACTGCCTCGTCGCGGGTAGCGGTAATGGGTTCCGAGTTGCCGGCCTCCGCTTCATGGGCGCCTGCTGCGGAAACCTCGCGGGTGCCTGCGTCGCGGACCACCGGGTTCACGGTGGTGGCGGCCATGGGCTCCTCAGTCTGCATACCGGCGGCAGGCGTAGCAGTGGGCTGGGCGGAGGTGGCCGGCGACGGCACCGCCGGGGCTACCTGGGTGGCGGGAGCGGACTCGGGCTGGGCGGAGGCGGCCGGGGCGGAGGCGGCCGGGGCTGCCGCGGAGGCGCCGGCAGCGGGGGTTCCGACGACGGCGGTGCCGCCCGGAGCGGACACCTGTGCACCGTCCTGCACAGGTGCGTCATGCACGGTTGTGCCGGCCTCGTTGCTGCGGCGAAGCGGGTTGGTGAAACGGCGGGTGCCGCCGGTGTTGTCCGTGTCCGGCTGCTGCTCCGGCTTCGGGCGGGCCGGGCGGGGGCGCAGCGGCAGGGCGTTGCGGGCCGTCAGGGCGGCGGGGGCTTCGGGGCGGTTCCGGAATTCCCGGGCAAAGAACGGGAGGTGGGGAGCCAGCGTGGTGGACACCAGCAGGCCCAGGGCACCGATAAGGGCGACCATCGCGCCGACGCTGAAGTCCGTGACGGTCTGGAGGAAGAAGAAGGCCACGGCCAGCACGGCGGTGACGGAGGCGAACTGGTCCAGGGAAAGCGAGCCGACCCGGGGCTTCATCCCCGGGGCAAGGCGGCGGCCGGCAAACAGCCCGGCAACCAGCAGCGGCAGGAGGATGCCGATCCCCACGAAGAACAGCGGGAACGCATTCCACAGATTGAAGTCCTCTTCGAAACCGAGGCTGGTCACGGTGAAGAAGGGCAGGATGCTGCCCACAAGCATCACGAGCACGGAGATTCCCACGACGGTGTCGCGCAGCCCGAAGGGGCCAACGAGGGCCGTTTGCTCTCCGGCGGCCGGGGATGCCTGCACGCCGTTGTCTGCTGCGGAGGGATGTCCGCCGGCTTCCGAAGATCCGGCCACAGTGCGGGCCTCGTTTTCAACAGGGGGGTTGTTCATACTGATCTCCATTCGCGACCGCCGTTCCATAACGCAGCTGGTGCACGCCGGGACCGGAGGCCGCATCTACGGTACGTAGGCGGTTGCTTCCTTCTGACAGCCTAATCAACGACGGCGAGGCACACTAGCGCAGCAGCGGCGCGTCCCGACGGCGTGACATACCGCTCACCGCATAATCGCACCGTTTTGCAACCGATTATGTGAGCAGGGACACAGCGGCGTAAATCCGGCGATAGGGTGGTTGGCAGCCATGCACGATTCCCCAAGTGATGGATTTTGAAGCGAAGTGAAAGGGTTCAACCATGTCTGATCAGTCCCCTGCAAAGAAGCACGGAGACGCCTTCGAGAACCTGCTGCATGAAAGCCGGAGCTTCCCGCCGAGCGCCGAATTCGCAGCGTCAGCGGTGGCCAAGCCGTCGCTGTACGAGGAAGCGGCAGCCGACGGCCCCGAGTTCTGGGCCCGCCAGGCCCGGGACATCCTGACCTGGGACCAGGACTTCACCCAGGCGCTGGACTGGAGCGATGCACCGTTCGCCAAGTGGTTTGTCGGGGGCACCCTGAACGCCGCCTACAACGCCCTGGACCGGCATGTCGAAGAGGGGCGCGGAGACCGCGTGGCGATTTACTTCGAGGGCGAACCCGGGGATACGCGTACCTATACCTATGCGCAGCTGACTGAAGAGGTCAAGAAAGCCGCCAACGCCTTCGAATCCCTGGGCGTTTCCAAGGGCGACCGCGTTGCGGTGTACCTGCCGATGATCCCCGAAGCCGTCATCACCATGCTGGCCTGCGCCCGGATCGGCGCCGTGCACTCGGTGGTCTTCGGCGGGTTCTCCGCCGACGCCCTGCGCAGCCGGATCGACGACGCCGAGGCGAAGCTCGTCGTCACGGCGGACGGCTCCTACCGCCGCGGCAAGCCCAGTGCGCTCAAGCCCGCCGTGGATGAAGCCCTCGCCAAGGACGGGCACACCGTCGAAAACGTAGTGGTGGTCCGCCGCAACGGCGAGCCCGTTCAGTGGAACGACGGCCTGGACCGCTGGTGGCACGACGTCGTGGACACGGCGAGCGCCGACCACACGGCCGTGGCCCATGACTCCGAGCATCCGCTGTTCATCCTCTATACCTCCGGCACCACGGGAAAGCCCAAGGGCATCCTGCACACCACCGGCGGCTTCCTCACGCAGACGGCGTTTACGCACCGGAACACCTTCGACCTGCACCCCGAAACCGACGTCTACTGGTGCACCGCCGACATCGGCTGGGTCACCGGCCACAGCTATGTGACGTACGCTCCCCTGGTCAACGGAGCCACCCAGCTGATCTACGAAGGCACCCCGGACACCCCGCACCAGGGCCGCTGGTGGGAGCTGGTGGAGAAATACAAGGTGTCCATCCTCTACACCGCCCCCACCGCCATCCGGACCTGCATGAAGTGGGGCCGGGACATTCCGCAGAAGTTCAACCTGGACTCCATCCGGGTGCTCGGTTCCGTGGGCGAACCCATCAACCCTGAAGCGTGGATGTGGTACCGGCAGGTCATCGGTGCCAACGGCGGCAAGAAGGAAAACCCCGCCCCCATTGTCGACACCTGGTGGCAGACGGAAACCGGCGGCCATATGATCGCACCGATGCCGGGCATTACGGCCACCAAGCCGGGCTCGGCCCAGGTGGCCGTGCCGGGCATCTCCGTGGACGTGGTGGATGAGATGGGCGAATCCGTTCCCAACGGCTCCGGCGGCTTCCTGGTGGTCAAGGAACCCTGGCCGTCCATGCTGCGCGGCATCTGGGGAGATCCGGAACGCTTCAAGGAGACCTACTGGTCCCGGTTCGACAACATGTACTTCGCCGGCGACGGCGCCAAGAAGGACGAGGACGGCGATATCTGGCTGCTCGGCCGCGTGGATGACGTCATGAACGTTTCCGGCCACCGGCTGTCCACCACGGAAATCGAATCCGCCCTCGTCAGCCACCCGTCGGTGGCGGAAGCCGCCGTCGTCGGCGCTGCTGATGAGACCACGGGCGAGGCAGTGGTGGCGTTCGTGATCCTGCGAGGCAGTGCGAAGGACGACGACGACATTGTCACCACCCTGCGCAACCACGTCGGCAAGGAGATCGGCCCGATCGCGAAGCCGCGGCACATCCTGGTGGTTCCCGAACTGCCCAAGACCCGAAGCGGCAAAATCATGCGCCGCCTGCTCAAGGACGTGGCCGAGGGCCGCGAGGCCGGCGATTCAAGCACCCTTGCGGACAATACGGTGATGCAGCAGATCTCAGCTTCCCTCAAGAAGTAGGCACCGCGAAGTAGGCACAGCACCAAACAGAAAGCAGGTGCCGTCCCCTTGCCGGGGACGGCACCTGCTTTCTGTTGCTGGAACCTTAGGCGACGGTGACGTCCAGGTTCACGTCAATGTTGCCGCGGGTGGCGTTGGAGTAGGGGCAGACCTGGTGGGCGGACCGGGTCAGCTTGTCCGCAGTGGCTTCATCGACACCGGACATCTCCACGTGCAGTTCAACGCCCAGCTTGAAGCCGTCGCCGTCCTTGAAGATGCTGACGTCGGCAGTTACGGCGGCGTCGGCGATCGGCGCCTTTTCAGCACGGGCAATCATCTTCAGTGCCGAGAGGAAGCAGGCCGCGTAGCCGGCAGCAAACAGCTGCTCGGGGTTGGTGCCTTCGCCGGAGCCGCCCATTTCGGTGGGAGTGGACAGGTTCACCTCGAGCTTGCCGTCGCTGGTGCGGGCTTCGCCGTTGCGTCCGTCGCCGGTGGCGGTGGCAGCTGCTGTGTACAAGGCACTCATGGGAACTCCTTTTTGTGGGGAAAGTCAGTAGGCTTCAAGGTAGACTAACTAGTACGTCTACTGCAAATACACCACCTAGGAAGCGAGGGAACTACGATGGCAGCGAAATTGTCCGGCGTACGCGAACGGATCCTGGCGCAGGCCTCGAACCTGTTTTACCGGGAGGGCATCCGGGCCGTGAGCGCTGACAAGATCATTGCCGCTGCCGACACCACGAAAGTGACTTTTTACCGCTACTTCCGCTCCAAGGATGACCTGGTGGTGGCCTACCTGCAGGAGCAGTCCGCCGCAATGCGGACACGGGCGGCGGAGCTGGATCCGGACCCGTGCACCGGGCTGCTCCAGTTTGCCGAAGCCATGGGTTCCCAGGCATGCGCGGCCGGATTCCGCGGCTGCCCCTTCATCAACGCGGCGGCGGAGTACACGGATCCCAACCATCCCGTCCGCGCCGTGGTGTCCGAGCACCGCGCCTGGCTGCATTCCCTGGTCGCCGAACGGCTGCAGCAGCTCGGCGCAACGGACGCAGGCCGGCTCGCGGACCAGCTGCTGATGCTGCGGGACGGTGCCATGGTGCACGGCTATGTCGGGGACGGCACCGCCGTCGGGCCGGCCCTTGCCGCCGCCGGCAAGGCGTTGATCCTCCCCCACCTGGCTACGCCGGAGCCCTAGCCTGCCCGGTTTCCGGGCGGATGTGACCTTGGACTCATACGTTTGGTGAAAGCTCCGGCGGATAGGACAATTCCTTCTCGTGTCTACTTCACCCGCAGCGGCCGCACCAGCCGCATCCCCCACTCCGCAGTCTTCCAAGATGGCCCGCAAGGTCGCGGGCGCCTCCTTCATCGGCACTGCCCTGGAGTCCTACGACTTCTACGTTTTCGGCACCGCTGCTGCCCTGATCCTGAACCGGATCTTCTTTCCCGACGTGGACGCAGCCACCGGCATCCTGCTGTCCTTCCTCACCCTGGGCATGGGCTTCATTGCCCGGCCGCTGGGCGCCATCCTCTTCGGCCACATCGGTGACCGGGTAGGACGCAAAACTTCACTCATCGGAACCATCGTCCTGATGGGCACGGCCACCGGCGCCGTGGGTCTGCTGCCGGATTACAACACCATCGGGATCTGGGCGCCGCTGCTGCTGGTGGTTCTCCGCCTCCTCCAGGGCCTGGCCGTCGGCGGCGAATGGGGCGGCTCCATCCTCATCGCCACCGAACACGCCGCTCCCCGCAAACGGGCACTGTACGCCGCCATCCCGCAGATCGGTTCCCCGGTGGGCACCATCATGGTCACCGGCATCTTCCTGCTGCTGGCCACCGTCTCCGACGACGCCATGGAGGCGGGCGTCTGGCGCATCCCGTTCCTGCTCGCCTTCCCCTTCATGGGCATTGCCCTCTACCTGCGCCTGGCCATCGATGAAACCCCCGTTTTCAAGGACGTGGCGAAGGCGCACCAGGTCACCCGGATTCCGCTGGCAGAGGTGCTGCGCCACCAGTGGCTGGCCGTCCTGGTGGCAGCGGCGGCAGCGCTGCTGGGCATCGGTTCGTATTTCCTGATGACCACGTACACCCAGGCCTACGGTGTCTCGGAGCTGGGACTGTCCGAGTCCACGGTGCTGAACGCCGCGCTGGTTGGTTCAGTGCTGCAGCTGGCAACCATCCCCGCGTTCGGGTTCCTGGCCACCCGGATCGGCTCGGCGCGCATGGTGCTGGCCGGCGCCGTCGCCACGCTGATTATCTCCTTCCCGCTGTACTTCATCATCAGCAACGCCACCGCACCGGTGTACATCCTGACCATCCTGATCGGCGGCATCGCGCCGACGGCGGCGTGGGCGGCATTGGGCGGCCTGATGGCCGATCTCTTCCCGGCCCGCACTGGATTCACGGCCATGTCCCTGGCGTACAGCTTCGCCGGCATCCTTTCCGGGTTCACCCCCTCCATCACGCAGGGATTCTCCAGCGCCACCGGCGGCGCATGGTGGCACCCCGGCGTCGTGCTGGCCCTGATGTCCCTGATCACCATTGCCGGTGCACTGGCCGCCCGCCGGATGTCCGCGCGCAACACGGGGCCGGAACTGCCGGCCCGGGCCTGAGCTCCGGCATAGTTAAGCCATGACTACAGCCAGCACCCGCAGCCTTCTGGTCCTCAACGGCCCCAACCTCAACCTGCTGGGAACCCGCGAACCGGCGATTTATGGAAGTTCCACCCTGGCCGATGTGGAGGCTGTGGCTATGGCCGCGGCCTCCGCCCGCGGCTGGACCGTGGACTGCGTGCAGTCCAACCACGAAGGCGACCTGATCGATGCCATCCACGCGGCGCGCGGCACCGCGGACGGCATCGTCATCAACCCCGGCGCCTACAGCCACACTTCGGTGGCCATCCCGGACGCGCTGTCCGGCGTGGAACTTCCGGTGGTCGAGGTGCATCTGAGCAACATCCACCGGCGGGAGGAGTTCCGCCACCACTCCTTCGTCTCCTCGGTGGCGCAGGCGGTGATCTGCGGGGCCGGAATCAGCGGCTACCGGATGGCCGTGGACTACCTGATTGAGTCTGCTGAACCGTCCGGGAGCTAGCCATGGCGTCCACGGCCCGGCGCTATGAACGGTTCGCGGGGGTCGAGGCCCGCGGATCGTCCGATGTGTATGAGCAGTGGAGCCGTGGCATCAGCACGGACGCCGCGGTGCTGGAACTGATCGACGGGCTGCCGGAGAACAAGCGCCCGCCCAACCTGGTGCTGGCGGCGGCACGCAGCCGCGGCGCGGACGCCGGGCCCTATCCGCAGTTCCGGTCCTTTCTACAGGAGCATTGGGAAGACATCCGCCCGGTCATCCTGCATCGCAGCACGCAGACCAACGAGCCCCGCCGCTGCGCCGTGCTCCTGCCGCTGCTGGCGGAAATCGCCCGGACGGAGGAGCGCCCGCTGGCCCTGATCGAAGTCGGAGCCTCAGCCGGGCTGTGTCTATACCCTGACCGCTACGGCTACCGGTACGACGACGGCGGCGTCCTCAACGATCCAGGCCGCCCGGATCTGGTTTTGGAGTGCACAACCACCGGCAATCCGCCGCTGCCGCGGTCCTGTCCGGAGATCATCCACCGGGCCGGGGTGGACCTCTCTCCGCTGAACCCGGCCGACCCCGAGGACCTGGCCTGGCTTGATGCCCTGATCTGGCCCGGCATGGAGGACCGCCGGGCCCTGCTGCAGGCAGCGGCAGGTGCCGCCGCGAACTCCCCCGCCCGGATCATCACAGGCGACCTCAATGCGGAGATCGCCGGGCTGATCGAGACAGCCCCGGCCGAGGCAGCCGTCGTTGTGTTCCACACCGCCGTCCTGGCCTACCTTCCGGCAGCGGACCGGGGAATCTTCCGGGACACCATGCTCAGCCGCCTGGACGTCCCCGGACGGCCGGTGCACTGGATCTCCAACGAGGGCGGCTCGGTAGTTCCAGGGCTGGCGGCGCCGGCAGGCGATGCGGATCCGGGATTGTTCGTCCTGCACCACAACGGCACGGCCGTGGCCCGGACCGGCCCGCACGGGCAGTCCCTGCACTGGCTCTAGCGGGTTACTACTGCGTCTTACTTACTGGTGCACTGCCCGGCTGAGACCGGGTCGGTGTAGCCGGAGGCGGCGTTCACCACGGGCCCCACCTCGGCCAGTGAGAGGGCGTAGCCGATGGGCTGGTCGCTGGTGGTCTTGGCGAAAATGACACCGGCCAGACGTCCGTCCATATCCAGCAGCGGGCCGCCGGAGTTACCCTGCTGCACATTCGCGGCCAGGGTATAGACCTCCAGCACCTCGGGCGAGGCTCCGTAAATGTCCCGGACGGCCACGTTGGAAAGGCCTTCGACATTGGCGGCCTGCAGCCGGAACGGACCGCCGGCCGGATACCCTGCGAAGGCTGCGGTGGTTCCGGCTGCCAGCGGCTCCCCCAGTGGAAGGGGATCGGCGTCGAGCCCTTCAACGGCGAGGACGGCGAGATCCCGTGATGAATCGAAGTGGACCACCCGGCCGGGCAGCACACTGCCGTCCGGCACCTCCACCACGGGTTCATTCACGCCGGCCACCACGTGGGCATTGGTGACCACGCGGTCATCCGCCACGACAACGCCCGAGCCCGTCTGGTTCTGTCCGCACTGGTAAGCCGTGCCCGTGATCTTGAGTACCGACGCCGATGCGGTCCGCAGCGCCTCGGAGTCCACCTCCGCGCTGGGCGGGACGGCGGTCTGCGGCGCGGCGCTGTCCAGGATGGTCGGCAGGCCCTCCGAAACGGTAAAGGAACGGATCTGCGCGCTCCAGGTCTTCACCTGCTCGGGTGTGGCTTCATCAATGCTGGTGAGCACCTTGGAGGCGGCGATCTGCTGGGACAGGAACGGTACTCCCAGCGTCGTCACACTGAAGGCCAGCATGGCCATCACCAGGGCCGCCACCACAAGGTTGGCAGCACCGCCGAGCAGGCGGTCCAGGAACCGCAGCGGCGGGAAGTTCAGCCACCGGCGGATCATTCCGCCCAGCGCCGCGCCGGCGGCGTGGCCCACCAGCACGAGGATGACCGCCGTGGCGATCACCACCGTCAGGCGCCACCCGTTGTCCGGCACCCAGCCGGCAACCAGCGGAATCGCGAAAAAGGCGGCCACCGCGCCGGCAACGAAACCGACGATCCCGCCGAGGGTGACCACCAGCCCGTTGCGCAGGCCGGCAACCAGGTAGAAGAGCAGGACAAGGAGCAGGATGATGTCCAGAAGTGTCAGTCCGAGCACAAAGAGCTCCAAGCATGTAAATCGGGGCGGCATGGCGGTGGAAGGCCGCTGCAGTTGCGAGTTTATCCGGACAACCTGCACAAGCCGTTACCAGGATTGGCTCTCCGGCTGTGGTCCTGCCCTCTTTTTCGAACCGATCGGTGAACAAACGTGCTTCAGGTATCACTAGGGGGTGACGTACGGCAAGATAATAGGTAGAGACCACTATTTACAGGAGATTTCATGGATATCGAGGTACTGCGCCGCGCGCCGTTGTTCGCCTCTCTGGGAGACGACGTTTTCGCCGCCCTGACCGAAGAGCTCACTGAGGTCGACCTCTCACGCGGTGCCTCCGTCTTCCGCGAGGGCGATCAGGGCGACCAGCTCTATTTCATTGTCTCCGGCAAGATCAAGCTGGGCCGCTCCGCCCCGGACGGCCGCGAAAACCTGCTGGCGATCCTCGGTCCGGGTGAACTGTTCGGCGAGATGGCCCTTTTTGATCCGTCTCCCCGCAACGCCACGGCCACCGCCGTTTCGGAAACCCGCCTTGCCGGCCTGCGGCACGAGAACCTGCGCGCTCTGATTGAAACCCGTCCCGAGGTTTCCGTCCAGCTGCTGCAGGCCCTGGCCCGCCGGCTTCGCCGCACGAACGAGTCCCTGGCGGACCTCGTGTTCTCCGACGTTCCAGGCCGCGTTGCCAAGGCACTGCTGGACCTGGCCGACCGTTTCGGCCGTCCGGCGACCGACGGCATCCTGGTCGCACATGAGCTGACGCAGGAGGAACTGGCCCAGCTGGTTGGTGCCTCCCGCGAGACGGTGAACAAGGCCCTGGCTGAATTCGTCCAGCGCGGCTGGCTGCGCCTGGAAGCCCGTGCCGTTGTGATTCTCGACGTCCAGCGGCTGCGCCAGCGTTCCCGCTAACGCACGAAATACCTAGAAAGGCGGCGCCGGCCCTGCAGGACCGGCTCCGCCTTTCTTTGTATGTTTCTGTATGCTTCCGTGCACAAACGTGCAGAAGGGCCGGAATCGGCACGCACTAGCGTCCGTGCTGCGACGACCCTTCGGCGCCGCTGCCCGTACGTACTGCGACGCAGGGCTCGCCGTCGATTTCCACCAATTCGGGCCGGTACACAGCAGCCGGCCGGCGGCTGGAGAGATAGGCGATGCAGCCGCGGGCCGAAGCCAGCTTTTCCAGTGTCAGTTCGACGGCGGGAACCGCCAGCTCGCCCAGGGTCAGTCCGGAGGTGTCCGGCTGGCCGATTTCGTCGCCCAGCGTCGTGCTCTCCCGTGCGGCGATGACTTCCGCGGCCGGTTTCCACTCCGCCCAGACTCCCTTGCCCGCCAGCAGCGTGGCGTCCTGACCCAACGGCTGCACCGCTGCGAAGTAATGGGTATCGAAGCGCCGCAGCGCAAAATCCGCACTGTGCCAGTTGAACAGCGGGCGCAGCAGATCCGTCCTCAGACCGAGGCCGCGCCGTCCGAGCAGCTCCAGGAAGGAAGCTTCCTGTGTTGCCACCGCGGTCCGTGCAGCCATCCATTCCGGGCCCCGGTTGCCTTCGAGCAGCGTTGATTCATCGGGTCCCGCGAGCAGGATGCCGGTTTCCTCGAACAGCTCGCGGATTGCCGCGACGACGTGCCGGCGGGCCAGGCGGGCATCACCGGTGCCCAGGGACTTCGCCCAGGCGGCCGGAGCCGGCCCGTACCAGGTGACCGCGGCGTCGTCGTTCTCCTCGATGCTGCCGCCCGGGAAAGCCACCTTGCCCAGGGGCGATTCGCCCCGCCGGTAGGAAAGGTAGGTTTCCGTGCCGCGCGGGGAATCCCGCAGCAGGACAACGGAGGACGCCAGCCGCGGTTTGCGGGGCGTCCGCTCGGCACGTTCGAACCAGCTTTGGGCCGCCACCCGCTGGGAGGGGGCGACCGGAAACAGCCGGACTGTCGAGTTAGGCAAATTCAACGATCATTTCTATTTCAACGGGCGCGTCCAACGGCAGGACGGCAACGCCGACGGCGGAGCGTGCGTGGCTTCCCGCGTTGCCGAAGATCTTGCCCAGGAGTTCCGAAGCCCCGTTAATGACGCCGGGCTGGCCGGTAAAGGCGGGGTCGGAGGCGACGTAGCCCACCACCTTCACCACCTTGCTGATGCGGTCAAGGTCACCGATCTGGGCTTTCACGGCGGCCAGTGCATTAATGGCACAGATTGCTGCGTAGGACGCCGCTTCTTCTGCACCCACCTCTGCACCCACCTTGCCCGTGCCCGGAAGGACCCCGTCCACGAACGGCAGCTGGCCGGACGTGTGAACGAGGTTTCCGGTGATGACCGCCGGAACATAGACAGCCACCGGAGATGCGACCGCGGGAAGGCTTAGCCCCAGTTCCCGTAGCCGGATCTCAACGGCCGATACTGCACCGACGGTCCCGGTCATGAGCTTTTTTCGCGTTTCATGTAGGCGACGGAACCGGTTCCGTTCGGGGCTGCGGCGATCTGCACCAGTTCCCATCCTTCGGCCCCGTGCATATTGAGGACTTGCCCGGGTGTGTGCAGTGGAAGAGGCGTTATGAAGTATTCCCATTTGGTCATAAGGGAAAGCCTAACGTGCTTGTAGACTGTCTCGCATGGCAGCACGCAACTCACCGTTCTTTGACACGGCGACCACTCTCGGAAAGCTCGTCGCGTTCTTCGGCATCAGTGCTCTTTGCGGGGTTCTTGCGGCGGGACTTCTGGTCCCGGTGGCCGCAGCGGCCGGCACCGCTGCCTCCGGATCCATCCAGTTCTTCGACCAGCTTCCATCGGAACTGGAGCGCGGGGCGTTGGCTACGCCCTCAAAAATCCTGGCCAACGACGGTTCACTGATTGCCACGGTGTATGACGAGAACCGCCAGCCGGTGACTCTCGACCAGGTCTCCCCCCATATGGTGGACGCCATCCTTGCCATCGAGGACGACCGTTACTACGAGCACGGCGGCGTGGACCTGCAGGGCATCGTCAGTGCCTTGGTCTCCAACGCGACCAGCGACAACACACGCGGCGCCTCCACCATCACGCAGCAGTACGTGAACAACGTCATCATTGACACCAACCGGCAGAACGACGAGGAAGTCGTTTTCAGCGGTGACAAGGATTACGGTGACAAGCTGCGGGAAATGAAGCTTGCCATTGCCGTCGAAAAGGAGCTGAGCAAGGACGAAATCCTTGAGGGCTATTTCAATATCGTCCCCTTTAGCGGCACCACCTACGGCGTGCAGGCTGCCGCACGCTATTTCTACAACGTTGATGCCAAGGACCTGAACATCGCCCAGTCCGCACTGCTGGCGGGCGTTGTTAACGGCACCACCTACTTCAGCCCGGAGTTGAACCCGGAACGCTCACTGGAGCGCCGGAACCTGGTCCTTCAGCGGATGCTCGAGACCGGACGCATCACCCAGGAAGAGCACGACGCCGCGGTGGTCACCGGGATCGAGCTGCAGGTCACGCCGGTGTCCAGCAACTGCGTCGGTGCCGCGCAGGCACCCTATTTCTGTGATTACGTCACCCGCCTGGTGCTCAATGACGAGAGCTTCGGCGCCACCGAGGAAGACCGGGACAAGCTGCTCAGGCGCGGCGGCCTGACCATCAAGACCACGCTGAACCCTACGTTCCAGCAGGCCGCCCAGACTGCGGTCAACGAGACCGCAAATCCGGACACCACGGATGCCGAGATCGGCCACGCGATGGTCAGCCTGGAACCCGGGACCGGCAAGATCCTGACCATGGCCCAGAACACCCGGTACACACCGGAGCTGGCGGATGGCAACTCGGTCCAGAACTTCAACGTGGATTCGTTCCAGAACGGCGATCCGAACAAACCCCTGAACGGGCTGGGCGGTTTCCAGCCGGGGTCCACCTACAAGCCGTTCACGGTCGCGGCCTGGCTGGATGCGGGCAAGACCTTGAACACCACCTTGAACGGTGCCAAACGGACCTACCCGGTAGGCACCCGTTGGAACGCAAGCTGCTTTGGCGGCGCTTATGTAAGCACCACTGAGTGGACCCCGATCAACTACGGCGACACGAACTACAGGAACACCACCGTTCTGGACGGCCTGGCCAACTCCCTGAACACCATCACGCTGGCCGAAGCCCGGGAGCTGGACCTGTGCAAGTTCCAGCAAATGGCCTTCGCGGCCGGTGTACACAACGGCAAGGGCAGTACCGGCGAAGAGGAGATGCTCGAGGTTAATCCGCCGTCGACCTTCGGCGGCGGCGGTGACGCTTCGCCGATGTCCATGGCCACCGGCTTCGCCACCTTCGCGGCCGACGGCCTCAAGTGCGATCCCATTGCCCTTGAATCCGTCACCGGTGCAGACGGCACCGAGTACGCGGTGCCAGCCCAGTCCTGCGAGCAGGTTATGCGTAAGGAAGTTGCCCAGGGCGTGAATATGGCCACCCAGCGGGTGATGACCAACGGCTCGGGCATCAACCTGCAGGTCGGGGTTCCGACCGCCGGTAAGACCGGTACCAATGACACCCGGTCGCAGACCTGGTTTATGGGTTACAGCACCGGAATGGTCACGGCCTCCTGGATCGGCAACTGGAAAGCCAACAACACCACCATGTCGGACAAGCTGATCGGCGGACGGATCTACCCGGAGATCGACGGCTCGCTGATTGCCGGCCCGTCCTGGAAGAACTTCATCCAGCGCATTGCGGGCCAGTACGAGGCTGCTCCGTTCCCCAACCCGCCGGCCAGCATGGTCGGCGGCAGCACACCTCCCCCGCGCGCCAGCACGCCCGTCCCCCCGCCGGCTTCCCCGCCGGCCGCTCCGGCCGCGGAACAGAAGCCCCCGGCCGGCGACAACGGCGGTGAAGGCGGCGGCGGCGGCGGCGAAGGTGAAGGCGGCGGCGAAGGCGGCGGCGAAGGCGGCGGCGAAGGCGGCGGCGAAGGCGGCGGCGGCGAAGGCGGCGGCGGCGAAGGCGGCGGCGAAGGCGGAAACGACTAATGGTTGATTCCCCCCTTGCATCCGCAGGGCGCAAGGCAGCATGGCTGGCCGGCGGCATAGCCGGAACCGGTGCTGCAGCGCTGGCGTACGGCTGCCTGATTGAACGGAACCTGTTCGGCGTCCGGGAAGAGACCGTCCGGGTTCTTCCCGCCGGAAGCGCTCCCCTGCGGGTCCTGCACCTGTCTGACATTCACTTTGTCCCCGGCCAGGACCGGAAGGTCCGCTGGCTCCAGGATCTGGCGGAGCTGGAACCGGACCTCGTGGTGAATACTGGTGACAACCTCAGCCACCCGCAGGCCGTGCCTGCCGTACTTGAGGCCCTGAAGCCGGTGATGCGCTTCCCCGGCGTCTTCGTTCCGGGCTCCAATGATTACTACGCGCCGGTGCTGAAGAATCCATTCACGTATTTCACCGGCCCGTCCAAGCACCGGAGCGAACCGGAAAAGCTGCCCTCGGGTGAACTCTTCGGAGCCTTCGCGGACGCCGGCTGGCAGGATCTGACCAACACCGCCAGCGTGATGGACCTTTCCGGTCTGCGGCTGAACTTCTCCGGCGTGGATGATCCGCATCTGGGGCTGGACCGGTATCAGGGCTTTGCCGATCCCTCATCGGAACCGGACACCGCCGGGGCGGACGGCTCCGCACCCGAAGTCAGGATCGGCGTGGCCCATGCTCCCTACCAGCGCGTGCTCAACCAGTTCACCGGGGGCGGTGCGGAGATCATTCTCGCCGGGCACACCCACGGTGGCCAGGTCTGCGTGCCGGGCTACGGCGCCCTCGTCAGCAACTGCGACCTGCCCACCTGGCAGGCCCGGGGGCTGACCTCCTGGGCCCATGCGGGGCGGCGGGTGCCGCTGAACGTTTCCGCCGGCATCGGCACGTCGCGCTACGCTCCGGTGCGTTTCGCGTGCCGTCCCGAGGCGGTCCTGCTGACGCTGACGGCACGCGACTCCTGACGGAAACCCGAAATACCGGGCGCTGAAATACGCGGCGGAGGGCGCCGGCGACACGTTCCGGGAGGCCCGTTTCGCGGAATCGGGATTTGTCTAGTATCCTTGTAAAGTTGCTTCGCGAGGTCATCAAACACTTCGACAAAGCAGTGGTTACGGGGTGTGGCGCAGCTTGGTAGCGCGCGTCGTTCGGGACGACGAGGTCGCAGGTTCAAATCCTGTCACCCCGACCAGCAAGGACCCGGTCAGAGAAATCTGACCGGGTCCTTTTGCGTTAAGTAACGGAAGCTGCGCCGGGCGGGGGCTAGACGAACTGCTCCCCTGTGAGCCGCTCATAGGCCTCCACATACCGCTCCCGAGTCCGTTCGACGACGTCGGCGGGCAGCGCGGGCGGCACTGCCCCCGAGTGCCGGTCCCAGCCCGAGGCAGGCGACGTAAGCCAGTCCCGGACGTACTGTTTGTCGAAGGACGGCTGCGCCTTGCCGGGCGCATACAGGGCAGTGTCCCAGAAACGGGACGAATCCGGCGTCAGCACCTCGTCCCCCAGCGTGACCGCGCCGGTGGCAGGGTCTTTGCCGAACTCCACCTTGGTGTCGGCAAGGATGATGCCGCGGTCCCGTGCAACTGCCTCGGCCCGGGTATAAATCTGCAGAGTCAGCGAACGCAGCTGTTCAGCCGTTTCTGCTCCGACCGTCTTCTCGGTTGCTTCGTAGGTGATGTTCTCGTCATGTTTCCCCTGCTCCGCCTTGGCCGAGGGGGTGAAAACGGCCGGTTCAAGCCGCGAGCCGTCCACCAGCCCGTCTGGCAGCGGCAGCCCGCAGACCGTACGGGACACCGCGTACTCGGCCAGGCCGGAACCGGTGAGGTAGCCGCGGGCAATGCACTCAATCGGAAACATTTCCAGCTTCCGGCAGATCATTGCCCGGCCCGCCACCGCTTCCGGAACGCCCTCCGCCGCCGAGATCACATGGTTGGGGATCTCCGGCAGCTGGTCGAACCACCAGAGGCTGAGCTGGGTGAGGATCCGGCCCTTGTCCGGGATGGTGCTGGCTAGAACATGGTCATACGCGCTGATCCGGTCGCTGGCCACCACGAGCACGCGGTCGGCGTCGTTCCCGCCCTCCGGCACGTACAGGTCCCGGACTTTGCCCGAATACACGTGCTGCCAGCCGGGCAGCTCCGGAGCGGAGACCGTACCGTCCGTCCGGCTCATGCGGGTTTCCCTTCGCGGACTGCGGCGGTCTCCGGCACCGGGTTGCCCGCCTGTCCCGCGCTGCCGTCCGGAACCCGCACTTCACCGCGGGCGGCCTTCAGCGCAATATCCGTGCGGTGCTGCGATCCCTCCAACCGGATCAGATCGACGCCGGCGTAGGCACGGTCCCTCGCTTCGGCCAGGTCGGAACCGAGAGCGACGACGGAGAGCACCCGCCCGCCGGCGCTGCGCACCTTGTCCTTCCTGAGCCTGGTCCCGGCGTGCAGCACGTGCACACCCTCCAGCCGTCCGGCTTTCTTCAGCCCCCGCACCCGGTCACCCGTCCGCGGGGTGCCCGGATAGTTTTCTGCGGCCACCACCACGGCGACGGCGGGCCGCGGGTCCCATTTGAGCTGTTCCATGGCATCCAGCCCGCCCTTGGCCGCCGCCATCAGCAGGCCGCCGAGCGGAGTTTTCAGCCGGGCCAGCACCGCCTGCGTTTCCGGATCACCGAAGCGGGCATTGAACTCGATGACCCGCACCCCGCGCGCGGTCAAAGCGAGCCCGCAGTAGAGCACCCCCACGAAGGGAGTCCCGCGGGAGGCCATTTCATCGATGGTCGGCTGCGCGACCCGGCTCACCACGTCCTCCACCAGACCGGCGGGCGCCCAGTCCACTGGCGAGTAGGCTCCCATGCCGCCCGTGTTGGGGCCGGCGTCGTCGTTGAAAATCCGTTTGAAGTCCTGGGCCGGAGCCAACGGCACCACGTGCCGTCCGTCGGAAAGGACGAAGAGCGAGACTTCCGGCCCGTCCAGGAATTCCTCGATCACCACGCTGCCGCCTGCCTCAATGCAGGCCCGCGCGTGTTCCAGCGCTTCCTCCCGGTCCGAGGTGACCACCACGCCCTTGCCCGCGGCCAGCCCGTCGTCCTTGACCACGTACGGCGTGCCGAAGGTGTCCAGCGCGTCGGAGGCTTCCTCGACGGTGCCGGCCAGGCGGGCCATCGCCGTAGGGACGTTGGCAGCCGCCATGACCTGCTTGGCAAAGGCTTTGGAAGCTTCGAGCTGGGCGGCGGCCTTCGACGGTCCGAAGACGGCGAACCCGGCCTCCCGCAGCGTGTCCGCCACACCTGCTGCCAGCGGTGCCTCCGGGCCGATGACCACCAGGTCGGATCCGAGGGAGCGGGCCAGATCCGTGACTGCGGAGGGATCGGTGGCATCCACCGGGTGCACCGGGACCATCCGGGCAATACCTGCGTTTCCGGGGGCCGCGTGGACCTCGCGGACGTAGGGGTCGGCCAGAAGCGCTTGGACAAGGGCATGTTCGCGGCCGCCGGGGCCTACTACTAGAACCTTCACAGTAGATCAGGGTACTTGCTGGGATGGACCTCCTGAAAGCACTCGCCCAACATGACACCGGCGGCCCGTGCCGGGGCCCGGTGCAGGTGTTCCGCCCGGCCTACCCTATTTACACTCGTCCGCCGCCGGTATCCCGATGTCCCATTGCAGGTAGCCGGAGCGTGCCGTGATAGTGGAACTGCGGGCGCTGCAGCGGGCAGCGCAGGCTGCGGAGCAGCGGGGGGCAGCGAGATCGACGGCGGTGCCGGGGCCGTCATCGCCGGTTCGCCCCCCGCTCCCCCTTAGACTGAAGAACATGAACGCAACTTTTACCGCGTCCGACGCTGTTGAACTGGCCGTGCTCGAGCGCAACGGTTTTATTGAATCCCGCCACATCGGCTCCGCCGTCGTGATGGCCGGCGACGGTACCGTGGTCACGGAACTCGGTGACATCACCACACCCGTTTTCCCGCGCTCAACCCTCAAACCCTTCCAGGCCATTGCAGCCATGCAGTCCGGGGTGCCGCTTCGCGGGCCGCAGGTGGCACTTGCCGCCGCGAGCCACGTCGGCTCCCGTGAACACACCGATGTCGTCCGCGGCATGCTTGCCGCCGCCGGCGTCACCGAGGGCCACCTGCAGTGCCCCGAAGACTGGCCGCAGGACACCGAGGCACGCAACGAACTGATCCGCGAGGGCAAGGGCCCGCAGCGGATTGCGTTCAATTGCTCCGGCAAGCACGCAGCCTTCCTCTGGGCCTGCACCGAGAACAACTGGGACCACGCCACCTACCTGGATCCCCAGCATCCGCTGCAGCGCCGCATCGCCGAGGTCATCGAAGAGTTCACCGGTGAGACCGTGCAGCACTGGGCAGTGGACGGCTGCGGCGCGCCGCTGGCCGCGGTCTCGCTGACCGGCCTGGCCCGGGGCATCGGCCGCCTGGCCAAGGCGCCGTCCGGCAAGCACGGCAATGCCCGCGCGGCAACCGTCGCCACTGCCATGCTGGATTACCCGTGGGCCGTCCACGGCCACGGCCGTGAGAACTCGATCGTTATGGAAGATCTCGGAATCATCGCCAAGAACGGCGCCGAAGGCGTCCTGGTGCTGGGCACCGACACGGGCGTGTCGGTGGCCCTGAAGATGCTCGACGGAAACACCCGTGCCGCTTCCCTGGTGGGACTGACCCTGCTGGCAGCCAGCGGCGCCGTCGATCCGCTGGCGGTGGAAAAGGTACTGGACAAGATCATGCAGCCGGTGCTCGGCGGCGGCCAGCCGGTGGGAAGCCTGCGGCTGGGCGCGCCGGTCACGGCGCTGCTGGGCTAGGACCATGGCACGGCGCCGGATCACGGGCGAGGACGGCCGGGCAGCCCTGCAGGCAGCAGCAGCCGGAGCAGCGGACCGCGGCACCACCGCCATGGCGGTGCGCTACGCGTTGGAGGAACTTGCCGAACGCGCCCCCGGCAACAGCGTGGAGGTCCGGGTGCCGCCGTTCGGGGTCACCCAGTGCGTGGCCGGGCCGCGGCACACGCGCGGCACTCCCCCGAACGTCATCGAGACCGACGGCGCCACCTGGCTGGCGCTGGTCACGGGCCGGCAGTCCTGGGCAGACGCCGTCGCCGCCGGGAAGGTGGCAGCCTCGGGCCTGCGCGCCGACCTGTCGGACGTACTGCCGCTCTTCCATACCCGTTCCCAGGGAGCTGGTCCGGGTTCTTAGCCTGTCCTCCGGTTCTCCGACCGCGCCGCAGGAGACCGCCCGACCGGTAGAATCGAAGCATGGTTTCCGAGCAGCACAGCCCTGAACGCCGCGAGATTACGGTCCGCCGCGCCCCCCGCTTCGTCCCCTTCCTGGCACTGGGCGTGGTCGCCGGGTTCATTGCTGCCCTCTTTGTCGCCTACGGCGGCGCCGAGAACCCCAGCTTCACCCGCGAGGCCACCCTTGGTTTCTTCACCATGATGTTCGCGCTGCCGGGTCTGCTGCTGGGAGCCCTGACTGCCCTCGCCCTGGATTGGATCAGCGTCCGCAAGGCCCGCCGGTCCATGGTGGAAAGCGTTGACCCCGCAGAACCGGAGAGCCGGGAACAGCCTTACTCGTAACGGTTGCGCACGGAGCCCTTTCCGGCGCAGGCACGTGAGAGAATGCACACATGGCACGCGGAGACGGACAGCTTTCCCATGATCTGATGCCCGGAGAGAAAGGACCGCAGGACGCCTGCGGTGTCTTCGGAGTCTGGGCCCCCGGCGAAGAGGTAGCGAAGCTTACCTATTACGGGCTTTACGCTTTACAGCACCGCGGACAGGAATCCGCCGGCATCGCCGCCAGCGACGGCCGGCGCATCAGTGTGTACAAGGACATGGGGCTGGTGTCCCAGGTTTTCGATGAGACCACGCTCAACACCCTTTTGGGGCACATCGCCGTCGGGCACTGCCGGTATTCGACCACGGGTGCGTCGCACTGGGCCAATGCCCAGCCCACCCTCGGGGCCACCGCCAGCGGTACCGTGGCCCTGGCCCACAACGGCAACCTGACCAATTCCGCCGAACTGTATGAACTGATCCTGGAGCGTGAGGGCCGTCCCCGCACCGGCGAAATTGCCCAGGGCAACACCTCCGATACCGCGCTGGTGACGGCGCTGCTCAACGGCAGCGACGGACGGTCGCTGGAGGACACGGCCATGGAATTGCTGCCCAAGCTGCGCGGCGCGTTTTCCTTTGTGTTTATGGACGAGGGAACCCTCTACGCCGCGCGGGACACCTACGGCGTCCGCCCACTGGTGCTCGGACGTCTGGAACGGGGCTGGGTGGTTGCCTCCGAAGGGTCCGCCCTCGCGACGGTCGGCGCCAGTTTCATCCGTGAGATCAAGCCGGGCGAATTCATCGCCATCGACGAATCAGGGGTCCGCAGCCGCACCTTCGGCGAGCCTACGCCGGCGGGCTGCGTGTTCGAGTACGTGTACCTCGCCCGCCCCGATGCAACCATCGCCGGCCGGTCCGTGTACGAATCCCGCGTCGAGATGGGCCGCCAGCTGGCCCGGGAACACGCAGTGGACGCGGACATTGTCATTCCAGTCCCGGAATCCGGCACCCCGGCTGCGGTGGGTTATGCCGAGGAATCCGGGATTCCCTTCGCCCACGGGTTCGTCAAGAACTCCTACGTGGGGCGGACTTTCATCCAGCCCAGCCAGACCCTCCGCCAGCTCGGCATCAAACTGAAGCTGAACGCCCTTGAATCCGTGATCCGCGGCAAGCGGGTGGTGGTGGTGGATGACTCGATTGTGCGTGGCAATACACAGCGGGCCATCGTTCGGATGCTGCACGAGGCCGGCGCCGTCGAGGTGCACGTCAAGATCTCCTCGCCCCCGGTCAAATGGCCGTGCTTCTACGGCATCGACTTTGCCTCACGTGCAGAGCTGATCGCCAACGGCGCCGCGGTGGAGGAAATCCGGGCATCCATCGGCGCGGACAGCCTGGCGTACATTTCCGAAGACGGAATGATCGACGCCACCCGGCAGCCCCGGGAGCGGCTGTGCACCGCATGCTTCACCGGTGTCTATCCGATCGAGCTGCCGACCGCGGACCGGCTGGGGAAGAACCTGCTGGAGCCTGCCAATCCCGCGGAGGACGCCGGAGCCACCGGCTGCGATCCGGGCCCGGACAGTGAATACGAGAACCTGCTCAACGCCGCCGAAAAGAAAGAGGCCATATGAACGCCGCCCCCGCCACCTCCATTACCTACGCCTCGGCCGGTGTGGATGTCGAAGCCGGCGACAAAGCCGTTGAGTTGATGAAGGCAGCGGTGAAGGCCACCCATAATTCATCGGTGCTGGGCGGCGTGGGCGGTTTTGCCGGGCTTTACGACGCATCCCGGCTGCTCGCGTACCGCAAACCGCTGCTGGCGACCTCCACGGACGGCGTCGGCACCAAGGTAGCCATCGCACAGGCCATGGACATCCACGACACCATCGGATTCGACCTGGTGGGCATGGTGGTCGATGACATTGTGGTGGTCGGCGCCGAGCCACTGTTCATGACCGACTACATTGCCTGCGGCAAGGTGGTGCCGGAACGCATCGCCGACATCGTGCGCGGCATCGCGGCGGCCTGCGAGGTAGCCGGCACGGCACTGGTGGGCGGGGAAACGGCGGAACATCCCGGCCTGCTTGGTGAGCACGAGTACGACGTCGCAGGTGCCGCCACCGGCGTGGTGGAGGCGGACCGACTCCTCGGCCCGGACCGCGTCCGCAGCGGCGACGTTGTGATCGGCATGGCGTCCTCCGGTATCCATTCCAACGGCTACTCCCTGGTCCGCCGCGTGATCAACCATGCCGGCTGGCAGCTCGAGCGCCAGGTGTCCGAGCTGGGGCGCACGCTGGGTGAGGAGTTGCTCGAACCCACCCGCGTGTACGCCGCGGACTGCCTGGACCTTGCCCGCCACGATGCGGCCGGGGTGCACGGCTTCAGCCATGTGACCGGCGGCGGTCTGGCTGCGAACCTGGCACGGGTGCTGCCCAAGGGGCTGCAGGCCACCGTGGACCGCTCCACCTGGGAGCTCCCTCCCGTGTTCAAGCTGATCGCCGAACTGGGCAATGTGCCGCAGCCGAATCTGGAACGCACCCTGAACCTCGGTGTCGGGATGGTGGCGATTGTCGATGCCGGGAGCGCCGACGCCGCCCTGGAACGCCTCGCTGCCCGCGGCGTCCCTGCCTGGGTCATGGGCGGCGTCGGCGAGGCCGAAACGCCTGCCGGCAGCGACTCCGATTTTGTGCAGGGCGCCAAGGGCGTTGACGGCGGCGCAGTACGGCTGGTCGGGGCTTACGCATAATCCCGCTGCCCTTCCACAGTAAAGGCCCCGGACCGTGTACCCGGTCCGGGGCCTTTGGCGTGGAAGAAACCTGTCTTAACGCCGTTCAGCGGATCCACCCTAAGGTGATCCGCTGAAAGGATGGCAATTGGCCAACGTCTTTGAGGAACGTACCGCTACCCTGCGCGGCGGTTGCCCTCATCATCGTCATCGTCGCCAAATTGATCCGCGTACTTATCTTCGTACGCCGAGTAGTCGGGCTCAGCCGGCTCCTCGGGATATCGACTGGATGGACGACTCGTCGGTCCTGAAAGCTCACGCTGGAGCGCCGAGTAGTCCGTGGCCGGGGTGAAGTACTTCATTTCCCGGGCCTGCTTGGTTGCCTTTGCCTTTTGACGGCCGCGCCCCATGGCGTGACCCCCTTTTTGCGTCGATCCGGTGGTTAGTCGTTCGGGCAGATGAACGAGGCCCCCGGAATATTTGGTCAATTTGTCGTAAGTACAGGTTACATGTTTTCCCGCTGCCTTGTGCCCCTTCCGCCGCAGCAGGGCCGGCGGCAGGCACAGATGTGCACCGCCTCCGGCATGGCGTTCACCACTCCCGCACCTCGATATTGGCTAAAGTCAGGGGTAGAGACAGTCTTGGAGTGCTTCACGGCACCGCCTACAGGGAGGACAAACGTTCACCATGAGCGATCAGAAAAATACACCGGGAGCGGCTTCTCCGCCACCGGAGAAGGAAGGTACGCCGGGTGCCTTCCCCGATCTGAGCGCCCATTCGGACTCTCCCGCATGGCTCACCGCGGACGGAAGCCACGATACGGGCGTCTGGGAACGCAGCTTCGACGGCATTGCGGGCGGCGCCGCCGCCCCCTCGGCCGGCGACGCGGACTCCGCTGTGGACACAGACCCCGGAGCCGTACCGGGCGGGGACCCGGCCGCAGCCTCCGATCTGCCGGCCGAGCCGGCGGTGGTCGCCCCCGAGGACCTCAAACTGGAGGAGCCGTCCCTGGCTGAGCCGGCACTGAGCGACGAAGCCGTGGAAGCGGCAGCACTCGACCAGATCGCCTCGGAAACCGCTGCGGCGGAGGCCGACGCAGCCGAAGCCGGACGCCTTTCCGGACTCGAGCCCGCGCCTGCCGGTGCCGAAATCCGGGTGACTCAGGACGGCGGGCAGCCGCACGCCCCGGAAGCCCTGGCAGAGCCCCGGGAGCCCGCGGACGCCGGCCCGGACACGGGCCCGACCCCGGCACCGGCCCCCGATGCGGAGAAGGAACCGCCTACTCAGGACGCAGAACCGCACCCCCTGCACGGCATCGACGCCGCAGCCCCCATGACGGATGCCCCTGCCGCACCCCCTGCCGACACCGACGTTCCCCGGGAGCCGGAGGCCGCCACGGCCGCCGTGCCCACCGGCGAAACGCGCCGGTCCCGCCGGCTGGCGGAAAGCCGGCGTACAGCCGGAGCATCGGCAGCCTCCCGGCCCGGCATAGGCACGGACAACGCCGCCCCCGGCGCTACAGCAGCAGCCCCCGCAGCCGGCGGCCGCAAAAGCGGGCGCAACACCCGGCTCCTGCTGGTGCTCGGCGGCGTTGTACTGGCCGCCGTCATTGCCATCCTGCTCTTCGTGTTTGTCTTCAACGGCAAGGAAGAGGGCGTCATTTCGGAGGACGTCAGCCCGTTGGAGCTGGAATCCGGAGCGTGCCTGCAGGACTGGGATGACGTGAACTCCAGCGCTACGGTCGTTACCTGCGACACACCGCACAATGCACAGCTGGTCGCCACCGAAAGCCTGCCCGAGGACGCGGACTTCCCCGGCACCGAGGCCCTGGAGGAGCAGGTCAATGAGGTCTGCGCCGCGGTGGACTACACCGACGCCGCCGCCGACCTCCCGGACCTGACACTCACCAAGTCCATTCCGACGGAACAGACGTGGGCCAGCGGGGACCGCCGGGTCGACTGCTTTGTCTTTGCCCCCGAGGACCAGGAGCTCACTGAGTCGCTGGTACAGGAGTAAGCGCAGTCGACCACACAAAGGCGCGCGGCGGACATCATCCGCCGCGCGCCTTTTGACGTCCGGGCCTAGGCGACCGCTGCCACTGTCAGGCCTGGCTCGGCCACCAGCCCGTCGCCGTCCAGACCGTCTGCGGTCCGGTCCACCAGCACGGTGTCACCGTCGCTGATCTTTCCGGCCAGGATGCCGCGGGCCAGCTGGTCGCCGATCTCCCGCTGCACCAGGCGGCGCAGCGGCCGCGCACCGTACGCCGGATCATAGCCGGTCAGTCCCAGCCATTCCCGCGCCGCATCGGTCACGTCCAGCACCAGCCGGCGCTCATGCAGCCGGTTGGCCAGGGCCCGCACCTGAATGTCCACGATCCGGGTCAGATCCTCCAGGCTCAGCGGATCAAACAGGATCACGTCGTCGAGCCGGTTGAGGAACTCCGGCTTGAAGTTCGCGTTGACCATGGACATCACCGATTCGTGCTTCTGTTCCTCAGTGAGTCCCGGGTCCACCAGGAACTGGGAACCAAGGTTGGACGTCAGGATCAGGATGACGTTCCGGAAATCCACGGTCCGGCCCTGGCCGTCGGTCAGCCGGCCGTCGTCGAGCACCTGAAGCAGGATGTCGAAGACATCCGGGTGCGCCTTTTCCACTTCATCGAGCAGGATCACCGAATAGGGGCGGCGGCGTACCGCTTCGGTCAGCTGGCCGCCCTCTTCATATCCGACGTATCCGGGAGGAGCACCGACCAGGCGGGAGACCGCGTGCTTCTCGGAGTACTCGCTCATATCGATGCGGACCATGGCCCGCTCGTCGTCGAAGAGGAAGTCCGCCAGGGCCTTCGCCAGCTCGGTCTTGCCGACGCCGGTGGGCCCCAGGAACAGGAAGGAACCGGTGGGGCGGTCAGGATCGCTGACGCCGGCACGCGAGCGGCGGACCGCGTCGGACACCGCGGCTACGGCCTTGCTCTGACCGATCAGGCGCGATCCGATGGCTTCTTCCATGTCCAGCAGTTTCTGGGATTCGCCCTGCAGCATGCGGCCGGAGGGGATGCCGGTCCAGGCAGAGACCACTTCCGCAATGTCGTCCGCGGTGACTTCCTCGGAGACCATCAGTTCCTGGGTTTCTTCGCCGAAGTTGCTCTCCTCGGCCTGCTGGGCTGCCTCCAGTTCCTTCTGCAGGGCAGGGATTTCGCCGTACAGGATGCGGGAGGCCTCGGTGAGGTCGCCGTTGCGCTGGAATTTCTCCGCCTCGCTGCGCAGCTCGTCAATCTTGGCCTTGAGGTCGCCGACCCGGTTGAGTCCTGCTTTCTCGGCTTCCCAGCGGGCGTTGAGGGCGGCCAGCTGTTCCTTCTTATTGGCCATGTCCTCGCGCAGCGCGGCCAGCCGCTCGATCGAGGCCTCGTCCGATTCGTTGGCCAGTGCGAGTTCCTCCATGGTGAGCCGGTCCACGGCACGCCGGAGCTCGTCAATCTCTTCGGGGGCGGAATCGATCTCCATCCGCAGCCTGGACGCGGCCTCATCGACCAGGTCAATCGCCTTGTCCGGGAGCTGGCGTCCGGTGATGTAGCGGTTGGACAGCGTGGCGGCGGCCACGAGTGCCGAGTCGGCGATGGCGACCTTGTGATGCGCCTCGTAGCGCTCCTTCAGGCCGCGCAGGATGCCGATGGTGTCCGGGACGCTGGGTTCGCCCACGTACACCTGCTGGAAGCGCCGCTCCAGTGCGGCGTCCTTCTCGATGTTTTGGCGGTACTCGTCCAGGGTGGTGGCGCCGATCAGCCGGAGTTCCCCGCGTGCCAGCATGGGTTTGAGCATGTTGCCGGCGTCCATGGATCCTTCGGCTGCGCCGGCGCCCACGACGGTGTGCAGCTCGTCGATGAAGGTGACGATCTGCCCTTCGGCGCTGGAGATTTCCTCCAGGACTGCCTTGAATCGCTCTTCAAATTCGCCGCGGTATTTGGCTCCGGCCACCATGGACCCGAGGTCCAGGGACAGCAGGGTCTTGCCGTTGAGGCTTTCCGGCACATCCCCCGCAACAATGCGCTGGGCGAGTCCCTCGACAACGGCGGTCTTACCCACGCCGGGCTCGCCGATAAGCACGGGGTTGTTCTTAGTACGGCGGCTGAGTACCTGGATGACGCGGCGGATTTCCGCGTCCCGGCCGATGACCGGGTCCAGCTTGCCCGAGCGGGCCATTTCCGTCAGGTCCGTGCTGAATTTCTCCAGCGCCTGGAAGGTGTTCTCCGGATCAGCATTTGTCACTTTACGGTCTCCTCGTACTGATGGAAGCACTGCGCTGAGGGCGTCATGCCCGGCGTTGTTGTCCCGCAGCGCTTTTCCTGCCGGCCCGTTGTCGAGGGACAACCCGAGCAGGAGGTGCTCCGTGGACACAAAGGCATCCCCCAGCTTCTCCGCTTCCTGCTGCGCCGCGTTGATGACCTGCAGCAGCGGACGGGAAAACTGCGGCTGCGCCACCGAGGAACCCGAGGAAGAGGGCAGCTGGTGGATGGCAGTGCTGGCGGCTGCACTGACGGTATCCACGTTGATGCCGGCTGCCTTGAGGAGTGCGACGGCGACACCCTGCCGCTGGTCCATCAACGCCTTCAGCAGGTGTGCCGGTTCGATCTGCGGATTCCCCGCGGTGTTGGCGTTCATGGCCGCAGCCGAAAGCGCTTCCTGGCTCTTGTTCGTGAATTTAGTGTCCACGGGAACTCCTCAAAGACCTCAGCGAAGAATGCTTCAGTAAACAAAGTTGAGTCTAGTCAGCTCAACTTTTGAAGTAAAGTTGTCTCCGCGGGATCGGGTGTCCTAGGGAGTGTGCTCCTGATCGAAGTCGTCAGCGGTTCTGCGCCACCGTTCGTTGCGCGCTTCGAAGAGCTGCGCCAGCTCCCCGCCGGACTCGATTTCGAACCGGATGCCGGGCGGCTCTTCGGGGATGCTGCCCGCCAGGTATTCCTCCAGGACATCGAGGAAGTACTCCCACCCGGCGCCGCCGGTCCACAGGCCGGCGCCCGGGGCGGCCGATACGGCAAACCCTTTCCGGACCGAGGCGTAGCGCAGCTCGAAGCGGGTGTATCCGTCCTCCCCGGTCAGGTGGAACTCCACTTCGGCCGTTGTGTATCCTTCCCGGGCCCAGGACACGGTTAGGAGCCGGGGACCGTCGCAGCGCAGAATCGCCCCGTGGGATCCATCCGGGAGGCTGTAGTTCCCGCCGCGCCGCAGATCCCCTTCCGGCAGCGCCACCCATTGGCCAAGGCGCTCCGGGTCCGCGACGGCAGACCAAACGTCTCCGATAGGAAAGGGAATATCCCGGGCCATCACAATCATCAGCGCGTGGCCCGCCTGGATTTGCCGGCGGCCGTAGGACCGCACCGTTTTCTCAAGAATCATGTCCAGATCGGACATTTGCCCACTCCTGCCGTAGAACAACCGGCAACCGATCCGGTCCTCCAGCGGCCAAGGCGACCGTTCCGGCCGTCGGCAGGATGCCGGGGGAAGCGAGTTGTAGTCAAGCGCCATTTCCTGGCCGTTTCCCAAACCGTAGCAGGGAAACCAGGCCGTGCACAGGGTCGGCAAGCGGGGCCGCGCAACGGCCTGCGCACCGCAGGGAGGTGCATTCCACGTGTCCGAAGCCGTCAAGGCGGTAGCCTGTGCGGATGGGGAAAAACCGTACGTCCGTTTCCGTCCTTGCCGTTGCCGCCCTGGCCCTGACCCTGGTGTCCTGCTCGGCGGATAAACCTTCTCCGGATGATGCTGCCGCCGCCCTCGCGAAGGGCCTGAGCCAGCTGGACGTTTCGGCATCGGCCTTCACCGCGGGCTCACCCGATCAGGTGAACACCGAGTTGGCGGAGCTGCTCGCAGACATGGGGCCGCTCCGTCCTTCCGTCACAGTGGCCGGCATCGATGAGGACTCCGAGGACGAGGACGCCGCCACTGCCCGCCTGGCCTACGACTGGGATGTGAACAGTGATTCCCAGCCGGACTGGTCCTACGAGAGCACTGCCCAGATGCGCCGCGGCGAGGACGATCAGTGGCTCGTCGAGTGGGCTCCGTCCGTTCTGGTCAGCTCCCTGGTCGACGGCGACCGGCTGGTCCGCACAACAACCTCCGGCGTACGCGCGGATATCCTGGACCGCAACGGAATGCCGTTGATGAGTTCGAAGCCGGTGCTGCGCATCGGCATCAACAAGCCGGACCTCGCCGAGGAGCAGCTGGCCTCTTCGGCAGCGGCAATGGCCAGCCTGACCGGGCTGGATCCCGCCGAATACACTGCCCGGGTCCAGGCAGCCGGACCCGAAGCCTTTGTCGAGGCGATTGTCCAGCGCGAGGAGGCGGAGGGCCCGGCAACCGTCACCGCAGTCGAAGCCATCCCCGGAGGACTGGCCCTCCCCGCCCAGCGAATCCTGGCTCCCACCCGCGGGTTCGCCCGCGCCCTCCTCGGCACCGTGGGCGAGGCCACGGCCGAGCTCATCGAGGAATCCGAAGGCCGGCTGTCCCCCGGCGACCAGACCGGACTCGCCGGACTCCAGAAACAGTACGATCCACAGTTGCAGGGCGCACCCGGAGTCACCGTCACCGTCGAAAACGATGCCGGAACCAACGGCATTGTGCTGACGAGCATCGACCCGCAGAGCGGCACATCCCTGCAGACAACACTGGACCCGAAACTGCAGCTACTGGCGGAGGGCGTCCTGGAACAGGAGCCCTCCGCCTCCGCCATCGTGGCCATCCAACCCTCCACCGGCGAGATCCTGACCGTGGCCAACGGCCCGGGCAGCGAGGGCCAGCAGACCGCGCTCCTCGGCCAGTACCCGCCCGGCTCCACCTTCAAGACAGCCACCGCCCTGGCCATGTTCCGCAGCGGCAGCGCACCGGGCAATACGGTCGAGTGCCCTTCGGAACTCAACGTTGACGGCCGGAAGTTCACCAACGTGCCGGGTTACCCGGCCGCGGCCACCGGCAGCATCCCGCTGCGCACCGCCTTCGCGAACTCTTGCAATACGGCCTTCCTGAATGCCCGGGACACCGTCTCGCAGCAAAGCCTGTCGGAAGCCGCCGCTGACCTGGGCATCGGAGTCGAGGCTGCCATCGGCACGGATGCCTTCCTGGGCTCCGTCCCGGCCGAGGCCGAAGGCACCGCTCACGCGGCCTCGCTGATCGGACAGGGCGAGGTTCTGGTGTCTCCGCTGGCCATGGCTGTTGCCGGCGCCTCGATCAGCAAGGGCGAACGCATCTCACCCACACTGGTCCGGGAGGCCGCTGAAGCTCCGGAAGCCGCGCCGACGACGACGCCCGGCCCGGATTCGAAGACGCCCTCCCCCGGCAACCTCACCAAGGAGGAAGCGGCCGCCCTGCAGGAGATGATGCGCGCCGTCGTCGCCGAGGGCGGAGTGCAGATGCTGCTCGATGTGCCGGGGGAACCCGTGCTGGCGAAGACCGGGACCGCTGAATTCGGCAGCCAGACTCCGCCGGAAACCCACGCGTGGGTTCTGGCGATCCAGGGTGACCTGGCAGTTGCCGTGTTCGTGGAGCAGGGCGAGCGGGGTTCCACCTCGGGTGGTCCGCTGATGAAGGCCTTCCTCGAGGGTGCCCAGGGCTAGCCGGTGCAGGCCCGGGTCAGGAGGGCCACTGCTGCTGCGGAGCCACCCGCCCCTGGTAACCGGGCTGCCGGTAGGCATTGCCGGCGTACGGGGTGACCTGCCAGGTGTCCGTCGGGACAATGACCTTGCCCAGCGGCATCAGCGATATGGGCAGCATCTTCAGATTGGCAATGCCCAGCGGGATTCCGACGATGCTCACAAACATGGGAATGGCCGTGAGGATATGGCCGACCGCGATCCAGATGCCGGCCAGCAGCAGCCAGATGATGTTTCCCAGCAGGCTGAGGGGTCCGGTGAAGCCGCCCCGGTCCACCACCGTCCGCCCGAACGGCCAGAGCGCATAGTTGGCGATGCGGAAGGACGCGATGCCGAACGGGATCGTGACGATCAGCAGGCAGCAGAGAACCCCTGCCAGCGCGTACCCAAGGGCTAGCCAGATGCCGCCGAACAGAAGCCAGATGACGTTCAGGATCGCTTTCATGGCTCCATTGTTCTCCACCGGGCACTGATAAGCCACGGCTTCGATGCCTGCATACCCGCCCGGCTGCTCCTGCCCTAGACTGGCGCCATGCCGATCAGCGATGAGACCACAGCAGACCACCTGACCTCCAGCCAGTGCTGGGCATACGTCCGGCAGGCCCGGTTCGCCCGGCTGGCCGTGGTGGTCGACGGGCACCCCGAGATATTTCCGGTCAATTTTGCCGTGGATCACGGCACGGTGGTGTTCCGGACCGCGGCGGGTACCAAGCTGGCCGGCGCCCTCTCCGGCAACCCGGTTGCCTTCGAAATCGACGGTTACGACGACAGCCTTTCATCCGCCTGGAGCGTGGTGCTGAAGGGCGGCGCCACCCTGCTGGAGGACTACGCGGAGATCATGGACTCGGAGGATCTCCCGTTGTTCCCCTGGCAGACCGGCGCCAAGAACGCGTTTGTCCGCATCGAACCTGAGGTGACGGCCGGCCGCCGGTTCCTCATCTCCAACGCAGCACGGCGGAATGTGCTGCGCGGCATGGGTCTTTACACCGAATAGGCCACCACCGACAGCACAAAAAAGAGGCACCGCATCAACAGTGGATGCGGTGCCTCTTTTCGCTGAGCTAAGGCTTAGCGGGAACGGCGTTCGTTCGATGCCGGCGCGGTGGCGCGGCGGGGGCCGGCTGCACGTGCCGGGCGGCCGGAGGCTGCACCGCCTGAACGCTGGCCTGCACCGGCGCCCTCGGCACGCTGGCCGGTGGCCGGGCGGCGGTTGCGTCCGGATGCGGTGGCAGCCGAGGCGCTGTTGCGGCGGCCGTCGGCGGACCGTGCCGGACGCTGCGTACGCACGTCGTCGACGGCGCGGTCATTGCGTTCGTTGCGTTCGCTGCGTTCCATGCGGTCGGGACGTTCCGCTGACACGCGGCCGCGTCCGCCTGTACCGCCGCGTCCGCCGGCGCGGGGTGCACCGGTCGAGCGGGCTGCACGCTTGCGCTGGGCATTGGCGCCGGTGGAGCGGCCGCCGCCCTGCTGCGGGGACTTGGCTGCAAGCTGCGCGGCGCGGACGTGCGGTTCCACAACGGCCGCGCGTTCGCCGACAAGCTTGGCGATGGACGGCGAATTGTGGCTGACCTTCTCGATGGAAACGTCGACGCCGGCAGCCTTCATCAGCTTCGACACCTCGCTCTTCTGCTCCGGGAGGGTCAGCGTCACCACGGTTCCGCTGGATCCGGCGCGGGCCGTACGGCCTGAACGGTGCAGGTAGGCCTTGTGCTCCGTGGGCGGATCAATGTGGACCACGAGTTCAACGTCATCCACGTGGACGCCGCGGGCGGCGACGTCGGTGGCTACCAGGACGCGGACGTCGCCGGAAGCGAACTCCGCCAGGTTGCGGTCACGGGCATTCTGGGACAGGTTGCCGTGCAGGTCCACCGTGGGGATGCCGTTGTCCGTGAGGAACTGGGCCATCTTGCGGGCGTGGTGCTTGGTGCGCATAAACATGATGCGGCGGCCCTGGCCACCGGCCAGTTCCTTGACCAGCAGCTTCTTGGCCGTCTGGTCCTGAACCAGCAGCACATGGTGCTCCATGGTGGACACCGCTGCCTGCGGCTCATCCACGGAGTGCGTCAGCGGGTTCGACAGGTAACGGCGGACCAGCTTGTCCACGCCGTTGTCCAGGGTGGCGGAGAACAGCATCCGCTGACCCTTTTCCGGAGTGCGGTCCAGCAGGCGCTGGACAACCGGCAGGAAGCCGAGGTCTGCCATGTGGTCGGCCTCGTCCAGCACGGTGATCTCGACGGACTCGAGGCTGATGACCTTCTGCTTCATCAGGTCTTCGAGGCGGCCGGGGCAGGCGATGACGATGTCGACGCCGGCCTTGAGTGCCTTTTCCTGACGCTGCTGGGACACGCCGCCGTAGATCACGGTGGTGTTCAGGCCAAGCTCCTTGGCCAGGGGCTCAATGACGTTGTTGATCTGTGTGGCCAGCTCGCGGGTCGGCGCCAGGACCAGGCCCAGCGGGCGGTTCGGGCGGCGGCGGTAAGCGGCTTCATTCTCGGCCAGACGGGCAACGAGGGGAAGGGAGAACGCCAGCGTCTTGCCGGAACCGGTGCGGCCGCGGCCCAGGACGTCGCGGCCCTTAAGGGTGTCCGGGAGGGTTTCCACCTGGATGGGGAAGGCCTCGTCAATTCCGGCAGCGGCGAGGGAGGAAACAAGTGCCTTGGGCACACCAAGGGCAGCAAAAGTGGTCATTAAAGACAGGCAACTTTCGGTAAGAGGCCCCCGACGCCGTTTGGGCCGAGGGTTCGCCGAAGAAAAGTCAGACAGTGTCTACCGCACTGAAGCGGGACAAAAGAAAGCGTTCATCGACGCAGGCTGGACTGCTTACACACACTGTTCCACCCGCGGTTATTAGCCGGGACGGACAATGGCAGGACCAACATCTGCCTCCAGTTTACCGTAATGCGGAAACTTTCCTAATCGGGGGCGGGGGCTGCGGTGAAATCCGGACCCGCGGCAGCCGATAGCATTAACAATAATGACTACTGAACCAGCCCTGCCCGATGCCGCCGAGAGCCGGTCCGCCGACGTCGGCACAGACACCGGCTCAGAGCCGAATTTCCGCTCACCGGTGTCCTTCGTCCGCCGCGGTTCACGTCTGCAGGGGCGCCGCCAGCAGGCATGGGACGAGCTTTCGGACCGCTTCGTGATCGACGTGCCCCGTGATGAGGCCGACACCTCGGTATCCCCCGACTACGTGTTCGACGCCGCCGCCGAGTTCGGCCGCACCGCTCCCCTCGTCGTCGAAATCGGCTCGGGCCTCGGCGAAGCCGTCGCGCACGCCGCGGAGCAGAACCCGGACAAGGACTTCCTGGCCGTGGAGGTCTATCTCCCCGGCCTGGCGCAGACCCTGCAGCGGATCGGCCAGAAGGGCCTGACGAATATCCGCGTGGTGCAGGCCAACGCGCCGGAGGTGCTGAGCACCATGCTCCCCGCCGGTTCCGTGGACGAGGTCTGGGTGTTCTTCCCCGACCCCTGGCACAAGACCCGCCACCACAAACGCCGCCTGGTCAAGGATTCCTTCGCCGAACTGGTGGCCCGGGTGCTGGTGCCCGGCGGCATCTGGCGCCTGGCCACCGACTGGTCCGACTACGCCGTGCAGATGCGCGAAGTCCTGGACGCGTCCGCACGGTTCCGGAACCTGCACGACGGCGAGCGTGCCGGTGAGGACAGCCCGCTCACCCGCGTGCACCGGGAGGGCCTCGAAAACAAGGCCCCGGACGACGACGTCGATGCCCGCGGGGGCTGGGCGCCCAGGTTTGAAGGCCGGACACTGACCAGCTTCGAAAACAAGGCCCACGAGGCCGGCCGGCTGATTTTCGACCTTGCTTACCGGAGGAACTGAACAAAATGACTGAACCGAACGACGCCCGTGTCGGCCTCTACATCGACTTCGACAACATCGTCATCTCGCGCTACCAGCAGCTGCACGGCCGCAATGCGTTCCAGCGCGACGGCATCCGCGATTTCGACAAGACGAACCGGGAGGCCGACCCGGAGGTTGCCGCCAAGCTCACGGCAGCCACGGTGGACTTCAACGCCATCATCGATTTTGCCGCGTCCTTCGGCACCCTGGTGGTCAACCGCGCCTACGCGGACTGGTCCGTGCCCGTCAATGCGAGCTACCAGCGCCAGCTGATGTCCCGTGCGGTGGACCTGACCCAGCTGTTCACCACCACCACGCGCGGCACCAAGAACGGCGCTGACATCCGGCTCGCCGTGGACGTAGTCGAAGACCTCTTCCGGCTGCCGGACCTGACCCACGTCATCATCGTGGCCGGCGACAGCGACTACATTGCCCTCGCACAGAAGTCCAAGCGCCTCGGCCGCTTTGTGGTCGGCATCGGCGTTGCCGGCTCGACCAGCACCTCCCTCGCCGCCGCCTGCGACGAATTCGAGGACTACGACTCCCTGCCCGGCATCGTGGCTGCCGCTGCTGCCCCGGCTGCGGCCGATTCGTCGGCCGAGAAGCGCCCGGCACCGACGGATTCGCAGCCGGATCCGGCCCCCGCGCGCAGGCTCACCACCGTTCCCATGTTCTCGCACACCGGCCAGGCTGCGTTCGACGAGCCCGAACCGGCCGAGGACGTCGACCCGGGGGTCGTCGCGACCGAACTCCTCGTACGGGCACTGCAGATCGGCCATGCCAAGGGCGACGCCGACGAGTGGCTCAACACGGGCACGGTGAAGAACCAGATGCGCCGGATGGATCCGGCTTTCAACGAGAAGCCGCTGGGCTTCCGGTCCTTCACCGATTTCCTCTCCTCCCACGGCGATCTCGTGGAGCTTGACGACGACGGTCCGCAGCGGCTCATCCGCCTCCGCCCGGAAGCCGACGCCCGGCGTTGAGCGCGGAATCCCCCGAGTCCCTGCCGCAGGATCCCGCAGCCGTCGAAGAGCTGTGGGACCAGCGTTACGCCGGCAGCGGTGAGCTATGGAGCGGCCACCCCAATGCCGTCCTGGTCAGCGAGACCCGCGGGTTACAGCCCGGACGCGCCTTGGACGTCGGCTGCGGTGAAGGCGCCGATGCCCTGTGGCTGACCCAACAGGGCTGGGACGTCACTGCACTGGACGTCTCCGGAGTCGCCCTCGCCCGGGCCGCCCGCCAGGCCAAACTGCGTTCGGTGCAGGTGAACTGGGTCCATGCCGGCTTGGTCGAGGCTGCTCTTTCGCCGGCGTCCTTTGCCTTGGTTTCGGCGCAGTACCCCGTTCTCCTGCGGACCGACGGGAACGAAGCGGAACGTGCGCTGCTCCGAGCCGTCGCGCCCGGCGGGATTCTCCTATGGGTACACCACCCGCCGCCCACGGCGGAGGAAGCAGAGGCCCGTGGAATTGATCTCCGGGACTACGTGGGCCTTGCCGATGTGGCCGCACTGCTCGATGACGATTGGCGGATAGAGGTGGACGAGACCCGTCCGCGGCACGTTTCCGCCGGCGCCGGGGCGCACCACAAGGAGGACGTGGTGCTGCGCGCGCGACGCCTGCAGTAGGCTCGGTCGTTATGCTTTCCCGCTGCGGCGCAGGGTGACCGGGTCGCCGATCCGTAGCATCCCTGTCCGCAGGACATGAGCCTGCAGACCGAATTCCGTGGAGTGGTGCGTGCCGAGAAGCGTCAGGGCCTTGGTCCCGGCCGGGATACCGGCCTGCGCCTGGTCGATCATCACGCAACGCGGCATCCCCTCCCCCAGGCGCAGAAGAACCCCGCCTCCGAGGACCAGTTCGGCACCGACCCAGTCATCCTCGCAGAACGCCGGCTGGGAACCGGTGTCGATGACGATGTTGGCGCGGAAGCGGCGGTCATCCACCGCTCCACCGACCATGCCCTCGAGGGCAGCCAGTGAGGATGTTGTCACCAGGTGCAGTGGCGTCTCGTCGTGGTGTCCGACAGCGCTTTCGGGCCGCAGTGTCAGTTCCCGGCCGAAAGCTGCGCTCAGCGCCCGGGAGGCGGCCGGATCATCCGCGCGGTAGCTGAGACCGTCGGGGCTCAGCAGCAGCGGTGCAGCGTCGGTGTCCATCCCGTTGTCCTCAACAACCGAGGACCACTGCATGAGGCCGGGCACAGGGCGGAAGCGGCGGGTCCGCTTGCCGCTGGCGATGCCGCCGTCGTCGGTGTAGACGGCCCACCGGCGGTCATGCAGCAGCCCCCTGTCGGTCACAGCGGAGGTGCGCAGCGCCTGACCGGCGGTCGTCTTGACCGGATAGCGGTACAGCGCTCGAACATTACCTACCGGCGTTTCCTGCATTCCGGCATTGTGCCACAGGGGGAACTGCTATGCCCGGAACCCCTGTGGGCGGGTGCCCTAAAGGGACTGGATGTAGCCGTCGTCGGCGTAGTCCCGTTCTGCGGACTTGCCGGCGGGAAGCGCGCGCAGACGGCTCCGGCGTTCCATCAGTGAGACCAGGCCCAGCTGCTGCACTGCGGTGGCGGCCGCGGGCGGGCGCTGCCCGCGACTGAGGGTGACGACGTCGCCGGCCAGTCCTGCGGCGAAGACCCGGCTGCGGTCAGAGGAGCGCCGCTGCGCTTCGTCGAGTTGCGTGGAAAGCTCCGCTACCCGCTGGCGCAGGCCGGTGACCTGGTTCTGCAGCTCCATGATCCGCTTGATGCCCTCGAGGGAAACGCCCTCCTGGGAGAGCTTCTGGACCTCGCGCAGCAGTTCTATGTCGCGCTGGGAGTAACGGCGGGAGCGCCCCGGTGCCCGGCTGGGTCGGACAATCCCGAGCCGGTCGTACTGCCGGAGGGTCTGCGGATGCATTTCCGCGAGCTCAGCGGCAACGGAGATCACGAAAATAGGCGCATTAACGTCTATGCCCATTGTTCCTCCTTTACTGCTGTTGAAATGGTAACCCTGTCATAACCCTCCGGCCGGTGGAACCGGTCGGCTAGAGCCGTGCCTTGGCTGCCAACGCGATCCGGGGATCCTCGCCCTTGGTGGCGTCGGCAAACGCTTCCACGGCTTCCCGGGCATCCTTGCTCAGGTGCGAAGGTACGGCGACGTCGATGGTCACCAGCAGGTCTCCGTTGCCCTTGGAGGTGTGCACGCCCCGACCCTTGACCCGCAGGGTGCGGCCGGACGGCGTTCCCGCGGGGACCTTGAGCCGGACGGTGTCCGAGGTCAGCGTAGGCACCTCGATAGTGGCGCCCAGGGCGGCCTCCGGGAACGAGACCGGGACATGGATCCGGATGTTGTTACCCTCACGGGCGAAGAAGTCGTGCGGCGTGACGTGGACGGTGACCATCAGGTCGCCCGCACCCGCGGCACCGGGCTGGCCCTTGCCGCGCACCCGGATCTTCTGCCCGTCCTTGACCCCGGCAGGCACACGGACCTCAACCACTTCGCCGTTGGGTTCGCGCAGGCCGATCACGGTTCCGTTAATGGAACCGGCAAAGGAAATGGTGGTGCTGGCGGTACGGTCCGCACCCTTGGTGGGCGGCGGGGCGCCGAAGCCGCCGCCGCCGAATCCCCCGCCGCCGCCGAAGAGGTCGGCGAATTCGGGCGGGATGTTGCTGCCGCCGGCGTTGAAGGTAGTCCGCCGGCTGCCCCCGCGGGCGGTCTGGCCGAACAGGTCCCCGAAGATATCCTCGAAGCCCGCTCCTCCGGCCCCGCCGCCGCCAGGCGCGCCGCCGGCTGTGAACCGTGCACCGCTTCCCATGGCGCGGATGGCGTCATACTGCTGGCGTTCCTCCGCATCGGAGAGGACCGAGTAGGCCTCGGAGAGGTCCTTGAACATCCGCTCGGAGTTGGCGTCGCCCTGGTTCTGGTCGGGATGGTACTTCCGCGCCAGTTTGCGGTACGCCTTCTTGATGTCCGCGTCGGACGCGTCCTTGGGAACACCCAGAATCTTGTAAAAGTCCTTATCGACCCAATCCTGACTAGCCATTGGTGTCCCTTCCTCATGTGCCGATCCCGCTGCATTGCCGTGGAACACGGCTGCCGGGCCTTGCTTGCCCCTGCTGCGGGACCTGCCGATGGAAAAATGTCCGGGGCCGCTGTGCGGCCCCGGACACGGTATAGCTACTGTTCCGGAACCGAAACAATCACCTGCGCCGCACGCAGGACCCGCTCACCGGACTTGTAGCCGGCCCGCAGGATCTGCGTGACTGTATCGAACGTGACATCCGCACTCTGCTGCTGGATGAGTGCCTCGTGGATGTTCGGATCGAACTCCACACCGGTCTCATCGATGCGGCTGAGCCCGTACGTCTTCAGCGAGTTCTCCAGCTTGGCAGCGATCGCAGCGAAGGGTCCCTCCGCCAGGTCGCCGTGCTGGCGTGCCGCGTCGATGTCGTCCAGAACAGGCATCAGTGAGTTCAGTACACCGATGACTGCCATGTCCCGTGCGACGTCGCGGTCGCGTTCCACCCGCTTGCGGTAGTTCACGTACTCGGCCTGCAGGCGCAGCAGGTCGTTGCGCAGTTCAGCTGCCTCCGGTGAACCGGACGCGGCAGGCTGGGCCGGCACGTCGGCGTTGTTCAGGATCTGCTCCGCCTGGGAGAGTGCATCTCCGTCGGCCCCGGCGGCCGGGGCGGAAGCCGAAGCTTCCTCCCCTGCCGCGGCACCGTTGGCGGAATCCGCGGTCTCGCCCGAGCCGGGCGTGTCCTGGCCGTTTACGGGCTCTTCACCTTCGGGAGTGTTCCCGTGCTCGTTTTCCGCCGCCACGATTACTTCTTTTCTTCGTCGTCGACAACTTCGGCGTCAACGATGTCTTCGTCACCGGCGGCGCTGCCTGCAGCAGCACCGTCAGCCGGAGCACCGTCAGCAGCACCGGGGGCGCCTTCGGCGCCGGCGGCGGAGGCGGAGGCGGAGGCGTAGATGGCTTCGCCCAGCTTGGTCTGGGAAGCCTGCAGCTTCTCAAACGCAGTCTTGACCTCGTCGTCGTTGTCCGTGCCCTCGAGCGCCTTCTTCAGCGCGTCGACGTCGGACTTGACCTCGGTCTTGACGTTGTCCGGCAGCTTGTCGTCATTGTCGGTGAGGAGCTTGTCCACCGAGTAGGCGAGCTGCTCGGCCGAGTTGCGGATGTCTGCTGCCTCGCGGCGCTTCTTGTCCTCGGCGGCGTGCTCTTCGGCTTCACGGACCATGCGGTCGATGTCTTCCTTGTTCAGGGAAGAACCGCCGGTGATGGTCATGGACTGCTCGGCGCCCGTGCCCTTGTCCTTAGCGGACACGTGCACAATGCCGTTGGCGTCGATGTCGAACGTGACCTCGATCTGCGGAACGCCGCGCGGAGCCGGTGCAATACCGGTCAGCTCGAACGTGCCCAGCGGCTTGTTGTCGCGGGTGAACTCGCGTTCGCCCTGGAAGACCTGGATGGCCACGGACGGCTGGTTGTCATCCGCGGTGGTGAAGGTCTCGCTGCGCTTGGTCGGGATGGCCGTGTTGCGCTCGATCAGCTTGGTCATCACACCGCCCTTGGTTTCAATGCCGAGGGACAGCGGGGTTACGTCGATGAGCAGGACGTCCTTGCGCTCACCCTTCAGCACACCGGCCTGCAGGGCGGCGCCAACGGCTACAACCTCGTCCGGGTTCACGCCCTTGTTCGGCTCCTGGCCGCCGGCCAGTTCCTTGACGAGTTCGGAGACGGCAGGCATACGGGTGGAACCGCCCACGAGGATGATGTGGTCGATGTCGGAAACCTTGATGCCGGCTTCGCTGATGACGTCCTGGAACGGCTTCTTGGTGCGGTCCAGCAGGTCCTTGGTCAGGTCCTGGAATTTGGCGCGCGACAGGTGCTCGTCCAGGTGGACCGGACCTTCGGGCGTGACCGAGAGGTACTGCAGGGAGATGTTGGTGGAGGTGGCCGAGGAGAGTTCCTTCTTGGCCTGCTCCGCTGCTTCCTTCAGGCGCTGCAGGGCGATCTTGTCCTTGGACAGATCCGCACCCTTGGCCTTGGCCTGGCTCAGCAGGTAATCAACAATCCGCTGGTCCCAGTCGTCGCCGCCGAGGCGGTTGTCACCGGCCGTGGAGCGGACCTGGATGGTGGAGAATTCGTCTTCGTCCTTGCCGACTTCCAGCAGGGAGACGTCGAAGGTGCCGCCGCCGAGGTCGAAGACGAGGATGAGCTCGTCTTCCTTGCCCTTGTCCAGGCCGTAGGCCAGGGCAGCTGCGGTGGGTTCGTTGACGATGCGCAGTACGTTCAGGCCGGCAATCTCGCCGGCTTCCTTCGTGGCCTGGCGCTCGGCATCGTTGAAGTAGGCGGGAACGGTGACCACGGCGTCCGTGACCTTCTCACCGAGGTAGGCCTCGGCGTCGTTCTTCAGCTTCATCAGGATGCGGGCGGAGATTTCCTGGGCGGTGTACTTCTTGCCGTCCACGTCTACGTTCCAGTCGGTGCCCATGTGGCGCTTGACGGAAGCGATGGTGCGGTCAATGTTGTTGACTGCCTGGCGCTTGGCGATCTCGCCGACCAGGACTTCGCCGGACTTGGCGAAGGCTACGACGGACGGAGTGGTGCGGCCGCCTTCGGCGTTGGCGATAACCGTGGGCTCGCCGCCTTCCAGAACCGAAACAACCGAGTTGGTAGTACCGAGGTCAATACCTACTGCACGTGACATATTTGCTTCCTCTTTCCTTGGAAAACCCGCATCCCGTGGCTTCGCCGCCTTGCCTGACCCGTAGGCCGGCTCCGCGGACTGCCATGGAGAGCGATTGAGCGTTCTACACTCAACTTTACTCAGCAGTATTTCTTTGTCAACAAACTTGAGCCACCAACGCTCAACTTTGGCCCGGCCGCTGAGGAACACGGCCGCCGCCGTTTCCCGCTCTCCGGCCCGGCGGGCGGTAGGGTCCTGCCATGGCTTCCGAAACCTATTCCCACGGCCATCACCGCAGCGTGGTGGATGCCCATGCCGCCCGCACCGCGCAGGACTGCGCTGCGTATCTACTGCCGGAGCTGACGTCCGGGATGAGCGTGCTCGACGTCGGCTGCGGACCGGGCAGCATCACCGCCGACTTTGCGGCGCTCGTGGCTCCGGGGCCGGTGGTGGGCCTGGATTCCTCGGAAGACGTCCTTGTCTCCGCCCGGTCCCGGGCGGCCGGACGGGGTCTGGCCAATGCCTCCTTTACCGCCGGCAATGTGTACGACCTCGACTTCCCGGACGAAACCTTCGACATTGTCCACGCCCATCAGGTGCTCCAGCACCTGATGGATCCGGTGGCCGCGCTGCGGGAAATGCGCCGGGTTGCCAGGCCGGGCGGGCTGGTGGCGGTGCGCGACGCCGATTTCTCCGGCATGATCTGGCATCCGCCCACGCCGGAGCTGGCTCAATGGATGGCGGTCTACCAGGAGATAGCCCGCGGGAATTCCGCCGAGCCCGATGCCGGCAGGCACCTGCTCGGATGGGCACTCGAGGCCGGCTTCACCGACATCGCCCCATCCTCGTCCAACTGGCTCTACGCAGCGCCGGAAGAGCGGCGCCGGCACGCGGACTCCTGGTCCGAACGCGTACTGCACTCCGCCTTCGCCGAACAGGCGCAGGAGCGCGGGCTGGCGGACCGGCAGCTGCTGGAACGGCTTGCCGCGGGCTGGAAGGAGTGGGCCGCAGCCCCGGACGGCTGGTTCCTGATTCCCTGCGGGGAGCTGCTTCTTCGGGCCTGACCCTTTCTGGCTAGGGTTAAGGAATGTTCCGATTCCTGACCGCGTGTACGGGCGGCATCCCCGATGCCCGCTAAACCCGGCACGCCCCTGCTCATTGCGGTGGACGGCTTCTCCGGCGCCGGCAAAACGACCCTGGCCACCGGGATTGCCGCTGCTCTGGCCCACGGCGGCTCCGTGCGGCTGTTCCATCTGGAGGACGTCTATCCCGGCTGGGACGGACTGGAATCGGGAATGACCTACTACCGCGAGGAGATCCTGCGGCCGCTCGCCGAAGGACGCTCCGCCCGGTGGCAGGCCTGGGACTGGAACGCCGGCCGCTGCGGCCGCTGGCACACCACGGAACCTGCCGACGTCGTGGTCTTCGAAGGCGTGGGTGCCGCGCACCGCGAGGCCCGCACCCTGCTGGACACCACGGTCTGGGTGGAAGGTGAGGAAAACGTCCGCCGCCGCTGCGCGCTGGACCGTGACGGGGGAACCTACGCACCGCACTGGGAACGCTGGGCCGCGCAGGAACGCCGCTGGGCTGCCGACGACGACGCCGCCTCCGCCGCGCATCTCACCGTCCGCCTGGTGGGACCGGGGACAGACGCCGCGGCCGCACTGAAGACCGTCCTGGCCCGGCTGCAGCCCGAACGGCCGCCGACGGATGTGCGGGCTGAGTAAGGGAACCTACTGCAGGGTCGCGGTCAGCCGGGCCACGTTGTCGATGTACCGCTGCCACACCGGCCGGCCCACCCAGTTCTCCAGGATGAGTTCCCTGGACAGCGCCCGGTAGGTGTCTTCGATGCGGCGCATCTGCTCGACAATGGTGCCGTCAAACATCATGACCGACACTTCCAGGTTCAGCGAGAAGGAACGCATGTCCATGTTGCTGGACCCGAGGACGGCCACCTCGTTGTCGATGGTGAAGTGCTTCGCGTGCAGCACCAGCGGCTTGGGGTACTGGTAAATCCGGACCCCTGCCCGCAGCAGCGCCTCGTAGTATGAGCGCTGCGCGTGGTCCACCAGGAACTGGTCGCCCTTCTCGGACACAAACAGCTCCACTTCCACCCCGCGCTGCGCCGCCGTCGTGACGGCATACAGGAGGGTGTCATCCGGAACGAAGTACGGGCTGGTGATGGAGATACGGTCACTGGCCGAGTAGATCAGGGAGGCGAAGAGGCGCAGGTTGTTTTCGGTGCTGAATCCGGGACCGCTGGGCACCACCTGACAGGTAACGTTGCCCGGATCGAAGGACCAGTCGTACAGGTTCAGTTCGCGTTCCAGGTTTTCGTCCGTCTCGGCGTTCCAGTCGGTGGCGAAAACAACGTTGAGTTCATCCACCACCGCTCCTTCCATCCGGGCCATCAGCTCCACCCATTTCCGGCCCGACCGGCGGTTCCGGCGTTTGTTGTAGCCCGGCTCCACCAGGTTCTGCGAACCGGTAAAGCCGACTGCCCCGTCCACCACCAGGATCTTGCGGTGGTTGCGCAGGTCCGGCCGGCGCCAGCGCCCGCGGAAGGGATTGACCGGCAGCATCCGGCGCCACTGGATATCGCTGCCGCGCAGTTCGGCCAGCAGCTTCCGGTAGCCGGGGATGCGGATCGTGCCGATGTGGTCAAACAGGAGCCGGACAGTGACGCCGCGTGCGGCTGCGTCACTCAGGGCACGGAAGAAGTCCCGGGTGACGGCGTCGTAGCCCATGATGTAGAACTCCACATGGACGTACCGTTTGGCGCTCTTCACCGCCTCGGTCATCTCTGAAATGGACTCGGTGTAGTCCCGCTGCAGATCAACCTTGTTGCCGTCCATGGTGGGAAACGAGCCCAGCCGGCGGTTAAGCTGCGCGGCATTCAAGACCCACTCGGGGCCGTCGTAGTTGGTGCCCTCGGCTTCCAGCTCGTTGGTGTTCTCGCGGACCAGGCGGCTGATTTCGGCCTGCCGCTTCACCCGGTGCTCGGAAAGCCGGCTGTTACCGAAGAACGAAAAGAGGATGATGCCCGGGATCGGCAGGAAGAAAATGCACAACAGCCAGGCCATGGCCGTCGTGGGACGGCGGTTGCCGGGGACCACGCCCAGGGCGATGATCCGGATCGCGTAATCCACCGTGGTCAGCACCACGGCCGTCCACCCGGAAAGATCAAAACCGGTCAGAGACCACCACACACCCTTGCTCCTCCCGATGCCGCCTTCAAGACAGCCTATCGGTCCTGCGGCAGGTGCCGTGCCTGCGCGGCTACGCTGGGCCCATGACTGTTCTGGTTTTCCTGGATTCCGCCTTTCCCGACGGGCGTCCGGCCGATGCCGGCGTGCCTCAGCTGATGATCAATGACCTGGGGGTGACGCGCGGAGACGGCATCTTCGAATCGCTGCTGGCGGTGGACTCGGTGCCCCGGAAGCCTGACGCCCATCTGGACCGGCTGGCGTCCTCCGCGCAGCTGCTGGAACTGGACATTCCCCCGCGGGAGGCCTGGGAACGTGCCATCGCCACTGCGCTGGCACTGCATGCAGAAGCTGAGGCCGACGACGCCGGCCACGCCGGCCGGGCAGCGGTGAAACTTGTGGTGACCCGCGGCGTCGAGGGTGCCGCCGCACCCACCGCGTGGGTGCAGGTGACCGTTGCCCCCGATGCCGCGGCGCAGCGCGAGGCGGGCATCAAGGTCCTGCTCCTGGACCGCGGTTACGACAGCCTGTCCGCTGTCCGCGCGCCGTGGCTGCTGCTCGGCGCCAAGACGCTGTCCTACGCCGTGAACATGGCGGCCCTTCGCTACGCACGGCAGCACGGTGCCGACGACGCCATCTTCACCTCCTCCGACGGCAAGGTGCTCGAGGGACCCACGTCCACGGTGGTGCTCGCCCGCGAGCGAAACGGCGTCCGCACCCTGCTGACCCCCGAACGCAGGAGCGGCATCCTGGCCGGAACCACGCAGGATGCCCTGTTCAAGGCCGCCGAGGCAGCCGGCTGGGACCTGGGGTACGGGCCGCTGGTGCCCGAGGACCTGTTCGCCGCCGACGGCGTCTGGCTGGTCTCCAGCATCCGGCTGCTGGTGCCGGTGCGCTCCATCGACGGCCGGGAGCTGCCGTTCTCCGCGGATCTGAACAGCGAACTGGCCCGGCTGGCGGACGCGGCCCTCTAGCCGGCAGGAGACTTGTCCCGGGAAGGCCTCAGGTCAGGATGAAGTTGAAAGTCCCGGCCGCCGCCGCGGCTGCCACGGCCGCGGCCGAGACAACCACCCCTGCCGCGAAAACGATGCCGTCGATGCTGCTGAAGGTCGAGGTCCGTGCCCAGGTCCGCTCCGCTGCTCCGAAGCCGCGCGCTTCCATCGCCGTCGCGAGCCGGGTGGCCCGGCGGATCGCCTGGACCAGCAGCGCCAGGGACTGCCCGGCGAAACCCCGGAGACGGGCTGCTCCCCCGGCGTCGTGCCCGGCACCGCGGGCGTGCCGGGCCAGGCCGATGGTGCGCCATTCCTCCACGAGCAGTCCGACCAGGCGCATGGCAGCCAACGCCCCCAGGACGAACCGGTGCGGCAGCCGCAGCTTCTGGGCCAGGGCATCGGCCAGATCGGTGGGGTCGGTGGTGGTCAGCAGGTAGATTCCCGGCAGGGCAATCGCCAGTCCGCGCAGCCCGATGGCGATGCCCGCGCCCACCGACCCGGAGGTGAACAGCAGCGGGCCTGCGTCCAACAGCACCGTTCCGCTCTTTTCCGCCAGCAGCGCGGTGCCCCACGCACCAATCAGTGCCGCGGCCAGCAGCGGCCAGATCCGCCGCAGCAACGTAGACACCCGGATGTGCAGCAGCGGCAGCAGGGCCAGCTCGGCGGTGAGGACGACGGCGGCGCTCACCCAGTCCACCGTGATCAGCACCGCCAGTGTCAGGAGTATCGCCGAGGCGAGCTTGGACAGCGGGTTGGCGCGGGCAAGGAAAGTCCCTGCGGGACGGGCCGGTGCCCCGGCCACCGCGGCGCTCACTGCCGCACCTGCGCATCCGGTGCCGTACCCGCGCCGGCGGCAGGCCCCTCGGGCATCGCACGAGTGTCTGCAGCGGCTGCCAGCACCCCGTCCGCCGCCCGCAGGTTCCGGGAGGCGAGGGCCTCGATGAACTCGGCGTCGTGCGTGACGGAAACCACGCAGCACCCCTCGGTTAGCTGCCCGCGCAGCAGTGCCACGAGTTCCGCCCAGGTCCGGGCATCCTGCCCGAAGGTCGGTTCATCCAGCAGCAGGATGGACGGTTCCGTGGCCAGCATGGTGGCTACGGACAGCCGCCGCTTCTCCCCGCCTGAGAGCGTGAACGGGTTGGCTTCGAGCAGCCCGTCCAGCCGGAGCCGTTCGGCCAGCAGCTGCACCTTGGCCAGCACCTGCCCGTCCGTGTCCTGCTTCAGCCGCCGGGGCCCGAACGCGAGCTCATCCCGCACGGTGTTGGTCAGGAACTGGTGTTCGGGTTCCTGGAAGACGGTGCCGATGCGGCCCACGAGCTGTGCCGAGGTCCAGCGGCCCGGTTCCGGGCGGGCGGTTCCGGCCAGCGCCGGGGCTGCGGCCAAGGTGCCTTCGCGCGGCCGGAGCAGTCCGCCCAGGGTCAGGGCAAGCGTGGACTTGCCGGCTCCGTTGGGTCCCGTGATGCCGAGGGCGGTTCCAGCGGCCAGGGTCAGGTCCGCTCCGGACAGCACGGCGGGGCCGCGGCCGGAACGGGCGACGGCCAGTCCCCGGGCCTCCAGCAGCAGAGGTCCGGCTGCGGGAGGGGTCCAGGGGACGCCCGGGATTTCCGGGGCGGTGCCCGGGAGCCAGACGCCGGACTCGGCCAGGGTGCTCCGGTGCCCCGGATCCCCCAGCACCTGGTCCGGCCGGCCGTCCGCGAGGACCCCTCCTCCGGCGGCAAGGACCACTACCCGGTCCACAACGCCGGCCCAGACGTCCACCCGGTGCTCAACCACAATCAGCGTGGCGCCTGTGCGGTTGAGCACCCGGGTCACGGCGTCGCGGATTTCGTCCACACCGTCCGGGTCCAGGTTGGCTGTGGGCTCGTCGAGCAGCAGCAGGCCCGGCTCCATGGCCATGACGGAGGCCAGGGCCAGGCGCTGCTTCTGCCCGCCCGAGAGCGCGGCCGTGGAGCGGTCCAGCGGGACCTCCAGTCCGACGTCGGCCAGTGCCGAACGCACCCGCGGCCAGATCTCCCCGGCCGGGACCGCGAGGTTCTCCGCACCGAACGCCACTTCGTCCCCTACCCGGGACAGGACGGTCTGGGAATCCGGATCCTGCAGGACCAGCCCGGTCCTACCGCGGGCAGCCGGATCCGCCGGGTGGACGCCGTCGAGCGTTAGCGTCCCGTGTTCCTCCCCGCCGGTGTCCGGGCCGAGCACACCGGCCAGGGCGTGCAGGAACGTGGACTTTCCGGCGCCTGACGCACCCAGTAGCAGGACGCGCTCGCCGGGGGAAATAGCCAGGTCAAGTCCGGACACCGCCGGACCTGTCCGTCCCCCGTGCCGCCAACCCCACCCCTGCGCCGCGACCGCAGCCGGGCCGGAACGCCGCCGGGATCCCGGGACCCCGTCCGGAAGCGGGCCAGCGGGCGCTGAAGCGAGCGGGCGGCTCCGGCCGCCCTTTCGGCCGAAAAGCACCGTCACGCCGTACCTGTCCGGCCCGACGCGAACGGTGCGAGGGCACCCGTCCGGGCCAGGGCACGGACCGCCAGCCAGGACAGCCCGCCGGCAATAACCGCGCCCGAGACGCAGGTGAGCAGGACGTACAGCAGCTGCCACTGCGCTGCCCACTCCACGTTGTACAGGACGTTTTCGCTGAGGCCGAGGAACAAGCCGGAGCCCAGCCCGGCCAGCAGTGCCACGGTAAGGGAGAACCGCCGGTACAGGAACAACAGGAACACCAGTTCGGCGCCCAGGCCCTGCAGGAAGCCCGAAAGCAGCACGGAGAGGCCGAACTGCGTGCCCAGCACACCCGACACGGCCGAGGCCAGCATTTCGCAGTAGATCGCTGCACCGGGTTTGCGGATGATGAGCCCGCCCAGCACCCCGGCAATCAGCCAGCCGCCGGTGTAGAGCCCGGCGAGCGGCGGAAACGCCGCGGTGAGTGCGCTGATCCCGGCATAACCCAGGGACCAGGCCCAGAAGATGACGCCCACGGCCACGGCAAGGACGGAAGCGACAACAATGTCCACCACCCGCCAGGAACGCCGTGAAGCTGCAGGCCGGGTGCGGCGGAGTGCCGCGGATTGGTCTTTCATGAATGTCCTCCTGTTATCAGGAGGGGAGGGTGATGCTGCACCGGTAAACCGGCGCACTTCCCCGTGGACCGTTGCCGGTCAACGGGGAATGTCCCTGAGCTCTCGACTCCCTTCGCCGGTACTAACCGGATCAGGTTCGAGGGTCTGCGGATATCCGCACTCTCAGCGCCTTATCCTTAGCGGTCCGAAGACCTGCTGCGGGACGGCGCTCCCCTGTCGTATGTTTGCGATTCCACTCTACACACGCACCCCGGATCCGGCGACGGGCAAACCGGTACCGTAGGGTTAGGAAAAACGCCCGAAGCTAGGAGTATTCATGAACCTGATCCTCAAACTGCTTGGAACCGGAGCGAGCATCCTCTCCGGTATCGTCGCCGCCAAGGTGCTGGACTTCGCCTGGACCAAGGCCACCGGCAACGAGCCGCCCAAGGATGCCGAAGGCAGCCTGGAGAACAGCCTCCGTTCCGCCGTGGCCTTCGCCGTGGTTTCCGGTGCCGTCAGCCAGGTCATCCGCGTGCTGACCAACCGCGGCACGCAGCGCGCCATCCAGCGCTACCAGAAGACGCCGGAAATCGTCTAAGCCTTCGATCCTCCTGCCTCCGCCCCCGGGCGGAGGAGCTGCGCTCAGCCCTCGGGGTTTTTCCCCCGGCGCTGGGCGTCGCTGTTTAACGCGTCCCCGGCGGTTCCGCGGGCACGCAGCAGCTCGTCGTCGTCGAGCTCCCCGGTGTAGCCGTGCCCCGGATCATCGTCCACGCGCGGATCATCGTCTTCGTCTTCCAGGGCATCCTCTTCGGCTTCCCGGAGCAGGCGCTGGGCACGTTCGACGACATCGTCGAGCTCGTCGATGACCAGCAGCTCGGGCCGGAGGTGCTTGGTCCGGTAGCCGGCCCGGCCGACCATGTGGGCGGAGACGGGGGCCGTCAGGAGCATGAAGATCCACACCACGGCCAGGACCGGCAGCAGCTTCCAGCTCCGGAATTCCACGGCCATCGCCAGCAGGAACAGCAGCAGCCCGAGAACCTGGGGCTTGGTGGCTGCGTGCATACGGCTGAGCAGGTCCGGGAACCGGATCAGGCCGATGGCCGCGGCCAGGGACATCAGGGCACCGCCGAGCATCAGCACGGCCGTGATCACGTCATAAACGGTCTCTTCCACGGTCCTACCGCCTGTCCGTTACGAAGCGGGCAACCGTCACGGATCCGATGAAGCCGATGAGGGAAATGGCAACCAGCAGGGCCAGATAATCCAGGTTGCGGTAAACGATCATGTCCGTCATCAGGGCGGCACCCACAATCGCCAGCAGTACGTCCGAGGCCAGCACCCGGTCAAGGATCGAGGGGCCGCGGGCAATCCGGTAAATGGCACCGGCACCGGCCACGGCCAGCATGACGGACACCGCCACCACTACTGCGCCCATCATGCCCGGCCTCCAATCTTTCGTTCCCGTGTCTGCACGGTTTCGGCACGCAGTGCGGCCAGCTCCTCTTTGGTTCCCAGCGTCCGGATCAGCCAGGCCTCCGCATCCAGCGCATCGGCCCGCACCTTCTCCGCCTGCTCCGCCGTCGACACGTTCAGTGCGTGCAGATACAGGGTCGAGGTGGAACGGTCGACGTCGACAATCAGCGAGCCGGGAATCAGCGACAGCACGTGGCCGGTGGCAGTGACCAGCAGGTCCGACCTGCTGCGCAGCTTCACCCCGATCACTCCGTTGCGGATCCGCGGACCGCGGAAGACCGCCAGCCAGAACACGTGGAAGCTGGCCTGCACCAGCTGCCAGAGGAAGCGTCCGGCGAAGATCATCCCGTAGAACGGGTTGAACCTGCCGCTGAGTTCCACGGGCGGGAGGTAGAAGATGTTCGCTACGAAGAACGCGATCACTGCCCCGAAGACCAGGTTGCCGGCGCTGAAGTCCTGCCACAGCGCTCCCCACAGGAACACCAGCCAGATCAGCAGGGGCAACTCCTGCAGCAGGGGAATGCGGGAGCGGTTACGCATGCGTGCTTCCTTGGTCACTGGGCTGCCCCCTCGCCCAGGACGGCCTCAATGTACGGGGTGCGGTCCAGCAGGTCCTGTGCGGTTCCATCGCTGAGCGCGAACAGCGGCCCGGCGGCCACGGTCAGGGCAACGCCGAGGGCCACCAGACCCACCGTCGGGTACACCATGGTCCGCGGCAGCAGATCCACGGAGTCCCGTCCGGAGAACCGGCCGGTGGAATGCTCGGTGACATTCTCCGAGCTGCGCAGGCTGGAGCCGTCCGCACTCGTTGCCAGCAGGATCGGATCCGGGTGCACCGCATCCTCGGGGGTCCGCCAGAACGCCCGGTTCCAGACCCGTGCCATGACCAGCAGGGTCAGCAGGCTGGTGGCTGCACCGGCGCCCACCAGAACGTAGGCCAGCGGGGTGCCGAGCCCCACCCCGGCCTGCATGAGGCCGAGCTTGCCCAGGAAGCCGGAGAACGGCGGGATGCCGGCCAGGTTGATGGCCGGAATGAAGTACAGCACGGCCAGCAGGGGTGACAACCGGGCCAGCCCGCCGAGCCGGTCCATGTTCGCGGTGCCCCCGCGGCGTTCGATCAGACCCGTGACCAGGAACAACGAGGTCTGCACCGTAATGTGGTGCACCACGTAGAACACGGTGGAACCGATGCCCGCCACGGATGCCACTGCGAGGCCGAACACCATGTAGCCGATGTGGCTGACCAGGGTGAAGGAGAGCATTCGTTTGATATCTGTCTGGGCCAGGGCACCCAGAATGCCCACCAGCATGGTCAGTCCCGCCACCACCATGAGCAGGGTATTGATCCGGTCTCCGGGGAAGAGCAGGGTTTCGGTGCGGACCATGGCGTAGACGCCCACCTTGGTCAGCAGGCCGGCGAACACTGCAGTGACCGGGGCCGGCGCGGTGGGGTAGGAGTCGGGCAGCCAGAATGACAGCGGGAAGATCGCAGCCTTGATGCCGAATGCCACCAGCAGCATCAGGTGCAGCATCAACTGTGTCGCCGGGTCCAAGTCACCGAGTTTCAGCGCCAGGTCCGCCATGTTCACCGTGCCGGTGGCTGCGTAGATCATCGCGATGGAAATCAGGAACAGCAGCGAGGACACCACGCTGACCACCACGTAGGTCACGCCGGCCCGGATCCGCGGCGTGGTGCCGCCCAGGGTCATCAGCACGTAACTGGCGGTCAGCAGGATCTCGAAGCCGACATACAGATTGAACAGGTCCCCGGCGAGGAAGGCGTTGGACACCCCGGCCACCAGGATCAGGTAGGTGGGGTGGAAGATGGAAATCGGTCCGTCTTCGTCGCCGTCGGCCATACCCTGGCCGGCGGCGTAAATCAAGACGGAGAGGCTGATCGCCGACGAGACCACCAGCATCAGCGCGGAGAACTGGTCCACCACCATGGTGATGCCGAACGGCGGAAGCCAGGCGCCCAGGTTCACGGCCTGCGCACCGGATTCCCAGACGGACCCCAGCAGGAGGACTTCCAGCATCAGGGTGACGCTGAGGATGCTGATGCTCACTACCCGCTGGGAGCGCTGGTGGCGGATCAGGATGAACGCGAGGGCGGCACCGAAGACCGGGAGCACCACTGCCAGCGGTGCAAGGCTGGCTGTGTTCATCGGGTCACCTCCGGTTCGTTTGGTGTGTTGCCGCGCTGGGAGCCGGGAGCCTCTTCGGCTTCCTCCGGCGGTGTGAATTCCGTGGTGTCCTCCGGAACGTCTGCGTCATCTTCGGCATCGAAGCTGCTCTGGCTTGCTACCCGGCGGTCCTCGAGGTCGTCCTGGACCTCGTCCTGCCGGCCCAGGATCCAGGACCGGTAGATGATGCCGAGCATAAAGGCGGTGACCGAGAAGGAAATCACGATCGAGGTCAGGATGAACGCCTGCGGGAGCGGGTCGTTGTAGGCATCGGCGGCGATGTCCTTGTTGAAGATCGGCGCCAGCCCGGCAGGTCCCCCCGTGGCCAGGAGCAGGATGTTCGTGGCGTTGGTCAGCATGGCCAGGCCAAGCACCACCCGGGTCAGGCTTCGCTCAAGCAGCAGATAGATGCCGGCCGCGTACAGGCACCCCATCACCAGGAGGAGGGTGAGGTTCACAGTCACCGGGCCACCTCTTCCTCTTCGGGACGGGAGCCGGCCTCGGGGCTGGTCGCAATATCCAGGATCTGGGGTTCCTCCACAATGCTGTCGTCGTCGGCGTCGTCATCGGCGTCGGCCTCGCTGCGCTCATCGATCTCGGAACCCAGGCTGCGCAGGACATCCAGCACCAGTCCCACGACCACCAGGTAGACGCCGATGTCGAAGATCGTGGAGGTGACGAATTTGATTTCCCCGAAGACCGGCCAGGTGAACTTCAGGATGGCGCTCTGCAGGATCTGCCCGCCGAAGAACAGCGGTGCCGCGGCCGACAGGGCGATGACGCCCAAACCGCCGCCCAGGAGCGTGCCTGCGCTGACCGGGCTGGCCTCTGCCAGCTCGAAACGGCCGCCGGCCAGATAGCGGATGGTCAGTGCGAGTCCCGCCATCAGCCCGCCGGCGAAGCCGCCGCCCGGCAGGTTGTGACCGGCAATCAGCAGGTAGACCGAGAAGAGGATCACGGAGTGGAACAGCAGCCGGGTGATCACCTCGAAGATGATGGACCGGCGCTCGGGTGCCAGCGTCCGACCGGCCACCAGCCAGGCGTCACGGCCGGCGCTGGAGAATTTCCGGGCCAGGGCGAGGGTGGCCTGGCGGCGGCCGGTGGGGGCAAACCGCTCCTGTCCCCGATCCACGGAACCGGTGGCCACTCCTTCGGCCCGGCGCCGCTTGTCACCGCGTCCGCGGACGAAGATCAGGGAGGCAAGACCCGTGGCCGCGATGGCGAGCACGGTGATTTCACCGAACGTGTCCCAGGCGCGGATGTCCACCAGGGTGACGTTGACAATGTTGGAGCCGCCGCCGCCCTCGTAGGCCAGCTGCGGGAAATCGAGGGAGACGGGCGCGGCCACGCGGGAGGCCATGGCGGTCATGGCAAACACAACCATGCTGGCGCCGAAGGCGATGCCGAGCAGGGCCCTCAGCAGCCGGTGGCGCTTGGGTTCGCGCTTCCACAGCCGGGCCGGCAGGGACCGCAGTGCCAGCACGAACGCCACCAGCACAATGGTCTCGACGAGCATCTGCGTCAGGGCGAGGTCCGGGGCACCCTGCAGGGCGAAGATCAGGGCGATGCCGTAGCCGCTGACCGAAACCATCAGCACGGCGAGGAAGCGCTTGGTGGCCCGGGCGGCGGCCACGGCACCCAGGACTACTGCCGCACCGATCACGGCCTGCAGCGGGGTGTCGAACCAGCGGAAGTTTTCCGGCAACGGAGCGGACCGGAGGAACAGTGCCGTCAACGGGGTCACTATCGCCATGGCCAGGATGACGAACAGGTAGAACGTCAGCGAGCCGCGCTGCGTCCGGCCGGTAATCCACACGGCGACGTCGTCGAGCACGCCGATGCTGCCGCGGTAGGACCGTTCAGCGTCGAGCGGGAGGGCGACGGTCTGCTGGAAGGACTCCACCCGGCGGCGCAGCAGGAACAGGGCGGCACCGGCGGCGAGGGTAAGCACGGTCAGGCCGAGAGCCGGCGTCAGGCCGTGCCACAGAGCCAGGTGTGTGGGCTTACCCTCCGCCGGGAAAAGGTCTGCATAGGAAGCGATGACCGAATCCAGCGGCGCAGGCCAGAGCCCGAAGGCGACGGTGGCCGCGGCAAGGATGGCCGGAGCTGCCAGGAAGGACCAGGAAACAGACTTGAAGGGAGTCGCTTTGCAGCCTTCCTTGGCAGCGAAGGCACCCCAGACGAAGCGGGCACTGTACGCAAAGGTGAGGATGGACCCGGTCACTACGCCGGCCAGCAGTACCCAGGCTGCGAAGGTGCCCTGCTGCTCGCCGTAATGCACAAAGGTCTCGTAGACGGATTCCTTCGCCACAAAGCCCAGCAGCGGCGGCACCCCGGCCATGGACGCTGCACCGATCACGGCAACGACGGCGAGTTTCGGTGCTGCGCGGAAGATTCCGGACAGTTTGCGGATGTCACGGGTGCCGGCCTGGTGGTCAATGATTCCAACCACCAGGAACAGCGTGGCCTTGAAGAACCCGTGGGCCAGGAGCAGGCCCATGCCGGCGACGGCGGCTTCCCGGCTGCCCAGCCCGACCACCAGCGTGAGGAAACCGAGCTGGCTGACGGTGCCGTAGGCGAGGATGAGTTTGATATCGAACTGGCGCAGGGCACGCCAGCCGCCCAGCAGCATGGTTGTCAGTCCCAGGACCAGCACGATGGGGTGCCACAGCAGCGTCTCGGAGAACCCGGGTGCGAGCCTGGCGATCAGGTAGATGCCCGCCTTCACCATCGCCGCGGCGTGCAGGTAGGCACTGACCGGGGTGGGAGCAGCCATGGCTGCGGGCAGCCAGAAGTGGAAGGGCACCAGGGCGGATTTGGAAACGGCGCCGACCAGCAGAAGCGCAATGGCAACATTGACCAGCGTCCCGGAAGCCACCAGTTCGGGTGCCAGCACCAGAATCTCGGAGATCCGGTAGGTTCCGGCGACGGTGCCGAGCACGATCATGCCGACCAGCATCGCCAGGCCGCCGAAGGTGGTGACGATCAATGCCTGCAGAGCTGCGCGGCGGGCGGAGAGCCGGTGCGCGGAGTACCCGATCAGCAGGTAGGACAGGATGGTGGTCAGTTCCCAGAAGATGAACAGCAGAATCAGGTCATCTGAGGTAACCAGGCCGAACATTGCGGCGGCAAACGCCAGCAGCTGTGCGCCGAAGCTTCCCATCTTCGGATCATTGGGCCGGAAGTACCGGGCGCAGTAGAAGAGGACCAGCGCGCCTACACCGAGGATCAGGATGGACAGGACCGCGGAGAGCGTGTCCATCCGGAAGGCCAGCTCCACCCGGAGCTCGGGAATCCACGGGATGGTGACCGACGGCGGCGCGTTCGGGGCTCCCGAGGCCAGTGTTTGGTCTGCACCCGTGTACCGGGAGAACGTGGCCATCAGCCAGATGAATGCCGCAGCGGGGAAGGCCGCCAGAATGTAAAACGCCGACCGCCCAAGCTTCCGGAACAACAAGGGCGCAACCAATGCCACCGCAAACAAAACGGTGAGCACAAACAGCACTATGATCTCCCGGGATTTTATCGATGTTGCAGCGTCAGACAGCTGTAGTTATCAAGGGGGCGGTCAAGGTCGGTCTATCCATTCTACCCATGGCATACACGTGCCCTCCTATTCGGGCCGGTCAGCGGCAGATGCAGGAATCGGCGGTTTAGGCGTGGAATACCGTTCCGGGCCGCGGGAGCCGCTAGGCTCGGCGGCATGAGTCTCAGCACAGAAAACACGTCTCCGGGCCGCCCGGCGACAAGCGCCCCGGCCCCTGCACGCTGGAAACAGGTGGCGGCATGGGCTGCCTGGGACTGGGGCTCCGCTTCCTTCAACGCCGTGATGACCACCTTCGTGTTCACGGTCTACCTGACGTCCGAGCAATTCGGCGACAAGGACCACAATTCCGCCGTCCTCGGCGCGGGCCTCGCCATTGCCGGCGTGGCCGTGGCCGTCCTCGCACCGGTGACCGGACAGCGGTCGGACGCCGGCGGACGCCGCCGCAAATGGCTGACCGTCAACACCCTGCTGACCTGCGCCCTGGTCGCAGCGTGCTGGTTTGTCTTCCCCTCCCCCGACTACCTGATCCTCGGTGTGGCCCTGATTGCCGCAGCGAACCTGTTCTTCGAGTTTGCGGGCGTCAACTACAACGCCATGCTCAGCCAGATCTCCACCCGGGCCACGGTGGGAAAAATCAGCGGCCTGGGCTGGGCCATGGGCTACGTAGGCGGAATCGCCGCCCTCGCGCTGGTGCTCGTAGGGTTCGTGCAGCCCGACGTCGGCTGGTTCGGAGTCACTTCCGAAGACGGACTGAACATCCGTGCCGTGGCGCTGTTCTCGGCAGTCTGGTTCCTGCTCTTCGCGCTGCCGCTCATGTTTGCCGTGCCCGAAGTCCCCCGCCAGGATGCAGTGGCCCGGCTGGGAATCCTCGCCTCGTACAAGCTTTTGTTCCACCGCATCAAGGTCCTCTTCCGGACCGACCCGCACACCATTTACTTCCTGCTTGCCAGCGCCGTCTTCCGGGACGGACTCGCGGCGGTGTTCACCTTCGGCGGCGTTATCGCGGCCGGCACCTTCGGGTGGGAACTGTCGGAAGTGATTATGTTCGCCATCTTCGGCAACGTGGTCGCCGCCGTCGGGTCCGTGATCGGCGGGTTCCTCGATGACCGGTCAGGACCCAAGGCCGTGATCGTCGGTTCGCTGATCGGGCTGATCCTCGCCGGCACTGCCGTGGTGGTGCTCGGTCCCAAGGACCAGGACCTGCTGGGGCTGCAGTGGACCGGCGACACCACCTTCTGGATCTTCGGCCTGATGCTGTGCCTGTTCGTTGGCCCGGCCCAGTCCGCCTCCCGGGCGTTCCTGGCCCGGCTCGCCACGGAAGGCAAGGAAGGCGAGCTGTTCGGCCTCTACGCCACCACAGGGCGGGCGGTCAGCTTCCTGGCCCCCACCCTGTTCTCGGCCTGCATTTTGATTTTCGGTTCGCAGCGCTACGGCATCATCGGCATCATGGCCGTGCTGCTGGTTGGCTTGCTGGTCCTGCTCCCGGTCCGCTCCCCCGGGGCACGGAAGGCCGCGGCAGCCGATAAGGAGTAAGTCCGGCGCGCGGGTCCGGCCTATGGACCTGACTCCGGGTCCGGCCTATGGGCCTGGCTCCGGGTCCGGCCTATGGGCCTGGCTCCGGGTCCGGCCTATGGGCCTGGCTCCGGGTCCGGCCTATGGGCCTGGCTCCGGCGGCAACGAAATTCCTTCGCTCGCAGAGCTCGCTTGGAATATTAAAGCCGCCTCCGCCAGGCCCTCCGGCCGGACGGTCACGCCGCCTCCGCCAGGCCCTCCAGCCGGACGGTCCCCTTAGGAGGCGCTGACGGCATCCTCGTCATTAGCGGCGGCGCCGATGTCGGTGCGGTGGAAATTCAGGTGGCTGCGCGACGCCGTCGGGCCCCGCTGGCCCTGGTAACGGTTGCCGTAGCGGCCGGAGCCGTACGCATGCTCAGCCGGCGAGCTGAGCCGGAAGAAGCACAACTGGCCGATCTTGGAACCGGGCCACAGCTTGATGGGCAGCGTTGCCATGTTGGAAAGCTCCAGCGTGACGTGCCCGGAGAAGCCCGGATCAATGAAGCCGGCGGTGGAGTGCGTAAGCAGCCCGAGGCGCCCCAGGGAGGACTTGCCTTCCAGGCGGGCGGCAATGTCATCCGGCAGGGTGACCTGCTCGTAGGTGGAGCCCAGGACAAATTCGCCGGGGTGGAGGATGAAAGGCTCGTCCGGAGCCACATCCACCAGCCGGGTCAGTTCCGGTTGGTCCTGGGAGGGATCAATGTGGGCGTACTTATGGTTGTCGAAGAGCCGGAAGAAGCGGTCGATGCGCACATCGACGCTGGAAGGCTGGACCATAGCGGGGTCGTAAGGGTCCAGGGCAATCCGGTTGTCGGCAATCTCGGCTCGGATGTCGCGGTCAGAAATCAGCACTCTTCAAAAATAGCGCACATGCCCCTAGCGGCCGATTTCCGTCCGCACCGCATAGAGCTCCGGGAAAAACGTGAGTTCGAGGGCACGCCGCAGGAAGCCGGCGCCGCTGGAACCGCCGGTTCCGCGCTTCATCCCGATGGTGCGTTCCACGGTCTTCACGTGTCGGAAACGCCACAACTGGAAATTGTCCTCGAGGTCCACCAGCTCCTCACAGGCCTCGTACACGTCCCAGTTCGAGGCCGGGTTCTCGTAGACGTATTTGTAGACCGCCAGCAGCGACTCGTTATACACATGGGCCTGCGTCACGTCGCGGGCCAGCAGCTCCGGCTCCACCGCGTATCCCCGCCGGGCGAGGTAGCGGATGAATTCGTCGTAGATGCTGGTCTCGGAAAGCAGTCCGGACAGCAGGGCCTGCGCCTCCGGGTCCGCCGCAAACACGGCAATCATTGCTTCGTTCTTGTTGCCCAGCAGGAACTCGACGGCACGGTACTGGTAGGACTGGAACCCGCTGGAGGCACCAAGGTCGTCACGGAATTCCGAGTATTCGGAGGGGGTCAGGGTCGCCAGCACGGACCACTGTTCGGTCAGCGAGCGCTGGATGTGCTTGATCCGGGCGATGCCCTTCATGGCCGACCGCAGGTCATCCGCCGCCAGCCTGGCGCGCACGGCGAGCAGCTCGTGCAGCACGAGCTTGAGCCACAGTTCCGAGGTCTGGTGCTGGATGATGAACAGCATCTCGTCGTGGTGCTCCGGGCGGCTTACCGGATGCTGGGCAGCGAGCAGATCATCCAGGGCAAGGTAGGACCCGTAGCTCATCTTGTCGCTGAAATCCCGTTCAATGCCTGCTTCGAGGCTGCGGGTGTTCTCGTTCGGACTCATGCCCACCACGGTATCCGCTCGGTATGCCAGACTTGGAGTTTTGGCACCGATCCCTCCGAAGGAGTCCCCCATGGAACCGGACAACACCCCTGAGATCCCGACTATGCCGCTGGCCCATGACGACGTCGAAGCACCCGGCGCGGCTCTTGAAGAAGCCATCACCGCCGGCCGCGAGGGCCGGATCACCAACCGCGAGGTCATGTCCGTCATCTGGACCTCGGAGCTGCTCAGCGTTGGCCGCCTTACGAAGGACGATGATCCCTCCACGTTCCAGGCCGTGGTCCTGAAGGCCCCGGATGCCGACTACTCCGTGGCCGCCACCTTCACCTCCGCGGACCGCATCCCCGCACAGCTGCGCGAAGCAGCACCGGTGGTCGTCAAGGCCACCGGCGAAGCCACCATCCGCAGCATTGCCCCGGGATACGGCATGTCCGTGAATCCGGGACACGAAGTAGGGCTGGAGATCGGCCCGGACGTGGTGGCGTCACTCGTGGCCGCGTACGAAAAGACCGCCGAGCAGGCGCGGGACTCTGCCCGGCCCGACGATCCGACCGCGGAAGGGCCTAAAACAGCCGGTTAGGTTGCGTTATGGCCGTTTGATGCCGTTTTTACCCGCCTGACCCTTGAAGTGTCGGTGCCGGAGCCTACGCTGGGGAGCCTCACCACAGAGGGAGGGCTGTACCGTGACCAATTCGAGCGTGACTTCGTCGATCTGTTCCATTGTTCCGCCGTATCTGCTTGCCCGGCTGGCCGCCGCCGAAGACCCCGCCAAGGCAACGGCGGCGAAGGCGGCCCGCCGGGCGCTCACCGGGATTGAGGGGGTGGAATCGGCACGTTCAGTGCGGCATTCGGCACCGTCCCGCGGGTCCGGTACCGCACTCACTCCGTCGCTGCGCCGCACCATCTCGGATGCCCTGGGACTGGAGGAACTGCCGGGCACGGTGGTGCGCTCCGAGGGCGGACCGGCCACGGGCGACCCCGCCGTGGACGAAACCTATGACGGCCTCGGGGCCACCTACCACCTCTTCAGCGACGCCTACGGACGTTCCTCGCTCGACGGCGCGGGCCGGGCGCTGGAGGCCACAGTCCACTACGGCCACGCGTACGACAACGCTTTCTGGGACGGCACGCGCATGGTGCTCGGTGACGGCGACGGCGAGGTCTTCGAACGCTTCAGCAAATCCGTCACGGTAATCGCCCACGAGCTGACCCACGGCATCATCCAGTACACGGCGCAGCTGGATTACCGTGACCAGGCCGGGGCGCTCAACGAATCGGTGGCGGACGTCTTCGGCGTCCTCGTGGAGCAGAAACTGCTGGGCCGGACCGCCGGCCAGGCGGACTGGCTGGTGGGCGCAGGCCTGTTCACTGCCCAGGTGCAGGGGCGGGCGCTGCGGTCCCTGAAGGCGCCGGGGACTGCCTACGACGACGACGTGCTTGGCAAGGACCCTCAGCCGTCGTCCATGGAGGACTTCGTGAAGACCTCAGCCGACAACGGCGGCGTCCACATCAACTCCGGGATTCCCAACCGCGCGTTCTACCTGGTGGCCGAAACCCTCGGCGGGTATGCCTGGGAGCGGGCCGGGCAGATCTGGTACGACACCATTACCGAACGCAACTTCCCTGCCGACGCCACCTTCGCCGTCTTTGCCGCCGCCACAATCACCGCGGCCGAAAAACGCTACGGGGCGGGGACTGAGGAAAGTACCGCTGTTCAGGCCGCATGGAAAGAGGTTAACGTCTTGGTATGAGACTGGTGGTAGTGCGCAGCGGCGGCTTTGCGGGCATGCAGCGCACCTGGAGCACGCAGGTCAGCTCCGAAGAGGCACAGGAGCGGTGGCTGCCGCTCCTCAGCGACCCGCCCGAAGCCCCGGACAGCGAACCGGACCGGTTCACCTACGAAATTTCGGTGGGCCCTGCGGCCGTCACCATCCCCGAACGGCAGGTGAAGGGGAGGTGGCGCGAACTTGTGGAGCGTGCGCGGGCCGGCGCCGATTCGGACGCCGGCGAGGCGCCGGGCGGATAATCATCCGGGCCCTTGCCGCGCGGTCCTCGAACCCTCCGGCAGCACCGCACCCGGATTAGGCAACCCGTCGGTTCCATGTAAAGTAAGAGATTGTGCCGGATCTGCTCCGGCCGCTGCGGGCGTAGCTCAATGGTAGAGCGCTAGCTTCCCAAGCTTGATACGCGGGTTCGATTCCCGTCGCCCGCTCCATTTTGGAGCAACGTCCCTCCCCCTCCCTCTGCGCTTTCGCTGTCAGCGTGTCAACCCCCTGCTCGAAGTCCGGTGTAACCGGCGTAGACTTGTCCGCGATGAACCGGAAAATGTTTAAGTCCAAAATCCACCGCGCCACGGTCACCCATGCCGACCTCCACTACGTGGGGTCCGTGACGGTTGACCTCGACCTCCTTGAGGCCGCGGACATCCTGCCCGGAGAGCTCGTCTCTATCGTCGACGTCGACAACGGCGCCCGGCTGGAGACGTACACCATCGCCGGCGAGCGCGGCTCGGGGGTGTTGGGCATCAACGGCGCCGCGGCGCATCTGGTGCACGTGGGCGACACGGTCATCCTCATCACCTACGCAGACATGACCACCGAAGAGGCCCGCAGCTTTGTGCCCACGGTTGTCCACGTTGATTCCGCCAACCGGATTCTTGAACTGGGAACGGACCCGGCTGAAGCCGTGACCGAAGGCACCGAGCGTCCTCCGCTGGCCCTGGACAATACCCAGGTCATGGGCAGCAACCTGGACGTACCTGCCGAAGCCAGATAGCAGCATCCGGTGCTGGGGGTACTCACCGGGTTCGCAGTTGTCTGGATCATCATCCTCACCGGGTACTGCATCGGCAGGCTTGGGGTGCTGGGGGACAACGCCCAGACCGTGCTCAGCCGGCTGGCGTTTTTTGTCGCGTCCCCCGCCCTCCTCCTCATTACCCTGAGCGATGCGGACCTGGGCACTGTTTTTTCGCTTCCGCTGCTGGTCGCGGCCGCCAGCGCCGGAGCCACGGCGGTCCTGTATGTGCTGGCAACCCGCTGGTGGCTGCGCCGCCCGCTGCCCGAGATGCTCATCTCGGCCATGTCCTCGTCCCTGGTGAATGCCGCCAATCTCGGCCTGCCCATTTGCGTGTACGTCCTGGGGGACGCCGCCTATATCGCACCCGTGCTGATTTTCCAGCTCGCCTTTTTCACGCCGTTCTTTTTGATGATGATGGATTCAGCCACCAGCGGCCGGCGGACCTCACTTCGGGTCTTTGCCGGCCAGGTGGTGCGCAACCCCATCATCGTCGGTTCCCTGCTCGGTCTGCTGCTGGCCGCCACCGGCACGCAGCTGCCCGAAATCATCCATGAACCGGTATCCCTGATCGGCGGAGCGGCAGTTCCCGCCATGCTGCTGGCCTTCGGACTCTCACTGGTGGGTTCACGGCCGCTGACTGCCGACGGCGGCCGGCGGGCCGACGTCGTCCTCGCCTCCGCGTTCAAGCTCGTTGTCCAGCCGCTGCTGGCTTTCCTACTGGCCCGCTTCCTCCTGGGCATGGATGGACATCTGCTCTTCGCCGTCGTCGTGACCGCTGCCCTGCCCACCGCGCAGAATGTGTTCGTTGCCGCTGCCCGCTACGATGAAGGCCTGCTGGTGGCAAAGGACACCGTGCTGCTCACCACCATTGCCTCGCTTCCGGTCCTGGTCCTGGCGGCAGCTCTGCTCGCCTGAGGGTCTACCCGGCTCGATCCCTTTTAATGTGGCGTAAATTACGTTCAAGGCATATGGTCAAACGAAGACTGCTCAGCGTGCAGTCCGTCTTCTGCAACGCCGCAGGGGACGCTTACGACGAGGTGGAGGCACAGTACCGATGCCAAAGGACGCAAGATACTGGGGGCGTACCCGGAAAAGGACACGGGCTGCTGCCGGCCTTACGCTGGCTCTGGGCGCAACTCTCCTATCCGGCTGCGGAACCGACGAGGGTGCAGCACCCACATTGACCTGGTACATCAACCCGGATGCCGGCGGCCAGGCAGCACTGGCCGAGCAGTGCACCGAGGCATCCGGGGGTGCGTACACCATCGAGACGTCCCTGCTGCCCAATGATGCCGCTTCCCAGCGCGAACAGCTGGCCCGGCGACTGGCTGCGGGGGACAAGAGCATGGACATCATGAGTCTCGACCCGCCCAACGTGCCGGAGTACGCGGAACCCGGGTATCTTGCACCGGTCCCCGACGACGTTGCCCAGCGCACTACCGAAGGTGTCCTGGAAGGCGCTCTCGAAGGCGCCAAGTGGAAAGACAAAGTGGTGGCTGTCCCGTTCTGGGCCAACACCCAGATCCTTTGGTACCGCAAGTCCGTGGCTGAAGCGGCCCAGCTGGATATGACCAAGCCCGTGACCTGGGACCAGATAATCGAAGCCGCCGAGAGCCAGGACAAGTACATCGGCGTGCAGGGCGCACGCGCCGAGTCCATGACCGTGTGGGTCAACGCCCTGGTGGCGTCGGCCGGCGGCCGGATCGTCGAGAACCCGGACGCTTCCGCGGATGAAATCCAGCTGGGACTGGACTCCGAGGCCGGGAAGCAGGCCGCCGAGGTGGTCTCCACGATCGGCAAGGAAGGCCTGGGCGGTCCCGGACTGCCTACGCAGACGGAAAACACGTCCATGATCCAATTCCAGGGCGACCAGGGTTCATTCATGGTCAACTACCCCTTCGTCTGGCCGGCAACCAATGCCTCGGTCGAGGAAGGTGCGCTGCCGGAGTCCCTCATCGACGACATCGGCTGGGCCCTCTACCCGGCCATGAACGAGGGCGAGGACACTGCTCCCCCGCTGGGCGGCATCAACCTGGGCGTGGGATCCAACAGCCAGCACCCCGACCTGGCGTTCGAGGCCATTGAATGCATCGTTTCGCCTGAGAACCAGGCCCAGTACTTCACAACCAACGGCAACCCGCCGTCGAACGAAGAGGCCTACAACTCCCCTGGAATCGAGGAGACCTTCCCGATGGCACCCACTATCCGGGACTCGCTCGAGCTGGCCGTTCCCCGGCCGCAGACCCCGTACTACAACGAAATCTCCACCGGCATCCAGCAGACCTGGACTCCGCCGAGCGAGGTCAACCCCGACACCACCCCGGCCGAGAGCCAGGAATTCATCCTCGAAGTCCTTAGAGGGGAGAAACTGCTGTGAGCACTTCCGTTGAAGCGGTCCGGGAAGCCCCGGCCAAGGCAGCTACATCCAAACAGCCCCTCAGCGACCGCGCCAAAGCGGAGCGGCGGCTCGGTTTCTGGCTCGCCGGACCCGCCTTCATCATCATGCTGGCGGTTACCGCGTACCCGATCCTCCTGGCGCTCTGGGAATCGCTGTTCAAATACCGCCTGACCGCCCCGGCGGACCGGGAGTTCGTGGGGCTGGGCAACTACGCCACCATCCTTTCGGACGGCCTGTTCTGGCGGGATCTGGGTGTCACGGTACTGATTACGGTCATCACGGTCGTGATTGAGCTGATTCTCGGCTTTGCCCTGGCCCTGGTGATGAACAGCGCGCTGAAGGCCGTCCGCGGCTGGCTGCGCACCGCGATCCTCGTGCCGTACGGCATCATTACCGTGGTTTCCGCCTTCGCCTGGTTCTATGCCTTCGACATCAACTCCGGGTACATCAACAGCTGGTTCAGCTGGTTGCCGGGCATCGATGCGGACCTGAACTGGTTCGCCGACACCTGGACGGCACTGTCCGTCATCATGGCCTCGGAAATCTGGAAGACCACCCCGTTCATCTCCCTGCTGCTGCTCGCGGGACTGGCCCAGGTTCCGGGTGAGTTGACGGAAGCGGCAGAGGTTGACGGCGCATCCTGGTGGCAGCGGATGTCCAAGGTGATCATCCCGAACATGAAGGCCGCCATCATGGTGGCGGTGCTGTTCCGGGCCCTGGACGCCTTCCGCATCTTCGACAACGTGTACATCATGACCAACGGCGCGTACGGCACCGAGGTGCTTTCGCTGCTGGCCTACCGGACCTCGATTACCCGCCTGGAAATCGGCATGGGCTCGGCCGTCTCGGTCCTGCTGTTCATCTGCGTCATCATCATCTGTTTCATCGCCATCAAACTGTTCAAAGTGGACCTTTCCGGCGCACGAGGGGGTAAATAAGTGAAGTCCTCACCTGCCAAACGGCGGACGATTTGGACCATTATTTCGGTTTTGGTCGTCCTGTATGCACTGTTCCCGGTGGCGTCGATTCTCGCGACCTCGTTCAAGCTGCCCAGCGACCTGACGTCCGGGACCTTCCTCCCGACCAACTGGTCATGGAGCAACTACGAGCAGATCCTGGTCGGCGATGCGCAGGGACTGTTCCTGAGCAGCCTGCGCAACTCCATCGGCATCTGCCTGATCGCGACCTTCATCGCAGTCATCCTGGCCACCCTGTGCGCCTATGCCATTGCCCGCTTGGACTTCCCGGGCAAGAAACTGGTGCTGACCACGGCGCTGGGCGTCTCGATCTTCCCGGTGATCTCCATCGTGACCCCGCTGTTCAACCTGTGGCGCAACATCGGTCTCTATGACACCTGGCCGGGCCTGATCATCCCCTACCTGTCCCTGACGCTGCCGATCTCGATCTGGACCCTGGCGGCATTCTTCCGGCAGATCCCGTGGGAGCTGGAGCAGGCAGCCCAGGTGGACGGAGCCACCACGTGGCAGGCGTTCCGCAAGGCCATCGTTCCCCTGGCGGCACCCGGTGTCTTCACCACGGCGATCATCGCGTTCTTCATCGCCTGGAATGACTTCGTGTACGGCATTTCGCTGACCTCCACCGAGGCAGCCCGTCCGGTACCGGCGGCCCTGGCGTTCTTCACCGGCGCATCGCAGTTCGAGGAGCCCACCGGAGCCATCTCCGCCGCGGCGATCATCGTCACCATTCCCGTAGTTGTCCTGGTGCTGGCGTTCCAGCGCCAAATCGTCTCCGGCCTAACCCAGGGCGCCGTCAAGGGCTAGTCCCTGACGCACCCGGATTGAAGAAAAGGATCCCTAACCATGGCATCTATTACCCTTAACCACCTCGTCAAGAAATACGGCGACGGTTTCCCGGCCGTCAACGATGTCAGCCTGGACATTGCCGACGGAGAGTTCATCATTCTGGTGGGCCCCTCCGGCTGCGGCAAGTCGACGCTGCTGCGTATGATCGTGGGCCTCGAGGACATTACCTCCGGTGATCTGCTGATCAATGGCGAGCGCGTCAATGACAAGGCACCCCGCGACCGCAACCTGGCCATGGTGTTCCAGAACTACGCGCTCTACCCGCACCTGACCGTGTACGAAAACATCGCCTTCCCCCTGCGCCTGAACAAGGGCAAGTACAACGACGAGCAGGTCCGCAAGCTCGTGACCGACGCAGCAACCACGCTGGAACTGACGGACCACCTGGACCGGAAACCGGCCAACCTCTCCGGCGGCCAGCGGCAGCGGGTGGCCATGGGCCGGGCCATCGTCCGGCAGGCCGATGCCTTCCTCTTTGATGAGCCGCTCTCCAACCTGGACGCCAAACTGCGCGGCCAGATGCGTGCCGAGATTGCGCAGATGCAGCGCCGTCTGGGCACCACCAGCGTTTACGTCACCCACGACCAGACCGAGGCCATGACGCTGGGAGACCGGGTGGCAGTGCTGAAGAAGGGCATCCTGCAGCAGGTCGCTTCCCCGCGCGAGCTCTACGAGCAGCCCATCAACCTTTTCGTGGCCGGCTTCATCGGTTCCCCGTCCATGAACTTCCTGCCCGCCACGCTGGAGAACGGAGTGCTGAAGACCGCCGTCGGCGACCTCCGCATTCCCGAGGAAAAGGCAGCGAAGGCCGCCGGCAAGCAGGTTGTCCTGGTGGGCATCCGTCCCGAGTTCTTCGAGGATGCTTCCTTGGTGGAGGAACACAAGCTGCAGCACGGCTCCACGTTCACGGCACCGATCACGCACACGGAGTGGCTGGGCAACGAACAGTACGGCTACATCCACTTCGATCCCACCCCCGAGGTGCGTGAGCTGCTGAACAACCTCGCGCGGGACATGGATGCCGACGAACTGCGCCCGCAGGTGGTGGTGACGCTCGACGCCGCCAGCCGTATCCGCGGGGGCCGCGACGCCGAACTGTGGCTGGACACCCGCAAGGTGCACCTCTTCGACCCGGAGACCGGCGAGAACCTGACCCGCGATGCGGCTGCCGGTGCGGAGCTGACGGAGGAAGCCAACGCCCACCGTGCCGAGGAGATCGCCGCTGCCCACGAGTCGGTCCCGGCGGCCGCTTCCTAGCCGCCCTGTCAGCGACACAGGCGCCCGGCCCGGGCGCCTGACACGAAGGCCGGAGCGGGGAACCGATCCGGCCTTCGTTCTTCCGTGCAGGTAACGTAAGACCGGTGCAGGGAACATCACCGGTAATCAAGGCAGTAGCCTCCTGGCTGCTTGCCCTCATGCTCACGATCGCGGCCGCCGTCGTCGTGATCTATTTTGTGAACGCGAAGACGTACGGCCCCGAGAAGCACGTGGAAAGCTATCTGCAGACACTGGCCGACGGCGAGGGCGGGCAGGCGCTCGGTATGCTCAACGCGCAGGTCCCGGAGGCCAATGCGGCACTGCTCGACGGCGACGCACTCCGTGCCTCGGTCAAGGGGCTGCAGGTGCGCAATGTCGGCGAGGCTGAGGATATCGGCGGGGACCGGGTCGAAGTGGCCCTGGACTACGCCTACGGACAGTCCGAGGGAACCACCCGCTTCGTGCTGGAAAACACCGGAAAACGCTGGCTGTTCTTCGACACCTGGGACTTTGTGCCGGCAGCGCTGCCCACCGTGCAGGTGAGTGCTCCGTCGCTGCGGGAAGCGACCCTCAACGGCGTCCGGGTGACCCTTCCGGAGGGTGCCAATACCTTCGCGGCCTTCCCCGTCTCGCGGGTGGCGGCCTCCTACAAAAGCCAATACCTGGCCGCGCCGGAGCAGACCACGCTGGTGACGGCCGAAGAGGATCCCCAGCTCGCCCTCGTGCCGGAGGCAACCAAGGAACTCGTCACCAAGATCGATACCGGTATCCGCGAATTCCTCGACGGCTGCACGGCTGCCGACCGCCTGGCTCCGCCGGGCTGCCCGTTCTACCACCTCACCAACAACCGCGTGGAACAGCCCATCCGGTGGAGCATCACGGACTACCCCGAGGTCGAGCTGACGCAGGCAGAGGGACGCTGGGTGCTCAGCCCGCTGAGCGCGACCGCCCGGGTCACCGCAACCCAGGTTGATCTCTTCAGCGGCGACAAGAGCCCGCTCGTGGCCGAGGAGTCGTTTACCTTCAACGCCTCGCTGCGGGTGGACGGCGACGACGTCACGCTGAGCCCGCACGTGCAGTAACCGTCCCTTTGAGACGGGTTCGGCGGCGGCACGGGGTTTTTCCCGTGCCGCCGCCGAAGTGCGTTAAGGCGGTTTCGTCAGCGCTTTCCGGCCCTCCCGGAACTGCCCGTTTTGCTTAGTCCAGTCCGCGCAGGTCCAGGACCAGCTCGGACTCGCCGCCGGCCTGCAACACCACCGGAATGCCCCAGTCCTGCTGGTACATGTGGCACGCCGCGTGGTCCGGGATTTCGCCGCCCGGCTCCCCGTCGCAGGCCGCCGCACGGGCGGTGATGTGGAGGACGCCGTCCGTCACCGTGTCGGAAAGGACGAGCTCGCGGGTGAGCCCGGTGGCCGTGCCTCCGCCGGAGACCAGCAGTTCCTCCGGCGAAGCGGAGATCTTCAGCTGGGTGGGATCGCCCCAACGGTCATCGAGCTTCTGGCCCTTGGGCGCGGCAAAGCGCACGGTGAGGGACATGGGGCCGGATGCGACGGCGGTCCGCGGCCGCTGCGTCTGCCGGGCACCTTCGTCCACGGACTGGGCTTCCTTCGGAATCGGCAGCCGGACCAGCTGGTGGCGGTTGGACTCGACCACAATCAGCAGCGGTTCGGCAGCGCCCGTGTCCACCAGGACATCCGAGGGCTCGGAAAGCCCGCGGGCCAGGGTGGAGACGGTGCCGGTGACCGGATCGTAGCGCCGCACGGCGCCGTTGTAGGTGTCCGCAATGGCCACGGAGCCGTCCGGCAGCACTGCGACGCCCAGCGGGTGCTGCAGCCGGGCTTCCGACGCGTCGCCGTCGCGGAAACCGAAGTCAAAGAGGCCGGTGCCGACGGCGGTGTCCACCTGGACGCTTCCGGTGCCGTCCAGGACCAGCCGGCGCAGGGCGGATGTTTCGGAATCGGCGACCCAGAGGTTGCCGTCGCCGTCTTCGGCCAGCCCGGAGGACTGGGCGAACCATGCGGCGGAGGCTTCGCCGTCGAGCAGCCCTTCCAGGCCCGTGCCGGCGAGGACCGACACGGAGCCGGTGACCGGATCGAAGCCGAAGATCTGATGCGTGCCGGCCATGGCAATGACCAGCCGCTGCAGCTTCGAGGACCAGACCAGGTCCCACGGGGAGGACAGCGAAACGTTCAGCGGATCGGCACCGGGCAGGTCCGAGGAATCGGAGGGGACGCCATCCCCCGCGCTTTCACCGGAACCGGCGGATGCCGCGCCTGCCTTGGTCTGGTTCCCGGCATCCAGCAGCCGCTGCACGCCGTTGCCGGCGATGGTCCGCACGGCACCCGTGGCAAGGTTCACGGAGCGCAGACGGTGGTTGACCGTGTCCGCCACGACGACGTCGTACCCGGCTTTTTCAGCCACGTCGGCCGGCAGCAGTGCCACGCCCTGGGGCTCGTTGAAGCGGGCGGTGTCGGCATTCCCGTCCTGCCAGCCCTTGACGCCGTCACCGATGGTCCGGCGCACGCCGGCCAGGTCCGCGTCGAGCTCCACGAGGCGGTGGTGGCCGGTATCGGCCACCAGGAAGGTGCCGCCCGGCAGGGCCGTCACCTTGCCCGGGAAGCGGAGGTCCCCGGCACTGGGTTCTGCGGGCACATAGGGGCCGTCGCCGCGGTGCAGTGTCCCCTTGGCCTCGTGTTCCTCCACCAGCTCGGCCACAAGCGATTCCAGGCCTGCTGCGTGCCCTTCGCCGGACAGGTGCGCCACGATGTACCCCTCGGGGTCCAGGACCACCAGGGTGGGCCAGGCCCGGGCGGTGTAGGCCTGCCAGGTCAGCAGCTCCGGGTCGTCCAGGACGGGATGGTGGATTTCGTAGCGTTCGACGGCGGCGGCGAGGGCCACCGGGTCCGCTTCGTGCTCGAACTTGGGGGAATGGACTCCCACAGTGACCAGCACGTCCGAGTATTTCTCTTCCAGGGGCCGGAGCTCGTCCAGCACGTGCAGGCAGTTGATGCAGCAGAAGGTCCAGAAATCGAGCAACACGATCTTGCCGCGGAGATCCTCCAGGTTCAGCTGCCGGCCGCCGGTGTTCAGCCAGTTGCGGCCCTCAAGCTCCGAGGCCCGCACCCGGTATCCGGCGCGCACGGTTTCAGTCATTAACGATCTCCTTGATCCGGGGTCCCGGCGTCACGCTGCGCCAGGTTTGCAAACATGTTGTTGTAAGCGGTTAGATCGGCGTCATTATTCCGCTCGGCTGCACGGTCCGAGCGGCGGGTCTCCCGTGCATCGCTCTTGGACCACTGGTAAGCCACGCCGATCGCAACGAAGAGGGTCGGGATTTCACCGATTCCCCACATCAGGGATCCGCCCAGCTGCTGGTCCGCCAGCGCCGACAGGCCCCATTCCCGGCCCATGTTGCCGAAGTAGGAAGCCTGGATGAGGGCCGTTCCCCCCATCACCGCCACACCGAAGAACGCGTGGAAGGCCATGGTGGCCAGCAGGATCACCAGCCGCAGCGGGTACGGGGCGCGGCCGGGCACCGGATCGATGCCGATCATTGTCAGGATGAAGATGTAGCCGGTGAGCAGGAAGTGCACCACCATCAGTTCGTGCCCCACGTGCTCGCGCAAAGCGAAGCCGAAGAGGTCTGAATAGTAGAAGACCACAATGGAGCCGGCGAAGTTGACCGCCGCGAAAATCGGATTCGTGATGATCTTCGAGAAGCGCGAATGCACCCCGATGAGGATCCATTCACGGATACCCCGGGTGCCGTCGGTGCGCGGGGTCAGGGCCTTGAGGGCCAGGGTGACAGGCGCGCCGAGCACCAGGAACAGCGGAACCACCATGGTCAGGGCCATGTGCCCCAGCATGTGGGTGCTGAACAGGACCATGCCGTAGATCGCCGGGGCACCGGAGGTGATGTATCCCAGCGCGAGCAGGCCGACCAGCCAGCAGACCGCACGCAGGACCGGCCACTTGTCCCCGCGGCGTCGGACCTTCACCAGGCCGATGAGGTAAGCGGTGGCCAGGGTCAGGATGACGGCCACCCACAACCAGTCGGGCCGCCATTCGGTGAGGTAGCGTTCGCCGGTCAGCTCCGGCGGAAGGTCGTACCCGGTCAGGATGCGTGCAGGCGAGGCATCCGCGGGAGGTTCCTCCGAACGCGGCGGTGCGGTGCGGCCCAGGGCCGCAGCCACACCGGACACGGCTCCCATGATGGCCAGTTCCACGGTGACGAGCTGCCAGAGCACGCGCTGCGCGGACAGACCGCCCTGCGGAACACCGCGGTTGCCTTCCGGAGCCGGGGTCCGGGACGGATTGGCGCCGGCAAGGCGGGGAATGACCCAGCGGCGGTGCATGAGCCCCAGGACACCCAGCAGGAGCGTCAGACCGGCTTTGAAGAGCACGAGGGTTCCCCATGGCGTGCCGAGCTGGTCCAGCGAGCTGATCCGCAGGGAGGCGTTCACGACGCCGGAGAGGAACACGAGAGCGAAGGCGAAGCCCGCGAGGGCGGAGAACCGGGTAAGTACCACCCCGGTAATGGACCCGAGCTGTCGGGAGATCACGGCCAGGACAAGGATTCCGCCGATCCACAGGCACACACCCAGCAGGTGGAGTCCGATGGAGTTTACGGCGGCGGCGTGGTCGTCCCCGCCGGCGGAATGGCCCGTGAGCGCCATGGGCAGCAGGGCGCCGATGGAAAGGACCAGGGTAAAGGCCAGCATGCCCACGGACCGCACGCCGAAGGTCAGGGCGGTCACCACGGCGGCAATGATGCTCACGGCGAGCCAGGCCCGGCCCGTGGCGAAGTCCGTCAGGAAGGAACCCAGCCCGGCGGTGTACGCGGAGTCAAAGCCCAGCGGCAGACCGGAGACATCCGAATAGGTGAAGACCATCACTGCCAGGGCGGAGAGCGTCCAGGTGACGGCCGCCGCGGAGGCCAGGGCCAGGGCACGGGTAAAGGCGGGATGCTCCGGCTCCATGGACGCGGACCGGCCGGAAGCGGATTTACGGACGCGTCGAAAGTTCAGATTCTTGGGGAGGATCGCCACGGCAAACACGAGGGAGCCGATCACGGCGGCCATGGAGACATTCTGCAGCGCCTTGGCAACCGGAAGCCCCCAGCGGGTCAGTGTTCCCGCTCCCCCCAGCTGGGTGACGCCGGCCGCACCGGAAAACAGCAGGGCCGCGGAGAGGCTGATGAACACGAGCACGAAGGAGGCTGCGAGCCAGCCGTTGCGCACAGCCGGAACGGCTTTGCCGTCCTCGTCTGCTGCGCGCGGGGCGCCCCCCTTGCCGGGCTGCGGAAGCAGGTCAGTCCCGGCGGAGCGGGCGGACTGGGTTTTTACGGATTTGGGCACAGTATCTATTCTCTACCCGCTGTAAAAATAGGGCCAATCATGGGTGCCGGCTCGTAATCCGCCTCGGGGCTTCGGGGCTTTTTTTTGGGGGGGGGTGGGGCCGCGGTGGTTACCATGGCTGCCCTTGGCAGGACGGAGTGCGGGGGCCGGGCGCGGGGTCCCGCGGTACGGCATCCCACGAAATGGTGCTGCTGTTACAGGTGAGGTCCCGGGCGGCAGCAGAAACCCCACCCGATGGGACGCTGTGCTGCGGCGGGCTTGCGCGGGGCGGCGGGTGCGGCGGGGTTGCGCGGTGCGCGGGGGCCGGGTGCACTGCCAGGACTACGGAGTGCTGCCTGCACCGTGGGGATGGAAAAGCACGGTCTGTGCAGGCAAATCTGGTGGGCCCCGAAACGCGGGAAGGCCGGCATCCTCAGATGCCGGCCTTCTCAAAGCTGCGGCAGTGGCCGCTGCGTGATGCTACTTCTTGGTGGAGACAGCAGCCTTCAGCTTGGAGCCGGCGGTCAGCTTGACGCTGTGGCCTGCCGGGATCTGAATGGTTTCGCCGGTCTGCGGGTTGCGGCCCGTACGTGCAGCGCGGTCGGTGCGCTCAACTGCCAGCCAGCCCGGGATGGTGATCTTCTCGCCCTTGGCAACGGATTCTACGAAGATGTCGAAGACGGCATCCAGCACGCCGTTGACTGCGGTCTGGCTGTTGCCGGACTTTTCTGCAACTGCGGCAACAAGTTCACTGCGGTTCATAGCCAATTTATGTCCTCCTGGACTGTGGGTAACTCGAGCGGATCGCGGATGCGAAACCACCTCTGTTCGAAAACTTACCAGCTTGGACCCCCAACTCCGGCAAAATCCCCTGTATTTAGCGGATTTTTCCCGTTTTTCGGGCCGAAAAGTGGCATTTTGCACCCGGGAACCGGCCAACTCGCCTGAAGGCTGGCGACGTGCTACACAGATGCCCCCGATCAGCCTGCGCATCGGCGTGGATGCGCAGGATCCCGGCACTATCATCCGCGGGATAACCGGCATGCCTGCGCGGAAATTCCGGCCGATGGGGCGGTGCTTGAAGTGACCCCCCGATAACGGCAGCACCCGTGGGTGGGAATTCCTGCCCGGGGCGGTCTTTCAGTTCCGGATTACGGCGTTCATCGTGCAGTAAATCGTTCATGGTGCAGTAAATGCTGTCCGGCAGGCCGCACCCCCAGCACCTGAGCCACTCCGGGACCCAGCCACCCCAGGCCACCAGCCATCCCAGGACAGCGAAAAAGGACGGCCCCCGAAGGGACCGTCCTTTTCAAAGCGGTAGGCAGTGCTTACCAGCTGGACTTCTTGATACCCGGCAGTTCGCCTGCGTGGGCCATGTTGCGGAAACGCACACGCGAGATACCGAACTTCTGGAGGGTACCGCGGGGGCGGCCGTCAATCTGGTCACGGTTGCGAAGGCGGACCGGGGAAGCGTTGCGCGGGAGCTTCTGCAGGCCGAGGCGTGCAGCTTCGCGGGCTTCGTCGGTAGCGTTTGCGTCGACCAGGGTCTTCTTCAGTTCGAGGCGCTTGGCAGCGTAACGCTCAACAATTACCTTGCGCTGCTCGTTGCGGGCAATCTTGGACTTCTTTGCCATTCTTAGCGCTCCTCACGGAAATCGACGTGCTGGCGGATCTTGGGATCGTACTTCTTCAGAACCATACGATCCGGATCGTTACGACGGTTCTTGCGAGTTACGTAGGTGTAGCCGGTGCCCGCAGTGGACTTCAGCTTGATGATCGGACGTACGTCCTTGTCCTTAGCCACTAGAGCTTCACACCCTTCGCGATCAGATCGGTAACAACAGCGTCGATACCGCGGACGTCAATCGTCTTGATGCCACGTGCAGAAACCTGCAGCGTCACGTTGCGGCGCAGGGACGGAACCCAGTAGCGCTTCTTCTGAATATTCGGGTCGAACCGACGCTTGTTGCGGCGGTGCGAGTGCGAAATGCTGTGACCAAAGCCGGGAATGGCTCCGGTTACCTGGCAGTAAGCTGCCATGATCTCTCCTCCAGTTGTAGTAAATATGACGGTCCTCAAAAAACAGACACAAGGCCAAAGCGCCTAAGCACCTGCCATAAAGAGCGTCCCGCCACCAGTTTTGACACCGTTATTACTGCGACTTTCCGGAGGTTAACCTGGCGGGGTGAGATCCAGCCGAAGTGCCTCGCCGCGGGGAAGACGGTGAAGTTCAGGCAGCCGAACGGGGAAACCCGGCTCGACAGCCCTCAATTCTAGGTTTATACGGGTGGCCGTGCAAATATCCTCCTGCCCGCGCGAAGCGGAACAGGTTAACACACGCACGACTTAACGCCTCTCTATCCTAGGGCCAACGGGCGTTTCGTTCAAACTCGGGGGTACCTGAGTGCCGGGCATCACGACGACGGCGGGTCCACCTTCGAATCGCGCCCCACCACTGCCACGCCGTTTTCCGGATCCAGCTCCGCGCCGTCCAGTGCCCGGCCGCCGCCTATCACCGCCAAGGAGTCCACAATCAGGTTTGCAATGCGTGCACCGGACCGGACCACCACACCGTCCAGCAGGACGCAGGAGTCCACTTCGGCGCCGGCTTCCACCACGGCTCCTGCACTAAGGACGCTGCGGCGGACGGTGCCTTCCACCCTCGCCCCCGGAGAGAGCAGGCTGCCGGCTGCGATGCCGTCCGGCCCCACATAAGCGGGGAGCCGGCGAGGGCTGGCGGAGAGGATCGGCCAGCGGGGATCATCGAAGTCCAAGCCGCGTCCGTCAATCAGGTCCTGATGGGCCTGGTGATAGCTGCGCGGGGTCCCCATGTCCCGCCAGTAACCGGGCAGCCGGTAGTCCACGACCTTTTCCTGCTCCACCAGGTAGGGAATGAGCTGGTCGCCGTAGTCTTCGAGCTGGCCATCCCGCTTCACCAGGGCATCCAGTGCGTTGAGCAGGACGTCGGTGTCGTAGAGGAAGATCTCCGCTGCCACGAGGTCCGTCTTCGGATTCGAGGGCTTGTACTCGAATCCGGTCACCAGTCCATCGGTTACCTCAACCACTCCGTGGTCGCCCGGGTTGTTGTTGATCCTGGTGGTAACCAGGGTCAGGGCTGCCCCGTTTTCCTGGTGCGCCTGGACGACGTCGCGGTAATCCAGGCGGTAAAGGTGGTCGGCACTGAGGACCAGGACTAGGTCCGGATCGAACTCACGGATGTAGTCCACCTGGCGGTACAGGGCGTCGGCGTTGCCCTGCGCGAACCCTTCGCCGTCACCGCCCTGATAGGGCGGAAGCACCCGCAGTCCGCCCTGGGTGCGGTCCAGGTCCCAGGGCCGGCCGCTGACCAGCTGGTCATTGAGGGACTGGGGCTTGTACTGCTCCACAATCCACACATCGCCGAAGCCGCTGTTGTGGAGGTTGGAGAGGGAAATGTCAATCAGGTTGTAGGACCCGGCGACCGGGATGGCCGGTTTTGCCCGGTGATCCGTCAAGCTGCCCAACCTACCGCCGGCACCTCCGGCGAGAATTACGGTCAGGATTCGGGGTACGCGCATACTGTGGTGCCTCTCATCGTGCCGTGGATACGGTTCATTAGTTCGATACACACCCACGCTAACAAGGGCAGGCCCCCGGGCAGCAAGTTGACTAACGGGCTACGGCGCCTGATCCGGGCCGAGGATGCCGTTGCACGGGTCGAGACGGGCGAGGATCTTCTTCCCCACGCGCTCCAGATCGGCGACGTCCTCGTCGGAAAGCCCGTCAAAGACTGCCTGCCGAACGGTTTTCACGTGATCCGGCGCCAGCCCCTCAAGAGCAGCCATACCCTCGTCCGTCAGGGCCGCCGTCGTTACCCGCGCGTCAGACGGCGAGGGGGTCCGGGACATCCAGCCGCGCTGTTCAAGTTTCTTGACCACGTGGGACAGCCTGGACAGGGAGGCATTGGACCGCGCCGCCAGCTCGCTCATGGGCAGGGATCTGCCCTCCGCCTCGGAAACCATGGCCAGGACGTGGTAGTCGAAGAGGGTGATCCGGGCTCGGCGGAACAGATCGGCGTCGAGGGTGGCGGGCAGGAGGCCCGAGACCGCATACAGCGCCAGCCAGGCCTGCCGCTCTCGCGGGCTTAGCCAGCGCGGGGCGTTGTCAGTCATGCCGGCAGTCCTCTCATTAAGCTTTACGGTTCAATGATTGCAGGCTTACGCCGCCGCACCAACCGGTGCCTCGACGGCAGAAGCCGGCCGGACGCGTGTCCGGCCGGCTTCCGGCAGGCGGTGTTGCTAGTGCGGTTGATGCTTACCGGCCGGCGCCGGGCTCAACGCGGTTGTCAGCCGGCTCAACGCCGCTGGGCTCGCCGGCCGGAGGCTGCTGGCTGCCCAGCGTGTCGAACGGCAGCGAGTCGACGTCGAGCAGCGGGTTCTCGTCCTGGCCGGCCACCAGCTCCCGCGCCTCGGCGTGGGTGTCCACGCTAGGCATGGAACCGGGCATCGGCCGGTTGGCGGATTCCTTCATGAAGATGACCGCGATGGCACCGGCCACGGAGGTGAACATCAGCCAGTACGCCGGCGCCATGTCATCGTCCGTGAGGGTGATCAGGCCCTGCATGATCAGCGGAGCAGTGCCGCCGAAGATAGCCACGGCCAAGTTGTAGGAGATCCCCATGGCGCCGTAGCGGCTGGAGGTCTGGAACAGGGAGGGCAGCGTGGCGGCCAGGTTGCCCACATAGAAGGTCACCGGGATGGCGAGCAGCAGCAGGCCCAGCAGCGTAGTGGCAACCGGTCCCTGGTCAATCAGGATGAAGGCAGGAACGGCCAGCACGATGGTGGATCCTGCACCGATCCACAGCACGGGGCGGCGGCCGATCCGGTCCGACAGCTTGCCGGCGAGCGGAATGCACAGGGCCATCAGCACCAGGACGGGGATGGTCAGCAGGGTGCCGTGGACCGGGTCGTAGCCCTTGGAATCGGTCAGGTAGGACGGCATGTAGGACGTCAGGGCGTAGCCCACCGAGTTGACGGCAGCCACGAGGACCATGGCCAGCACGATCGGGCGCCAGTAGGCACGGAAGATTCCCACGGTGCCGAGGGAATCGGTTTCGTCACCGGCCTTGGCGCTGGCTTCCTGGGCGTCCATGGTGGCCTGGAAGGCCGGGGACTCCTCGATTTTGAGCCGGAAGTAAATGGCGATGATGCCCAGCGGCCCGGCGACGAGGAACGGGATCCGCCAGCCCCAGTCCAGCATGGTCTGCTCGGACAGTGTCAGCTGCATCACCGAGACAACGGCGGCGCCCAGGGCAAAGCCCATGTAGCTGCCCAGGTCCAGGATGCTGGCCAGGAAACCGCGCCGCTTGTCGGAGGCGTATTCCGAGACGAAGGTGGTGGCACCGGCGTACTCGCCGCCGGTGGAGAAGCCCTGCAGCAGCTTCATCAGGACCAGCAGGATGGGAGCCCAGATGCCGATGGTGTTGTAGCTGGGCAGCAAGCCGATGGCGCACGTGGAAGCCGCCATCATGATCAGGGTGATGGCGAGGGTTTTCTGCCGGCCAATGCGGTCGCCGAGGCGGCCGAAGACGACGCCGCCCAGCGGACGGGCGATGAAGGTGGCTGCGAAGACGCCCAGGCTGAAGAGCAGCTGTGCATCCTTGTCGGCGTCGGACAGGAACACGGCGCCCATGGTGACGGCGAGGTAGCCGTAAACACCGACGTCGAACCATTCCATGGTGTTGCCGACGACGGTTCCGCCGACGGCCTTCTTCATCATGGATTTGTCGACGACATTGACATCGTCCACCTCGAGGCGGCGGATCCGCAGGCTGGGCCTGCGGATTTTACGGGCCGCCTGTGAGGACGGTGACGCCGGGGTTCCGGAAGCGTGGGGCGGTGCATCTTTCGACATGTGGGCCTTCCCTTGATCGATGGCTGCTAAGAGCAGCAAACCGCCCGGGCACCACACGGTGCCGGGCGACATACAAGTTTAGGAAAGGCACGGCGCATCCACCGAATCGGGGAACCGGGTTTTCCGCGTCAGGACCGGGACCGGGGCCGGTTTCGGTATACAAACAACGTACTTACCAAGGCATATGTGATTTCCCGCACGACCGGCTATGAAGCGGGCAGCGGCGGGTGCGTCAGCTCGGGATAGCGCGGGCTGAGGTTATCTCCGGAGGACACTCCGCGCAGCCGGCGGCTGACCCACGGGCCGAGGTATTCGCGGGCCCACTGGGCGTCCCGGCGCAGCTGCTCCGCCCGGTTGCGCGCGGGCTGCTCCTCCAGTTCCGGAATATCGATGGCATCCGTGCCGCGGAGCACTTCCAGCACCTTCTTTGCGGTGAGCATGTGCCCGGCAGGGGACATGTGCAGGCGGTCAACGGCCCAGTACCGCTCGTCCTGGAGGTTCTTCATGCGCCAGTAGTCCACCAGCACGGCGTCGTTCTTCTCCACCGCCTCGCGCACCAGTTCGTTGTAGATCGCCGTGCGTCCGCGGGTGCGGCCGAAGACCGGGGAGTTGCCGGAATCGAACCCCGTGAAGACAAGCACCGCGGCACCGCTGGAGCACAGCTTGGCAATCCCGGCGTCGTAGGCGGCCACAATGGCGTCAATGTCCACCTTGGGACGCAGGATGTCATTGCCGCCGGCATAGATGGTCACCAGAGTGGGCGACAGAGCAATGGCCGCATCCACCTGCTCATTCAGGACCTGGTGCAGCTTCTTGCCCCGGATGGCGAGGTTCGCATACCCCCAGGAGCTGTCCGCCAGCACCAACTGCTCGGCCACGCGGTCCGCCCAGCCGCGCACACCGTTCGGGCGGGTCTCGTCCTCATCCCCCACGCCTTCCGTAAACGAATCTCCCAGGGCCACGTATCGCTGCGTAAAAGTCACCCCCACAGATTACAAGCATCGGCAAAGACCCGCGTTCAAACCGGACCGCGGGCGGGAGCCGCCGCCGGGCCGCCGACCGGGCTAGACTCGGAGCCGGAACTAAAGTACGCATGCTTACGATAAGGACACCATGACCAGCCCAGCCACCCCGTCACGCCAACGTGCCGCTGTCATTGTGAACCCCATCAAGAAGACGGACTTCGACGTCCGCGTCCGGGTGGCGGAAATCTGCGCCGACGAAGGCTGGGATGAGCCGCTGTTCTTCGACACCGAGGAAGCGGACCCGGGGCATTCCATGGCGCGCAAGGCCATGGAGGCCGGCGTCGACCTGGTGATCGCCGCCGGCGGCGACGGTACCGTCCGCTGCGTGGCCGCTGAGCTGGCCGGCACCACGTTCCCCATGGGCCTGCTGCCGCTGGGCACCGGTAACCTGCTGGCACGCAACCTGGACATCGGCGTCGACGACCCGGAACAGGCGGTCCGCGCCGCCCTGAACGGCACCGAGCGGCGCATCGACGTCGTCCACGTGACCGTTGACGAGGCAGTGGACAGCGACACCTTCCTGGTGATGGCCGGGCTGGGGTACGACGCCGGCATGATGGCGGACACCAAGGATGCGCTCAAGGACAAGATCGGCTGGCTGGCCTACGTCGACGCCGGCATCCGGAACCTGCCCGGCAAACCCGTGAAGACCACCATCTCGATTGACGGCGGCAAGCCGATCCACCGCCGGCTGCGCAGCGTCATGGGCGGAAACTGCGGCAAGATCACCGGCGGCCTGGAAATCTTCCCCGGCGCCCGCCTCGACGACGGCTTGCTGGACATCCTGACCCTGGCGCCCAAGGGCAAGCTCGGCTGGGTGGGCGTGGTGACCGGCCTGCTGCGCCGCGGCAAGGGAAGCAGCACAGCCGTTGAGTACTACCAGTGCAAGCGTGCTGAAGTGTGGACCGAGTCCCCGCTGGACTTCGAAATGGACGGCGACCACCTGGGCAACGCCACGCACATCCTGTTCGAGATGGACGAGAACGCCCTTCGGATCCGGATGCCCCACGGCAAGAAAGACCCCGCGGTCCTCACCAACCCGGTCCCGTAGGCCTCACCGGGTCCCCGGTGGGCGGTTACAACCAGCCCATCGGGTCTTCGTAGTCCCCGTGCCGCAGCACCTCGAAGTGCAGGTGCGGTCCGGTGGAGTTTCCGGTGCTGCCGATTCCACCGACCACCGCGCCGGCATCCACCGCCTGCCCCACGCTCACGTCAATGCTGTTCAGGTGGTTGTAGGTGGTCTGCACGCCGTCGCCGTGGTCAACGACCACACGCAGCCCTCCGCCGCCGGTCGTATGCCAGCCGGCTTCGGTCACGGTCCCGCCGAGCATGGCCTTCACGGGTGTCCCGGTCACGGCGCCGAAGTCAGTCCCGGTGTGGAATTCCAGGGCGCCCGGAGCCAGCGGGTTGTTCCGGTAGCCGAACGGGGAGGTGACCACCATGTCATCCACGGGCGGCACCGGTCCCTGGACGGGTTCGGCGACAGGTTCAGGAGCGGGTTCGGGGGCCGGTTCCGCTGCGGGAGCCGGTTCGGGTGCTGCGGGGTCTGCTGCCGGTGCCCCGCCGTCCGGTGTGCCGCCGTCCGGACCTTCCCCGGTGGAGGCGGTGGACAGTTCGCTGACCACTGACTGGCGTTCAATCCGCAGGTCCGATTCAACTGATCCGGCCGTACCGGTAACGAGCCCGCCGAGAGCGACGGCGGCTGCGATGGACAGCGCGCCTGTCCGGCGGTGAGGGGTGTCATGTTCTTCGATCCAGTTCCTGGCGGAGCCACCCAGCTCTACGGTGCGGGCCCCCAGTTTCCTGGCGGAGGTTCCCATCTCCGTTCCTGCCCGGCTGCCCAGGTCCGCAGCCCGGGAGCGCAGTGTTGCGGCGGAGGTACGCAGGGTCTTCGCGTGGGCCCGCAGGTTTTCGGCGGAAGCACGCAGATCAAGGGGAAGTCGTTCTAAGAAGTGCTCGGTCAACAGTCACCTCAGTGTGCGTTGGTCAAGGACTCTTTGCGATTGCAGGACTTTTGACGTCCGTGTACACCGGTCCCGGGCAGCTTCACCGGGTCACCGGGATTGGAAAGCCGGATCAATGCGATTGTGCCGGCCGGACCATTCCGGTCCGCCGGACACCAATCCGGCCCGCTTTCAATGTTAAGGAACCGGCAGGCCCGCCGTCCGCCTTTTGTGACCAATGCCAACGCCCCCGGTGACCGGTGTCCGGCCCACCTGTGGCCGCCGTCGCACTGCCCCGGGGGCGCGGCGCGTCCCTGCTAGAGCACTCCTTTCCGCGCCTCCCCGAGCAACAGGTAGCCCAGATAGACGCTGCCCAGGGCCGCCGTGAAGATCCCCACGGGCAGGGCCGCGCCAATGTCGATCTGCTGCACCGTGAAATCGGACAGGGTCAGCACCAGAGCCCCCACCAGCGCCGGGGCAACCACGCCCGGAGAGGAGACACCGAGCAGGCGCAGGGCGATCTGCGGGGCAACGAGGGCAACGAAAGCAACGGGGCCGCAGACGCTGACGGCCATGGCAGCCAGCACCACGGCCAGGAGGATCGCGATCGTCCGGGTACGGACCACCCGGACGCCGAGAGCCTGGGCCATATCGTCCCCGAGGGACACCAGGTTCAGCTGCCGCTGCAGCGCCGCGGCGGCGGGCAGCACCAGGACCAGCGCGACGGCGATGGTCACCACGTGGGACCAGGACCGGGAGGCCAGGGAGCCGTTGAGGTAGAAGGCGAGGGTCTGCGCCTGCTGCTCCCCCACGGTTGTCATGGCCAGTGAGGTCAGGGCGGTCGCTACGGCGGAAATGCCGATGCCCGCCACAATCAGCTTCCCGGGCCGCGCGAAACCGCGGCCGGTGCTGAGCCAGACCAGTCCCACTGCTATGCCCCCGCCCAGGACGGCGGCAACCGGCACCGGGAGATAGCCCGGCCACAGCGTGGTCGCGGCGGCTCCGGCAGCCGCTCCGCTGGTCAGCCCCACCACCTCCGGGCTTCCGAGCGGGTTGCGGGTCACGGTCTGGAACAGGGAGCCGGCCACGCCGAACGCGATACCTGCGCCCACGGCGGTCAGGAACCGGGGGCCGCGCAGCCGTTCGAGCACAAAGGAGGCGCTTCCCTCCGGCGGCGAGACGGCGAGTCCGAACAACTCGCCCCAGCTCAGTCCCAGGTCACCGGCGGTCAGGGTGAATGCCCCCACCAGGATCAGTGCGGCGGTAAGAAGGAGGGTGGTTGCAACGCTGCGCCTGCGGTAACGGAAACTGATGTTCTTCCCGATTCGGGCGGTGCGGGTCTGCGATGCGGGACGGGACCCGGAATCGGTGCGGGCGCCGCTCATGCCACGGCCCGCATCCGGCGGACGGCCAGGATCAGCAGCGGTGCGCCCAGGAGGGCGGTGATAACGCCGGTGAGCACTTCACCGGGCTGGGCCACCAGGCGGCCTGCGACGTCGGCAAAAAGCAGCAGGGCCGGGCCGACGACGGCACTCAGGACCAGCAGCCAGCGGTGATCCGGTCCGGTGAAGCTGCGCACAATGTGCGGCACGGCGAGGCCCACGAAGCCGATGGGTCCGACGGCGGCGGTCGCCGAAGCGCAGAGCACTGCAGCGGCGAGGGCGCCGGTGATCTTGGCCGTCTGCGGCCGCAGGCCCAGCGAAGCTGCAGCCTCCTCCCCCAGCGCCAGGGCGTTCAGGGAGCGTCCGGTGGCGAGCGCCGCAGCCAGTCCCACCAGGAAGAACGGCAGGACATCGTAGGCCTGCTCCATGGTCCGTCCGCTCAGGGAACCGACGGCCCAGAACCGGTACATGGTGAACACCTCGGGCCGGGTCAGGGCAATGGCCTGGATGAAGGACATCAGCACCGCGGAAATCACCGTGCCGGCCAGAACCAGACGCACGGGCGTGGAACCGCGTCGGCCCGAGGCAAGTCCATACACCACCAGCACGGTGAGAAGGGCGCCGGGGAGGGCAACCCAGACATTCGCGCTTGTGGTGCCAAGACCGAAAAAGGCCATCCCGGTGACCAGGGCCGCGGCGGCACCGGCGTTCACGCCGAGGATGCCGGGATCGGCCAGCGGGTTCCGGGTCAGGCCCTGCATGATGACTCCGGCCACGGCAAGGGCCGCACCGGCGATGAGGCCAAGGACGGTCCGCGGCACGCGGCTGGCGACCACGTCGTCGGCGTAGGTGCTGCCCGTGCCGGTGATTTCCGTCCACAGTGACGCTGCAACTTCCGCGGGGCTCAGCTGATGGGCACCGACGGCCAGGCTGGTCACGACGGCGAGGAGCAGCACTCCCAGGCCCGCGGCCAGCAGGGCGGTCCCCCGTCCGGCGCTCAGCAGTGAACGCCGAAGAGCGGCCGGTGCATCCGCACCGGCCGCTCCCGGGTGTCCGGCTCGTGCCGGAACCTCAGCAGGCGCCGAACTAGTCGACCTTGGCAACTGCTTCTTCGATCATCGGCTCAAACCGGTCCAGGACCCACGGGACGCTCAGCGGGGTCAGGAAGCTGGAAGCCATGCCTACCTGGCGGTCAAGGTTACGCACCACGGAGCCGCGTTCCACGGCGGGGATCTGCGCGAACAGGCGCTGCTCTTCCGTACGCTGCTGCTCTGCTTCGTCGTTGTACCAGGTGAACAGGACGTCGACGTCCGTCAGCTTGGCTGCGTTTTCGAGCCCCAGTTCCGAGGTGAAGCTGCCTTCACTCGAGGGAATGTCCTTGACGGCCGGATCCACGGTCATCCCCAGCGCGGTGAGGATATCCACCCGCGCGTCACCCTCGTTGTACAGCACAAGGGAACCCGGGGCGCCGCCGCCCCAGACGTAGGCGAAGGTCTTGCCCTCGAACTCAGGGTGTTCGGCTGCGCTGTCGGCCAGTGCCTGCTCGACGCCGGCAACTGCTTCCTCTGCTGCCTCCGGCTCGCCCAGCGCCTTGCCGATCACCGAAATGTGGTCATCCCAGTCGATGTTCCAGGCCTTTTCCGGGTAGGCAACGGTGGGGGCCAGGTCGTTGAGGATGTCGAAGTCCTCCTGGGTGATGCCGGAGTTCGGGGCCAGGATCAGGTCCGGTTCCAGTGCCACAATGGCGTCGATGTCGATGTCCTGTCCGCCGGTGAACGTGGCGGGGAAATCGTCTCCGCGCTCCTCGATGGCTTCGCTCACCCACGGGTAGTTGCCGTGCTCGTCATTGCCCCAGGTGACCTCTTCGACGCCCACCGGCGTGGTGCCCAGCGCGACGGCGGTGTCGGCCGAACCCCACCCGAGGGTGACCACGCGCTGGGGCTTCTGCTCAATGGTGGCCTCTCCCAGTGCCGACTCGATGGTTACCGGGAACTGCTCCGAAGCTTCCCCGGTCGAATCGGATGCCGGACTCTCTGCGGCATCGGCGCCGCAGCCGCTTAGGGCCAGCAGGACTGCCGGGACTGCCAGCAGGGCAGCGAGCGGAGCTCTTTTCATGGTTTTCCTTTCAGAGGGACCGGCCCGCCGTACGGCGGGCCGGTCATAACAAAAACTTGGGGCCGGAGCGGTTAGGACAGCTCGGCACGGCCCTTGCGCCAGTAGCCCATAAAGGCCACCTGCTTGCGGTCAATCCCGACGTCACGCACCAGGTAGCGGCGCAGGCCGCGCACCACGGCGGCTTCACCGGCAATCCATGCGTAGAAGGGAAGGGCTCCCGACGGCGCATGCGGGTTCCGTGAGGCTTCCACCACGGCCGGGTCCAGCCGCTGCGGGGTTTCCCAGAGGATCGCTTCGTCCACGTTGACTTCCTCGGGTTCCCGCAGGGTCGGGCTGGGACGGAACGGGGCGCCGTCGGTGGTCTCGACTGATGCCCAGCCGGGCAGCGCGACCACTTGGCGCACCGCGGCGTCGAGCAGTTCACCGTGCGGCCGGGCGCCGCGGGCGAGCCAGATCATCTGCACGTCGGAGTCGGTGCGGACCTCCTGGCGGTCCCCGCTGGAGGGGATCTCCATCAGGGCGTGGCCGGTCACGTCTTCCGGCAGTGATTCCAGGATCGCGGTGATCGCCGGAACAGCCGTTTCATCCCCGGCGAGCAGCACGTGCCGGGCCATGCCGGGACGCCATTCGATGCCGCCGTAGGATTCGGCGGTGACGCACTGGGCAACGTTGGGGCCGATGACGCAGACCCGGTCCCCCGGCACCGCTGCGGCGGCCCAGCTGGAGGCCGGCCCGCCCTTGCCGTCCTCGTCGAAGTGGAGGACGAAGTCGACGTCGATTTCGGGTTCCGGTCCGGAGCAGCGGGCACCGCGGACGGTATAGGTGCGCATGCAGCCGCGCGTGGCCGGGTCCAGTTTCAGCCAGTCCTGGTACCAGCCGGCGTCGAGCGTGGACAGGTCCGGGAGCGGCAGGGAGGTGCCGTCGGCGTCGATGCAGGGCACAATCACCTTGATCCGCAGGTCGTGGGTCTGTCCCTGCACACCGAAATCGGCCAGGCAGGCTCCGGCGAAGGTGATGCGCTGGAAGTTGGCACCCAGCCGGACAATCCGCTTGACCTCGACGTCGAAGGACATCACGGCGGCGGTGCTGCGTACCCGGCGGGCCGGGCGCGCGGACGCAGTGCCGGCGGGGTCGACGGAAGCGGCAGCTGCGCCGTTTACGGAGCGGACGTGCGTCATGATGCGGCCTCCATGGGCTCGTTGATGCCGGATCGACGCTGGCCGTCCCCCGGGTTGGGCAGGTAGCCAGAGGGCTTTTCCGGTTCCGGCTCTGCTTCCGGTTCCGGTGCGGCGCTGTGGTGGCGTCCGAGCGGGACGACCATCGGGGTGCCGGAGACAGGATCCGGAATGACACGGGAGGCCAGCCCGAAGACCGTGCTGACCAGTTCTTCGGTGACGACGTCGGCCGGGGCGCCTTCCGCGGCAATCCGTCCGTCCTTCATGGCCACCAGGTGATCCGCGTAGCGGGCGGCCAGGTTCAGGTCATGCAGGACTATGGCCACGGTGGTGCCGGCACGCCGGTTCAAGTCGGTGATCAGGTCCAGGACCTCGATCTGGTGGGTAACGTCCAGGAACGTGGTGGGCTCGTCCAGCAGCAGGATGTCGGTCTCCTGGGCCAGGGCCATGGCGATCCATACCCGCTGGCGCTGGCCGCCGGAGAGCTCGTCCACGTTCCGCCCGGCCAGGTCCACGGTATCGGTGGCCGCCAATGCGGCGGCAACGGCTTCGTCGTCGGCGGCCGTCCACTGCCGGAACCAGCCCTGGTGCGGGTAGCGGCCGCGGCCCACCAGATCCGCCACGGTGATCCCTTCGGGTGCCGTGGGTGTCTGGGGAAGCAGCCCCAGCGTGCGGGCCACCTGCCGGCTCGGCACTGAGTGGATGTCCTTGCCGTTGAGGTAGACGGTGCCTCCGGCCGGCTTCAGCAGCCGGGCCAGGCCCCGCAGCAGCGTGGACTTTCCGCACGCGTTGGCGCCGACAATGATCGTGATCCTGCCCGCGGGCAAGGTAAGCGAGAGCGAGTCCACCACTTTGCGCTCGTCGTATCCGAGCTCCAGCTTTTCAGCGGAAAGCAGGTTCTCCATGTCAGCCTCCTTGGCCTACGCGGTTTGACGTGACCAACAGCCACAGAAGAAAAGGTGCCCCGAGGGCGCCGGTCACGACGCCCACCGGCAGGGTGACGCCAGGGATGAGGTTGGCGCCGACGAAATCCGCCGCAAGGACTATGCAGGCGCCCACCAGGCCGGCGGTGAGCAGGGTGGCCTCCCCGTGCATCAGCCGCCGCGCGATGGGACCGGAGAGGAACGCGATGAAAGCCACCGGTCCCGCGGCGGCAGTCGCGGCGGCGGCCAGGCCGACGGCCACGATAATCAGGGCCAGCCGGGCGGTTTCCACGCGGATGCCCAGGCCCGCGGCGGCGTCGTCCCCCAGTTCCAGTCCGCGCAGGGTGCGGGAGAGCACGGCCGCGGCGGGGAGGAGCACCAGCAGGAATACTGCCAGGACGGCGGCCCGGTCCCAGCTGCTGTTGTTCAGGGAGCCGTTGAGCCACACGAGCGCTTCGGACGCGGTCCGGATGTCCGTTCGAGTCAGCAGGAAGTTGACCAGGGCCTGCATAACGGCGGCAAAGCCGATGCCCACCAGCACCAGCCGGTATCCGGCCACACCGCCGCGGCGGGAAAGCAGGTAGATGGCCATGGCCACCAGCAGGGCGCCTGCCAGGGCGACGATGGACACGGTGGTTCCGGCGGCGCCGAACAGTACGATGGCGCAGACTGCGCTGGCGCTGGCACCGTAGCTGATGCCGATGATGTCCGGGCTGGCCAGGGGGTTGCGCAGCAGCGTCTGGAAGACCGCGCCGGCAATACCGAAGCCGACCCCGATCAGGGTGCCGATCACGGCCCGCGGGAGTTTGCTCTCCATCAGGATGTAGGTGGCGCCGGGAATCTGCTCACCGAAGAGGATCCGGAAGAAATCCGGAACGGTGAAGGTATAGGTCCCGAGCAACACGTAAACCGCAAAGAGCACCAACACTGCAGCGGCCAGCAGCGCCGGCGTCAGCACCCGGCGTCGTCGTCCCAGTTTCCGGGCAGCACGGACGGCGTCTGCCGCGCCGGCGGGGGCGGAGCGGGGAGTCTCGACGACGGCGTTCACAGCTCGGCCAGCTTCCGCCGGCGCACCAGCCAGATGAACACCGGGGCGCCGATCACGGCGGTGGTGACGCCGACGGGAATCTCCCCCGGGGGCAGCAGGACCCGTCCCGCTACGTCCGCACTGACCAGCAGCGCCGGGGCGAGGAGCATGGAGAAGGGCAGTATCCACCGGTAGTCCGGGCCAGTGAAGCTGCGCACCACGTGCGGGATGACCAGGCCGATGAAGGCGATGGGGCCGGCGGCGGCGGTGGCCGCCCCGCACAGCAGCACCACACCCAGGGCAGTGATCCCCCGGCTGAGCCCGACGCGCTGGCCGAGCCCGCGGGCCACGTCGTCGCCCAGGCTGAGGCCGTTCAGCGCGCGTCCGGCGCTGACAGAAATCAGGGCACCGGCTGCCAGGAACGGCAGTACCGCAACGATGGTGTCCCAGTCGCGGCCGGACACGCTGCCCACCTGCCAGAACCGGAAGGTGTCCAGGGTCTGCTGGCTGGAGACCAGCACGGCACTGAGCAAGGACATCAGCCCGGCGCTCAGTGCAGCGCCGGCCAGGGCCAGCTTGACCGGGGTGGCGCCTTCCCTGCCGAGGCTGGCGACCAGGTACACCACGACGGCGGCCAGCGCGGCGCCGGCAAGGGCGAACCAGATGTAGCCGGTGAGGCGGGTGACGCCGAAAACATAAATGCCCAGCACCACGGCGAAGGCTGCACCGGCGTTGACGCCCAGGATGCCCGGGTCCGCCAGCGGATTGCGGGCGACACCCTGCATTGCCGCGCCGGCGAGGCCCAGGGCCGCACCCGCGAGCAGGCCCAGGACGGTGCGGGGCACACGTGAAAGGACAACCGCGTGGTCCCCGTTGGCAGGATCGAAATCGGTGAAGGCGTCCCAGACGGTGCCGGGAGCAACCGGCCGGGCGCCGACGGCCACGGATGCGGCGCAGGCAAGAGCCAGCACCAGCATGGTCAGGAGGAGATGGCCCGCACGCCGCCGGGTGCCGGGGGCTTCGGGGTCCGCCGGGACGTCCGGTCGGGAAACGCCTGACGGGCGTGCGGCAACACTCACGTAGGCACCTCCCTTGGGCAACAGGCAATTTCTTAAGTAAGGCTAGCCTATGGTCGGGGCCTTTAAGAAACGTTTATGTTGCGTATTAGGACGGTGCCGCCTGCTTAGTTTCCGGCGCCGTGCCCCGGGGCCACGCGCTCCGATTCGCGGACCGGCCCGGGGGCGGTTCCGTTCCCGAAAGGCCTGCCGCCCAGCTCCTCCCGGCTGTGCCCGGACAGCCAGTTGGCGACGTCCGGCCCCTGCGGAACAATCCCGGTGGGGTTAATGTCCTCGTGGACTATGTAGTAGTGCGCCTTGATCTGCTCGAAGTCCACGGTGTCCCCGAAGCCCGGTGTCTGGAACAGGTCCCGCGCGTACCCCCAGAGGGCAGGCATCTCGGTGAGCTTGTTCCGGTTGCACTTGAAGTGTCCGTGGTAGACCGGGTCGAAGCGCACCAGGGTGGTGAACAGCCGCACATCCGCCTCGGTGATGGTGTCCCCGATCAGGTAGCGCTGTTTCGAGAGCCGGTCCTCCAGCCAGTCCATGGCGGTCCAGAGGCGGTCATAGGCGGCGTTGTAGGCCTCCTGGGAGCCGGCGAACCCGCACCGGTACACCCCGTTGTTCACTTCGGTGAAGATCCGCTTGTTGACCTGCTCCATTTCCTCCAGGTGCTCCGCCGGCAGCAGGTCCGGCGCCCCCTCGCGGTGGAATTCCTTCCACTCGGTGGAGAAATCCAGGGTGATCTGCGGGAAGTTGTTGGTCACCACGGCACCGGTGGGAATGTCGACGACGGCGGGGACGGTAATCCCGCGCTGATAGCCGGGGACCCGCTTAAAGAAGGCCTCCTGCAGCCGCTCGATGCCCAGCACCGGGTCCCGTCCGTCCGGATCCAGGTCGAAGGTCCAGCTGCGGGCATCGTGGGTGGGTCCGGGCAGGCCCAGCGAAATGGCATCCTCCAGCCCGAGGAGCCGGCGGACAATGATGGTCCGGTTGGCCCACGGGCAGGCGCGCGCAGCCACCAGCCGGTAGCGGCCCGCCTCCACGGGGTAGCCGTCGCGGCCGTCACGGGTGATCCGGGTTTCGATGTAGTTCGTGTCCCGGGTGTATTCGGTCCCGCCGGTCACATAGGAGCCCTTGGTGCTGTGGTCTCCGGAGCTGTTCGCCTGCGCTGTTCCTTCAGTGGTCATGCCCACCAGATTAGCCCTTTTCCGCCTCCGTTCAGGGCTTCCCGCCGGGCTGCTCAAAGGCTGCCGGAAAGAGAGCACGGCGGTAGAGTCGAAGGCGAACGCCAGCAGCAGTGCAACGGAAGGACCTGGACCATGCGAGTAGCCGTTATCGGAGCAACCGGAAACGTGGGGACGGCCGTTCTGCGCCGCCTGGCCGCTGCCCGCAGCGAGCGCGGCGACCTGGAGGTGGTGGGTATTGCCCGCCGGCTCCCCGACACCTCGCTGCCGCCGTACACCAACGTCGAGTGGCACAGCGTCGACGTCGGCGATACCGGGAGCGTCGGCAAACTGACCGAGGCGCTCCGCGGGGCCGATGCGGTGATCCATCTCGCCTGGCTGATCCAGCCCAACCGCGACGAAGCCGAGCTGCACCGGGTTAACGTCCAGGGGACGGAAAACGCGCTCGCTGCTGCGGCCGCCGCGGGGGTGCGCCAGTTCGTCTGCGCCTCCTCGGTGGGCGCGTACAGCCCGGCACCGAAGGACCGGCTGACGGACGAGTCCTGGCCGGCCCGCGGCATCGCCAGCTCGCACTACAGCCGGCACAAGGGTGAACAGGAGGCCCTGCTGGACCGGTTCGAACTGGAATACCCGGAGATCGCGGTGGCCCGCCTGCGCCCGGGCCTGATTTTCTCCTCCGACGCCGGAAGCGAGATCGGCGGCTATTTCGTGGGCCGGGTGATCCCCAAGTTCGTCCTCAACAAGCTTCCGCTGCCGCTGCTTCCGCTGCCCGCCGAGTTCGTTTTCCAGGCGGTCCATGCCGATGACATTGCCGATGCCTACTGGCGGGTGGTGGACCAGCGGGCCGAGGGCGCTTTCAACATTGCCGCCGATCCGATCATCACCCCGGAACTGCTCGCCGGGGTGCTGGGCGCCAAGCGGGTCCTGAACGTGCCGGTGAAGCTGGTGCGCGCCGTCGTCGGGCTGACGTGGGCAGCCCATCTGCAGGCCACCGACCCGGGCTGGATCGACATGGCCGCCGGTGCTCCCGTCATGGACACCACCCGTGCGCGGGAAGTGCTCGGCTGGCAGCCGCGCCGCACCTCACTGGAATCCCTGAAGTATGTGCTGGACGGAATGAGCTCCGGCGACGGCGCGGCCGGCTCTCCGCTGCTCGCACCCCGGAGCCGGCGCCGCCGCTAGCGGCGGCGCCGGGCTGTGACGGGGGAGGGCCTGTGGCGGGGCGACCAGCCGGGGCCTTCCGCCGCTCGGCCGGCCGGCTCCCTAGACGGCTTCCCGGAGCGCTGCGGCTTCCACCATGCCTGCCATGGGGTTCTCCCCTGCGGAGGCCACGGCCAGCCCCAGGTCTTCTTCGAGCAGCTTGGCGTTGACCACTACCGCCAGGCGGTACGCATCCCCCGCCGCGGCGACAACCTGCGCGGAGGGATCGGTGGCATTGCCCACGGCCCAGATCCGCTCCTGGCGGGTACGCCCCAGCCCGTCGGTGACAATACAGCCGTCGTCATCCACGTCAAGGTGCCGGGTCAGGCCCTTGTCCATCTCCGCGGCCGGTTCCAGGAACAGGGCCTCGCAGGGAACGGTCCGCCCGTCGGCCAGCACCAGACCGGCCAGGGCATCGTTTTCGACACTCAGTTCCGCCACCTGGCCCGCGAGGACGCGGATGCCCATCGCGGCCAGGCCGTTGGCGTCCTCGTCACTGAGGGAAATGTCGGCGTGCAGGACCAGCACCACGTCAGCGGAGAAGGTGCGGACCAGCTGTGCCTGCTGGATGGAGGTTTCCTCCGTGCCCAGCACAGCCAGCACTTTGCCGGCGGTTTCATAGCCGTGGCAGTAGGGGCACTGCAGCACGTCGCGGCCCCAGCGGGCACGCAGGCCCTCGATGTCCGGCAGGACGTCGCGCAGTCCGGTGGCGAGGATCAACTGACGTCCCCGGAATTCCCGGCCGTCGCCCGTCCGGACCGTGCCGGAGGGCTCCACGGCGGCGACTGTCGCGTCCACGAGGTCGACGCCGTAGCCGCGGACCTCGGCACGGGCGAGGGCGAGGAGTTCGGCCGGGGGCATGCCGTCGCGGGTGGGGAAGCCGTGGACATGGCCGGCGGGGGCGTTGCGCGGCGTCCCGGCGTCGAGCACCACCACCCGGCGGCGCGCCCGTCCCAGGACCAGTGCGGCAGTGAGCCCGGCCATGCCGCCGCCCACAATAACTACGTCGTATTCGGGAGCTGTTGGTGCAGATTCAGAACTGGTCATAGGTAATTTTTACAGGACCGGGGAGGAATCATCAGCATTCTTACTATCTTGTCTAAACTTTTCCCTATGGAAGAAACCACGCAGGAAAAGCCTGCCTCCAAACTCAAGCAGGGCATCACCGGGCCCATGCTGTATTTGTTCATTCTCGGCGACGTGCTCGGTGCGGGTATTTACGCGCTGGTGGGCGAGGTCTCGGGTGAGGTCGGCGGTGCCATCTGGGTGCCGCTGCTGGTTGCCCTGCTGCTCGCGCTGCTGACCGCCGCCTCCTATGCCGAGCTCGTGACCAAGTATCCGAAGGCCGGCGGTGCGGCGGTGTTCGCCCAGCGTGCCTTCAAGGTGCCGGCCATCTCGTTCCTGGTCGGTTTCGCGATGCTCGCGGCCGGCGTAACGAGTGCTGCGGGCCTGGCGCTGGCCTTCACGGGCGACTACCTCAGCCCGTTCCTGGACGTCCCTCCGGTCCCCGCGGCCATTGTCTTCCTGCTGCTGGTGGCACTGCTGAACGCCCGCGGCATCTCCGAATCGGTACGCAGCAACGTGGTCATGACCGTGATTGAGCTTTCCGGCCTGGTTCTGGTGATCGTGCTGGTTGGCCTCATGCTGGGCAAGGGTGAAGGCTTCACGGAACAAATCACCCAGTTCCCGGTAGGCGTGAATCCGGGCACGGCGGTCCTCGCCGCATCGGTGATCGCCTACTACTCCTTCGTGGGGTTCGAGGTGTCGGCGAACATTGCCGAGGAAGTCCGCGACGTCCGCCGGGTGTACCCGAAGGCCATTTTCGGCGCCATGCTCACCGCCGGCCTCGTGTACATCCTGATCGGGCTGGCCGCATCCATTGCGCTGCCCACTGAGGACCTCGCTGGGTCCTCGGGTCCGCTGCTCGACGTCGTCAGCGCCACCGGGTTCGGCGTTCCGGACTGGCTCTTCAGCCTGGTGGCCCTGGTGGCCGTGGCCAACGGCGCCCTGCTGACCATGATCATGTCCTCGCGGCTGACCTACGGAATGTCAGAACAGGGCCTGCTTCCCGCCGTCTTCGGACGGGTGCTGCCCAACCGGAAGACCCCGTGGGTGGCCATCATCGCCACCACCGCCGTCGCCATGATCCTGACCATGACCGGCGGACTGGCCTCACTGGCCGAGACCGTGGTCCTCCTGCTGCTCTTCGTTTTCCTGAGCACCAACCTCGCAGTGATTGTGCTGCGCAGGGACAAGGTGGAGGAAAAGCACTTCAAAGCCCCGATCGTGGTGCCGTATCTGGCCATCGCGTCCTGCCTGCTGCTCCTGACCCAGCAGGACGGCACGGTCTGGCTGCGGGCCGGCGCCCTGATGCTTATCGGGCTGCTGCTGTTCGGAGCCCGGTTCCTGGCCAAGGGCAGGAACCTTGGTGCCAAGGGCCACCGCGGCCGAAAGGCTCCGGAGATCACCGCATCGGAAAAGTAGGCGGCCGGCGAGGTGCCCCCCGTGGAATCGAAACAGCAGTAGTTACCGTTTTGGAGCCGGAAAACGGTAACTACTGCAGTCTCGATCCGCAAAACGGCAAGTGCTGCACTTTCAGTTCAGGTGACCGGCCGGGCCGTTCCCTCCGGTGCCAGCAGCCACGACACAACGACGTCGCCGAGCATGGACCTCAGATGCCCGCTCAGCGGCACGGCGTGCAGGTCCCTGCCGAAGAGATAGCCGAAGGTGTACTGGTTTGCCACCTGGAAAACGCAGTAGGCACTAATAAGCAGGTGCACGTCAAAGGCGTCCACGTCATGGCGGAACACCCCCTCCCCCTGCCCCCGGGTGAGGATCTCGTCCAGCATGCCGACGGCCGGCTCCACAATCTCGCGAATCGATTCAATCTGCCGGATGAAGACACCCTGGTGGATGTTCTCAATCATGACCAGCCGAATGAAATCACTGTTGCGGACATGGTGGTCATAGGTCAGTTCGGCGAGCTGGCGGATGGCCTCAGTAGGTTTCAGGCTGCACACCTGGATGGCCCGCTCGGCCTCACGGATGCCGCTGTACGCGCTCTTGAGCACTGCGAGGTAGAGCTGTTCCTTGCTGCCGAAGTAGTAGTAAATCATCCGCTTCGTGGTGCGGGTCCTGTCCGCAATTTCGTCCACGCGCGCCCCGGAGTATCCCTGAGCGGCGAAAACCTCTGTCGATACCGCCAGGATCTCGGCTCGTGTGCGTTCGGGGTCGCGCTTTCGCAGTGTCTCGTGCTGCTGCACGGAATGGCTGCTGATAGGTCTACCGTCTTTCATCTCAGTTATGTCCCGTGTGCCAGCAGGACGCGTGGATTGTCAATCATCATGGTTTCGAGGACCGTTTCATCCAGCCCTAGTTCCCGCAGCCGCGGCAACACCCGGGTATGCACGTTTTCCATGTGCCAGTTCGGCACGGCACGCTCGCGCCACGACGGTGGGGTAATCCTGCTGAAGAAAGCAGCGTCATGCGAGAGCACAATCTGATCAGCGTACCCGCGGCTAAGGAGCCCCCACAGCACCCGGAACCGCTGCGCATCAGAGACCACATGATCCATCCCGAACCGGTCGAATCCCAGATAGGATCCGGAGTCAGCAAGGGCCATCAGATAATCCAAATCCCCGGAATCCCCCGCGTGGCCAATCACCACACGGTCCAGCGGCACTCCCATCCGGGCCAGCAGCCTCTGCTGGGCTATGCCGCCCCGGGACGGTGAATGTGAGTGCGTGGTCACCGGCACCCCGGTCTCCAGATGTGCCTGCGCAGCCGCCGCGAACACACGTTCCACGTCGGGGGTGATGCCCTCGGCATCGGAGAAGACTTTCAGCATGCCGGCCCGAACGTCGGTGCCGGCTATTCCCTCCCGGATATCCCGAAGGAAGAGCTCAACAAGCGGATCTGCCGAGTCCACCAGGCCGCCGGGACCATGGGTCCGGAAGAACTGCGGCAACCCGTCGGCGGTGTAGTAACCCGTGGCGGCTACCAGCCGTACCGGGCTGCGCCGCGCCACGCGCAGCACACGTGCAACGTCGCGGCCCAGCCCGGGCACTGTGAGGTCGACGACGGTACGCACTCCGAGAACGTAAAGCCGCTCGAAACCAGCAACGGCCTTCTCCACCGCCTGCTCCTCGTCCCATTCGGGATGGGGCAGGTTGAGGTCGAGTTCGGGATGCCCTACAAAAACATGCTCGTGGATGAGGGTAGTCCCGAGCTCATCCGCTGGGATGTCCCCGGTGAAGGTTGGCACGGTGCGCGTCGCCGTCGTCGACCCCACGGCGGTTAGTCAGCCGTAGCGCGGATTGACTCGAACACTGCCAGGGAGTCTCCGGTGTACTCCCCCTCCAGATGCTCAAGGGCTGCGCTGCGGAAGGCGTCCACGTCAACGTCCTCGACGATTTCCCAGGCGCCGTCGGCCTTCCACTGGGCCAGCGTTTCGGCCTCGTCCTCCTCCACGCAGGTCGTCACCTCCGTGACTGCCTTCTCCACGGCGGCGTTCACTGCCTCCCGCTGTTCTTCCGAGAGGTCGTCCCAGACCGGCCCCGCAATGATGAGGTTCGTGTTGAGCTGGTGGTTCGTCATGCTCAGGTAGTCCTGCACCTCGGCAAGGTTCTGCGCCTTGATGTTGGTGATCGGGTTTTCCTGACCGTCCACGGTGCCCTGCTGGAGCGCGAGGTACAGCTCTTCATAGGCCACCTCCGTGGCGGATGCGCCCAGGGCTTCTGCGTTCATCAGGAACTGCGGTGAACCGGGGAAACGGATCCGCAGGCCCTCAAGGTCGGCAGGCTCGGTGACGGGCTTGTTGGCAGTGAACTGCCGGGCACCTGCGGACCACGCGCCCAGGGTCTGGACACCTGCGGACTCGGCAAAACCGTCAATCACGGTCTGCGATTCGTCGCTGGCCATAAACGCGGCAAGGTGGTCGGAATCCTCGAACACGTAGGCCGCGTCGAGGACACTGATCGGCTCGTAGACCGCCCCGAGCGCCGACGCTCCCTGGATATCGATGTCGATGTCCCCTGACGCGACGGAGGAGATACGGTCCGCGTCGCCGCCAAGCTGGCTGGACGGGAAGATCTCCACCGTCACCCCGACGTCGGCCGCCGCTACCTCGTCAGCGATGACCTGGGCTCCGCAGCGATGCTGCGGCTGGTCCTCGTTATAGCTATGGGCCAGGGTGAGCTCGATTTCCTCTCCTCCCCCGCCTCCGCCTTCGGATTCGGATTCCGTATTGCCGCCTGAGCAGCCGGCCAGCATCATTGCCGGCAGCACCGCCAGGGTGGCCAGGGCCAGGTGCCTGCGTCGTTGTACCTTCATGGTTTTTCCTCTCATCGGTTTTGCGTATCTGTTGCTTTGGGGTTCATCGGTTTAGAGACCCAGCCAGCCAGGAAGCACCTGCAGGGCCTGCGGGAAGGCGATAATCAGCGCCAGGATCATCAGGAACGGGATGGTGAACGGAAGCGATCCGCGGAAGACCTCGCCGATCCGGGTCCTGGACACCGCCGAGACAACGAAAAGCACCGTTCCCACCGGAGGCGTCAGCAGGCCGATCATGAGGGCGATGATGAGCAGCACGCCGAAGGAAATCGGGTCCACCCCGTACTGCACCGCGATCGGCATCAGGATGGGGACCACGAGCACCAGGATGGCGGTCGCGTCAATGACGGTGCCCAGCACCAGTGCAAGCAGGACCACCAGGATCAGGAAGACCGTGGGATTGTCGGTGAAACCGAACATCGCCTCCGTCAGCATCTGCGGCAGCCGCTCCCGCGCGAGGATGTAGCCCAGCAGGGACGCGCTCGCGACAATCAGCATGATGCCCGTGGTAGTGAGGACGGTCTCCCGGATGGCGGCAAGCAGTCCTGCCAGCGAAAGGCTGCGCTGAACGATTCCGAGCAGCAGCATATACATCACGCCGACGGCGGCGGCTTCGGTGGGGGTGAAGAACCCGCCGAGGATGCCGCCGAGAATGATGATCGGCGCGAGCAGGGGCAGTGCCACGCCTTTGAGCGAGGCGGTGAACTCGGCCTTGTCGAAGGTGCCCCGGACGATGTTGGGCTGCCGCCGTACCAGCACAAAGACAACTATGCAGAGCCCGAGGGTCATGGCCAGTGCAGGCAGCACGGAGGCTGCGAACAGCGCCCCGGTGGAAACAGCAGCAAGCCCGGAGAAGATGACCGCCGGAATGCTCGGCGGCATAACCGGCGCAATGAGCGATGAAGACGCAACGACGCCGGTAGCGAAGCGGCGGCTGTACCCGTTGCGGAGCATGGCGGGAATTTCCACCTTGCCCAGCGCTGCGGCGTCTGCGACGGCGGATCCGCTCATCCAGGAGAAGCCGAGGCTGACGCCCACACTTACATAGCCGAGGTTTCCTCGCACGGAGGCAAAGGCAGCCATCGCAAAGCGGAACAGACGGTCGGCTATTCCGGCGTGGTTGGCCAGCGCACCGAGCAGGATAAAGAGGGGCACGGCAAGCAACGGGAAACTGTCGGCGGCGTTGGCTACCTCGCGCAGTGCGCTCCCGGAAGAGCGCCCGTTCGCCAGCATGTACACCAGTGACGGACCGAGGAACGCGATTGCCACGGGGACACGGATGATGAGGAGTACGGCAATGGCGAGGCCGAGGAGGGCGAGCATCACAGGACTGCCCCCGTGCTCTCGTCGGTGTCGTATTCCGTGAGCATCGGCCCGTTCTTGGCCACGAGCACGGCGGCGATCAGGGCCCGGACCGCGAGGCTTATGACTCCGATAAGCACCGGGATGTAGACCCATGACATGGGTATCCCGAGCACGGGGGATTTGATGATCTGCTGCGAGTCAATGAGTGCGAATGCCTCGATGGTCAGGCCAACGCCGGTAGCTGCAACGACCAGAAGCGCAACGACCTGGACCCACCGCACCACCATCTGGTTGGGGATGGCGTCCACGATTTCCAGCGCGATATGCCCGTTGGTGCTGACGAGCACGCCCGCTGCCGCGAAGGTCAGCCAGATGAGCGCAAAGCGGGCCAGCTCGCCGGTCCAGGCGAAACCCCCTCCGGGCAGGTAGCGCTGCAGCGCCTGCAGGAACACCATGGCCAGGATGGTGATGAGCGCAACCGCGCCGATGACTATTTCAATGCGGGTGATAACCGCCGCGATTCTTCCCCACCGCCCTGGTTCTCCGGGTGGTGGCTTCTGCTTGTCCGGCACTTGACTCCTTCGTCAACAACGTCGGCAGCCCTGCCGATCGTTTGTAACTTACTAGTTAATACATTGTGAGACAACTCACGTTTTGGTAACTCCCGGCACGGCCCTGCACGCAGAAGCGCCCCGGACCAAGATCGGAAGAGCACACGTCTGAACTCCAGTCACGACACTACATCGCG
>NZ_JANFLT010000002.1 GCF_024385505.1 Arthrobacter zhaoxinii
AAGCGCCCCGGACCAAGTGGTCCGGGGCGCTTCTGCGTGCGCGGCTTTACAGTGCGCTAACGGCTACTCGTGCAGGTGGTCGTCATAGTCCTTGCCGGCGTGCTGCTGGCGCAGCTTCCGGCCTTCCTCAATATCCTTCTCTTCCTGCTCCTGGCGCTTCTCCGTCTGGCGGGTGTCACGCGGCGGAAGCTGCACGGATTCCTCTGCCTGGATGCCTGCCTGGAGTTCGCGGCCGCGCTCCACCTCGGCGTCGAACTCTGCGCCGAAGAGCAGGGAAACATTGGCCAGCCAGATCCACAGCAGCAGGACGATGACGCCGCCGATGGCGCCGTAGGTGGCGTTGTAGTTGCCGAAGTTTGCGACGTAGAAGCTGAAGCCAAGGGTCACGATCGCCAGGATCACGAGGGCAATCAGGGAGCCCATGCTCATCCAGCGGAACTTGGGCTGCTTGACGTTCGGGGTGGCGTAGTAGAGGACGGCGATGATCAGCACGGCGAAGATCACCATGACCGGCCACTTGGCGATGTTCCAGATGGTCACCGCTTCACTGCCCAGACCGATGACGTTGCCGATGGCTTCGGCGATCGGGCCGGAAATCACCAGCATCAGCAGCAGTGCGGCCGCCATCAGGACCAGGATCAGGGTCACGAGCAGCTGCGTGGGAAGCAGTTTCCAGGCGGGTCGGCCTTCCTCAACTTCGTAAATCCGGTTCAGTGAACGGCCAAACGCCTTCACGAAGCCGGAGGCGGACCAGAGGGCGCCTACGATACCAATGATCAGCGTGAGGCCGGCAGCACTGGAGGAGGTCAGCTGCTCGATGGGTCCCTGAATGACCTTGGCGGCGTCTTCGGGTGCAAACTGCTTAACGAATTCCAGCAGGGCATTGGTGGTGCTTTCGCCCTGTCCCACGACCCCCAGAATGGAGACCATGGCCAGCAGTGCCGGGAAGATCGCCAGGACTGTGTAGTAGGTCAGTGCTGCGGCAAGGTCGGTGCACTGGTCCTTGGAAAACTCGCGGACGGTCTTCTTGAGGATGTATTTCCAGTTGGGTTTGGAAACCTCGGTGGGTTTATCCGGCTTGCGTGCGTCGTCCGGACTGGGTGCTGTCTCGGCTTTGCTGTTCGTTTCCTGCGCCACTGCGGCCTCCTGCTGGAATGAGTGTTCTGACCCCCATGCTATTAGTAAGCGTTCTTAGCAACAAAGAGATACCGCTGATGCACCCGGGCCGAGCACTTCAGCGCAGACCGTAGTAGTCCATCAGGATGCTCTCTTCACCGGGGCTGAGCGGATTTTCCGGATTGGCCCCGGGCGAGTGCACTACCTGGTCCTTGGAATAGTTCACGAAGATGTCCTGCCCGTTGCGGCGGGAACTGAGCAGGGGAACATAGTGTTCCTCAGGCTGGAACAGGCCGAGGTCAACAGTGATCCATACGGGCTCTCCGGTCTTCCGGTCCAGGTGCACTTCCCCCACCAGACCCAGCCGCTCGCCGTCGTTGGCCCAGACGCTGGAGCCCTGGATTTCATGGAGCACAAAGGCATCGGCCATCTTGTCATCCCTTCGCCGGGCCCGGCCGAACTGCCGGGGTTCTTATTCCCGCCCTGCGCAGCGCCTCCTGTCAACACTTCCGGGGTGCCGTTCCGCGGGGACCGGCAAGTCAGCGGCGCCCGTCGCCGTCGGCGTGTTCTTCCCGTTCGGCGAAGACGTCCTCGCCGGGGCCGGAGAAATTCGCCCGGCGTCCCACGGCATCCAGGGTGCCGGTGAACAACTGGGAGTCGCTGGTGTCCTCGCTGCGCGGCTGCGGCGCAGTGCGCGGGCCGCGGTGTGCCTCGCGGGCTGGCTGGCGGACTTCCTCCCAGCGCTGGCGCGGCAGTGCTTCCGGGTGCCATTCCTGGAGGTGGCTCACCATGGTTTCGCGGATGAGGCAGCGCAGGTCGAAGAGGGTGCCGCTGTCCACCGCGCTCACGAGAATGCGGATCCGCACCATTCCCTTCACCGCTTCCGTCACCTGCAGGACGCCGGTCCGCTGGTCCCACAGGTCGGTGTCGGCCAGGATCTGTTTCAGCAGGGTGCGCAGCTCCCCGACCGGGACGCGCCAGTCCAGGTCCAGTTCCACCGTGCCCAGGATGTCCGACTGGCGGCGGGTCCAGTTCTGGAACGGAGTGGTAGTGAAGTAGGTGGAGGGCAGGATCAGGCGCCGGTCATCCCAGATATGCAGCACCACGTAGGTCATGGTGATTTCCTCGATGGTGCCCCACTCGCCTTCCACCACAACGACGTCGTCCACCCGGATCGCGTCGGTGAAGGCCAGCTGCATGCCGGCAAAGACGTTGGTCAGGGTGCCCTGCACGGCGAGGCCGGCCACGATGGACAGCACACCGGCGGAGGCGAGGATGCCGGCACCCAGGGCGCGGACCTCGGGAATGGTCAGCAGCACGCAGGCCACGGCGAGGCTGATCAGGACGGCAACGCCGACCCGCCGCCCCAGAATGACTTGGGTCTTGAGCCGGCGGAGCCTGCGGTTGTCCCGCGTATCGGTGCTGTATTTCGTGAGGACCATGGCCTCGATGATCAGCAGGAGCACCACCGCCAGCCACGCCACGGCGCCGATCAGTCCCAGCACCAGCACGTAGTCCACCGCCGGCAGCCAGGAGGAACCGGCTGCGGTGGCTCCCAGGGCGATTCTCGCACCGATCAGCGAGAGGCCCAGCCGCAGCGGATTCCGGGCCTTCACGGTGATCTCCCGAATGCCCGGAATCCTCCGGAATGCCCGATGGACCACGTCCCGCAGGATCCGGGCCAGGACAAGGGCAATACCCACAGCCACCAGGACGGCAAAGAGCGGTTTGAAGCTGACGGCAAGGGAAAGCAGGTCTTCCATGCCTTCGATCATTGCAAACAGCGGTGGGTGGCTGTCCAATCAGGGTCTCGCGGCGGACCGTGCGGAGCCGGCCCGCCGGGCGGTTAAACAGCGGACACCCCGGAGGGATCCGGGGTGTCCGCGCGCCTTCCGGAGAAGGCGGAGAAATCGGGGTCCTACTTGGCGTCGTCGGCTGCCGTGGCCGCGTCGGCGATCATCGGCACCACGTTGTCGAGGGCGTAGGGAATGCTGAGCACGTTGATGGCCGAGGTGGAGAAGACGCGCGTCGGGTCGGCGTCGGCCACGAGGCCGCCGTTCTTCACAGCGGGGATCTGCCCAAGCAGCGGATCGGAGGGGATGCTGTCAGCAACCTCTTCGCTCGCCACCCAGCTGACAAAGATGTCGGAATCCAGCTGGTCGAGGTTTTCATCCGACCACGGGATGTAGAACTCGTCTCCCTTGGTGTTCTCCGCTACCACCGGCGCCATGGTGAGGCCGAGGGCTTCAATGAACTTGGGCCGGTTGTCCAGGGCGGTGTAGACGGAATTCTCCGCACCCGGGGCGAGGTTGCCGTAGATGAAAGACTTGCCCTCGAGCTGCGGGTATTCGGCAGCCTTGTCGGTGATGGCCTGCTCGGTGTCCGCCACCAGCTGCTCCGCTTTGTCGCTCTTGCCCAGAGCCTCGCCGATCATGGTGGTGGTGTCCTGCCAGGACGTGCCGTAGGCAGTCTCGGGGTAGGCGACCACGGGGGCGATCTTGCTCAGCTTGTCGTAGTCCTCCTGGGACAGGCCGGAGTACGCGGCGATGATGACATCGGGATTGGTGGCGGCGACGTCGTCGAAGGCAATCCCGTCAGTTTCGGAGTACTGCGCCGGCGCATTCTCCGACCCGATGGGCGCGTCGAGGTCTTCGAGTGCCTCGTCGATCCAGGGCGTGGTGCCGTGGTCATTGCCGCCGAATTCGATCAGCGGCATCCCCACGGGAACCACATCCAGGGCGAGGGCGGTTTCGGCATTGGCCCAGGCGACAGCGGCCACGCGCTCCGGCACGCCCTCGATGGTGGTCTCGCCGAAGGCATGCTCAATGGTGACGGGGAACTGGTCTTCAGCGGCGGCAGCACTGCCGGAGGTTTCATTTTCACCCGTAGCTCCGGTGGAGCAGGCGGAGAGGGACAGAACGGCGACGGCGGCAGCGGCGGCAGCGCGGCGCATCCGGGACAGGGCCATGTGGGGCTCCTTGGATCACGTAAACGAACGGAACGGACCCGGCGGTCGCGGATCCAAAAATAACGTTATCCCAGGTTCTCCCCTATTACGCAACGCAAACCTTTCGTAATCCCTGCGCCGACCGGAACTCCTGCAGAACTGGCGTCCGAAGCCTCTGTTCAGGCTTTCCCACGGGCCAGCCGGCGCACGTCGACGGCCGGGTCCTGCAGCAGCGCCGGGTCGAGGACGCGGCCGGATTCGATCAGTTTTCTGGCCGCCCGGACGGCGGTTCCGCCGTCGACGGCGGCCACGCCGGCCAGCCTCCCGTCCAGGCCCAGCCGGAAGGCCGTGAAACCGGGACCGGGTTCCCCGCGGAGGACGGTCTGCCCGGGGACGACCATGCTGCCGGCCACTTCCAGATGCACGCCGTAGCGGTCGGACCAGAACCAGTCTGCCGCCCCGGCGGGAGGGTCGATGCCGAGCATCCCGGCCGCTGCCGCCTCGCCCGTGCGGCGTGCCGCGTCCCAGTGTTCAAAGCGCCGGCCGGGCACCCCGCCGGGGCCGAGCCGGCGGGAGGAGTCGCCGGCGGCGAAAATGCGCGGATGCGAGGTACGCCCGGAGCCGTCCACCAGCACACCGCCGTCCACGGAGAGCCCTGCCGCTTCGGCGAGCGCCGTTTCCGGTTCGCTGCCCGCCGCGACCAGGACGGCGGTGGCGGAAAGCCTGCCGCCGGCGGCCAGTTCCACCCCCAGGGATTGTCCTTCCGCGGTGATTGCCGCCGCGGTGTCCCGTATATGGGCGGTTCCATGCCCGGCGTGGAGCCCCTGCAGGTAGCCGGCCATTTCGGGGCCCACAACCTTGGCGGAGGGCAGCTCGGCAGGATCCACAAGGGTCACCGCCGCACCCAGTGTCCGGGACGTTCCCGCCACTTCCGCACCGACCAGTCCCGCACCGAGGATCACCAGATGCGTGCCGGGGACCAGATGCGCCTGCAGGGCCTGGGCGTCGTCGGCGCTGCGCAGGGTCAATACGCCGGGCAGATCCATCCCGGGCAGCGGCAGCCGGCGGGCGCGGGCTCCGGTGGCGAGCAGGACGACGTCGGCGGCCAGGTCCCTGCCCGAGCGCAGGAGGAGGACGGGCGGGGTTGCGTCGTCGCCGGGCTCAAGCTTGTCCACGGTGTCGGCGATAACGGAGGTGTCGTTGTCCTCATACCACTGGGCGGGGGCAAGCTGCAGGCGGAGCCGGTCCAGGGTTCCGGCGAGGAACGCCTTGCTCAGCGGCGGCCGGTCGTAGGGCAGCCCGGCCGGGTCCACGAGGGACAGGGTGCCTGTGTAACCCTGCCGGCGGAGTTCGCGGACGGCGCTGAAGCCGGCAATTCCGCCGCCCACCACGGCGATCGACGCGGGGGCAGCAGCCATCAGGCGTCGAGCGGACTCACGTTGGGGTACAGCCAGACGGCACCGTCGCGTACGTCGACGCGGTGCGCCTTGGTGTTGGTGAGGGCCGGCAGGCACAGGGCCTCGCCTGTGCGAAGGCAGAACCGCGCGGAATGGACGGGGCATTCCACCTCGTCGCCTTCGATCCACCCGTCGGCAAGGGAGGCATCCTCATGCGTGCAGGTGTCATTGAGCGCATAGAAGCGTCCGTTATCGCTGTGGAACACTGCTATATCGTCCGCGGTGCCAGCCGTTTCAGCATCCACCGTGAGGGCTTCGCCCTCATCTATCTCGTCGACATCGGCAACGCGGATTCCCTCGCTCATGCCCTTCCTTCCTCCGGCACCAGGCCAATAACGTATTGCTCTTGGGTCAACACGTTACCCTTGCGGGTCGGAAGGCGCCGCCAGCGGGGACCCGTCGGGCGTACCCGCGAGGAGCGGCTTGCCGGGTGCCCGCTGCTGCTTGCCGTGTTCGAGTCCGCGGATGAGCATGATCAGCTCCGACCGCAGCTCCGGGCCGATTCCGGCCGTGGACTCATCCTGTTCGAGGTTTTCAGCGTCGGCGAGCAGCTTCTGCCCGCGCTCGGAGATCGCCATCCATCGGCCGGACCGGCCAACGGTCTCGGCCGGGACCTCCTCCACGAGGCCCTGCCCGGCCATGCTCACCAGCGCCGTACCCAAGGTCTGGGCGGTGACGCGGAGACGCCGGGCCAGTTCTGCACGCCTCATGGGACCGTCGGCCAGGAGCACCCGCAGCACGGTCACCCGCTCCTGGGTCAGTCCCACGGCACGCAGTTTGTTATCTACTTCTCGTCTTACCAGTCTTGCAGCCGTTGAGAGCAGCCGCACGGGTTCCCAGTCCCCCTCGTTCTGCATCTTCCTGCTTCCCTGATACGTCATTGGTAGGCGGTCCTGCTCCGCTGAAACAATCAGTGTGCTTACTATTTCAACGGCAAAGAGGGGGTACTTGTCAAGCCGGGAGATATTAGTCCGCTGCCCACTGCCTGAACATACGGACCGCGTCACCCCCGCCTTCGATGCTGACATTGGCCGCCGCGCGCCGGCCCATGGCATGCAGGGCGAGGTCCACCACGTCCCCCGAGACCAGCACCGAGGACTTGCCGCCCTTCACCCGGCGCCGTCCGGAACCGGGCAGCGCCAGTTCAACTCCCACGGGGCTGCCGCGGTATCCCATCCGCGCCATCAGGCCCAGCTGCCTCCACAGCGCCTGCTGCTGTCCGGCGGGGAGTTCGCGCGGCGCAGCCGTACCGTCGCCGCGGCGGATGTCCTCGTGATGGATGACATACTCCACGAGGTTCGCCGCATCCAGCCGGTAGGGCGAAAACCGGGCCGGCCCGGCGGCGAACCGGTCCACCAGTGCGGCATATCCCTCCGGTGTGGACGCCGCCGCGGCCACGGCACCCAGCTGCTTTTCCTGGCCGGGCTTCGGCCGGCGCACCGCATCGGCGGCAATCTTCCAGGGCGCGTGCTCACGGAGCACCAGGTGGGCCAGCAGCCGGCGCACGTCCCAGCCTTCACACAGCGTCGGTGCCAGCGGATCAGCCTCCCGCAGCGTCCGGACCAATTCCGCGCGTTCCGTCTCCACCCATGCCATGAGAATCTCCTTCAGGTTGATACCGCTGCCGGTTTTCCGCCATTTCCAGGCGGTTCCCTCCGGCATTGCAGCCTGCCGCCAACATTAGCCACCGAACCCCCTTTACCCCTACCTACTGACGCGTAGCATGGTCCCCACAGTGAGCCGATGCTGCTGCGCCGGTGTCGGCATCCGCACCGGGCAGCGCGGCCGTGACGGAGGAGAAATCCCATGAGCACCACTGACATTCACGACGCCAGCCGGAACAGAAGCGCCCGCCGAATCAAAGAACGCGTGGTCACGGAGAAGGACGCACGCAACGCCACCGAAGCCGCCCGCGATACCGGGGAATCCCGTCCGAGTTTCGCTCGGGGAATCTATCTGGGCAGCTACAACCTGGATTTGCTGGGTTCCCTGCCGCCGGCGGACCCCGACGAAGAGGCCCGTGCCCGGCTGTTCCTGGAGGCATTGACGGATTATTGCCGGACCATGGACGGCCTGGCCATCGAGCGCACCGGCGTAATTCCGGATGAGAACCTGCGCGGGCTCGCGGACCTGGGGGTATTCGGCATCAAGATCCCCCAGCAGTACGGCGGCCTGGGCCTGTCCCTGCTTCACTACGGGCGTGCACTGATGGTCCTGGGCAGCGTGCACCCCAGCCTCGGGGCCCTGGTCTCGGCCCACCAGTCCATCGGCGTGCCGGAGCCGGTGAAGGTCTTCGGGAACGACGCACAGAAGGAGGAGTACCTGCCGCGCTGCGCCGCCGGCGCAGTGACCGCCTTCCTGCTCACCGAGCCCGACGTCGGGTCCGACCCGGCGCGGCTGCGCACCACTGCCATCCCCTCCGACGACGGCAGCGAATACGTGATTGACGGCGTCAAGCTGTGGACCACCAACGGCGTAATTGCCGAGCTGGTGGTGGTGATGGCCGCCGTTCCCCCGCACGGCGACTCCAAGGGCGGCATCAGCGCGTTCGTGGTGGAAATGGACTCACCGGGCATCTCGGTGGAGAACCGCAACAACTTCATGGGCCTGCGCGGCATCGAGAACGGCGTCACAAGGTTCACCAATGTCCGCGTTCCGGCAGCCAACCGCTTGGGCCGCGAGGGCCAGGGCCTGAAGATCGCCCTGACCACGCTGAACACCGGCCGCCTCTCCATTCCGGCCATGTGCGCCGCGTCCGGCAAATGGTCGCTGAAGATCGCCCGCGGCTGGTCCGGCGCCCGTGAACAGTGGGGCCGGCCGATCGGCAGGCACGAGGCAGTGGCCAAGAAGCTGGCCTACATCGCGGCCACCAGCTTCGCACTGGAGGCGGTCTTCGAGCTCTCGGCCGAACTGGCCGACGCCGGCACCAAGGACATCCGCATCGAGGCGGCGCTGGCCAAACTGTGGGCCAGCGAAATGGCCTACAACGTTGCCGACGAACTGGTCCAGGTGCGCGGCGGACGGGGCTTCGAAACCGCGGACTCCCTCGCCGCCCGCGGCGAACGCGCCGTCCCGGCCGAGCAGCAGCTGAGGGACCTGCGCATCAACCGGGTATTCGAGGGCTCCACCGAGATCATGCACCTGTTCATTGCCCGTGAGGCAGTGGACGCACATTTGTCCGCGGCCGGAGACCTGGCGGTGGCGGACGCCCCGGTGGGGGCAAAGGCCCGCGCGGCGCTGAAGGCCAGCGGCTTTTACGGCAAATGGCTGCCGACACTCGCGGCGGGCAAGGGCAACATGCCTCGGTCCTACGCCGAGTTCGGCGTTCTCGCCCGGCACCTGCGCTACGCCGAGCGGGCCTCCCGCCGGCTCGCCCGCTCCACCTTCCTCGGTATGGCCCGCTGGCAGGCCGGGCTGGAACAGCACCAGGTCTTCCTGGGCAGGATTGTGGATATCGGTGCGGAAATCTTCGCGATCTCGGCCTCCTGCGTCCGCGCGGTGAACATCCGGCGGGAGGATCCGGCGGAAGGTGCGGGTGCGTTCGAACTCGCGGATGCCTTCAGCCGGGAGTCCCGGGTGCGGATCGAGTCCCTGTTCAACGGCCTGTGGCACAACGCGGACGACGCCGACCGGAAGCTCTCCAAGGGGGTGCTGGACGGGCGCTACACCTGGCAGGAGGAAGGGGTGCTGGATGCGTCCGAGGGCACCGGACCGTGGATCTCCGAGACCGCCCTCGCGTCCGGGCCGAAGGAGAACCTGCACCGCCGGTACCGGTAGGTCCGGCGGTTACGGCGCCCCCACCGCGCCGCGGCAGATCTGCACGTAGCGCACCGCCAGTTCCTCCGGGCTGAGCGGACCGCCGGCGCGGTACCACTGGGCCACCCCGGTGCACATGGTGGTGACCGCCCGGCTGGCGTCCTTGGGGTAGCCGGTGGCGAAGCGGCCGCTGCGGACTGCTTCCGCCACGACGTCGTCGAGCAGTTTCTGCTGCCGGTCGCGGGCGGCAATATGCCCGGCCCTGGCGGTGCCTTCCAGGCTGCGGATCTCGCTGGCCGCGATGAATGCATGTTCCCAGCGGTAGGCGTGGACAAGCACGAGGCACTCGACCAGCAGCGCAAACCGCTCCTCGACGTCGTCCCCTGCCTCCGCCAGGGCGGCGGTGCTGCGGGCATAGAGGTCCGCCATCGCGGATTCGGCTATCCCCACGAGCAGCGCCTGCTTGGAAGGGTAGTGATGGTAGAGGCCGGGCACCGACAGGCCCGCGCGGGTGGCCACGGTGCGGATAGCCGTGCCGTGGTAGCCGTGCTCCACGAAGCAGTCCATCGCGGCACGCAGCAGCGGCGGGAGGGCGGGGACGGAGAAGTCCCGCCACCCGGGCTGCGTATCGTCGGCGGTCATGGTCCCCTCAATGGTGGAAGTGTGACCCTTGACACTTTACGGGGTCTGCACCAGACTATCCGTACCGAGCGGTCGCTCGGTAGTACTTGGAAGCGGAAGTTGGCGGAGCACATGACGGAACAGACGCCGGAGCAGTTTGCGCGCAGACCGCGGCTTGAGGGTAAAACCGCGGTCGTCACCGGGGCCAGCCGCGGCATCGGCCTCGCCATTGCCCGCCGGCTGGTGGCCGAAGGTGCGAAGGTCTGCATCACGGCCCGCAACATCGGTCCGTTGAAGGAAGCCGCCGCCGAGTTCCCGGAAGGCACAGTGCTCGCGATGGCCGGCAAGTCCGATGATCCGGACCACCGCGCCGAGGTGCTGGACACCGTGGCCGAAACGTGGGGCCGGCTGGACATCCTCGTGAACAACGCGGGGGTGAACCCGGTGTACGGCCCGCTGAGCGAACTGGATCCGGAGGCCGCCCGCCGGATCCTGGACGTCAACGTGCTCGGCACGCTCGCCTGGGTCTCCGCCGTCTGCGCCCACGAAGCCCTGGACTTCCGGGGGCGCGGCGGCTCCGTGCTGAACCTGTCCTCGGTCTCGGCCCAGACCCCGGCCACCGGCATCGGCTTCTACGGGATCAGCAAGGCCGCGGTTGAGCAGCTCACCCGGACCCTCGCCGTCGAACTGGCTCCCACCGTCCGCGTAAACGCGCTGGCACCCGCCGTCGTCAAGACCCAGTTTGCGCGCGCCCTCTATGAGGGCCGCGAGGAAAAGGTCAGCTCCACCTATCCGCTGAAGCGGCTCGGCACCCCGGAGGACGTTGCCGGGGCGGCCGCCTTCCTGGCTTCCGACGACGCCGCCTGGGTCACCGGGCAGATCATCAACCTCGACGGCGGCCTGCTCGTGGCCGGCGGCGCGGCCTGACCGTTTCCACCGCCTCCCCTAAGGACCTTTCATGAGCCCCGCGGCCCTCCCCCCGGAAATCGAAGACCTGCGCCTGCGCACCCGCGAATTCATCCGCGGCACGGTGATGCCCGCGGAACCGCGGCCGGGCGCCGTCGTGCCGGACGAGCTGCTGCAGGACCTGCGCACCGCCGCAAAGGCAGCCGGGGTGTTCGCCCCGCACGCGCCCCGGGAGTACGGCGGGCAGGGCGTGCCGCTGGAACACTGGTCCCCCATCTTCCAGGAGGCCGGCTACTCGCTGATCGGCCCCTCGGCGCTGAACTGCATGGCCCCGGACGAGGGGAACATGCACATGCTGCACCTGATCGGCAGCGAGGAGCAGAAGCGCCGCTACCTCGCCCCGCTCATCGCCGGCGAGGCCCGCTCCTGCTTCGGCATGACCGAACCGCACCCGGGCGCCGGGTCGGATCCCGCCGCCCTGCGCAGCAGCGCCGCGAAGGTGGACGGCGGCTGGCTGATCAACGGTCACAAACGCTTCACCAGCGGCGCCAACAACGCTGCGTTCTGCATTGCCATGGTGCGCACGGACGCGGTGGACGGTGCTCCTGCCGGGGCCACCATGCTGCTGGTGGACATGGATGCCCCCGGGGTGCGGATCGGCGAGCAGCTGCACACCATGGACCGTGCGATCGGCGGCGGGCATCCGCATCTGCACTTCGACGACGTGTTTGTGCCCGACGGCGCCGTCCTCGGGGCGCCCGGGGAAGGCTTCCGGTACGCGCAGGTCCGGCTGGGTCCGGCCCGGCTGACCCACTGCATGCGTTGGCTCGGCCTGGCCCGCCGGTCCCTGGACATAGCCCTGGACCGCACCAACAGGCGGGAGATCTTCGGGTCGGTGATGAACGAACTCGGCCTGGCGCAGGAAATGATCGCGCAGTCCGTCATCGATATTGAAACCTCCGACGCCATCATCACCAAGACCGCTGCCCTGCTGGAAACCGATGCCAAGGCCGGTTCGGCCTTGTCCTCAGTGGCCAAGGCCCACACCTCCGAGGCTGTGTACCGGGTGATCGACCGCAGTCTGCAGCTGTGCGGCGGCGACGGCGTCACCGACCGGCTGCCGCTGGCCTCCTACCTCAATGAGGTCCGTGCCTTCCGCATCTATGACGGTTCCAACGAGACGCATAAGTGGGCCATTGCCCGCCGCGCCTCCGCACGCCGCCGCCGCGAGGCGGAGCATGGCGCTCCGGACCTTGCCGATGTCTCCTCCCCGGTGTCCGACGCCGACCTTCCCGCCGAATCGAAAGCCTGAACCCCATGCACTCCGCCCCTGACGGCATCGAAGTTGTAGCCACCCGTTCCGACGCCGAGGCGCTGGCCTCTCCGCCGCTGCTGATCCTGGACGAGGTCACGGCGTTTTTCGACGCGCACGGCCTCGGGTCGGGTCCGCTGTCCTGGACCCAGATCGGGGACGGCCAGTCCAACATCACCTACCGGATCCGGCGCGGGCACGAGGACTTTGTGCTGCGCCGCGGGCCGCGCCCGCCGCTGCCGCGCTCCACCCATGACATGGTCCGCGAAGCCCGCATCCAGCAGCTGCTGCGCGTGCAGGGGGTACCGGTGCCGGAAATCCTGGCGGTCTGCGAGGACGAGTCCGTCCTCGGGGTGCCGTTCTACGTGATGGCGTATCTCGACGGACTTGTGATCACCAATACCATCCCGCCGGGCCTGTCCGCGATGGAGGACCGCCGGGCCACCAGCGCCGCCGTCGTCGACGCCCTGGTGCGCATCCACTCCGTGGACGTGAGCAGCGGGGACCTCGCCTCCTTCGGCAGGCCGGAGGGCTACCTGCAGCGCCAGGTGGCCCGGTTCTCCGGGCTGTGGGACGTCAACACCACGCGCAGCCTGCCCGAGGTGGCGCGCATCGGCAGCTGGCTCGCGGACAACGTGCCCGAGAGCTCCGCCGCGGCGGTGCTGCACGGGGATTACCGGCCGGGCAATCTGATGTTCGCGCCGCAGTCCCCCGCGCGTGTCATTGCCGTCCTGGACTGGGAAATGTCCGCCGTCGGCGATCCGCTCGCCGATCTGGGCTATCTCACCGCCACCTATTCCGAACCCGGCAGCGCCTCCACACCCCTGGAGCTGACCGGAGTGACCCGCCACCCGGGCTATTACACCCGGGCAGATGTCATCGAGGCCTACCGGCAGCGGATGGACCTGGATCTCGGTGCGCTGCCCTGGTACCAGTCCCTGGCACTGTGGAAGGCGTCGATTTTCTGCGAGGCCATCTACACCCGCTGGCTCAAGGGCGAGCGGCCCAATGACAAGGTGTTCGGTCCGTCGCTGGAAGCAGGGGTGCCGCAGCTGCTGCGCGCCGCCGCCGGGTTCGCCGGGCTGGCCCCGGCACCGCTGTAACTGCCGCTTGTTACGGGGTTACGGTACGACGACGGCGCGGCCGAGCAGCTGGTTGTTCTTCAGCTTCTCGTAGGCCGCGGGAGCTTCGTCCAGGCTGAAGACTTCGGTGTGGACGTTGATGCCTTCACCCCGGGCCAGGTCCAGCACCTCGAAAAGCTCCGACCGGGAGCCCCAGTACGGGGCGCGGATGGAGGTTTCCCACGCCGCGGTGGCACCCAGACCCACCGGAAGGGTGCCGGCGCCGACGCCCACCAGCACCTGGTCGCCCTGGGAACCCACCATCGCCTGGCCCATATCCAGTGTGGCCTGGTTGGTCACGAAGTCGAAGAGGGCATCCACGCCCCGGCCGCCGGTCAGATCCCGGACCAGGTCCACAGCCCCGGGCTCGGATGGGAAGGTGTAGTGCGCGCCGACGTCGGTGGCCAGGTTCAGCTTCGCCTCGTCAATGTCCAGCGCCACGACGGTGGCCGCGGTCATGGCCCGCAGGATCTGCACGGCTACGTGCCCCAGCCCGCCGACGCCGATGACGACGGCGGTGGCGCCGGAGGGCAGTTTCTCCAGCGAACCCTTGATCGCGTGGTACGGCGTGAGTCCGGCGTCCGTCAGGGACACGTTCTGCACGGGATCCAGGTCCCCGAGCGGGAGCAGGTGCCGGGGACTGTCCACGATCAGGTATTCGGCCATGGCTCCGGGAGCGCCGAGCCCGGGCGGGACTATGCCGAATTTCGCCGCGTTCCGGCAGTAGTTTTCCCGGCCGCTGGAACACTCGTAGCAAAGTCCGCAGCCCCACGGGCCGTAGACGGCCATGGACGTGCCCTCTTCGATGTACTGCACGCCGTCGCCCACCCGGTCCACGACGCCGGCGCCCTCGTGTCCCAGGGTCAGGGGCAGCCCGTAAATGTACTCGTTCTCGGGCAGGCTCATGATGAATTCGTCGGAGTGGCAGACACCCGCAGCAGTGACTTTCAGGCGCACCTGGCCGGGGCCGGGCTCCGGGGTGTCGATTTCCACCACTTCGGGCGGCTGGCCGATGGCGCGGTATTGAAGGGCCTTCATGGCATGCTCCTGCTCTCCGCACCGGCGCAGATCCACGGCACGGGTGGATGGACTTTGCCCCTTAAGCGTGCACCCGTGTCCGGAGTTCCCACAGCCCTCCGGCGGCAGGTACGGTGTGGGCCATGAAGAATGTTCCGCTTTCGCTTGCCCTTGCTGCTTCCTCGGGTCTGTTTACCCTGCAGCGTCCGGCCGACTGGTCTCCGCGGGCACGCCGTAGCTTTGTGCTCATTCCGGGGGCCGCCCTGGGTGCCATCAGCATCCTGGCTGTCCGGAGGGGTTATCGGATCGGGCGGGAACCGGCGGCCGCCGGGACAGGGACCTTCGTCGCTCCGGTGACGGCCGGGACTCTCGGCGCTGCGGCCGACGCCGACGCCGCGACCGCCGCCGCATCCCCCGCGCGGAAAACCGTCGTCGCCGTGGCGGGTGCAGTGATCGCCGGCACAACCGCAAGCGGAGTGCTGGCGCTAAGCCTGGTACTGGATGAACGAATCGAAATCTGGCTGGTCCGGCGCGGTGTGGCCCGGCCGCGGCGGGTGATGGCGGTGGTCGCGGCGCTTAGCTCGCTGCTCCTGGACGTAATTATGGATTCGAAGGAAGCCAAGGATTCAAAGCCCCGTCAGTAGAGCCGGCGGATAGCCGGCACCAGAAAGGAACAGCCGGCAAACGGAAGCTGCATGCTTCCGTTTGCCGGCTGTTCCTGCGGCAGAACCGGGATGTCGTCCCAGCTGGACGTCTTCATCCCCGCAGTCCATTCGGACCGGGTCTAGCCGAAGAGCGCCGAAGCCTTGGTCAGGGTCTGAAAAATCCCGTAGGCCAGCGGAGCTCCCACCAGCACCCAGCTCACTGTCAGCTTTGCCTTAGTCATTAGCGTTCTCCGTTTACGGTAGCGGTCTGTTGCGGAGCCGCCGGTGAAGACGTCGGCTCGTGGTAGCGGGATGACACCGGTGTCACCAGCAGGTTGGCGATAAAGCCCACCACCAGCAGGCCCACCATGGTCAGGAGCGCGGGCTGGTACGCCGCGGCCGTGAGTTCACCGGGGGTGCCCTGGGAATCCAGGAATGAGTTGACGATCAGCGGACCGGCAATGCCGGCGGCAGACCATGCAGTGAGCAGTCGGCCGTGGATCGCGCCGACCTGGTAGGTGCCAAAGAGATCCCGCAGGTAGGCCGGTGCCGTGGCGAATCCGCCTCCGTAGAAGGAGATGATGATGAACGCCAAAGCTACGTAGAGGAAGGTGGAACCGCCCCCGAACAGGGACAGCAGGATGTACAAGGTGGCACCGAGGCCGAGGTAGACCATATAGATGCGCTTGCGGCCCACCAGGTCCGACGTGGCGGACCAGACAAAACGCCCGCCCATATTTCCAATGGAAAGCAGGCCCACAAACCCACCGGCAACGGCGGCGGAGACCAGGGAGACGCCGTCGGGCTGGCGGAAGAAGTCTTGGATCATCGGGGCAGCCTGCTCCAGGATGCCGATGCCGGCGGTGACGTTGCAGAACAGCACAACCCAGACCAGCCAGAACTGCTTTGTCTTGATGGCGTTAGCCGCGGAGACGTGGTTCGTGGTGACCATGGCCTTGGCCTTGACCTTGGAGGGGTCGAAGCCTTCGGGCTTCCAGTCTGCCGCCGGCACGCGGATGCTCCACGCTCCGTAAAGCATGTAGACCAGGTACACCAGCCCCAGGGTCAGGAACAGTTTGCCCACGGCGTCGCCGCTGGCCACCCATCCTTCGGTTCCGGACTCCGGATCAAAGAAGCCCAGGAGGGCCGAGGACAGCGGGCTGGCGACCAGCGCGCCGCCGCCGAAGCCCATGATGGCCATGCCCGTGGCGAGTCCCGGACGGTCCGGGAACCACTTCATCAGGGTGGAGACCGGGGAAATGTAACCGATGCCCAGTCCAATGCCGCCGATGACGCCGTAGCCCAGGTACAGCAGCCAAAGCTGTCCGGTAAAGATGCCCAGGGCACCGATGAGGAAACCGCCCGCCCAGAAAACGGCGGAGACAAACATCGCCTTGCGGGGGCCGTTGCGGTCCACCCAGGTGCCCATGACTGCCGCGGAGAGCCCGAGCATCACGATGGCGATCGAGAAGATGACGCCAATCTGCGTGAGACTGGCGTCGAAGTACTCCACCAGAGCCGTCTTATACACGCTCGTTGCATACACCTGGCCAATACACAGGTGCACTGCTAGCGCCGCGGGCGGGATCAGCCACCGGTTAAATCCGGGCGGCGCGATGGTTCGGTCGCGGTCCAGCCAACTCATAAAAACTCCTCTATTTAGCTAAAAAATGTTTCTACAATCCACGATGCCCCATATGGGCCCGGTTACCCCGGCCGACACGCATCTATACCGCGCAACCTACTCGCCGGTAACTAATTTTGAAAAAGCCTTGCTTTGTTACCGGCGGGTAGCTTAGATGTAACAGACATCACACCTATTCCGGCCGGCGGCGTCTCGATGTGGCGGCGGACCCGGTCGCTTGCACCCCGCGCAGGCTACGCCCACAGGCATATTGGTTGCCTCGTAGCGGTCTCAAAAATCCGTAAGAAGCAGAAAAAGGACATTCAATGACGAGTTCCACGTCCGGGCGCACCACTAACCGCCCGCATACACTTTTAACCGTACTTTTGGCGTTGTTCCTCATCCTCTTGCTTGCCTTCTTCGTGCTCTTTACGGGCAAGGTTGCCAGCGGAGCAGCGGAGCTGAGCGACGGCGCCGAGCGGGCGTCCACCGGCGCCGGCGACCTCAAGGACGGAGCCGCCCGGGCGCAGACCGGCGCCGCCGACCTCACCGACGGCACCGAGCAGGTCGACGCCGGCGCCAATACCCTGGCCAAGGGCATCGGCTCCGCGAAAGCGGGTGTGACCACGTTGAAGGAAGGCGCCACCACCTTGGATGAGGGTGCCGTTAAGCTCCTCACCGGTGCCGAGGCTGCCAACACCGGCGCCAACAAGCTCGCCACCGGTGCCACCAACGCCCGGACCGGTGCGGGCACGCTGGCCGCCGGCGGCTACACCTTGGCGACCGGCGCCGGAACGCTGGCTGACGGCGGTGCCGCCCTCCAGAGCGGCGCAGTCCGGATCCAGGACGGCACCAAACAGCTGGCCGGTGGAACCGCAGAACTCAAGAAGGGCGCAGGGGACGCCACGTCCGGCGCCGGGCAGATTGCCGCCGGTGCAGACCAACTGGCAGCAGGTGCGGCAAAGCTAAACGATCCCGACAAAGGTGTGCCGTACCTCGCCGCCGGGGCCCAACAATTGAAGGCAGGCACCGACGAGGCTGTCATCGGCTCGAAGAGCCTGGAAGCCGGTGCGCTCCGGATCAAGAACGGTGCAGCCCGGCTGCAGGCAGGCGTCAATGACCTGGCCGCTCCTACAGCCGCACCTGCACTGGCAACCGGTGCAAACGGCCTTGAAGCCGGCATCAACCAGATCATCGCCGCTCCCGAGGCACTCAACAAGGGTTCCAGGGACCTGGCTGCCGGATTGCCCCGGCTTCAGGCTGGCGCTGGATCCCTTTCGGATAGTGCCGCCGGCCTGGCAGCCGCAAACGGGCAATCGGCAGCTGCCTCACAACAGACAGTTGAGACTCTGACGGCCCTTCAGAACTCCGCAGGAACCATGACCCCGGCCGAGCTCAACGCTGCATTGGCCGATGCCCTGCGCACCGCCACAGTGGCGAAGGAAAATGTTGACGGAATTTCCACTTACGCCACCGCCTTTAACACCGGTTACGGCCAGGTGGGCCCCGGCCTGGACGCATTTGTTACCGGAGCCGGCCAGTACTCTGCAGGTGCAACCGCGTACAGCCAAGGACTGACCAATGTGAAGGATGGTGCCGCGCAGGTTGCCGCGGGTGCCACTGCAGTAAATGACGGCATTCTGCAGGTCCAGGCGGGGTTCAACGTCGGTGACGGAACAAATCCCGGCCTCGTCGAGGGAACCGAAGACCTGCATGACGGGACCGTAGAGCTGTCGACGGGCGCTGCGGAACTCCAAGCAGGCGCAAAGCTGGTTGCGGGTGGAACTACCGAGGTCAAGGGCGGCGTCAAGCAGCTTTCAGACGGTATCCAGGTTCTGCGGCAGGGTGCAAAGGCCCTCGAAGCGGGTAACGGCAAGATTGAAGCCGGAGCCATCCAACTGGATGCGGGCGCCAATGAGCTGGCTTCAAAGTCGCCGGAGCTCACGGCTGGAGCCGGCAAGCTTGCTGCTGGTGCAGGAGAACTCAGCACCGGAGCCGGCAAGCTCGCCACCGGCGCAGGAACCCTGGCCACCGGCCTGGACACCCTGGAAACCGGCGCTTACTCGCTGGCCGACGGCAACTACAAGATCTACGAAGGCACCATCAGCCTCTCCGACGGCACCAGCCGCCTGGTCACCGGCACCGAGTCCCTGGACGAGGGCGTGGTGAAGCTCAACGACGGCGGCAAGACGCTGACAGCCGGCACGGGCAAGCTGAAGGAAGGCGCCGAGAAGCTGGCCGCCGGCAACACCGAACTGGCCGAAGGCAGCACGACCCTGGCAGACGGCAACGTCAAGATCTCCGAAGGTGCCGACACCATGCGGGCCAGCACTACGGCGCTGACCCCCGGCGAAATCTTCACCTCACCGAAGATCCTGGCCGTGCTCATCCCGCTGCTCCTGCTGCTGGTTCCGATCGGCATGCTGATTGCCGGCGCCCGCCGCGGGACCCAGCACTAGGGTTCGGGCACCACACAGCCAGACAGCACCACATCACCTCGCATCACTGAGAAAAGGGCAGGGACCGCAGCCGCGGCACCTGCCCTTTTCCGTGCCCGGGAAAGAACGTCCTAGCGGTTCAGCTCGGCGGAGATCTTCGCCGCGGCTTCGCGCAGCAGCGGCACCGCTCGGTCCGCGAAGGCCTCGTCCACGCGCGAGACCGGACCGGAGACGGAGACCGCCGTGGGGGTGGGGGCGTCGGGAACGGCCATGGCGAAGCAGCGCACCCCAAGTTCCTGTTCCTGTTCGTCCACCGAGTAACCGCGGTCCCGGATCCGGCCCAGATCCTCCAGCAACGCCTCGGCACTGCCCAGGCTGTAGCCGGTGGGGGTAGGCATCCCGGCCCGGCCCACGATGCCGCGGACCTGTTCATCCGGCAGCTGTGCCAGGATCGCCTTGCCGACGCCGGTGTCATGGGTGTGCACCCGCCGGCCCACTTCGGTGAACATCCGCATGGAGTGCCGTGACGGAACCTGCGCAATGTAAACCACCATGTCGGCGTCGAGCACGGCCATGTTGGAGGTCTCCCCCAGCTCGTCCGCGAGACGTTTCAGCTGCGGCATTGCCAACGCGCCCAACTGCAGGTTGGCGCCTTCGCCCAGCCGGATCAGTTTCGGTCCGAGTGCGTAGCGCCGGTTGGGCAACTGCCTGGCATAACCCAGGCCCACGAGTGTGCGCAGGAGACGGTGAATGGTGGGCAGGGGCAGGGCTGCGGCGGCGGCAAGTTCACTCAGCGTCACTGCCCCGCCGGCGTCGGCGATCAGTTCCAGCAGGTCAAAGACGCGTTCCACCGACTGCACGCCGGATCCGGCAGCACGCTCAGCCATCATTGAACCTTCCCGACGATTTGCCCCAACTTTATCGCAGGGCGGAAACTTTCTTCCTTATCCCGTGCAACTGCACCGGCGTCAGGGGGTGAATCTCGATCCCGTTCCGGCCCGCAGCACCGTGGGGTGCAACGTCACCGAGATGGCCCCGGACCGCGTGGTCTGCGGCTGGGAGATGCTGTAGGAGGCAGCCTCGCGGATGTCTTCGAAGAGCCGCTTGCCCTGGCCAACCACCACCGGAAAAATCAGCAGGCGGTACGCGTCCACCAGTCCTGCCGCCGCCAGCGCCTGGACCAGCTGATAGCTGCCGTGCACCTGCACCTCGCCGCCGTGCCGGGCTTTCACCCGTTCGACGCTGGCCACCACCTCGCCCTCGAGCAAATGGGTGTTGTGCCAGGGCACCGGCGGCATGGTTGTGGAGACCAGATACTTCGGCAGCCCGTTCAGTGCCGCGGCTATGGAGTCTCCGGGATCGGTCACTGCCTCCCAGTAGGGCTGCATCATGTCGTAGGTGTTGCGCCCCAGCAGTAGTGCATCCGCCATGCCGTACCACTCGGAAACAATCTGTTCCAGGTCGGGATCCGCGTGCGGGGTCAGCCAGCCGCCGCCGGTGAACCCCCCGGACGCGTCTTCCTCGTTGCTTCCCGGCGCCTGCATGACGCCGTTCAACGTCAGGAAAGTGTTGACCGTCAGCTTCACCGAGCACCCCGTTCCTAGGTCCCCCTGCTTCTAGGTTCGGCCCGGCATCCGGGGGTGTCAACGGTCCCGGAGAACGCCCGGGGCGGCAGCGACGCTTAGGCCCAGGTGTGCGGCGCGGGCCGGCGGGTGCTTGGCAGGGCGACGGCGGCACGCCACTCGCTGATCCACTCCGGCAGTTCCAGGTCCGACGGCGGGACGGCGCCCACTGCCTCGAAGATCTCCTCGTTGCTTACCGGGCCGCTCTTGGACACCAGCCGGGTGCAGATGACGGCACTGGCGTAGATTTCCCCATCGGCCACCATGCGCTGCTCGATGTAGATGGCACGCTCGTCGAAGCCGATGACCCGGGTTTCGATGCTGTACCGCTGGTGCAGCTGCAGGGATTTGCGGAAGCTGATGGTCTCGTTGTTCGCCACCGGGCTCCAGCCGCGCTTCTTCATGACGTCCCAGACGCCGCTGCGGACCAGCAGGTCAAAGCGGCCCAGATCCATCAGTGAGAAGTACATGCCGTTGTTCAGGTGCATCGCGAAGTCGATGTCCGTCACCAGGACCTTCAGCGGCACTGAGGAGGTATCGAAGAAACCGAGCTTGGGCCGGCGTCGGGCACGGAAGAGGATCAGGATGGTGCGCAGAATCAGGTGCATGTGCGCTATATTACCGCTCAGTAACATAGTGTCCAGATGCGACGCGGAAGTTTCTCATCCCCGGGCGCCGGGATGCTTACGCCGCCCTCTTCCCGAGACGCGCATGGTGTCCGGCAGGTCCGGCGTCGGCGGCACCCTGTCCCGCCGCCGCCGGCCGCGCTACGTTGTCCGGCATGCACACCCTCGTTGTTCTGTTTGGCCATCCCCGAAACCCTGAGGCCTTCCGCCGGCACTACCGCAACGTGCACCTGCCGCTGGTGCGCAACATTCCCGGGATCCGCGCTCTGCGGGCCTCGCAGGAGCTGGGCTCCTCGGCGGCCACACCCCCGTTTTTCGCGCTGTTCGAAGCCGATTTCGACGACGAACCGGCCATGCAGGAGGCCCTCACCACCGCCGAGGGCCAGGCCGCCAATGCCGACATCCCGAACTTCGCCAGCGGCGGGCTGACCGTGTTCACCTACCGGCAGTAAGGCACCGTCCGGCAGCTCCTTCAGGCTCAATCGTCGTCGCCCGGCGCCTCCCGGAACCCGCGCTGCTTCGCGTCCATCCACAGGATCACGTCCATGGCCCGCAGGGTGGAAACCCGCACCGGCAGCGCGGCCCGGTCCTGGACGGCGGCCAGGTGCCGGACCAAGTGCCGGTCGTCCGCGGTCAGCAGCGCATGCCATTCCTCCCACTGGGTGAGGGAGGTGCCCGCCCCGATGCTGCGGGCCACCAGCGGATCCCAGATCGGAATCAGTTTCGGGCGTTTGCGGGCCAGCAGCTTGCTGGTTTTCGTGGCGCCCATCCTCCACTGGCCGCCCCGGTAGCCGCGGAAGATGTCCCAGAGCAGCCACGCCGGGCTTTCCTTGCCGAGCACGTGGACGTATTCGACGCCGGTGACATCCGCCAGCTCCAGGGTCACCGGAATCAGTTCCAGCAGTTCGCCGATTTCCGGCGCCTTGGTTTCGAGCAGGCCCACCACCGCAGGTCCCTTGATGTCCTCGCCCAGGAGGGACAGCGCCAGCAGATCATCCGCGGTGATCCGGTTGGCGGCCCCCGGCGAATCTCCGCCGCCGGCCCAGGTGTCGAATCTCGCCCCGGTCCGCACATGCCCGGAGTTCAGCTTCTGCGTGTAGTAGCGGTGCAGCAGGTCCGCGGCGGCGTCGGCCCGGCCGGCGTCGAGAATGGCTGGCAGGTCCACGGTGTCCACCTCACTCGGGAGCGGTGATCAGGCCCTTCCCAACCATCCAGTCGAACGCGACGTCGGCGGGTTCCTGGCCGTTGACATCCACGGCAAGGTTCATCTTCCGCAGTTCCTCGTCGGTAAGCAACGGAGATACCTGCGCGAAGATGTCCACCAGCTCCGGATACTCCTCCAGCGCCTCGGTGTTGAAGACCGGAGCCGCGTTGTACGCGGGGAAGTATGCCAGGTCATCCTCGAGCACGGTCAACTCCAGCGAATCGATGCGTCCGTCCGTGGCGAAGACCTCGCCGAAGTTGCATTCGCCGGCGTCGGTGGCCGAATACACCGCACCGGTGTCATAGATCCCCACGTTGGCGTCCGGCACCCCGTTGGGGTCACCGCGTGGCATGCCGTACTTTTCCAGCATCGGGTTCATGCCGTCGGGGCGGGAGTTGAATTCCGCCTCCAGGCAGAAGGTGCGTTCCTCCACCGGCAGGGCAGCGATGTCGGAGATGCTGTCCACCCCCAGCTCTTCGGCGGCTTCACTACGGATGGCGAAGGCGTAGGTGTTGTTCAGCGGTGCCGGGTCTCCCCAGGTGACGCCGTTGGCCAGGTCCGCGTCATGCACGGCCTGCCACTGTTCCTGCTTGTCGGGGATGCCAGCGCTCTGGCCGAGGTAGGCGATCCATCCGGTGCCGGTGTATTCCCAGGTCATGCCGGCCTGTCCGGAGAGCAGCAGTTCCCGCGCCGGCTGGCTACCGGGCACGTTGGTGAGATCGGTGACCTCGAAACCGGCAACCTTGGTGGCCAGCACGGCGATCTTGCCCAGGATTAGCTGCTCGGTGAAGTTCTTACTCGTAACGGTGAGTTTCGCGTCGTCGGGCAGGCCCTCGACGGGCTGGATCAGCCCGGGATCCGCCTCCGGCACGTAGGAGGCGGCGGGCTGCAGGCCGCAGCCCGCAAGCAGCAGGCCGACGGCGGCGGCTCCGGTGGCAGCGAGGCGGACACGTGCGTTTGGCTGCTTTTTCATTAGAGTCCCTTCGGCCGGGCGATGTGCTCGACCAGGCGGCCGATCCAGTCGACCACCAGGGCCAGCAGGGCCACCAGCAGCGCGCCGGCCACCAGTACGGTGGTGAGGTTCAGGTTCACGCCGGTGGTAATGAGGATGCCCAGCCCGCCGCCGTTGACGAACGTGGCCAGGGTGGCGGTGCCCACCAGGAGCACCAGTGCGGTCCGGACGCCGGAGAGCATCACGGGCACGGCGAGCGGCAGTTCCAGCTTAAACAGCACCTGGGAGTTGCTCATGCCCACGCCGCGTCCCGCCTCCACAATGCGCGGGTCCACCTGTTGCAGGCCGACCATCGTGTTCCGCATAACCGGCAGGAGGGCGTAGACCACCAGCGCGCCGATGGCGGCCCAGAAGCCGAAGCCGACCCAGAAGGCCAGCAGCACCAGCAGGCCGATGGCCGGGGCGGCCTGGCCGATGTTGGCCAGGGCCATGATCGGGCCGGTGAAGCGGCGCATCCGTCCGCGGGTCAGCAGGACGCCCAGCGGGATGGCGATGACCAGCACAATCACCGCGGACACGCCGGTAAGCAGCAGGTGCTGCACGGTGTACTCCCAGAGGGCTGCGGGGTCCAGCGTGGTGCGCTCGGTGACGCTGAGCTCGGCGGTGGTCAGCCAGAGCATCAGGAGCCCGAAGGCCACCGCGATGCCGGCCAGCTGCAGCAGCAGCGGCCGCCAGGATGTCGGGCCGGCGCCGCTCCCGGCTTCGGTCCGGGCCTGGGCGGCCGTGGAAACGGCGGTCATCGGGTGCCCTGGCCGGCGGCAGCACCGGCGTCGTCCTGCACCGGGACCTCCGTTTCGGTGCGCCGGATGACACCGCTGTTAATCCCGACCGGTGCGCCGGAGGACCCCAGCTGCGCGGCGTCGTTCGCCGCCGTGATGGCCTCCATGACGGTCTGGACGGTGACCGTCCCGAGGAAACGGTCACGCTGACCCGTCACCAGGGCTGCACCGGTGCTGGAGACCAGCATGGTGTCCAGGGCGTCGTTGAGCGTGGAATGTTCGCTGATCACCGGAAGTTTGGAATCAACGGTGTCGCTGTGCCGGTCCAGCCGGCTGAGCTGGCGGCGGGAGAGCCACTGGATGGGCCGCTCCCTTTCGTCCAGCACCACGGCGTTCTGCTCGCCTGCACCCTGCAGGCGGGAGAGCGTGTCGCTGGCGAGGTCCCCGATGCCGGCCGTTATGGGGGACGTCAGCTCCACCTCGTTCACGCGGGTCAGGGTGAGCTGCTTCAGGCCGGCGCCGGAGCCGATGAAGTTTTCCACAAACTCGTTGGCGGGGTTGGCCAGGATGCGTTCCGGGGAGTCATACTGCACCAGCTGGGCACCCTCGTCGAAGATGGCAATCCAGTCCCCGAGCTTCACCGCTTCGTCGAAGTCGTGCGTCACGCAGACGATGGTTTTGTGCAGCTCGGACTGGATGTGCAGCAGTTCGTCCTGCAGCCGCTGGCGGGTGATTGGGTCCACGGCGCCGAACGGTTCGTCCATAAGCAGCACGGGCGGATCGGCGGCCAGGGCGCGGGCCACGCCCACGCGCTGCTGCTGCCCGCCGGACAGCTCCTTCGGGTAGCGGTCCCGGTACAGGGCAGGGTCCAGGGAAACCAATTCGAGCAGTTCGTCCACCCGGGCCTGGATGCGGTCCTTGTCCCAGTTGAGCATCTTGGGCACGACGGCGATGTTCGCCGCCACGGTCATGTGCGGAAAGAGCCCGCCGGCCTGGATGACGTAGCCGATCCCGCGGCGCAGCTGGTCGCCGTCGATCCCGGTGACGTCTTCGCCGTCGAGGATGATCCGCCCGCTGGTGGGCTCGATGAGCCGGTTGATCATTTTCAGCGTGGTGGTTTTGCCGCAGCCGGACGGGCCGACCAGCATCACAATGCTGCCCCGCGGAATCTCCATGGTCAGGCCGCCGACCGCCGGTTTGTCCTGCCCGGGGTAGCGCTTGGTGACGTCCTCCAGCAGGATGCCGGTGGCTTTGGTTACGGTGCCGGTTTCGGTGGCTTCGGCGCCGGTGATTGGGGTGGGAGTCTCAGACACGGATACCTCGCGGGGTTGTGAGCCGGCCGAGGCCGACCAGGAGAAGGTCAAGGATCAAGGCCAGCAGGATGACGCCGACGACGCCGACCACCACGGACTCGAGGGAGTTGGCACCGCCTAGACGGGAGAGGCCAGTGAAGATGAAGCCGCCCAGGCCCGGGCCGAGGGCGTAGGCAGCGATGGCGGCGATGCCCATCACCATCTGGGCGGACACCCGGACTCCGGCCAGGATGACCGGCCAGGCAAGCGGCAGTTCAATGCGCAGCAGCGTGCGCATCCGACTCATGCCGACGCCGCGGGCGGATTCGACGACGGTCGGGGAAATCCCCGCCAGGCCCACCACGGCGTTACGCAGAATGGGCAGGGTGGCATAGAACGCCACCACGATCACGGCCGGAAGCGCACCGAACCCGAAGGGAGCGATCAGCAGGCCGATCAGAGCGAAGGACGGCAGCGTCAGCCCGACCGCGGAGACGCCGTTGGCCACGCCGCTGAGGGTCTTGTTGCGGTACACCAGGGCCGCGATGACCACGGCAATCACCGTGGCCAGGACCAGGCACTGAAGAACCAGGCTGAAGTGCTGCCATCCGGCGAACAGGATCTGTTGATACCGGTCCGCTACGAATTCCCACACATCAAGACCTCTTCACTTTGGTTACGTATGTTTGGTCGACGCCCGGCCTCACTTAGCCTCCGGGCGAAAACTACCAAGCAACCTTACCGTTACCTCCCTCACATTAAGCGCCGAAAAGAGCCCAACCGGAACAACGTGACGCTTTCGCAACGGTTCGGGGCCGGGGTTTGCTGAGTCTTTGCGGGGAGACCGGGCAGGGTTTCGGGGTGGGCCGGGAGGGTTCGTGGTTGTCTGGACGGTTCGGGGTGACGGGGGGGTCGGGGTGAGGGGCGACGGGGGCGTCGGGCTCTCGTGCTTTCAGAGCTGCCGGGCTCCCCCTCTGTATCGCTGATGCTGTCCGCCGCGCTTCGGGGGCGACGGGACGACCCGCCTTCTGTGCAGGTGGTGCTGTCCGCCGCTGCCGGAATCTCGCCTTCTGTACAGCAGATGCTGCTTGGTGGGTTTCCAGGCGACATCAGCTGTACATTAGCGCCATCCACCGGGCTACGCCGGGCACAGTGTCCCACGAATTGTTACAGGTGGGTCTGGGGTGGTTCCACCTGTAACACCAGCACCGCCGGCCGGCATGTTCGGCCCTAATGGAGGGCTCCGGTGCGTTCATAGTGCAGTAGATGTCCCCCAGCCGGCTGGCAGCCAGCATCTACTGCACTATGAACCTGCGGTGCGGCATCTAGTGAGCAGAAAACGGGGCTTAGCTGCATCTACTGAGCAGATAACGCGGCTATTCAGTAGGGATAGGCCCGTTAGCTGCTCAGTAGATGCAGGCAGAGGCTAAGCTGCCCGTTATCACCGGCCGGGGGCTGGGGGCGTCCCGCCGCCGGTGCCGTGCATCCACAGGACCACGTCCATGGCGCGGAGCCGGGAAATCCGGTGGGGTAGTTCCGCCCGACGCTGGATTTCGTCGAGGCGGAGGGCGAGCACCCTGCTGTCCTCGGTGAGCGCCGTGTGCCAATCAAGTCACCGGGTCAGGGAGTCCTTCAGCTTCGTCTCGCTTTTCGCCACCGAATCCCCCGATGGGGATCAAGCGATTCCCGCACACCAATCCCGGCCGCCCCGCACCCCGTCCCCTAGAGTGATCGCCATGGACACTCCGACCCAGTTTGCCGTCATTGCGTTCACTGCCTTCGTAATATGCGTCGGTCCCGCCCTGCTCGTGCCGGGTGTTCTCGCATATTCCGGCCGTTGGACCTCTTGGGTAGGTCCGTCCGGCTCCCAGTCGACGGCGAAGCACTCCCGGCTGGGCTTCATGATGTTCTGGGCCGGTGCACCGATGACCGTGATGGATGTTCTCCTCGGCCTTGAGGCGCTGGGGGTGGACGCATCGCTGACAAGGGAGCTCGTCCTGGCACCCATGATTCTCTGCATGCCCATAGTGATGATGCACATCTTCTTCCTCCCGAAGCTCCTCCGGCCCCTCCTGCTGCCTCAGTGGTACCGGGACTGGGAGGACCCGATCAACGAGCGCGATGATCAGGAGACCGAGCTGCGCCGGGCCAGGCGGAAACGCCTCCGGAAACTGCCCCGGGCTGAAAGACGCCGGGTTCGGCTCCAGGAAAAGGGTGCGGCTGGCCGCCTGATCGTCGTCGAGGTTGATCAGAAGGTCATCTGGGAGAAAACCTCGCGCTACTAGCCCTTCAGCCCGCCCCGCAGCGCCTTCCACGCACCGGTGGACCAGAGTGCCCTACACAGCACCAGCAGCGGCTGGAAGAACAGCTGGGCACGGACCCCGCATCCCTGCTCGATTTGCCGGAAGACGGAGAAATTAATACGCGAACCTCAGGGCCGGGTTAGGGTTATGCGAGACTGAACTGGTACGTACAGTATAGTTCGGTTATCACGTCACCCACGAGAGGTATACCGATGTCGATGACGACAACGACCGCCCCCACAGCAAGCGAGCTCATCGCCCGCGCGGAAAAGCTGGTCCCGCTGTTGCGGGAGCGCGCATCCCAGGCCGAGAACCTCCGACGGCAGCCTGATGAGACCATCGAGGATTACAGATCAGCCGGGTTCTTCACAGCGATGGTGCCCGCGGAACACGGAGGCTCCGCACTCGGCCTCAGCGAGTTCGCCGACCTCGTCCGCGTCCTCTCGCGGGGCGACGCCTCTGCCGGATGGATCGCCGCATTCCTCATCTCGCACTCGACCCTCCTCTACCGCTACGGCGCGGAGGCACAGGGTGAGTTCTTCGCGGAGAAACCGTACGGCCTGACCGTCGCCGCTGCGGGCCCTCCCGGAGCCGCAACCCCTGTGGAGGGCGGATATAACGTCTCCGGCACCTGGCGCTTCGGTTCCGGTGTTCTCCACGCCGAGTGGGCCGCGCTCAGTGCGATGTCACCCGATGGTCCTCTCAGTGTTGTGGTACCCGTCAATGCGACCGAGATCGTCGACACCTGGCACGTCCCCGGGATGAAGGCGACGGGCTCCAACGACATCAAGGTAGAGGGACTCTTCGTTCCGCGCCACCGCACGGTTTCCTTCCCCACGTACTCGTCTGAGCACAACGAGGGTGCGGCCCTGACTGACTACCCGCTCATCGGCTACCCCATGAACCGCACGCTCAACCTCATCCATTCCGCCGTGGCCATCGGCACCGCGGACGCGGCCCTCGAGTTGTTCGCGGCCGGTCTCGGTAAGCGGGTCCGGATGCAGACACAGCAGAAGCAGATCGACGAGCCGATCACCCGCCAGACCTACGGCAAGGCATGGGATCTCGTACAGGTCGCGGGCCTCCAGCTGCACGACGCACTTGCGCACACTGACCGGGTTTACGGCAGGCACTCGACCGATCCCGCGACGCTCGCAGACCGCGCCCGCATCAATCTGGGGCTGACCGGATCCGGGCAGAAAGCCTTCCAGGCCGTCGACCTCGTGGTGCGGGCAGCCGGCGCCTCCATCTTCCGCACCGGGGACCCCCTGGAACGGATCGTCCGCGACACGCAGGTCATGCGCAATCACGCCGCAGTCGACTTCGAGACCATGGCATCGGTCGCCGGCGGAGCGCTGCTCGGCGTTGGCATCGGCGACTACGCCGAGCCCATGTTCTAAGTCGATCCGACTGCCCGCCACCAACTGAAAAGGAAGACCGCATGACCGACATTGCTGCACTTGAACGCCGGATTTCCCGAACCGAGGCCTACATCGAGATCTCGAACATCATGGGAAGGATCGAGTTCCTCCACTCGGCCTACGCGAACGAGCCGATTGTGCCGTACTTCAGCACACGGCCCGACACCGTAATCGAGCTCCCCTTCGGCCGCTACACCGGCTCCGACGCCGCGCAGCGCTGCTTCGTCGGCGCGCTCGACGAGGGCCTGCCGCCCCGCGACCTCAGCGGTGAGTACGTCGAGCACCTCTTGTCCACGCCCGTCATCGAGGTTGCCGATGACCTCGAAACGGCGAAGGCCGCGTGGATCACGCCGGGTGCCGAGGCGCACCACCTCGGCTGGGTCGAGGGCAATCCCCTCCACGGGTTCTGGTACTGGGGTCGCTACCATCTGGTCTTCCGCAAGGAGGAAGGTGCTTGGAAGATCTGGAAGTACCGGAACTCCCTCACGTTCGTTGCCGACTACTACAAGAGCTTCACGGACGGCAGCCTCCCCCGTCCCCCCGCCCCGATCGGCAACGGTGGACCGGACAGCGCTCCGCGGTTCCAGGTCGAGTACACCCCGTCGTGGGATCCCAAGGAACTCGTGCATGCGCCCGAGCCCTATGCCACTTTCGTCGACGAGGACGAGTTCTAGGCACGCAGGAACACCAAAAAGCGGCCGGGTGAACAATTCACCCGGCCGCTTTCCGTTCTGCTGATCAGCTGAGGCGTTCCAGCACGATTGCCATTCCCTGCCCGCCGCCCACGCACAGCGTGGCCATGCCAAGCGTCTTGTCCTCGGTGGACAGGCCGTTGATCAGCGTGCCGATCAGTCGGGTGCCGGTCGCACCGAACGGATGCCCGATGGCGATCGCCCCGCCGTGCGTGTTGAGCTGACGGTCCACGTCGATCCCGAGCTCCCTCGCAGAAGCAACGACCTGGACGGCGAATGCCTCATTGATCTCGATCAGGTCGAGGTCAGCGATGGTCAGGCCGGCCCGGCGAAGCGCCCGCCGCGACGACTCGACGGGTCCGAGCCCCATGATCTCCGGCGACAGACCCGAGACAGCGGTAGAGACGATGCGCGCCAGTGGCTGCAGACCGTGCGCCTTCGCATACCGTCCGGAGACAACCACTGCGGCAGATGCACCGTCATTGAGCGGGCAGGCATTGCCTGCCGTGACCGTTCCGACGGGCGAGAACACGGGCTTAAGCTCGGCCAGCACCTCCGCGGTGGTTCCCGGACGGAGCGAGTCATCCTGATCGAAGATCGACCCGTCCGGCCGCACCACGGGCACGATCTCCCGCGCCAGGTAGCCGCTGGCCTGCGCTTCCCCCGCCAGACGCTGCGAGCGCGCAGCAAAGGCGTCCTGCTCCGCGCGGCTGACTCCGGTCAGCCGCGCCACATACTCCGCCGTGTGACCCATCTGAATATAGGCGTCGGGCATCCCGCCGTCGGCGCGTGGGTCGTGCCACGGCGCCCCCGACAGCATCGCCTGTGCCGTGCGTTCGGCAGCTGCGTCGAACGCGGCATTACCCGCCCCGGCCGGCGGTGCCGCGTGGGATGTCGACTCGGTGCCTCCGACGAGGAACGCATCCCCTTCGCCGGCCTTAATGGCGTGGAACGCCATCCGGGTGGTTTGGATCGAGGACGCGCAGAAGCGGTTCACGGTTGTGCCCGGCAGCGTGTCGTAGTTGAGCAGCGTTGCCACGACGCGGGCCATGTTGAACCCCTGTTCACCGTCGGGTGCCGCCGTGCCGAGCATCAGGTCGTCGACGTCGTCGATTGACAACCCAGGTACACGGTCGATGACGCCGGCGAAGACCTGGCGCGCGAGTTCGTCGCCGCGCACATCGGCCAGACCACCCTTGCGGGCACGGCCGATGGCGGTACGGGCGATGGAGACGATGACGGCGTCGTCGTCGGTAAGAGTGGTCATGCGGACTCCCGTAGGTGGGTTGTTTCAAGGGCTGCCATGAGGTTTACGGCGTCGTCAACGGTCTTTGCCGAGGCGAACCCGTGGAAGTCGGGACGGTAGACGACGGCAACGGCCGTATCGAAGACCTCACCGTATCGGCCGTCGACGTCGCTGCCGCTGTGCCGGTTGCGGGCCGCGGTATCGGCGGGCATGACCTCGATGACCTTGCACGGGAATCCGGCGGGTCTGGCCGCACGGATACGCTCCGCATCGTCCTCGCTGACCACGCGCCCGTCGACGAAGGCCACGAACTCACCCCAGGTAATCCGGTCTGCGGCCGTCTCGCTGCCGTCGAGGCCGCGCAACCGTCCCTGCACGCCGATTCGGCCGGCGACCGGATCGGTCCCGGGCGCACCTCCGGGGAAGAAGCCCGGCCCGAGGATCTCCGGCGGCATGGGGGGAAGTGCGTTCCAGGGGAACGGCCCGGTACTGAGGAAGTGGGCGTCCCGCGCCTCGACCTTGGCGGGGTCGGTCTCGCAGATCATCCGGCCGAGTTCGAGTGACATCATCAGCGCATGCTGCACGTGTGCACCCCGCTCGCTCCCATAGGTGTCGAGCAGGCTGAGCGGTGCGAGCCCGCTCAGCACGTGGTCAATCTTCCACACCAAGTTCGCGACATCGCGGACCCCCGACACCATCCCCCGCCCGAAGAAGGGCGGCATTTGGTGCGCGGCGTCGCCGGCGACGAACACGCGCCCGCGGCTCCATTCGGTGACGCAGCGCGCGTTGAACCTGTACATCGCCAGACGCTCGAGGTCCGCGTTCTCGGGAGTGACCTCCCAGGGAGCGACGAGTCCCCAGGCGTTCTCCGTGCTGGTGAATGCCGCAGCGTCCTCGCCGGGCATCAGCATGAATTCGAAGCGACGCCGGCCAGGACCGCCGGAGACGACAGACGTCGGACGCAGGGGGTCGCAGATCTGGCCGTTCTCGGGCGTCCATTCACGCTCGGCCATCCGGAGATCCATCACCAGCCAGTCCGAGCTGAAGGCCAGATCCGTCATCGCCAGCCCGGCGAGTTCCCGCACGGCCGAGTTGGCGCCGTCGCATCCCACGAGGAATTTGGCCCGGACCGTGGCCCCGCCGGCAGGTCCGTTGACGACCGCCGACACCCCCTCGGCATCCTGGTCAAACCCGGTAAGAGCGGTTCCCCAGCGAATCTCGAGCCCTTCGGCCAGCTCCTGGTGCCGCCGCAGCGCGGCTTCGAGGTCGGGCTGGGCGAACATCGTGGACTCCGGCCAGCCCTGCGGCCCGTCGAGGGGTGCCGGGAAGGTCAGCAGGAGCTTCCGATCGGCGTTGAGCCAGTCGTAGCTCAGGGCAGGCTCGCTGAACGTGGCCTGCTCCTCCGCATCCAGGCCCACTCCGCCTAGGAAGCGGTTGACGTCCGGGTCGTAGTGGACCGCCCGAGGCAGAGAATACGGCTCGCGGTGCTGCTCAACGGCCAGCACCCGGTACCCGCGCTGTGCAAGGTAGAGCGAGGTCAGTTGCCCCACCACACCCTGTCCCACAACAAGCACATCGACATCGTTGTCGCTCATTTTGCTTCGATTCCGTTCTGTTCGTTGAACACTCGGGCGCGCTGGACGAACCAGTCGACCGTGCCTGGGTTCTGCAGCGATCCGCGGTTGACCGCCTTGGCCTGGTCATACCCCAGAAACACCTTCTTCAAGGGCACCTCGATCCGTTTACCGGAGTACGTGACGGGGATGCCCGGCGCTGCCTCGATCGCGTCGGGAACGTGCCGTGCCGTGGCCCGGGAGCGGATCGCGGTCCGGATCCGTGCCACCAGGTCGTCGCTGAGGTCGACGCCGTCGGCCAGTTCGACGAACAGCGGCATCCAGTACCGCCCGCCCGGCATTTCGATCCCCAGAACGACGCCGTTACGCACCTCGTCCAGCGTCTGCAGCGCCGCGTAGATCTCCGCGCTGCCGAGCCGCACACCGTCGCGGTTGAGCGTCGCGTCGGATCTTCCGTGCACCACCACACCCCCGCGCGGGGTGCGGCTGATCCAGTCGCCGTGCGTCCAGACGGAGGGATCGGCCTCAAAGTACGCCGCGCGGTACTTGGCGCCATCCTCATCGCCCCAGAAGCGGACCGGCATCGACGGCATCGGCCCGGTCAGCACGAGCTCGCCCACTTCGTCGTCCGCCGCCTCGCGGCCGTCCTCGGCGCGGACCTGGACGGGAGTTCCCAGCGTCGGCCCCTGCAGTTCACCGAGGTGCACGCGCTGCCAGGGGTTGCCCCCGATGAAACCGCTACAGATATCGGTGCCGCCGGAATCGCTTGAGAGATGGACATCGGCCTTGACCGCCGCGTGGACCCAGCGCCAGGTCGAGGGGGCGAGAACCGATCCCGTTGACATGATCGTGTCCAGGCACGCGAGGTCGTAACGATCCCCCGGGCGCAGCCCGGACTTCTCCACGAGGGCGAGATATGCGGCACCGGTCGCGAGCATCGTCGCCTGCGTCTGAGCGACGAGGGCGAACTGGCGGTCGGCATCCGGCCACATGGACGCACCGGGGAAAGTGACCACGGATGCCCCGACGCTGAGCGTGTTCGGAAGAGTGTTCCACACCATCCAGGAGGTGTTCGCGGCGGTGAAGTAGCGATCACCCGGACCAAGGTCGAACTGCAGCCCGATTCCCTTGGCGGATTCCAGCAGCATTCCGCCGTGTCCGTGCACGATCCCCTTCGGTATGCCCGTGGTTCCGGAGGAGAAGAGAACCCACAAAGGGTGGTCAAACGGGAGGCGCCGGTAGTCCGCGGGTGCAGGCGGCAAGGCATCGAGGCCGTCGAGGTACACGACGTCGGTCACCGTAGGCAGCGCGGAGCCGACCGAATCGACCAGTGGCCGGGAGTCGACCGCGCGGCCCTTGAACGTGTAGCCGGAGAAACCCAACAGCACGCGGGGCTCCAGCGGTGCGAGCCTGTCGACGATGGCGGGTTTAGCGAAGTCGGGTGAGCACACCGACCAGATGGCGCCGAGGGATGCGGTCGCGAGCATCGCAGCGATCGCCTCGGGGATATTCGGAAAGATACCCGCGACGACATCGCCCTGCTCGACGCCGAGGCCGCGGAGGCGGGCGGAGAGGGCCGCGACACGATCACGGAGACCGGCCCAGGTCCACTCGATGCGCCCGTCCTCGGCCAGTCCGACGATCGCCACCTCGTCCGGCCTTGTGTCCGCATGCCGCAGGACATTCTCGGCATAGTTCAGCCGCGCCTCCGGGTACCAGACCGCACCGGGCATGCGGCGCTCCGAAAGGGCAGGTCCCACCAGCCCGTCGCCTATCAGGCCTGCATGCTCACGTACGAGATCCCAGAATGCCCCGGGCTCCTCGACCGACCACCGCCAGAAGACAGGGTAGTCGTCGAGGAGCACGCCGTGGCGTTCCAGGGCCAGCTCACGGAGGGACCACAGCTGGGTCTGCCGGATACTCTCCTCGGTCGGAGCCCAGGTGACCTCGGGCGCCGCAGACGTCTCGGTCACGGTGCCGCGGTGAACTCGTTCGTAAACGAGCCGAAGCCGTCGAGGGTGCTGGTGAGGCGATAGCCCGGCCGCATCAGGATCCCCCGCGAGAGTCCCACACCCGCGGGCGTGCCCGTGAAGATGATGTCCCCGGGCAGCAGCGTCACGATCTGCGAGAGCCGGTGGATGCTCTCGTCAATCGGGAAGAAGAGCTGATCCGTGTCACCATCCTGAAGGGTAATCGTCTCTTCTCCCGGGCGCTCCAGCACCGCGTGGAAGGAGATGGAGTCCCGGTCCGGGAATTCGTCCGGGGTGACCACGAACGGTCCGAACGGTCCGAAGTTCGGGAAGGACTTGCCCATCGAGAACTGCGGTACGGGGGGACGACGCTGCACCGTGCGTTCCGAGTAATCCTGCCCGACGGCCATGCCGGCCACGTGCTGCCACGCATCGGCCTTCGGGATCCTGCGGCCTCCCTTACCGATAACCACGACAATCTCGGTTTCGTAATCGACGTCGTCGCTCGGCAGTTCGACCTGCGCGTTGGGGGCTGCGAGGCAGGATTGGAACTTCGTGAAGACGATCAGGTCTTCAGGTGCCGGGATGTTCGCCTCCGCGGCGTGGTCCTTGTAATTCACACCGATGGCGAGCACCTGCGGCGGCCTCGGGACCGGGATGCCGAGATCGGCCGGTTCGAAGGGCACAGCCGCCGGCAGGGTCGCCGCAGAAGCCCAGGCAACGAAGTCACTCCAGCGCTCGTACACATCCATCGGGTCGGGCCCGAAAGCGCCGTCGGAGGCTTTCGCGACGTCGACTGCTCCCCCCTCGGTAACGAGGGAGGCGCGGCCGTTCAGGTTGGCAATGCGCATGTGTCAGGCCTCCGCTGCGACCGGGAAGGGAACTCCGCGCAGGAGTTCGGGATTCGCCGCGATCTTCTCTGCCCAGCGGTCGGGGAATGACGGGTTGGGCACTTCGACGGCGGGACGGAACTCGCCGGCATACGCCCGGCGGTGGATCTCGTCGTGGTCCATCCCCGCCTCGCGTGCGGCAACCAGCTTGTCCGGGTCGAACTGCGGTCCGAGCTGGTCCTCCGCGAACTCGCGGGAGGCCCACATCCACTCGCTCGACTTGCCCCAGTCATGGAAGTTGTCCACCTGGATCTCGATGCCGTTCCCGTCCGGGTCGGTGTAGTACATGGACATCGTCATGCCGTGGTCCATGTTGAAGGCGGGAAGGATGTCCTGGTCGCGCAGGCGGACGTAGTTGTCCAGCCACGAATCGAAGTCGGGGTACTCGAACGCCGTGTGGTGGATCCCGGCCGAGTGGGGTTTGTTCACAGGCGGGACCGTGCCGGGAATCCGGAGAAGCGCGATGCGGTGGTTCGCCTCATCGTTGACCAGCCAGGCGGCGTTCTCCGAGTAGAAGATCGGCTGCAAGCCGCAGACTGCCTCGTAGAACTTCACCATGGGGTCGATCTCCATGGTCATGAAGGTCGCGTGGTGGAGCTTCGGGGCCCGGATAGGGCGCGGTTTCGGCGTGGTGGCGTAGACGGACTGGGACATCATTGTTCCTTTACTCAGCGGCTGCGCTGCAGCCGATTCATTGCTGTACTTACGACTCAGTTTTGTAAGGAGGCCCTCAGGCGGCCGGCTCCACCGGGGTGAAGTGACCGAACCGGCGGTGCTGATAAACGAGGCCGGCAACATCGAAGCTGTCCGCAGCACCGACGAGTCCCGTCACGATCGTGTGATCGCCCGCCCGCACCAGGTCCACGACCTGGCACGCTGCCCACGACGCGATGCCGGCAATACGCGGCAATCCCTGATCCATCACCCAATTCACGCCGGCGAACCGATCGAGCCCACGCCTTGCGAAGGTCGAGGCGATCCCCGCCTGGTCGAAGGCAAGGACATTGAGACCAAACCGCCCGGACCGCGTGATCAACTCGAGCAGGTCCGAGTCGTGTTGAAGCGATACGAGGACCATCGGCGGATCGAGCGACAACGACGCGAACGCACTGACCGTTGTCCCATGCGGGACACCGAGAGTGGTCGTCACGATGGAGACGGGTGTGGCGACGGCTCCCATAGCTGCACGGAATGCCTGTGGATCAACGGAAACTTCTGCGTGCGTATCCACCGGTACCTCCTCATTGAGATTCATAGTCGTACTGTACGGTGTAGTGCAGGTAAGCGCAATGGGTTTACTGCTGCGACCCGGGGAACGTGTCGTACGGCTCCGGGGCGAGCGTGAGCTCACGGGGGTCCCAGACCGGTGAGTACGGCACCTGCCCGCGGGGCGGAGCATCCGGTCCGTTCCCGTCGACCGGCGGCAACGGCGGAGGGCTCAGCTGCGCAGCGACATCCGTGAAGCTGGCGCTGTAGTCCGTGATGAAGGTGGCCGAGAGCCGGAAGTGCCAGAGCCGCCAGGCATCGTCTTCACGGACGAAATCCGCCGAGTAACGTCCCCAGTACCAAAGCGCCCGAAGCGGGTTGCCTTCAACCCAGCCGAGGTGATGCGCCTCGGCGCCCGGTGAGATCCATGCCGCCCGAGCGGTGCGCCCGTCCTGGGCAACTTCCACCACCGGAGTCGTGAGCAGGTGCTCAACGTACTCACCGGTCAGATCACGCGAGGGCGCCTTCATGGGGGGCGGCACCCACGCTCTCCGTGCGGCATCCCGCCCGGTGAACGTACCGAACGGCATCTCCACGACCAGGTCCTCCCGGTCCGCGAACAGCGGTGGAATCAGGTCATCCCGGTAGGCCGAGTGGTAGAACGCATAGCGCCCCATGAGGTTTTCGATTTCATGAACAGCTTCGAGGCGCTCCAGTCGGCGGGTGATATCTGCGAGTTCGGACATGATGCCCTTTCGTAACGGAGGGGATGGAGGGGCGGTGTCGATTAAAAGAGGGGCTCGGGGAAGTCGCCGAGATCCTGCCCGAGAAGGACACCGCCGGCAACAGCGCTCATGGTCATGAAGTCTGCGGACGCATGATTGCGGATGACCTGCACGTCCCTGCAGATGCGCTCCAGCGGGTCACCCGTGCGGAAGATAGAGGCCCCCGACGAGCGCACCACAAGGTCCACTGCAGCGAATGCCTTGGTGCCCGCCCCGGTGAGACCCAGGTTGATCACGGCGCGATTCTCAAGGCTTGCCTCCTGCGAGCGCTCAGGCCCGTAGATGGCGGCCGTCATTTCGAGCGCGTCCTTCATCTGCAGCTGCGCGACGTGCAGCAGATCCCACGCGTGGGCGTATGCCGACCGCACGAGGGGCTCGTCCACGATTCGCTGCCCGGTCTGCATGCGGACACGCTTACCGGCGTTTGTGCGGAACAGCTCCAGGGCCGCATCCGCGGTGCCGAGCGCAACGGCAGCCTGGATGACGGGCAGAATGCGGTTGACGGGGTACGCAGCGAGCGGGTAACCGGGGTGCAGCGCAGCAGCCCGTTCCGAGTCTGCGGAGAACAACGCGAACTCAATCGTTCGGTGCGCGGGAACGAAGACGTCCTGTGCCTCTACATCGTTGCTCCCGGTGCCCTTCATACCGGGGACCTGCCACGTGTCGATCACCGTCACGTCCTCAATGGGCACCGCCACCGAGAGCGGCCCGGTTGGAGAAACGGCGCTGACCATCACCCATTGGGCGTGCATCACGGCGGAGGCGAAGCGCCACCGACCGCTGACCAGGTAGCCGCCCTCAGTCGCCACCGCCGTTCCGGGAGGGGTAGCCGCCGCCGCTGCCAGCGCGTACGTGCCGCCCTGGAAGAAGTCGGCCTGCGCCTGGGCACCATAACGAGCGAGCAGGAGATTGTGGGCCATGAGGAATGCGCCGACCCACCCGGCCGACGCGTCGCCCCGGGACAGGGTCCGGACGATGTCCACATACTCGATGAGGTCGATCTGGGAACCGCCCAGTGTGGCCGGGAGCATCGCGCTGAACAGGCCGGCCTTCTCGAAGTCGGAGATCGTTTCGTCCGGGAGGCGGCGAAGCTCCTCGGTCTCGGCCGCACGCTCCCTCAGCAGGGGCACCAGCGCTTCGGCATTCGACAGGAGTTCGGCAGGGAGGGGGGCGGTAAGCAGAGGGGACATGACGGGGAACCTTTTCTTAGTGATGGGACGTGGGCGTTGTGAAGGGTACTGCCGGAGGATGCGGCTACGGCCGCGGCGGGGCCCCGGACGGGGACCCGGACGGGGACCCAGGCGGGGGCGACCCCTGCGGCGGGGTCGCCGGGGAGCTGAGAGCAGCCATCATCGGGAACGGCGGGAGCCCAAACAGGTCCCGGCCGTTGATCTCGGCCATCGGATCGATCCGGAACGCCCCATGCGTGGCCAGGACATGAATCTCCCGCACCGCGCGCTGGAGCGGGTTCGAGAGCGCAACCGCCGACGATCCCAGGGCGAGGAGGAGTCCGTCCACAGTATGAAGGCACTGATGGATCAGGTGGACGAGGTCCATGGTGATCTCGGGCTCTTCCGACGGCAGATAGTCCTCTCCCGCGAGCGCCCGCCGATCGGCCTCGTCCATGTGCCGGGCGAGAACGGCGTCCGCCGCGTTGATGACCGCACGCGCTTTGCCGGCGACCATCTGGATCGAGGCCATCTCCGACATAGTCGGGTAGGGCAGATTGAACGGCGGACGCTTCGCGGCCTGCGCCAGGAACGAGTCCAGTGCCCCCTGTGCGATCCCGATGGCCAAGGCGGCGAACGCCCCGCTGCTGCCGATCATCATCCCGAACGCTCCGTGCTTGAAGCCCAACCCCGAGTAGGCGCCGCGAAGGGCATCGCTCAGACGCGGAAGGTCAGCGGTGTGGACGACGCGGTAGTCGGGGACGAAGATCTCCTCGTCCGCCCGGATGCTGTTCGAGTTCGTTGCCTGAAGCCCCATGACATGCCAGTCGTCGACGATCGAGTACTGGTCTCTGGACAGGACCCCCATCGCGCGTCGCCGCTCGCCGCTTGCCGGGTCGTCATATTCGAAACCAACGGAGCCCCAGGCAGCGTGCTTGCTGCCGCTGCCGAACGACCACTTGCCCTTCACCTGGTAGCCGCCGGCCACCTTGCGGCCGTCGCCGACCTTCGGAGCGAAGACGGTCGCCCCGAACACGAGCGGACCGACCCATTCGTCGATTCCAGCAAGTACTTCGTCGCGGAGCTTCGCATCGAATCCAAGGATGTTCCGGGTCGCGCTCGAGACGATGACCAGCCAGGCGGCTGCCGCATCGCCCTTGCCGAGTGTCCGCACGACCTCCGCAGTGTCGCGGGCCCCGAGTGCGTAGCCGCCCAACTCTGTAGGGATCGTGATTTTGAAGGCACCGACCCGATTCACCGCCTCCAGGGTGGCAGGAGCCAGTGCGCCGAGCGCTTCCCCCTCGGCGGCCTGTTGGCGCAGCAACGGGAGGAGCTGGACAATCTCGTCCCGCATTCGGCGACCCTCATCACTCAGGTACGGCGACTCGGGAAACTTCGCCCTGGCGGCGGACGGCCCGTCCGGCAGGATCGGCTCTCCGTTGGGGAAACCTGCCGGCGGCATTGTGCGTGATGTTGTCATCGAGGGATCCATTCTCTTCTTTGAGGCTTCCGTGATTAGGGGCGGGGCGCCGGGGAGCCCGACGGCAGCGTCGGGGGCGGCGGGCCTTCGGCACGGAGCGGCCCCAGCGCATGCGTCCACCGCAGCAGTTCCGTCAGCATCGGTGCGACGGCACCCTGGGCGGAAGGCGGCGGCACGAAGTCGCCTTCCTCAAAGTTCTGCATAACAAGCGGCAGTACGACGCCGTCCGGCAGCGGCATCATGCGAACAGTCGTGACGATCTGTTTCATGACCTGGACTGCACGGAGACCTCCCGCGATGCCGCCGTAGCTGACGAAGGCGACGGGAGCATACATCCACTCGCGCCCGAGGTAGTCGAAAGCATTCAGCAGGGCGGCCGACGGCCCGTAGTTGTACTCCGGTGAAACGAAGATGAACGCGTCCGCTTCCCTGATTTTCGCGGCCCACCGCTGCGTGTGCCCATGCTCGTAGCGTCCCAGGACAGGGTGGTGGCGTTCGTCGAGGACGGGCAGTTCATACTCCGCGATGTCGACGAGCTCTACCTCGAATCTTCCATCCGCCTCCGCTCGCTCGAAGGCCCACTGCGCTATGGGTCCGGCGAGGCGGCCGGGGCGAGTACTGCCGACAATGATCTGCAGTTTCGGCATCGGTCAGTCCCCCAGCGGATCCTGGCCGGGGACTGCCTTGCGGAAAGTGCTCCAATGCTCGGCAAGCTTGCCGTTGTGCACCCGAAAAACGGTGAGGATGTTCCAGTCGTAGGAGGCCTCCGGAATGACAGGATCCGGGACGACCTCGCGCATCATGAGGCACGCAACCTCGCCATCAAGAATGACACTCACCACCGGCGGCGGAACGACCCCGGTGACCGGGACATGCCGGAAGTGCTCGATAAGGTTCCCGAGGCCGTTACCGGCCGCGTTCGGGTCGTGCTGGACATAGTCTTCGGCGGCGTATCTGGTCATCACCTCGACAACCTGTTCCTGCACCTTGTCGTCGCGGACCATACGGGCCAGGTCTGCTTCGAAGTCGATAAGCAGGCGCTTGACCGCGGTGCGTTCCGGCGAAGAATCAGCAGCGACCGCCGCCTTGAACTCCTCATTGTCGAGCCAGTTCTGATAAATCGCGGGATCACTGATCTCTGCGATTCCATTGATGACGGTAAATCCAGCCATGGTGCGGATCCTCTCTGCAGCTGTCGGCGTCGTGTCAGGGGCAGACACCGCATCGAAACGCCATCGTTTCGATCAGCTCGAGGGTCACGCTACTGCCACGCCGCAGGGAGCGCAACCCCCCCCCCCCTCACATTCGCAGCCTGCTCCCGGTGCAGGAGCTCAGTGGCTTGGCCGGTCGGTTCCGGCATGGTTTGCCGCCGATGACCCGTGTGCGTAGAGGGGTTGCCGCCGGAGCCGATGTGGCGCGCGTGGGCGACGTCGGGGCGCGAGCGTGAAGTGTCAGCGGTGCGAGAGCACCGGGATCAGAATCGTGTCGACAAAGCCGGCCAAGTACTCGCGGTCCGGAAATGTCCCCTCCGCCAGGTGTTTGGCGAGCGGCATGGATAAGAACGCATGATGGCAGTACCGCCGAACGGTCGCATCGACGGAGATTTCCCGCCGCTCGACGGCGCGGTCGATGGCGCGGTCGAGCGGGGAACCCGCGGGAGCCGAGAGCTGCTCACGCATCGTCTCCGCAAGTGCCTCATCGCGCATCGACGCGTGGGCGAGGGCCGCGAGGAGCGTCATCTCGGATTCAGCCACATGGGCGACCTGCTCCATGACGGCGAGTAGATCGCCGCGTAACGTGCCGGTGTCTACATCGGCCGGCTCCCCTAGCTGGGAGTGTGAACGGAGGGCGGCCATCACTAGGCCCGGCTTGCCGTGCCACTGGCGATAGATCGTCGCCGTGCTGCATTTGGAGCGTTTCGCCACGGCGGGCATGGCCAGACCTTCATAACCGACCTCTTCGAGGAGGCCAAGGGTCTCGGCGAGGATCTCCGCCTCACGGTGCGGCGAGAGCCGGCTGTGCCGAGGCCGTTCAGCGGGATCGCTCACCGTTGCACCCTTTCCACAATCATCCTTAGCCCAGCGCCGGGCCCCACGGATAGTCGTAGCCGGGCTTCAGCACCAGGTCCTGCTCCCCCGCAATCGGACGCAGCCCGCGCAGGAAGACACGCACAATGTAGTCAACATGGGCTTCGAGCAGCTCGTCGGAGACGTCGACGTCTGAGATCAGTGCATCGAACTCGATGCCGGACACCGTCATCCGCAGGAGCATTGAGGCGTGCGCCTCCGGCCGATCTACTTCGAAGCCGTGCTCGGAGCCATAATCAACGAGCAGCTGCGCGATGATGCTGATGATGTCCGAGACGTCAGGCATTGCAATGGTCGTGAACGCTGCCTGGATCTCTCGCCGCCGGTTGTGCTCAGCGATCATCACGCGGAAGTACGCGATCGCCTGTGCGCCCGTGCCGGCCCTGGTAGCCGCGACCAGCGCGCCTACCAGCCGATCCTCAGCGGACCCCTCTCCGGATCCGTCGCGCTGTCGAAGCTCGCGCAACCGCTGCCCGAGCTCCATGCTTCCATGCTGCAGAACAGCTTTGAAGAGCTCAAGCTTGTCCGCGAAGTGCGCATAGACCGTCGTCTTGGACACTCCTGCCCGAGCCGCCACCGCATCCATGGATGTGCCGTCATACCCATTGAGCAACAACAGTTCAACGGCGGCGTCGAGCACCGCGTCGCGCTTGCTGCGCCTGCCGCTTGGTTTTGCCCGTGGCATTCGGCTCTCCTCTGTTTACGCTCCGACTCGACTCGCACCTGCGAGTTGCCGCTCATCGCCATCTTATGCTCTGGACCGACCAGTACGGAAAGAGGGCATGGACAAGGGGCGCACTGATCCGTACAGTACAGGCCACCCAACGGACGGAGATAATATGACTGACACGATTCCCCAGCACTCTGACGAACTGAGTCCCGGGCTCCCCCCTGAGCGGTCGAGCCCCCTGGATGCACCGGCGTCGAGATATCTCAGTGCGGAGGGGAAACGGCTCGCCGACGGGGTGCGCGACCTCCAGCACCGCATTCGGGAGCTCGCCCCCGAGGCCGAGCGCCGCGGCCGTCTCAGCACGGAGATTGTCGAGGCCTTTACCGAACTTGGCCTCTACCGCGCCTGTGCCCCCATCGAGTACGGCGGATCCGCTCTGGGTGCTCGCGATATCGCTGAGATTGCGCGGGCACTCGGACGAGGCGACGCCGCGGCAAGCTGGACCTTCTTCGTGGGCACCAGCCTCCGCATGGTCAGCACCTTCCCGAAGCCCTTGGTGGACGAGCTCTACAGCCGTCAGCAGGGCCACATCGGCCCGCTCGCCGCCGGGGGGTCGACGTTTGCCGCCGTGACGGGCAAGGCGGTCAGGGTGGAAGGGGGATGGAGCATCGAGGGGAAATGGACCTACGTATCGGGGAATCACGACGCCGCCTGGCTCTTCGGCGGTGCCGCCTGGGTTGATGGAGACCGCAGCGGTCATGCACTTTTCATGATGGACCCGGCCGACGTCCAGCCGGTTGATGACTGGCATGTGGCCGGCATGATGGCATCCGACTCCAACTCCATCATCACAACGAAGCCGATGTTCGTGCCCGACCATCGCTTCATCGATATGGCAGAGTTCCCGATGCACCTGGACAGTGCGGCGGAACGGTTCGCAGGCCTTGCCTACCGGGCGAAGACACGGGCATCCATGATGACCGCCACGGTATTGAACATGGCCACCCTGGTCGGCATGGGCGAGGGCGCCTTGGAGGTGTTCCAGGAGCTCGCGCCGAAACGGAAGCCGTTCAGCCCGCCGTATGACACGGTTGCCGAAATGGCGTCCAGCCAGGTTGCAGCCGGTAAGGCAAAGGCGCTTCTCGGCGTTGCGGGCGCGGCCGTACTCCAGTACGCGGACGAGATCGACCATCTCGCGGTTCGCGGTGAAGACTACACCGGCGATGAGGAGGCGCAGGGCTGCACGGATCTCGCCTTCGCCGGCCAGCTTGCGAAGGACGCAATCGACCTCCTCCTGCGCATCCTGGGTTCGTCGGGTATGGCACTGTCCAACCCGCTCCAGCGTTACTCGCGCGACGCCGGCGTCATACTCTCCCACGGCGCAATGCGGCTCGAATCGCTTGCAGAGATCAGTGGGCGTCGCCTCCTCGGACAGCCCCCGTTCAAGATGTTCGCGGGTGGGCTGCAGGACAAGGGTGCGCAGAAGTAACCGGCGCGAAAGACGCTGAGGATCATGGGTGGAGCTTTCGTTCCACCCATGATCCTCTTTTCAGAGCTAGCCGTGAAAAAGGGGGAGGTAGAGGCGCTGGTCGCCCCGCCTCCCCCCTCTGCGTGCAGCTCAGGAGGCCAGCATGCCCTCTTGGACGGAGGCTCCCGTAATCCAGCCGATGACGCTTTCCTTGTCGACTGACTGCGTCGCGATATCTGCCACCTTGCGCCCGCGGTTGAGGACGACGGTGCGATTGGACACGGCGAAGGCGAGGGGAAGGTTATGCGTGACCACGACGATCGAGGTGCCTCGCGCCGCGAGGGTCTTGATGAGCTCCTCGACGAGTTCGGTCTGCTCGTGTCCGAGCGCAGCCGTCGGCTCATCCATGAGGAGGATGCCCTGCTCGGGCAGGCGCGCGCTTGCCCGAGCGATGGCGATTACCTGGCGCTGCCCACCGGACAGCATCTCGACGGGGCGAGTCACCGGCGCCGTCCGGATTCCCAGTTCGTCGAGTTCGCGCTCCGACTCGCGCCGCATCGCCTTGTGGTCGAGAAAGCCGAGCCATCCGAGAGGACCACGCTTGAGTTGCTCCCGGCCCAGGGTGAGGTTCCCGGCAATATCCATCGCCTCCACCAGTGCGAGATCCTGGTACACCATCTGGACCCCTGCCCCGGAAGCATCCCGCGGCGACTTGAAATCCACCGGGCGCCCGTGCACCAGGATCTCCCCGGAACTGGGGCTATGCGCACCCGACATGACCTTCAGAAGCGTCGACTTGCCGGCACCGTTGTCGCCCAACAGCGCGACGACCTCGCCTGGCCGGACAGCCAGGGATACTCGCTCCAGGGCGCGCGCATATCCGTAGTGAACAGAGATGTCTTTCAGTTCCAGTGCGGCGTCGCTCATCGTGTTCCTCTTTTCGCGCCGTCGTCGCTGCTGGCGAGAAGGAGCTTTGACGTTGTGTTTGTCGTCCACATGTTGAGGCCGAGACCGCCGACCAGCAGCACGCCCGTCACCACGGAAGACCAGTCCGCCGGCACCTTCGCCAGCAGCAGTCCGGCGGAGATTGTCGCTACCACGATCACGCCGAGTCCGACTCGAGGGAGGCTCCCCCGCCCACCGACGAACGGCACCCCGGCAAGCGCAACAGCTGTCATTGCGGTGAAGACGGTGCCCACGCTGGCGCTCGGGACCGCGGTCGTAATGTAGGCCGCCGTCACGATTCCTCCGAGGGCTGCGCACAGACCCGAGATCGCGAAGCCGAGGATGCGGTACCAGTTAACCGCGATGCCGACGCGGCGGGCGGCCTCGGCGCTGCCGCCGACGGCCAGCAGACGCGTCCCCCCGCGGGTGAACTTGAGGAACACAGTGAGGATGATGAAGAGGACCACCGCGATGTACACCGGTGCGGGAATGCCGAAATATGTCCGCGTTCCCATGAACACCAGCTGGGTGAGCCCCGAGATGTTGTAGCTGCCGGCGATCAGGAGCGATGCACCACTGAGCACGCTGAGCATGGCGATGGTGACGATGAGGGGATTGAACCCCCGGAGCACGACCACGGCGTTGACAAGACCCACGACGAGTCCCGTCAGCAAGCCGAACATGATCGCCGCCCCCACCGGCAGCCCCTCCTGAAGGAGGCGCCCGGTGACGACGCCGGCCAATGCGGCTGTGCCAGGCACCGAGAGGTCCAGCACTCCCGTCATAATCCCCACAGCGACACCCGCGGCGAAGATGCTCGCGATCGCTGCCGCGTTCAATATCGAGATAGCGGTGGGGAGGGTGAGGAAGTACGGTGCCCCCCAGAACGCGAAGACGATGATGATCGCGATGAAGAGTGCCAGGAGGCCTTGGTCACGGATCAGGAGCAGACCACGGATCTTCCACGGCAGGGCGTTGTTCGGCGAAAGCTGACTCACCGTGTCGGCCCGGGTAACCAGCGCCATATTCAGTTACCGCCCGTAGCCTTAACCGGAGTCTCGATGATCCCGCCCTTGGAGGTGGGGTCAGACATCAGGCGAATGAGGTCTGCTCCGGCCTCGTCAACGGCGGTGGAGTAGTCCCAGCTGACGACCGCCGTGATGTCTCCGGCCTCCTGCGCGGCCACGGCCGCGTCACCGCCGCCTCCGGCCACGATGCAGGCCGGAGTCTTGTTGGCAGCCTTGAAGGCACCCGCCGCACCGAGCGCGGTCTCGTCGCTCGCCGCAATGATGACGTTCGCATCGGGGTTGGCGATGAGGAGCTGCGAGACGGTGGTCTGTGCACTCGAAATGTCCGCAGCCTCGCCGGTCGCGACGATGGGGACGTCCGGGGCTCCGGCTGCAAAGGAATCTTCGATGGCACCGATGACCTGCTCTGTGCCGCCGGCGGCATCAGGCGGCATCAGGAACAGCGCCTCGCGCCCTTCGCCGTCAACGGCGCACGTCGCTGCGGTGTCGCCGATCATCGTCCCGTACTTCATGAAGTCCGGCTCGTCGAACGCGATTCCCGGCTGAGGTCCCTCTAATCCGACCGACATGGGCGGACCCTCCACAACCACGGGAATCTTCGCCGCCTGCAGCGCCGCGATGCTCTGAGCAGCGGTCTCAGGCGCCACGGGCATGATCCACGCCCCCACGATGCTGCGCGTGTCGATGGCCTGCTGGATCTGCTGGGCCTGCTTCACCGCGTCGAAGCCAGCGTCCTGGATGGTGACGGTGTACCCCTCACCCTCGAAGTACTCGACCACGCCGTCGGCTAGCGCCGCGACGACGTCGATCTGGGAGGACGGAGTGAAGAAGGCGATCTCTCCCTTCGACTCCGCGCCGGCGGAACCGGCGGGCTTGGCAGCCGCTTCCTCGGAGGCGGCACATCCGGGTAGGGTCAACAGGCTGACCGCGAGCGCGGTGCCTGCGATTGCGAGGGAGCGAGTATTCTTCATTGAATCTCCTTGTGCACGGGGCAGCATTGCCTGCGAAAGACACCAGACATTATCGGTTTCTGCACTGTACCGACCAGTAGCCTAATGCGCAATACCCCCGGCGCCCGCGGCTTTCCTCCCTAAACCCGTAGGACGCGACCGTGCGCAGCTGATGCTGCCTGCAGGGGGTTCCGGCGCGGTTTTCCCGCACTGTGTGACGACAGGGGCGCGTGTTGTTACAACGGGAAGCGGACACCAGTGGCTGGATGTTGCGCCGGATTCGAAGGCTCCGGCGCGTTCATAGTGCAGTAGATGTCCCCGCTCCCTGAGAGTCAGCCCTTCAGCCCGCCCCGCAGCGCCTTCCATGCACCGGTGGACCAGAGTGCCCACAGCACCAGCGGCGGCTGGAAGAACAGCCGGGCCAGCCGGGCGCCGTCGGACTCCAGGCCGAACGCGTCCGTATGCGTGACGTACTGGGAAATGTTGCCCGGGAAGATCGCGATGAAGAAGGCAGCCGCGGCCAGGCCCACCGGCACCCGCCGCTTCGGCAGCAGGATCAGCGCCGCGCCGAGGCTGATCTCGGCGACGCCGGAGAGCAGCACCACGGCGTCCTCCCCCAGCGGTACCCATTCGGGCACCTGCGCCTGGAACTCCTGCCGGGCGAAGGTCAGGTGCGAGGTGCCGGCAAAGGCCAGGAACGTCCCGAGGCCGACGGCGGCCCAGCGGCGGGGTTTCGACGTCGGCGGTGCGGGGCGGGCGGCAAGGGCAAGGACCTTCGAGAAGGGAGACATGCTCCCGACGCTAACACCCCCGCCCCGGCCGGGGCAGGGGTGCGGTCAACGGCAGGTGTGCTCAGGTGAGCCGGTTGTAGGCCAGCTGCGCCAGGGCGGCGGCCTGGTCCCCCAGCACCGCGTCGTCGAAGACCACCCGCGGGGAATGGTTCCAGGCGGCGGTGACCGGATTGACTTCCGGCGGCGTCGCTCCCAGGAAGAGGAAGGTGCCGGGAACCTCATTGAGTATCAGCGAGAAATCCTCGGAACCCATCAGCGGATCCCGGGATTCGAGCACCCGGTCCTCGCCGAAGATCTCCCGCAGTCCGGTGACGGCCTCGCGAGTCCGGTCCGCGTCGTTGCGGGTGACCGGGTACCGGATGGTGAAGTCCACCTCCGCGGTGCACCCGTGTGCGGAGGCAATTCCCTCGGCGAGCGCCTTGGACTCCACGATCACCCGGTCCAGGGATTCCTCCGAGAGGGTGCGGACCGAGGCGCCGAGGCTGGCGGTATCGGGAATAACGTTGATCGCCTCCCCGGCGGAAAGCTGTGTAACGGTGAGCACAATCGGATCGAACGCGGAAAACCGGCGCGTGGCCATAATCTGCAGCGCCGTCGCGATTTCGGTCAGGGCGGGCACCGGATCGATGGCTGTCTGCGGCTGCGAGCTGTGCCCGCCGGATCCCTTCACCGTAATCCTCAATTCGTTCGCTCCGGCCATCAGCGTGCCGGGCTTGGTCCGGAAGACCCCCAGCGGACCGGGACGCACATGGATGCCGTAGGCGGCGACGGGACGTTCCCCGGCGGCGTCGAGCACTCCCTCGTCCAGCATCAGGCTCGCACCGTCGTGCCCCTCCTCCCCCGGCTGGAACATAAAGATCACGTTGCCGGAGAGGTCCTGCTGCTGGGCACAGAGCAGGCGGGCGGCACCCACGAGGCCGGCCACATGCAGGTCGTGTCCGCAGGCGTGCATGGCGCCGTTGGTGGAGGCATAGTCCAGATCGGTCAGTTCACTCACCGGCAGTGCGTCCATGTCGCCGCGCAGCAGGACCGTCGGGCCGGGTTCGGCTCCGCGCAGTACGGCGACCACGGAGGTGGTCTTGACCCCCAAAGTGATGTCCAGGTCCAGCCCCTCCAGGGCGGCAAGGACTTTTTCCTGCGTCCGGGGCAGGTTGATTCCGGTCTCCGGGTCCCGGTGCAGCTCCCGCCGCAGGGCCACCAGTTCAGGCAGGATCGCCTGTGCTTCCTGTACAAACATGCTGTAAGTCCTGTCATCTACGCTGATGGCCGGCTGCCGTCCGGGCTGCCTCTACTACGCAGTAAATCACTCCTTTCGCTCCAGCACAGCGGTGCGGGTCCCTCCCGGGCCGTTTCCGGTACGACGACGGCGGCAGACTGGGCAGCCCACCGGCACCCGGGGCATCCCCGGGCGCCGGGCTCGAGCCGCACCCCAGCGGCAGACTCTCTCATCCCCCGGTCGCTCATCCCCGCGGCGGAGCCCCCGCGCACCGTGCGGCTCCTAGACTGGGCACCATGATCGAGACCATGGCCTTCGACCGGGCCAACGCCGCCGCAGAGCAGCACCAGAAGACGCGGCCGCGCTGGCTCACCCGCCTCCCCTGGCGGACCGGCGAGGACTGGGAACGCCCGGGGCCCACCCGCGACCAGCAGCGCCACGACGTCGTCGGAACCCTGGTCCTGCTGCTGGCCTCCGCGTTCATTTTGGAGGTGAGCCGCGGAATCGGCGCCCTGGCCGGGGAAACCGAGCCCATCTGGATCCAGCACCTGGCGCTGGCTCTGATCATCCTGCCCTTGGTGGTGCGCCGACGTTACCCGGTGGCGGTCATGCTGGTCTGCAGCGCCGTGTTCCTGGGCCTGGGACTGCTGGTGCCCATGGTCGCCACCCAGATGACCTTCCAGGCGGCCTATTTCGCCTCGCTCTACACCGCCGTGGCATGGGCGAAGGACCGAAGGATGCTCTGGCTCGGCACCACCGTGGTTATTGCGGTGATGGCCTTGTGGGTCATCCTCTCCTTCACCGTCTCGTCCTCCTATGACGGCATGCTGGAACGGATCACGGAAGGCGATGACACCTACCGCGGATTCCTGCCGCCGCTGGTTTCCCTGGCCCTGTACAACCTGGCGATCAACGCGGCGTTCTTCGGCGGAGCCATCATGTTCGGCATGAGTGCCTGGCGCAGCGCGCACCAGCGTGAACTTCTTGTCCGGCAGTCCGCACAGCTGGAACTCCAGGCGACGGAACTGGCCCGGCAGGCGGTGCTGGACGAGCGGCTGCGCATTGCACGGGAGTTGCACGACGTCGTCGCGCACCACATCTCGGTGATCGGCGTCCAGGCCGGCGCGGCACGGCGCGTGCTGGAGAAAAAGCCGGAAGCTACGGCGGGCGCCCTGCAGACCATTGAGGCCTCCTCCCGGGAGGCGGTCGAGCAGATGCGCTCCCTGCTGGGCGTGCTCCGCGCCGGCGAGGACCCGGGCCCAGAGTCCGACGGCGGTGCGCGGCGCAGTCCGGAGCCCGGCCTGGCGGACCTCCCCGAACTGGTGCAGGAGCAACCGGGACTGTCGGTGTCCTACCACCGGTCCGAGGACGCTCCCGGCGCCCTGGACCGGGTCCCCGCACCCATGGGCCTCTCCATTTACCGCACCGTTCAGGAGTCCCTCGCCAACGTCCGCAGGCACTCCACCGCAGGGGCCGCCGTCGTGGCGCTCCGGACCGGCACCACGGAGACAGGGAACCGCTGGGTGGAAGTCGAAACCGTGGACAACGGCAGGCCGCGCGCCGGGGACACTGCGGGGTCCGGCTTCGGCATCCGGGGCATCCGTGAGCGTGCTGACCTGCACGGCGGCATCGCCGAAATAGGTCCGCGGTCCGGCGGCGGCTGGCGCGTCAGGGTCCGCTTTCCGGTGCGTTGACCGCTACCGTGGGTGCCGGGGGCGGTACCGTGCCGTGGGCTGGGGCATGCCCCTGCGAAAAGGAGAGACACAAGTCGATGGAACCGATCCGGGTCCTGCTGGCCGATGACCAGGCCCTGCTGCGGGCGGGGTTTGCCATGATGCTTTCAGTTGAAGACGAAATCGAGGTGGTGGGGCAGGCCGCCAACGGCCGCGAAGCGGTGGACTTCGCTGCGGCGCATCCCGTGGACATCATCCTCATGGACGTGCAGATGCCGGTGCTCGACGGCATCCGGGCCACCGAACAGGTGGTGCAGGCCGGCACCGCGAAGGTCATCATCCTCACCACCTTTGAACGCGACGACTACCTGTTTGACGCCATCAGTGCCGGGGCGAGCGGCTTCCTGCTCAAGAACTCCGATCCGGATGACCTGGTCGCAGCGGTCCATGCGGTGGCCTCCGGCCATGCCCTGCTGGCACCGGAGATGACCGTCCGGGTGATCGAGCGATTCGCCCGGCAGCTGCATGCCGAGGCCGCGGGGTCGCCGACAAATCCGGCGGACACCCCGGCTGCCGGGATGCGTCCGCCGGCCGGCTCCAGCCAGCAGCGGAAACTGCTGGCTTCGCTCACCTCCCGCGAGCGCGAAGTGCTGGTGAACGTGGCCGCCGGGCGCAGCAATGCCGAGATTGCCGCGGGCATGTTTGTGGCCGAAGCGACCGTCAAAACCCACGTCTCCAACCTGCTGGGCAAGATCCAGGTCCGGGACCGGGTGCAGGCCGTGGTGTTCGCGTACGAGTCCGGCCTCATCCTCCCGGGGGATAAGCCCGCCGCCGGCTGAGCCCCGCAGGTTCCACCCCGCGGCCGATCCGCTCCGGCGCCCTTCTGCCTAAGCTCGAAGCAGAAAACAACCGCCAGGCCCGGCTTCCGCTGAAAGGAACAGCCCATGTTGCAGGTCCGCAACCTCACCCGACGCTTCGGGGACAAGACCGCCGTCGACGACGTCACGTTCGACATTCCGTCCGGCCGCATGACCGGCTTCGTCGGCGCGAACGGCGCCGGCAAGACCACCACCATGCGCATGATCATGGGCGTGCTGACCGCCACCTCCGGCGACGTGCTGCTGGACGGTTCCCCGGTGACCGCCGCGCAGCGGGCACAGTTCGGGTACATGCCCGAAGAGCGCGGCCTCTACCCCAAGCAGCCCATCATCGACCAGCTGGTCTACCTCGGCCAGCTGCACCGGATGAGCCAGTCCTCCGCCCGGCGCGAGGCACTGGCACTGCTGGACCGGTTTAATCTGGCCGACCGGAGCAAGGACAAGCTCGAATCGCTCTCCCTGGGCAACCAGCAGCGCGTGCAGATCGCCGCCTCGCTGCTGCACCGGCCCACCGCCCTGATCCTGGACGAGCCGTTTTCCGGACTGGATCCGATCGCGGTCGACTCCATGGTGGAGCTGCTGCGCGAACGGACCGCGGCCGGCGTGCCGGTGCTGTTCTCCAGCCACCAGCTGGACCTGGTGGACCGGCTCTGCGACAACCTCGTGGTCCTGCAGAATGGCCGCCTGATGGCCGCCGGCACCGGCGACGATCTGCGCGCCACGGCACCCCGGCGGCACCGCATCACGGTCTCCCCCGACGCCGGCTGGCTGCGCGAGGAAACCGGGCTCACCGTCATCGATGTGGCCGGTCCCTCCGCACTCGTGGAGTTCGACGACGACGTACACGCCCAGCGCACCCTGGCCGCCGCGCTCTCCCGCGGCACGGTGCAGGAATTCGCCCCCATCCGTCCTTCCCTGAGCGACATCTACCGTGAGGTGACAGCATGAGCACCGAAATCCGCACCCCCGTCGCTACGCCCGGGCAGACTCCGGAAGCCCCGGACAACACCCCGGCCTGGGCAATCGTGACGCTGCGCGAAGTCATGGTCAAAATGCGCGACCGCACCTACCTGCTTTCCACCCTGGTGACCCTGCTGCTGATCGGTGGCACCGTTTTCTTCAACGCCTACATGTCCGCCCGCGGCTCGGACCACACGGTGGCCGTGGCCGATTCCGCCGCCACCGAAATCATCGCCGCCGCGGACGCCGCCGGCTCTGAAAATGACGGCAATACCTCCTTCGAAGCCGTGACAGCTGACTCCCCGGAGGCTGCCCTGCAGCTGGTCCGCGACGAAGAGGCCGACGCCGCGCTGCTGCAGGAGGAGAACGGCAACTGGACCCTGACCGGGAAGGACGAGATCGATTCCGGGCTGCGCGGGCCGGTCTCCGAAGCCCTGACCGGCTATGTCATCAGTGCCAATGCCGCCGCCGCGGGTACCACGGCCGCGGAACTGACGGCAGGCAGCGAGCTGGACGAAGCCCTGCTGGAAGGCGACGCCGAGCAGGCCGTCATCGCCTCCGTCATTGGCTTCGCGTTCAGTTTCCTTTTCTACATGGCCACGATCCTGTTCGGCATGGCCATTGCCACCTCCGTGCTCGAAGAAAAGCAGAACCGGGTGGTGGAGATCCTGGCCACCGCCATCCCCATCCGCCAGCTCCTCTACGGCAAGGTCATCGGCAACACCATCCTGGCCGTGGTGCAGCTGGCACTCTACGGCGGGGTGGCCCTGCTGACGCTGAACCTCACCGGAACCGCGGATATGGTGGGATCCATCATTCCGGTGTCCGGCTGGTTCCTGGTCTTCTTCCTGGTCGGGTTCCTGATCCTCGCCGCCGGCTGGGCGATGCTCGGCGCCATGGCCAGCCGTTCCGAGGACCTGAACAGCAGCTCCACTCCGGTGATGGCCATCATTTTCGCGGCACTCTTCGCCGGTCTGTTCGCCAAGGGACAGCTGCTGGTCATCGCCTCGTTCGTGCCGGTCATTTCCTCCGTAGCCATGCCCATCCGGATGCTCAACTCGGACGTGCCGCTGTGGCAGACCCTCGCGTCGCTGGCCCTTGCGCTGGCCGCGGCCTACGCGCTGCTGTCCTTCGCCGCCAGGATCTACCGGCGGGCCGTCCTGCAGAGCGGAGGCGCACTGACCATGCGCAAGGCCATGAAGCTGGAGCAGTAGCCCCGGAAGGGATCATCACAAATGGCAGGCGGGGAGCATCGGCTCCCCGCCTGTTTCATTTGTGCCGCACTCAACCCGAATACTGCCGGCGCAGCTCAGCCTTGCGGATCTTTCCGCTCGCCGTTCGGGGAAAGTCCTCCACCATCGTCACGGTGCGCGGCACTTTGTACCGGGCCAGCCGGCCGAAGAGGTGTTGCTGTACTTCTTCGGCCGTCAGCCCGTATCCCTTCCGCAGGCTGATGACCGCACGGGGCACTTCGCCCCATCTGCTGTCCGGCACTCCGATCACGGCAACGGCAGCCACGGCCTCCAGTTCCGCAATGGCCTGCTCAACCTCGGCCGGATAAATGTTCTCCCCGCCGGAAATGATCATGTCCTTCAGCCGGTCGGAAATGAACAGGTATCCGTCGTCGTCGAAATAGCCCATGTCCCCCGACCGGAACCATGCATCCTCCGCGTAGGCCTCCGCGGTGGCGTCGGGCCGGTTCCAGTAGGAGCGGATGACGTTGGGGCCGGAAATCTGGATCTCCCCCACCTCCCCCGCCGGGAGCACCCCGCCGTCCGGGCCCGCGACCCGCACGTCGGTGAAAAAGTGCGGCAGTCCGGCGGAGCCGGCCTTTTCCCGGGACCGCGCGGCGGGAAGCGCCGTGGCGCCCGGAGCCGTTTCCGTCATTCCGTAGCCGTTGGAGAAGGACAGGCCGCGGGCTTCGTAGGCCTCCAGGACGCGCAGGGGCACTGCGGATCCGCCGCAGGTAATGGTGGTCAGCGAGCTGATGTCCCGCTTGTCCCAGTCCGGATGTTCGCACAGCATCTGGTACGTGGTGGGCACGCCGCTGATGTAGGTAGCCGCATACTGTTCAATCGCGGCCAGCGTGCGGCCCGGTTCGAACCTGGTTTCCAGCACCACCGTTCCGCCCTTGAGGAGCACCGGCAGCACGCCCATGTCCAGGGAGGCGACGTGGAACATCGGGGAGATCATCAGGGCGACCTCGGTCCCGGACACGTCATAGTCCACCAGCACGTTGTAGCAGTTCCAGGCCAGGTTCGCGTGGGACAGCAGGGCGCCTTTGGGCTGGCCGGTGGTGCCGGAGGTGTAGAGGATCATCGCCCCGTCCTCTCCCCGGACGGGCAGGTCCAGCCGGTCCGGGGACGCCCCGGCAATCACGGCGTCGAAGTCGGACACGGGCTCCCCGCCCGACTCGTCCACTGTCGCCTCGTCCGCGGCCGGACCGACCTCCGGCGCGGCGCCGTCGGCGACCTCCAGCCGCACCGCCACCGCGGTGCCGGCCGATCCCAGCCGCGCCAGCCGGGCCAGCGCACCGGTGTACGCCAGGACCGTGCTGCCCGAATCCTGCAGCGCAAACCGGATCTCGGGCGGTGCCAGGCGGGTGTTCAGCGGAACAAAGACGGCGCCCAGGGTTCCGGCGGCGAAAAACGTCTCCAGGAAGGCGGGATGGTTATCCCCGAGGAAGGCCACCCGGGAGCCGTGGTCCACGCCGGAGGCCCGCAGTGCCTGTGCCAGCCGGTTGATCCGCTCGTCCAGCTCCGTGTAGCTGATGCCCCGGCCCTGGAAGACCAGTGCCGTCCGGCCGGCGGACTTCAGGCGCCGGCGGTGTATCCATGATCCCAGCCCCTGGTTTTCCATGGCGCTACTGCACCGTCATGGCATCGACGTCCGGTTCCTTTGCCACAAACTCGTACTTCAGCATGAGGGCACCCATATCGTCCAGCTGGTCGCTTCGAAGTTCGGCATCGAACTCCTCCATGGCCAGGTTCTCGGCGACTGCCGGGTCCATATCCATGAACGCCGGAAGGGTGGCGCGGACGTCGTCGATGTTGGCCTGCGCCTGGGTGAGCGTTTCGGTGACGGCTTCCTTGAACGCCGTGACGGTTTCCGCGTTTTCCTCCGCGTACCGGCCGGAGGTAAACGTGACCATCGTAGGCATCCCGGGGACCGCTTCCTGGTTCGGATAGCCCACCAGGACATAGTCGGGATTGGCCAGGGCGCGGCTCAGGAAAGGCTCGGGCAGCCAGATTGCATCCGTGTTGCCGAGCTCGAGCTGGGCTTCCATATCCGGGAAGGGCAGCTCGTTGAACTTGATCTGCTCCGGATCGGCGCCGGCCAGGGCGGCGCTTTCCATGATGGTCAGATCACCCTGGGTATTGACCGCGTTGACGGTAGTGGTTTTGCCTTCCAGATCCGCGAAGGACGTGATCCCGGAGTCCGCGCGGGCCACCACGCCGTTGATGTCATTGCCCTCGGAGAGGGAATTCGAGTACCCGGAGACGATCTGCATATCCAGGCCCTTGTCCTTGGCCACCATGACCGACAGCGGGTTACCCACGGCAAAATGGATATCACCGGTGGAGACCGCGGGCAGCATGGCCGCACCGCCCTGGCCCCGCTGGAGCTCTATTTCCAGCCCGTGCTTCTCGAAAATCCCTTCGTCAATGCCGTACTGCATGGCTGAGGACGGCGCGATGGACAGCACCCCCACCACTACCTGCTGCATTTCACCGGTACCGGAACTTTCACTGCCCGACGGCGACGACTCGGCCTCGGAGCCGCCAGTCGAACCGGAGCAGCCGGTCAGTGCCAGTGCCAGCAGCACGCCGCCTGCCGCAGCGGTGGACAGTTTCCTGGTGATCGTGTTCCTCATGACCTACCTCTTCATTGTGGTGGTAAGAGTGGTGCCCTGGCCGTGACCCCGGACGGTGGCTCCATGAACCCGTGACGGCGGCTGGCTCCATGCCACCCCGGATCGTTGAGAATGTCAACAGTATTATTTTTCCCATACCGGCAGGGACCCCGGGAAGCGCACAAAAAAGCGGTGCGGTGGTCCGCAAGGCAGACCACCGCACCGGTGCTGAGACGAAATCTCCGCAACGCCCGGAGGCGAGGGCGGAGTGGAACCCTAGATCCCCTTCTGCATCAGGGCTGCCAGGGAGCGGAACCTTTCGTTCTGCTCCAGGTCATCCAGCAGCACCGCCTCGCCGTCGGGACCGCAGAGGGGGATCCGCCAGTTCGGATACTCATCGGCCGTCCCCGGCTGGTTTTGGGTCTTTTTCTCGCCCACCAGATCCGCCAGGGCCACTCCCAGGAGCACAGAGGGAGTCTGCAGGATGAATTCGTGCAGCGCCTCCACGGTCTGCTGCACTTCCTCGCCGTGCATTTGCCCGGCCACCTGATCCGAGGCGGACTCCGGCAGCAGTCCGCGCTGCCGGAGCGCGTCCAGCACGGCCTCCTGCGCCTCGCTGTCCGCCTTCCGCTCTTCCTCCACCGGCCGGTTGAGCAGGCCCAGGGATTCGCGCAGGTTCACGTGTTCGCCGGCCAGGTAGCCGGCAGTCGGCGGGAGGTCATGGGTGTTGACGCTGGTCAGCGCGCCCACCCGGTATTCCTCGGGTGCCCGGGGGCCGTCCTCGGTCTGCTCGAACCACAGGATGGAGGTGCCCAGCACCCCGCGCTCGGCGAGGTATTCCTGGACCCACGGCTCGAATACGCCCAGGTCTTCGCCGATGACGACGGCGCCGGCCCGCTGGGCTTCCAGCGCCAGGATGCCGATCATCGCCTCGTGGTCGTAGTAGACGTACGCGCCCTCGCCCGGCGACCCGGCCTCCTGCGGGATCCACCAGAGCCGGATCAGGCCCAGGATGTGGTCCACGCGGATACCGCCGGCATGCCGGAGGATGGTGCGGATCATGTCCCGGTAAGCGGCATAGCCGGACTCGGCCAGGCGTCCCGGATGCCACGGCGGCTGGCTCCAGTCCTGGCCGCGCTGGTTGAACATGTCCGGCGGAGCGCCCACGGAAATGCCGGAGGTCAGCACATCGCGGAGCATCCAGGCGTCGGCGCCGCTGGGGTGCACCCCCACGGCGAGGTCATGAATGACGCCGATTCCCATGCCGGCCTTCTTTGCGGCCCGCTGGACGGCTTCGAGCTGCTCGTCGCAGATCCACTGCAGCCACTTGAAGAAGTCAATCCGTTCCTGCAGCCGGGGCAGCTGCCGGATCACGTAGTCGCTGTCCGGGCCGGTGGCCTCGGCCCATTCCGGGGCGCCGGGGGCCAGTTCCTCGGCCAGGGCACACCAGCGGGCGAAGTTTTCCAGGCCCTGCCCGGCGTCGGCCTTGAAGGCGTCGAACTGCTTCTGCCGGCCCGGGCTGCGCTCCACCTGGTACACATCCTGCAGTGCCTGCAGTTTGGCGGCATAGCTGGCGTTGCGGTCCAGTTCCGCCGCGGAGGTGTTGGCCGGGTACAGCGATCGGGCCGCTTCTTCGGCCGCCTGGCGCCGGTCGTCGGTGAGGTAGGCGTATTCGGGTACTGCTTCCACCCGGATGTACAGCGGGTTGAAGAACCGCCGAGTGGTGGGGAGGTACGGGGAAGGCTCGATGGGGGGAACGGGCTCCGCAGCGTGGAGCGGGTTGATCAGGACGAACCCGGCGTCGTAATCCGTGCCCGCAACGGCGGCAAGGTCCGCCAAATCGGTAAGGTCTCCGATCCCCCAGGACCGGGAGGAGCGGACGGAGTACAGCTGCGCCTGCACGCCCCAGGCGCGGTCGGCTTCCAGCGCGTCCGCAGTGTCGAGTCGGTCCGGGGTGACCACCAGCACGGCGCTGCCGGAGGTGCCGCCGCTTACCGCTTCCAGGCGGTGCCAGCCCAGTTCCAGTCCCTTGGGCAGGGGAACCATGGTGCGTGCCACGGCTGAGCCGTCCACGTCGCGTTCCTCCTCGGGCGTGGAAGGCCAGTCCAGTTCCTGCTCCGAGCCGTCTTCCAGGCGGAGGGTCAGCTGCGCGGAGCTGCCCGGCGGCAGGTGGACCGGCACGCTGCCGGGCTGACCCTGGCGGACGACGACGGTGGGCGGCAGCGGGCGCTTCCATGCGGCTGCCTTTGACTCGGTCAGGGACCGCTCCAAGTCCTGCTCTGAATCGGTGGCCAGGCCCATGGCGGAAAGGACGCTGCGCAGCGTGGAGTCCGAAACCGGTTGCTCGGAACCGTCCCATCCGGTGAAGGTGGTGGCTACCTTGTGAAAATCGGCAAGCTGATGGAGAAGATCCGGGGTGGACGGGGCTTTGGGCTTTTCACTCATAAAACCAATCTATGGCCCCGGCCCCGCCGAACGCACCTCCGGGGTCCGCCGCCCGCCCGCTAGGGGTGTTCCTGCGTGAGGCGCCAATTGTCCTGAAAATCCGGATGGTCTTCGTGGACGGCAGCGAGGGCGGAGAGCGCCAGCCGCGTCCACTCCAGCTCCTCGCGGAACTGGGGATCCTCGTCGGGGTCCACCACCATGCGCGAAAGGGCATGGCGGCGGGCGCCCCCGATGATCTCGATGAGCATGAGCTTCGTTTCGCATTCCTTCAGCAACCGTTCCTCATACCAGCGGTCGGAGAGTGAAACGTCGGAGGATGCGAGTAGTTTGCGGGCTTCGGAAATGTCTTCCTGGAAACGGGTGACCAGGAAATCGACGATATCCATGGCCGAATCGTACCTGTCCGGCGCCCTCCGGTCAGGAGTCCATGCGTGAACGGGAATATTTAACAGCCAAGCCGTGGTTACTGTAAGCATCAACTAAACAGGAGACGCATTTTGCCGGTAGCTAACGCCCACTCCCAATCCACGACGTCGCGCGCCAGGCGCGTGCGCAGCATCCGTTCCCTTCGTCGCGGCGACACCATTGAAGCCCGCAGCGGCGGCACCACGTATTTGCGCGGCGAGGTCCAGGACACCGCCCCCGGCCTGTCCACGGTCTGGATCCGCGACGAGTCCACCGGTCAGCGGACGGCGGCCAGCATGGACGATTTCAGCCTCTGGAAAGAGTAGGGGTTCCCCTCCCGGGCGGAATCAGCGGTCAATCAGGGCACCGGCGCTGATGTTCAGCGTCGCCGCTGTCATGCTGGCGGCACGGTCCGAGGCGGCGAAGGCCGCCACGTTGCCGACGTCGTCCAGGGTGGCCGCGCGGCCCAGCATCGTGGAGCGGACCATGGCGTCGGCAATCTCGCCGGCGCCTTCCATGTTTTCCGGCAGTGTTTCCGGAACCCCGCCGCTGCGCAGGGTCAGCACCCGGATCCCGTAGGACCCCAGCTCGCTGGAGAGCTGGCGGCGCATGGACTCCATCGCCTCAAAAGCTGTCTGCAGCCCGCCCAGGAACAGGCCGGGCACCGGATCCCCCGAGCCGCCGAACACCAGAATCACCCCTGACCGCTGGCGCATCATATGCCGTGCTGCGGCCTGCGAGGTTAGGAAAAAGGTCTCGACGGCGGTGGCGACCGGCCGGAGATAATCAGCCACGGACATTTCGGCCATGGGCGTCCCCTGCACATCCCCGTGCTGGATCACGTTCATGGAGATGTCCAGGCTGCCGGCTGCCGCCACCACGTCGTCGGCATGCTCGTTAACCGCCCGCTCGTTCGTGGCATCCAGCAGGGCCGTGTCCGCCGTTCCCCCGGCCTGCCGGATCCGATCCGCCACCGCTTCGAGCGGTCCGGGCGTGCGGCCGGCGAGGAACACCCGCGCCCCCTCCCGTGCGAAGGCCTGCGCCACGGCTGAGCCAATGCCGCCGCCCCCGCCGTAAATCACCGCATTCTTTCCACTGAGGTCCATGGTCCCGCCTCCCGGTTGCCCTGCCTGCCCTGCCGGCCCCGCCTCGCTCCGGCTCGGCCCGCATACGGTCCCCATCATGGGCCGCTGCCCGGCGAGGACACAATGTCCCCGGCTAAGCCGGCGTCGGCCTAGCATGGAGACTACGGCCGCGGGAGTGATCCACGGCACACTTGATGGAACGGAGCCGCACAACATGTTCAACGCCCTCACTGTCCAGGAACCGGTGGCGCCCGCCGCACTGCTGTGCGACCGGCATCCCGCCGACTCGGTGGCCTTTACCGTCATTGAGCAGGACCTCTCGGCCACGGACCTGACCTACGGGGAACTACGGGAAAGCTCGGAGCGGGCAGCAGCTGCGCTTGCCCGGCTGGGGGTACGCCGCGGGGACCGGGTGGCAACGCTGATGGGCAAGAGCGGCGACCTGGTGACAGTGCTGCTGGGCCTGTGGCGGCTGGGGGCGGTCCATGTGCCGCTGTTCACCGCGTTTGCCACGCCTGCCGTTTCCGTCCGGCTGGCCGCCAGCGGAGCCCGGGTGGTGGTCGCCGACGCAAACCAGCTGGACAAGGTTTCACCGCTGGTTTCCGACCTTGGACTCACGGTCCTGGCCGCCGGGACCGCCGGGGATGCAGCCGCCGGGGTTCAAGACTGGCTTCAGCTGCTGTCCGCCGAGCAGCCCGGAATGCCCCCGGCAGTCCTGGACCCGGAGGACCTGCTGGTGGAAATCTTCACGTCGGGCACCACCGGGGCGCCCAAGGGAGTTCCCGTGCCGGTGTCAGCGCTCGAAGCGTTTTCCGCGTACTTCTCCTACGGATTGGATGTGCGGGAGGAGGACGTGTTCTGGAACGCTGCAGATCCGGGCTGGGCCTACGGCCTGTACTACGGGATCCTGGCGCCGCTGGCTGCGGGCCGCCGGAACCTGCTGCTGCGCGGCAGTTTCAGCGCGAAGCTGTGCTGGCAGGTCCTGGAGCGGTTCGGCGTCACGAACTTCGCCGCGGCGCCCACCATTTTCCGTTCGCTGCGGGCCGAGGCGCCCGACGGCGTCGGCCCCCTGGTGCTGCAGCGCGCCTCCAGTGCGGGCGAACCCCTGGACGCGGAAACCATCAGCTGGGCCACCCGCTGCCTGGGCACTCCCGTCCGGGACCACTACGGGCAGACGGAAATGGGGATGTGCATTGTGAACGGCTGGGAGGAATCGGTGTCCCGCGAGATCCGCCCCGGCTCGATGGGCCACGCCCTGCCCGGCTACCGCACCGAAGTGCTGTCGCTGGAAGAAGACTCTCCGGCCGCGCCGGGCGAGAAGGGACGGGTGGCCGTTGACGTTCCGGCCAGCCCGTTGATGTGGTTCCGCGGCTACACGGACAATCCGCAGAAGACCGCCGAACGCTACAGCAGCGACGGCCGCTGGTACTACACCGGAGACACCGGGTCACGCGACGCCGAAGGCTACACCTACTTCTCCGCCCGGGATGACGATGTGATCATCATGGCCGGTTACCGGATCGGCCCGTTCGAGGTCGAATCCGTCCTGGCCACGCATCCGGAGGTGGCGGAGAGCGCCGTGATCGGCGTGCCGGACGAGCTGCGCGGGGAACGGCTCGAAGCGTACGTGGTGCTCCGCTCCGGCTCCGGCTCCCCCGAGCTGGCGGCGGAACTGCAGCAGCTGGTCAAGACGCAGTATGCCGCCCATGCATATCCGCGGGCGGTGCACTTTGTGGAGGAGCTGCCAAAAACGCCGAGCGGAAAGCTGCAGCGTTTCCTGCTGCGTGCTTCCCGCCCGGCGTCGGAGTCCGAGCCTCCGGTGAACGCCTAGATCAGCGCGTCCGAGAGGAAGTTCGGCGTTCCGAAGCGGTGCGCGGTGATGCTGACGGCCTGCTCGTGCAGGAACGGCAGCAGCTCCAGGCGGCCGGATTCGGTGACGGGCTGGGCGTAGACCGCGATGTCCGGGGTGCCGCCGGTGGCTTCGGCCAGCGCCGGGGCGGAGCCGCCGATGAGCCGGACCCGACCGGAGGTCAGCGAGGCAGCCGAAGCCAGCCAGGCGGCGTCGTCCTGAATCTTGAACTCAAGTCCGAGTTCGGTCAGGACGGCCCGCACTCCGGCGGGGAGGTCGACGGCGGCGGACACGGACACGTTCGATCCTGCGGTCAGCGCTGCGGCCAGGACCCGGACGAGCCGGGCTGCGGGCTGACCTTCGGCGAGGCGCACGGTGACCGGAACGGGAACGTACCGGAACACGTTGCGCTCGGCGGACAGGGCGGACACGTCCTTCGCGGTGCCGAATTCACTGTTCCAGGCACGCGCGTCGCTGTTCGCAGCGCGGCGGAGGAAGGCGGCGTCGTCGGCAGTGAAGACCGAGCCGGCCGATTCTGCGGCGGCGACCAGGCGTGCTGCCGGCGCTGCTGCGGGCAGTTCAACGGCTGCTTCGGAGCTGCCGTTTACGGCTTCCCAGTTGCCCAGGCCGATCAGGTAGTTCGGACCGCCGGCCTTGGTGCCCGCACCCACGGCGGACTTCTTCCAGCCGCCGAACGGCTGGCGGCGGACGATGGCGCCGGTGATGCCGCGGTTCACGTACAGGTTGCCCGCCTGGATGCGGTTCAGCCAGACGTCCATTTCCGCGGGCTCAAGGGAGTGCAGGCCCGCGGTGAGGCCGTAGTCGATGTCATTGGCCATGTCGATGGCCTCTTCGAGGGTAGCGGCGGTCATAACGCCCAGGATCGGGCCAAAGTACTCGGTGAGGTGGTACTCCGAGCCGCGGCGGACACCGGTGCGGATGCCCGGGCTCCACAGCCGGCCGCTCTCATCGAGCTGTTCCGGCTGCAGCAGCCAGGTTTCGCCCTCGCCCAGTTCGGTAAGGCCCCGAAGGAGCTTGCCGGCGGCGGGCTCGATGACCGGGCCCATCTGCGTGGTGGGGTCTTCGGGGTAGCCGACCTTCAGTGACTGGACGGCGTCCACGAGCTGGTTCCGGAAGCGCTGGGACCGAGCCACGGAACCGACCAGGATCACCAGCGACGCGGCGGAGCACTTCTGCCCGGCGTGCCCGAAGGCGGACGCGGCGACGTCGCGGGCGGCGAGGTCGAAGTCCGCACTCGGGGTGACGATCACGGTGTTCTTGCCCGAGGTTTCGGCCAGGAGCGGCAGATCGGGGCGGAAGGAGCGGAACAGTTCGGCGGTCTCGTAGCCGCCGGTCAGGATCACGCGGTCCACGGCCGGGTGGGAGATCAGCTGGCGGCCGAGTTCCTTTTCACCCAGCTGGACGAGCTGCAGGACGTCGCGCGGAACACCGGCTTCCCAGAGGGCTTCCACCATGACCGCACCGCTGCGGGCGGACTGGCGGGCGGGTTTGATGACGACGGCGGACCCGGCGGCCAGCGCCGCAAGGGTCGAGCCGGCCGGGATGGCCACCGGGAAGTTCCACGGCGGGGTGACCACGGTCAGGCGGGCCGGAACGAAGCGGGCGCCCTCCACGTTGTCGAGTTCGCGGGCGAGCTCGGCGTAGTAATGCGCGAAGTCGATGGCTTCGGAGACCTCGGGGTCCGACTGGTCCAGGGTCTTGCCGGTTTCGGCTGCCATAACCTCCATCAGATCGGCACGGCGTGCCTCGAGGACTTCGCCCGCGCGGTGCAGGACCTCGGCGCGTTCGGCACCGCTGAGGGCACCCCAGGCCTTGCTCTTGGTGACGGCGGTGTTGATGACGGCGTCGAGCTCTTCCTCGTTTTGAACAGCTGCCGCTGCGACGGCGGCCTTGCCCAGTTCGGATCCGGGGACACGGGCGAGGATGCCCCGGCCCCAGGCCTGGTTGGCGGGCAGCGACGGGTCGCTGTCCGGGGTGTTGTCGAAGCTGTCCGTGGCCGCGGCCACGGCGGGGAGGCTCCGGTCCTGCACGCGGTGCGGGGCGGGAACGGCGGTGTCCAGGTTCTCCAGCGAGGCCACGAAGCGCAGCTTCTCGCGTTCGAACAATGCCTCGTTGTCGGCCAGCTCAAACACGGCAGACATGAAGTTCTCCGAGCTGGCGCCTTCCTCCAGCCGGCGGATCAGGTAGGCAATGGCGACGTCGAATTCCGCCGGGTGCACCACCGGGGTGTAGAGCAGCAGGCTGCCGACGTCGCGGCGCACCACCTCGGCCTGGCCCGCGGCCATGCCCAGCAGCATTTCGAATTCGATGCCGTCCCGCACGCCGCGTTCCCCGGCCAGCAGCCAGGCGAACGCGACGTCGAACAGGTTGTGTCCGGCAACGCCGATCCGCACGTTCTTGATGCGGTCCGGATGCAGGGCGTAGTTGATGACGCGCTTGTAGTTGGTGTCGCTGTCCGCCTTGGTGTGCCAGGTGGCCAGCGGCCAGCCGTGCAGGGAGGCTTCGACCTGTTCCATGGGCAGGTTGGCGCCCTTGACCACGCGGACCTTGATGGCGGCACCGCCGTCGGCGCGGCGGGCGGCGGCGAATTCCTGCAGGCGCACCATGGCCGAGAGGGCGTCCGGGAGGTAGGCCTGGAGCACGATGCCGGCTTCGAGGTCTTTGAACTCGGGCTGCGAGAGGATTCCGGTGAAGACCGCCATGGTCATCTCCAGGTCCTTGTACTCCTCCATGTCCAGGTTGATGAACTTCTTCACCGGGGACTGCGCGGCGCGGAGGAAGAGCGGGGTGAGGGAGTCGATGACGTGCTGCACGGCCTCGTTGAACGCCCACGGGGAGTGCGGGGCCACGGTGGAGGAGACCTTGATGGAGACGTAGTCGACGTCGTCGCGGGCCAGGAGGGCGTGGGTGCCTTCCAGGCGGCGGGCTGCCTCGTGCTGGCCGAGGACGGCCTCGCCGAGGAGGTTCATGTTCAGCCGGGTGTTGTCCTTGCGGATGCCCGCGATGGCCTTGCCGAGCTTGGCGTCGGTGGCGTCAACGATCAGGTGGCCGACCATTTCGCGCAGCACCTTGCGGGCGGCGGGGATGACCACCTGCGGCACAACCGGTCCGAGGATGCCGCCGGCGCGCACGGCCGCACGCATGTACCAGGGCAGGAATCCGGGTACACGGGGGGCCAGAGCGGCGAGGTTGCGGGCGGCGACGCGGATATCTTCGGGGCGCACAACGCCGTCGACGAAGCCCACGGTGAAGCCCAGACCGTCCGGGTCCTTGAGGACCCCGGCCAGCTGGGCGGCGGACGCGTCCACGGGCACGGCAGCTGCCTCGGTCAGCCAGCGGCGGACAAGGGCGACGGACTGCTCTGCCAGCTCGGCGCTGGGGGCGGCGTCGGCGGTGGCGCGGTCCTCATAGGTGTCGGTCATGACTTGGTGCTCTTTTCATCTAACAGGCGGTTATCCCCCCGGGGGTACTGGTCCAGTATCCGCTTGTAGTTCAATTAGATAAAGCGATCTTTTCCAACCAATACAGGTTGGCTCTCCTTATCAATTCGAAGGACGTCCCGCGTGCTTGATATCCGCCGCCTGCGGCTGCTGCATGAACTGAAAGTCCGGGGCACGCTGGCGTCCGTTGCCACGGCCTTGAACTTCAGCCCGTCCTCGGTGTCGCAGCAGCTGGCCCTGCTGGAAAAGGAGGTGGGGGTGCCGCTGCTGCGCAAGACCGGGCGGCGGGTCACGCTCACTCCGCAGGCCGAGATCCTGGTGGAGCACGCGGCCGGCATCCTGGATGCCATGGAGCGGGCCGAAGCGGGTCTGGCTGAGTCCCTGATCACCGTGACGGGAACGGTCCGGCTGGCTGTCTTCCAATCCGCGGCTCTGGCCCTGATGCCGGATGCCCTGACCATCCTTGGCCGGGATTATCCGGAGGTGCGAATCGAAATGACCCAGCGCGAACCGGAAACCGCCCTCTATGAAACCTGGGCCCGGGATTTCGACCTGGTGATTGCCGAACAGTACCCCGGGCACGCGGCACCCAGGCATCCCGGGCTGGACCGGGTGCAGCTCACCACGGACGCTATCAATCTGGCGGTGCCTGCCGGGGAGTTGGAGGGCGGTGAGGTCCGGTCCATCGCAGACACCGCGTCCCGTGCCTGGGTGATGGAACCCCGCGGGGCTGCCTCGCGGCACTGGGCTGAGCAGGCGTGCCGGCAGGCGGGGTTCGAGCCGGATGTCCGGTATGAAACGGCGGACCTGCAGGCGCAGATCCGGCTGATCGAGTCCGGCAACGCCGTCGGCCTCATGCCGGAACTGGTGTGGACCGGACGCACTCCGACGGTCCGGCTGCTGGATCTGCCGGGGCGGCCGCGGCGGACCATCTTCACCTCGGTCCGGGAGGCAGGAAGCCAGCGTCCGGCCATCCTCGCGTGCCGGGAGGTCCTGGAGCGGACGGCCCGGCTGGTGTCCTCCGTGTAGGTGGGGCCCCGTGCGCGCTGGGACCGACTCCCAGCACAGCGTCCCACCGGGTGGTGCTCCTGGTGCTGTTGGGACCTCAGTAGAAACCACCAGCCCCAAACCGTGGGACCCCGTGCGCGCCGGGGACCGACTCCCAGCACAGCGTCCCACCGTGGGACTCCGTGCACCCTGGGGTCTCCCCGACAGTACAGCGTCCCACCGGGTGGTGCTCCTGGTGCTGTTGGGACCTCAGCAGATACCACCAACCCCAAACCGTGGGACCCCGTGCGCGCAGACGACATTTAGTGTGCAGTAGATGCAGTCCGGCACCTCAACAGGCAGCATCTACTGCACTATGAACCCGCAGCTCGGCTCCGCGTCGGCTGGTTCACAGCTGAGGTCCTCTGCGGTTCCGCCAGGCAGCTTCAGCTGTACACAAGCGGCACCGGACATCCCGCTCGGTGGTGCTGCTATGGCAGAAGCAGTCCCACCAATAACATCAGCACCACTTGCTGGGATTCCGAGCCGGCTATACGCGCGATTCACGGTGCGGGACTGATCTACTGAGCAGATAATGCGCTTATGGCCACCGGACAACCCCGTTATGTGCTCAGCAGATCCCGGACCCCCGGGAAGAGCCCGTTATCTGCTCAGTAGATTCGAGGCCCCGGGGAATAACCCCGTTATCTGCTCAGCAGAACCCGGACCGCCGCGAATAACCCCGTTATCTGCTCAGCAGAACCCGTTGACCCCCGAATAACCCCAGCCCCCAAGCCAGCACAGCGGCCGCGCCCCACGGGCCTGCACCCCCCACCCCGCACAGCACAACGGCGGACCCCGGAAGCCCGGGACCCGCCGTCGTGCGCGTTGGAGAGTTGGAACCTAGCGGCTGCCGCCGGACCCGGACCCGGACCCGGAGGACCCGGACGAACCTGACCCGGAACCGGACCCGCCGGACTTCTTCCCGCGGCCGGAGGAGCTGTCGTTCACGTCCGTGTCGATCTGCTCCTTGCGGACCTCCTCGGAGACGCTCTCGGTGCCGGTGACCGTCTCGGTATCCAGGCGGACACGCTCCACCGGCTCGGTGTGCTTGGACACCACTGCTTCTTCGGCGTGGAGGGTCACTTCGTGCTCGTCTTCGCTGAGTTCGGCGCCGGAGAGGGCATCACCCGCATTGGCGTCCGTAATGGGCTCACGCTCGATCCGCACTTCCTCGTGGCTGACCGGCACCTGCTTGGTGACGGTCTCCGTCACGATGTACTTGCGCAGCCGCGCCTTGCCCACTGCCCGGCTCTCGGTGCCGACGTTGAGCCGTTCCTCCGAACGGGTCATGGCGTCGTCTCCGCTGGATCCCGAGCCCGAACCCGAACCCGAGCCCGAGCCCGACCCGGAGGACGAGGAAAGGCTGGACGTGCCCGAACTGGTGGACGTGCCGGCGGTCCGTGAATCCGAAACGGTACCGCTGCCCATGCTGCTGTCCCGCGTCTCAGTGATGGTGTCGGTTTCCGAGACGGACTCGGAGGATCCGTCGTCGTAACTGAAGCCGTAGTAGCGGTAGAGGGTGACTTCCTCGTCGGGGCTGATCGAACCGTCGCTTTCAATGTGCGGCGCGTTCTTAACCTCCTCCTTGGAGTAAGGCACCAGGACGTCGGCGCCCTCAACGGTTGCCTCGCTGAGGGGAATGAACGTTTCCGAGGTGCCGAAGAGGCCGGTGTTCACGGTGACCCATGCCGGTTCGTCGGTCTGGTCGTCCAGGTAGAAGGTACCTACGGCGCCGATCCGGTCACCGTTTGGACCCACCACATTGCCCGAACTACTCATGAGTCCTTCGACCTGCTGATTCGTGATCATCTTGTTCTCCTCGCGACAGCGAATCCGCCGAGTCGGTTGACCGACGGCAATTCACCACCGGCCTGAGCGGAGACAGCAGGGCGATCGGTAATCCGCCTGCGGCCCCGGGCCGGCTGGTTGACTGGTGAGGAACCTGGCACACATACCAAGCCCACTTACAATTCCAACCGCTGGCCCTTCAGGCCGTCAATAGGTACTTATAGAGAGGGAAGAACTACGCGTCCTGCAGCAGCTTGTCCCGCACCTGGCGGCGCAGCACCTTGCCCAGCATGGACTTGGGCAGTTCTTCAATGGCCACGATCCGGCGCGGCACCTTGTACGGGGTGAGCCGTTCGCGGCAGTAGGCGCGCAGCGCGGCCTCGTCGAGTTCGGCACCCTCCTGCAGGACGACGGCGGCCACCACCTGCTCGCCGCCGTCGGCCCGGGGCAGACCCACCACGGCGGCATCGAGGATGTACTGCTGCGTGCGCAGCACGTCCTCCACCTCCGACGGCGAGACGTTGAACCCGCCGGTAATGATCAGTTCCTTGCGGCGGTCCACCACCTTGACGAAGCCGTCCTCATCCACGGTGACAATGTCCCCGGTGCGCAGCCAGCCGCCGTCGAGCAGTATCTCGGCGGTTCCCTCGGGATTGTTCCAGTACCCGGCAAAGACCTGCGGTCCGCGGACCAGCAGCTCGCCGGGGGCACCGCGTTCAACGTCGTTCTCCGGGTGTTCCGGGTCCACCACGCGCATGTCGGTGCTCGGGAAGGGAACACCGATGGTGCCGTTGCGGCGCGATTCGGCGAACGGGTTGCCCAGGGCCACCGGGGAGGATTCGGTGAGGCCGTACCCTTCAACCAGCAGCCCGCCGGAGACCTCTTCCCAGAGCTTCACCGTGGCGGCGGGGAGGGTCATGGCTCCGGAGATGGCGTAGCGGATGGTGGACAGGTCCACGCCGCGCTTCTTGGACTCGTTGGCGGTCTTTTCGTAGATCGGCGGAACGGCGCAGAAGACGGTGGGCTTGGATTTCTTGGCTGCGGCCAGCACCAGGTCCACGTCGAACTTGGGGAACAACACCAGCCGCGATCCGGTCAGGACCGAGAAGGTTAGGTACAGGGTCAGGCCGAAGGCGTGGAACATCGGCAGGACGCCGTAAATGACTTCCTTGCCCTCCTGCGCGCCGTGCATCCAGGCCTTGCCCTGCAGGGCGTTGGACCGCAGGTTGTAATGCGTCAGCATCACGCCCTTGGGCAGCCCGGTGGTGCCGGAGGTGTACTGCAGCGCCGCCAGGTCGGTGACCTCCGGGCGCGGGTACTCCGCTGCCAGCGGTGCGTTGTCCAGCAGCTCTTCCCAGGACATGGTGTTTTCGGTCTTGGCCGTCAGGCCCGCCCGGGTGCGCCGCAGGGACGGAACGGGCAGCGCCAGCGCCATCCGCTTGACGCGGGGCATTGCCTTGGTGATGTTCACGGCCACGATGGTTTCCACGGCCACGTCGCCGGGGAAGTCCTGGACCTTCTCCACCGCCTTGTCCCAGACGATGGCCACCTTCGCCCCGTGGTTCTCGAACTGGTGGCGCAGCTCGCGCTCCGTGTACAGCGGGTTGTGGCCGACGACGACGGCGCCCAGCCGGAGCACGGCATAGAACGCGATGAGGTACTGGGGGCAGTTGGGCAGGATGACGGCGACCCGGTGTCCCTTGCGCACGCCCAGCTTCCGGAGACCTTCAGCGGCCCGGCGAATCCGGTCGCCCAGGTCCCGATACGTGGTTTCCGCGCCGAAGAATTCCAGGGCCACCTTGCTGCCGAACCGCTCCACGGCGTCTTCCATCATGGCTGTCAGGGACTCCGTGGGCAGCTCAATCTGCGCGGGAACGCCGGGCTGATAGTTCTTGACCCAATGCGGTTCCGGGGCAGCAGACATGGAGGACTCCTTCTGGTCGGACAATACTTCGACTATATCGAGGCACTAGCCCTGTGGATAAAAAAGTTGTGCCGCGCCACGCTATCCGACGGCGGGGTCCAGGGACGCCAGATACCGGGCCAGGGCACGGGGCGCGGACCGCGGTGCCACCGCTTCGACGGCGGCGTTGTAGTTCGTGTTGGTGTTCACGTCATAGGTGAGCAGCCGGCCGTCCGCGGCCTCGATGAACTCAATGCCGCAGACCTCCAGCCGGTTGCGCCGGGCGAATTCCAGGTACTTGCCGATCACGGGATGGTCGAAATCCTCGCGCAGGCTGAACAGCTGGGTGTCCGCGTCCGGGGCAATGGTGGCGCCGGGCGGCATGATCGGCTTGCCGGTGGACGGGTCGATGGCGCAGGCATCGGCGGGGCAGAGCTGGAATCCGCCGCGGGCCGTGTCTGCCTTGATGGCGTACAGGAATTCCCCGCCCACAATCTCCGCCCGGGTGATGAAGGGCTCGGCGGCAACGATGTACTCCTGGATCAGGGTGATGCCGTCCGCCGGCTCCTCGAACTCCTCCGACGCGACGTAGTCCGCCAGTTCGCCGTGGGATTCGAACTTCCGGACCCCGAGTCCCTTGCCGCCCTGGTTGTGCTTGGTGATGAACGGCGCCTCGAATTCCTTCGCTGCGGCCAGGATCTGGTGCCGTCCGACGGCGGCGACGGTGCGCGGAGTGTCGATGCCCGCGGCGCGCAGCGCGGTCAGCTGGTCCACCTTGCTCATTTCCAGTTCCAGGACGCGGCGGCCGTTGACCGTCCGGCGGCCGTGCGCTTCAAGCCAGGACAGCACCGCCCGGGCGTAGTCCTTGGACAGCCCGTGGTCCCTGGTGTGCGAGGAGGCGCTGATCCGGGACCAGAAGATCCCCTCCGGCGGCACGGAGTCCAGGTCCAGGACGCCGTCGGTGAGCAGCCATTCCTCCACGTGCACGCCTTCGGCTTCGAAGGCGCGGGCAAACGGCGGGAACCACTCGGGGTTCTCATGCAGGGCATAGACCGTGGGGGTGCTCATGGGACTCGCTTTCGCCGGTTCGTCGTCGGCCGGGAGGGCCGGCGGTGCAGGGCAACCCTAGGCCCGACGGCGGGGCGATGCCAGCTTCCGTGACGCCCGACGTCGGCCGCTCCCCTACCGCCCCCTGCCTGCCAGCTTGGCCACGAGAGCCTGCGGCGCCCGGTTGCCGACAGTGGCCAGCACCCGGTACCGCTTGGACGGAATGGAGATGCCCTTGCCCGCGAAGGCATCCGCGAGGGCTTCACGCACCACGCGGTCCGCATTGAGCCACATCCATTTGGGGTAGATGGTCTTGTCCATTTCCATCCGCGCGTGGAAATCCGTGTGGACAAAGCCCGGGCAGACGGCGGTCACGGTAATGCCCCGGTCCCGGTAATAGAGGTTGGCCCAGCGGCTGAAGTTGATCACCCAGGCCTTCGCGGCGCTGTAGGTTCCCCGCGGGATGAATCCGGCCACCGAGGCCACATTGACGATCCGGCCGCCGCCGCGGGAGGACATGGCATTCAGCGCGGCGTGGCTCAGCTGCAGCGGCGCGCCCACCAGCACATTCAAGTGGTCCACTTCGTCCTGCAGTTCGTTGCGGGCAAAATCGTTCTTCAGCCCGTAGCCGGCGTTGTTGACCAGCAGTCCGACGTCGGGTTTCCGCACGCGGTCCGCGACGGCGGCCACCCCTTCCGGGGTAGCGAGGTCCGCCGCAATCCACTCGGTCTTCACCGAGTAGTCCCGTGCCAGTTCCTCCGCGGTGGATTCCAGGCGCCCGGTGTTCCGCCCGGTGAGCACCAGGTTGTACCCGCGCTCCGCGAGCTGGCGGGCGAACTCCGCGCCGATCCCGGATGTGGCTCCTGTGATAACTGCTGTCTGCGTCATACCGCCACCTTTCTATGCCGCGGCGGGTTTGGCAACGCGGCCGGTTGTCCACACCCCTTGCCGGTGCCGGCGGCGGTCCCTAGCTTGGGAGGAGCACCTGGCCCGTTTCCCCTCACCGATCCGTCCCTTCCCATGTTCTTCTCCGCTTCTGCTTCCTCCGCCCGCTGGGAGGACCGTGCCGACGCCGGCCGGGACCTCGCCGTCGGGCTGGCCGCCTTTACAGGTGCACCCGGACTGCTGGTCCTGGGCCTCCCCCGCGGCGGAGTCCCCGTGGCAGCCGAAGCGGCGCGGGCATTGTCCGCCCCGCTGGACGTGGTGGTGGTGCGCAAGATCGGCTTTCCCGAGCAGCCGGAGCTGGCCGCCGGCGCGGTGGCGGGCATCGCGGGAACGGTCTGCACGGTCCGCAACGAGGACGTACTCCGCTACTGGCGCAGCCGCGATCCCGGCGCGGAGGACCTGTTTGCAGCCGCGGCCGAGGAACAGCTCGCCGAGGTCCGGCGCCGGGAGGAGCTGTTCCGGCCGGGAGCGCCGGCGCGGAATATCACCGGCGCGACGGTCATTGCAGTGGATGACGGGGTGGCCACCGGAGCGACCATGCGCGCTGCCCTGGGAGCGGTCCGAAAGCTGGGGCCGGGGAGGCTGGTCGCTGCGGCCCCGGTGGCCTGCGGCAGTACGGCGGGACTCCTCGTCCCGCCGGCCGACGACGTCGTGGTGCCCTGGCCGGACAGCGGACTGGACGCGGTGGGGCTGGCCTACCGCCGGTTCGGCCAGACCACGGACGCCGAGGTCCGTGCACTGCTGGGCGTCGAAGGGGATTGACCGCCGCCGGTGGAAGGCACCCCGCCAATCCCGTGCCGGGCCGGCCGGTTCCGGGACAGTTCCCTAGAGAAGCAGGCCCGCCGCGGCGGATACTAGGGGGTGACCGGCGTCCGCCGGACCGGGGGGAGAATCTCTCTGGAGGTCTTGAGAATGTCCGCATCAGGCAGCTCTTTCCATCAAGAGGGCGGGTTCGCGTTGGACGCCTTGAACCTCGCCAAGTCCGCCGTGCGGGGCATCCGCCTCGGACTGGGCATTACCGGGCTGGTTTCGGTGGTCCTGGGGCTGCTGGTCCTGTTCTGGCCCGGGGCGACGCTCGAGGTTCTCGCGGCCCTCTTCGGCCTGTATTTCGTAGTCGCCGGCGCCGTCCGCATCCTGCTCGGCATCTTCACCGGGCTGGGCGCAGGATTGAAAATCCTCAACATTCTGGTGGGCCTGGCCCTGCTGGTGGTGGGGGTTATTGCCGTCCGCAATCCCATGGAAACCCTGACGGCGCTGGGGCTGGTCATCGGGATCGCCTGGATAGTGGAGGGCGTTATGGCCCTGGCCGAGTCAGACCGCGGCGGGTCCCGCTGGTTCGCCATTGTCCTGGGCGTCCTCAGCATTCTCGCCGGAATAGTGGTGCTCTTCCTCCCCCTGGAAACCCTCGCGGTTCTGGTGATTTACGGCGGGATCTTCCTTGTGGTCCTGGGAGCCATCCAGATTGTCCGGGCCTTTGCCTTCGGCCGCGGCATGCCCCGGAACGCCTAGCTTCCCTGCTTCATGGCAGCTAGGCCGCCGGCCGCGCCCGAGCCGGGCGGCGCGCCGGCGGCATGCGCCAAGCCGGCCGGGCGTGCGCTGCGGGCGTGCGCACCGGAACCGGGCACATCCGCACCCAGCAAGCTCCCAGCAGACCTCCAGCCCGCGTTAACGCACCGCTAACCTCAAGGCGCTCCCGGCCGTAACATCCCGGCCCCACCCTTAAAGCAGCGCCGCTAATACCGGGGTGCCCGGCCGGCCGCGGGGGGCCGGCCCGTCCATATTCTCCGCCCGGCTGCGTCGGCAGAAGCAGAAACGGGCGCACAACCCGAACGGGAGTACCTCCATGGACTCTGGAAACACGGCCTGGCTGCTGGCCAGTTCCGCTTTGGTCTGCCTGATGATCCCCGGGATCGCCTTCTTCTACGGCGGCATGGTGGGCTCACGGCGGATCCTGAACATGATGATGATGTGCTTCGGCGGGGCCAGCCTCGTCGCCGTCCTATGGGTGCTTTACGGCTATTCCGCAGCATTCGGCGATTCGCTGGGCGGCGTGGGCCTGCTGGGCGACCCGCTGGAATACCTCGGCCTCTCCGCGCTCCTCGCTGAAGATCCCGCCGCGTCCATCCCGGTAGCGCTGTTCGCAGCCTTCCAGCTGATGTTCGCCTGCGTGACCACTGCGCTGGTGGCCGGTTCCGCGGCCGGGCGGATGAAGTTCGGGGCCTGGATGGTCTTCGCCGGTCTTTGGGCCACGCTGGTCTATTTCCCGGTGGCGCACTGGGTCTTCGCTTTCGACAACGCGGAAGGCACCGTCGTCGGCGGCTGGATCGCCAACCGGCTGGGCGCCATCGACTTTGCCGGCGGCACCGCGGTGCACCTGAACGCCGGTGTTGCTGCCCTAGCCCTGGCGCTGGTCCTGGGCCGCAGCAAGGGCTGGCCGAACTCGCACGGCCAGCCGCACAGCCGGCCGCTGATCCTGCTGGGTGCAAGCCTGCTGTGGATCGGCTGGTACGGCTTCAACGCGGGCTCAGCCCTCAGCGCGGGCCATTCCGCCGCCGTCGTCTTCCTGAATACCGCTGTCGCGGCCGCCGCCGGCCTGCTGGGCTGGATGCTGATGGAACGGCTGCGGCTGGGCCGCTCCTCGAGCCTGGGTGCGGCGTCGGGCCTGATTGCCGCGCTGGTGGCCATCACCCCGGCGTGTGGCGCGGTGAGCCCGCTGGGCGCCGTCGCCATCGGTGCGATCGCCGGGCTGGTCTGCTCGCTGGCCATCGAACTGAAGTTCCGCCTCGGGTTCGATGATTCGCTGGACGTGGTGGCCGTGCACGCGGTCGGCGGTCTGCTGGGCACCCTCCTGATTGGCCTGTTCGCCACGGAGGCAGCACCCAACGGGGTGAGCGGCCTCTTCTACGGCGGCGGCTTCTCCCTGCTCGGCAGCCAGGCCGTCGCCTGCGGTGCCGTTCTGGTCTACTCCTTCGTAGTGACCTGGGTGATTGCCAAGGTGCTGCAGCTGACCATCGGCCTGCGCATCCCGGAGGAGAGCGAGCTTCGGGGCATCGATCTCATGGCCCACTCCGAATCCGCCTACCTGAATGATGAAGAACCCGTGGAGCTCGGCGCACCCACCCGCACCTAGGTCCGGGGTACCGAAAGGAGGAACGGGCGCACCCGCTGCGGGTGCGCCCGTTCCCGTGTTCCAGGAGCTGCTCCGGCCCCCGGCAGGCTCAGAGATCCCGGTAGAGTCCCTCTTCCTGCTCCAGGTAGATATCCAGCAGCCGGCGGGCATGCTCACCCGCGGCGCCCTCCTGCGCCAGTCCGTCCTTCATGGTCTCGGCCTGGGCGGCACCGCTGGGGAACGGCGGCAGCAGCGGCACCGCGGGATCGGTGACCACTTCGATCAGGAACGGCCGCGTGGCGGCGAGCGCCACATCCCAGGCCTCGCCCAGCAGTTCCGGATCCTCCACCCGGATGCTTTCCAGCCCCAGCAGCTTGGCGTACTCGGCGTACGGAAAGTCCGGCAGCGACTGGCTGGCCTCGAACCGCGGATCGCCCTCCATCTCGCGCTGTTCCCAGGTGACCTCGGCCAGCTCACGGTTGTTGAGCACGCAGAGAACGAAGCGGGGGTCCTCCCACTTCTGCCAGAGCCGGCTCAGGGTGATCAGTTCGGTCACCCCGGCCATCTGCATGGCGCCGTCGCCGGAGAGCGCCACCACCGGACGGTCCGGGTACGCCAGCTTCGCGGCCAAACCGTACGGCACGGCGCAGCCCATGCTGGCCAGCGTGCTGGACAGGTGCGCGGGCACGCCCTCCGGAAGGTGCAGGTGCCGCGCGTACCAGTACACGGAACTGCCGACGTCGACCGCCACCTGCGCGTTGTCCGGCAGGCGCCGGTTCAGCTCGTACACCACCCGTTCCGGGTTCACCGGATCGGCGGGCGTCATGGCCCGCTTCCGGGCCAGCTCGTGCCAGCGGCGGACGCTTTCCTGCACCTGCCGCCGCCAGGGCGCGTCCGGCCGGGCTTCCAGCAGCGGAATCAAGGCGTCCAGGGTGGCGACGGCGTCTCCGGTGATGCCGACCTCCACCGGGTAGCGGTTGCCGACCGCGGACGCGTCCCGGTCGATCTGCACTCCCCGCGCGGTCCCGGGCCTGGGATAGAACTCCGTCCACGGATCGCTGGATCCGATGATCAGCAGGGTGTCGCAGTTATCCATCACGTAGCCGGCGGAACTGGTGCCCAGATGGCCCATGGTTCCGGCGGAAAGCGGCAGCGTTTCATCCACGTACGGTTTGCCGAGCAGGCTGGTGGTGATGCCGGCACCGATCTTGTCGGCCAAAGCGTAAACCTGGGCGCGGGCATCGCGGGCACCCTGCCCCACCAGCAGGGCCACCCGCTCGCCGGAGTTGATCACTTCCGCGGCGGCACGGATATCCGCTTCAGCCGGTGAGGTCCGCGCGGGGCTGAACACCGGGACGGTGTTGAGGATGCCGTGCTCCTGTTCCAGCTCCGGCGCCGGTGCCTGCTGCACGTCATGCGGAATGATGACGACGGCGGGTGTTCCGGTGGCCAGCGCCTTCTTGAATGCGCGGTCCAGCACCAACGGGACCTGTTCAGGGGAGTTGATCTGCTGGCGGAACGCCGAGGCCACGTCCCTGGTCAGGTTCATCAGGTCCACTTCCTGCATGTAGGAGGACCCCAGCACGCTGCGGGACTGCTGGCCGACAATGGCCACCACCGGCGCCCCGTCCAGCCGCGCGTCGTACAGGCCGTTGAGCAGGTGGATCGCGCCGGGCCCCTGAGTGGACATCACCACGCCCACTCCGCCCGTGTATTTGGCATGTCCCACGGCCATGAAGGCGGCGTTTTCCTCGTGCCGGACCTGGATGAACTCGGGGTCGCCGCTGCGGCGCATGGCACCCAGGACGGTATTGATGCCGTCTCCGCTGTAGCCGAACACCCGGTCCACGTTCCAGGCCTGCAGGCGTTCGACAATCAGATCCGCTACGAGCCGCTCACTCATGGTTTTCCCTTCCGCGCTTCCGCCCGACCCGTTGCTGCCCCCCCCCGCCGAGACAACAAATGATCAGGCTGCTTATGGTCAATGCCTATCAACCTATCCCAGAAGGCTTCGCTGGGTACCGGTGCACCGTTATCCTCGTCCCATGCAAAAGGTCATCTATTACGTTGCCGCCTCCCTGGACGGTTTTATCGCTACGGAGGACAACCGCCTGGACTGGCTGCTCCAGTTCGGTTTCGAGGCCTTCCAGGACCATTACAACCGGTTCATGGCCGACGTCGGCGCCGTGGTGATGGGCGCGGAAACCTACCGCTGGCTTCGGGCGGAGGAGCCGGAGAGCTGGGAGTATTCGCAGCCGTGCTGGGTGCTCAGCCACCGGGAGGAACCGGCTCCGCCGGAGGGCGACATCCGGTTTGCCTCGGGGCACGTCCGGGAGATCCTGCGGGAAGTCCGTGACGCGGCGGGAGAGCGCAACATCTGGGTTGTGGGCGGCGGCAACGTGGCGGCCCAGTTCGCCGAGGCCGGCCTGCTGGATGAATTGTGGGTGACCTACATGCCGGTGGCGCTGGGCAGTGGCCGGCGGCTGCTGCCGGTGTCCGGGCCCACCGCGCCCATGCGCCTGCTTGCCGCCACCTCGTTCGACGGCGGCGCCACCGAACTCCGATACGGCGTATCGAAAGCGCAATAGCCCGGCGTTTAGGGCACCGGCAATGCGGCACTTACCGTTTTCGCGGACAATGACAGACATTCTGCACTCGCACGGCGTAAATGGTGGCTGATTTGTTGCCACGATGCTTGTTTACATTCCAGCCTGTCCGCCACGGCATTCCACCCGCGTCCCGGCTGGCCGCTTATACCCAAGTGGACCTGTAATGTTTGCTGTGACTCCGCTCATGGTATTGCGGGCACGGCATAAGAAAAGCAGGCGTACAGGTAAATGAAGACTGATATCCGCACCCGGAACAACGTTCAAGTGCTGGGACGAGCGGACGGACCCGTGCTGCTTTTCGCCCATGGATTCGGTTGCGACCAGGGAATGTGGTCGCGGGTACTGCCCCGCTTCACCGATGACTACAAAGTGGTCCTCTTCGACCATGTAGGGGCAGGCGGTTCCAACCTGGATGCGTATACCCCGGCTAAGTACTCCACCCTGGACGGCTACGTGGCCGACGTCCTGGAACTGTGCGAGGACCTGGACCTGCAGGACGTCACCTTCATTGGTCACAGCGTCAGCGCCATGATGGCCATCGCGGCCGGTGCCACCGCGGCCGAGCGTCTTGCCCGGATCATCCTGGTTGCCCCTTCGCCCAGCTACATGGACTATCCCGAGGACGGCTACGTGGGCGGCTTCAGCAGGGCCGATCTGGATGAACTCCTCGAATCCCTGGACACCAATTACCTGGTCTGGGCCGCCACCATGGCCCCGGTAATCATGGGCAACCCCGCCGCACCGGCCCTGGGCACCGAACTCGAAGGCAGCTTCTGTCGGGTCAACCCTGGCATTGCCCGGCAGTTCGCCCGCGTGGCGTTCCTGACCGACGTGCGGAGCCTCCTGCCCAAGGTGGCCGTGCCCTCACTCATCATGCAGGCTTCAGCGGACCTTCTGGCCCCGGACCATGTGGGCCGCTACCTGCAGGAGCACCTCCCGCAGAGCACCCTGGTGCAGATGAAGGCCACCGGGCATCTCCCCCACGTCAGTGCACCGGAGGAGACCGCGGACATCATCCTCGGTTACCTGCAGCAATCCAAGTAGGCCGACCGTGGACCTGGATTTCCAGCTCGACTACCGCGCCCTGTCCCAGTCCGCTCCGTCGGGGTATTTCGTCACCCTGGCGGACGGTACGGTGGTGGACGCCAACGGCACGGCACTAAGGTGGATCGGCAAGAGCCTGGAAGAGGTCCGAGGCACCAGCCTGTTGAAGCTTCTGCCCGTGGGCGACCGGATTGTGTACACCACCCATGCAATGCCTCAGTTACAGCTGAACTCGGCGTTCGCCGAACTCGCTGTCGACCTCCTGGGGCCGGACGGCCAGCGCATCCCGGTCCTGCTTTCCGCGACCCGTTCCCCCGCCGCAGACGGGCGGCCGGTCCTCGACCAGGTGGTTGCGTTCTACGCCCACGAGCGCCGGCTGTATGAGCGGGACCTGATTTCCGCTCTGCGCACCGCCGAGGACGCCGAGGCCGCCCGTGCCGAGGCGGAAGCCAGCCTCACCGCGCAGGCAGTGGTGCTGCAGGAAAAGGACGTGGTGCTACAGGCCTCGCTGCTCGAGAGCCTCCGGAAGGAGTCGATGCTCGAGACCATCCTGAATACGGTTCGGGTAGGCGTGGTGGTTATTGGCGAGGACGGCCGGCGCATCCTGACCAATTCCCACCAGATCCTCCACGAACGCCTGGCCCGGCCTACCTACACCATCAATCCAACCGAAGCCGAGATGCTGATCTTCGGTCCGGACCGAACCACCCCGGTCCCCAGGGACCAGCGCCCGGTGTACCGCGCAGCCCAGGGCCACTCCTTCTCGGACCAGCTGGTCTGGTACGGGAACGGCGAGGAACAAAAGGCACTGAGTGTTTCGGCCCGGTCCGTCAAGGGCGACGACGACGCCTTCCGCGGCTCCGTGATCGCCTACAGCGACGTCACCGGTCTGGTAAACGCCGTGGCGGCGAAGGACGACTTCGTGGCCAATGTGTCCCACGAGCTGCGCACGCCGCTGACTTCGATCATGGGCTATCTGGAACTGGCTCTGGATGAAGAAGACGCCATCCCGGCCTACGTTGCGTCCTCGCTGAAGGTGGCACAGCGGAATTCCGAGAAGCTCCTGCACCTGGTCTCGGACCTGCTGAGCGCCGCGGCCGGATCCGCCAATGTCCAGCAGGAACGCACCGATCTCAGCGAACTGGTCCGCGCCGGCATCACCTCCGCCGCCCCCCGCGCCGAAATCAACGCGGTGACCATTGTCGCCGAGGTCCCCGAAACCCTGCCGGCCATGGTGGATCCCAAGCGCATCTCCCAGGTACTGGACAACCTGCTTTCCAACGCGGTGAAGTACTCGCCCGACGGCGGCCGGGTCACGGTCAGCGCGTGGCGCAGCGAGGACGGGGCGACCGTTCTTCAAGTGGCGGACTCCGGGATCGGCATGACCGCGGCCGAACAGTCCGAGGTCTTCACCAAGTTCTTCCGCTCGGGTACCGCGCGCCGGGCCCAGATCCCCGGCGTCGGGCTGGGCCTGGTCATCACCAAACGCATTGTGGAGGAACACGGCGGCACCATCACCATGCAGAGCAAGGCCGGCAAGGGCACTGTCTTTACGGTCACACTGCCCTGATTCGGCTTGCATTTGCGCGGATTTTGAGGCCAAATACGCTTTGTGCCATTATCCGAAAGGTAAAAGTCCTTCCCCGCGTGCCCGCACCCGGTGAGGGCAGGAAGCTGCGTCCCGCAGCAATGCGTTGAATGGATTTTTCGGTAATGGCAGAAACCAGCAAGGTGCGCAGAGTCGTCCGCCGGCTGGGCTCGTTTTCAGCAGTCGGCGCCGTCGCCTTCGTGGTTGACGTAGCCCTGTTCAATATTCTCTCTGCCACGCTGGTGCCCGATCATCCGATCGTGGCCAAGACCATTTCCGTGCTGGCCGCCACCACTGTTTCGTGGCTGGGCAGCCGGTACCTGACGTTCCGGAAGCTGCGTACCCGGAGCATCCGCAGCGAGACGCTGCTATTCGCCCTGACCAACCTTGTGGGCCTGCTGATCTCCACGGGCTGCCTGTACATTTCCCACTATGTGCTGGATTTCCGCAGCACCTTTGCGGACAACATGTCCGGCAATGTGGTGGGCATCGCCCTGGGCAATATTTTCCGCTACTTCGCGTACCGGTACGTGGTGTTCAACGGGCCGAGCGACCGCGCGGGGCAACCGGAAACAGAACCGGAAAGCACCCGCGCGGCCTAGCCGCTTCCGCGGGGGTTACTTCTTCTGCGGGGTACGGATCAGCTTCTTGTTGACGAACTCGGCCATGCCGAACCGGCCCAGCTCACGGCCGACGCCGGAGCGCTTGACGCCGCCGAAGGGCAGGTCCTCCTGCGTCCCGGAGGTGCCGTTGATCCAGACCATGCCGCTTTCCAGTTGGTCGGCTACGTTCAGGGCGCGGTTTTCGTCCGTGCTGAACACCGCGCCGCCGAGGCCGAACGGGGAATTGTTGGCCAGTTCAATGGCTTCTTCCTCGCTGGAGACCTTGTAGATGACGGCCGCGGGGCCGAACAGCTCTTCGGAGAACGCCCGCATTTCGGGCGTGACATCGGTCAGGACGGTGGGCTGCACATAGGCGCCCGGGCCGTCGATCAGGCTGCCGCCGGTGTGCAGGGTGGCGCCCTTGTCCACGGCGTCGCGGATCTGCTCCACCAGACCGTCGGCTGCCGCCTGCGTGGAGAGCGGGCCGAACCGGGTTTCCGGCTGCAGCGGATCGCCGGGCTCAATGGCGGCCATCCGCGCGGTGAACTTCTCCACGAAATCGTCGTAGAGGTCCTCCATCACAATGAAGCGCTTGGCAGCGTTGCAGGCCTGCCCGCCGTTGCCCATCCGGCCGAGGACAGCGGCCTTGACCGTGGTGTCGAGGTCCTCGGTGTCCAGGACGATGAACGGATCGCTGCCGCCGAGTTCGAGGACGTACTTCTTCAGGTTCCGGCCGGCGACCTCGGCGACGGCGGACCCCGCCCGCTCGGAACCGGTCAGGGAAACGCCCTGGATCCGCGGATCGGCGATGATGTCCGCAGCCTGCTCGTTGGTGGCGAACAGGTTGATGTAGGCACCCTCGGGCACTCCGGCGTCGGCGAAGATCTGTGCCATCGCCAGGGCGGACTGCGGGCAGTTGTTGGCGTGCTTGAGCAGCACCGTGTTGCCCAGCATCAGGTTCGGACCGGCGAAGCGGGCCACCTGGTAGTACGGGTAGTTCCAGGGCATGATGCCCAGCAGGGCGCCCACGGGCTCGGTGCGGACCACGGCGTTGCCGCCGCCCTTGACGTCCAGCTGCTCGTCGGCCATGAAGCCGGGGCCCTGGGTGGCGTAGTACTCGTAGATGTTGGCGGAGAGGGCAACCTCGCTCTTCGCCTCGCGCAGCGGCTTGCCCATTTCCAGGGCAATCAGCTTGGCGAGCTCGTCGGCACGCTCCCGGTACAGTTCCGCAACGCGGGTGATGACCTTGGTGCGGTTTTCCATGGGCTCGTTCCGCCAGCTGGCGAAGGCCTCATGTGCTGCAGTGACGGCCTGGTTGATTTCGGCGTCGGTGGCTTCAGCGAATTCCTGAAGGGTTTCTCCGGTGGCTGGATTTACGCTCTTGTAAGCACTCATATTGGCCACGCTACTCCCGTAAATCGGGTCTGCAAAAGCCTGGAATTACGGGACTAAATCCGCCTCAGCGCTTGTTGTAGGGCAGCCGCGGACAATCGCCGGAAGGCGGCCGGGAAGGGTGCAACCAGGCCGGTTGCCGGTGCGTCAGCGGCGCAGGCGGGCTTTCCAGAACCTCGGGCGCGGCCAGCCCTGGGCCGAGCTGCGGCGGTCCTCCGTCCGGGGGCGCCGGCTGAGCCGGACACTGAATTCCCCCGGTCCGGGCAACCGCCAGCCGCGCCGGCGGGCCACGGTGCACAGCACGGCGCAGGTGCCGATGGCCACACCCATGCCGACGTTCTGCAGACCCAGCTGGTAGAGGATCACCATTTCGACGGCGGCCACCAGCGCGCCCGTGGCGTACAGGGTGTTGCCGCCGAAGATGGCCGGCACCCGGCCCACCACGATGTCGCGGATCATGCCGCCGCCCACCGCTGTGACAACACCGATCAGGATGGCGGGAAGCCATTCGAGCCCCAGTCCCAGCGCCTTGGCCGTGCCGGTGGCGGCCCAGCAGCCCAGCGCGAAGGCGTCGATCACAATAAGGAACCGGTTGGCCCACTTGCCCTTGAGCTCAATGGCATAGGCAATGGCGGCCCCGGCGATGGCCGCAAAGAGATAGGCGGGGTTTGTCAGCGCTACGGGCGTGCCGGCCTGCAGGAGGGTGTCACGCAGCACACCGCCGCCCAGCGCCGAGGTGAGCGCCAGGACCAGGAAGCCCACCGGGTCCATCCGCAGCTGCCGCGCCACGGCGCCACCGAGGACGCCGTTCGCCAGCACACCGGCGAGGTCAACGGCGTCGAACACCGCCCTCGGGTCGAAAAGATCCACGCCGCTCCTGCTGTTTCCGTTGCCCGTTCTGCCGCCGCCCATTCTACGTGGCTAGCGCGGGGACACACCCATCAGCAGGTAGCCGCTCAGCCTGGCCTGCCGGGAAATGCCCGGCCCGGCGGTCAGCTGTCGTCCCCCTGGGGATACTCGTCGTCGTTCCCGGGGACGTCCGCTTTCTGTTCCAGGATGTCCGCTTCGGACCCCTCGGGATGGGCCGGCCCCTCGGGCCCGGCGTCCCCGGTGCCTGGAACTGCTGGAATCTCCTGCTCAATGCCGTCTGCCTCGGAACCGTCCCGGTGGACTTCTCCGGCCGGGCCGGCATCGTCGGCGCCGGGGACCGCGGGCAGTGACTGCTCCGCCCGGTCGGCCTCCGAACCGTCGGGAAGAACCGGTGGGTCAGCGTCCTTACGCATGTGCGTGCCTCCAATGCGGGTTGCCGTGGCCGCCGCGGGCGGCTTCAGTCTCTTCTGTCTATCACCGAAGCCGCCCGGTAGAAATACCCCGTCGAACCCTCTAGGAGTCCTGCAGGTCCAGCACTACCTTGATGTCGCCGTCGCGGTCCTCGAAGGCCTGTGCATAGTCCGCCAGGGGAACGCGGCGGGAGATCAGCTGCTCCAGCCAGCGGGCGTCACTCTTGGCGAGGGCCGCAGCGGCTTTGAGGTAGTGGCGGCGGTTGGCGTTGACGGTGCCGAAGACCACGCGGTTGTCCATGACCAGGTTCAGGTTCAGTTCGCCCAGGTCCACGGGCTGCTCGCCGCCCGGCTCGGAAACCCCGGTGAGGCAGGTGACCGAGTTCTTGGCGCCGTGCTGCAGGACGTCGCGGATTACCGTTGGCACGCCGGTGCATTCGATGATGATGTCCGGCTTGATGCCGGACTCGGGGAGGGTATCCGTGTGGAAAACGGCGCCCAGGTCCTTGGTCAGCTTCTCCTTCGGCCCGTCCTCCTCCAGATCGAACACGTGCACCTCGAGTCCGCGCTGGACTCCGAACAAAGCACCGAGCAGTCCGACGGGGCCGGCTCCGGTGACAGCGACTACCTGCGGCCGGAAGTAGGCACGGCCGCCGATCCGGTCAATCTGCTCCCAGGCCTTGGCCAGGATGGTGGCCGGTTCCAGCAGCACGCCTACGCGTTCCAGCGAGGGTTCCAGCTTCACCATGTCCTCGGGGTCCCCGCGCCAGTATTCGCGCGCGAAACCGTCGAGCCCTTCGATGCCGTGCTCGGTGTAGGTGCCGGTCAGGCACATGTCCCATTCACCGGCGGCGCAGGCCCGGCAGTTCTCGGCGCAGGGGCGGCGGACAATCCCGACCACGAGGTCTCCGGCGGCGAGGTCGGAATCCTCGGGGGCCTCGACGACGCGGCCCAGGTTCTCGTGTCCCATCACCAGGTAGTCCCGGTCCTCGGGCGCGGTGCCGAATTCGGCAGCGATAACCTCACGGTCGGTGGCGCACAGGCCCACCGCGAGGGTCTCCACCAGCACGCTGCCCTCGGTTGCCTCCGGCTCCGGCAGGTCCCGAAGCTCCAGCGAATCCTTCTGCCCCGGGGTGATGATTAGTGCCTGCATGTGTTTCCTTCCCGTGGCTGCCTGCTGTCTGTATCCCAGATTAGCGGCACGGCGGCAGTGCCCGGGAAACGGCTGCGAACCGGGGTCGCAGCCCGCCCGGACACAGAGAAGGCCTGCCCCGGAGGGCAGGCCGTCAAAGTGGTGGAGATGGGGGGAATCGAACCCCCGTCCGGTGCTGTATTGCCAGGGCTTCTCCGGGCGCAGTATGCGTCGGATTTTCTCGGCCCCGGCCATCGTGCATACGAGTGGCTGATCCGGGCCCAGCCGTCAAAATGTCCCGAACACTCCGACGGCGGAAGTGTTCAGCAGTGGCCCTCTAAACGACGCCAGCATCCGGAGCGAGAGCAACTCCGGGCTGACGGACTACTCCGGCTGCTTAGGCAGCGAGAGCGAAGTCAGTGCGCATAGGTTTGGCACTTATTGTTTTGCAGAGAGCGTTAACGAGATAACTCTGCGTTCTCGGCCCGCTTCCCCTGGCTCAACAAACATCGTCGAAACCGATCATCCCCGTATTGAATTACCAATTTGAATTACCAATCCAGCTGCAGCCACCGGCTGCCCGGTGCTGCGTTACGCCCCTTTCGGGACGTCCAATGGTTTTAACGACGCCGGCCCGCGGATCATTCCCGCTGGATCGCACCTTTTTGATGCTCGTTCCGACGCACCGGGAGGGATCTGCGGGCCGGCCGAACGGCTAGCGGCGGCGGCCGAAAACCAGGGAGGCCGCGGCCACGGCACCGGTGACGGTGTAGACGGCAGGCCAGGCACCCATCTTCTTGGCCAGCGGGTGGGACAGGCCGAAGGCGGCCACGTAGCCGGCGGTCAGGGCCGCGGCGGTGCCCGTTCCGGCATCGCGCTTCCAGAGGGCAAACGCACCGGCGCCTGCGGCGGCGAGCACCGCCCCGCCCAGCTGGCGGTTACCCGTGGAACGTGCGGTCTTGTAGCCGCCGATCAGGCCGGCGGTGGTGATCAGGGGGGTCAGCAGGGACAAGGTTTTCTCCTCAAATAGGCAACAGACCCAGCTTATGCCGGGCCCGACGGAGCCGTCTAAGCACCGTTGGTGGCTGTCGGGGGCCCTGCCGCAACCGTCATAGACTGGTCCTCCCCAGGAACAGCCCTGTGAGCGGAGGACCGTGCCAGATTCCCTGACGACTTTGACAGAGCTGAAAAACCGGCTCTCGGCGTTGACTGAGCGGCAGGCAGGAACCGTGATCGTCGGCGTCGCCGGTGCCCCGGGCGCCGGGAAGACCACCCTGGTGGAAGCATTGGTCCGCGAGTTGAACGGCGCTTCGGACGACGCCGAGACGCAGCAGTTTGCCCATGTACCCATGGACGGCTTTCACCTCTCGGACCGGGAGCTGGCCCGGCAGGGCCTGCTGGCTCGTAAGGGAGCCCCGGAAACCTTCGATGCCTGCGGCTATGCGGCGCTCCTCGACCGTCTCCGCGCCACGCGGACGGCGGTGGTGTATGCCCCCGGTTTTGAACGGACGCTCGAGCAGCCGCTGGCCGGCGACATTCCTGTCTTCCCGGCGGCGAACGTGATCCTGACCGAGGGGAACTATCTGCTGCTGGACCGGCCCCCGTGGCAGGAGGTCCGATCCCGGTGCTCGGAGGTCTGGTACTGCGAGCCCGACGATGAGCTGCGCGTGCAGCGACTGGTGGAACGGCATGTGCGGTTCGGCAAGGCGCGGGACCGGGCCGCTGCCTGGGTCCGCGACGTGGACGAACCCAACGCCCGGCTGGTGCAGGAGTCCAGGGAACGCGCCGACGTCGTGATCCGCATGCCCTGGACCTGACCGCCCCGGAGCAGGCCGGCACGGAAAACCGGGCGGGCTTTGGGCCGCCGCCCCTGCCTCGCGTATAAAAGGACGCAGACTGCAAGGACGGAAACGGGCCCTCGATGAGCCGCCCTCATAAGGAGACACAAGCATGGACGCACGCCCCTCGACACTGCTGGAAGACGGAGCCTCGCTGGAGCAGGTGGGTACGGGCGCGGTCTGGGCCGAAGGTCCCACCTGGATTCCGGAGCGCAACGCCGTGCGGTACAGCGACGTGCGGTCCAACCGGATCCTCGAATACAGCGAAACCACCGGCGAGCTGAGCGTCTACGGCGCCGACGTGGAGTTCACCAACGGCCGGGCCCTGGATCCGGACGGGTCCGTGGTGCAGTGCTCGCACGGACGCCGGGCCGTCGAACGGGACCGCAGCGGCAGCGTGGAAACCCTGGTGGACCGCTTCGGCGATGTCCGCTTCAATTCGCCCAACGACGTCGTGGTGAAATCCGACGGCACCATCTGGTTCTCGGATCCCTCCTACGGCATCGACAATCCCGCCGAAGGCCACCCCGGCGAGCTGGAGTACGGGGACCGGTATGTGTTCCGCTTCGACCCGGCCAGCGGGGACCTCTCCGCGGTGATTACCGACATCATGGCCCCCAACGGCCTGGCATTCTCTCCGGACGAGTCCGTCCTCTACGTCTCGGACACCGCGGAGGAGGCCGTTTCCCCTCACGGCCCGGCGCAGTCCGACGGCAATCCGATCCGCGCCTACGACGTCGTCGAAGGCCGGCAGGCGAAGAACGGCCGGGTGTTCGTGCGGGTTGGCCCCGGCGTGCCCGACGGATTCCGGGTGGATACGGACGGGAACGTCTGGTCCTCCGGCGGCGACGGCGTGCGCGTCTTCTCCCCGGCCGGCGAGCTGCTCGAACACATCCCGGTGCCCGAAACCGTCAGCAACGTCTGCTTCGGCGGGCAGGACGGCCGGACGCTCTACATGACGGCGACCACCAGCCTGTACCGGATCCGCACCACGGCCAGCGACGCCGCGGCCGCCCTGCGCGCGAACCGGTAGCGGTAGCGCGAACCGGTAAGGGGCGGCGGCGCAGACCGGGCAGCCGTTCGCCCGCCCTAGACTGGGGATATGTCAGCGCCGCTAGGCAGTGCATTGGCGCAACGCGTCGTGGACCGCATCTCCCCCACGCTTCACCACAACGTCAACGTCATGGACGCAGCAGGACTCATCATCGCCTCGCGGGATGCCTCCCGCATCGGGACACTGCACGCGGGTGCCCGGGAGGCCGCAGCCACGGGGAAACCCGTTGTCATCCGGCCCTCCGCGGAACGCGACGGCATGCGGGCCGGTGTGAATTGTCCGATTGAACTCGACGGTGCCGTTGTCGGGGTGGTCGGCCTGACCGGCGCCCCCGACGTGGTGATGCCGCTGGCGGACGTTGTGGTCCTGACCATCCGGCTACTGCTCGAGCGCGACCGCGAGATGGACAGTACCGCGTTGCGTGAGGCGCGGGACAGGGAACTGCTCGCGCGCCTGGTCAACGGCGGCTCCCCGTCGGCCTCCCTGGAACAGGAGCTAGCGGCGGGTTCCCCAGCCCTGCCCGGACCGTGGCGACTGGCCGCCGTCCTGGACCGCACCGCCGCAGGTCCGCCCGCCCACCGGCTCCCGCTCCGTTCCGGCCCGGTCGGTGATCTGGTGTCCCGGTCGGGCCGCTACCGCTCGGCTTCGTTTCAGGGTGCCCTCTGGATTCTGCTGCCAGCCCACGACGCCGGAGCGCTCCGCACCGCGGCGTCGGACAGCGGCTCGGTGCTGCTGCTGGGCGATACCTGCACCGGGACGGAGTCGCTGCAATCGGCCGCGAGGTCCCTCGGCCTCCTGGTTGCCCGTCCGGAGATCCTCCCCACGGCATCCGCCGTCCTCCATCTTCGGGAGTTAAGCGCCGAACTGGCCGTGGCCTGCATGCCCCGCGAAACTGCCGGACACCTGGCCGCCCGCATAACTGACCTGACCGACACCCAGCGGACAACGCTGTCCGCTTTCCTGGACGCCGGCGGATCCTTCTCCGAGGTTTCCCGCGTCCTCTACGCCCACCGGAACACCATCATCCAGAGACTCGACCGCATTGCGGAGGTGACGCAGCTGAACCCCCGGAACGCACATCAGGCGTTAACGCTGCGGCTGGGCCTGGTGGCTGCACGTGCATAACCAGTGCGTTATGACCACTAAACAGCTCTAAAAGAAAATAATAAGTGGTCATTTTCGCCATAGGACTGTGAGTATCAACACTCTAATGTTGACAGAGTGCCCAATTCCCGCCCACCCGTAGTTGTTGTCGCGCCAGATTCGTTTAAGGGCAGCGTTTCCGCCGCCGGTGCCGCCGCAGCCATGGCCCGCGGGGCGCGCTTGGCGTTCGGCGCGGCTGCCGAGATCGTTGAGCTGCCAATGGCCGACGGCGGCGAGGGGACACTCGACGCACTGCTGGCAACCTGGCACCGCCCGCCGTTGAGCACGGCGACTACCGACGCGCTGGGACGCCCGAAGACGGCCCGCTACGGCAGCTCTGCAGACGGCCGGGTCGGCATCATCGAAGCCGCCGAGGGAAACGGTCTCCCTGATGTCTCGGACATTCCCCTGCAGCCGCTGCGGGCGGACAGCCACGGGGTAGGCACTATCGCCAAGCGGCTTCTGGATGACGGCGCCGAGGAGATCCTGCTGTGCATTGGCGGTTCAGCCAGCACGGACGGCGGAACCGGCCTGCTCACAGCCTTGGGGGCACGCTTTCTGGACGCAGCCGGCAATCCCGTAGCGCCAGGCGGCGGCGGGCTCACCAGTATCTGCTCCGTCGACACGTCCGGCCTGCATCCGCGTGCGGCCACCGTGCAGTGGAGGATCGCCGTCGACGTGGACAATCCCCTGTGTGGGCAACGAGGAGCGGCGGCGGTTTTCGGGCCGCAGAAGGGTGCAGGCCCGGCGGACATCGAGTTGCTTGACGCCGGTCTCGCCAACCTTGCCCGGATCCTTGCCGACCTCGCTGCAGGAACCCGGCCACCGGCGGAGGACAAGTCCGGCCGTCAGGGTCCGCCCTATCTCTCCACCCCCGGTTTCGGTGCTGCCGGCGGCCTGCCCTTGGCGCTGGTGGCCCTGCTCGGAGCAGAAACCGTTCCGGGGGCGGAACTGGTGGCAGACGCGGTCGGCCTCGACGCCGCCCTGGCGCGCGCCGACGTCGTCCTGACCGGTGAAGGCTGCCTGGATACACAGTCGCTGGGCGGCAAAGTGGTAGATGCGGTCCGCCGCCTCGCGCCGGCGTCCGCCCCCGTCCTTGTGGTCGCCGGAACCGTCCAGCTCAGCGCGGCGCAGTGCCGGGAGGCCGGCATCACTGCTGCCGTGTCCATCGCCCGGGGAGCCTCTACGCTCCCCGAACTTACGGCCGCTGCGGACATCCTCATTGAGGACGCCGCCGCCCACATCTGCTCCGTGCTTGCGTTCGACTCCGCCGCACCAAGGAGTTTGGGACTTCACGAAAACTCGTGATTCCATGATTTGCCCTGTTGATAAACACCGAAGTTTTTCACTTTAAAGGAACCCCATGATTGATCTGCTGATATTGCTGCTGCTGGTAATCGGCATCGTTGCCGTCACGGCGAAGCTGAAAATCTCGCCATTCCTCGCCCTCCTCGCAGCCGCCTTTATCGGGGCACTGGCGTTCCGCCTGCCGGTCGAGGAAATCATCCCGACCATTACGACGGCGTTCGGCAACACCATGGGCAACATCGGCCTGGTGATCCTTTTCGGCACGATGATCGGTGTGATCCTTGAGCGGTCCGGCGGCGCGATTGCCATGGCTGACGCGCTGATCAAGGTCCTGGGGACGCGGTTTCCCACCCTGACCATGAGCATCATCGGCTACATCGTGTCCATCCCCGTGTTCTGCGATTCCGGGTTCATCATTCTCAACTCGCTCAAGAAAGCCATGGCTGAGCGGGCCAAGGTGTCCCTGGTCGCCATGTCGATAGCGTTGATGACCGGCCTGTATGCCACCCACACAATGGTTCCGCCCACTCCGGGTCCGCTGGCCGCCGCGTCCAACCTGAATGTGGTGGACAGCCTGGGCCTGCTGATTGTCCTCGGCCTCGTGGTGGCCGCAATTTCGGCGGGGGCCGCCCTGCTCTTCGCCAACCGGTTCCTGAACAAGGACGTTGAACTGCTGCCCGTTCCCGCCGAAGAGGCGGACGTCAGCTACGAGGATCTGCGGACCCAGTACGGAAAGCTGCCAAGCGCCTTCATGGCCTTCCTGCCGATCCTGCTGCCCATTGCGCTCATCTGCCTGTCCTCGATAGCCAAGCTGCCCGGCGCGCCCATGGGTAGCGGCGGCCTGGCCGCAACCGTGAATTTTGTCGGCACCCCCGTGGTGGCGCTGGCGCTCGGCTTGGGGGCGGCGGTGTTCCTGCTGCGCGGCAAGGGCAAGCTCGAGTCCTTCAACACCCAGATCACGGATTCCATCGTGCTGGCAGCCCCCATCCTGCTGATCACCAGTGCCGGAGCAGCCTTCGGCGGAGTGCTGGGCAAGAGCTCCATCACCGCTTTCCTGTCCGACAACCTCGCAACGCTGGGTCTGGGCATTGCAGTGCCGTTCGTGATCTCCGCGGCGCTGAAGACGGCGCAGGGCTCCTCCACAGTTGCCATGGTGACGACGTCGGCCATGCTCCTGCCGCTGCTGGAGCCGCTGGGTCTGGCCGGTGGTGCAGGCCCCGTCCTCGCGGTGCTCGCCGTCGGTGCCGGTGCCATGGTGGTGTCACACGCCAACGACTCGTACTTCTGGGTGGTCTCCCAGTTCAGCCGTATTCCGACGGCCACCGCGTACCGCACGCTGACACCGGCCACTGCCGTGCAGGGCGTTGCCGGCTTTGCAGCGGTATGGGTCCTGAGCCTGTTCCTGCTCTAAGGCTGACGGTGCCCGGCGGAATTAGCCGGCGGGGGTACCCGGCCGGCGGACGCAGGTCCATACTTCTGCCGTAGCTGGTGCCGTACACCTTGATTCCGGCCCTGCCGCCGGGCACGGAGGGGAGCCGATATGTCCACAGTCGCCGGAGGCGGCGGGTCCGTTCTTCGCCGCAAGCCCATTGAGGAAATCGACGAGGAAAAAACCGGGAACAAGCTGTTCAAGAGCCTCGGCCTCTGGCAGCTGACCGCCATCGGCGTGGGCGGCATCATCGGCGTCGGGATCTTCACCCTTGCCGGGCTGGTGGCCAACGGCGGTCCCGACGCCGCCCCCGTGGGTCCTGCGGTCCTGATCTCGTTCCTGGTGGCCGGCTTGGCCAGCGCTGCTGCGGCCCTGTCCTACGCCGAGTTCGCGGGATTGGTGCCGCGGGCCGGGTCCGCCTACACCTACGGGTATGTGGCGCTGGGTGAACTGATCGGATGGTTCATCGGCTGGGACCTGCTGCTGGAATACACTGCGATCGTGGCGGTGGTGGCCATCGGCATCTCCGGCTATTTCGCCGAGTTCCTCGCCGGTTTCGGCATCGACATGCCGGTCTGGATGCAGGGCACCGGAGATACCGTGGAGGGCGGACTGATCAACCTGCCCGCCGCCGTCGTCTGCCTGTTCATCACGTGGATTCTCAGCCGCGGAACCAAGACCTTCGGCCGCTTTGAACTGGTGGCCGTGGGCCTGAAAGTCCTGCTGATTGTGTTCATTGTGGGGCTGGGCTTTTTCTACGTGGACACGGACAATTACACGCCGTTCCTGCCCAGCGGTTTCGGCGCCGTGTTCACCGGGGCAGCCACCGTGTTCTTTGCCGTCTTCGGCTATGACGCCATGAGCACCGCCGCCGAGGAAGCCACGGACGGCAAAAAACACATGCCCAAGGCCATCCTGCTCTCCCTGGCCGTTGCGATGGTCCTGTACATCCTGGCCACGCTGGTGCTGACCGGCATGCAGAACTACCAGGACATCAGCCCCACCGCCGGTTTCGCCTCGGCCTTCCAGTCCGTCGGACTGCCCGTCATCGCCACCGTCATTTCCGCCTTCGCCGTGCTGTCCATCCTCACCGTGATGCTCACCTTCCTGCTCGGTGTCACCCGGGTCTGGTTCGCCATGAGCAGGGACGGGCTGCTGCCGGCCTGGTTCTCCGGAACGGACAGGCGCGGCACCCCGCAGCGCGTGACCTGGATCGCCGGCGGCACCTCGGCCCTGCTGGCCGGGTTCTTCCCCATCCGTGCCGTGGCCGACCTGACGAACATCGGCATCCTCGCCGCCTTCGTGGTGGTCTGCGTGGCCGTGATTGTGCTGCGCTACCGCCAGCCGGACGCCCCGCGTGAATTCCGGCTGCCCCTGATGCCCTGGGTGCCGGCGTTCGGCGTGCTGGCCTCCGGGTTCCTGATGCTGCAGCTGCACTGGGAAACCTGGCTGCGGTTCGGCATCTGGCTGGTGATCGGGATGCTGGTGTACGCGGTCTACGGGTACCGGCATTCCCTGCTCAACCCCAACAGTCCGAGGCACCTGCCCCTCCGCGCGAATCCCCGGCCGGAAAACTGACCGTACTGCCCCAACACGCAATGTTGCCGGGCATCATATCTTCCAATTCAATAAATACCGGCTATTATCTGCCTTACGGGTTCCGAATCTTGAAACCCTTAGCCGGGGGGAATAATCAAATGGGCAGTCAGTCTCAGGCCATGCCTGCTGCGCGGAGGCGGTCCGCCATGCTTTTCCGCCGGGCCCGCAGCGGCCTAGTGCTCATTGCCGTTTTCTGGACCTGGATGCTTTTCGACGCAGCTGATTTTATTGCCGCTCTTTTCGGTTCGCCCATACATGCTGCTCTTGCCGTATTTGCTCTCGGCACATTGACACTTATATCGCTGCTTTTCCTCCCCATTTGTCTTGCGTACCTCGTGCTCAACCGGCCGTCGCTGCAGGCGGGGTCGCCGGCCGCACCCGCCCGCCGGACGCAGGGCAACGGCCTGGCACCTGTGATCCGGATGATGCCCCGCCGCGCCGCTGCCCGTGGCGAGACCGTCCGCGCAGCCGCTAAACGGCGGGACCTCGCTTCCTAACCAGCGCGGCCGCCCCGTCCTTAGAGGCTCTGTGCAGGAATGTCAGAGGCAGTTGCCATTGTGGAGGGCATGAGTTCCTCCATAGGCACCGGGATGCCCTCCGCCCCCGCCGCCCCTGCCGGCCCTGTCACCCACGCCCACTACCGCCGGGAACCCTACGTCCGCTGCCGGACCGGAAACGGCACCGTTGATGCAAAGGCCGTGGCCTGGACCCGCACGGAGGTCCTCCTGCACTGGATCGACGACGACGGCCAGGCCCACAACCGGTGGACGCCGGCTCCCACAGTGCGCCGGATTGCCCGCGATGAATCCGTCTGGCGTGACCCCTATGACGACTTCCGCTTCTATTACCAGGCCTCCCCCGCCGCTGCCTGACCCGGGGGCTCCGGGTACTCCGGGTACTCCGGGTACTCCGGGACAGGACAAGAACCGCAGCACGCGAAACCCTATTCCGTCGATACTTGCGCCGCGCATCCTTAATTTTCCGAGTTATTCACTGCAGCTGGAAGTGGCGGGATCCCTGCCCCGGAAGCGTCCGGCGGGACCCCTGACAGACACGAAGGAATAACGGTTCACTAAAGGAGGGGTTTGACCTTGACATCGGCGTCCGAACAAATATCGTTCTCGGCATGATCAATTCAGTCTCGAGCCTTCCGTTTGTCATTTCTGCGTCCGAATTCACCACCACAACCACCGATCCTGCCGTAAGCGCCGGCGCTCTTTTCGGTGGCTTCCTCGTTATGCTGGTCATCTCCGCCGTAGTCGGCGGCCTTGCAATGATGGGCATGTTCAAGAAAGCCGGCCGCAAAACCTGGGAAGCGTTTATTCCCGTGTACTCCACTGTGGTGCTGTTCCGCATAGCGGGCATGTCCGGCTGGTGGCTGCTGGCCCTCATGGTGCCGATCCTGCAGATCGTGGCCATGGTGCTCCTGGCAATCAACCTTGCGAAGGTCTTCGGCCAGACCGCGGTCATTGCGGTGCTGATTGTCCTGTTCAGCTTCGTGATGTACTTCTACCTCTCCTACGGCTCCGCCCGCTACCTCGGCCCGCAGGCCAGCAAGGGCCCCTTCGGTGCAACCGGCAACCAGAGCAACCCCAGCTACACGCCGGCCAGCCGCTAACACCCTTCCTATCCGTCCAAGGCGCGCATCCCCGCACGGATGCGCGCCTTTTCCTTTGCCCGCGGACCCCTCCGGGACGGCACGCCGGGCAGTGGGTTCCGCACTGCAGAGGGGACCCACGAAGAATTGTTAGGGGCGCCGAACTTTAGGTGCTAGGTTGCTGTCATGGCACGTACCGTCCCGCTCCCCGACACCACCGCGCGCCCCGCAGCCCGTCCCCGCAACATCCTGTGGCTGCTCGGCCCCGCACTGGTGGCCGGCGTCGCCTACCTGGACCCGGGCAACGTCGCCAGCAACATGACCGCAGGAGCGCAGTTCGGCTATCTGCTCGTCTGGGTGGTGGTAACCGGCAACGTCATGGCATGGCTGATCCAGTACCTCTCGGCCAAGCTCGGCCTGGTCACCGGCCGCAGCCTGCCCGAGCTGCTCGGTGAACGCATCGGCAGGAAACCGGCCCGGCGGCTGTACTGGCTACAGGCCGAACTGGTGGCCATGGCCACCGACGTGGCGGAGGTGATCGGCGGCGCCGTCGCGCTCTGGCTGCTCTTCGACCTCCCCCTGTTCCTGGGCGGGATCATCACCGGCGGCATTTCCATAGTGGTGCTGCAGCTGCAGAACAGCGGCCGGCACCGGAGCTTCGAATATGTCATTGTCACGCTGATGCTGGTGATTGCCGTCGGCTTCACCGCCGGTGTCTTCCTCAACCCGCCCGACGGCGGTGCGGTGGTCGAAGGCCTCGTGCCCCGTTTCGAAGGCAGCGAGTCGGTGCTGCTCGCGGCGTCCATTCTGGGCGCCACCGTAATGCCGCACGCCATTTACGCGCATTCCGCCCTGACCCGTGACCGGTTCCCCGGACGCACCGCGACCCTGACAACTACCCGGCTGATCAAGGCCACCAAGTGGGACGTGACCATCGCGCTGGCTGTGGCGGGGTCGGTGAACCTGGCCATCCTGCTGCTCGCCGCCGGGTCGCTCCAGGGCGTGGCGGGAACCGACACGCTCGAGGGTGCGCATGCTGCCATTGCCGCCTCGCTGGGCGGGGTGGTGGCCACCCTGTTCGCCGTCGGGCTGCTCGCGTCCGGTTTGGCTTCGACGTCGGTGGGCGCGTATGCGGGCGCCGAGATCATGCAGGGCCTGCTGAAAATCCGTATTCCCATGCTGCTGCGCCGCCTGATCACCCTGCTTCCCGCACTGGCGATCCTCGCCCTCGGCATCGATCCCACCTGGGCGCTGATCCTCAGCCAGGTCATCCTCTCCTTCGGCATTCCGTTCGCCTTGATTCCGCTGGTCTGGCTGACCGCGCAGCGGGACCTGATGGGGAGCCACCGCAACCACTGGTGGACCACGGGCCTGGGCGTGCTGGTCTCGGTGCTGCTGGTTGGACTGAACGTCACCCTGCTGGTGCTGACCTTCACCGGTGCCTGAGGCTAGCCGTTCAGCGAACCCTCCACGAGCGCGGTGGCGATACTGTCCGCATCCGCCTGCGCCGCCAGGTAGCGTTCGGCATCCAGTGCCGCCGAGCAGCCGGTGCCGGCTGCGGTGATGGCCTGCCGGTAGCGGTGGTCCACGGCGTCGCCGCACGCAAACACCCCGTCCAGGTTGGTCTGGGTGCTCGGGGCGGCCACTCTGATGTAGCCGTCCGGATCCAGCTGCACCTGTCCGGCCAGCAGATCGGTGCGCGGAGCGTGGCCGATGGCCACGAAGATCCCCCGCACCGGCAGCTCGCGCGTTGCACCGGTGACGGTGTCCGTGAGCGTCATTCCGGTGACCTGGTCCGAGCCGTGGATGGCGGTGACCTCGCTGTTGAACTCGAACCGGATCTTGGAATGGTCCCGTGCCCGCTGGGCCATGATGCGGGAGGCGCGCAGGGCGTCCCGGCGCACGACGACGGTCACCGAGTCCGCGAAGCGGGTCAGGAAGAGTGCTTCCTCCATGGCCGAATCCCCGCCTCCGACCACCGCAATGTCCTGGCTGCGGAAGAAAAAACCGTCGCAGGTGGCGCACCAGGAAATCCCCCGGCCGTTGAGCTGCTTTTCCTCCGGCAGCCCCAGCTCCTTGTAGACGGATCCGGTGGCGAGGATGACGCTGCGGGCCTTGTGGCTTTTCCCGCCGCCGGTGACCACGCGTTTGGTGTGCGTGCCCAGATCCACCGACACGACGTCGTCGTACTCCACCAGTGCACCGAACTTCTCCGCCTGCCGGCGCAGGTTGTCCATCAGGTCCGGTCCCAGGACGCCGTCCGGGAAGCCCGGGAAGTTCTCCACTTCGGTGGTGTTCATTAACGCGCCGCCGGCGGTCACGGAACCGGCGAGGATGCGCGGTTTCAACCCTGCACGGGCTGCGTAGATCCCGGCCGTGTAACCGGCCGGTCCGGACCCGATGATGAGGACGGAATCAGTGCCCATCTGCTTTTCCCTTCGCTGCGGCGTTCTTCAAGTCTGGCCGGGGGCGGGTTAGGGTCGGTACCCCGGGCGCGTTTAGCGATGCCGGAAACGGCAAAGGAGCCAGCAGTGGCAGCAGCACTCAAGAACATTCAGCTGATTCAGCTTCCCCGCGGAGTGATCGATGCGCTGGCCGCCGGGAATCTGCCCGCGGCCAACCGGGAGGCGCCGCTGGAACTTACCGAGCATTTTTCCCGGGACCGGCAGCCGCTGTGGCGGATGAGGAGCGAGCAGCTGCGGGAAAATCCGGGCGATGCAGTCTGGATTACCCGGGCGATCTTTGACCCAGAAGTCGGACGGGCCGTGGGCCTGGCCGGTTTCCACGGGCCGCCGGATGAGGCAGGCATGGTGGAGGTGGGCTACTCCGTGGACCCGGCCTACCGTCGCCAGGGCTACGCCCGGGCCGCTTTGGAAGCCCTGCTTGCGGTGGCTGCCCGGGAACCGTCAATCCGGACCGTCCGCGCCACCATCAGCCCGGATAACGATGTTTCCCGGAAGCTGGTGGAGCAGTACGGGTTCGCCGCCAACGGCGAGCAGTGGGATGACGAGGACGGGCTGGAGATTATTTACGAAGTGCCCGCCGGAGACAGCTGACGTCGGTTCCCGGGACCACTCGGGGGCCGCTGCTCAGCGGATGCGGGAACGGATCCGCAGCGCCGCCAGCAGGACGAAGACCACTACCATCGCCGCCAGGATAAACACCACGTACCCGGCGGATACCTCCCAGTTCCCCACCTGTGCAGTAATTCCAAAGATGTCCTGCACCGCGGCCACGGCGTCGGGCTGGTCCGTCACGGCGCCCATGGGTCCGGCGGTCATTTCCTGGCGCACCACCATGGAGGCCTGCATAAAGGGCAGCGCGCTGACGAAGTTCTTCACGCCCTCAGGGAAGGCACCCACGGGAATGTAGGACCCGGCAGCGAAGCCGAGGATGGTGCCTACCAGCGTGGACAGTGCCGCGAAGGACCCCGGGGTGCGGACGAAGGTGACAATGAAGGCGCTGAGCGATCCGAAGGCGACGCAGCTGAGCACCAGATAGCCGTAGGTGCGGGCCAGCTGACCCGCTGTGAGCACCACCCCGTCCACCGCGGCCAGGTATCCAAGACTCACGGCCAGCACGATGGTGGTCATGATCAGCGCGACCGTGACAGTGGACAGCAGATACCCCAGGACCAGCTGCCCCCGGGTGATGGGTGACACCAGGAAGTCCCGGAAGCGCCCCGAAGCGGTGTCGTCCACAATCACGTTCACGGCGGCGAGCCCCGTGGTGATCGCGGTGATTCCCACAATCCCGGCGAACATCCACGCGTCCACCAGGCCCTTGACGTCCTCCTCGGCGGCCTGCGGAAACATTTCCTCCAGGCCCTCGGTCTGCTGGTTGCCCAGGAACAGGGTGTAGAGCAGGAACAGGACCAGCGCGCCGAGAAGGGAAAAGAAGAGGTTCAGCCGGTCACGGAAGTACAGGCGCAGGTTCCGGCCGGTGATATCCAGGACTACGTTCATGCTGCTTCCCCCTGCCGGCCGGTGAGGGCCAGAAAAACGTCGTCCATGGTTCCGTGGCGGAATTCGAAGTCCAGCACGCTGTCGCCGTGCGCCGCGAGGAGGCGGCGGGCGGTGTCGGACCGGTCCACCCGCAGCCGCAGCACGTTGCCGTCCGAGCCGGCGACGTCGACCCCGGCGTCGCGGGCGAGGTCCGCCAGCGCCTGCGGTTCGGCGGAGGTGATGGAGAGGATGCTGCTGCTGTATTCGGCCCGCAGCGTGGTGGGCGTACCGTCGGCGACGATCTTCCCCTTCTCAATCACGCAGACCCGGTCCGCTTCCTCGGTCTCCTCCATGTAATGGGTGGTCAGGAAGACCGTGAGTCCGTGATTTTCGCGCAGGTCGTGGATGGTGGACCAGACCAGGGCACGGCTGCCCGGATCCAGGCCGGCAGTGGGTTCGTCCAGGAAGATGATCGACGGCGAGTGCAGCAGCGCGCGGGCGATGTCCACCCGGCGTCGTTCCCCGCCGGAATAGGTGGCATAGCGACGGTCGAGGAAGTCTCCGAGGCCAACCAGCCGGCCCAGCTCGTCAATGCGGGCATTATTGGCAGCCTTATCCGGGGAGTAGAACCGTGCCCGGGTCTGAAGGTTTTCCCTTCCGGTGAGAATGGGATCCAGCAGTGAATCCTGGAATACCACGCCGATGGCCTCGCGGACACCGCCTCCGCTGCCGCGTACGTCGTGCCCCGCCACCTCGACAGTGCCGGCGTCGAACGGGAGCACCGTGGTCAGGCAGGAAATGGTGGTGGACTTCCCGGCGCCGTTGGCACCCAGGAAGGCAAATACGCTTCCTGCCTGCACCTCGAAGGACAGGTCGTCCACGGCGGCCACCCCGCCGAACCGTTTGGTCAGTCCCCGGACGGAGATTGCGGCGTCCGTAGTTCCCATTTGGCTCCCCTAGCTTTTGCGGTTCCATGCGTCCAGGAGCAGGTCGTCGAATTCCAACGGAGTCACTGTGTTGTTTTCCCAGTCCGAGCGCAGTATCGCATAGGCCACGGAGGCAAGCCGGGACCCATCCGCCGTCGGCCACGCCTGCCGGTAGTGCGCTTCCTTGACGAACCCGGCGCGCAGGAAGGTTTTGCGCATGGCAATGTTGTCTTCCCGGGTCTGCCCTTCGAACCGGACGAGATCCGGCAGTTCGGTGAAGGCAAGCCGGCACAGGGCCCGCACGACGTCGGTGCCCAGGCCTCGGCCCCGGTGGTCTTCCGCCAGCCGGAGGTCAAAGTCGACGTTCTCGTCGGTCAGTCCCTCCATGACTGCCAGCCCGATGTCTTCGCCGTCGTGCTGCACCCAGTAGCCCTGGGATTCCCCGCTCCAGAAGTGCCCCTCCGCCACCCGCTGGTTTGCGGAGGACTCGCCGGGGGCCGGATTCACGTGGAAGGGAAACCGGTTGGATGCCAGGAACGCTGCGACCGCTCCGGCGTCGTCGGGCGTCATGCTGCGGAAGGTGATGGTCGTGCCGGGAAGTGTAGTCTGCGGGCGTTACGCCGCCGAGAAGCCTGCCCCGCCTCGTCCCGGCAAAGCAAAAACCCCCGGTTTCCCGGGGGTTTTCCTGTGGAGCTTAGGGGAATCGAACCCCTGACCTTTTCATTGCGAACGAAACGCTCTACCAACTGAGCTAAAGCCCCGGAACTGCACCGCGCGGCGTCGGACCGTGGTCCAACCGAAACCGAACAACCGGCCCCGCCAGGCTACACCGATTCTAATCACGCTCTTCGGCCCGCGCCAAACCCCCGGCTCCCTTGGAATGCCACCCCGCCCTCGCTACGGTCGGGGAACCGGCACGGCCAGCCAGGGAAAACGGTCCTGCCAAATGCCCCGGAACCAAGGAGGACCCATGGCCCTGATGACCGAAATGCTTGAGAACCGTCCCGGCGGACCCCGCACCCCGGACCCGCGGCTCCTGGCCGAGTGCCTGCGGGCCTGCGCGGAATGCGCCCAGGTGTGCAATGCCTGTGCGGATGCCTGCCTTGCTGAGGAGATGGTGGCGGATCTGGCCGGCTGCATCCGCATCGATCTGGACTGCGCCGGGATCTGCGCAACCACCTCCGCGGTGTTGTCCCGGACAGGGACCACGGGTCCGGCGACCGCGAGCCTGCTGCACGCGTGCATCGCGGCCTGCGCTGCCTGCGCCGAGGAATGCCAGCAGCACGCCTCCATGCACCAGCATTGCCGGATCTGTGCGGAGGCCTGCCGGCGCTGCCTCAATGCCTGCGAAAAGCTCCTGCTCTCGCTCGGCTAGCACGGACCCCCTGGCCTCACGCCGCCTGCGCCAACACCATGCCCCGGACGTAGGCCGCCTGCCCCACATGCTCCAGACAGTCGGCCAAGGTGCTTACCAGCCGTATGCCCAGCGTCACCGGCGGGTCCCAGGCCCGGTCCACAATCTGCTCCAGGTCCTCGCCCGACAGTCCCGAGACGAAGGCCGCGGTGCGGGAGTGCACGTCCCCGTAATAGCCCACCAGCAGCTCCGCGGACTGCACTTGGACCAGTGCCACCTGCTCGGAAGTGTGCCCGTACCCGGTGTCCTCCACCGCGAGCGGCAGCCCCACCCGTTCCGCCCAGCCGTTGGCGGTCCAGACCTGTTCCTGCCCGGCCACCTCGGCAACCTGATAATCCTCCACGCGGGACAGATGCCAGATCAGCCAGGAAACGGAGTTTCCGTCCGGATAGGGGCGGTGGTTGAGGGTTCCGGCATCGAGGTTGTTCACGGCCCGGCGGACGGCGCTGGGCAACCGACCGAAGGCATCAACAAGAAGATCGCTCTGGTTCATGGCGGCAGGTTCCCTCGGAGTCGGCGGCACGGTTTCGCCATCTTTTCACGGTGGCCGGGGTCCGGGAAGAGCCGTTTCGGTGCCAAAGCAGAAAACCCGGGACCGAACGGTTCCATTGACGGCGTGCGGTCCTAAAATTGCTCGCATGAGCTGGACAGACGAACGTCCCGCATGGCTTCCGCCCATCCCGCCACCGCACCGCGGCCAGGTCCGGATTGTCCTGGGAATGATCCTGGTCTGCAGCGCCATGCTGACCAGCCTGGTGGTCGCCGCCTTCGGGGCCCTGCTGAGCATGTACATTCTGTGGCCGCTGGCCGGCGGGCTGCTGCTGCTTATGTCCGGGCTGCTCAGCCGCCGCCGCGGCGCGTAGCGGCACGTCCCGGGGCCTGGCTCCGCGGCAGGTGCGCGCCGGCGTGCGCTTAGGATTGGCCCATGACACCCCCCGAACCCACCGGTGCCGGCTCCCAGTCCCAGACCCTCTCCCGCGGAATCCGGGCGCTGGAACTCCTCGCCGAAGCGGAGAACCCGCTGAGCATCGCCGAGCTCTCCGAAGGACTCGGGGTACACCGTTCCATCGCCTACCGGATCCTGCGCACGCTGGAGTCCCATTCGCTGGTGATGCGCGACGACGCCGGCCGGGTTTCGGCCGCACCCGGCCTGGCGGCACTGGCCCGGGGCGTCTCGCGGGACCTGCAGTCGGCGGCCCTGCCCGAGCTCAGCATCCTGGCCAACGAGCTGTCCATGACTGCCTTCGTTGCCGTCTGGGACCGGCAGAACTGTGTCACCCTGATGACGGTGGAGCCCACCCACAGCCGCATGGCCCTGATCCAGCGCCCGGGCACCCGCCACTCCTTCACCGCCGGTGCGCCGGGCATCGCCATCCAGTCCGCGATGACCGAGGACCAGTGGGACCGGCTGGCCCCCGGCCAGAACTACCGCAGCGAAAGCCGGACCGCCCGCGAGCGCGGCTATGCGGTCAGCCACAACGAGGTCATCGAAGGGGTCTCCGCTGTGGCCGCACCCGTGACGGCCTCCGGCCAGCTGCCGGCCGCCGTCTCCGTGGTCTATTTCGGCTCCGGCAAGGACGAAGACGCCATGGGGCTTCGCCTGGCGGAAACCGCCCGGCGGATCGAAGCCGCGCTCCGCTAGAACGACGGCGGCCGCCCTGCGCGCCCCGGAAGTTAGGCAAGGTTTATCTTGCTGGAAACTGCTCGGCGGCAGGCTTAAAACGGAAGACATGTGGAGGAGGATTCGGGGCGCGGTGCGCCGTTATCCGCTGGTGTTCACCACGCTGCTGGTGGGCCTGGCGGTCCTTGCCCTGCAGGCGGCCGGCGCCGGACCCGCCGCGGCCTGGACCGCAGGTCTGTATGCGGGTGCCGTGGCGCTGAAGACCGCCGCGGAAATGCTCCGGAACATCCGCGCCGGGAACTGGGGGCTGGACATCCTGGCCGTCATCGCCATCCTCAGCACCGTCGTCGTCGGTGAATACCTGGCCGCGCTGATCATTGTCCTGATGCTCTCCGGCGGGGAAGCACTGGAGGACTATGCGGCCGGCCGGGCACGGGGTGAGCTTGATGCCCTGCTGGACCGGGCGCCGCAGGTTGCGCATCGACTGCCCTCCCGCGCCGGGGGGTCGCTGCCCGGGAACGAGCGCATCCCCCGGGGTGCGGCGGAAGACATTCCGGCCACCGAGGTGGCTGCCGGGGACATCCTGCTGATCAAGCCGGCCGAAGTGGTGCCGGTGGACGGCGTCCTGCTGGATCCTGCGGCGGAGTTTGACGAATCCTCCCTCACCGGCGAGCCCCTCCCGGTGGCGCGCAAGGCCGGAGCCACGGTGATGAGCGGTTCCGTCAACGGCACCCATGCGGTTTCCCTCCGCGCCACGGCGACGACGGCGGACAGCCAGTACCAGCGCATCGTGGCCCTGGTGCAGGAAGCTGCGGAGTCGAAGGCACCGGTCGTCCGGCTGGCGGACCGGTTTGCCGTCCCCTTCACCCTGGTGTCGCTGCTGATCGCCGGCACCGCCTGGGCCCTCTCCGGCGATCCGGTCCGGTTTGCCGAGGTACTGGTGCTGGCCACACCCTGTCCGTTGCTGATCGCCGCTCCGGTCGCCTTCATGGGCGGCATGAGCCGGGCGGCCCGCAGCGGCATCATCGTCAAGGGCGGGGCGGTGCTGGAGCAGCTGGCGCGGGCACGGAGCGCTGCCTTCGATAAGACCGGAACCCTGACCTACGGCCGGCCCGGGCTTGTCTCAGTGAATCCTGCTCCCGGCTTCAGCCCGGACGAGCTCCTGTCACTGGCAGCCTCCGCCGAGCAGTATTCCTCCCACGTCCTGGCCGCCGCGGTCCTGGCCGCCGCCCGGAACCGGGGGCTGCAGCCGGCTCCTGCCGACACGGCGCAGGAGGTCACCGCCAACGGCGTCGAAGCGCTCATCGGGGGCCGGACCGTCCGGATCGGGAAGCGCCGGTTTATCACCGAAACGGACCCGCAGGTGCCTTCTGCGGACCTCGCCCCCGGGCAGATGGTGGTGTATCTCAGTGTGGACGGCCGGTTCGCCGGCACCCTGGTGATGAGCGACGCCGCCCGCACGAATGCAGCCGCCACCCTGAGGCAGCTGCACGGGCTGGGGATCCGCGAAACGGTGATGCTCACCGGCGACGGCCCGGCCACCGCGCGGGCCGTCGGCAATACGGTGGGGATTACGGATGTGCGCGCCGGGCTGCTTCCGGAGGACAAGGTGCGCGCCGTCGCAGCCCTGCCGCTGCGTCCGGTGGTGATGGTGGGCGACGGCGTCAATGACGCGCCGGTGCTGGCGGCGGCCGACGTCGGGATCGCCATGGGTGCACGGGGTTCCACGGCTGCCAGCGAGTCCGCCGACGTCGTGATCATGGCCGACGATGTTTCCAAGGTGGCCACCGCGGTGGAAATCGGCCGGCGAACGATGCAGGTGGCCCTGGGCAGCATCTGGCTCGGCATTGTCCTGAGCCTGGCCCTGATGCTGGTGGCGTCCTTCGGTTACATTCCGGCGGTCGCCGGTGCCCTGACCCAGGAACTGGTGGATCTGGCCGCCATCCTCAACGCCCTGCGTGCCCTTCACGGCGGGGGACGCCGCCCGTCCCGCCCCGCACGACGGCAGGGGCCCGGCGAACAGGGATAATGGACACTGGCCGGCGTCCATGCCCGGCCGGTGACAGGTTTAGACGCTAGGGGAATGTCCATGACGTTGGTCGACAATGCGGTGTATGTGGACGGCAAGCGCTTCCACAATCCGGACAGCCTCGATGAGACCTTTGAACTGACCCGCAGTTCCGGCGGCATGGCCTGGATCGGTTTGTACCGCCCGGACGAGGTGGAGCTGCTGGCCGTGGCCGAGGAGTTCGGCCTGAACCTGCTCATTGTCGAAGACGCCCTGGCCGGCCACCAGCGCTCGAAGCTTGAACAGTACGGTGACCAGCTGTTCCTGGTCCTGCGTCCCGCCCGCTACCTTGACGACGTCGAACGCGTGGAGTTCGGCGAGCTGCACCTGTTCGTGGGACCCAACTTCGTGGTGACCGTCCGGCATGCCGAATCCCCGGACCTCACCCGGGTCCGCAAGCGGCTGGAACAGGAGCCGGAGCTGCTCGCGCTGGGGCCGCAGGCGGTGCTCTACGCCGTGCTGGACCAGGTGGTGGATGAATACGCGCCCGTGGCGGCCGGACTCGAAAACGACATTGACGAGATCGAGGACCAGCTGTTCGGCGGCGACGCCGAGGTTCCCCGCCGCATCTACGAACTTTCCCGCGAAGTCATCCAGTTCCACCGTGCCATCAGTCCGTTGGAAAACGTGGTGGGCGAACTGCGCCAGAACGCGGACCAGTACGGCATTCCCACGGACCTGCACGACAACCTCGGCGACGTGCTGGACCATGTGCTGCGCCTGGTGGACCGGGTCAATGCGTACCGCGCGATCCTGGAGAATGCGCTCACCCTCTCCTCCACGCTCGCGTCCAACCGGCTCGCAGAAACCAGCATTGAACAGAACGAACAGGTGAAGCGGATCTCCTCCTGGGCCGCCATCCTCTTTGCCCCCACCCTGGTGGGCACCATTTACGGCATGAACTTTGAGCACATGCCCGAGCTCGGCTGGGAATTCGGATATCCGCTGGCGATCCTGGCGATGTTCGGGATGGGCTTCGTCCTGTACATGACCTTCAAGCGGAACAAGTGGCTCTGACGCGCCGGGGCGCCGCCGTCGACGGCGGTACCCCGGCGGACCGGTGGCAGCGAGCGCGGCGGACCGGCAGCCGCTAGCGGCGGGAGTCCTGCTTCGGAGCATCCTCCACGTGCAGGTCGTTGCCCTTGGTTTCCTTCACCATGGTCACCGCGACGAGGGACACCACGCACAGCACCATGATGTAGATGCCGATCGAGGGCGACCAGCCGGTCTCGTTCAGCAGTGCCTGGGCAATGGTCGGCGCGAACGCCCCGCCCAGGATGGCCCCGAGGGCGTACCCAATGGAGACCCCCGAGTACCGCACCCGCGCCGGGAACATCTCGGCGTACATGGCGGACTGCGGGCCGTAGGACAGGCCCAGGCCGATGGTCAGGACAAAGATCGCCACCGCAAACAACACGATGTTGGTGGTGTCGATGAGCAGGAACATCGGAACCGACCACAGGAACACCCAGGCGTAGCCGATCTGGAACGTCCGGACCCGGCCGATCCGGTCGGACAGGATTCCGCCGTAGAGCGTGAAGATCAGCCAGCCGAAGGACCCCAGCGTGGTGGCCAGCAGCACCGAGGGCCGGTCCATGCCCAGCCCGCCCGTCTCCGGCTTGCCCGTGGCATAGGAGGCGAAGAACGCAATGACCAGGTACCCGGCCGCGTTGTTTGCAACGAAGATCAGCGCGCTGAGGACCACCTCGCGGCTGTTGTGCCGAAACAGCTGGCCCAGCGGCGCCGAGGATTCCTTCTTCCGCTCCTGGATCTCCTTGAACACGGGGCTTTCGGCCACCGAACGGCGGATGAAGTAACCCACGGCGATCAGCACCACGGAGAGCAGGAACGGAATGCGCCAGCCCCAGGCCATGAACTGCTCCTCGCTCAGGCTGGTGCTGAGCACGTACATGACGAACGTCGCCAGGATCATGCCGATCGGCACGCCGATCTGCGGATACGCGCCGAACAGTCCGCGCTTGTTCACCGGCGCATGCTCCACCGACAGCAGGGCCGCTCCGCCCCATTCCCCGCCCGCAGAGAAGCCCTGCAGGATGCGCAGCAGGATGAGCAGGATGGGGCCGGCGATGCCGATCTGCGCGTAGGTAGGCACCACGCCGATCAGCGCGGTGGAGGCACCCATCATGATCAGGGTGAACACCAGCATCTTCTTCCGGCCGATCCGGTCCCCCAGGTGTCCGGCAACCACGGCGCCCAGCGGGCGGAAGAGGAAGCTGATGCCGATGGTTGCGAAGGAGACCACCTGCCCCAGCGGCCCGTCATTGATGGGACCGAAATACAGGGTGGCCAGAACCAGGCCCGCAGCCTGGGCGTAAATAAAGAAGTCGTACCACTCGATGGTGGTGCCGACCAGTGTCCCGGCGAGGACCTTGCGTTCCTCCCGGCTCATCGGCCCGGAAGAGGGCACGGCGGACGCGGCGTTGGTGCTCATCTAAAACTCCATTGTTTTGAGACGGATAAAAACCGGAGAGCGATCACTCCCACATCCGGATGCCCGCATCGTACGCCCGCCGCAGCCGGCGGGACCTGCACCGGAACCGGCGAGTTTCAAAGCTGCAGGGTTTGCCACGAACCGCCCGGGGGTATGCCGTGCACGGAAGTAGGTCCACAATGGACTTCGGCTCTTTTTGCGCCTCTTCCACTTTCTCGACTGAAACGGCACCAACGCACTGTGAATACCTCCAAGCCGGACATCAAACCCTGGCCGGCCCTCTGGTCCCTGGTCATCGGATTCTTCATGATTCTGGTGGACTCCACGATCGTCAACATCGCCACCCCGGCCATCATGGCGGATCTGGATGCCGGCCTGGATAAGGTCATCTGGGTCATCAGCGCCTATCTGCTGGCCTACGCCGTGCCGCTGCTGATCACCGGCCGTCTCGGCGACCGGTTCGGCCCGCGGCGCGTCTACCTGATCGGACTGGTGGTCTTCACCCTCTCCAGCCTCTGGTGCGGCTTCGCCAACAGCGTGGACGCACTGATCCTGGCGCGCGTCTTCCAGGGCTTCGGCGCCGCGCTGATGACTCCGCAGACCATGTCCGTGATCACCCGGATCTTCCCGCCGAACAAGCGCGGCACTGCGCTGGGCCTGTGGGGCGCGACCGCCGGCGTCGCCACCCTGGTGGGACCCATCCTGGGCGGCGTCCTCGTGGACGCGCTCGGCTGGGAATGGATTTTCTTCATCAACGTGCCCGTCGGCGTCGTGGGCTTCATCCTCGCCTACCGCCTGGTGCCGAAGCTTGCCACGTCCGTGCACCGCTTCGACTACCTGGGCGTCCTGCTCAGCGCTGCGGGCATGTTCGCCCTGGTGTTCGGCATCCAGGAAGGCGAGAGCTACAACTGGGGCACCATCGCCGGACCCGTCTCCGTCTGGTCCCTGATCATTACCGGCATCGTGCTCCTCGCCGCGTTTGTGCTGTGGCAGCGGTTCAACCGTGCCGAGCCGCTGCTGCCGCTGAAGCTTTTCCGGGACCGCAACTTCTCCCTGGCGAACATCTCCATCACCGGCATGGGCTTCGCCGTGACGGCGTTCTCCCTTCCGCTGATCCTCTTCGCGCAGAACGTGCGCGGGTTGAGCCCCACGCAGGCGGCCCTGCTGCTGGCCCCCATGGCAGTGCTGTCCGGGGTCCTGGCCCCGATCGCCGGCAAGACCGTGCAGCGCGGGAACCCCAAGTTCATTGCCGTGTTCGGCTTCGCGGCCATGGCGGCGTCCCTCATCTGGCTCGGCGCGCTTCTGAGCCCGGACGTGCCCTACTGGCAGCTGGTGCTTCCGATGCTCCTGATGGGCCTGGCGAACGCGTGCATCTGGCCCTCGGTTTCCCTGACGGCCACCCGGAACCTGGCGGCCGACGTCGCCGGTGCCGGTTCCGGTGTCTACAACACCACCCGGCAGTTCGGCGCGGTGATCGGCAGCAGTGCCATCGCGGCCATTATGCAGTCCCGGCTGACGGCGCATCTGGGCGGCGGAGCGGCCGACGGCGGCACGGCGCCGGCCGCGGGCGCGTTCCCCGAAGCGCTCAAGGCAGGATACTCCGAGGCAATGGGCCAGTCCCTGTACCTGCCCGCCGCGGTTATTCTCCTGGCCCTGCTGGCGTCGCTGTTCTACGCCAAGCCGGCCCCGGAGCTCACCTCCCGCGGTGCGCGGGAAGCCGCACCGACCGTCTCGAAGGGCTGACCGCGCTGCCCGGACAGCAGGAAACCGGGCAGAGCCCCCGCTCCGCCCGGTTTTCGGGCTATTCCTTCTTCAGCTTGTCCTGCGCAGCCCCTGCTGCCTTCTCCACGGGGTTGGGCACATCGGTGGTGCCGTAGAACCGTGCGTCCGGGCGGGTGGGGGGCGGCATGGGGGCCCGGGTGGTGGGACCGTCGTGGTAACTGAACTCGCCCTTCCCGTCCGGGGCGGGCCCCTTGGCCCAGGAACCTTCCTTCGCATGCTCCCCGTCGGAGAAGTTCAGGTACTGGTAGGACACCTCGCGGTGTTCCTTGTTGAGCGGGAAGTTGCTGGGTACCGGTAGCTGTTCCATGTTCTCCGCCTGAAGTTCCAGGGCCGCGGTGGTCCACTGGTTCTGGTGCATGGTGTCCCGGGCCAGCAGGAACGCCAGCAGGTCCCGCACCCCGTGGTCATCGGTCATGTGGTAAAGCCGGGCGACGGCGAGGCGGCCCTGCATTTCAATGTTGGCGTTGGACGTAAAGTCCGCCAGCATATTGCCGCTGGCCGTGATGTACCCGCCGGTCCACGGGTTACCGTTGCTGTCCACCGGACGGGCACCGGCACCGGCCGCGATGGCGTGCTGCACATCCATGCCGCCCACCACTGCTGCAACCGTGGGATCGTCCTGGACCGCGTCGCCGGTGATCCCCAGCGGGGCCTTTTCCAGCAGCTGCGCAATCATGACGGCTAGCATTTCCACGTGGCCCATTTCCTCGGCGGCGATGCCGTACAGCAGGTCCCGGTATTTGCCCGGGATGTGCGCATTCCAGGATTGGAATCCGTACTGCATGGCTACCGTGATTTCGCCGTACTGTCCGCCCAGGGCCTCCTGCAGCTTCCGGGCGAATACGGCATCCGGCTTATCCGGGGTGGCTTTGAACTGGAGTTCTTGTTTGTGGAAAAACATGCAATTCCTCCGCACCTTGTGGACCGGCGCCGAAGTCGGCTGTCCCTCGGTCGGGGGTGCCGTGGCCGGTCACGGTGATTCCAAAGTAGACCCGCGCCGAAGCCCGTGGAAGACCGTACCCCGGACTTGCCGGAGCGTGGCAGGGAACCGCCCCGTTTCCTTGCCGGAAGAAGGGCTGCAGCACCGATAGTGTCCTTGCCATGGTCTCCCAGGAACATTCCGAAACCCCCGTCCGCCCCGGCCCGGATGCAAACCCCGCACCGGATGTCACCGATGACTTCGCGGTGCGGCGGCACACCCTGCCCTCGGGTCTGGCGTACACCACCACCGCCGGCCGGATGGTGTTCCGCAAGGAAGAAGTCCGCGACGGGAAGTCGGACGGGTTCCTGCCCAAGGCGGAGATCTTCGTGGTTGCCTACACCGCTGATGCCCCGGAGACCGGCCCCAACCGCCGCCCCGTGGTGTTCGCCTTCAACGGCGGGCCGGGATCCTCGTCCGTGTGGCTGCACATGGGGCTGCTGGGCCCGCGGATGGTGGACTCGGGCGACGCCGGCGCGCTGACCCCTCCCCCGTTCGGTCTGGTGGACAACCCGCAGACCCTGCTGGAACACGCGGACCTGGTGCTGATCGACCCCGTGAACACCGGTTTCTCCCGCGTGGTGGACGGCAATGACGCCGCCGAGTTCCACGGGTTCGAGGAGGACCGGGACCTGGTGGCCGAAGTGATCCGGCTCTGGACCACACGCAACAACCGCTGGCTGAGCCCGAAGTACCTGGTGGGCGAGTCCTACGGCACCCTGCGCGCGGTGGCCGTCGCCGGGAAGCTGTTCGACGCCTACGGAATGGCGGTCAGCGGACTGGGCCTGATCTCCACGGTGCTGAACCTGGCCACCCTGGATTTCGCACCCGGGCGGGACACCCCCTACGCCCTGCATCTGCCCACCTACGCCGCCATCGCGCATTTCCACGGCCGGCACCCGGGACGCGAGCTGGCCGACGTCGTCCGCGAAGCCGAAGAGTACGCCTCCCGTGACTACGGCTACGCGCTGACCCAGGGTGCCCGGCTGGGCGCAGGGGAACTCGACGACGTCGTTACCCGCCTGGCCGCGATCACCACCCTGAGCGAGGGTTTCATCCGCCGCACCAACCTGCGCTGGGACTACGCCATGTTCTCCGCGGAGCTGCTCCGGGACCAGAACCTGGCGGTGGGCCGCATTGACGGCCGGTTCACCGCGGCGCCGGCGCATCAGCAGGACTGGATCAACTGGGATGACCCCAGCCTGGTGGCCATCAACGGACCCTACTCCGCGGCAATCAACCACTACCTCCGCACGGAGCTCGGCTACGAGAACGATCTCCCGTACGAAATCCTCACCGGCCGGGTCCAGCCGTGGAGCTACAAGGCCTTCGAGGGTGTGCCCGTGGACGTCACCGGCACCCTGGAACGGCTGCTGGTGCACAACCCGGGCCTGCGGGTGCACGTGGACTACGGCTACTACGACGGCGCCACGCCGCACTTCGCCGCCGAGTACGTGTGGGCCCACATGCGGCTGAGCGAGGAAGCACGGTCCCGGTTCACGCACCACTACTACGAGGCCGGGCACATGATGTACGTGAAGCCCGACTGCCGGGCGGACCAGCTGCGGAACCTCGCTGGGTTTGTGACTGGAGCCTAGGGTTCGGCCCTCCGGCGGGCGGCGGAACAGTGCCGCGAAGGCTGTTTCGCTACGGAGGGACGCCGGTTTAGCGGGTCGCGAAGTGAAGCCAGACTGCTCCGCCCCAGAGTCCACCTGCGGTCAGCGCCAGCGCGAGCTCCGCCAGGATCCCGAGGCCCATCGCCTTCAGGGTGGCCACGCTGGAGGACCACGCGGTGGGCAGGTCCCGCTTGCGGAGCCACTCGCTGAACAGCAGGCCGACGGCGAATCCGATGAACAGCCCGACGGCGGGAATGGTGAACATGCCGACGATGCCCACGCCCACGCCGGCCACAATGGAGCGCTTGGGGATTTCCCGTTCCTTGAGCCGCCGTCCGGTGAGTAACGCGCTGGAGAGCATTCCGGCGATCAGGAGGACCGCGCCGATGCCGAAGGCCCACCAGGCAGGCGCGCTCTGCACCCCCAGAGCCCAGCCCAGCATGGCAATGATGATCAGGATGCTGCCCGGCAGCACGGGCAGCACAATGCCGATCAGACCCACGGCGATGACCAGGGCTGCGGCAATGGTTACAAGAAGGTCGGGATCCATGCCCCCAGTGTTCCACCAGCGGCCTGCGCTGCTGTGTATTTGCGGGCCGGGGTGGCTGCATTTTCCCGGCCGCATTTTCCCGCCCGCCGCCGCATTCCGGGAAGTGGCCGGCAACGTGCGCTGGCGCACAACGGTGCGGTCAGGTGGAGGAATTACTAAGGATGCTTATAAGGTGGCATCTTCAGCCCGATTCACCGGACGGAAAACAGGAGAGCAGTAAATGAGCACCGAACCAGGGAACACAAACGCTTCCAACACCGGACGCGGCGCCTCTGAGGGCGGCCCGTTCCGGGACCGGTCCGACCGGCCGGCACCCGTTGACAACAGCCAGGCCGTTCCCGTGGACGGACACCGGGAGGACACCGCCACCCGGGCCATGGACACCGACGCCGCTGCGCTGCACACCTCCAGCCGGCGCTCGGGCAGCCATGCTGCCGAACCCGCCGCCGGCTACGTCGACGACGACGCCGCCAACCGCCCGACGTCTGCCTCCGATTCCCGTTCGGACTCCGAAGATACGCGCACCCGGGTCGCACCGGTCGCCGCAGGTTCGACCGGCACGGACGGCACCGGTGAACACCGGGGCGCTACGTCGGTATCCGCCGTGCGCGACCACCGTGATGCAGACACCGACCGCGACGCGGACCGCGACGCTGAGAACCGGCACGAGACCGCTGCCCGCACTTCCGCGGACGGCCGTGACTCGGACCGAGACAACGGCCGGAACGGGAAGCATGACGGCGACGTCGTGCGGACCGGCAACCGCCGGCATGATGACCGGGACGCTGAGCACACCCGCGGGGCTGCCCTGCCCAACCGCGAGGCACTGCTCGCCCGGGAAAAGGAACGCTTCGGCGGCTTCAAGTTCGGTGCAGCGTTCTTCGGCTGGTTGACCGCTACGGGCATGGTGGTGCTGCTTTCGGCACTGGCCGCGGCCATCGGTGCCGCAGTGGGTGTCTCGGCTGAAACCAACCTGGGCCAGGCCCTGGAATCCGCCGCAGCCAACCAGTCCGCCGGCATCATCGGCGCTATCATCATGCTCCTGGTCCTGCTGCTCTCCTACTTTGCCGGCGGGTACGTCGCCGGCCGCATGGCCCGCTTCAACGGCGCCAAGCAGGGCCTGGCCGTCTGGCTGTGGGCACTGGTGGCGGCCGCCGTCGTCATCATCCTGGGTTTGATCTTCGGCAGCGACATCCGCAGCATCAGCCAGCTCAACTCAGTTGCCCCGCTGCCGGAGAACCTCGAAGGCGTGGACGCCGGCACCTGGATTGCCGTCACGGCGAGCCTTGTTGCGACGCTGCTCGGCGCCATCCTCGGCGGCCTGGCCGGTATGCGTTACCACCGTCGTATTGACCGTGCGGACTTCCGCACGGAGGAGACCACCGTCCGCTAAGACGCGGCTTTACGGTACCAGCGGCCACTGCATCCCCGGTTCCGGGGTGCGGCGGCCGCTTTTGTTTTTGCTCGGGCAGCACCCCCTCCAGCACGGCATTCCAGCCAGCAGTGGGATCCTGTGCCGTCCCGGTCGCTCCCAGCAGCACCACCAGCACCATTCCGTGGGACCCTGTGCCGTCCCGGACCCCATCGCCAGCACGGCATCCCAGCCGACGGGACACTTGTTGCCTCCTGGGACCCCATCGCCAGCACAGCATCCCAGCCGGCGGGACACTTGTTGCCTCCCGGGACCCCACCAGCACCACCAGCACCATTCCGTGGGACCGCGTGCTGTCCCGGCCGCTCTCAGCAACACGGCATCCCAGCCGGTGGGACACTTGTTGCCTCCTGGGACCCCACCAGCACGACCAGCACCATTCCGTGGGACCCTGTGCCGGTCCCGGCCGCCCCCACCAGCACGGCATCCCAGCCGGCGGGATACTTGCTACCTCCTGGGACCCCACCAGCGCCACCAGCACCATTCCGTGGGACCCTGTGCCGCCCCGGACCCCATCGCCAGCACGGCATCCCACCCGGTGGGACACTTGTTGCCTCCTGGGGCCCCACCAGCACCACAGGCACCATCCCCTGGGACCCTGTGCTGCGGCGCCGGCCTCCCAGCAGCACGGCATCCCAGCCGTTGGGACACTTGCTACCTCCTGGGACCCCACCAGCGCCACCAGCACCATTCCGTGGGACCCTGTGCTGCCCGGGGCCCCACAAACCAACTGGACCGGACGCGCCCGCCACCTTAAACACCTGAGGCCCCGCAACTTAAACATCTGAGGCCCCGCAACTGCGGAGCCTCAGATGTTTAGCAAACCGGAACCGTTACGGGGACGGGGTTCCGCCGTTGACGTTCAGGGTTTCGCCAACCACGTAGCTGGATTCCGGGGACGCCAGGAAGACGTAGGCCGGGGCCAGTTCGGTGGGCTGTCCGGCACGGCCCAGCGGGGTGCTCTGGCCGAACTCCGTCAGCGCTTCCTTCTGCTGTCCGTCGGACGGCTGGAGCGGAGTCCAGAACGGACCCGGCGCCACGGCATTCACGCGGATGCCCTTGGGCGCCAGCTGCTGACCCAGACCCTTGGTGAAATTGTTGATGGCCGCCTTGGTGCTGGCGTAGTCCAGCAGATCGGCGGACGGGTTGTATGCCTGGATCGAGGTGGTGTTGATGATGGTCGATCCGGCCGGCAGGTGCTTCAGCGCAGCCTTCGTCACCCGGAAGAAGGAGTAGATATTGGTCTTGAACGTGTGGTCCAGCTGCTCATCGGAGAGATCTTCGAGGCTCTCCACGGCAATCTGCTTACCCGCGTTGTTGACCAGGATGTCCAGCCCGCCCAGGGCCGAAACGGCATCCTCGACCAGCTGACGGCAATACTCGGGATCCTTGAGATCACCGGGAAGCCGCACCAGCTTACGGCCGGTCTTCTCGACCACCTCGGCAATGTGCTGGGCGTCCGGCTCCTCCTCGGGAAGGTAGGAGATGGCGACGTCGGCCCCCTCGCGGGCGAAGGCAATGGCCACGGCCGCACCAATGCCGGAGTCGCCGCCGGTGATGAGCGCCTTGCGGCCCTCCAGGCGGCCGGTGCCGCGGTAGGTGTCCTCGCCGTGGTCCACGTGCGGGGTCATGTCCTTGTCCAGGCCCGGCTCGGGCTGGTCCTGGATGGGCGGGGCGATGGACGGGTAGCGGTCCACGGGGTTCTGGAAGGTGTACTGGTCCGACTTGTTGCCGTTGGTCATAGAAGTTCCCACTTTCGGTAGGTCAGTCCATTCGGGCGGTCCTGTCCGGACCGCCGTAATAGGCGGGCGCTCACGCTAACGTAAGCATGCTTATTACCCTATGCCCGATTGATGGTTCTGCTCAAGTCCGCGGTTCCGCCGCACAAATCGCCGCTGCTCTGGCCCTGCCCGCTGCCGGGGGCGCAAACTGCTGCTTATCCAACTGCTTGGAAGGAACACCATGACTGAGGGAACCCGGAAACGGATTGTGGTCGGAGTCGATGGCTCAGAGGAGTCGCTGGAGGCGCTTCGCCTCGCACGTCGGCTGGCGGACCTGCTGGACTGCCGTATTGATGCCATCACGGTGTGGGAGTTTCCGGCAATGCTGGCCACGCCGTTTCCCACCGCCGATTGGTCGCCGCGGGTGGAAGCCGAGCGGGGCCTGGCCGAGGCGGTGGAAGCAGCCTTCGCAGGGGTGGGCACTCCTGAGGATCTGACCCAGTCAGCGGTGGCCGGGCAGACCGCCGGGGTGCTGATGGACGCCAGCCGCGGGGCGGAGATGCTGGTGGTGGGCAACCGCGGTCGCGGCGGTTTTGCCGGGCTGCTGCTCGGTTCCGTCAGCACCACTGTGGCCGCACATGCCTACTGCCCGGTACTGATCGCCCGGCCGCACCGGGATTAGCCCGACAATATCGGGACTAGCGGGGCCGCATCAGGACTAACGGAGCGGACTAGGCCGCATCAGGACTAGCGGGGCGGAAGCCCGGCCACATCAGGACTAACGGGGCCGAATCCCGGGCCGCACCAGGACTACCTGCACCGGGACTAGCGGTGAGCCGGAACCCGGCGCAGCAGCACCGCAGCCCCAGCGGCAGCCAGCACCATGGTGATCACGCCGATCAGCGAGGTGATATTGACGCCGGAATCGAAGGCGGCCTGCGCGGAATGCAGCAGCGCCGAGCCCGTCTCGGCAGGCAGTCCGCGGGCAGCCTCCACCGCCCCGCCGAGGGTTTCCCCGGCCGAAGCAGCCTGTTCGGGGTCCAGCCCGGACGGAACGGAGACGCCGCTGCGGTAAGCCGCGGTGAGAATGCTGCCCAGCACCGCGGTGCCCAGGACGGATCCGATTTCGTAGGCGGTCTCGGAAATAGCCGAGGCGGATCCGGCACGGGACGGCGGAACGCTGGCCAGGATCAGGTCATTGGAAATGGTTTCCGCTGCCCCCACCCCGACGCCGAGCAGCAGGAACGCGATGACCAGCTGGAGCACGGTCACCGACTCCCCCGCGGCAAAGACCAGGGCATAGCCGGCTCCGTTGAAGAGCAGACCGCCGGCCACCACAACCGCAGGGCGGACCCGCTTGACCAGGGGCACCACGGCCAGGCCGGTGATGATGGTGAGCACCAGCCCGGGAAGCATGGTCAGGCCGGCCTCGATGGGCGTCTGTCCGACCACCAGCTGCAGATGCTGCGAGAGGAAGAAGATGAAGCCCACCATGGCGAACAGGCTGAGCAGGTTCGCAGCGATGGAGCCGCTGAAGACCGGGTTTCGGAACAGCCGGACGTCGAGCATCGGCTTTTCGCGCGAAAGCTGGCGGCGGACAAAGAGGAAGCCCAATACCAGGCCGACGGCGATGAACGGCAGGCCGGCCGCGGCGCCGTCGTGCGCGAATTCCTTGATCCCGTAGGTGACCGAGAGCATGGCACCCATGACCAGCACAACGCCGAGCACGTCGACGGCGCCGGGGCTGGGGTCCTTGGATTCGGGCAGCAGCATCGGGGCGAAGATCAGCAGCGGCAGCAGCACCGGGATGGACAGCAGGAACACGGAGCCCCACCAGAAGTGCTCGAGCAGTACGCCGCCGACGATCGGGCCGAGGGCCGCGCCGCCGGAGAAACCCGCAGCCCAGATGGCCACCGCGATCCGGCGCTGGGACGGATCGGTGAAAATGTTGCGAATCAGCGACAGCGTGGCGGGCATCAGCATGGCACCGAAGACGCCCATCAGGGCGCGGGCCACAATCAGCAGGGCCGCCGAAGGGGCAAAGGCGGCCACGAGGGAGAAGACGCCGAAGCCCACGCTGCCGATCATCAGCAGGCGGAGCCGGCCGATCCGGTCACCGAGACTGCCCATGGGCACCAGCAGGCCGGCCAGGACCAGGGCGTAGACGTCCACGATCCACAGCAGTTCGACGCCGGTGGGCGCCAGTGCCTGCGACAGCGACGGGATGGCGAAGCTGAGGACGTTGTTGTCAATGGAGATGAGCAGAACGGGCAGCATCAGGACTGCGAGCCCCCACCATTCGCGCGTGCCTGCACGCGTAACTGCGGGATTTTCCTGGACCGCCAGCACAGCGTCCTCCTTCTGGAACATCGTTGGGGATTCATCACGGGAAATACCCGAATCTCTACTGTACCGTCTAGACTGTACGGTGGCGAATCTGCGACAGTATGGTCAGCTGATGGCGTAGCGTGAAGTCATGTCCAACTCTCGCCCCGCCCGGGACCGCATCCTCGACGCCTATGAGGAACTGCTCATCAACGAAGGCCCCCGCGGCGCCACCCTGGACGCCGTCGTCGCGCGCGCCGAGGTTTCCAAAGGCGGCCTGCTCTATCACTTCAAGAACAAGGAAGCGATGGCCGGTGCCCTGATCGAAAAGCTCCGCGGCCTCGCCGCCACCGACCTGCAGACCATGCGCGAGGACCCCGAAGGCCCCGCCCGGTACCTGGTCCGCAGCTCCGTCTATGTGGGCAGCGAGCTGGACCGGGCCCTGATCAGCGTCGTCCGCCTGGCCCAGGCCTCGGACCCCGTGGCGTCGGACCTGCTGCAGGAGATCCACCGCAGCTGGTTCGATCTGGTCCATGACGAGGTGGGCGATCCCGGCATTGCCCGCGCCATCACCCTGCTGGCAGACGGGCTGTACTACAACGAGGGCCTCCCCGGCGGCTGGCCGCAGGCCACCCGCGACAGCAGCCCGCACTCGGTGACGGACCTGCTGGAAATCGTGGACGTGCTGAAGTCCCACGCCCGGCAGACACGCGCGTAACCTCCGCATGCCAACACTCGGCGCGCATTTCCCTGCGGTTTGGGAAGCACCCTGCGGTTTGTGACAATCCCTGCGCTGCGCAGTGCAGGGATCCGGACAAACCGCAGGGCCACGGACAAACCGAGGGGCCGCGGTTGATCCGGCAGCGCCCGGCGTGGCAGGGACGCTCCCCACACGCCGTCTGTCACAGTGGTGCCATGAAAACGAGCACAGCTGACCTTTTCGACGAACGCGGCGACGAGCTGGCGTCGGTGTCCCTGCAGTTCCAGGACCTGGGCGGGCAGGTGAGTTTCACCGGCCCGATCCGCACCGTCCGCTGCCTGGAGGACAACGGCATCATCAAGACCCTGCTGAACTCCCCCGGCGAGGGGGCAGTCCTGGTGGTCGACGGCGCCGGATCCCTAAACACCGCTTTGATGGGGGACCTGATTGCCGGGGCTGCCGTGGAGAACGGCTGGGCCGGCGTCGTTATCAACGGAGCCATCCGTGACCGCGCCGCCGTCGCAAAGCTGCCTCTGGGCGTGAAGGCGCTGGGCTCGAATCCCCGCAAGAGCGCCAAAAACTCTGTCGGCGAGGTGGATGTACCCGTAGAGTTCGGCGGCGTCACCTTCCGTCCCGGTGCGGTGCTCTACGCCGACGAGGACGGGATCCTCGTCGAACCCTAGGAGACCCGATGGCCAACGTCCTGCTTTTCCACCACGCACTCGGCCTGACCTCCGGCATGGATGCCTTCGCCGAGGTCCTGCGCGAAGCGGGCCATACGGTGACGGTGCCCGATCTCTATGACGGGCGTACCTTCACCGATCTGGAGGACGGGGTGGCCTATGCCCAGGAGATCGGCATGGACACCATCGAGGAGCTGGGCGTCAGTATTGCGAACCGGTTCCCGGAGGACATGGTCTATATCGGCTTCTCCCTCGGCGTGATCCCGGCCCAGCGGCTGGCGCAGACCCGCCCCGGGGCCCGTGGTGCGGTGCTGATCAGCGCCTGCATCCCGCTTGGTGCCTTCGCCGACACGTGGCCGGACGGTGTGCCGGTGCAGATCCACGGCATGGACGCCGATGAGGAATTCGTGGACAGCGGGGACCTGGACGCGGCCGAGAATCTGGCCGCGTCCACACCGGATGCGGAGCTCTTCCTCTATATGGGAGCGTCACACCTGTTCGCGGACATCAGCCTGCCGGATTACGACATGGACGCCGCGTTCACGCTCACCCGGCTGGTGCTGCAGTTGCTCAGCCGCGTGGACGGAGAAGCTTAGGCGTTCCAGAGTCCGTAGGAGTCCGCCAGAGAGGAGATCTTCTGGGCGCGGGCCAGGCGCGGCAGGTAGGAGCCGTCGCCCACCACCGCGCCGGCGGCATGCGCTTCCAGCAGCTCGTGGGCCCAGGTGATTTCGGATTCGCTCGGTGAGAGGCCCTGGTTGATGAAGTCCGTGGCCTCGGGCATCAGGCACAGCTTGCCGGTCATGCCCATGCTCTGGGTGACCTTGCAGGCGTCCAGCAGCTTTTCCCCGAGCGCGCCGACGGTGGGACCGTCGATCGGGCCGGGCAGCTGGCCGACGCGGGAGGCGACGACGAGCTTGGAGCGGGCGTAGGCCAGCGCCATCGGATCGTCCGAGGCGCCGGTGTCGCGGCGGAAATCGCCGACGCCGAAGGCGAGCCGGAATGTGCCCGGTGCGCTGGCGATGGCGGTGGCGTTTTCAATGCCGAGGGCCGATTCCACCAGTGCGAGCACCGGCGTGCCGGCCTGCAGCCGCATGGCCGTGTGGGTGACCTGCTCGGGCTTTTCCGTCATCGCGAGCATCACGCCGCGCAGCCCCGGGGCCTTCGAGAGGGCGGCGAGGTCATCGGCCCAGTAGTCGGTTTCGATCCCGTTGACGCGCACCCAGGCGGTCATGCCGGTGGAGAGGGCCTCGACGACGCGTTCGCGGGCGTCGGCCTTGCCGCCGGCGGGAACGGCATCCTCCATGTCGAAGACCACCGAGTCGGCCTCGGACGCCAGCGCCGGTGCAAAGTTCGCTTCATCTGCGGCGGAGGCCAGCAGCCAGGAACGGGACAGTTTTGCGGGAAGGGCAGCGGCGCGGCTGTTTCGGAAGGGGGCCATAAATAAGACATTACTTTCAGGATCGGCGGTTCCGAAAATGCGACGGGCGTCATGTGGGCACCGTCACCAGCATCCTGGAGCTAAGGTGACGCCAACGTCCGCGACGGAGATCCGCGACAACCCCATCCTTGGACTCAGGACCCTGCATACTCCTCCGAACCGATTATAGAAAAGCGGGAACACTGAACTGGAACTACTACTGCGCCTGCTCAGTCTCACGGAAGAGGACACAAATCGACAGCAGAATGGATGGCAGGGTGGCGGTGATGGCAACTATGGCTAATCCAGGTATCCCGCCCATAAACGCCAAGATCATGTCAACAAACACCAACCCTGCAGAAGCCCCGAGCAACATACCCGGGATTGGTTTGGACCTGCGGCGGTGCTGGACAATCACCATAATCCCGAGCGTCAGCACGGCAAGAGCACCGATCAGATGGAAGAAGATCAGGAACCCGGCCCCCAAGTCACCGGAAAGCATGTCGGAGTATGCGACTAGACCCATGAGCATGAACATGCTCCAACACCCGAGAAGGATCCCGAGTATTCCTGCGGAGATCCGCAACCCCGATGACGGAGGAAGAACCGCCGACTGAAGATATGGCTGCGGATATCCCGATTGGCCGTGGTTGTACCCCGGTACTGGCTGAGACTGAACATATACGACCTGCTGGCCGGGCTGCAGGTACACAACCTGCGGAACCGGCGGATACGTCGGCTGGCCGGGCGGCTGTGGCGGGTTGCCTAGATGGTTCTCCATGGTGCCTTTCGAGACAAAGTTGTTGTGCCACCGAGCGGCACGGAGATAGGGACCGAGCCTACCTGCTGCCGCGCCTAGCGGCCGTCAGGCTCGGGGCTAACCGTTGGCTTCGACTATGCCCCGCCCCGGTGCAGCAGCCGGCCGGCGGGAACGGCAGGGTCGACGTCGACGCCGGCCAGCAGCGTCCGGCGCACGACGCCGGTGAGCCGCTTCCCCGCGTACGGCGTGACCGGGTTCCGGTGCTGCAGGGCGGGCGGGTCCACGGTGAAGGTTTCCTCCGGCGCGAAGACCGCGAAGTCGGCGTCCTTGCCCGGCACAATGCCGCCCTTCCGGTCCAGCCCGGCCAGTGCCGCGGGAGCCGCGGACATCCAGTGCAGCACCCGTTCCAGCGGAATTCCGCGGGAACGGCCCTCGGTCCAGATCAGCGCCAGGCCCAGCTGCAGCGAGGACACCCCGCCCCAGGCGACGCCGAAATCTCCGCGCACCAGGTCCTTGAGGTCAGAGGTGCTGGGTGAATGGTCGGACACGATGCAGTCAATGGTGCCGTCCGCCAGGCCGGCCCAGAGCTGTTCCCGGTTCGCCTCCCCGCGGATGGGCGGGCAGCATTTGAACGCCGTGGCGCCGTCGGGGATCTCCTCAGCTGTCAGGGTCAGGTAGTGGGGGCAGGTCTCGGCGGTGAGCCGGACGCCGTCGTCCTTCGCCGCGCGGATCAGGGGCAGCGCCTCGGCCGAGGACAGGTGCAGGATGTGCGCCCGCGCCCCGGTGCGCCGCGCCGCGTCGATGACCCGGCCGACGGCGGTGTTCTCCGCTTCCGGCGGCCGCGAGGCCAGGAACCCGGCGTACCGGGAACCGGCAGGGGTGGGTTGGATCTTGCCCGGATCCTCGGCGTGGACGATCAGCAGCGCGTCGAAGGTTTTCAGTTCGGCGAGGACCGCTTCCATTTCCGCCGGTTCCAGGTGCGGGAATTCGTCCACGCCGGAATGGACCAGGAAGCATTTGAAGCCGAAGACCCCGGCGTCATGCAGCGGGCGCAGGTCGGCTGCGTTTCCCGGAACGGCGCCGCCCCAGAACCCGACATCGACGGCGGCCTGCGGCTCCGCACACGCCCGTTTGGTCTCCAGGGCGTCCACGGTCACGGTGGGCGGGATGCTGTTCAGCGGCATGTCGACCAGGGTGGTGATGCCGCCGGCCGCCGCCGCCCGGGTGGCGGAGGCGAATCCCTCCCATTCGGTGCGGCCCGGTTCGTTCACGTGCACGTGGGTGTCCACCAGTCCGGGCAGCAGGACTTCCTCCCCGGCCAGTTCCAGCAGCCGCTCCCCCGCCAGCCCGGTGCCCAGCGGCACGACGGCGGCAATCGATCCGTCCCGGACGCCGACCTCCGCCGGTCCGATCCCGCCGGGGGTCAGCACGGCGCTGCCGCGGATCACCAGGTCGTACCCCGCGCCGTCGTTGTACCCCGCGGCGTCGTGCATCACCGGCCCCCGAGCAGGACCTGGCGGTTCACGTCCTTGTACAGGAGGTAGCGGAAGTTCGAGGGACCGCCGGCGTAACAGGCCTGCGGGCAGAACGCGCGCAGGGACAGGTAATCCCCCTCCTCCACCTCCACCCAGTCCTGGTTCAGCCGGTACACGGCCTTGCCCTCGAGCACGTACAGTCCGTGCTCCATCACGTGGGTTTCGGCGAACGGAATCACGGCTCCTGGTTCGAAGGTCACCACGTTCACGTGCATGTCATAGGCGACGTCCTCCACCGGCATCATCCGGGTGGTACGCCATTTGTTGTCGGTGCCGGGCATCGGCGTCGGTTCAATCTCCGACTCGTTGCCGAACACCGGCGCCGGGGTGTGCCCCGGCAGCGGCTGGTGGGCCTTGCGGATCCAGGTGAACTTGGCCGGTTCCTGCCCCTCGTTGAACGCCCCCCACAGCGTTTCCGGCGGCAGGTAGGCGAACCCGCCCGGGGTCAGCACGTGGTCCCGGCCCAGGCGGCGGACGGTGAGCGTGCCCTCGAGGACAAAGAGGAAGGACTGCACTTCCAGTTCCGGTTCGGGCGCCCGGGAGCCGCCGCCCGGGGCAATCTCCATCAGGTACTGGGCGAAGGTGGTGGCGCCGCCGGCCACGGGCCGGTTCAGGATCCAGGCACGGGTGCCGGTCCATTCAGGCAGCACGCTCACCACGATGTCCCGCAGCACCCCGCGCGGAATCACGGTGTAGGCCTCGGTGACCACGGCGCGTCCGGTGAGCAGGTCGGTCTGGGCGGGCAGGCCGCCCTCGGGGGCGTAGTAGCGGGGGCGATTCACTTTTGAACCTTTTCGTCGGCGGCGGTGGGACGGGCAGCGGCCAGGGCGGTAAGTTCGACGCCGGTCAGCCCGGTTTCCTGCGTAATTTCCGTTTCGGTGAGCGCTCCGCAGAGCAGGCCGCGGCGCACGAAGCGGGCCAGGGCACGGGCCGTGGCCGGTTCGTCGAGCACGCTGCCGCCGCGTTTCTGCACGTAGTTGCGCAGGCGCGCCGCGGCGACGTCGAACCCTTCCCGGTAGAAGGCGTACGTGGCCAGGAAGCGGGTGGGCAGCTGCGCCGGATGCAGGTCCCAGCCCTGGTAGAAGCCGCGTTCCAGGGAGCGGCGCACCAGCCGCGCATGCAGCTGCCAGGCCGACCGGATCTCGTCCGGCGTGCCCAGCGGCAGGATGTTGGTGGAGCCGTCCGAAAGCCGGACGCCGGTGCCGGCGGCGGCCACCTGCATCACGGCCTTGGCGTAGTCCGCGGCCGGGTGCTCCATGGACTGGTAGGGGGCGGCGATCTGCACCGCGTCGGAATAGTCGTAGGTGCCGTAGTGCAGGGCCGAGACCCGGCCCCGGCCCCGGTGGATCAGCTGCGCGGCGGGCACGGTGCCGTTGGCCGCCAGGATCAGCTGCGGGGTTTCCACCTGCACCTCGAACCGCAGCCGCCCTTCGGGCAGGCCGTGGGCATCCTCCAGCAGTTCACAGACGTAGACCATGGCCTCGACCTGGTCCACGGTGGAAACCTTGGGCAGGGTCAGTACCAGTCCGTCCGGCAGCGGCCCGGCAGCGAGCAGCCCGGCGAGGAACAGGTCCAGGGTGCGGACGCCGCGGGCCCGGGTGCCTGCTTCAAAGGACTTGAACCGGATGCCGACAAACGGCGGGGCGGTGCCGGCCGCGACCGCCCCGGCCACGGCGGCGGCCGCCTGCCGGGCGTGGCCGTCCTCCTCGTCGTCGGGCCGGGAGCCGTAGCCGTCCTCAAAGTCCAGGCGCAGGTCCTCGATGGGTTCGGTGCGCAGCTTCGCCTCCACGAGGGGCACAACGGCGCCGGCCACGTCCGGGTCGAGGCCCAGCCGGTCTGCCAGCTCGGCCAGGGATCCGTAGGCCGCCAGGGCGGCCAGCGCGTCCTCGCCCCAGGTTCCGGGCAGGGCCGGCACGCAGCGGTCCGCCGGGATGTAGACGGTGGAGACGGGCTGGCGGCTGCCGTCGTCGCCCGGGTAGGCGGCGGCGAGCAGCCGGTCGGTGTCCGCGAGGGCGGCGTCCAGCCGGGCCAGATGGTCGGCGCCGAGGACGGATTGGGGCGGGTTGGAGTTCCCGGACCGAGGGGACATCAGCAGAACCCACCCACGGTGTTCCACACCTGGGCATCCGGGTCCGTGCCCTCGCGCAGGACCGAGGCTTCGATCAGCCCGTAGGGGCGGTCCGCGGCGAAGAAGACCTCGTTGGGGTTATCCAGGCCAAAGGGTGACAGGTCCACCAGGAAGTGATGGTTGTTGGGCAGGGAGAGCCGCACTTCCACAATCTCCGGATGCGCGGCAATCACGGCCTTGCCCATTTCATACATGCTCTGCTGCAGGGCCAGGGAATGCGTGGTGGCGAAGGCGTCCAGGAGCAGGGTCCGGGCCGAGGCGTAAAGGTCGTTGAAATCCAGGCCGGCCAGGTCCGTCTCCGGGGCGTAGCGCCATGTGGCCGTGACGTCGGTGGCGAGGATCCGGTCGGTGGTTTCGGCGAGGGTGGTGTAGCGGTCCCGCGGGAAGCCGTGGAACTCCGAGCCGGTGGATTTCAGCACCGTGAGGCCGCTGATCCCGGAGACGAGGTGCTGCTGACCGGCGGCGGACAGCAGCAGCGCGGTGCGGACTTCGGACTTGTCCTTGGCGAAGGCATGGTCATGGTCGCTGATCCGGTTCCAGAAGTACTGCTCCGCGGCCCAGCGTCCGCCGGTGACCCAGTCGAACCCGGCCGTGAAGTGCTGCTCCAGGCGCAGCAGGAACGCCTCGGGCGAGCCGACGCCGTCGCGCGCGAAGGCATAAATGGTGTTCTTCTGCGTATCGGTGGCCACCACGGAGGAGTTGTCGCCCTGCGTGTGCGCCGCATCGAAGTCGCCGTGCAGCTGCGAGGTGACGCTGAGGTCCTCCAGGGAATGCCGGGCGGTGTCGCGGGTGACCTTCACCAGCCGGACTTCGGCCTTACCGTACTGGTTGCGGCCAAGCACGATCGCGGGCGGGTCGGGAACCACAGCTGCGGCAGGGTCCGCTGCAGGGGCGTGCATTGCTTCTGTCATGGCTCAGCTTCCTCGGTAGGTGGAGAAGGCAAACGGGCTCAGCAGCAGCGGCACGTGGTAGTGCTGGCCCGGGTCGGTGAGGCGAAAGGTCAGGGAGACGCTGGGGAAAAAGGTCTCGGTTCCGGCCGCCGCGAAGTAGTCTCCGGTGGCGAAGTCGATCCGGTAGGTGCCCGGTTCCAGTTCCGCCGGGCCGAGGCTGCCGACCCGGCCGTCCCCGTCCGTGGTTCCCTCCCCCACCCGCGTCTCCCCGCCGCCGCGCAGGGACCACAGGGAAACGGCGACGCCGGCGGCGGGCCTGCCGGCGCCGGTGTCCAGGATGTGGGTGGTGACGTGGCTGCCGGTCATGCGTTCAGGAGTCCTTCGAGCCGGAGGATGGCAATGTCGCGCAGCTGGGCTGCAATGACGGGGAGTTCCTCAGTGTCGGTGTGCTGCAGCCGTTCCTCCAGGACAGCCAGGATGTCCTCCGCGCTGCGGCCTGCCGCACGGAGGAGGAAAACGCGGCCAAACCGGTCCTCATACGCCCGGTTGCCGGCCTGCAGCCGGTCCTGGATCCCCTCCAGGCCGCTGACGGACGCCTGCTCGCTGCGGGAGAAGCGGGCTTCGGTGCCGGAGCCGGACGGGCGGTCGCCGAGGCGCGGATGGTGGACCAGGGCGGCGTCGATCTCGGTCTCGGTGAAGTCCGGAGCGGCGAGTTCGGCGAAGCTCAGCAGCTCTCCGGGCGTGGCGAACGGGCGGGCGGCAGCCACCTCGTTGCACCAGCGGGGAATGTCGACGCAGGGCCGGAGCATTGCCTCCGCGTCCCGCCGGGACGCGGTATTGAACGCGGCGAGGAAATCCGGTGCTTCTTCAGTCGTATCTTCGAGGGGCACGGGTGTCAGCTTTCAGTCAGAGCTCATCCGCCGCCGGCGCTGGACACCCTTGACCATCGGCGTCGCCGACTTGATTCGATGTTCCGGAACGGAATTTATATTTCGGACAGTCTGTGCGCCGCCGCAGTATCTGTCAAGGAACTGCCAACTATTGAAACCCGTCCTATTACCGCGGATTGATTTGCGCACTGTTCCGCGGGCACTTCCGGCAGGGCGCGACGGCTTCCACAATGGCTTCTATGGACTCCTCCAACGAACGGGGCCGGCCGCAGGCAAGGAAGGCAGGCCGCCGGAGGACCCCGGCCGGGCTCGGGCGTGCCTGTCTCTGGACGGCATGCGCCGCCGGGCTGCTGCACGCGGCATTCAGCCTCTACTGGGCAGTGGGCGGCCGCTGGCTGCTGGACACCGTGGGCCAGTGGGCAGTGCAGGAATCTGCAGACGCTCCACTGCAGACCGGGCTGCTGCTTGGAGCCGTGGCCCTGTTCAAGGCTGCCGCCGCACTGATTCCGACGGCGTCCGCATACGGCCGGGTGCCGTGGCCGGGCCTCTGGCGGGCGGTGAGCTGGATCGGTGCCGTGGTGCTGGTGCTGTACGGCGGCGCGAACACGGTGGTCAGCAATGCCGTGCTGGCGGGGCTGATCCGCCCGGACACCGGGTATAACCGCATGGCGACGATCGGGCATGCCTGGCTCTGGGACCCGCTGTTCCTGCTGTGGGGTGCAGCCCTGCTCGGCTATCTCCTGTTGTCCCGTGCCGGGCGGGACAGCCGCCGGGAACGCGCCCGCTGAGGGAGAACACGCCCTTTCCGGCGGGGTATCTTCCGGAAAGAACTGCGTGGTACGCTTCCCTGCAATTACCGGACCCCGGCGCTTTTGGAGCGGATTTACGGAGCCGGAAGAACATTCTTTTGATACCCGCACCTGCAAAGTAATGCGCGTTTGAAATGTTTCATTGTTTTGCGGATTCAAGCCTCTGTCCGGGATTTCCGGCAGGGGAACTTCCCGCATTGGTTACTGGGCTAGCCGGTGGCGGTTGCCACCCCTCGCCGGAGGGTAGGCCGCAGTGTTGGACATGCTGGAGGAGCTGGCGGCCGCCACGGCCGGCGGCATCCCCTGTGCCGCGGCAACCATCGTCCGCGCCTCCGGCTCGGTGCCCCGGCCGGTCGGCACCACCATGCTGATCAGCGGCACCGGGATAATCCACGGGTCCCTTTCCGGCGGCTGCGTGGAGGCCGCCGTCGTCGCCGCGGCCGAAGAGGTCCTCGCCGAAGGCCGCCCGCGGCTTGAGTCCTTCGGCTACAGCGACACCGACGCGTTCGCCGTCGGACTCAGCTGCGGCGGCACCCTGGAGGTGTTCATCGCTCCCGTCTTCCCCGGCACTGTCCCGGCCGTCCCGGATGCCGGCGCTCCCTGCGTCCTGATCCGGCGGATCGACGACGGCGGAGGTACGGTTCCGCTGCTGATCGAGGACCCGGCGGAGGCAACGCCTGCAGGTCTGCTTTCCGCCCACGGTCCGGCACTGGCCGCGATGCTGGGCACGGATCCGGCGCGTGCCGCCGCCCGCCTCGCTCCACTGCTGGCCGCCGGGCGCACCGGCGTCGTCGAGCTGGGCGGCAGGCAGCCGGGCGAACCGGAGTGCGGCGGCGGCAGCGCCGTCCTCTTCCTGGAGTCCCGACTCGCGCCGCCGCGGCTGGTGCTCATCGGCGCCAACGACTTTTCCGCCGCGCTCGCCCGGCAGGGACGGCTGCTCGGCTACCGCGTGAGCGTCTGTGATGCCCGGCCGCTCTTCACCACCCCGGACCGTTTCCCCGACGCGCACGAGGTGCACGTGCAGTGGCCAGACTCGTACCTGCGCGGGGAGGCATCCGCCGGGCGGCTGGATGCCCGCACCGTGGTGTGCGTACTCAGCCACGACGCTCGGTTCGACGTCCCGGTCCTGGCCGAGGCCCTGCGCCGGGACTTCGCCTTTGTGGGCGCCATGGGATCGCGCCGCTCCCACGACGCCCGGCTGGCCGCCCTGCACGCAGCCGGGCTGACCGCCGCCGAGCTGGCGAAGCTGCACTCCCCCATCGGGCTCGATATCGGTGCCGCCACCCCCGAAGAGACGGCCGTGTCCGTTTTCGCGGAGATCGTGGCCGCCCGGTCCGGTGCCGCCGCCAGCGGGCAGCCGCTGCGTGCCGTGTCCGGCCCCATTCATCCGATCAACCGGCTCCGCGCCAGCTGAGGACAGCCCATGGACCTGCCCACCGTCTCCGAGCTGATCCGCACCGCGGACCCGCAGCAGTGGCGCCCCGGCGACGCCTGGCTCGCCGGCGGCACCGTGCTGTTCTCCTACGGCAGCGAGACCCTGCAGCGCCTGCTGGACCTCACCGCCGCCGGGTGGGAACCGCTGGTGATGAACGACGGCGGACTCGAGATTGCCGCCACCTGCACCATCGCGGAACTGTATGCGTTCCCGGACGCTGTCCCGCCGCGGCTGCGGGCGGCCTGGCCTGCCCTGGATCTGGTGCGGCCGTGCTGCGACTCGTTCGTCGCCTCGTTCAAGGTCTGGAACGTGTCCACCGTGGGCGGGAACATATGCACCGCCCTGCCGGCCGGGCCGATGACCTCGCTGACTGCGGCGCTCGACGGCGTCGGCCTGGTTCATTCCCCCGACGGCACCACCCGCCGGGTGCCGGTGGCCGAACTCGTGACCGGCGACGGCCGCACTTCGCTGGCGGCGGGGGAACTGCTGCGCAGCATCACGCTTCCGGCCGCCGCGCTGCGTGCCCGCACCGCGTTCCGGCGGCTCTCGCTGACGAACCTGGGCCGGTCCGGGGTGCTGCTGATCGGCCGGCGCGACGAGGACGGCGGTTTTGTGCTCACCGTCACCGCGGCCACAAAACGCCCGGTCCAACTGCGCTTTCCGGCCGTGCCGGACGCCGCCGAACTGCAGGCGGGGCTGGAACTGGACCCCAAGCTCTGGCACGACGACGTCCACGGGCTGCCCGCCTGGCGGCGGGACATGACCCACCGTCTTGCCGAGGAAATCCGGGCGGAGCTTGCCACGCCAGCAGCCGCTTCCGGGTCCGCACCCGCGCCCGCGCCCGTGTCCGCGCCCGCGCCGAAGGACGGTTCCCCGTGACGTACCGGATCAACAACGTCGAGGTGGACGCCGTCCCCTTCCCCGGCCAGTGCCTGCGCACCTTCCTGCGCGAGCAGGGCAACCTGGGCGTCAAGAAGGGCTGCGACGCCGGTGACTGCGGTGCATGCACCGTGCATGTGGACGGCCGGCCCGTGCACAGCTGCCTCTATCCTGCGGTCCGCGCCGCAGGCCGGGAGATCACCACCATCGAGGGCCTGGCCGACGGCGACTCCCTGCATCCGATGCAGCAGCAGTTCTTGGATGCGCAGGGTTTCCAGTGCGGATTCTGCACCGCCGGCATGGTGATGACCGCCGCCACCTTTGACGAGCAGCAGAAGGAGAACCTGCCGCGGAACCTCAAGGGCAACCTCTGCCGGTGCACCGGTTACCGGAGCATAGAAGATGCCGTCTGCGGGCACCGGCATACCGAGTCGAGCACCGCAGGCACGGGATCCGCCGATGAACCGGACTCCGCCGGCGCGCCGCAGACCGTCGGGGCCAACGTGGCCGCCCCGGCGGGTCCGGACATCGTGACCGGCCGTGCCCGCTACACCCTGGATGTTCCTGCGGAGGAGCTGCCCGGGCTGCTGCACCTGAAGATCCTCCGTTCCCCGCATGCGCATGCCCGGATCCTGTCCATTGACGCGGGCGCCGCCCTGGCCGTGCCCGGCGTCGAAGCGGTGCTGACCCACGAGGACGCCCCGGAGAAGCTGTTCTCCACCGCCCAGCACGAACTCCACACCGACGATCCCGATGACACCCGGGTCCTGGACTCCGTGGTCCGCTTCCGCGGCCAGCGGGTGGCCGCCGTCGTCGCCGACACCGTGGGCGCCGCAGCGGAAGGGGTGCGTGCGCTGAAGGTCGAGTACGAGGTGCTGCCCGCGGTGCTGGATCCCGAGGCGGCCCAGGCCGACGGCGCTCCGGAGGTCCATTCCGGCACCGCGGGGAATGTCGTGGCGGAACTGCACTCGGACCTCGGCGACGTCGACGCCGGACTCGCGGCGGCCGACGTCGTGCACGAAAACACCTACTACAGCCAGCGGCTGCAGCATGTGGCGCTGGAGACGCACGGGTCCATTGCGTTCTTCGATGACCTGGGGCGGCTGGTGGTGCGCACGTCCACGCAGGTGCCGTTCCTGGTCCGGCGGGCGCTGTGCCGGGTGTTCGGGCTGAAGCCCGCGTCGGTCCGCGTGCTGACCGGCCGGGTGGGCGGCGGCTTCGGCGGCAAGCAGGAAATGCTGACCGAGGACCTCGCCGCGCTGGCCGCGCTGAAGCTGAACCGGCCGGTGCAGCTGGAACTGACCCGCGAGGAGCAGTTCACCGCCAGCACCACCCGGCACCCCTTCGCCGTGAAAGTCCGGGCCGGTGCCGCCGCGGACGGTACCCTGACCGCGCTGGCCCTGGATGTCACCGCCAACACCGGCGCCTACGGGAACCACGCCCCCGGCGTGATGTTCCACGGCTGCGGGGAATCCGTGGCCGTCTACCGGTGCGCCAACAAGAAGGTGGACGCCCGCTCGGTCTACACCAACACCCTGCCCTCCGGGGCGTTCCGCGGCTACGGGCTGAGCCAGATGATCTTCGCGATCGAGTCCGCGATGGATGAACTCGCGCGCGGGCTGGGCATGGATCCGCTGGACTTCCGCCGCCGCAACGTGGTGGCGAACGGTGACCGCATGGTCTCCACCGCCCCCGAACCGGCCGAGGACGTGCACTACGGCAGCTACGGCCTGGACCAGTGCCTGGAGCTGGTGTCCGGCGCCCTGGCCGCGGGCCGGCAGCGGCCGGAGACCTCCGGGGCGGAGCTTGCGGTTTCGTCCGGGCCGGCCGGCGCGGCCGACGACGGCGGGTGGCTGATCGGCGAGGGCACCGCCGTCGCCATGATCGACACCGTGCCGCCGCGCGGACACATCAGCCACGCGAAGATTTCCCTGCGCGGGGACGGCCGGTACGGGCTCGACGTCGGCACGGCCGAGTTCGGCAACGGCACCACCACCGTGCACGCGCAGCTGGCCTCGACGGCGCTGCGCACCACCGCGGACCGGGTGGTCGTCCGGCAGTCGGACACTGATCTGGTGGATCATGACACCGGTGCGTACGGCTCCACCGGCACCGTGGTGGCGGGCAAGGCGTCGCTGGCCGCGGCGGAGGAACTGGCCGTCCTGCTCAGGGGCTTCGCCGCCTCCCTGTTCCGCAACACCTCGGCGCAGGTGCAGCTGCTGGCGGACGCGGTGGAGTGCGGCGGCGAGCGGGTGCCGCTGGCCGACGTCGCCGCCCGGGCCCGCGAGGAAGGCATCGACCTGTCCGCGGAGGGCCGGTGGGGCGGCACCCCGCGGTCGGTGGCGTTCAATGTGCAGGGCTTCCGGGTGGCGGTACAGGCCGGGACCGGGGAGCTCCGGATCCTGCAGAGCGTGCACGCCGCGGATGCCGGCGTCGTCGTCAATCCGCTGCAGTGCCGCGGCCAGATCGAGGGCGGCATCGCCCAGGCCCTGGGGGCGGCGTTGTTCGAGGAGGTCCGGATCGACGCCGAGGGTACGGTGGAAACCCGAATTCTGCGCGAGTACCACATCCCCACCTTCGCCGATGTGCCGCGGACCGAGATTTTCTTCGCGGACACCGATGATTCGCTGGGTCCGATGGGTGCCAAGTCCATGAGCGAAAGCCCGTTCAACCCCGTGGCTCCCGCGCTGGCCAATGCCCTGCGGGATGCAACCGGGATCCGGTTCACCGGAACGCCGTTCGCCCGGGACCGGGTGTATCTGGAGCTGCGGGCTGCACGGGGGCTTTCCGCCGAAACAGAAGCACCCGCGCCTGCGGTGTAGCGGCTACGGCTGCTGCCGAAAACGAAACCGGACCACCCCCTGAGGGGTGATCCGGTTTTTACGATGTCCGCGAACTAATGCAGTAGCTGTGGCAGAGTTCGGAACTTACACGCGGTGCGTGCTGGCCAGCGGGCAGGCCCACGTATCGACCCCACCGCGGCCCACCCTGTTGATATAGGCGGTGACGTCCCGCAGGGATTGGCCAAACGCGGTTTCGGTGTACTTCACACCCAGCTGATCACAGTGCTGGCGGACCAGCGGGGCGACTTTTCGCAGATTCGGACGGGACATGGAGGGGAACAGGTGGTGTTCAACCTGGAAGTTCAGTCCTCCCATAAAGGTATCCACCCACCGGCCTCCGGTGATGTTGCGGCTCATCAATACCTGACGGCGCAGGAAATCGATGCCCGCTTCCCGAGGTGCAATGGGCATGCCGATGTGGTTCGGGGCGAAGGCAATACCCATATACAGCCCGAAAACGGCGAGTTGGACGCCGATGAACGCTGCGCCCTTGCCCGGTGAAAGCACGAGGAAGACCAGCGCCACATAACTGACCAGGCGCACGGCGATGAAGCTAAGTTCCACCCACCGCCGCTTGATCCGGCCCTTTCCCAGTACCCGCTTGATGCCCTGCACATGCAGGTTGACTCCCTCAAGCAGGAGCAGCGGGAAGAAAAAGTAACCCTGTTTGGTGGCAAGCCAGCGCGTGACACGGTTCGTGCGCGCTTCGGCTGCCTCGGGGGTGAAGGCGAGCACGCCGGGAGCGATGTCCGGATCCGTGCCGATTTTGTTCGGTGCAGCGTGATGCTTGCTGTGTTTTGCATTCCACCAGCCAAGGCCCATGCCGGCGAAGAGATTGACCACGATCAGTGAGACCCACTCATTCCACTTCGGCGACACGAAGATCTGCCGGTGTGCGGCGTCGTGGCCCAGAAACGCGATCTGTGTCATCAGCAACGCCAGCACCACCGCGGTCACCATCTGCCACCAGGTATCCCCGAGCAGGATGAAAGCCACGGCCAGCACCAGGCCCATCAGGGTTAATCCGATCAGCTTGGCCCAGTAATAGCCGTAATTCCGGCGCATATAGCCGGCTTCCTGGACCTGGCGGGTCAAAGCGGTGAAGTCACTGAGATGCCGCTGGCGGGCCGGGCCAGCCGGCCGCTGTTTGCCTTCTGCACTCGAATCCACGCTGGTACCCGTCATAAGGGCGTCTTCCATAATTCACTCTCATATCGGCGGACAAAGTCCATGTCATATTAACCAAAACCCCTGCGTCCGCAGACTCCGGGCCGTGCCCCGGGTGGAACGCGGCACCGGATTCCCGCCCCGGCAGTAGATGCCGAGACACTGTTTGGGATGCAGAAAAGCACCGGATTCGCTCCCCGGGCTTTGGCTGGGATGCGAATCCGCTGGTTTGGAATTTCCGGCTGGTGGTCGGTATATGCTAAGCGTGCTTAGCGTATATGAAAGACAGCTTATCCGGTTTTTCCGGTGAATAAGGACCGGCGAAAACTAACGCAATGTCGTGTCCGGCCGCACCCGTCACCAACGCGGATGCGGCACTGCGTCCCCAGACACCTGATTTGGGGCGTCTTTTGCGGCGCCCTGACTCGATACGGTTTCCATTCCGGCCAACCGTGACCCAACCGTTATATCCTTTTCTTCCCTATATTCAGTTTTTCTGACTATCGTTCTGGGCATGAGCAAGCATGAGATGCGCGAACCGACCTTCCTCGTCCTCTCGGCCCTGGCCGACGGCCCCAAGCACGGCTACGCCCTGATCGCGGAGACAAAGGACCTGTCCGGCGGTCGGGTAAAGCTGCAGCCCGGCACCCTCTACGGCGTGCTGGACCGGCTGCGTGAGGACGGGCTGGTGGAGATTTCCGGCGAGGACGTGGTGGACGGCCGCGCCCGCCGCTACTACCGGATTACCGACGTCGGCGCCATCACCCTCGCTCGGGAAGCAGACCGCCTGGCAGCCAACGCCCGGCAGGCAATGTCCAAGCTGCGGCTGCGTGCAGCGCAGGCCGGAGCATGACCGGCGGAACCTCCAAGCTGGAGGCCACCTACACTCGGGCGCTGGGCGCCTACCCGCGCCGCTGGCGCCGGGAGCAGGGCGAGGAATTGATCGGCGTGCTGCTCTACGTCGCCCGTTCCGAGCAGCGCACCAAGGCCACCCCCGCCGAGCTGTTCAACCTCGTGGGCAACGGGCTGGCAACCCGCGGCCTTGAACTGCTTGGCAGCGTGGGCAGGCGGCGGCGCAACGGCATCGCCTTCACCGCCACGGTGCTGGCCACCTACCTTGCGCTCACCCTGACGGTGCTGGGCGAATGGGGTCCGTGGGTTCGGCCGGGCACGCTGCGCTGGCGGCCCACCGGCGAGGGCTTCGGGGAGGCGTTCCTGGCTGCGGGACCGTTCACGACGGCGGCCGCAGCAGTTTATCTGGCACTGCTCGCCGGATTTGTTGCCGCGCTGGCCGGCCGGTCACAACTGCGCCGGACCCTGCACCTCAGCGCGGCAGCCACAGCTCCGTTGATTCCTCTCTCCGGCGCGGTGACGGGAATCCTCGCACCGCCGCTCACTCCCATGCTGGTGCTGAGCGGCCTGGCACTGCTGGCCCTCATCGGCAATCCCGCTGCCAGCGCTTCCCGCCGCGTCCTGCTGGCTGCCGTCACGGCCGGTGCCTCGTTGGCGGGTCTGCTGCTGGCCGTAAGCCGGCTGGCCGGCGGCTCCGCACTGTTCTTCTACGATGCCACCAGCGTGCTGGCCGTCGACGCCCGGTCCCTGACGCTGGCAGCGGCGGCACTGATGCTGACGGTTGGAATGGTCCTGGTCAGCGGAACCCGTCTGATCCCCTGGACTGCTGGCCTGGCTGTGGCCGCCGTGCCGCTGCTGGTCCGGCTCTGGTCCGGGGATTCCCTGGAGACGTGGCTTGCCGGGGCTGGCCTGGCCGGCCCGGCTGCCGCCCACTGGGAATGGGGCTTCCTCGTACTGGCCCTGGCCACGGCAGCACTTACCGCCGCCGGCCAGCAGCTGCGGTCCCGGCGGCTCCAACCCGCCTGAACTGCGCATCAACACTTCCTGCACAGAACCGCCTGCTCCACCTGATAACCGCTGTTGTTCTACGGACATGCTCCCGATGAGCTGGTCCGGCACCGCCCTGGCTTCAGTCTCGAAAGGCATCCCATGAACCGCAACCGCCTCTCCCCTGTCCTGTCCGCATCCGCCGCCGCACCCGGCGTCCCGGCCCGCCGTCGTCGCTACCTGGCCGGCCTCGGGGCCATCGCCTTCGGAGCCGCCGCGCTCACCGGCTGCGCGGCCGAGGCAGCGCTGACCCCGGTCGCGGATTCCTCCTCCGATCCGTTCGAGGCGTATCTGGCCGAAGACATGGACGTCATCCACTTTGCCCAGGATGTCCTCCGCTTCCAGTGCTACGCGGACAACGGCTACCCGGAATACGAGTCCTTCATCCCCGAGGAACCGGCAGTGCAGTGGCGTGCTGATCTGCTGGACCAGCTGACCGTCGCGGACGGGTTCTTCGACAGTGTCCAGGACGCCACGGCCAGCGGCCTCCGCGGTGAACAATCCGACCCGTCAACGGCCAAGGTCTTTGTGCACGATGACGCCTTCGAGGCCGTCGCCGAAGCCTGCAACACGAAGGCCTGGGCAGCCTTGGGGAAAGACGCCGAGCAGAGCCTCGTTGATTACAACCGGCTCAGCAGCAAGCTGGCCGGCGGCCTGGCCGACCGGACGTTTGAGGCACTGGCACCCCTCCAGCAGGAAGTGGTCCAGTGCCTGGTCGACGCCGGGGAACCGGTGAAGCCGGCGTCCGACAAGCTGTACGGCTTCACGTCGGACATCGAGCTCGGTGCGCCGGTGGAATATCCGGAGCGCAGCGGCCCGAAGAAGACGTCCGGGGTGGAGATCATTCCGGCCGACGTCGAAATCACCTATGCACCTACTCCCGCGGAAGCAGCCCTGGCCGTGAAGTACTACAACTGCTCCCTCGAAACCGGCGTGCGGGACGAGTTTGCGGCCCTGATTCTTGAGGCCAAGAAGGAAGCTGTCGCCGAGCACGCGGCGGAGCTGGAGAAATCCAACCCCCGAATCGCCGAGCTTGCTGACACTGCCCGCGAAATCACCGGCCGTTAGCCCCTCCCCGACGCCGGTGCCCGCCCGAGTGACGGGCACCGGCAGCGGCGGCTCCCCGTCGGCGGTGCCCGTTAGGCCGAGTCCAGGCCGCTGAGCACCAGCGCGAGCCGGGCCTGCGCTGCTTCCCCAAGCGGCTGCAGCGGTGCCGGCAGATTGTCCTGCGGCAGCAGGTCCAGCTGCGCGGCGATCGCCGAAGTCACGCGCAGGCTGCCGAACTCCGCGAACAGGTTCCAGAGCGGTTCCAGCTGTGCCGACAGCTGCCGGACGGTGCCGGCATCCCCCGCCTGTGCGGCCCGGGTGATCGCGAGCGCCCGGTCCGGCAGGATGCCTCCCAGAACACTGAACCAGACGTCCGCTCCGGCGCTCAGGGCCGGGCCGGAGAACTCGTCGCCGCTGACGCCCAGCGCAACCTTTGCGGGCAGCACGGCCCGGACCTGCCGGGTTCGTTCGGCTGCCTCTGCAACAGGGCGCGGCGGAATCTTCACAGCCTCGACGTGCGGCAGGGCGCCTATCCGGGCATACAGCTCATCCGTGAAGGCGAACCGGGTGGTGGTCGGATTGTCATAGATGCAGATGGGCACCGAACTGGCCGCGGACACCGCTTCAAACAGGCCGGCCACTTCGTCCTCGGTCAGCGGCTGGTAGGACACCGGGGCAAGCAGCAGCCCGGCGGCCCCGGCATTCTGTGCATCCTCGGCTCCGCGCAGCACGTCCGAGGTGCGCAGCGCGCCGATGCCAACGATCACCGGCACGTCACCGGCGGCCTGGACCGCGGCCTCCGCCACGCGGCGTCGTTCTTCCCGGGACAGGTAGGCGTAGCTGCCGGTGGAACCCAGGGCGCCGATGGAATCCGCTCCCGCCTCTGCCGCCCGGCGAACCAGCGCAGCGGACAGGTCCAGATCGACGGTGTCATTGATGACCGGGGTCAGGGGAAAGGCGGACAGACCGGTGAACACGGGACCTCGCTTCAGCGTCGGGTAACTGACCGGCCCAGCACACCACGTGGGCGCAGCGCCGCGGCGGTGGCACGCCGATGTCACTTCTTGGTCAGGACCACCCCGGCCAGCATCGCCACCGCTCCCCCAAGCGCTGCCGCCGGGGCGGCCGGGCCCGGGTGGGGCACGCCGTCCTGAAGTCGGCCCGCAGGGGATAGAGCCCACGGCCGGGGGAACGCCGGCGAGCGAATCCCTGCGGTTTGTCCCGTTCCCTGCGATCTGTCCAGTTCCCTGCGCCGCGCAGCGCAGGGATTGCCACAAACCGTAGGGTTTCCCCCAAACCGAGGGAATGCGGGCTCTATCTGGTCCTTCCTGGTCTGATCAGCAGCACACTGGCCGGCGGGCTCACCGTAGCGGTGGTGCTCAGTGCCTGGCTGGTCACGGTCTCCACCTACGCCGTGCACTACGCCCGGCTGGACAGCGCCGAGGACTCGTTCGACCTGCCGGGCTCTGCGCCAGGCCCGGTCTTCGCCGACTATTACTACTTGGCCGCGCAGATCGCCACCACCTTCTCCTCCTCCGACGTCGACGTCCTGACCACCCGGGCCCGCACCACCGTCACCGGACAGTCCTACATTGCCTTCGCCTTCACCACCTTCATCATTGCCCTGCTGATCACCCTGCTCTTCCAATAACCTGCCGGAACGCCGGCGTCTAAACTGGCAGGCATGGCCTTATCAACGGCGGACTCCCGCGCGGACCCGGCACCCAGTACCCGCACCCGGATTCTCTGGTTCGCCCTCGGCCTGCCCGCCGCGCTGGTCCTGGTGATCCTCGGCGCGCAGATCCACGGCCTGGATTTCACCGTGTACCGCGAGGGCGCACGGGCGTTCCTGGGCCTGGGCGAGCACCGGCTCTATGATCCGAGCCTGGTCCAGACGGACACCCGCGGCCTGCCGTTCACGTATCCGCCCTTCGCCGCCCTGCTGCTGACACCGTTCGCGCTCCTGCCCGAGGCCGTCGGGCTGTTCCTGCTGACCGCGACGTCATGCCTCTGCCTGGTGCTGACCGCGTTCCTCGTCTCCCGCTATCTGCAGGAGAACAAGGTGCTGCCGCCGAAGCTGCGCACCGCCCTGGGCGGCAGCGCCGGCGTCGCCGTCCTCGCCACCCTGCTGATCGGAATACTCGGGCCGTGGCGCGAAGGCCTGGGCTTCGGGCAGATCAACCCGATGCTCATGCTCCTGGTTCTGGCGGACCTGCTCCGCCCGGCGTCGTCCAAGCTGCCGCGCGGCATCCTCATCGGGCTCGCGGCCGGCATCAAGCTCACCCCGCTCGCGTTCGGGCTGATTTTCCTGGTCCGCCGCGACTGGCGGGCCATCCTGACCATGGGCGCCGCGTTCGCCGCCACCATTGCCGTCGGCTGGCTGGCCTCCCCGGAGCAGTCCCGCACGTTCTGGCTCGACTCCCTCTTTGATTCCACCCGCGTCGGGGACACCACGGACATGTACAACGTGTCGCTGAATTCCTTCCTCGCACATCTGGGCACCCCCGACGCGCTGCAGCGTCCGCTCTGGCTGCTGGCCAGCGCCGCCGTCGTCGTCCTGGGCTTCTTCGCCATCCGCCGCTCGGACGCCCGTGGTGACACGGTGGCGGCCATCAGCGCGAACGCCGTCGTAATGCTCGCAATCTCCCCGATTTCCTGGTTCCACCACTGGGTCTGGATCGCCCTGGTGCTGCCGGCGCTGTGGGTGGCGGTACGACGACGGCGGGCCGGGGTCCGTGCTGCCGGCACCGCGCTGCTGGTGGCGCTGGTGCCGGTGTTTATGCTGTCCTCGATCACCGTCACCATGATGCTGACCGGCGTCGTGAGCGGCCAGGGCCCGGCTGCGCTCGAGCTGTTCACCGGCCTGGGCGTGGTGCTGCCGGTCGCGGCGCTGGGGTTCTGGGCGACCGCGCCGGCACCGGCGCGTTCGGCCGTCTAAAAGCGAACCGGTGAAAATCGAGTACATTCTGCTCCCCACCGGATGGCAACGCATGTTAGCTTGTCGGGCACTGTCGGGAATCAACGGCGTTTCCTGACTCGACGCATGAAGGAGTCCCTCATGGGCAAGCTCGACGGAAAAGTAGCATTCATCACCGGTGCGGCACGAGGCCAGGGTCGAAGCCACGCTATCAAGCTGGCGGAGGAGGGTGCCGACATCATTGCCGTCGACATCTGCAGCCAGATTGAGTCAGTCGAATACGACATGGCGACCCCGGAGGACCTTGCCGAGACGGTGCGCCTCGTCGAAGCTCTCGACCGCCGCATCTTCGCCCAGGAGGCTGATGTACGCGACCTCGCCGCGCTCGAGAAGGCGGTCAAGGAGGGAGAGGTTACGGTCGGCCCCATCGACATCATCCTGGCCAACGCAGGCATTGCACCTATGGGACTGAGCGGTGATCGCGAGCAGCCTTTTCTCGATGTCATCGACGTCAACCTCACAGGTGTCTACAACACGGTGATTGCTGCGGTGCCAAGCCTCATCGCGAAGCAGGCGGGCTCCATCGTCCTGACGAGTTCCACCCAGGGCCTCAAGGGAACCGGGGGCAACGGTGGAGCCGGAACCGGCTATGCCGCCGCCAAACACGGAGTCGTGGGGCTCATGAGATCGTTCGCCAACTGGCTCAGCCCGCAGAACATTCGCGTCAACTCGATCCACCCGACGGGAGTCGCGACCCCCATGATCCAGAATCCGGTCCTCGAGAAGCTGTTCGCTGACAACCCGGAAAGCGGCGATGCGGTCAAGAACCTGATGCCTGTTCCGTGGGTCGAGGCGGTCGATATCTCCAACGCGGTTGCTTTCCTGGTGAGCGACGACGCCCGGTATATCACCGGCGTTACCCTCCCCGTGGACGCGGGCTTCAACGCTCGATGAGGCCGAGGGGCCCGCGTGTGGAGGAGGCCGGTCGGGCCCTTCGCCGCGGGCCCGCTCCGGCCATCCACCGCACGGATACCTGACATAGGGAAAGAAGACTTCCGCGGATATATGATCGGCGTCACAGTTAGGTTCTGAATTACTCAGCAACTAACGAATGTGAGTACGCCTGTGGAACGACTCCTCTCCCATCTGGCACACCTGGAAATCACCAGCCCCGACGTTGACGCCTCCACGCGTTTCTACGTGGAAAAGTTCGGCATGCACCTGGTTGATTCCGTCGACGGCGCGTCCTACCTGCGCTGCTGGGGCGACTACTACCGGTACAGCCTGGTGGTACGCCCCGGAGACGAACCGTCCCTGGCGTCCATGGCCTGGCGCACCGCCTCCGCAGAGGCACTGGAAGCGGCGGCAGCGAACGTGGAAGCCGCGGGCGTGCAGGGCGAATGGATTCCGGGCGGGCACGCGCACGGCAAGGCCTATCAGTTCACCGGCCCCTACGGGCACCCCATGAAGCTGGTCTATGAGGTGGAGCAGTACGTTGCCGAGCCCGGCTTCGAATCCACCTATCCGGACCGGCCCGAGCGCCGGAGCAGCCACGCCGCCGCGCCCCGCTTCCTGGACCACGTCACCATCGCCAGCAGCGACGTCCGCGGCTTCGCCGACTGGTACAGCACCACACTGGGCTTCCGGATCATGGCCTTCACCACCCTGGACGAGGCACCGATCACCGTCTTCTCCGTGCTCACCACCAATGAAAAGTCCCACGACCTGGGGGTTGTCCTGGATACCTCGGGCCAGCCGGGCCGGGTCAACCATATTGCCTTCTGGGTGGACAGCCACGAGGACCTGCTCCGCGCAGCGGACGTGCTGATGGAAAACGGCACCCCGATGGAATACGGCCCCTCCATCCACGGCATCGGCGAGCAGAACTTCCTGTACTTCCGGGAGCCGAGCGCGCTGCGGGTGGAACTGAACTCGGGCGGCTACCGCAACTACGTGCCGGACTGGGAACCGCGGACCTGGACGCCTTCCCTCGGTTCGAATAACTTCTACCGCAACGGGAGCATGCCGCATTCCCTGACCGAATCCTTCCCCCTCGCGGACGGGTTCACCGCCACGGAGGAAGGCGTCTCGGACGAAATGAAACAGGCCCTGATCAACCCCTACGCCCAGCATGGCCAGGGCTAAGGCGATGACATATTCACTGATCACCTTCCGGGACCCGGCCACCGGCGATGCCCGGACCGGTCTGGAATCCGCGGGCCGTGTCCTGCCGCTGACCGACGCGAATCTGGATCTGCCCGGCAACGACGAGCCCACTCTGGAGTCCGTCATTGAGCACTGGGACAAGGCCGAGGGCCAGCTGGACCGGCTCGCGGAAGGCGCTGCCGGCGGCTCCGTGGACTGGCTCGACTACGCAGACCTCACCGTGCTCGTTCCGCTGCGGCCGCAGCAGATTCTGCAGGCCGGCGCGAATTACCGCCAGCACGTCATTGACCTGGCGGTGGCGCACCGCGACGGGGAGGGCACCGACGAGGAAATCCGCGCGCGGACCGCCGCCACCATGGACCGGCGGGCAGCCGAGGGCACCCCATACTTCTTCATCGGCCTGCCGACGGCGATGGCCTCTGCCACCGAGGACCTGGTCCTCCCGGGCTACAGCCGGGCGCACGACTGGGAACTGGAACTTGCTGCCGTGGTCGGCAGACGTGCCTTCCGCGTGAACCCCGAAGAGGCCCTGGACTACGTCTTCGGCTACACGATGGTCAATGACATCACCACCAGGGACCTCGTATTCCGCAAGGACATGCCTGCCATCGGCAGCGACTGGTACCGGTCCAAGAACGCCCCGGGTTTCCTGCCGACCGGTCCCCTGGTGCTGCCGGCCAAGTTCGTCGAAAATCCGCAGGACCTGATGGTTACCCTGCGGCTCAACGGCGACACCATGCAGGCCGAATCGACGGCGGACATGCTCTTCAGCGTGGCCCAGCTGATTTCGCATGCCTCCCAGCAGATGCCGCTGCTGCCCGGGGACCTGGTCCTGACCGGCAGCCCGGCCGGCAACGGAGCGCACTGGGGCCGGATGCTCCGCGACGGCGACGTTATGGAAGGCACCATCACCGGACTGGGCACGCAGCTCGTGCACTGCAGGGATGAGGTGGCACCGTGACCGGAGTTAATGCCGAAGACCGCGAGGTGATCCGCCGGGACGATGCGCTGGGGAGCATCGAGGCGATGGCCGCCGCGCACAACAACTGGGGCCGCTGGGGACCGGATGACGTCCTGGGCACCCTGAATTTCATCGACGAGGCGAAGCGGGTCGAGGCCGCCGGGCTGGTCCGCACCGGGCAGACGTTCTCCCTCTCCCAGCCGTTCGACACCAACGGCCCCCAGAAGGGCTGGCGCCGCCGGACCAACCCGGTGCACACCATGACGGATACCGGCACCGATGCGGAGTTCGGCGACCAGGGGTTTCCGCACGGCATCGGCGGAGCCGACGACTACATCGCCATGCCGCTGCAGTGCTCCACGCAGTGGGACGGACTCGGCCACATTTTCGACCGCGGAAAGGCCTGGAACGGCCGCCGCGCCGGTTCGGTGGTGACCAGCGAAGGGGACCTGGTCACCGGGATCCAGACCGCGGCGGCGCAGATCGTGACCCGCGGCGTGCTGCTCGACGTCGGGCGGGCGCTCGGGCCCGCGCTGGGCAGTGACGACGGCGAGCTGCCGGACGGATACGCCATCACCGCCGAGGACATCGAAGCGACCATCGAGAAGCAGGGGCCCAGCTCGGCGGTCCGGCGCGGGGACATCGTGGTGCTGCGCACCGGCCAATACGCCCGAACCCTGCGCCAGGGGTGGGGCGAGTACGCAGGAGGTCCGGCGCCGGGACTGTCCTTCGGCATGGCGCCCTGGCTGCATCGAAGCGAGATCGCCGGAATAGCCACCGACACGTGGGGCTTCGAGGTCCGGCCCAATGAGTTCGACACGGCGTTCCAGCCGCTGCACCAGATCGCCATCCCCAACCTCGGCCTCTTCCTGGGCGAAATGTGGGATCCGGAGCAGCTTGCCGCGTCCTGCGCCGCCGACGGCCGGTACGACTTTCTGCTGACGGCGGCTCCGCTGCCCATCACGGGTGCTGTCGGCTCGCCGGTCAACCCCATCGCCGTGAAGTAACCCGCTACATAATCCGCCGGAATGAAAACAAAGGAGTTTGCATCATGGCAGCTGTGAGCAAGGTAGGCATTGTCGGTTCGGGCGCGGCCGGGTTAACGGCGGCGATTCTGCTGGCCGACGCGGGCGTGGATGTGGAAGTCCTGGAGAAGGAATCCGGTCCGTCCCCGCTCGGGTCCGGGATCACCCTGCAGGGCAACGCCCTGCGCATCTTCCGCCAGCTCGGCATCTGGGAGGAAATCGCCACCAAGGGCTTCGCCTTCAGCGAGCTGGGCCTCCGCGCCCCGGATCCTGCGGGCACCGTGCTCTCCGTGGTTGACGACGTCCGGACCGGCGGGGCGGACCTGCCCGCAACGCTGGGGATGTACCGGCCGGACCTCGCCGATGCCCTCCGCCGCCGCGCCGCCGACGCAGGAGTGCGCATCAGCTACGGCAGGAAGGTCAAGGGCGTGGAACAGGACGGCGGAACGGTCACGGTCATTACCGACGACGGCGAGCGCCTTCCCTACGACCTGCTGATCGGCGCGGACGGGCTCCACTCGGCAGTGCGTGCGGCGATCGGCATCACCACCGAACCGCAGCCCACCGGGATGGGCATCTGGCGGGCGTTCGTGGAACGGCCAGCCGATGTGGTCCGCACCGACCTGACCTATGGCGGGCCCTGCTATATCGCCGGGTACTGCCCCACCGGCCAGGACAGCATGTACGCCTACCTGGTTGAGGATGCCCAGGACCGCAGGGTCGAGGACGGGCCGCAGATCATGGCCGGTCTCGCCGCGGCCTACGGCGGGCCATGGAAGGAAATCCGGGCCAGCCTGGACCACAGTGCGAGGATCAACTACACCCGGTTCACCACCCATCTGGTGGACGGACCCTGGCACCGGGGCCGGGCCGTGATCATCGGGGACGCCGCGCACAGCTGCCCTCCCACCATTGCCCAGGGTGTTGCCCTGGCCGTGGAGGACGCTGCGGTCCTGGCCGATCTGCTGACCAGCCGCGACGAACTGGATGACAGTCTCTGGGCGGCCTTCACGGAGCGGCGGCTGGAGCGGGCCAGGACCGTCATCCAGGGATCGGTGCAGCTGGGGCAGTGGATGCTCGACGGGCAGATCCGGGACGCCGACGTTCCGGGCGTGATCGCAACGGTGGCGGCAGCCGTAAGCCAGCCCGCATGAGCGGGCAGCAGTCCGGCGCCCCGGTGGTGGACGTGCATGCCCACGTCCTGCTGCCCGCGCTGCAGGAGTACGTGGCGGCCAGCGCTCCGGCGGAGTTCGCCGCCGCGCAGGAGCTCGATGCCCGGCGGCAGGGACCCGAATCGCTGACAGTCTCCGGCGCCATGATCCGGGACCGCTGGCCGCGGCTGGTGGACCTCGCCCGCCGGCTCGCGGACATGGATGCCGCGGGCATAGACGTGCAGCTGGTGTCCCCCTCGCCGTCGCACTATTACTACTTCGCCGGTCCCGGGCTTGCGGAGGAAATCGCCCGCCGGGCCAACACCGCCGTCATGCAGCTGGTGGCGTCCGCCCCCGACCGGCTTGCCGGACTGGGACTCGTTCCCCTGCAGCACCCGGAAGCCATGGTGTCCGCCCTGGACCACGCGGTGCTGGACTGCGGCCTGCTGGGGGTCGAGATCGGTTCCTACGCGCCCGCCGTTGACCGTCTTCCCGGGCAGGAACCGAACGCCGGGACCGTGGAATTGTCCGACCCCCGGCTGGAACCTTTCTGGGCCCGCGCCGAAGAACTCGGCGCGCTGGTTTTCCTGCATCCGTTCGGCTGCTCGCTGGATGAGCGGCTGGACCGGTTCTACCTGGCCAACACCGTGGCGCAGCCGGCGGAGAACGCCGTCGCGCTCTCCCACCTGATCTTCTCCGGCGTGCTGGACCGCTATCCGAAGCTGCAGCTCCTGGCCGCGCACGGCGGCGGGTACCTGCCCACCACGCTCGGCCGGTCCGACCACGCCTGGCGGATCCGGCCGGACGCACACGGGTGCGCCGCCCCGCCGTCGTCCTATCTGCGCCGGCTGTGGTTCGACTCGCTCACCCACAGTCCGGCCGAACTGCGGGCCCTGGCCGGCGCCGCCGGAACGGACCGGATCCTGCTGGGCTCCGACTATCCGTTCGACATGGGCTCCGAAGACCCGGCAGGGGAGGTCCGCGCCGCGGGCCTGTCCCCTGAGGAGGAACAGCGCATCCTCGCAGGCAATGCCGCCGCGCTGGGGATTCGGCCCGGCTACCGGGCCTCCGCCCCGGCCATGAGTGCACCGCGCACGGAAGGACACGGAAACGATGGTTAAGATCGCACGCTGGAACGACGGCGGGGAGGTCCGCTCCGGCTTCATCCATGAGGACCGGGCCTACCCGCTGCCCGCCGGACAGACCGTCAACGATCTGCTCGACGAGGGGCTGGAGGAGACCCTGGCACTCGCCGAACGGACCATCGGAGGGGCCGCGGCCACCGGCGACGGCGCGGCGCACCCGCTGTCCGGCGTCGTACTCCTGGCTCCGCTGGTGCCCGCCACCCTGCGCGACTTTGTGGCCTTCGAGGAACACGTCGAGGGCATGCGGATCAGCATCGACGGCGCCGCCGGCGTGATGGAGGAGTGGTACCAGGCCCCCACGTTCTACTTCAGCAATCCGCACACCATCCGTGGCACGGGTGAAGAGATTCCCATTCCGGCCGGCTGCAGCCAGCTGGATTTCGAAACGGAGGTCGCCGCGGTCATCGGCCGGGCCCCCGGCAGCAGCGGCACCAACCTCAGCGCCGAGCAGGCGCAGCGGCACATCTTCGGGTACACGGTCTTCAACGACTGGTCCGCCCGGGACCTGCAGCGCCGGGAAATGAAAGTCAGCCTGGGTCCCTGCAAGGGGAAGGACTTTGCTGGCACCCTGGGCCCCTGGATTGTCACCGCCGACGAATTCACGGACCGGCAGGACGCCGACGGCTTCCTCGGGCTGCGGATGAGTGTTGACGTCAACGGTTCCCGGGTGGGCGAGGATCTGCTCTCCAACATGGGCTGGCCGTTCGCCGAGCTGGTGGCCTATGCCTCGCAGGACTCCGTGGTGCTGCCGGGAGATGTGCTGGGATCGGGTACCTGCGGCAGCGGCTGCCTGGCCGAGCTGTGGGGCCGCCACGGTTCGCAGACGCCGCTTCCCCTGCAGACCGGGGACACCGTCAGCATGACGGTGGAAGGCATCGGCACCATCACGAACACTGTGGGCACCCGCCGCGAAGCATCCACCTTGGTGCGTGCCCGTCCCCGGCAGCGGTTGCCGCGCAGTTACGACGGCGCCGCGGCGGCGCGGGGCTGACTCCGGGCGCGGGGCTGAACCGTCAGGGCCGCGGTCTCCCGGCGACCTCCGCCAGGCGGGTCACGACGGTACTCTCCGGGTGCCGCTGGGCGCAGGCGCGCTGGACCACTGAACGGAGCCACAGGCTCGCCGGGTCTTCGGCCCGGGTGGGGTGCCAGAACATGGCCTCCACCAGCACAGGTCCCGATTCCGCGGGAAATTCGATGATCGAAATCCCTGCTCCCCGCTGCGATTTGAGGGCGAGCATTTTCGGAACCACCGCCACCAGGTCCGTCCCTTCGACGAGCAGCGGGAGGGCAAGCAACCCGGATACCTGCGCGGCGACCCGGCGTTCAACCCCCAGCGTCTCCCAGAAAAGGTCCGCAGGGGTTTTGATCGATGCGCCGAAGTTGCCCACCGCGTGCGGAAGCCCGCCCAGATCCTCCGCACGGAGGGGGTCCGCCTGCAGGATGGGGTTCCCGGAATCGACCACCGCCACAAAACTGTCCCGGAAGACCGCCTTTTTCTCCCCCGGCAGGAAATACCCGGTGGGTCCGACCATCAGGTCGCAGCGGGTGAAATCTGCCTGGTGCAGGGGCATCGCTTCTCCGGAGACAACGTTCACGCTGACATCGGGTGCCTCGACCTGCAGGATGCGGCGCAGCGGTTCCAGAACCACCGTTGCTGCGTAGTCCGACGCTGCAATGGTGAACTCTCGGTCGCTGGTGAAGGGATCGAACCTGCTCCGGATGCCGGTGACCCGGTCCAGGCCCTGCAGCGCTTCGTCCACCAGCGGGATCAGGTCCTGTGCCAGCGGGGTCAGCTCGAAGTGCCTGCCGGAACGGACGAGCAGCTCGTCGTCGAAATAGCGGCGCAGCCGGGAAAGGGCGGCACTTGTAGCCGGTTGACTCAGCTGAAGGTGTTCCGCCGCCCTCGAGACATTGCGCAGCCGGAGCAGGGCCTGAAGCGTCGGCAGGAGGTTCAGATCGATGTACTTCATGCCCTGCCGCTACGTCCCTTGGCCCGAACGACGCCGGCCGAGATAACTGGACAGCCCGACGGCCACAAGAAGCGCCACGCCGTTAAAGACCTGGTCCACCCAGTTGGCAGCGCCGCTCAGTGTCAGGCCGCTGACGCTGACCGCCACGAACAGGACTCCGAACACGGTTCCGACAACGTTGAAGCGGCCCGGCAGTATGGCGGTTGCTCCCAGGAAGACAGCTGCCAAGGCAGGGAAAAGCAGGTAGGTTCCATTGTCCGCATTGGCCCCGCCCGTTCGTGCCGCAAGGATGACTCCTGCCAGCCCGGCCAGAGTGCCGGAGAGGCAAAAGGCAGTCTGTGTGTACCGGCGCAGCGGCAGGCCCACCAGGACGGCGGCTCGGTTGTTGGACCCAATGGCGTACAGGGCGCGGCCGAAGGGAGTATGTGTCAGGAGATACCAGGCCAGGAAAGCTAGCGCTGCCACCACGAACACCACCCGAGGCAGGCCCAGCCAGCTGCTGCTGCCGAACGTCGTGAACGCCGGGTCCACGCCGATGATGGCTAGCCCGCCGGTGTACCACTGGATGAGGCCGCCCAAGAGTGTGGCCATGCCAAGGGTGGAGACGAAGGCGTTCATACCAAAGCGTGCCACGAGGAGCCCGTTTACCGCCCCCACAACCGCAGCTACTGCCACTCCGAGCAGGCAGGACAGCCACAGCGGCAGCGAGAAATGCGCCATGGAGGCTGCAGTGACAACGCTGCTCAGGACCGCGATACCGCCAACCGAGAAATCAAAGTGTCCTGCGACAAGGGGAAATATCAGGGCGAGGGCGACAAGGGTGACGACGGACTGGTTTGCCAGCACCACGGAGACGTTGGCTCCGCTGAGAAAGATGGTGGAGCTGGCCGGCAAAATGCCAAAGAAGGCGATGATCAGGACCAGAAGCAGCGGCAGGGCAAAACGTTCCAGTTGCGCGCCCAGAAGCCGCCCTCCCGCCCTGCGTTGCGGCCCGGCGTGGGAGCTTTCCGACCCAGCCTGGCCGGGAACTTTGGCCTCCCGGGTCTCGAGGGATCCTGCCGGTGTGTGACTGCTGTCCATTAGTCTTCTGATCCTTCTTGAGGGGCACGGACGGTGTGATTTGCGGCCATCACGGCAGCGGCAAGCGCGCTGCGTCCGGTGTCCGCGGGGTCAAGATCGGCGACGATTCGGCCTTCCACCAGGACCAGGATCCGGTCGCACAGCTCGGCGAGTTCGTCGAGGTCGCTGGAGGCCACCAGCACTCCGCACCCTTGTGCTGCGATGTTCCGCAGCGACTGGTAGATATCCCGACGGGAGGTCACATCGACTCCCTGCGTTGGTTCGTCGAGCAGGAGCAGCCGGGGTTTTCGCCGCAGCCAGCGTGCCAGGATCACCTTCTGCTGGTTGCCGCCGGAGAGCCTGCTGATCGGGATCTCTATTCCGTCAGCGCGAACCGAATGGTCGGCCAGCAGCCGGTGGGTCTCATCACGTTCCATCCGCAGGTTCATCACGAGCCTGCGCCAGTAGCGCCCGATAACGGTGGCGGAGGCGTTTTCCCTTACTCCGAGGTCCAGGAAGGCTGCGTCCCGGTGGCGGTTTTCCGGTACGAAGACGACACCTGAACGGACAGCGTCCGCGGGAGAGGACGGTGCATGGGGCTCGCCGTCCAGGCTCATGCTTCCGCCGGTCAGGGAGGTGTCTCCGAAAACTGCGCGCAGGACGGTAGAGCGCCCTGACCCGGCCAATCCGGCCAGGCCCACGATTTCTCCGGATGCCACCGAAAGGTTTACGCCTGTCAGGGGGTATTTGGAAAGATCCCTTCCTTCGAAGAGAGGGATCCGCGCGACGGCTCCCGGCGGCGCCGGAGTTCGAAGCACAGCTTCGCTGCTGGCGGGTCCGGCGGAAAGACCGGCGCCCGACATCATGGCAACGATGGCAGCGATGGACGTGTCAGCTACGGGCCCGCCGCCGGCAACGACGCCGTCGCGGAGCACTGTTACGTGGTCTGCAACTTCCTGGATTTCACGGAAACGGTGCGTCACCAGCACAATTGTCTGCCCGTGGTTGGCACGGGCGCGCAGTGCCGCCATCAGTTCCCTGGACTCGTCCTCGGCGAGAGACGCCGTCGGCTCGTCCAGCAGCAGCGTATATTCGCTGTCCTGCTGGTCGGCCAGGGCTCGTGCCACAGCCACCATGGTTTTTTGGCTGGGCCGCAGCGCCCCCAATCTGTCGGTTGCTCGGGCCGCTATGGCGTACTGCGCAAGCAACCCGTCCACCCGGTTCTGCAATTCCCGCCAACGGATTCCGTGCAGCGGATTGGTGGGGAAGCCCGCGTCCAAGGCGAAATTCTCCGCCACACTCAGGGAATCGAACAGGCCAAGGTCCTGATGAACAAACCTCAGTCCGGCGGCACGCGCGCGGCGCGGGGTCACCTGCCGGGCCGGAAGGTTTTCTCCGTGGATGCTGATCGTGCCTGCATCAGCCTGGTATACGCCGGCGAGGCACTTGATCACTGTCGATTTGCCCGATCCGTTGCCCCCGAGCAGCGCATGGATGGTTCCGCCGTTGACCGTCAGGTCCACGCCCGAGAGTGCAGTGGCGCCGGCGAATGACTTCACCAACCCGTGTGCGGCCAAGGCAACCGTCCCTGTTTGGTCATCCACACGTTCCGTGCCCGCGGCTGCCGCAGGCACGGAACGGCGGTTTTCGTTATGAGCAGCCACTACTTGCCCCAAGCCTCCAGATAGGCCTGCTTGAAATCGATTTCCGGGTTGTACGTGAAGGGGGTGCCGGCGGAGGGCATGTTGGTTTCCGCGTCCACCACCTGGAGCCCCACACCGGAGGCGGCAATCTCCTGACCAGCCAGCAGCCGGAGAGCGGTGTCCACACCGGACCAGCCGTCCCACTCCAGGCTGAAGGTAACGGATGCATCCTGGCCTTCGCCGGCCGCAATCAGGTCCAGGTTGCTGCGTTGACCGAAGGTGCCGATGACGGCCAGCTCGTCAGAACGCTGGGAAGACACAATGGCCTGCGAGAGCCCTGCCAGGAACCAGCCGTCCAGCGGAACGGAGATTGCATTGGCGTCCGGCGCCTGGAGCAAGGCGGTGGAGAGCTTCTGGGCCATGGTGCCGCTCGCCGCGTCCTGATTGCTCAGCTGCAGTGTTCCCACGACTTCGCAGGTGTCGCAATCCGCAAGTTCGGCGTTCAGGCCGGCGCTGATCCAGGGTCCGAACCTGGCGTCGGCGAACGTCACTTCCAGCAGCTTCAGATCACCGTCGGTCTGGCCGATCAGCCAGTCTGCCTGCAGTTTGCCGACCATGTTCCACCACTGCTCGTTGTCCAGCCCGTCCAGCTTCTTGGTGATGCCGGAGTACAGCGGCTCGCCGCCGTCGATGTCACAGTCGTTTGCCCCGACCCCCACCGTAGTAATTCCTGCTGCGCGGGCCTCCTCGAGGGGGCCTTGGAAACTGGAGCAGTCCTGGCCCATCACTAGGATGACGTCCGCGTTGGCACCCACACCCTGACGGATGCAGCTGGCCCAGCCGTTGGGATTGAGTTGGCCGTCACAGACGTTACTCTGCCAGCCGATGGCTTCCGCTGCATCCGCTGCGGCCTGGGCAGGTGTCGAGCAGGTCACCTGCGACTGTCCGCAGGAGACAATCCAGGCCGTGAGGCCTTCAGGGACTGGAACCGATTCGGTGGGCGGGGTGCCGACCGTACCCTCATAGGCGGCAGCCAAAGCGTCGGTGTTCCCGGAGGTGGCTGCCGAAGCGGTTGGTGCCTCAGCGGGTTCATTCTCTGCAGTTGCCGTACTGCAGGATGCTAGAGCGAGGCTGGCTATCAGCAAGGCGCTGAGTGCGCCCCGAACCTTCATTCTCGGCTTCATGCTTCTCATCGGGTCTCCATTGACAGTCAAAGTTGAACGTGATGCACATCACGTTTCAACCACTGTGAAGGAGCCGGACTATATGAGGAAGAGACTAATGGGGGATACCTCGTATTTGCGAAACGGATAACCACGTGTGCGGACTACACAAAAGAACATCTGGGCCGGCTGTTAACGGGAGGCTCTGCCGGGGATGGGAACCAGGAACCGAGGCGGGACTGACCGTAGTCTTCTCAAGCGCTAGGACGGGTCTCCGCCGGAATTCCCCGGCCAGCCCACGGACAAGTACATCTCCGGCACGCCGGCATACTCCCGGTCCAGTCCGGGAAAGTGCGTCAGGCCGGCGGCGAGGGCGGTCCGGCGCGAGCCGGTGTTCGTCGTCGTCGTGCGGGCCAGGATCGGCAGCTCCGGCAGCAGCGCCCGTCCGCGGCGCACTGCTTCACCTGCTCCCTCCGTCGCGTAGCCCCGGCCCCAGACCGCCGGGTCGTAGCGGTAATACAGATTCAGGATGGTCCGGCCGTCCACCATTGCGCGCTGCAGCCCGGTGAATCCGACGACGATGCCCGGCGCCTCCCGTTCGGCCACCGCCCAGTAGCCAAAACCCTCCCGGTCCCAGTGGTCCAGGAAATCCTGCTGGGACCTTGCCGCGGATTCCACCGTCGGGGTATGTGGATTGTGCCGGTTGGTTCGAAGGTCCGTATGGATCCGGATGGCGGCATCGTAGTCCGCGCGTTCGAGGCGGCGCAGCAGCAGCCGCCCGGTGGTTACGGGGGTCCAATCGGTCGGGTCTTGGCGCATGCGCCCATCCTAAGCAGGGCCTCCCCCGGTTCCTGGCGCCTTGGCTCAACTACCGACGGCAATCTACGCACTGACACGTCCGCAGCGGCAGAAAGGCCAGGTCCTGACCGGCCGGGCAAAGTCCTGTCTGGCCCTGTCCCTTGTCGGTGCGCTGGCAATTCTGGTTGGAACGGCCCTGATATTAATCAGCCCCTAGGCCAACCCGGGACGCTGCGGACGGCGGGGTATCCCTCACGGACCCGGACTAATCCAGCACCCGCCCCACGTGCTCCAGCCAGCGCGCGACGACGGCCAGCTCCTGGGCGCTGAACCCGTCGGTGATCTTCCCGTTCAGCTCGCCCAGCGCCGACTGTACGACGCCGAGCGCCGCCTTCCCGTCGGCGGTCAGGTTCACCCGGATGGTCCGGCGGTCCGCCGGATCCTGCGCCCGGGTGAGAAGCCCGGCCTTTTCCAGCCGGGACAGCAGCCCGCTCAGCCCGGCCGGGGAGGCGTCCACTGCTCCGGCCACCTCGCCGGTGCTCGCGCCGGGACGGGTGGCCAGATACAGCAGCACCCCGGCGGCTGCCGCGCTGATCCCGCGGTCCTCGCCCCGGCGTCCGATCCACCGGCGCAGCCTCCGCTCGGCGGTCAGCGTCAGGAAGACCAGCCGCGGCGGGCGCCGCACTCCGCCGTCGTCCGTCCCGCCGGCGGCCCCGCTGCCCGCCCCGCTGCCCGCCCCGCTGCCGCCCGTCCAGCCGCTGTCCGGCCCGCCGGCGGCGCCCTGCATCACAGCTGCTTCGCGATCCGTCCGTCCAGCCAGGTGAGGACCTCGGGCCACAGCTTGTCCTTGACTCCGCGGCGGAAGAAGCCCATGTGTCCGATCGCGGGCACCCCGGCGTCGTCGGGCGAGTAGGTGCGCCGCTCCAGCGGAGCGTTGGTGAGCCGGCTGTAGATGGCGTTGATCTGTCCCGGCGTGGCCCAGAGGTCGTCGGTGAAGCCGATGGACAGGACCTCGGCCTTGACCCGGGCTGCGCGTTCGGCGGCGTCCATGCTCGGATCGTCGAAGAAGTAGTTGGGCCGGCGGGACCAGGAGCTCCACTCGAGCATGGCACCGCCGGGCATGTCCTCGCCCAGGCCCATTTTTCGGCCCGGCACTGCGCCGAGCAGCCGGCTGGCAAGTGGACCGAGGACCCGCAGGACCAGTCCCACGCGCAGCCGTTCCTTGGGATCCTGAATGGCCTTGGTGACACCGGCGTGCGAGGCCACAGCCACGAATCCGAGCAGTCCGTCGGTGCCGTTGCCCAGGGCCATCGCGTGTCCGCCGATGCTGTGCCCGACGGCCAGGCGCGGCAGCTCGGGGAACCGCGCGGCCATCCAGCCCGCGGCAGCGGGCACGTCCTGGCTCATCCAGTCACGCATGCGCAGCGTCCGGTTGGCCTTCGGGCTGCCGGACGCGCCGGTGCCGCGGTAGTCGTAGGTCAGCACCGCGTAGCCGTTTTCGGCCAGGTATTCGCTGAAGCCGGTGTAGAGCCGTTCGGCTACCGCTGTGGCCGGATGGACGACGACGGCGGCGCGGGGTGCGGCGTCGGCCGGCAGGCGCAGGGTGCCGGCGAGCGCACCGCCCGCGGGGACGGGGATGCTGATCCGTTCGGACGTGACCGCTGCCACACTATTATTTCGCATGCGAAGTAATCTACACGGGACAGAGGGTTTCGGATACCCGGCAATCGAAAAGGCATTAGTTACCGTTTTCAGGTCGAAAAGCGGTAACTAATGCTCTTTCGATTCTCCGGAGGGGTTTTGCGGTGCCGGACTGTCAGGTCTCCACACGGCCGACGACGTAGATGTTGCCCTGCTCATCCAACCGCGCAAGGTCGCCGGTGTGAAGCCAGCCGTCCGCCAGTGCCGCAGCCGTTGTTTGAGGGTCGTTCCAGTAGCCCAGCATGAGCCCCTCGCCGCGGGTGACCAGCTCACCGACCTCGCCTTCAGGAACGTCGTTGGCAGCACCGTCCAGAATGCGCACCTCCATCCCCGGTACCGGTTGGCCGACCGATCCAGAGCGCCGCTCCGGAACCGGAGCATTGAACGAGACCAAGGCTTCGGCCAGCCCATATGCCTCCAGGACCTGTAAACCGAAGGCCTGTTCGACGCCCTCCAGGCTCTCGCGCGGCAGCGGCGCCGTACCGGAGATTCCCCAACGCACACTGGATGTATCGGCCTCCCCCAGGGCCGGATGCTCCAGCATTGCCGCGTACATCGCCGGAATCCCGGCGAAGATGGTGGCCCCATCCCGCTCGATTATCTGCAGCGCGGTTCCCGGTTCGAACCGCGGCAGCAAGCTGACGGAAGCTCCCGCCACTACGGCCGCGTTCATCACCAGGGCCTGCCCGAAGCCGTGGAAGAGCGGCAGTCCCCCAAAAAGCACGTCGGAGTCCTGCACCGGCAGCAAGCCGCTAGCAGCATCGGCGGTGCTGCGCAGATTGGCGTGCGAGAGCGTGGCACCCTTGGGCGGACCCGTGGCTCCCAAGGTGTAGAGGATGACGGCGGCGTCGTTATCGGCTCGATCCACCACCCCCGGACGCGGCGCCGCGGCGGCGAGCAGCTCACGGAAGCTGCCGGTGTTCACGGGGATGACATCGGCGCCGGCCTCCGCTGCGCCGTCGTCGGCATGGGCAAGGATGTCCTCGTAGCCGAAGGCAAAGAGCAGCCGGGCACCGGAATCCGCCAACTGGTGCGCGATCTCCCTGGCAGCGAGCAACGGGTTCATCGGCACTGCAACCGCCCCTCGCCGCAGGATCCCGTAGTACAGGGCGGCCATCGGCGGAACATCGGGCAAAAGAAGCGCCACCCGGTCACCGGACCCGATGCCGCGGGCTGCAAGCAAACCGGCGGCACGGGCACTCAACTCATCCAGCGCCGCGTAACTCATCACACTGTCGCCGATCCTCAGCACGGGACTGTCCGCTGAGCGGGCTGCGGTATCGCTGAGGATACTGGCGAGATTCGGCACGGCAGTCTCCCTTGGTCCGACGGGCGTGCAGAAAAAGCTACACCACCACAAGCTCCGTTTTATCCACCCCGTGGTCGGCCATCGCCACGCTCTGGATTGCCGGATCCTCGTAGGTGTTCCAGTAATAAGTGTTCGTGCGGGAGGAGAAGAGTCCGGTGTAGGTGGTCTTCTCAAACTCGCCCGACCCCATGGCCGCGCTGCCCTCCACCATCGCGACCTGCTGCAGGGTGTGGAACGCACGGCTGACGTTCTCCTCTTCGCTCGCCTTGGGCGGGTAGTGCGCGTGGACGTAGGCCGCGCGGACAAACCGTGACGGCGAGTAGTAGTCGCCGGGGATTCCCCGCATGAGTGACCCTGAGCCGAATGGGGTCAGATGCGCCTGGTTGAGCACAACCTCCTCGGGGAAGTCGGGCGACGTGTTGAGGTAGTTGCGCAAGTTCTCGTGGTGCCAGCCGAAGCCGGGCTGGTTCGCTAGGACGTCGACGTCGTCGTGGAAGACGTGCATGCCGTCGCTCGTGTACTCCACGACGATCGCGCGGGTCGAGTCCCCGATCAACCAGTGCAGCAGCGAGCTCGGGTACTTTTCGTTGATCGGGCGGTCCACGATGACAACGTTGTCCAGGGCTGCCTCAACCTCGTCGACGGTGGCGAATTGGGAAGCCACCCAGAGTGGAAACTCAAACGCGGCGACATTCGTGGCGCCGTCGACCGGTGCCGACGCGTACTCCGCATATCCCGGAAAGTTGAGGCCGCCGACGGCGAGGCCTGCGTCATTGCCGCAGTCGAAGTACAGCGGCGTATCTTCCTGAACAATGCCCATGCCGATGACGGCATGCTCAATCTTCGGCACTGCTCCGAAGGGCGACTTGGTGGCATACCCCGTGGGTGTCATCACCACCCGCTCCCCGAAATCGGACGTCCAGTCGAGGTTTCGTGCGAAATAGAGGTTGCCGCTGCCGTCGGTGAACCTGATGCCTGTGCACATGGTGACGCTCCCTGTTCCGGCGAAGCCCTGACGGAGTTTCGCCTGTCCGGTGGGCAGATGTCCAAAGCTGCCGGAGGAACGGGGCTGGCCGCCCGTCGTCCCTGCCCTTCTCAGGGTAGGCCCGGACCCCCGCTGACGGGAGGCTCCTCCCCAAACCCGAGCCCGGACCGACGCAGGTCACCGTGCAGGTTCTTTCGTCACGACCTGGCAGCACCGAAAGAAACAAACCACGCGGGCGAATAATGTGCCCTGTGCCACAAGTCACACTATGGTTGGGGGCATGTTCGAATCCGATGTCTGGGGGGCCATCATTAAGGACGCCCACCGATACCCGTCGCCGCACAATTCACAACCAATAAAGGTGCATCTGCGCAGCCAAACGCAGGCAGCCGTTTATTACGACCTCGATCTGGGCTTACCCGCGGAATCCTATGGAATTCCCTTCGGCCACGTTTGTGCCGGAGTTTTCCTGGAATCCCTCCGGGTCTGCGCCCAGGCCCGCGGATATGGGCTCCGCGAAGAACTTCACCTCAGTGACATGGACTTCGACTCAAAGGACCGGCTGCATTTCATCGGCCTAGTCACCCTGGTGCCCCAGGCTTCCGACCCCGAGGACCAGGCCGATTATGAAGCCTTCCTGGTCCGGCAGACCTCCCGCCGCCCCTATGACAACACCCTGGTCGACCCCGCCGCCGTCGCTGAAGTCGAAACCACGGCGAAGCGACACGGCCATGTCTTCCGCAGTTCCAGCGATCCCGCGCTGGTACGTTCCGTAGTCCACGTCAACCAGGCCACTCTCTTTGACGATCTGCGCAACGACGCCGTGCACCGGGAAATCCTCACCTGGCTCCGGTTTTCGCGTGCCGAGGCCAGGCAGCGCGGCGACGGCCTGAGCGCCGAAACCATGCTGATGCCCGGACCCGTGCTGCGTTTCGCCATGCAGCACCGCGGATTGTGGGAGGCTCCGGTGGTCGGTGCACTCATCCGCAGAATCTACCTGAACACCATGCGCGGGGTGCGGCAGCTGGGCTGGTTGGAGGGGCCGTTCGACGGGCCGGCCGACTACGTGGAAGCCGGCCGCACGTTTATGCAGGTCTGGCTGGTGTTCACCCGGCACAATGTCTATCTGCACCCGTTCGGCACCGTGATCACCAACCAACACTCGCATGCGGAGTTCGTAGCAGCCGCCGGAGCCGAGGAGGCTGACGGGCGGAAGGCATGGATGCTCTTCCGCTTCGGCCACAGCACTCCCCCGCCCCCGGCGCACCGGCGCCCCGCGTCCGCCATGATCCTTCCCGCTGCCCAGGAGCTGCATTCATGAAAAAGGTCTTGATCTTCGCTTTCCTCGCCGTGCAGGAACGCTTCGTACGGCTGTTTATGCCCCGGGTCTCCACGCATCAGCTGCTGCTGCTGCCGGGAATTGAATCCCTCCGCTGGACGCTGGGCCGGTGGCGCGCCTGGCGGACCTTCGAACTCGCGGCGAAGAAGGTCCCCGCCTACCGGCAGTTCCTGGCGAAGCACGACTTCCCGGGCCGGCTTCCGGGCAACGGCACCGTCTACGACGAGTTCTCGCAGATTCCGGAAATGGACAAGGACAGCTACATCCGGCCCTGGAGCACCGAGGAACGCTGCCTGGGCGGCAAGCTGCCCCGCCGCGGCGTCGTGGTGGATGAATCCTCGGGCAGCTCCGGCGTCCCCACCAGCTGGGTCCGGGGTCCGGACGAGCGCGAGGCCACCCGCCAGCTGCTCCAGCTGGGCTTTGCCCGGACATCCAAGGCCCTGGACAAGCAGCCGTTTGTCCTCAATGCGTTTTCCCTGGGGGCCTGGGCCACCGGCATGAACGTCACCTCGTCGCTGACCGATGTCACCATGATCAAGTCGATCGGTCCGGACAAGGACAAGATCATCCAGACCATGCAGGAGTTCGGCACGGGGTTCACCTACATCATCCTGAGCTACCCGCCGTTCCTGAAGGCCCTGTTCGAGGACACCCGGCTGCGCTGGCAGGACTACGACATTGTCGCGGCGTTCGGCGGCGAGGGCATCAGCGAGAACATGCGCGCCCACATCAACAAGTACACGCACGGCGCGTTCGGCTCCTACGGCGCCTCCGACCTGGAAATCAACCTGGCGATCGAAACGGACTTCTCCGTCGCCCTGCGCCAGGCCGTCGCGGAGCACCCGAAGCTGGCCGCGCTCATCACCAAGCAGGACGAGTACGGCGTGCTGCCGATGATCTTCCAGTTCAATCCGTACGGCTACCTGATTGAAACCAACGACGCCGGCGAACTGCTCGTGACGATTGTGCGCCGGGAAAACATCAACCCCCGCATCCGCTACAACATCCACGACCGCGGCCACGTGATGCGGGTGCGCGACCTGAAGCCGATCCTGCGCGAATACGGCCTCACCCGCGTACTGAGCGAGCAGCTGCTGGATCTGCCGCTGCTGTTCCACTACGGCCGGTCGGATCTGTCCGTGGACTTCAACGGCGCCGTCGTGGCCCCCGACGCGCTGCGGGACGTCATCTACAACGAGCAGGCGCTGCTCGACGCCGTCGAAAACCACCGCCTGATCAGCTACGAGGATGCGCAGGGCAACCGTCAGCTGCACATCGCGCTGCAGCTGAACGAGCAGGCCACCGAGTCCAAGGAGCTCGACGTCGAGCGGTACCTCGGGCACGTAGTCACCGAGCTGCGCCGGATGAACGGGGATTTCAACAACGCCATCCGGACCGCCCCGGACTCCACCCTGCCCACCGTGGCCTTCTATCCCTACCGGACTGGTCCTTTTACCGACGACGGACGCAAGCTTAAGAATGAGTACGTCTGGCAGCTGGACGGCGACGAAGTCGGGGACTGGGAGCTGGACTTCTCCTACGCCGCACAGCAGTAGGGGCACCGGCGGGGCGTCGTCGTTCATCACCGCGAGAGGATCCGCCATGAAAATCCCCGACGCCCCGCTGGCAGTCTCCCTCCCGTTCAGCGGGACCTGGAAGGTGCAGAACAGTCCCCTGCGCCGGGTGCCCAGCCACGGCACGCATCTCCTGGCCACCACCTACGCCATCGATTTTGTGGGCGTGGACGACGCCGGCCGGACGGCTCCCACGGTCAGCTGGCACACCGCGTTCGGCACCGAGCCGCCGGAGCTGTTCTTCGCGTTCGGGCGCCCGGTCCTGGCGCCGGTTCCCGGGCAGGTGGTGACCGTGCACGACGGCGAAGCGGACCATGAGGCCCGCCGGTCGCAGCTGACCCTGGTGCCCTATGTGCTGGGACAGCAGGGCCGGCTGCGGCAGGGAGCCGGTGCGATTGCCGGGAACTACGTCCTCATCGCCACGCCCGACGGCGGCGCGGTGGTCGGGGTGATGCATCTGCAGTCCGGGTCGATCCGGGTTTCTGCCGGGCAGCACGTCCGCGAGGGCGAGCATCTCGGGGACTGCGGAAACTCGGGCAACTCCACCCAGCCGCACGTGCATGTGCAGGCGATGGACCGGGCCGATCCGTGGACCGCCCGAGGGCTGCCGCTGGTGTTCCGGTCCTTCGGGGAGAAACCTGCCCGCGGACGCACGTTTGTCCGCCGCGAGAACATGCTGCCGCAGGAGGCCTCGACGGTATTGGCGCCCTGACGCGGGTTGAGGCCCCTAGACATTGCCACCGCGGCTGGCGCCTCCCGTCGGCACCTGACATCGGCACATCGGGCCTGCGCGCAGCACAGCATCCCAGGGAATGGTACGGCTGTTACCTAAAGGGGAAACACCTGCCCCACCAGCACCATCCCGTGGGACACTGTGCAGTGGCCGACACAGCATCCCAAGATGTGGTACGGGTGTTACCTAAAGAGGAAACACCTGCCCCACCAACCCCACCCCGTGGGACACCGTGCGGGCAGCGGTGACTGCAGCAAATCGAGAGTGCACAAATTACCGATTTTCGGCCGGAAGACGGTAATTTGTGCACTCTCGATTCCAGGAAAGCCCGATCCAGCCCGGTCCCTCGCGGACTCGCAGTCCACCCGGCCGCATGCCCGCCCGGTCCTCCCGCTCCCAGTCAGCCCGTCCTGCCCGGTCCAGCCCCGTCCGGCCACATGCTCGCCCGGTCCGCCCGGCCAGCCCGCCCACCCCGTCCACAGCGAAGGCCCGGCAGGTTAGGGAATCGATCCCCCGACCTGCCGGGCCCCGGCTAAAGCTCGGCGGCTAGCGGGTTGCCCCCGCAGCCGATCCCGCACCCGGCGCCGTGTCATCCGTCGACACCCCGCGGCGCTTGTCGAAGATGGTTGCCCCGACTTCCTGCTCGGCCTGGTTCCGGATCGACAGGTCGATGCCCGGCCGGTCGCGGAGCATGAGGGTGGCGGCCGAAGCGAGCACGATCATCACCAGTAGGTAGGCGGAGACCGCCGTCGTCGAACCGGTTTCCTTGACCAGCGCCGCGGCGATGGTCGGCGCAAACGCCCCGCCGATGATCGCACCCAGCGCATAGGACACCGAGACGCCGGAGAAGCGGATCGAGGCCGGGAAAATCTCGCTGTACCAGGCCGCCTGCGGGCCGTAGGTCAGGCCGAGACCCACGGTGAACAGGGCCATGCCGAGGAACAGCATCCCGATGTCGCCGGTGTTGATCAGCCAGAACAGCGGGAAGACCGTCAGGGCCAGGGCCGCAAACCCGATGAGGTAGGTCTTCTTCCGGCCAATCCGGTCCGCCATGAACCCGCTGACCAGGGTGAAGACGAACCACAGGGCCGCGGAGCCGGAGACGGCCAGCAGCACGTCCGTGCGGTCCAGGGCCACGGGGCCGTCCGGGTTGGTGGAGTAGTTCAGGATGAATCCGCCGGTGGTCATGTACCCGGCGGCGCTGTTGCCTGCGAAGACCAGGGCGGCCAGGATGACCAGCTTCCAGTGGTTCTTCATCAGTTCCACGATGGGCATCTGGGTCTGCTTTTTCTTCTCGGCAATTTCCTCGAAGACCGGGCTTTCGCTCACGGACATGCGGACCAGGAAACCGACCACAATCAGCACGATGCTCAGCAGGAACGGCAGGCGCCAGCCCCATTCCACAAACTCGTCGCCCGGGGAAATCACGCCGGTCATCAGCGCGGTCACGCCGGAGGCCAGCAGCATGCCCAGCGGCACACCCAGCTGAGGGAAGGAGCCGAAGAGCCCGCGGCGGTTGCGCGGGGCGTGTTCCACGGACATCAGCACCGCGCCGCCCCATTCGCCGCCGGCGGAGATGCCCTGGATGATGCGCAGCAGTACCAGCAGGATGGGCGCCCAGATGCCGGCGGTGGCATGGGTGGGCAGGACGCCGATCAGCGTGGTGGCCCCGCCCATGAGCAGCAGGGTCAGCACCAGCATGGCCTTGCGGCCGATCTTGTCGCCGTAGTGCCCGGCCAGGAAGGCGCCGAGCGGACGGAACAGGAAGCTCAGGCCCACCGAGGCGAAGGTGACCAGGGTGGCGAACTCGCTGCCGGCAGGCTTGAAGAACAACTCGGAAAAGACCAGTCCCGCGGCGGTGGCGTAAATGAAGAAGTCGTACCACTCAACGGTGGTACCGATCAGAGTTGCGACCGCAACCTTGCGGGTGTCCCGCGGAGTGGATTGAGGACCGGACCGAGGGGAACGCGGGCCGGCGGCGGTGCCGGAAGGTGCAGCCATGGAAAGTCCTTGTCAGTAACTCGCGCGGACGTCGTCGTCCGCGGCAGGGAGGTATTTCGCGGCCAGGGCTTCGCTGCCCCGGGCCAGAAGGGCGACGTCGGCGCCCACCAGGATGAAGTCCACGCCGGCCTCGATGTAGCGGCGGGCAGTTGCTTCGGCGAACGCGTTCACGCCCACCGGTTTCCCGGCGGCCTTCACCACCCGGATGCAGTGCTCGACGGCGGCAATCACGTCGGGATGCTCCTGCTGGCCGAGGAGGCCCATGGACGCGGCAAGGTCCGCCGGCCCGATGAACAGGCCGTCCACCCCGTCGACGGCGGCAATCGCCTCCACGTTGTCGACGGCGGCGGCGGTCTCGATCTGCACCAGCAGGGTCACGGATTCCGCGGCGTTTTCGAGGTACCCCTCGATCCGGTTCCAGCGCGACGCGCGGGCCAGGGCGCTGCCCACCCCGCGGATGCCCAGCGGCGGATACCGGACGGCACGGACCAGCTCGGCCGCCTGCTCCGGGGTGTCCACCATGGGAATCAGCAGGTTCTGCGCGCCCAGATCCAGGTACTGCTTCAGCAGCACCGCGTCCCCGCTCGGCGGGCGGACCACCGCGGTGACCGGATACCCGTGCACCGCCTGCAGCTGCGCGAGCAGGGATTCCAGCCCGTTGGGGCTGTGCTCGGCGTCGATCAGCAGCCAGTCCAGCCCGGACCCGGCACAGATTTCAGCGATCAGCGGGCTGCCCGAACAGACCCACATGCCGGTCTGCCGGCCCCCGGCCAAGCGGGCGGAGAAGGTTTCCTCTACTCGAAGCGGCATGTGATGGTTCCCAACGGTCCGTAGTCGGCAAAGACGGTGTCGCCCTTGTATACCCACATCGGGCGGGTGAAGGAGCCGGCGAGGATGATTTCCCCGGCCTCCAGCGAGGTGCCGTGCACGGCGAGCTTGTTCGCCAGCCAGTACACGCCGGCGGCGGGATGGTTCAGCACCCCGGCGGCGACGCCGGTTTCCTCGATGCCCTGGTTCCGGTAGAGCAGCGCCGAAACCCAGCGCAGGTCGACGTCGGCCGGCTTCACCGGGTTCCCGCCGACCACCATGGCGCCCATCGCCGCGTTGTCCGCGATGGTGTCCACGATGGTCCGGCCCTCCATCTCGATCCGCGAGTCCAGGATTTCCAGCGCGGGGACCACGTAGTCCGTGGCGTCAAGGACGTCGAACAGGGTGCAGTTCGGCCCGGACAGCGGCTTGCCCAGCACGAACGCCAGTTCCACCTCCACCCGGGGATGCGTGTAGCGGTCCCATTCCAGGGTGCAGCCGTTTTCCAGCACCATGTCGTCGAGGATGACGCCGTAGTCGGGTTCGGTGATGCCGGTGGCGGCCTGCATGGCCTTGGAGGTGAGGCCGATCTTGTGGCCGGCGAGGGACCGCCCGGAGGCGATCATCCGTTCCCGCCACAGGTTCTGCACGGCATAGGAGTCATCGATGGTCATATCCGGGTAGCGCGCGGTCAGGCGCGGCACCGGGGTGCGGGTGCGTTGGGCTTCGAGCAGCTCATCGGCCACCGCCCGGAGAGTTGATTGATCTAGCACGGCGATTCCTTTGGGTTCAGAGGGTGCAGCGTGTTCGGAGGCGTGTCGGAGGGTGCGACGACGACGGCGCCGGGCTGGCGCCGTCGTCGGGCGCGGTCTAGAGCTGGGTGCCGATCTTGAAGCCCTGCGCTGACTCGCCGGAGGAGCTGCCGGCGTCGTCGTCGGGGCGGGTGTAGGAGAACCCGTCGGCACCGATGGTGACCGCCATTTCGGAGGTCTCTGTGCGCTTGGTGAGCGGCTGCGGGTTGCCGTCCAGGTCCAGCACCAGGGAGGCCTCGGTGTACCAGGACGGGACCACGGGGTTGCCCCACCAGTCACGGCGCTGGTTGTCGTGCACGTCCCAGGTGATGGTGGGGTTGTCCGGATCGCCGGTGTAGTAGTCCTGCGTGTAGATCTCGATGCGGTGGTCGTCCGGATCCAGGATGTAGAGGTAGAAGGCGTTGGAGACGCCGTGCCGGCCGGGGCCGCGTTCGATCCGGTCGGAGATGCGCAGGGCGCCCATCTTGTCGCAGATCTGGATGATGTTGTGCTTTTCGTGCGTGGCGAAGGCCATGTGGTGCATGCGCGGGCCGTCGCCGCCGGTCAGGGCGGTGTCATGCACGGTGTGCTTGCGGTGCATCCACGCGGCGTAGGTGACGCCGTCGGAATCCTTGATGTCTTCGGAGACGCGGAAGCCGAGGTCTTCCAGGTAGGCGCGGCCGCGGGGTACGTCGGGGGTGACCTGGTTGAAGTGGTCCAGCCGGACCAGTTCCCCGGCGGAGTAGAGGTCGTAGCGCTGGGTGAGGCGTTCCACGTGTTCGGTTTCGTAGAAGAACTCGTAGGGGAAGCCCAGCGGGTCCTCCACGCGCACACTGTCGCCGATGCCCTTCACGAAGCCGTCCCTGCGGCGTTCGGTGCGGCAGCCCAGCTCCTTGTAATAGGCCTCGGCCACGTCCACGTCTTCGGGGGTGCGGACGCGGTAGGCCAGGGCGGCGACGGCGGCCACCGGACCCTTGCGCAGCACCAGGTTGTGGTGGATGAACTCCTCGAGGGAGCGCAGGTAGATGGCGTTCTCGTCCTCTTCGGTGACGTGCAGGCCGAGGACGTCCACGTAGAACTTCCGGGACCGTTCCAGGTCGGTGACCACCAGGTCGGTGTAGGCGCAGCGGACGATGTCCGGCGGGGCGATGCTCGGGGTGGGAATGCGGTTTTCGATATCCATGGTTTTGCTCCTTTGCAAACGGCGGGGGAAGTGTCGGGGAGGGGTTAGCCGTCGACCTTGGCGGCGTCGTCGGTCCCGAACTTGGGGGTGTGGACCTTGCCCAGGGAAATGTGCACGGCCTGCTGGTCGGTGTAGAAGTCGATGGAGCGGTAGCCGCCCTCGTGGCCGAGGCCGGAGGCCTTCACGCCGCCGAACGGGGTGCGCAGGTCGCGGACGTTGTGGCTGTTGAGCCAGACCATGCCAGCCTCGGTGTTCTGCGCGAAGTTGTGCGCGCGGGTGAGGTCGGAGGTCCAGATGTAGGCGGCGAGGCCGTATTTGGTGTTGTTGGCCAGTTCCAGGGCTTCGGCTTCGGTGTCGAAGGGGGTGATGGCGACGACGGGGCCGAAGATTTCCTCCTGGAAGATCCGGGCGTCGGGGGCGACGTCGGCGAAGACGGTGGGGGCGATGTAGTTGCCTTCTTCGAGGCCTTCGGGGCGTCCGCCGCCGGCGAGCAGGCGGCCCTCGGTCTTGCCGAGCTCCACGTAGGAGGCGACCTTGTCGAAGTGTTCGGGGTGCACGAGGGCGCCCACCTGGGTCTTCGGATCGTGCGGGTCGCCGACGACGATGGTCTTGGCGCGGGCGGCGAAGCGTTCGCAGAATTCGTCGTAGACCGGGCGTTCGACCAGGATGCGGGAGCCGGCGGTGCAGCGTTCGCCGTTGAGGGAGAAGACGCCGAACAGGGCGGAGTCGATCGCGGCATTGAGGTCCGCATCGGCGAAGATGACGCAGGGGCTCTTGCCGCCGAGCTCCATGGACATGCCCTTGAGGTTCTCCGCGGCGTTGCGGAAGATCGTTTTGCCGGTGGTGGTTTCACCGGTGAAGGAGATCAGCGGAACCTGCGGGTGCTTCACCAGCGCGTCGCCGGCTTCCTCGCCCAGGCCGTTGACCAGGTTGAACACCCCGGCGGGGACGCCGGCGTCGGTGAAGATGTCGGCCCAGAGCGAGGCGGAAAGCGGGGTGAATTCGGCCGGCTTGAGCACCACGGTGTTGCCGGTGGCCAGGGCCGGGGCGAGCTTCCAGGACTCGAGCATAAACGGGGTGTTCCACGGGGTGATGAGCCCGGCGACGCCGATGGGCTTGCGGTTCACGTAGTTGATCTGGCTGCCGGGGACCTTCATGGCGTCGTCGAACTGGGCCACGATCAGGTCCGCGAAGAAGCGGAAGTTCTCCGCGGCGCGCAGGGCCTGGCCCTTGGCCTGGGTGATGGGCAGGCCGGTGTCGAAGGTTTCCATTTCGGCCAGGCGTTCTTCCTGGGCCTCGACCGCGTCGGCGATCCGATTGAGGATGCGGGCGCGTTCGCGCGGCTTCATCTTCGGCCAGGGGCCGTTCACGAAGGCTTCGCGGGCGGCGGCGACGGCGGCGTCGATGTCTTCCTTCTGGCCCGCGGCGGCGGTGGCGTAGGTCTTGTTGGTGACCGGATCCAGCACGTCGAAGGTGGCGCCGCTGGCGGAGTCCACGAACTTGCCGTTGATGAAGTGCTGGATGTGGGTGGGCAGGTTCTCCGGGACGAAGTGCGTCGTCATGGGGTGTTCCTCTTTCTGCGTTGAAATCGTGGAAGTCTTTAGACCGGGGAGGGCGGCTGGTGGTTCTGGGCCAGGAAGGCGTTGAGTGTGTTGGTGCGGTGCGCGCGGGCGGCGTGCTCGACGTCGGCCGCTGCGGCGTGTGCCTCGATCAGGTCCAGCAGGTGATCGTGTTCCTGTACCGAAGCGTGTGCCCGGTCCGGGACGTACCGGAAGACGGAGCTGCGCATGCGGCCCAGCCGGTTCCAGCCGCGGTGGACCAGGTCCAGGATGTGCGGATTGGGGCAGCGGGCGTAGAGCAGGGCGTGGAACTCGGTATTCAGGGCGGTGAAGCGGACCGGATCGAAGCGATCCAGGACCTCGCGCATCTGGTTGTTGAGCTCCCGGGCCCGGGTGAGTTCCTCGGCGCTGATGTCCGGGGCGGCCAGGGCGGTGGCAGCGCCTTCGATGATGCTGAGGGTCTGCATGGTGTGCAGGTACAGGTCCGGGTCAATGCCGGCCACCGTGGCGCCGACGTTGCGGACAAAGTGCACCAGCCCTTCGGCTTCGAGCCGCCGGATGGCCTCCCGGACGGGGACCACGCTGCAGCCCATCTCGGTGGCGATGCTGCTGAGCACCAGGCGGTAGCCCGGGCTCATTTCGCCGCCGAGGATCCGGTCCTTGAGCTGGGTGTAGGCCTGCTCCGATTTGGAGCCGGTGCCCGTGGTGGTGCTGCCCGCTTGCCCAGTGCTGCTTGTCGCGGAGCTGCTCATGCCTGTTCCGCTGCCCAGGCCTCGTACTTTTCCTTCCAGGCGGCGTTCATCGGGTAGAGCCCGTCCACGCCGTGGCCGGCCTTCACCATTTCAGCGATGAACTCTTCCTGGTGTTCCTGCCGAATGCACGCCTCCACCAGCTCTTCGGCGAGGGCCGGCGGGATCACGAGGATGCCGTCGTCGTCGGCCACAATGATGTCGCCGGGCTGCACGGTGGCACCGCCGCAGGCGATGGTGATGTCGGTGTCCCAGGGGACGTGCTTGCGGCCGAGGACGGCGGGGTGCGGGTTGGCGCAGTAGACGGGCAGGTCGATGCCGGCGACGGTGGAGTAGTCACGGACGCCGCCGTCGGTGATGATGGCTGCGGCGCCGTTGTGCTTGGCGCGCAGGGCGAGGATGTCGCCCAGGGTGCCGGTGCCTTTTTCGCCGCGGGCTTCCATCACCAGGATTTCGCCGTCACCCACGGAGTCGATGGCGCGTTTCTGCGCGTTGTAGCCGCCGCCGTGGGACTTGAAGAGGTCCTCGCGGTTGGGCACAAAGCGCAGGGTGCGGGCGGTGCCGACTACCTTGCGGCCGGGGCGGGTGCCGGTGAGGCCGTCGATGGAGACGTTGTTCAGGCCTCGGGCACGCATCTGCGAGGACAGGGTGGCGGTCGCGACGGATTCCAGCTTCGCCTTGAGTTCCGGGGTAAGGGTTTTTGGCTGTTCCTGCTGCGGGGCGAGGCCGGCCTTTGCGGCGGAGCCCCAGGCTTCTTCGCGCTGCTTGTCGTCGATCTTCGGCTGCGCGCCGAAGCGTGCCAGCGGGGTGATGCCGTCGGTGACGGTGGTGGCCAGGCGGCCTGTGGTCTTATCTGTGCCCGGGACGTCGACTTCGACTTCGAGGCGGTCACCGGGGACGGCCACGGAGGCTCCGGCGGGGGTGCCGGTGAGGATCAGGTCGCCCGGTTCCAGGGTGAGCAGCTGGGAGAGGTCCGCGACCAGCTGGGCGAAGGGGAAGAGCAGGTCCGCGGTGGTGTCATCCTGCGCGAGTTCCCCGTTGACCCAGGTGCGGACGCGCAGTGCGGCGGGGTCGACGTCGGCCGCGTTGAGGATGTGGGGGCCGACGGGGGTGAAGCCGTCGCCGCCCTTGGAGCGGAGGTTGGAGCCTTTGTCTGCCCAGCGCAGGTCGTACACGCCCAGGTCATTGCTGGCGGTCACTCCCACGACGTAGCTCCAGGCGTCTTCGATCGAGACCCGGCGGGCGGTCTTGCCGATGATCAGGGCAATTTCGCCTTCGAAGCCGAGCAGTTCGCAGCCGGCCGGGCGTTCCACGCTGCCGCCGGTGAGGGCCAGGGAGGAGCTGGGCTTGAGGAAGTAGGAGGGCTGTTCCGGGGTGCGTCCACGTTCTGCTGCCCGGGAGGGGTAATTGATGTGGACGGCGATGACCTTGCCGGCCTGCTTCAGCGTGTCCTTGGTGGCGGCGTTGCCCATGTCTCTCCTGGATCAAGTACGAAATCGTATATGATCAGGGTTACATGTGGTGCGGGTCACGTCAAGGTGCGGATTGTAGATCTATGGCCGACGCCTATTGGGTGGCTGTAAAACTCCCTGAAGAACCACTTTCGGCGGAGGGTACGCTGAGTTATTAAGGAGTCATTCCGGAAGCCGGTACAAGAACGTCGAACTGCCACATTGGCTTCATCCCGATAAGGGCGCTGATGCTCCGACGCCCTGGACGCATCAGACGACTCTAAAACCGTCGCCGAAATAAATCGCTAGTTGGAATATTGATTGGGTGCAACCATCCGTGCCGACATCGAGTGCTGAATTATCGATTGTTCGATCATGATTAAAAATCCTCCAGCGAACATCGTGGCGATCGCACCGCATACGGCGATACCGAAGGTTCCCCACGCTCCCTGCGTCATAGAGGTAATAGCGAGAATCGCGAACCCGATGACGTATAGAACGGATAGAAACTTTACGATTTTAAGGATGAATATCGAGAACATACCTCCGACCAATCCAATAACCTAGCTACCTACGATGGCGGCAATCGGGCCCCAGAGCGCCCACGTGTCACCCCATCCATAGCTCACAAAGCCGAAAATAATGTCAGCTACTAAAAGTGCGAAAAAGAAGAGGGCGAGGAACCAACCGGCTGGACGAAGGGGCATAAACGAGACTCTACTGCGAAAACGAAGCCTCTTCAATCACGAGAACATCACAACTTCCAACGGGTTAGAGAAACCGCCTCGAGCGACGTCAATGATTTCCCTGTAGCCGGACACGCGCGTTCAAAAACGAAATAACTGCTGCTTCAACAAAGTATCTACTATCGACCCGATCACTGCGGTTACAGGTGCACGGAAAAACCAAGGCCGGCGAGTTCTCTTCCTAGGTCGAGTTTCCAATCTTCTTTGCCGATATAGACAAGGCCGCTGATGTCTCCAGGAAGCTCTACCCCAAAGTTGACAACTATAACGTTTTCACGTCTGAGCTTGCCGTAGAAGTACCCGAGTTCGAACACGACGTTCTGGCGAGCCCGCGCTTCAATCTCACTTGTGTGCTCACGCTTCGCCCTCGCTTCGTCGTCCGGGGTCATAAGGACGATCGCACAGGCTGCGTTTTTGGAGTACGACTCGAACTTCTCAATCAGTGTTTGACCCTTGTTGAGCTGTTTTCTCAGGATGGTGGGCTTTACCCCGATCAGGTCATGGACCCAATCGGATACCTCAAGCACTGCCATATCGTCATGGCCGTGTACCAAGAAAACTTCCGCTGGAGGAGTCTTGTCGGTCTCAACTCTGAGGATCTCTGCTTTCTCTTGGGACGTTATTTCAGTTTTCGCTGCCATATGAGCGTGGACAGCTGACACTGCTGGCGAAATCCGGCTCCGTTCCCCTTGCCGAGAGGCTATTGCGACACTTTCTTTTGGCTCATCCGCCAGTTCGAACTCATCGTTCAGAAGATACCCCGCTGACTGTATGGTCTTGCGAAGCCGTTTGCCCGCGTCCATGTCCTCCAAGTTACCGCGTGAATAAGGTCCGTTTGAAAACTCCCGGAGAGCTTCGAGTAGCCCACGCATCAGTTCGTACGCTTGGCTATCGTTCGCAGCAAGGAAAGCATCTACGATTTTCCGTTCTTTGCTGACGTCGGGCGTCGGCATGAGCCCGGCGGCAGCGATCTTCCGGTCAATAACCGTGTGCTTTGGACCGTCACCTCCCGCCCAAAACTGTGCGAAAGCGTCAACGAGAGACGGACCCAGGTTCGTGCGAAGTTGCTCGGCGTTAGATGCGGAAAACATTTCATCATTATTCATGACGCGCTCCGAAACCTGATCTATCAGCCCACCTGTTGTCAGCGTGGCGACGCTTTCCTTTTAGACAGGTTGGCACCGCAGCGCGGCGGAAATAGATGCAGCCGTGGGGCTGCGGCGCCGAAAGCCGCGGCATCCACGGGCAGTTTGCTCTAGGTCACACCTGTCACATAGGTTTCAAGCGATAAGGTCTGCTGAGCGAAAGATCCACACATGAATAACGCGGCGATGCTGGGCTCGCTCATCCTTTCCGCCGGGCTGTTGCTCGGCACCACCGGCTGCGGAAACAACGCGCCGGCGGCGGACGGCGCCACGGCTGCCGCTGCTGCCGAAGAGACCCCGCGGGATCCGGCCGGTGTCGTGCAGGCCATCGAGGGATTCTTCGCGGAAACCACCACGGATGAAATCGCGGCCGCCTTCCCGGACGACGCCGACGAGAAGACGTTCTCCGCGGCCGTCCGGTACACCGATCCGGCCGCCGGCTCCGAAGACGTGGCCGCCGCGATGGCCGACTTTGCCCTGCTGAAGGTCCTGGACCCCAAAGCGCAGTTCTCCATCACGGTGGACGAAAGTAAAGTGAGCCTAGGGGACCGGACGGCCACCGTTCCGGTGGAGGCCATCTCTGTGAAGTCCGGAGACACGATTGTGGCCAACTCCGCGGCGCTGGCGGAGGAGGCCAATGACCTGGTCTTCCACGACGGAGCATGGCTCATTGCGTTCCCGACGACCTCAGAGACTGCGGAAGCCTCAGCCTCTCCCGCATCCTCTCCCTCCGCGTCCGCCGGTTCCACGAAGTAACCGGCGATAACGATGATGATGAAGCGCGTACTGGCCGCTGCCAGCTCCCTGGCCCTGCTCAGCGGCGGGCTCCTCCTCGGTGCCGCCCCGGCCCAGGCACTCAGCTGCCCTCCCGGCCAGGTCATGGTCGACCTCGGCGCAGGCGGTCAGACCTGCATCCCTGCCGGAGGCGGCGGCAACAATGGTTCCGGCGGCGGAGACTACGGTGGAGGCCCCGGCAGCGGTCCCGGCACCGTCACCGGACCTCCGGCAAACAACGGCGGAACCTACGGACCCACCCCCGGCTACAAGCCGCCGGTCCCTTCATACAACCCGCCGGCTCCTGCACCGGGATACGCCCCTCCCGCACCGGTCTACAACCCTCCGGCCCAGTCGCACACCCCGCCTGCGCAGAACAACGGTGTGCCTCCGGCCGCAGGTAGTGCCCCGCATGTGAACCCGGATACGGGTGCGTCCGTGACGCAGAACACGTCGGGTGCCTGGGTGGATTCCAGCACGGGCGCTGAAGTCGATGCCGGCGTCGCTGCAGAGGCAGCCGCCGCAGCGGAGAACCGGGACACGGACACGGCAGCCGATAAGGCTTCCGCCGACAAGAAGGCGGAGGAACAGAAGGCCGCAGAGAAGAAGGCGGCGGATGTGAAGGCAGCTGTCACGGCCGCGGTGAAGCTCTCAGCCCAGAGGGCTGTCGTTTACCAGCGGATGCTTGCCGCCGGCGAGGCCGCAGCCGCACGCCGCTAGGAAACCCTCCGCAAGCGCACCCACCGGATCCCCGGGCACACGACAGCGGAGCCGGGATCCCTTGGTCCGGGATATCCGGCTCCGCTCCCTCGGCCTCCTTATTCGTCTGAGGCTTCCCCTCGCTCCGCCTGTGCCTCGGTGCGGTGGTCGGTGATGATGCGCTGCACGTCGCTGAGCGTGTAGCCCCATTTCCTCCAGTTGGCTCAGGTAGTAGCGGGCAGTGTCGCCGGATGCGACGAAGGAGCAGCCGGTTACTGGCCGGAGCGCGCAGCGCAGGACCGCTTCCCTGATGCGAGCGAGTACCAGGACGCCCTTCCGCCGGGCACGAGGATGGCCTTCGGAGCCGCCGTCCACGCACTCAAGGGATTCGCAGTCACGAGAGCGGGCTGTTCCCTTGCCCCCGGGCCTCCTGCCCCATCCCTCAGTCCCCCCTCGGCTTGGTTCAGCGCCCCGGATTATGAGCACGAGAGTCGCCAAAGAACCTATTGACAACATAATCGCCGCCCCGGAAAATCAGGCATCTGCAGCAGCCGATTCAGGACCCGCGGTTTTTGACGCCCCAGGGAACAAGCAATAAAGGAGGAATAATGACTCTTCAGGACTCGCAGATCCCCGCGGGCTCTCTCCCGGATTTGGTAACCCGGGGCCAATTGTTCATCAACGGTGACTGGCGCCCAGCGTCCGGAGCCAGCAACTCGTCGATCGTGAATCCTGCCACCGGCCAGGAAACGGCTACCGTTTCCGCTGCCACCACCGCCGACATCGATGCCGCCGTCGCTGCAGCAAAAACCGCTTTCGAGGACGGCCGCTGGTCGGGTTTGAGCGGCCGGGAACGCTCCCGCATTCTCCACAGGGCATCGCAGATCATGCGCGAACGATCCGAGGAACTGGCACTCGCTGAAAGCACCGACGTCGGCAAGCCCATCACGTTCGCGCGGGCCGTGGACGTCGCGACAGCCATCGATCAATACGAATATGTCGCCGCCCTGGCACAGCAACTGGACGGGTCGGTCCGGGAAACGCCGCTGGCAGCCCATGCATTCACCAAGCGTGAACCCCTAGGCGTAATCGCCGCCATCACCCCGTTCAACTTCCCGCTCATCCTCTCCAGCACCAAGATCGCCCCAGCCCTAGCCGCCGGAAACACAGTGGTCCACAAGCCCGCCGGAGATACACCCCTCAGTGCCCTGCTGATGGCCAAGATCCTCACCGAGGCCGGCGTTCCTGCCGGAGTTTTCAACGTCGTTACGGGTTCCGGCAGCGCACTGGGTGATCATCTGGTCGCGCACCCGGACGTCAACAAAGTCGCCTTCACCGGCTCCACCGAAATCGGGCGCCGCGTCGCGGCCCTAGCCGGCGAGAACCTGCGCCCCGTGACGGCGGAACTTGGAGGTAACGCCGCCAACATCCTCTTCGCCGACGCCGACTTGGAAAAAGCAATTGGAACCATCATCAGTGCCTTCGTTTTTAACTCAGGTCAGTTCTGCATGGGGGGACCTCGCCTGCTTGTCGAACGGCCCATCTACGAAACGGTTCTGGGAATTCTGAAAGACGCAGTCGCAGGCGTTCCTGTCGGCGACCCCCTCGATCCCGCGACCGTCATGGGACCAATGTCCAGTCAGAAGCAACTGGATAAGGTAGCTCGTTATGTGGACGGAGCCAGGGCAGCAGGCGGCCAAATCATCGTCGGGGGTCAGAAGCTCGACTTGAATGGCGGATTCTTCTACAAGCCAACGGTTATCGCCGGGCTGGGCAACGACGCCGAAGCCGTTACCGACGAGATTTTCGGCCCGGTGCTCACTGTCCAGCCCTTCGACACCGAGGAAGAGGCCATCGGTCTGGCCAACAGCACGAAATACGGCCTCGCAGCAGGCGTCCAGACCTCCAGCATTTCGCGGGCTCACCGGGTCTCCTCGAAACTCCAGGCCGGCATCGTCTGGGTTAATGCGTGGGCACTACTCGACCCGGCTGTTCCGTTCGGCGGGGTAAAGAACTCCGGTTGGGGCCGCGAGTACGGACCGGAAGCCCTCGATTCCTACACACGGACAAAGTCTGTCGTCATCGCTACCGACTAGGAGCTTCACTCACGCCGTCCAAGACCGGAGCAGCGATTGTTTGTGCCTATCTATCGGCGGCGAAGGGTGCCTGTCGCACGAATTGCTCAGTGGTGGTCTGTCCGTCTACGAGGTGTGGCACGCGGATCCGGGTTCTTCCAGCCCGCTGGCCTGCCACGCCTGGTGCTCACGGGGCAGCGCTTCGCCCGCCTGGACTAAGCACGGCCCACCATATAAGAGCTCATCGTGAAACACCGCCTAACCGGAGGCCTCGGGTGTGACCTCAAACGTGGCGCGGAATATAGCAAGCCCTTCGCGCGGTTGTCGCTGAGTAGATAAACCCTCCTAGTGAGACCTCTCTTGGCCCCACGCCACAAAAAGGAACCACCACGTGAAACTCTTTACCCCGCTGACCGTCGGCACCATGGAACTGCCCAACCGCCTCGTCATGGCACCGATGTCCCGCGTGCGCGCCGACCGCAACGGCGTGCCCACCGACATCATGGTCGAGCACTACCGCCAGCGCGCCTCAATGGGCTTGATCATCAGCGACGGCATCTACCCCTCCTTCACCGGCCAGGGCAACCCCCTGATGCCCGGCCTGGTCACCGAGGAGCATGTCGCCGGCTGGAAGCGCGTCACCGACGCCGTCCACGCCGCCGGCGGCAGGATCGTCGCCCAGTTGATGCACTCCGGCCGCGTCGCGCACGAAAACATCAACGGCGGCCGCCAGCCGGTGGCCCCCAGCGCCATCGCGCTCGAAGGCATGGCGCACACGTACGACGGCAAGCAGCCCTACCCGGTGCCGCACGCCCTGACCGAAGCCGAACTCCCCGGCGTCGTGCAGGACTTCGTCTCCGCCGCGCAGAATGCGATGAAGGCAGGGTTCGACGGCGTGGAGCTGCACGGTGCCAACGGCTACCTGCTGCAGGAATTCCTCTCCCCCGTCTCCAACACCCGCACCGACAACTACGGCGGATCGCCCGAGAACCGGGCCCGCCTGGTCATCGAGGCCTTCCGTGCCGTGGCCGAGGCCATCGGCGCCGAGCACACCGGCATCCGCATCTCCCCGGAACACAACATCCAGGGCGTGCTGGAAACCGACCGCGCCGACGTGACCGCCACGTACACCGCCCTCGTGGACGGCATCGCCGATCTGAAGCCGGCCTACCTGTCCATCCTGCACGCCGATCCGGCCGACGAGATGGTCCAGGGCCTGCGCCACCGCTTCGGCGGCCCGGTGCTCATGAACACCGGCTTCGGCACGGTCACCACCCGCGAGGACGCCATCATGCTGCTCGAGGGGAACCTGGCCGACGCCGCCGTCGTCGGCCGCCCCGTCATCGCCAACCCGGACCTGGCCCGCCGCTGGCAGGAGGACCACCCGCTGAACGAGATCGACCAGGCCACCGTCTACACCGACGGCGCCGCCGGCTATACGGACTACCCGGAGCTGGCCCCGGTTTCCTAGCCGACTAACGACGACGGCAGCCTTCCGCATAATGCGGGAGGCCTGCCGTCGTTTAGGGGCCTTCTGCTAACCGTTTTAGCCCTGCAGTCCGCGACTCCAGCCGACAGGGCTACGGAGATTTGTCGGAAAGGCCTGAACGGTGATCCTCCTGCGCGGGTTACGGCCCCGGGGGCGGCGGCTGCACCGGGGGCGGCGGGGACTGTCCGCCGTCGTACCCGGGCCCACCTTTGTGTCCCGTGCCCGGGCCGAGGTCATTCCGTGATGCCGTGCTTACCCGCCGCCAGGGGCGCCGGTCGTAGATCGCAAGGAGCTGCGCGCCGATCCCGAGGAAGACCATGCCCAGCCATACGGCGATGTTCAGCCACGGAATATGCAGCGCAACGATGAGGATCGCCCCGCCGACGAGCGCCTTGACCACCGGACGCTGGCGGCCGCGGAACACCAGCCTTCCGATGTAGTAGGAGCTGAACACGAATGCCGCGAGGGTGAGCGTGATCCAGACCAGCAGGATGGCCAGCGCGAGGGGTGCGCCGACGAAGGTGAACAGCAGAAGCACAATTGCAAACGGAACGACGATCGAGGCCACGAACCCTACGAGCAGAGCCTTCCAGGGAGTCGGTACAAGACGGTCGGTAACGTTGTGCAGCAAACGGGGGAAAAGTAATCCCGCGAGGAGGGTGATGAGGCTCAGCGCAACCAGCGCGTAAAGCAGGCCAAGCAACCAGCCGACGAACCGTTCTCCCTGCGTTGGCTCGTCGGAGTCTGGCGGGGCGATGCGCTCCACGGTGCCGCTGACCGCCCCGTCGGCGATGCTGGCGTCGTCGTTGGAGCTGTAGGTGAGGTCACCCCCGACCGTCCCGTCAATGGTGAGGTCGCCAACACCAACCTGCACATCACGGCCGACCGCGCCGGCTATCTCGACATCGCCCGCGGCACCCACCAAGTCGTCTCCGAAGGAACCGCTGTCGGTAAGATTCACCGTCGAAGCGAAGATGGTGCCGCTGCGCGAGATCTCCCCGCTGATGGTCACATCCTGCCCGGCGAGACGCACATTGCCGTCAACGATTCCGGTGATGTCGATCGTCTGGCCGGCGGCGATGACGTCGCCGGTCACGTTGCCGGAGATGGTGATCTGCTGGGCCGACACGTACACGTCCCCGGAGACATCGTCCCGCACATCCACGTTTATGCCGTTGTAGAACTGCGGACCCGTATTGTCGTTCTGGTCATTCGGCGCAGCCGGCAGCGACTGCGGGACCGGGGAGAAGGCGAATGCGCCTGATCCGGTTCCCAAAATCAGAATGATGGCGGCGAGGATTGCGGAGAAAGCCCGCCCTGGCGAAGGAGAAAGTCTCATTGGGTCGCCTTTCAGGTACCTGCATATGGACGCATCCATGACGCTCTTGATCCTGGCTGTGCGGCAAGCATCTTGGCAGAGGTGCCATGCGCCCATGGTCACGCCGTCGGAGGGTGCTGTAAAGGTGCGCGTGCTAATCCGGGAACCTGCCGACTGCAGGACGCGGGATGTCCGGGGAGGGCAGGCGCCGTCGTCGCGAAGACCTTCACACCCTCTGGGCGAGCTGAGACCGGGTTCGGAAGCCGGTAGCCCTCACCACCCGCGACGACGCGATCTGCTGCTCGAAGAGGACCTGGCCGACCGAAGTGCCACGCCGACGACGCCGAAGCGCCATGTGCACGGCATCTCACCCGGTCCAGAAGCGCCGCTGCCGGAGCTGTGGCATGTCAGCATTGGGCACAGCCGGGGCCGGGCTGTTTAACCGTGCTCTCCGGACCTGACTTCCGGCTAGCAGTACCGCCCGGCGGAACGCTGCGGCACCATGGCAGTGAACGGCCACGCTTTTCCGCCAACGCAAGGAGCACACCAGTGATCCTGAACGAGAATTACACACTGGCCAACGGGCAGCCGATTCCGAAGCTGGGCCTGGGCACCTGGTTTATCCCGGACGCCGCAGCAGCGCAGGCCGTCCGGGAGGCGGCGGCGATCGGCTACCGCAACATCGACACCGCGCAGGCCTACGGCAACGAGCACGGCGTCGGGGAGGGGGTGCGCAGCAGCGGCATCCCGCGCGGGGAGCTTTTTGTCTCCAGCAAGCTGGCCGCCGAAATCAAGGACTACGACGGCGCGGTGGCGGCGATCGACGGCTCGCTCGCCACAATGGGCCTGGACTATCTGGACCTCATGCTGATCCACAGCCCGCAGCCCTGGAACGACTGGCGCGGCGGGTCCTATGCCGAGGGCAACCGGGAGGCCTGGCTGGCGCTCGAGGAGGCACAGATGGCGGGCAAACTCCGCTCCATCGGCGTCTCCAACTTCGAACGGCAGGACCTGGAGAACATCCTCGGCTCCTGCACTGTCGCCCCGCAGGTCAACCAGGTGCTGCTCCACGTGGGCAATACCCCGGATGACCTCCTCGCGAACTGCGCAGCGCAGGACATCCTCATCGAGGCCTACTCCCCCATCGCCCACGGCGAGATGCTGCGGAACACCGACGTCGCCGCCATGGCGCAGCGCTACGCGGTGACCGTCCCGCAGCTGTGCATCCGCTACGCCCTGCAGCTGGACACGGTACCTCTGCCCAAGACGGCCAACCCGGAGCACATGAGGAGCAACGCTCTGGTCGACTTTGTCATTTCCGACCCGGACATGGCCACGCTGCGGAACCTGCGCATCAGCGACTACGGCAGGTCCAGCCGGTTCCCGGTCTTCAGCGGCAAATAGCCGCCCGGATGAGCGGCAGATCGGGCAAAGGAATAGCCAGAAGCAACCCTGCCCGCTTCTGGCTATTCCTTGAACGTGCCGGAGACTCCGGCGGAGGAGACTACTTCAGGTTCTGAATGGCGTAGTCGGCTTCCTCGGGGGTGAACTGCTCACCAAACTCGGAGGTCAGCTGGTCCCGGATCGCGTCGGGGGACATCGCCATATCGTTCTGGTACGTCTCCGCCTTCTTAAGCGCGTTGGCATTGAAGTCCGTATCGAGGTTGTCCACTGCGTACTGGGCTGCCTCCGGGCTGAACTTCCCGGCGACGTCGGAGGTCAGCTGGGCGTAGATGCCGGCCTTGCTCATGTACATCATGTCGGCGTAGGTCTCGGCCTGCGTCAGCGCCGACTGGTATTCCTTGGGAACGGAGGGGTCAGCTTCGGGTGCTGCCGCCTCGGCTACCGTGCCGTTGCTTCCCTGAGATACGGCCGGGCTGTTCTCAACGGCCGAGCCCACTGCCAGTGCTCCGGTGAGGAGCAGGATGAGCGAAACGACGACGTTGAGAACCCAGATGATGGCCGTGACAATCCAGGCCATCTTCTTGCTCTCCTGGTATCCGGCGAGCGGCTGGCCCTTCTTGTCCTTCTGGTTGCCGGTCAGGGTGATGATCAGGTCCACCAGCGACCAGATGCCCAAGCCGCCACCTGTCAGGAGCTTCAGGACGCCGGTGCCGATCTTGCCCAGGTAGAAGCGGTCGATGCCCAGTCCGCCCAGGAACAGCGCCAGCAGCCAGGTCACAACGAAGGACTTCTTGGTGGCGGTAGTAGTCATATAGCTTGTCTCGGTAGTGCTCATAGCGGGGTATGCCTTTTCTGTAATGAGGTCGTGCTTTAGGCGCGCAGCGCCATGTTTTACGGGTTCGGCTTCTGCTCATGGAAACATTTCGGCCGTGCGGTTTCGCGAGGGGAAATCATGTCACCCACGCATATCCTCCGGCGGAACCCGCCAGCTTTCCGCATCGAATCACTGACGATGCCTGCTGAGACGGCGACGAAGACGCGTAACCTTGATGAGCTGTGCAGCTTCGAAAAGAGGCAGCGTCTCCCGTGAGTAATTGGCTGCCGGGAGTTTCATGCTGCGGTCAGCACTAAACCAAATGAATAACTAAATTTACACCTAAAAGCTGCCGCGTTATCCAAACGGCAATCCCCATGCCTGCGGTACTTCGTTTGAATGCTGTCCTTCATCAGGATCGGGTACGGAGACAGCGGCACACCGGCGCCGCTAAAAACATGGAATGATCCATCAAATGACATCCAGCTGGAATCCCGGACCCGAACCTGTCGCTCAAAAGTTTGAGGCTGCCTGGCGCGTATCCCCCGGTTTTCGGCTGATTACAGCCACCGCCACCTCGATGCCGGTTGCGCCTGCCGGCCGCGCCCTGATCTGGTAGACGGATGGAACCCATGTCCGCAGGAGAATCGCCCGAAAGCAGCGCCTCAACGATGGAATCGAAAGTTGTCTCCGTCAGTCAAAGCAGCAAGCACACCTTCAGTAAGGACCGGGTTGAATCGGTTCTGCTGGTAGAAGGGCTCGGCGTCGAGGGAGACGTGCATTCCGGCACCACCGTGCAGCATGTGTTCAGAAAGCGGTTCCATCCGACGGAGCCCAACCTGCGGCAGGTGCATCTGATCCAGGCGGAGCTGTTCGAGGAACTCGAGCAGGACGGCTTCGAGGTGGGTCCCGGCGACCTCGGGGAAAACATCACCACCCGCGGCATCGACCTCCTGAACCTGCCCGAGGGAGCACTCCTGCGGATCGGGCCCGACGCCGTCGTTCAGGTAACCGGCCTGCGGAATCCCTGCCGGCAGATCGACCGCTTCCAAACCGGGCTGCTCAAAGCGGTGCTACCCCTCGACAGCAACGGAAAAGTCGTGCGCAAAACGGGAGTCATGGGCATCGTACTGACAGGCGGGTTGGTGAACATCGACGATGAAATACGTGTTGAGCTTCCGGCCGAGCCGCACCGTCACCTTAAGTGTGTCTGAGTCCTGCCGAAGGGACGGACCATGTCCTCCGGGCAAAGGAATAGCCAGAAGCAACGCGTGCGCTTCTGGCTATTCCTTGAAGGTGCCGGAGGCTAAGGCGACTTACTTCAGGTTCTGAATGGCGTAGTCGGCTTCCTCGGGGGTGAACTTTGCGCCGTACGTATCGGTGCTGGCGAGGTAATCCCGCAGCTCATCCAGGGGCTGCGGGGTCTCCTCCTGCAAAACCTTCGCGGATTCCAGCGCGTTGACCTTGTAATCGGCCTTGAGGTTGTCGATGGCGTACTGCGCGGCCTCCGGAGTGTACTGGCCGTACTCCCCACCGAGCTGCTCGTAGATGGCGGCCTTGCTCATGTGCAGGGAGTCGCTGTAGAACGTGGCACTGTTCAGCGCCTGCAGATTGTCATCATTCTTGGGAACGGCGGGAGCGGCGGGTGCTGCCTGAGTGGGTGCGGAGTAGGTCGGTGCCGGGCTGGACAGCGTATTGCTGTTCGTCCCCGGTACCTGCCGGCTTTCCTCGATGACCGCTCCGATTGTCGCCGTCAAAGTAAAGATCGTGACCACCGAAATAATGGCGTTGAGAACCCAGACGACGGCGGTGACAATCCACGCCATCTTCTTGTTCTCCTTGTACTCGGCGAGAGGCTGACCGTATTTGTCCTTCTGGTTGCCGGTCAGGGTGATGATCAGGTCCACCAGCGTCCAGATACCGAAACCGCCGAACGTCAGGAGCTTCACGACACCGGTGCCGATCTTGCCCAGGTAGAAGCGGTCCACGCCAAAGGTGCCAAGGAAGAGCGCGAGCAGCCACGTCACGACGAAGGACTTCTTGGTGGCGGTAGCGGGAATATAGCTTTTTTCGGTGGTGCTCATAACGGGGTTATGCCTTTTCTGTGGTGAGGGTCGTGCTTCCCTGGGCGACAACTTCCAGCGGACAGCCCATTACTTGTAGTAGATAATGCCATCTATTCGATGCCCAGCAGCGCAAAAAAGGTCGCCCCGACGGAATCAAATGAGTAACGAAGGTGCTTTCCCCTCAAGGGCCGCTGCTTCACCCCGAGCTGGATTATTTCGGTGTGGTTTTTGGTCAGCAGCGGTGTGAAGGTGGATGCCGACGTCGTTCAACCGGTACCGCCTACGCCGTCATTTCTTACCCGGCTTTGACGGCTTCGGCGAGCGCTCCTCACCGGAATACTGCGCTTCAATGTCCTTGCTCCAGGCCCGCGCGTATAGGCCGAGGACGGCCTGTTCCCTGAACGGGAAGCCCAGCCGGTTGAGCGCTAACTGGCTTGCCCCCGTAGCCAGCTGCTGCGCGCTGCGACTGATGCGTTGCTTGTCTGCCCGGTACAAATAGTCATCGATGGCCCTTGCCCACCGCTTCCGCCAGATATCCACTGCCGGCTCTGAGGCCAGGGCGGCCATCACTCGATGTGCGGGTACAACCCGGGGTGCCATCCGGGCCATCATTGCCCTGCGCGCTTGCTCAGACTGCGGGCCGTAAGATCCCGTGCAGGCGTGCAGATGGGCGTTCCAGTAGTAGTCCCAGCTTGTAGTCCTGCGGTCGGGCCAAACGGCGGACCGGGGTCCCCGCATCATGGCGTGGCCGGTGTCGAAGAGAAGCAGTGCGGCCAGCATCGAGCGCATGTTGAGGCTGGGAAAGCGGTTGACTGCCCACACGGCCAGGTCCGAGGACACCTCGCAATTCTCGGCTATCAGCTCCAGGCCCTTTGGTCCACCGAACCGTGCAAGTGCGGCTTCCACCACCTCAGGTACCGGTTCGCCCGGAGGTGGCGGATAAGCGATGCCCGGAGAGTGGGAGATCTTTACGGTACCCAGCGTGGCAACGTTTTCGTCCGCCAGCGCGTGCGCAAACTTCCATAGGCGCTTAACGGCATCGTCGGGAGCACGCAAATGCAGGAGCACGGCCTGATGGTCGGATTCCAGGCTGCGTGAAAACCGAAACCGTCCCCCCTCCCCGGTCCGTAGTTGGGAAGTCAGAGGGGCCACAATATGGCGGACTATTTCGTCGCCGACATTCTTACGCTCCGGCTCAATGGTCAGGATGGACCACAGGGTGGTGGTGCTGGGGTGCTGCTGCGCAGGAAGGGTAGCTGCTCCTCGATGAACTGTATTCGATTGCATGACGCGGCTCGTTTCATCCCCGAAAATGATTTCTGGACTTCGCTAGGTGTAGTGCCTACACACTGTGGTCCCGAAATGTGAATGTCCATACTGGCTCCTAGAAATTCTCCGTTTGTTCAGGAGCTCTTTTCCTGAGTACGCAGAGCGACTATGGGTTTTGCGAACCAGCAACGCGCACTGCACCGGACCTTCCTGCTACCCACGCCCCATTGAGACGCGCAATCGGCACCTGGCCGACGAGCTCGCCCGCGGTTGAGGCAGGACCTTCACCAAGACGCCTGGATGCGCCTGGCCCGCCGCCTCACCGCCGCATCCGAGCGTGCCTTAGCCGCGGAAGCAACGCCGCCGCCCCCGAAGAAAAGCGCACCCGCGGTCCACCAGCTCCCATACCGGTGTTCCCAGCCCTCGATGACGGCGTCGGACGGATCATCGGGGTTATAGAACACGTTCACGGGCTCTCCCGAATGAATTGCCGGCGCGTTCCGCCGGGCGACAGGCCACCCCTTCCGCACCACGTGATCCAGCCGCTGCGGAGACGGACCATACCGGCTCTGGGCGGAGAAGCTCACGCTGGCGATGGTCTCTCGGATGCGTCCGGCAGGCCGCTCCCGCGAAGAGAGCACCGTGCCGACGGCGACCGTCCCGCCGTCGATCAGCTGCCGGTCCGCGTGTGCACCGTACACCCCGTACCCGCCCATCAAGGCTCCCATCAGGATGGAGACGACAGCCAGCAGCATCGGCCGTTCCAGCCGCGGCCTTCTATTCCGCCTCCACGCACGCATTCCTCTTCACCCCGGCGCCATAATACTGCCCTCGGGCGTGGCCGTGAGGCGTCGCACCGCGGCGGGACGACGGCTTAACCGTCGAGGGGGCGGATTACCCGTGCCGGTGAACCCACGGCCAGGGACCGCACCGGAACGTTCTTGGTGACGACGGCGCCGGCGGCCACCACGGAATCGTCGCCGATGCTGACGCCGGGCAGCGCCGTGACATTGGAGCCGAGCCAGACGTTCCGACCCAAGGTCACGGGTGCGGGGTGCATGTCCGCGCGCCGGCCCGGTGTCAGATCGTGGTTCAGCGTGGCGAGGACGACGTTGTGGCCGATCAGGCAGTCGTCCCCGATGGTGATGCCGCCCTGGTCCTGGAACCGGCAGCCGGCGTTGATAAACACCCGTTTCCCCAGCGTGATGTTCCTGCCGAAATCGGCGGAGAACGGCGGGAACAGGGCCACGGACTCGTCCACCGGCTTCCCGGTCAGCTGCGACAGCAGCTCCCGCACCCGGGCCGGTTCGTGATAGCCGCTGTTGAGCTCACCGGTGATCCGCAGGGCAGCCTGGCTGGCGGAGTGCATAGCTTCATGCAGGGGCGATCCGGCGGTAATCGTTTCGCCGGCGTTCAGCGCTGTGAGCAGCTCGTCGAGGTCCATGGGAGTCCTTGTCCGTTGACGTACGTTTTCATACGGTTTCACCGGCGCGAGAGGCTGGCTGATGGAGCAGACTATATAAAGTCATCTTTATACTCGTTGATACTTTTTACGACCCAGAAACTAAGAGAAGCTCGGGTGCAGAACACCGTGACCGCGAAAGTGGCCGAACCACGGCTCCGAGCCGCCTGATCGAGTTCAAGTTGCGCTGCTTAGATTAGGCTGAAACGGTGACGCACAGCTTCGATAAGGATTACTGGGAACAGCATTGGCACGAGGCCCCCGAGACGGCCACGGCCGCTCCTGAAGCGACCCTGCCGAACCCCTACGTCCAGCGCATCGCCCGCGAGCTGTCCCCCGGCACGGCGCTCGACGCCGGCTGCGGCACCGGCACCGAAGCCCTGGAACTTGCCGCTCACGGCTGGAACGTCACCGGCGCGGACTTATCCTCCACAGCCCTCGAAACGGCCGCCCGGCAAGCCGCCAACCGGCCCCTTCCCGGCAGCGTGACCTGGATCGAAGCGGATCTGGTCTCCTGGGAACCGGGACGCCGGTTCGAACTCGTGATGACCAACTATGCCCATCCGGCCATGCCGCAGCTGGCGTTTTACCAGCGGATCATGGACTGGGTGGCCCCCGGCGGGACGCTGCTGATTGTCGGCCACGCCCACGACCCGGCCGCCATGACCGCCCACGGGCACCATCCGCCGGACGAAGCCACCGTCACCGCTGAAGACGTTGCTGCACTTCTGGATCCGGCGGAATGGACAATCACCATTGCCGACCGGCAGTCCCGCACCCTCACCGCGCCGGACGGGCAGACCGTCACCCTGCCCGACGTCGTCGTCTCCGCCACCCGGCGGAACTAGGCCACCCGGCCACGCACCGGAGCCCGGCGCCCCGCGAACCTAACCGTCGCGCCAGGAACCCCGCAGGGTCTCAATGCCGTCCAGCAGCACGTCCAGCCCGACAGCGAACTCCGCGTCGTAGTCGTAGCCTTCCTTCGCCAGCTCACCCACCACTTCGAGCAGGTACGGATAGCGGGCCGCGGCCTCCGCAGATTCACCGTCGCGGGTGGCCGCAGCCGCCGCGGCCGACTCCTCCGGGGTCTCGAAGGACAGGGTCTTCTGCTGCAGGGCGAAGCCGTACACGTAGGCATCCAGCAGGCTGGTGACGTGGACGGTGCTGCGGAAGGAAAAGCCGCTCTCCCGCAGGCAGCCCAGCAGCGCGTTGTGCTGGCGTAGGTTCTCCGGCCCCGGCCGGCCCGCCGCCTCCATCAGTCCCACGGCCCAGCGGTGCGTAACCAGCGCGGACCGGAGTGAAGCGGCACGAACGCGCAGAGCCTGCTTCCAGCCGTGCCCGCTGTCCGGCTCCGTGACCTCCGCCCAGACCAGGTCCACCATGCCCTCGAGCAGTTCCTGCTTATTCGCCACATGCTTGTACAGCGCCATCGGCACCACGCCGAGTTCCTGGGAAAGCGTGCGCATGGTGAAGCCGTCGATGCCCGCCTGATCGGCCAGTACGACGCCGGCGCGGAGCACGGCGTCCCGGTTCAGGCGCGCGCGGCGCGCGGACGCTTCCTGCTGCCGTACCTTCGGTACCTGTCCCACAGAGCCGCCTTCCTGGAATTTGGTGCTTGACAGAGTGTACGTCATACACCTAGGTTCGTCGCATCAGGTGTACGCAGTACACCTTCGGCCGACAGGAGCACCATGCACGCCTCCAACCGGACCGCCCGGACCGCCGGGATCCTCTTCCTCCTCACCTTCGCCTCCGCCATCGCCGGGGCTGCGCTCTACGCACCGCTGCTGACCGACCCGGACTACGTCGCCGGACCCGGTGCGGACACCCGGATCCTGCTCGGAGCGGTCTGCGAACTGGTGCTGATCGTCGCGAACATCGGCACCGCCGTCGTGCTGTTCCCCGTCCTCCGCCGGCACAGCGAGACCGCTGCGGTCGGCTATGTCGCGGCGCGAATCATGGAATGCGCGCTGATTGCCGTCGGGATCCTCAGCGTGCTCACCGCCGTGACGCTGCGGCAGAGCGCCGGGGCCGACGCCGGGGAGTATCTTCCCGTTGCCCGGGCGCTGGTGGCGGTGCACGGCTGGACCTTCCTGCTCGGCCCGGGGTTCGTGGTGGGCATCGGTAACGGGCTGCTGCTGGGGTTCCTGATGTACCGCTCGCACCTGGTGCCGCGGCCGATGGCCCTGTTCGGCCTGATTGGCGGTCCGCTGATGTCACTGTCCGGCCTGGCCGTGCTTTTCGGCGCCTACGGGCAGTCCTCGGTGCCGTCCGCGCTGGCCACCCTTCCGGAGATCATCTGGGAGGCCTCGCTGGGGATTTACCTGACAGTGGCCGGCTTCCGCCGGCCGCGGAAGGCCCGCACGGACAGGGTGCTTCCGCGCCACTCTGTGCGCCGGCTCGTCGGCATGCTCCACTGATCCCTGACAAGCAACCACGCCCCAATGAAGGAGCACACCCCCATGCCCGCCTCCGAATCTTCCCTCACTAGCTACGCGGACCTGCTCGCCGCCGTAGCCCCCGCCGGCGACTCCCGGCCGATTCTCGATCCGGCCACCGGTGAACTCGTCGCCGAGGCCCCAGTGCACACCGTCGATGATCTCGAAAAAGCCGTCGCCGCCGCCCGCGCCGCCCAGCCGTCCTGGGCCGGCCTCGGCCATTCCGGCCGCCGGGAATCGCTGAACCGCGCGGCCGACGCCATTGACGCCGCTGCCGAAGGGCTCGCCGAGCTCCTCTCCCGCGAGCAGGGCAAGCCGCTGAACGGACCGAACGCCCGCTTCGAGGTCGGCGGGGCAGCCGCGTGGCTGCGCGCCGCGGCGTTGTTCGATCTGGAGCCCGAGGTGCTGGTGGACGACGACGGCGGCCGCGCCGAACTGCATTACCGCCCCCTCGGCGTCGTGGGCGCCATCGGGCCGTGGAACTGGCCCATGATGATCAGCATCTGGCAGCTCGCCCCCGCCCTGCGGATGGGCAACACCGTGGTGATGAAGCCCTCCGAATACACTCCCCTGTCCGTGCTCGCCCTGGCGGCCGTACTCAACCAGGTACTGCCGGCCGATGTGCTGCATGTGGTCTCCGGCGGCCGCGACGTCGGAGAAACCCTCGCCGCCCACCCGGACGTGGACAAGATCATGTTCACCGGGTCCACCGCCACCGGCAAGGCCATCATCCGCTCCTCCGCGGACACCGTGAAGCGCCTGACCCTGGAGCTCGGCGGCAACGACGCCGGCATCGTCCTGCCCGACGCCGATCCAAAGACCATTGCCGAAGGCCTGTTCTGGGGTGCGTTCATCAACACCGGACAGACCTGCGCCGCGATGAAGCGCCTCTACGTGCACGAGGACATCTACGACGACGTCGTCACCTCCCTCGCCGAGGTCGCCAAGGCCATGCCGATGGGCGTGGGCCTGGACGAAAACAACGTGCTCGGCCCGCTGCAGAACAAGGCCCAGTACGACATCGTCGCGCAGCTGGTGGACGCCGCCCGCGACGCCGGCGCCCGTATTGTGCTCGGCGGCAATCCGGAGCAGGACCAGCCCGGCTACTTCTACCCCGCAACGCTGGTGGCGGACATCGACAATGACAATCCGCTGGTCGCCCGGGAACAGTTCGGCCCGGCCCTGCCCATCATCCGGTACTCCACCGTGGACGAAGCAGTGGAGATGGCCAACGGGCTCGACGTCGGCCTCGGCGCCTCCGTCTGGTCCTCGGACAAGGATGCCGCCCGCGAGGTGGCCGCCCGCATACAGGCCGGCACCGTCTGGATCAACAAGCACGGCGCCGTTGATCCGCGGGTTCCCTTCGGCGGCGCGAAGCAGTCCGGCTACGGGCTCGAATTCGGCGTCGAAGGCCTCAAGCATCTGGGCGCCCCGCAGGTCATCAGCTACTGATCCCCCCATACCCGCGGTGTCGGACCGGGGTTCCCCCCTCACCGGCCCGGCACCGTGTTGTCCTTCCCCGCAGTGAAAGGTTCTCCGTGAACTCCTACATCGTCATCGGCGCCGGTTCCGCCGGCTGCGTGATTGCCCGCCGGCTGCTCGACGCCGGCCACACCGTCACCGTCCTGGAAGCGGGCGGCGAGGACACCAACCCGGTGATCGCCGACGTCCACGCCGCCGGCGGCCTGTGGCACGGCCCCGAGGACTGGGACTACTACACGGTGGAGCAGCCCGGCGCCTCGAACCGGAAGATCCATCTGCCCCGCGGCAAGGTCCTGGGCGGCTCGCACGCCCTGAACGCAACCATCTGGGTCCGCGGCGCCAAGCAGGACTACGACACCTGGAACTACCTCGGCTGCCCGGGCTGGGGCTGGGAGGACGTGCTTCCGGTCTTCCGCGCCATCGAGAACTACGACGGCGGCGCCTCCGAAAGCCGCGGCACCGACGGCCCGCTCGACGTCGTCGGGGATTTCCCGATGAACCCGGTACAGGAGTCCATCCTGGCCGGCGCCGCGGAAATGGGGATCAAGCTCAACGAGGACTACAACTCCGGGGACGTGGAGGGTGCCTCGAAGATGCAGCTGAACATCCGGGACGGGAAGCGCTTCAACACCTGGCATGCGTACCTCCGCCCGGTGGCCAATGACCCGCGGCTGACCCTGCTGACCGGGGCCACCGTGCGGCGGCTGCTGATCGAGGACGGCGCCGTGACCGGCGTCGAGTTCGAGCAAGACGGCGAGGTGCGGACTGTCCGCGCCGACGAGACCGTGCTGGCCGGCGGCGCGTTCGGCTCCCCCGAGGTGCTGCTGCGTTCGGGCATCGGACCGGCCGAGGAGCTGCGGCAGGCCGGCGTCGAACCCGTCCTGGATCTGCCCGGCGTCGGCAAGAACCTGCATGACCATCTGCTCTCCCCGGTCATCTTCACCACCACGGCCAAGCCCGTGCCGGCACCGGAGGTGGGCGCGGCGGAGACGCATCTGTTCTGGAAATCCCGTCCGGACCTGGCGGTGCCGGACACCCAGCCCATCCACTTCTCACTGCCGATGTATTTCCTGGACTCGATGAGCGGACCGGACAACGGGTTCTCGCTGGTGGCCGGCATTGTCCGTCCGCTCAGCCGCGGCGAAATCACGCTTTCCGGACCTGAACCGGAAGACCCCATCCGCATTGATCTGGGCGCCCTCACGGAGCAGGCGGACGTGGACTCGCTGGCAGCTTCCGTCCGGCAGTGCCGCGAACTGGGCCGAACCGCTGCCCTGGCCGGGGAATGGGGTGCGGAGGAGGTCTACCCCGGTCCGGAGGTCTCGGACAGTGCCGAAGACCTGGAGCAGTACGTCCGGGACACTGCCGTGACCTATCACCACCAGGTCGGCACCTGCAAGATGGGTCTGGATGCCCTGGCCGTGGTGGATCCGCGGACTCTGCAGGTGCACGGGATGTCCGGCCTGCGGATCGCCGACGCCTCGGTCATGCCGCTGGTACCCACGGGCAACACCAACGCACCCACCATCATGATCGCCGAGCGGGCCGCGGAGATGATCCTGAGCTAGTCCCCAGCGGCTCCATAAAGAGGAGAGGCCATGCGGGGTTCAGCACTGATCGTTGGAGCGGGTATTGCAGGAACCGCAGTTGCGCGGGGGCTGCTCCTCGCCGGATGGTCGGTCCAGGTGCTGGAACGCGGTGCAAACCTGCCCGGCAGCGGAACGGCGCTGGCCATGTGGCCCGAGGCGATGCGGGCTCTCGACGCATTGGGTGCCGGTGACGCAGTCCGCGCCGGTTCGGTGGAAGAGCACGGCGCACGGATCCTGAAACCCGACGGCAGCCAGGTTGCGGCCATGGGTCGCAGCCGGACCGCTCGCTTTGTCCCACGCACCGTCCTGCTGGACGCTCTCTCCGGGGATTTGCCCGCCGGAGTTATCGAATGGAATTCGCCGGTCGCTGAGCCCTCAACCCTGCCCTCTGCCGATGTTGTGGTGGCCGCCGACGGCATCTTCAGCCGCCTGCGCACCGCCTGCAACGGAATATCGCCCCGGGCGCTGGGAACAGTGGCCTTTCGCGGCGTTGTCCCCGGCCCGGCCGGCGGGGTCAGCGAGACGTGGGGGCACGGCCGGCTGTTCGGCATTACGCCGCTGGATGCCGGCAGCACTAACTGGTTTGCCTGTCTCCGCTCCACCGACCTTCCTCCGCTGGGTTCCCCGGAGGCTATCGGCGCCCAGGGGGCAGACCTGCTGCGCAGCCTCTACCGCGGGTGGCATCCGGACGTCGCCCGGGTTCTGGGAAAACTGGACGGAAGCCCGCTAGATTACCGGGAGCTGTTCGACGTTCCGCCGCTCGCGTCCTATATTTCCGGCAACTTGGCGCTGCTGGGCGACGCTGCGCACGGCATGGCACCGAACCTTGGCCGCGGCGCCTGCGAGGCTCTTCTGGACGCGGTTGCCCTGATTGACGCACTCAGCTCGGCTCCCGACGTTACCGCCGGCCTGCAGCGCTACGACGCCGGCCGGCGTCGGCGGGGAAACCTCATGGTCCGGGCGGCACGGCTGCTGAACCGTGTCGCCACGGCCGAGCATTTCACCGGAGCCCGCAACCTCGCGATGGCCGCCGGGGCACGGTTCGCCTAGTACTTTCCGCCGCCCCGAAGCCGCCGCAAAGCCGCCGTCAGGGGCGCCGTTGACGTCCCGGGGAATTCCACCGCAGCAGGAGCAGTTTCCTCTTTTGAGGGGCTGCCGGAGGACATCCGTGCCAGTCCAGCCGAACATCATCGAAGGGATACGCAATGTCGACATTGGGAATCATTGGGAGCGGGAACATCGGATCCGCGGTTGCGCGGCTCGCGGTTGCGGCGGGCATGAACGTCGTTATTGCCAACTCGCGGGGACCTGAAACGCTCTCGGACCTGGTAGCCGAGCTCGGGCCGCTTGCCCAGGCCGGCACGGTGGAAGACGCCGCGAAACTCGGCGACGCCGTCGTGCTTTCCATTCCGCTGAACGCGGTTTCCGCTCTTCCGGACGGACTCCTGGCCGGCAAGATCGTCCTGGACACCAGCAATTACTACCCGTCCCGGGACGGGCGCATCGCCGAGCTTGATGACAGCACGGTGACCACCAGCGAACTGGTGCAGAGCCGGCTTCCCGGAGCGCAGTATGTCAAGGCCTTCAACAACATCCTGGCCCACCACCTTCCGCTTCTGGCCCGTCCCGCCGGGTCCGCTGACCGCTCCGCGCTGCCCATCGCCTCCGACGATGACACGGCCAAGGCTGAGGCGGCGGCGCTCATCGACGGGCTGGGCTACGACGTCGTCGACGCCGGCACCGTCGCCGAGAGCTGGAAGTTCGAGCCGGACTCCGCAGGCTACACCCGTCTTTACCTCGCGGATGCCAGCACACCCGACGACCAGCTGATGAGCTCGGATCCGGGCACAACACCCAAGGAGAAGGTCGAATCCGCGCTGGCGTCGGCCACCCGGGTGAACGTTGCCGACCGTCTCTTCTAGGCGGTAGCTAGCTGGGTGCGCGGCGGCCGGGTGCGATCCGGGCGCCGCGCAGGCCGTCGCGCAGCAAACACCGCCTCAGCCCACGGCGTAGGTCACCCGGACTCCCCCGTTGTCGAGGCGCTGTTCCCGCAGCAGGCGAAGGTTCAGCGACAACCCGTCGGGCAGGGCCCGCGTGCCGCCGCCGGCAATGACCGGACAGATCACCAGCGACACAACGTCCACCAGGCCCATCCGCATAGCGCTCTTGGCCAGCTCCGGACCGCCGATCGTCACGTTTCCCGCGGCCTTGGCCCGCTCCACGGCATCCCGTGTCAGGGCAGATTCCAGGGTGGTCCGGCCGGTGTAAACCTCCGGGAGTGTGGAGGAAAACACCACCTTGGGCACCGCCGTCCAGGCCGCCGCGAACCGGTCCGTCCCCGGCGGCCCTCCGGCCAAGGCTGGATCGGTTTCCCAGACGGCCATGGTTTCGTACATCCGCCGCCCGTAGAGCACGGCGGCCGCGTCCTCCAGGTCCTCGGAATGTGAAACAAGAAAATCCTCGGTCGGCTCCAGCCAGGCGAAGTTACCGTCAGCGTCGGCGCTGTATCCGTCCAGTGAGCAGTTCATGGAGTACATCAGGGATCCCATCCCTTCACTCAACCCCCGGGTCTTCCCGCTGCACAAGGGTGCCGGAACGCAGGGGTGTGCGGCGGTCCTACTTCGGCCGCGAGTACATCACCAGCAGGACGCAGACCGCGGAAAAGCCCGCCTGCGCCAGGAGCAGCACCATAGGAACGTAGCCCAGGAACAGGCCCAGCAGCAGCGGCACCGCGGCCAGCAGAATGGTGTCCAGCCCCTGCGCCAGCGATCCGGTCTGCGCGGTGGGCACCGGCCCGAACACGGTTTCCACCGGCGGAGCGGTCCAGTCGGGCAGTGGCCGGTAGGCACCCCGCACCGCCGCGGCGCCGAACCCGATCCCGGCGAGCGCACCAAGCCCGATCAACGCCGGAGTGCCCGTGCCCAGCAGCACCAGGACGGCGCAGAACACAGCGGACCAGAGTGCCAGGACGGCGGCGGGCAGGACCGTGCGGCTCAGCCGGACCAGTGCCGGGGACAGCGGCAGCAGGGCGTCCAGGCCCGGGGTGATGGCGGTCTGCCGGGCCAGGGCACCCGGGGCCGGAACCACCGCGCAGACGGTGAGCAGGATGATGACCAGCTGCAGCGGCGCCGGCTGCTGGCCGGCGGTAAGCAGCACGGCCACGCACAGCAGGAGCAGCAGCACGGGACGCCCCCAGATCCCCGGGGTGCGCAGAAACGCGGTGGCATCGGCCCGCAGCAGCGCACTGAACGGAGTGCGCGCGCCCTTCGCGTACCAGCGCCGGGCACGGGAAGACGTCCTTCCGGGCGTCCCGGCGAACGCCCGTCCCAGCTCATTGGTGTCCATCAGGTACAGCGCGGCACCGGCATGCCCGGACACCCCGCCGCCGCGGATCAGTTCCCGGCCCGGGATCTCACCCATCCGCGTAAACACCAGCACTCCCAGTCCGACGACGGCGGCCAACGCCGCGGCGGCAGGCTCCAGTTCCCCGGCCGCGGCTCTCCGGGGCAGGAAACTCAGCAGGGCCAGCAGCACCAGCCCGCCGGCCGCACCCGCTGCTCCCGCCGGGAAACCGTTCCCGGCAGACTGCCGCAGCGCCGCCAGCAGCAGCGCGCAGGCCGCGGCCAACCCGAAGACGGCAGCGCCGAGGAACTGCCCTTCCACCGTTGCCGCCAGATCCGTAATGAAGCCGACCGGCAGATACAGGACCGCACCCGCGGCCCAGACCAGGCCCACCCGTCGGACCAGCCCTCCGACGAGAAACGGACGCCGCTCCACAGGCAGGCTCAGCCACCAGTACCCCTCGGCCGACGCGACGGCCACCGGCCCGAGCTTCCGCGCCCCCGCCATCACAGCGGCCAGCGCGGCGAACAGCAGCACGGTCGCCGCGGCGCCGTCGGGCAGGGCGGTCCATTCCGCGGTCACAACGGTGCGGCGGCCGCCGGTGCCGGTCCCCAGGGCCTTCGCGACCTCGTTCCGCATCGCCAGCACCAGTCCCCCGGCCAGGGCGAGGATGGTCCCGGCGCCCAGCAGTGTGGCATAGGCATCCAGCAGCACATCCCGGACACGGACACTGCCGCGGCGGATGTCCCGCGAGGCAACGCGCGTATAGCGGGCCGGATTGAACTCCGTGGGTAATGGATCGGCAGACGCTTCGGTCCGGGCCACGGGTTACCGGCCCGCGATCTCGGCGGCGGCCAGTGCCGGTTCGATCTCCCGCACCTCGTCATCGATCAGCAGGCAGCGTCCGGCGGTGGCCAGGAGCAGCGCGGGGTCGTGGGTCACGAGCAGGACCGTGCCGCCGTCGTCGGCGTACCGGCGGATCCGCTCCCCCACCCGTTCGCGCATCACCGGGTCCAGGCGCTGCTCGGGTTCGTCCAGGATCAGCAGGGAGGAGGGCCGGATCAGGGCCGAGGCGAGCAGCAGCCGGCGGCGCTGGCCGGAGGAGACGGACTCCGGAACGGCGCCTGCGCGCTCCTGCAGGCCGAAAAAGTCCAGTTCCGCGTCGACGGCGGCATCCGGGTCCGCGACGCCGTGGCCGCGGGCAACCAGCTGCAGATGTTCCCGCAGCGACAGGGAGGGGAAGAACGCGTCCTCGTCGAAGAGGGCGGCCACCTGCCGGCGGAACGGAATGGCGTCCTCGTTGGCGGGCAGCCCGTGCACGCGCACCTCGCCGTCCAGCATCAGCTGCTTCCCGGCGATGGTGCGGGCGGCGGTGGATTTGCCGGCGCCGTTGAAGCCCACGACGCCGAGGACCTCCCCCGCATCCGCATGCGCGGTGATGGCGCCGCACACGGGCGCCCCGGTGTACCCCACCAGCAGATTCGAAATCTCGAGCACGGCCCCCGGAGCAGTCATGGCCCTAATCTAGCGGGCCGGGAAGGCCTCCGCGTGGAGCGACTTCAGCCCGATGACGGACCGCGTTACAAACCCGGCTCCCTCCGGGCCAGGGCGATGACCCGCTCGGCGGCGCGCACCATCGCAACGTCGATGAAGGTGCCGTCCGCGAGCACGAAGGCGCCGGTGCCGTCGGCTGCGGCGGTTTGCACGCGGTCGACGATGTGCTGGGCCCGGGCCACTTCCGAGGGACCCGGGGTGAAGACGCGGCGGATGACGCCGAGCTGGCGCGGATGCACGGCGGTGCGCCCGCCGAAACCGAGGCCGCGGCCGGTGCGGCAGCTGGCTTCCAGTCCGGCGGCGTCCACGACGTCGGCGTACACCGCCATCAGCGGGGCGGGCAGGCCTGCAGCAGCTGCGGCATTGACGATGCGGCTGCGCGACCAGGCCAGGCCCGCCTCTCCGGCCGGGCCGGCGGGAACCCCGAGTTCGGCGCGCAGGTCCGCTTCTCCGGTCGCGATCGAGGCCACCCCTGCGCCGGCAATCGCGAAGGCCCGCTCGACCGCCAGCGCCGATTCGAGCAGGGCGTGGACCTCACGTCCCGGCAGCGCGGCGCGGAGGGCGGCGACGTCGTCGGCCGACTGCGTCTTCGGCAGCCGGACCCCGAAGGACGGAGGGAGCTCGGCTACCGCAGCCAGGTCGGCGTCGTGCGCGGAGGATCCGAGAGCGTTCACCCGCACCTGGACTGCGGGCGCGGCCGCGCCGGAGGCCTCCCACAACGCCGCGAAGTCCTTCAGCGCCGCACGGGCCTCCACCTTGCGGGCGGCGGCCACGGCGTCTTCGAGGTCGACGATCACCGCGTCCGCGCCCGCGCGCAGCGCCTTCCCGAACCGTTCGGGACGGTCCGCGGGTGCGTAGAGTGCAACCATGATCGGCCGGGTCATCCGATGCTTCCGTTCCCGCGCAGCGCGGCGATTTCGCCGGCAGAGTACCCCAGCTCGGCCAGCACGGCGTCCGTGTCCGCCCCGGGTGCCCGCCCGGTGAAGGCGATCGTCGCCTCATCCCGCGACATCCGGAACAGCGGTCCCTGCATGGCGATGTCACCCAGGTCCGCGTCTTTGATGCGGTGGATGGTTCCGAGCGCGTTGAACTGCGGATCGGCAACAATGTCCGAGGGGTCGTAGATGGGCGCGACGGCGGCGTCCGCTGCCTCGAACGCGGCGATGACCTCGTCGCGGGAATGCCGGGCGATCCACGAGCCGACGGCGTCGTCGAGGAGGTCGGCGTGCTCAGCGCGGTCGGCGCCGGTGGCGAACCACGGTTCGTCGGCGAGGTCGGGCCGGCCGACGAGGGCGACGACGCGCTCGGCAATGGACTGTGCACTCGTCGACACCGCCACCCAGGACCCGTCGCCGGTGCGGTAGGCGTTGCGCGGCGCGTTGTTGACCGAGCGGTTGCCCGTGCGCGGCTGCACGGTGCCCAGCGAATCCCAGCGCGTGATCTGCGGACCCAGCATCGCAAGGATCGGCTCGATGATCGCGACGTCGACCTCCTGGCCCCTGCCGTCCCGGTCCCGGGCGTGCAGGGCGACCATGACCGCGTAGGCGGTCGCGAGGGAGGCGACGCCGTCGGCGAGCCCGAACGGCGGAAGCGTGGGCGGTCCGTCCGGTTCGCCGGTGGAGGACGCGAAGCCGCTCATTGCCTCGGCCAGCGTGCCGAAGCCCGGCCGGTGTCGATACGGGCCCATCTGACCGAACCCGGTGACCCGGGCAAGGACAAGCCCGGGGTTGTCCGCGGACAGGGCTGCGTAGTCCAACCCCCAGCGTTCGAGCGTGCCGGGCCGGAAGTTCTCAATCACCACGTCCGCGGTCCGGGCCAGGCGCAGAAACGCGTCACGTCCGCCCTCCGTGTGCAGGTCGATGGCCACGGTGCGCTTGTTGCGGCCGAGTGTTTTCCACCAGAGGTTCTGCCCGTCCTTGCTCGGTCCGTGGCCGCGTGCCGGGTCCGGCCGGTTTGGATGCTCGACCTTGACGACGTCGGCACCCATGTCGCCCAGGTGCATCGCTGCCAGCGGGCCGGCAAACAGGGTGGAGGCGTCCACCACCCGCAGGCCGTTGAGCGGATTCATCCGGTTTCCCCTTCGTCAGTGGCCGGGTCGGTGCAGATGCGGAAACCGATCGACGTGGACGCGTCCAGGCCGAGTCCGGGCAGCAGCAGCTTCGCGCTGAACTCCGGATGCTGCACTCCGCCGTCGAAGTACCAGTTCGACCCCTCGCAGCGGTAGGCGCTGCCGCCTTTGAGCATGACGAAGCGGGTACGGCCGTCGGAGTGCTCGGATTCGGTCCAGTTCCACACCTCCGGGGTGCGGCGGACGAAGCCCGGCCGGATTGCCGCGAGCTGCCACTCGTCCTCCGAGGGGAGGCGTCCTCCGGCCCAGGCCGCGTACTCGCGGGCCCGGGCGAACGTCACCTTAGTGGCCGGACGCCCGGGGTCGCGGGCCTCCGTGTGCTCGCCGATGGCGTCCAGGAAACGGGCGTATTCGGCCTCGGTCACTTCGGCCGCGGCGACCCGGACCGGGTGTGGAATCACGACGGAGCGGTCCAGCGTGCGCTGGTCGTGAAGCCGGGGGGACAGCGGCTTCCACTCATCGACGTAGGGTGCGCCGTCGTACATGCCGGTTTCCCGCATCCGGAACCGCACGGTCAGCGTGTACTGGCCGGGCGGAACCGTCACCGTGTCCATGGGCGGAACCGTATCCGCACGAAGGAATGCCGGTGCGGCCGGACCGGTCCGAGGCGGCGCACTTCTCCGCCGAGCGGAGCGGTGCCGGAAGGACGCATCGTGCTGGGCGGGTTCGCCGGCGAGAGCGGCCTGAACCCTGCCGATCTCCCCGGGGACCTCGGCGCCGGGGCGAACCCGCACCGCAGCGGCTATACCGTTTGCAGGCACGGTAACCGTGTCGGCGGTGTCCCCGACGTGCAGCGCTGCCCAGCCGCTGCCGGCCAACCGGTACTCGGCGTCCGACCCGGACGTGTTCGCCAGCAGCAGCAGTGTGGCGCCGTCCAGCTCGAAGGTCGACCCGACGAGCGGGGCGGTGGTGACGGTGAGCGGCGTCCACTCGCCCTCCACCAGCCAGCGGTGGAATCCGCGCTGGACGGGAAGCATGCGGCGCAGCGTCGCGGCATCGCGGTCATTCCAGCCGACCCAGGAACCGAAGACGACCTCCCACACCACAATGCCGACGCCGTTGAGCCAGGCCGAGCGGAGTTCTTCGGCGTGGTTCCGGTGCCAGCGGCGGATGTGATGCTGCATGTGGCGGCGTTCGAACCACCGTGCACGGAGGACGCCGGGGGTGTCGGAGTCGGCGAACCACTGGGCCCAGGACAGTGTGTGGTCGGCGATCCGACCGGTCGTGAGCTTTGATTCGCCCTCCAGGCCGATGCCGGGCCGTGCAGCATCCAGGACCTCGACGAGCGTCCGGTCGGCCTTCTTCAGCGTGTCGAGGAAAACACTGTCGGCACCGATCCGGCGTACGGCCGCCGCGAGCTCAGTGGCGTCGTCGCCGCCGCGGCGCGTTCCCGTGTCCCACGGCATGTAGGCCAGGAACACTGCGACGCCGGCGGCGCGCAGTTCGGCGGCAGCGTCGGCAAGGCCCGGCACGTTGTAAAAGTCCCACTGGTTGCGGTTGTCGATGCCGATGACCGGATAGGCGTGCCACAGCACAATGCCGTCAAGGCCGCCGAAGCGCCCGCGGGCGTCGGCAAGGAAACGCCCGGGCGTGAACCGCTGCGCTTCGAAGTCGAAAAACAGCTCGTCCCACAGCCAGACCTGCGCCACGGCGAAGCACCGGCTCGCCCAGGCGGACGCGCCGTCGTCGTACCGGCTGGGACCGAGGTGACGGGCCCACGCGCCGTTCCGCCAGGCGGTGAGCTGGGCGCGCCACCGGGCCAGATCGCCGAAGTCGGCCGGAGCCGCGAAAATCTTCGCGTCGTCGAGGGTAAGTGCCGCATCCCCGACCGCCAGATCCGTCTCGAGCGGCACCCGGGTGGGCAGGTCGAATTCGCGGGGCCGCAGGGGGTCGAACCCACCACTCATGCGTTCGTCCTTTCGATGGCGGTCATAACGTTCCCTGGGATAACCGGAGGGTCCGTTCGGCCAGTTCGTGGATGGACCGCTCCGCCCCGCCCGGGAGGGAGGTGGCGATGCGGTCCTGAAGCGGAGCGGTCCAGGCCTCGTCGATCGCCCCGGCGCCCAGGAGCCCGCCGACGACGGACCCGACGGTCGCGCCGACCGAGTCGGTGTCCCATCCGCCCGCGACGGCGAGGGCGACGGCGGCGTCGAAGTCACCGCCGTAGGCCTGAAGGGCGCAGGCGGCGAGTGCGGCGTTGTTGAGGGTGTGGACCCAGTGCATCCCGGCGAACTCCGTGTGGAGTACGTCGAGTGCGGCAGCAGCGGTCAGTGAGCCTTCGGCCAGGGACCGGCCGGTCCCGCGGCCGAGGTGCACCGCGGCGGCGAGGCGCGATGCCGGCGGCAGGACGGTGTCGGCCGCGTCCAGGGCGGCGTCGGCGGTGGTTTCGGTGAGGGAGGCGGAGCAGAGCGCCGCGGCCCACATCTCCCCGTAGATGCCGTTGCGGGTATGGCTGAGCCGGGCATCGGTCCAGGCCGAGGCGGCGGCGGCGCGGATATCTCCGGGATGTGCCCAGCCGTGCACGTCGGCGCGGATGAGCGCGCCGATCCATTCACGGAACGGATTGTGGTGCCGTGCCGTGTCGGGGATGGTCCGGGCGTCGAGGAGGTTCCGGTAGGCCGCGCGTTCGGCGGTGAAGATCCTCCCTGCGGGCAGCTCCGCCAGCCACGCGCCCGCGATGTGCTCCGTCGTCAGGTTCCCGCCGTGGGTCTCGATCAGCTCGAGCGCGAGGATGGCGAAGTTCAGGTCATCGTCTTCGGGCATGCCGTGGATGTTCTCGGCCAGCGACGTCGGGGCGGAGCGGCGGTTCCACGGCCAGCGCTGCGCGAGGTCCCGGGACAGCCCTGCCGCGGTGAAATAGGTGTGGATCGGCCAGTTCCCGGTGGCCCGGGCGAGCTGTTCGATCCCTTCGCGGGGAATCTTCTCCACGGGCTTTCCCAGCAGGCAGCCCGCCGACCGGCCCAGCCAGGCCCCGTGCACCCGTCCGAAGGACACGGATGCCGCCGGGGGCGGGGCGGGCGGCGGTGGTGCGGGCGGGACGGGCGATGGCAGCAGGGCGGCGATGTCGTTCCACTCGTCCGGTTCCTCCGCGCTCGGCACCTGCAGAATCTGCAGCTCATCAAGCAGGGTGCGGGCGAGGACGCGCATCGCGGGCGGGGCCGGGATGTCGCCTGCCCCGGACGGCGTGGGCCGGATCGGGCCGCCGGCGTCCGTCCACCGCTGCTCGATCGGCGCGATGCCGCTCTCCGCAACGCCCTGCTCGCGGAGTGCGGTCAGCTCGCCGGCGACCAGGTCCTCCGGCTGCGCCCAGGTCAGTCGCATGCCGCGTCCTCCCTTCCCAGCAGCGTGTGCAGTGCCGCGGCCCGCTGCTCGGCGCGGTCCGCGTCGGCCTTCGCCACGTCGCGCACCACCTCCGTCATCACGCCCACCACTGCGTCGAGATCGAGGCGGCTGGCGGTGGTGACGTCCGCCAGCCAGTCGGGGGGCACGGCGTCGATCCCGTGCAGTCCGCCGCAGACGGCCCCGGCCATCGCCGCGATGGAGTCCGCGTCGCGGCCGTAGTTGACGGCGTCGAGCACCGACGCCCGCAGGTTCCCGCCGCGGGCCGCCACGAAGCCGAGCGCTACGGGCAGCTCTTCAATGGACTTGGTGCGCGAGGGCAGGCGGGCGTCCATTGCCGGGGCCCGGTAGTGGTCCCCCACGGTGTCGAACGGTGCGACGGCGGCGCGCACGATCCGGGCGACGTCGCGGGGGTCCTCCGATCCGCCGTCGGCAAGGAAGGCGTCGACGGCGTCGAAGACGGCGCGGATCGCTGCGGCGGTGCCGTCGTGGGCCAGCTCCAGCACGGCTTCGCGCACGTGGGCGACGGTGGCCCCGGGGGCGGCGGATGCTGCCACCGCCGCCGCGAACACCCCTGCGGCCTCGCGTCCGTAGGAGGACTGGTGGGCGCCGGCGAGGTCGATGGCCTCGGCGTAGGCACCGCGCGGGTCGCCGATGTGCACGAGCCCGACCGGCGCCATATACATGGTGGCGCCGCAGTTGACGATGTTGCCCACGCCGGCCTCGCGCGGGTCCGCATGGCCGTAGTGCAGCTTCGCGACGATCCATTTCTCCGCCAGGAAAACGCGCTGCAGGATCAGTGCGGAGTCTTCGAGTTCGGGAACCCAGCGGCGTTCGCCGATCATCAGCGGCACCAGATCGCCGGCGACGTCGTAGGCGTCGAGGTGGCGGCGCCGCTTGGCGTACACCTCTACGAGGGCGTGGGTCATGAGGGTGTCATCCGTGATGTGCCCGTCGCCCTTGTGGTACGGCGCGATGGGCCGTGCGGTTTTCCAATCGGAAAGGAACGGGCCCACGATTCCCTCGACCCGGCCGCCGTGGCGCTCCTCGATCTGCTCAGGGGTCCAGCCCTCCGTCGCACCGCCCAGGGCATCCCCGACGGCAGCGCCTGCCAGCACTCCGGCCACCCGGTCCCGCAACAGGTTCATTCCCACTCCTCGGTTGCCTCTGAGAGCGTCGACGGTTCGGGGGCGGACCGTCGGCCCGCCCCCGAATCATCAGCCGGCGATATCCGTCCAGCCGTCGGAGAGCTGGGCCGACAGCTCCTCGCTGGTGATTTGATCGGCCAGGTACTGCTGGTACGCGGGGGTCGCGATGGTGTCCTTCCACTCCGTGTACTTCTCCACCTTGAGGAACGGCGGTCCCTCGAGTCCTTCTCCGGAGGCCAGCACCTGGGTCCAGGCCGGGTCATCCGCGGCCAGGGTCTCCACCTCGGTGCGGGCCGAGCCGGACGAGGGGATCAGCGCGTCGGCGTAGGCGATCGAGGCGAGGTTCTCACCGTTCATAAAGAAGTTGAGGAACTCGGCCGACTCCTCCACATACTCGGAATCGATGTTCACCGAATAAGTCTGCGGATTGGCCGCCTGAATGGCACCGGCTGAGCCCTCCAGCGGCGGCAGCGCCACCCAGTTGAAGCCCTCGGGGGCATCGGCGGCGATGTTCGCCGCCTGGAAGGAACCCTGCACGGTCATGGCGACCTTGCCGCCGTAGAACGAGGCCAGCACGTCCGAGCCGGACTGCGTCAGCGACGTGGGCTCAATCGACTTGTCCGTGTAGGCCATCTCGTGAATGAGTTCCGGCACGGCAAGCTCACCGTCGCCGACCTCGATCGAAGCCTCGGCGCCTTCGCCGTCGAAGAACCCGCCGTCGAAGCCGAGCGACAGGCTCATCATCGCCGCCGTCGGCGACGCGAGACCCCAGCCGAGGCCGTAGTTGCCGCCCGTGGTTGTTGCCCGGGCTATCTCCTGCAGCTCCTCCCACGTCATCGTCTCCCCGCTGGGCACCTCCACCCCGGCGGCCTCAAGGAGGTCGGCATTGGCGAAGACCATGTAGGACTGCAGCGTCGACGGGTACGCGATGATTTCCCCGTCCTGGGTGACGGAATCCCAGACGCCCTCTGAAATGTCCGACTTCAGGTCGGCGTCGATATGGTCCGTCAGATCGGCGAGGTAGCCGTCGGACGCGAAGGAGACGATGGAGCTGGCCTCGTAGTGGATGATGTCCGGTGCGGTTCCGCCGGCGAACTGGGTGATGAGCTTGTCGAACGTCCCGTCCCATCCGGCCTGGACGATCTCGACCTGGACGTCTTCGTTTTCCGCATTCCAGGTGTCGACGATCGTCTTCACGGCTTCCTGGGTCGCGGGTTGGTCGGACAGCGACTGGAACTGGAGGGTGACAGCGCCGTCGCCGTCGCCCTCGCTGTCCGATCCATTGCTGGCGCTGCCCTGCTGGCAACCGGTCAGCGCAAGGGCGACCGCGCCCGCAAACGCGACGGCGCCGATGCCTCGGATTCTCTTCATGATGCTCGCTTTCTCAGTGGTGATGCGTGGAGTGGTTCGTGCGGGGTCAGCCTTTGACTGCGCCGGCGAGCATTCCGCCGGTGAGTTTTCTCTGCAGGAGGGTGAAGATGATGAGCGACGGAATCGTCGCCAGGATCGCTCCTGCCGCCAGCGGGCCGAGCTGCATCTGCCCCTCCGCGCCCAGGAACGAGCGCAGCGCGATCGGAAGCGTGTAGAACTCGGGGCTCTGCAGCAGGACGAGGGCGAGGAAGAATTCGTTCCATGCCGAGACGAAGGTGAACATGGCCGTCGCGACGAGTCCCGGTGCGAGCAGCGGAAGGATGATCGTCCGCAGGATCGTCATGCGCGACGCTCCGTCCATCTCTCCGGCTTCCTCGAGTTCGGTCGGTATCGCGGCAACGTAGCCCTGCAGCATCCACAGGGTGAAGGGCAGGGTGAAGGTGACGTACACCAGGATCAGGCCGAACAAAGTGTCATTGAGCTGGATCGAGCGCAGCACCAGGAACAGCGGGATGATGATGAGGATCGACGGAAAGACCTGGCTGGTCAGGATCCATACCGTTCCGGCGGCGCGCAGCCGCCCCTTGAGGCGGGCGAGGGCGTAGGCCATCGGCATCGACAGCAGCACGGTGATGACCATCGTCGCGACTGAGACCAGGAGCGAGTTGCCGGCGGCGGGCAGGAGGTTCTGCCGCTCCAGCGCGGAACGGTAGTTGCTGAAATCCCACTCCGCGGGCAGAAGGTTGACGGCCAGGGAGTTCAGCTCTCCGGAGGATTTGAAGGACGCGGACAGCAGCCACAGCAGCGGGAACCCCAGGAAGAAGAGGAACCCGGCGAGGGCGACGTACATCAGCGCCGTCGCGTACCAGGGGCGTCTGGTGGTCATGAACGTGCTCCCTTGGTCTGGCGGAACTGGTTGACGAGGTACAGCGACAGGATCAGCAGGATCGCGATCACGAGCACGTCGCCCATCGCCGACGCGTAGCCGATTTCACGGTTGCGGAAGGCTTCGAGGTAGGTGAACAGCGGCGGAATCATGGTGCGCCCGCCGGGGCCGCCTTCGGTCAGCACATAGATCAGGCCGAAGGAATTGAACTGCCAGATGAAGTCCAGGGCGGTCACGGCAAGGATGATGGGGCGAAGGCCCGGGAGGGTGATGTGCCAGAACCGGCGGAACGCTCCGGCGCCGTCGACCGCCGCGGCCTCATGCTGCTCGGTGGAAATGGACTGCATGCCCGCCAGCAGCAGCACGGTGGTCTGCGGGATGCCCGCCCAGACGCCCACCACGATGACAGCGGGCAGCGCGGTGGAGAAGTCCCCGAGCCAGTTGACCCCGGGAATGCCCACCGCTTCGAGCGCACCGTTGAGGGGCCCCGAGTTGGGGTTGTAGATCATCCGCCACACGATGGCGATGACCACCGGCGGCATCGCCCAGGGGATCAGTGCCAGGACCCGGGTGAGGCCCTTCAGACGGAGATCACTGTTGAGCAGCAGCGCCAGTCCCATTGCACAGACGAGCGTGAGGAGCGCGACCGCCCCGGCCCACACGACGCCGATGCCGAACGAGCCCCAGAAACGGTTGTCGCCGAAGAGCTCGATGAAGTTCCCGAAGCCGATGAAGTTGATCTCGGCGTTCCGGCCCAGCGTGGCATCGGTGAAGCCCAAGGCCACGCCGCTCACCAGCGGAATGACGGAGAAGATGATGATGGGAAGCAGGGCGGGAATCACCAGGACGATGGCTTCGCGCCGCTGCGCGCGGGCGCGGTGACCGACCCGCTTCACGGCGCGCGGCGTCTCCGCCGCCTCGCGCCTGGTTTTCGTGGCGGTGCTCATCGGGCTGGCCTCTCGTTGTTGAGGTCGGGTGCTTCGGCGTCGGATGTTCCGGCGTCGTTCGGGAGGCGCGCATGGGATGACCCGCGGACCACCAGCGCGGGGGCGACGGCGACCGTGTGGGCCGGGCGTTCCGGTTCCGCGATGCGCGCGAGCAGCAGCTCCGCCGCAACCCGGCCGCGTTCTTCGGCGCCGAGGTCGACGCTCGTGAGGCCCGGCCGGATGATGCCTGCCAGTTCCGTGTTGTCGACGCCGGTGACGGTGATGTCTCCGGGGACGGCCAGGCCAAGGTCTTCGGCGGCCCGGATCGCGCCGATGCCGATCAGGTCATTCGCCGCAACGATGGCGTCGGGGCGGTGGTCGTCGTGCAGGGCGCGGCGCGCGGCGTCGTAGCCGGCCGTGATTGTGAAGTCGTCGGCGTCGACGCTGCGTGCCGAGATGGCCGGGTGCGCCACCACCGCCGCAGCGAATCCGTCGCGGCGGAAGGCACCCGGGGTGGTGTCGCTGGGTCCGTTCACGAAGGCGAGGTCGCCCCGTCCCTCCGCAACGAGGTGTTCCACAACAAGCCGCATGGCTGTGAAGGAGTCAGCGGGCACGGTGTCGAGGCTGGCGTCGTCGGGCAACCGTCCGAGAACGACCACCGGCACCGGCGCCTTGGCGAGTACCGCGAGGAGTTCATCCGTGACGCGGAGCGGCGAGAGGATCATACCGTCGACATATCCGCGGCCGAGATCGCGCACCACGTCGACGGATGAGGAAGACGTGCCCGTGGACGACATCACCAGCCGGTAGCCGGACGCCGAGACAACGCGTTCGATCGCGGTCATCATCTCGATGTAGACCGGGTTGCCGATGTCGGCGACGGCATAGGCGAGCTGGTTCGTGCGGCCCCGCTTCAGCGACTGCGCCGTCGCGTCCGCCACATAGCCCAGTTCCTCAGCGGCGTGCTGCACCTTCGCAACGGTCTTGGCGCTCGCGGCCTGTCCGTTGAGCGCCCGTGAAGCGGACGCCACGGAAACGCCGGCATGCGCGGCGACCTGTGTGATGGTGACCCGGACCAACGCTCCCCTTTGAGTGTTGTAAACGTTTCCAGCTGTGAGCCAGACCACCATGCCACCGGGTTCGCGGCGGTGTCAACTAGTGCAGGGTTTTCAGTCCGACCACGCCGCCGACAATCATGGCCAGGAACAGGATCTTCAGCAGGGAGACGGATTCCGCGCCGGTGGCCATGCCGTAGACCACGGTCAGGGTGGCGCCGATGCCCACCCAGACGGCATACGAGGTTCCCAGCGGCAGTTCCCGCATGGCGTAGGCGAGCCCGGCCATGCTGGCAATGAGGGCGGTGACGAAGATGGCGGACGGCCAGAACCGGCTGAATCCCTGCGACCTGTCCAGAGCCGTGGCCCAGACCGCTTCCAGAACGCCGGACAGCACCAGAACAATCCATGACATGACAATCTCCCATGGGCCGTCTTGTCGCACACCGGGTACGGCACCCCTCGTCCGGGAGACCGTGTCGCGGCCTCCCCTCCACGGTTGCACGTCCCGTTTTCGGGGGCAACCTGGCTTCGCGGCGGGTGAAAACGCGGAGCGCGGGCTGAAGTAGACCTTGGCACCAAGACCGCTGGCCGTCCGCTAGCATGCCTCCATGATGAACATCGTCTGGTGGGAAGTTGAGACCGAAGCCCCCGAGAAGTTCATGTCGTTCCATTGCGATCTCCAAGGTTGGACGTTCGCCCCCGCGTTCGAGGATTCAGAGCTCGACGCGAGCTACTGGATCATCAGAAGTGGCGAGTCGGGAATTGGCGGTCTTCAACGCGCAACCGAAGGAACTGCGCCTACGGCCGGAACCCGGGTCTATTTCGAAACTGATGACCTCGAAGGCTTCCTCTCACGAGTCCGAGAGCTCGGCGGCCAGGTCGAACGAAGCAGAACTGATCTCGGCGGCGATGACCGCTGGTTCGCAACGTTCCAAGATTCATGTGGGGTGTCCTTCGGCATATGGACTGATAGAGCCCCCAACGAGTAACAGCGCCTCTCGCTGCAACGAAAGTGCAGTAGTTACCGTTTCCGGAATCGAAAGTGCAGTAGTTACCGTTTTTCGGCTGAAAATCGGTAATTTGTGCACTTTCGATGCAGCGCACCCTCCCCGGGGAGCCACTACAGTGACCCCATGCCCGAGCTGATCAGCCCCGACGCCGCCTGGCATCATGCCTGGCGGCAGGCACACCTCGAGTGGGGTCCGGGCCTCCACGAAGACGGCTTCGGGCTCCTGCCCGGCGACGACGTCGAAGCTCCGGCCGGATTCGATTCCTGGCTGCACCGGCTCGCCGCCAATACCCGGTGCACCTACCTGTGGATCACCGAGGACGGCCGGGTGCTGGGCGGGATCGCCCTGCGGCACGAGGAGCATGAGGCCGTACCGCGTGCCGGGCACCTGGGTTACGGAATCCGACCCTCCGCCCGCCGCCGCGGAGTGGCGGCCTGGGCCGTGGAGGCCATGCTCAACGAAGCACGCAGGCTCGGGATGTCGCAGGTGCTGGCGGTCTCCGCGGCGGACAACCGCGCCTCGGTCCGGACGCTTGAAGCGGCGGGCGGCGTGCTCCAGCAGGACGACGACGGCGGGCAGGTGCGCCGCTATGTGCTCGCCGCCGCACCGGGCAGCGAATAACAGGGCCGGACCGTCAGGTTGGTGCAGACCGTCGACCAGCAGAGGTGAAAGTGCCAGAGTTTTAGCCATGACCGATGAACAGTTTGAGCGCGATGACCTGGGCATTGCCGAGTGGTGGCCGATGCTCGCGTCCGAGTCCCGCGAGTGGCTGACCGCCAACAACGGTGACGCGGTGGAGGCGTGGGTGGTGGAGGACATCTCCCGCAGCCGCGGCATGGCTTCCGACGGCAGCGGCGCCTATTTCCTGCCGGATGCCGCCGTGGACTGGATCGAGGCTCGGGCAAACGGCGAAATGCCGGGGCTATGACGTCCGGATGACCCAGCGGGGCACCTCCGCGGAGCCCGACGGCGGGCCGGCGGCAACCGCCGTCGACTGGGCTTTCTTCACGTTTAGCGGCATCGGTGCAGCCTGGTTCGCCGTGCTGCTGCTGGAGGAGAGCCTGCAGCAGCGGCATATCTGGTTCCTGGTGGTGTTCTGGGCTGCGCTGGCGTACTTGGTGCTGCCGCGCCTGGACCGGGTCCTGACGCAGATTTTCATTCCCAACTACTTCATGGGCCGCACCCGCACCAATGCTGGGCTGTTCGGCGACGCAGTCAACCTGGCCTTTCTGGGCACTGAGGCGCAGCTGCGGGGCGCCTTGGAAAAGGCCGGCTGGCACCTCGCGGACCCGGTGACCCTGGCCAGCAGCTGGCGGATTGTCTCCTCCACCCTGCTGCACCGCAGCTACGACCATGCCCCGGTCAGCCCCCTGCTCCTGTTCGACCGGCAGCAGGATTTTGCCTACGAGCAGGAAATACACGGCAACCCGCGGCAGCGCCACCATGTCCGTTTCTGGCGCTGCCCCGAGGGCTGGATGCTCCCCGGCGGCATCGCCGCGGACTGGCTGGGTGCCGCATCCTTTGACCGTGCCGTCGGTTTATCCCTGTTCACTCTGCAGGTCACGCACCGGGTCGGCGAGAATATCGACGCCGAACGGGACTACCTGATCGACTCGATTCGGGATTCCTCTCCGGAGGTGTCCGTGGAAGTGATCAAGAACTTCTCCACCGGCTACCACTCCCGCAACGGCGGCGGGGACTCGATTGTCACCGACGGGGACCTTCCGGTAGCCAACCTGCGCGATCTGCCGGAGACCGGCCCGGCCGTCCCGACGGGGGCAGCAGCTGTCCGCCGGGAACGACCGCCGGCACCCGTCATTTTCGGTACGGTCCTTGTATTGCTGCGCGGATTTGCTGCCCTGGCGGTGGCGGCACCCTTCCTGGTGCACGTGACCGATGTTTCCCTGGTGATTAACCTGCTGGGCACACAGAGCCGCGGCCTTGCCGAGCTGGGCAGTGCCTACGCTCCCACCAGCGTTTCTCTCACCGTGTTCGCCGGGGTGGAAACCGTGCTGGCCGTGCTCATTCTGCGAGGCAGCAACTTCGCCCGGGTTACGGCAATGTCGCTGAGTTCCATCGCTATTGCCGTCCAGATAGCAGCCGTGTCCGCCGGCCCCGAAGCCGCGCTGCGGACCAACCTGTTCGGCTACGCGTTCGATGTCCTGCTGATCCTCGCCCTGTCGAGTGACGGGGCGAGGATTTACGCGCGCTCCCGCCCCCGCCGTCGTCGTCCGCCGGACTCCGCCCCGAGCGCGGGTGCTGCCGGTCCGCCCCGCTAGTGCGCGGGCTGCAGCCGCCCCGCTAATCCGCGGGCTGCAGCGCACGCACCCGGGACCGGCCTGCGGGGCACGGGCACCGGCGACCGTTAGCATGGCCCGATGACAACACCTCCCCTGACCGGCCGCACCGCCGTCGTCACCGGCGTGAGCCGCCGCCGGGGCATTGGCTTCGCCGTCGCCGCCCGCCTGGCCGACATGGGCGCCAGCCTCTACCTGCAGCACTTCGCACCGCATGATGCCCGGCAGCCGTGGGGCGCCGAGGACATTGACGAGGTGATGGACCTGCTGCGGACGCGGCTGCAGCCCGGTGCCCGGCTTGCCCACGGCGAACATGATTTCGCCGCGCCCGATGCCCCCGACGCCCTGATCAACGACGCCGCGGCAGCCCTCGGGCACCTGGACATCCTGATCTGCAACCACGCCCGCAGCGGCGGCGACGGTCCCCTACAGGCGCAGAATGCCGCCATGCTGGACGCACACTGGGCCGTCAACGCCCGCTCGGTGCTGCTGGCCACCGCCCGCTTCGCCGACCAGCACGACGGTCGTGCGGGCGGGCGGGTCATCTGGTTCACCAGCGGACAGCTGCTGGGCCCGATGCCCGGCGAAATTGCCTACGCCGCGTCGAAGGCCGCCCTCGCCGGCATCACTCCATCGGTTTCAGCAGACCTCGCCGACCGCGGAATCCTGCTCAACACGGTCAATCCGGGGCCGGTCAACACCGGCTACCTTGATGCAGAGACGGCCGACCGCCCGCTGGAAGTCCTCGACGACGTGGGGTCCGCTTTCCCGGGCGGCCGCTTCGGCGCCCCTGATGACCCGGCACGGCTGATCGCCTGGCTGGTGTCCGACGAGGGCCGCTGGGTGGTCGGCCAGACCATCAGCACCGAGGGCGGTTTCCGGCGCGGCTAACGGGCCGTCGGCGCCGCCCCGGCGGGCCGGACCACCTCGAAGCGTTCGAACACGATTTCCTCGGACGGTGCGGTTAACGCGGGACGACGGCGGCACCTGGGGCGCCGCCGTCGTCGTACGTGGAAAAGGAGTTACGCCTGCGGCTGGCGGGCCGGCAGCAGGGGTGCGAAGAACTCGGTGAGCTCGGCCGAGGCAGTCAGCGGCAGCACGTTGGCCACGTACTGGTCCGGGCGGACCACCACCACGGCGCCGTTCCGGGAAATCCCGCGCTGCTCGAAGATGTCGGCGGTCGGGTCCGCGCCGTAGACCTTCGCCAGGTTGTCGAGCTGGAACGGTCCGACCTGCGGCTTGAACAGCGCCGGCACGGCGCCGAGGTCGATGCCCGTGTGGTCCTGCTGGTAGATGACCTTCACATCGAACCAGGCATCCCGGTCCGCGCCTTCCGGCGTGGCCGCGAGCGGAGAGTCCGGGGCGGTGTCCAGCCATTCGGCCAGCTCGGTGACGGCCGACGGGGTGCCGGCGGCTGCGGCGTCGGCGAAGACGTAGATCCGCCATTTGCCGTTCGCCCGCGCCTGGTGGCCCAGCTGCACCGGGTTGGTGTCGCAGACCCGCAGCACGGGTGCGGACTTGAAGCGCTTGCCGAGGGGGAAGCCGGCGGCCAGTTCCTGGTGCCGAGGCTCGGCAATGAGCACGGAGGGGGTGTACTCGGTCATGAACCCGGCCGGGAACTCGGCGGTGCGCACGTAGAAGTCCTCCAGGTCCGAGGGGTTCTCGAACTCTTCGGGCCTCTTCGCCATGAGCGTGGACCACTCTTTGTCGAAGTCGATGAGGTTCTTCGCGACCACCTGGCGTTCCGCGGAATAGGTGGAAAGCAGGCTTTCCGGGCTGCGGCCGTCCAGCACGTGGCCGAGTTTCCAGCCCAGGTTGAAGCCGTCCTGCATGGAGACGTTCATGCCCTGGCCGGCCTTGGCGCTGTGCGTGTGGCAGGCGTCGCCGGTGATGAAGACGCGCGGGGTGCGGGTGCCGAGATCCTCGGTGCGGACGTCGTCGAACCGGTCGGTGAGCCGGTGACCCACTTCGTACACGCTGTGCCAGGCGACGTTGCGGACGTCGAGCGTATACGGGGCCATGATGCCGTTGGCCTTGGCAATGATCTGGTCAATGGAGGTCTTTCGGACGGCGCCGTTGTCGTCTTCGGGCACAACGCCGAGGTCCACGTACATGCGGAACAGGTGCCCGCCCTCGCGCGGGATGAGCAGGATGCTGCCGCCGTTGGAGGACTGGATGGCGCACTTGGTGCGGATATCCGGGAAGTCGGTGTTGGCCAGGACGTCCATGACGCCCCACGCGTGGTTCGCCTTGTCTCCGGCCATGGTGGCGCCGATGGATTCGCGGACCTTGCTGCGGGCGCCGTCGGAGCCCACCACGTACTTGGCCCGCACCGTGCGTTCGGTGCCCTCATCCGGACCGGCGGTGGACAGGAGGGTGACGGCGACGGGGTACTCGGCGTCGTCGTCGACCTCCAGGCCGCGGAACTCGAAGCCGTAGTCGGGCCGCATACGGGTGGGCGAGTTGGCCATGAACCGGGCGAAGTAATCCAGCACGCGGGCCTGGTTGACGATCAGGTGCGGGAATTCGCTGATCCCGGCCGGATCATCCAGGGCGCGGCCGGAGCGCACGATGTTCTCCGGGTGCTCCGGGTCCGGACGCCAGAAGCACATTTCGGAGATGCGGTAGGCCTCGGCGGTGATTTCCTCGGCGAATCCGAAGGCCTGGAAGGTTTCCACGCTGCGGGCCTGGATGCCGTCCGCCTGGCCGATCGCGAGGCGGCTGTCCCGTCGCTCCACAATGCGGGTGGTGATACTCGGGAACTGTGACAGCTGTGCGGCGGTGAGCATCCCGGCGGGGCCGGAGCCGACGATCAGCACGTCCACTTTGTCGGGCAGGTCGGCGGGCCTGTCGATACCGGTGCCGGCCGCCGGCTCGATGCGGGGGTCGCCGGATACGTAACCGTGATGGTGGAACTGCACGGGGGTCCTCACTTCGTTGTGCCGTAGGTGCCCGCCGATCGTGTTCGTTATTTGAACAGAACGTTCGATAGTCGAACCGCCGGTGGTCTAGTCACCGTACCGGAGACATGACGTGCGTCACAAGCAGGACCGCGCCGTGCGTCTTTCCGGTGTCACTCCCCCTCGGCCTGCCGGAGCCGGGACACCGTAATCCCCACGAATGCTCCCGCTGCGGCCACCAGCAGCAAAGCGAGGGCGATCATGGCGATTCGGATCGGAAGCGGGGAAACCGCGACGCTCGAAAGGGAAATTCCCGTACCCATCAGTGCGAGGAAAATCGCTGCAAAGGCCGGGGTTTTCGCTGAGGTGCTCATTGCTTCAATATTCAGCGGGAGCGGATTCCTGTCAACTAAGGGGATATGCCGCCGGAGCGGCGGAGTGCCCGTGGTTGCAGCCGGGCACGGTAGCTTGGTGCCCATCAGGCCAACCGCCAGCAGGGAAGAGTTCATGACTGTTACATGCGCAGTGATCGACGATTATCAGCAAGCCGCCACCCGGTTCGCCGACTGGGAACAGCTGGCTGATCAGGTGGAGCTGACCGTCTTCTCCGACCACCTGGCCGACGAGGACGCCGTCGCCGCACGCCTGGCCGGGTTCGACGTCGTCGTCGTCATGCGCGAGCGCACCCCCTTTCCGGCGACCCTGCTTGCCCGGCTGCCCCGCCTGAAACTGCTGGTGACCACCGGGGCGCGCAACGCCTCGATCGATCTGCCGGCAGCCCGGGAGCAGGGTGTGACCGTCTGCGGGACGGCCAGCAATTCGGCCCCGCCCGCAGAGCTGACCTGGGCGCTGATCCTGGGACTCTCCCGGCACCTGGTCCCGGAGGCAACCGCGCTCCGGGACCGCGGACCCTGGCAGCAGACCATCGGCACCGATCTGGACGGCGCCACGCTCGGGCTGCTGGGGTTGGGGAAAATCGGCTCACAGGTTGCACGGGTAGGCGCGGCGTTCGGGATGGACGTCCTCGCCTGGAGCCAGAATCTCACCGCCGAACGTGCCGAAGCCGCCGGAGCCCGGCTCGCTTCCTCCAAGGAAGCGCTGCTGGCGGCGTCCGACATCGTGTCCGTCCATCTGGTGCTGAGCGACCGAACGCGCGGGCTGCTCGGGGCCGGGGAGCTGGCGCTGATGAAGCCGGGCGCTTTCCTGATCAACACCTCCCGGGCCGGGATAGTCGACCAGCCCGCACTGCTCCATGCGTTACGGCAGCAGATGATTGCCGGCGCCGGGCTGGACGTGTTTGCCGAAGAGCCGCTGCCCGAGGATTCCCCGTTCCGCAACCTGCCCAACGTCCTGGCAACCCCGCACCTCGGCTACGTCACCGAGCTGAACTACCGCACGTTCTTTCCGCAAGCGGTGGAGGACATCTCCGCGTTCCTGGCAGGCACCCCGATCCGGACTCTATAGCCGCCGCGGACGTTCGGCTTTCCGCCCGCATCGTCTTCTGGCCGGGGCCGCGGACTCCTATTCTTTGTGCCATGCCGCATCTGCCGCGCCCGCCGCTTCCTGCGGCTCGCATTTCGGACGAAACGCACCGAGTCACCACCTTTGAACTCTTCTTCGACCTGGTCTTCGTGTTCGCCTTCACCCAGGTCACCGGCTTTATGGTGCATGAGTATTCGTTCCTGGGGGTGCTGCAGGGGATGGTCATCCTGACCCTGCTGTGGTGGTCCTGGGCGCCCTTCTCCTGGCTCGCCAACCAGGCACACGCCGATGAAGGACTCATGCGGTTCGGCCTGTCCGCCGTCATGGTGGCCATTTTCATTGCCGCACTGGCCATCCCCGAGGCCTTCAAAGACCTCGACGGCGGCCTCGACGGTCCACTGGTCCTTGCCCTGGCATACACCGCGGTCCGGATCCTGCACCTGGGGCTGTACGTGTATGCGGCCGGAAACGATCATCCGCTGCGCCGCCAGGTAGCCAAGCTGACCGTCACCGCCGCCCTGGGAGCGGCACTGGTCATCACCGGGGCGCTGCTGGGCGGAACCGCGCAGACCTGGTTCTGGCTCGCCGGCATGGCGTTGGACACCGGCATCACTTTCCTCATCTCCTGGCCACGGGAACTGGCGGGTCCATTCGGCGGCGCACTGGACCGAGCGGTACGGCCTCGTCATCATCCTCGCTCTCGGCGAATCCATCGTCTCCATCGGCGTGGGCGCCTCCGAGGTGCCCGTCAGCATCCCGGTGCTTGCCGGTGCGGCGGCAGGTATCTGCTTGTCCATCGGGCTCTGGTGGCTCTACTTCGACGTCACGGCAGTAGCTGCCGAACACCGTTTCGCCGCACTGCGCGGAGCCGTCCGGTCGTCGGCCGCCGTCGTCGCGTACACCTACCTGCATCTGCCCCTCGTGGCCGGCATTGTCCTCACGGCCCTGGGCGTGGAGGACGCGCTGGCCCATGTGGAGGAGGGCAAGACCCTGGGCCGCGTCGGGGCTTTCGCGTTGTTCGGCGGACCGGCACTGTACCTGCTCGCCAGCGCGGGCTTCTGGCGGAGGATGGGCGGCGGCTGGAAGAAGTGGCGGCTGGGCACGGCTGTGCTGATGCTGGTCCTGATAGCTGCTGCTCCGTCGTTGACCTCCCTGGCGGCGCTTCTCCTCGTCACCGCACTGATTGTGGCGCTGGTTGCCGTGGAGAGCCTGCTCTACCGCGAGGTCCGGAACCGTGTACGGGGCGCGCACGCGGGCTGACGCGGGGTGCGCACGCGGGCTGACGCGGGGCAGCACGGGCTGGAGCCTGCGAACGGCGTGACCTGGTGGTTGGATTCCCTGCGTTTTGGGCAAATCCCTGCAGTTTGTGACAATCCCTGCGCTGCGCGCCGCAGGGATTGTCACGAACCGCAGGGATTCCGACACTGTGCAGGAAATCCGGCGCTGGCCGACTGGCCACACGTCCGCATCCCCCGGCCGCCCGTCGATCCCCCGCCCCCCTCCGGTCGCTCCCTTCCAAACCTGCGGCAGGATGGATGCCATGACCGTTGCAAAAACCATTCTGCTGTTCCTCCTGGCCGCTGCCGCCGAAATCGGCGGAGCCTGGCTGGTGTGGCAGTCCGTGCGGGAGGACCGGGCGTGGTGGTGGGCGGGTCTGGGAGTGATGGCCCTGGGCGCCTACGGTTTCGTGGCGACGCTGCAGCCGGACGCACACTTCGGCCGGATCCTAGCCGCGTACGGCGGAGTCTTCGTGGCCGGATCGCTGGTCTGGGGCATGGTCTTCGACGGCTTCCGGCCCGACCGCTGGGACCTCTTCGGCTCACTGATCTGCCTCGCGGGGTGGCCGTGATTATGTTCGCGCCCCGCAGCCCGGTGTCATAAAAGATCTCAGGAGCCAGGGAAGCAGCCCGGAAAGACGGCGGCGTCCAATCTTCCCGACCCCGGACCCATCCCCTCGGGGAGGCCAATCCGCTATTCTGTGGACGTCGGCCGCCGTACAGTGTCCGACCCCCGCGAGACCTGCCGGACGGCGCAACAAGCCGCTGCAGAGAGGCCGCCGATTATGGACACCAAGGTTCAGCACCCGAGCGTTGCGGACCGCGTGGCAGTTGGCAAGGATCGCCGCCAGGCAGCACCCGTCTCCGCCCACCAAGGCTGGGTTCCCGCGTCCGCCCGGCCGGACCCCGTCGCGCTCCTCGAAGAACAGAACCTCACCCGCGATCCGGACCTCGTGCCGGTGCGTCACGGCCGGATGCTTGATTCCCCGTTGACCTTCTACCGGGGTGCAGCCAAGATCATGGCCGCGGATCTCAAGGACACCCCTCGATCCGGCCTGGCCACCCAGCTGTGCGGCGACGCCCATTTGTCGAACTTCGGGGTATTCGCCTCACCCGAGCGCACCCTGCTGTTCGACCTGAATGACTTCGACGAAACACTTCCGGGACCATTCGAGTACGACGTGCTGCGGATGTCCGCGAGTTTCACCATTGCGGCCAGGAACAACTCCTTCACCGACGAAGAGGCGCGCTCGGCAACCCTTGCCGCGGTTCGGGCTTACCGCGAAGCGATGCGGGAGTTCGCACAAATGGGAACCATGGACATCTGGTACGCGCGTCTGACGGAGCAGGACATTTTGTCAACGATCCAGCTGGGGGCGGACACCGGCAAGGGCAAGGCGGCCAAAAAGGCGGCGAAGCAGATGGGCAAGACGGCGAAGAAGACCGCTCGGAAGGCTCGTTCCCGGGACAGCCTGCAGGCTCTCGCCAAGCTGGCTGAGCTCGTGGACGGGAAGTACCGCATCATCAGCCAGCCGCCGATCGTCATCCCGCTCAGGGAGTTCGGTGATTCGTTCGGTTTGTCCGCGGATCAGATGTGGGAGGAATCCCGCGAACAGCTCCGGTCCTACCGGACCACGTTGCAGGATGACAGGCGCCACCTCCTCGAGCGCTTCGAGATTGTCGATATTGCCCGCAAGGTGGTGGGTGTGGGCAGCGTCGGCACGCGGGGCTTCATCGCGTTGCTTCAGGGCCGCGATTCAGACGACCCGCTGTTCCTGCAGGTGAAGGAAGCAACACGGTCGGTCCTTGAGGACCACCTGCCCAAAAGCAGATACCGCCAGCCGGGCCAGCGCGTGGTGCAGGGCCAGCGAAGAATGCAGGCCGCCAGTGACATTTTCCTGGGCTGGACCAAGGGAGTGCAGGAAAACCGGTACCTGTACTGGCGCCAGCTGCGGGACATGAAGGGCTCGGTAGTGGTGGAAACGATGAAACCCCGCGGGATGCAGTTTTACGCCCGCACCTGCGGCTGGACCCTGGCCCGGGCCCACGCCAGATCGGGAGATCCGATCGCGATTGCCGCCTATCTTGGCAAGAGCGAGAAGTTCGACAACTCGGTCACCGACTTCTGCGAGCGGTACGCAGATCAAAACGAGCAGGATTACCAGACCTTCGCGGACGCGGTACGTTCCGGGCGGCTGCCCGCGGTCGAAGGGGTCTAGCCCGCAGCCCGGCTTCTTGAGGAGAAACCGGCAGCGAACCTCATCCCGCCACGTACGCCGCCAGATGCTCCCCGGTCAGCGTGGACGCGTCCGCGACCAGATCCGCAGGTGTCCCCTCAAACACGATCCGCCCGCCGTCGCGCCCGGCGCCGGGACCCAGGTCGATGATCCAGTCGGCATGCGCCATCACAGCCTGGTGATGCTCAATCACGATCACCGACTTCCCGGCATCCACCAGCCGGTCCAGCAGGGCCAGGAGCTGTTCGACGTCGGCCAGGTGCAGGCCGGTGGTCGGCTCGTCCAGCACGTAAATACCACCCTTGCCGCCCATGTTCGTGGCCAGCTTCAGCCGCTGCCGCTCCCCGCCGGACAGGGTGGTCAGCGGCTGCCCCAGATGCAGATAACCGAGCCCGACGTCGGCGAGCTGGCCCAGGATCCGATGTGCGGCAGGGGTGGCGGCCTCCCCTTCGGCGAAAAAGGCCTCAGCATCGGTGACCGACAAAGCCAGCACCTCCGCAATGTCCTTGCCGCCCAGCCGGTATTCCAGCACGGAAGCCTGGAAGCGGCGGCCCTCGCAGTCCTCGCAGACCGATTCCACCGTGGCCATCACACCCAGCTCCGTATAAATGACCCCGGCACCGTTGCAGGCCGGGCAGGCCCCCTCGGAGTTGGAGGAGAACAGGGCCGGCTTCACCCCGTTGGCCTTCGCAAACGCCTTCCGGATCGGTTCCAGCAGGCCGGTGTAGGTGGCCGGATTGCTGCGCCGGGAGCCGCGGATCGGGCTCTGGTCCACCGTCACCACACCCTCCCGGCCGGACACCGACCCGGTGATCAGCGAGCTCTTGCCGGAGCCGGCCACCCCTGTCAGCACCACCAGCACCCCCAGCGGAATGTCGACGTCGACGTCGCGCAGGTTGTTGGTGGCGGCGGCGCGCACCTGCAGGGACGACGACGACGGCCGCACCGACTCCTTGAGCCGCGCCCGGTCCCCCAGATGCCGGCCGGTCAGCGTACCGCTGTCCCGCAGTCCGGCGAGCGGGCCCTCGAAGGTGACCGTGCCGCCGTCGGTGCCGGCACCGGGTCCCAGGTCCACCACGTGGTCCGCAATGCCGATGGTTTCGGGCTTGTGCTCCACCACCAGTACGGTGTTGCCCTTGTCCCGCAGCTGCAGCAGGAGCTGGTTCATCCGGGCAATGTCATGCGGATGCAGGCCGATGGTCGGCTCGTCGAAGACGTAGGTGACGTCGGTGAGCGAGGAGCCCAGATGCCGGATCATCTTGGTCCGCTGCGATTCGCCGCCGGAGAGGGTGCCCGAGGGCCGGTCCAGGGACAGGTAGCCCAGCCCGATTTCCGCAAACGCGTCCAGCAGGTGCTGCAGGCCGGTCAGCAGCGGAGCCACGGAGGGTTCCTTCAGCCCGCGAACCCAGCCGGCCAGGTCGCTGATCTGCATGGCGCAGACGTCGGCGATGTTGACGCCGTCGATCTTCGAGGAACGTGCCTCCGGACTGATCCGGGTGCCGTCGCATTCGGGGCAGGTGCTGAAGGTGATGGCCCGGTCCACGAAGGCGCGGATGTGCGGCTGCATTGCTTCGGGGTCCTTGGACAGCATGGACTTGGAGATCTTCGGGATGAGGCCTTCATAGGTGAGGTTGATGCCCTCCACCTTGATCTTGACGGGCTCCTTGTAGAGCAGGTCGTGCAGCTCGCGCTTAGTGAACTTGGCAATCGGCTTGTCCATGTTAAAGAACCCGGAACCTGCGTAGATCCGCCCGAACCAGCCCTCCATGCTGTAGCCGGGCACGGTGATCGCGCCTTCGGACAGCGATTTCGCGTCGTCGTACAGGGCCGTGAGATCGAAGTCGGTGACCGCTCCGGTGCCCTCGCAGCGCGGGCACATGCCGCCGAGCCGGTTATAGGTGGCCTTCTCCGCCCGGGTCTTGCCGTCGCCGCGCTCCACCGTAATGGCGCCGGACGCCTTCACGGACGGGACGTTGAAGGAATAGGCGTTGGGCGGGCCGATGGAGGGTTTCCCCAGCCGGCTGAACAGGATCCGCAGCATCGCGTTGGCGTCCGTGGCGGTGCCGACCGTGGAGCGCGGGTTCGACCCCATCCGCTCCTGATCCACGATGATCGCCGTGGTCAGCCCCTCCAGCAGGTCCACCTCCGGGCGGGCGAGTGCGGGCATAAAGCCCTGCACAAACGCACTGTAGGTTTCGTTGATCAGCCGCTGGGATTCGGCGGCCACGGTGCCGAACACCAGCGAACTCTTGCCGGAGCCGGATACCCCGGTGAACACCGTCAGCCGCCGTTTGGGGATCTCGATGCTGATGTCCCGCAGGTTGTTCACCCGCGCCCCCTGCACCCGGATCACGTCGTGGCTGTCCGCTGCATGCGCTCCCTGCCCGGGACCGGCGCCGCCGCGTGTGCCTGTCCCGGCGGTGGTGTCCGTGCTCATTGCCGCTCCATCTGTCCGCGGTGCCGCCCGAATGCGTCCTCCGTCAAACCGTCCGTCTGATTCTGCCCGGTTGCCCCGGGTGCGGCAACGGTTATCCGGAACGACGACGGGGCCGTCTGCCCGCGCTAGCAGGCTCCCTGCTCCTGTGCGACGGGCGCCGGGGTTGGTGCATCCTGGTCGAACTCCGGCAGGGCGTGGTCGGAAAAGTCGGAAACTAGCCGGTTTATTCTCTCGCCCGTCTCATCCAGGTACTCCACATCCCATTCTTGAAATCCGTTGGTCAGCTCGTAATAGCTGCAATCCACCAATTGCCCTACTTGCTGGTTCAATTCCCGAAGACTTTCCGGCGCAATCATCCGTACGCTCCAGATTGAAGTGACTGCCTTCCGGTAGCTCCCCTCGGCGGTGTTTAAAGCCGCCACCACTTCCTGCGCGTCCTGGGTCCCGCCAAGGCGTTGGGCGATTTCTCCGTATCTGTCCGCGTCCACGATAAAGGTCTGCACGTCACTGACTGCGGAGGCATACATCGCCAATCTCTGCGTACGCAGGAATTCCGTCCGAGCCTGTTCGGCTGCGTTGTCCGCGCTGATCTTAATGCCCACAAGGGAGAGACTCCCTGTCAGAACTGATCCGACGACGACGCCTACGAACCCCCATACCGCCGGATTGGACTCTTTGGCCAAGGCGTTTGAAGCCGTGCCGTCTGGACCAGGCGACCGTCCTGAGACCTCGTCCCCGGCATCCCTGCCCGGACTCTCTTGCCGGGCGCCAGATGTCCCCTGAACGGACGCACCTTTCCGGCCCGGCAGCCATTTGCCTTTCATGGGCAAGATGGTACTCACATAGCCCACAATTGCCTCCCCTGCGGGCCGCTTTCGGCCGCGGTGGGGAGCATTTTTGTCCCGAAACCCCGAACCCGGCGACACCAGCGCAAGGCTCGCCGAGCCTCGGCTAGAGCCTGTGCGTTTTGGAAAGGCCAGCTCAGCTATGCACCCTCCCCCGATCGAGTCACGTTGAAATCCCCGGTTCTGCCGGTATAGATCCGTAAACTGCCACTGTTATGGGCGGCGAGGGTACTTACCGACGGAAAGGCACCAACATGGCAAAGCTGGATCTGCGGGTACGGCTGGTGGGCAAGGTACTGGCCAGGACCTCCATTGCCCATAAGAGCGAGGAGCAGATCCTTGCCGACCAGCAGCGCATCATCAAGCACAACCCGGTGGTGGACTGGGTGCTGGGCGGCGTCGCCTCCGGGGTGAAAATGAAGGACGAGACCGCTGCGGGAGCCGGGGGCCGGATCCCCGTCCGGGTGTACCGGCCAAAAGATGCCGACGGCACATTGCCGCTGGTGGTCCTGATCCACGGCGGCGGCTGGACCATCGGCAACCTGGACATCTATGACTCGCTGGCCAGCACCATCGCCCGGGACGCGCGCGCCGTCGTCGTTTCCCTCGAGTACCGGCTGGCGCCTACGCACCCCTGGCCCGCCGCCGCGGAGGACTGCTATGCCGCGCTGCTCGAGGTGGCCGCCCGCGCCGATGAATGGGAGGCCGACGCCGGCCGGCTCGCCGTGGTGGGCGACAGTGCCGGCGGCAATCTTGCTGCGGTGCTGACGCTGATGTCCCGGGACCGGTCCGGTCCCGGGATCGCTTTCCAGGGGTTGATCTATCCCGCGACCGATATGACTTTGGGCAGCGCGTCCATCGAGGAGAACGCCCATGCCCCCATCCTCACCAAGGAGGAGATCCTCCGCTACGGCAGCCTCTACGTCCCGGATCCGGCGGACCGCAGCAACCCGTATGCCTCGCCGCTGCTCGCACTGGACCACACCGGGCTGCCGTCGGCGTTGATCCAGGTGGCCGAGCATGATCCCATCCGCGACGACGGGCTGCGCTACGCCGAAGCCCTGCGCAAGGCCGGCGTTGTCGTCCGCGTCACCACTTATGTGGGGATGCCGCACGGGTATCTGGCCTTCCCGCGGCTGTGCCGCAGCGCTCCGCAGGCGTTGGCGGAGCTGTGCGCTGAGCTGCGGCGGCATCTGGCACCGGCAAGGGTCCGGTAACGTCCCGCACGCGCCGCTGCCGGATCCGGCTTGAGGATGACGGGGTACCCTCGCTGCCATGGGGAATTCTGCCGTGAAACCGCTGCTTCTACCCGCCGTCGTCGCCGCTCTCTGGCTGCTATCCGGGCTGGGATACTCCGTGCTGGTCAATGACGGCCGGCTACCGGCCGCCTTCACCGCTTTGGTTTTCCCGGACACGCTGCCGATCCGCGCCCAGGTGCTGCTGGACAATCCGGGACGGGTGCTGGTGGCCGGGCTTACCGCACTGGCCGTCGCGGCCGCCACGCTGGCACTTTTGCCGGCGCCCGGAAGGACCGGCGCCACGCCGCGGCGCACCAGGTTCCTGGCAGCATGGATGTCCGTCGCCCTGGCTGCCGTGGCGGGGTCGGCGGCGCTGGGCACGGGTATGGTGCTGGCCGATTGGCCGACCGGACAAGAGGCATGGGTTTTCACTATGGTCTCTCCGGTTCTGCTCACCGGGGCGTACTGGGGCATCGCCTGGGGGTGGCTCCCCGCCCTCGTGTCACTGGCCGCCCGCACTCACGACGACGACGCCCTGCCGCCGGAGGCGCGCAGCACGGGCCCCCGGCGCACGTGGGCCCTGGGCGCCTTCGTCCTGTTCTCGGCAGCCGTTCTGGTGGCACTGCCGCTCACCGCCCGAAGCCTGTAGCGAGGCTCCCGAACCCTCACGGCCGAGGCGCCCGCCGGGCTAGGCCTTTCCGGCGGCCATGACCCCGGCCTTGGACCGCGAAGACATGATGGACCCGACGGACAACCAGGACATCACCGCCACCGCGGACAATGCCGAGCCGATGGACAGCACCGACCCGAAGGACCCGATCGAACCGATCGAACACGCCGATCCCACGCTGCCGACCGACAACACCGAATTCTTTGATCCGATGGACAGCACCGATCCGGATGACCACAGCGACAGCACCGAACGTTCCATGTCCGCTCCTCTTCTGGGAGTGCACCGCTGATGGCGCACCATTCCCAGCACCCTAGCCGCGGCGGATCGGCCATGCCCGGGTACCGGGAGCCGAAAAATAAAGTGTCAACAAACTGTTGACATGAGGTTCGTGTCAAGCTTTTATTGACACATGAAAACTTCTCGTAGCTACCTGATCGCCATGGCGTCAGTTTTCCTCCTGTTGGGTTTCGTCCTGGGCGGGCTGTATCTGTGGCTCGATCTGAACGGATTCGTGGGCGGCATGTTCACCGGAGCGTCGGTGATGCTGATGATCTGCGGCGTCTATGTCCTGGTGCGGTATGTCTGGTGGGGACGCGGACGAAACGGTACCGACAGCGCCGACTGGCTGCCCAGCCGGGAACGGACGGATAAGCCGTGACGGACCGGAACGGCACAAACCCCGGCCAGCCCGGCCCGGACCTGCAGGAACAGATCGGCGCATTGATTCTCGGCGCCTACGACGACGCCGGGAACCTCACCGAGGCGGACCACCTTGCCCTGGTGGCGCGGGCGGGCGCCGCCGAGCAGGCCAGCCAGCAGCTGCAGCACCGGGCGGTCGCGGCAGCACGCCGCGCGGGGGTCAGCTGGGCGGCGCTCGGCCGGGAACTCGGCATGACGCGGCAGGCGGTGCAGCAGCGTTTCGGCGGCCAGCAGGAGGAGCCGGCCCCGGGATCCCGGGAACGCTGGCTCGGCCCCGTCACGGCCTTCGACGAAATGAACGAGTTGAAGGTGGCCGGGCAGCTGGGATGGCGCACCATCGGCGTCGACCTGCTGCGGCACCGGATGCTGCAGACCGATACCCAGTGGGAACACCGCCGTGTGCTCTGGACCCGGCCGTCTTCCCACTACGAAACGGACGGCTGGGAGGTGGGCAGCCGGTCCTTCCCATGGCTCTATCTGGTGCGGGACCTGCAGCGGGCGCCCGAACCTACTCCAGTCTGACTCCGCTCAGGCGGGCCACGGCCTCCGGGTCCCGGTGGTCGAAGAACAGGGATTTCCCGGTGTCGAGGTCGGCGATGGAGGCCATTTCCTGGGGGCTGAGCTCGAAGTCGAACACGTCGAAATTCTCCGCCATCCGATCCGGACGGACAGATTTCGGGATCACCACTATTCCGCGTTGGATCAGCCAGCGGAGCACCACCTGAGGGATGGACTTCCCGTGGGCCCCGCCGACGGCCGAGAGCGTGGGATCCGAGAAGAGGTTGTTCTTCCCCTCGGCGAACGGCGCCCAGGACTCATGCCGGACGCCACGGTCGGTCATTAGCTGGTTTTCGACCGCCCGCTGGCAGAACGGGTGGGTTTCAATCTGGTTCACGGCCGGAACCACGTCGTGGTGCAGGATCAGATCGATCAGCCGGTCCGGGGTGAAGTTTGAAACCCCGATGGCCCGCGCGGCGCCGTCGTTGTAGAGCTGTTCCATTACCCTCCACTCGCCGTAGACATCACCGAAGGGTTGGTGGATCAGGTACAGGTCCACATACTCCATGCCCAGGTTCTGCAGCGAAGTCTCGAAGGCGCGCGTGGTGGTGGCCTCGCCGTTGTCCTGGATCCAGAGCTTGGTGGTGATGAACAGTTCATTACGCGCCAAACCGCTCTTCTGCACGGCGCGCCCCACGGCGTCTTCGTTTCGGTAGGCCGCGGCAGTGTCCAGCGAGCGGTATCCCGCGGCCAGGGCATTGGTTACGGCCTCTTCGGTCTGGTCCGGCGGGACCTGGTACACGCCGAAGCCCAGGATCGGCATTTCGACGCCGTTGTTAAGGGAAACATTTTCCATCGGTTTTCCTCTCTTGGGTCATCCGAAATCAGGACCGGGCACCGTATTCCTCATCGGTGACGAGTTCACCCCAGTCGGACTCCGCGCCGTCGTCCGGCGGGGCCTCCCACATGGCCAGGTGGGTCATGAGGTTGTCCGGGGCGGCGCCGTGCCAGTGCCACTCCCCCGGCGGGGTGTAGACGGTGTCGCCGGGACGCATCGTCAGGACGTCTCCGCCGCGGGACTGGATCAGGCCGTAGCCTTCGGTGACGTGCAGGGTCTGCCCGACGGCGTGGACGTGCCAGGCGGTGCGGGCACCGGGGGCAAAGTGCACGGCGTTGACCCGCATCCGGGACGGTGCCGGCTGGGGTGCCGCAATGACTTCGAACCAGACGTCGCCAGTGAACATGTGGGCCGGGCCCTTGGTGCTGGGTCTGCGCGGTTCCAGTTGCATGAGGTCTCCCTGGGGCCAACGGGTTCGATGCGGCACCCGCGTGGATGCCGGGGTGCGGCGCTTAGTCGGATCCGCCGTCGGCCCTTCGAGAGTACAAGCATTGAGCGGCAGGCGGGAGGGCCTCCCCCGGACTCGGCACCGGACGGTGACATCATGTTCCGGCAGTTCGGCGCCGCAGCCGCGCGTGGCCGGTTAGAGAATTGCCGCCGAGGCCCGGCGCTCCTCATCGCTGCGCAGGATGCAGAATTCGTTGCCCTCGGGATCTGCGAGCACGACCCATCCGGTGCCGTCCGCGTTGCGCCGGTCGTCGACTTTGCGGGCTCCCAGCCCCAGGAGCCGCTTCAGTTCCTGGTCGCGGGTGCCTTCCGCGGGCTTCAGGTCCAGATGCAGGCGGTTCTTGATCTGTTTGGCGTCCGGAACCTCGATGAACAGCAGCCGCTGCGTGCCGTCCTCAGAGAAGATCATGCATTCCTCCTCGCCCGGCCGGTTCGGGTCCTCCGGGTCTTCCCTGAAGCCGAGGATCCGCCGCCAGAACACGGACTGGCCGTAGGCGTCGAGACTGTCGAAGGATGTGTGGGAGATCAGGGATGCCATGGGGAGGAGCCTATTGGGTTTCCTGCGGATATGACACTGCCCACAACGAGGCCCGTCCGTCGGATTTTGCCCGATTCCGCCGCCGTACGATCGAAAGCGGGCCCCGCCCCACCCCAGCACCGAACGTGCCGTGGAAACCGGCAATCCAACCAGGAGGATCCAACCGTGAGCGAACGACTCAAAGACAAAGTAGCCCTGATTACCGGCGCAGCCAGCGGGATGGGCGCCTCTCACGCGCGGGCTTTCGTGCGTGAAGGCGCCAAGGTGATGATCGCGGACATCAACGACGATGCCGGTGCCGCCCTGGCCGCGGAACTGGGCGACGCCGCCCGTTACGTTCATCTGAACGTCACCAGCGCCGAGGACTGGGCCGCCGCCGTGGCAGCCACCCTGGATACCTTCGGCAGGCTCAACATCCTGGTGAACAACGCCGGCATCCTCGACGGCGGTCCGCTCGGCCAGTACCCGGCGGAGCGCTGGCAGCGGGCGCTGGACATCAACCTGACCGGCCCCTTCCTGGGCATGTCCGCCGCCGTCGACGCACTGAAGGCGTCCGCGCCGGCGTCGGTCATTAACATTTCCTCCACCGCCGGGCTGGAGGGCATCGCCGGGATGCACGGCTACACGGCGTCGAAGTTCGGTCTGCGCGGCCTGACGAAGTCGGCCGCGCTGGAACTGGCCGCGTCCCACGTGCGGGTGAACTCGGTGCACCCGGGGTCCATCCAGACGCCGATGACCGCCGTGATGGGCCGGCAGAAGCCGATCGACTTCACCGAAACCACCCTCACCCGGCCGGCCGCGCCGGAGGAGGTCACCAGTGTTGTCCTCTTCCTGGCCAGCGACGAATCCAGCTTCTCCACCGGCGCGGAGTTCGTAGTCGACGGCGGGATCACCGCCGGGAAGATCTACAACGTCTAAACCTGCGGTGTTCCGCGGACCGGCACCCGGTGCCGGTCCGCGACCCCCTTACGCCGGCTGGACGGGCTGCTGCAGCTCCGTGACCCAGTCCGCCTGGTCATCGGAGGCTGCACGGATATACACCTCGCGGCACGGGCCGGAGAGAACAAAGCCGCGAGCAATGGTCTCCGTGTGCACGGCCTGCCAGCTTTCCCCGATGCGGTCCATGGTGCCAAGGTGGATACCGCAGATGGCCGTCGGGACGGACGGCAGATCCACCATCTCCACGCCGCCGGGACCTGCAGAGGAGACGGCATACCCGGCCACGATCTGCATACCGTCTTCGCTCACCTCGTACTGGGCGACCGGCTGATCCAGGGATGCGCCGGTGGGTGCCAGCGCCTCCGCGACGGCGTCGAACAACGGCCCGACGACGCCGGCCACTTCAGCCTGTTCGGAGACAACGGCGGTGCGGGCGGCCAAACGGACCGCGGGCAGTGACTTCTGCACAATTTCGATCTGGGACATGGCATTTTCCTTTTCAATGAGGTGGAGCCGCCGTTCCACGTCGAGGAGCCGCGCGGCCGCCGTCCGCTGTTCGCTCTCCACCTCGGCCCGCCGGATGCGGAGCATCCGGGCGATCCGGGCGGCGTCGACTCCGGCGTCGAGAATGGAGGCAACTTGCTCCAGGCCGAAGCCGAGCTGGCGGAGGGCGACGATCCGGTGCAGCCGTTCGAGCTGGGAGGGATCGTAGGAGCGGTAGCCGCTGAACTCGTTCACGTGGGCCGGTACGAGCAGCCCGGCGGTGTCCCAGTGCCGCAGCATGCGGTGGGTCACCTGGCCGATCTGTGCGAAGGCTCCGATGGATAACATGTCCCAGTTCTCCTGCCTGCCACTGTGTCAGGGTCAAGATTCACGCCGAAATGATTTTCCCCTGCGGCGGTCACCACGGCACACCGCTCCGGTCAGGTCGCGAGGCCGCCGCCCCACACATCATTGGGCTCGCTGTACAGGATGAAATCGAGGACCACCCAGGAAAAGAAGAGGAACAATGCCAATCCCGTGACGTTGAGGATTGTAGTGATCCAGCCGAGCACCTTCCCGGCAGTCGCCGGTGCGTTCAGCTTCTCGGCCTTTCGGGCGTAGTAAATGGCGAGCGGACCAAGAATGATGCCGGCCGCGAACAGGCCCACAATTCCCAGAATCATCGCCTGCTGGGCAAGGTGTTCCCCGGGAGTGCGCTCCCGGATCCCGGGACCTGCGTACCCGGGATCTATAAACCCGGGGTACAGCGGCGGCGGCGGCGTCCCCGGGTAACCACCGGAAAATGCCCCCGGGTGTGGTTGGGCATGCTCCTGTGGTGCGGAGTTCGGTGCGGTCATGCGGGCCTCTCCTCTTCGGTGCTGATTCCGATCATCGTAAGGGTTTTGCCCGACCCTGGCGGCAGACGGCCGTTCGGCTAGAGGCCCCCGTCCCCGTAGCCGGTGAGCGAGGCGAGGATAAGGAAGTAGACCAAGGTCTGGAAGAAAGCCGCGTAAATGGCGTAGATGACCACGGTGACCCAGCCGAGCACCTTGCCCGCAGTCGCCGGCACCTCCAGCTCTTCCGCTTTCCGGGCGTAGTAAATGGCGAACGGCGCAAGCACGAGTCCGGCCACAAACAGGCCAAGCACCCCGAAAAGGAGCGACTGGTTCTTAAAGCGCTCCCCAGCAGCCCGTCCGCCGGGCAGCTGGACAGACCCCGGGTAGGGCGGCAGTGCAGTCGACGGCTTTCCTTCGGTCGTTGAAGGGTAGGGATACTGCTCGTCCTGCGGGGCGGAGTGGGATGTTGACACTGGAGACTCGTTTCTACGGTGCTGCGGGATTCCGTTTGTCGGAGGCTGGTGCTTGATGATGCCCCGGCGGAAGAAGGCTACAGGACGATGCACAGCCGCCCGGGGTTCAGCGGTGCCGGGCGGGGCTGGTGCCGGCACGCGGCGTCGTCCGCAAGCCATACCTGCACCGAACCCCGCTGGACGCGGCCCGCATCCCCGTCGAAGCGGCAGAGTTATGAGACCCTTCCCCTGTCAGGCAGGCGCCAATGCCGGACATCGGTTTCGGTCCGCGGCCTAACGTGCGGGCCGCAGAAATGGGGGAAATTCATGTATAAGTCCGCGAAAGCCGGAGCTATTTTGGTCGGTGCCCTGGTTCTGGGCGGGTGCGGCTCAACTGAGCCAGCCTCCGCTCCGTCTGCCCCGTCCAGCCAGCCTGCTGCTGACTCTCCGACGTCGCAGCCCGCCAAAGACCCTTCACCTACCCCGTCGGCCGAGCCGACTGCGCAGATGAAAACGTATACGACGGCGGACGGCATGCTCGAGTTTGAACATCCTGCAGACTGGACCGTGATTGACGGACCTCCTCCTGCGGTGGGTGCAGGACAAGCGGTTAGTGTTCTTGACGGCGCGGGCCGAACCATGGCGACCCTCAGCACCGGATACCCGGGCGTGCACGACGCGGCCATGATGAGCCCCTCGCAGCCGACCGAACTGGATTATCAGGAGATGCCCGCAGACCAGCTGCCTTTGGTCTTCGCGGACTCGGTCAACGCCTTCAACTTCCAGGTTGTCTACAATCCCAATACCGATGTGACCGGAGCGGTGATGAGCATCAACAACCTCGCGGCAGGCTCCGATCACGGGTGGCTGCGCGGCATTGACCTGGATGCAGCCACGGGCGCGTCATTCTCCCGATGGATAGACGGCACGGACAGCCTGACCGGCCTGGCCCCCGAACTTTCGGCAGCCGGCGGTGCGGCAGCGTACGAGGCCTACATGGCGACGCCGGAATACCAGGCAGTCAAGACCATGCTCTTGTCCCTCCGCCAAACGGCAGGCTAAACAGCGCACGTGCAGAATCAGCCCGAACGCTATCAGTGCCCCTGATGTCGCAAGAAGAATCAACCGCGTAGAGGAGTAACCCGGATTGCAGAAGAAAATGGCCGCCGCCGTCCTTGCGGCAGGAATGCTCGGCACCTCGGCATGCTCGGACTCTCGGATGTCCACTGAGGAGACCTGCCAGGAAATCAGTGACCTTGTTTTGGCCAGCCCGTTGACCTGGGAGCCTGAAACACTCTACGAGGGGTTCAAACCCATCGAAGCTCGGGCTTCCAGGGAGCTGCGGAAGCCGACTAAAGCCGTCTTGGATTACTTGGAAGCAGCAGCCAAAAATGAATCAGATATGGAACGCATGTCCGAGCTGGAAGCCGGCTTTGATGAGGCCGAGGCCCAGATTGACGAAGTCTGCATCAAGTAATCTCTGCGAATACTCCGGGGACCGCCCGGCCCAGGTGCGCAAAGGGTGCGTTCGGGTCAGGCGAAGGCACTGATCCCGGTGAGGTCGCGGCCAAGAATGAGTGCCTGGACGGATTCCGTTCCCTCGTAGGTATGGAGCGCCTCCACATCGGTCAGGTGCCGGATGACATGGTTTTCGAGCAGAATGCCGTTGCCGCCCAGCATGTCCCGTGCCACCGAAGCGATCCGCCGGGCGGCGCGGGTGTTGTGGTATTTGAGCATTGAGGCCTGCACAGGACGCATCCGGTTCTCTGCCTGAAGCTGGGTCACGGCTCTGCACTGCAGCTGCATATTGGTCAGCTCCGCCAGCATCTGTGCCAGCCGTTCCTGAACCATCTGGTGCGCGGCAAGGGGTTTGCCGAACTGCGTTCTCTGCTTGGCGTAGGACAAGGCAGCCTCGAACATGGCCGTCGCGTGACCAAGGGCCGACCATCCGACGCTCACCCGCGTCTCGACGAGCGCCCGGGAGACGTCCTTGAAGGAACCGGCCCATGGAAGGAGGGCTTCCGGGCCCACTTTCACCCCGTCCAAGGCGATTTCCGCTTGGTGGATCGCCCGTAGGGCGCCCTTGCCGCGGATGACCTGGGCGGAGTAGCCCGGGGCGGACTGCTCCACGAGAAACCCTTTGACCTGGCCGTCGGCCTCATCGCGTGCCCACACGATGGTGATACCGCCGGCAGCGCCGTTGCCGATCCACTTCTTGTGTCCGTTGAGGACCCAGCCGCCCCCGTCCGGCCGGGCGGAGGTCTCCAGCGAAACGGCATCCGAGCCGTGGTCCGGCTCGGTGAGGGCAAATCCTCCGAGGAGCTCGCCGGAGGCCAGCGGCCCGAGGTACCGTTCCTGCTGCTCGATGCTGCCGAACAGGACAAGGCTGCGCAGAACCAGCCCGCCCTGGACCGCGGCGGCCGCACCCATGGACCCATCGGCCCGGGAGATTTCCATGGTGACCAGCCCGGCAGCCAAGGGGGACATGCTTTCGTGTCCGGGGATCTGCAGGCCGTCGGTGAACAAATCAAGCTCGCCCATGCGGCGAACCAGATCTAGCGGGTACTCTCCGCGGTCCCAGTACTCGTTGATGCGGGGCAGCAGCTCGGCCGTGTATTGGCGGGCGCGGTCCCAGTGGGCGGAGTCGGCGGACGGGATGTTCCCCAGGGCACCGAGGTAATCGGTGCCGAGAGCTTCGACCAGCTCATAGTCCGTGGACGGCTGGGCGGTCATGTCTGGATCCCCGAACCCTGGTCTGCCCGCTCCGCGCGCAGCTCGCGCTTGAGGAGTTTGCCGGACTGGTTGCGGGGCAGCTCGGCCACGAAGTCCACACGCTTGGGAACCTTGTAGTCCGCGATCCGGTTCCTGACGTGCGCACGCACGGTTTCCGCGGTGAGCGACGTCCCCTCCTTGAGGACCACGACGGCGGTGATCGCCTCAACCCACCGCTCGTCCGGCAGACCGACGACGGCAACCTCGGCTACCTCGGGCAATTCGTAGATGCAGTCCTCGACTTCGCGCGGGGCAACGAGCACCCCGCCGGTGTTAATGACGTCCTTGATCCGGTCCACCACCTGGATGTAGCCCTGCGTGTCCCGGGCGACCTGGTCCCCGGAGCGGAACCAGCCGTCAGTGAAGGCCTCGGCCGTGGCTTCGGGCTTGTTCCAGTAACCGGCCAGCAGCTGGGGCGACCGGTACTGGATCTCGCCGGGCTCGCCTGGCTCGGCGGCACGCCCGTCCGCGGTGACCACCCGCGCCTCAACGAAGTACACCGGCCGGCCGCACGAGGCAGGGCGGGCATCGTGCTCCTCGGGACGCAGCACTGTGCACAACGGGCCGAGCTCGGACTGCCCGAAACAGTTGTAGAAACCGATTTTCGGGTAGCGGGAGCGCAGCCGCTGCAGCACGGTGACGGGCATGATCGAGGCTCCGTACTGCGCCTTGGTCAGGGAGGACAAATCGCGGGTCTCCAGCTCCGGGTGGTTGCTCAGCGGCACCCACACGGTCGGGGCGAGGAACAGCGAGCCGATGTGCTCCGCCTCCACCAGGCGCAGGATCTGTCCGACGTCGGGGCGCGGGATCAGCCGGACGGTCGCCCCCAGCGAAAGATACGGGAGGGCGAACACGTGCATCGCGGCCGAATGGTAGAGCGGCATCGCGATGAGCGGGCGGTCCTCCGCCGTGAGGTCCAGGGCAATGACCGAGGAGACGTACTCGGCCACCAGGGCCGCATGCGTCATCATGGCCCCCTTGGGGGCCGAGGTGGTGCCGGAGGTGTAGAGCAGCTGCACCAGGTCATCCCCGGCCACGCTCACATCAAGCGGGGCGGTGTCCGCCTGCGGATCCAGTGCGGTCTCCAGGACGGAAGGGTCATTCCTGCCGGTGCCGGGGAAAATCGGCCACACCTGCTCAATCGCCGGGGCCCGGCCGGCAGCCCGAATGTCGTCCACGAGCGGCAGCAGCGCGTCATCGGCCACCACCAGGCTTGCTCCCGAATCCTCCAGGAGATAGCTGAGCTCGTCGCCCTTGAGTGCAAAGTTCACCGGGACGTGGACCAGCCCTGCCTCGGCGCAGGCCAGGAAGAGGAGCAGGTAGGCGTCGGAGTTTGCTCCGTAGGCAGCAACACGGGCGCCGGAGGGAAGCCCGGCGTCCGCCAGACGGCGTGCGAGCCGATGTACAGCGGCCCCGAGTTCGGTATAGGTCCAGCGCCGGTCCTCGAACAAGAGCGCGGCAGCCGATCCGTTGCGGGAGACAGTGCGGCGCAAGAGGGCGCCGACGGTGTTGGACGGCGTCTCCTGCACGGGCCCGGCGGCGGCGGAACTGTCAGAGTCCAGGGGTAGTACTTGCATGCTGTGGTGTTTCCTCTCGCTGATCAGTAACGCCGTTCGAGGAGGCCTGCGTCGGTTTATCGGCCGACGCCCGGTCATCCCGCCGGGGAGGATCCTTCGAAACAACCGCCCCGCCTGTCACTAGTAGGATGTCCAACTATCTGACTGTTGTCCAGATCACACTTTGGTCTCTGTGACCGGGGGAGGAAGAAGCCCCCGGGACCGCTCTGGGAACGGCAGCATTTTCGGAGCGTGTGGCAGGCGTCCCAGGGACGAATGCCCCCTTTAGGTAAGCTGTTGCAATGACAGCCCTTACTCGTGGAACCTCAGTTGCGGCACAGCTGCAGCAACTCATTCTGGACAACCCGGGCATGGAACTTTTTCTTGAAGCCTTCGCCGGGCAGGCTGCTGAACTTTTCAGCGACCCGAACCAGCTGCTCTGCAGCATCACCCTGAAGCGGGACAAACGCGCCCAGACCGTGGCCAGCAGCAGCACCGAGGCCAATAAGCTCGATGAACTCCAGTACGGCTACGGCGACGGGCCCTGCCTATATGCGGCGGAGAGCGGAGAGCTGACGCTGGTGGCGGATACCCGCACCGGGTCCCGCTGGATCGAGTATTTCGAGGCCATCCATGGTCTCGGTTGTTATTCCATGCTCGCCGTACCCCTGCTCATTGGTGACGACGGCGGAGCGGCCCTGAACCTCTACGGCAGGAGCACCGGCATCTTCACCGATGATTTCGTGCGTGCTGTGGAGGATTATGCAGCGGAAGCGGCCGTGACACTGCAGGTTGCCGTTATGATCGCGAACCACCAGGACGTCAGCGACAATCTGCACAAGGCGATGGAATCCCGGACCGCCATCGACGTTGCCGTCGGCATCGTTGCCGGCCAGAACCGCTGCAGCCAGGAGGAGGCCTTTGCCATCCTCAGCCGGGCGTCCAGCCACCAGAACATCAAGCTGCGTGCCCTGGCCGAACGGCTGGTTGAATCGGTGACCGCGGCCAAGGTGGCAACCCACTTCGCCTAACAGGCCGGGCAGGCCAGCGGCGCCAGGCGGCGCGGATTACAGATTCCCCCGCACCTCCCCGAACGGTTTCCAGAAGTAATCGAAATGCTCCTGCGGGCTGCTCAGGAACCGCTGGGTGAAGACGACGCCGATGTCCCCGTTGGGATAGACGGCGGCGCTGGTCCCGGATCCGCCGGCCCAGCCCCCCATGCCCGGCTCGGACCAAGCCGCCCCGCGTCCGGTCTGCACGGCGGTCATGAATCCCCAGGACTCGTCCGGGCCGGCCACTTCAGCCACACCGACCTGCTGCGGCGAGGTCAGCTGATCCGCGGTCATTTCGCGCCGCAGCTCGGCGGGCAGCACCGTGTCATCCGCGAGCCCGGCGAGGAAGCGCAGGAAGTCCGGCACGGTGGAGACCAGGCCGCCGCCCAGGGACGCGAACTTCGGCGGGCCGGCCAGTGCGTCCCGGTAGGACACCGCCTCGAACAGCCCGCCGTCGTCGTTCGCTGCATACACCACGGGGAAATGTTCGGTGCCAGTGGGGAACCCCGTGCCGATCAGCCCGAACGGTTCGCTGATCCGTTCCTGCACCAGCTGGTCCAGGGGCGTGACGGCAGCTGCCGCGAGCAGGACGGAAAGCACGTCCGCGCTGGAGTGGTACATCCAGCGCTCCCCGGGCTGATAGGCCAGCGGCAGGCTGCCGAGCCGGGTCAGATACTCCTCGGGAGTCATGTCCGGCGGGTTGGGACCCCAGAGGAAATCCTGGGTTGCCGCCACATAGGGGGTCGGTTCGAGGTCGACGCCGAGCCCGGCGGTGAAGGTCAGCAGGTGGCGCACCGTGACGGGGCCGCGGGCCGGGACCGTCAGCGTCAAAGGCGCGTCAGGGGTGGCCAGCACCCGCAGGTTCGCGAGTCCCGGCAGCCAGCGGCCGGCGTCGTCATCCAGCCCGAGCGTACCGTCGGCCACCAGACTCATGGCCAGGGCGCCGCCGATCAGCTTACTCAGTGAGGAAATGCGGAACGGGGTGTCCTCGGCCATCGGTTCGGACCGGTCGAGTCCCAGCGACCCGGCGGCGAAAATTTCGGTCTGCCCGTTGATCCGAACGCCTGCCACCAGTCCCGGGCACCAGCCCGATTGGACGGTCTCGGTCAGCCTGTCCCAGAGGGGTGCGGCGATGCCTGGCATGCTTCTACTGTCCGCTTGTGCGGCGGAGCGCGTCAACGGATGGGGGTCCCGGGCTCTTTACGGGGGATTGATTGCACCCGCTCCGTCCCGGCGCCGGTTACTCCCTGCGGTCCCGCACCGCCGCGTAAATGAACAGGTCCCTGCGCTGCCCGGAGATTTCCATGTAACTCCGCAGCAAGCCCTCCCGTTCAAAGCCGGCCAGCTCGGCGGTCCGGATCGAGGCGGTATTCCACGGCTCGATGTACGCCTCCACGCGGTGCAGTTCCGGAATACTCCAGGCGAAGTCCAGCAGTGCCCGCAGGGCGTGGGCGGCAAACCGGTGGCCGCGGGCGGTCGGCATGATGCCGTAGCCGGCCTGGGCACGGCCGTGCTGCAGCTCCCACCCCCAGAGTCCGATCTGCCCCACGCACCGGTCCGTGCCGGCGTCGGCCACCGCAAAGGAAAAGCCTGTTCCCTCGGCGTGCCGCTGCCGCTGCCGTTCCAGCCACTCCAAGGCCTGCCCGTGGGTCGCCCGCGCCAGAAGGCTTCCTACCGTGGGGACGTACTTGTCCCGGGCCAGCTCCATGGCCATCCCGACGTCGGTGTCCCGGAACGCGCGCAGCCTCACGTTGGCATACTGCGGCTCGACCGAAGGCCATGGGGGAATGCCGGTGCTGGTTTCCATGGCGACAGCCTGCCACAGCCGCGCCCGGTGGCCGGAGGCGAACCGCCGAACCGCACCGTTTGCATGGTCCGGGCATTCCCGGCAGGGACTCTCGGAGACAATGTACGGATACCTGCCCCACACGGAAATAGAGGAAGTATGACCACCGTCAATCTCAGCGTCAGTATTCAACGGAAAAAGCTAATGCCCTGGCAGCGGCCGGATGCCGTCTTCAAAACCGGCATGGACGTGGAATCCGTGGACATCTCCGAAGCTCCGGTCGCCGGCGTCTATGAGCCGGGAAGCGAATACTCCGGCGAATCGCTCCGAATCAGGGGCGGAGACTGGTTCGTTAGCCTGGGCCAGAACGCACGGGAGGTCATAGACCTTTCCGCCCATCTCCACGGACTCTCCCGGACGAAGGACCAATCAGCGGCAGAGGAGGCCGCCCGCCGCGCCGCAGACCAGTTCCTCGTTATTGCAGGCACCGTCTGGAAGAAGATCGGGGAACCGTACTACGAGATCATCGATTCCAGGGTAGACGGTGAGCGCGGCACCACCATTCTGGCGAACTGCAACGCCAACTCCCCTGTCGAGGACACTGCCTACTGCTACGGTGCGGACGAACGTGAGCAGGCCGTGAAGGACGCTACGGATCTCGCCGACCGCCGGGTGCGCAGCAAAGAGGTCTGCCTGGCGCTGCAGGATTTCGCCGGTATCGCGGTGACGCCCGAAGCGATCCTGACCATCAGGCACGGGATGCAGCCCGGCAGCCCCCTGGGGTAAACCCTGCCCTCACTGGCTTCCGGGCGCGCACGGTTTCCCGACAGCAGCCGTTTCACCGCCCGGGAAATCAACCTCCCAAATCTTCATCTACAGAAATGAGCCATTCCATGTCTTCTACCACCACCGCCCTTGACGCCGCCGCACTGCAGAACCTCATCACCCGGGATGAGGACCTAGTAGTCCTCGACGTCCGTTCCGCCGCCGAGTTCGAAACCCTGCACATCCGCGGCTCTTACAACGTCCCGCTGCCGCTGCTGAGCGGGCACACCGCGGACTTGGCTGAGCGCCTCGGCAGCCGCGTGGTGCTGGCCTGCCAGTCGGGCATCCGCGCCGAGCAGGCCCGTGAGCGCCTCGCCGGTGCCGGCGTTGACGCCCAGGTACTCGCCGGCGGTGTGCCCGCATTCGCTGCCGCCGGCGGCAGCGTCGTCCGCGGCGCCCAGCGATGGTCGCTGGAACGCCAGGTCCGGATGGCCGCAGGCTCCCTCGTGGTGGCAGGGCTGGCCGGCGGTCGGCTCGTGTCGCCGAAGATGCGCCTGCTGGCCGGAGCGATCGGCGCCGGGCTCACGTTCTCCGCCGCGACCAACACCTGCGCCATGGGCCAGGCCCTGTCGAAGATGCCTTGGAACAAAGCCGCGTCCGAGCCCACGGCCCAGTCGGCCATCAGCCAACTGCCCGCCACCCGCTAAGCACCGCGGTGCGCCGGCCGGTGGGCCGATGGGCCGATGGGCCGATGGGCCGATGGGCCGATGATCAGGAAACTGTCCGTTCCGCTGCCCTAAACCGACCGGGTCTCCCCCGCCCGGTCCGTGAAGGCGGACCGCAGGTCCCCGGCCAGCGCTTCCTCGACCCGGCGGGCCATGTCCCGGACCTCCTGCTCATCGGCCACGGCCAGATCCCGGGAAGTGCTCTCCAATACCAGCGAGGACTGCCGGCGGATCTCCTCACGCTGGTCGTCATTGACGGCGTTGGCCGCGCAGTCACGCAGCAGCCGCAGGAGCCCGGACAGCACAACCGGCTCCGAGTGCGCGAAGCGCCGCACGGGACCGCAGACCAGGTCCATGAAGTACCGGTAGTCCCGGCCTGCAGTGACCAGCCGCAGCACACCGGCGGAGTCCGCCTCCCCCTCCGGGCCGAGCCGGCGGCGGGAGATGTCGACCAACAGATCCGCGCAGTACCCCAACGCATGCGCAGCGGTGATCGGATCGTTGATGCTGGGGGAAATGGCCTTGACCGCAATATCCGTCAGCTGCCGCAGCCCGAGAGCGGCGTCCTGCTCCGGCGTCCGCTCATAACCGATCTCCAGTGCCTCGGCCAGGGAAGCCCGTACCGCACCCAGCGGGACAACGCCGCCGCTGTCGCTCCACACCCGGGCCACCGGCGTCCCGAAGGTCACGTGATCGCCCGGCTGCACCTCGATCCGCAGAGTCAGCCCGTGCCGCTGCAGCATCTGGACCAGCGGCTTGGCCTGCACCGCCTGTACGATGCCGCTGCGGCGGGCCGGGACGACGGTGCCGCCGTCGGGGACGGGGAATTCCTGTACCTCGCCGGCCTCGGAGTCGGGATAGGTTTCGCGCAGCACCGCCAGGCAGCTCTGATGCGCGTTAAGCATCATGGTGTCCACCCGCAGGGACCGGGTGATGTGCCCGATGAACAGCAGCAGCACCACGCCGCTGGCAATCCCCAGCACGTAGACCAGGCCCACCACCAGGACCGGGACGGACCGGTCCACTTCCATTCCGTACAGGCCGGTGACGGAGACCATGAACGTTCCCATCAGCACGCCAAGAATGGTCTGAGTGCGGGCATCCCGGGCGAACTCGCGCAGCAGCCGCGGCGAAAACTGCTGCGAGGCCAGCTGCAGGGCCACAACAGTCAGGGAGAACGTCACGGTGGCCGCGGTCATCACGCTGGTGGCCACGGTCTGCAGCAGGCTGCTCGCCGCGTCGACGCCGGCCGGCCAGATCCAACGTGCCCACGCGACGTCGTCGGCCGGACGGACCTGAAGCAGCAGCAGCGCCAGCAGCACCGCAGCCAGCGAAGCGCTGGTGGGCCAGAACCAGAGCGAGGCCCGCAGCGCATCGCGGGACACGTGGAACCGCCGCTCTGGCCCCGGGTGGCTCGGCAGGAAGGTGGATGGACCGTGCACCGTATCGCTCATCGAAGCCCCTGGGAGAGTAAAAGTAAGCCTGCTTTCATTGTGCCCGGGTTCGGCATGCGACTCCAATCCGAGGACTGTCTCGTCACGTACCCCCATGAGATCGGTCACCAGCAGGCGCATATCGGCAGGGCGGCGAAAAAGCCGGACCTAACGTTGATATAGATCAACTTTTCCCAGCTTTTTGGAGTGCGCATGTCCGTTTCCCCTGCCCGGGAGGGCGCTTCCCCCTCAACGCGAGCCGAGGCGCGCGCCGAGGCCAAACGCAAGCACCGCGCCGTCCTCCAGGCTCTGACCGGCCTGCTGCTGGGCATGTTCGTCTCGATGCTGGCCAACACGGTGGTCAGCACCTCGCTGCCGGTGATCATTTCCGATCTCGACGGCGACCAGGCAGCCTTCACCTGGGTGGTTACCGCCACCCTGCTGGCCACCGCGGTCTCCACCCCGGTCTGGGGCAAGCTCGCTGACCTGCTCAACCGCAAGGTCCTGATCCAGCTGGCCTTGATCATCTTCATCGTGGCCAGTGCCGCGGCAGGTTTCGCCCACAACACCGACTGGCTGATCGCCATGCGCGTGATCCAGGGCATCGGCGCCGGCGGCCTCGGTGCGCTGACCCAGATTGTCATGGCGGACATTGTTTCCCCGCGTGAACGCGGCCGCTACATGGGCCTGTTCGGTGCCGTGATGGCCCTGTCCACGGTGGGTGGCCCGCTGATCGGCGGTGTCATCACGGACACCGTCAACTGGCGCTGGAACTTCTACGTCGCGGTGCCGCTGGCCGTCGTCGCACTGGTGATGATCCAGAAGACCCTGCATCTGCCCCCGCTGAAGAAGCGAAAGGTCCAGATCGACTACGCCGGCATCGTGCTGCTTTCGGCATCCGTGTCCTGCCTGCTCGTCTGGGTCTCCCTGGTGGGCAGCGACTTCGGCTGGGCCAGTGCCGCCACGGCATGGATGGTGGGCGGTTCCCTGCTGGGCCTCGCCGCGTTTGTGGCCGTGGAGCGATCAGCTACGGAGCCGCTGATCCCGCTGAGCCTGTTCCGCAACCGGACCTTCACCTTCTCCGTGATCGGATCACTCTCCGTCGGAGTCGCCATGTTCGGCACCACCGTCTTCCTGTCCCAGTACATGCAGCTGGCCCGCGGCGCCTCCGCGACCATGTCCGGGTTGATGACCATCCCGATGATGGCCGGCCTGCTGATCATCTCCACACTGGTGGGCCGGATGATCACCAAGACCGGCAAGTGGAAGGCCTACGTGGTGGTCGGGTCCGTACTGCTGACCGTCGGGCTGGTCCTGATGGGCACCATCGAATACGACACCGACTTCTGGCTGGTCTCCGTGTACATGTTCCTGCTCGGCGCCGGCGTGGGCATGGTGATGCAGAACCTGGTCCTCGTGGTGCAGAACGACGTTCCCACCCGGGACCTCGGCGTCGCCAGCTCCAGCATCAACTTCTTCCGCACCATCGGCGGCACCGTCGGTGTCTCCGCCCTCGGCGCCGTGCTGGCCACCCAGGTGACGGACCGGCTGGCCGCGAAACAGGGCGAGCTGATGGCTGCCATCGGCGCACTCGGTGCGGAGGGCAAGGAAGTGGCCGATTCACTGGCCTCCGGCACCATCCCGGATGTGAACTCGCTGCCCGAATCGGTGCGCTTCATTGTGGAATCGGTCTACGGCTCCTCCGTGGCGCACATCTTCATGATCGCGGCGCCGCTGGGGATCCTGACCCTGCTGGCGGTGCTGTTCCTGCCGAACCTGCCGCTGGGCAGCCTGACCCGGCACGAGAAGATGCAGGCCGAGGAATCCGCAGTGGCCCCTGCCGGCTCCGCGGAAACGGTAGCCCACGTATCCGAGCACACCGCCGGGCAGAATCCCGCTGTTCCGTCCGGAAAGGATGTTCCCTCCGGAAAGGACAACAGCTAGCGTGGCGACGCCGACGGCCGGGGACTCTGAGAACATCACCTTCGAGTCCTCGGTCCTGGAGGTGGAACACCAGTTCTCGATGATGCTTGCCGCCGCCCGGCGGTCCGTTAAGCACGCCGCGGCAGCCGTCCACCCTGCCCTGCAGCCGCTGGGTTTCACGGTCCTGATGACCCTGTACCGCGGTGGGGAATGCCAGCAGGGCAGTGTTGTCGAAACCCTTCACGTGGACAAGGCACTGCTCAGCCGAACGGTGTCTCAGCTGGAGGCCCTGGGCCTGGTGGTCCGCCGGACCGATCCCGCGGACGGACGGGTCCAGCTGCTGGATCTGACCGCCGAAGGCCGGGCCCGCTTCGAAGGAGCGAATACAACCAAACGGTCCAAGCTGCGCGCCCGGCTGCGGAGCTGGACCCCGGCCGAGCTTCGGAACCTCTCTGACCTGCTGCACAAGCTCAACGAGCGGGACTGATTTCCTCAGCGTTTACCGCGTTCAGGGGCAGGGACACCGTGAACTCGCTCCCCTGCCCCGGGCTGCTGATGAAGCTCAGCTTCCCGCCGTGCGCCTCCACGATGTTCTTGGTGATGACCAGTCCCAGCCCCACGCCGGGGACCGCTGAGGCGACGGCACGGCGGGCACGGAAGAACTTGGTGAAGACCTTTTCCTGCTCCGCAATGCTCATTCCAATCCCGGTATCCGCCACCCGGAGATGGACTGCCTGCTCGTCCTGCCACAGCCGCACGGTCACCGTTCCGCCGTCGGGGGAATACTTCACGGCATTGGAGAGCAGGTTATCCACCACCTGGCTCATACGCTGCGGATCCACGTCCGCGGTCAGGGAAGCCGGGATGTCCGATACCAGCTCCACCCGGCCGGCATCCGCCTTCGGTTCCACTGACTCCACCCCGGCCCGCACAATCTCAGCCAGATCCATCGGACGGCGGTCCATTTTTGTGGCACCGGACGCCACCGACAGCAGATCGGACACCAAAGCCAGCAGCCGCTCCGAGTTACGCAGCGCGACGTTCAGGGCCGACTCCACCTGCGGGGGCAGGCCGTCCTCGTCCAGGGCAAGGTCGAGGTACCCCATGATCGAGGTCAGCGGGGTCCGCAGCTCGTGGGACACGCTGGCCACAAACTCATCCTGCGCCGCCCCGGCACGGACCAGCTTGGTGACATCGCTGAAGGCAAGCACGGATCCGGGGAAGGATCCCTCGGTTTTGATGGGCCGCGCGGACACGTTGAGGGCCAGCTCGTGTTCACCTGTACCGAACCACACCAGCTGGTCCGAGAATGACTCGCCGGCGGCGGCCCGCCGAATGGGGTGCTCAGTCTCGGGGACAGGCGTCGTCCGGTCCGGACCATAAATCTGCGGCCCTACCCCTGCGAGGGGGATGGGTCCGACGGTCCGGCGCCAGCTCGAGAGCAGATGGGAGTTGGCCAGCAGGGTGTTGCCCTGTGAATCCACTACCAGCAGGCCGACGTTGGCGGCGTCCAGCACGGATTCCAGCAATGCCTCACGTTCCCTGCTCTCGAGCAGGTTTGCCTGCAGGATGCGGTCCTTCTCCACGATGGCTTGCTGCTTTTCCCGGAGTTCCTCCACTGCCACGGCACGGGCAGCTTCGGCCGCTTCGGCCTTCCGCAGTGCCTCCACGAGCTCACGCTCGTAGAGGGTGCGTTTGGCGGCCTTGAAGGCTGCGATCCGGTCCACCGAGGTGCCGTCGCTGTCTTCGGAACGGACACCGGACAGGAGTACCGGAACCGGCTCCCCGTTCACCGACAGCAGCTCCGCGGCCATTTCGTTGAAGCACCCGGACACGGCCAGCTGGGACACCGCATAGGAGGCAAAAACCACCCGGTCACCCACGGGCATCAGGTCGGTGACGTTGCTGCCGAGCAGTGCGTCCCGGGAACGCCCGGTCCAGGCGGCAAGGGTCTGGTTGACCTCCAGGATGGTTCCATCCGCGGCCAGGACGAGGTGTCCGGAAGGCGCCGCGTGGAAGTGCTCCTCGTAGGCGCTTCCATGCGGCTGCGGTTGGTTCGCTCCCCGGCCGGTACCGGCGCCGGTCATGAGCGAACCACCGGTAGGTGTTGGAGGATGGCCTCAACCGTCTCGCGGGGGGAAATGACGTGCGGCATGCTTCCGCGGACGTTCAGCTCCGCCAGCGTACTGCCGGGAAGGAACCGGTGAAGGTACAACCCCGCCGCTTCAGGAGTAAGCGGGTCGGCCCGGGACTGCAGAATCAGGGCCGGGACCGACACCTGGGGCAGCAGGTGCCGGATGTCCGTGGCAAAGGTCATCCGCAGGAAATCCCGCACGTATTCCGGGTGTAGCCGGCACATCTGCTCGGCCATGGCAGCTTCACCCTCCGGGCCGGCGTCCGGGCCCGCTATTCCCGGAGCCACCATCCGTGCCCAGAGCGGATAGTTTGCCTCCACGGCATCCATCACTCCCTGGATATCCTCCTCCGAGAACCCACCGGCATATCCGTCGTCGCTGACGTAGCAGGGCGCGGTGCAAAGCAGAACGAGGCGTGCAATCCGTGGAGTCTGCACCGAGGCGGCCACTGCCATCGCGCCGGCGATGCTGTGCCCCACAATGATGGCCTGCTCCAGGTCCAGAGCATCCAGAATTTCCACCAGGTCCGCCGCATAGCCTTCGAGGACGGCATACTTGGCCGGGTCATAAGCCTCAGGATCGGCACCGCCGGTTCCTACGTGGTCAAACAACACCACCTTGTAGGTGTCCGTGAATGCCGGCAGGATCGGATTCCAGATCACCTGGTCGCAGCCGAAACCCTGCACAAGCATCAGCACCGGACCATCGGCACGCCCCAGCACCCGGACGTTGTTGCGACGGATCACTGTCTGCGCATTCATCCTGCTTCTGCCTTCGTCGGGTCCGTGATGAGACCCGGAATTGGAAGAAGTACCGGTCGTATTGCGCATGAAGTTGAGGCCTTATATCGAGACTGTTTCAAGTACCGGCGAAATTGCCGGAGAGAGAAAGCGGCACGAACGCGCAGAGATTCCCCGTTGCAATCTAACAGAGCCGCAGGTACGGAAGAAATCAATGCAATGACATGTACTGCTAATCGGCAGCATCCTTGCCTTTTCGTAGGGCAGCTGCCGATACGGCTCCCGTCATGAAGGAGATTTCACCGTCATACAGAGTCCTATTCCTCCCTGTTCCGGCCAAGATTTCCGAGGATCCGTGCCAGATCCGCCCGGTCTCCGGGCGACAGGACGGAAAAAAATTCATCCGCCTCACGTTTCCGCTCCGCCAGGACTGTTTCGCGCAGGCGCTCCCCGGCCCCGGTGAGTGACAGCAGGGCAGCCCGCCGGTCGGTCGGATGCGCCCGGCGCTCCACCAGGCCCTTGGCGGTCAGCTGGTCCACCACCTCCGTGGCGGAACGCGGCGCAATGCGCAGCCGCTCCGCCAACTCCTTCAGCCGCAGCCCGGGCTCACTGCCCGGAGGCACATCGGCGTCCCCGCCACCGTTCTGTTCGGCGGCCCGCGCCACCTCGTTCATCGCCCGGAACTGGTGCGGCGTCAGCTCATACGGAGCGAGCTGCTGCATCCAGCGTTTCCGCAGTCCGCGGAACGCGGCATGCATCAGGTCACCAAGGGCAGCCGGATCGGCAGGGGCATTCGTCATGGAGATCAGTCTACTCATTTCACAGGTAACCACATAATGAGGTAACCTCTGCATTAGCTGCCGATTCGCATCTCCCGGCAGCACAGGAGGAACCATGGCTATTCCCGAAGCGGCCCCGGAGGGCCCCGGAAGCGGTAGAGGATCAGGCGGCGGCCGCGGCCCCGCAAAACTGAATCCCGCCGACCAAAAACAACTGACCCGGCATCCGGTTCATCTGCGGCGCATCGCCGCCCTGTTCGCCCCGCACAAGGGGACGATCGCCGTCGTCGTTCTGCTGATCACCGCCTCGTCGGTGGTCGGCCTCGCCCAGCCGTTCCTGGTCCGCGCCGTGATTGACGACGCGCTGCCGCACGGCAATACCCGCCTGCTGCTGTTCCTCACCGCATCCATGGTGGGGGTGGCCGCGCTGACCGCCGCGATCGGCGTCGTCCAGACCTGGCTGGCCACCGGCATGGGCCAGCGCGTAATGCACACCCTGCGCGTCCGCCTATTTACCCATTTGCAGGCCCAGTCCCTCGGCTTCTTCACCCGCACCCGCGGCGGGGAGGTGCAGTCCCGGCTCACGCACGACATCTCCGGCATGCAGTCCGTGGTCACCACCACCGCCACTGGAGTCGCCTCGAACCTCACGACGGCGGTAGCCACCGCCGTCGCCATGGTGGCCCTCTCCCCCGGGCTCACCCTCATCTCGCTGGTGGTGCTGCCGCCGGCCATCTGGCTTTCCCGCCGCGTGGCCATTATTCGCCGCGACGTCACCGACGAACGCCAGCGCGAACTTGCCGCCCTGCACACCCAGGTAGAGGAGGGCCTGTCCGTTTCGGGGGTGCGGCTGGCCAAAACGCTGGGCACTGTTCCGCGCGACGCCGAGCGGTTCCGCGCCCGCTCCGAGACCCTTGTGGGACTGGAGATGCGGAGCCAGCTCGCCGGCCGCTGGCGGATGGCCACCATGCAGATTGTCTTCGCAGCCATCCCGGCCGTCATTTACCTAGCCGCCGGGTTCCCGGCCACCAGCGGCGACATGACCATCGGCACCCTGGTGGCTTTCACCGGGCTGCAGGCCGGCATTTTCCGGCCGGTCATGGGTCTGCTGAACATCGGTGTGCAGTGGGTGACCGCCATGGCGTTCTTTAGCCGGATCTTCGAATACCTGGACCTCGAGCCGCAGATCCGTCCGGCCGCGCATCCGGTCCGGCTGGATCCGGGCGCGGTGCGCGGCGACGTGCGGTTTGAGGACGTGCACTTCGCGTACGACGACGGCACCGAAGTCCTGCACGGCATCGACCTGGCGCTGCCCGCCGGGACGGCCACCGCCGTCGTCGGCCCCACCGGCTCCGGCAAAAGCACCCTCGCGTCCCTGTTGCCGCGGCTCAACGACACTGGTTCCGGCAGTGTGAGCATCGACGGCGTGGATGTACGTAATCTGGCGCCGGAGGACCTGGTCCGGATTGTCGGCGTCGTCTCGCAGGAGACGTATCTGATTCATGCCTCCATCCGCGAGAACCTGCTGCTGGCCGATCCGCAGGCGAGCGACGAGCAGCTCTGGTCCGCCCTGGCCGCGGCACAGATGGCCGACACCGTCGGTGCCCTGCCCGAGGGCCTGGACACTCTGGTGGGTGCGCGCGGCCACCGCTTCTCCGGCGGCGAGCAGCAGCGCCTGGCCATTGCCCGCACCATCCTGCGCAATCCGCCGGTGCTGGTGCTGGACGAGGCCACTTCGGCGCTGGACAACACCACCGAGGCACAGGTGCAGCTCGCCCTGGAGCGGTTGTCGGCAGGCCGGACCACGCTCACCATCGCGCACCGGCTCTCCACCGTGGAGAACGCGGATCAGGTGGTGGTGCTCGACGCCGGCCGGGTTGTCGAGGCAGGCACGCCGGCGGAGCTGCGGGCTGCCGGGGGTGCGTTCGCCCGGCTTGCCGCTCATAGCGCCGTGCAGGACGGCGTCATAGCCTAACCGCCGCTCATTCCGCCCGGCCTCCGCTTATCCGGCCGCTAGCCCTGGCAGAGGCAGAAGGGATGACCCGCCGGATCCAGGAACACGCGGAAGGTCCTTCCCAGCTGGTGCTCATGTTTGGTTGCCCCAAGCGCGAGGACCGCGGCTTCCCCCTCGTCCAGATCGTCAACATCGACATCGATGTGCATTTGCTGGGGAGCATCCTGGCCGGGCCAGACCGGCGGCGTGTAGTTCTTCACCCGCTGGAAAGCGAAGCGCTGGCCGGTGACGTCGGAAATCTCGGTCCAGTCGCCGTCGTACCCGTCCAGGTCCACCTTCCAATCCAGGAGGGCGCCGTAGAAGGTGGCGAGTGCCTCGGGATCCGGGCAGTCAATAACTGTGCTGGGTACTCGTGCGATAGCCATGGCTGGAACCTTAGCCGGGCTTCAGTCACCCTGCTAGCCGACACAGATACAGAAGGGGTGGCCGGCCGGGTCCAGGAACACGCGGAAGGTCTCCCCCGGCTGGAACTCGTGCTTGGTCGCGCCAAGGGCGAGGACGGCGGCTTCCCCTTCGTCCAGATCGTCCACATCGACGTCAATGTGCATCTGCTGGGGAACATCCTGACCCGGCCATTCCGGCGGCGTGTAGTTTTCCACCTTCTGGAAGGCGAAGCGCTGGCCGGTGACATCGGTGATGTCCGCCCAGCCGTTGTCGTCCACCGACACCTTCCAGTCCAGGAGGGCGCCGTAGAAGGTGGCGAGTGCCTCGGGGTCCGGGCAGTCGATGACAGTGTTGGGAACTCGTGCGATAGCCATGGCGGGAAGCTTAGGGCGCTGCGAGGCCGGCTGTCACGCGAATTTCTGCTGCTGACACGCAGGAACAAGGTTGCTCCAGGCTCCGGCAGAAGAAGCCACCACCTTCTGGGCATGCTTCGCGGGAACGAAAAACGTGCCGCCCTTCCGGAAGGAAGGACGGCACGTTTTTTGTTCTTCGGGAACGGGCGGACTAGCTCCGGACCGGTTCCTCCACTTCTGAGTGCTGCTCGTCGACGTGCGGGTGGCGGCGTTCCAGGGAGGCGCCCTCGACGTCGACATCCGGCAGGATCTTGTCCAGCCACTTCGGCAGCCACCAGGCCTTGTCGCCGGCCAGGTGCATCAGGGCCGGGACCAGCAGCATCCGCACCACGAAGGCATCAACGAGGACACCGAAGGCCAGCGCGAAGCCGATCGGCCGGATCATCGTGCTGTGCGAGAAGATGAAGCCGCCGAACACGGACGCCATGATGATGGCCGCGGCGGCCACCACCGAGCGTCCGGCGCGGAAGCCCTGGGCGACGGCGAGGCGTGCCGGTGCGCCGTGGACGAAAGCCTCCCGCATGCCGGAGCCGAGGAAGAGCATGTAGTCCATGGCCAGGCCGAAGAGGATGCCCGCCAGGATGGTCGGCAGGAAGCTCAGGATCGGGCCGGGGGTTTCCACCCCGAAGATGCCGGCGAGCCAGCCCCACTGGTAGATGGCCACCACGCCGCCGAGGGCGGCGAAGTAGGACAGGATGAAGCCGAGAGTGGCGATCACCGGAACGAAGATGGACCGGAACACCAGGATCAGGATCAGCAGGGACAGTCCCACCACCACGCCGAGGTAGAGCGGCAGGGCGGAGCCCAGCTTCTCGGAGATGTCGATGTTGCCGCTGGCAGAGCCGGCCACGCCGATCTCGTAGTCGCCGTTCTCGCCCTCAACCGGGGACATGCCGCGCAGCGAGTTCACGAGTGTTTCGGTGGATTCGCTCGTGGGGCCTTCTTCCGGAATGACCTGGAAGGCAGCCACGCTCCGGTCTTCGGAGGTACCGATGGGGGCTACTGCCGCCACGTCGTCCTGCTCGAAGATGGCGGTGGCAATCTCGTTCTGGGCCACCAGCGCTTCCTCTTCGCTGGGCTCGCCGGGCAGCTCGGCCACGAGCAGCAGCGGACCGTTCTGTCCTTCACCGAACTTCTCGGAGACGGCCGCATAGGCCCGGTACTGGGTGGTGTCGTGCGATTCGGCGGAACCGTCGGGCAGGTTCAGCCGCAGGTCCATCGACGGCACGGCCAGCAGCAGCAGCGCGGCAATGGAGCCGACAACCGTCACCACGGCACGGACGGAGGACATGGGCTTGGCCGACGCGAGCTGCGGGCGGCCCTCCTTGGAGTCGGCGCCGCCGGCGGGAGTGATGGCCGCGCGTTCCTTGCGGCTGAGGATGCGCATGCCCACGAGCTTCAGCAGGGCCGGGGTCAGCGTGACGGCAACCAGCACGGCGATGGCAACACAGGCTGCACCCACGGTGCCCATGAGGCCCAGGAACGGGATTCCCGTGACGTTGAGCGCGAGGAGTGCAATGAAGACGGTTGCACCGGCGAACACCACGGCGTTGCCCGAGGTGCCGTTGGCCAGCGCAATGGACTCCTGCAGGGAGAGGCCGGTCTTGAGCTGGCGGCGGTGCCGGTTCACGATGAACAGGGCGTAGTCGATGCCCACGGCGAGGCCGAGCATCAGGCCCAGCACCGGGGTTACGGAGGCCATTTCGACGACGCCGGAGAAGGCGAGGCCGCCCAGGGCACCGATGCCGACGCCGATCAGCGCGGTCAGCAGCGGCAGCCCGGCAGCGATCAGGGTGCCCAGCATGACGAACAGGACCACGCCGGCGATGACGAGGCCAACCACCTCGCCGATGCCGAAGAGCGCCGGAGTCGCGGCCGAGATTTCAGCGGAGAAGTCCACCTTGACCCCGTCGATGGGCTCATCCTCGAAGAGGGCCACCACGGCATCCTTGGTTTCCTGCGTAATTTCCATCTGCGACTCAGTGAAGGTCACGTTCAGGATGGCGGCGCTTCCGTCCTCGGAAACGGTGCGGATTTCCGTGGCCATGTCCAGCAGGGCTGCGCCCTGTTCGGCCTGCACGGCGCCGGCTTCCAGCTCTTCGCTGCCGGCGTCCAGCTCCGCCCGCTTAGCATCCAGTTCGGCCTGCTGTGCGTCCAGTCCGGCCATCATTTCGGCGGGTGCACCCGCCGCTTCGGCCTGTTCCCGCGCGGCGTCGAGCTGGGCCTGTCCGGCCTCCAACTGGGCGCGGCCGTCCTCAATCTGGGCGCGGCCTGCCTCAACCTGCGCCAGGCCCGCCTGCAGTTCCTGCCCCTGCTTGGCCCGCTCCGCCTCGGTGGCGAACGGATCGATGACGTTTTCCACGCCGTCAATCTCGCCGGCCTCGTTAACCCACTCGGAGATTTCCTGCTGCTGGGTATCGGTGAAGCGGGAGCCGTCGTCCGTCTGAACCATCACGGAGCCGGAGCCGCCCGATGCCTGCGGAAGTTTTTCCTGCAGCCGCTCGGTGACCTTGGTGGTGGGTGTATCGGGAATCGAGAACGCGGTGGTGAGGGTGCCGCTGAAGAGCGTGTAGGCCACACCGGCCACCACGAGCACAGCGAACCACGCCGCCAGGACGGTGCGCGCACGGCGTGCGGCCGCCGCACCAAGGCGGTAGAGGAATTCAGCCATTGAGAGTCTGTCCTTTAGAGGGATGGTTGGGGGAAACTGCGGAACTAGGGCAGGCTTGCCCGGCCGGTCCGGCGGCATGGCCGGTACGGACGGTGTCGAGAAGCTGGTCCAGCATCCGGGCCCAGCTGCGTCGGGACTGCGGAGTGTCAACGGCACCGGTGGCGCAGTGCCAGTGGTGGTACAGCACCCCCAGTCCGCTGGTGAGGGCGCCCACCAGCAGGTGCACGCTGAGCTTATCGGCCTCGGGGTGGCGGCTGAGCATCACGGAGGAGAGCCGTTCGCTGAGCTCGGTGAAGGCCCGCAGGGCCATGGGGTGTGCCGTCGCTGCCGGCCCCCCGTCTCCGAGCACGCGGTTCAGGTAGGCCATGGGTCCCACCAGGTCCGCGTTGCGGAAGGCCTCGGCAATTTCGTCCAGCACGGCCGGGCCGTCGGACGCAGGGACGGCGGTCAGGCTTGCGACGGCGGAACTGAGCACGTCGCTGCAGACCTCGGACACGATGTCATTGATGGAGCCGAAGTGGTTGAACACCGTGCGGCGGGAAACGTCGGCGCGCTGCGCCAACTCGTCCACAGTGAAGTCTGTGGTCTGGCGCTCGTCCATCAGCGCGGCCGCGGCAGCCACGATTTCCTGCCGGTGGCGGCTTTTGAGCGCTTTGCGGCGGTCTTCAACCGGGAGGGTGGTGGTCAGCACGTTCCTACACTACGTGCATCATTGCACTGGGTGCAAACGGTTGGCGGCAGGCGTTCAGTCAGTACCGGGCACCCTCCGGCTGCGGTGCGTTATTGAGCATTGCCAGGTCCTCGTCACTGAGTATCAGGTCTCCGGCAGCGACGTTTTCGCGCAGGTACTTCGGCGTCTTGGTGCCGGGAATCGGAATGACCCGGCGGCCCTGGGCCACTACCCAGGCCAGTGCCACCTGCGCCGGCGTCGCGCCCACCCCTTCGGCGACGTCGTGCACCCGCTGCACAATGGCCAGGTTCGCCTTGATGTTCTCCTGCTGGAAGCGCGGGAGCTTCCGGCGCATGTCATCAGCCGGCAGCTGGTCAAAAGACGTGAACCGGCCGGTGAGGAACCCGCGGCCCAGCGGTGAGAAGGGCAGGAACGCCATGCCGTGCTCCTCGCAGTAGGGCACGACGTCGGACAGCCGGTCCCGGGTCCAGAGCGAGAGTTCGGACTGCACCGCCGTCACCGGATGCACCGACTGCGCCAGCTCAATCTGCTCCACACTCGCCTCGGACAGCCCGATGGCGCGGGCCTTGCCGTCCGTGACCGCCTGTGCCATCGCTCCCCAGGAATCCTCCAGCGGCACCTCCGGATCCACCCGGTGCAGGATATACAGATCCACGTGATCGGTGCCGAGCCGGCGCAGGCTCGCATCAATGGATGCGCGGATGTGCTCGGGGCGGCCGTCCTTCTTCAGTCCGGGCATCGTCCCGGCGGCGGGAGCCTCGTTGCTGATCTCCAGTCCGACCTTGGTGGACAGCACCACCCGTTCCCGGTAGCCGTCCTTCAGCGCCCGGCCCACGAGTTCCTCGTTGGTGTAGGGGCCGTACACGTCCGCGGTGTCGATCAGGGTGCTTCCCAGCTCGACCGCTCCGCGGATGACAGAGACAGACGTTTCATCGTCGCGTTCGGCATTCATGTCGTAGGCGTAGCTCATGCCCATACAGCCCAGCCCGATGACGCCGACCTCGGGCCCGTTGATTCCCAGATGTGTTGTACGCACGGCAGTCTCCTTGCGTGGCGAAGCGGACAGGTTCAGGGTTTAACGCTTACCTCCAGCACACCGTCCCGGATACGGGTGGAAAAGGACGGCTGCGGGGCTGTCGCCGGCCCGTGCACCACTTCCCCCGACTCCACGGAGAACGTGCTGCCGTGCCAGGGGCAGACGATGCACAGCTCGTTCGCCACCTGCCGCAGCTCGCCGTCGTGGAGGGGGCCGCCGAGGTGGCTGCAGCTGTCCACGAGGACAGAGACCGCGCCGTCCGCGGCACCGTCGGTGCGCTTGAGCACCATCAGGTTCACCGGTCCGAGACGGGCCGGCTGCGGAATTCCGGACGCGAATGCCCCCGCGGGTCCCAGCGAATGCCAACCCGCCGGGATCTGCTCGGGGAAGTCATCGTTGCGGTTGACCCCGGCGCCCTGCCGGTAGGACAGGTGGCCGCCCAGGAAACCGCCCGCACCGGAGACTGCGAGGCCGGTGAAGGCGAGGACGCGACCCAGGCCCGTGCGACCCCTACCGCGCATCAGCCAGGAGGCGGAGTAGAGGCCGACGGCGAGCACGTTCGCGGCCTGGTGCACAATCCCGGTGCGCTGCTGTTCGGTATCCAGCTGCGAGAAGTCGACGGCGCCTGCGAGCGCGGTGGGACCCGCGGCCGCTACACCCACGCCTACCAGGGTCCGGGCGGCCCGCTCGTTGCCCGGCACCAGGTCCAACACAGCAGCGGACACCCACGCACCCAGCGGCACCACGATCATCAGCGGATGAAGCGGGTGCCCCAGGGGCACTCCATGCAGGATGTCTTTCATGGCAGGCCAGGGCACACCGGCCTTCACCGCCTTCGACACCCAACCGGCTGCGGGGTCCAGCCAACCCGTGGTTTCCAGTTTGTCGGCAACGGTCACTAAGGGCAGTCGGCGCATGGCTTCTCCTCACGGAAATGATCACCTGATTGATCCTGCACAGGGTAGGTGCCGCCCCGTGCGGACGCCACCGAAACCGCCGTACCGTCCGGCTTGGGCGGTACTGTTGCACGCCGGCCCGGGCCGGCGGCAGCGGCCCGGGGCTAGAGCGCCTTGCCCGGGTTGAGGATGCCCAGCGGATCAAGGGCGGTGCGGATGGTATTCATGACCTCCAGGGACACCCCGCCCAGCTCCTCCTCCAGCCAGTCCCGCTTCAGCAGCCCGATCCCGTGCTCGCCGGTCAGGGTGCCGCCCAGCCGGTGCGCCAGATGGAACATCTCCCCCAGCGCCGCTTTGGCCGGACCGGTGGTCACGGAGTCCTCCGGATCCAGCACAATCATGGGGTGCAGGTTCCCGTCCGCGGCATGCGCGATCGTAAAGATACGGACCCCGGTACGTGCGGAAATCTCCTCAAGCCCGCTCACCACTTCCGCGAGCCGGCCCCGCGGGACGCCGATGTCGCCGATGGACACCCGCCCGAGCTTTTCCAGGGAGGGGATGGCCTCCCGGCGGGCGGTGATCAGGGCGGCGGCGTGCTCGTCGTCGACGGCCTTCTCGCAGCTGCCCAGCGTTGTCAGGACGTCCATCACCACGTCCTGTTCGAGGAACGCCCCGTACCCATCCGTCTGCACCAGCAGGAACGCTCCGCCCTTCGACCGGTAATCGGTGCCCATCGCCATATCCACGGCTTCCAGTGTGGGTCCGTCCATCAGCTCCATCACGGAGGGCTGGATCCGGGCGGCAATGACGGCGGAGGCGGCCTGGGCGGCAGTAGTAACGTCCGGGAAGAACGCTGCCACCGTGGCAGTGTGCACCGGCATGGGGCGCAGCCGGAGGGTGGCTTCGACCACTACCCCGAGGGTTCCTTCCGAACCGATCATCAGGGCATTGAGGTCATAGCCGCTGACGCCCTTGATGGTCTCGCGGCCGGTGCGCAGTTCCCGGCCGTCCGCCAGGATCACACGCAGGGCCAGCACTGATTCCCTGGTGACACCGTACTTGGCGCAGCGCATACCGCCGGCGTTGGTGGCGATGTTGCCCCCGATGCTGCAGATGGCGGTGCTCGCCGGGTCCGGTGCGTAGAACAGTCCGTACTCCGCCGCCGCCGCGTTGAGGTCGGCGTTCAGCACCCCGGGTTCCACCACGGCCAGCTGCTCCCGGGGGTCGATGCGCAGGATCCGGTTCATGCCCGAAACGTCGAGGACCAGTTCGCCGGCCCGGGAGGACGACGCCGCGGCGAGCCCGGTGCCGGCTCCCCGGGGAACCACGGGTATGCGGTGTTCGGTGGCCAGCTGGAGGGTGGCGACGACGTCGTCCGCGGTACGGGCGAACACCACGCCGTCCGGAAGCGACTCCGGAACAAAGCCGGACCTGTCGGTACTCACCCGCTGCCGGTCCGCTTCCAGGAAGGAGACGGAGGGGAAGCCGCTCAGGACGGAACCGCCCGGGCCGAAGGTGACGCCGGCGGGAACGGGAACGGGATCGAGGGAGTGCGTGCTCACGGAATTTCTCCTTGCAGTTCGGGGACGCGGACGCCCCGGGAAACCGGAATCTCGAACGGTTTAAGGGACCATCCAGCCAAGAATCGAGGTGGACTGCAGCCAGATCAGCACGGTGATGAACGCCAGCAGCCCAAGGCTCCAACCGATGAGTTTGCGCAGCAGTGTCCCTTCCGCCCCGTCGAGGCCGACAGCGGCGGAGGCGATGGCCAGATTCTGCAGCGAAAGCATCTTGCCCATGACCCCGGCCGAGGAGTTCGCGGCGGCCATGAGCGTGGGCGAGAGACCGGTCTCATTCGCGGCGGCAACCTGCAGGGCACCGAAGAGGGAGTTCGACGACGTGTCGGACCCGGTCAAGGCCACGCCGATCCATCCGAGCAGCGGAGAAAGCAGGGCGAAGAAGCCGCCGGCGGACGCCAGGGCGACCCCGAGGGTGGTGGTCTGCCCGGACAGGTTCATCACAAAGGACAGCGCCAACACGGAACACACGGTCAGGATGGTCCAGCGCAGCTGGACCAGGGTTTCGCCGTACACCTTCACCCCGCGGCGCGGTGCAATCCGATACAGCACCATGGTGACGACTCCGGAGAAAAGCAGCAGGGTGCCGGTTGCCCGGATGTGGTCAAAGCGCAGGGTCTGGGCAGCCACCGGTTCGCCGTTGTTCCCGACGACGTCGAGTCCCGGCCACAGGAACGTGGTGCTCCCGATGCTGGTCAGCCAGGTCTTGACCACGGGGATCTGGGCGATGGAAAACACCACAATGATCACCAGATACGGGGCAATGGCCATCCAGACGTCGTGGCCCGAGGGCCGGCCGCCGGATCCGGTGAGGGTGTCCGTTCCGGTCCGGGTGTCCGTTCCGGCCGCTCCGGTCCCCGACGCCGACGCAGCTTCCCCTGCGTTTTCGGCCTCGCGGGATTCGCCTGTCATTCCGATGATCTCGGCCGGCTGCCAGACACGGAGCATCAGCAGCACTGCGATGACTGTCACCACGGCGGCAACGACGTCGGTCAGTTCCACGATGAAGAAGTTCGAGGCGGCGAACTGCGCGAGTCCAAAAGCAGCTCCGGCCACCAGCGCCACGGGCCACGTCTGCCGCAGCCCGCGCTTGCCGTCCACCAGGAAAACCAGGATCAGCGGAACCACCAGGGCAATAAAGGGTGTCTGCCGTCCGGTCATGGAGGAGAGTTCCTGCAGCGGGATGCCGGTGACGCCGTTGAGCGCAATGAGGGGAGCCGCCATGGCACCGAAGGCCACCGGCGCCGTGTTGGCAAGGAGGGCGACAACGGCGGATTTCAGCGGCTTCATGCCGGCGGCCATCAGCATGGCGGCCGCAATAGCCACCGGGGCACCGAAGCCGGCCAGGGATTCCAGCAGGGCGCCGAAGCAGAAGGCGATGAGGATCGAGAGGATGCGTAGATCGTCGGAGATCGAGCGGATCGTGCGGCCGAGGACCTCGAACCAGGGCGTTGCCACGGTGAGTTTGTAGATCCACAGGGCGTTGATCAGGATCCAGAGGATGGGAAAGATGGCGTAAAAGGCTCCCAGCCCCGTGGCCGAGAGGACCTGCCCCACCGGCATCCTCCAACCGACCACGGCGAGGATGATGGACAGTGCCAGACTGATCAGGGCCGCCTGGTACGCCTTCATCCGGAAGACGCCCAGCAGGACGAACAAAATCAGCAGGGGCAGCGCCGCCAGGATGGCGGACATGGCCAGGGAACCGGCAATCGGGTCGAGAGGCTGTTGGAAGGCAGCAGTCGTCACAAAAACTCCTTTGTTTTTGTTTCCACATCCACGGTGATGATGCGTTGACCCTAGGCCCGCCCCTTCGCAGGGTCAACGGTTTGGCAGTTTCTGCTTCCTGCTATTGCCGGGGATCGGGATTTCGCGGCTGTTCGCTGCCCATATCTGCTGCTCCAAAGAGTTTCTCGGCGGGTGAATCCGTGTCGGAGTTCGCCCGCGCCATCAGCTCCGGATGATGGAGATCCAGGGCGGGGCGTTCCGAGCGGATCTTGGGCAGCGAGGTGAAATTGTGCCGCGGCGGCGGGCAGGAGGTGGCCCATTCCAGCGAGCCGCCGAAGCCCCAGGGATCATCCACTTCGACTTTCTTGCCATGCCGCCAGGTGATGTACACATTCCAGGCGAAGGGAATTATGGACAACGCCAGAATCGCGGAGCCAATGGTGGAGAGCTGGTTCATTCCGGTGAAGTTGTCCTCCACGAGATAGTCGGCATACCGCCGAGGCATACCCAGCACACCCAGCCAGTGCTGAATCAGGAACGTGGTGTGGAAACCGAAGAACAGCAGCCAGAAGTGGATCTTGCCAAGACGTTCGTTGAGCATCTTTCCAGTGAATTTGGGCCACCAGAAATAAAATCCCGCAAACATTGCGAAGACCACGGTGCCGAACACCACGTAGTGGAAATGCGCCACCACGAAGTACGTATCCGAGACGTGGAAGTCCAGCGGCGGGGAGGACAGGATGATGCCGGTCAGTCCGCCGAAGAGGAACGTGATCAGGAAGCCGAGGCTCCAGAGCATGGGGGTTTCGAAGGTGATGGATCCGCGCCACAGGGTGCCGATCCAGTTGAAGAATTTCACCCCGGTGGGCACTGCGATCAGCATGGTCATGAAGGAGAAGAACGGCAGCAGCACCGCACCGGTCACGTACATGTGGTGCGCCCAGACCGTGACGGAGAGCGCCGCAATGGCAATGGTGGCGAAGACCAGGCCCTTGTAGCCGAAGATGGACTTGCGGCTGAAGACCGGGAAGATCTCGGACACGATGCCGAAGAACGGCAGCGCAATGATGTAGACCTCGGGGTGGCCGAAGAACCAGAAGAGGTGCTGCCAGAGGATGGAGCCGCCGCGTTCGGGATTGTAGATCTCCGCGCCGAAGCGCCGGTCTGCGCCGAGGGCAAAGAGTGCTGCTGCCAGGGGCGGGAACGCCATCAGGACCAGGATGGCCGTCACCAGGGTGTTCCAGGTGAAGATCGGCATCCGCCACATGGTCATGCCGGGGGCCCGCAGGCAGATGATGGTGGTGATGAAGTTGACGGCACCGAGGATGGTGCCGAACCCGGAGAGCGCCAGTCCGAAGACCCAGAGGTCTCCACCGAGTCCGGGGCTGAAGGCAACATTGGACAGCGGTGTATAGGCCGTCCAGCCGAAGGACGCGGTGCCCTGCGGGGTGAGGAATCCGGACAGTGCCACCAGCGAGCCGAACAGGAAGAACCAGAACGCGAGTGCATTCAGGCGGGGGAACGCGACGTCGGGCGCCCCGATCTGCAGCGGCATGATCACATTCGCGAAGCCGGCGAAGAGCGGGGTGGCGAACATCAGCAGCATCGCCGTGCCATGCATGGTGAACAGCTGGTTGTACTGCTCCCGGGTCTGCAGGATCTGCATACCGGGCTCAAATAGTTCGGCACGGATGAGCAGTGCCATCACGCCCGCCAGCGAGAAAAAGACAAAGGACGCGATCAGGTACATATACCCGATGGTTTTGTGGTCGGTGGAGGTGATCCAGTTGACGACAATCCGCCCTTTGGACACCGGAACCACCCGGGGTGCTACAAACGTTCCGTCCGGTTCCGCGGTGTATTTCACTGTCGACATGGAACTATCCCGATCCGCCGAAGGGTACTGCCCTGCCAGGAACACGAGACTGTGCTTGGTATCGTAGGGCGGCTTGTTACAGCCCGCCAGACCCTCCGGACAATCCATCGGCCGACCCCGCGGGATTCGCGCGGAACGGCGGCACTGCCGCCGGTTACCGGACCGTCCCGATACCGGTGCCGGATGCGGGAAGGGCAGGGCACAATCGGAGGATGGACCATCACGCCCCCTCAACCGAAATGCCCCGGACCGCTGTGATTACCGGGGCAGGCTCAGGGATTGGCCGGGCTACAGCCCGGGCGTTTCTGGCTGCCGGCTTCCGGGTGGCCCTGGCAGGACGGCGGGAGGCTGAACTGCGGGAAACGGCTGCCGGATCCGCGTCGGCACTTGTGGTGCCCACCGACGTCACCCTGCCCGACGACGTCGAACGGCTTTTCGCCGCCGCTGCGGGCGCGTTCGGACGGGTGGATGTGTTGTTCAACAATGCCGGGACCTTTGGCCCCACGGGCAGCATTGACGAGCTGAGCGTCGAGGACTGGAACCGGACCCTGGCGGTGAATGTCACCGGCACGATGCTGTGTTCAGCGGCGGCCGTACGGCACATGAAGGCTCAAACACCGCAGGGCGGCCGGATCATCAACAACGGCTCCATCTCGGCGCATACGCCGCGTCCGCTCTCGGCGGCGTATACGGCCACGAAGCACGCCGTCACCGGCCTGACCAAAGCAATCGACCTGGACGGGCGGCCCTTCGGTATCACCTGCGGACAGATCGACATCGGCAATGCGGCCACGGAGCTGCTCACCGGGATCGGCGGCGGCCAGGGCGCGCTGCAGGCCAACGGCACCCGGGCCGTCGAACCCTCGTTCCCCGCGGCAGAAGCTGCGGCTGCCGTGCTGTTTATGGCCTCCGCTCCGGCGTCGGCGAATGTCCGTTCCCTCGTGGTCACCGCGGCCGGCATGCCCTTCGGCGGCCGCGGCTAGGGGTGTTTCATCCGGAGTCTTAGCCCTCCACGCGGTGGCTTCCACGTATGCTGGCGGTCATGGGGATACAGAACACCGGGCCCGGGTATTGGCGGGCGGCACAGGACAAGGTCGAACTCTTTCAGCGGAACCCAAGCGAACCTGCGCCGCCGTTCCGGCTGAGCGGTGTGTGGGTGGCACTGTGGATTTTCCTGCTGCTGTTGGGCGGAGTGGTGGCATACATGGCGTTCGACTCCCTGCAGACCGGAAGGCCGTGGAGGCGGGGCGAGAGTGTGTCGAGCTCATGGATCCCCCTCATCCTCGGTCTCGGCCTTATGTCCGCGCCTATCTGGCACTACCCTCAGATCCGTAAGGACTGGGGCCGGCTGTCTCCCAGGATGACCGTCACGGCCGCCGGCGTGGACATTTACGTCATGGCGGCGCCGCGTTCCCTAGGCTGGGAAGCCGTCCGCGGGTTCCGGGTGGACACCACCGGCAGCTGGGACCAGTTGGTAGCCGACCTCACCAAACCGCACCCCAATCCGGTGAAGAAGGGTCCGGCCCAAGTCACCTCGTATCCTGGCGTCTCGTGCCTTGAGCCGCACAGTACCGCCTACGTCCTGAACTCTCTGCTAGCCAGGCCCGACCTCCGCGCGGACCTCGGATCGCCCCGCTCGGAAGCGGAAATCAACGCACTCATGGTCAGCGCAGTTCCGGCAAAGCCCACCGCCTAGGCCCCTCCTCCACCACAGAAGCGGCAGGCCGGGTTCCTAGCCCTCCCGGGCCTTCCGGGTCTGCTTCTCGCTGGCCTTCTGCAGCGCCGCCACCAGCTCATCCTTGGTCATCTTGGAGCGGCCGGAGATTTCCAGACGGGACGCGAGTTCATACAAGTGGTCCTTGGACGCGTTCGCATCCACTCCCCCGGCGGTGCCCCTGGACGAGGTGCGGCCTTCGGCGGCCCGGGCATCGGAGGGACCCTTCTGCTCCTTTTCCTCCCAGTGGTCACCCACCTTTTCGTGGGTGTGCTTGAGCGAGGCGTACGCCGTCCGGGCCGCCCGCTCGCCGTCGCCGTATTCCTCCACCGCGGAGTCGTACGTCTTGGCGAAGGTGTCCTGCGCCGGCATCCGAGCGCTGCAGAGTCGAAGGCAGTTCGCTCTTCACTGCGTGGTCATTCCTGCCGGTCTTAGGCATCCTCGTCCCTGTCCGCAGCGTTCTCTTCGACTCCGTTCGGGTCCATTGCCTCCAGCACCTCGTCCGGATCGGTGTCGTCCGGCAGTGGTTCGGGTTGGCGCCATTCCTCGAGGTGGCCCGGGCGTGTGGTCTTGGTCAGGTCCTCGGTCTCGAGCTTCAGCTCCTCATCGAGGCGGCGCCCGTGGGTGCTGTTTCCGCGTTCAGCCATGATGCGTTCCTTTCGGTCCGTCGGCAGTGAGCGTCCTTACGGTCTACCACCCTTCCCGGCACGGGCTCAACCAAAAAAACTTCTTCGCCGCTCCCGGCAGTGCACGGGAGCGGCGAAGAAGTTTTTTGCAGGACCGGGGGCGATGGCTGATGCCCGGAAGACAGGGGTTAGGCGGTGGCGGCGGCGGCCTCGATGTCGTCGTCGTCGATGCCCAGCATTTCCAGCTTTCCGCTCTTGCGGTCTGCCAGGTACTGCTTCATCTCCTTCTTGATCACGGGCAGCAGCAGGTACACGCCGAGCAGGTTCACAAACGCGCAGACGAACAGTGCGGCATCGGCGAAGCTGATGACCTGGCTGAAGGACAGGACGCAGCCGGCCACGGTGAACGTCAGGAAGATGACCTTGTAGGCGATCTCGCGGCGCTTGCCGCGGCCGAAGAGGTATTCCCAGGACTTCAGGCCGTAGTAGGACCAGGTGATCAGGGTGGAGTAGGCGAAGAGCGCCACGGCGATGGAGAGCACGATCGGGAACCATGGCAGGACGGTGGCGAACGCATCGGAGGTGAGGATGACGCCGTCGGGCGCGTCGCCGCCGGCCTGGACCTGGTCAATCCCTGCCTGCAGGCTGGGGGTGGAGGCCATGATGATGGCCAGGGCGGTCATGGTGCAGATGAGCACGGTGTCCACGAGCGGTTCGAAGAGCGCCACGAAGCCTTCGCTGACCGGGCGGCGGGTCTTGACCGCTGAGTGCGCGATGGCGGCGGAGCCGACGCCCGCCTCGTTCGAGAAGGACGCCCGCTGGAAGCCGACGATCATGACGCCGATGATGCCGCCGGCGAAGCCCTCGGGACGGAACGCGCCCTCGATGATGGCGCCGAAGGCTGCCGGCACGTTCTCGAAGTTGACGATGATGACGAACAGGCAGGCCAGAATGTAGATGCCGCCCATGGCTGGCACCAGCTTGGAAGTGGTGGCACCGATCGACTTGATGCCGCCGAGGATCACAACGGCCACCAGGGCCGCCAGGACCAGGCCGAAGATCAGGGCCGCGCCCGCGCTGCCGAGGAGCCCGTCGTCGCCGCCGGTGACGTTCTGGATCTGCGCGAAGGTCTGGTTGGCCTGGAACATGTTGCCGCCGGCAATGCCGAAGATCAGGATCGCTACCGCAAAGATCCCGGTGAGGATTTTAGCCGGCCAGCGGCCCAGGCGCCGGAAGGCCACCGGCAGGTACTTGAACGGACCGCCGCTGATGGAGCCGTCCTCATGGACCTCGCGGTACTTCACGCCCAGCGTGCATTCCGCGAACTTCGAGGCCATGCCCAGCAGGCCGGCCAGGATCATCCAGAAGGTCGCACCAGGGCCGCCCAGGGCCATGGCCGCACCGACGCCGGCGATGTTGCCGAGACCGACGGTCCCGGACAGGGCGGAGGTAAGGGCCTGGAAGTGCGGCACCTCCCCCGGATCATCCTTGGAGGAGAATTTGCCGCGGACCACCTGGGTCGCCACCTTCAGCCCGCGGAACTGGATGAATCCGAAGTAGAAAGTGAAGACGATACCGGCGAGGATCAGCCAGGCGACGACTACGGGGAAGCTGAAGTCTCCAATGGTGACCGGGAAGAACACGATCCCGGAGAATACGGTGGTAATTGGTTCGAAAAAGGAGTTAACCGCGGAGTCAATGGTGCCGAGCAATCCACCGTCCTCCGATGCCGGTGCCATGGAAACTGCCCGTGCTGCGTTCATTGGTTCGAACCCCTGTTTCAAGTAAGCGTGCTGTCGAATGCGACAACATAGCCTTGCTTAACCCAGCGGTATTGCACAAATCACAGTCCGTACATGAGACAGCCGGTCAGCACTCCACCACATTGACGGCCAGGCCGCCGAGCGCGGTTTCCTTGTATTTGGAGCTCATGTCACGGCCGGTTTCCCGCATTGTCACAATGACTTCATCCAGCGAGACCCGGTGTTCGCCGTCGCCCCAGAGCGCCATTTTCGCGGCGTTCACGGCCTTCGCGGCTCCGATGGCATTGCGCTCGATGCACGGCACCTGCACCAGTCCGCCGATGGGATCGCAGGTCAGGCCGAGGTTGTGCTCCATGGCGATTTCGGCGGCGTTTTCCACCTGCTCCGGGGTGCCGCCCAGGATCTCGGCCAGGCCGGCGGCGGCCATAGACGACGCAGATCCCACTTCGCCCTGGCAGCCTACCTCGGCGCCGGAAATCGAGGCCTGCTCCTTGTACAGCACACCCACGGCGGCGGCAGCGAGGAGGAAGCGGACCACGACGTCGTCGCGCTGCTCCGGGGTCGCGTTTTCCATGCCGGGGCCGTAGTGCGTGGCGTAGAACATGACGGCGGGGATGATGCCTGCCGCGCCGTTTGTGGGCGCAGTGACCACCCGTCCGCCGGAAGCGTTTTCCTCATTGACGGCCAGGGCCACGAGGTTCACCCACTCCTGCCAGAACTTCGGGTCCCGGTCCGGGTCCTCGGCCCGCAGCCGGGTGTGCCAGGCCGGAGCACGACGGCGGACCTTCAGTCCGCCGGGCAGCAGGCCGGTACGGCGGATGGCGGAGTTTTTGCACTCCTCCATCACGTCGCGGATGTGCAGCAGGCCCGAACGGATCTCCGCCTCTGACCGGGAAACCCGCTCGTTGGCCAGCATCACTTCGCTGATGCTCAGTCCGTCGGCGGTGCAGTGCTCCAGCAATCCGACGGCGGTGCGGAAGGGATAAGGCAGATCGGACTTGCTGGCCTCCAGTTCCAGGGCGTCCGCCCGCTCTTCACCCTCGCGGACAATGAAGCCGCCGCCCACGGAGAAGAAGGTGGCCTCCTGCAGCACGGATCCGTCGGCGGCCAGGGCGGCGAACTTCATGCCGTTGGTGTGCCGCGGCAGCACCGTGAGCGGGTGCAGCACAATGTCCGCCTCGCCGTATTCCAGCGGCAAGGCCACGGCGCCAGGAACCTGGGCGCACAGCTGCAGTTTCCGGGATGACTCAATATCGGCCAGCCGCTGCTCCACCTGTTCGGGCAGGATCAGCTCGGGAGCGAAGCCTTCCAGGCCCAGCAGCACTGCGGTCATCGTGCCGTGGCCCCGGCCGGTCGCCGCGAGGGAACCGTAGAGGTCCACCCGCAGGCCGGCGACGGCGGCCAGGCTGCCGGCGTCGACCAGCTCCGCCGCGAAGACTGCAGCGGCGCGCATCGGGCCCACGGTGTGGGAGCTCGATGGGCCGATGCCCACGGTAAAGAGGTCAAAAACGCCGACTGCCAAGGTATTGCTTCCTAACGGTTTGCCGCAGCGGGGGCAGCGGAGAGGTCCGCTACTTCCGGGTACAGCGGGTGGGCCTGCGCGAGGGCGGTGACGCGCCCGCGCAGCGGTGCCAGGTCCGAGTCCTCGCCTGCAATGAGGGCCTTGGCAATGATATCCGCGACCTCGCGGAACGCGTCTTCGCCGAAGCCGCGGGTGGCCAGGGCCGGGGTGCCGATCCGCAGGCCGGAGGTCACCATCGGCGGCCGCGGATCGAACGGTACGGCGTTGCGGTTCACGGTGATGTCGATCTGCGCCAGCCGGTCTTCGGCTTCCTGGCCGTTGAGGGCGGCATTGCGCAGGTCAACGAGCACCAGGTGCACGTCGGTGCCGCCGGAGACCACCGAGATGCCGGCCGCGGCGACGTCGTCGGCCAGCAGGCGTTCGGCGAGGATCCGGGCGCCGGCAAGCGTCCGTTCCTGCCGCTCTTTGAACTCAGGGGTGGCGGCAATCTTGAAAGCGGTCGCCTTGCCGGCGATCACGTGTTCCAGCGGGCCGCCCTGCTGGCCGGGGAACACCGCGGAGTTGATCTTCTTGGCAATATCGGCGTCATTGGAGAGGATGATGCCGCCGCGCGGACCGGCAAGGGTCTTGTGCGTGGTGGTGGTGACCACGTGGGCGTGCGGCACGGGGCTGGGGTGCAGTCCCGCGGCCACCAGGCCGGCGAAGTGCGCCATGTCCACCATGAGGTAGGCACCCACCTCGTCCGCGATGCGGCGGAATTCAGCGAAGTCCAGCTGGCGGGCGTAGGCGGACCAGCCGGCCACAATCAGCTTGGGCTGGTGTTCCTTGGCAAGGGCTTCCACTTCGGCCATGTCGACGCGGTGGTCCTCTTCGGCCACGTTGTAGGGCACCACGTTGTAGAGCCGGCCGGAGAAATTGATCTTCATGCCGTGGGTCAGGTGCCCGCCGTGCGCCAGGGACAGGCCCAGGATGGTGTCTCCCGGCCGGATCAGGGCGTGCATCACGGAGGCGTTGGCCTGCGCGCCGGAGTGCGGCTGCACGTTGGCGAAGCCCGCGCCGAACAGGGACTTGGCCCGGTCGATCGCCAGCTGCTCAATGACATCCACAAATTCGCAGCCGCCGTAGTAGCGGCGTCCGGGGTAGCCTTCGGCATACTTGTTGGTCAGCACGGAACCCTGGGCCTCCATGACGGAAACCGCGGTGTGGTTTTCGGAGGCGATCATCTCCAGGCCCTGCTGCTGCCGGCGGAGCTCGTTGTCGATCTGCTCCGCGACCTCGGGATCGACTACAGCCAGCGAATCGTTGAGGTAATCGCTCACAGGTCGCCGCCGTTCTTCTCTGCGTATTCCTCGGCGCTGAGCAGTGCGCCCTCACTCGTGGCGTTCACGGTGAACAGCCAGCCGGCACCGTACGGGTCCTCGTTGAGCAGGGCCGGGTTGTCGATGGCCTCCTGGTTGATCTCCACGATCTCGCCGGACACCGGGGCGTAGAGGTCCGAAACGGACTTCGTGGACTCGACCTCGCCGCAGGTTTCGCCGGCGGTCACTGTGTCGCCGACGGCGGGCAGGTCAACATAAACAACATCGCCGAGGGCGTCGGCGGCGACAGCGGAAATGCCGACACGGACGGGGCTCGAGGAGTCCACCCACTCGTGTTCGGCGGAATAGCGGAGTCCTGCGTTTACTTTGCTCATCTGTTTGCCTTTCGGAAGAAGCTTGATCGTGTCGTTCTCTAGTCCAAAGTCTAGGCGCGGGCGCTGGCGGGGCGGCATTCGCCGCCCCTTAGCGTTGCAGATCCTGCCCTCCTCCTCGCAAGCTCGGAGAGGGACCCTGGATCTTTCGCTGCCTCGCTCGTTCCTCGCTCGGCGATGCGGGGCTACACGAACGCCACCCCGCCTGCGCGTTCCAGCAGCTCAACAAACGCTCCCACCTGCTAACGTGAGCCGCTCTCTGCAGCTTGCCACCGACTGCACCCCGCGCCGCCGTCGAAAGCGTCTTTGTCTTTGGCGTTACTGCTTGCTGCGCTTATAGAACGGAAGCTCGACAACCCTGAAGGGTTCGGGCTTGCCACGGAGGTCCACCTGAAGTTCCGTGCCGGGCTCGGTGAATGCCGTGTCTACGTAGGCGAGGGCGATGGGGAAGCCGAGCGTGGGGCTGGGAGCGCCGGAGGTGACTTTGCCGATGACCGTTTCGCCGTCGCTGCTGAGCACCGGGTAGGAGGAGCGGGCCGAACGGCGGCCGGAGCCCTTCAGGCCCACGAGGCGGCGGGCCGGGCCTGCTGCCTTGCGGGCTTCGAGCGCTGCCCGGCCCACAAAGTCGCCCTCCTTGGAGAGGGCGACGACAGGCCCCAAACCGGCGGCATACGGATCGGTGTCGAGGGTGAGCTCGTTGCCGTACAACGGCATCCCTGCTTCCAGGCGGAGTGAATCGCGGCAGGCCAGGCCCGCCGGGATCATTCCCCGGCCTTCCCCGGTGGTGAGCAGCGCGGACCAGAGGGCCGCGGCGTCGTCGTGGGGGACGTAGATCTCGAAGCCGTCCTCGCCGGTGTACCCGGTGCGGGCCACGAGCAGGTTCAGGGTCCGCTCCCCCGTCCGGATGCCCACCGTGGCGGCGGCGTAGTACTTCATGCCCGTGACCAGGTCCTGCTGGCCGTCCAGCACCAGGTCCAGCAGGACGGCTTCGGCAACCGGGCCCTGCACGGCCACCAGCGAGGTTTCCGCCGAAACGTTGTTCACGGCGACGTCAAAGCCCTCGGCGCGTGACGCCAGTTCGGCGGCCACCGTGTCGGCGTTACCCGCGTTGGGGACCACCAGGTAGGCGTCATCGGCTAGCCGGTAGCTGATCAGGTCGTCGATGATCCCACCGTCGTGGTTGGTGATCAGCGAGTACTTGGCACGTCCCGTCTTCACTGCGGAGAGCTTGCCGACGAGGGCGTAGTCCAGGAACGCTGCGGCATCCGGGCCGGAGACTTCCACTTCGCCCATGTGGGAGAGGTCGAACAGCCCGGCTGCACTGCGTATGGCCCGATGTTCGGCCAGTTCGGAGCTGTATTTCAGCGGCATCTGCCAGCCGCCGAAATCGGTGAAGGAAGCACCCAGCTGTTTGTGCGCTTCGTAAAGCGCCGTGTATTTCTCAGTCATGGAATGGTCCTTCTAGTTTTCGAAGTCTTCGATGGGCGGGCAGGAGCAGATCAGGTTCCGGTCTCCGGCGGCGCCGTCAATGCGGCCCACCGGCGGGAAGTATTTGTCCATGCGCAGGGTGCGCAGCGGGAAGGCTGCCTGTTCACGCGGGTAGGCGCGGTCCCACTCGTTGGCTGCCACGACGACGGCGGTGTGCGGGGCGTTGCGCAGCGGGCTGCCCTCGAGGGTGAAGTCCCCGGCGGCCACCTGGTCGATTTCGGCGCGGATGGCGATCATCGCGTCGATGAAGCGGTCCATCTCGCCCAGATCCTCGGACTCGGTGGGTTCCACCATGAGGGTGCCCGCCACCGGGAAGGACAGCGTGGGGGCGTGGAAGCCGTAGTCCACCAGTCGCTTGGCCACGTCTTCGGCGGTGACGCCGGTCTTCGCGGTCAGCTCGCGCAGGTCCAGGATGCATTCGTGCGCCACCAGCCCGCCCTTGCCCGTGTACAGCACCGGGAAGTATTCGTTCAGGCGGGCAGCCACGTAGTTCGCTGCGAGCAGGGCGTGCTTGGTGGCACTGGTGAGCCCCTCGCCGCCCATCAGGCTGACGTAGGCCCAGGAGATAGGGAGCACGCCGGCAGAGCCGAAGCGGGACGCGGAGACGGGAATGTCCTCGCCGCCGGTCCAGGTGGCGGCGTCGCCGGGCATGAACGGGGCCAGGTGCGCCTTGGCCGCCACGGGTCCGACGCCGGGGCCGCCGCCGCCGTGCGGGATGCAGAAGGTCTTGTGCAGGTTCAGGTGGGACACATCGCCGCCGAACTCGCCGGGCTGCGCCAGCCCGACCAGGGCGTTGAGGTTGGCCCCGTCAATGTAGACCTGGCCGCCGGCCTCGTGGATGGCTTCGCAGACGTCGCGGACGTCGTCGTCGAACACGCCGTGGGTGGAGGGGTAGGTGATCATGATGGCGGCGAGGTTCCCGCGGTGTGCGTCGATCTTGGCGCGCAGGTCCGCGTGGTCGATGGCGCCGTCGTCGGCGGTGGCCACGACCACCACCTTCATGCCGGCCAGCACCGCGGAGGCAGCGTTCGTGCCGTGCGCCGAGGCGGGGATGAGGCAGACGTTGCGCTGTTCATCGCCGCGGGAGTGGTGATAGCCGCGGATGGCCAGCAGCCCGGCCAGCTCGCCCTGCGAGCCGGCGTTGGGCTGGATGGAAACCGTGTCATACCCGGTGATGACCGCGAGCTTCTCTTCCAGATCCGCAATCAGTTCGCGCCAGCCCTCGGTCTGGGAATCCGGAGCGAAGGGGTGGATGGAGGCGAACTCCGGCCACGTCATGGCCTGCATTTCCGCGGTGGCATTGAGCTTCATGGTGCACGAGCCCAGCGGAATCATGGTGCGGTCCAGGGCCAGGTCGCGGTCCGAGAGGCGGCGCAGGTAGCGCAGCATCTGGGTTTCGGAGCGGTAGGAGGAAAACACCGGGTGCGTCATGAACTCCGAGGTGCGCAGCAGCCCGCCCGGCAGGTCGAAGCCTTGCGCGGATTCCGCCGGGGCGGCGCCGAAGGCTGCGGCGACGTCGGCGATCACGGCCGGCGTCGTCGTTTCATCCGCGGAGATGCCCACGGTGTCCGCGTCGATCCGGCGCAGGTTGATGCCCTTCGCTTCGGCGGCGGCAATCACCTCGGCGGCGCGGCCGGGAACGCGGGCGGTCACAGTGTCAAAGAAGGACTCGTGCAGCAGTTCGACGCCGGCGCCCTTCAGCGCGGTGGCGAGGGTCCGGGCGGAGCCGTGGGCGCGGCGGGCAATCGCGCTCAGGCCTTCGGGTCCGTGGTAGACGGCGTACATGGAGGCGACGATGGCCAGCAGGGCCTGTGCCGTGCAGATGTTGGAGGTCGCTTTTTCCCGGCGGATGTGCTGCTCGCGGGTCTGCAGCGCCAGGCGGTAGGCGGGGGTGCCGGCGGAGTCCTTGGAGACGCCCACCAGGCGGCCGGGCAGGGACCGTTCCAGGCCCTTGCGGACGGCCATGTAGGCGGCGTGCGGGCCGCCGTAGAACAGCGGAACGCCGAAGCGCTGCACGGAGCCGACGGCGATGTCCGCGCCCTGCTCGCCGGGAGGGGTGATGAGGGTCAGGGCCAGCAGGTCCGCGGCCACGGTGACCAGCGCGCCGCGGTCCTTCGCGTCAGCGATCACCGGGCTCTGGTCACGGACCACGCCGGAGGCGCCGGGCTGCTGGAGGACGACGCCGGCCAGCTCGCCTTCGGGCAGGCCGTCGGAGAGGTCGGCGACAATGACGTCGAAGCTGAGCGCCTTGGCCCGGCCCTTCACCACGGCGATGGTCTGCGGGAACAGTTCCGCATCCAGAACAATGGCGCCGTTGCCCTTTGCCTTATTGGACCGGCGCATCAGCAGCACCGCTTCAGCAACGGCAGTGGCTTCGTCCAGCAGGGAGGCATTGGCGATGGGCAGGGCGGTGAGGTCCTGAACCATGGTCTGGAAGTTCAGCAGCGCTTCGAGCCGGCCCTGGGAGATCTCGGGCTGGTAGGGGGTGTAGGCGGTGTACCAGGCCGGATCCTCCACCACGTTGCGCAGGATCACGGGCGGAGTGTGTGTGCCGTAGTAGCCCTGGCCGATCATCTGGACGGCCGTTTTGTTCTTGCCGGCGATGCGCCGCAGGGCCGCGAGGGTTTCCTCTTCGCTCTTCGCCGGATCCAGGACCAGCGGGAAGTTCTGCCGGATGGCAGCGGGGACGGCCATGTCCGCCAGTCCGTCGAGGGAGTCGTAGCCGACGACCTTGAGCATGGTCTCGACGGCATCGGCGCGGGCACCGATGTGCCGGTCCACGAAGGATGCTGCGGCGGGGGCGGCGGAGGACGGTTCTACAGACATAAGAGGCTCCAGGAAAGGCAGACGGGGGTGCGTCGACGGTTCCTCCCCGCTCTGTATTGGACCTGAGAGATTCCGCGGGTGTACTTCCGCTTGCACCGTCGGTGAGGTCCCGGCACAACCGGGAACTGCTTTCCAGAGTTGCCTCGCTGTGGCGGTTCGGGGGCCTGAGAGATTCCCGGGGAGGGTTTGCTCCTACGGCGCCCGCCGATGCTGCTGCGCATCCGGCGGGACTCTCCCGCCACGGCTGATAAAGGCATGTTCAATTGTGACTGCTGATGTGACACAGCCAACTTTAGCCTGCGCCCGGCTGCGTCTCAACCGGTCAATACGCCCGGCCGCGGAGCGGCGAGAACAGGTCCGCACCCCGGTGTGACCTGCGACGTCACACCCCTTGGAATTTGACGGGGCCTGTTGGCGGCTTCCAAACTGAAATGTCGGCGGCAGCGCCAACAACTTAGGGCTGCCTCATGGGGCGGCATAGGCGATAACGGCGGATCAGCTGCCGGCGGGTGCCTATTAGAAGGATTTCAATGTCTGAGCGCATGACCCGCCCACCAAGCGGCAGCACTGTTTCCGCGCCGGAAAACAGCGCCGAAGAACCCCATCTGGCCCGCTCCCTGTCCAGCCGGCACATCCAGCTGCTCGCCATCGGCGGGGCCATCGGCACCGGACTGTTCATGGGCTCCGGCAAGACCATCTCCGCCGCCGGCCCGTCGGTGATCTTCGTCTACGCGATTATCGGCTTCATGCTGTTCTTCGTGATGCGGGCCATGGGCGAACTGCTGCTCTCCAACCTTCGTTACAAGTCCTTCACCGACTTCTCCGCGGACCTGTTGGGCCCCTGGGCCGGCTTCTTCACCGGCTGGACCTACTGGTTCTGCTGGGTGGTCACCGGCATTGCGGACGTGGTGGCAATTGCGCACTACGTCACCTTCTGGTGGGGCAACGCTCCCCTGTGGATACCCGCCCTGGCTTGCATCCTGCTCCTGCTGGCGCTGAACCTGCCCACCGTCAAGGCGTTCGGTGAGACCGAATTCTGGTTCGCGCTGATCAAGATCATTGCCATCCTGACGCTCATTGTGGTGGGCCTGGTGATGATCCTGACCGGCTTCACGCACGGCGACGGCGTGACCGCCAGCTTCGGCAACCTCTGGGAACACGGCGGATGGTTCCCCACCGGCCCCATGGGCTTCATTGCCGGCTTCCAGATTGCCGTGTTCGCGTTTGTCGGGATTGAACTCGTGGGCACCACCGCGGCGGAAGCCAAGGACCCGGAAAAAAACCTGCCCCGGGCAGTGAACTCCATTCCGATCCGCATCCTGCTCTTCTACGTAGGCGCCCTGGTGGTGCTGATGGCCGTAATCCCCTGGGACGAATTCAGCGCCGACGAGAGCCCGTTTGTAGGCATGTTCACCCTGGCCGGGCTGGGCACCGCCGCTGCCATCGTGAACTTCGTAGTGCTGACTTCCGCGGCATCTTCGGCGAATTCGGGGATATATTCCACTTCGCGTATGGTTTTCGGCTTGGCGCAGGACGGCGATGCCCCTCGCCCGTTCGGCCGCCTTTCCCCGCGGAAGGTTCCGCAGAACGCCCTGTTCTTCTCCTGTACGTTCCTGCTTGCCGGCGTCGTTCTGCTTTACGCCGGCCAGTCCGTGAGCGCCGCGTTCACCATGGTGAGCACCATTTCGGCCCTCTGCTTTATGTACGTCTGGTCCATCATCCTGATCAGCTACCTGGTGTACCGAAAGCGCCGGCCGCAGCTGCACGCGGCCTCGAAGTTTAAGATGCCCGGCGGCGTCGTTATGGCCTACGTGGTGCTTGCTTTCTTCGCCTTCATCCTGTGGACGCTCACCACCAACGCGGACACCCTGCAGGCCCTGCTGGTCACCCCGGTCTGGTTTGCCCTGCTGGGCATCATCTACGCCGTCCTGCGGCGGACACCGGTGCACCAGGCGCGGGTGGCTGCGCACCGGAACGACGTCGCCCGCGAGCGCGCGGCGCTCACCGCCGGCAAGCCGTAAGCAGCTCTTAGTAGACGACCGTCCCCCGGGAGCTGACCGTAGCGCCGCCTCCGGGGGCTCCGGCTTTATTGCTGGCGTCGATCTCCAGTCCGAACGTATTGAGCGGCACTTCCAGGGCGGACACCAGGTGCGGCACCACCTCCTGCTGGATCCGGGCAATCACTCCCTGCACGTCGGCGTCGGAATTCACCGTCACCTTCATGGCCAGGTCCGGTTCGTCCGCGGTGCCGCGCAGGCGGACGCTTGAGTTCACCACGCCGGGCAGCTGCTCCGTCTCGTGGCCGACGGCGGCGGCCAGGACCTGTGGATCGCACACGGTGACACCGTGCGCCGGGTCCTCCTGGAGCCGGAAGGTTCCTGCCGCCCGGGCGCGGGGAACCTGGGCCAGAAGCCACCACAGTCCCAGGACGCCCAGGATCAGCCCGGCCAGCAGCATGCCCCACGAGGTGTACTCCCCGGCCAGGAATCCCCGGCCGTTGGACAGCACCCGGTCCGAACGTCCGGGGCTGCCGCCGATGAGGCGTGCCAGCGTCCCGCTGGCAACCAGTACGGCCAGCACTCCGGCGGCGAGGAAAAGAATCCCCAGGATGATCAGCCACGTCCGGTTGGCTTTCCCCGAATGATGTCTCATTTTCCGCTGCCTTCCCTACTGGTCCGCGCCATCGGTTCCACGCCGTCAGTTCCGCATCCGGACCGATGCCGTGACCTCAGGCACCGGATCCAGCCCGGTCGCGGCGAGACGCGAGCGCACCCCGTCCACCACCCAGTGCTGCACATCGGAGGTGCCGTGCAGCGCCGTCGTAACGTCCACATGGACCTTGCGCGAAGAAGCAGTCGCGGACGCGGAAGCCACTCCGTCAATGTGGTCGCAGGTGGACGCCGCCAGCCGGGCAACTGCCCGGCGGCTCATCACCACGTTTTCTCCGCCCCGGACCGACGGCACGCCCCCGGATTCCGCCGCCCCGGGCAGCCCCGGCATGTTCACCGGCTTGGCCTGCAGCGGCAGCGCGGAGAAGTCGCCGGGGATCATCCCGCACAACAGCAGGATCACCCCGATCAGCAGAAGCACAACCGCCCCGGTCCAGCCCCGGCTACTGTCCCATCCGGTTTCGGAGAGCCAGCGCAGCGGTTCCGTCACGAACACCGGCCAGGTGCCCTGCGTCAGGCGGACGACGGCGGCCCAGACCAGCGCCACGCCGAGGGCCAGCAACAGGACAGCGGAAATTGTTGCGGGAACGGACCGGCTGGGCCGGCGCCGCATGGAGACCGGCGGCGGAATCTTCGCGCTCACTGCAGTTTCCTTCGCCGGCGCAATTCACGCTGCGGCGGCTTCAGCCAGGAAACCGTAATGTCCACCTGCCGCACCTGAACTCCGGTCAGCTCGGTGACCCGTTCGGTGATCCGGCGGCGCAGCTGTTCGGTGGCCTGCCGCAGCGGCATTGGATACGGAAGCCCCACGGTGACCTTGAGGCTGGCCACGTTTCCGGCCAGCTCCACGCTGGCGTCCGGACGTGCAGAAAGGTCAGCCCGGCTGCCGATGCCCAGGAATCCGCCCGAGCTTCCGCCGGCGAAGGTTTCGTCCCGGGCCACCTGGCTGGCTGTTTTCTCGAGTACCTTCCGCGCCAGGACGGTTTCCCCGCGGCCATCGATATCCCAGGGCTGACGGATTGCTGCCGAAGGAACGGTCATCGGCTTGTCGCTTTACCGAGCATTCCGGGAACGTCCACCTTCCCGTCTGCCACCAACCCCACCAGAAGCCCGATCAGGCCGAACAGGACCGTTATCAGGAAGGCCAGCCAGCCGCCGAAGGCCAGCACGATTCCCAGTACCAACCCGACTGCCAGACACCACTGTGTTCCGGACATGGAATCCTCCTCTTGGTTGTTGTGCTGCCGTTACTCAAGGCTCTTGGACTGGCTGGGCGCCGGCTGTCCGTCCTGGTCCTCGTTCTCGTCCGGCAGGTGGACGTCGGTGACGTTCACGTTCACCTCCAGCACTTCCAGTCCGGTGGCGTTTTCCACGGACCGGATGACGTTGCGCCGGATTCCCTGGCTCACTTCCACCACGGAATAGCCGTACTCCACCACGATGCTGACGTCGATCGCGGCCTGCCGTTCACCCTTTTCCACGGTGACCCCGTTGCTGACGTTGGTCTGCGACCCCGGAATCCGTTCGGTCATGGAGCTGAAAGCACGCCGTGCGGCATTTCCCATGGCATAGACACCAGGAACCTCCTTGGTCGCCATCCCCGCCAGCTTCTGCACCACGGTTTCTTCAATGGTTGTGTCCCCCCGGGGTGTCTGCAGCGGCCCCGACCGGCGGTCGGCATCAACCGACGACGATCCCTGCGACGTGCCCTGTCCGGGATCAGAGCCCTGCATGGTCTGCGTACTCTGGGCACTCTGCGTACTCTGTGGATTGGTCGAAGCGGACGTTGCCCCCGCTGCCTTTGACGGATCTGCCATGGGAATCATCTCCTGCGTCATTCAATGCGGATACTCCGCGCACGTCCCTTACAGAGTTAATGACGGGCCGGACCCGGAATCGTCACAGCCCTTCGGTAAGTTCCACCGACTTTCCGCTATCCGGTCCGTTGATATTCCGCTTCAGCTCCGGTTCTGGGAAGATCACTGCACGTCCGGCCGCCGCCGGACGGGACAGGGACACCATGGCAGGATCCGAGCTGCCGCAGGCGGCATATAACGGCAGGAGTTCTTCCCGGCCCACGCAACCGGGGAGCGTCGATGAGGCGGGCCTGGTTGCGCTGGCACGTGACGGAGACCTGACCGCCTTCGAATACCTCGTGGCCATTTACCAGCGCCGGCTGTTCCGGCTCGCCTACCGGATGCTTCGGGACCGGGGGGACGCCGAAGACGTCGTCCAGGACACCCTGACGGCCGGCTGGCGGATTCTTCCCACCTTGACCCGGGAAGAAGCATTCGGCGGCTGGGTCTACCGGACGGCTACCAACCGCTGCCTGGATGTGCTCCGGCACCGCACCTCCCACCCCCAGGACCTGCCGGGCGCCGATCCGCTGGCCGACGTGGCAGCCGCCGTCGCCGCCCGGGAATCCGAGCGGGAGTCGGATCCGCACCACACTGCAGAGGTGGCCGCGGAGCTGCAGGCGCTGCGCAGGGCCCTCTCCCTGCTTCCGGCCGACCAGCGGGCCTGCTGGCTGCTCCGCGAGGTCCACGGCCAGAGCTATGCGGAGATCGGTGCCGCCCTGCGGATCAGCCCGCAGGCGGTGCGCGGCCGCCTGGCCCGGGCCCGCCAACGCCTGACAGCGGCCATGACGCAGTGGCGGTAGTCCCTTGTTATTCCACTAGTTAGACAATAATATCCACGATACGGAAGAAGTTGCCGACGTCACGTTGTCACGGCATTGCCACAGGGAGACCCATTATGGCCATTGAAGTAACCGACTCCTCACCCGCCGAAGGTGCGGAACACATCCTGACCCCCGAGGCGCTGGAATTCATTGAAGAACTCCACCGCCGCTTCCGAAGCATCCGGGATGAGCGCCTTGCCGCCCGTTCCGTCCGGCGTCAGGAAGCCGCCACCACCGGCAGGCTGGATTTCCTGCCCGAGACTGCCGACATCCGCAGCGGGCAGTGGACGGTCGCCGAGGCGCCCGCCGCGCTGCAGGACCGCCGCGTGGAAATGACCGGCCCGGCCTCCCCCGCCAAGATGGCCATCAACGCCCTGAACTCCGGCGCCAAGGTCTGGCTGGCGGACCTTGAAGACGCCTGCACCCCCACCTGGCACAACGTGGTGGATTCCCAGGTGAACCTCTACCGCGCGGCCCGCGGCGACCTGTCCTTCACCTCGCCCGAGGGCAAGGAGTACGCACTGCGCACCGATGCGCCCCTCGCCGTCGTCGTTATGCGTCCGCGCGGCTGGCACCTGCCGGAAAAGCACGTGCTGATCGACGGCGAACCCGCCGTGGGCGCACTGGTGGATTTCGGTCTGCACTTCTTCGCCAACGCCCGGCAACTGCTGGACAACGGGCAGGGACCGTACTACTACCTGCCCAAGATGGAAAGCCATCTGGAGGCCCGCCTCTGGAACGATGTCTTCACCTTCTCCGAGGAGTATGTCGGCGTGCCGCAGGGCAGCGTCCGCGCCACCGTCCTGATCGAGACCATCCCGGCCGCCTTCGAAATGGAGGAGATCCTCTACGAGCTGCGCGACCATGCCTCCGGCCTGAACGCCGGACGCTGGGATTACCTGTTCAGCATGATCAAGGTCTTCCGTGACGCGGGGAAGGCCTATCTGCTGCCGGACCGGGCCGACGTCTCAATGACCGCGCCCTTTATGCGCGCCTACACCGAACTGCTCGTGAAGACCTGCCACCGCCGCGGGGCCTTTGCCATGGGCGGCATGGCGGCATTCATCCCCAACCGCCGGGAACCGGAAATCACGGCGAGCGCCCTGGAGAAGGTAAAAGCGGACAAAACCCGCGAAGCCGGCGACGGTTTTGACGGTTCCTGGGTGGCCCACCCGGATCTGGTGCCGGTCTGCCGGGAGGTCTTCGACGGCGTGCTCGGCGACAAGCCGAACCAGGTGGACCGCCAGCGCGAGGACGTCGACGTGACCGCCACGGACCTGCTGGATGTCAGCACGGCGGAAGGCTCCATTACCGAGGCCGGGCTCCGGTCCAACCTTTATGTCGCCGTCAATTACGTTGCCGTCTGGCTCTCCGGCAACGGAGCAGTCGCCATCCGGAACCTGATGGAGGACGCCGCCACGGCCGAGATTTCCCGCTCGCAGGTCTGGCAGCAGGTGCGCAACAACGTGGTGCTGGAGGATACCGGCGAGACGGTCACCGAGGAATTGGTCAGCCGGATCCTGGCCGAAGAAACGGAACGGCTGCGCGGGGAAGTCTCGGAGGAAATGTTCACGGGCTACTTCGAGCCGGCCAGCCGCATCATCGGGGAAATCAGCCTGTCTCCGGACTACACGGACTTCCTGACTCTTCCGGCCTACGAGCTGATCGACTAGCCCTCCGGCAGGCGGGCCTTGCCGAAGTGCGGCAGGGCCCGCAGGTAACCGCTCCCCCAGCGGGTCATTGCGTTGTACGCCCGGGCCCGAACCGCCGGTGCGGACAGGAACACGTCGTGCATGGCGTCCGGGATCCGGTCCACGCTCACGGTGGGGCCCAGCGAGAGCGAGCGGTGAGCCACCACGTTGACGTCCAGCACGACGTCGGAGCGCGCCGCATCCTCCGACCAGCGCGGATGCAGGTAGCTGTTGTCCGACAGCAGCACCAGGACGGGCAGCTGCAGCTGCAGTCCCGCGGCGACCGTTGCCTGGGCGGAGAACACTGCATGCAGGAAAGCGACCGTGACCGGGAACCCCCGCACGGGACGCCATTCGGTGTCGTACTGCCATTCCCCGCCGAACGCCGCAGACACCGTCCGGGTGTAGATTCCGGGGTCAACCGGCGGCAGCGGCCTGCGGGGATGGTGCTGTGCTTCCAGGCTGACCAGCGGGGAAATGACACGGCGGGCCAGTTCCGTGGCCTGGAATTCCAGCCAGGGGCTGTTCAGGATCAGGGCTGCGGCCCGGCCCGGGTTGCGGTGCGCCCAGACTGCCAGTGTCAGTCCGCCGGTGGAGTGCCCGAGCAGGATCAGCGGCCGCGTGTCTGCGGCATTTTGCCCCATAGCCTCCAGTGCGGCTTCCAGATCGGCGTCGTAGTCGCTGAGGTCCCGGACATATCCGGGTTCCTCCCCCGGGCGCAGGCTCCGCCCGTAGTTGTGCAGGTCGACGGCGAAGAACCGGGCTCCCTGCCCGGCCCAGTAGCGTGCCAGTTCGGTCTGGAAGAAATAGTCGGACCAGCCGTGCACATAAAGAACATCCGCCGTTGGGCCGGGCGTTGGCCCGGACGGCGGATCCGACGGCGTGTAGCGGACCAGGGTGGCAACCCTGCCGCCGGGCAGGTCCAGGGTCAGCTGGTCGAATCCCTCGCCCAGGATGTCCGGTTCCCACCGGCGCCGGGTGCGCGGTCTGCTCATACGGAACCGCCGTCCGGCTCGAAGCGGATGACCTGGCGGATGGCCTGGCCGTCCGCCAAAGTATCCATGGCTGCGTTGATGTCCTCCAGGGCAATGGTGGAGGAGACCAGTTCCTCCACCGGCAGCTTCCCTTCCCGCCACAGCTGCGCATAGACGGGGATGTCGCGGGACGGAACGGCGGATCCGAGGTAGCTGCCGATGATGGTCCGCGCCTCAGCGGTAAGAGTCAGCGGCGCAATTTCGGAGGTCTGGTCCGGGGCGGGCAGCCCGACAGTGACGGTGGTGCCGCCGGGAGCGGTGATCCGTACAGCCGTTTCGAAGGCGCGGGGATGCCCGGCGGCTTCGATGACCAGGGCGGGGCGGATGCCGGCGTCGAGCGCCTCCTGCGGAGTGTAGACCGCGTCCGCTCCGAGTTCCCGGGCGCGGGCCAGCTTCCCGGGCAGCGCGTCGATGCCGATCACGCTGTGCACGTCCAGGGACAGTGCCGTCAGCAGCGCCGCCATGCCGACGCCGCCCAGCCCGACAACCGCGACGTCGTCGTCCTTGCCCGGACGGGCCGGGTTCAGCACCGCGCCTCCTCCGGTCAGCACCGCGCAGCCCAGCAGGGCCGCCACCTCCGGCGGGACGTCGTCCTCCACCGGGACCACGGACTTCCGGTTGACCACGGCGTGGGTGGCGAAACCGGAGACGCCGAGATGGTGCCGCACTTCTTCGCCGCCTGCACCGTGCAGCCGCATGCCGCCGCCGAGCAGCGTGCCGGCGTTGTTGGCCGCGGACCCGGGAATGCACGGCATTTTGCCCTCGGTCCGGCAGCCTGCGCATTCGCCGCAGCGGGGCAGGAAGGCCATCACTACCCGCTGCCCGACGGCGAGGTCCTCCACCCCTTTCCCCAGCTCCTCCACCTTGCCGGCCGCTTCGTGCCCGAGCAGCATGGGCAGCGGCCTTCTGCGGCTCCCGTTCACTACCGACAGGTCCGAATGGCACAGGCTTGCGGCCTCGATGCGCACCAGAATTTCGCCCGGTCCCGGCGGCTGAAGCTGAAGGTCCCGGACCACCACCGGCCGGGACTGCGCGTAGGGACGCGGAGCGCCGATGGTCTGCAGGACCGCGCCGCGGATGGACCTGGTGCTGTCGGTGCCCATGAACTCTCCTTTGAGTATTCGCCGAACCGGATTCCGGCGCCCCTTTTCAACACAACAGCCCTATTCCACCACGCCTGTTCCGCACCGTCCCCGGTTTCGTCCGGACCAACACGGTGCCGGTGGCTGCCCAGCCGCCATTCCTTTGGCAGGATTAGGAGCATGAGGAACAGTTCCAGGACCGTACCGGCACTGCCGGACAAAGACACCCTTGCGCTGAAGCGCGCGCTGGCCGCCGGGGACGTCACCGTCTTCGTGGACGGCACCGCCCTGCGCCTGCCTGAGGCCGCCCGGGATGCGGTGCTGGACCTGCTGTCCCGCCTCGCGGAGGGCAACCCGGTGACCGTGTCCTCCGAGCCGTCCGTGCCGGCCGATCCGCCGTTCCCCGCAGGACCGGTGCCGCTTCTGACCACCTCCCAGGCAGCCGCGGCCGCCGGCATCTCGCACACCTATCTGCGGAACCTGACGGATGCCGGCATCATCCCGGTCCAGTACCGGGGTTCGCACCGCCGCATCCGGATGGAAGACATCCAGTCCTGGCTCGAATCCCAGCAGGCCGCGAAAGCAGCCAAAGCGGCGGAGGAAGCCTGACCTTAAGTCCGGCGGGGGGATCTATGCTGGGGCTGTGTCGGCGGACACCCCGCCGGCTGAACCTACTGACGGAGCAATACTGTGATCATCGGTATCCCCAAGGAAATCAAGAACAATGAATTCCGCGTAGCAATTACGGCTTCGGGCGTGCACGAACTGCGCGCCCATGGGCACCAGGTGCTGGTACAGAGCGGTGCCGGCACCGGCTCGAACATCACCGACGCGGAATACGCCGCTGCCGGAGCGCAGATCCTGGACTCAGCCGACGACGTCTGGTCCCGGGCCGCTATGGTCCTCAAGGTCAAGGAGCCCATCGCATCCGAATACCGGTATTTCCGGCCCGGCCTGATTCTCTTCACGTACCTGCACCTGGCTGCGGAGCCGGAACTGACCGCCGCCCTGCTGGACAGCAGCGTCACCGCGATTGCCTATGAAACAGTGCAGCGCGGCCGCGCCCTCCCGCTGCTGGCACCCATGTCCGAAGTGGCCGGACGGCTTTCGGTCCAGGTGGGGGCGCAGTCCCTGATGGCTCCCGCCGGCGGCCCCGGGCTGCTGCTGGGCGGCGTGCCGGGGGTGCGGTCCGCGAAGGTAGTGGTGCTCGGAGCCGGCGTGGCCGGAACCAATGCCGCCGCCGCCGCCGTCGGCGCCCACGCCGACGTCACGGTCCTGGACATCAATATCGACCGGCTGCGGGAACTCGATGAGCTGTACGCGGGCCGGATTAAGACCGTGGCCTCCAATTCCTTCGAGATCGAACGGGCCATCGTGGACGCTGACCTCGTCATCGGCTCGGTGCTGATTCCCGGCGCCCGGGCTCCCAAGCTGGTGACCAATGACATGGTTTCGCGGATGAAGCCGGGAAGCGTCCTGGTGGACATTGCCGTGGACCAGGGCGGCTGCTTCGAAGACAGCCATCCCACTACGCACGAGGATCCCACCTTCCGTGTGCACGGGTCGCTGTACTACTGCGTGGCCAACATGCCGGGAGCGGTCCCCAACACGTCCACCTACGCGTTGACGAACGTGACGCTGCCGTACGCGGTGGCGCTGGCCAGCCTCGGCGTGGCGGGCGCCTTCGAGAAGTACCCGGACCTCGCCCACGGCCTCAACATCGCCGGCGGCCGTGTCACCCATTCCTCGGTCTCTGCCGCCCACGGTTTGGAACTGGCCTCGGACTGGCCGGACCTGGTGGCTTCCTAGCGGTTCGGCAGCCGCCGCCCGGTCCGCCGCTTTCCGCGGCGGACCGGGTGGCGCCTAATGGGCCGGGGCCGGGGCCGGTTCCTTGGAGGCGGATCCGCGCAGGACCGGCTGGCCCAGCAGCGAGATAATGACCGCACCCAGGGCCATCGGAATAACGAACAGGAAGTAGAGATCGCCGGCCGTCCAGCCGCCGTCGATCAGCGCTCCGGCCAGGATCGGGGAGATGATGGCACCCACGCGCCCCATCCCGATCACCAGTCCCAGGGCGGTGCCGCGGACCTCGCTGGAGTAGTAGGTCGGGCTGATCGCCAGCATGCCGGCGATTGGTGCGTTCGAGCCGAAGCCCACCAGCGCCGCCGCGAACAGGGCCCAGCCGAGTGGGCCGGTGGTCGAGTTGGCAAACACCACGAAGGTCGCGGCACCGATGACAAAGAACACGGCCAGGACCTTGCGCATGGGGAAGCGGGCACCGAACAGGCCCAGCAGGACGCCGCCGATAATGGCGCCGACGCTGAAGAGCACTCCGGCGTTGATGCCGTCCTGGGCGGTGAACCCGCTGGCGGTAATAAGTCTCGGAGTCCAGGAATTCGCGAAGTAGAAGCTCGCCATCAGCACAAAGTAGGCCAGCGCCAGCAGGATGGTGCGGCGGGCGTTGTAGCCGGTCAGGATGTCGGCGAAACGGGACTTGCGCTGATCCGCGGCCACGGTGTCGGGAAGGACATCCACCGCGGGCTGCCGAATGGCTCGCAGGCTGTGGTTGACGCGGGCCAGGGCGTTGGCCGGACGCCGCACCAGCAGATAGTCCACCGATTCCGGGAACACCTTCATCACCAGCGGGATCATCAGGAAGGTGACGACGGCGCCGAACAGGAAAGCCGAACGCCAGCCGTACTGGCTGATCAGAACGCCGCTGATCAGGCCGCCCAGGACTCCGCCGATCGGTTGTCCGATGCTGACGATGGACAGGGCAGTGGAGCGGCGCTTGGCGTTGGAGAACTCGGACGCGAACACGCTGATGGTGGACTGCAGCGTTCCAATCGCGATACCCGTGAGGAAGCGCAGGATCACGAGGACGGCGTAGCTGGGGGCGAAAAAGGAGGCCAGCATGCCGGCGGCGACAATGCAGACGCCGATCAGCACTGTTTTCTGACGACCGATGATGTCGGAGACCGTCGAAACAAAAATGGATCCGACTGCCATTCCCACCAGCGCGGCACTGAGCAGGTAGCCCAGCTGCGCTCCCGTCAGGCCCCATTCCTCGACGACATGGCTGGCGCTGAAGGCCATGACCAGGACGTCGAAGCCGTCGATCATATAAAGGGCGGTGCAGATGGCGATAATCGCCACCTGCCGCGGGCTCATCCGTGAATCTTCTATCCGGTCCTTGATTTGCACCAAACAAAGCTAGCTGAGAATTACGTCACAGAACATTCCGTGTCGCAGGATCGGGGCATCATGACGGACCGGCCGGTCGGTTTAACCGCGTTGGGGGCCCTCCGATCCCGTTTGTTCCGCGGGGAAACGCCGCACTAAGATAACCAATGGTCAAGACGGGGCCGCTTACCCAGCCGCACCTTCTTAACATTTCGAGGAACCTGTGCCGTCTTGCCACGTCTGCGACAGCGACACCCTGTCTCTCACCAGCGCCCCGGAGATCCCGGTCCTGCTCCGTACCCACGCCGCGGGGACAGCCGCGTGACTCCGGAGCGGGAAGAAACGCCTCCGGTTCCAGCCGCCGCCTCCGAACCCGGTTCCGCGCCGGGATACCTTCCGCGCCTGCTTTCCGCGGCCGCCTATGTGTCGCTGCTTGCCTCCGACAGGACCCTGGAGCGATTCGGCCTGAACCGGAACAGCTTCGGAGTGCTGGAGCGCCTTGCCTCGGAGGCAGCCACGGAAGGCGTGCTCGCCGAGGCGACCGGCCAGCCGCCGGCAGCCGTTCAGCGGGACCTGGCGGATCTGCGGTCCTCCGGATATGCGCTGCCGGACGAATCGGGGGCGTGGTCGGTGACCGATGCCGGCCGCAGGGCCATCGAATGCGCCCATCTGGCCTCTGCGGAAGCGTCCCTGGATAAGGAAGACAGCCGGGAGCTGCGGCAGGCACTGCATTCCCTCATCGCCTCGCTTCGACTCGAACGGCCGGACGGTGAGTCCCGGCCCTGAGCTCAGGGACTCCCGTGCCGGGTCACCGCATCCACAAGTTCTTGCCAGCCCTTCTCCAGTCGGAGCAGGCTCATTCCTTCTTCGCCGTGCAGGTGGAGAAGCAGTCCGGCGTCAAGGAAGGCCGTCAGCTGATAGGCGGCGAGTTCCGGATCCGGTACCGGGCCGGCCAGCCGGAGCAGCCCTGCGAGGTGCCGGCGTGCGAGGCTCCGGGACGGGTGCTGATAGCGCGTCCCGGGGTCGACGTCGGCCGCCCGGGCCAGCTCGCCGGTGACCTTCAGCGCCGCCAGCCGGGCCAGGCCGAAGGCATGGAGACGGTCCCTGGCCGGAGCCCCCGGTCCCAGCGGCGGCGGACCGAGCAGGTAAGCCGTCTGGAAACCCCGCTCGGCATGGTCCAGGAGCGCCTGCATGAGGCCCGCACGGGAGCCGAAGCGGCGGAACACCGTCCCCTTGCCCACGCGGGCACGGCTGGCAAGATCATCCATCGTCAAGGCGTCGGCACCGCGGGCTGCAACGAGTTCCAACGCGGCTTCGAGCAGGCGGTTGCGGTTCCGGGCGGCGTCTACCCGGATGCCTGTCTGTGATGGTCCTCTCCCGCCCATGCGGGCCAGTGTAGTGCCCTCGGGAATAAAATCGGACTGTAGTCCGCTTAAGCCATGAAGAAGAATCCGTGCTCGTGTCCGTAACCCGGCACGGCCAAGACAGGAGTTTCAATTTTGAGCACCACCATCCTGACCCTCGTCGGCAGCCTCCGCGCCGGTTCCATCAACCGCCAGCTCGCTGAAGCCGCTGCCGCCGGCGCTCCGGAAGGCGTCGAGGTGAAGCTCTTCGAGGGGCTGGGCGAGATTCCGTTCTACAACGAGGACATTGATGTGGAAGGGCTCGTCCCCGAAGCCGCCCAGGCCCTGCGGAACGCAGCTGCTGCGTCCGACGGTCTGCTGCTGATCAGCCCCGAATACAACGGCACCATGCCGGCTGTCCTGAAGAACGCCATCGACTGGCTGTCCCGTCCCTTCGGCGCCGGTGCCATCTCCGGCATGCCGACCGCCGTCATCGGCTCTGCCTTCGGCCAGTACGGCGGCGTCTGGGCCCAGGACGACGCACGTAAGTCGGCCGGTATTGCCGGGGCCCGCGTCGTTGAGGAAGTGCGCCTGGCCATCGGCGGTTCCGTGACGCGCTACGACGGAATCCACCCGCAGGATGATCCGGATACCGTTGCCCAGCTCGGGGAGGCCATCCGCGTTCTCGCGGATGCATCCGTCTCCGTAGCCTAGGCACGCACAGACACACAGGAGAGGGACGAACCGTCAGCGGTCCGTCCCTCTCCCGTTACAGCGGACCGTCTAGAACCAGACCTCGTCGGCCCACGCCGCATCCCGGAGATATTCCCGGGCCGGGCCGACGTTCCACGCTTCTCCGTTGGACGCCAGGACCCCGCTGTTCTTCAGGTCGGCAAGGACGTCCTCGGAGCATCCGAGGACCGACCCCAGCTCCTGGGAGTCCGCCACCACTACTTCTTCATGATCGGCCACCGGATGGGCCCCCTTCCCATTTATGCGCGGTCAGCGCTTATCGAGCAGAACCGACTCGCGTTCCGGACTCCATGTGCGTGCGTACAGTCCCATGGCCGCTTCTTCGCGCAGGCTCAGGCCAAGCCGGTTCAGAAGCATGTGGGCCTGGTAGACCGTTAGGTGCTGGGCGCTTCGGCTCAGCCGGGCTTTGTCCGCCCGGTACAGGTACGTGTCGATTCCGCGGAACCAGCGGCGGCGCCAGTTCTCGACGGCGGATTCGGCCGCCGTCGCTGCCATGAGGCGGTGCGTCGGCATGACCTTTGCGCCAATCTGGACCGTCATGGCCTGCCGGACGCCGGCTGCACGGGGACCGAACCCTGCGGTGCAGCTGCGCAGGTGGCTGTCCCAGTAATAGTCCCAGGAGAGCCTGCGGCGGTCCGGCCAGGCTGATGCCCGCGGACCCTTCATCATGCTCCGGGCTGCGTCAAACAGCAGAAGCGAACCGAGTGCCCAGCGGTTCTGGACTTTGGGGAAGCGTGCGGTGGCCCAGCTGGCCAGATCCGAGGAGAGTTCAAAAACCTCCTCCGCGAGGGAGAGACCCTCCACACCGCCGTATTTGGCGAGGTCTGCTTCAACACGGGGATCCTGCGGCTCGCTGCCCCCGGGGCTGAGCCGGTCCGTGGCCGGCTCGCTGAACTGTTGGCTTGTTTCCAGGTGGCCGATGACGCCGCTGGACTGTTCCTGCAGTGCAACAAGCAACGACTGCAGCCTGTCGAGGGTGTTCATATTGGCCAGTATGCGGAGCTTTACGTGTGCGTGGGCCGGTTCCGAGCAGCGGGTGAAATACCAGCGCTGCGCTCCAAGGACCTGGGCCTGAGCCGCCAGCGGGGTAACCAGTTCTCCGATGACGCCGTCCGCTACATCAAAGCCCCCGGTATGAATGGAGAGCGACCACCAATGAGTGCCGGGTTGCGTCCGTGAGGCTGGTCGAACTGCAGCTAGCTGGCTCATAGGTGTCTTTCCCCTCGGGGTCTGGTTACCGCCGGCTGGCGGCCTGGAATTGTTCCAGTTACGGGTGGTTTGCCCTGTACGGGCCTTCGGTTAGAACCAGTCCCAGCTCTTCATGATCGCTATCCCCCTTGGGTCTTAGGCTGTTGCTCAGCCGGCGCCTTGATTGACTCCGAAAGCTTCCCCCGCCGTTGCACGGCCTGTAAATACCCTCCGCTGCCCGGTTCCTGACATGTCCGGATGTGGACCCGCAAAAGTGTCATGTCCGGGCCGCAGGAGGCGCAGGGTGCAGGCTTTCGGCGACAGGCGCATCGGATTGCCGCCGGTGTCATTAACCGGCCATGTCCTGCATTCCAAAGTGTGTTGCCGTCATAAAACACTTTCGCCACACCCGGACCGCAATCCGCGCCCACTGGGTAGGGTAGCTGTGGGGGCTCCTGCTAACGCTGTCGAGAAAGGATTCGCCGTGCTGTCTCAGGTTTCGCTCGACGTCTACCGCTTTGCCGTAAGCCGTCCGGGATGGACGGCCGAGGAGGCTTCCGAAGCCCTGGGGTACACCAGCCGGGCGATCGACACTGCCATCACCGAGCTGACGGCACGCTGCCTCCTGCTGAAGCAGGCCGCCGACTGCCCCAGCTACACGGCCGTGTCCCCCGACGTGGCCCTCGCGGAACTGGTTGATCCGGACGAACGGGCTCTGTTGGAACTGCGCGGCAGGATCAATGCCCGCCGCAGGGAGATGGCCTCGCTGACGCCCGCCTACGTTGAGGCACGCAAGCGCCTTGCCGCCGATTCATCGGTAGAGGTGGTTGAGGATCAGGAGAAAGTCCAGCGGGTCCTGATTGAGTACGGCCGCAGCGCCACCGACCGCGTCCTGATTGCCCGTCCCGGGCAGGGCGCCAATGCCGACATTCATGAAGAAAGCGTGGAGAAGGATCTGGACCTGCTGCGCAGCGGAGTGCGGCGGCAGACGCTCTACCACGCCAGCACCCGGGACCATGTGCCCACCCGCAAGGCGGTGGAAATCATTACCGAAGCCGGAGGGCAGTTCCGCACCCTTCCCTACATGCCCCTGCGGACCCTCATTTTCGATGACAAAGTGGCAGTGGTGGCCCGCGACCTGCATCCCGGCGATGTGGCCGGGCTGGTGGTGCGGGATCCCAACCTGATCCGGATTTTCGGCCTGCTCTTCGAGTTCGCGTGGGGCCTGGCGGAACCGTTCCTGACGGACAATCCGGGCCGGGAGGACCTCACCAGCACGCAGCGGGCGGTATTCACGGCGCTGGCGTCCGGGTATTCGGATGAGGCGATTGCCCGCCGGGTGGGGATCAGCGTGCGCACCTGCCGCCGCCACATCGCCTGGATGCTGGAAGAGCTGGGTGCGGAGAGCCGCTTCCAGGCCGGGATCAAAGCGCACAAGGCCGGCTGGATCTAGGCCCTGCGGCAACCCTGTGTACTAAACAGCCGTTGCCTGACAGTCAACCGAGCGGGTTAGCATGGGGGCATGACCCGCGAGGACTTCTCCGATGCCGTAGAACTGCCCGTCGACACCATGGCCGCGCTGGAGCGTGCCGCCGGTTCCCACCGCCACGAGGTGCTGTTCTCCAACCGCGCCTTCCACATCAAGCAGTCGGCGGTGCGCGATGTCTTCGATATTTCCATCCGCCCCGGCCTGATCTCCCTGGCCGGCGGCAGCCCCTACCTGCACTCCCTCCCCCTGGAAGAACTGGGCCGGACCGCCCAGCGGATCATCGCCGACCACGGGCTGGAGGCGCTGCAGTACGGCGGCGGACAGGGCATGGAAGAACTGCGCAGGCAGGCCTGCGAGGTGATGGCGGCGGAGGGGATTCTCGACGCCGATCCGGCGGACATCGTCATCACCACAGGCTCACAGTCTGCACAGGACGTCGCGGCCAAGGTTTTCTGCGATCCCGGAGACGTCATCCTCTGCGAGGACCCCACCTACGTAGGGGCACTGAATGCCTTCGAAGCCTACGAGGTCGACGTGCGCACCGTGCCGATGGACGACGGCGGCCTCGTTCCGGACGCGCTCGAACAGCGGATCCGCGAGCTGCGGGCAGAGGGGAAGACCATCAAGCTGCTCTACACCATCCCCAGTTTCAACAACCCCAGCGGTGTCACCCTGACCGCCGGGCGCCGGCAGGCCGTAGTGGAGATCTGTCGGCGGAACAACATCCTGATCCTCGAGGACAATCCGTACGGCCTCCTCCGGTTCGACGGCGAACCGCTGGCTCCGATGCGCGCCGGGAACCCCCAGGACGTCCTGTACCTGGGCTCGTTCTCCAAGATTTTCGCTCCCGGGGTCCGGCTCGGCTGGGCGCTGGTCCCCCGCCACCTCTACCGGCGTTTCTACCTCGCCTGCGAGGCCGTTGTCCTCTGCCCCTCCCCCTTGACCCAGATGCTGGTCTCGGCGTACCTGCGCGAATACGACTGGATGGGCCACGTGCGCAGTTCCCGCACCCTCTACGCCGAGCGCTGCTCGTCGATGCTGGCTGCACTGGAGGCACAGATGCCCGAGGGTGTTTCGTGGACCCGTCCGGACGGCGGGTTCTTCATCTGGGTGACGCTGCCCGAGGGCGTGGACACCTATCCCCTGCTGTATGAAGCCATCGACGCCGGGACGGTCTTCATTCCCGGCGCGGCCTTCACGCCCGGCGAGGGGCCCTCGAACAAGCTGCGCCTGGCCTTCAGCGCAGTTTCCCCCGAGGACATTACCGAAGGCGTACGCCGCCTGGCGCCCATCCTGAGGGCCGCCGTCGACGCCGCAAAGGTCCGCTGAGGTTCCTTAGCCCAGCAGCAGTGCGGGTTCTTCCAGGATCGCCGCAACGTCGGCCATAAAGCGGGCCGAGAGGTCGCCGTCGACCACGCGGTGGTCGAAGGAGCCGCCCAGGGTGGTGATCCAGCGCGGCACCACCTCGCCGTCGACCACCCAGGGCTTTTGCTTGATGGTTCCAAACGCCACAATGGCCACTTCCCCGGGGTTGATGATCGGGGTGCCCGTATCGATGCCGAGGGACCCGATGTTGGTGACGGTCAGGGTGCCGCCCCGCATGTCGGCCGGCGGTGTCCTGCCTTCCCGCGCCGTTGCCGCAAGGGTGTTGAGCGCAATCGCAAGTTCCTTCAGTGAAAGCTCCTGCGCCTCCTTGATATTGGGCACCATCAGCCCGCGCGGCGTGGCTGCTGCAATACCGAGATTCATGAAGTGCTTGACCAGGATCTCGTCGCCCGCCCAGGTGGCGTTTACGGACGGGTTGCGTGCGGCAGCCCAGATGACGGCTTTCGCCAGGATCAGCAGCGGCGAGACCCGGATACCCTCAAAGTCCTTCGACGCCTTCAACCGCCGAACGAACTCCATGGTCCGGGACGCATCCACGTCCACGAAAATGCTGACATGGGGTGCGCTGAACGCGCTTTCCACCATTGCTTTCGCCGTGGCTCGCCGTACTCCCTTGACAGGAATGCGTTCAATCCGTGAATCATCCGCTCCGGGGCCGGGTGACCAGAACTCGCCGGCCGACTCACGCTCTGCCTCACGCTGGGCCTGGTAACTCATCAGGTCCTGTTTGGTGACCTCGCCGCTGACGCCCGTGGCGGTGACGTCCGCCAGGTTGATACCCAGGTCCTTTGCGGCCTTGCGTACCGGCGGCTTGGCCAGCACGCGCTGGATCAGCCGGTTGACCCGGTCCTGGACTGCTGCGGTGCCGGACGGCGCCGGGATTTCGGACGGGGCGGGGATATGGGCCTGGGGGGCTGCCGGAGCGGGGGCCGGGGCCGGATCCGCTGCCGGAACGGGCCTGGCCTCCGCCGGAGTCACGGGCGAAGGCGTACCGGAAGCCGAGGGACGGCGGGGGCGGCGGCGCACCGCGTCGGGCTTCGGGCCGGCACCCGTCAGGGAGGCGCGCGGAGCTTCTGCCGCAGGCGCGGGTTCCTTCATTGCAGGGGCGGGTGCCTGGGGTGCCGCCGGAACGGTCTCCGGTGCGGCAGCTTCGGTGCTTACTTCCGGCGTCGGCGTCGTGGATCCGGCACCGCTGTCGACCGTCACGCTGATGATGGGCGTGCCGACGTCGACCGTTTCGCCTTCCGCAACCATGAGGGCAGAAACCGTGCCGGCGTACGGTGAGGGCAGCTCCACCAGGGACTTGGCGGTTTCGATCTCCACGATCACGTCATTGACGGCAACGGTGTCCCCCGGGGAGACCTTCCACTGCACGATATCGGCTTCGGTAAGGCCTTCGCCCACGTCCGGCAGGCGGAATGTCTTTTCAGTCATGGCAACTCGTTCTCGATTATCGGCTGTGGGCGGGCGGACAGGCTCATCAGTACGCGAAGGACCGGTCCAGCGCCTCAAGGAGGCGGTCGATGTCCGGCAGGTAGTGCTCTTCGACCTTCGCCACCGGATACGGCATGTGGAATCCGCCGACGCGCAGTACCGGGGCCTCAAGGGACAGGAAGGCGCGTTCGGCCACCCGTGCGGCAATTTCGCCGCCGATTCCGCCGAAGGTCGGTGCCTCGTGGGTGACGATCAGCCGTCCGGTTTTGCGCACGGACTCGGTCACGGTGTCGAAGTCGATGGGGGAAATGGACCGCAGATCCACCACCTCCACGGACCGTCCGTCTTCCTCCGCGGCGGCGGCGGCGGCCAGGGCAACGGGGACCAGCGGCCCGTACGCCACGATGGTGGCGTCGGTTCCTTCGCGGACAATATGCGCAGAGAACGGGTCCGAAGTGGGCGCAGTGGTGTCGACGTCGCCCTTGAGCCAGTAGCGGCGCTTGGGTTCAAAGACGATAACCGGGTCCTTGCAGGCCACGGCCTGCTGGATCATCCAGTAGGCGTCCTGCGGGTTCGACGGCGTGATGATGCGCAGGCCTGCGGTATGGGCGAAGAGTGCTTCGGGTGATTCCGAGTGGTGCTCAATGGAGCCGATGCCGCCGCCGTAGGGGATGCGGATGACCACGGGTGCGCTGAGCGTACCTTCGCTGCGGGAGTGCATTTTCGCCAGCTGGGTGGTGATCTGGTTGAAGCCCGGGAAAACGAACCCGTCGAACTGGATTTCGCAGACGGGCAGGTAGCCGCGCAGGGCCAGGCCGATGGCCGTGCCGATGATTCCGGATTCGGCCAGCGGGGTGTCCATAACGCGGTCTGCGCCGAAGTCCGCTTTCAGGCCTTCGGTGACGCGGTAGACGCCGCCGAGGGAACCGATGTCCTCGCCCATCAGCAGCGAGTTGGGGTGCGATTCGAGGGCTGCGCGCAGGCCGGCGTTGATGGCCTTGGCCATGGTCATGGTGGTGCTCATGCGTTGTGCTCCCGGGAGGCGGGGTCGGAGGTGGCGGGGTTGGCGTCGTCGTCGGCGCCGGCGAATCCGGCTTCGTACCGGCGGTGCTCATCCAGTTCCTCGCGGATCAGCGGGTGGGCCTCGGCGTACACATCGGCGAAGGCGTCCTCGAAGCCCGGGGCTTCCATCTGCTGGACGTTTTCACGGAGCCGGACCGCCATGGTGCGGCCTTCCTCGCGGAGCTCTTCGAAGAAGGCGTCGTCGGCCAGCCCCTGGCTGCGCAGGTACTTTTCCATCCGCAGCAGCGGGTCCCGGTCCAGCCAGGCTTCCTCATCAGCGCTGAGGCGGTACTTGGTGGGGTCGTCCGCCGTCGTATGTGCGCTCATCCGGTAGGTGAAGGCCTCGATGAGGACAGGACCTCCGCCCGAGCGGGCGTGTTCCAGCGCCCAGCGGGTGACCGCATGGACGGCCAGGACGTCGTTGCCGTCCACCCGGACTCCGGGGAAGCCGTAGCCCTGCGCCCTGTTGGCCAGCGGGATCCGTGACTGGACTTCGGTCGGAACGGAAATGGCCCAGTGGTTGTTTTGGCAGAAGAAGACCACCGGTGCGTTGTAGGACGCGGCGAAGACCATGCCCTCGTGCACGTCGCCTTCGGAGCTCGCGCCGTCGCCGAAGTACGCCACCGTGGCGGCTTCGGGCAGCATGGGATCCACCAGCCGGTCGCGGGCCATTCCCATGGCGTAACCGACGGCGTGCGGCACCTGCGCGGCCAGTACAAGCGTGTAGAGGTGGAAGTTTGCCTCCCGGGGATCCCAGCCGCCGTGGGAGATGCCGCGGAAGCGCCGAAGCAGGTGGGCAAGTTCCAGGCCGCGGGTGTACGCGACGCCGTGCTCCCGGTAGGTGGGGAAAACGTAGTCCTGAGGCATCAGGGCACGGCCGGAACCGATCTGCGCGCCTTCCTGGCCGGTGAGCGGAACCCACATCACGAGTTCACCCTGCCGCTGAAGCGCAGTGGCCTCTTCGTCGAACCGGCGGACCAGGAACATGTCCCGGTAGAACCCGCGGAGTTCGTCGGGGGTCAGGTCCTGGACGTAGCTGCTGTAGGTGTCGTCCTGCAGGAGCTCCCCGTCGATGGTTAGCAGCTGAACCATATCCGGGACAGGGTTCTCCTCGGGAGCACCCATGAGGGATTGCTCGAGTCCGGCCGAGTCGAACTCACTGGCCGGCAAGTGTCCTACGTCCATGCCTACTCCTCGCCTGGACAGCCGAAAGCCGCACCGCGCTAGAAATATACCTCTCCGAGAATATATTCCCGGTGTTGCATATAAGTGGAAGTTACCTTCCAAAGCCTAACGACGGCGCGGCTTCAGCCCCTACCTAAGACACGCTAGGAAACGCGCGGGCCTTTTGTATAGGTCGCACATAACGCGAGGAACCGCGTGTTTGCATCCTCTTCGCCAATGGTCACTCTCACACCCTCATTGCCGAAGGCCCGTACAGCCAGGGCCTGCTGCTCCGCCAGAGCTGCAAATTCGGGGGTATTCCCGCCCAGGTCCAGCCAGACAAAGTTGCCCTGTGCCGACGGAATGGACCAGCCCAGCGCCTTCAGCCCTTCCACCACGCGGGTCCGTTCAGCAACCAGTCCTTGTATTCTTTCCACAACTTGGTCGTGGTGCCGCAGGGAGGCCACGGCAGCCTGTTCGGCAATCGTGGAGACGGCGAACGGCACGGCTGCTACGCGGAGATGCTGGGTGATGGGAGCGTGCGACACGGAGTAGCCCACGCGCAGTCCGGCCAGGCCTGCACCCTTGGAAAACGTCCGCAGCACCACCACGTTGGGGTGGCTACGGTACATATCGATGCCGTTGACCGCGTCGTCGTCCCGCACGAAGTCCTCGTACGCTTCGTCAATCACCACGATCACGTTGGACGGAACCCGCCGGAGGAAATCCTCCACCTGGGCCGTAGTCAGTACCGGGCCGGTCGGGTTGTTGGGAGTGCACAGCAGAATCACCTTGGTCCGCTCGGTGACGGCTTCGACCATGGCATCCAGGTTGTGGGTGCCGTCGGCGTTCAGCGGCACCTGGACGCTTTCAGCACCGGCCAGGCCCACACTGATGGGGTACGCCTCAAAGGAACGCCATGGGTAGATGACCTCGTCTGCCGTGCCGTCCGGGTTTTGTCCGGCAAAGGTGGCGAGCAGCTGGTTCAGCGCTCCCAGGCTGCCGCCGCCCGTCACGATGTCTTCTGCGGGAACGTCCAGGAACGCGGAGAGCTCATTGCGCAGCGCCGTGGAGAGCGGGTCGGGATAGCGGTTCACGGTTGCGGCGGTGCTTATCGCTTCCAGCACGGCGGGGAGCGGCGGGTACGGGTTCTCGTTGGAGGACAGCTTGTAGCTCTGGATTCCTTCAACAGCCACCGGCGGCTTGCCTGCCGTGTATTGCGGCAGCTTCCCGATAACGGGCCGTGGGGTGATGCCGGGTACGGGAATTTCAGCTGCGTCGGTGTCATTCTCGGTAGTGGTCATGGCGTTAACAGTAATGGTCTCTTTTCTGCCAGCATGGGGGCATGCTCTCTCTGTTGCTGCGGATTGTCCTGAACGCCGTTGCCCTCTGGGTGGCCGGGTGCCTTTTGCCAGGCCTGACGGTGAGTGCGCCCTCGGGGAGCATAAGCGGGGATCCGGCGATCGACACGGTGCTTGCGTATCTGTTTGTCGGCCTGATTTTCGGCGTGGTCAACGCTCTCGTCCGCCCTATAGCCCAGGGACTGACGCTGCCGTTGGCCATTCTGACGCTGGGGTTGTTCCGAGTGGTCATCAATGCCGCCATGCTTGAGCTCACCGCCTGGCTCAGCAGCTACACCCCCATCCGGTTCGAGGTTGATTCCTTCTTCTGGACCGCCATTGCCGGTGCAGTTGTCATCAGCGTTGTGTCGCTGGTGTTGGATACGGTGACCGGGAGCCGCCGGCGGGAGCGGAACCGGAGCTAGCACCGTCGCGGCCCGGGTGCGGAAGGCGTCTTACCTTCCAGCCCCCACGGGCGGGCGGTATTCGTCCTCTTGTTCCCGCGCCGGCCCCGGCTGTACAACCCGTACCGGACGCTGCTGCCGCTCCGGGCGCTCCGGCAGTTTTTCCCGGGAGAGGCGGTAGAGGTGCCTCGTGGCCACGCTTCCGGCCGCAATAGCTGCGCCCAATGATTCCAAGGAGGCCTTCAGGGAGGCGTCGTCGCTGGCATCTGCGCGTGCGGCACCCTCCCGGTAATTGTCCAGCCGGTGCGCGGGCCCCAGACCGGCGTCCTCGCCCTCGGGTGTGGCCACGGGGTTGGTCAGTGTCATGGTGACCCGGTCCGGCGTATCGGGGTTCTGTCTTCCGTCGATTGCGGATACCCAGTCCTGCACATGCTCCAGGTGCAGTGCCGGCACTCCGGGAGGGAGATCGGTAGCGCCGGTCGGGCTGCCGGCCGTCAGCAGGAACGCCACGTCGTAGTCACTTTCGGCCGCCAGATTCCCGGCTACATGAGTGGCGTGGTCCCCGCCCTGGCTGTAGCCGGACAGAATGACCGCATCCCCCGCTTCGGCCCCGGCCCGCCGCAGCGCCTCTGCCACTCCTGCTGTGACATATCGGCTGTCTTCGACGGTGGGTTCCAGAACACCCAGGAAATCGAACACGTTCTCGCTTCCCTCCGAAATGCCGACACCCTGGGTCCCCGGGAGCGTGACAACGAACGCCGGCTTTCCGTCTGTCCCCACAGCCTCGATCACTTCAATTACTCCCGGGTCGTTTTCCCGCTTCAACACTTCCGACCGTCCGAGGACCCAGGTGGCGGTTCCTTCCACCTGAAGCTTTTCCGGCTCTCCGGGAAGGGTCGTTACCTCTACCGGGCGCAGCTTGCCCAACCCCGCCGCGGTGATCAGGCCCAGTACGGAGCGCATTGCTATCTCGGAGGTCGGATAGGCAAGGCCCTCTTCGGCCTGGCGGCGAGTAGGAAATCCTTCTGCCCGGGGGTACGGTCCGGGTGCAATCCAAGGATTCACGGGATAGGGGCCAACGGGAGGAAGCCGTGTCTCAACGCGCCCTTCGACTTCCGCGTAGGCTCGGGCGCTCCCGCGCACCCCGTCCGCAATTTCGTCGACGGCGGCAGCCGACGTCCTGAGGATGTGCCCCGCTTCCATGATCCGCGACCTGATCCGGTCAGCCGACGCGGAACCGCCGCCGAACGCACCAACGGCCAGCCAAAGCTCCGTCACCCTCTCCTCGAGTTGCCGCACACGGCCCGTTGTCGATTCCAGCCTGCCCGCGACCCGGACCAGGTCCTCGTACTGGACCAGGAGCCCGGCAGCCCCTCCCCTCACCTCGTACATCCCCCGGTCTCCGGTCCCCTGCTCCGTCATGGTCAGCTCCCCGCCGCCAACATGAGCGGATCCTGCTGCAGCTCGACGGCAGCTGACCGCAGCTGCGACGAGACATCGAAAAACCGCTCCGCTGCAGTCAGGACTTTGCGCCGGAAGGCATTGGCGGCGCGTGACTCCCATTGGATAATTGCTGCCTCTGCGACCTCCCGTTCCAGCTCGTCGGTTTCTGCTGCAAACGCCAGAAGCAACCGTTCCGTCTCTTGCGCATACGCTGCCGCTGCCATTTGGTCCACCACTACCTCCCGTGGGTGACGAATTATCTACGCTGTGCTTTCCGGTTCTGTACCCGCCCGGAGTAGGCCACGATCAGGAACCCCGGCGAACCGCCGGTGGGGACCGGATCAAGAACGATGCCGTGGCGTCAAGGTTCCCGGACTGCCGGCCGAAGGACGGGCATTACCTCCCCGCCGGTGGACACAGCCCGCACCCGCACCGCCCGCAGCTTGCCTGTGGAGGAAAACCCTGCTCCCGGGAGAACGCGGCGGAACAGCAGGACCTGCAAAACAGCCAGCCGGAAAGTCACACAGCGGCAGCACCCCGGCGGCATGAAAGAATTACTGCATGGCCGAATCCGAACCCCGTGTCTCCCTTGCCTCCGTGACTCCCGCTATCGCCCTGGGCCCGTTGGACGGCCGCTACCGCAGCGCCACCGCGCCGCTGGTGGACTACCTGTCCGAAGCCGCCCTGAACCGGGACCGGACGCATGTGGAGGTGGAATGGCTGATTCACCTGACCTCCAACGCCGTCCTGCCCGGCACTGCTCCGCTTACGGAAGACCAGCAGCACCAGCTGCGGGCCATCGTCTCGGGCTTCGACGGCGATTCCGTGGCCGAGTTGGGCGAGATTGAAAAGCGCACCGTGCACGACGTCAAGGCCGTCGAGTACTACATTGCCGATCGGCTTCCGGCCCTCGGTCTCGAGAGCCTGAAGAGCCTCGTGCACTTCGGCTGCACGTCCGAGGACATCAACAACCTCTCCTACGCACTGGGCATCAAGGGCGCCGTCGAGAACGTCTGGCTGCCCGCCGCGCAGAAGCTGGTGGACCAGATCGCCGCCATGGCCGAGGACACCCGTGCCGTGCCCATGCTGTCCCGGACGCACGGCCAGCCCGCCACCCCCACCACGCTGGGCAAGGAACTGGCCGTCACCGTCCACCGGCTCTCGCGCCAGCTGCGCCGCATCCGCAGCACGGAGTTCCTCGGCAAGATCAACGGCGCCACCGGCACCTACGCAGCCCACTACGCAGCCGCCCCGCAGGCAGACTGGCAGCAGGTGGCGCGCAGCTTCGTGGAAGGCCTCGGCCTGGCCTGGAACCCGCTGACCACGCAGATTGAATCCCACGACTGGCAGGCCGAGCTTTACGCCGACATCGCCCGCTTTAACCGCATCCTGCACAACTTCTGCACGGATGTGTGGAGCTACATCTCCATTGGCTATTTCGCGCAGGTTCCGGTGGAGGGCGCCACCGGCTCCTCAACCATGCCGCACAAGGTCAACCCGATCCGCTTCGAGAATGCCGAAGCGAACCTGGAGATTTCCAACGGCCTGCTGGACACGCTGGCTTCCACTTTGGTCACCTCCCGCTGGCAGCGCGACCTCACAGATTCCTCCTCACAGCGCAACATCGGTGTGGCCTTCGGACACTCGGTCCTCGCGATTTCCAACGTGGCCAAGGGACTGGAGCGCCTGCACGTGGCCGAGCAGGTCCTCGAGCAGGACCTGGATGCCAACTGGGAGGTGCTCGGTGAAGCCATCCAGATGGTGATGCGCGCCGAAGCCGTCGCCGGAACCGAAGGCATGGAAAACCCCTACGAACGGCTGAAGGACCTCACCCGCGGCCACCGAGTAGACGCCGAACGGATGAAGGAATTCATTGCCGGCCTCGGCCTTCCGGCAGACGCGGAAGCCCGCCTGCAGGCTCTCACCCCGGCAAAGTACACCGGCATCGCGGACACCCTGGTGGACCACCTCAAGTAGGCTGCCCGCTTAAAACCAAACGACGACGGCGGGAGCCGGGCATGCAGCCCGGCCTCCCGCCGTCGTCGTCTTCGCCTCGGTGCCGCCCGCCGAAGCGGACGCGGGACTGCTAGTCCGCTGCGGCGAGCTGGCCGCAGGCGCCGTCGATCTCCTTGCCGCGGGTGTCGCGGATGGTAGTGGGGATGCCGGCGTCGATCAGGTGGTTGATGAACTCCTGCATGACCTCCGGCTCCGGCGACGTCCAGATGGAACCGGGCGTGGGGTTCAGCGGAATGGGGTTCACGTGCACCCAGCCGCGGCCGCGGGCATTGAGCTTCTTGGCGAGCAGGTCCGCACGCCAGGCGTGGTCGTTCATGTCCTTGATCAGCGCGTACTCGATGGAGACGCGGCGGCCGGTGACGCGGTAGTAGTTGTACGCGGCGTCCAGCGCCTCGTCCACCTTCCACCGGCTGTTGACCGGGATCAGCTCGTCACGAAGTTCGTCGTCCGGGGCGTGCAGGCTCAGGGCGAAGGTGACCGGGATGTTTTCCTCGGCCAGCTTCTTGATGGCCGGCACCAGGCCCACGGTGGAAACGGTGATGTTGCGGGCGCTCATGCCCAGGCCTTCGGGAACCTCGGCGGCCATCCGGTGGACGGCGTTCATCACGCGCTTGTAGTTGGCCAGCGGCTCGCCCATGCCCATAAAGACAATGTTGGTGACGCGCTCGGCGTCGTGGCCGCCGTCGCGCCGCTTGCCGCCGAGGCCGCCCTCCTTGATCACCCGGTTGGCCTGGACAATCTGGTCCAGGATTTCCGCGGTGGACATGTTGCGGGTCAGGCCGGCCTGGCCGGTGGCGCAGAACGGGCAGTTCATGCCGCAGCCGCACTGGCTGGACACGCACAGGGTGATCCGGCCGGGGTAGCGCATCAGCACGGACTCCACGAGGGAGCCGTCGAAGAGCCGCCACAGGAACTTGATCGTGTCGCCGTTGTCAGTGGTCAGGCGCTTGATCTCGGTGAGCAGCGTCGGGAACATCTCGCCCACAAGCTCGTCGCGTCGCTCCTTGGGGAGGTCGCTCATGGCTTCCGGATCGGTGGTGTAGTGCTGGAAGTAGTGCACCGACAGCTGCTTCGCGCGGAACGCGGGCAGGCCCATGGACTTGAGCTTCTCCTGGCGTTCGGCCAGCGACATATCGGCCAGATGGACCGGCGGCTGGGACACGCGCGGCGACTTGAACTGCAGCAGCGGGCGGCCGTCGGGCTCCTTGGCCTGTTCCCAACCCTCCGTGGCGGGGCGGACCTGCGGTCCGGTGGCGGTGGGAAGCGCGCGGGTGGTGCGCTGCTTTTTGGCGGTGTTTTTCTCAGGGGAAGAATCGACAGTTGACATCGCTACCATTCTCGCACGATTCGCATATCCGGAACATTCCCTTTGCCGGGACGGCACACTCCCGAAACACAGGCGAAACCCCGCACTCCTAGCGTGGAAGCACCACCCCTGGCCACTGGAGGCAGCATGTCGGATTTGCGACCCTTTTCCGGATTCCGTCCCTACTCCACCCCGCACCTGCGCATCCGCGAAGTGCCCTGGAGCAACCCCGTAGGCGCCGACCTGCGCGAAGCCCAACAGGCCGAACTGGATGCCCGGTACGGCACCGCGGAACACGATCCCAACCCGCCGCGCGCCGCCGATGCGGCGGTCTTCCTCATCGCCTATGAGCGCAGTACCGGCCAGCCGCTGGGCTGCGGCGGGCTGCGGCGGCTGGATACGGCGACGGCGGAGATCAAGCGCGTGTATGTCCTGCCCTATGCGCGCGGGTCAGGGGTGGCGACGGCGGTCCTCGGGGCGTTGGAGGCACGTGCGAAGCAGATGGGATTCGCTGCCCTGATGGCCGAAGCGGGCTCTGCGCAGCCGGACGGACACCGGTTTTACGAGAATGCCGGCTACCGGGTGGTGCCGAACTTCGGCCCCTACATCATGGCCGACGGGTCCACGTGCTACTCCAAAACCATCGGCGCCGCGCTGGAGCACCGGCTTTAGCAGCCCGCCGGAAGCGGGCTGCTAAAGCCGGCGGACTGCCGCCTAGTAGTCGATCCGCGTAGCTGCCGCGGTCCAGGCGTTGAACGGAGTCATCGCGGGAGTGCCGTCAACGGTCTGCTGGGTGACCTGCATGGAGCGCTGCTCCAACGGTGTCTCGAAGTACTCGTAGAAGGCGGCGTCGTCGAACCCCGCGCTGGCGGCGTCGTGCCGGTCGGCAGCGAAGATCACCCGGTCCACACGCGCCCACAGCGAGGACGCCAGGCACATGGGGCACGGTTCGCAGCTGGTGTAGAGGACGGCGCCCGAGAGGTCGAAGGTGCCGAGGGCTGCGCAGGCGTTGCGGATGGCCGTGACTTCGGCGTGCGCGGTCGGATCGTTGTTAGAGGTCACGCGGTTCACACCCTCAAATACGGCACCTTCCGCCGTGACGACGACGGCGCCGAACGGGCCGCCGTCCATGGCCACGTTCTCGGTGGCCAGGCGGATGGCCTGGGCCAGGTAAACATCGTCCGAAGTACTGCTCATTGGCTTCTCCCTTGGTGTGGTGCCAGGTAGATAACCGGAAGTGTCCGGCCCGCCTTCGCAGCTGTGAGATTAGCAGTTATTGCCGGGCGGACGCACAGAGGCAGGACATATTCGGCGGCACTGCAGACACAGGCTGCAACCTTCCCGCTACCCGTTGTCAGCGGCGGCGGGCAGTGGGAACGTGAAGAAACAGTCTGATACCTACCCGTACGCATATTCCCCGCGGGCCCTCCGCCGCGATGCGCCCACGGACCTCCTGGAAGGACCCGTCATGGAACGCATGATTTTCCCCAACCTCCCCGTGGCAGACCTGCCCGCCGCGGAAAACTTTTACCTGGGTCTCGGTTTCACCAAGAACCCGCAGTTCAGCGACGATCGCACCACCGCCATTGTCGTCTCGGACAGCATTGTGGTGATGCTGCTGCAGCAGGACTATTATCAGGAGTTCCTGCCCAAGGGAGACACCCCGCACCTTGCTTCCGCCGGCAAGGAAGTGTTGAACGGCATCAGCTGCGACAGCAGGGAGGAAGTGGACCGTTTCCTGGCTGCCTGCACCTCCGGCGGCGGTGCCCTCTACGCTCCGGCAGAGGAACGTATGCCCGGAATGTACAGCGGCTCGGCCACCGACCCGGACGGACACGTCTGGGAGTTCATGTGGATGGATCCCGCGAATGTTGAGCCGCCCGAGCGGACCTTCGAGGTATCCTCCAACGCCACGGTCCAGGAGCAGAACTCAGCGCTGTGACCGGGCCCGGCGCGGCCGGCCCCCGGCGCGGCCCGCTTACTTGACTGCGCCCATGGACAGACCGCGGACCAGTTGCTTTTGCGCCACCCAGCCCGCGATGACGACCGGCAGCGACGCCAGCACCGACGCCGCGGAGAGCTGCGCCAGGAACAGGCCTTCGCTGGTCATCTGCGACACCAGGAAGACCGGAACCGTAGCCGATTGGCCGGCGGTGAGGATCAGGGCGAAGAAGAACTCGTTCCAGGCGAAGATCACGCAGATCAAGGCGGTCGCTGCCAGCCCGGGAGCCACCATGGGCATCAGCACCCGCCAGAGGGTCTTCATCAACCCGGCACCGTCCATCTGCGCCGCTTCCAGCACCTCCCCGGGCACTTCAAGGAAGAACGAGCGCATCATCCACACAGCGATGGGCAGGTTCATGGAGGTGTAGAGGACCACCAGCGTCCACACGTTGTCCAGTACCTTCAGCTGCCCGGCAATGACGTAAATCGGCATAATCACAGCCACGACAGGCAGCATGCGGGTGGAGATGAAGAAGAACAGCACGTCGGAGGTTTTCTTCACCGGGCGGATGCTCAGGGCATAGGAAGCCGGCACCGCAAGAAGAATCACCAGGATGGTGGAGACGCCGGTGGCTATCGCCGAATTGGCGAAGTAACTTCCGGCACCGCTGCCCAGCACCGCACGGTATTGGTCCAGCGTGGGCGCGAAGAAGAACACCGGCGGATCGGATGCTGCGGCGGACTCCTGTTTAAAGGAGGTCAGCACCATCCAGAGCACCGGCGAGAAGAAGATCAGCGCCAATACCCAGGTGACCGTGGTGAGGATGGGCCCGGAGTTAAACCTTCGATCCGGTTTCCGGATGGTCTTTGGGATCGAGGGAGTCTTCTTCCCGGCGGGAGTAGGTGCAGCAGTCTGGGTAGCCACGTCGTCAGTCCTTTACGTCGAAGCTCTTGAAGATCAGTCGCAGGGCCAGGGTGGCCACAATGATGGTGGCGATGACCACCACCACGCCCATCGCAGCCGCCTGGCCGATATCGAAGCCGAGGAAGGCCCGCTGATAGATGTAGAACGGGAGGTTGGCACTGGCCGTCCCGGGACCGCCGGCGGTCATCAGGTAGATCTGGTCGAAGGTATTCACCACGTAAATGGCTCCGAGCAGGATCCCGAGCTCTATGTAGCGGCGCAGCTGCGGCAGCGTCACCGAGATAAAGGTCCGCCACCACCCAGCTCCGTCCACCTGGGCCGCTTCCAGCACGTCCTTGGACTGCGCCTGCAGTCCGGACAGAACCAGCAGCATCATGAACGGCGTCCACTGCCACACCAGCGCCATGAGGATGGACACGATGGGGTGCTGCGAGGTCCAGTCCACCGGAGGGATCCCCACCAGCCCGATGACCCAGTTCAACAGGCCGTAACTGGGGTTGAGGATGGAGATGGACCACAGCAGGGAGCTGGCCACGGGCATGATCAGGAACGGGGTGATCAGCAGGGTCCGCACCACTCCCCTGCCGGCGAAACTGCGGTCCAGCAGCAGGGCGAAAATGATGCCCAGCAGCATCGCGAAGAAAACACAGGCCAGGGTGAACAGAACACTGTTCAGCGCCGCCCCGCGGAAGGTCGAGTCGGAAAAGATATCAACGTAGTTTCCGAGCCCGACGAACTGGTTTCCCTCCGGCCGCAGCAGGTTCCAGTTCTGCAGGGAGTACCAGATGGTAAAGAGGAAAGGCACCTGCGTCACGATCAGAGTGAAGATCAGGGCCGGCAGCAGCGGCAGCCGCCGCCGCCATCCCTCGGCAGAGGACATCCCTCCGCCCTGCCTTTCCGTAGCGGCCTTCCTGGCGCGGACCTGCTGCCGTTCTACCAAGGTGGACATTAACCGCCTCCGTCCTGGTAGCTTTCCGCCACCGTTTCGGCGTACCCCTGCGATTGCTCCAGGGCTTCCTGTACCGTCTGCTGCCCGGCGATGGCCGCCGAGATCTGCTGCGCCACACGGGTGCCCAGATCCTGGAACTCCGGGATGCCGACAAACTGAAGCCCGGTGTACGGCACACCGCGAACCATGCTGCTTTCCTGGGACGCGCCGGCCATGGCATCGAGGGTCGGCTCGGCATAGGCCTCGGCAACCTCGGCGTATTCCGGGATCTCGTAGGTGGAAAGCCGGCTGCCCGGCGGCACCCGTTCCCAGCCGATCTCCTCGCCCACCAGCTGGATGTATTCCTTATTGGTCATCCAGGAAACAAAGTCCCAGGCGGCGTCTTTCGACTCACTGGTCGAGGGGATGGCCAGTGACCAGCTGTAGAGCCAGCCGGAGGACTCGGTTTCCTGGATGGGTGCCGGTGCGTACCCGCTTTTCCCGACTACGAGCGACGACGCCGGATCCTCAATGGCGGAGACCATGGCCGTGGCGTCGTACCACATGGCCGTGTTGCCCTGGCTGTAAAGGGTCAGGCAGTCCCCGTAGCCGCTGGTGGCGGCGCCGGCCTGCCCGTAGTTCTGCACCAGGTCCACATAATCGGTGACCGCCGCTTCCACTTCGGGCGCATCCAAGGTGGCATTCCAGTCCTCGTCGAACCAGCGGCCCCCGTAGGTATTGATCATGGTGCCCAGCGGTGCCATGACCTCGCCCCAGCCGGCCAGTCCGCGCAGGCAGACACCGGACATGTTGTTCTCCGGGTCATTGAGCGCTTCGGCAAATCCGCGGATGTCCTCCCAGGTGGGGTTTTCCGGCATGGTCAGACCGGCCTCGTCGAAGAGGTCCTGCCGGTAAACCAGGAAGGAGGATTCCCCGTAGAACGGAACGGAGTATAGGTCCCCCTCGTAGCTCAGCGCCTCGCGGATGGTGGGGACGAAATCCTCGGGGTCATATCCCTCGGTGGAATCCGCGTAATCCTGAAGGTTGGTGATCCAGCCGTTTTCCGCCCACATCGGCGTTTCGTAATTGGAGATCATCACGACGTCGAATTCCCCGCCCTGGGTGGCGACGGAGGCCGTGATCTTGGCGCGGGCCTCATTTTCGGGGAGTGATACAAAACTGACGTCCACGTCCGGATACTGGGCTTTGAATTCCTCCTGGAGAGTGATCGCGTCCTGCATCTGCGGATTGGAAACAATTGCTACGACAATTTCCTCTTTACCCTCCGCCTCCGTGCCTCCGCAGCCGGTCAGAACAAGGGCCGCGGCAGCCGCTGATGCCAGTCCGGCACGCAGCCGGGGTCGGCCTGAGCGGTAAAACCGCCTGCTGTGTCGGAATCCCATCTGGTCACCTTTGCTCATTTGAGATCGTGGTACCGCTCACGTGTGCGGAACACTACTTCCATCCACCCATGCGGACAAGATCTACCGCTGCGATACCTTGAGGAAACAGGTAAGCGGACCATCAAATGGCATTGTTGCCTGATTTTTCCGGGAATTACGGCCGTAAGATACGCCGCCGGACCTCCCTCAAAACCGGTAGGGGTTATTGCCCTTCGGAGAAAGTGCAGCGTGTTTCCATCACTACGTCAACTGCCCCTTCTCCCGGCTCGGCACTCAACCGGACCTCAATCGCGGAAACAGCCGCCAGCGAGGTGAGATGGGTGCCGCCGCAGGGAATGCTGACCGTGCCGTCGGGCAGCTGGCAGACCCAGCGGCGCATGCCGGTAAGGAGACCGGACTCCCGCTCAATGCGCACCTCGGCCCCGGACGCCACCCATTTGGCCAGTGTTGCGTTCACCCCCGCTTCCACGGCTGCCGGGTCCGAGAGCAGAGCATCCGGGAGGAAGCCCTTGCGGCGCAGGGACTTGCCCAACCGGTAAACATCCCGGGAGCCTCCGGGAAGGATGGTTGTCGTTTCAATCGCCAGTGCATCGAAATTCGGGCTGCCCGCGGCGTCGGCCTGCACGTCCTTCTTCCAGGCATCGGCCAGCTGCCGGTTCAGGGCCAGCGAGGCCAGATGGCAGGCGGTGTGCCCGGCCGAAAGCGCGGCCCGGTACTCACCGTCCACGCGGACCTCTACCCGCTCCCCCTCCGCAATGCCGGCGTCCCCGGGCACCATGTGGATTACCAGGAACACCCAGCCCTCGGTGCCCTTGCGGACCGGAATTTCCCGGCCGAGGAACAGTGCGTCTCCGTCCGTGGCTCCTACTACGCAGTCGAGCACGGGCACCCCGCGGCCAGTCGCCGTCGTCAGTGTTGCCCGGTCCGGCCCCTGGTCCGGCCAGCCCGCATCCACGGGATGCACGGGCGTGGCATCCAGCAGTACCGCCAACCGCCCGTCCGGGAGGGTTTCGACGTGCTGTACGGTTCCCGTTCCGGTCAACGCCCCGGCCGGATAAGTGACGGTGGTATCAGTTTTCGGCATGCTCACGCGGTCCAGCGTAGCGAATTCCGCCGCACTAAATGTGAGCGCCGCCACTGGATTACACTGTGCGGCAGATCTGCGGTAAAGTCATAACCACGCCGCGGGGTGGAGCAGTTCGGTAGCTCGCTGGGCTCATAACCCAGAGGTCGCAAGTTCAAATCTTGCCCCCGCAACCAATAGAAAGATCCCGATCCGGAAACGGATCGGGATCTTTTTTGTCTTCCCGCCCTTCGCGCAGCAGCGGAACCTCAATCGCCAGTGGTTCAGCGGCGAAGAGTCCCGGTTGACGGCATCAATGGTTGTCTCCGCCACATCTGCTCCGGTAGGTTGCGAGAACAAACCGCGAGGGAGAGGTGTCCCACATCTCATGGAAGCCCGAATAACCCTGCAGGTGGACGGCGAGCCGCGCACCCTGACGGTGGATACCCGCACCACGGTCCTGGACGCGCTGCGCGACCGGTTGGACGTCACGAGTCCCAAGAAGGGCTGCGACCACGGCCAATGCGGTGCCTGCACAGTCCTTCTGGACGGGCGCCGCGCCAATTCCTGCCTCACCCTTGCCGTGGCCCACGACGGAGCCGAGGTCATCACGTCCGAGGGACTGGCCGGCGGCACGCCCGACGGCGAACTGCACCCGGTCCAGCGCGCCTTCCTGGAGCAGGACGCGTTCCAATGCGGTTACTGCACTCCCGGGCAGATCTGTTCCGCCGCCGGCATCATCGAGGAAGCCGCCGCCGGGCACCCTTCCACGGCCACGGAAGATCTGCAGGCCGAGGGCGGCATAGACCTCACCGATGCTGAAATCCGCGAGCGCATGAGCGGAAACCTGTGCCGCTGCGGGGCTTACGTAAATATTGTTGCCGCCGTCCGGCAGGCCGCCGAAGCAGCCGCGGCACGGCGGGGCGGAGCAGCCGACCCGGAGGTTCCGGTAGTGGCGGACTCCCCCACCGCGGAATCCATGCCCGAACACCCGGAGGAACGCGCATGATCCCGTTCGACTATCACCGCGCCGAAGACGTCGCGTCGGCCGTCGCCCTGGTGAGCGGCAACCCTGAGGCCGCTTTCCTGGCCGGGGGCACCAATCTGGTGGACCGGATGAAGCTCGGCGTCGCCCAACCCACCCTGCTGGTGGACATCTCCCGGCTGCCGCTGGACACGGTGGATGTGCAGGAGGACGGGCGGGTCCGGATCGGTACGAATGTGCGCAACGCGGACCTGGCAGCCAACACGGTCATCCGCAGCCGCTACCCTGCCCTGTCCCAGGCGCTGCTGGCCGGAGCCTCGGGCCAGTTGCGGAACCTGGCCACCACCGGCGGAAACCTGCTCCAGCGCACCCGCTGCGTGTACTTCCAGAACCCCACCACTCCCTGCAACAAGCGGGAGCCCGGCACCGGCTGCTCCGCTCTGGAGGGCTACACCCGGTACCACGCCATCCTCGGCGCCTCCGAGGACTGCGTCGCCACCCATCCGTCGGATATGGCGGTGGCGCTGGCCGCCCTGGATGCCGCCGTCGTCGTTATGGGCCCCGCAGGCGAACGCGTACTCCCCGTGTCTGATTTGCACCGGCTGCCCGGCAGCGAACCGCAGAAGGACACGGTGCTTGACCACGGTGAGCTGATCACCGCCGTTGAACTCCCGCCGGCGCCGGCCCGTTCCGCGTACCGCAAGGTCCGCGACCGTGCGGCCTACGCCTTCGCCCTCGTTTCCGTGGCCGCGGCACTGGAACTGGAAGACGACGACGCCGCCGCCCCGGTGATCCGGGACGTACGCATAGCGCTGGGCGGAGTGGCGCACAAACCCTGGCGGGCCCTCCAAGCCGAAGCGGTGCTCCGCGGGGCCGCAGCCACCGAGGCCAACTTCCGGGCCGCCGCGGATGCCGAGCTATTGCACGCCGAGACGCTCAACGGGAACGGTTTCAAGGTGCCCATGGTCCGGAACACCCTGGCCGCAGTGCTGCGGGACCTGACCGGCACCGCCGGGCCGGACGCGAGCGCGCCGGGGACGGACCATCCGGAAGGGCCCGCCGGCCCGGAGGACGCAGGCTGGGAGGACATGAACTCATGAGCAAGCTGATGCCCGCGTCCGCCATCGGTACTCCGTTTGAACGGCTCGACGGCGAACTCAAGGTCCGGGGCACCGCCCCGTATGCCTACGAACAGCCGGTGGAGAACCCCGTCCACCTCTACCCCGTACTTTCCACCATTGCCCGCGGCCGGGTGGAGCGGGTGGAGACCGCCCAAGCGGAGGCCCTCGACGGGGTGCTGACCATCCTTACGGCGGAAACCACTCCGCGGCTGGCAGACAGCTCGGACCGGGAATTGGCGGTCCTGCAGGACACCAGCGTGGGCTACCGGGGGCAGATAGTGGCCGCAGTACTGGCCGAGACCCCGGAAACCGCCCGGGAGGCAGCCGCTGCCGTGCAGGTGACTTACACGGAGGAACCGTTCACCGCCCAGCTGCACGGAGACGATCCTGCGCTGTACGCCCCCGAGGAGTTGAATGCCGGCACCCCGACGGACAGCAGCCAGGGCGATTTCGACGGCGCCTTTGCCACGGCCGCGCTGCGGATCGACGCGACGTATTCCACTCCGCCCGAACACAACAACCCTCTGGAGCCGCACGTCACGGTGGCGCAGTGGGACGGGACTGTCATGACCCTCTGGGACTCCACGCAGGGCGTCCACGCCGTCAGGGGCACGCTGGCGCAGGTGCTGGGTCTTGAAGAGGAGCAGGTCCGCGTCATCGCCCCGCACGTGGGCGGCGGCTTCGGGTCCAAAGGCATGCCGCACGTGCAGGTGGTGATGGCGGCCCTGGCCGCGCAGTGCACGGACGGACGGCCGGTGAAGTTCCCGGTCAGCCGGCAACAGATGTACACGCTGACCAGCCACCGAACCCCTACCATCCAGCATGTCCGGCTGGGTGCGGCCGACGACGGCCGGCTCAGTGCCATGTCGCTGGACATCCTGGAACACACCTCCCGGATCAAGGAGTTCGCCGAGCAGACTCCGGCACCGTTCCGGATGATGTACGCCTCCCCTAACCGGCGGACCACCACGAGGCTGGCACCGCTGGATATTCCGGTGCCGTCCTGGATGCGTGCCCCCGGGGAATGCCCGGGCATGTTCGGACCCGAGGTGGCCATGGATGAGCTGGCGGCGGCGGCCGGCCTGGATCCGATCGAGCTGCGCCGGCGCAACGAACCGGAGGTTGACCCGGAAACCGGCAATCCGTTCTCCAGCCGGCATTTGCTGGAATGCTTCGACCTCGGTGCGGAGCGCTTTGGCTGGCAGAACCGGGTGGCCCGCCCACGCTCCGTTCAGGAGGACGGCTGGCTGGTGGGGATGGGAACCGCCAGCGCCGTGTATCCCTTTATGCGCCAGCCCGCGAACACGGCGCGGATCCGGTACGAGCAGGACGGCGTCTACTCGGTGCAGATCGGTGCCGCCGACATCGGCACGGGCAGCTGGACCGCCCTGACGCAGATCGCCGCCGATGCCCTGCGGGTGCCGGTCGACCGGATCCGGCTGGGCATCGGTGACACCCGGTTCCCGAAAGCCAGTGTGGCCGGCGGGTCCTCGGGGACGGCCAGCTGGGGCGGCACCATCATTGCCGCCGCCCGCGCCTTCCGGGAGGATCACGGCGAGCACCCCTCCCCCGGCGCCCAGACGGAAGCGCAGCCACCGGAAGACCCGGAGGCTGCGGACCTTGCCCTGTACTCCTTCGGCGCGCACTTCGCCGAGGTCCGGATCCACGCGGACACCGGGGAGATCCGGGTCCCCCGGATGCTCGGGGTGTTTTCCGCGGGCCGGATCATCAACCCGCGCACGGCCCGGTCCCAGTTCCTCGGCGCCATGACCATGGGCCTGGGCATGGCACTGCACGAGCAGGGGGTGCTGGATCCGCGGTTCGGGATCTTCGTGAACTCCGACCTTGCGGAGTACCACATCCCCACCAACGCGGACGTGCTGGACATGGAGGCACTGTGGATCGAGGACCATGACGAGCATGCCGGACCGCTGGGCGCCCGCGGCATCGGAGAAATAGGGATTGTGGGCAGCGCTGCTGCCATTGCCAATGCCGCCTACAACGCCTCCGGCACCCGGATCCGGGACCTGCCGCTGACCCCGGACAAGTTCCTGGCCTGACCCGGCTGCCCGCCTTAGCAAACTGACGCCTGCCGGGCCAGGAGCCGCAGACTTCGGCGGAGGGCCGTCGACGCCGGCCCGACAGACCCCTTACTGACAGTTACGGCATCCCGGGTAAACACGCCGCGACACCTGGCATGCCGGGTCCCGGCCGGAATTCCCGCCCTATACTGGCGCTCTCTGCACCGGGAACCGGTGCGGTCCGAATGGGGGAAATGTGAGTCGAAATATTCCAACGGGCCCGCGCCCGGCATCTGCCGCAGCGGGTCTGGCCTTGCTGGTAACCGTCCTTTCCGCCTGCGGCACCGACCCGGCGGGCACTGACGCCAGCAGCCCGCCGGCCGCTTCCAGTTCGCCGTCCGCAACTGCTTCCGACAAAGCGACGGGAAAGCCGTCAGGCAAAGCCCAGCCCTCGCCGTCGGCAACGCGGACGAAGACCCCGGCCCCGACGTCGTCCGCTTCCGCCGTCAACGGGCTGGGCGTCAAGGGCACCGTAGAAACGGCACACGGAACCTACCTGCAGATCTCGCTTGCCGAGGACGATCCCGCCTGGACCCTCGATCCGGCGGTGGTGGAACCGAAGCTGCTTTCGCTCTACTCGCAGGCCGAAATCGAGGAAGCCCACCGGACAAACCTCACTTTTATGGTGGAGGAGGGACTGGACTCCCCGCTCAACGGCGGGGCCTGGACCCCGGAGGAGTGGTGGGCGGAAAATGAGAACCGGATTGCCCCGGAACTCCACGGCACAGCCCGGCAGAGCCTGAGCGACGGTTCCCCCTTTGGCGGAATGGTTATGCAGAGCACCTTCCACCACGAGCGGTACGGCGACTCCTACCGGTACATCTACGAACCTGACCGGTCACGCTTCACGGCGCTGGAGGTCGAAGTCCTCGGTGTCTGGCTGGCCGACGACGGCGAGAGCATCGTGACCGAGATTTCCGCCTCGGCGGAGATGGAGGTAGCGCCCGGTGCGGGCGAACCCGGTACCGATGCGCAGATCGTCCAGGCGTCAATGACGCTATGCTCCCGGCCCGGCGAGAGTTCCGGCGACTGGCTGATCACGAGCTGGCGCAACCTGTTCCAGGTCACCGCGGGCTAGGCGGCAGCCATGAAACTGAGACGCCGAGCCATCTTGCTTGCCGGAATACCGGTCATTGTCATGACGGGTATCGGAGCTGCCCTGTATGCCCAGGGCGATGCCGTCAACGGACGCAGCACCATTGCCGCCGGAGTGATCTCCGGGGCCGTGGCCGGTGCGACGGTGATCTACCAGCTGGAACGGTGGCCGCTGTGGCGGCAGTCCGCCGTGCACTTCGCCGTCATGGCTGCAACCGTACTGCCGGCATTGTTCCTGGGCGGCTGGTTTCCGGTGGACAGCACGGGAGCCGTGTTCAAGGTCATCGGCATGTTCCTAACGGTTGGTGCGGTCCTATGGAGCACGCTGTTTCTGATCTTCCGCCACCTGGAGCGACGCGCGGCAAGGCCGGCGAACTCCGGCTAGAGCGGCTCCTGCCGGCGCCGCGCGGGACTGAGTACGTGTCGGAACGGATGGGGTGCCCGCCGCGGGTCGGCCGGATGTCCCGCCGCCGCAGGGGTAGCATCCGGGGCAAAGCGGAAATCCGGCACACCAGCCGGCAGGAAAAGGCGGAACCCCATGGGCATGAACTACGGCGATTATCAGCTTGGCATCTACATGAACGGTGCCCGGGGTGTCCTGCCGGATCTGCCGATGGACTCCGCCGCCATGGAGGAACTGGCCAAGAGCCGGATGGATCCCCGGATCCTGGGGTACGTGGCAGGCGGTGCGGGCAACGAGTACACCCAGCGGGCCAACGTCGCCGCCTTTGAACGGCTGGGCATCATGCCGCGCATGCTGGTGGGAGCCGCGCAGCGCAGCATGGGCATCGACCTGTTCGGGCACGCGCTGCCCTCCCCCCTGTTCTTTGCGCCGGTGGGCGTGCTCGGCGCAGTGGCCGACGACGGCGACCTGGCCACCGCTGCCTCGTCCGCGGAGCTGGGCATACCGATGGTGGCATCCACCCTCTCGCAGGCTCCGCTGGAACAGGTCCGGACGGCAGCCGGGGAAACGCCGGGCTTCTTCCAGCTCTACCCGCCGGCGGACCGGGAGCTCGCCGAGTCCCTGGTGCACCGCGCGGAAGCGGCCGGTTACTCCGGCATCGTCATCACCTTGGACACCTGGGTCAACGGCTGGCGGCCCCGGGACCTCAGCGCCGCCTACCTCCCGATGCTCACCGGACAGTGCCTCGCCAATTACCTGTCCGATGACCGCTTCCGCAAACTCCTCGCCGAGCAGGGCTCAATCGACCCTGCAGCTGCGGTGATGCTTTGGGCCTCACTGTTCGGCAACCCCACCATGACGTGGGAGGACCTGGCGTGGTTCCGTTCCCTGACGTCCCTGCCGATTGTGCTCAAGGGCATCTGCTCGCCGGAGGACACCCGGCGGGCGCTCGACGGCGGCATGGACGGAATCTACTGCTCCAACCACGGCGGGCGGCAGGCCAACGGCGGCATTCCCGCGATCGACTGCCTGCCCGGCGTCGTCGAGGCCGCCGGGGGCGCACCCGTGCTCTTCGATTCGGGCGTGCGGTCCGGCGTGGATGCGCTGCGGGCGCTGGCACTGGGCGCAACGGCGGTGGGCATCGGCCGGCCCTATGTCTACGGCTTGGCGGCGGGCGGGCAGGCGGGAATCACCCATGTCATGCGCAGCCTGCTCGCGGAAGCGGACCTGACCATGGCGGTCAACGGCTACCCGGACCTGGATTCGCTGCGGGGCAGCCTGCACCGCCTCTAGGCTGCTGCCCGCGGAGAGAAACTTAGCGGCGGGGCCCTACGCCTCGGGGAAGCCGTCCCTCGGCCACCAGCACGGGAGCAGGTAACGCAGCGAGGCCAGCCGGGCCTCGACGTCGTCGTCGTCGCTGGCCACCCACTGCTCGAACCAGGAGGCGTAGGCGCCGGCGAGGAAAGCGGCGGTCGCCTCCAGGTCCAGGGCCGGCGGCACCTTGTGCGCCTGCCAGACATGGAGTGCCAAAAGGATCCGTACGTTTAGCTGGTCGGCGAGGATGCCGAGGAAGGTCTCGGTGTGAAACAGCGCCCGGTAGACCCGCTGTTCCGCCTTGATGTGCTGCAGGATCTGCCGGATGGACTCGACGTACAGATCCCCGATCTCCGCGACCGTCCGGCCGGTGCCGCGCTGATCCAGTTCGATCGTGCCCAACCGGTCCACGACGCCGGCGTACACGGACCCGGCGAAGTCGAAAATGTTGCGGTGGTGTCCGTAGAAGGTGGTGCGGTGCACCCCTGCCTGCCGGCAGAGCGCGGCAACGCTGATATCCGCCAATTCGTGGTCCCGCAGCAGTTCCCACAGGCCCGCCTCCAATGCGTCCCGGGTACGGGTCATCCTCGGCTCGTCGGAGGATGGGCGCCGTGGCGGCTTGGGGTGGTGCAGTCCGGGCATGGAACTTATCTTCTCAGATACACGGAAGGGCCCCGCCGAAGCGAAGCCCTTCCGTGCCGCGGCGCTGGGGGACGCCGCAAGCTTTTAGTTGTCGCAGGCCCAGTGGTCGATCAGGCCCGCGGTCTCGCCGCCGTCGACGATGAAGTCCGCACCGTTGGAGAAGCTGCAGTCCCCTCTCCAACAGGTTCGTTTCTATCCTGCCTTATTCAACACCTGTAGAAGAACTTCCCATTCCGAAAAGTTTCGAATGTGACCGAGCAGACAGTTTCGCCCCCTCCCGTCCGTCCTAGTGCTTCGGACCCAGCCGAGGGGGAAGCGGAATGATCGGTGAGGTCCGACGCCGGTACCCGGCGTATTCGGGGTAGCGCGCCTGGGAAATGCTCTCGGTAAAGGCGGTGGAACCGGCGAAGAGCAGCGTCACCAGGACCGGCCCGGCGAGCGTCCAATGCAGCCAGGCACCCGAGGCGGTAACGGCGAACCCGTAGAAGAGCCACCACTGCGCCTGTTCAAAAAAGAAGTTCGGATGGCGCGAGTACCGGAACAACCCGGTCTGCAGGAAATCGACGGCGGGGGTCCGGCCGGCAGTCCGGAGGGCCTTCTTCCATTGCTGAAAGTTCCACTGCTGCTGGTCCGCGAGCGTTTCCCCGGCCAATGCAGCCAGGAACAGGAGCGCCAGCAGCCAGTCCCAGCCGGTGAGCGGCCCGGGATGGTGATAGACGGTCAGCACCGGAAGAGTCATCACCCAGATAATGAAGTTCTGGTAGACGCTGATGAACAGCAGGTTGAAGGCCTGGAACTGCCAGGACTTCAACCGGCGCCGGAGGATGCCCCAGCGATAATCCTCGCCGCCGGGGGCATACCCGCCCTTGCGGGCAAAGTTGAACGTCAGCCGGACACCCCAGAGGGTGACCAGGACCGCCATCAGGGTTACCCGGGGGTCGCCGTCGGACGCCGCTGCGAAAACCCACAGGTAAGCCACGGGAGTTACGGACCAGATGCGGTCCGTCCAGGAGTATTCACGGGTGGCCAGCGACAGCACCCAGGTGCCGGCGCAGGTGGCGGCAAATATCTCCAAGCAGACGCGGACCGGGTCCATGCTTGGAGGATACGGTTGGTTTCCTGCCGGCGGGACCCCCCGCAGAGCAGGAGGCGGTGTTGCGCCGCAGGTTGATCCGGGGCCCTGCACCTGTCTCTGGCTCGGGGCAATGCCCGGGCGCCGTTCCCCGCAGGCTTATGGTTGCAAAGGTACGCACACAGCATCCATGCACCCGAAAGGACGCCATGAGCGAGGAACGCCGCAGCGAAATCGGAGAATCCTCAGCACCGGTGGAGGATGAACTGAAGGAATCCTTCGACAACACGGTGACGGAAGGCGCAGAACGGCTGCACCGCACTTTCCGGACCATCCTGGTGACCGGGTTGTTCGGCGGCATGGAGGTTGGCCTGGGCGTGATGGCCTATCTGGCCGTGATGCATCAAACCGGGGACCATCTGCTGGCCGGCCTGGCCTTCAGCGTCGGCCTGATTGCCCTGTTCCTGGCCCACAGCGAACTGTTCACGGAGAACTTCCTGATGCCGGTGGCCGCCGTCGCCGCCAAGGAGGGAAGCGTTAAGTCGCTGGCCAAGCTCTGGGGCGGAACCCTGCTGGCCAACCTTGCAGGCGGCTGGATTTTCATGTGGATTGTGATGCAGGCCTTTCCGCAGTGGGGGCCCACCGTCGCCACATCGGCGTCGCACTTCACCGAGGCGCCCTTTTCGCTCCAGACCGTTGCACTGGCCTTCCTAGGCGGCAGCACCATCACCCTGATGAGCCGCATGCAGCAGGGAACCACCTCGGACCCGGCCAAGATCGTGGCGACCGTAATCGGTGGTTTCCTGCTCGCCGGACTGCAGCTCTTCCACTCGATCCTGGATTCCCTGCTGATCTTTGGCGCCATTGTTTCCGGCGCGGACATCACGTACCTGGAATGGCTGGGCTGGTTCGGCTACACCCTGCTGTTCAATATGCTCGGCGGGCTGGTGCTTGTCACGGCACTGCGGCTGGTGCGCACCAAGGAACTGGTGGCGCAGCGGCGCAGGGAGGCACCCGAGGACCCCGACGCCGCCCGCAGGGACGCCTGAGACGGACCCGAGGCCGGTGGGATTGACCACCGCTGAGCGGTGCGGAGAAGGGGTACTTGCGCAGGGAGGATAAACTGACTGAACAGCGCGGGACCGGAGGCCGGACAGTCATTGACGAATCCGTCAACCTCCTGAGCACTATCCGCTCCCCTCGCCTGGAAATTGACTCCTTCTCTATTGCCCGCCCGCCCGGCCGTCACCCTTCGCTCGTGACCGGCATGGACAGGTCCAAGCGGTCTTGGGAGCCCGCTTCTAAAAGCATGCTCGGAACCATTGAACAGAGGGACGTCATTTTGATTTTCACCGTCGGACAGACACTGGTGTATCCGCACCACGGCGCCGTTACCGTGACAGATATTTCACCCATGACCGTCAAGGGGGTGGAGCGGGAAACCCTGACCTTCCGCGTCCATGCCACTGAGCTGACGATCAAGCTCCCGGCAGACAACGCCGAAGACGTGGGGGTACGCGCCGTCATCAACGACGACGGCGTCCAGGCCGTGTTTGCGGTGCTGCGCGGACCGGTGGGGATGGAACCCGACAACTGGTCCCGCCGTTTCAAAGCCAACGAAGGCAAGATGTCCACCGGCGAGCTGCACCTGATTGCCGAAGTTGTCCGTGACCTGTGGTGCCGCGAGCGGACCCACCCGCTGTCCACCGGGGAGAAGCGGATGCTGCTAAAGGCCCGCCAGCTGCTCGTTTCCGAACTTGCACTGGCCCGTTCCTCTTCCCTGGAAGATGCAGGCGACCTGCTTGATTCCGTGCTGATGGAAACGGCCGGCGAGCCGGAACTCGCCACAAGCTGATCCCCCTGCCTCCCCGCGCTTCGGAGCACGCGGCCACAGCCGCCGGAAGTGCGGGGAGGCAAGGAAATCCCCGTTTTGGATCAACGCGGGGTGGCGTTGTATCAAGGAAAGTAGGACAGTTTCCGCCTTTAGCGGAAGCTCCCGCTGCGGATCAAGAGAACTTCGAGGGCCTTGATGCCTGGGCCCGGAAAGGCGCCCGTGAACTTTCCCTGTACATGTTTTTGCCAGCCTGTGCCAGGCACCGGCCGGCTGGGGATCGAAATCTATGACCCGTTCTGCCTGGTGCGCCAGCACCGGGTCGCGGGGTCCACCAACCACGAGCCGACGTATAGATACGACCAGGGAAGCTGGTAGCCGGACCGGCCCGGAGACGCGCTTCCTGATAAGAACCTTGGAATCGCGCACAGGGGCTTCCTGTATTATTTCTTGGACTATGGATGACCCTCCCTCACATAAACCCATGCCCCTCCCCGTCCTGACCGACGTGCAGACTGTGTTCACCCCGGCTGCACCGGCAATCACGAGAGAGGGGCAGCCCCATGTATGAATGGCTCATGGTCGGCGTAGGTTTGCTCCTCACCGTCGGCACCGGACTGTTTGTCGCCTCCGAGTTTTCCCTCGTCAATCTGGACCGTGCGGAGCTCGAGGCCCGGCGCGACAAGGGCGAGAAACGCCTGACTCCAACGATCAACGCGCTGAAGATCACCTCCACGCACCTTTCCAGCGCGCAGCTCGGCATCACCCTGACCACGCTGCTGACCGGGTACACCTTTGAGCCGGCGATTAGTTCGCTGCTGCGCTCCCCGCTCACCACGCTGGGCCTTCCCGAGGGGATGGTGCCGGGAATCGGTGCCGTCATCGGCATTTTCCTCGCCACGGTGTTCTCGATGATCATCGGTGAGCTGGTACCCAAGAACTTTGCCATGGCCCTCCCCCTGGGCACGGCGAAACTCGTGGTGCCTTTCCAGACCCTCTTCACCACGGTGTTCAAGCCCGTGATCCTGCTGTTCAACAACACGGCCAACGCAATCATCCGATCCTTCGGGATCGAACCCAAGGAAGAACTCTCGGGCGCCCGCAGTGCCGAAGAGCTCAGCTCCCTGGTTCGCCGCTCCGCACTGGAAGGCGTGCTGGACCTGGACCACGCCGTGCTGCTGAACCGGACCCTGCGCTTTGCCGAGCACTCCGCGGCGGACGTCATGACGCCCCGCGTGCGTATGCGGACTGTCCACGAGTCCGATACCGCCGAGCAGGTGGTGGCCGTTGCCACAGCAACCGGCTATTCCCGCTTCCCCGTGATCGGACGCGATTCGGACGACGTACTGGGCGTGCTGCACCTCAAGCAGGCCTTCGCCGTCCCGCTGGCCGCACGGGCCTCCGTCACCGCCGCCGACCTCATGGTGGAACCGCTGCATGTACCCGAGTCCATGGGCGTTGATACCCTGCTGGGACTGCTGCGGGCCCAGGGCCTGCAGGTAGCGATCGTCTCCGACGAGCACGGCGGCACCGCCGGAATCGTGACGCTCGAAGACCTCGTTGAGGAAATTGTCGGCGAACTCGAGGACGAACACGACCGCGCACGCGTCGGCGTCGTCCGCACGGGCCGCGCCATCACGTTCGACGCCGCGCTGCGGCCGGACGAACTCCTCGACCGCACCGGCGTCGAGGTTCCCGACGGCGAGGAATACGACACCATCGCCGGCTTCGTCACGGACGAACTGGACCGGCTGCCGGAACTGGGCGACGAAGTGGAAATCGAGGGCGGCAGCCTCCGCGTGGAGCGAGTGGTCCGAAACCACATCGAACGCCTGTGCTTCACCCCGTCGGGATCATCGGAAACCCCGGTGAGCGCCCATGACCGCATTGTCGACTCGCTGACCAAGGAACTGACCCATGAGTGAATACCTGCCCGGAATCATCTGGCTCGTAGTGCTGCTCGTGGTCAACGCGTTCTTCGTCGGGGCTGAATTCGCCGTTATCTCGGCCCGCCGGTCCCAGATTGAGCCTAAGGCCGAAGCCGGAAGCAAGGCCGCGAAAACCACGCTGTGGGCCATGGAGCACGCCACGCTGATGCTGGCTACCAGCCAGCTTGGCATTACTGTCTGCTCCCTGGTCATCCTGAACGTCTCGGAACCGGCCATCCACCATCTGCTGGAGATCCCGCTGGGCCTGACTCCCCTGTCTGCAGACGCCATCGGGATCATCGCGTTCGTAGTGGCGTTGCTGCTGGTGACGTTCCTGCACGTGGTGGTGGGGGAAATGGTGCCGAAGAACATTTCGTTCTCCGTGCCCACCCGCGCCGCACTGCTGCTGGCTCCGCCTCTGGTGATGGTCTCCCGCATCGTCCGTCCGGTCATCTGGGCCCTGAACGGCATAGCCAACGGCGTCCTTCGCCTGTTTCGGGTGGAGCCCAAGGACGAAGCCACCAGCGCCTACACCTTGGACGAGGTGGCCAACATCGTGGAGCAGTCCACCCGTGACGGGGTCCTCTCGGACAGCAGCGGCACCCTGACGGCCGCGTTCGAGTTCACGGAGAAGACCGTGGCCGACGTCGAGGTTCCCATCAGCCAGATGGTGCTGCTGCACGAAACCGCGACCCCTGCGGACCTGCAGCAGGCCGTGGACGTCCACGGCTACTCGCGGTACATCCTCACCAACGACGACGGCGACCCCGACGGCTACCTTCACCTGAAGGACGTCATGGACCTGACCACTCCGGACGAGTTCGCCGCACCGGTTCCGCCCAAGCGGATCCGCCGCCTGGCCTCGGCCTACCGGGGCAGCGACCTTGAGGACGCCCTGGCCACCATGCGCCGCACCGGCGCCCACGTGGCACGGGTGTTCGATGCCAAGGGCAACACCACGGGTGTGCTGTTCCTCGAGGACATCATCGAAGAGCTGGTGGGCGAAGTCCACGACGCCACCACCGTCTGACGCCTAGCGGAAGCGTTTCCACCAAGGCCGCCGCTGCTCCGGTTCCGGAGCGGCGGCGGCTTCATTTTCCGCTGCCGCGGCCTTCCGTTCCCGCCAGCGCTGCACTTCCAGTTCGACGTCGCGGACGCGCGTGACAACGGGGGGACCGCCTTCTAGCTGGCGGCGTGCCTCGATGACCCGTGCATTGAAATCCTCCACGATCTCCCGGACCTGCTTGTCCGTCCACCGCGTGTCCAGCCGCGCGTCGAGTTCGGCGTCTTCGGTGCGGAGCAGGATGGCTTGAGGACCGAGGCCGGTGACGTTCTCTCGCTGCATCAGCCCCTTGATCCACCAGTCCGGATCATGGCCGTCACCCAGGTTCGGCAGGGGTTTGCCGGCGTATTTCAGGTTGTCGAAGTCGCCCCGTGCCATCGCGTCGCGGATCAGGTAGTCGGCCTTGGCGGCGTCGTCGACCTTCCGCCGCTTGTGCTGCAGCTTGCCCTCCGCCGTGGCCCGTTCCAGGCCTTCCTCGTCCAACCCGCCCCCGGACGCGGCCGCCCTCAGCCGGGCCGCACGTTCCATCCTGCTCCGGTACTGCTCCACGCCTCTGCCGTCCATGGTCTCCTACCGCCTAAGCCGTCCCGTTATGGATTCCAACAGGCCGGGACCCCGCCGGTATTCCTTGGATGGGCTACTTCCGCAGCCGCCGCACCACCGCGCCGACGGCGGTGGCCGCCCCGGCACCGGCCAGCAGCCAGGGGCCGCCGACAATGATCGGATCGATCCACTGATGGACGACGTCCGCCCGCCTCCGGCCCGCCCGGGAGGAGTATCCGTGGCGGGAAAACTCGCTCAGCACACCGGTCTCGGTGATGGGGTTGTCCGGGTGCAGGGTCGCGAAGGAGGTCAGATGGCTCTCCACAGCGTCCACCCGGTCCGCGGCGAGCAGGATCAGCCAGTGCGCGGTGCGGGCTTCGCTGAACCGGCGGTAGGCGTAGCGGCGCATCACGCCGGACAGTCCCTTGGGCGGGCACGCGGTGCCGAACACGGGCGTGAGGAACTTGTGCTCGATGGACCGTTCGCGCGGATACTTTTCCTCCTGGCGCTCCGGGAATTCCCAATGGGCACCGCTGAGGGTCGGGTCAAACTGCAGCCTGGGCACTGCGGGACGGTCCCGGGGATCAAGGTCTGCGCCCCAGCCCGGGATCCGTGCACGCAGTTCCTCGCTCGTGGGGGTTCGGGACGGCTTTTGCGGGGTATAGGGCATTGCGGAATCCTTCCTTCAGGAACCGGGGATGATGACGGGCTTGATGCAGTTATCCAGCTTCGCGGAGAACATGTGATAGCCCTCGGCAATGTGTTCCAGCGGAATCCGGTGCGTGATGATCTCGTGGGGCTTGAGGTAGCCGGCCTTGATGTGCTCGAACAGGCGCGGCCACTGCCGCTTCATCGGGGTCTGGTTCATGTTCAGCGTCAGGCCCTTGTTCAGGGCGTCGCCGAACTTCACGGCGCTGTAAACCGGCCCGTAGGCACCCATCACGGAGATGGTTCCGGCCTTGCGCACCGAGTCGATGGCCCAGTTCAGTGCCACCGGGGACCCGCCCTGCAGCTTGAGCTTTGTCCCCGTGACGTGCTGGAGGAAACTCCCGTCCGCCTCGGCTCCCACCGCATCGATTGCGACGTCGGCACCCAGGAAATCGGTGGTCTTCTTCATCTGGACCACAATGTCGTCATACTCGGTGAAGTTGTAGGTCTCGGCGTGGGCGAAGGTCCGCGCCTTTTCCAGCCGGTAGTCCAGGTGGTCAATGACGATGACCCGGCCGGCCCCCATCAGCCAGGCAGATTTGGCGGCATACAGCCCCACCGGTCCGGCGCCGAAGACAATCACGGTGTCGCCCTCCACGATGTCCCCCAGCTGGGCCCCGAAGTAGCCGGTGGCCAGCGCATCGGTGCACATGAGGGCGTCTTCCTCATCCATCCAGTCGGGGATGATAGAGGGTCCGACGTCGGCGAACGGGACCCGCACGAATTCGGCCTGGCCGCCGTCGTACCCGCCGGTGGTATGCGAATACCCGTAGAGGCTGCCCACGGCCGTGGCGTTGGGGTTGACGTTGTGGCAGTTCGAGTACAGCCCGCGTGCACAGAAGTAGCAGGAACCGCAGTAGATGTTGGCCGGAACCATCACCCGGTCGCCGGCCTTGAGGTTCTGCACGGAGGACCCTACCTCCTCGACAACGCCGATGAACTCATGGCCGAAGGTCATTCCGATCCGGGTGTCGGGCATCAGTCCGTGGTACAGGTGCAGGTCGGAGCCGCAGATGGCCGCCCGGGTGACCCGAACAATGGCATCGTTGGGATGCTCAATGGGCGGTATGTCCTTTTCTTCGACCCGGACTTTGTAGGGTCCGCGGTACACCATCGCTCGCACTGGGCTGCCTCCTCGTCTGGAGTCGGATCCGGCCCCTTAACAATAAGCAGACTTAGTAACTTTGCAAGCCCGTACCCGGTGCTGCCGCCGGAAGCGTCACACTGAAGACCGTTCCCTGCCCGGCCGTGCTGCTGAAGCGGATGCTTCCGCCGTGTTCCTCCACAATCCTGCGCGCGATCACCAGTCCCAGCCCTGCCCCCGGAATGGCGGCCGTGAGGGCCTGGCCTGACCGGAAGAACCGGGTGAAGACCTGCTCCTGCTCCTCAAGCGCCATGCCCATGCCGTTGTCAGCCACCTCGATCAGCACAGATTCGTCCTGCCGCCAGGCCCGCACCTGCACCTTTCCACCCTCGGGCGAGTACTTGACCGCGTTGGAGACCAGGTTTTCCAGCACCTCCCGGATCCGCCCGCCGTCCACCGTTGCCTTCAGATCCGCCGGCACCTCGACGTCGAACTCCACACCGTTCATCCGGGCACGGGGGCCGAAGGAATCCACGGCGGCGTTCACCACGGGGGCGAGGTCCGTCTCCCGCAGCTCCAGCGCAGCATTGCCGGTGGCCACGGACAGAAGGTCGGTGACCAGCTGCAGCAGCCGTTCAGCGTTCCGGACGGCGGTCTGCAGGGCTGTCTCCACGGCGTCGGGCAGCTGCACCTCCTGCTCCAGTGCCATGTCGAGGTAGCCGAGGATGGAGGTGAGGGGAGTCCGCAGCTCGTGGGAGACATTCCCGACAAACTCGCCCTGCGCCGCCAGCGCACGCACGAGCTGGGTAACGTCGCTGAAGGCCAGGACCGAACCCCTGAAGTTTTCTCCGTCCCGCATACTGCGCGCGCTGACGCTGACTGCCATTTGCCCCCGGCCGGTGCCGATCCAGACAATCTGTTCGGAAAAGGACTCGCCGGAAATCGCCCTGCGGATGGGACGCTGCTCGTCCGGAAGCGGAGTTTTCCGGTCCGGCCCGTAGACCGGCCATGCCCCGCCCCCGAAGGTGTGGGATTCCAGGGATTCACCGGAGGAGACGAGGGACCGGCTGCTTTCCATCCGTGCGTTGGCAAGGATTTCCCGACCCGTGTCATCCACCACCAGCACACCGACATCCACGGTGTCCAGGACGGTCTTGAATAGCGACTCCCGCTGCTGGGCCCGCAGCTCGGCAGCGCCGCGGGCAGCTTCCGCCTGCTGCAGCGCATCAGCGAGGCGGCGTTCATCCCGGCGGTCACGGGGCGCGGGAAAGACAGTGATCAGGTCAACGGTACTGCCGCGGGAGTCCATCCGGACTGCGGAAATCCAGGCCGGCAGCCTGGCATTGTCCGGCCCCCTGAAGTCCACACCCAGATTCGCCGACGATCCGGCAGCCAGGGCCGCGCTCCATCGCTCGTACTCGGGCAGATCCCCCGATGAAAGCAGGTCGGCAAAAGCAGTTCCGGCCAGCGCACTCCGGCTCCTGCCGGCCCACACTGCAAAAGTGGAGTTTGATTCCAGGATGACGCCGCGTCCGGAAACCAGGACATAGCCGGACGGGGAGCGGTGAAACAGGGTGGGCCAGTCCGGAATAGGCGTCCGTTCCCGGCCGATGCGCGGAAAACGGCGGGAAAACATTGGCATAACGGACCTTTGGGAAGAACAAATAGTCAGGGACTTTTCCGGGGACCCGCATTTGTTAATACCGATTGCGCATTGTGCCCGGCAAAGAATTTATCAGCCTGCTTGTAATATGCCGCAATATGACGGGTGTCCCTGTGCTCCTCCGTATGCACACCCGTCCGCACCGCCCGGCCCAGGCCCGGCGGTGCATGCCGGTGCGGGGCCTGGAGATACTACTACCAATCGGGCACTTCGGGCGGGGTTCCGAGTGTCTTGGCAGAGAGGAACTTTCGGTGGTGGACACGGCCGTCCAAGTGGGAAAGACTTCCATCCCGGGACGCGCTGCAAGAGGCGTTCCGGTGGGGTGGCCCAGCAGAAACAGCACCGAAAGGATGGCCATGACCCAGCCAGCCGTACTCCGCACCCCCTCCCGCCCGTCCCCCCGCCTCGCGTGGTGGAACCTGACCATTGATGCCGGTGGTTTCGAACTGGCCGACCGGATCATCGGTGAACTCGTGGCGCCCCTTATCGCCCAGGCAAGGCTGTGTGGAACCCAGCGGTGGTTCTATACCCGCCGTATGCAGCCCTCGAACGCTCAGGTCCGGCTTCGCGTGCTCGCCCCGCCGGAGACCCTGGAGCGGCTCAAGTCCCTGCTGGGAGCCCTGCAGGAACAGTCCGGCGATCCGGTGCGCAGTCTCGCAGTGGAGCATGATTTCAGCGAGCCGGTGCTGGACCGGACCGTCGGCACGGACGCACTGCTGCCCTCAGTCGAAGCCGATCTGGCCCGCTACGGCGGAGTTGACGGGCTTGCCCTCGCGGAAGAAGTCTTCGAGCTTTCTTCCGATCTCTGCCTCTGGGCAACGGCCCGGTTTGCGAAGGCGCAGAACCGGTCCGCCCTGGCTTCGCTCCTGCTCTTCGATTCCGCCTACGCGATGATGAAGGGACCGCGCGCATCCACCTGGCCGGACCGTCGTCGGGTCTCCTGGGAGTACTACTGGGACAGTCATCTGCACAGCTGCACTGCAACGGACCCGCGGGCCGCGGGAGTGCAGAAGGCCACCGGGGCGCAGGCACAGGCCCAGCTGATGCCCGTCCACCGCCTGATGATGGCCACGGCATCCGAATCCGCAGTCACGAACTGGCGCAGGCGCTGGCTGCGGACCATAGACACCTACCTGTACCGGGCGGACAAGGCCGGAGCCAGCCGCAGCGCCCAGCACCTCACCGTTTTCCAGGCGCACGGCCTGTTGAACCGACTGGGGTTCACCCTTCGCCAGGAGGCACTGATCGGGGTTTATGCGCGCACCTGGAGCCGGGAGAAGGAAGTGGAGCTGGCGGAGGCCACCTGAGCGTGCGGCGGGGCAGCGGCGGCGGGCCGGGGACGGGCGAGGATAGAATCGGCGTATGAGCCTAACCGCGGACCAACACTCCGTTGCAGCTGAATTGCAGCAGCTAATTCTGCAGACCGAGTCGGTGGAGCTCTTCCTTGAGGGCTTCGCCACGCGTGCGGCTGAACTTTTCAGCAGCGACGCCGAAGTCCTGGCCGGGGTGACCCTGCTTCGGAACAAACAGGGCACCACCGTGGCCAGCAGCAGCGAGGCGGCGCGGGCGCTGGATGAAGTCCAGTACGGCTTCGGAGACGGACCGTGCCTGCGGGCCTCGCGGACGGGGCGGACCGTCATGGTGGACGATGTGCGCACCGACCCGCGGTGGCCGGACTATACGGACGCCATCCGGGACCGCGGTTTCCATTCCATCCTCGGCGTCCCGCTTATCCTCGGTAACGACGGCGGTGCCGGACTGAACCTGTACGCCCGGGACGCGGGCCACTTCACGCCGCACATCGTCCAGTCCGCCGAAGCGTTCGCCGCCGAGGCCGCAGTCACCCTGCAACTGGCTGTCCAGATCGCCCGGCACAAGAGCACAGCCGATCATCTCCGCGCGGCCATGGAAGCCAGGACCACCATCGACGTTGCCGTGGGCATTGTCATGGCGCAGAACAAATGCAGCCAGGAAGCGGCCTTCGAGATCCTGAGCGGTGCCTCCAGCAACCGGAACGTGAAACTCCGGGACGTAGCCGAGCGCGTGGTGCAGTCCGTAACCGCGCAGACTGTGAAAACGCACTTCGTCGACTAGGCACCCCCGGGACACTGTCCGGTCAGGCTTTGTCCACCAGCGCGGCGACGGCCGCCCGGGCACCGCTGCGGTGCAGGGTTCCGAGGGCGGACAGGTACTCCTGCGCAAACCCCGGATCGGAGGACAGGTTGGCAAAGAAGTGCTCCTGCGAAATAAAAGCCAGCGGATCCTCCCGGTTCCGGGTGGCCGCGGCCATCACCTCGTCACGCCGGTTATCGACCACCCGGATCTGTTCACCTGCTTCGTCCACGCCCTCGGCGTAGCGTGCCCACGAGGCGATGATGGCGGCTGACCTGGCGGTTTCGCCGCCGGCGGCCACATTCTCCCGGACCACCGGAACCAGCCATTTCGGAATCCGGTCGGAGCTTTCGGCGCACAGCCGGGCGAGGGTGTCCCGGACGTGTTCATTGCCGAAGCGCTCCAGCAGCCTTCTCTTGTAGGCGTCCAGATCGACATTCGGAACCGGGAGCAGGGTGGGGGTTGCTTCCCGGTCCATGTAGTCCAGGAGGAACTGTGCCATCTGCGGGTCCCGCGCGGCCTCGTGCACGTATCGGTAGCCCGCGAGGTAGCCCAGGTAGGCCAGGGCCTGATGGCCGCAGTTCAGCAGACGCAGTTTCATGTATTCGTACGGTTCGACGTCGGCCGCCATGTTCACGCCGGCGTCCTCCCAGGCCGGCCGGCCCTGGGGAAACGTGTCTTCCAGGGCCCACTGCTCAAAGTCCTCTGCGATAACCGGCCAGGCGTCCTCCACCCCGAATTCCTCCGCCAGCAGGGCACGGTCGGCGTCGGTTGTCGCCGGGGTGATCCGGTCCACCATGGAGGAAGGGAACGAGACGGATTCCTGCACCCAGTCCCCCAGTTCGGGATCCAGCAGCCGAGCGAATTCGCCAAAGGCCTTGCGTGCCACCTCGCCGTTGCCCGGGACGTTGTCGCAGGACATCACCGCGAACGGTGCCACCCCTCGGTCGCGTCGGCGGCGCAGGGCCTCGGTCACCAGGCCGAAAACACTCATGGGAACCGCGCCGGGCTGCAGGTCCGCGGCGACGCCGGCGGACGCAGCGTCGAACTCGCCCGTGGTATCGCTGATGTTGTAACCGCCCTCGGTGATCGTCAGGGAGACAATGCGGGTGGCCGGGTCCGCCATTTTCTCAATGACGGCGTCGGGATCCTCGGGTGCGAACAGATATTCAACGATGGAGCCGATTACGCGGGCTTCGCGGACACCGTCAGGGTGCTTCAGCATCAGGGTGTACAGGCAGTCCTGGCTGTCCATCACGGTTTTCATGGCGGCGTCCTGCGGCAGAACGCCCACGCCGCAGATGGCCCAGTCGAGGGCCTTGCCCTCGTTCATCAGCCGGTCCAGGTACATGGCCTGGTGTGCCCGGTGAAACCCGCCCACGCCGAAGTGCACAATCCCGGTGGTCAGCCGGGAGCGGTCATATAGGGGCCGGGACAGGGAGGCCGGGAGATGGGGAAGGGACTCTTCATTGAGCTTGGTCATAACGCCGCCTTAGGCCAAAGGATTCCGCTAAAGCTACCAGATTCAGCCTTGGCCGCCCGGGTAAAGCGGTCCTGCGGCGTACTTGGCGGCGGTCACTCGACGGCCTGGGCATCCAATTCAATAAAGACCCAGTCCGGTTCGGCCAGGATGGGATCCATGACGGGACCGCCGGCCTCGGCAATCCGGTCCTGGACCTTGGGCGGCAGGCCGTCCTGGCGGAGATTGTGCCTCAACCAGTCCTTGGCCGAACCGTCCAGGTACGGCCACCAGCGTTCGATTCGGATAGGTTCCACAGCAGCCCCCTTCAGCGTTGCGTAAATCCACGGTGACACCGGCACTGAGGGGGCGCAAGAGGGCACCGAAAGAGCTGCGGTGCTACCGGAAAGTAGCACCGCAGCCGAGAAAAAACTCAGTCCCGGACGCTGATCGATTCCAGCGCTTCACGGGCCTCTTCGGCCAGGGAAGCGGGGATGGGGGCACTCTTCGCTGCCTCTGCGGAGGTCTGCTGTCCCTCCTCGCTCACCACATACTGGCCGAAGGTCCGCACCCGTTCGACGAGGTCGGCGTCTTCGTAGGAGCTGCAGTAGATCTGGTAGGACACCAGCACCAGCGGGTAGGCCCCGGGCGCGGTGGTCCGCCGGTCCAGCTGCAGCGCAATGTCGTGTTCGCCGCGTCCGGGGACCCGTGTGGACTGTTCGACGGCGGTGCTTGCCGCTTCGGCGCTGATCGGCACGAATTCGGTTCCGACGAGCAGGTTGGCGGTGCCCATGGAATCGTCGATCACCGAGTCGTCGGCGTAGGTGACGGCCCCCTCGGTGCGTGTCACGGTGCTGACGACGCCGGAGCTCCCCTGCGCGTTCTCGCCCTGCAGTCCACCCGGCCAGGTTCCGGAGGGCTCGTCCGGCCAGGCCCCGGGCGCCACTTCGTGCAGATATTCGGTGAAGTTCTCCGTGGTGCCGGAGTCATCGGCACGGCTGACCGGGGTAATCCGGGTCTCTGGCAGCTGTGTTTCCGGGTTGAGCGCCGCGATGGCGGGATCGTTCCAGGTCTCGATCTCGCCGCGGAACATCCGCGCGATGGTGTCGGCGTCAAGGTTCAGCGATTCGACGCCGGGAAGGTTGAAGGCGACGGCTATCGGGGAAATGTAGGCGGGAATGTCCAAGGCGCCGTCCGGGCCGCAGACGGCCTTGGCGTCCTCCATTTCCTCGTCCTGCAGGTAGGCGTCGGAACCGGCGAAGTTCACCGCGCCGGCCAGCAGGGCGCTGCGCCCGGCGCCGGAGCCGTCCGGGGAATACTGCAGCTGGACCTTGGGATGCAGCGTTCCGAAGCCGGCAATCCAGGAATCCATTGCCGGCCCCTGGGCACTGGACCCGGCACCGGAAAGCACTCCGCTGAGAGTGGAGGTGCTGTTCTCGGCGGCCTCGCGCTGGGCGTCTCCGAGGGGATAGTCGGATCCGCAGGCGGTGAGGGCAAGTGTTGCCAGCACCACCGTGGCCAGGGAACGGGCGGGGCGGTTTGGGCGCACAGGGTGTCCTTCCAAGAAACGGCTACGGCGTCCATGCCGGGAGGTAGTCTGCAAAAAGGCAGCTCTTTCAAGGCTAGCTGGCAATCGGCCCCGCCTGCCAACTGAAAGCCGCCTTCCCCCTTGAGCGGCGGCGGTGCCTACTGACAGCATTGACGGCACTGCGGAGGTTACCGTTACGGCTGCGCCGGCGCCGGGGCGGCTCCGCGTGCGCAAAGCCGAGGAGCTCCCGTGCTGATTGCCGCAGCCATCTTTGCCGTCGTCGCCGCAGCCGTTGCGTTTTACTTCTTTATGCTCGAATCCCTGCGCTGGGCGGAGCCCGACACCGCCGAAGTGTTCGCGCTGCGGGGCTCCAATCCCGCCGCCACTGCCCAGCTGGCCTACAACCTGGGGTTCTACAACCTGTTCCTGGCGGTGGGCGCCGCGCTGGGGGTGGTCCTACTCTTCGCCGGGAACGCCGTGGCCGGGCTGACGCTGATGACCTTCACCACGGCCTGTTTGCTGCTCGCCTCGGTGGTCCTGGTACTCAGCGACCGGAGAGTGGCCCGGGTGTCCCTGGTCCAGGGTGCTCCTGCCGCCCTTTCCCTTGTCCTTTCACTGCTCGGCACCTGAAGGACGGCGGTGACGCCGGGCCGTTACCCGACGACGGCGGCCGGCACCGCGTACGCGGCCCGGGTCCAGAGGTGGAACAAGGCATAGGAGCGCCACGGACGCCACGGCTGTGAGAGCCGGGCTGCTTCCCGCCCGGTTCCCACGCCCAGGGCCCGTTTCAGCACCAGGTCATCGGCCGGATAGGCGTCGCGGTCCCCCAGCACCCGCACGGCCAGGTAATCCGCGGTCCACGGGCCGATCCCCGGCAGGGCCAGCAGGCCAATACGCACGGCGTCGGAATCCGCTCCGGGATGCAGCGGCAGGCCGTCCGCCACGGCCCGGGCCAGGGCGGACAGGGTCCGGGCTCGGGCATGCGTGATCCGGACGGTGGACTGGATGTCGGCAGCCGGCACCGCGGCCAGGCGCTCCGCCGTCGGAAAGGCGGCTAATCCGCCGGGTCCGGGTTCCCCGAAGGCCGCAACCAGCCGGGAGCCGAAGGTCCGGGCGGCCGCCAGAGATACCTGCTGCCCGAGGACGGTCTGGACGCCGGTCTCAAAGCCGTCCGTGGAACCCGGCACCCGCAGGCCGGGGTGCCGCCGCACCATAGGTTCCAGCAGCTCGAAGCCGGCGAGGAACGGATCCACCACGCCCGGGTCGGCGTCCAGGTCAAGCCAGGCCCGGACCGAGGCGATGAGCGCCGCTTCCTGAGCGTCAGGCAGGGCGGGCAGCTCGAGGACCGCTCCGGCGTCGTCCATGTGCACTGTCACGGGCACCGGACCCGCGGAACCCGCGACGAGCCGCTCCACGGTGGCGCCGTCGTCGGTCCGGGTGACCCGTTCCAGGCCCGGTACCGCGTGCGCCTGCAGCGCACTGGCGAGCGGTTCCCAGGCGAAGGGCCCGCGGTGCGGCAGCGAAAGCCGCCGACCCGCCGCTACTTCGGTCATGAGAGTCCGGTCATGCGCAGCGTGATGTTGATCCGCCCCGCGGGCAGGCCGGACTCCGGATCGGCCGTACCCGCCAGGGTCCGCGGGACGCCGTGGTAGGCGAAGCGGGAGGGGCCGCCGAACACAAACAGGTCTCCGGACTCCAGCTCCAGGTCGGTGTAGGGGCGGGTTCTCGTCTCGGTGTTGCCGAACCGGAAAACGCAGGTATCCCCGATACTGATGGACACCACCGGGGCGCTGGATTTCTCGTCCTTGTCCTGATGCATGCCCATGTGGGCACCCTCCGCGTAGTAGTTGATCAGCGCGGTATCCGGGGTGTAGTTCTCCGGCCGGAAGTCCTCCCGGGCGTAACTGCCGTCGGGTTGCCGGTAGGCCTCGCGGAGGGCGTCGCGGCCCAGTTCGACCAGCCAGTCGGGCAGTTCGGCGACGCGGCCGCCGCCGACGTCGTCGGCCGTCCGCGTGTACTTGTAGGGCTGCCAGTGCCACCCCAGGCACACGGTCTGCACGGACATGGTGTGCCCGCCCGGCAGCACGGCGGCGCGCATGGGCACCGGGCCGATGGCCCACTGCCGGCATGCCTGCACGATCTGCCGCTGTTTCCCGGGGGGCAGCCAGCCCGGCACGTGGACGGCGCCGACGGCGGGTTCGGATCGTTCGCGCGGAAAGAGGGAGTTGCTCATGCGGCGGCTTCCAGGTCGAGGAGGATTTTCTTGGCGGCCGGACCGCCGCGGTAGCCGCCGGTGGTTCCGTCGGAGCGCAGGACCCGGTGGCAGGGGATCACCAGGGGCAGTGGATTGCGGCCGCAGGCGGTGCCCACGGCCCGGACGGCGCCGGGGTTTCCGGTCAGTGCGGCTATGCCCGCGTACGTGGAGGTGCGTCCGTAGCCGATCTGCTGCAGCGTCTGGACCACGGTCCGCCGGTACCCGGCGGTGAGCCGCAGGTCCAGGTCCAGGTCGAAACTGCGCCGGGTGCCGTCGAAGTACTCACGGAGCTGGGCCGCGGGACGGGCCAGGCGGCCCGGAGCCTCGAGGATCCGCGGGCTGATCCGGGTGCTGAGGTCCTGCAGCACGGTGTCCACCCCTTCACATTCGAACGCCACCCGGACCAGGCCGGCGTCGGTTGCTGCGAGGATGAGCCGGCCCACGGGGCTGTCGATGACGGTGTAGGCGACGTCCAAGAGTCCGGCCGGCTCCGCCTCGGCGGCGAGGCGGGTGTGCAGGGCGGCCAGGACCGCGGCCTCCCGGGGGTCGGGCGCCAGGAGGCGGGTGCCGGAGATGTCGGTGGCGGCGACGTCGGTGGCGGCGACGTCGGTGCCGCCGGGTCCGGTGCCGGCGGAATCATAGGATGCCATTGCGGTCCTCCTCGTACAGGGTGCGTAGTTTCTTGATGCCGTCGGCCGCGGACCGGCGGCAGGCGGCTTCGCTGCCGCCGAGCAGCTGTGCAACTTCGGCGTACGGAAGTCCGGCGAGGTGGTGGTACGCCAGGGCCTCGCGTTGGCGGACCGACAGTGTTTTCAGGGCCGTCCACAATCCGTCGGTATCCGCCGGTGCTGCCGCCGGCGGAGGTTCCGGTATGTCGTTCACCGGAAGCGGGTTCCGGGCCGCGGAGCGGTGCTGGTCCACGGCCTTCCGCTTGGCAATGGTCACCAGCCAGGCCTGGACATTGGCGCCCTCGGGCAGGTCCGGGTAGGCGCCCAGGGCGGCGAGGAACGTTTCCGACCAGGCATCTTCGGCCGCATCCGGCCCAAGAACGGCACGGCAGACGCGCAGCACGGCCGGGCCGTGCTCGCGGACAATCTGCTCAAAGGGTTTCACTTCCACATACGGTAGACGTTTTCCGCGCTCCGTTTGTGAGCCGCCGTGTTAAGAAAGTTTCTCCCGTTCGGCGGCGGTGGCTAGACTTCCCTCTACGTCGCACTGATCAAAGGAGATCACCCCCATGCACAACCTCGCCGGCATCCTGACCGACACGGTGGCACGCTTTCCGGAGCGGACAGCCCTCAAACTAGATGACACAGTTATCTCCTACGCGGCCCTCGATGCCATGAGCGCCAAGGTTGCCGGCCTCCTCGCGAGCCGGGGCGTGAAGCCCGGAGACCGCGTCGCACTGGTGATGCCGAACATCCCGCAGATGGCGTTCCTTTACTACGGCACCCTTCGCCACGGCGCCGTCGTCGTCCCCATGAACCCGCTGCTGAAGGCCCGCGAGGTGGCCTACCACCTGCAGGACTCGGGCGCCCGGATTGCCTTCGCCTGGGAGGGTGTGGCCGCCGAGGTCGCCGCCGGGGCGGAAGAAGCCGGCGGGGTCGAGGTGGTTTCCGTGGACTCGGGAGCTTTCCTGCAGCTGCTGGCCGGTGCGGAGGCACGCCCCGACGTAGCGGAGGTGGATGACCAGGACACCGCGGTGATCCTCTACACCTCCGGGACCACGGGACGCCCCAAGGGTGCCGCCCTCACCCACCGGAACCTGCTGACCAACGCCTATGTGGCGCAGTCCCTGCTCAACACCGTGGAGACGGACGTCCACTTCGGCGGACTGCCCTTCTTCCATGTGTTCGGCCAGACGGCAGCACTGAACTCGTCAGTGCTGTCCGGGGCCTCCATCAGCCTGCTGCCGCGTTTCGATGCGGGCAAGGCGCTGGAGATCATCGAGCGCGACGGCGTGACCATCTTCGAAGGCGTGCCCACCATGTACGTGGGGATGCTGCGCCACCCGGCGGTCAAGAGCACCAACCTGTCATCCCTGCGCGGAGCCATCACCGGCGGTTCCGCCATGCCGCTGGAAATCCTGCACGAGTTCGAAGAGGTTTTCGGCATCGAGCTCCTGGAGGGTTACGGCCTCTCGGAGACTTCACCGATCGTCTCCTTCAATGTTCCCGGCGGCGACCGCCGGCCCGGCTCCATCGGCAAAACCGTGGCGGGGACGGAGGTCCGGATGCTGGATCCGGACGGTAACGACGTGCCGGTGGGCGAGGTCGGAGAGCTCTCCGTCCGCGGCGACGGCGTGATGAAGGGCTACTGGAAGAACGACGACGCCACCGCCGCCGCCATTCCGGACGGCTGGTTCCGAACCGGAGACCTCGCCCGGTTCGACGAGGACGGCAACATCTTCATCGTGGACCGGAAGAAGGACATCATTCTGCGCGGCGGGTACAACGTCTATCCCCGCGAGATCGAAGAGGTGCTCTACGAGCACCCGGCCGTGGCGGAGGCTGCAGTAATCGGCATTCCCGACCCGCTGCACGGCGAGGAGATCGTGGCGGTGGTGGGACTTCGCGAGGAGGCCGCACCCGCTGACAACGCCGCCCGGGAAGCGCTGATCGCGGATATCCAGCAGTTCACCAAGGACCGGCTGGCCGCGTACAAGTATCCGCGCCGCATCGAGCTGACCGATGCGCTGCCGAAGGGGCCCACGGGCAAGATCCTGAAGCGGGAAATCAAGGTTCCCGCTCCCTTGGCGGCCGAAGCGCCCGGGGTCTAGGGTCCGCTGGGGCCCAGGGCACGGCCCCTGCGGGGCCTGGAACGGCGGCAACGAAATTCTCCGCTCGCAGAGCTCGCGAGAATATTAAAGCCGCCTTCCTCCAGGCCCCTCCGGCGCCGTTGGAGGGGCCGCGGGTTCATCGAGTCTGCACGATTTACCGTTCCCTGCATCGAGTCCGCAGGATTTACTGATTTTCGGTTGGAAAAAGGTAATTGCTGCAGACTCGATCTGCAGCGACCCTCTAACGGCTGAATGGACACCCGGAGCCTGGTGACGTGCCTTGTAGGGAACGTGTTCGCTAGGCGTAGGGTTCGACGTCGGAAGCTGCCTCCCCCGGCAGCCCGGCGGGATCATCGGAGCGGACCAGCACAACACCGGCAATAATCAGGCACCCGCCCACCAGTTGGATCGGGCGTGGCAGCTCAGATAGCAGCAGCCACGCCCACAGGACCGCAAACAGCACCTCGGTCAGGGACACGAACGAGGCCACACGCGAGCCGAGGGATCGCGCCGCGATGATGCCGGTGACGTAGGCCAGCACCGTGGACAACAGCACCAGGCCGGTCAGGGGGACCCACCACGCCGTCTGCCAGCCGCCCAGATCCACGTCGGCTGTGCTGAAGGCCAGGGGCAGGATGCCGGTGAGCCCCAGCGCGGCCATGGTGGCTCCGCCTACGAGCATCCCTCCCGTGGCCAGCACCAACGGCGGGAGCGAGTCATTCTGCTTGGCGGTGACGAAGAAATAACTGGCCAGGCAGACCGCAGCGGCGAGACCCCACAGCACGCCCACCGGGTCGATGCGCGTGCTGCCGGCCAGATCAAGGACCAGCACCAGCCCCGCGACGGCGGCCACAGTGCCAAGAATGGTGCGGACCCCGGGCCGGCGGCGAGTGGCCAGCCAGATCCAGAGGACCATCAGCACCGGGGCAAGGAACTCCAGCAGCAGCGCCACCCCCACGGACAGGCGCTCCACCGCGTTGAAGTAAAAGAACTGGCACCCGGCCACTCCGACAAATCCGAAAAGCACAATGGTGCGCCAGTTCTCCCGGACCTGGCTCCATCGTCCGTGCAGGGCAACTGCGGCCGGAACTGCCAGGACCAGGGCGGCTCCGAGCATCCGGACGGCCACGGCCCCGGTACTGCTCCAACCGGTCTCCAGCAGCGACTTCGCAAAGGAGCCGGAAAGTCCGAACACCGCTGACGATGCCAGCGCCACCAGGATGCCGGCGGCCCCCGGACGCAGCAGCGTACGGTCAGCGTTCGTCCGTGCCGGTGCCATGCGTCTCCCTGGGTTTGCGGATGCCCGGGAGACCCGGTCCCGGGGAGTACGAGGCGACGCTACCCGGGGCGCCGAACTGGTTCAAGACAGCAGCAGCACTACTTGCTGCTGCCCCTTGCCATCCGTCTGGTCTGAAGCTATTCTTGCGACGGCTGCGGGTAGTGACACTTGTCACCATCATTCGAGCAGACCACTTTTAGTCTCGCTCCTCCGCATGTCCCAGTGCTGCTCACGCCCGCATGGACGCCGGAGGCCGACGTTTATGGGGGAATTTCATGCAGGATAGTCCACGTCCGCTCTACGCCCGGGCCAGCGCCCTGAGCGCAGCGGCCCTTTTGGCAGTGAGCGGCGCATTCATCGCCGGTCCGGCCATGGCCAATACCGGGGATACCCCGGCAACAACCGATGCTCCCGCCACTGCACCGCTGGAGACCGAAGCCGCGACTCCCGCCGAAACCGGTGAAGCATCTCTGGCTCCCGGCCTGGAAGAGGCATTGCAGCGGGACCTCGGCATGACCGTCGAGGAATTCCTGGCTGCCGGCGAGCTCGGCAAGAAGGCTTCAGACGCCCTCGAGCAGCTCAAGGCCACCGAAGGCTTCATCAGCATCGAGATCCTCGACGGCGGCCTGGTCATTACCGGCAGCGGCGAGGAACTCCAGAAGCTTGCTACAGAACTCGACGCCACTGTGGTTGAGCCCTCGGCTCCGGCTGTGGAAGCTCCCGCTGTTGATGCTCCGGTTGTTGAAGCTCCGGAAGAGGTCCAGGAACCCACTGAGCCAGTGACCGAGGCGCCGGAGAAGACCGAAGCCGAGACCCCGGCTCAGGAACCGACCGGCAAGGACGAAAAAGAGCTGAAAGTAGCCTCTGATCTTCGGAGCCTGGTAAAAGCCTTCGGCGCAGAAGCCGGCACGGACAACCTCCGCTGGATCTCCGGCAACGCCGAGTCCGGATTCACCATCGCTGTCGGCGAGCCGCTCGACGCGATGAAAGCCCGGGGAATGGCTTCGGCCATGACTCCGGAGGAATTTGCAGCCCAGTACCAGAACGTTAAAATCGATGGCGAAGTCCCCGCGCTGAAGACCCTCGCGGATGAAAATACAATCTTCAATGGCTCGGGCTACCTCATTCCCCTTGGTCCCACCAGCGCCTCCGCTTGCTCCGTCGGGTTCACGGGATTCAATGGCACAGGTGAAGACGCGATATTCAGTGCCGGACACTGTGTCGACACTGCGGGTGCCGAGACAGTTGTTGAAATCCCCAGCGCGGAAGAGACCTTCATCGCTGGCGAGCAGCTGGGAACCTTTGGCACCTACTCCTTCGACGGAACCGCGGAAGCACCGGGAACCGACGTTGCAGTCATCGACGGGATCAACTCGGAGCTTGAACTGCTGCCCGAAACCACCCAGTGGACTACTCCGGACGAACTCCTGAGTGCAACCACCGTAAAGATCACCGGCACCACGGCACCCGTTGCCGGCGCTCCGGTTTGCAAATCCGGACGGACCACCTTCTGGAGCTGCGGCACCATCACTGAGTCTTCCGTCATCTTTAATGCAGAAGGCACGATCACCCAGGGCTTTGAAGCTGAGCTCAGTGCTGATCACGGAGACTCGGGCGGTTCGATGATCTCGGGCAGCCTCGCTGTCGGTCTCCTCAGCGCGGGTATCCCGGCTACCGAAGATTTCCCCGGCGTTGTCTTCGGTGCGGACCTCGCAACTGCAATGGCCGTTGTTCCCGACTACTCCATCGCCATCCACATGGACGCCCCGGCGCTGACCAGCCCGGAGAACAATGGCACGGTTGAGACCGATGCCGCTATCACCGGTACCGCCCCCGCCGGCAGCACCGTCAACGTAACCATCGACGGCGAAGACGCCAAGGCAGAGACCGCCACGGACGGCACCTGGAGCGTCAAGGCCCCGAGCCTGGTTCCGGAAGGCGGCACGATTGACGTCACGGCGCAGGCCATCAACGGTTTCAACAAGTCCACGATTAGCGAATTCAAGCTGACGGTCGAGGAAGCACCCGCAGCGGCTCCGGCCTTCACCACCCCCGGAACCGTGCTGCGTTCCATCGAGACCATTGAAGGCACCGGCGTCGCCGGCGCCACCGTGACCCTGACCATGCCGGGCGACGCCGAGGAAGAGGACGTAGCTGCGGCTGCAGACCTCAGCACTGAAGTCGACCCGAACGGCAACTGGTCCGTAACCCTGGACGAGCCGCTGACCTACGGTATCTACGCCCTGTCCGCCACCCAGGACGGCATCGCCGGCAAGAAGAAATCTGCAGCAGCGGAGCTGACCCTCACGGTCGCCCCTGACGCACCCGTGATCTCGTCACCGACCGACGGCCAGGAATTCGTGGAAGGCTCCCTTCCCGAGGACATCACCGGAACCGGCACCGCCGGATCCAAGGTGACCGTTGCCATCGATGACAAGGCACTCGACGCCGTAGTCGTGGACGAAGACGGCACGTGGACCGTACCGATGGGCGACCTGGCTGCAGGCGGCCACGGCGTCAAGGCCTTCCAGGTCATCAACGAAGCCGCCTCGGCCGTTGACTTCGCCAGCATCATGGTCACGGCAGCTCCTGTTGTCGTAGATCCCACACCGGCCGGGAACCCGAACCCGGGTACGGACAACGGCACGGGTACCGGTAACGGAGCGGGTACCGGCGATCTGCCGGACACCGGCGCCGCCAATCTCGGCCTGCTGGCCGGAGGCGGAGCAGGCCTGCTCGCGGCCGGTGCTGCAGCACTGATGTACAACAAGCGCCGCCGGGTTGCTGTAGACGCCTAACTAGCCGAAGCACAAACGGTAAACAACTAAAGCGGGTCCCTGCCAACGGCCGGGACCCGCTTTGGCTTAAGCTACAGTCACGCACCAGGAGGAATCATGATCCGGAACCGGACACAGCACCCGCTCCACCAGCCTTCCACCCGCCCCCTGGCCGGGATTGCCCTGGCCGCCGTCATCGCTGCCGCGGTCAGCGGATGCGGCGCGCAACCGGCCGACGGCGGCGCTGCCGCCCCGTCGCCTTCTACCGCAGTGTCCACGGATACCGCCGCCCCCTCTGCCTCCTCCGGTACTGCCAACCCGGCCGCACCGGCAACGCCTGGATCGGACCCCTCCATGACCTCAGACGAATTCACCACCGGGCTCCTGCAGCTGCACGATCGGCTCAAACATGACCTCGGGGACCGTTATGCGGACGCGTGGGTTGACGGCGGTGTTCTCCACGTCGCGGTGACGGATCCGTCTGCCGAGGCCAAGGTGCGTGATGCCGGCGCTGTGCCCGTCACTGTGGCGTTCAACGCCGCCGAACTACTGCAGGCCCGCACGCAGGTGCAGACCTGGATTGCCGGGAAGCCCGTTCCGGGAGTGGAAATGCACTCGATCAGCGCCAGCGGACGAACGGGTGCAGTAATCGTCACGGTCCCCGCGGAGCAGGTGCCCGCCCTGCAGGCTGCGGCCGACGAACAGTCGCCGGCCGGAGAAGTACCTGTCATTGTGGAGGAATCGGCCGGGATGGCAACCCCCCTGTCCACAAACTAGGAACAAGACAAGCGGAACCGGCGCCGGACGCCGCCTGCGGGCCTAGTGTTGATGGGTCAAGCAGGCGGCGTCTTCCTTCTTCCTGTCTGGACGCCTGCCATGGAGCAAACGCTGCTCTCCCTCCTCAGCCGCCGCACCGCCTGGATTCTCCTCGCCGCCTGCACGGTGTTCTGGCTGGTCCTCGCCGCCGGATTCCTCGAGGCACCGATGGGCACCCCGCCCACCCTCATGTTCCTGTGGATGTACTCCAGCCTCATGATCGCCCTGGCCAGCGCACCGGTGGCCGCGGCCGCCGTCGCCGCCCTGGTGCTGCACCGCGCAGAAGACCGCGCCGCACCAGGGGAAACCGACCCCGCCGGTGCTGCCGCCCCCGAGCAGCCGCACGAATCGCGGAGCTTATACCTTCTGCTCCAACGGCAGTTCAAGAAGCAGCAACAAACAAGTGGTCCGGACTCTTGATAACCGCTGAGTGCTCTGGTGTCCTGTTCTGGCGGTCCAGCAGTGGGCCGGACCTGCTGCTGAAACCCCCTGCCGCTCATGAGCGCTCTCTCCAGTGTTCCGCCGTCCCTGCTTCCATTCGAAACAGCCCGCCAGGCACGCGGTGACCTGCAGCAGGCCCTGCACAACGAACTGGTCCTCAGATACCGCGAAATCGCCGAAACGGCAGCAGTTTCCTATGCCGGGAGGGGACGCGAGCTCGCGGATCTGCGCCAGGTCGCCTATCTGGGGCTCATCAAGGCGGTCCGGCGTTTCGACCCTGCTGTCGGTCCGCATTTCCCCGCCTTCGCGGTTCCCACCGTCCACGGCGAGCTCAAGCGCTACCTCCGTGATTCCACCTGGATGGTCCGGCCACCCCGGCAGCTCCAGGATCTGCGGACCTCCCTCGCCCGCCTCCAGCCGGAGCTTCTCCAAGCCCTGGGACGTGAACCTTCGCTGCGGGAACTCGCCGAAGCGCTGGGGGTCACTGCCAAAACCGTTGCGGAGGCACTGAACTGCCAAAGCAGCCTGCGCCCGGAGTCCCTCGAAGCCCTCGCCGACATCAACGGATCGGAAGAGTGCGCCGTCGCCGACGGACGGTTGGAACGCGCCGAAAACCTGGCCATGCTCCGCCGTGCTGTGCGGAACCTTTCCGGCCAGGACAAGGAACTGCTGTTCCTTCGCTATTTCCACGAGGAATCCCAGCAGGCCATCGGCGAGCGCCTGGGCCTGACACAGATGCAGGTTTCCCGTGGACTGGCCAGGATCCTGGTCCGGCTGCAGCATGAGCTCCTGGACGCCCCCGCTTTCCAAGGCCGGACGGCCGCCCCTGCCGGCAAAGGCACAGCCACAGCCTGAATCTGCAACGCGTTCCTGCCCGGATACCGCCGTCGGCCTTGCTATCGTTCCACCATGAATCCCTCCGCCGCTCCCGAAAACGCCGCCTCCGCAATCACCGCACCCACAGTCACCGTTCCGCCGAAACTGGCCAAGGGCGACCTGCTGCGCGTCATTGCCCCGGCGAGCAGCCGTGCCATGGTCGCCGAACACGACCACAGTGCGCTTATCGAGAGCCGTTTCGCCGACCTGGGCCTGCGGCTTTCCTACGGCAGCCATGTGGATGAACGCGACATGTTCGACTCTTCCTCGGTCGCCTCCCGCGTCGCTGACCTGCATGACGCGTTTGCGGATCCGGCAGTCAAGGGCATCCTGACCGTCATCGGCGGCTTCAACAGCAACGAACTCCTCCCGTACCTGGACTGGGACCTGATTGCCGCCAATCCGAAAATCCTGTGTGGATACTCCGACATCACGGCATTGCAGAACGCCATTTTCGCCCGCACGGGCCTGGTCACCTACTCCGGTCCGCACTGGTCCAGCTTCGGCATGAGGGACCACTTTGACCTGACCCGGCAGTGGTTCGTGGACGCCCTGGTTGACGGCTACCGGATGGAACTCATCCCGTCCGCGGAGTGGACCGACGATGCCTGGTTCCTGGACCAGGACAACCGCAGCCCCCAGCCCGGGGAAGGATGGTGGCCGCTGCAGCAGGGCAGCGCAGCCGGGCGCATCATCGGCGGGAACCTGTGCACGCTGAACCTCCTGCAGGGCACCGCGCAGATGCCTCCGCTGGCAGGCAGCGTCCTGATGCTGGAAGACGATGCCTCCACCGATCCGATGACCTTTGCCCGTGACCTCACCTCATTGCTCCAGTTGCCGGACGCGGAAGATATTCAGGGCCTGGTCATCGGCAGGTTCCAGCGTTCGAGCGGCATCACCCGGGCGCATCTGCAGGAAATTACGGCCCAGCCGGCGCTGGCCGGCCTGCCGGTCCTGGCCAACGTGGATTTCGGCCACACCCAGCCGCAGTTGACCCTGCCCATCGGCGGCCGGGCGGAACTGGCGGTGGACTCATCCGGCGGCAGGCTGCGCCTCGCCGACGGTTAGAACGCGTCCAGCTTTTCGACGGCGGCCAGGACATCTTCCACAGTGACCGCCAGCAGTGCGGGATCAGGGTCTACGGCGAAGGTGTCCCCGCGGCGCCGGGTTTCGTCGGTCAGGGCGATGTGCGGGCCCGGAGGCGGCCCCCATTCGCTGACCGGTGCCGGGCCGAACAGGACCACCGACGGCCGGGCGTAGGCGGACGCGAGATGCGCGGCACCGGTATCGGCGGAGATCACCAGCCGGGCCCGGGCAATGACGGCGGCAAACTCCTCCAGCCGGAGTTCACCTGCCACGACGCGCTCCGGCGCCAGCCCGGCGGCGTCGGCCACGGCGAGCGCCCGCCGGCGTTCACCTCCGCTGCCGGTGAAGAGAATCGGTGAACCTGCGGCGTCCAGTTCACGGGCGACGGCGGCAAACCGGGCTGCGGGCCACAGCCGGCTGCCGTACGCCGCCCCCACATGGATCACCACCGCTTCCGGTGCCGTCGACCACGCCGCCGGCGGGTCCAGGCGGTAATCCAGCGGATCGGCAGGGATTCCGTGCCAGGACAGCAGCCCCGCCCACCGCTCGCGTTCGTGCACGCCGTCCTTCCACGGCGGGCCGTCCCAGCCGGGTCCGGCATGTCCGATGAGCCGGGAGGGCTGTAGTACCTCCAGCCGGCTGCAGCTCTCCGGGCCGCTGCCGTGCAGGTTGACGGCAATGTCGAGCTGTCCGGGCTCGAGGGGAATGGGCACATCGAGGCCGTGCAGGGGAAGCAGGTCATCCACGGCACCGGTGAGCGGCAGGATGGGGCGCAGCCACTCCTGCGCCGCATAGCGGATGCGGTGCCCGGGGAAGGCCCGCCGCAGGGCCTTCAGTGCGGGAACCGCCACCAGGAGATCCCCCAGTTTCAGTGCGCGCAGCACCAGCAGTTCGGGACGGGCAGCCGGTTCGGGCATGGTCGCGGTGTCCTTCCGGTTGGTGCTTCTCCTGCCAGGAACGTCCACATCCTGCCAGAACCCAGCGCCTTGGGATACGCGTGGGGCGGCAGTGAGGGCTGTCCAGGAAGTGACCGGCGGGATGTTTAGCTTTCCTTCCGGCGGGGAACAGATGCGGTATGGAGTTCTTCCGGCCGCCGCCGCGTGCCGTCCTGTTTGACCGGGACGGAACGCTGATAGTCGACGTCCCCTACAACGCGGACCCGGCACGGGTGCGGCCGATGCCCGGCGCTGCCGGGGTGCTGGCAGGGCTCCGCCGCCGGGGCGTACCCGTAGGGGTGGTCACCAACCAGTCCGGCATCGGCAGCGGGAGGCTGTCCGCCGAGGACGTGGCGGCAGTCAACGCCGCCGTAGAAGACCTGCTGGGGCCGTTCGACGTCTGGGAAATCTGCCCGCATGTTCCCGGCTACGGCTGCATTTGCCGCAAGCCGATGCCCGGCCTGGTGCTGCGGGCCAGCCGCCGCCTGGGGCTCGACCCCGTGGAAGTAGCCGTCATCGGCGACATTGGTTCCGACGTTAGAGCCGCAGCTGCCGCGGGGTCACGCGGCGTATTGGTGCCCACCGCCGCTACCCTCCCCGCTGAGACCGCCGCGGCCCGGCTCGTGGCCCGCGATCTGGCCGAGGCCGTGGACCTGCTGTGGGGGAACGGATGAGCCGCCGGGTACTGATCGCCCGGCTCGACGGCGCCGGCGACGTTCTGCTCGCGGGCCCCGCCGTCCGGGCAGTCGCCGCCGCCCCGGGAGTGGAGGCGGTTTTGCTGTGCGGTCCGCAGGGCGCGGCCGCCGGCCGGCTGCTGCCCGGCGTCGCGCAGGTATTGGAATGGCCCTGCCCTTGGATCCTGAACCCCGCCCCGGAACCCACCCCCGACCTGATGCAGGCACTGCTGCAGCTGGTCCGCTCCGCCCGGACCGAGGAAGCAGTAATCCTCACGTCCTTCCACCAGTCGCCGCTGCCGCTGGCGCTGCTGCTCCGGGACGCGGGGATCCGCACCATCACCGCGGCATCCACGGATTACGCCGGCACGTTGCTGACCACCCGGCTCAAGCCCGGGGAGGACTTCCCCGAAGACCAGCCCGAGGCCGAACGTGCACTGCGGATCGCGGCTGCCGCGGGTTTTGCGCTTCCGGCCGGCGACGACGGCCGGCTGCGGCTGGGTCCGCTGCCCGATGTCTCCCCTCTGGTGGGCACCGGCCCCTACATCGTGGTGCATCCGGGCGCCGCCGTGCCGGCACGGGCCTGGCCGGCACTGCACCATGCGGCCGCCGTCGAACTGCTCACCGCCGCCGGCTTCCGCGTGGTGGTCACCGGCGGGCCGGGCGAGAAGGAACTAACCGCGACGGTGGCGGCAGTCGCCGGCCTGGACCTGGGCGGACGCACCGACCTGGCCGCCCTGGCGGCCGTCCTTGCCGGAGCCGATGCGGTGGTGGTCGGAAACACCGGACCGGCCCATCTCGCCGCCGCCGCGGGCACCCCCGTGGTCAGTCTCTTTGCGCCCGTGGTCCCCGCCATCCGCTGGGCGCCCTATCGGGTGCCGCTGGAGCTGCTGGGCGAGCAGCACGCCGCCTGCAGCGGAACCCGGGCCCGGACCTGTCCCGTGTCCGGGCATCCCTGCCTGTCCGGGGTCTCTCCGGAACAGGTGGTGGAAGCAGTGCAGCGCCTGGTCAACGGCGTCCCGTCCCTGCAGACGCACCGCGAAATGAGGCACCGATGAAGATCCTGCTGTGGCACGTGCACGGCGGCTGGATGGAGGCCTTCGTCCGCGGCGGGCACGAGTATCTGCTGCCGGCCACCCCCGCCCGGGACGGCTGGGGGCTGGGGCGCGGCGGCCGGCCCTGGCCCGGGTCCGCCGTCGAACTGGCGCCGGACGAGCTGCGCGGACAGCAGATCGACGTGGTGGTGCTGCAGCGCGTCGAGGAAATCGAGGCCTGCACCCGTCTGCTCGGCCGCCGGCCGGGCCGTGACGTTCCGGCGGTGTTCCTGGAACACAACACGCCGCGCGGCAGAGTGCCCGAGACCCGGCATCCCCTGGCCGGCCAGACGGAAATCCCGATTGTGCACGTGACACAGTTCAACAGCCTGTTCTGGGACAACGGGGAGGCACCGGTCCGGGTGATCGAACACGGCATTCCCGATCCCGGCTATCTCTACACCGGGGACCGTCCGCATCTGGGCGTCGTGGTGAACGAACCGGTGCGCCGCGGCCGGGTGGCAGGAACCGATCTGCTGCCGGTCTTCGCCCGGACCGCTCCGCTGGAGGTCTTCGGCCTCGGCACCGAACGGCTGCCCGCGCTGCTCGGGCCGGACCGGCTGCTGATCCGCGGCGACCTCCCGGTTGCCCGGCTGCACCGGGAGCTGGCCGGCTGCCGGGCCTACCTGCACCCGATGAGGTGGACTTCGCTGGGCCTGTCCCTGCTCGAAGCCATGCACCTGGGCCTGCCGGTGCTCGCCCTTGCCACCACCGAAGCCGTCCGGGCTGTTCCGCCGGGGGCGGGAACGGTCAGCAACGATCCCGACGAGCTCCGCCGGGCCGCGCAGCTGTTCCTGGCGGATCCGGAACAGGCCCGCGCCTGCGGCCGGACGGCCCGCCGGGCGGCACTGGCCCGCTACGGTCTGCACCGGTTCCTGTCCGACTGGGACGGACTCTTCGCGGACCTGCTGACGGGAACGGCTTCCACCGCGCCGCCGCGTGCCGCGGCTGGACCCATGCCGGCATCAACAGGAGGGGGACAACAGTGAAAATCTCGATGGTGTCCGAACATGCAAGTCCGCTGGCCGCCCTCGGCGGGGTGGATGCCGGCGGCCAGAACGTGCACGTGGCGGCGCTCTCCGTGGCACTGGCAGCCCGCGGCCACACCGTGCAGGTGTACACCCGGCGGGATGATCCCGGACTCCCGGACCGGGTCCAGGTCCAGGACGGCCTGGAGGTGGTGCATGTAACGGCCGGCCCTGCGCTGCCGCTGCCCAAGGACGACCTGCTGCCCTACATGGGGCAGCTGGCCGGCGGGGTCCTCGCCGACTGGGGCGCCGAACCGCCCGACGTCGTGCATTCACACTTCTGGATGTCCGGCCTCGCGGCGCTGGAGGCAGCCGGCAAGGTACCGGAGGGCGGCGTGCCGGTGGTCCACACCTTTCATGCCCTGGGCACGGTGAAGAAACGGCATCAGGGCAGCGACGACACGTCCCCGCCGGAGCGGTCCTGGCTGGAGCCCTCCGTAGGGCGGCGGGCGGACCGGGTCCTGGCCACGTGCTCGGACGAAGTCTTTGAACTCAAGGCCATCGGGGTCCCCGGCAACCGGATCTCCATCGCCCCCTGCGGCGTGGACGTTTCCCTCTTTGCGCCCGGGGGACCGGCGGAGCCGCGCGGAAGGCGGCACCGGATAGCCGCCGTCGGGCGCCTGGTGCCGCGCAAGGGCGTGGACCTGGCCATCCGTGCGCTGGCGGTGCTGCGGGACGAGGGCCTGGCGGACGTGGAACTGCTGATTGTCGGCGGCTCGAGTGACAGCGCTGGACTGGAATCGGACCCGGAGGCCCGCCGGCTGCTGGCCCTCGCCCGGTCCCTGGGCGTGGCGGACCGGGTGCTGCTCCGGGGACAGGTCCCCCGCGAACAAATGCCCGCGGTGCTGCGCAGCGCCGACGCCGTGGTGTGCGCCCCCTGGTACGAACCCTTCGGCATCGTCCCGCTGGAGGCCATGGCGTGCGCCGTGCCGGTGGTGGCGTCCGCCGTCGGCGGGCTGATCGACACCGTAGTCCACGGCAAGACCGGGCTGCATGTGCCGCCCCGGGATCCAGCGGCCCTGGCCGCGGCGCTCTCGGAATTACTGCAGAATCCCCGCTACGCGCGGCGGCTCGGTGCGGCGGGGCGGCAGCGCGCCTCCGCCCGCTACTCCTGGGACCGGGTAGCGCTGGACACGGAGAAGGCCTATCAGCTGGCCCTGGGGGCCACCGCACGGCCGGCCCGGCTGCAGCCGCTGGGAGGGAAGGCACTGTGAGCATCGAATCATCGGTCACCGCCGCCCCGGTCCTACCCGGTGCGGGACCTGCGGCACCGGAACAGGCAGTGCTGGACCATCTGGCCAACGCGCAGCCCGCCCTGATGTCCGTCCAGCGGCAGGCCCGGCACCTGACCGACTGGGGGGTGGAGCTGGCAGGCCGCCTGCTGGCCGGGCACCGGCTCCTGACGGCAGGAAACGGCGGATCCGCCGCCGAAGCCCAGCACCTGAGCGCGGAACTGGTGGGACGGTTCGACGGCGAGCGCCGCCCGTTTTCCGCCATCGCCCTGCACGCGGAAACCTCCGCCGTGACGGCCATCGCCAACGATTACGGCTTCGAGCAGCTTTTCGCCCGGCAGGTGCAGGGCCACGGCAGGCCCGGCGACGTCCTGATCCTGTTCTCCACCAGCGGCGCCAGCCCCAACCTGCTGGCCGCGGTGCAGGCCGCGCACGCTGCCGGTCTGCGCACCTGGGCCCTTACCGGTCCCGCACCGAATCCGCTCACGGCCGCCTGCGAGGACTTCATCGCCATCGACGCGCCGGCGGCGAACGCGCAGGAGGCCCATCTGGTTGCCCTCCACGCGCTCTGCCGGTCCTTTGACGCCGAAATCGAACGGCGTGCCAGCACAGGAGGAACATCGTGAAAACGATCGTAGTGGTGGGCGACGTCCTCCTCGACACGGACATTTCCGGTACCGCCCAGCGGCTCTCCCCCGACGCGCCCGTCCCCGTCGTGGAGGTGGACGACGTCGGCCGGCGGGCCGGCGGGGCGGGGCTGGTGGCGCGGATGCTGGAACGGGACGGCTGGCAGGTCCATCTGGTGACGGTACTGTCCGACGACGACGCCTCCGGACTGCTGCGGTCCGCGCTGGCCGGCATCCCGCTGACCTGCGGCCCGTCGGACGCGCCCACCCCGGTCAAGACCCGGATCCGGGCCGGCACCCACGCCGTCGTCCGCTTCGACTCCGGCTGCTCCCCCGCCCCGGTCCCCGCGGTCACCGCACAGATGTTGTCCGTCGTGGCGGCAGCCGACGCGGTGGTGGTGGCCGACTACGGCCGAGGGCTCGCCGCCAATCCCGCCCTGCGGGACCTGCTGGAGATCCTGGCCCAGCGCATCCCCGTGGTCTGGGACCCGCATCCGGCCGGGGCCGAGCCGGTACCCGGCGTCGCGGCCGTCACACCAAACCTGGCCGAAGCCCTGCAGACCGCCGGGCAGGTACCGGGCGGCGTTCCGGCGGCATTACGCGCAGCCGAACAGCTGCTGACCCGCTGGCAGAGCCGATCGGTGGTCATCACCATGGGAGCACAGGGGGCGCTGGCCCTCCCCGCGGCGGGCCTGGCGCAGGTCCTTCCCGCCCCGAAGATTTCCGTGGACGATCCGTGCGGTGCCGGGGACCGGTTTGCCGCTTCACTTACTGCCCGCCTGCTCGACGGCGCCGGGCTGGAGGCCGCCGCCGAAGACGCCGTGACCGCCGCGGCCGCCTTCCTGGCCGCCGGTGGTGTGGCCGGCCTCGACGCAGGGGAATTTCTGCGGCTGCCGGGCCCCGAAACGCCGGACGCCATGGCGACGGCGGCGCGGATCCGGGAACGCGGCGGAACCGTGGTGGCCACCGGCGGCTGCTTCGACCTGCTGCATGCCGGCCATGCCCGGACCCTGCTGGCAGCCCGCGGTCTGGGCGACTGTTTGATTGTCTGCCTGAACTCCGATGATTCCGTCCGGCGGCTCAAAGGCGAGCAGCGCCCGATCATCGGCGTCGGGGACCGGGCGGAACTGCTGCAGGCCCTGGAATGCGTGGACGGTGTGCTGGTCTTCGAGGAGAACACCCCTGCGGCGGTGCTGGAGCGCCTGCGGCCGGACATCTGGGTCAAGGGCGGGGACTACCGCGAAGACCAGCTCCCGGAGGCCGCGCTGATCCGTTCCTGGGGCGGGGAGACCGTCACCGTCCCGTTCCATCCGGCGCGGTCCACCACCGCCCTGGCCTCCGCACTGGCAAAGGTCGGCTAGGCGAACTGACTCAGACCCGATCTACCGAAAGGAAATCCCATGAGCTTGAACCCTGTGACCCCCCTACCTGCGACCGTCCCCGACCCAACCCCGGACCCCGCCCTTCGGGGGCCCCGCCTGCAGACCGCCTTCCGCGGCCGCGTCCTGGTGACCGGCGGTGGATCCGGGCTTGGCGCCGCCGTCACAGCTGCCGTCACCGCCGCCGGGGGCAGCGTGGTGGTGCTGGACCGCGATGTCAGCTCGGTTACCGAAGCCAAGGCCCTGCAGGTTGACGTCGCGGACCGCGCCTCGGTGGAAGTAGCGGTCCGCGAAGCGGCGTTGATGCTCGGCGGGCTGGATGCCGTGGTCACCGCCGCGGGAATTGACCGGTGCGGGCGGCTGGAGGACGTGGCGGCCGCCGAATGGGAGAAAGTGATCAGCGTGAACCTGCTCGGCACGGTATCCGTAATCCGGGCGGCGCTGCCGTACCTGACTGTTTCCCACGGCCGGGTGGTCACGGTGGCGTCCTCGCTGGGCATCAAGGCGGTGGCCGATGCGACGGCGTACTGCGCCTCCAAGTTCGGGGTGATCGGGTTCAGCCGGGCACTGGCGGCCGAGACCCGCGGACAGGTGGGCGTGACCACCATGATTCCGGCCGGCATGAAGACCCGGTTCTTCGACGACCGCACGGAGCAGTACCGCCCGCAGGACGACTCGCGGTTGAACGATCCGGAGAACGTGGCCGCGGCGATCCTCTTTGTGCTGGGGCAGCCGCAGGGCAGCGAAGTGCGCGAAATGGTCATCTGCCATGAGGAGGAGGAATCCTGGCCGTGACCGGGGATTGCTTACGACAGGCGCAACAGCATGGTGTCCGAACCCTTGTGCCTGTCCGACGACGGCCCTCATCAGTGCGGTGCCGGCACCGCTGCCGCGGTGCCCGGGCAGGACTCCCATGGTCAGCTCGGGGATCGCATCCGACACGAAGCCGCAGCCGGGATCGGCTTCGCTCAGCACGCGCGCAGGTACATGGGACCCGGCCCTAATCGCTGTTAGCCAATACCCTGCCTCGAAACAGCGGCGGTGGTCCTTTCGTCACCGGTTCCCCTTCCCTATGATCACTGCAGACTGCATTTTCTTCCTAGGTCCCGGGGGCTGCGTGACGACCGTAGATCAGGCCGTATTTATTGGCGGCCGTGCCGGGGTGGGCAAGACCAGCGTCGCCATGGCCCTGCATTCCCTGCTGGCCGGGCGCGGGGTCCGCCACTGTGTCATTGAGGGAGACAACCTGGACCTGGCGTACCCGGAACCGTGGGAACACGGGCTGGCGGCACGGAACCTGCAGGCTATGTGGGCTAACTACCGGGAGCTGGGCTATGACCGGCTGATCTATACCAACACCGTAAGCGTCCTGGAAATGGATTCCCTGGCGGCGGCCATGGGCACCAACCCGGTGGTCCGCGGCATCCTGCTCACGGCCACGGATCGATCCGCGTTGGAGCGGCTCTCGCTGCGGGAACGCGGAGCGGAACTGGAGCGGCACGCCGCCCGGAGCAACGCCATGGCAAAAATCCTCGCGGACCAGGCGCCGACGAATGTCCTGGCGGTGGACACCGACACCAAGGGCATCGAGCAGGTTGCCGGAGAAATACTGCTCCATTTGGGCTGGTGAGCCTGCACGCGCTCCGAGGAAGCGGATCCGGCGGTGACCGCTACTCCCGGGCGCGGGTATCCGCCGCGGCGGAGTTTCGGGCACCGTTGCCGGTTCCGTCCGGTGCGCCGTCGTCGTCCATGTCCCCCGGCTCCCACCGGAGCAGGTCCCCGGGCTGGCAGTCAAGTGCCTCGCAGAGGGCGGCGAGGGTGGTGAAGCGGACCGCTTTGGCGCGCCCGTTTTTCAGCACGGCCAGGTTCGCGGGGGTAATGCCGATCAGTTCGGCCAGCGTTCCCACGGGCATTTTCCGCCGGGCGAGCATCACGTCGATATCCACGATGATCGGCATCAGATAACACCGCCCAGTTCGGTGCGGAGCCGGGCGGCTTCGGCGGCCGTTGCGACAGCAGAGGCCAGCAGGGCCCGCATCACCAGCATCAACAGGGCACCCGCAGCGACTGTTATGCCCGCTCCCCCGATCAGCAGGACAATGCCCGGCGCCGCTTCCTCGCCGGGAGCCAGCACGGCTCCCAGGGCGAACAGCAGCAGGGCTGCGGCCGTGATGGCACCAATGATGACATCCACGTAGCGGAAGGCGGCGGAGGAAAAGACAGTCCCCCGCCGCACCATGGTCAGCAGCCGCCAGACACAGACCAGACAGATCTGGAACGCCAGAATGCCCAGCACCACGATGAGGAGCACCGGCACCCGGACCGCTTCGGCACCGGCCTCGGCCAGGTCGATACCGAACAGCGGCACCATCACGGCCTGGACAAACAGGCTGCCGAGGAGCACCAGGGCCAGGACTATTCGCAGCACCAGAATCATTGCTTTTCCCATGAGGCTCTCCCTGCGGAAGCACTGCATCTATTGACGGACAATCAATACTTATCGATTATCGAGAGATTCTGCAAGAGTGTCGCCGAGTCTACGGCGCCGAATCCACCACGGACGTGGTGATGGCAGTCCATGCCGTCACGGTGCCGGCCGGGACGCCTAAGTAGTCCTTGAGCTGCACCATTCGCTCGCCGATGACCTGACCGGTTTCCGGATCAATGATAATTTCCATCCTGGCCCGGTAATCAGTGGTCTTCATTCCCAGGGAGACTCCCCTCCGCCCGTCCAACGCGGCTTCGCTGTCCACCACGGTTACCCCCGGGATCAATGCAATGGCTTGGTAGAGCGCAGCACGCAGGTCCGCCGGAACAATGACGCCCGCCCGGACGATACCTTGGACAGCCATGAAGGCATTGGCATCCGTGTTCCATCCTTGACCCTCTGTTTTTTCATAGATCATCTTCAACAATTCATCCGGGTCGCGGGGGGCACTTTCGATGAATTCATTGAGCGGCATTTGTCCTAGGACCTCCCATGCGAAGCCCTCCCATTGGCCGCCGGGTGCACGCAGGACCTCGCTTTCGTCCATCTGTATTCCGTCTGCCTGCAGGTCTGCCTTCATCCTTTCGGACGCCTCCCGGGACCCTTCGCCGAAGAATTGCACCGGCACGCTGGGCTCCAGGGACCAGACCCACTCCGCCGTCCGGTCCGCAGGCACATACATCTGTGTATCGATACTGGATAGCCAACGGGGAGTAGTGTCTCCGAGCTGCCCTGACGCGAACGTCATAGCGACACCGGTGGTGTCGACCAACAGGTACTGCCCCGGCTCCAGCACCGGGTCGGAGGTGGCAATGGTCGATGCCGCTGCGTCGTTGAGGACATCGGCTGCCTCCGCCGTCACCCCCGGGCGTTCGCCCGAACCCATGACATCTACCACCACCAGCGTCGCGACGAGTGCCACAGCCGCGGCGGAAGCAAACAGAGTGCGGCGCCAGGGCCGCACGGGATGCAGCACCGGTGCCGGGGTTTGATGTGCGGATTCATCCGCCGCCCTTTGCATCAGCTTCTCCCGCCCGGCGGCCAGGACGGCCGGGGGTACGGTTCCGGTGGTGTTACGCGTTGCGCGGAGCAGGTGCAGTTCGTCCATGATCACTGTCCATTTCGTCGAAAAGGGCGAAGCCGAGGTCGGCCCGGAGCTTGCGCCGGGCGCGGTTGATGCGGGAACGGACGGTGCCGATAGGCACGCCGGTGGCGGTGGCGATTCCGTCGTAGGTCAGGTCCGCCCAGGCGTAGAGCAGTATGGCTTCCCGGTCGATCGGGGCCAGCGCATGCAGTGCAGCCCCAATCCGGGACCGGTCGCCGTCGGCATCGATTTTCGCGTCCACGTCTTCCAGCCCGTCGGCGGCATGTCCGCGGCCGCCGTTCCGGGCCAAGGCCCGCAGCATGCGGGCTTCGGCACGGTGATGCCGACGCAGCAGATTGGTGGCGATGCCGAAGAGCCAAGGCCGCACGGCCTCGGACGGCCCCTCGAAGCCAGCCCTGCGCTCGAAGGCGATCAGGAAGGTTTCCGCCATCACGTCTACGGCGGCAAAGTCGCCGGCACGGCGGGCCGCGTACCGGTAGATGTCCGGCGCATGCCGGTCATAGAGTTCCCCGAATATGGCAGGGCCGCTGTGCGAGAACTCCACAATCTCTTTGTCTGTCTTCACACCTTGTAATGCCCGCTCACCGGCAATGGTTCACGGTTCCCCCGGATTTCTTTTCGACGGCTGCCCCTCTGGACAACATGCACATTAAACGACGACGGCGCCGCCCGGACTCGCAGGGAGTCCGGCGCGGCGCCGTCGGGCGTACTTCTTGAGATTAGAGCTTAGAAGCAACCAGTCCGGTCAGATCGACCAGGCGGTTGGAGTAGCCCCACTCGTTGTCGTACCAGCCGACGATCTTGACCTGGTTGCCCATAACGCGGGTCAGGCCGGAGTCGAAGATGCAGGAGGACGGATCGCCCACGATGTCGGAGGAAACAATCGGATCCTCGGTATACGTGAGGATGCCGGCCCAGCGCGGATCCTGTGCAGCCTTGGCGTAGGCGGCGTTGATCTCTTCGACCGTGGCTTCCTTTTCCAGCGTGACAGTCAGGTCGGTGACCGAGCCGGTGGGAACGGGAACGCGGATGGCGAAGCCGTCCAGTTTGCCCTTCAGTTCCGGCAGGACCAGGCCGATGGCCTTGGCGGCACCGGTGGAGGTCGGAACCATGTTCAGGGCAGCGGCACGGGCACGGCGCAGGTCCTTGTGCGGGCCGTCCTGCAGGTTCTGGTCCGCCGTGTAGGCGTGCACGGTGGTCATGAGGCCCTTTTCGATGCCGAAGGCGTCGTTGAGGACCTTGGCCAGCGGGCCCAGGCAGTTGGTGGTGCAGGAGGCGTTCGAGATGACGTCGTGGTTCTCGGCATCGTAGTCGCCGTCGTTCACGCCCATAACCACGGTGAACGCGTCACCCTTGGCCGGAGCGGAGACCAGGACCTTCTTGGCGCCGGCGGTGATGTGCTTGCGCGCATCGTCGGCGTTGGTGAAGAAGCCGGTGGATTCGATGACGATGTCCACATCGAGCTCGGCCCAGGGCAGGTTGGCCGGATCGCGCTCAGCGAAGACCTTGATGGTGGAACCGCCGACAACCAGGTTGCCCTCTTCGACGGTGACCTTCTCGGCCAGGCGTCCGGCTACCGAATCGTACTTGAGCAGGTGGGCCAGCTGGGCGGGATCGCCGAGGTCGTTGACTGCAACAACCTCAAAGCCTTCACCGTGCTGCAGGGCTGCCCGCAGGTAGTTGCGGCCAATCCGACCAAAACCGTTGATTCCGACGCGTACCGTCATGAGTGCCTCCTTGATGCAAACAAGTAAATTTAGGAACTAAATTTATTCTCTCCTATAATTATGCTGTTATTACCGCCACACGTCAAAAGGCCACTTCCATGGACGCCTCCGCAAACACCCCGCAGCTGCTGCGCCGCACTAACCTGCGCGCCGTGCTGGAGGTGCTCCGTGCCGCCCCGTCCGTCACGGGCACCGACCTGATTAATGCCACCGGCCTGACCCGGGCCACGGTGATTGCGGTCTGTGACGATCTGATTGCCCGCGGCTGGGCCCGCGAAACCGACTCCCCGCGCCTCGACCGGCAGAAAGGCCGGCCCGCCCGCCGGTTCGAGTTCAACGAAAGTGCCGGCTACGTCCTGGGGCTCGACGTCGGCATCGCCACCGTCCGCGTGCTGGCCGCGGACCTGGCGGGCGCCGTCGTCGGCGAATCAGAGGCACGGTTCCCGCGTCACGGCGGGGAACCGGAACAACGACGCCGGGTAGTCACCGAGGCCGTCGACGCCGCACTGGAGAACGCCGGGATTTCCTCGTCGGCTGTGCTGTGCGCCGGGATGGGCATTGCCGCCCAGGTGACCGGGGCGGGTGTTATGGCCCCGGGGCAGGATGTGGCGCCAATGTTTGATCTCGGGTTGAGTTCCACCTTCAGTGAGGCCCGAGGCTGGCCGCTACTGGTGGAAAATGATGCCAAACTGGCAGCCCTGGCCGAACGCTGGCGGGGCGTTGGTGCCGGCGAGGACAATCTGGCGGTGATCCTGGCCGGCGAACGCCTGGGCAGCGGCATCATCGAGTCCGGCCGTCTGCTGCACGGCGCGTCCGGCGGCACCGGGGCGATGGGCGTCCTGGAGCTGGTTGCCGGTGTCGGCAACGAGGACGGCATCGCCAAGCTCGCGCGCCTCTGGGGTAGCGCCGCATTGAAGGAAGGGCACAGCGGCAGGATCCGCGAACTCGTGGGACCGGACACCAACCGCGCCTCGGCACGGCTGGTGTTTGAGGCTGCCGAGGCCGGGGATCCGGTGGCCGAGGAAATCCTGGGCCGGATCGCCCGGCGGATGGCCAGGGTACTGGCCCTTGTGTCCTCGTTCTTTGATCCCCGGCTTATCGTGATCGGCGGTGCGGTAGCGGCGTCGGCCACGGCCCTTCTGCCCGCCATGACGCAGGAACTCGACCGGTATGTGGCGAAGCCGCCCCGCGTTGCCGTCTCGAACCTGGGCACAATGCTCGTGCCCACCGGCGCCGTCCGCCTGGCTCTTGATTATGTGGAGACACACCTCCTGGACCTGGTGCCCGAACCGCGCCGGGAGTAGTGCAAAAAAGGGCCGGGTGCCGCTGCACCCGGCCCTTTGACTGCGGAAACTACGCGGGGGCCGACCCGTCTTCGCTGTCGTTCTCCCGGTCCTCATCCGGTCCGCCGTCGTCGTCGTGCTCACCGTCGTGGTGGCCGTCGTGGTGCCGGCCTTCGCCTTCCTCGGCGTCCTGGTCCTTCTCCTGGGGACCTTGGCCGCCCGGACCCTGCTCCTCGGCGTCCTCCCGGTCGGGACCCGGTCCGTCGCCGTCGCGGTCACGGTCACCGTCGCGGTCACGGTCACGGTCACCGTCACGGACGTCGCCGTCGCCGTCGGCGTCCCGGCTCTCCTCGTCCTGGGTGTCCTGCTCGCCCTGGGTGTCCTCGTCGAACAAATCCCGGCTCTCGTTGTCCCCGGCGTCCTGTTCTTGGGCCGTGGTGCCGGCCTGTTCAAATTCCGTGTTGTCCCCTACTGCGGTACCCGCGAAGAAGCTGGCAACCAGCAGGCCAACCCCGGCGAGGGCGCCGCCGCCCCAGACGATGGCTTTCCGAGCTCCGCTCCCCATAGCCATATTGGTGTTTCACCTCCGAATGAGTGGTTTTCTTGCAGTTCCATCTTCAAACCGGATTCTTTGAAAATACTTGAAAAACGCAGCGGGCAAGCAGAAAGCGCGCAGCCATGGAGGCCGGACGAGCCGCCGAGAGATATATGCCCCCTTGCGTATATGACGCGGATTGCTGCGGCAGGGCGGGCCGGATGAAGCCAGCCTGTGCCTAGAACGCCACCACCTGCAGCAGACGGCGGAGTTCGCGCTGCTCGGCGGCACTGAGCTTCGCCATGGAGATTTCGGTGGCGCCGTCCACCGCCTCCTTGGCCTTGCCATACAGGGCATGTCCGTCCTTGGTGGGCACAATGACCTTCGACCGGCGGTCCCTTGGATCGGTCTGACGCTCGACGGCGCCGCGGTGCTCCAGCTCGTCCACGATGGCCACGATCTGGCTGGGATCCAGCACCAGGAACTGGCTCAGCTCCCGCTGCGTGGGCGCGGTTCCGCCGCAGGCCAGGGACAGCACGGAGTAGTGGCGCACCTTCAGCCCGAAGTCGGCCAGCCGGCGGTTGGCCTCCGCCGATCCGATGGACGCGGCGCGCGCCATCAGGAACACGGGTTCGGCACCGAGATCGGTAGCGGCGAAGCGCGCTGCCTCGGCAACGCCGTCAGGGGAAGTGCTCATGGAGTGTTTGATCCTTCGGCAGGGGCACGGTAGGACCCCATCCTAGAAGACGGATGCAGCTCCTAATAAATGAGGATCATAACTGTTGACAATTTCAACGGTATACCGTGGAATGGTTCCAATGCCTCACGTGGCTGCAGTCATGTGCGGCCGGCCTGAGCAAAGGAGCTTCGAATGACCGCTGAATCCACTGGTGCACTCGCCGGAAAGGTCGCCGTCGTCACCGGCTCCGGCCAGGGCCTCGGGCTGGCCTACGCCTCCGAACTCGCCCGCCGGGGTGCCGCCGTCGTCATCAATGACGTGGTTCAGGAAACAGCGGACCGGGCCGTCGAAATGATTACTTCCGCCGGGGGCAGGGCCGTCGCCGTCGTCGCCCCGGTAGGCACCACTGAAGCCGCCGTAGCCCTGGTCGAGGGTGCCGTGGCCGCCTTCGGACGCCTGGACATTCTGGTCACCAATGCGGGTGTCCTGCGGGACAAGTCGCTGCTGAAGATGACCGATGAGGATTTTGACCTGGTGATCCAGGTGCATCTGCGCGGCACGTTCACCTGCGCCCGCGAGGCCTACCGGTACTTCAAGGAAAACAACGTGGCGGGACGGATCATCACCATCGGCTCCCCCACCGGCCAGTACGGCAATTTCGGCCAGACCAACTATGCCGCCGCCAAGGCCGGCATTGTCGGCATGGTCCGCACCTGGGCGCTGGAAATGCGGAAGGCCGGGGTCACCGCCAATGCCGTCATTCCGGTGGCCGCCACCGCCATGACCGAGACTGTCCCCTACTTCCGCGCCGCCGTCGAGGCGGACCGCCGCGGCGAGCCGATGCCGGACTTCTTCCGCAAGGAGCTGGGGTTCGGCACCTCCGCCGACGTCGCCGGGCTGGTCGCCTATCTGGCCTCCGACGACGCCGCGGGGATCACCGGGCAGGTTATCGGTGCCGGCGGGGACCGGCTGCAGATCTTCTCCCACCCCGTACCCGTAGTCACCGAATACCGCGAGGGCGGCTGGACGTTTGAGGCGCTGCACGAGCAGTTCCCCGCACTCCTGGAGGGCAACCTGCAGCCGGTCGGGGAGAAGATGCCGCCGCTGCCTGAGGAACTCGAACCGCAGGCATCGTAAGGGGATTCAAAATGCGATACGAATACGGCCTGGACCTGGCGTCCCTGGACGCCATCGACATGCACGTGCACATAGAGTGCTCGGACCACGGCCACGCCTCGCTGCCGGCGGCCCTCACCGAGGCTTCCGCCAAGTACTTCAAATCCGAGGACCGCAGCCCCAGCCTGGACACCATCGCCGAACGCTACCGCGAGTGGCGGATGGCGGCCGTCGTCTTCACCGTGGACGCCACCACCGCGCTGGGCCACGAACCAAACTCCATCGAAGAGATCGCCGAGGGCGCGGCACGCAACAATGACGTGCTGATCCCCTTCGGCTCCGTGGATCCGCTTCAGGGCCGCCGGGCGGTCGACCGGGCGCGGATGCTGGTGGAGGACTACGGGGTCAAGGGCTTCAAGTTCCATCCTTCCCTCCAGGGTTTCGACCCTTCGGACCAGCAGTTTTATCCGATCTACGAGGCCATCGCCGCCCTGGGCGTTCCGGCCCTGTTCCACACCGGGCAGAACGGCATGGGGGCCGGGCTTCCCGGGGGCTACGGCATCAAGCTTGCGTACTCGAACCCGATGCTGCTCGACGCCGTTGCCGCGGACTTCCCGGAACTGCAGATCATCATGGCCCACCCGTCCGTACCGTGGCAGGACGAGGCCAACTCGATTGCCACACACAAGGCCAACGTCTGGATCGACCTGTCCGGCTGGTCGCCGAAGTATTTTCCGGAGTCCCTGGTGCGGGCTTCGAACTCGATGCTGGCCGACAAGGTCCTGTTCGGCACCGACTATCCGCTGATCTCCCCGCAGAAGTGGCTGGGAGCCTTTGAGCAGCAGAGCTTCAAGGATGAAGTGCGCCCGAAAATCCTGAAGGACAACGCTGTGCGCCTGCTCGGGCTGGATACCGCTGCCGGTGCCGCTGCCGGTGCCGCCGGTGCAGGGGAACGCGCATGACCGGCCTGCTGACCGAGCCCCGCCTGTACCCCGACTGCGATCCGCTCAACGTCGAGGGGCGGCTGACCGAGGCGGAGAAGGCACCGCTTCGGCGTCTGCGCCGGGTCCTGGAAGACACCGCCCGGCCGCTGTTGGCGGACTACTGGGAGGCCGGGGAGTTCCCGTACCAGCTGGACGGTCCGCTGCGGGAACTGAACCTGATGGTTCCGCAGGAGCTGACTGCCGGCGGCGCCGAACCGCGGGCGCTCTACCACGGCTTCCGGATCTTCGAACTGGCCCGCACCGACGCGTCGCTGGCCACCTACTACACCGCGCAGGCCGGGTTGTTCCGCACCGCCTGCCGGGTGGGAGGAACACCGGAGCAGTTTGCGCAGTGGGATCCGTTGATCACCACCTTCGAAATGACCGGCGTGTTCTGCCTGACCGAGCCCGAGCATGGTTCGGACATTGCCGGCGGGCTCGCGACATCGGCACGCCGCGACGGCGACGAGTGGATCCTGGACGGGGCCAAGCGGTGGATCGGCGGGGCGTTCACCGCCGACTACCTCGCGGTCTTCGCCCGCGACGGTGCCGACGGACAGGTCAAGGGGTTCCTCGTGGACCGCGAGGCCCCCGGAGTGCGGCTCGAAAAGATCCGCGGCAAAACGTCGCTGCGGATGATGCAGAACGCCGACATTTACCTCGACGGCGTCCGCGTTCCGGAATCCCGGCGGCTCGGCAACGTGAACTCCTTTAAGGATGTCGCGGCGATGCTGCGGGCCATGCGGTCCGACGTAGCCTGGATCGCCACCGGCATCCAGGCCGGAGCGTACGAAGCTGCGCTGCGGTACGTCCGCAGCCGCGAACAGTTCGGCCGGTCGCTGGGCAGCTTCCAGTTGGTCCAGGAAAAACTCGCCCGGATGCTGGGCAACGTCACCGCGTCCCTGAATCTGGTGGCCGGGCTGGCGGAGCGCCAGCAGGAAGGGATTTTCCGGGACGAGGATTCCGCCCTGGCGAAGATGTGGATCAGCCTGCACATGCGGGAAACCGTTGCCCTGGCCCGTGAAGTGGTCGGCGGCAACGGCATCACCCTGGCCACCGACGTCGCACGCTTCCACGCCGACGCCGAGGCCGTCTATTCCTACGAGGGAACCCACGAAATCAATGCGCTGGTCGTAGGCCGCGCAATCACCGGCAAGAGCGCCTTCATTTAACGTATTCCGCCCAGCAACCCAGGAGTTTTCCATGACCGAAGCACCCGCCTCAGCCCAGACCGTCGTCGCGTTCGAAGTGGTTCAGGGCCTCATCGGCAAAAATCTCGGACACTCGGCATACCGCGAGATTACGCAGGGTCAGGTGGACCTGTTTGCCGACGCCACCGATGACCACCAGTGGATCCATGTGGACCCGGAGCGGGCCAAGGACGGCCCCTTCGGCGCTCCGATTGCCCACGGGTTCCTGACCCTGTCGCTGCTGATCCCCATGTGGGGCGAGCTGCTCGATGTCACGGGAGTCAAGACGAAGGTCAACTACGGCCTGGACAAGGTCCGCTTCACCTCGCCGGTGAAGGTCGGCTCCCGGATCCGGATGACCGCCGAAATCGCCGATGTCCAGGAGGTCAAAGGCAACGGCCTGCACGTGGTCGCGGACCTGACCATCGAGGTCGAGGGCCAGGAACGTCCCGCCGTCATCGCCCGTTTCCTCAGCCGTCTGTACGCCTAGCGTTTCCGGGCCGCCCCGGCCGGCCCGGGGCGGGCCGGAGGGGTTACCGCCAGTAGTTGTTCGCGGCCGCAACCGTCGCGAACTCAGTGGCCACCACGTGGGAGGCCGCGATGATGCTGTCCGGGTTGTTGGCATAGGCATCGCGGATGATGTGCTCCACCTGGTCGTCCGGCTGGATCGCGAAGGCGGTCTGCAGCGCTAGATTGACGGCCAACTGCCGTCCTTCCTCCGGGGTGGCGCACTTAAGCGAATTATTCGGCACAAGCTCCATGGTGTCCGTCCTGTCTTTTCAAAGCCCGCCGGCCTGCCGGCCCGGGCGTGCGGGCGGATACACCCGACGGCAACAGTCTCACCCCGCACCGCCCGGCACTCAACCGTTTGCCCCGCTTTGTCTCCGGCCGGAACCGAGGACGGCGAACGCTCAGCCTTTCGGATCCCTACCCCAGCAGCTCGTCGACGTCAGCCCACACGTCGGACGGCCGGACCTCGGCCACAAACGAGTCATCGTGTTCGCACCGCTCCGCCGTCCAGCCCACCTGCGTCACATCAGCCTTGCAGACGGGGCACACAGACACCCAGGACATGTGCACCCGGTGCCGGGTGCGGCCGATCGCCCCGGCGTTGACGACATTGCCGAACCAGTAGATCCCCACGGTGGCGGCCCCGACCGCCTGCGCCAGGTGCCGGGGGCCGCTGTCGTTGCCCACCATCACCGCGCTGGCCTGCAGCAGGGCCGCGAGCGTACCGATGCCCAGCTCGCCGGCCAGTGACCGCACGCGTGCCTCCGGCCCGGCGTCGGCGAGCGCAAAGTCCACAACCTGCTGCGCAAGGCCCCGGTCGGCGTCGTCACCCACCACCACTACCTGACAGTCCCGGGCGGCGGCACGCACCGCCACTTCCGCGAAGCACGACGCCGGCCACCGCCGCCGCGGGTCCGTGGCCCCGGGGTGCAGGGTCACCAGGCTCCGGTCCGGCATTACCAGTGCCCGTGCCGCTGCGGCCTCTTCGGCTAGGACCGGAAGCTGCGCCTCCAGGCTGACGGGAGCAGCGCCGGCCAGACCGGCCACCTCCAGGGCACGGAAGACCTCATGCTGGTAATAGATGTAGGGGATGCACCGGTCCAGGGCAGCGGCATCGGGGGTCCGGGTGCCCACGGTGTGCCGGGCCCCCAGGCCGATGAGAAAGGGATTGGAATTCCGGCCGCCGCCGTGCACCTGGACGGCCAGGTCGAACCGCTCCAATCGCATCCGGGCCAGGAACGCTTCCACAGCCCGCGGGTCCTCGGGTCCGGCGGCGATCCCGGGAGCTGCGGGCAGGACCTCCACCCGGTGCACCGGCCCCGGGCGTCCCGTCAGCAGGGCGGCATGCAGAGCCGTGCCCAGCAGCGTGACGGACGCGGACGGATACGCGGCGGCGAGCGCTTCGATGGCGGGCAGGGAGAACATCAGATCCCCCAGGCCGCCGCCGCGCAGCACGGCGATCTTCCGCACGTCGGGAAAGGGTGCGGCCAGGGGGCCGACACCGCGGGCGAGTCCCGGCCGGTCCCCACGGGGGTACAGCGGCCCGTGCCGATCCGTGGTCTTCTGCTTCATCGGGCTTCCTTTCTCCGAGAACCCGCGTGCCGCGCCGGTCTGCCCTGTGGGCACTCACCATAGGTGCTGGCGCGGCCGGACCCAAGGGAGGTGCGTACTCTAGCTGGCGCGCTGTCCGGAGGACGAGCCGCATCTGCTTTCCATGCCTGTCTAAACCCGCCGGAAACGGGGTATGGGAGCTATACAACGCGCGACAAGGAGCAGTATGTCCACCACCATTCAACCGCCGGTTTCCGCGCCGGACCAGCCGGCTTCCCGTCCGGAAGCGGCGGACTCCCCGGGCCTGATCACCGTCCTCGACCCGCGGTACGGCACCCTCGCTGGCCGGCTGAAGCCTACCGGCCGCGCCGGGATCCGTGCCGCCGTGGAGGCGGCAGGGATGGAGATCTTCGACGCCGAAACGTTCGGCCCCGTAGCTGCCGTGCAGGTGCTGGACAGCTTCGAGGAAGGTCTCGCCCTGGCCGCTGCGGGGTCCTACGGGCTGGCGGCCACGGTACTGACCGGCAGCATTGCGCACGCGCAGCAGGCGGTCGCGGCCCTGGACGTGGGCACGGTGAAGATCAACGCCGTCTTCGGCGGCGGCCCGGGCTGTTCCGCACAGCTGCGGCGCCGGAGCGGCCGGGGGTTGGGCTACGGACCGGAGCTTCTTGACGAATTTTCCCTGGTGAAGGTGGTCCATATCGGGCCGCCCGGACCCGCGGCACCGAGGATCCCCGCATGAGGGACTTCGGGAACCCCGGGGAGGTTCGCAGTCTCGCTCCGGGGCTGCCGGGCCGGCTCGCGGCGGCTTCACTGCGTGTCGCCGTCATTGGCGATGTGATCCTGGACGGCTGGTGGTATGGGGTCACCGAGCGGTTCTGCCGCGAGGCCCCGGCACCCGTGGTGGATGTGCAGCAGAAGAACTACGTGCCGGGCGGCGCGGGAAACACCGCCATGAACCTGCATGCCCTCGGAGCGCGGGTGCGGCTCGGCGGGCTGACCGGCAGCGACGACGCCGGTGACCGGCTGCGTTTCCTCCTGGCCGGGGCTGGAGTGGACCTGCGCGGACTGGTGCAGCACCCGCATGCCCAGACCGCCACGAAGGACCGGATACTCGCCGGCGAACAGGTGCTGTTCCGGCTCGACGACGGCGGGCGGTTCCCGGCCGAGGCGGAGGAGCTGCTCGCTGCCTCAGTCCCTGCACTGCTGGAGGACGCCGATGCCCTGGTGGTCTGCGACTACGGCACCGGCCTGCTGCACGGGGCGGTGCGGGACGCCCTGGTGGCCCTGCGCGGCGGCCGGCTCACCGTGGTGGACGCCCACGACGCCGCCGCCTGGGCGGATCTGGCCCCCGACTTGGTCACGCCGAATGCCGCCGAAGCCGCGCTGCTGCTGGGCGGACCGAAGGCCCTCGGCCCGGACCGCGCCGCGGGGGTGCGTGCGGCTGCACCGGACCTGCTGGCCGGTGCCGGGGCCGCGGCGGCGGCCGTCACCTTGGACCGGGACGGCGCGGCGGTGATCAGTGCAGGCGGCGGATTCCACCGCACCTGGGCACGCCCGGCCGCCGAAAAACAGGCGTCGGGAGCGGGCGATACCTTCGTTGCCTGCCTGACGCTGGCCCGGGCGGCAGGGCTGCCGTTATCCACCGCGGCGGACCTGGCGCAGAACGCCGCCGATATTGTGGTCCAGCGGCCCGGCACCTCCGTCTGCAGCACCGCCGATCTGGAAAAGCACCTGGACAGTTTTGCCGACGCGGCGCTCAGCCGGGCCGACCTGCTGGCCCGGACCGCCGTCGAACGGGCGGCCGGGCACAGAATTGTCCTGACCAACGGCTGTTTCGACGTCCTGCACCGCGGACACACCCGCTACTTGAACCAGGCCAAACAGCTGGGTGACATCCTGGTGGTCGCACTGAACAGTGACGCGTCCGCCCGCCGGCTGAAAGGACCGGGCCGTCCGATCAATCCCGTCCACGACCGGGCCGGGATCATTGCCGCACTCAGCTGCGTGGACTACGTGACCGTGTTCGACACGGACACCGCGATTCCGCTTATCCGGGAACTGCGGCCGGATATTTACGCCAAGGGCGGGGACTATTCCGCCCAGATGCTGGCCGAAACCCCGGTGGTGGAGGAGTGCGGCGGCCGGGTGCTGATCCTCGACTACGTCTCCGACCACTCCACCACCGCTCTGGTATCCCGGATCCGGTCGGGCGGCACCGGGAACGGTTCAGGGGAAACCGGCGGAAACCCCGCGGTCAAGGGCGGCTCGGAGGCTATCGCCGACGACGCCGGGAACAGCCCCGGGGACCCGCCGTGACGCGGCGCTGGTCCGGGGACTGGGCACGGCCGCCCGAATCCGGCAGCCCGGCCCAGGTGGACGTGCTGATTCCCACCCGCAACCGGCCGGCCGAACTGGCCGTCACCCTGGCCGGGCTGGCCGCGCAGGACGGGCCGGACTTCGCCGTCGTTATCAGCGATCAAAGCACTGACGTCCCCTCGTGGAACCATCCCGCCGCCGAGGCCATGGTCCGGGTCCTGCAGGCGCAGGGCAGGCAGGTCCGGCTGCTGAGGCACCTGCCGGCCCGGGGGCTGGCCGAACAGCGGCACTTCCTGCTTGGCCAGGCCGGAGCTCGGCTGGTCCTGTTCCTGGACGACGACGTCTGGCTGGAACCGGGCATGCTTGTCCGGCTGACGGCGGCTCTGGAAGCGTCCGGCGCGGGTTTCGTGGGAGCGGCCGTCCAGGGGCTGTCCTATCTCAGCGACCGGCGGCCCCAGGAACAGCAGCCGTTCCAGCTCTGGGAAGACGGGAGGGTACAGCCGGAACGGATCCGCCGCGGTGGGCCGGGCTTCTCACGCTGGACCCTGCATAACGCAGCGAATCTGGCGCATGTGGCTTCCGGCCTCGGGATTCCGCCCGGAGATTGGCAGCTGTACCGGATCGCCTGGGTGGGGGCCTGCGTCCTCTACGACCGCCGGGCCCTGCTCGCCTGCGGCGGCTTCGGGTTCTGGGATCAGCTTCCGCCGGGGCACGCCGGAGAGGACGTGGCGGCACAGTGGAGGGTGATGGAGAGGTTCGGCGGGGCCGGGGTGGTTCCCTCCGGGGCCGTGCACCTGGAGTCGCCGACCACCGTCACCGACCGGTCCGCCGACGCTGCGGAGCTCCTGCTGGGCGGCGACGGGCAGGATCCACCCCTCAGTAAGCCGCCGCAGCGGAGGCGCTGAAGAACCTGCCGGAGCGCCAATACGACGCGCCGACGGGCATCAGCAAGGAAATCTTCGACCGGGCCCGCTGATCAGGCGGTGGGATCCGTAGGGCGGGGAGAGTCGTCCGCAGTGTCCGTGGTGTCCGGAGCGGACGACGCCGGCCTGCCCACGTGTCCCGCACCGCCGGGGATCTTTGCCGAGCTGCGGTGAATACCCGAACCCTGGCTGAGGTGCTCGGGGTTCGGCTTCTCCGTCATCAGGAGCAGCGAAGAGACCAGCAGCGAGGCAATAAACGCGATGCCGACGGCGATGAGCCCGAGGTCGAACCGCAGTTCCTGCTCCGCTCCGCCGGTGGCGAAGATCATGGTGGCAACGCCGGCGATCAGCGCCAGCACGGCAGAGAAGATGAGCGGTGCCTTTACGGAGTTCCGCTTCTGCGGCCCGCCGGTTGAGCTGTTCGCCACTATCTTTGCCTCCTGCTGCGTTGGGGTGGCGCGGATCGGTGCAGATTGCACCGCGCGCGTTACCTAGTTTACGGCCTACGCCTGCGTTGCCGCCGCGGTACGGGAATCATGCCGTGCGCCCAGCGCGGAAATCGCCACGATCACGGCAATGATGATTGCCGCACCGCCGGTCACGCCGAGCAGCGCACGGACGCCCAGGCCGTAGAAGACCGGCACCAGGACACCGGCCGTCAGTGCCGCGGCACCGGTGATCAGCCAGTCACGTGCCGGCAGGAAGTCCCCTCGGTTCCGGACCCAAAGGAAGATTTCCAGCACTCCGCCGAGGATGAGGGCGGCTGCCGCCGCGACGCGGAAGGCCTCGGCCGAGGCGAAAATCAGCGTAGCTGCGCCGGCAAGAACGTACGCAGCGGCTTCCACCAGCAGCAGCGGCCGGACCTTCCCGTGGCCCCTGGCTGCCGTCAGCATGGGCCAGAGTGCAACACCGGTAAGCAGCAGATAGGCGCCGCCGGCAAACACCAGGACCGGTTCGGTGGGCTCCTGCCAGAAGACGGTCAGCACGCCGTAAACTGCGGCCACCGCTGAACGGACCAGCATGGGTCCCCAAGGTGCGCCGGGATTGGATGCGCCCACTGCAGAGCCTCCGCTTTCACTTGCCGTCATATCGATGGCCGGTTGGCCACCGTCAAGCTTAGTCGCTTGCGGTCCGGGGCACGGTACCGGTAACCATCCACGCGTCCCGCCGGGTCCGCCAGGAGAGGGTGATTCCGCGGGCGCTCATGTACCCGAGGGCGAAGGCCGCCCACAGCCAGGCAATCCCGCCGGGACCGGACAGGCCGGCACTGTGCACCCAGATCAGCAGCGGCACGTAGGCGGCCAGGTTCAACAGTCCGGTGAGGGCCAGGTATCTGGCGTCCCCCGCACCGATCAGCACTCCGTCCAGCACGAACACCAGCCCGCAGATCGGCTGGGAGACGGCGAGGACCCAGAGTCCGGCGGTCATGGCCTGCTGCACCCCGGCGTCGTTGGTAAAGAGCACACCGGCCACCGGCGCCGCCAGTGCCAGCAGTGCCCCCGTCACCACACCGAACCCGACGCCCCACAGGATCATCCGGCGGGTCAGTGCGCGGGCCAGCACGGTGTTTCCGGCACCAAGCTCCTTGCCGATCATTGCCTGGGCTGCGATGGCCAGCGCGTCCAGGGCGAACGCCAGGAAGGTGAACACGGTCATGACCAGCTGATGGGCGGCCAGGGATTCCGGACCCTGCGCGGTGGCCACCAGCACCGTCGCGAGCACCGCTGCACGCAGGCTCAGCGTGCGCAGCATCAGCCATGACCCCACGTGGGCGGTGGCCCTGATACCCGACGCTGCCGGCCAGAGCGGGACACCCTGTGAACGGACCATCCGCGCCACCGCGATCAGGTAGAACACCGCCATGCCCCACTGGGCAATGCTGGTACCCAGCGCCGATCCCGCCACGGACAGGGAGAATCCGTACACCAGCAGGTAATTCAGCCCGATGTTCACGGCGAAACCGGCCGTGGCCACCACCAGCGGGGTGCGGGTGTCCTGCAGTCCGCGCAGCACGCCCGTGGCGGCCAGGACCACGAGCATCGCGGTCAGGCCGGGCATTGAAAAACGCAGGTAGTCCACGGCGTACCGGTGCACATCGCCGGTGGCCCCCATGGCGGCGCACAGCTGGGGAGCGAAGAGGTACCCGACGGTGGAAAGCAGCACGCCGAGCAGGACGGCCAGGGCTATGCCGTCCCGTCCGGCGGCGAGCGCCTCAGGCTGCCGGTTGCCGCCGAGAAAGCGGGCCACTGTGCCGGTGGTGGAATAGGCCAGGAAGACCATCAGCCCGACGGCGGTCTGCAGCACCGTGGACGCGAGGCCGACGCCGGCCAGCTGGGGTACGCCGAGGTGGCCGACGATGGCGGAGTCGGCCAGCAGGAACAGGGGTTCGGCAATCAGTGCACCCAGCGCCGGCAGGGCCAGGGCGAGGATGCGGCGGCTGAGCCGCCGGGAGGAAAGGTCGGCGTCGGTCTTCACACCGTCCAGCCTACGTTTTCGGCACCGCCGGAATCGAAAGTGCAGTAGTTACGGGTTTTCACCCGAAAACCGGTAGTACCGCACTTTCGATCTCCCCAACGGTAACTACTGCACTTTCGCTGACGGTTTCCGCGCAACGTCGTCCTCGGTGCGCAGGACCAGGACGGCCACCAGCGCCGCCGCCGCCAGCAGCACGCCGACAAACAGCACCAGCGACCGCCAGCCGTCCTGCTGGAAGCAGTAGCCGCCGGCCCAGCCCAGCAGGCTGGACCCCGTGTAATAGAAGAGGTTGTACAGCGAGGACGCCTGCGCCCGTCCCTCCCGGGCCAGCAGCGGCGTCCAGCCGGAGGCGATCGAGTGCGCTGCGAAGAAACCGGCGGTGAAGACCAGCAGCCCGGCCACAATGGCCGGCAGGTTGTCTGCCACGGTCAGGCCCAGACCCAGTGCCATCGCGCCGATGGACAGCAGCAGCACCGGCTTCCGCCCGCCGCGAAGCCGGGCTGCCAGGGTTCCCGCCGCGCGGGAGGACCACGTGCCGGCGAGATACGCGAGGAACAGGGAGCTGGCCAGGCTCGAGGGCAGCCCGAAAGGTTCCGCGCCGAGCCGGAAACCCAGATAGTTGTAGACCGCCACGAATCCGCCCATCAGCAGGAAACCCTGAAGGTACAGCGCCAGCAGCCGCGGGTTGCGGAGATTGGCTGCCAGCCGGGCGGCCAGGCCGTGCCCGGGAAGCGCCCCGCGCACGGGGAGAAAGCCGCGCTGGCGGGGTGCGGTGAGCATAAACACGGCTGCCGCACAGGCGGCCAGCAGGCTCACGGCGGCCACGCCCACGCGCCAGTTCACGAGTTCGGCCAGGGGTGCCGCCAGGATCCGGCCGAGGAGGCCGCCGATGGTGGTGCCCGAAACATAGGTTCCGGCCGCCACGGCGGCATGCACCCGGCTGACTTCCTCACTGAGGTAGGCCAGCGCCACGGCCGGAATTCCGCCCAGCGCCGCACCCTCGAGGAAGCGCAGGCCCAGCAGCACCGGCAGGCTGGGGCTGAGGGGAACGGCCAGTCCCAGCACCACAGCGGCCAGGATCGCCAGGCGCATGGCCGGCAGCCGGCCGAAGCGGTCCGCGGCCGCGGACCAGGGAATCACGGTGACGGCGAGCCCAAGAGTGGCTGCGGAAACGGTCAGTGCGGCCGAGGCGGCCGAGATCCCCAGGTCCGCCGCCAGCTCCGGCAGGACCCCCTGCAGGGAATACAGCTGGGCGAAGGTGGCCACGCCCGCGGCAGCGAGCCCGATCAGCACGCCGCGGTAACCGCGGCTGCCGCGGCGGTGCCCGGTGAATTCGCCAGGGGCCGGCCCGCCGGGAGCCGCCGCCGGAATACTCACTGCCGGTTGTCCGCTGCCGCGGTGCGGGAAGGGACGACGACGGCGGGCGCCCCGGCCAGCTCCCCGGCCAGGTTGCGGCGGGCCTGTTCCTCCCAGAGACGCCGTCCGGCCGGCGTCCGGTAGAGCGGATCCGCGGCGGCAAGCTGCCGAACCACCCGCCGTCGGCCGGCAGCAAAGTCCTCCGAAAGGTGCGCGTATTCGGCCCGGACGGCCTGCAGGTAGGCGGCGTAGCGGGCGGGTTCACGGGCCAGCACGGCCAGGTCCGCGTCCGTGAGCAACGCCCCGTGGATATCCGCCGCCGCAGGATCGTGGGTGGCGGTCAGACGGACCAGCCGGGCGCATTCGGCGGTCACGGCGGCGGCGACGCCCGCGGCCGGCAGCAGCTGTTCGGCCAACCGGGCCGACGCTTCCTCGTCGGCACCGGGACGGCCGGTGTACACGGCGTCGTGGAACCAGGCGGCAAGAGCCACGGGAAGGGGAACGTCGCTGTCGGTCAGCAGGTCCAGTGCCTCCAGGACCTGCAGCAGGTGCCTGCGGTCGTGGTAGCGGCGGTGCGGTTCATTCCAGTGCTCCAGCAGGCGCCCGCCCAGGTCCGGCGTGCCGGGCAGCAGCCGGTTCCACCGGTGGCGCAGCGGACCGGCGAGGGCGGACGGGCGTTCCCGCGCCGGGATCCGCAGTCCGCAGGCGATCAGGATGCGGACCAGGTCCCCGCCGCTGACCGGCACGGCACCGCGGGACACCAGCGCATCGTAGCGTTCCCGGGGCACGTCGTAGTGGTCGCCGTCGAACGCCCTTGGCGAGATGCCCGCGGCCGCGGTGAAGGCGTGCAGCTCGTCGAGTCCGGTGTCGGAGACCAGATGGGAAAAGAGGGTGTTGTGCGCCGGCCACATCGGCGGATCGATGTAGATCATGGACACCGGGCTTCCGGCCGCAGGAACAGCATCTTTTATGTCTATCGCACCCGCGCCTGCAATTTCCATGCCGCGGCTGGCTTGGTTGGGCCGCGGCCCGCGCGGTCTTTCCACAACCCCTTGTTCCGGCGCACCCCCGGTGCTGGAATAACCGCATGGATGCCGTGCCCGAAGCGATGCCCGCTGCCGTACCTGCTGCCGTATCCCCCGATGTCTCCACCGTGGTCGCCATTGGAACCCGCAAGGGACTGTGGCTGGCCACGAGTCCGGACCGCCGGACGTGGGAGCTGCGGGGACCGGAGTTTGCCATGACCGAGGTGCCGTCCCTTGCCTTCGACGCCAGGAGCGGGACCCCGCGGCTGCTCGCCGGGGTGCGGTCCGAGTGGTGGGGCACCAACGTGGCGATTTCCGATGATCTGGGGAGAACCTGGCAGGAACCGGAGCAGGCGGCCATTGCCTTTCCGGACGACACCGGAGCGTCGCTGGAGCGCATTTGGCAGCTGGCACCGGACAGCGCGGACCGGCCCGGCGTGATCTGGGCGGGCTGTGAACCGATTTCCGTGTTCCGCTCCGAGGACGGCGGCAAGCACTTCGAACTGGTGCGGGGACTCTGGGACCATCCGCACCGCACCCAGTGGGGCGCCGGCTACGGCGGCCCGGCCGCGCACACGGTCCTGCCCAGTGCCAGTGATGATTCGGTCCATGTCGCGATCAGCAGCGGCGGGGTCTACCGGTCCGATGACCGCGGCGACACGTGGGATGCCTTCAACACCGGCATCATCGCGGACTTTATGCCGGAGAAGTATCCCGAGTTCGGACAATGTGTGCACAAGGTGGCCCGGGACGCCGGCGACCCCCAGCGGCTGTACGCCCAGAACCACGGAGGTGTGTACCGCAGCGACGACGCCGGCGGGCAGTGGATTTCCATTGCCGACGGCCTGCCCGCGGACTTCGGTTTCGTGATGCTGTCCCACCCCACCCGCGCCGATACCATCTGGACCATTCCGCTAGGGTCCGCCGGGGAACGGAATCCGCCGCAGGGCCGCCCGGCCGTGTACCGCAGCACCGATGCCGGCGGAAGCTGGGAGCGGTTCGACGCCGGCCTGCCGGCCTACGACTTCAACGCCGTGCTGCGCGACGCCGCCCATGTAGACGACGCCGATCCCGCCGGCATCTACTTCGGCACCCGCGGGGGCGAGGTTTACGCCAGCGCGGACGAGGGTGAAACCTTTCACCTGGTGGCGGCCAATCTTCCGGATGTGCTCTGTGTCCGCGCCGTTGCAGCCTGACGCTCCCGGCCGCACCGGCGTCGAGCTGCTGCTGCCGGCGGCGCTGGCCGACGCCGCGGGCGGCCGGCGCCTGCTGACGCTGCGTCCCGTGTCCGCGCCGGTCCCCCGAACCGGACCGGCAGGGGAAACTACGGTGGCGGACGTGCTGGTGCTGCTGCAGGCGGGGTACCCGCGTGTGTACCGGAAGGTCTGCGACGAGAAAGGCGGCCTCCGCCGCTACGTCAACCTGTACCTGGACGGCGAGGATATCCGGGACCTTGACGGAGTGGCTACCGTGCTGCCGCGCCATGCAGAACTCCTGGTGCTGCAGTCCATCGCCGGGGGCTAGCGGCGGCGGGAATGGGGTTAAACGGCAATGGGCGCTTCCGCAGTCAGCGGAAGCGCCCATTGTGCTTCGATGTCCGCTACAAGGCGGAACTATTACCGAAGACTTGCTTTGCCGTCATTAGGCCGGCAGCTGCAGGGTCTGACCGGTGAAGATCAGGTCCTGGTGGATCACGGTGTCCAGGTTGGCGTTGTACAGGGCCTGCCAGCCACCCTCGATGCCCAGCTTCTCGGCGATTCCGGAGAGGGTGTCACCGGCCTGGACCACGTAGGTCTCGCCGGACAGGACCGGAGCCGGGGTCTGAACCGGGGCAACGGCTTCAACCGGAACGCTGGCCGGTGCCGGAGCCACGGTCTGCGGCTGTACGTAGGTCTCTACCGGAGCGGCCTCAACAACCGGGGCGGGCTCGGTGTAGGTCTCCACCGGAGCAGCCTCGACAACCGGGGCCGGAGCGGCCTCAACGACCGGGGCGGGCTCGGTGTAGGTCTCCACCGGAGCAGCCGGAGCAGGCTGGGCGGCCTGCGGGTTGGCGGTGGCGCCGGTCAGGCCCAGCTTGGCGGTGCAGGCAGGCCAGGCGCCGGGGCCCTGCTCAGCCAGTACACGCTCGGCTACGGCAATCTGCTGCTCGCGGCTGGCGTTTGCAGCGTCGCCGGTGCCGCCGAAGGCTGCCCAGGTGCTGGGGCTGAACTGCAGCCCGCCGGAGTAGCCGTTACCGGTGTTGATGGCCCAGTTTCCGCCGCTTTCGCACTGCGCGAGGGCGTCCCAGTCCATGGAGGCTGCGTTGGCCGGGGCGGCCATTCCTACGAGACCTGCAGCGCCAGCGCCGGTGATGGCGGCGGTAGCCAGGCCGCGGCGTACGATACGACGGATCTTCTGGTTCTTCATAAGTCTTTTGCTCCCACGGGTTCCACCTGCGCTCGTCCCGTCCCCGGGCGTCTTCACGCCGTCGCCTTCCCCATATAGATAGAGGTCTTCTTCGATGCCACGCAGCGGCGACGCACAGTGGACGCGTGGCATCTTGATTCTGGTTTGAGGCCGCACCAGGATTGGTGCCGGCCGCCGCCGACTTCGTTCCAGTCAGCGGTCCAGCCCTCGACCGGGGCCTTAATCAAAGTAGGGGAGCTCTTGGTCGATATCAAATCGATATCAAGCCTGCATGAATTGTTACCTTTCCCGGAGCCGCGGAAACAAGCGGAAGAAGTACAATTTCGAGGCTATTTTGTATCCTTTGTCACACAATGCGCTTTGTGGTCCCTATCATGCTTTTCGCATGGTATAGACCACATAAAACGACGCCGGCGGACGCCCGAAAGGACGCCCGCCGGCGATGATTCAAAGGGTGGTTATTTCAGCGCATTGGAAGCCTTGCGCTTGTTGAAGACGTCAAAGCCCACGGCAAGGAGAAGGACGAGCCCCTTGATGAACTGCTGGTAGTCGATCCCCACCCCTAGGAGCGACATGCCGTTGTTCAGCACACCCATGATCAGGCCCCCGGTGATGGCCCCCACGATCGTTCCGACACCGCCGGTGACGGCTGCCCCGCCAATGAAGGCTGCGGCGATGGCATCGAGTTCGAAGAGGTTGCCCGCCCCGGGGCCGGCGGAGTTCAACCGGCCGGTGAAAATGAGTCCGGCCAGGGCCGCCAGCACGCCCATGTTGACGAACAGCATGAAGTCGACCCGTTTGGTGTTGACGCCCGAGAGGTGGGCGGCCTGCAGGTTCCCTCCCCGGGCGTAGACGTGCCGGCCGAACACGGAGCGGTTCATCACGGCGCTGTAGGCCACCACCAGGATCCCCAGCACCACCAGCACAATCGGCGTGCCGCCCCGGGAGCTGGCGAGCAGATAGGTGAGCCCAAGCATAATCACCGCACTGAAGACCAGCCGGGTGAGGAACCAGGCCCGGGGCTCATCATCCAGGTTCAGTTTCATCCGGGCGTTTCGGCCGCGCAGCTGGCTGATCACCAGCAGTGCGGTGGCCAGCACGCCCAGTCCCACGGTGGTCCAGTCCAGGAGGTTGGTCTCCGGCGGGAACAGCCCCGGGAAGAGGGAGCCGCCGCCAAGCTGGCGGTACTCCTCGGGAAAGCCGGTGATTCGCTGGTTGCCCAGGATAATCTGCGTCAGGCCGCGGAAGACGAGCATGCCGGCCAGTGTGACAATGAAGGCGGGGATACCGACGTAGGCAACCCAGAAGCCCTGCCAGGCGCCCACCAGGGCACCCACCACCAGGGAGAGTCCCAGTGCAGCCCACCAGGGCATGCCCCAGTCACGGATCATGATGCCGGACATGGCGCCGACAAAAGCCGCCACCGACCCGACCGAAAGGTCGATGTGCCCGGCCACGATGATCATGACCATGCCGATGGCCAGCAGCAGGATGTAGCTGTTCTGCACAATGATGTTGGCCACATTATCCGGCTGGAGCAGGGCGCCGCCGGTCAGCACCTGGAACAGGGTCACGATGACCAGCAGTGCGAGGAAGATGCCGATCTGGCGCAGCCTGCTGGTCAGGAAGCGCGCCGCGTCCCCCAGCGGGGAATTTTTGGGGCTCCTGGTGCCGAGAGCCGGATCCTCGCCGGCGAGAGTGGAAACCATGGTTATTCCTTTTCCTGGGTCATGTACTGCATAAGTCGTTCGGGGGTGGCCTCGGCTATCGGGACCTCCGCGGTGATCCTGCCCTGTGCCAGGGTGTAGATGCGGTCACAGATTCCGAGGAGCTCCGGGAGTTCCGAGGAGATGACCACCACCGCTTTGCCCTGCGCTGCCAGCTTGTTGATAATCGTGTAGATCTCGTACTTTGCACCCACGTCGATGCCGCGGGTTGGTTCATCGAGGATCAAAACGTCCGGGTCGGCGAACATCCATTTGGACAGCACCACTTTCTGCTGGTTTCCGCCGGACAGCTTGCCCGTGACCGCCGCGACGGAGGGTGCCTTGATGTTCATGCTGCTCTTGTAGTCCTGTGCCACCACGGTTTCGCGGCCGCCGTCGACCCAGCCCCTGGTGGCGAGTTTTGTCAGGGCGGAGGCGGAGATGTTCCGTTTGATGTCTTCGATGAGGTTCAGGCCGTACCGCTTGCGGTCCTCCGTGGCATAGGCGATGCCGTGGCGGATGGCTTCCTGCACCGTCCGGGCAGTGATTTCCCTGCCGTTTTTGTACAGCTTTCCGCTGATGTTGGATCCGTAGCTGCGCCCGAAGATACTCATGGCCAGTTCGGTGCGGCCCGCGCCCATCAGCCCCGCGATTCCGACGATTTCGCCGGCACGGACGGTCAGGTGCGCGTTGTGGATCACTGTGCGGGCATGCTCCCGGGGGTGATGGACCGTCCAGTCCTCCACGCGGAGCACTTCCTCGCCGATGTCGGGTGTCCGGTCCGGGTAGCGGTTGGTGAGCTCGCGTCCCACCATGCCCTTGATGATCCGCTCCTCGGTTACGGAGTCCTCCTGCAGGCTCAGGGTTTCGATGGTCTGTCCGTCACGCAGGATGGTGACGGAGTCCGCAATCGCCCTGATCTCGTTCAGCTTGTGACTGATGATGATGCAGGTGATGCCGTCCTCGCGCAGGCCGCGGACCAGGCCCAGCAGATGCTGTGAGTCTTCGTCATTGAGGGCGGCCGTCGGCTCGTCGAGGATCAGCAGCTTCACGTCCTTGGACAGCGCCTTGGCGATCTCCACCAGCTGCTGCTTTCCGACGCCGATGTCTCCGGCCGGGGTCACCGGATTGAGGTCCAGCCCCACCCGCCGGAGCAGTTCGGCGGCACGGACGTTGGTCTCGTTCCAGTTGATGAATCCCCGGGCCGCACGTTCGTTGCCCAGGAAAATGTTCTCGGCCACCGAGAGGTAGGGGGAAAGTGCCAGTTCCTGGTGGATGATCACAATGCCGCTGCGTTCGCTGTCCTTGATGTCGCGGAAGGAGACCGGTTCGCCGTCCAGCAGGATCTCGCCGTCGTAGGTCCCGTGCGGGTAGACACCCGACAGGACTTTCATGAGGGTCGATTTGCCGGCACCGTTCTCTCCGCACACCGCGTGGACTTCTCCGCGGGCAACGGCCAGGGTGACGTCCTGCAACGCCTTGACCCCGGGGAAGGATTTCGTGATCCCCATCATTTGGAGAATGTAGTCGCTCACGCGGACCTCTCTGTGTGCCTGAACTGTGCCGGTTCACAGGGCGGGCAGCAGCACGCCGGCCGCCCCGTGCTGTTATTCGAGGTCCGAGGCCTCGTAGTAGCCGCTGTCCACGAGGGTTTCCTCGTAGTTGTCCTTGGTGACAATCTCCGATTCGAGCAGGTAGGCGGGAACCACCTTCACGCCGTTGTCATAGGTCTCCTCGTCGTTGACCTCCGGGTCCTCGCCCTTCATCAGGGAATCGACCATCAGGACGGCACGTTCGCCGAGTTCGCGCACGTCCTTGAAGATCGTGGAGTACTGCTCGTCGGCCATGATGGACTGCACCGATCCGACTTCCGCGTCCTGGCCGGTGATGACCGGCAGGTTTTCCCCGGAGTAACCGCCGGAACGGAGGGCGGAGATGATGCCGATGGACAATCCGTCATACGGGGACAGCACGCCGTCGAGCTGCGCGCCGCCGCCTATTGTCAGGAGGTCTTCCATGCGGTCCTGGGCGGTGTCCGGCAGCCAGCGCAGGATGGCGGCCTGCTCGAATTCGGTCTGGCCGCTGGGCACCTTCAGGGTGCCGTTATCCAAGTAGGGCTGAAGAGTGTCCATGGCCCCGTCCCAGAAGAAGGTGGCGTTGTTGTCATCGGGGCTGCCGGCGAACAGTTCCACGTTGAACGGGCCCTTTTCGCCGGTTTCCGTGCCGGCCTCGTCGAGGATTCCCAGGCCGGTGAGCAGCGAGGTGCCCTGCTGCACACCTACCTCGTAGTTGTCGAAGGTGGTGTAGTAGTCAACGGTGTCCGACTCGTTGATAAGGCGGTCATAGGCGATGACGGGGATGTCCTGGGATTCGGCCGTCTCCAACACGCCGGTCAGCGTCGTGCCGTCGATGGAGGCGATCACGAGGGCCTCGGCCCCGCCGTTGATCATGTTTTCGATCTGCGAAACCTGGGTGGGGATGTCGTCGTTCGCGTACTGCAGGTCCACCTCGTAGCCGAGTTCCTCGAGCTGCGACTTCACGTTCTCGCCGTCGGCAATCCAGCGTTCGGACTGCTGCGTCGGCATGGCCACGCCGATTTTGGCTCCCTCGTTGGAGCCTTCGCCGGCGTCACCGCCGCCGCGGTTGCCTGAGCAGGCGCCGAGGCTCAGCGCGAGCGTCAGGGATACTCCCCCAATGAGGGTTTGTTTCAGGGTCAGTGCCATGGTTCTGCCTTTCGTGGTGCCGTGCCTGGTGGAAGGTGCCGTGCGGGTCATAGCTTGGAGGCGAGTCGGTAGTAAGCGGCGTTCCAGCGCACTTCGCGCTGGAACGCCCGCAGGGTGGTGGCTGAGTCGATGAGGAGCAGTTCGACGCCGGCCATCTCGGCGAAGTCGGTGACCACGTCTGCGCCGATGGCGGTGCTGAGCACCGTGTGGTGGGCCGCGCCGGCCGTAAGCCACGCGGCCGCAGACGTCGCGAGGTCCGGCTGCGGCTGCCACACTGCACGGGCCACCGGAAGGTGCGGCAGCGGAGCATCCGGCGGCACCACGTCCACGGTGTTGGCAGTGAGCCGAAACCGGTCGCGCATGTCGGACATGGCAACAACGACGCCGGGGCCCGGATCGGTGTCGAACACCAGGCGGACGGGATCTTCCCTGTCCCCGATGCCCAGCGGGTGGATTTCAAGGGAGGGTTTCCGCGTGGTCAGGCTGGGGCAGATTTCAAGCATGTGCGCGCCGAGGATCTTCTCCTCGCCCGGGACCAGGTGGTAGGTGTAGTCCTCCATGAGGGAGGCACCGCCGGGCAGTCCGGCACCCATGACCTTCGCGGCGCGGACCAGCATGGCGGTCTTCCAGTCACCTTCGGCACCGAACCCGTAGCCGTGCGACATCAGCCGCTGCACGGCCAGCCCGGGCAGCTGCCGCAGCCCGCCGAGATCCTCGAAGTTCGTGGTGAAGGCACCGAAACCGCCTTCTTCCATGAACTGCAGAAGACCAAGCTCCTGGCGCGCTCCGTACCTCAGTGACTCGTGCCGTCCGCCGCCGCGCCGCAGTTCCGGCGCCACGTCGTACAGCTCTTCGTATTCGGCCACGAGCTTGTCCACGGCGTCGTCGGGCTGGGCGTCCACCACGGCCACCAGGTCGTTGACTCCCCAGCTGTTGACGGAGACGCCGAACTGCAGCTCGGCTTCGGTCTTGTCGCCCTCGGTCACGGCGACATTGCGCATGTTGTCGCCGAAACGGGCGATCCGCAGGTCCTGGATGGCAGCCCGTCCTGCGCAGGCCCGCTGCCAGGATTCAATCTGGGCGATGACCTCCGGGGCGGAGGCGTGGCCGACGACGGTCTTGCGCGGAACGTCGAGGCGGGTGGCGATGTAGCCGAACTCCCGGTCTCCGTGCGCAGCCTGGTTGAGGTTCATGAAGTCGAAATCGATTTCACCCCACGGCAGGGCGACGTTGATCTGGGTGTGCAGATGCAGCAGCGGCTTACGCAGCGCGTCCAGGCCGCTGATCCACATCTTGGCGGGACTGAAGGTGTGCATCCACGCGATCACGCCGATGACGCGGTGGTCTGCGTTGGCCTCCAGTGCTGCGGTGCGGATGGAGCCGGCATCGGTCAGGGTGGGCTTCCATGCGATCCGGACCGGCAGCCCGGCGGACTCGAGTATCCCGACAATGGCCTGTGACTGCTCGGCGACCTGGCGAAGGGTGTCTTCACCGTAAAGATTCTGGCTGCCGGTGAGGAACCAGACCTCGTACGGTTCAAGGGAAGTATCTAGCGGGCTCAAGGTCAGGCGCTCCTGGATGTTGTTGGGGCCGCTGCCGCTGATGCGGACGGTGCAGCGGCCGGCTGGCCGTAGACGTTCTGGTATCGGTGGAACAGGGCGTCAATGTGCCCCGGGTCGAGGGGCACCGGCTCGCCGAGCTGCCGGGAGAGATGGACGGTGCGGGCGGCATCCTCGAGCATGACCGCCGCCTTGACTGCGTCACGGGCATCACGGCCCACGGTGAACGGGCCGTGGTTGCGCATCAGGACGGCCCGGGACCGGTGGCCCGTCAAGGTGGACACGATGCCCCGCCCGATCGAGTCGTCGCCGATGACGGCGAACGGACCCACCGGGATCTCGCCGCCGAATTCGTCGGCCATGGCCGTCAGGACGCAGGGCACGGGTTCGCCCCGCGCCGCCCAGGCCGTGGCATAGGTCGAGTGCGTGTGAACCACTCCCCCGACGTCGGGCATGTGCCGATAGACATAGGCGTGCGCGGCCGTGTCGCTGGAGGGTGCCAGCTCCGCGCCGGATGTACCGGGCACGGGGGTGCCGTCCAGGGTGCACAGGATCATATTCCCGGCGGTGAGGTCCTCGTAGGCCACACCGCTGGGCTTGATGACAAAGAACTCGGTGCCCGGAACGCGCCCGGAGACATTGCCGGCAGTCCAGGCCACCAGCCCGTACCGGACCAGTTCGGCGTGCAGGCCGGCCACGTCAGCCCGGACCTGGCCCACCCGCTCCTCGACGGAAGCGTGGCCGCTCATGCGGATACCTCGCGGACCTTACGGGCGGACCGCCGCAGCGCTTTCAGCCGCCGCATGACGTCACTGCCGCCGCGCCCGAAGTAGTCATGCAGGGTCTCGTATTCCTCGTACAACTGCGTGTAGGTCAGGGCACGGGCGGGGTCCGGAAGGTACGCATTCTGCTGCACCCGGCCCATGGCGGCAGCGGCTGCCCGCACGTCCGGGTAAGCGCCGGCCGCTACGGCTGCATGGATGGCCGAGCCGAGCGCCGGGCCCTGGTCACTGCCGATAACGGAGATGGGCATGTCCAGGACATCGGCGTAGACCTGCATCAGGAATTTGTTCTTCACCAGTCCGCCGGCAGCGATGAACTCCGTCACCGGAACGCCGGAGGCTGCAAAGGTTTCAACAATCTTGCGGGTGCCGAAGGCGGTGGCTTCGAGCAGCGCCCGGTAGGCCTCGTGCGGCCGGGTGGCGAGGGTGAGCCCCACCAGCAACCCGGACAGTTCGTGGTCCACGAGCACTGAGCGGTTGCCGGACTGCCAGTCCAGGGCCAGGAGCCCGTGGGCGCCTACCTCTTCCCGGCTCGCCTGCTCGGTCAGCAGTTCATGCACGCTCAGTCCGCGCACCGCAGCTTCTTCGGTCACTTCCGGCGGTACGAAATGTGCGGTGAACCAGCCGAAAATGTCACCTACACCTGACTGTCCGGCTTCGTAGCCGTAGAGACCGTCGACGATGCCGCCGTCCACCACGCCGCACATCCCCGGGACCTCCCGCTGGACCTCCGCGCTCATCACATGGCAGGTGGAGGTACCCATGATCGCCACCATCTGCCCGGGTGTCGCCGCCCCGGCAGCAGGGGCGCAGACGTGGGCATCCACGTTGCCCACGGCAACCGGAATGCCTGCCGGCAGTCCCGTCCAGGCCGCGGCTTCGGCGCTGAGTGTTCCCGCTGCCGAGCCGAGGCTTCCGATTGGATGCTCCAGTTTCTCTTCAACAAAGCCGGCGAAGTCAGGGTTCAGTGCGGCCAGGAAACCGCGGTCCGGATATGCCCCGTCCTGCAGGATTCCCTTGTAGCCCGCCGAGCAGGCGTTGCGTACGTAGGTGCCGGTGAGCTGCCAGACAATCCAGTCGGCGGCCTCCACCCAGTGGTCCATCAGCCGGTAAAGTTCGGGATCCTCTTCCAGCAGTTCAAGGCCCTTCGCGAATTCCCATTCGCTGGAAATCAGCCCGCCGTAGCGGGGCAGCCAGGTTTCACTGCGTTCTTCAGCTACGCGGTTGATGCGGTCTGCCTGTGCCTGGGCGGCGTGGTGGCGCCAGAGTTTCACGTAGGCATGCGGGCGCGTTGACAGCCCGGGCAGCTCGTTCAGGGGCGTGCCGTCTGCTGTCACGGGGACCATGGTGCAGGCAGTGAAATCGGTTCCTACGCCGATGACGGACTCCGAGGCAACGCCGGCGGCCCGCAGTGCGGCCGGCACCGCCTGCTGCAGGACTTCGACGTAGTCCGCCGGCACCTGCAGCGCCCAGTCGGGCGGCAGCGCTTCCGAAGTGGCGGCCAGGACCGAATCCATGACCCCGTGCCGGTAGGCATGGACCGCGGAGCCCATCTCCGCTCCGTCATGCACCCGCACTACGACGGCGCGGCCGGAAAGAGTGCCGTAATCGATGCCCACCACATAGGCGGGCGCACTGCCGGTCTGACTCACGGTGACCTCATTGTCATCTTGACCGAAGTTCGGAAACCACCGGTTGGCCCCGAATGTGAACGGTCACATTTATATTTGCAGTCAGAGTACTCCGGTTTTGTGAGGCAGACCACAGGTGGGTGGATTACGGTTTGGTTACGGGACGGCGTGGTCGTAGCCGTAGCAGGCGGCTGGCCCGGACAGGCGGAGCCGGCTCAGGCGCAGGCACGTCAGCGAGCCGGAGCCGGCGCGGCTGACCCATAGGTCAGCCGGGCGGAGCCGGCGCAGGCGGAGCAGGCAGGTCAGGCAGGTCAGGCCGGCGGAGCCGGCGCCCAGGGAACAACCGCCGGCGCGACCGCCGAGCCGCGTTGGATAAGCCGGGGGGCCACGTCCCCCATTGCCACCGGGGCTTCACCGCGCAGTTCCGCCAGCAGCACGGCCACGCAGCGCCGGCCCAGCTCCGGAAAGTCCTGCCGGATAGTAGTCAGCGGCGGCAGGAAATGCGCGGCTTCGGGCACGTCGTCGAAACCCACCACACTGAGGTCCTCAGGCACCCGCAGCCCGACGTCGGCGTAGGCATGTACAAGGCCAAGGGCAATGTGGTCGTTACCGCAGACTACGGCACTGAACCGGCGTTCCTGCCGCAGTTCCAGCCCCACCCGGTAACCGGAATCTGCCGTCCACTCCCCGGCTGGGACGATGGCCGGCTCCAGACCCCACTCCGCCATCTCTTCCAGATACCCCTGCCGGCGGGCCTCGGTTTCCACCCATTCTTCGGGTCCGGGTACGTGCACCACTCGGCGGTGTCCCAGTTCCAGCAGGTGCCGGGTGGCCAGCCGCGCCCCGGCCAGCTGGTCCACGGACATGCGGTGATCCTCGCTGTGCAGGGAATGCACCGTGACGAACGGGATCCGGATGGACAGCTTCTCGATCACCTCCAGGGTCCTGGACTGCGGTGCCAGCAGCACCAGGCCCTCCACTGCGTGGCTCATCAACCGATCCAGTGCGGCTTCGATGGACCGGTGGTCCGCCTTGTCGATGTGGGCGGGGTCCACAACGTAACCGGCCGCATTGGCGGCCGTCTGGACTGCCTGCAGGGTCGCCGTCGGCCCGTATTCAGCCCCGGAGGCGACCAAGGCGCCAATGATGCGGGATTCCTTGGTGACCAGGGCCCGGGCGGCGCGGTTGGGGCGGAACTGCAGCTCCTCCATGGCGTCAAGCACCCGCTGACGGGTGGTCTCGCGGAGGTTCGCGTGTCCGTTGATCACCCGGGAAACGGTCTGGTGGGAAACCCCCGCAGCAGCTGCGACATCACGGATATTCGGGGCACGCCGAAGGCCTGCGGGACTCGTACCACCCTCGTAAGCCATACCCAGAACCGTACTCCACCGCCGTCGGCCGGGCATCCGCCGGCGGGCCGTGCTGCCGGCGGATTTTGCGCTTCTGGACAGTGCCTACGGCCCGGGTCTAACGTTGGTCCTCGTGCTCACATTCTTCAATGCGCTCAAGCGCATTCTGGTCGGGCGTCCTTACGGCAACGAACGGCTCTCGCACACCCTCCTTCCCAAGCGGATTGCGCTCCCGGTTTTCGCCTCGGACGCCCTCTCCTCGGCCGCGTACGCGCCCGACGAAATCCTCCTCACCCTGGCACTGGCCGGCGTCGCTGCCGTGACCCTCTCCCCCTGGGTGGGGCTGGCCGTCATCATTGTGCTGCTCACAGTGGTGGCCTCCTACCGGCAGAACGTCCACGCCTACCCATCCGGCGGCGGCGACTACGAAATTGCCAGCACCAATCTGGGCAAGCCTGCCGGCCTTACCGTCGCCTCCGCGCTGCTGGTGGACTACGTGCTCACCGTGGCTGTGTCCATGTCCTCCGCGGCGTCCTATCTGGTGACAGCCATTCCCGCGCTGCACGGCACCCAGGCCACCATCGCCGTGATCGGCGTGGCGGTACTGGTCCTGGTGAACCTCCGCGGCATCCGGGAGGCCGGCGCCCTGTTTGCCGTACCCACGTACATCTTCATGGCCTCCGTGCTGGGCATGTGCCTCACCGGCCTTATCCAGTTCGTGAGCGGAGATCTGCAGCAGGCACCGTCCGCCTCCTTCGAACTGGTGAAGGAATCCGGTTTCGACGAGGGACTCGTGGGGCTTGCCGGCGCCCTCCTGCTGCTGCGTGCCTTCTCCTCGGGCGCCGCCGCGCTCACCGGCGTCGAAGCCATCAGCAACGGCGTGCCGACCTTCCGCAAGCCCAAGAGCGCCAATGCCGCGACCACCCTGCTGCTCCTGGGCGTGATCTCCGCAGCCATGATCGGCGGCATCATCGCCATGGCCAACCTCACCAAGGTCCATGTGGCGCAGCATCCCGAAACCCAGCTCACCGTCAACGGTGACCCGGTGGGCGACGAGTACGTGCAGCATCCGGTCATCAGCCAGCTGGCGGAGACCATTTTCGGCGACGGCAGCATCGCGTTCTACCTGGTGGTGGCCGCCACCGGGCTGATTCTGGTGTTCGCCTCCAACACCGCGTTCAACGGCTTCCCGGTGCTGGCCTCGATCCTGGCAAAGGACGGGTTCCTGCCCCGCCAGATGCGCACCCGCGGGGACCGGCTGGCCTTCAGCAACGGCATCATTGCCCTGGGTGTGGGCGCCCTGGTGCTGATTGTCGCTTTCGACGCCGATGTCACCCAGCTGATCCAGCTCTACATTGTCGGGGTCTTCGTTTCCTTCACCGCCAGCCAGCTGGGCATGATCCGGCACTGGACGGGGAAGCTCCGCACCGAACGGGACAAGGACGTACGACGGCGGATGCACCGCTCCCGCGCGATCAACTCCCTCGGCTTCGGCATGACGGCCCTGGTGCTGCTCATTGTCATCATTACCAAATTCACCCACGGCGCATGGATCGCCCTGCTCGCCATGGCCGTGCTGTACGTGATCATGTACAGCATCCGGGTCCACTACGACACCGTCGCCCGCGAACTCGCGCTGAATGAAAACGACCACGGACTGGCGCTGCCTTCCCGGGTCAACGCCGTGATCCTGATTTCGCAGGTGCACAAGCCGGCACTGCGGGCCATTGCCTACGCACGGGCGTCCCGCCCCTCCAGCCTGAACGCGATCATCGTGGACCTGGATCCGGAGGACACCCGCCGCACACTGGCCGACTGGGAGCGGCTGCAGATCCCGGTACCCCTGACGGTGCTGTCCTCACCGTACCGAGAGACCATTTCCCCCGTGCTGGCGTACCTGCGCGATGCCCGGCGCAACGCGCCGCGGGAACTGTTTGTGGTCTACATTCCGGAGTACGTGGTGGGCCGCTGGTGGGAGCAGCTGGTGCACAACCAGACCGCCCTGCGCATCAAGGCCCGGCTGCACTTCGAGCCGGCCATCATGGTCGCTTCCGTGCCGTGGCAGCTGGCCTCCAGCCATGATGCCCACGGAGAGCCCGCAGGCGGTCCGGGCGCCTCAAACCGGGGCTAGGCGCGCGCCCCGGGCGGAGCGCCCCGCGGGGGCGCCCCGCGGTTGTTCTGCGGCGCGGTTACTGTGCGGCGTAGTTACTGTGCTTCGCGGCCGGCCAGGACCGACCGGTAGGCGTACTCGGTGAGCCGGCCGTCCTGCACGGCCTGCTCGACGGCCGCAAAGGAACGCGGACCGGCGTCGCTGCTGTACGGGAAGTGGATGAGCTCGGCGATGAGCTCCCATTCCTCAGTGATGGAGTCAATGAGGTCGCCGGGGGTCTCCTCGGCGGAAGGACCGCCGCCCAGGGCGGTCCACGCGTCGTCGGGCACCCGGTAGGCCTGCAGCCGGTCCAGGTCCGCCTCGAGTGCTTCAAGGGAGTCGTACTCGGTCTGTGCCACCGGGGGAACGGAACCGTCCGGCGTCGCCAACTGGCTGACGAAGGTGGTTTCGGAGGACGGGTAGATGGAGGTGGGTACCGGCTCGCCTTCCTCCAAGTAGGCGGGCAGCTGGGAGGGCATCCAGTACCAGGCGTCGCCCTGATCGGGTCCGCCGGGCTGGTCCCGCTCGCTGATCCAGCCGCGGGCGGTGAGCAGTGCCTCCGCCTCGTCGCTGAAGTAGGCGGTTTCACCGCGCAGCAGGGCATTGACTTCATGCTCGGCGCGGCGGGCCTGCTTCTTCTTGGTGACGGCCTTCTTGCGGGGCTTGGACTTGGGCATGCTGGATCTCCTGCGGCGTGGGGGGGTGGATCGGTGGTGGGGAGGAGGGGTGAGCGGCGGCTAGAAGCCGCTGCCGCCCTCAACCGCCATGTTCGAGAAGCGCGAATAGTGGCCCTGGAACCCTACAACGATCGTCTTGGTGGGGCCGTTACGGTGCTTGGCGACAATAACGTCGGCCTCGCCGGCGCGCGGGGACTCCTTGTCGTAGATGTCCTCGCGGTGCAGCAGGATGACCATGTCAGCGTCCTGCTCAATGGAGCCGGACTCACGCAGGTCGGACACCATCGGCTTCTTGTCGGTGCGCTGCTCGGAACCACGGTTCAGCTGCGACAGCGCGATGACGGGTACTTCGAGTTCCTTGGCGAGCAGCTTCAGCGCACGCGAGAACTCGGAAACTTCCTGCTGGCGGGACTCCACCTTTTTGCCCGAGGACATCAGCTGCAGGTAGTCCAGCACCACGAGCTTGAGGTCATGGCGCTGCTTCAGGCGGCGGCACTTGGCTCGGATTTCCATCAGTGACATGTTCGGGCTGTCGTCGATAAACAGCGGCGCGTCATTCATCCGGCCCATCGTGGTGGCGATCTTGCCCCACTGCTCGTCCTTGATGGTGCCCTTGCGCAGGTCCTGGAGGCCGATGGTCGCTTCCGCGGAGAGCAGGCGCATGGCGATTTCGTTGCGGCCCATTTCCAGCGAGAAGAAGACAGTGGTCATGTTGTTCTTGATGGCCGCCGAGCGGGCAAAGTCCAGTGCGAAGGTGGACTTGCCAACGGCGGGGCGGGCGGCGATGACGATCATCTGGCCCGGGTGCAGGCCCTGCGTGAGCTCATCGAGCTCGTAGAAGCCTGTGGGGACGCCGGTCATTCCCTCGCCGCGGTGCCCGGCGGATTCAATCTCGTCCACCGTGCCCTCGATGATGTCCTTCAGGGGCACGTAGTCTTCCGCGGTGCGGCGCTCGGCCACGGCGTAGATTTCGGCCTGGGCGGCGTTGACAATGTCATCCACCTCCATGCCCTCGTTGGAGTAGCCCAGCTGGACAATTTTGGTTCCCGCGCCGACCAGGCGGCGGAGAACGGCCCGCTCGCGCACGATCTCTGCATAGAAACCGGCGTTGGCTGCGGTGGGAACGGACTGGATCAGCTCGTGCAGGTAGGCCGGGCCGCCGATGCGGCCAATCTCACCGCGCTTGGTGAGTTCATCCGAAACGGTGACGGCGTCCGCCGGTTCCCCGCGGCCGTAGAGATCAATGATGGCCTCATAGATGGCCTCATGCGCCGGACGGTAGAAGTCGAGGCCGCGCAGGACCTCCACGCAGTCTGCAATGGCGTCCTTGGAGAGCATCATGCCGCCAAGAACCGACTGTTCGGCAACAAGGTCCTGGGGCGGTGTCCTCGCGAAGTCCGGACTTGATGTTGATGCCGGGGAGTCCGTATGCGTGAGCGACACTGTGACCCTTTCCATAAAGGCTAAGACGTTTCGATCCCTGCCCTGCCGGAGGGCTGAACTATCTCTATCAGCCCGCACTGACATCCGGCCGGAATGGCGGCGGCGGCGCTGACGGATCCTCCACCGGCTGGCATGCGTCTGAAGAAGGGATTCACCGCAACCGTATGCCCCCTGCGCCCTGCCGACAAACGCGTTATCCACAGGTCCTGTGGACAGTCTGTGCATAACGCGGCGTGTCTTGTGCACAGGCTGGGTATAAGCATGTGGATAAAACTTGGGTTTTTCCACAAAAGGGCCTCTGACTAGGGCAAATGCTTGTCCACACCTGTGTAAACAAACTATTTTTCCGCCGCGCCCACCAGTCGGTACCGTGTTGACAGGAGCTCCAAACAGGCCTAAGGGTGGCGAAATCCACAAATTACCCTGCCGATATCCACAACTCCGGCCTGCGGGCTGTGGATTTCCCACCGCGGGCGGCTGCAACAGCCCGTTGAACACCGCCCGGACATACAAAAGCACCCCCCGGCCCGAAGGCAGGAGGGTGCTTGTGTGTCTGCGTCAGACGCTAGCCTGCAACGACCTCAAGGTCGATGACGGCTGCAACATCGTTGTGCAGGCGGACGTTGGCCTGGAAGGAACCAACCGACTTGATGTGCGTCGGCAGTTCAACCTTGCGCTTGTCGATGGCGCCGAGACCGGCGGCTTCAACAGCGGCAGCAACGTCGGCGGGCTTGACGGTACCGAAGAGGCGTCCGGACTCGCCGGCCTTGACGGTCAGCTTGACCGGCTTGGCGGAGAGAGCAGCAGCCTGCTTCTGAGCATCTTCCAGGGAAGCGTGCTCGCGGGCAGCGCGGGCAGCCTTGATGGACTCAACCTGCTTCTCGCCACCCTTGGTCCAGGTCAGAGCGAAGCCGCGGGGCAGGAGGTAGTTACGTGCGTAACCGTCCTTAACCTCGATGACGTCGCCGGCAGCGCCGAGACCGGTTACTTCGTGGGTCAGAATGAGCTTTGCCATGAGTTAGGTTCCTTTCCTTTAGCCGCGGCCAGCGCCGGAGTAAGGCAGGAGAGCAACTTCGCGGGCATTCTTGATTGCCTGGGCGATCTTGCGCTGTTCCTGCACGGAGACGCCAGTTACGCGACGAGCGCGGATCTTTCCGCGGTCGGAAATGAACTTGCGCAGCAATGCTACGTCCTTGTAGTCGATGACAGTGATGTCAGCGGCCTTCAAGGGATTGGACTTTGGTTTGGGCTTGCGAAGTTCAGCCTTAGCCATCGTGGAGCTCCTTATGTCTAGTGGAGCCCGTGGATACATTTTCCACGGGATGGGCTCGACGGCGGTTGCCGTCTGAGGATGGCGTCCGAAGACGCCGGGTGAAGGGCCGCTTCTCCCGAATGGGGGTAGCCGCTCTTCGAATGAAGAGGTTTAGAAGGGCGGATCGTTCGAATCCGGGCCGCTGCCCCATCCACCGGAGTTGCCGCCCGCAGGGGCGCCCCAGGGATCGTCAGCCGGTGCGGACTGTGGCTGCTGCTGCTGGCCGCCGCCCCAACCGGAGTTGGAGTTGCCGCCGAAGCCGCCGCCACCGCCGCCGTTGCTGCCGCCGAAGCCGCCGCCGCCACCGCCGGAGCGCTGGGTGCGGGTGACCTTGGCAGAGGCATAACGCAGCGAGGGGCCGATTTCATCGACCTCAAGCTCCATTACGGTGCGCTTTTCGCCCTCTTTGGTTTCGTACGAACGCGACTTCAGGCGGCCCTGGCAAACTACGCGGGTTCCCTTGGTAAGGGACTCGGCGACGTTTTCAGCAGCTTCACGCCAGACAGACGCACGGAGGAACAGCGTTTCGCCGTCCTTCCACTCGTTGGACTGACGGTCGAAGGTCCGAGGGGTTGAAGCAATGGTGAAGTTCGCCACTGCCGAACCGGACGGAGTGAACCGCAGTTCCGGATCGTTGGTTAGGTTACCGACGACGGTGATTGTTGTCTCGCCTGCCATGAAAGCCTCCTGATATCAGTACGGGTTGCCGAAATTATTCTGCGGAAACCTTTGCAGCGTCCTTAGCGGCCTTCTTGGCATCCTTCTTCGAGATCTTCTGCTCTTCCGGGCGGATGATCTTGGTGCGCATGATGGTCTCGTTGAGGCTCAGCTGGCGATCAAGCTCGGCTGCTGCTGCAGGCGTACCGGTGAAGTTAACCACCGCGTAGATGCCTTCAGTCTTTTTCTGGATTTCGTAGGCCAGTCGACGACGGCCCCAGATGTCTACCTTGTCGATGGTTCCACCATCGTTGCGGACAACATTGAGGAACTTGTCGAGCGAAGGCTCGACGGTACGCTCTTCGACCTCGGGGTCGATGATTACCATCAGTTCATAAGCACGCATTTGTGAACCCACCTCCTTTGGGCTATACGGTCACGGCATTTCCGTAACAGGAGGTTCTTTTGCGTTGTCTCCCCTCGGCCTGCAGCTGATCCGCAGCGGGGGGAATCTGTCGACCTAAGCCGACAGCACAGACTTTCATATCCTATCCGATTTCCGGGGCCGGGATTGACACGCCGGAATCTGCGGGGGCTCCGCCGGGGGTCAGGCTGCACCCGAGGCGAAGAACAGCTGCGCCACGGCGGCCAGACGCAGGGGATCCTCCACGCCGGCCATTTCCCGGGCCGAGTGCATTGAAAGAACGGGAATCCCCACGTCAACGGTCCGGATTCCGAGCCGCGTCGCGGTCAGGGGGCCGATGGTTGAACCGCAGGGAACGGAATTGTGGGACACGAATTCCTGGTACGGCACCCCTGCAGCGGCGCAGAGGGCCGCCCAGCGGGCCGCGCCGGGCGCATCGGTGGTGTAGCGCTGATTGGCGTTGATCTTCAGCAGCGGACCGCCGTTGAGCACCGGATGGTTGGCGGGGTCGTGGCGTTCCGCGTAGTTGGGGTGGACGGCGTGGCCGACGTCCGCGGAAATGCAGAAGGAGGCAGCCAGCCCCCGTGCACGCTCCGCCGTCGTGGCGCCCAGTCCGTCGCTGATCCGCAGGAGGACGTCTTCGAGGAACGGCCCGGCGGCTCCCGACCGGCTCCCGCTGCCCACCTCTTCATGGTCGAAGGCCGCGAGCACGGCAACCGGCGCGGTGGGTGCGACGTCGGCGGCGATAAGGGCGACGACGCCGGCGTGGACGGAGGAAAGGTTATCCAGCCGTCCCGAGGCGAAAAACTCGCCCTCTGCGCCGAAAATCTGCGGCGCCTGGGTATCCGCGGCGACAATGTCGTATCCGCCGATTTCCTCCGGCGCCAGGCCGGCCTTCGCTGCCAGCAGCGCCACGAGGTCCGCGGCGGAGGGGTCCCCCAGTCCCCACACCGGGTTCATGTGCTGCTGCTTGTCCAGTTTCAGGCCCTCATTCACGGCCCGGTCCAGATGGATGGCCAGCTGGGGGAAACGCATCAGCGGACCGGTCTCCACGAGCCGCTCAACACCATCCAGGGTGACCATGCGCCCGGCCAGCTGCAGCTCCCGGTCCAGCCAGGAGTTCAGCAGCGGGCCGCCGTACACTTCGACGCCGGCCTGCAGCCAGCCGAGCCGGCCGGTGGTGGGGCGGGGCTTGAGCTTGAAGGACGGGGAATCGGTGTGGGTACCCAGGATCGAGAAACCGGTGGCGGGGCCGGCGGCTTCGGGAGTGACCCAGGCGATGAATGCGCCGTCGCGCACCACAAAGAACTTTCCGGCCGAGCGGGGGAAATCCCCGGTCTCGAGGACTTCGGTGAATCCCGCCTCCGTGAGGCGGCGCGCACCTTCGCGCGCTGCGTGGAAGCTGGACGGTGAGGCGCTGACAAACGCGCCGAGATCATTTACGTGGGCCAATGCGTTGGACATGCTCCGATTCAACCAGAGCGGCCGGTCCCGGCGTAACCGCCGCCCGTTCCGGACGTAAAGAACCCCCGGCGCAGTAAGCACCGGGGGTTGTGGAGGATTTGTTGAATCCGGTGAAGGCGGCGGCGGCCGTTCTTCCGCCGTCGCCCCCACCGAAGTATTGGTGCCTACACGTCGCGCCGCTTGGTGACAACGATGGAGATGATCAGCAGTGCCGCTGCCCACACCGCGAGGACCAGGCCGCCCTGCAGCTGGGTGAGGTCCCCTTCCGCGGTGGTTCCGGCCATCACCAGCTGCGCTCCGGCGTTGCTCGGCAGGAAACGGGCGGCATCCGGAATCCAGTCGCCCAGGTTCTGCAGGATGGTCGCCACCAAGGGCAGGACGAAGATGACACCGATGGCCGTCACCACGCCGCCCGCCGTGTTGCGGAGCAGTGTTCCGATGCCCATGGAGAACACGGCCAGCAGCGCCAGGAACGTGCCGGTGTTGAGGATGCTGGCCACCACGCCGTCGTCGTTCAGGGAGAGGCTGAGGTCTGCGCTGTTGAGGATCGGCTGGGCCACCAGGAACGAGATGAAGGCAGCACCGGCGCCGACAATGAAGGAAATGACGGCGATGATGAGGTTCTTGGCCAGCAGTGCCGGCGTCCGCTTCGGGACGGCGCTGAAGGTCGAACGGATCATCCCGGTGCCCCATTCCGAGGCGATCAGCACCACCGCGAGGGATGCCATCAGCAGCTGGCCGAACAGGACGCCGCTGGACGGGATTTCGGGGATCAGGCTGCTCGCTGCGGGAGGGCCGGCGGTCGGGTCGGCTCCCGGCGCCTCCCCGGCCGGGGCTCCCTCTGCCGATTCCTCCCCGGAGGCCGCGCCTGTCGGCATGCCCTCAGCAGGAGCCGTGGCAGCGCCTGTCGGCATGCCCTCCGCGGGAGCACTTTCCGGTGCACTCGGGGCAGCTGTGCCGCCGACATTCTCAGCAAGCTGGACGGTTCCCCAGGCCGCGCCCGAGGCCAGTCCGACCATGACCAGCACGGTGACGGCGAGCAGGATCACGGTGGAGGGCACGGTGGTGACCTTGATCCACTCGGATTTCAGGACCCGCAGGAAGTTCACGCCGGGACCGGAGGGAGCCGTCGGCGCGGGCTCCGACGGATTCTTGGATGTTGTAGCGGTACTCACGGTTTTACTTTCCCTTTCCGGAGGCAGTTCCCGCAGCGGCAAGCTCCGGCGGCCGCTCCTGGGACCGGTATTCAACGTCGTCCCGGGTCAGCTCCATGTACGCGTCTTCAAGGGACACCTGCAGCGGCGTCAGTTCGTACACCAGGATCTGCCGCTCCAAAGCGGTCTCGGCGATACTGCGCGGTTCCGCGCCGGTGATTTCCAGCAGGCCGGTTTCCTTTTCGACGCCGGTGATCTCCGGTCCGGTCAGGGCCTGCAGCAGTTCGCGCGGGCTGTCGGTGCGGACAAGGACCCGGACCTTGTTCTGGCCGGCAATGATGTCGGCGATAGGTGCATCCGCAATGATCCGCCCGCGCCCGATCACGATCAGATGGTCCGCCGTCTGCGCCATTTCGCTCATGAGGTGGGAGGAAAGGAAAACGGTGCGGCCTTCCGCGGCAAGTTCCCGGGCCATATGGCGGACCCAGAGCACGCCTTCCGGGTCCAGCCCGTTAACCGGCTCGTCCAGGATCACGGTGGAGGGATCTCCCAGCAGGGCCGACGCAATGCCCAGCCGCTGCCCCATTCCGAGCGAGAAACCGCCTACCCGTTTTTTCGCCACGGAGGTCAGGCCGGTCAGTTCAATAACCTCGTTCACCCGCTTGGTGGAAATGCCGTGGGTGGCTCCCATGGCGCGCAAATGGTTATAGGCACTGCGCTTGGTGTGCACGGCCTTCGCGTCGAGCAGCGCCCCGACCTCGCGGAGCGGGGCCTTGTGCCGGGCGTAGGGTTTGCCGTTGACCAGCACCCGGCCGGAGCTCGGCCGGTCCAGGCCCACGATCATGCGCATGGTGGTTGATTTGCCGGCGCCGTTGGGGCCGAGGAATCCGGTCACCTTGCCCGGCTGGACGGTGAAGGAAACGTCGTCGACGGCGGTTTTGTCGCCGTAGCGCTTCGAGAGGCCGAATGCCTCGATCATGGGTGGTCCTCACATTGGGAAGCAAAATCCTGCGGGTGTACCTCCACCATAGGCGTCCAGCACCGCAACAGGACCGGTCCAAGGGATGAATCAGGGGTCCCCCTTAGGGATGACCAGGGGGTTCCCCGATCCTTCCGCGCCGAGGTTCCGGGACTGGTACTCAACCTCACCGTGGGTGAGCTCCATGTAGGCGTCCTCCAGGGAGGTCTGCTGCGGGGTCAGCTCGGTGACCAGGATCCGCTGTGAGAGTGCGGCTTCGGCAATAACGCGCGCGGACACCCCCCGGACTTCGAGCCGGTCCGGCGCCAGCCGGCGCACATCGGCTCCGCGTGAACCAATGAGCGCGCCCAGGGCGTCGGCATCATCGGCGCGCACGAGAACGCGCTCCAGGCCGCTGCCGGCGAGTACTTGATCCATCGGTGCATCCGCCAGGATCCTGCCGCGGCCGATCACAATCAGGTGGTCGGCGGTGACGGCCATCTCGCTCATCAGGTGGGAGGAGATAAATACCGTACGGCCCTCCGCGGCGAGGCCCCTGGCCAGGTGTCGGACCCACTGCACCCCCTCGGGGTCCAGCCCGTTGACCGGTTCATCAAAAATCAGGGTCCGGGGGTCCCCCAGCAGTGCCACGGCAATCCCGAGCCGCTGGCCCATGCCCATGGAGAAGCCGCCCACACGCTTCCTGGCTACCGGGCCGAGGCCCGTCAGTTCAATGACCTCGTTGATGCGCGCCCTCGGAATGCCGTGCGTGGCGGCGAGCGCCCGCAGGTGGTTGTAGGCAGTCCGGCGGGGATGGTAGGCCTTGGCCTCCAGCAGGGCGCCCACTTCCCGCAGCGGCGCCTGATGGGCGGCATACGGCGCACCGTTGACCGCCACGGTCCCGGCGGTGGGACGGTCCAGCCCCACGATCATCCGCATGGTGGTCGATTTGCCGGCGCCGTTGGGGCCGAGAAAGCCGGTGACCTTACCCGGCTGGACGTCGAAGGTGATGCCGTCGACGGCGGTTTTGGTGCCGTAGCGCTTCGCTAGACCGCGGGCTTCGATCACGCTGGGTCCTCATTTCGGAAAGGGGTTTGTCCTACCGGGAGCTGATCGACTCGAATTTGCGGACCGCCAGCGGAACGAAGACCACGAGCATCACGGCCGAGCCGATCAGCACCGTGGCAACGGCGTTCTGCATCGGCCAGGTGTCCGGCACGGGAGCGCTGCCGAGGTTGCCGAACAGCTCGCGCACGGCCTGCACCAGCGCCGAAACCGGGTTCCAGTCCGCAAAGGTCTGCAGCGGTCCGGGGAGGTTGGAGCTCTGCACAAACGCATTGGAAATGAAGGTGATGGGGAACAGGATCATAAAGGAGGCATTGTTGATCGTCTCCGGCGAGCGCACCGTCATCCCGAGCAGGGCCATGACCCAGCTGAACGCGTAGGAGAACAGCAGCAGCAGTGCGATGGCTGCGAGGAAACGGCCCGGCGTGGAGTTCACCCGCCAGCCCACCAGCAGACCGGTCCCCATCATGATGAGCATGGAGATCCCGTTGAGCGCCAGGTCGGCGTTGGTCCTGCCGATCAGCACCGCTGACGGGCTCATCGGCAGGGTCCGGAACCGGTCAATGATCCCCTCTTTCAGGTCCTGTGCCATGGCGGAGCCGGAGAACGTGGATCCGAAGACCACGGTCTGGGCGAAGATTCCTGCCATCAGGAACTGGGTGTAGTCCGTCCCCGCCACGGCGATGGACCCTCCGTAGACCTGGCTGAACAGCAGGACGAACATGATCGGCTGCAGCACGGCAAAAATGATCATGTCCGGCGAGCGTTTGATTTTGATCAGGTTCCGCTTGGTGACCGTCCAGCCGTCTCCGGCCCAGCGGGCGGGAAGGCTGGGGGTGCCGGCCCGGATCCCGGTTGCTGACACTGCGGCGCTCATCGGTTCGCCTCCTCTTTCTTTTCCGTTTCGCTGTCCTCTTCGGCCGGCCGGCCGGTGAGCTGCAGGAAGACGTCGTCCAGGGTGGGGCGGCGGATGCCGGCGTCGTGGAGTTCGACGCCGGTCGCGTCCAGCTCGGACAGGACGCGCTGCAGCGCGGCGGGGCCGTCGACGACGGCGACCTCCAGGGTGCGGCCGTCCCCGGAAACGTGCGGTTCGCCGGATCCGTGCCGGCCCAGAATGGACATGGCCCCGTCGGCGTCGCTCTGGTGCACGAGTGCAACCGCCACGCGGTGCCCGCCGGTCTGGGCCTTGAGGTCATCGGAGGTGCCCTCGGCAATGACCTTCCCCTCGTCGATCACCGCCACCTTGTCAGCCAGCTGGTCTGCTTCCTCCAGGTACTGGGTGGTCAGCAGCAGGGTGGTGCCCCGGGCCACCAGGTCGGTGATGACGCCCCAGAGCGCAATCCGGGACCGCGGATCCAGGCCGGTGGTGGGTTCGTCCAGGAAGAGGACCCGGGGCTGGTTGACCAGGGCCCCGGCGAGGTCCAGCCGCCGGCGCATGCCGCCGGAGTAGCCCTTGACCGGCCGGTTCCCGGCGTCGGTGAGCTCGAACATGTCGATCAGTTCGACCGCCCGTTCCTTCGCGCGCCGGGCGGGCAGGTGGTACAGGTGCCCCACCATGTCCAGGTTTTCCAGCCCGGTGAGGTTCTCATCCACGGCGGAGTACTGGCCGGACACGCCAATGACGCGGCGCACGGCCTTCGGATCGGCGGCAACGTCAATACCGTCGATGAAGGCGGTGCCGGCGTCTGGCCGGATGAGGGTGGTGAGAACTTTGACGGCGGTGGTTTTACCGGCTCCGTTGGGGCCCAGCAGGGCGGTGACGGTTCCTTCGGGAACGGCGATATCCAGGCCGTCCAGGGCATGCACGGGACCGGATTTTGAGGAGTAGACCTTGGTCAGCCCCTCGGCGGAAATCAACGGCGAGGACTCTGGGGAAAAGGACATGCGTCGAGGGTAGGACCCGGCAGGGTTCCCGCGCCTGCCTAATGCGGACAGGATCGGTCCGCAGCATTAGGCCGGTTCGGGAGCGGCCTTCCGCTCTGCGGCAGCCGGAGCGAAGGCAATGGAAACCAGCATGGCGGCGCCCACCACCAGCAGCGCATTGCGCACGCCCCAGTGTTCCCCGAGGAAGCCGAGCACCGGCGGACCCACAAAGAAGGCCATGTAGCCGATCGTGGACACCACGGATACCCGGCCGGCGGCATGTACGGGGTCCTCCCCCGCGGCGGACATCCCCATCGGGAAGCCCAGGGCCGCCCCGATCCCCCACAGCACGGCACCGACGGCGGCCAGCACCAGATTCGGGGCGAAAACGAAGAGCAGCAATCCGGCGAGGGAGGCGCTCATGCATATCCGCAGCGCCGGCACTCGTCCCAGCCGGTCGATCAGCCGGGCGCCGAACCAGCGGGTGAGGGTCATGGCGGCCACGAAAATACCGAACATCACGGCGCCGGCGGACTCGCTGGTGCCCAGTCCGTCCACGGTCGCCTTCGCCACCCAGTCATTTGCCGCACCCTCGGTGAGCGCTGCGCCCATAACGACGACGCCGATCAGCAGCGTCCGTCCCTCCCGCCAGGCGCCGAACCGGGATGGTTTAGCCGTCGCGTCGGCTCCGCCGGCGGCAGCATGGTGCGGCAGCTGGAGGAAGTTCCGCGGCACAATCAGCACTGCGATGCAGACAACGGTCAGGATGCCCAGCAGGTGCAGGGACAGCGAGACGCCCAGGGCGGAGAGCACCGCGCCGATCATGGCACCCACGAACGCCCCCGCGCTGAAGGCGCCGTGGAATTTCGGCATGACCGTTCGCCCCACCCGGCGTTCGACGTCGGCGCCCTCCAGGTTCATGGCGACATCCCAGCCGGCAATACCCACACCGAACACCAGCAGCCCGGCAGCGGTTATCGGGATCGACCCCAGGTTCAGCCCGGCGGCAATGGCCAGCGAGGCGGCCGACGTCGTAATGCCGCCGGCCCGCACGGTTCCCGCGGTGCCGATCCGCTGCGCCACCGAACCTGCCAGCGGCAGCGCCGCGACGGAACCGATGGCCGAAAACAGCAGGAGCAGGCCGACGCCGGCGGCACCGATCCCCAGGTCCTCCGCGGCAGCCGGAATGCGGGCCGCCCAGCTGGCGAACACCAGGCCGTTGAGGCCGAAAATCACGAAGACGGCGATGAGGGCTTTGTTCAGGGCAGTTTCGTTCACGCCTGTATTGTCCCCTACCGGACCCGTTCCACCCGTTTTTCGTCCCAGACGGGCGTCTCGGATTCGTAGACCCTGCCGTCGGAGCCGAAGACCAGGAAGCGGTCGAAGCTGCGGGCGAACCAGCGGTCGTGGGTGACCGCCAGGACCGTTCCTTCGAAGGCATCAATGGCTTTTTCCAGGGCCTCGGCGGAGTGCAGGTCCAGGTTGTCGGTGGGTTCGTCCAGCAGCAGCAGGGTGGCGCCGGACAGCTCCAGGAGCAGGATCTGCATGCGTGCCTGCTGGCCGCCGGACAGGGACTCGAACTTCTGCTCGGAGGACGAGGCCAGTCCGTAGCGGTCCAGGGCTCCGGCGGCGGCTTCACGGCCCAGACCGGACCGGTGTTCGTCGCCGCGGTGCAGGATGTCCAGCAGGGTGCGCTCGGCCAGGTCCGGGCGCATCATGGTCTGCGCGAAGAACCCCGGCCGGATCCGTGCGCCCAGCTTCACTGAGCCGTTATGCGGAACCGGTGCAATCTCCACCTCGGACACGGGCTCGTGTTCCTTATCCGGGTCGCTGCCGCCCAGGGCCAGCAGGCGCAGGAAGTGGGATTTGCCGGAGCCGTTGGAGCCCAGCACCCCCACCCGGTCCCCGAACCAGATCTCGGTGCTGAACGGCTTCATCAGTCCGGTCAGTTCCAGCTTCTCGGCGACGACGGCGCGCTTGGCCGTGCGGCCGCCGCGCAGCCGCATCTTGACGTTCTGTTCAACGGGAAGGGCTTCCGGCGGGCCGGCTTCCAGGAATTTGGCCAGCCGGGTCTGGGCCGCGTGGTACCGGTTGGCCATGTCGGAGCGGAAGGCAGCCTTGTTCTTGTACATGTTGACGAGTTCCTTGAGCTTGAGATGCTCCTCGTCCCAGCGCCGGCGCAGTTCCTCGAACCGGGCGTTGCGGTCTTCCCTGGCTTTGACGTAGCTGCTGAAGGCGCCGCCGTGGATCCAGGCGGAGGCGCCGTTGATGCCCGGCTCCAGGGTCACGATGCGGGTGGCGGCGTTGTCCAGCAGCTCGCGGTCGTGGCTGACGAACAGCACGGACTTTTTGGAGGCGGCAAGTTTTCCTTCGAGCCAGCGTTTGCCGGGCACGTCCAGGTAGTTGTCCGGTTCATCCAGGAGCAGGAGCTCGTCCGGGCCGGCGAAAAGCGCCTCCAGGACCAGCCGCTTCTGCTCACCGCCGGACAGCGTTGCTGCCTTGCGGTACTGTGCCCGGTCGAAGGGCAGGCCGAGCGCGGCCATGGTCACCTCGTCCCAGACGGTTTCCTGCTCGTAGCCGCCGACGTCGCCCCATTCGGTGATGGCGGTGGCGTAGCGCATCTGGGTGGGCTCGTCGTCGTGCTCCATCATGGCCAGCTCGGCGGCATCCACTTCGCGGGCGGCGGCAGCAAGCGCCGGCGGTGCGGCCGAGACGAGCAGGTCGCGGACCGTGCTGTCATCCCGGACCTGCCCGACGAACTGGCGCATGATGCCCATATTCCCGGACCGTGCCACCGTGCCCTCGTCCGGCCGCAGGTCACCGGCGATAATCCGCAGCAGGGTGGTTTTTCCGGTGCCGTTGGGCCCGATCAGGGCCGTCTTGTGCCCGTCGCCGACCTTGAAGCTGACGCCGTTGAGCAGCTGCCGTCCGTCGGAGAGGAAATAGTCAATGTTGGATACGTCGAGGTGCGCCACGTACCCATCTTCCCATTCCTTCCGGGCCGCCCGCCGGTGGCCCGGTGCCGCCGTCCGGACATACGATGAAAACCCTTGGAATGCAAGGAAAATCTCAAGAAAGCAGGACCGAAATGATCTTCATTACCGTCAAGTTCCTCGTCAAGCCCGAGTGGACCGAGCGCTGGCCGGAGCTGACCGCCGGGTTCACCGAAGCCACCCGCGCCGAGCCCGGCAACCTCTGGTTTGACTGGTCCCGCAGCCTGGAAAACCCGAACGAGTTTGTCCTGGTGGAGGCCTTCAAGGACGACGCCGCGGCCGCCCACGTCCAGAGCGACCATTTCCAGCAGGCCATGAAGGACATGGTCCCGGCACTGGTGGAGACACCGAAGATCATCAACACCGTCATTGACGGCGAAGAGTGGTCCCGGATGGGTGAACTGACCGTCGACTAAGGATGCGCCGGCCCGGCCATGGGGAACCTTCTGCATTCAGTTCCCCATGGCCGGCGCCCGCCCACCGGCCCGCGGCGTTTGCCTGCTGCTAGTCCCCGAACGTGATGTTGATCTTGTCTCCCTGGATATCGACCATGGCCGGCATCGAGTAGAGCTCGACCGTGCCCTTCTGCGTGCCCCACTCGTTGCCGCGCTTCATTTCGGCTTCCAGAGTGAACTGTCCGTCTTTCGCCTGCAGCGGGAACGGATAGGACGGGTCACCTTCAATGGACTCGTAAGTGGGCTCCTTGGTCATGCTCCACTTGATATTGCGGAAATTATTAGGGTCCTCGCCGTCCGCCTTGTTGGGGCACCCCTGAGGCTGCAGTTCCGTGGACTTCATGCAGCTTGCCAGGTGTGCCTTGGTCTGGGCCTTGATTTCCTCTCGGGCCGCATCCGTGAGTTCAGGCCGGTAGACGACATCCAGCACCTCCGCGGGCACCTCCGGGTCACCCACACCCACGCTCACCTTTTCTTCACCGCTGTAACCGACGTACTCGGTGCCCTTGGGGGTGTTGAAGGTGTAGTCACCCGGGTAGACCGAGAAGTACTTGGAATCCTCGAATCCTTCAATAGCGACGCCGTTCACGGCCAGTTCCGTGCTGTCTCCGTCCACCCGGTACGCAATTTCCGACTCCTGCAGCGGAGAGGTCAGCTCCCACTTTTCGAAAAAGACCGCCGCATCTCCCGCGGACGTCAAGTCAAAGGTCACGGACGTGGTCTCGTCACCCTGTTTCACGTCCGCTGTCACTTCGGCGAAGATGCCGGAGGCGTCCACATTGGTTATTTCGAATCCGCTGATCCGGTTTTCGGCCTTCGAATAGATCTCGTTGGTCATCAGGGAAAAGTCCTGCGCCGCGTAATAGCCGTTCTCTTCGTCATAGGCCGCGACCATATCCATGGCCCCTTCAACGTCCCCGTCGACTACTGCCTGAAGGTATGCCTCAACCTGCAGCTTCGGGTTGTGCTTCTCGCTCAGGTGCTTGTACCCAAAGAACCCGCCGACCACCAGGAGTACCAACAGCCCGCCGACAACACTGCCGGCAATAATCAGGCGTTTACGCAGCTTCGGGTTCGGCTTCTTCGGTGCGGGCACGGGTGCGCCCTCGTACCCGGCTCCGGGAGGCACCGCATAGGGCGACTGTCCCTGTGCAGCGGCGCCGGGCGGCGGCGGAGCCCCTTGGTATCCCTGCGCGTCAGCTCGCGGGCCTTGGCTATCCATTTGTCTGTCCCCCATGACTTGTTCCCCGGTTCAAGTACCGGCGGCGGTGCCGGTACCCGATAACATACAAGGTTTTGCGGCACGGGTCACAATCTTCCAACGGCCCCCGGACCGGGGATATCGGGTGGGTCACAGACGGCAGGCGTGGCGGTGTCCCCTGCCCGTCTCCTACGGGGCCAGCGGGGGCACGGGCAGCCCGAACACGTCCTTCAGGGCGAGGCTTGCCGCGTGCAGGCCGCCCATGCCGTGTACTCCGGGGCCCGGCGGGGTGGACGCGGAGCTGAGGTAGACACCGGGAACCGCAGTGCGCCACGGTTTCGGCGACAGGACGGGGCGGATCAGCATCTGGGCCAGCGTCACGGCCCCGCCGCCGAAATCCCCGCCCACATAGTTGGCGTTGTACTGTTCCAGGTCCGCCGCCGTCGTCACCCGCGAGTCGACAACGACGTCGCGGAATCCGGGGGCGAACCGCTCAATCTGCGCCGTGACCGCTTCGGTCATGTCCGCCGTGGAACCTGCGGGCACATGGCAGTAGGACCACAGGACGTGCCGGCCCGCGGGGGCACGGGTGGGGTCGAAGCCGCTGGGCTGGGACAGCAGCACGTAGGGGCGGCGCGGATGCCGCCCGGACGCAACGTCGTCCTCGGCAGCAGCCAGTTCGGCGCGCGTGCCGCCCAGATGGGCCGTTCCCGTGCGTGCCATCTCCGGGTTCGCCCACGGCACCGGGCCGGAGAGGATGAAGTCCACCTTGCACGCAGCGTTCCCGTAACGGAACCGCTCCAGGGCCTTGGCATAGCGCGGCGGCAGCCGGTCCCCGCCCAGCTCCAGCAGCACCGAGGGGGACACGTCCAGAATGACTGCCCGGGAATCGGCCACCTCGTCCAGGGACATGATCCGGTGCCCGGTGGAGATCTCACCGCCGTGCGCCCGCAGGTCATCGGCCATCGCGTCGGCGATGGCCTGCGAACCGCCTACCGGGATTGGCCAGCCCACGGAGTGGGCCAGGGTTCCCAGCATCAGTCCGCCGCCTGCGGAAGGCAGCGACGGCATTTTCCCGACGGGGTGCGCCGCGACGCCGGAGAGCAGGGCCGGCGCGGCGTCCTCCACGAACCGGCGGTTCCACAGGGGCGTGCCCTGGTCCAGGGCGGCCAGGCCGAAGGCGGTTAGCGCAACCGGATCCCGGGGAACGCTCAGCAGGGAGCCCATCAGCAGGTCGGTGACGGCCTCGCTGCGGTTCACCAGCGGTGCCATCAGGCGCCGGTAGGCGGCACCGTCGCGTCCCAGCCCGTCCACGGTCCGGTCCAGGTCCTTATACGCCAGTGCCGCACGTCCGCCGTCGAGCGGGGAGGCGTAGGAAATCTCCGGCACCACCAGGTCGATCCGCCGGTCCAGCCCGAAGCTGCGGAAGAACGGAGAGGCCAGGGCCATGGGGTGCACTGCGGAGCAGATGTCGTGCAGGTGGCCGGGTTCCATCAGTTCCTTGGTGCGGCTGCCGCCGCCTACCGTGGACCGGGTTTCGAACACGCGGACCGTGAGGCCGGCGCGGGCCATGATGACCGCCGCCGCGAGCCCGTTCGGGCCGGCCCCGACTACACTGACATCGCTCACTAAGCCGCCTCTTTGCCCCTCCGGCCGGTGATCCGGCCCGCCAGTCCCTTGGCGGAGTCCGGGAAGCTGCGGAGTTTCCCGGGCGCCTCCCGCCGCAGTTTCAGGGCGTTTGCCACCAGAGCGTACCGGAGCGGATGCAGGGGAATGTCATAGGTGGTGGGAATGGTGACCACGGTCTTGGAGAAGTTCCGCTTAAACGTGGTGACGTTGATCAGGCCCGGATAGTTGTCGCTGACGATGCCGGTGAGGCCGCACGCGGTGTTGCCGGCCTCCTTGAGGACCTTGAAGGCCTCCCAGAGCAGCAGGTAGGGGGCGTTGGTCTTGCGGGCGCTGTGCGAACTGGCCGCGAAGTAGTAGACGGAGTAGCCGCGGTACTCCGTGGTGATGAGCCAGGACACCGGCTGGCCGTCCATGTAGGCCACCATGAGGCGCAGATGGTCACCGAGTTCGGTGAGCAGGGTTTCGTAGAAGCCGGACTCGAAGCTCGAGAAGCCGTCCCGCGAGGCGGTTTCCTGCATGATGGGGAAGAGTTCGGTGCGGAACACCTCGGCCCAGCGGTCGCGCTCGATGGTCTGGACCTTGACGCCCAGCTTCTCCGCCTTGCGGATCAGGTTCCGTGCGTTGGACCGGAAAGACGCGAAGATCTCGTCCGTATCCGGGGTCAGGTCGACGACGATTTCGCGTTCGTACCAGCCGTGTTCCAGCGGCCCGGTGACGGGCGGCTGCGGATGCGCGATCTGCATGCGGATGTACAGCGGGTCCACGGCGGGATCGGCCCGGAACTGTTCCTGCACAGTGGACACGAGCCGGGCTTCGGCGTTGTGCGTGCGCGTGGTGAACCAGGTGGGGCCGTTGACGACCACCAGGGACGGGCGCAGCCGCCGTTCGGAGCGGAGGTAGCTGGCCGTCGCAACCAGTGTGCCGCCGTCGTAATAGGCCCAGATGCCGTACGGGCTGCGGCCAAGCTTCCGCTCAAAATCAGCCCAGTAGGGGGTCTGCTCCAGCGGGATCACCACATCGGGGTGCGCGGCGGCGAGCGCCTCGAACTCCTCGTGGCTGAGCTGCTCGGAACGGTATGGAACGGGGGTCACTGTGCTTCTTTCGCCGGGGCCGCATGCGTTTCCAAGGATACCGGCCTTCGCCGCCGCAGGGCCCAGCGGTCGGGGGCACCGTCGAACGGCCCGCCCTGCGGATCATCCACGCCGCCCCGGCGCACCGGGTCGCCGTCGGGTTCCAGGATGTCGGACACCACCCGGTACATCAGATAGACCGTGGCCAGCACGTGGCCCAGCACAGCCAGCACGTAGTAGGGCGAATCGAGGTTGTTCTCGGCCGCGCCGCCGGAGGTCTCCTTCGCGAGGTACATCCAGATGGCCCACCAGTGCATCACCTCGAAGAACTGCCAGATCAGGAAGTCGAGCCACCTCGGCCGGGCCAGGGCGACGAGCGGAATAAGCCAGAGGACAAACTGCGGCGAGTAGACCTTGTTGGTGAGGATGAATGCCGCCACGATCAGGAACGCCAGCTGCGCCAGGCGCGGCCGGCGCCCGGCCCGCAGCGCCAGCACGGCGATTCCTCCGCACGCGAGTGCGAAAAGCAGGTACGCGAAGACGTTGATGAACTCCGCGCCGACGCCGGTTCCGCCGGCCCGTTCCACGGTCAGGTTCCACGCGAACCAGACGGAGGAATAGCCGGCCGGGCGGTCCCCCGTGAAGGTCAGGAAGAAACGCCAGGACTCGTAGTCCCGGAGCATAAACGGGAGGTTCACCGCCAGCCAGGTGAGTGCCGCGGCCGCGAAGGCCAGCAGCGCCGGGCGCAGGCGCAGGGTCCGCAGTGCCAGCACCAGCACGGCGCCGAGGATCAGCACCGGATAGAGCTTCAGCGCGGTCCCCAGCCCAATCAGCACTCCCGCCGCCACCGGGCGGTTCCGGGCAAAGGCCAGCATTCCCAGCGTGGCAAGCATCACGGCGAAAATGTCCCAGTTGATGAACACGGACAGGATCGCCGCCGGGGCCAAAGCCACCATGGCTGCATCCCAGGGCCGGCGGCCGGCCAGGCGCATGGTGGCAATGACCGTGGCCATCCACGCCGCCGTGGCCAGCACTGCGTTGACGTCGAAATACTGCAGGGATCTCAGTGCGGTGCCGCCCTCGCCGGGTACCACCAGGGCGGTGGCTCCGGCCAGAAGGCCCAGGAGGACCGGATACTCAAAGAACGAGCCCTCCGTGAGGAACGGGAAGACCCCTTCCGCCAGTCCCCGGGTGCGGAAGAGCTCCGGCCAGTCCGAATAGCAGGCGGCGTAAAAATGGTCCGGAGTGTTCCAGCCGCCCGCGCGGCAGGGGGTCTTGACCAGGACCGCCAGCAGTGCGGCGACGACGGTGAACAGGATCAGCACCCGTTCCACGGTGAAGAATCCAGGGGAAACAATGCCCGGCGCGGCGTGGCGGCCCATCGGGCCGCCGATGCCTTCCGTGAACCTCCGCAGGAACGGATCGTTGCGGGACGGCACCACAATGCGCTGCGGGCCGCGCCGGGAGTTGGGCTGCATGGGTCCAGTATCCATCAGTGAGCTGCAGCTTCCGGCACGGCCGCAAGGCCGGCAGCCGCGGCTTCCCGGACATGGTGCACCGGGCCCAAACCGCCGATGTGACGGCAAGCACGTAGACTATGGGGGTTGTCTGCGCCCGCGGCGGGCGTTCAACATTTTCTTCAAAGGAGAACCGTGTCCGAGAATCCCATTCGGGTGGCAATTGTCGGTGTTGGAAACTGCGCAGCTTCGCTGGTGCAGGGTGTCCAGTACTACCGAAGCGCCGACCCCAACGAAACCGTTCCAGGCCTGATGCACGTCAAGTTCGGCGATTACCACGTCAATGACGTGAATTTCGTTGCCGCTTTCGACGTGGACAGCAAGAAGGTCGGCCTCGATCTGGCTGACGCAATCGGTGCAAGCGAAAACAACACCATCAAGATTGCCGATGTTCCGCAGACCGGCATCACGGTGCAGCGCGGGCACACCCTGGACGGGCTGGGCAAGTACTACCGGGAAACCATCACCGAATCCGATGCCTCGCCGGTGGATATTGTTGCTGCCCTGCGGGACAACGCCGTGGACGTTATGGTCTGCTACCTGCCGGTGGGTTCCGAGCAGGCGGCAAAGTTCTATGCCCAGTGCGCCATCGATGCCGGCGTCGGCTTCGTTAATGCGCTGCCAGTTTTCATTGCCGGCACCAAGGAATGGGCGGACAAGTTCACCGCGGCCGGCGTGCCGATTGTCGGCGACGACATCAAGAGCCAGATCGGCGCCACCATCACGCACCGCGTGATGGCCAAGCTGTTCGAGGACCGCGGCGTCGTCCTGGACCGCACGTACCAGCTGAACGTCGGCGGCAACATGGACTTCAAGAACATGCTTGAGCGCGAGCGCCTGGAGTCAAAGAAGATCTCCAAGACGCAGGCCGTCACCTCCAACACCTCCGCCGAGCTGAAGGCCGACGACGTCCACATCGGCCCGTCGGACTACGTTGCCTGGCTCGATGACCGCAAGTGGGCCTTTGTCCGGCTCGAAGGCCGCAACTTCGGCGACGCTCCGGTATCCCTGGAATACAAGCTGGAGGTCTGGGATTCCCCCAACTCCGCCGGTGTCATCATCGATGCCGTGCGCGCCGCCAAGATCGCCATGGACCGCGGCGTCGGCGGACCCATCCTCTCGGCCTCGAGCTACTTCATGAAGTCTCCGCCGGAGCAGTACAACGACGACATTGCCAAGGAAAAGGTGGAGCAGTTCATCCGCGGCGAGGTCGAGCGCTAAGACCCCGGCAGCACAAGGCCCCCGTCCCCGGAACGCTCCGGGACCGGGGGCCTTGCCGTATCCGGACCGCTCCGGCCCACCCGGGCCGCTCCGGCCCACCCGGGCCGCTCCGGCCCTCCCCGGGCGGATCCTAGATAAGTCCGCTCGGCGTCCCGTCCGCGGCCACGCCCATGCGCAGCGCCGCCGGCTCCCTGGGCAGTCCCGGCATGGTCATGACCGCCCCGGTCAGCGCCACCACGAAGCCGGCCCCGGTCTTGATGGACAGATCCCGCACGTGCAGGGTGAAGCCCGACGGCGCGCCCAGGGCCGCGGGGTCGTCGGAGAAGGAGTACGGCGTCTTGGCCATGCAGACCGGCAGGTGCTCCAGGCCCCGCGCCGCGATTTCCTCCAGCCGGCGCAGCGCGGCCGGAGCAAATTCGACGTCGGCGGCACCGTAGATCTCCCGGGCCACGGCCCGGATCTTCTGTTCCACCGGCAGCTCGTCCGGATAGAGGAACCGGAAGTCCGCCGGCCGCTCCAGGGCCCGGAGCACCGCCGCCGCCAGGTCATCGCCGCCCGGACCGCCGCCGCCGTGCGCCCACACCTCGGCCACCGCGGCGCTGACGCCCTGCTCGGCGCACCAGTCCATCAGCCAGCGCAGTTCGGCGTCCGTATCGGTGCTGAAGCGGTTGACCGCCACCACGGGGTTGATCCCGAACCGGCGGACGTTCTCCAGGTGCCGGTGCAGGTTGACGACGCCGGCCTGCAGCGCCGGAAGGTTCTCCGCCGCCAGCCCGGTCCTGGGCACGCCCCCGTGCATCTTCAGTGCCCGGACGGTGGCCACCACCACTATGGCGTCCGGGGCGACATCCGCCACCCGGGACTTGATGTCCAGGTACTTCTCCGCTCCGAGGTCCGCCCCGAATCCGGCTTCCGTCACAACGAGATCGGCCAGCCGGAGGGCAGCGGACGTGGCAATGACCGAATTGCAGCCGTGCGCGATGTTGGCGAACGGCCCGCCGTGGACGAGGGCCGGGGTTCCGGCCAGGGTCTGCACCAGGTTCGGTTTCAGTGCGTCGCGCAGCAGCAGCGTCATGGCGCCCTGCGCGCCGAGATCGGCAACGGTGACGGGCCGCCGGTCGTAGGTGTACCCGACGGTGATCCGGGACAGGCGTTCGGTGAGGTCCGCCAGGTTCCGGGCGAGGCAGAAAACAGCCATCACCTCCGAGGCCACGGTGATGTCGAAGCCGTCCTGCCGCGGCACGCCCTGGGCCGGTCCGCCAAGGCCGATGACGACCTCGCGCAGGGCGCGGTCATTCATGTCCAGGACGCGTTTGATGGTGATGCGCCGCGGATCCAGGCCCAGCTGGTTGCCCTGGAAGATATGGTTGTCCAGCAGTGCGGCCAGTGCATTGTTCGCCGAGGTAATGGCGTGGAAATCGCCGGTGAAATGCAGGTTGATGTCCTCCATGGGCACCACCTGCGAATAGCCGCCGCCGGTGGCGCCTCCCTTCATGCCGAGAACCGGACCCATGGACGGCTCGCGCAAGGCAATCATCACGTTTTCCCCGGCCCGGTGCAGGGCGTCCGCCAAACCCACCGTCACAGTTGATTTTCCTTCACCGGCAGGCGTGGGGCTCATGGCCGTCACCAGGACCACCCGGCCGCGGACCGAATCCTCCCGCAGGAGCGCCGGATCGATTTTCGCCTTGTACCGTCCGTAGGATTCCAGGGCGGCGTCGGGAATCGACGCGGCGCGGGCAATCTCCGTGATCGGCAGCAGGCGGGCCGCCCGGGAAATTTCGAGGTCCGAGGGCATATCGGCACTGATACCCATGGTCTGCGTTCCTTCCGCTGTGCCGTCAACGGATTCGCTGGACGGCTGCTGGTCGCTGGTTGGAAGCCAAGCTACCAGCAGTGCCGGACCGCGGGGGCTGCTTCGGCCTACTTGCGCACCGAGCGGCTGGCGAACTGGTCCGCTGCCTCCCGGTAGCTTTCCGCCGTCAGCATGGCTGTCCGGCGCCAGCCGAACGCCTGGGCATGGGCAGCCGCGCCTTCTCCGAGCGCACGACGGCGGTCGGTGCCGTCGTAGAGTGCCTCCAGTTCAGCGGCCCACCGGCCGGGAGCATGGCCGTCAACAAGGACGCCGCTTCGACCGTTGCGCACGGCCTTGGGCAGCCCGCCCACGTTCGCAGCCAGGACGGGAGTTCCGCAGGCCTGGGCTTCCAGGGCCACCAGGCCAAACGATTCGCTGAACGAAGGCACGGCAACGACGTCGGCGGCACGGAACCAGTCTGCAAGCTGGTGCGGTTCCACCGGAGGCCGCAGGGACACTGTGTCCTGCAGGCCAAGGCGGCGCACAAGCGGTACCAGGTCCAGCACGGAGGAGCCGCTGCCGGCGCCGAGGATGCTGACGCGCAGGGGAATGTCCGGACGGCGGCGGCGCAGCTCGGCGGCCGCCTCGACCAGCACCTGGGGGCCTTTGAGTCGCTGGATCCGGCCGGCGAAGACAACGTGGAAAACGTCGGGCAGGAACCCCAGGCCGGCCTGCACCCCGGGCCTGCCCCGGGGAGAAAACACATTCAGGTCCACACCGGGCGCCACCACATCCACGGCGGCCGGATCGGCGCCGTAGAGCGTTTCCAGTTCGGCGGCCTCGGTGCTGGTGTTGGCAATCAGGCGGGTGGCCCCGAGCACCACCTGCTGTTCGCCGTCGATCCGGATCTGCGGTTCGGCGGCCTCGCCCGGCTGGGCCTGGAGGTTCTTGACGCGGGCCATGGTGTGCATGGTGTGGACCAGCGGGAGGTCCCACTGCTGCGCGACGGACAAGCCTGCCGTACCGGAGACCCAGTAGTGCGAGTGGACAACGTCGAACCCGCCGTCGAGCAAAAACGGCTGCGCTTCGGCCACTGCAGAGGCCAGGTCCAGATAGGGCAGCTGTTCCTTGGGCATCTTGCGGGCCGGACCCGCGGTGACGTGGCGGACGGTCACTCCCGGCACCAGCTCCACGTCGGCAGTCTGCAGCGGGTCGGTGGCACGGGTGAAGATCTCGACCTCGGTGCCGCCGCGCGCCAGTTCGAGGGCTACCGAGCGGACGTACACGTTCATTCCGCCGGCGTCGCCGGAGCCTGGCTGTTCAAGCGGGGAGGTATGGAGGGAGAGCATGGCCACACGCTTGACCTGGGGCACCTTGCTCCCTTCCTTACCGAAATCTTCTCTATCGACTTTATAACGCCGCGCGCCTGAGCTTTGTTTCCTGTCGGCTGGAACACTTCCGCATCAGCCCTGGCCCATGCCCCGGAGGCGGTTCTGCCCGGCACCTCGCGGAGGTGCCGGGCAGAACCCGTCGAACCGTTCCGGGTCAGGCCCGGAATCACTTAACCGAATGGAAGTAGTGCAGGAGCAGGTAACCCTGTTCACCGTTCAGGGCCGCATCCAACCGGGCGTCGTGGACGGCACTGGAGCGGAGGTAGGAGCTTCGCAGGCGCTTGAGCATGAAGTACACCCCCTTGGCGGCTCGTCGCAGGACCGGAGCGGGTTGTTCCGGAGGCCGGGCCGGAGGCAGCAGCTGCACATCGTTGCCGGCGGCATCCTTGGGCAGTCCGGTCCGGAATCCGGGATCGGTAAGGGTTTTTTTGGGCAGGGTCGTATTGGGCTGGGGGTATTCAGGCACTGGAATCTCCGACAGGAATGGCCCGGAAAAGGGCACAAAAGAATAAGGAGGTAAACAAAGCATCTAAAATGATGCGGAAAGCCCCTCTAGAATGGCGTCAGTAATTACGTCAAGGCGATTTGCGGGAAATACCCGACCATGACGGGACGGCACGATTCAAGGGGAATGCCGGCTGCTGGACAGCACATAAACCCCGGCGCCGCCGGGCGGCTCCCTGGGAGGAGCGGCGCCGAGGGTCTAGTGCCGGAGAAGTTGTGCGTGATGCCTGCACCGGAGGCGCTGGGCGGCTTTGCCGGGGCGGCAGCGTCTACGCTGGAACGCCCGGCCGGCCTGCAGCCGCGGTAAACCGCGAATCAACGTACAGCCAGCCCGAGAGGACCGAAGACGGTACCCGAGGGAAGGATGGCCGGAGATTGCCGCCGGCATTGCCACCGGTTCCAACAATGTGAATGCCATTAGTGTTCATCAATCTCCACCTCCTGTTTGCGGTACCCGGGGTACTGGACACGGGAATCCAGTTCGGTCTAAAGCGGACCATCAAAGTGCCCGCAAAAGAAAGGTACAACAAGCACCCGGACGCTGCCAAGCCCTTTTAGAGAAATTCCGGAAAAACTTTATTTCGGGGCGGGGTGAAACGTTCCTTGCCGCAGTGTCAGAGGTTCCAACCCACAACGGCAGGAGTGTGCTTATCCCAGCCGAGGGTGCAGACCGCCGCGGTGCTCAAGGCGAAATGCCGACCCATCTCGGGAGGAAGACCCAGCCAGCGGGCCGCCAGGATGCGCAGGAAATGGCCGTGCGCCACAAGGAGGACTTTCTCCACCGGCACGGCCTCGGGATCGCGGTCCATTTCAGTTCCGGAGCCGGCCTGCACGGAGGAGATGATGCGGTCTGCCCGTTCGGCCACCTGGGCCAGGGTTTCCCCGTTGGGCACACCGTCCTTCCAGATCAGGTAACCCGGATTCTCGGCGCGGACCTGGCGGCTGTTGCGGCCCTCGTTGTCGCCGTAGTCCCATTCGTGGGCATGCGGAACCACCTCGGGGTCAGGGTAGCCGACCAGTTCCGCGGTGCGGCGGGCACGGATCAGCGGGGAGGAGAGCACCCGGTCGAACGCCACCGGGCCGATCTTCTCACGGGCGGCTACGGCCTGCGCCTCGCCCTCCGGGGTCAGCGGAATGTCCGTGAGGCCGGTGTAGTTGCCTTCACGGGACCATTCGGTCTCACCGTGGCGCAGCAGCCAGAGACGGGGCAGCCGGGTTCCGGAGGGAGTCAGGTCCGGAACTGCCGGTCCGAAGTTTTCCCCGTTGCTCATTTGCTGTCCTTCTCGTTCGTCCCGGGTGATTCCGGTTCCCCGGAGGGTTCCTTTTCCGTTGTATCAGGTGTTGTGCCACCGGCGGCAACCGGGTTTTCGGGCTGCTCGGCCCACCAGGCGCGGAGCAGCTGCGCTGTTTCCTCCTCGCTGCGGGGTCCGTTCTCCATCCGTTCCTCGAGCAGGAACCGGTACGCGCGTCCCACCACCGGGCCAGGCCGGATCTGCAGCAGGGCCATGATCTGCTCGCCGTCCAGGTCCGGGCGGATGGCGGCCAGCTCCTCCTGCTCCGCCAGGGCGGCAATCCGCTGTTCCAGGTCGTCATAGGCGAAGGCCAGCCGCTCGGCCTTGCGCCGGTTGCGGGTGGTCACGTCGGAGCGCGTGAGGCGGTGCAGGCGCTGCAGCAGCGGCCCGGCGTCGTTCACGTACCGCCGCACCGCCGAGTCGGTCCAGCCCGCGTCGCCGTACCCGTAGAAGCGCATGTGCAGCTCCACCAGCCGGGCGACGGCCTTGATGGTGTCATTGTCGAACCGCAGGGCCTTCATGCGCTTGGCAGTGAGCTTGGCGCCCACGCCGTCGTGGTGAAGGAAACTGACGGAGCCGTTTGGCTCGAAACGCCGCGTGGCCGGCTTGCCGACGTCGTGCATCAGGGCAGCGAAACGCAGGACGAAGTCCGGCGCCGGCACCGGACCCTCGCTGCCGGTTTCCAGCTCGCAGGCCTGGCGGAGCACCGTCAGCGAGTGCTGGTACACGTCCTTGTGCCGGTGGTGCTCGTCGATCTCCAGCCGAAGGGCCGAGACCTCGGGCAGCACGTGGTCGGCCAGACCGCTCTCCACCAGCAGGTCCACACCGGTCCATGGAGCCTTCCCGCAGATCAGCTTGGTCAGTTCATCCCGGACCCGTTCGGCGGAGATGATCCCGATCCGTCCGGCCATCTCCCGCATCGCTTCAAAGACATCCGGTGCCACTTCCACGCCCAGCTGGGAGGCGAAGCGGGCGGCCCGCATCATGCGCAGCGGATCGTCGGAGAACGACGTCGACGGCGCACCCGGGGTGCGCACCATGCCGGCGTGCAGGTCGCGGGCTCCGCCGAAGGGATCCACCAGTTCCATGGACGGCAGCCGCAGCGCCATCGCGTTCATGGTGAAGTCACGGCGGAACAGGTCGTCTTCAAGCTTGTCGCCGAAAGCCACGGCGGGCTTGCGGGAGTCGGGATCATAGGCATCGGCGCGGTAGGTCGTGACCTCCACCTGGAAGCCGTCCTTGCGCATGCCGATGGTGCCGAACTCCCGGCCGATCTCCCAGTAGGTGTCGGCCCAGCCCTTGATGATCCGGATGATGTCGTCCGGGCGCGCGTTGGTGGTGAAATCCAGGTCGGGGGAAACCCTGCCCAGGAACAGGTCGCGGACGGGACCGCCAACGAGCGAAAGCTCGTACCCGGCATCCTCGAAACGCGCACCGAGGTCCGGGATCACGTCGGGTAACGGGGAGTTCAAGGCCGAACTATCAAAAAGGTGCACCATAGTGCTTTAAGCCTGCCAGATAAAACAGCGAAGACCGACAACAGGGCTTCGCCGACGGGCGGACACGCCGAGGGTTCCCGCTTCCTCCCCGGCAGCCCGGATAACAGTCATCATCGCCGGGCAAAGATCGTTACAGTGGGAGTATGGCCCATCCCGTACCGAGCGCCCCCAAGCGGACCCCGTTGACAGCGTCAATGGGCGGCGCCGGTGCGCATTCGGTACATGCGCCCCTCCCCACGGTCGAGGAAGTGTCCGCCGGCGGGATTGTGGTGGACACCTCCACCGGGCAGCTGCAGGTCGCCATCATCGCCCGCCTGAACCGCGGCGGGCGGCTGGAATGGTGCCTGCCGAAGGGCCATCCCGAAAACGACGAAGACAACCAGGCCGCTGCCATCCGGGAAATCGCTGAGGAAACCGGCATTGACGGCCGCATCCTCACGGCGCTGGGCAGCATTGACTACTGGTTCACGGTCAGCGGGCACCGCGTGCATAAGACGGTCCATCACTTCCTTCTCGAGGCCTGCGGCGGGCACCTGACCATCGAAAACGATCCGGACCATGAGGCCGTGGATGTTGCCTGGGTTCCGTTGGCAGAACTCGGCCGGAGACTCTCCTTCCCCAACGAGCGCCGCATCGCGGACCTCGCCCGCGAGATCCTCCCCCGCTACCTCTGACCCGCCCCGGCGCCGGTTGAGGCAATCCGGACCCGAGGTGAGAACATAGGGTCACGATGGCCGAAAAGAACATAGCCCCCAGTACCGCGCGTTCGAGCGCCGTGATGGCAGCCGGAACACTCGTTTCCCGCGTCCTAGGATTGGTCCGCACCGCACTGTTGGCAATTGCCATCGGAAACACCGGGCTCGTCACAGACATCTTCAGCTCCGCGAACGTGCTGCCCAACTTCATCTACCTGATGGTGGCCGGCGGCGTCTTCAACGCGGTGCTGGTTCCGCAGATCATCAAGGCAAGCAAGCAGGAAGACCGCGGGACGGAGTATGTCTCCCGGATCCTGACCCTGAGCCTCATGCTGCTGGCAGGCATTGCCCTTGCCGCCACCCTCCTGGCGCGGCCGATCCTGGACTTCGTCCTGTCGCTGAGCCCGGAACAGCTGCCGCTGGCCACCACGTTCGCGTACTGGCTGTTCCCGCAGATCTTCTTCTACGGCGCCTATGCAGTGATCGGGCAGATCCTCAACGCCAACGGCAGGTTCGGTGCCTATATGTGGGCGCCCGTGGTCAACAACATCGTGGCAATCGCCGGCCTGCTCGTCTTCATCACCTTCATCGGCAGGGAGGAGACGTCGTCGTTCTCCCCGGACACCTGGACCGGTCAGGCCACCCTTATCCTCGCCGGCAGCACCACCCTGGGCATCGTGCTGCAGGCCGCCGTACTCCTGTTTCCCCTGCGCCGGCTCGGACTGGGACTGCGGCCGTCCTTCGGGCTGCGGGGCGTGGGGCTGCGGCAGACCGGCAAGGTGGCCAAGTGGACCATCATCACCATGCTGATCGGCAACGGCGCGTACCTGGTCTACACGCATGTGGCCACGATTGCGTCCAAGGCCCGGCCCGAATACCAGGCCATGGGCCAGGAGATCGCCGGCCACCTGAACCTCGAGACGGCGTCGATGCTGTACATCATTCCGCACTCGGTCATCACGCTGTCACTCGCCACCGTGCTGTTCAACAACATGTCCCACGCCTACGCGGAAAAGGACTACGACGGCGTCCGGGAAACCCTCTCGCAGGGGCTGCGGGCAATCGGTGTGGCCACCGTCTTTTGTTCCGCCGTGCTGATTGTCCTGGCCGGACCGATCAGTATCTGGTTCAGCGGCGGGTCGAATGTCTCGGCCGCCCTGCAGGCCCAGGTGCTGGTGCTGCTGGCTGTTACTGCCCCCTTCCTCAGCGCCACGTTCCTGATGAACCGCGCCTTCTACGCCAACGAGGACGGCCGGACCCCGCTGATCATGCAGGTCATCCTCTCGGCCCTCGGCATCGGCCTGGCCCTGGCCGCGGCCACCCTGCCTGCTGACAAGATCGTCTTTGCCCTGGCCGGAGCCTATTCAGTAGGCAACATTGCCGCCGTCATCGTGAGCCATATCTTCCTGAAGCGCAGCCTCGGGGACTACGGCGGAGCCAGGGTCTTTGACGTGCACGTCCGTCTGGTGGTTGCGGCCCTTGCTGCGGGGGCCGTCGGTTCCGCAGGGCTTGCCCTGCTGGGCGGATACTCGACCGGAGGCTTTGCCTGGCAGTCGGTCCCGTCAGCCACCGTCACCATGGTGGTCTGCGGCGGTCTTATGGCCGTGGTGTACTACCTGATGCTGCGTGTGCTGAAGGTGCAGGAGCTCGATGCGTTCCTCCGGCCGCTCCTTGCCAAACTCCGCCGAACTCCCTAAAGTGCCTGCTCCGGCATTCTGAGAAGTCACAGGTAGCATGGGAACACAGCAGGCAGTTCAGGGCTGCGGCAGCCGGCCGTGTTCCGTGTCCGTGAACAAAGATCCAAGTATGCATGGTCAGATACGCAGAGTCAGATAATCCTGACGCAGTCTTATTGCCGTTTTCATGGGAGGAACACGTGCCACAGTCGGTAGACGTCGGTTCAGTACTGGGCGGCCGTTACAAGGTGACAGCCCGGGTACTCGCCTCAGCGGAGCAGGATCTGGTGCTCGACGGTGTGGACCAGGTCCTCAACCGTTCCGTCAGCATCCTCGTAGCCGCCCCCGTGAACGCCAGCCAGGTCTCGGCAAGCGCCCGTGAAATCGCCACCGGTGAACGCTACGGCAACGTTCAGGTGCTCGATCTGGGGGTCAGTGACGGCCGCACCTATCTGGTCACGAACGATGCCAATGCTGCGGATCTGCTGGATCTCGTGATCGAGCGGGATGCCCCCTATGTAGAGCCGTTCTTCACCGACACCCTGGGCTCGGAAATCTTCGGTATGCCCCGCTCCCGTGAGCCTGAAACCGATGGGGAAGACCGCTACGAAGAGCATGAGGAGCGGGAGCCCCGCAAGCCGCTGCTCTCCGGCATCCACAAGCCCAAGTTGCCGCGGTTCGGCCGGAACGGCGCGGCGGCCGGCGCGGTCGCCGGGGCCGGGTCCGCCGCTGCGGAACGCGATCTCGAGTTCGGGGATGCCGCCGGTGAACCTGCGGAAGCAGCCACCGGAGGTGCCAATGTTCCCCCGGCACCGGCCACCCGGCCCAAGCAGCCCGCGGCGGCCAAGGTCACCAAGTGGGAAGAGGACGAGGAAGCCCGGGAGGTGCCGGTTCCGGAACGCGGCGCGCGTTCGGCGTCGACTTTCCCCAAGTCCGCCCTGGCCGCAGGCAACTATGAGGACGACGGCTACGCCTCCGACAGCGACGCCTACGGCAATGCGGACGAAGACTACGACGACGACAGTGCCACGGACAGGCCGAACCGCAAGTCCGGCCGCGTGCTCATTGGTGCGGTCCTGAGCCTCGTGCTCGTCCTGGCCGTGGTTCTCGCGCTCTCCCAGCTGGGCAAAATGGGGGACATGTTCGCGTCCGGCCAGGAGGCGGAAGCTTCAACCGCTCCGACGCAGGAAGCCGCACCGGCAGCCCCGGACGCGAGCGAAGCGGCACCCGCGCCGGCTCCGGCGGCGGAAATTGCCGGCATCACCCGCGTCGTTCCGGGAAACCCGCAGCTCGATTCTGCCAGCGACGGCGCCCTGCCGCAGATCATCGACGGCAATCCGTCCTCCTACTGGTCCAGCTATGTGTACGCCAGCGACACCTTCGGCGGACTCGCACCGAGCCTTGCCCTGGTAGTGGACCTGGGCGCTGAATCGGCAGTCAATGAGGTGAACATCACCCAGCTGAACGGCACGGGCGGCAGCTTCTCCGTGATGCTCAACGACACCCCGGATCTGGAGGGGGCGACGTCGGTGGCCCAGAGCGGCTTCACCGGCCCCACCACCAGCATTCCGGTGCCCAAAACGGATGATCAGGCTGCCTCCGCCCGGTACGTGATTATCAACTTCACGCAGCTGCCCCGCCTGAGCGGCGTACAGGCCGCGTACCCCTGGGGCCTGAGGATCGCCGAAATCGGCGTGTCCTGACTCTGCGCTTCGGTCGCGGCCGCCCGGCCGCGACCGAAGCACCACCGCCGCCGGAATAAGCTGGAGACGATAGTGGTTGTGCAGGGTGATCCACTCGTCGAATCGGCCCTGCATATTCGGTTCGCATTTTTAGTTCAACAAGGAAGAGGTTCACCGCCCCGTGAGCACCGCAAACCCCGTTGCCTCTGCCGGCGACGTCCGCGAGGTCATCATCGTCGGCTCCGGCCCCTCCGGATACACCGCCGCAGTCTACGCAGCGCGTGCCAACCTGAAGCCGCTCCTGATCGCCGGCTCCGTCACCGCCGGCGGCGAGCTGATGAACACCACGGACGTCGAGAACTTCCCCGGGTTCCCCGAAGGAATCATGGGTCCGGACCTGATGGCGAACTTCGAAAAGCAGGCAGCACGTTTCGGAACGGAAATCCTTTTCGAGGACGTCACCGAGGTCAGGCTCGACGGCGACATCAAGACGGTCACCATCGGTACCGGTGAAACCTTCCGTGCCCGGGCCATCATCATTTCCACCGGTTCCGCTTACCGGGAACTTGGCCTGCCGGACGAAAAGCGCCTCTCCGGCCGCGGCGTGAGCTGGTGCGCAACGTGTGACGGCTTCTTCTTCAAGGGCCAGGACATTGCTGTCGTAGGCGGCGGCGACTCCGCTCTGGAGGAGGCCCTGTTCCTCACCAAGTTCGCCTCTTCGGTGACGGTGGTCCACCGCCGGGACAGCCTGCGTGCCTCCAAGATCATGCAGGAGCGCGCCCTGTCGCATGAGAAGATCCGCTTTGCCTGGGATTCTGAAGTAGCTGCCATCCGCGGCGAGGACAAGGTCACCGGCCTCGTGCTGCGCAACACCAAGGACGGCTCCGAGTCGGAGCTTCCCGTCACGGGCGTGTTCGTGGCCATCGGCAACGACCCCCGGGTGGACCTCGTACGCGGCCAGCTGGAACTCACCGAGGAAGGCACCATCGCCGTCCTCGGCCGCACCTCGAAGACCTCGCTGCCGGGCGTTTTCGCGGCAGGCGACGTCATCGACCCGACGTACCGGCAGGCCATCACGGCCTCCGGCTCCGGCTGCGTGGCCGCCGTCGACGTCGAGCACTACCTCGCCGATCTGGGCGACTCCGTTGCCACGGCCGCGGAGGTCCCCACCCCGGCGTCCGAATCTGTTTCCGAACACGCCGCCCTTTAATTTCCGTTCTTTGTTAGGAGAGCAAAAATGAGCAGTGCCAAAGCAGTAACCGACGCTTCCTTCGGTACCGATGTCCTGACCGCCGAGAAGCCCGTCATCGTGGACTTCTGGGCCGAATGGTGCGGCCCCTGCCGCATGCTGTCCCCCATCCTCGACGACATTGCCGCACAGTACAGCGACAAGGTCGACGTGGTGAAGGTCAACGTGGACGAAAACCCCGCGATCGCCGCCCAGTACGGCATCACGTCCATCCCGGCGGTTTACGTGTTCCAGGGCGGTGAGGTTGCGGCGACTTCCATCGGCGCCAAGCCGAAGCAGGTCCTGGAGCAGGAATTCGCGGCCTTCCTGAAGTAAATATCAATGACTGTGCATGCTGAAAGCCTGCGGAGGCTGGATGCCAGCCGGCGTGTGGTGGCGCTTCGTGAAGCGTTGCTGCGCGCCGGCGTCACCCTGTCCTACCTGGCACCGGACGCCGTAAACGATCCGACCATTTTCGATGACCACGTCGACGCCGCGGTCCGCGCTTTCCAGCAAAGCCGCGGCCTGATTGTTGACGGGGTCGCCGGGCCGGATACGCAGCGCGCGCTTTCCGAAGCACAGTTCCGGTTCGGGGACCGCACCCTGAACTACGTCGAGGGTGCGCAGCTGCGGGGCGACGACGTCGCTGAACTGCAGCGTCATTTGTCGCATCTGGGTTTCTACTACGGCCATATCGACGGCAGTTTCGGCGTGCGTACCCGCTATGCAGTAGCCGAACTGCAGCAGAACCTCGGCCTGCCGGGCAGCGGGGTATGCGACGGCGACACCATGCGCTCCATGTCCCGGGTGAACCGTGCCATCACTCCCAGCCAGGCCTTCGCCCTGCGTGACTACGAACGGCTGGACCGTTCCACCGCAGCCCTGCGCGGGCGCGTCATTTCGGTGAACATCGGCCGTTCCCGGCTTGAGTCCCCGCATGCCGCCGAGCGGCTCAGCGGGGATCCGCTGACCGAGCAGCTGGTCACCACGGACATCGCGGGGCGCGTGGAACGCATCCTGCGGGAATTCGGTGCCCTGCTGGTGCCGCAGCAGCGCGAGCCGATGCGGGAGGCAGGGTCGCGGCGGAACCCGCCCAGCCTGAACCTGGACATCCACTGCGACTGGCTGGACCAGCAGGCAGCCTCCGGCATGGCCGCCTATTACTGGGGTCTTCCCGGCACCGGAGAGGCGCGCTCCCCCATCGGCCACCGTGCAGCCATCCTCCTGATGAAGGAGCTGGGCGCCCGCACCGACCTGGACAATCTGGGTGTCCACGCCCGCACCTGGGACACCTTGAAAGTGCCGGGTGTGCCGTCCGTCGGGCTTGATCTGGGTTATCTCAGCAACGCGCACGACGCCGAGCGCCTCGCCGATCCAGTCTTCCGCCAGACGGTTGCCGATTCCATTGTGATCGGAATCCAGCGCCTGTACCTGCTGGAAGAGGAAGACCAGCCCACGGGAACCCTGGCCCTGGACGACGTGCTGAAGTTCAACCCGAGGGAAGATCCGGCTGCCCGGCGGGTTTCGGGCCTGTAGGTTCCCTCTTCCCAGGCTGCCTCAGGACGGCTTGAGGGCGCTGATGAATCCCTGTGCCTGCCGCTCCCGGCCTGCCGGAGCGCGGCTCAGAGTGGCGCGGACCCGGAAACCGTTGTGGCTTCCCGGGCCAGACAGACCATGCGCCGCGAGATGTCGCATCAGTCGACCGCCAGCGCAGCGAGAGTGTCGAGATAGGTAATCATCCGTCCGGGTCCGCATCCTGCGTCCAGGATGGCTGCCCCTGACGGAAGTGACGCGGCAAATTCCCTCACCATGGCCAGCTCCTAGGTCCGTTTCCGGGTCACCTTCCCTGCCGGCGGTGGGGATTAGCTCCGCATAGGAGCGGGCGACGACGTCGTATGCGCGCGCGACGTCGGCGGCCGCAACCCCCGTGTCTTCCTCCTCCATGGCACCAACGTACCGTCCCGCATGCCATGCTTCTGCCATGACGACTCGAGGGATCTTATGACGACGAATGCTGTCCGCCTGTCGCCGAATGAGGAAGCCGTCGCTGCGATGCTGTCGGTGGAGCCCTACCTGATTGACGTTCTCCCTGCGGGCGAGGTCGTCCCGGGCATGGGCAAAGACACGATACTCGTCTCGGGGCCCCTGATGCGCTGGCAGGATTACACCGGATGCCAACGCTTCGCGGTTGTTGGCGCTGCATTATTTGAAGGTCTGGCCTCCTCTGAAGCAGAGGCGGATGCCCTGCTCCGTTCGGGCGCTATCCGGCTGGGCTCCTGTCACGACTACGGCAGCGTAGGTTCCCTCACCGGGGTCTGCACCGCTTCAATGCCGGTTCTTGTGGTGCAGGACCGGGTGTCGGGCAGAACGGCAACCTGCAGGATGAATGAAGGCCCGGGAACACAGGCACTGACATTCGGATCCCGCGGACCTGCAGTTAGTGCCAACCTTGCCGTCATCAGGGACCAGGTGGCTCCGTCCCTTGGCCGCATCCTTCGTGACGCGCCGTTGCCGCTCCTGCCGGTCATGGCTTCGGCCCTGTCCATGGGGGACGAACTTCATGGAAGGTCAAAGGCTGCGGCGCTCCTGTTCCGGAATGCCATCCTCGAAGGCGTTGTGAACAGTCCCGAAACCTACCCGGACACCGCGGCATTGCTGGCCTACCTCGACACTGCGGTATTTCACTTCCTGCACGTCGCCATGGCGGCCGCGAAGCTGGTGGCTGACGCGGCGGAGGGGATTGCCGGCAGCTCGATCGTCACGGCCATGGCAATGAACGAGAAGGAGTTTGGTGTTCGGATTTCCGGCGTTCCCGGGCAATGGTTCCGTGCACCGCTGCCCCCAGTCTCCGGGTTTCCCGGAAGGTTCATGGCACCTTGGACCTCCAACGACCTGGGGTATAGCGGAGGCGACAGCCTCATTCTGGAAACGCTCGGCTTGGGCGGCGCTGCCGCTGCCGCTGCCCCTTCGCTGAGCCCCGTCTCCGTTGGAACTCCCGCAGAGATGGCAGACCTGACTACGTCCCTCTTCAAGGTCGCGCTGACGGAGCATCCGACGCTGCGGATACCAGCACTGGGCGGGCGAGGGATTCCGTACGGCTTGGACGTTGCGTCGATTGCCCAGCACCGACTCGTGCCACCGGTGCACCTTGGCGCAACGCTGCGCACCGGCGGCCTGGCCGGGGCCATCTTTTTCACCCCTCCGCTGCAACCGTTCAGCGAGGCCTACGAACACCTGCAGGCTTCTTTACTCGGCGTTTCACGTGAAACAACTGAAGCGGTCTCCGAAAGTAGATGCTTGATCTAAGTCTTTAAAATCAAACAATTGCAATTGTTAGTCCGTGTTTTGCGCAGCTGGAGTCTCGGGTTCCGGTCCGGTGCCGGCGTCGGGGTGGATGGCCAGAAAAAGGGAATAGGGGGTACCGCCGTCCGCAGCTTCCTCCGCTTCGGCTTCGTCTAGCAAATCCTGGACGCGTTCCAGCAGCCTCGCATACCCGTCTTCCGTCAGGCGGATGCCCAGCCGGGAAATCGCGACCTGCTCTGATGCGGGTACTTGCCCGACCTCGGACATAAATGCACCGATCATGGCGCCCCGCAAACGCAGGTCCCGGCCGTCCAGATTCAGTTGCCATGATTTTCCCGTCGCACGGTATGGGATTTCGAATGCGCCACTGGGGCCGGACCGGGCCTCCTGCGGTTCCAGGAAACCCGCCGCAACAAGTTTTCGCACGTGATAAAGCACTGTCGCCGGGTTGGCCGCGAGCTTGGTCGCGATTTCCTTGTTGGTTAGCTGCTCTTTGAGGCAGAGACGCAGGATCCGGATCCGCACCGCCGAAGCAAGGGCTTTTGCCTCATCCTCACTTGCTGACCGCCGGGGGGTCTGCCCGCTCTCCTTTGGCATGCCTGCAGACTACCAGAGGTCTATTGACAAACATCAATCGATTGGCGAGAGTCAACCGCATGACGACTGAAGATGGTGCCGGCAGCAAGGCCAACGGTGGGGTCCTCAAGGATCATGACTTCCGTTTCCTTTTCTATTCCACCTCGCTGAGCCAGTTAGGGCAGCAGATCTCAGGCCTCGCCCTGCCGCTGGTGGCCGTGGTGACCCTCGCTGCCAGTGAATTCGAAGTCGGAATGCTGTCCGCAATGAGCACCGTCGCTTTCCTGCTGATCGGATTGCCTGCCGGCGTCTGGGTTGACCGGCTTCGGTACCGCCACATACTTATCTCATCGGATGTCATCCGAGCGGCCGTACTGCTGACCGTTCCCGCTGCTTGGTGGATGGGAGTCCTGACGGTCTGGCAGCTCTACGCGGTAGCGCTGGTCATGGGCGTCTTCAGCGTCTTCTTCGACGTGGCCTACCAGAGTTACCTCCCACGGCTTATCGGGCGCGGCCAGCTGGTCGAAGGAAATGCCAAACTGGAGACAGTCCATTCTGTGGCGCAACTTGGTGGCCCCGTTGCTGCCGGGCAACTCATTGCCTGGCTCACGGCACCTGTGGCGCTGGCCCTGGATGTCGTCGCCATGGGCCTGTCTGCTCTGTTCATTGGACGCATGCGGTACCGGCAGTCCAAACCGGTGCCCCTCCCAGGATCACGGCTCACTGCCGATATTGCGGAGGGCCTTCGGTTTGTTCTGGGCAATCCGCTGCTCCGCGTCATCGCCGGGTCAACAGCGTTGTTCAACCTTGCCTTCTCGGCCTACACGGCCATGCTGGTGTTCTTCCTGCCCCGTGAACTCGGGCTGGGTGCACACGAGGTCGGCATCGTCTTCTCGGTCCTGGGTGTCGGCGGCCTAGCCGGCGCCCTGGCAACGCGCCGGGTGACCCTGTGGCTGGGTGAGGGAAGGACAATCTGGCTCTCCATGGCTCTGACAGCGCCGTTTGCCCTCCTTCTTCCGGCGGCTCAGGATGGATGGTCAGTCTGGCTTGGCGCCGCCGGGCTGGGCCTAGTCAGCTTCGGAGTAGTTATCTACAACGTTACGCAGGTGAGTTTTCGCCAGCGGGTGACCCCGGACCGCCTGCTGGGGCGCATGAATGCCACGATGCGCTTCCTGGTGTGGGGAACCCAGCCCGTCGGGGCCTTGCTCGGAGGCGTGCTGGGGCAGTTCTACGGTGCGGAGGCTGCGCTCTGGATCGCGGGTACTGCGGCCTGCGCAGCGTTCCTGCCGGTCGCGCTGTCCCCCTTGCGGAAAATGCGGCAGTTGCCGGACGCTTCGCCTGCGTCCCTTCCTTCGTAGTATTTGGCATCGGCTCCGCGCTGCCGATTGCCGTATGCCGGCGCACTGGTCCCACAGGGAGAACTCGTTTCTCCTTGAGACCCGGGAAGTTGAAGGCCGGTTGCGACCGAGTTCCCGAAGCAGGAGCCTGAGCGCCGGTGCTTCCCGGTTACGCCCCGGGGCTCTGCCCCCCCTACCAAACAGAGGTGCGCAGGAAGCGCCGGGAGTAGGTACGGGCTGCTGCAGGAAGCGTGCTGGCGTCCTGTCCTATCGGACAGGCCCTCAGGTTGTCCTGTCCCTGCGGCAGCCGGAGGCGGCCGGAAGCGGCCGGCAACGGGCGTACATGTGTACAGGTACAGCCGGTGCGGGGCACTGCCGCCGCATCCACCCCTTCCCTTCGCCGGGAGGCGCTCAGCCGGCGTGACGTGGGGGGGGGCGGACAAATACGGAATCCAGCCCCCTCGTCCTTCGCGGTGAGGTTCCCCATCCTTCCCTCTTGGGCGGAACTACGCAGACCGACGGCAGCTCTGCTGCGATGCTCTGGAGTGACACCTCCGAAACCTTCCTCGCGGAGCCGTGGACGATGCAGCTGGACCGCTGGGCGCTGACAGGGCAGCTGGGGATTCGTTCAGTGCTTGGTTCGGGCGGGGAGGCCGATCCCTATCGATCCACTGGTTCTGGGCTGCTGCACCCGCAGCGCAGCTTTCCCGCAGCCCTGCCTACCGAAACTGAGCCACCCGCGCGGCAAGTGGTCGCTTTCGGCGAGCGAACGGCCAATGCATTCCACAACAACACCCGGCGGTAAGCACGACTGGCACCACCAGGGGCTTGCCCCCGTGCATTTATTCCAGTCCTGCAACTCGACCCTTGGAAGCCGTGAGCCCGGTCAGATGACGAACCTGGGGAAGTTGGCCCGATTGCACCGATGCCGCGATCCGCTCCTGGTGGCTATGGCACCGGTTGCCTGACCATGTGCTGACGACCTTGGCAGATGACGACAATTAAACTGCCAGATCGCGCGGTCGCACACCAGAGGACAGCGGCCCGCCATCTGCAGGATCCGCAGTATCCATTGGAGATCGCGGCAATAGGATCCTGTGGTTCGGCTAGGGTGCTCCAAAGCTCCTACGCTGCTTCTCTAGTGCTGCACCAGTAGTGAACATCACTGCGTTTCACGTGAAACAGTGAGTTTCAGGGCGTCGCTTCGCACAGAGCGGTGACCGGTATCTTACGGTGTTTGCCATCAGGGATCATGTTCTCAGAATTGCTCCGCGCTTGATGCCAGTGACCGGACGGCTCGTTTAGCTCGACGTTGAACGCCGGCGATCATCTTGAGCGCCGCGGCAGTAGGCGGCCACCACACACACAATAGGTGGGCGGATCATGTCACGAGTGGCTAGCTTTCGCTCACTCAAGCGGATGTGTTAGCTACCTCCCGTGCGCGTATCCATAGTCTTTCCGCCCTTCAAGCATGGGATCCCGCACAATTTGACGCCGTTTCACGTGAAACACGCGTACCGGGACCAGCTCCAGGAACCGTCGGAACGCGCGCACCTCCACCACTTCGCTCGAGGAGCCACCCGTCCTACATCAGTTCGATCCTTGGGCAAGCCACACGTGAGTTCAGCTCCGCACCGGCCACCAACGATGCTGCTTCCAGGCAAGAGTAAGCTACCGAGCTTCACGATGACGCAGTCCGCACACTGGGTCGGGAGATGCTCTTGACCAAGATCAGTTGCGCATGCCCACTCTGCGGTTGTGACGCTTGAAAAGAACCAGTGTGCACGGCCCTCCGGAGGACCTCTTCCGTTTTAGCGGAGCTCAGATAGCACCCGTCCGAGCGATGTTGTTGTCGTCGTTGAGAGCCCACACAGGCGGGCGCCTATCCGAGTATGTTCCAGGAGCTATAAGGCTAATGCGGCGCGGCAGTTGGAACGGACAGGCCAGGGCATGACAACGGTCCAGTGGGGCGCGGGTACGGATCGAAAGGGGGCAGTTTCACGTGAAACATTGCAGCACTGCACTGGCACCCCGATACCCTCGGGCCCGCGCGAATCTAGACCAAGTTCCCCAGGCCGGAGCCATCCTCAGACCGCCGGGGGTAGTACGTCCTGGCACCTACTAACACGGATGGGAGATCCCGCTGCTTGCGAGCAGACCACACGGCCGTATATCAGGAAGGGGCCATTCGGATAGCCCGCCGAATACTGGCGCGCCTCACCGCGGAAGTCATCTGGCAGGCTTACCCCGGAGAAGCAACCAGCAACCGGACAGTACTCGGCGCTGCTTTTCCCATGTTCCGCGTATCCAATGCAATAGCTCTCCTAGCCGACAGCAGCATTTTGGTTCGCATTGGCCGGCCCTCGTTTCACGTGAAACGATGCATCATCTCCGACCCCGAGAGACCATTAAAGAGGGAAGAACCAACGTGCGCAACCTTGAGGCATAGACTCGGGAGTATAAACAATGGTTTACTGTCGAGTTTATCCGGAAAGATGACAGGGCGCGATTGCACGGAACCAGGCCAGCACACCGTGGCTTGCAGGGCAGGACACGAGCTGCACAGCGGCAGCATGGAACAGACCGCCTATTAGATATGTGTGGAGGGCGTGCCTGACGGAGTGCCCATAAACCGCGGGCCTATCGCCACCAAGTTTAAAGTCGCATCCCGGAAAAGCCTGTTGCCTGGCTCGTCCTGGCGCTAATGGAGCAGCAGTCTCGCTGTTTCACGTGAAACAAGGCGGTCGTGCTAATCGATTTAGGGGTGCCGGCACGTACTCCCCACGGAGGGCAAACACCTGCAACCTCTGTTGCGGGCTGGCCCGCGATCGGCCAACCTTCGCTTTACGACCGCATAGCCTGCGCGCCTAGCCGTCCTGAACGAGGTGTACCCAACCAAATGGACGTGCATACCGATGCGGATACGGAATAAATGATTCTCTCGGGATCGCAGCCACCGTCTGGATTCCAATGGCAACACTGCCGGACAAGGGCTGCGACGGGGAACGCGGGGGCGAGGGAGACGCTGACTGCAGTAGAAGCATCACGGGACAAGTCCTTACCGCCACAGATCGAACTCCGGGCACACAGGTACGACCGGTTAAACGCTCGTAATGCTCTGCGGGGCCGCTACTCGCTGGGAGCGGCAAGAACTCCCATGATCCGGTTCAGGTCATCGACACTGGCGAATTCGATGCTGACCTTGCCCTTACGTGCTCCGAGAGTGATCTTGACATTGGTATCAAGGCGGTCGGAGAGCGACGTTGCCAGGTAGTCGAGGCGTTCGTGACGTGCGCCGACTTTCGGTTTGGACGACTTTGCCGGCTTCCGAAGCCCGTCGGCAAGAGAGACGATTTCCTCGGTGGCCCGGACAGAGAGGCCCTCTGCCACAATTTTCTGTGCCAGCTTCTCCATCTCAGCGGGATCCCCCAGGCCCAGCAGGGCGCGCGCATGTCCTGCGGACACGACCCCTGCAGCAAGACGCCTCTGCACCAGCGGGGGAAGCTTCATCAACCTGAGGGTGTTGGTTACCTGGGGCCGCGACCTTCCGATGCGGTCCGCTAGCTCCTCGTGCGAGCATTCAAAATCGTCCAGGAGCTGCTGGTACGCCGCTGCTTCTTCAAGGGGGTTCAGCTGGCTCCGGTGCAGGTTCTCCAGCAGTGCATCACGGAGGAGGTCAACATCCTGGGTTGATCGGATGATCGCCGGCACAAAGTCCAGCCCGGCCTCCCGCGATGCCCGCCAGCGCCGTTCACCCATAACCAGTTCATAGGGGTGTTCTGCATCGTCTTCAGGAGAAGGGCGGACAACGATGGGCTGCAGCACGCCGATTTCACGAATGGAATGCACCAGCTCGGCCATGTCATCTTCGTCGAAGACTGAACGTGGCTGCTTGCGGTTCGGGTGGATGGAATCAATCGGCAGTTCCGCAAAGATTGCCCCGGGAACCTGAACTAGCCCCGTGCCGCCGTCATCCGAACGCGATGTTTCACGGGAAACATCTGCGGCCTGCTTCCGGCCGGCGTCATCCGTGGGCTGCCCGGCGACCTCCTGGGGATCGGATCGATCCGCGGCGGCCATCGGTTCGACGGCGGCTGCCGGGTCCTTGCTGCCGTTTGTAGACGCAGTCGCTGCGTCCGGCGCGCTCTTGTTCTCTGTCACTTCCGGAGCAGTGGCGGTGTCTTCGGCAGCACGTCCTGCAGTAGTACTTCCAGCGGCCTTCTCAGCCCGTTTGGGCGCCTGGTTTCCCGTTGCCGGGGAGGGCTCGCCTGTAGAGCCGGACGAAGCCAGGGTAGCCGGCTGAACGGCCTCGGGGGCAGCAGCAGCGCTGACCTCAGGGAGCTCTGCATCCTTAGCAGCGTCGTCCTGGGCAGACGACCGCGCGGTGGAGCTACGGGTGGTGGACTTCTTTGCAGGTCCGCGCAGGGCTTCCTTATTAATCCCCGCGCCCCGACGGGGACCGGACCCGGAGGCAGAGGCACGGGGCTCGTCCGCTGCAGCGAAAAACAAATCAACCGGACGGCCGGAAGCAACGTTTGCCTGGCTCGGAGTTTCAGTCTCCGCAGGCTCCGCGCTGCTGGGAATCAATGCACCCAGACCGCGGCCTAAACCGCGACGCTTCTCGGCCATGGGTAAGTCCTTCCCTTATGCACGCCTATCAAGCGGCACGGATTGATTGTGAGAGTATTCTACGGCGAGGCGACGGACTGGCGTCCGAACCGCGCCGGGGTGTCCCTAGGCCCGCTGGGCTATCTCGGCAGCCGCTTCCGAGTAGGACAAGGCGCCGGTAGAGGACGGATCATAAGTCATTACCGTCTGCTGGTAGCTCGGCGCCTCGGAAACTCGTACGGAACGCGGAACAACTGCACGCAGCACCTGTTCCGGGAAATGCTCACGGACCTCCGCCGCCACCTGAGCGGCGAGGTTGGTTCTTCCGTCATACATGGTCAGCAGAATCGTGGAGACAACCAGATCGGCGTTCAGGTGCTTCTGGATCATCTCAATGTTCTTCAGCAGCTGGCTGAGGCCCTCGAGCGCGTAGTACTCGCACTGGATCGGGATGAGAACTTCCCTTGCCGCGACAAAGGCATTGACGGTCAGCAGGCCGAGGCTGGGCGGGCAGTCGATGAAGATGTAATCGAGCCGCTCCAGGCCCTGCTTTTCCCGCTCGGCAGCGTAAACATTGATTGCCCGGCTCAAGCGCTGCTCACGCGCCACGAGGGAGACCAGCTCGATTTCGGCGCCGGCCAAGTGGATCGTGGCCGGCGCGCAGATGAGATTGCTGATGTCCGGGCACTGTGCAACCACATTGGCCAGCGGAAGGTCATCGATCAGCACATCGTAGATACTCTCCACGTCCGCACGGTGGTCAATGCCGAGGGCCGTTGATGCATTCCCCTGCGGATCGATATCAATAACCAGGACGTTCTGGCCCGCGGTAGCCAGGGCGGCCGCCAGGTTGACCGTCGTGGTGGTCTTTCCGACCCCGCCCTTCTGGTTACTTACCGTCATGATCCGCGTCTTGGGCGGGCGCGGCAAAACGCGGCCGCGCAGCTTTTCCCGGCGCCGGTTTTCGCTCACCAGTTCCCGGGCCAGCGGAGTGCTCTCATCCATCAAGTCCATAACGTCTACCGATGACGGCGCGGGAGCGGCTTCATCGGATACACCACCTTCGATAGCTGGGGGGGCCGGCACGAGTACGGCACTGCTTTCAGGCTGGGCGGGCTGCGGCGGCTCAATTGCCGCCGTTTCACGTGAAACAACCGCCGGTGATTTACTAGCTTCACTCACCTGCGGTTGCTTACGGCCGAATGATGCAGACAGGGCAGAACCGAGTGCGGCAAAAGGGGGAATTCGTTTTGCGGCAGAATCACGCGCACTCACCTGGTCATGCTCACTTTCCAACATAAAGCGTTAAGGCATTAGTCCATCTAGACTATCCGCTTCGCCGCCATTCCCCGTGACCGGCGTGGGTGTGTGCATGAAGGCTAAGGTGTCAGACAGCTCACCCTACAGAGATGCGCACCACGGTGGTGGGTTCCTCGAGGACGTCTGAACCTACGGTGAGCACGGCCGTATCGCGGCCGCCCAGCTTGCGGATCGCCTTGGCGGCCTTCTGGACCTCTTCTTCAGCACTGCGCCCCTTGATGGCCAGCACCTGTCCCTTGCCGTGCAGCAGCGGCACGGTAAGGCCCGCCAATCCACCGAGTGCGGAGACGGCACGCGCCGTGGCGACCTCCACATTGACCTCGTCTACCACCTGTTCGGCGCGGCCGCGGATCACCCGCACGTTGTCGAGACCCAGATCGGCGACGACCTCGTTGAGCCAGATCACCCGCCGTTCGAGGGGCTCAATAAGCGTCATGGCAAGGTCCGGCCGGGCGATGGCCAGGCATAGCCCGGGCAGCCCGGCGCCGCTGCCGACGTCGGCAACAGTGGCGTTCGCAGGAATGAGTTCTGCGACCACGGCACAGTTGAGCACGTGCCGGCTCCAGAGCCTCGGAACTTCACGGGGACCTAGGAGGCCTCGTTCCATGCCCGACGTCGCGAGGTGCTCCACGTATCTCTGTGCGAGATTCAGTCGATCACCGAAGATTGCCCGGGCGGCGTCCAGTTCTGCGGGCGTTGTTTCAACCACTTACTTGATATTCCTTGTCTGCACTGCCGGGACGATAACTAGGATGCCGGCAGGGATACGACGATGTGACGGTCCGCGCCTTCACCCTCGGATTCGCTGACCAGACCCAGTTCCGCGACGGCGTCGTGAACTATTTTGCGCTCATAGGCACTCATGGGAACGAGCGCCACTTCCTGCCCGGTCTCCTTGGCACGCTTGGCTGCATCCTCGGCAATGGACTGCAGCTGGCCGCCGCGCTCTTCACGGTAGCCGGTGATGTCCAGGACCAGCCGGGAGCGGTTCTCCGTGGCCGTCAGCACCGACAGCCGGGTGAGCTCCTGCAGGGCCTCGAGTACTTCGCCGTCGCGGCCCACAAGCGCCTGGAGGGCTGTGTCGTCGCCCTCCTCGGATACTACGGAGATGTACGTGCGTCCGTTGCGGACTTCAATGTCGATATCACCATCGATGTCGGCGATGTCCAGGAGTTCCTCAAGGTAGTCGGCGGCTACGTCGCCCTCCTCCTCAAGCCGGCCGGTGCGCCCCGAAACAGGTTCCGCAGCATCCTCGACGGGGGCTACGGGATCGTCAATGTGCTCCGGGCTCATTTTCTTTTCCTGTTCTTCCGCTGCGGCTGGGTGCGCTGGCCTTTCGGTGCTGCAGGTACTTCTACCGGCGCCTCGCCCTTCTTTTCTCCGAGAAGCGGGGCCATCGGCAGGCCCTTGCGGGCACGGCGCTCAGCGAGTGCCTTGGCAGCGGGCGAGCCGGGGGTGGGCATCCGGCGGATCACGAAGAACTGCTGGCCCATGGTCCACAGGTTAGTGGTGGTCCAGTAGATGAGAACACCGATGGGGAAGTTGATGCCGCCGACGCCGAAGACGATGGGCAGTACGTACAGCATCATCTTCTGCTGGCGCATGAACGGGCTGGCCAGGGCCTCCTCGGACATGTTCTTGGACATGATCTGCTTCTGCGTAATGAACTGCGAAGCGGTCATGGCCAGGATCATGACGATCGAGAGCAGCACTACGGACAGGTGTCCCTCGTCGCCGAAGCCGTGCAGGAGCGAGGAGGACAGCGGCGCACCCAGAATGGTCGCCTCGTCGAACTGCTGGATGGCACTGTGGGACAGCGCACCCTGGCCTTCGCCCCGAGCGTTGGAGGTGGAGATTCCGTTCAGCACCTGGAACAGGGCGAAGAAGAACGGCATCTGCACGAGCATGGGGAGGCAGGCTGCAAACGGGTTGGTCCCGTGCTTCTTGTACAGGGCCATCTGCTCCTGCGTCATTGCCTGACGCGAGAGCTGGTCGGTCTTACCCTTGTACTTCTGCTGCAGCTTGCGCAGGTCGGGCTGCAGGGACTGCATGCCCCGCTGCGCCTTGATCTGCTTCACGAAGACCGGGATCAACGCGGCGCGGATCACGATCACCAGGCCGATGATGGACAACGTCCAGGTCCAGCCGGATGCGGCATCCATCCCGAGGAAAACAAATCCCTCGTGGAAGACCCACATGATCCATGACACTACCCACTTAAAGGGGAACAGTATCGTCTCGAAGAAACCCATTTACTCTCCTCAGGCCGCCGAGCGGCTGTCTTCGTCAGCTGGAATCACGGGGTGATTCAGCACAATGATCCTCGGGACCTTCGTTGAGTCCCAAATCCGGTGTCCATCAGGTACGTGGTCCACGCCGCCGCCGTTCCAAGGATGGCAGCGGATCAGCCGACGGAAAGCCAGCCAGGAGCCCTTGACGGCTCCGTGGACGGTGACTGCTTCGAGGGCATAGGCGGAACACGAGGGGAAAAATCGGCAGACCTGGCCGTAAAGCGGCGAAACGGCCTTGCGGTAGGCCATCAACAGGCCAATGAGGAGCAGGCGCGGAAGGTTCCATAAAAAACGGGCAACAGCAATCAAGGCCCTCAACGGATTTGCTCCGGAGTCCCTCATCGCTGGCTCATCCTTCCTCACCTGGCATGTCTAAAGCTGCGAAAGTTTGGCTATACAGGCGTTCAAAGCACTGTCGTAATCGGCGCGGAGCACAGGCCACGACGCCGAGGCAGAAGCGGGCAGGGCCCGCACTACTATGTCCAAACCAGTCGGGTGGAGAGCAAGGCTCTGCGCTGCCGCTTCCCTCAGTCTTCTCTTAACGAGGTTGCGTGTCACCGCGTTCCCGACGGATTTGGCCACAATAAAGCCTATGCGGCTCGGTTGGTCACCCGTACGGACCGCATATAGCACTACGTTCCGGCGCCCGCTTCGGGCACCGGAACGTACAGTACGAGAAAAATCTGCCGATACCCTGACCCGGTTCCGCACGGCCAACATTAGGACCACCTGGAATCCGGGCTAGAGCTGCTTAGAGGCAGCATCGACAAACTTTGAGGTTATTTAGGCCGACAGTTCGGTACGGCCCTTGCCACGGCGTGCAGAAAGGATGGCACGGCCGGCACGGGTACGCATGCGAAGGCGGAAGCCGTGCTTCTTGGCACGACGGCGGTTATTCGGCTGAAAAGTCCGCTTGCTCACGGTAGTTACTCCAAGACAATCTTGAGTCGCGCCGGCACTTGTTGCGACAAGGGGGAAGAACAAGCGGCGCTTTTTTCATGTGTCTGTCTGTACTCGCCCGGACCTGGACCCTGATTTCCAGAACCCCTGCAGGGCATGTGTGAGTACAGATAGCAGACACAAAGGACTACTTCACGTTAGGGGAGACAGGGGCGCCAGTCAAACCAGGATCCGGACTGCATCCTGCGTGCAGCCATACCGGGTTGTGGACAGGCTGTGGACAGTCTGTGGACAAGCCGCACCCCGGCTGTGTACCGAGGTTTTTCAACAGTTGTGGACAACTACTGTGGGTATCTTCCCGCACCAGGCTCTGTGAGACGCCCGACAGGCGCTTGTTCCAGCGGATTTCCAGCTACCACCAAGGGAAATCATCCTCTAGGCTTGGCGACGGGTACTTTATCCACTATCTGTGTATAACTCTGTGGATGAAGTGCCGGGGTCCCCACCGGGATCCCGAGTTTTCTTAGACAGCCGCAGGGCGTCATGAGAGGTTTTTGTGGGTACGGACGAAATCAACGATGTTGGCAGCTCCTGGCGCAAGGTCATTCGGACTCTGGAGTCCGATGACCGGGTAACTCCCCGACAGCGTGGATTCGTTGTGCTGGCACAGGCCCAGGGCCTGATCGGCACCACCCTTCTGGTAGCGGTTCCCAACGAACTGACCCGCGAAGTACTGCAGACACAACTGAAGAACATCCTCGACGAGGTTCTCCGAGGCGTCTTCCAGGCTGATATCCAGTGTGCGTTCGTCATTGATTCGGACCTCACGCCGGTGGCGGAGGCGGAGCCCGAGCCCGAGGAACAGCCGGCGGCCCCAAGCCCGGTGCCTTCCGGGGAAAGCGGCGCACCCTCCCCGACGCCGCCGAGCACCAGCCAGGAATTCGGCCGGCTCAATCCCAAGTATGTCTTTGAGACCTTCGTGATCGGGTCCTCGAACCGGTTTGCGCATGCCGCAGCCGTTGCTGTGGCGGAGGCTCCGGCCAAGGCCTATAACCCCTTGTTCATCTACGGGGACTCGGGGTTGGGCAAGACCCACCTCCTTCACGCCATCGGCCATTACGCACGCCACCTCTACACGGGGATCCGCGTTCGGTATGTGAATTCGGAGGAATTCACCAACGACTTCATCAACTCCATCCGGTACGACGAGGGTGCCAGCTTCAAGCAGCTCTACCGCAACGTGGACATCCTGCTGATTGACGACATCCAGTTCCTCGCCAACAAGGACGCCACCCAGGAAGAGTTCTTCCACACCTTCAATGCCCTGCACAATCACAACAAGCAGGTCGTCATCACCTCCGACCTTCCGCCGAAGCAGCTCTCCGGGTTCGAGGAACGGATGCGGTCGCGGTTCGAGTGGGGCCTGCTGACAGACGTCCAGCCGCCGGAACTTGAGACCCGCATCGCCATCCTTCGAAAGAAGGCAATCGGCGACAGCCTGAGTGCGCCGGACGACGTCCTCGAATACATCGCGTCCAAAATCTCCACCAACATCCGGGAACTGGAGGGCGCGCTGATCCGGGTGACCGCCTTCGCCAGCCTGAACCGGCAGCAGGTGGATGTGGGGCTGGCCGAGATTGTGCTGAAGGACCTGATTACCGACGACGGCGCCCAGGAGATCACTGCCGCGTCAATCCTCGGGCAGACCGCCGCCTACTTCCAGATCAGCCTGGAGGAACTTTGCAGCAAATCCCGGACCCGCACGCTGGTCACTGCCCGGCAGATTGCCATGTACCTCTGCCGCGAGCTGACCGACATGTCACTTCCCAAGATCGGCCAGGAACTGGGTGGACGCGACCACACCACCGTGATCCACGCAGACCGGAAAATCCGCGAGCTGATGGCTGAGCGGCGGGCGATCTACAACCAGGTCACCGAGCTGACCAACAGGATCAAGCAGCAGCAGCGCGAGGCCTGAGACAGCCGGGAAGAGGGCCCCGAAGGGGCTCGAATTAACATTTGTGGACAAGGGTGTGGATAACCCGGTGGACAACCCGTGGTTACGCACACTTCCCTGTGGATACGCGGAATCCTTAAAAAGTTTCCAACAGCCCGGAGCGCAGCGGCTGCGGAGCGTCCACAGGTTATCAACAGGCTTAAACAGCCGGGATGCCCCGGTGCAGGCGGTTATCCACAGTATCCACAGGAGTTATTAACACTACGGACCTTAAGCAATTGGGTTCCACCAAATAACAACTAAGCTTTCGACACCCTCGAACCGACCCGACATCTCAACCCCAAAAATCTCATTGACCGGACCGGTCACCACCGGACCGCCGGTCCCTTGGAGTTGATACCGGTACAGCAGGCCAGTCGACGGGGCTAAGCTGTCACAGAGTATGGTTGTCATTCGCAGATACACCCGTACGGTCCGGCAGCCGGGGCGAAATCCCCGGTATCCGCCTCCGGACCGGACCTGTCCGCGGATGCTTCAACCCGTTCCACCACACACGGCTCACTCCGAGCCCAAGACAAAATCAGTTGTACTGAGAAGTACGTTGCGAAAGGCGGCACCCTTCAGTGAAGTTTCGAGTTGAGCGGGATGTCCTGGCCGAGGCCGTTACGTGGACAGCACGTTCCCTGTCCCCGCGCCCCCCGGTTCCGGTCCTTTCGGGACTGCTTATCAAGGCTGAAAACGGCTCCCTGAGCATCGCCAGCTTCGATTACGAAATTTCCGCCCGCCTGCAGATCCCTGCCGACATCAGCGAAGAAGGCACCATCCTGGTCTCCGGCCGCCTGCTGGCCGAGATCTGCCGGAGTCTTCCCTCGGCGCCGGTGGAAGTGGAAACCGACGGAGCAAAGGTCACGCTCACCTGCCGCAACAGCCGGTTCAACCTCGCCACCATGCCTGAAGCGGAATATCCGGAACTGCCGGCCCTTCCCGAGGTGAGCGGCGTCGTCGACGGCGACGCTTTTGCCCAGGCCGTGTCGCAGGTCATCATTGCCGCCAGCCGGGATGACACTCTGCCCATCCTCACCGGTGTTCGCATGGAAATCGAGGATGACCTCATCACGTTCCTGGCCACGGACCGGTACCGTCTGGCGCTTCGGGAACTGTCCTGGAAGCCGGCTACTCCGGGAATTTCCACCAGTGCCCTCGTGAAAGCCAAGACCCTCAACGAAGTCGCCAAGACTCTCGGCGGAGCCGGGGACCTCAACATCGCCCTGTCCGACGACAGCGAGCTCATCGGTTTTGAGAGCGGCGGACGGCGCACCACGTCACTGCTGGTGGATGGCGATTACCCCAAGATCCGGTCACTTTTCCCCGAAAACACGCCTATCCATGCCACCGTGGAAACCCACGCACTGGTGGAAGCCGTACGCCGCGTCTCCCTCGTCGCCGAGCGGAACACCCCCGTCCGGCTGGCCTTCACCGACGGCCAGCTCTCCCTTGACGCCGGTACCGGTGAAGATGCCCAGGCCTCCGAAGCCCTGGAAGCCGCACTGGTCGGCGATGACATCACGGTTGCCTTCAACCCGCATTACCTGAGCGAAGGCCTGAGCGCGTTCCCGAGCAAATATGTCCGCTTCTCCTTCACCACGCCGCCCAAGCCGGCCGTGATCTCGGCCCAGGAAGAGCTCACCGGCGATGACCAGGCGGACTACCGCTACCTGCTGATGCCGGTGCGTCTCCCGAACCAGTAGTCCACCGCCGTCCGCCCGCCGGATCCACCTGCAGTTCGCTGCCGGAGAAAGCGGGCGGCGGCGTAAAAAATCCAGCGTAACAATGCCGATGTAACACAATTTGACATTGTCTGTCCGGGGTTGGTGCCTGCCGGCCGGCATATGAGCGGGAGCCAGACAGGTTGAACGGATAGGAGAGAGGACCAGGACCGATGTACGTTGACCACCTGTCCCTGACCGGTTTCCGCAGCTATGCGCAGCTGGATGTTCGGTTGGAACCGGGTGTCACCGTGTTTGTGGGTCCCAACGGCACCGGCAAAACCAACATTGTCGAGGCCATCGGTTACCTGGCGACGCTCTCCTCCCACCGTGTGAGCACGGATGCCCCGCTGGTGAATTTCGATGCGGCCCAGGCACTGATCCGGGCGCGGCTGGTGCGCGGCCCGCAGGCCACCGGCGTGGAACTGGAGCTGAACCCCGGCCGCGGCAACCGGGCGCGGATCAACCGGGCCAATCCGGTCCGTGCCCGCGACATCCTCGGCCTGTGCCGGACCGTGCTTTTCGCCCCGGAGGACCTGGCGCTGGTCAAAGGCGATCCCGGCAGCCGCCGCCGTTTCCTGGATGAGCTGATTGTGTCCCTGGTGCCGCGCCATGCAGCAACGCGCTCGGATTATGAGCGCGTACTGAAACAGCGGAATGCACTGCTGAAATCCGCCCGCGCCGCCGGCCGTTTCAGCTCCGCCCACGAAGCCACGCTGGATGTCTGGGACCAGCACATGGCCGTGGCCGGCGCCCAGCTGGTTGCTGCGCGGCTCGAAGCCCTGCAGCGGCTGCAGCCGCATCTGCAGTCCGCCTACCGCGATCTGACCGACGGCTCCAAGACTGCCCGGGCCATCTACCGCTCCACGCTGCAGGGCGCAGTGAACGACGACGGCGCAGTGGAGGCAGCGCAGGATCCGGATGAGCTGTATGCCCTGGACGTACCGGAACTGACCGAGCGGTTCCTGCAGGCCTTTGCCGCCAACCGGCGCCGCGAACTGGACCGCGGGATCTCCCTGGTGGGCCCGCACCGGGATGAACTGGAACTCGTCCTGGGACAGGCCCCCGCCAAGGGGTATGCCTCCCACGGGGAAACCTGGTCCTTCGCACTGGCTCTTCGTCTGGGGTCCTACTACCTGCTGACCAGCGATGACCCCACCCCCGGCGCGGGGCCGATCCTGATCCTGGACGACGTGTTTGCCGAGCTGGATGTGCAGCGCCGGCAGCGGCTTGCCGGCATTGTTGCCGGTGCTGAGCAGGTGCTGGTCACGGCGGCCGTGGGAGATGACATCCCGGAGGCACTGGCGGGACGCGTCATCAACGTGGTTCCGGGAGGCGTCAGTGTGCCCGTCTCCTGAGCGCGTGCTCCCCGGCGAGGAGCCCGAGGACCGGCCCGATGCCGCCCGGGAGCAGCTCAACCGCATGCGCCAGGCCGCACAGGCCCGCGGAAACCAGCGCACCCCCGCAACCCGGCGCAAGACCGGCCGCAGCCGGCAGACCCCCTTTATCCCAGGAGAGTACGTCGGCCGGGACCCGCAGGGTCTGGGCAACGTCTTCACCCGCTTCGTGAACGAGCGCGGCTGGAACTCTCCGGTTGCCGTCGGATCCGTGATTTCCCGTTGGGAAGAGCTTGTGGGCAGTGAAGTGAGTGCCCACTGCAAGCCGGAGTCCTTTCAGGACACCACCGTTCAGGTCCGCTGTGACTCGACGGCCTGGGCGACTCAGCTTCGGTTGCTGCGGGACACCCTCATTGCCCGGTTCGACGCCGAACTGGGCTCCGGCGTCGTGACCAAGATCGAGGTCATCGGCCCGGCGGCGCCGAACTGGCGCAAGGGACTGCGAAGCGTCAAGGGCCGCGGTCCGCGCGACACCTACGGGTAGGGCGAATGACCCGCCGCCGTCTTCCCTTTGCAGCGGGAAGGCGCGGAAACCCGGCCCGTACAGGAGCCGGTTAGGGGCCGGAGAACCCCCTGGTTGGTATCCGTCCCTATCCGGGGCGCTCCGATTCGCTTCAAACCGTCATTGGTGGCCTGTCAGGGGGTGTTTTGGGCAGGTTTGCCGCCCGCGGCGCGGTAGAATTGAGAGTGGAGATGCCTGTCCGCTGGGGAGGCTTCAATTTCTGACGAACACAAGAGGAGTCGACAGCACCTGTGGCTAACGACAATGAGATGGACAACTCAGAGGTAACACCAGAGGACCACGCCGCACCGGAAAAGGCCACCCCCGTGGAATACGGCGCGAACGAAATTACGGTCCTGGAAGGCCTTGAGGCAGTCCGCAAACGCCCGGGCATGTACATCGGTTCCACCGGTCCCCGCGGCCTGCACCACCTGGTGTACGAAGTGGTTGACAACTCCGTCGATGAGGCACTGGCGGGCTACTGCGACCACATCGAGGTGGTCCTGCAGGCCGACGGCGGCGTGCGCGTCACGGACAACGGCCGCGGCATCCCCGTGGACCTCCACCCCACCGAGGGCATTCCCACCGTCCAGGTTGTTATGACCATCCTGCACGCCGGCGGCAAGTTCGGCGGCGGCGGTTACGCTGTGTCCGGCGGGCTGCACGGCGTCGGCATTTCCGTGGTCAACGCCCTCTCCGAGCGGGTGGAAACCGAGGTGCGCCGGCAGGGCTTTGTCTGGCACCAGAGCTTCGCGAACGGCGGGCACCCCGTCGGCGAGCTGCGCCAGGGCGAAGAAACCAGCGAAACCGGCACCACCCAGACCTTCTACCCGGACCCGGACATCTTCGAGACCACCGAGTTCGACTTCGAAACCCTGCGTGCCCGCTTCCAGCAGATGGCCTTCCTGAACAAGGGCCTGCGCATCCGGCTGACCGACGAGCGGACGCTGGAAGAGGAAACCGAGGAAATCGCCGAGACCACCGACGCAGACGCGGCTCCGAAGCACCGCACGGTGGACTACCTCTACGCGGACGGGCTGCTCGACTACGTCAAGTACCTGAACTCCGCGAAGAAGGTCGAAGTTGTCCACGACGATGTGATCGCCTTCGAGACCGAAGACTCGGACAAGAAGATGGCCGTGGAAATGGCCATGCAGTGGACCACTGCCTACTCCGAGAGCGTCCACACCTACGCCAACACGATCAACACCCATGAGGGCGGAACGCACGAAGAAGGCTTCCGCGCCGCCATGACGTCGCTGATCAACCGGTACGCCCGTGAGAAGAACATCATCAAGGAAAAGGATGACAACCTCACCGGCGATGACATCCGCGAGGGCCTGACCGCCGTTATCTCGGTCAAGCTCGCCGAACCGCAGTTCGAAGGCCAGACCAAAACCAAGCTCGGCAACTCCGAAGTGAAGGGGTTTGTCCAGCGGGTGGTCACGGACCAGCTCGGCGACTGGCTTGAGCGCAACCCGGGCCCTGCCCGCGACGTCATCCGCAAGTCCATCCAGGCCTCCCAGGCCCGGCTCGCCGCCCGCAAGGCACGTGAATCCACGCGCCGCAAGGGGCTGCTGGAATCCGGCGGCATGCCCGGAAAGCTGAAGGACTGCTCCTCCAAGGATCCGTCGAAGTCCGAAATCTACATTGTGGAGGGTGACTCCGCAGGCGGCTCGGCCGTCCGCGGACGCAACCCCGAAACGCAGGCCATCCTGCCGCTGCGCGGCAAGATCCTGAACGTGGAGCGCGCCCGTCTCGACCGGGCCCTGGGCAACGCGGAAGTCCAGGCAATGATCACCGCGTTCGGCGCCGGGATCGGCGAGGACTTCGACGTCGAAAAGGCCAGGTATCACAAGATCGTGCTGATGGCCGATGCCGACGTCGACGGCCAGCACATCACCACCCTGCTGCTGACGCTGCTCTTCCGCTACATGCGTCCGCTGATCGAAAACGGCTACGTCTACCTGGCCCAGCCGCCGCTGTACCGCATCAAGTGGTCCAACCACGCCCACGACTACGTCTACAGCGACCGTGAGCGGGACGAGGTCATCACCCGCGGCCTGGCCAACAACCAGCGCCTGCCGAAGGACAACGGCATCCAGCGCTACAAGGGCCTGGGCGAAATGGACTACACCGAACTCTGGGACACCACCATGGACCCGGACCACCGCACCCTGCTGCAGGTCACCATGGACGACGCAGCTGCCGTGGACTCCGTCTTCTCGGTGCTGATGGGCGAAGACGTTGAGTCCCGCCGCAGCTTCATCCAGCAGAACGCCAAGGACGTGCGCTTCCTGGACATCTAGGCGATTCGGGGCCGGCGCCAGCTGCCGGCGGCAACGCATGTGGACTTTAGCGACTTAGAAACGGAAGCAGAACTATGAGTGATGAGACTCCCGAGGTAACCGGGGACGAGACTCCCCTGGCCGGGACCGCACTGACAGACCGGGTTGAGCAGATTGACCTGCAGACCGAGATGCAGCGCTCCTACCTTGACTACGCCATGGCGGTCATTGTGGGGCGCGCGCTCCCCGATGTGCGGGACGGTCTGAAGCCCGTGCACCGCCGCGTGCTCTACGCAATGTTCGACGGCGGCTACCGCCCGGACCGCTCCTTCAACAAGTGCGCCCGCGTGGTCGGCGAGGTCATGGGCCAGTACCACCCGCACGGCGACTCGGCGATCTATGACGCCCTGGTCCGCCTGATCCAGGACTGGACTATGCGTTACCCGCTGGCCCTGGGCCAGGGCAACTTTGGGTCCCCGGGTAACGACGGCGCGGCGGCACCCCGTTACACGGAAACCAAGATGGCACCGCTGGCCATGGAAATGGTCCGCGACATCGACGAGGAAACCGTCGACTTCCAGGACAACTACGACGGCCGCAACCAGGAACCGACCATTCTGCCGTCCCGGTTCCCGAACCTCCTGGTCAATGGTTCCTCCGGCATTGCCGTGGGCATGGCCACCAACATCCCGCCGCACAACCTGCGCGAAGTTGTTGACGGCGTCCAGTGGTACCTGCAGAACCCGGACGCACCGAATGACGAGCTGCTCGAAGAGCTGATCCGCCGGGTTAAGGGCCCCGACTTCCCCACCGGTGCTCAGATCCTGGGCCACAAGGGTATCGAGGATGCCTACCGCACCGGCCGCGGCTCCATCACCATGCGTGCCGTCGTCAACGTCGAGGAACTCCAGGGCCGCACCTGCCTGGTGGTCACCGAGCTGCCCTACCAGGCCAACCCGGACAACCTCGCCGTGAAGATCGCGGAACTGGTCAAGGACGGGAAAATCTCCGGCATCGCCGATATGCGCGATGAAACCTCCGGCCGCACCGGCCAGCGCCTGGTGATTGTGCTCAAGCGCGACGCCGTCGCCAAGGTGGTCCTGAACAACCTGTACAAGCACACCCAGCTGCAGGACAACTTCGGTGCCAACATGCTGGCCATTGTGGACGGCGTGCCCCGCACCCTGAGCCTGGACGCCTTCATCCGGCACTGGGTCACCCACCAGCTCGAAGTCATTGTCCGCCGCACCCGGTACCGGCTGCGCAAGGCCGAGGAAGCCGCACACATCCTGCGCGGCCTGCTCAAGGCCCTGGACGCACTGGACGAGGTCATTGCCCTGATCCGCCGCTCCTCCACCGTCGAGGACGCCCGGAACGGCCTGATGGGCCTGCTGGAGATCGACGAGATCCAGTCCCAGGCCATCCTGGACATGCAGCTGCGCCGCCTGGCTGCCCTGGAACGCCAGAAGATCACGGACCAGCACGCCAAGCTGGAAGCCGAAATCGCCGAGTACAACGTCATCCTGGCCTCCAACGAGCGCCAGCGGCAGATTGTCAGCGAGGAACTGCAGGAAATCGCCGACAAGTACGGCGACGACCGCCGCACCCATATCCTCATGGGCTACGACGGCGACATGAGCATGGAAGACCTCATTCCCGAAGAGGAAATGGTGGTCACCATCACCCGCGGCGGCTACGTCAAGCGCACCCGCAGCGACAACTACCGGCAGCAGGCCCGCGGCGGCAAGGGCATCAAGGGCGCCCAGCTGCGCGGGGACGACGTCGTCGAGCACTTCTTCGTCACCACCACGCACCACTGGCTGCTGTTCTTCACCAACCTGGGCCGGGTCTACCGCGCCAAGGCCTACGAACTGACCGAAGCCGGCCGGGACGCCAAGGGCCAGCATGTCGCCAACCTCCTGGCCTTCCAGCCGGACGAGCACATCGCCCAGGTGCTGGCGCTGCCGGATTACGACGCCGCTCCGTACCTGGTGCTGGCAACCAAGCGCGGACTGGTCAAGAAGACCCGTCTGGCGGACTATGACACGAACCGGTCCGCCGGCGTCATCGCCATCAATCTGCGTGACGGCGACGAGCTGGTGTCCGCCCAGCTGGTGTCCGAGACGGATGACCTGATGCTGGTCTCGCGCATGGGCCAGTCGCTGCGCTTCACCGCCACCGACGATGCCCTGCGCCCGATGGGCCGGGCCACCTCCGGTGTGACGGGCATGAAGTTCCGCGAGGACGACGAACTCCTGGCGGCCGACGTCGTCACCGAGGACTCGTTTGTCTTCACCGTGACCGAAGGCGGCTACGCCAAGCGTACGAGCTCGGACGAATACCGCGTCCAGGGCCGAGGCGGCCTGGGTATCAAGGTGGGCAAGCTCGCGGAGGAACGCGGCCACCTGGTGGGTGCCATGGTGGTGCAGGAAGAGGACGAAGTGCTGGTGGTGATGCAGGGCGGCAAGGTTGTCCGCTCCTCCGTCACGGGAGTTCCGTCCAAGGGCCGCGACACGATGGGCGTGATCTTCGCCAAGCCGGACAAGAATGACCGGATTATCGCCGTTGCCCGAAATTCCGAGCGCGACCTGGCCATTGAAGAGGACGCGGACGCGTCCGAAGCGGCGGCGTCAGCAACCGGGGCGGAACCTGTAGCGGCCTCAGGCGATGAAGTACCGTTGTCTACAGACGAAACGGCTGCGCCCGACGCACAGTCAGCACAAGATGGAGGTAGCGAGTGAGCTCGACCAACCCAAGCCCCAGGTCGTCCTCGGGCGGCGGGCCGCGGGTAAAGACCCCGGCCCGTCCCGCCCAGCGTCCTGCAGGGGGTCAGAGCGCCTCAGGCAACCGCGAGCCGCTGGTCAAGCCCGCTCCCAAGGCCAAGGCCCGCAAGGCCAGGCTCCTCGTCAGCAAGGTTGATCCCTGGTCCGTCCTGAAAATGGCGTTCCTGCTTTCCGTGGCTCTTGGCGTGGTCACCGTGGTGGCGGCAATCGTGCTGTGGTCCGTGCTGGACCTGACCGGCATCTTTGACCGCGTCAACACGCTGCTGGGAGAGATTGCCGGCAGCGAATCCGGCGGTTTCGACCTCCGCGACTTCGCCTCGCTGGGACAGGTGGTTTCCTTCGCCACCATCATCGCCGTGGTGAACGTGCTGCTGCTGACGGCACTGTCGATGCTCTCCGCCGTGCTCTATAACATCGCCTCCACGCTGGTGGGCGGCATTGGTGTAACCCTCACGGACGACTAGTTTCCTGCCGTTCCGGAGGCGCCTGACAGGGGGTCTCCGGAACGCCGAGGAACTCGATTTGGCGCGGGGCCGAAGGTGCGGTAATGTTTTATCTCGGCCCGAGAAGGTATCGGGGCGCATAGCTCAGGCGGTTAGAGCGCTTCGCTGATAACGAAGAGGTCCCAGGTTCAAGTCCTGGTGCGCCCACGGAACACCTTGCAAAAGGTGGACCACAACGGCAAGGAGATTTCCGTGAAAAAGTTGCTGGCAGCTACGGCGGCAGCCGCTGCGGGAATCTTTGCTTTCAAGAAGTGGCAGGAAACTGCCGCTGAGAAAACCGTTTGGAAGGAATCGACCGACAAGGTCGACTGACTGACAAAAGGTTGGTCTGGTTATAACCCCCGGCAACGGTAGGCTATACTGGACAAGTTCTCCTTTCGGGGGCATGGCGCAATTGGTAGCGCACCTGCTTTGCAAGCAGGGGGTTCGGGGTTCGAGTCCCCGTGCCTCCACCGAATACAGAAGGTCCCCGCTCTTCGGAGCGGGGACCTTCTGCGTTTCTGCCGGTTCTCCCCGGCACCGCCGGCTCCTGTCACCGCGCCGATGCCACGGCAGCCCTGCACTAGTGTTGGCCTGTGAATGTTTTCCTTGCGGTGGTAGGCGTGCTGGGTGTTTCCGCATCAGGCCCCATCATGGCCGCGACTGCCGCCCCTGCCCTGGCCATAGCCTTCTGGCGCAACGCCCTCGGAGCAGTGCTCATGGGCACTCCCGCTGTGCTGGGCCGCCGCCGGGAGTTCGGCAGGCTGACCGCACGCGACTATAAATGGACCACAGTGGCCGCAGTGGCCCTTGCGCTTCACTTCGCCTGCTTCATTACGTCTTTGCAGCTGACATCGGTTGCTGCAGCCACTGCACTGGTGTGCCTGCAGGCGGGCTGGATTGCCCTCTTCAATGTGCTGCGGGGCATCCGGGTCCCGCCGGTGGTCCTGGCAGGACTTGCCGCCGCATTTGCCGGCGTGGTGGTTATTTCCGGGTTCGACCTGGGCCTCTCGGAGGAAGCACTGTTAGGCGACGTGCTGGCCGTGGCCGGAGGCGTCCTTGCCGCCGTCTACACAATCGCAGGAGGCAAGGCCAGAGAGTCTATGTCCACCGGCACCTATACAACCCTCTGCTACGGCGCCTGCGCCGTACTGCTCCTTGCCCTCTGTGCCGCCTTTCGGCAGCCGATCGTGGGTTTCCCGCCGGCGGCCTGGTTGGGCATCCTCGGGGTGACTGTCGTGGCGCAGATTCTGGGCCACACGGTATTCAACCACCTGCTGGCCGTGATCAGCCCTCTGGTGGTCTCCATGATCATCCTGCTGGAGATCCCGGGCGCAGCCATCCTGGCAGCTGTCTTCCTCCATGAGCAGCTTCCCGCCGGCACATATGCAGGCCTGGGACTGATCCTGGCGGGACTAACGGTGGTAGTGGCAGGCCAGGGCAGGATCCGGCGGCAATCCGGGGCCAAGCAGCAGCCGGTGGTGCCTCCGGCCCCGCCTGCCCTGGGCGGGGACGCCCTGTAGTCCGCCGCCAACGCATCAAAGGAGGGCCCCGCCATCGGCGGGGCCCTCCTTTGATGGTCGTCCCGGGACCGGCGATTCAGCCGGTGCCCGAACGGGTTCTGCTACTTGCCGGTGTTGTTCTCCGAGTGGGCGCCCGAGGGCTTTGCAGCTCCCTTGGCGTCACCGGTGGTTCCCTTGGTGTGCTTGCCGGCGTCAGAGTCCTTCTCGCCGGAACGGGCGGCAGCGCGCTCGGCGGCCTCCTTGATGCTGGCTACGGTTTCCGCTGTATCGGACGCAGCCGGAGCGGAGGTCTCCGTGGCCTTGGCAGCAGGCTTGGCTGCCGCCGTCGGCTTGGGAACCTCAACCTTGGCCGTAGCCGCAGGCTTGGTGGCTGCGGCCGAGGAGGAACCCGTGCTTGCAGGGGCCGTTGCCGGAGTGGTGGCGGCGGCGGGCTTGGCTGCTGCCGGAGTCGCGGCCGAAGTGGTGGCCGGAGTGGTGGCGGCGGGCTTGGGCGCCGGCGTCTTCCACGGGTCCTCGACCGGACGGGAAGCGCGCCAGGCGGCTACGCCGGCGGTCACTGCAGCTGCAATGATGCCAAAGACCAGCCAGCCCTTGCCGCCGCCCTTCTGGCCCTTGCGGGCTTCCTTGGCAGCCTGTGCAGCAGCCTTCTGGGCCCGCTTCAGGGCCTTCTTGTTGCCGGTGACCTTGGCAACGGCCGTCTGCACGGGCACGTTGGCCGCGGTCAGGCTGCGCGAAACGCTGTCTGCGGCGGTACCGATGCGCGTGGAGAGGGCGGGAATGTAGTCGTCGACAACCCGGTCCTTGGCAGTGTTCAGTGCCGGGGTTGCCCGGTCCAGGGTGCCCTGGATGCGAGGAGTGGCTTCATCCACAGCGTGGCTGATGCGCGGCCCAACCTTCTCGAGCCCGCCCTGAATGCGGGGCGTCACGGTGGCTACACCCTGGGCGATTTCGTCGGCAGCGCGCTTGATGCCGTCCTGGATCTTCGGGGATGCGGTTTCGATCCCCTTTTCGATGCGCGGAACGGCCCAGTCTCTGGCTGCTTCGACCTTGGGTGATGCCCAGTCGCGGGCAGTCACGATGCCTGCTGCGACGTTGGCTTCGAGGTCATGGGTGATGCGGTCCTTCTTCAAAACTACCTCCCGGGATAGTTGTCGTTTCAGCCTTAGCCTACGTGTTCCGGCTGGTCTCTGCTATTAGGTGCCCTGGCAGGGCGCGGTTTTCACTGTGCGCTGAACAAGGCCGTTTCCGCCCGCACGCAGAAGTGCCGTGGAACAATGGGCTTATGACTGCTATTCCTACAGCAAAAGCAACCATCCACACTTCCATGGGCGACATCAGTGTCAACCTCTTCGGAAACCACGCCCCCAAGACGGTCAAGAACTTCGTCGGCCTGGCTACCGGCGAGATCGAGTGGACCGATCCGGCGACGGGCGAAAAGACCAACCGCCCGCTCTACGACGGAACGATCTTCCACCGCATCATCAAGGACTTCATGATCCAGGGCGGCGATCCCCTGGGCCGCGGCACCGGCGGACCGGGTTACCAGTTCGACGACGAGATCAACCCTGATCTCGACTTCTCCGCCCCGTACAAGCTGGCCATGGCCAACGCAGGCGTGCAGATGGGCCGCGGCACCAACGGCTCGCAGTTCTTCATCACCTCCGTGCCCACCACGTGGCTGCAGGGCAAGCACACCATCTTCGGTGAGGTTGCCGACGACGAATCGCGTGCACTGGTTGATCAGCTCAACGCTGTTTCCACCGACGGCCGCGACAAGCCGACCGAAGACGTGGTCATCAACAGCATTACCGTCGAGCAGCTCTAGTCTGCTCGAAGGTGCCCCGGCCGGATTCTCCGGCCGGGGCCTTTCTCCAATCCGGGAGTTCCAGCAATGTCATATGGAGTGCCGGCCGAGGTGCCGGATTCGCAGGTTCCCGTGTGTCCCCGCCATCCGGACCGGGTCAGCTACATCCGCTGCCAGCGCTGCGGGCGCCCGGCCTGCCCCGAATGCCAGAAGAATGCCGCCGTGGGTGTGCAGTGCATTGATTGCTTCAACCAGCAGCGCAAGGACCAGCCGACCTACCGCACCTCCTTTGGAGGCCGCGTCGCCGGCGATGGAAAACCCGTGGTTACCATCACGATCATGGCTGTCTGTGCCGTCGCCTACGTCATTCAGCTGCTGCTGCCGGAATTCACGCGCACCTTCTTTTACGCCCCCGTACTGACGGACTCCCAGCCTTGGCGGATGCTCACCTCGGCGTTCCTGCATTCCCAGGGCAGCCCCATTCACATTGCCTTCAACCTCTATGCCCTCTGGTTCCTGGGCAGCAGCCTGGAACCCCTGTTCGGCCGCGCCCGCTTCGCCCTGCTCTATCTGATTTCCGCAGTGGGGGGCTCCGTGGGCGTGATGTACCTCGGAGAGCCCGTCACAGCTGTGGTGGGGGCCTCCGGCGCTGTCTTCGGCCTCTTTGGTGCACTGTTCGTCGTGATCCGGCAGCGGCGCGGGGAACTGCGGTCCCTGCTGATCCTGCTGGCGGTGAACCTGGTTCTGGGGTTCGTAGTGCCCGGAATCGCCTGGCAGGCCCACGTAGGCGGTCTGCTGACCGGCGCGGCCTGTGCAGCCATTCTGGCGTATACCCCGAGGAGCAGGCACCGAACGGCCATCCAGTTCGCCGGACTGGCGGGGATTGTGCTGCTGCTTGTCGCGGCGGCGGTGCTCTGGCAGGCCCCCGTACGGATCATCCCGGGGTAACCGGCCCTTCCCGAAGAAACTGTGCCCGCTGCTTCCCTGCAGCGGGCACAGGCGTTTAACGGCGCCCACAGCGCTGCATAGTTATCCACAGGGATACCCACAGTGTTAATAACCTACATGGTTGTAGTTTCCGGATCCGGAGCCCGATCCACAGGGTTATCCATAGGCTGGGAAGACTTACACACATGTAATTCCACAGCTGTGGATAACCTGCTTCCCTTTATTTGCAAGGAAGTTCGAGAAGTAACCCACAGAGTTACCCACACCTGTGGATAACTCCGTGCACAACCTGTGAACAACAGGAAAATACGGGGATAGCGGCTCCCGGGGGCACAAAAAAGGCTTCCCGGTGCCGAAGACGGCACGGGGAAGCCTGCCCTGTATGCGGGTGTGTCAGCGCCAGCGCGTTGTCATCAGGAAGCCCACAATCGCGATGCCGAAGCCCACCAGGATGTTACTGGCACCGAAAGACGGCACAGGGTACTGGCCCTGGGTGATGTAGTACGTAATGATCCACAGCAGGCCCAGAATCATCAGGCCGAACATCACCGGTTTGTACCAAACGGGGTTTTCCTTGGGAGCGGACACGGTTTTGGCCGGGGCAGGGCGGGAAGCCTTCTTGCGGGACTTGGACTCAGGCACGGATCCTCCTAGCGGAACCGGCTCTGCAGACGCCGGTGGTTGTAGTCATGGTCGGGGACAACCGCGGCCCGCAGGAGAAGTCTCCTTCACCGCACAGACCTGTTAGGGTCATCCCTATTCTGATTATCCTAGCGAATTCCCCGGCCAAGCTGGCGCCGGTTCCCTGACGCCGCGAAATACCGGCACCGCCATAAGGAGAGCATTGGCTGAGCCACCCGTCACCACCATGCAGCGCCGCCGCGGGCGCCGTACCTCCTCCCGCCGTCCGGCAGGGAAAGGGAGGATGGTGGTCCAGGTTGTCGGTGAGCTGCTGATAACACTCGGGATTATCCTTGCCCTGTTTGTTGCATGGCAGCTCTGGTGGACCAACCTCGAGTCAAACCAGGCACAGCAGGAAGCCATTGACGTGTTGTTTGAGGACTTTGACCTGCCGGCAGCACCGGCCCCGGCAGCTTCGCCCCGGGACTACGGGGAACCGGTGGTGATGGAACCGATGAGTGCGGAAGGGACGACGTTCGCCGTTGTCTACGTGCCCCGCTTCGGCGAGGGGTATTCCACACCGGTGACCAGCGGCGTGGGAACGGCGGTGCTGGATACCCTCGGGCTGGGGCACTACCCCGCAACCGCCATGCCCGGTGCCGTGGGGAACTTCGCGGTAGCCGGCCACCGGCAGACCCACGGCAAGGCACTGGATCCCATCCACACCCTGGTACCCGGCGACCATATCTATGTGCAGACCGCTGACGGGTACTACGACTACGTCTACCGCAATACGCAGATAGTGCTGCCGGACCGGGTTGATGTACTCGCGGCCGTCCCCACGGAGCCCGCAGCGGTCCCCAGCGAGCGGTTCCTCACCCTTACCAGCTGCAATCCGCGCTTCGGGTCGCAGGAACGCATTATTGCCTATGCCCTGATGGACTCCTGGCAGCCCTTGTCCGCTGGTCCGCCGCCGGCAATCGCCGACGCCGTTGCCGCCAATGCCTCCGGAGGTCGCTAAAATGTACGGATGGTTGTTCCGGCACCTTCCCGGTCCGTTGTGGTTCCGGGTCCTTCTCTCCGCGGTGTTGATTGCCGCAGCAGTGCTGGCCCTGATGGAGTATGTTTTCCCCTGGCTTGCCGAGACCAGCTTTCTTCCTTCTTTGACGGATTCAACGATTGGCGGTTCCTAGCACCATGAGCACCCGGATCCTGGTGGTCGATAACTACGACAGCTTTGTCTATACGCTGGTGGGCTACCTTCAGGAACTCGGCGCCCAGACCACGGTCATCCGCAACGACGACCTGAGCGTCGAGGAGGCTGTGGAACTGGCCGCGCGCCATGACGGAGTGCTGGTATCTCCGGGTCCGGGGACACCGGGTGAGGCGGGGGTATCCGTGGACCTGATCCGCTGGTGCGGAGCCACCGCCACCCCCATGCTGGGTATCTGCCTTGGCCACCAGGCACTGGCAGAGGCCTTCGGCGGCACGGTCACGCACGCACCCGAACTGATGCACGGGAAGACCTCGCTCGTGGAACACGGCGGTGAGGATGTGTTTGCGGGGCTGCCCAGCCCGCTCACGGCCACCCGCTACCATTCGCTGGCAGCTGTTACCGACAGCATTCCCGCTGAGCTGCGAGTCACGGCACGGACCGCAAGCGGCATCATCATGGGGCTGCGGCACGCGGCGGCACCGCTGTCCGGAGTGCAGTTCCACCCGGAATCCGTCCTCACCGAGGGCGGCTACCAGATGCTGGGAAACTGGCTGGAATCAGCTGGTCTGGCAGGAGCGGCGGCCCATGCCGCCACGCTCAGCCCGCTCATCAGCAGTTAGGCACCCCGCAGCAGGCGGCCAGCGGCGTTCCGCGGACGCTGACTGCCTAGCGCCGTCCCGGCGGGGTGGCCGACGGGCTGGACGGCGACGGCGACGGCGAGGACGTCGGCTGGGGTGTCGGCTCCGGAGCCGGTGCCTTGGCAACCGTCAGAATCACGGTACTTCCCGGGGCCACATTGGTGCCGAACGGGAGGCTCTGCAGGATGACCGTCCCCGGCACGGCGTCCGAGGTTTCGACATATGTTACCTTGGGCGTCAGAAGCAATGAGGGATCGACCAGTGTTGCTTGAGCCTGGTCAACCGGAGAATCTACGAGATTGGGAACGGTTACCAGCCCGGTGGAGACCACGATGACCACTTCGCTGCGCGTGGGGACGGTCTCGCCGATAGCGGGATCGGTGGCGAGCACGCGTCCCCGCTCCATGGTGGAGCTGTTGGCCTCGGTCGTGGCCCCGCCCTTGAGCCCGAGCCCGCGAAGCTCATCCCGGGCGCCGGACTCGGTCATTCCGACCAGGTCCTGGGGAATGGTCACGGCGGATGGTCCCTGCGAGACGTAGAGCGTGATGGCCTCGTCCTTGGCGACATCCGCCCCGCCCGCCGGGCTGGTGCGGACGGCCAGGTCCTCGGCCACGCTGTCGCTGTATTCCTCGCTGATGCGGGGCGGCTGGAAGCCGGCACCGATGATCTCGTTCATCGCCTCGGTCTGGGATTTCCCCTCAACCTCGGGAACGGTCGCGGTAACGGGGGCGGGAGGTTCGGCGGTGAGAATGTTCCACCCGACAAATCCGCCGACGGCGAGGACCAGGACAAGCAGAATGCTGAAGACCGTGATCCAGGCCCTCCGCCGCGCCTTTTGCTGGGGGTCGCGGTCACCGGTGGACCCGATGGCCAGAACTGAGCTGTCCTCGTCCTCCCGGGGATGATCATCATCCGTCAGGAGCGAACCCCCGGCGAGGACCTTGGCCATGGCCCGGGTGCGGGGCTCGTCTTCAGCGGAAACGGTGACGGCAGTAGTGGCCGGTGCCGCCGGACCGCGCACGGGGATCGCCTGCGTGGCAGCGGTGACGGGGCCGCCGTCGCGCGCCGAAAGCAGGGCTTCGCGGAATTCCCGGGCCGTCTGGTAGCGGTGGTCGCGGTCCTTGGCCAACCCGCGTTTCAAAACCTCGTCCAGGGCTGCCGGAACCTCGGGGTTCAGGCTGCTGGCGGTGACGGGCTGTTCACGCACGTGCTGGTAGGCGACGGAGACGGGGCTATCACCGATGAACGGAGGCCTGCCCGTGAGCAGTTCGAAGAGCAGGCAGGCAGCGGAGTAAAGATCGCTGCGGGCGTCCACGGTTTCACCTCTGGCCTGCTCGGGCGAGAGGTACTGCGCTGTGCCGACCACGGCCTGTGTCTGGGTCATGGTAGCGGCTGAATCCGCCATGGCGCGCGCGATGCCGAAGTCCATGACCTTCACCCCGCCGTCGGCCGTCACCATGACATTGGCCGGCTTGATATCCCGGTGGACAATCCCCGAGCGGTGGCTGTAATCCAGTGCAGCGAGGACACCGAGGGAATAGTCAATGGCCTCCCCGATGCTGAGTCCCTCCGCCTTGATCAAATCGCGAAGTGTCCGGCCCGGAACATACTCCATCACGATGTACGGCAGCCGCACGTCGTCGCGCGGGGAGGTTGACTCCTGGTCCCCGGTGTCGTATACGGACACTACGGAGGGATGATTCAATCCGGCGACGGCCCGGGCCTCGCGGCGGAAACGGGACTGGAACAGCGGATCCCGGGCCAGATCGGGGCGCAGTACCTTGATGGCCACGGTCCGGCCCAGCCGGATGTCACGCCCAAGGTAGACGTCGGCCATTCCGCCGCGTCCAATGAGTTCACCTACCTCGTAGCGCCCGTTCAGGACGTTATCGGTGTTGAGGGTGGGCTGCCCTCGAAGGAATTCTGCGCTCATGGTCTCTTAGTTACTGCCTGTAGGGCCGGTCATGCTGGCGCCGCCGGGCTGGCTCAGCTCGGAGCCGGCCCCGGTGCCATTGCTGTTGCCGTTGTTGCCGGCGTTCCCGTTGTTCCCGTTGCCGTTATTGCCGTTATTTCCGGAGTTGCCGTTATTACCCGTCGGCGAGGGGACAGGGGCCTGGGCGGCCTCGGCAATGTAGTACGTGACGGAAGATCCGCTCGGCAGGGTGGTTCCCTCACCAGGATTGACTCCCACAACCGTGCCCGGTGCTGCATCGGACTGCTGGGTGCCGCCGTTGACCGGAACCAGACCGGCATTGACGATGAGCTGACGGGCATCGGCTTCCCGCTGTCCTGTCAGGGCAGGGACCGAAACCATTTCCGGACCCGAGGAGTACGTGATGGTCACTGCATCTCCGCGCTCCAGGGAACCCGACGGGTTAACCTCGATCACAGTCCCTTCCGCAATGTTGGCATCAGAGACCGGCAGCCGCTGGACCTGGAATCCGAGCGATATCAATTCGGAGTAGACGTCATTGACCGGCCGACCCGCATAATTTGCCGAGTCGAGCACGATTGTCTCATCGCTGGGGGTGGCTGAAGGGGTCTGCGAAGGTGTCGCCGACGGGGTCGGAGTTTCGCTGGGCGTCTCTGACGGGGTCTTGGAAGGGGAGGGGCTGCGGGACGGGCTGGCAGCCGACGAACTCGCGGCCGGGGCCGGATCTTCGTCACTTTCGGAGCCCGTGAGGATGAAGAAAGCTACGACGCCGGCCAGGATCAGCAGGAGCAGGGCAATCAGCGGAATCGTCCAGGGGCTCCGGCGCTTTTCCTCCGCAGCATCCCCCGGCCCGCCGTCGTCGTAATCGACATCGTCTTCGTCAGTCCACTCACGGGACGCAGCGAGTTCACCCGTGCGGGCGTCATCTGCGGCCACGGTGGCGCCGGCGACCGTGGGCAGGGCCGACGTCGACGGCGCGGTGTCCACCACGCGGGTAACCGAAGTGCCGGTGGTGGGGACCGGGGCAGTAACCGCACTGGCGGAGGAGCCGAAGAGCAGCATGCCCGGGACGGCCTCCTGCGCGGCATTGATGTCCCCGCGGCGGATGGCGGCAACGGCCAGGGCCAGCGACTCGGCGTCCGCGGGGCGGTCCGCCGGATCCTTGGCCAGCATGGACATGATCAGGGCGCGGACCGGTTCCGGAATGGTCTCAGGCAGCGGCGGAGGCGTGTCGTTGACCTGCGCCAGGGCAATCGCAATCTGGGATTCACCGGAGAACGGACGGCGGCCGGCAAGCAGCTCGTAGCCAATGACACCAAGCGCGTAGATGTCGCTGGAACCCGTAGCCTGCTGTCCCGTTGCCTGTTCCGGAGCCAGGTACTGGGCCGTGCCCATGACCTGTCCGGTGGCGGTCAGCGGTACCTGGTCGGCAAGGCGGGCAATGCCGAAGTCGGTGATCTTGACCTTGCCGTCGGGCATGATGAGCAGGTTGCCCGGCTTCACGTCCCGGTGCACCAGGCCCTGGTTGTGCGCTACGGCCAGCGCCGTGGCGACCTGCCCGATGATGGACAGGGTCCGGTCCGGGGAGAGCACCTTGTCGCGCTCGATGATGGTGGACAGCGGCTGTCCGGGAACGAGTTCCATGACCAGATAGGCGGAACCGTCCTCTTCGCCGTAGTCAAAGACGTTGGCGATCCCGGGATGGTTCAGCAGCGCCGTGTGCCGGGCCTCCGCCCGGAAACGGTTAAGGAATCCCGGGTCCCCGGTGTACTCCTCCTTGAGGATCTTGATGGCAACAATGCGGCCCAGGACCAAGTCCCGTGCCTTCCAGACCTCGCCCATACCGCCAATGGCAATACGGTCGGTCAGCTGGAATCTGCCGCCTAAGGTGATACCCGATGTAGGCCTCACTTGTTCAACACCGCCTCTAGGAGTTTCTGCGCGCTTGGAGTGGTCAATTGGGCACCGGTGGCCAGGTCCACGTCTTCCATAACAACGGAAATGGCGACCTGGGGATCGTCGGCCGGAGCGAAACCGGTGAACCAGGCATTGTCTCCCCGGCCGTCAACCTGGGCCGTGCCGGTCTTGCCGGCCACCTGGAAGCCAGGAACCTGGGCGGACTTGGCCGAGCCGTTGTCTACGACGCCGACCATCCACTCGGTGAGCTGGCGGGCTGTGTCGGGGCTGATGGAAGTGTTCAGTTCAGTGGGTTTCGGTTCGTCAATCACGGACAGATCAGGAGCGCGGACGCTGCGGATCAGGTTGGGGGTCATCTGTACGCCGTTGTTCGCGATCGCCGCGGAAATCATGGCGACTTCCAGCGGGGTGGCGGTCACGCTGCCCTGGCCGATGGAGGCGAGGGCCAGCTGGGCCTCGTCCTCGTTGTCGGGGAAGTGGCTCGCCACGACCTCGTTGGGGATGGCCAACGGGGTGTCGAAACCGAACTTCTTGGCCTGCGCCGCAATATTGTCCTGCCCGAGGTCCAGCGCCACCTGCGCGAAGACCGTATTGCAGGACCACGCAAGAGCAAAGGCGAAATCCGCCTCGGACCGGGCAGAACAGGCGCCCGTGGTGAAGTTCGGGAGCGAGATGTTGGTTCCGGGCAGCGGCAGCTCGGGCGGATTCGGAATCACCGAGTCGGCGTCATACTTGCCGGACTCCAGCGCCGCCGCCGTGTCGATGAGCTTGAAGACGGATCCGGGAGCCAGCAGCGACTGGGTGGCCGGGTTCAGGTAGGGAGACAGTCCCGGCGTGGACGTCAGTGCATCCATATTGGCTCCGAGCAGTGCGGTGTCATGCCCGGCCAGGAGATTGGTGTCGTAGCTGGGCTTGGACACCATGGCAAGGATGTCACCGGTCTTGGGATCCATCATCACAATGGTTCCACGCTGTCCGTCCGGAATGAGGTCGTAGGCCAGCTGCTGCAGCTCCGGATCGATCGTCAGTTCCACGGATGCGCCCTGGCTCTGGGCACCGGAGAAGAGGGAGACCAGCTTGTCGTAGAACTGCTGGGAGCTGTTGCCGGACAACTCGGCATTCATATTCATTTCCAGCTGGGTGGTCCCGTTCAGGTTGAAGAACCCTGTCAGGTGCGAATACAGCTCGGGGCTGTTGTAGACCCGCTGGTAATTGAACTCGTCGTTCGAGGGGACGGACTCGGCGATGGCCTTGCCATCGACCAGGATGGAGCCGCGGGGTTCCCCGAAGTCGCGGTAAATGCCCCGGTTGTTGTTCGGGTTGGTGTTGAGTTTGTCGGCGGCAAAAAACTGCACATACGTCAGCGAACCGAGAATGAGCACGAACATTGCCAGGGCCACTACCCAGCTGTTACGGATGGCCTGGTTCATTCGTCTCCTTCCTTAGTGGAACGCCGGGTACGTGCGGAAGCGCCGGACCGGGATTCGGACATGGCCGGAACCATGTCGGTGGACAGCGGACCGGTAGGCGTGGGCCTGCGGGCAGCATCGGAGATCATGAGCAGGAGCGCCACGATGATCCAGTTGGCCAGCAGCGACGATCCGCCTGCGGACATGAACGGGGTGGTCAGGCCGGTCAACGGGATCAGCCGCGTCACGCCGCCGATCACCACGAAGCACTGCAGGGCGATGATGAACGACAATCCGCATGCCAGGAGCTTGCCGAAACCATCCCTGGTGCCCAGGGCAGCGCGGAAGCCGCGGGACACCAGCAGGACGTACATCAGGACAATCGCAAAGATGCCGATCAGGCCCAGTTCCTCGCCGAGGGCGGCAATAATCATATCGCTGTTCGCGAAGGTCACCAGATCCGGACGGCCCTGTCCCAGGCCGGTGCCGACAAGCCCGCCGCTGGCCAGGCCGAAGAGGCCCTGTACCACCTGGTAGCTGCCGCCGACCCCGTTGTAGACCTCCGGATCGAAAGCGTTCAGCCAGCCGTGGATGCGCCGCTGCAGGTGGCTGAACAGCTGGAGGGCGACGAATCCGCCCGCTGCCAGCAGGCCCAAGCCGATCAGCACCCAGCTCACGCGGCTGGTGGCGACGTAGATCATGGCCATGAACAGGCCGAAGAAGAGGATGGACGAGCCAAGGTCCCGCTGGAACACCAGGACGCCGATGCTGACGAGCCAGGCAACGACCATGGGGCCCATGTCCTGCATACGCGGGAACTGCAGCGGCCCCACTTTCCTGCCGGCGAGCAGAATGAGGTCACGGTTGGTGGATAGATACCCGGCGAAGAATATGGCCAGGGTGATCTTGGCGATTTCACCGGGCTGGAAAGTCCCGATGCCCACGTTGATCCAGATTCGCGCGCCGTTGATTTCCTGCCCCAGACCCGGCATCAGCGGAAGCAGCAGGAGGATGGCGCTGACTATCAGGGAGATGTAGGTGTAGCGGCGCAGGATCCGGTGGTCCTTGATGATGAACAGCACGGCGATTCCGGCCGCCACGGCTACGGTGCTCCACAGGAGCTGCCGGTCCGCCGCATCGTCGCCGTTGGTGATGTCCAACCGGTGGATCATGGCCAGCCCGATGCCGTTGAGCGCCGTGACGATCGGAAGTATTACCGGATCGGCATACTTGGCGCGGAAGCGCAGCACGAGGTGGAAGACGATTACCAGGGCCATCAGGGTGCCACCCTGGACCCAGAAGTCCGAATCGAAGGCGCGGTCCTCGTCAAGGCCGACAATCATGTTCGCGCCGACCCCTACCAGCAGGGCAACGAGGAGCAGGAGCGCTTCGATGTTGCGGCGCGGCTTAGGCACGGTCTGGATGTCCGACACTACCGCTCACCTCCGCAGGCATTGTTCTGTTCGGTTCCCGGCGCAGACGTCGCACCCGGCGTAGGTGCTGCGGTCGGGGAAGGGGTGTCGGCCGGAGGGCACAGCACTGCCTTGGCAGTGTCGCGCAGCTCGCTGACAATTTCCCCGGCATGCTCCAGGTCCCGGGCCGGAAGGGTGTCCTCCACCCGGTTGCGGTGATACTCGGAGAGGCTGTCCACCGGAATATCGGAAATATCGGTGACGTGAGAGAGCTGGATAGGCCCAACCGTCTGGGAGACACCGTTGTAGATTGCAACCCGGTTGTCATAGGACCCCACGTAGTAGCGGGTCTGTGTCCAGGTGTAGCCCAGCCACACCACGACGACCAGCAGGAGGGCGACGACGGTCAGGAAGGCGGGCAGCAGCCAGCGCTTCCAGCCGGCACGGGGCGAATCCCCGTCCTGCTGCGGCTGCTCGGTTCCCGCCTTGTGGGTCAGCATGCGGGCAGCCCGGCGTTCCGCCGACCGCTTGGTGACGATGGGGATCTCGCCGGTTTCGGTAGCCAGCGAGGCAGCACCAACCAATACGTGGGGGCGGGAGGAGAGATCCTGGCGGATCAGGGCCGCGCGTTCCCGCTCGCTCTCGGGGTCTTCGGAGGCGGGGGCGGCCTCTGCCTCGGGTGCATCTTCCAGCGCGGGCGGTGCCGCGGCGGTCACTGCTGAGGCGCGGGGGCCGTGGTCGCGGGAGGGCAGTTCGGAGAGCCGCGCAGTGGCGGGTGCGGAGCCGGCGTCGGGATCCTCGGTGATTTCGATGACCGCCACCGTGACATTGTCCGGAGAACCGCCGGCCAGGGTCAGCTCAACCAGGGTGTCCACGCATTCCTGCAGGTCCTGGGTGGAGCTGAGGACTCCCTCAATGTCGGTGTCCCGCAGAACCGCCGTAAGCCCGTCGGAACAGAGCAGCCAGCGTTCCCCCGGCTCCACGTCGAAGGTAGCCAGATCCAGTTCCGGGCTGGCGTCGACGTCTCCAAGGACACGCATCAGCACGTTCTTGTGCGGGTGTACTTCAGCCTCTTCGGGCCGCAGCCGGCCTTCGTCGATCAGCCGCTGCACGAAGGTGTGGTCAATGCTGATCTGCTCGAACCGGCCGTCTTTGAGCCGGTAGGCACGGGAATCACCGATGTGCGCCAGCGCCAGGCGCTGCTCGTGCAGCAGCAGTGCCGTGACTGTGGTTCCCATGCCGGAGAGCTGCGGGCTGGTGGTCACCAGTTCGGACAGAAGCGAATTTGCCGCCTGGATTTCATCGGCAAGGACCGTCAGGGGTTCGTCCTCGTAGACAGCACTGTCCAGATGGACCAGATCGAGCACGGTGGAGGCGGAGGCGACGTTGCCCCCGGCATGTCCGCCCATGCCGTCGGCAACCACGGCGAGGTATCGGCCTACGTAGGCGGAATCGTCATTCTTGAAACGAACCATGCCGACATCGGACCGTGCTGCATATCGAAGAACCAGGGCCACCGTCAGGGCCTCAATTCAATGACCGTCTTACCGATGCGGATGGGTACACCGGGTTCGACGGGCAGCGCCCGGGTGAGTTGGCTTCCGCCAAGGTAGGTTCCGTTGGTGGAGCCGAGGTCCTCAACGAACCAGCGGCTGCCCTGGGGGAAGAGCCGGGCATGGCGGCCGGAGGCGTAATCGTCTTCCAGGACGAGCGTTGCTTCCTGCGCGCGGCCGAGGAGGATGGGGCTGGCGGACAGCTCCAGAGTGGTGCCGCGCAGCGGGCCTTCCGTGACGACCAGTTCGCGGGGCGTCACCTTGCTGGGCGCCGGTGCCCGCTTTTCAAGGGTCGGGTCCTTACGGATCTGGCGCGCCGTGGGGGTTCCGGTCCGGTTACGGCTGCCGACGGTGAGGTCGCGCCGGATGGCGCCTACCACGCTGATGACCATGATCCACAGCAGGATCAGGAAGCCGTAGCGCAGGAGTGTTTCGGTTAATTCGCTGAGCACTAACGTCCCCCGGTCCGGACGGGCAGCAGCCGAAAGACAATTCGGGTGCGCCCCATGGCAATGGTGGATCCGTCGGTAAGCACTGCTTCACCTTGAACTTTCTGGCCGTTGACGAAGCTGCCGTTGGTGGAGCCCAGATCGATGGCGCGGCTGGCCCCGTTCTCGGTGCGGATCTCCAGGTGACGGCGGGAAACTCCTGTGTCGTCCACGAGGATGTCGGCTTCTGAGGAGCGTCCCAGGACCACGGACGGCGCGTTGAGGGTGTAACGCTGGCCGTCTACATCCAGGACGGGCTGCATCCGGGCCGACGGTCCCTGCCGCGGCGCCGGGGGAGAGGGGACCCGGGACTGTGCCGAAGAGGCCTTCTCGGTGGACGAATCCACTTCGAGTACCCCTGCTTTAAGGGACGAATCCCGGGTGAACGAGACCCGGACCGGGCCCTGGAGTGTGTAGGACTGGCTGCGGGCGTGCTTGATGACGACGTCGCAGAGTTCTTCAGCCAGCGGCGCGCCCCACTTCTGCGCCTGGGTGAAGTCTGAATTGGAAAGCCGCACCGTAAAGACATTTGGTGCCAGGGTACGGCCCTGGCCCAGGACCATGGATCGCTGGTCGAGTTCCCTGCGGAGTGCGATGGCAAGTTCCAGGGGTTCAACACGGCCGGACGAACCGGATGAGAAAGCACCGCGGACGATCTTTTCGATTCCGCGTTCGACATTGTCGAGTAAGCCCATGTCCGTCTCCTTCCGTGTCCTGTCCGATGAATTGCGGCGTCCGCTGCATCTGCCCCCGGCACCGCGGTGCGGGCGGAAATGCCCGCCGGGACTGGTGGAGGACTGCTTCCGGCAGGGCACAGGTACATGCGTCCACTCCGATACTACTGGTGAGCACAGATAAATGTCTTACCGCGGCCCCGAGCGTCCCCCGCGCCGCAGGATGCCGATCTGCGGCGGGAAGGCGGAGCAGGGAGGCCCCGGCGGGGCCACGGATGCAGGCCGGTTTTCCCTGTAAAGCCGCGGGTTTCGAGCGGGTTTATGAGCCGTTTAGGTGTTTGGCCCAAATGCCGGTATGCTTGATTCTGCTGTTCCCGAGGAAACGGAACGGATCACCGCAGTACATGGTCAGGCAGGACCGCTGAGGTTATCCAAACAAGTTCTCCACGGGAAACCATTTATGCGCGAGTGGCGGAACGGCAGACGCGCTGGCTTCAGGTGCCAGTGTCCGAAAGGGCGTGGGGGTTCAAATCCCCCCTCGCGCACATAGATAAAGAAGAACCCCGGTCACATGGCCGGGGTTCTTCTTTTTGTCCGAAAGACCTGCCGCTCAGCTCGCAGGCTCATCGGGGCCGGACAACCCCCGGCAGGACACCCCCGGCAAGACAAGAGGGACCGTGCAGTGGCTGCGCGGTCCCTCTCTTTTTCAGGTCCTGTGTATATCGGACGGCTGCTTTAGGCGCCTGCGGCCTTTTTCGCTTCAGCTTCCTTTACCCGCTGGGCTTCGGCACGAACGGCAGCAAAGCTGGCGCGTTCTTCCACCAGCCATGCCGGCGGCTCGGCCAGCAGTGCCTTGATTTCCTCGGTGGTCAGCGCTTCGGTCACGCCGGCGCGGGTCAGGCCGCCGATCGAGACGTTGAGTTTCTGCGCCACGACGGGGCGCGGGTGCGGGCCGTTGCGGCGCAGTTCGTTGAGCCACTCGGGGGGATTGGACTGCAGCTCGTCGAACTGGGCCCGCGAAATAGGCCCGTCCTGGAAGTCCTGCGGCGCTGCAGGCAGGTAGATGCCCAGTTTCTTGGCTGCCGTGGCAGGCTTCATGGATTGGGGAGATTTCTCGGTGCTCATATTCCAAGGGTATCCGCCAGACGGGCCCCCACCCTGTGGGCTAAGGTGTTCTGATGCCCACAGACACATCAGCACCCCTGCAGGGGTCGACGTCGCGGCCGCTGACCGTGGCCTACGTACCGGGCGTGACGCCGGGCAAATGGATTACCCGCTGGCGGGAACGGCAGAACCAGGAACTGCGCACTTTCCAGTGCGAGGAACCCGCAGCCCTGGAGGAACTTGCCTCCGGCCGGGCGGATCTGGCCTTTATCCGTATTCCTGCCGAAGGTTTTGCACGCCCGGACGGCGTGAACATGATTCCGCTTTATGAAGAGCAGCCGGTGGCCGCTGCCTCAAAGGAGCACCCGCTGGCTGCCTTCGACGCGGTTGAGCTGGCTGACCTCGACGGAGAGACCATCCTGGACATCGGTGAGATGGGAGGTGTCGCCGTCGCTCTGGAGGTGGCGGCGGCCGGCAGCGGCATTGTGATCCTGCCCATGTCGGTAGCCCGCCTGCACTCCCGTAAGGACATTGAAGCGCGGCCGGTGAACGGCGTTCCCGCAACACGGATCGGCATTGCCTGGCTGCAGGATCGGGACGAGCCCGATATCGAAGAGTTCATCGGTGTGGTGCGGGGACGGACCGCGAACAGCTCCCGCCAGCCTTCCATCCAGGCCGAACAACAATCCTCCGCGAAAAAGCGGACCAAGGAACGCCAGACGCGGAGCGGGCCCAAACCGGCCACGAAGTCAGGCGGCCGTCCAGGGGGCAAGGCCAAGGGCGCCGGCAAGGGCGGGAAACCGCGCCGCAGCCGGTAGGCCACCACTTCTTCCGGCACGGCTGACACCGCCCGGAGCCGGGGGTACCCTTTGGCGGATGCGGATCAAAATGAGCGGCATCCACGTGGTCGACCCGGAGCGCGCCTACGAGTTCTATACCGGCACCCTGGGCCTGGAACCCCTGATGGCGATGCCAGAATACAATCTGTTCATCGTCTGCTCACCGGAGGATCCGGGCGGACCGGGGCTGCTGCTCGAACCCAGCGACAATCCGGTTGCCGAAGCCTACCGGTCAGGGCTTTACCGGGAGAAGCTGCCCGTCCTGGTGCTTGGTGTTCCCGATGTGCAGGCCGAGTATGAGCGGCTTACCGGGCTCGGCGTCGAATTTCTCGGCGAGCCGACCCTGGATTCGACAGGCTCCCAGGCGATTTTCGACGACGGCTGCGGCAATTATCTTCAACTTCACCAGGACTGACTGCAGCGGTCAGTGCTCGCCAAGCCGCGGCCGCAGGCGGGATTCCTCCAGGTCCAGCAGCCGCTGCGCCTCCGCAAGGGTCCGCGAAGCAAAGCGCCCTTCCCTGCGGGCCAGGAGCAACTGGTCCCGTTCGGCCTCGACGACGGCGCGGCGCAGCGCCCGGTACTGGAGCTGCGGCGTCGGATCCTCGTTGGCCCCGAGCGCCCGCACCCGCTCCCAGGCGAGCTCGCTGCGCAGGAAGGTGCTCTGCCGCACCCTTTCCACTACGTCCGGGTCCACTTCCTGAGGCACGTCCAGGCATTCTTCGGGCTGCTCCAGGACCGTGAGTCCGGCACCGCTGAGCTCATCGAGCAGCCTGGCCAGCTCCCGCTGGTCCATGGCCACATCCCTGCCCTGTACGCCCAGGACGCGGATCAGCCAGGGCAGGGTGAGGCCCTGCAGCAGCAGGGTGGCCACGGCGACGGTGAAGGCGATCAGCACCAGCTGCTCGTGATACGGGGTCTGTTCCGGCAGGGACTGGGCTGCGGCCAGGGTCACCACGCCGCGCATGCCGGACCAGGAAATCACCATGCCGCCGCGCCAACCCAGACCTTCGCGGTTCAGCTGTTCGACGTCGGCCCGGCGCCGCAGGTAGAGCAGCTCGGCGCGCCGGTGCCGCCGGCGCTGCCGCTCATCTTTCAGTCCCCGTGCCTTGATCCGGTCCAGGCCGAGCCGGAACCGCTTGGTCCGCCGGGCCTGGTGCCGGACCTTCAGCCGCAGCAGGTAGATCAGCGGCGTCACCCAGGCGAAGCGCAGCAGGATCAGCAGCACAGTGGTGGCAAGACCGATCAGCACGGCATCGAGGACAGGAAGAAGACTGGTGTCGACGTTCTCCACCAGGTGGCGCAGTTCCAGCCCCATCAGCAGGAACACGCCGTTTTCCAGCAGGAACTGGATGGTCCGCCAGTTGATGCTGTCATTGATCCGGGCCTGCGCCGTGAACGCGGACGCGCTTCGGTGCCCGGTGTACAGTCCTGCAACCACCACGGCGAGCACACCGGATGCCCCGGCTTCCTCCGCCGGGATGAAGGCAAGGAACGGGACCACGAAGGAGATTGCGGTGTCCAGCACCGGATCGGAGAGTTTTGACCGGACGAAGACGGTGGCCGCGCCTACCAGCAGGCCAACGAGAACGGCAACGACGACGGCGAAACCGAAGTCGCCGATGCCGGCCCAGATGCTGGACAAGCCGCCGGCAGAAGCTGCGACGGCGGAGCGCAGCAGCACCAGGGCGGTGGCATCGTTGACCAGGCCTTCGCCTTCGAGCACCGTGACCAGGCGTGGAGGCAGGCCCAGTTTCTTTCCGATCGAGGTGGCCGCAACGGCGTCGGGCGGGCTGACGACGGCGCCCAGGGCCACCGCGGCGGCGAAGTTCAGGTCCGGCAGCAGCAGGTAGAGGAGCAGGCCCGTGGAGAAGGCGGAGAAAAGCACGAGGAAGACGGAGAGCGAGGAGATTGCGCCGATGTTCCGCCGGAAGTCCACCACGGGGACGTTCACCGCCGCGGCGTAGAGCAGCGGGGGAAGCACACCCATCAGGATCCATTCGTGCGGAACCGAGAACTCAGGGACGCCCGGCGTGTAGGACAAGGCCAGGCCCACCACCACCAGGATCAGTGGTGCAGCTATCCCAAGACGCCTGGAGAAGGCAGCAACGATGACAATGACAGCGACGCCCACCACGGCAACAAGACCCAATTCCACATATCAACATTAGCCCCGCTTCGGTGGCGGTCGCTGGCGGAGGGTCGGGTCAGGAGTAGGGGGACCAGCCGGTCAGGGCAGTCATGCCGTCGATGGTGACACCGAAAATCGCGTAGATGGTCACCGGCACCATCAACGCCCACTCCCGCCAGGATCCGGCCGCGCCGATCAGCGGCAGCGAAAAGGCCCCGCTGCTCCGCCAGAGCTTGCTGACCACTGGAAAGCGGACAAGCGAACGCGGACGTTTGATCCGAAGCGGCCACAGGATCATGACCCCTTGATGGGTGAGGAGGTCGCCGACAATATGGACCGCCACGCCCAGCCCTACCGCAACGGGCAGCCAGTCGTTGTTTTCCGGGGCATACACGGCAATGAACGCCGAGAAAGCCAGGGCAAGGAACCAGCTGCGGGCCGGACCGCCGGCTATCTTCAACGCTTTGAAGGCGAATCCCATCAGCAGCACGGACAGGATCCCCGCACCCAGCGCTACGGAGCCGAAGACCGGCACGTCGGTGGTGATCCTGCCCAGCGCCGTCGCCAGGGCCACGAACACGGCCAGGCCGAGCAGGGAATGCGTGCCTCGGCGGTGCCCGCCGCTGACGGTTTCCGTCATGCGGGCGAGGATTTTCGTAATAGGCGGAAGGGAATGCGCAATGGTGCCGCTGTGATGATCGAGGTCTGGCAGCAGCGCTGCTCCGGCCGTCAACAGGGCGCCGGTGACGACGCCGAGCGGCGTCACCGGATACCAGCCGAAGGCGTGCGGAGCAGTGGAGGCGACGGCTACCCAGGCCGCGGCGCCGCTAGCGGCATGGTGGCCACCCATCATGGTTGAAAAGTCCTTCCAGAGGGCGGTGCAGGCGCCGAAGAATTTAGTGCAGCTATCTATTTTTCCACGGTTTCCTGCAGCCGGTGTTCACTCCGGACCGGCCGCATCAGCGGTCAGGCCGCGGCGAAGCCCAGATGGTAGAGAATGGCGTCCACGATTTCGGCCGGCGTATTTGTAATCTCGATCTTCAGGCCTGCCTCATCCGCGGACAGCGGCTCCAGGGTGCTCAACTGCGAGGGGAGAAGCGACGGCGGCATGAAGTGTCCGCTGCGCGTTTTCATGCGTTCGGCAAGCAGTTCCCTGTCTCCGTCCAGATGTACGAAGGTGACCGCTCCCGGCGCCTGGGCAAGGACGCTTCGGTAAGTGCGTTTCAAGGCGGAACAGGTGACGATGGTGGAACGGCCGTTGGCTTCCTGGATGCCCATCCAGTCGCGGATGGCGTGGAGCCACGGCCACCGGTCGTCGTCATCCAGCGGGACGCCGGCGGACATCTTGGCGATGTTGGCTGCGGGATGGAACTCGTCCGCTTCGGCAGCGATCCAGCCGAGGCGTTTGGAGAGCAGGTTGGCGACGGTGGTTTTCCCCGAGCCGGCAACGCCCATGATGACGAGGTGCTGTGCAGTGGTGGACATTTCAATCTCCTTGGGGACGCCATTGTCAGGGTGTGGACCGGCTTGCCGCTCGGTGGCATAAAGGTATCACCAAAGCAGTGGGAATTCCTGGACCCAATGGCTTGGGGGAAGAACTGGACTGCAGAAGGTCAAGGGGCGGACGCTAGGCTGGAGCAGGTTCCTGGTAGGAGGACCGCTGACCAAATAGCCGCTTCTCTATATGCACTTCGGAGAATATAGCGCCTGAACCCCGGAAAGACGCGAATTATGAGTGAATCCGCCGGCGCGCCGGCTGCGGTCCTGAACGCCCGGATCATCGAGACGCTGGGCCGGGACATTGCCTCTGGTGTGCTCGCACCGGGGGATCGGCTAACGCTCGAAGGGCTCCAGCAGGAGTTTGGTGTTTCCCGCACCGTGGTCCGCGACTGCATGCGGATCCTGGAGTCCATGAACCTGGTGTACTCCAAGCGGCGGGTCGGCATTGTGGTGCAGAAACCCGAGGTGTGGAATGTTTTCGATCCGCGTGTGATCAAGTGGCGCCTTGCCGGGCCCGGGCGGGCCGAACAGTTCCGGACGCTGACCGAGCTGAGGGTGGGAGTGGAGCCGGTGGCGGCGGCTGCTGCGGCCCGGAACGCCGCGCCGGATGAACGCACCCGGCTGGTGGAGCTGGCTGAAGCACTCAGGCGGCTCGGGGAGGCAGGGGAGCTGGACGCGTTCCTGCAGGCCGATATCGAATTCCATACGTTGCTGCTGCGTGCCAGCGGCAATGACATGTTCGCTTCCCTGCAGGATGTGGTCGCCGAGGTGTTGGCCGGCCGCACCCGTCAGGGGCTGATGCCGCCGCATCCGACCGAGGAGGGTCTGCACGGGCATCTGCTGGTGGCTGAAGCCGTTGCCGCGGGGGACGGTTCCGCTGCACTGGCGCACATGACCGACCTGCTGGAAGAGGTGCGGCAGGCCGTCGTCGGCTAGCCGGCGCACCCCCCAGACACGGGACGGGCCCGGCCGCGCCTGGAAAACCCCGTAGACAACAAATGCCGGTGTACCCCGCGGAACGGGGCACACCGGCAAGGGAAGCTAAGCAGTCCTAGCGGGTCGGCTCCATGTTGCTGTCCTCGGGGGTGACCACCGAGGCGGTGGCGGAGATGTTCTCGGCGTCGACCATCCAGGCGTACTGCTCCAGCTTGGCAATGAAGCCGTGCAGGATGTCCGCGGTGGTCGGGTCTTCCTCGTCGACCTGATCATGGACATCGCGCATCGTCTTGACGACGGCGTCGAGCATGGCGACCACGTGGGTTACGGTGTCGCGGGTGTCGACCAGGCCGGCGGGGAACGGGGGCAGGCTGGTGCCGTTGGCCACCGCTACGCTGCGGCCGTCCGGCACTGCGCGGAGCGCGCGCATGCGTTCGGCCAGTTCATCGGCGAAGATGCGTGCATCGTCAATGATCTCGTCAAGCTGCAGGTGCAGGTCCCGGAAGTTCTTTCCCACCACGTTCCAGTGGGCCTGCTTGCCCTGCAGATGCAGTTCGATCATGTCCACCAGGACGGCCTGCAGATTGGTGGCCAGCTCTTCAGATGCCTTCATGTTTTCCTCCAATGTTGACGAAAAATGAGTACTGAATGCACCCTCCGAAGAGTCCGGTACTGCGTCCGGACACGGTCCGGACCCGGGGCTTCGGCGGATGGATTGTTCCCCAGCCTAACCCCGGGGCACTGCCCGTGCCAGAATGGCCCGGCTCCCGGGGAAGCTACTATAAGCAACCTTACTTCCAGTTGAAGTGCCTTGTCCTCCTGTGTACGGTGAGGAAATCGGGGCTCGTGGGAACGGGCCCGGCCAGACGCAGGATTCGCACTACCGGAGGGACCAGATGACCACCGTAGAAGAGTCAATCAACGTTTCAGTACCCGTCACCACTGCCTACAACCAGTGGACGCAGTTTGAGTCCTTCCCGCATTTCATGGGCGGCGTAGTCTCCATCACGCAGCTTTCGGACACCACCACCCACTGGGTGACGAAGGTGGCCGGAGTCGAGCGGGAGTTTGACACCGTGATTACCGAACAGCATCCGGATGAGCGGGTTGCCTGGAAGAGCACGGACGGAAAGTCCCATGCGGGCGTCGTGACGTTCCACCGTCTGGGCGATTCCGAGACCCGGGTGACTGTCCAGCTGGACTGGGATCCCGAAAACTTCCTCGAGAAGCTCGGTTCAGTGGTCGGTGCCGATGACCGTCAGGTGAAGTCGGACCTGGCACGCTTCAAGGAGTTTATTGAAAGCCGCGGTTCCGAGACCGGCTCGTGGCGGGGCAACGTGGATGCCCCGGGCAACGCCGCAACCGGTGCAACCGGCACGGCCGCAACCGGGCCCACCTCGACCGACACGGAGCGGCTTGCCGCGGCTCCCGAGGCGGATCCGGCGATGGATGACCCGGAGTCGGGCGGCCCCCGGGCGGGCTTGTAGCTCCACCGGCTTTTTAACCACGAACTGCGGATGCCGCCACGGCATCTGCAGTTCGTGGTTAAGGGAGGCTCAGGCGGGATCGAGGTCCTTTACAGCCGGGCCTTCAAGCAGGGTTCCCGTGGCACTGAAACGGGAGCCGTGCAGCGGGCAGTCCCAGGACTGCTCGGCGTCGTTCCAGTTCAGGACGCCTTTCAAATGCGGGCAGACGGCCGACACCCGGCTGGTTTTGCCGGCCACTGTGCAGGTTCCCACCGGCTTGCCGTGCTCCCGCGAGACCACGCCCTGCCCCTCCGACGGCGCCGCTTCGGTGCTGTTGGCCAGACCTGCAGCCCAGCCGGTGAGCATGGAAAGCCCCACCTCGGCGTTGTCCTTCAGGGTGGACGCGGCATCCAGCGGAGCCACCCGGGGCTTATACAGCTCCCGGGCCCACGGATTCTCTCCGCCGAGAATCTCCGCGCTCAGGGCCAGCGAAGCCGCAACGGCATTGGTCATGCCCCACTTGTTGTAGCCGGTGGCGGCGTAGATGTGGGCACCCATCAGCGGCAGCTGGCCTACGTACGGCAGGCTGCCTGCCGGCGAGTAGTCCTGGGCGGACCAGGCATAACTGGCAGCGCTTCCCACCGCGAAGTTCTCCACGGACCAGTCCACCAGATCATCCACCAGTTCCTGGGTGTGCTTCTTCCGTCCGACCGTGTGCCCGTTGCCGCCGGCCAGCAGGTAGGAGATGCCGTTGGACTCCGCGGTCCGCAGCGAGCGGGTGGGTGAGTCGACGGAGAGGTACATTCCCTGCGGCACCGCGCCCGTCACCGGCAGGGCGACGGCGTAGGAACGCTCCGGCTTCAGGACGGCGAAGTAGCCGCCGCGGTCCAGGATCGGGATGCCCGTGGCGAGCACCAGATGCCGGGCGCCCACCTCACCGTGGTTGGTGAGGACCTTGATGCCGTTGCCGTCTTCGTGGCGGGCTCCGGTCACCCGCACCCCTTCGATGAGGCTGCCGCCGTGGGCACGGAAGTCCCGGGCCAGGCCGGCGAGCACGGTCAACGGGTGGATCTGGGCCTGGTCCCGGAGCCGCAGCGCGCCGGTGGTTTCAAACGGCAGTTCGGTATCCGTGGTGAACTCGACGTCGAGTCCGGCCGCGGAAGCCGCCTCCTGTTCCTTCCGCAGGCTCTTGAGCCCCTGCGCGGTGGTGGCGTAGGTGTAGGCATCCCGAAGCTCGTAGCCGATGCCGTTCTCGTCGCAGAAGCGCAGCAGCCAGCTTTGCCCCTGGCGGTTGGCTTCGACATACTGGCGGGCGATTTCCGCATTGTGGTGCGACGTGATGCTGGACAGCTGCGTCCCCTGCAGCAGGGAGACCTTGGCGGTGGTGTTGCCGGTGGCGACGGCCCCCACCGTACGGGCTTCCAGGACGGCCACGCGCTGTCCGCTGCGGGCCAGCAGCGCCGCCGTGGTCAGACCGGTGAGACCGGCGCCGACCACCACGGTGTCGTAGGACGCCCCGGGGTCGAAGGGATCAGTGGATATAACGGGCGCGGTATCGAGCCATAGAGATTTCAAGTTATCCTTCCCGCCAAACTGACGAAGTGATGTGGGAGCCGGCCTGCGGTCCCATCTGGAGCATGCCGCCGTCGACGGCCCAGGAGGCACCGGTGACGTAGGACGACGCCGGCGAAGCCAGGAACGCAACGACGTCGGCGATTTCGGCGGCGTAGCCGGGCCGGCCGAGGGGAATCCCGGGACGGTCCTCGGCCATCGGGTCGGAATCCGTCTGACCGGTCATGGGCGTGGCGATTTCTCCGGGGGCTACCGAATTGGCGGTAATCCCGTAGCTTCCCAGCTCCAGCGCAATGGTCTTCATCAGCCCGCCCAGGCCGTGCTTGGACGCGGTGTACGCAGCGGCACCCACCCGGGGCTGATGTTCGTGGACGCTGGTGACTGCGATCAGCCGGCCGCCGTTGCCGGCCGCGACCATACGCTGCGCGGCCCGCTGCAGGCAGACAAACGCGCCGCTGAGGTTGGTGTCCATCGTGTTCCGCCACGCGGCATAGGACAGGTCCAGGAACTTCTCCCCGTCACCGGTCCCGGAGTTGTTGACGAACACGTCCAGGCCGCCCAGCTCCTCCGCCAGGGAATCCACGACCGCCGCGCAGGACGGCAGATCGGTTGTGTCCAGACGGGCGACGACGGCGGCACGGCCGTGCGAGCGGACCTCCGCCGCAGTGTCCTCGGCGCCCTGTTCGTCGGAATGCCAGGTGATGCCTACATCCATTCCGGCCTTCGCCAGCGCTACCGCTGTGGCACGACCGATGCCGGAATCCGATCCGGTGACTATTGCCTTTCCAGGCGAAAACACCATTGGTACCCCCTCGTCGAAAGTCAGTATGCTTCCCACCTTGCCCCAATCGTGCAAGAGTTTAAAGTCCTGATCACCTAATCCTCCCGGCCCGGCCCTCCGGTGCTGCGGAGCAGAGGAGTCATCATGGCATACTCCAGTTACAGTTCAGGCGGCCTTACCTCCCGGCGGACCAATGCGCAGAAAGCAGCCATGGTTTTCGGGATTGTTTTCCTGCTGATCGGCGTCCTGGGGTTCATTCCCGGGGCCACCATCAATTACGGCCAGCTGTACTTCTCCGGTTACGCCTCCGAGGCCGCACTGCTGGGAATCTTCCAGGTGTCGGTGCTGCATAACGTTGTCCATATGCTGCTGGGATTTGCCGGGCTTGCCATGGCGAGAAAGCATTCCTCGGCCAGGCTCTACCTGCTGGGCGGGGGCATTCTCTATGCCCTGCTCTTCATCTACGGGCTGCTCATCCCGCTGGAATCAGACGCCAACTTCGTCCCGTTCAACACGGCGGACAACTGGCTGCACGCGGTCCTGGCCGTGGTTATGATCCTGCTGGGTGTTTTCCTTGGCCGACAGAGCGAGCCGAGCTCCTACCGGAGCAACCCGAATCCCGGTGAAGGGTCAATTCCCAACTAGCTTTCCGTGGGATGCCTGCCCCGGTTAGCGTGGAAGCATGGACACACAGGAGATTCAGCACCGGATCCAGGAACTCGTCGAGAAGGAACAGGCCCTGCGCGAGGTGGATCCCGCTGCAGAGCCGGAAAAACACGCCGCCGAGCTGCGCCGGATAGAGGAACAGATCGACCAGTACTGGGATCTGCTCCGCCAGAGGCGCGCCAAGGCCGACGCCGGGCAGGACCCGGACGAGGCGCAGGAGCGCCCCGTGGGCGAAGTCGAGGGCTACCGCCAGTAGGGTTCCGGCCCGCGCTGACCGCCCGGCAGCTAGGGCCGGCTGCTGCCGCCGGCCTTGTTCGCCGCCGGGTCCTCCCCGCCGGTGACCTGCCGCAGCAGCGTGGCCGCACCGACGCTGCGGCGGAACCTGCTGTCCCCCCGGAAGGTTTCCCCGAGGGCCCAGAGAATCAGGCAGCCTTTGCTGAGGCTCTTCAGCAATCCGGCGTTCCGCGGCGTCAGCGCCATCATCGACGCCGCGCCGAACACCCCCCAGCCGATGAGCGGCCCGTTGGGCACCTTAAAGATTGTCTGCCGGCCGAACTGATCCGTGAAGAAATTGCGAGATGCCATGGTGTCTAGGCGCCTTTCCGGGTCTTAGCGGTGCTCTTTGAGGCCGCAGTCCTGGACTTCGCCGGGGCCTTCTTGGCGCCGTCGTCGTCCTCTTCGTCCTTGGACTTGGACTTGGAATCCTTTGAGTCCTTGGTGCCGGACCCGCCCTTGGCGCCGCGGTTCTTCTCCACGCTGCGGCGCAGGGCCTCCATGAGGTCCAGGACCTTGCCGCCCTCATCCTCCTCGGATTCTGAACCGAAGGTTTCCTCAGTGTCGAGCGAATCCCCCTGTTCAAGCTTCGCGTCGATGAGGGTTTTCAGCTGTTCCTGGTAGTCGTCGGTGAACTCGGAAGGGTCGAAGTCGCCGCTGAAGGAGTCCACGAGGGCCGCAGACATCTCCAGCTCTTTAGCGGAGATCCGCACCTTTTCATCCAGCGAGGGGAAGCTGGCCTCCCGGACCTCGTCCTCCCACAGCAGGGTCTGCAGGGTCAGCACATCGCCGCGCACCCGCAGTGCGCCCAGCCGGCTCTTCTGCCGGAGCGAGAACTGCACCACGGCCGTGCGGTCGGTGTCCTCAAGGGTGCGGCGCAGCAGGACGTAGGATTTTGTCGACTTGGAGTCCGGTTCAAGGTAGTACGTGCGGTCGAACAGGATGGGATCCACCTGCTCGCTGGGCACGAATTCCACGACATCTATTTCCCGGCTTTTCTCCACCGGCAGGGAGGCCAGATCCTCGTCGGTGAGGACGACTGTCTGTTCGCCGTCGTCGTAGGCCTTGGCGATGTCCTTGTATTCCACCACCTCGCCGCAGATCTCGCAGCGGCGCTGGTAGCGGATGCGCCCGCCGTCCTTGCCGTGCACCTGGTGAAGGCTGACGTCGTGGTCCTCGGTGGCGGCATAGACCTTGACCGGCACGTTGACCAGCCCAAACGCAATGGCGCCTTTCCAGATCGCTCTCATGTAGTCCAGTGAACACTAACTTCCGGTTCCGTTGCCAGAGCCGGGTTTCCCTGCGCGTGCCTCCCGCAGATGGTCCCACAGCAGCCGGTACACCCTTGGATCGTCAAAATAGGCGGTGTGGGATTCCGGAAACGGTTCGCCGGAGTCCACCTCGCTGTCGGTCACGTTCACCTCCCGGCCCGCGAAAACACGTTCCGCGCAGAAGGAAAGCAGGTCACGCTCGTCCCAGAAGTTCAGCCAGGGGACGGCCGGACCCGTGCCGCCGCGGACCGGTCCCAGATAGGCAAGGGCGTCGAGGAGGTAAAACCACGGAGCCGGGGAGCCCACGGTCACCAGCAGATCGACCCTGAAACCCGCTGCATCGGGGGAACTGAGCAGGTCAACGGCAGCCACCGAGCCGAGGCTATGGCCAAACAGCACCACCGGAGCGTCCTGGTCCGTGCCGTGGAGGGTGTCGGCGATGCGCGCACGGGCTGCAGGACCGTGACGCAGATAGAAGGCGACCTTGCCGAAAAAACCTCCGGCCGCGTCGGTCAGGCGGATCCGGTGCCGGATTCCCGTATCCGTGATCACCCCCAGAACCAGGTCCTGCAGTGTTTCCCCCAGGAACGCGGCGTCCGGCCTGGCGGGCGGAGCACCGGCGGAGGCTGCCCGCTTCAGCGGATCCGCCGCACCCAGATCCATGCCGAAGAGCGCCAGCGCCAGGGAAGCATCGGATACCCCCGGCGGATCGTCGGCAACATACCTCGGGGGCAGCGCCGGGACAAAACTGACGTCATCGGGCGCGGCTGCTGCCCAGTCAACGGCCAGCACCCGGTAATCGGACAGCCCCGGCACCCCGGCCACCTGCTCCCGGATCTGATCCGCAAGCCTGGGGTTGGGCCGGCCGGTTCCAGGCAGGAAGACCAGGGTTCCGGGCTTTTCCGGCGGTCCGAGGGGGACGGGCTCCACGGCTGCCTCCTTCATTGCGGCGGCACCTTCACCGACCGATGATGCAGTGGTTTAGGCGCAATAGGGACACTTTCACATGCCGTCGTTCCGGCCGCCAGCGAGGGGAGGGAAGGACAGAGCCCCGCCGGCATGGAATCCGGCCCGTGACGCCGGCGCAGGTATCAGCGGGGAACGGCAGCGACGGGGCTAAAGACGCGGGTCTGCATAATCACGTCACCCGGCCCCTGTAGATCAACCACCAGGCCTTCTCCGCTCTTGAGCGAGTTAAGGATGCCTGCCGACTTGCGGGTCCTCATCTGGACGCTCGACTCCCAGCCGACAAGGTGGCCGGTGTCCAGGGTGAACCCCTCACCCGCTTTCAGGGAGACAACATCCAAGGCACCGTACGAGGAAACCAGGAGGTTCCCCTGGCCGCTGACCCTCAGGACAATCAATCCCGACCCCGAGAACATGCCGTTCAGCGAGGCATCCGGGCCCACGTCAAGGTTTCCGTCGTTCGCCAGCCAGGCTCCCTTCGTCAAGCGGAACCCCGTGGCGTTGTCCACACCGACGGAAACCACGTCGCCGACGCTGTTGGAAATCACATCGACCCACCCGCCATGGGCAGGGGCGGTGAAGACGGTGGTGTGGAAGCTTTCCCCGCCCATCATCTTTCCCAGGCCCTTCATAAAGCCGCCGTCAGCCTTTGCAGTAAGCGTCACTCCGTAGGAATGAGCCATCATCGCTCCCGGCTGCACTTTTATTTCCTCGTGCGGCGCAAGAAAGCAACGGGCTACGGCGTAGGCCGGGCTGTGACGGATTTCTACTTTCACGATTACCTCTTAGATAGGGAATTTACTGGTCTGAGCTGCGAATATAACTGCCCGAACCCCAAGTGTCGGGTTCCGCGGACCGGCGCGCCCGCACAATTGCCTCCGGCAAGTCAGCTGGCGCAGCGGGCGGATAATGGGGTGCAGTCAAGGAAAGGCGGTGCCGTGGAAACGAATACACCCGGAGCCGGACCGGCACGCGCTGAACTGTCCGTGGGACAGGTGGCCGAGCGCAGCGGGGTCAGTGTCTCCGCCCTGCACTTCTACGAGCGGCAGGGACTGCTCTCCAGCCGCCGGACCCAGGGAAACCAGCGGCGCTATGACCGTTCGGTGCTTCGCCGGGTGGCCGTGATCCGCGCCGCACAGCAGGCGGGCATCCCGCTGGCCGTGATCAACCGGGCCTTTGCCGAGCTTCCCCCGGACGGAGTGCCGGACCAGGCTGACTGGCAGCGGCTTTCGGCCGCCTGGCAGCAGGAGCTTAATACCCGCATCCGGCACCTGCAGGCACTGCGTGACCGGCTGGGCGGGTGCATCGGCTGCGGCTGCCTCTCGCTGGCCCAGTGCCGTTTTGTGAATCCCGATGATTCGGGCACAGGTACCGGTGCCCGGGCGTTTGACCTCTGAAGGCGATTTGACCTCAACTATGGTTCAGGTTCTAGCGTTGAGGAATGCCCACAACGGGCTGGTCTGCGGAAGGACTCTGATGACGCGGGATACGGCTCTGTGCGAGCGGAATGTAACGGATGCATTCAAGGACGCCTTTCGGGCACATCCGGCGGGCGTGGCCATCATTACGGCCGACGACGGCAGCGGCCCGGTGGGGCTGACCGCCTCCTCGGTGTCCTCAGTATCAGCGGAACCGCCGATCCTGTCCTTTTCCCTGGCCTCGACCCATGGGACGGCCGGGGTGATTGCCCGCGCCGAGACCGTCGTCGTCCATCTGCTGGGTGCTGACAACGCAGCGCTGGCAGCACTTTTTGCCCGGCAGGGCGCGGACCGCTTCGGCTCCACGCCAACCCGCACGCTGCCCGGCGGCGAACCCCTCCTGGAGGAAGCTCCGGTGGCGCTGCGCTGCCGGATCGACGGCAGGATCCCCGTGGGCAGCTCCATCCTGATCGCTGCCACCGTGCTGGAGATCCTGCCCGGCGGCACGGACCAGGAACCGCTGGTCTATCACAACCGGACCTATCACCGCCTGGGCGGGCACTCGGTGCTGGGCCAGGCCGGGCAGATTGCTTCCGGAAGCGGCCGATAGCGGATAATCGGGGTCAGGCCCGTCCGACGACCGTCGGCGGGAACAACCCGGCGGAAGGCACGGCGATGGCAAAGAAAAAATTCAAGGACCTGAGCAGCGGACAGAAAAAGGGCTTCGGAGCCCTGGCCGGAGTCCAGTTCCTGCTCGCCGGCGCCGCGCTGCGGGATTTGAAGAAGCGGCCGAAGGACCAGATCCGCGGCAGCCGCGGATGGTGGATGGCGGCGTGCGGCATCAACTTCGCCGGTCCCATCGCCTACTTCCTCTTCGGGCGCCGGTCCGCCTAACCATGGTGCGTTCGCGCAGCACCGGAACCAAACCGCCGGTCCTTGAGCCGGTCCGCCCGCAGGACCTGACCGACGGTGCCGGCGTTCCGGTGGGCAGCCACCAGGAAGCGGTGGCCTATAACGGAGAATCCTTCGCCGGCCTCGAGCTGCGCGGGGCAGTGTTCTCCGAATGCAGCCTCACCGGAGTGTCCCTGGACAACGCCGACCTCACCGCCGCCCGGTTTCTGGAATCAACCCTGGAAAACCTGTATGCCCCGGTGTTCCGGGCGGTACGAACCACCTTCCGGGACGTGGAGATTTCCAACCCGCGCCTGGGGTCCGCTGAGCTATACGGCGGAAGCTGGAACTCTGTCCGGGTTGACGGCGGAAAGATCGATTTCCTCAACCTGCGCGGCTGCACGCTGACCAACGTGCTGTTCTCCGACTGCATCATCGGGGAGCTGGACCTGGACGGTGCGCGGCTGAACCGGGTGGCATTCCGCGGCTGCCGGATCGACTCCCTGCTGCTGGGAAGCGGCGGCACGGCGGTGGATGCGGACCTGCGCGGGTCCGCGTTCCGCAGCATCACCGGACTTGCCGGCCTCAAGGGGTTCACCGTGGATGAAGAGCAGCTGATGCTGCTGGCTCCGCTGCTCGCGGACCAGCTGGGCCTGCGGGTGGAAGCCTAGGGCTGTCCCGCGTACTGGTCCCAGGGGATGTTCCAGTCGCCGTAGCCGTCATCGATGGGCACCGGACCGGCTTCGGTGTTCAGTACCTGCACCACGTCACCGGCGTCGAACGTGTCATAGAAGTACTTGGCACCCTCGGCGGACATTCCCACGCAGCCGTGCGAAACATTGATCCGGCCCAGGGCACCCACTGCGCCGTTGAGGGCCTGGTGGACAAAGACGCCGCTGTTGGTCAGCCGGCTGGCCCAGGAGGCGTCGAACGGCTCGTAGTAGTCGGGGTCTCCGGGCGACAGGCCGATGCTCTCCGCACGGAAGGGCAGCTTCTCATGCTGGCTCACGACCACCTGATAGCCGGACGGCGAGGGCCAGGTGGGTTCGCCGAGGGTGACCGGGAAGGTGCGGACCAGCTGCCCGTCGAGGAACACCTGCATGGTCTTGGTGTTGTTATCCACCACGGCCAGGCGGGTGTTGTGCGTGTTGAAGGTACGGGTTTCGTTGAAGTTGCCGATCATGCCGTTGCCGAAGTCCACGCCGAACAGCTGCATGTCCACGGTGACGGCGCTGTTGGGTGCCCAGAAGGCCTCCGGCCGGTAGCGGACTTTGTTGTCCGTGATCCAGTAGAACGCACCGGTCTGGCCGGAAGTGCTGGTGATCTTGATGGCCTGCTCCACCGCGTCCTTGTTAAGCACGGGTTCACTGAAGGTGATGTCGATGGGCTGGCCGACGCCCACACTGGCGGCGTTCTGCGGGTACATAAAGGCATTGGCTTCATTCGCGGGAAGCACTGTTTCGAAGCCCTGCCTGCGGGTGGTCTCCTTGCCGGCGGAATCCGTCAGGACCACTTCGAAGCCGTACTTGGTGTTGAACGCCAGCGGAGCCCCGGCGGTCCACACGGCGCCGTCGGCGGACATCACGCCGGGAACGGGCTCGCCGCCGGCCTCCGGCTTCAGGGTCACCTTTTTGATTTCCCCGTTGGTGGCGCTGACGGAGGGCATTTCGGCCGGGTTGACGCCTACAGCCCCGTCAGCGGGCGTAGTGGTGATGGACACCGGGGCGGCCTGTTTGGACGGCGCAGCCGACGACGATGAACCGGCGTTAGACGAGGAACCGGCGCCGGGGGATGACTCCCCGGAGTTGTCCGGGGTGCAGGCGGCTCCGCCGCCCAGAACCAGCACGGCGGCTACTGCTGCGGCTATTGGCCACTTGCGGCTTTTTCTGTCCTGCACAGCCAGGTCCCCTCAAAGTATCCGCCGGGACCGTCAAGCAGACGGAGACCGGCACTATTACAGCTGAGCCGGCTGGTCCGGCGCCTATTATCCTACCGATGATATTAGCTTCCCGGGATATCCAGGACACCGTTACGGAATTGTCGCCTAACCGGCCGTTGACTCAGCCGCCGGCGGTGTCAGCCGCGCCGCCTGCCGGATGATGTTTTTCGCCATGGAAGGGAAGATCAGGCCGTGGAAGGGGGCAATGAGCCACCAGTACAGCTTCCCCGCCAGCCCCTTCGGGAAGTAAACGGCCCGCTGCCGGTACAGGCTGCCGCCGTCGCCGTCCGGGTCCACGCGCATCTCCAGCCAGGCTTTGCCCGGGACCCGCATCTCCGCGCGCAGCCGGAGCAGGGTGCCGCGCTCCAGCAGTTCCACCCGCCACCAGTCCACCACGTCACCGGTGAACAGGGTGGTGGGGTTGCGCCGGCCGCGGGTCAGGCCGGCTCCGCCCACGGTCTTATCCAGGACACCGCGGATGGCCCACGCCATGGGCAGCGAATACCAGCCGTTGCGGCCGCCCACCCCCTCGATGACCTGCCAGACCGCTGCCGGATCGACGGCGGCACGGCGCTGCCGGGAATCCACATAGACCGTCTGGCCGGCCCAGTTCGGGTCGCTGGGCAGCGGATCGGACGCCAGATCGGCAGAGGCGGAGGCATTGGCCCACGTGGTTTCCACCTCGCCGCGCTTTTCCTTGCCCAGCGCCCGCTTCACGGCGTCGTGGTAGTCCGTCAGCCCGCCGTCGGGCAGCGGCAGGTACCGGTCGATGTCGTGTTCCTTAGCGACGGCGTCGTGCTGCAGGGACTCGACGAGCGGCAGCGCCATGGCACGCGGAATCGGCGTCACCAGGGCCACCCAGTGTCCGGCCAGCCGCGGGGCTGGCAGCGGCAACGCATAAATGCGCCTGCGGGGCAGCCCCGCTTCCTCCGCGTACCCGTTCATGATCTCTGCGTAGGTGAGGACTTCGCGTGAGCCGATGTCGAAGGTCCGGTTCACCTCGGCGGGAATGTCCACGGCCCGCACGAGGTAGTGCAGCACGTCCCGGACGGCAATCGGTTCGATCCGGCGCCGCACCCAGCTGGGTGCCGGCATGACGGGCAGTGTTTCGGTGAGGTGCCGGATCATTTCGAAGGACGCAGACCCGGACCCGATGACGACGCCGGCCTGGAACACCACCGCCGGCACTTCGCCTTCGAGGAGGATGCGTCCCACCTCGGTCCGGGATTTCATGTGCGGCGACAGTTCGCCTTCGGGATGCAGGCCGCCGAGATACACGATCCGTTTCACGCCCGCTTCCGCGGCGGCGTCGGCCACCAGATGGGCGATGGCGGACTCCTGGCTGCTGAACCCTTTGCCGGAGGCCATGGAGTGCACCAGGAAATACAGGGTGTCGATGCCGGTGAACGCCGCCGCGGCGGATTCCCGGTCCGAGAGGTCGCCCTGGACAATCTCGACGTCGGACGCCCACGGCACATCGGAAAGTTTTTCGGGGGACCTGGCCAGGACCCGGACCTGGTGGCCGTCCTCGAGGAGAAGCGGAACCAGCCGCCCGCCGATGTAGCCGGTGGCACCGGTGACCAGGACCTGCTGGCGTTCTGTCATTTCCCCAACATACACACGCGCCGGCCCCGGTGGTCAGGGCCGCGGGACGCTGTGCGCGAAACGCCGCGAACCTCCGTGCCGTTTCCGGGAGCGTCATTCCGGAACGATTGATAAGCCCCCTGATGAAATGCTGGTATTTGTCCGATATCCCGGTAAGACTAGGGGGCATGGCGACAGGCGGAGGTAAGCAGCAGGAAACCGTCAGTGTGGAGGGGCACCGGCTCCGCTTGACCAATCTGGACAAGGTGCTTTATCCGGAAACGGGGACCACCAAGGCGGATGTGATTTCCTATTACGCCACCGTGGCCGAGTTCATGCTGCCGCACTCGCGCAACCGCGCCGCCACGCGCAAACGGTGGGTGCACGGTGTGGGGACGCCCGAGCACCCCGGCCAGGTGTTCTTCCAGAAGAATATTGAGGACTCCGCTCCATCCTGGGTAAAGCGGTTCTCCATTGAGCACAAAACCTCCACCAATACCTACCCGCTGGTGAATGACCTGGCCACGCTGACCTGGCTGGCCCAGTCCGCCGCCCTGGAAATCCATGTGCCGCAGTGGCAGTTCGGGCCGCGCGGCAGGATCGGCAATGCGGACCGGATGGTGCTGGACCTGGACCCCGGTGAAGGCGCGGGCCTGGCTGAATGCGCTGAAGTGGCCCGCCTGGCCCGGGCCATCCTCGCCGACATGGGCCTGGATGCCCGACCCGTGACCAGCGGCTCCAAGGGCATCCACCTTTACGCCGCACTGGACGGCAGCCAGAGTTCCGACGACATCAATGCCGTCGCCCACGAACTGGCCCGCGCCCTGGAGGCCGACCATCCGGACCTGGTGGTCAGTGACATGAAGAAGGCGCGGCGCCTGGGCAAGGTGCTGGTGGACTGGAGCCAGAACAACGGCAATAAAACCACCATCTGCCCGTACTCGCTGCGTGGCCGGTTCACTCCCACGGTGGCCGCTCCGCGGACCTGGGAGGAACTTGAGGACCCGGATCTGGCGCAGCTGGATTATCTGCAGGTCCTGGACCGCGTCGGCAGCGGCTCCGATCCGCTCGCCGGAATGGAGAGCGGCGCCTTCGCGGAAGAGTCGCTGGAGGAGGCCACGGCGGACTCCGGGGAGGCGTCCGGGGAGGTCCGGTCCGCGGGCGGCGGCACGGACCGGCTGACCAAGTACCGGAGCATGCGCGACGCCGCGAAGACGCCGGAGCCGGTCCCGGAGGAGGCGTCCACTCCTTCGGAGGGCAACAGCTTCGTCATCCAGGAACACCATGCCCGCCGGCTGCACTGGGATTTCCGTCTGGAGCACGACGGCGTGCTGGTGTCCTGGGCGCTGCCCAAGGGGCCGCCGTCGACCTCCGGAAAAAACAATCTGGCCGTGCAGACCGAGGATCACCCGCTGGATTACGGGAAGTTTGAGGGACATATTCCCAAAGGGGAATATGGCGGCGGGGATGTCACCATCTGGGATCACGGCACCTATGAGCGGGAAAAGTGGCGGGACGGCAAGGAAGTCATCGCCGTGCTGCACGGCCAGCCCGACGGCGGCCTCGCCCGCGAAGGGGCAGCCGACCGGCGCTACGCGCTGATCCACACCGGCTCGGGCGGCGACAGGGCGAACAGCAACTGGCTGATCCACCTCATGAAGAACCAGCCGAAGCCGGGCGAAAAGGGGACCCCCGAAGCTCCGGCTAGCCCGTCCGCCGCCGCTCCTGCTGACACTCCCGGGGACGCACCGGACTCGCCCACGGAGTCCGTGGCCGCTGCCGCCCGGACCCGGCCGGCCACCGCCGCCGCCCCGGCAAAAACCGCATCCCTCGACGTCGGGAAGGTAACCCGCGACGCGGACGACGCGTCGGTGCCCGCCGTCGACCCGATGCTGGCAACGCTCGGCAGCCGGGCGGAAATCAACGATGACGACGAGTGGGCCTTCGAAATGAAATGGGACGGTGTGCGCGCCGTCGTCACGGTGACGCCGGAGGGCACCCGGCTTCTCTCCCGCAACGGGAACGACATGACCGCCGCCTATCCGGAACTGCAGGACCTCAGCGCGCACCTCAACGGCGAGCGGGCCGTACTGGACGCCGAAATCGTCGCACTGAACAAGGCCGGCCGGCCGGACTTCGGCCTGCTGCAGCCCCGCATGCACCTGACCAAGCCGCGGGAAATCGCCGCCGCCGGGCGGACACCGGTGCACCTGATGGTCTTTGACCTGCTCTGGCTGGACGGAAACTCGCTGGCGGACCTCACCTATGAACAGCGCCGGGAAATCCTCGAGCAGGCCGTCGAACCCGTTCCCGACGGGCACCTCCAGGTCCCGCCCGCTTTGGACATGTCCATGGATGAAGCGGTGGCAGCCAGCAAGGAACTTGGCCTGGAAGGCGTGATGGCCAAGCGCCGCAGCAGCACCTATGCCCCCGGCCGGCGTTCCAAGAACTGGGTGAAGCTGAAGAACCAGCTCACCCAGGAGGTTGTGGTGGTGGGCTGGCGGCCGGGGCAGGGCAACCGGCAGAACAAGGTCGGATCCCTCCTGGTTGCCGTTCCGGACGGGGTGGACCTGAAATACATCGGACGGGTGGGGTCCGGCCTGAGCGAGAAGGACCTCGCAACCATCGGTCCGCGCCTGAAGAAGATGTCCCGCAAGACGGCGCCGCTGGACGACGTGCCCTCGGCCGATGCCTCCGATGCCCAGTGGGTACGGCCCGCGCTGGTGGGCGAAGTGACCTTCTCCGAGCGCACCGGCACCGGAAAACTCCGCCATCCCGTCTGGCGCGGCCTGCGCCCGGATAAGAAACCGTCCGACGTCGTGGTGGAGACCGCCTAGGCGCACCACACTGACACCGACCGGAAAGGACCCTCCGATGACCGAGACCAGTGCCGCCCCGCCGGACCGCATTCCCGGCACCGAACCGCATCCCGACAGCGCCCTGGACGGCGTGGACGCCTGGTGGCGGGCCGCGAACTACCTCTCTGCCGGGCAGATTTACCTGCGGGACAACCCGCTGCTGCGCCGGCCGCTGGAAAAATCCGACGTCAAGGCGCGGCTGCTGGGCCACTGGGGGACCACCCCCGGGCTGAACTTCATCTACGCCCACCTGAACCGGCTGATCCGCGAGCAGAAACGCAGCGTCCTGTTCATCACCGGACCCGGGCACGGCGGCCCTGCCAACGTCGCCAACGCCTGGCTGGAGGGCACCTACTCCGAGATTTACAGCCATGTGGGCCGCGACGAAGAGGGCCTGCGCACCCTGTTCCGGCAGTTCTCCTACCCCGGCGGAATCCCCAGCCACGCTGCGCCGGAGACCCCCGGCTCCATCCACGAGGGCGGCGAACTGGGCTATTCCCTGGCCCACGCCTACGGGGCAGTCTTCGACAACCCGGACCTGGTGGCTGCCACGGTGATCGGCGACGGCGAGGCCGAAACCGGTCCGCTGGCCGCCAGCTGGCATTCCAACAGCTTCCTCGACCCGGCGGTGGACGGAGCGGTGCTGCCCATCCTGCACCTGAACGGCTACAAGATCGCCAACCCCACCATCCTGTCCCGGATGCCCGAGGAACAGCTGCTGAAACTGCTCGAAGGCTACGGCTACCGCCCTTACGTGGTGACAGTGGAGGATCCGGCCGCCGTCCGGCAGGCGCACGAGGACTTCGCGGCCGTGCTGGAGACCTGCCTGGCGGAAATCACCGCAATCCAGGAGCCGTACCGTACCGGCGAAAAGACCGCGGTAACCCCGGACGTCCCCGGCGCCGACGCGCTGGAGCAGCACGCTCCCCGCTGGCCGATGATCGTGTTCCGTTCACCCAAGGGTTGGACCGGTCCCGCCGTCGTCGACGGGCTGCAGGTCGAAGGCACCTGGCGGGCCCACCAGGTCCCGCTGTCCGAGATCCATGACAACCCGGAGCATCTGGCCCAGCTGCAGGAATGGCTGCAGTCCTACCGTCCCGGGGAACTGTTTGACGCCGAGGGCCGGCTGATCGAAGAGGTTGCCGCCCTGGCCCCGGAAGGGGACCTGCGGATGAGCGCGACGCCGTACGCCAACGGCGGGCGCCTGCTCCAGGACCTGCACCTGCCGGACTACGCCGACCATGCGGTGAAGATCGACCATCCGGGTTCCGAACGGGTCAGCCCGATGTTTAACCTGGGCGGCTACCTGCGCGAAGTGATCCGGAAAAACCCGTCCAACTTCCGGATCTTCGGCCCTGATGAAACGGCCTCCAACCGGTTGCAGGCCGTGTACGACGTCACGGACAAGGCCTGGCAGCAGCGGATCGACGAACTCGACGAGCATCTGGCCCGCAGCGGACGTGTGGCCGAGGTGCTCAGCGAGCACCTGTGCGAGGGCTGGCTGGAAGGCTACCTGCTGACCGGCCGGCACGGCGTGTTCAACTGCTATGAGGCATTTGTGCACATTGTGGATTCCATGTTCAACCAGCATGCCAAGTGGCTGAAGGTCAGCCGCGGGCTGAGCTGGCGCCAGCCGGTCGCCTCGCTGAACTACCTGCTCTCCAGCCACGTCTGGCAGCAGGACCACAACGGGTTCTCGCACCAGGATCCGGGCTTCATTGACCATGTGGTGAACAAGAAGGCAGACGTCATCCGGGTCTACCTGCCGCCGGACGCCAACACCCTGCTGGCCGTCGCCGGGAACATCCTGGACAGCCGGGACCGGGTCAACGTGGTGGTGTCCGGCAAGCAGCCGGCCCCGGTCTGGCTGGATCCGGAGCAGGCGCTGCTGCATGTGGAGCGCGGCGTCGGGATCTGGGACTTTGCCGGCAGCGAAGGTTTCGGGCCCGGCGTCCGGACCGACCCCGACGTCGTGATGGCCTGTGCCGGCGACGTGCCCACCCTGGAGACCGTGGCCGCCGCGGCGCTGTTGAAGGAACAGCTGCCGGAGCTAAAAATCCGGGTGGTCAACGTGGTGGATTTGATGGTGCTGCAGGACCCGCGCGAGCATCCGAACGGGCTGCCGGACCGGGATTTCGACACCCTGTTCACCCAGGATCGGCCGGTGATTTTCGCCTATCACGGCTATCCCTGGCTCATCCACCGCCTGACCTACCGGCGCACCAACCATGACAACCTGCACGTGCGCGGCTACAAGGAGGAAGGCACCACCACCACGCCGTTCGACATGGCCATGCTGAACCAGATTGACCGGTTCCAATTGGCCATCGACGTGCTGGACCGGGTAGCGTCGCTGAGATCGACGCAGGCGTCCTTCCGGCAGCATTTGCAGGACGAACGGGCACGTGCCCGGCAGTACACCCGCGACGAAGGGCAGGATCCGCCGTACATCACCGGCTGGAACCTGCAGGAAGCAGAGCAGGACACGCCCGGCTGATTTTCCCGGCCGGACGCGGTACGCAGAAGCTTCGGCGGCGCCCGTCAACGGCAGCCCGCCGTGGAAAAGTACGATCCATCCATCCAAGGAGAGTTCATTGACCACTGATCAGACGAGCATTGCAGTAAACCGGGTCATCGACGCCTCGGCCGCGGACATCTTCAACCTGTTGTCCAACCCCGAGCGCCACCACGAGCTGGACGGTTCCGGCATGGTGGTTTCGGACGAGAAGACCGACCGGATCACGGCTTCGGGCCAGGTCTTCACCATGAACATGCACAACGAAAAAATGGGCGACTACCAGACGGAAAACCACGTCACCGGGTACGACCATAACAAGCTGCTGGCCTGGCAGACCGCTCCGGCCGGCACCGAACCCAAGGGCTGGCAGTGGGTCTGGGAACTGCAGGCCGACGGCGCCGACTCCACCGAAGTCACGCTGACCTACGACTGGTCCCATGTCACGGACAAGGAAACCCTCAAGAAGGTCTCCTTCCCGATGGTGTCCAAGGACGACCTCGAGGGATCCCTGAACAAGCTCGCCGCAGCGGTTTCCGGCGCGTAAGAGCTTTTTACGACGGCGGCCGGCACCTTCCGTGAGGAAGGCACCGGCCGCCGTCGTGTTTATCTGCGGTAAGAGATTAGACCGCGGACCAGCCGCCGTCGGAGGGCAGGATGGCGCCGTTGATGTTCACGCCGTCATCGCTGAGCAGGAACGTGATGGAGGCCGCGAGGTCCTCCGCCGAGGCCAGGCCCGGAATGTTGACGCGTGCCGGGGACAGGCGCGCCTCGCCGTACTCGCTGGTCTTGCCGCCCATCGGAATGCCGGTGGCTACGCCGCCCGGAGCCACGGCGTTTACGCGTATGCCTTCACGGGCATACATAAACGCGGTGCTGCGGGTAATGCCCACCACGGCGTGCTTGGACGCCGTGTAGGCCACGCCGGAGGCGGAGCCGCGCAGGCCGGCCTCGGAGGTGATGTTCACAATCGAACCCTTGCGGGCTTCGAGCATGGTCGGCAGCACGGCGCGGGTCAGGCGCATCAGGCCCTCCACGTTGACGGCGAAGATCTTCTGCCACATGGCATCGGAGACCTCGTGCAGCGGGGAGAAGTCGTCATTGATACCGGCCACGTTGGCCAGGCCGTCAATCTTGGTGCCGGCAGCCGCCATGATGCTGTCGATGGCGGCGGCGTCGGTCAGGTCGCCTGCAACCGGAACAATGGCCTCGCCCAGCTCTTCAGCGAGTTCCTTGATCTTCACCTCGGCGATGTCGACGGCAATCACGCGGCCGCCTTCACGGGCGATGCGGCTGGCGGTGGCACGGCCGATGCCGGAACCGGCGCCGGTGACAATCACGGTGCGGCCTTCGAAACGGCCTTCAACGGTCGGCAGGACGGTTTCGGCGATCTCGGGCATCACGCCGCCGTTGGCCTGCTTCACGAGTTCATCCACGGCAGCCTGCGGGAACTTGCCCTGGCTGAGGTCAACCAGCTGCTGCAGCTTCATGGTCAGGGCGGGGCCGAGCGTGTTCTCGTCGCTACCGGCCTGCGCGAGGAAACCGCGGATGGCAGGTCCGCCGGCGGGGTGGTCGAGCCACTGCTGGACGGTGTTCTGGGCGGTGATGGGCGAATTGGCCACGAACCGGTCCTTTCGATCGGGAAGCGGCCGTAATCTGCGGCCGCAGGTATCGGCAGCTCGCCACGATGGTTACACGTGTAAGTTGCCTGTATCGTCAGACTACCGGAGAAACCTCCGGAGGATAAGGGCCTTGCGTCGCCGTGTTTCGGGCCGGCGCGGCCGAGGCCGAAGCGACAGAGGGACTTCAATGAACCGCAGGGTTACGTCCAACGACGTCGCGCAGGCTGCGGGCGTCTCCCGCGCCACCGTCAGCTACGTACTCAACGGACGCACCGGGCAGAGCATCTCCTCCGCGACGCGGGGACGGGTGCTCGACGCGGCGAGGGACCTTGGTTATGCGCCGTCGACCGCCGCCCGCACCCTGCGCCGCGGCCGCAGCGACCTGGTGCTGATGCTGCTGCCGCCTGAACCGCTGGGCCGCGCCCTGGCGATCATCATCGACGCCGCCTCTGAAGAGGTGGAACGGCAGGGACTGCGCCTGGTGGCGCACCGGCTGCCGGCACAGGGGGGAGCGCCGTCCCTGGTGCAGTCGCTGGCGCCGGCAGCGCTGATCCTCATCACTCCGCTCCCGGAGCAGGAACTGGCAGCCTTGGCGGCAACTGGTCTCCGGGTGGCGTCCCTGCACCAGGCGCAGGAGAACCCCCTGGCACCGGACCTCGGCATCGGAGCGCGGCAGGTGCAGCACCTGGCCGAGGCCGGACATCAGCGGATCGGCGTGGCGGTGCCGCCGGAGTCCGGTTACGCCTGGCGGGTGGATGTCCGGCTGGCCGCCATCGAGGACGCCTGCGCCCGGCTGCATCTGCCGCCCCCGGTGGTGGCGCGGCTGGGGCTGGACGCCGGGGAGGCAGCCGCCGTCGTCGGCCGCTGGCTGGAGGGCCCGGAGCCGGTGACCGCGGCCTGCGCCTTCGACGACGAGCATGCCTTCGCGTTGCTGGCCGGGCTGGCGGCACACGGCCGGACCGCCCCGGAGGACCTGGCCGTCATCGGCGCCGAAGACATCCCGCTGGCGTCGCTGGCAGTGCCTCCGCTGACGAGCGTCTCGGTGGACGCCCAGTCGCTCGGGAAGCGGTTCGCGCGGATGGCTATTTCTTCGCTGGACCTGCCGGAAAACGAAGCAGGAGCCAGCGGGCAGTCGGCTGAATCACCGCTGCCGCCGGTTCGCCTGGTGCGGCGCGCTTCGGCCTGACCGGGGCCGTCTGGCTCTGATCCTGCGAAGCCGCCTACGCGCACCACCCGTCAGCCGTGCGGCCAGTCCGCCACCGCCTGCGCAATGGCCCGCCGCTTGGCTGCCGAGACCCGTTCCACCAGGTCGATGACCGGTTCCGGGGTGGCCCGGGAGGAGGTGCGGGGCAGCCGCCAGGTGCCCACCGCCACGCCGTCGTCGAGGACAGCGGGACGGAAGACGCCGTTGCCGCCCGGGACGATAGCGGCCAGCATCGCCGGGCCTGCAACCAGGGAGCGGTCCGCGTACCCGAGGATCCACTCATCAAACGCCGGCACCAGTGACACTCCGGAAGGCTCCGGAATCTCCGGCTCACCGATGATCCACGCCGGCCGACCGTCCACTTCCACCTTGACCAGGTCCTCAATGCCGGCTGCCGCCTTCCGCACCATGGTCTTGGGCAGCTTGGTCCACCACGCCGGATCGTTCTCCGTGACCGGGCCCCGGGCGAGCACGAAGCCGCGGACCACCGCGGACAAGTCGGCATCGTTGGCAGAGTCCGGGTCGGCAGCGGCCGGTGCCGTAAGGGTGAGGAGCTGCTCCGAACTGCCCGGAGAAAACCGTCCCCAGTGCGCCAACCCCTCCACGGAAAGGTGCATAAGCAGGTGATATCCCCGGCCCTCGGAGGTGGGGATCCCCGCCGCTTCCCAGAGTTCCAGAACTTCCGAGCGGCGCAGGGGACGCTCGCCCAGGGCCTCACGCAGGATGTCCCGGCCCCGCGCCACAATCGATTCATCGAGGCCCAGCTCGGACCGCCGCCGCGCCGCCATGTTGCGGATCCGCTCCGCCGTGAAGGACAACAGCGTCGCCAGATGTTCCGGCGTGGTGGCGAACAGGGTGCCGCGCATGGGCCAGCCGCGCACCAGTTCGCCCCGGTCAAAAGCGTCCCGGACATCCTGAACGGTGGTTCCCGGGCGGGAGCGGACGGCAATGGCACGCAGGACGGCCGGCAGGTCCTGCCCCTGCAGTGCCACCGCGCGGCGTACGACGTCGGCCGGGGAAAGGCCCGAAACGCCCAGCAGCTGCGATTGCCGCCGCATCCGCCGCGCATCCTGTCCTGAAAGTTTCCTGGCCACGAGGCAAAACTATGCGCCCCGGCAGTGCCGGGCAAGGTTCCGGGAATTAACGCCGGAGCGGCCGGCGCCTGGTCTTACTGCTCGGATTCCCTTGCCCGGTAAAGCTGCATCTGGCGGTAGCGGCGGCCCAGGGATTCCCGGCGGGGTTTGGCCGGGGCGTCCTCCGGCTCCGCCGTGAGGTCAATGTGCTTCCTGCCGAAGCGCCAGAGCAGCAGGTCATCCAGCAGCCGGTCCGGGCCGGGGGAGTACCGGTGGTCCAGGGCGGCCCGGACCTTGGTGATGGCGTCGGCCTGCAGCAGGTCGGCCAGGTCCATGGTGGTCTTCATCCCGTGCGCAGCCAGCATTTCCGCGGCCCAGCCCCAGTCATCTCCGGACTTCCGGTTAACGTGAGGCAACAGGGTCATCCACACATCCCGGATCCGGTTCGGGGTCAGCGGTGCGCTGCCCTGGCCCTCCTCGTCCCAGTACCCGGTGACGGTTTCATAGCGTTCGTGCAGCTCGGCGAAGGCCGTCTCCACCGTCTCCAGCATGGCGGCCGTGGCCGTGAACTGGCGGTCGAAATAGGGGTTCCAGGCCCGCGGATCACCGGCCTTGAAGCGGATGTCGTGCTCGATTTCAGACCAGGCGTGGGCCAGCACGGTGCGGATCTGCACCTCGAACAGGTAACTGCCGTTGGGACGCTGATCCGGTTCCAGCAGCTTGTGGAACTGCCGGACGGTCTCGTTCTGGATGGTCCGCAGGATCAGATGCCGGCTGGAGTAGCCGTAGGTACCGGATTCGATGGAGCCGATATCCTTCTCACGGTCGCCGCGGCAGTCGAACTCCGCCCGCTGGCGCTTGATCAGGTTGGCCGCTTGATCCACCTCGTGCGGCAGCGTCATGATGATCCGCAGGCCCACCAGATCAATCAGGTTGCGCAGCGGATCCGGGAACAGCAGGGTGGGAAGTTCCCCGGGATGTTCCGGCGGCAGCATCCGGGAGGCCTTGTCCCGGAAAGATTCCACCGTCTTGGTGCGCGAGGCAACAAACAGCGGCTTCACCGGGCTGTCGGCAAAAACGGCGCGCAGGTTCGCTTCCATTTCTGCGGTGACCGCTTCCAGTCCCGGCCGGACCCGGGCATATTCATCGGTGCTGGCCTGGACTGTGGGCCGCAGCCGCTCATCCAGTGTGTCCCACGCGCTCAAAGCTGTATTCCTTTCCCCTGCCTGTCGCCCCCTACGGCACAGTGTTTTTTCTACACGGCGATAGGCTCCCTATCAGATTAAGCCCGCGAGCAGGAAGGATCCTCATGCCGGTGACAGCCTTGCATGTTTCCTACGGTCCGGACCCGGACCAGTACGCCGAGCTCACGCTCCCCGGCTCCGCGGCACACGCCGTGGTGGTCATCATCCACGGCGGCTACTGGCGTGCAGCCTACGACGCCGAGCTGGGCCGGCCGCTGGCGGCGGACCTGGCCGCGCGCGGGTTTGCCGCCTGGAACCTTGAGTACCGGCGGGCCGGCAACGGCGGGGGCTGGCCGGAAACGTTCGAGGATGTCTGCGCAGGGATCGACGCACTGGCGCCGGCTGCCCGGGAGCACGACGTCGATCTCTCCCGGGTGGTCCTCCTGGGCCACTCCGCCGGGGGCCACCTGGCCGTGCTCGCTGCCGCCCGCACCGACCCGCACGTTACACCGGCCGGCGTCGTCAGCTCTTCCGGTGTCCTTAACCTGGCCGAGGCCCATGAGCTGGGCCTGAGCGACGGGGCGGTGCGGAACTTCCTCGGCTGCACACCGGAAGAGGATCCCCGGCGTTACCGGGATGCCGACCCCATGCATGCCCTGCCGCTGCAGGTTCCGGTCTGGGCGCTGCACGGCGAGGAAGACAGCACTGTGCCGCTGAGCTCCTCCAGCAGCTGGGTGGATGCCGCCCGGGCCAGCGGAACCCGGGCACAGCTGCGCATGATCCCGGGGGACCATTTCGCAATGATTACCCCCGGCACCGAGGCATGGGACGCCGTCGTCGACGTGGTCTGCGAGGCCGCCGGAATCCCTGCCGTTTAAGGAAACAAAAAGAGTGCTCTGTTAGGTTGGCGGTGTGCTTACAGTTATTGGCGAAGCCCTTGTGGATGAAGTTGTCAGCGACACGGCGCCGCGGCGGTCGCACCCCGGCGGCAGCCCGTTGAATGTGGCGGTGGGCGTGGCACGGATGGGCCGGCCGGTGCAGTTTGTGGGGCGCTTCGGCTCGGACACCTACGGTGCGATGATCGCCGAGCACCTCCGCAGCAATTCGGTGCTGACCGCCTTCGAAGCCGATGAGCTGCCTACCAGTGTGGCCACGGCCGTGCTGGATCCGGCCGGCGGTGCCCGGTATACCTTCGACCTGGAATGGACGCTGCCCGGCCTGGACCTTCCGGCACTGCTGGACGGCACCACCATGCTGCACACCGGATCCATCGCATCCATGCTCTCGCCAGGTGCCGGACACGTGCTGCACGCCGTGGAACGGGCACGGCCCGGATGCACCATCACCTATGATCCGAACTGCCGCCCGACGATCATCACCGACGTCTCCTATGCCCGGGAACAGGCAGAAAAATTCGTGGCACTGGGCGACGTCGTCAAGGCCTCCGACGAGGACCTGCGATGGCTTTACCCCGACGAACCGGTGGAGGAATCCGCGCGGCGCTGGCTCGCGGCCGGCCCCTCCATAGTCGTGGTCACGCGGGGCTCGAAGGGGCCGTGGGCTGTGGCCGCGTCCGGTGAATGCGAAGTGGCCGCACCGGCCGTCACCGTCGTGGACACCGTGGGTGCGGGGGATTCCTTTATGTCCGCCCTGCTGGTGGGGCTGATGGACCGGGAGCTCGACGGCGGTGCCCGCCGCAGCGACCTCGCCCGGGTCAGCGTGACGGAACTCCGGGAGCTGATCTCCTTTGCCGCCCGCGCCGCCGCCGTCACCGTGTCCCGCGCCGGAGCCAACCCGCCGTACCGCCGCGAAGTCCTCTGACTCCGGCGCCGCAACCCTAGCTGCGTATGCCCGCAGTGCCGTAATACCCCATGATCTGAGAGGAAAACAGTGGAAAGCCGAAACCCGTACGAGGCCCTCCCGCAGGTGCCCGAGTTCACCGTCGAGAGTGAGGAATTTGCGAACGGAGCCACGTTCGCACCAGCCCAGTACAGCGCCAAGATGGGGGTAGCCGACGGCAGCGATGCCTCGCCGCAGCTGACTTGGTCCGGGTTCCCGGAGGAGACCCGCAGCTTCGCCGTCACGATGTACGATCCCGATGCCCCCACCGCCAGCGGCTACTGGCACTGGGCCGCCTTTAATATTCCGGCTTCGGTCACCGGACTCGCTGCGGATGCAGCCAACACGGGACAGATGCCCGCCGGCAGCGTGCAGTTGGCCAACGACGCCGGATTTGCCGGCTTTGTGGGCGCGGCCCCGCCCGCCGGACACGGACGGCACCGCTACTTCGTGGTGGTCCACGCCGTGGATACGGAGAATCTGGACGTCCCGCCGGACGCCACCCCGGCTGCCCTGGGCTTCGCCCTCTTCACCCACACCCTGGCGCGGGCCACGATGATCGGCACGGCGGAAATCCCCGGGGACTAGGTTCCGTGCAGGCCGCGCACCCTGCGGCCTGCACTGTGTCGATTCGGCGCTGATCCCGGAAGTAAGCTGGATTCCATGCAGGGACAGCGGGGGCCGGTACGGCTGATAGCAAGTGACATGGACGGCACCATCGTGGGTGCGGACAACAGCATCAGCGACCGGACCGTCAGGGCCTTCCGGGCCTGCATGGCAGCGGGCATCGACGTCGTCTTCGTGACGGGACGCCCGCCCCGCTGGCTGGATCCGCTGCGCGAGCGGATCGGGCACGAGGGTACCGTGATCTGCTCCAACGGGGCCATCACCTATGACCTGGCCGCCGAGCAGGTCCTCTCCACCCGGCTGCTCCCGCTTGAACAGATGTTCGCTGCCGCGGAAGTCATCAGGGACCTTTTCCCGCGGGCACGTTTCGCGGCGGAAACGGTGGACGGGCTCCATCTTGAGGACGGTTTTGTGGATACCGGATCCATCGAACTACTCGGCGGCATCATTCCCGGACCGCTGCACGAATCCCTCGCGGGCTCACCGGGTGTGGCGAAATTCCTCGCCCGAGGAGCCGACATCTCCCCGGATGAGTTCCTGCGCCGGGTGGCGCCGGCCGTGTCGAAGCTGGTGGAGACCACGCACTCGGCACCGCGGATGCCGTTGCTGGAAATGTCACTGCCGGGCCTGAACAAGGCCGCGACGCTGGCCGCCTATGCCAAGGAGAAGGGTATCGACGCGGCAGAGACCATAGCCTTCGGCGACATGCCCAATGACATTTCCATGCTGGGATGGGCCGGCCGGGGCTACGCGATGGCCTCCGGACACCCTGCCGCCCGCGAGGCGGCGGCCTACACCGCGCCCGGCTTTACGGACGACGGCGTGGCAGTGATCCTTGAGCAGCTGCTCGATGTTCGGGAAGCCGCCTCAGGAGCTGGTGCGCGGTAATCACCACCGCCAGCCAAGCGGCTCCGAGCGTCCAGGCCACCAGGACGTCCGTCAGCCAGTGATGGCCGAGGTAAACCCGGCTCATGCCCACCGCGAAGGTAAAGGCCGCTGCCGCCAGGACAACAGCTGCTTTCGCCCGGCGGTTATGCACGTGCAGGATCACCAGATAGGCCAGGATCCCCGCGATAACAATCGAGTTCAGGGTGTGCCCGCTCGGGAACGAGGCGGAGGACTCATACGGGGGCACGGCGTCGGCCAGGGCCGGCCGGGTCCGCCCGATGAGTGCCTTTCCGGTCACCGTCATCAGCAGGGAACCGCCGGCTGCGGCAGCCGTGAGGATCAGCGGCGTCCAGGAACGCCAGCGCAGGCACATCACCAGCACCACGAGTCCGGCAATGATCGGCATGCCGACAGTGCCCGCCAGGTTGGTGAAGCCGGTGACGGCTGCGTCGAGTTCCGGGTTGCGCAGCTGCAGCGCCTGATCCAGTGCCGGCCGGTCCAGCCCGGCGATGCCGTCGGCATCCGTGACCGAGTCATAGACCTCTGCGGACACCAGGGTAAGGGCCAGGGCCGGAACCAGGCCGGCAGCCAGAATGACCAGCAGGGTCACGTGCGGCGAGGTTGCACGGGTGATCGCATGCAGCAGGCGCCGCAGCGGATTTTCAACGGGGGCGGGGCGCTGCACGGGATCCGGGCTCATGGATCAAGTATGCCAAGCCGCCGGGACAGCCAGTCCAGGTTGTTCTCCAGCCCGGCCCGCCAGACCTGCCAGGAATGACCGCCCGGAAGCTCCTGGAGCTGTACGTCCGCACCGGCGGCCCGGGCCGCCTCGTACACCTGCCGCCCCTCCGGCGCGTAGACCTTGTCCTCACGTCCGACGACGACAATGCCGGCGAGTTCCGGGAATGACATCCGGCGGAACCGGTCCACGGCGTTCTGTTCCGCAAACGCCCGTTCATCGCCGCCGAAGTAGGTGTCCAGCAGCGCCTGGTGGCCCTCGGCGTCGGTGGGTTCGTTTTCCCCGGCGATGTCGAGGAACGTCGGGTAGACGTCGGGATGGTTGGCGGCCAGCTGCACCGCGCACGTGCCGCCGAACGAATACCCGGCGACGGCCCACTGGCGGGCGCCCGCCGTCCCGGCCCCCAGCTGCTGCTGAACCCAGGCGGGAAGGTCCCGGGCCAGGTAGGTGGCCGAGTCGCTGACCGAGGTGTCCAGGCACAGCGGCCAGTCGGGGTTGGAGTCGTTGCTGGCGTCCGGCATCACGACAACCGGTGCCAGTCCGGCATGGCGGGCCGCAAAGCCGTCCATCATTTCGGCTATCCGGCCGCTGACCAGCCAGTCATTCGGCGAACCGGGCTGGCCGTGGATCAGGACCAGCACCGGCAGGCTGACGGCGCCGGGGTCGGCGAGGTACGCCGGCGGGAGGTAGATCAGGGCAGGGTGGGAGGCATATCCGGAGCCCGCCGCCGGGATCTCGGCGCGGTACACCTGTCCTTCCCCGGGCATGTCCGGCGGCGGGGACCAGTTCTGCTCGGAGGCAGCAGGCCGGTCCGCGCCGGCGTCGGCGGGCCGGGGCAGCGGATCATCAGTGGCTGACGGAGGATCCAGCAGGGACCGCACCGTAGGGTACTGGGCATAGGCAAGGTTCACCGTGCAGGCCAGTGCTCCCAGCAGGGCCAGTGCGGCCAGGACCCCGGCTGCCCGGCGGACGGCCGGAGTCCCCGGGGCCGTCACCTGGCGAAAGGCCAGCTGGAAGCCCAGGACCGCCAGGGCGCTGTAGACGTAAAGCGTCCGCGGCAGGGAAGCATTCCACCAGAGAAATATATGTTCGGCGAGCACGTAGAGCAGCGCCGTGCTGCCCGCGGCCACAATGGCGAAGACCAGGATGGTGCGCAGTCCCAGCTTCCTTCCGGCTATCCCGAGCCACAGCAGGGCGACGACGCCCAGGGCCAGGAAAACGGTCGGGAGGAACCCGTCAATCAGCGACAGGGACAGCACGGCCTGCGGCGGCCTCATCCGGTGCGGTCCACGATCCGGCGGGCCAGCGACAACCCCTGGCTGAACGACAAATCGGGGACATATGCCCGGGTCAGGGCGTTGGCGATGGCCGGCAGTGACGCCGGATCCAGATAGGTCATGAACAGCGGCACGTATTCCGGGCCGAACTTGGCTTTGAAGGCCAGCAGGGACCGGAATCCGTACACGGGTTCCAGCGTGTCCCCCAACCGGTCCAGCAGCCGTTCCATGACGGGCGGTCCTTCCTCCGCGCCGTCGTCGTGATCGGGTGCACGGGCAAGCGGCGCCCCGGACAGGCTGAGGAAGGAAAAGCCTTCGTCCTGGAGGGACAGGGCAGCGGAGGCGATGAGGAAGTCCATCCCCAGCCGGAAGCCGCTGCTGCGCCGGCGCATAAAATCCAGGGTCCAGCCCGCAACGGATCCGTCGCGGTACACCGGGAGCCAGGACGTCACTGCATGCACGGTGCCGTCTGAGTCGACGGCCAGCAGGCACCGCACCTCCGGATCGTCCACTTCTTCCAGCCCGCCCAGCGTGAACCCCATTTCGGGCATCTTCTTATCCGCCACCCACTCCTCCGAAATGGCGTAGACCTGGTCCTTCACCGCCAGCGGTGCACTGGGATACCTCACCCACTGCGCGCGGATGCCGTGCTTGCGCGCCTGGTTCATGGCTGTGCGGATGTCCTGGAACCGTTTCCCTTTAAAGACCAGCGACCCCAGCGGGAGCACGGTCTCCTCCGCCACCTGGAGCGAGGAAAACCCCAGCCGTTCACTGGCCTCACGTACCTGGGGTCCCACCGAATAGAAGCAGGCCGCGGTGCCGTTGGCGGCACAGAACGCCGCAAAGCCTTCCACGGAGCTGCGCAGCTCCTCCCGGGGGCCCACCGGCTCCCCAACGGTGAGGGCCACACCGAGGTCCAGCCGGTAGGCAACGTAGGAATTCCCGCCGGGGGAGAACCAGTAGTGATTACCCTGCCAGAGGGTCATCCATGCGAGCGTGCTGCCGCCGTGGGTCCGAAGCAGTGAGCGGGCGCGGTCTGTGTCCCTGGCGGCCGGGCTGTCCGGCGGCACCAGGAAAGAGCGCAGCAGCAGAGTGCACGTGACAATCCAGAAAAGCACCCCCACCCCCTCGTAGAGCAGCACCGCGGGCAGGTTCTCGGGCACGATTCCGGGTGCGCGGCTGGTCACCTCCAGAACGGGAAGGAACCGTCCGGGCAGATCCGCCGTGAGCAGGGCCGGTGTCGCCGCGGGGGAGAAGCCGTTGCGGTTCAGCAGGCCCGCGCCCAGATAGAGCGCGGCGAGCAGGACGGCCAGCAGGGCCACGGTCCCCGCGAGTCGGCGGTAGGTGCCGGCGGGGGCTGCGACCGGAAAGAGCCTGCGGGTGAAGGCAAGCAGCACCAACACGGCCAGCGGAACCGCCATGGGCACCACCAGTGCAATAAAACTTCCGGTGCCCGGGGACAGGTTGCCTTGTCCTGCCAGCAACCGGCCGATCCGTACTGCGGCCAGCACGGTCATGGCTCCCTGCAGCAGCAAGGCGGCCAGCCAGGCAAAGTGCCTCCCCCGGCGCAGGCCGTCGGAAAAAACGGCGAGCAGCACCAGCGGCAGAGTGGCCAGGAAAAACGCCGCAGGTCCGGCGCGCAGCTGAAGACGTGCAGCGGCGCAGCGTGCGGAATCCGATTCGACGCCGCATAGCTGCGCCAGTTCTGCGGGAGTGCGGACCTCCACATCCGTGAACAGGTACCGCAGCACCGCCAGCGGGCCTACGGGCTGGGTGCTGAGTGCACTGATCACCGGGCCGGCGGCGGAGGCCAGCACTATCAGCGCCACCAGGACCCGGGCTTCGCGCCTGCTGGTGACCAGCCGGCGCGGAAGGGCAGGCCGCCGGCCGGCCAGATAGGGTCCCGCCGCCACGCCGGTAACGGCCGCGCCGAGGACCGCGAGGCTGGAAAAGCTTCCACCGTAAAGCGCCAGCAGGACCAGCAGAGTGAAGAGACTAACCCGCAGGCGGCGGCGCCACAGGGTCCCGAGCTGTGCGCTTGCGGCGGCAAGGGCGGCGGCCAGGAACGCCGTCGGGCCCACATAGGACTCGGAGACGAGGATACGGGACCAGTCACCGATTGAGGCACTGGTCAGATAGGCGAACCCCGCGGTCAGCAGCAGACCCGCAACCTGCCCGCCCAGACCAGCGAGCAGGAACCGTCCGGTTCCCAGCAGCCGCTCACAGGGGAGGCCTGCCAGCAGTGCGAACAGGGTCCCGCCCAGATAGCCGGCCGGGCTGCCGGCCCAGAAACCGCACAGAACCAGCGCTGCCGGATGCTCAGCCACGGAGTCCACGGAGACGGTTACCCAGTCCAGCAGCGGCCCCTCGGGACCTCGTCCAACCGAGTCGGTGAATGCGCCCAGGATCCAGAACAGTGCAATAAAACCAAGGGTGGCCGGAGCTACGCGGGCGCTTCCGCGCAGCCGCTGCAGCGGCCGGTTCAGCAAAGCCCCGAAACGGGGCAGGGCGGCGAGCATGTCAGGCACGGTACTGACCTCCACGAGCTAAACCGGCTGGAGCTGCTGCCGGTCGCGGTCCTGCCAGTCTAGGCTCGTGCCCCCGCGCCAAGGACCGCCTTTGGATTAGGCCGGTCCTTGGTAGGGTACAAATGTGCTGGCAACCTATCCATACTTCCGTGCCCCTCGGGACACCGGGAACATCCGCCCGGCATCGTCGCCGGCGCCCATCGCCCTGGCTCACCGGGGCTTTTCCCCCGAAGGCTGCGAAAACACGCTCCCGGCCTTCCGGGCCGCGGCGGAGCTGGGGATCAGCTACCTGGAAACGGACGTGCGCACCAGCCGCGACGGCATCCTGATGGCCTTCCACGACGAAACCGTCGACCGGCTGTCCGGCGGGGTGGTGGGGAAAATCAGCCAGCTCACCCGGAAGGAACTCCGCGAGGTGCTGATAGGCGGGGCGGAACAGATCCCCACCTTCGAAGAGCTTCTGACCGAATGGCCGCAGATGCGGTTGAACGTTGATGTCAAGGATGCGGCCGGGGCGGCACTGCTGGCTGCGCTGATAGAAAAGCACTCCGCCCATGACCGGGTCCTCGTCGCGTCCTTCTCGGACGTCCGCCGTCTGGGCACCCTGCGCCGCCTCACCCGGCCGGCCGCAAGCTCCGCCGGCAGTGCCCTGACAGCGGCACTGCGCCTGCTCGCTCCGCTGGGGGCGGCCGGCCTCCTCGCCCGGCTGGGCCGGTTCCAGTGTGTCCAGGTTCCGCTGCGGTTCGGTCCCGTACCCGTGGTGACACCGGGGTTTGTCCGCAGCTGCCACCGCGCCGGAATCCAGGTCCACGTCTGGACCGTGAACGACGCGCCGACCATGAACCGGCTGCTGGACCTGGGCGTGGACGGGATTGTCTCTGACCGTTCGGACATCCTGGTGGACGTCCTCAAAGACCGCGGGCAGTGGACGTAACGCCTGATTAAACGCCCCTTGTCCGTCCCGACTGGCAGGATGAAGGCATGCGCGTAGTTATTGCTCCGGACAAGTTCAAGGGAACCCTCAGTTCTGCGGAAGCCGCAGCGGCCATGGGTGAAGGGGTGCTGGCGGTCTATCCGGACGCCGTAGTCACCGCGGTTCCAGTGGCCGACGGCGGCGAGGGCACCCTGGACGCCGCACTGACCGCCGGGGCGCAGCCCCGCACCGCCCGGGTTCGGGGGCCGCTGGGCCGCGAAGTCACCGCGGTGTGGGCCCTCGAAGGACATACGGCCCTGATCGAAACGGCGCGGGCCAGCGGGCTGGCCCTGCTGGATCCCACCCCGGGGACGGCATTGGACGCCACCAGTTACGGCAGCGGCCAGTTGATCAGCGAGGCGCTCGACGCCGGTGCGCGCACCATCATCCTTGGCATCGGCGGGTCGGCCATGACGGACGGCGGCTCCGGAGCGCTGGCCGCCCTGGGTTTGAAGATCCTGGACCGCGACGGTGTGCCGGTTCCTGCCGGAGGAGCGGGCCTGATGCACGCCGCCTCGCTGGACGCTGCCGGCCTGGACCCGCGGCTGGCGGAGGTGGATCTGCGGATCGCCGCCGACGTAACCAATCCGCTGCTCGGCCCTGTTGGTACGGTGGCGGTCTTCAGCGGCCAGAAAGGTGCCGGTCCCGCGGAAATGCCGGTCCTCGAAGAGGCGCTGACCAACTGGGCGGATCTCCTGAAGTCCGCAACCGGGGTCGACGTCGATGTCCCCGGCGCCGGTGCGGCGGGCGGCTTCCCGTCCGGGTTCCTGGCCTTTACCGGGGCGTCGCTGAACCCCGGGTTTGAACTGCTCAGTGCCTTTACCGGCCTGGACGCCGCACTCATCCGCTGCGACCTGGTGCTTACCGGTGAAGGCTCCCTTGATGAGCAGTCGCGCTACGGCAAGGCTCCGCTGGCGGTTGCGGCCCGCGCCCGGGACGCCGGAATTCCCGTGGTGGCCGTGGCCGGCCGGATCACCCTGACTCCGGACCAGTTGGAGGAGTACGGAATTGTCGCGGCGGTCAGCCTGCTGGACGTGGTGCAGCGGCCGCAGGATGCAATGGAGCAGGCAGCGAAGTATGTTGCGCAGGCCACCCGCCAGGTCCTGGAAGGGGCATAGCCTTCGGCTAGCCGAGCCGGCTTGGTTTGGCTCCGGTGTCCTCGTGCGGCTGGTCCGGATCTGTGCCCCGCCAGCGGGCGATCGCCTGCATGCCGTGATAGGCAATCAGGGTGGCCCCGGTGCCCAGCGCAATGCCGCCGAACTCCAGCCCCGCCACGATCCAGGTGAAGTTCGCGATGGCAATGATCAGGCCCAGCCCGGCGGTGGACAGGTTGATGGGGTTGGAGAAATTCACCCGGTTGTCCACCCAGATGCGCACGCCCAGGATGCCGATCATGCCGTAGAGAACGACGCCGGCACCGCCCAGCACCCCGCCGGGCACCGTGGCGATCATCGCGCCGAACTTCGGGAACAGGCTCAGCAGGATGGCGACAATGCCGGCCACCCAGTAGGCCGCCGTGGAGTACACGCGGGAGGCCGCCATAACGCCGATGTTTTCCGCGTAGGTGGTGGTGGCAGAGCCGCCGCCGGAGCCGGCCAGCATGGTGGCCACGCCGTCGGCCATCAGCGCCCGGCCGGCGTACGGGTCCAGATCGCGGCCGGTCATGGCCGCCACGGATTTCACATGCCCGATGTTTTCGGCCACCAGCACCAGGACCACCGGAACAAACAGTCCGATCACCGAGAAGTGGAAGGTGGGGGACATGAATTCCGGCAGCCCGATCCAGGCGGCGTCGCCGATGGCCTGGAAATCCACCTCGCCCTGCAGCATGGCCGCGATGTATCCGGCCACTACTCCGACCAGGATCGACAACCGGCCAAGGAATCCCTTGAACAGGACGGTGCTCAGCAGGATCACCACCACGGTGATGGTGGCAGTGAGCGGGCCCTGCTCGAAATTGTCCCTTGCCGAACCGGCTAGGTTAAGCCCGATCAGGGCAACGATCGTGCCGGTGACAACCGGCGGCATCAGGACCTGGATCCAGCGGGTACCGGCCAGCTGCGCTGCGAGTCCGACCAGGAACAGGACAAAGCCGGCCATGATGATGCCGCCCAGCGCACCGCCCGGGCCGTGCTGATTGGTGGCCGCGCCGATCGGTGCAATGAACGCAAAGCTCGAGCCCAGATAGCTGGGCACCCGGCCGGCGGTGATGATCAGGAACAGGATGGTGCCGATGCCGGAGAACAGCAGGGTGGTGGCCGGCGGAAAACCGGTCAGGAGCGGCACGAGGAAAGTGGCGCCGAACATGGCCACCACGTGCTGGGAGCCGATGCCGATGGTCCGCGGCCAGCTCAGCCTCTCCTCGGGAGCAACATAGGAGCCCGGCCGGATGGTTCTGCCGTCTCCGTGGAGGGTCCAGTCCATACCGAATCTGCTCATGGTGGTGCCTTCCGGAGAAAGGGGTGTTTAGACAAAATTCTAGCCGCCTCTGATATCCGGGATGTTACGTTGCATAAGAAGGGTGCCAGGTGCAGGACAGGGCCTTGGCAATCACGTACCGACTGGACGATGGAGCAGCATGAGCATTTCAGTTGCAGGACGCGTAGTTCTGATCACGGGCGCCGCCATGGGCATGGGCCGCCTGTACGCCGAGCGTGCTGTGCGCGAAGGGGCGGCGGCCGTGGTGCTGTGGGACCTCAATGCCGAGGCCCTGGCGGACACGGCTGCGGCGCTGCGGGAACTGGGCGCCGCAGCTATCCACCCCTACACGGTGGACGTTGCCTCCCTGCCGGAGATCACCGACACCGCCTCGCAGGTCATCCGGGAGGCCGGGGTTCCGGACATCCTGATCAACAACGCCGGAATAGTGCGCGGCAAATACTTCTGGGAACACGCGCCGGCAGCGGACATAGACGCCGTGATGCAGATTAATACGCTCGCACCCATGCAGATAACGCGGGCCTTCCTGCCGGGCATGATCGAGCGCCGCACCCCCGCACGCATCCTCAACGTGGCCTCGGCCTCCGGCACGCTGTCCGTCCCGAAAATGAGTGTCTACACGGCCTCGAAGTGGGCAGTCATCGGCTGGAGCGATTCCCTGCGCCTGGAACTGAACGAGTCCGGCAACGGCCACGTCTGTGTGACCACGCTGATTCCCAGCTACATCAAGACGGGGATGTTCGAGGGCGCCCGCGGGCCGCTGCTGACGCCGCTGATGGAACCGGAATACGTGGTGGACAAGGCCTGGGAGGCCCTGCTGGCGGGGAAGGCACGGCTCCAGCTGCCGTGGACCGTGGCCCTGGGCAGTGCCCTGCGCAACGTACTGCCGCAGCCGGCCTGGGACGTGGTGGCCGGACGCGTCTTCAAGGTTTACCAGTCCATGGACCACTTCACCGGCCGGAAACCCGCCGCTTCCACCGACGAAATCGCACCGAAGGAAACCACCCAGGCATGAGCGAAATAGTCTCAGCATTCCCTGCACCCCCCGGCAATTCCCCCGACGGTTCCCCGGAACCTTCCCCGGCAGCTGTTCCCGCCGTCCTGGCCCAGGTCCGCGAAACCTACGCATCCGGGCGTACCCGGCCCCTCGCCTGGCGGCGGGAGCAGCTCGAGGGGCTCATCCGCCTGTTTCACGAGCGGGAACAGGAACTGACCGACGCCCTGGCAACAGACCTGGGCAAAAATCCGCTGGAAAGCTACGTCACCGAGCTTTCGCTGGTGCGGGCCGAAGCCGAACACGCGCTCAAGCATCTGGAAAAGTGGACCCGCAGCCGGCGCGTCCCGGTTCCGCCGGGCCTGCAGCCGGCGTCGGCCCGGACCGAACCGCAGCCGCTGGGCGTGGTGCTCATCATCGGCCCGTGGAACTATCCGGTGCAGCTGGTCCTGGCGCCGCTGGTCGGCGCCCTGGCCGCCGGGAACGCCGCGGTGCTCAAACCCAGCGAACTGGCCCCGGCGACGTCGGCCGTGCTGGCCGACCTGCTGCCGCGCTACGTTGACCCGGCCGCAGTCGCTGTGGTCGAGGGCGGGCAGGAGGCCAGCACCGCCCTGCTGAAGGAACAGTTCGACTCGATCTTCTTCACCGGCGGGGAGCGCGTCGGCCGGATTGTCCTGCAGGCCGCCGCGGAGCACCTCACCCCGGTCACCTTGGAACTGGGCGGCAAATCGCCCGCCGTGGTGCTGGACGGCAACTGGGCCGCCGTTGCCCGCCGGCTGGTTTTCGGGAAGCTGCTCAACGCCGGGCAGACCTGCGTGGCCCCGGACTACGTCCTGGTGACCGAGGAAGCGGCGCCGGCGCTGAAAAAGCACCTGGTGCGGGCCGTCACGGAGCAGTTCGGCAAGGACCCGTCCCGGAGCGTAGACCTGGGCCGGATCGTCAACGAACAGCACTGGGAACGGCTGGTGGGCCTGCTGGACAGCGGCACCATCCTGGCCGGCGGGCGCAGCGACCGCGGCAGCCTGTACCTGGAACCGACCATCCTCACCGACGTGGCCCCGGATTCACCCGTGATGCAGGAGGAGATCTTCGGACCCATCCTGCCGATCATCGAGGTAAAAGACCTGGCTGAGGCCATGAAGTTCATCAACTCCCGTCCCGTACCGCTGGCCGCCTACCTGTACAGCAATTCCGCGGCGGACCGGAAGGCGTTCGAGGACGGGGTCCGGGCCGGCAGCATCAGCCACAACGCCAGCACCGTGCAGCTGGCCGTGCCAGGCCTGCCGTTCGGCGGTGCAGGTGCCAGCGGCACCGGCGCCTACCACGGGAAATACACCTTCGACACGTTCAGCCAGCTGCGGCCGGTCTTCACCAAGGGCACCCTGCTGGACACCCTCCGGTTCGCGTACCCGCCCTACACCGGACTGAAGAAACGGGTCCTGCGCCGGCTGCTGTGATCCGCTGCGGATAAACGGAAGGGGCGCACCAACCGGTGCACCCCTTCCGTTTTTTTAGCGGAACCTAGGAGATTACGCCGTCCACAATGGCCTTGGCTTCGGCCTGGACCTGGTGCAGGTGTTCCTCGCCCTTGAAGGACTCGGCGTAGATCTTGTAGACGTCCTCGGTGCCCGAGGGGCGGGCGGCGAACCACGCGTTCTCCGTGGTCACCTTCAGTCCGCCGATGGGCGCACCGTTGCCCGGCGCCTCGGTCAGGCGTGCCGTGATCTCCTCACCGGCCAGGGTGGTGGCAGTGACGTCCGACGGCGAGAGCTTGGCCAGCGCTGCCTTCTGCTCGCGGGTCGCGGGCGCGTCCACGCGTGCATATTCGGGATCGCCGAACTGATTTGTCAGCTCTCGGTACCGCTGGGACGGGGTCTTGCCGGTCACGGCCGTCATTTCGGAGGCCAGCAGGGCCAGCAGGAGGCCGTCCTTGTCGGTGCTCCAGGGCCGGCCGTCGAGCCGGAGGAAGGACGCACCTGCGGATTCTTCGCCGCCGAACGCGGTTTCGCCCGAGAGCAGGCCAGGTACGAACCACTTGAAGCCCACGGGTACCTCCATGAGGACCCGCCCCAGATCAGCGGTGACCCGGTCGATCATGGAGGAGGAGACGAGGGTCTTGCCGACCATGGCGTCCGCGCTCCACCCGGACCGGTTGCGGTACAGGTAGTCAATGGCGGTGGCCAGGTAATGGTTCGGGTTCATGAGTCCCGCATCCGGGGTGACAATGCCGTGCCGGTCGGCGTCGGCGTCGTTGCCGGTGGCAATGTCGTAGTCCCCGGCCCGGGAAATCAGCGATGCCATGGCGTAGGGCGAGGAGCAGTCCATGCGGATCTTCTCGTCCCAGTCCAGGGTCATAAAGGCCCACTGCGGGTCAACATTGGGATTGACCACGGTCAGGTTCAGCTTGTGCCGTTCCGCGATGGCGCCCCAGTAGTCCACGGAGGCACCGCCGAGCGGATCGGCGCCGATGTGGAGCCCGGCGCTGCGGATGGCGTCCAGGTTCAGCACCGCGGGCAGGTCTTCCACGTAGTGCGCCAGGAAGTCATAGGTGCCCACCGAATCGGCCAGGCGTGCCTCGCCCAGCGGAATGCGGCGGACACCGTCCAGGCCGTTCTCCATCAGCTGGTTGGCGCGGTCGGCAATCCAGTTGGTGATGTCCGATCCGGCGGGTCCGCCCGTGGGCGGGTTGTACTTGAAGCCGCCGTCCGCCGGCGGATTGTGCGAAGGGGTGACCACAATCCCGTCCGCCTGCTCGGTGCGCGTGGAATTGTGCACCAGGATGGCGTGGCTGACGGCGGGGGTGGGGGTGAATCCGTTGCGTGCATCGATGAGCACATTCACGCCGTTGGCGGCCAGGACCTCCAGCGCGGTGTTCTGTGCCGGTTCGGACAGCGCGTGCGTGTCCTTGCCCATAAACAGCGGTCCGGTGATTCCCGCAGACGTACGGTATTCCACGATGGCTTGGGTGATTGCCGCGATGTGCTGCTCATTGAACGCCCCGTTGAGGGAGGATCCGCGGTGCCCGGAGGTGCCGAACGCAACGCGCTGGGCGACATTGGACGGATCCGGGACGACGTCATAATAGGCGTCCAAAAGCGCGGTGAGATCTACAAGGTCGGAAGGTTCGGCACGCTGGCCGGCACGATTAGACATACCCCTAAGCATGCCAAAAAAACGGTCCCGGCGGCAGACGCGCGCCTGCCGCCGGTCGGTCCTGCTTTTCCTGAAACTACTCGTTGCCGGTATTCAGGCCCTGCCTCCGCCTACCAAAGCCGGCTGCTGGCCAGCCGGGCACCTTCTCCGAGGGCCGCCAGCTTCGCGGCCGCAATCTGCGGATGCACCCGTCCGCCGAGCCCGCAGTCGGTGGAAGCGATGACGTTTTCGCGGCCCACCAGCCGGGCGAAACGCTCAATCCGGTCCGCCACCAGTTCCGGATGTTCCACGACGTTGGTGGCGTGGGAGACGACGCCGGGAAGAAGGACTTTTCCGTCCGGCAGCTTGGTGTCTTCCCAGACCCGCCATTCGTGCTCGTGCCGCACGTTGCCGGCTTCGAAGCTGTAGGCACCGGCGTTGATCTGCAGCAGGGTGTCCGTCAGATGGCGGAACTCGATATCCGTGGTGTGCGGTCCGTGCCAGGAGCCCCAGCACAGGTGGAAGCGGATCTGCTCTTCGGGCAGGCCCCGCAGGGCGTAGTTCAGTGCTTCCACCCGGATCTGCGTGAACTTGAGGTAGTCGCTGACGGAAGGTTCGGGATTGATCTGGTCCCAGTTCTCCGCGATGGACGGATCGTCAATCTGGACGATCAGCCCGGCGTCGACAATGGCTCGATATTCCTCCCGCATCGCGTCCGCGCAGGCGTAAATGAACTCCTCCTCCGTGGCGTAGTACTCGTTGGCAATCCGCGAACAGGAACCGGGGGAGAGTGAGGCGAGGAAGCCTTCCGTTGCACCCGAGCCGGCCAGGCCGGCCTTGAGGTTGGCAATGTCGCGGGCCACGGCGTCGTACCCGGTGTACTCCACGGGCCCCGTGACCTTGGGGAAGACCTTCTGGGCGCCGGTGGTGATGCCGGAGGACGGGTCGGTGTAGGCATCAGCGAAGCGCCGGCGGTCGCGGCGGTCTCCGAAGCTGGTGAGGACCACGTTGCCCGGCTCCGAGCGGTGCGGCTCCATGTTCCAGATTCCGGTTTCGGCCACGCTCAGGCCGCCGAGCCGGGAGAAGGAATAGGACCACCAGGCACCGTAGTCGACGTCGGCGGACATCGCGTGCCCGTATTCGCCGTCGTTGGGAATGTCGATGCCCGCCTGCAGCTGGCGGCGCACCATATCGGCGACGGCGGCCTGCAGCAGGTCCGCGTAACCCTCGGTATCCGAAGGGTCGGCTTCCCGTGCTGCGTTCGCGGCAAGCAGTTCAGGGGTGCGGGGGAGGGACCCTGCGTGAGTGGCCAGAATACGGTCGGTGCTTTTGCGCATGGCGGCGATCCTTTGGAATCCGTGCTCTTGCCCGCACCGGATGCCCGAAGGGCGGTGCAGGCCGCTTCGTCATCCGAACCACCCGCGAAGCATGGGGTTGGTGCACGGCCAAGTCGGAGCTTGGCGGCCGTGTCTCCTGAAGCTGGGACCATCCTAGCCATGCCGGCGGGGCGCCTCCAAGCACATGACGCAACATAAAAAAGGACGGCGGTACCGGAAAATTCCGGTACCGCCGTCCTTGGAAAAGCTCCGGGTGCTTAGCGCACGCCGCCCATGAGCTTCTTGATCGACGGTGTGGCCGCGGCCAGGGCAATGCCCAGGATGATCGCGGTGACCCCGCTGAAGGTGAAGTAGCTGACTTCGGTTTCCGGGTCGTAGAACTGTGCCAGCCAGCCGGCCAGGGTGGTGCCCAGGGAGACGGACAGGAAGAACAGGGCCACCATCTGGGTCCGGAAGACTTCCGGAGCCAGCTTGGTTGCCACGGACAGTCCGATCGGGGACAGGAACAGTTCAGCAAAGGTGAACAGCAGCAGGATGCCGGCCATGGCCAGCAGCGGGGTGCTGTTCGGGGCTCCGCCGGAGAACGGAATGAACGCCAGGAAGGCAAGGCCCATCACGGCCAGGCCCAGGGCGAACTTCAGCGGGGAGGACGGCTGGCGGTCGCCCATCTTGGTCCAGACGCCGGCGAAGACAGCGGCGAAGATGATGATGAAGACCGGGTTGATGGACTGCACCCAGCTCGGCGGCATTTCCCAGCCGAAGATGCTGCGGTTCAGTGAGGAGTCCGCGTACATGGCGACCACCGTGAACTGCTGCTGGAACAGGGCCCAGAACGCAGCGCTGGCGATGAAGAGCGGCATGAAGGAGTACACCCGGCGGCGTTCCACCCGGTTCACCTTCTTGCTGCTGAGGATGATCACGAAGTACGCGACGGCGGCCACGATGGCGAGGATCGCCATCACCACCGCGAGGTTCTTGGCGGTCAACAGGTCGAAGACAACGGCCAGCACAATGACGACCACAGCGGCAGCTGCGATGAGGCTGACCTTCATGTACTGCTGCTTCGGCAGCGGGTTGGCTACCTGGTGGGCGGATGCGGGCAGGTTCTTGCGGGTCACGCCGTACTGGACCAGGCCGATGGCCATGCCGATGGCGGCCAGGCCGAAGCCGTAGTGGAAGCCGTATTCGCTCCACGCCAGGCCGGTCAGGATCGGGCCGATCAGGGCGCCGATGTTGATGCCCATGTAGAAGATGGAGAAGCCGGCGTCGCGGCGCTGGTCCTTTTCGTCGTACAGGGTGCCGACCAGCGACGTCGCGTTGGCCTTCACACCGCCGGAACCCAGGGCGATCAGGATCAGGCCGGAGGCCAGTCCGACGGCGCCGGGCAGCACGGCCAGGGAAATGTGGCCCAGCATGACCAGGGCTGCAGCATAGAACAGCACCCGTTCGGCGCCGAAGACCCGGTCCGCCAGCCACGCACCGAGGATGGTGGAGAGGTAAACACCGCCGCCGTACGCACCGACCAGCGACACAGCAACGGCCTCGTTGATGCCGAGGCCGCCGTCGGTGGTGCTGTAGTACATGTAATACAGCAGGATGCCCTGCATGCCGTAGAAGGAGAATCGCTCCCACAGCTCAACGCTGAAGAGGTTGGCCAACATCCGGGGATGGCCGAAGAAGGTTTTACGCGCTTCTTTTACGCCTGAGGTACTGGGGGTATGGCTCACGAGTTTAATATTCCCACTCTCGGCAGGTGGTCAAGCAGGCAAATCCGAAAGAATCCGCCGGGGACAAGGAAGGTTGCCATCCCTGAGTGCCCAAAATCACAGGCAAAACGGATGCTTTTGCCTGCATTACATGCTTGTAAGCCTGCATGACGGAAGGATTTGCGCGACCGGTCCGGAATTCCCTAGCGGGAGGCCGGGTTGGAAGGGGTATGGCCCGCCTCAGTGTTCCCGTTTCCATCCTCGACCGCGCGAACAACCGTGAGGGCTTTTCGGAAGCTGATGCACTCTCGGCCGTGCTCCAGCGGGCGGAGATGGCGGACAGGCTCGGATATCGGCGCTTTTGGGTGGCCGAGCACCACGCGGTGGCGGGAATTGCCGGTTCGACTCCCGCCGTCCTGATGGCTGCTCTGGCCGGACGCACCGGGAGCATCCGGATCGGCTCCGGAGGCGTGATGCTGCCGAACCATCAGCCGCTGGTCGTGGCTGAGCAGGCCGCCACCCTGCAGGCCCTGTATCCCGGCCGGATCGATCTCGGGCTGGGCCGGTCCGTCGGTTTCACTCCGGCGGTGCGCGCCGCACTGCAGGCGGGGCCGGCCGAGGCGGAGCAGTTCGAGGAGCAGCTGGGACAGCTGCTGGCCTACCTCAACGGCACCGCACCGATCACCGCGCGTCCCCGGGACAGCGGACGGACGCCGGTGTTTGTGCTTGCCACCGGAGCAGGAGTGGAAATAGCAGCCCGGGCGGGCCTCGGCGTCGTCCTGGGCGGCCCGGCACTGTTCCGGCGGAACAGCGCCGGGCAGACGGGCGCACTGGAGCGGTACCGCTCGGCGTTTCGTCCCTCGGACCGCTTTCCCCGGCCCTACGTGCTGGCGGCAGTCAACGTTGCCGTGGCGGACAGTGAGGAGAAGGCAAGGGAACTGCTGCTGCCCGAGGCGCATGCCATGGCCGATTCCCGGACCAAGGGCGTGTTCCCCGCCCTGTCACGCGCGGAGGGCGCCGCCGCCCTGTCCGCACGGCAGCAGGACCTGGTCCGCGCCACCCTTGCCACCTCCGTCTACGGGACAGCGGGACAGGTGCACGGCCGGCTCGAGGAACTGGCGGCCTCCTCGGGTTCGGACGAGCTGCTGGTGACCGGCGGCGCGTTCGACATCGAGGGGCAGCGGGAATCCGATCGGCTGCTGGCAAGCCTCTTCTAATCCGGGCGGTCAGTAGCCTAGCTGCGCTGCCACGGCCAGGAGATCCGCTTCCGCACCCGGACGCCCGATCAGCTGCACACCCATCGGCAGTCCGGCCTCCGTGTCCAGCACCGGCAGGGTAATGGCCGGGAGGCCGCAGACATTCACCATGGATGTGAACGGGGAGTAGCGGCACTGACGGGCGTAGTCCTCATCCGCGCGGTCTTCAGGCGCCTCGTGGCCGCTGCCGTACCAGCCGATGGGACGCGGCGTCATCCCGAGAGCGGGGGTCAGGATCATGTCGTAGGCGCTGTATTGCCGGATGGTCTCGGCCTCGAAGGTCCGCAGGACGTCGACGGCGGCCACCAGGTCCGCGGCGCTGCGCCGAAGCGCCCGCTGCCGCATCACCGCCGCCAGATCGGTCAGCCGGTCTCCGCCGCCCGGCGGCAGGGCGGCGGTGGCCAGCCCGGCCGTCCACACCACCTGGAAGGCGTCCGGATACCGCTCGTCATACACCAGGTCCGCGTCCGCCAGGTCATGGCCGGCACTGCTCAGGGCCGCAATGCCGGCGTCGAGCGCCTGCACCGCCTCGGGATCAAGCCGGATATCCAGCCGGGACTCGAACGGCGAGCGGGTGCTGACCCCGATCCGGAACCGGCCCTCGGCGCGCAGCGCGGCGGCCAGGAAGGTCCCGGGCACCGGTGCCGCGCTGGTGGCGCGGTAGTTGGGTTCGTCCACCATCGCATCGAGCAGCAGGGCCGCATCCGCTGCGGTCCGGGCCAGCGGACCGGCCACCACGAACTGTCCGAGGTCCTGCTGCGCCGAGCCGGACGGGATCCGCCCGCGGTTGGGTTTGAGGCCCACCAGGCCGGTCGCCGCTGCCGGGATGCGCACGGAGCCGCCGCCGTCGGTCCCCGGCGCAAAGGGGATCAGGCCTGCGGCCACAGCGGCTGCGCTGCCACCCGAGGAGCCGCCGGGGCTGAGCCGCGGATCCCGGGGATTCCGCGCCGGCGGACCCACCCGGTTCTCGCTGTAACTGCTGAGTCCGAATTCCGGAACCTGCGTTTTGCCCAGGCTGATGGCTCCGGCCCGGCGCAGCACGGCCGGCAGGGGCGCGTCCTCCTCGGCGACCCGCGGGTCCAGGGCGGTGCTGCCCATAGTGGTGCGGACCCCCGCAACATCGGTCAGGTCCTTGTGCGCCAGCGGCACCCCGTGCAGCACCCCCAGCTTCTCGCCCCGGATCCTGCGCGCATCCGCCGCCCGCGCCTCGGCGACGGCGAGTTCCGGCGTCGTTGTCAGGAAGGCACCCAGCTCCGGATTGAGTTCCTCGATGCGCCGCAGGTAGTGGATAGTGACTTCCTCGGCGCCGAGGGCGCCGGAAGCCAGTGCATCCCGCAGCTCGACTGCGGTCAGTTCGTGGGGAGCGGGCATTGCCTGCCTTTCGGTACGTGCGGGTGCCGGGGGTTTGTTCTCTCGGACCGCGTCCCACTATAGGCTGGAGAAAACGGCCCCTGCGGCGGCCCGGGCGCGCCCGGACTGCGGTGCGGGGCGACACCCCGTACGACAGTGAGGGCAGCCATGACCGAGATGCAGAGCGTAACCGTAGACACCATTCCCGAGGGAGCGAAAATCCTCGACGTCCGGGAAGACTACGAATGGGAAGCCGGCCACGTCGACGGTGCCCTCCACATTCCGCTCGACCAGCTGCCCGATGCCCTCGAAGCGCTCGACCCGGACCAGGACCTCGCCGTCATCTGCCGCACCGGCGGCCGCAGCGCCCGCGCCACGCAGTGGCTGGAGGCCAACGGCTACTCCGCCGTCAACGTGAACGGCGGCATGGGTGCCTGGCTCGAGGCGGGCAAACCCATGGTTTCCGACAACGGGCAGGAACCGACCGTTAAATGACCTCCGCCGCCGACACCCAGGCCGCCCCGCACCACCCCGGCCCGCTGGGGGAAACCCCGGTCTATGCCTACCTCGGCCCGGAGGGCACTTTCACGGAGGCGGCCCTGCTGAGTATTCCGGGCGCGCAGGACGCCGTCCGTCTTCCGGCACCCAGCGTGAACTCCGCGCTGGAAATGGTCCGCTCCGGGCGGGCCACCGCTGCAGTGGTGCCGATCGAGAACTCCGTGGAGGGCGGCGTCAGCGCCACCCTCGATGCGCTGTCCGCCGGAACTCCGCTGCGGATCCTGCGCGAGGTCCTGGTGCCCATCACCTTTGTGCTGGCGGTGCGCCCGGGTCTGGCACTGGCCGATATCCGGACGGTCTCCACCCATACGCACGCCTGGGCGCAGTGCCGGGAATGGGCCGCAGTGAATATTCCTGATGCGGAATATCTCCCTTCGGCCTCCACGGCGGCGGCGGCCGTGGAACTGAGCGAAGCGGAGCCGTCCTTTGACGCTGCGATCTGCGCCCCGCTGGTGGCGCGGCGGCTCGGGCTGGAAGTCCTGGCCGAGGACATCGGCGATGTCCGGGACGCCGTCACCCGCTTCGTGATGATCAGCCTGCCGGGGCTGCTGCCCGAACCCACCGGTTCCGACAAAACCACCCTGGTGATTCCCCTGCCGGAGGACCACCCGGGCGCCCTGATGGAAATCCTCGAGCAGTTCTCCTCGCGGGGAGTGAACCTCAGCCGGATCGAGTCACGTCCCACGGGGATGTTCCTCGGCGACTACTTCTTCAGCATTGACGCCGACGGCCATGTGGCCGATGCCCGGATGGCCGACACCCTGAAGGGCCTGCACCGGATCAGCCCGGATCTGCGGTTCCTGGGGTCATACCCGCGGGCTGACCACCGCGAGACCGAAATATCCCGGCACACCAGCGACGAGGCGTTCCGCGCCGCCGACATTTGGCTTGACTCCCTGCTGAACGGATACTAGGGCTAGACGCCGCGGCGGAACCGGTCCGCAGCGGGCGAAAGGTGCGGACGATGGCTCGGCTTCGGCGAAGCAACTGTGAACACCCCGGGTACTCCCGGCGGCGCTGGGGCAAGGGTTTCAGCTACCGCGACATCCGCGGCAACGTCATTGCCGACCGTGCGGTGCTGGCCCGGATCCGTTCGCTGGCGATACCGCCCGCGTGGACCGAGGTGTGGATCAGCCCCTATCCCAACGGCCATATCCAGGCCACGGGAACCGACGGCGCCGGCCGCAAGCAGTACATCTACCATCAGCACTGGCGCGAGATGAAGGACCGGGAAAAATTCGACCGCGCGCTGGCATTTGCGCAGTCACTGCCCGCAGCGCGCCGCCTGATCACCAAGCACCTGCGCGCCGACGGGTGCAGCGGGGACCGGGCCCTGGCGGCCGCCCTGCGGATTGTCGACGCCGGTGCGCTGCGGGTCGGCGGCGCCCGGTATGCGGAGGCCAACGGCTCCTACGGCACCACCACGCTGCGCATCGAGCACGTGCATCTGGACGGAACGGAAGTACGCTTCGACTTTCCCGGTAAGAGCGGGCAGGAATGGCACACCACAATAAAGGACGCAGACCTTGCCGCCGCCCTCGAGCCCATGCTCCGGCGCCCGGACGCGGACACGGCCCTGGCGTATCTGGGCGCTGACGGGGCCTGGCACAGCGTTGATGCCGCCCAGCTGAACGCTTTTTTGAAGGAAGTCACGGGTGGGGAGTTCAGCGCCAAGGACTTCCGCACCTGGCAGGCCACGGTGGTGGCTGCCATGTCCCTGGCCCGGCTGGCACCGGAGGCCACCACCAGCCGGGCGAAGCAGAAGGCCGTGGCCGCCACGGCCCGCGATGTCGCAGACCACCTGGGCAACACGCCGGCCATTGCCCGCAAGTCCTACATTGACCCCCGCGTCGTGGACCGCTTCTTCGACGGCCACGTCATCCCGGTCACCGGATTCTCCGCCTCGGAGACCGCGGTGCGGAGCATGCTCGAGGATTAAGCGGGTTTCCGCCGGCACCGGCGATAAGTATGCTGAGGGAAGGCGCGCGCAGTATTGGCGCACTGGAAAACCACCACAGAAGGAAGGTGCCGGCATGAGCGAGTACCCCAATGAACAAGAGCAGCTCAAGGACCCGAAGCCCAGCGGTGTCTCCACCAATGACGATAACTACCGCGGCGATGTCGGCGACCAGGGCAACGACATCCGCTTTGCCGAGGAAGAGGCGCTGATCCGCGAGCAGGCTTCCCCTTCCTCCCTCGATGAGGACGAAGGCAAGTACACCGCCGCCGAGGGCGCCAAGACGGACGAGGACCGCGAAGGCGGCTACACCGACTCCGAGGGCACCCAGGACGGCAAGTAACGCCTGGCCCCTCTGGAACGGCCCCGCACCCTCCGGTGCGGGGCCGTTCTACTTTCCGCGCGGCAGTACGGGAGAGGGCGGCACCCGGACCAGCAGGGCGCCGGTGTCCACCTCGACCGTGATGGCGGTGGCGGGACCGGTGAGGTCGCCGTCGAGCTGGGTCTGCGTGGGCTCCGCAACGGTAACCGTGACTTTCCGGACCCGGTGGTGCCGGATCACCGGAAGGTCTTTGGGGTAGCGGGTCATCACCTTGCCGGCCACCCAGGCCCAGCCCAGGACGCTGCGAGGGCTCATGATGATGACGTCCAGCAGCCCGTCATCCACCACGGCGTCGGGAATGAAATCGATCCCTGCCGGCAGGCGGCCGGTGTTGGCCACCAGCACGCTGTGGACCTTCTGCGACACCGCCGGCCCGTCATCCAGGCTGACCGTCATCCGGGTCCTGCGCCCCGGCAGCAGGCGGACGCCCGCTTCGCTGTAGGCCAGCCAGCCCACCCGCTTTTTCAGCTCATCCCGGGTGGCTGCGATGACCTGGGCGTCCAGGCCGATCCCGCCCATCACCAGGAATGCGTTGTGGGAGGTGCGGCCGGTGGCTGAATCCTCCAGCAGGATGGTTGCCATATCGATCTGCCGCACATCCCCGTGCAGGGAATTGCGGATGTTTCCGGCCAGGTCCGCCACGGAAATGTCCAGGTTCCGGGCCAGCAGGTTGCCGGTACCCAGCGGGATCAGTCCCAGTGCGGCTCCGGAATGCGCCACGGCCCGCGAGACTTCGCGGATGGTGCCGTCGCCGCCCGCAGCGAGGACGACGTCGGCCCCGGACTCCAGTGCCTGCAGTGCCTGGAGGTAGCCGGGGCTGTCCACGGTGGTTTCCAGGATCAGCGGCGGATCCCAGCCTGCAAGCTCGCAGGAGGTCCGCAGCAGCGCCTCGGCGTCGGGTGCCAGTGCCTTGACCGGGTTGATGACCATGGCGACCCGCTGGTGCGCCGCGCCCCGCGGGGCGAAGACCGCCGCGTCCGCAGCCGCCCGCCGCCGTCCTCGGGTACCGATAAGAACCCATGTTGCCGCGGAGGCTAACAGGGCGGCGCAGAGGACCAGGATGAGCGTAATTTCAACGGGCATGATGCCTCTCAGAATAGCCGCCGCACGGCAAACCAAAGGCCCGGCGGGTTTTCGGTACTCTTGAGACGTGATCGATGTAAATGAGCTCCGCGAAAATCCTGAAAAATTCCGAGCCTCGCAGCGCGCCCGGCTGGCCGACGAGAGCATTGTGGACGCGATCATTTCCGCCGACGCTGCCCGCCGCGATGCCCGGACCCGCTATGAGACCCTGCGTGCCGAGCAGAATGCCTTCGGCAAGCGCGTTGCCGCCGCGAAGGGCGAAGAGAAGCAGGCCCTCCTAGCCGAGGTGAAGGAACTGGCCGCCTCGGTCAAGGCCGCCGGCGCCGAGGCTGACGCCATCCAGGCCGAATCCGATGCGCTGCTGCGCCGGATTCCGAACCTGATCTCCGACGGCGTTCCCACCGGCGGCGAGGACGACTTCGAGGTCATTAAGACCGTCGGCAAGCCCCGCGACTTCGAGGCCGAGGGCTTTGCGCCCCGCGACCACCTGGAAATCGGCGAGCTGCTCGGCGCCATCGACATGGAACGCGGCGCCAAGGTCTCCGGCTCCCGTTTCTACTTCCTGCGCGGCGTCGGCGCCCGGCTGGAACTGGCACTGCTGAACATGGCCATGGACCAGGCCGTGAAGGCCGGGTTCGTCCCGATGATCACCCCCACCCTGGTCCGCCCGGAGACGATGCAGGGCACCGGCTTCGACGTGGCCCACGACGCCGAGATCTACCGCCTGGCCGAAGACGACCTGTATCTGGTCGGCACGTCCGAGGTGCCGCTGGCCGGTTACCACTCCGACGAGATCCTCGAGCTCGACGGCGGTCCCGTCCGCTACGCCGGCTGGTCTTCCTGCTACCGCCGCGAAGCAGGCTCGCACGGCAAGGACACCCGCGGCATCATCCGCGTCCACCAGTTCAACAAGGTGGAAATGTTTGTCTACACCCGGCCCGAGGACGCCGCCGAGGAGCACCGCCGGCTGCTGGCCTGGGAAGAGGAAATGCTGGCCAAGGTCGAGCTGCCCTACCGGGTCATCGACACCGCCGCCGGCGATCTGGGCATGTCCGCCGCACGGAAGTTCGACTGCGAGGCCTGGGTTCCCACCCAGAACGCCTACCGCGAGCTGACTTCCACCTCCAACTGCACCACCTTCCAGGCCCGGCGCCTGAACATCCGCGAACGCCAGGGCGGGGGCAAGGGCACCCGCGCGGTCGCCACCCTGAACGGAACGCTGGCCACCACCCGGTGGATCGTCGCCATCCTGGAGCACCACCAGAACCCGGACGGCTCGGTAAACGTTCCCGCTGCCCTTCAGCCGTACCTGGGCGGACTGGAAGTCCTGCCGGTCCTCTAGCGACGGCAGGCACGCACGACGGCGGGACCTGCCGGGTTCCGCCGTCGTGGATCTCCCGTCCGCCGCATTCCTGCGGCACCGGTCCTACCGTCTTTCCGGGGAGGATGTTTAGATAAAGCGATGACAACTTTGAGTACTGCTGGCATCGAAGACCAGCAAACACCTGACAAGCAGCACCTCGTAGCGCTGGACGTGGACGGAACCCTCGTGGACCATGACGGCCACATGTCCCCGGGCGTACGCAGCGCCGCACGCGCCGCCGCCGAGGCAGGACACCATCTGGTGGTGGCCACCGGCCGGTCCTTCGGGGCCGCGCTGCCCATCCTTGAACTCCTGGGACTGACCACGGGATACTGCGTCTGCTCCAACGGCGCCGTGACCCTGCGCCTGGATCCCTCCCTGGAAGACGGCTACGAAGTGCTGGACCGTGTGGTCTTTGATCCCAAGCCGGCCCTGGCAGCGCTGCGGGCAAAGCTGCCGACGGCCAAATTCGCCCTCGAAGACGCTGAAGGACGGTTCCTGTCCACGGAACGTTTCCAGGACGCCAGCTTCGGTGCCGAAGCCCTCGCCGTGGACTTTGAAACCCTGCTGGACGCGCAGGCCGTACGCGTAGTGGTCTTCAGCACCGACAGCACGGCGGAGGAATTCGGCTCAGCCGTGGAAGCAATCGGCCTGCACGGCGTGACATATTCCGTGGGCTGGACCGCTTGGCTGGATATCGCCGCTTCGGGGGTCACCAAGGCCAGCGCGCTGGAGCAGGTCCGGCGCCGGCTGGAGGTTGATCCCACACTGACCGTCGCCCTGGGCGACGGCCGGAACGACATTGAAATGCTGGACTGGGCGGCCCGCGGCGTGGCCATGGGGCAGGCGCCGGACGAGGTGCTGGCCGCAGCCTCCGAGGTCACCGGCACGGTCTATGAAGACGGCGCCGTGGGTGTCCTGGCCAGCGTGCTGGACGGCGCGGCCTAGCTCACACCCGGTAGGGGAGCGCTGCGGGCGGCAGCGACGCCGGACCGTAGACCAGGCCCAGCAGCCGTGCAGCGGCGGGGCGGGTGGCCCATTCCTCGCTCCAGTGGGACCGGACCACTGCCTTGCTCACGGCCTGGGCGGTGATCCCCAGTTCCTGGGCAACAAACTTCTGCTGCCCGCGCGCACCGGGAGTCATCAGGTCCAGCACCTTCCACTCTGCCTCGGTCCGGGCTGCCACAATCAGGCCGAGCAGCCGCAGCACCGCTTCGGCCTCCGCCGCCAGCTCCCCGTCCGGCCCGTCCACGGCGAGCGGGACCCGGTCGCCGGTGCGCTGGGCGCGTTCCACTGCGCGCCGGGAATAGACCAGCCCGTAGCCGCGTGCGTCCGCCAGGTTGTCCGGCAGCGGGACCTCTAGTTCTCCGACTCCCACGCCTACATGCCAGCGGCGCTGCCGCACCGCGATGAGGGCCGCCTCAACCGCAGTGGCGGCATCCGTCAGCACCACCTGGGCTTCATCACCGATGGTTCGCTGGAAGGGAACCGCGGCAGGCAGATGCCGCAGGGACCGGATCAGGTCCGGCACCAGGTCCCCGACGTCGCGGGAATCCCGTTGGTTGATGGTCAGCACAAAATGCATGGCACCAGCATGTCAGACCCCCGGGAAAACAACCGATTGCGGTTGCGGCGCGTCCCGGGTGCCGCTGCGGGTAGAGTCTGGCGCATGACCAGCCAGAAGCACGCGCCTCGCCCGGACCGCCGCCCGCTTCTTCCCCTGCTGTTTTCTGCGGGGGTCCTTCTCCTGGGGCTGTGGGCCGCCTGGCTGACCCACAGCTGGATTGTGCTCGGGGTTGCCGTTTTTGTGGCGCTCTTTCCGGCCCGGACCCATGCCGGGGATGTGCGTGCCTGGGCCTGGGGCAGAACCCGCGGCGGCCACTGAGTGCCTGAGGGCCGGCAACGGGCGTTAAACGCCGACGGCGGCCGGGCCCCGCAGGAGCCGGCCGCCGTCGTGACGTGGAACTTTAGTTGTTGATGGGGTTGGCGTCGACGTCGCGGCCCTGGGCCTGGTCGTCTTCGTGGCCTTCGCCTTGTGCGGAGAAGCGCTCCAGGGAGGCCAACACTTCAGCTTCGGCAGCTTCGCGGCCGGCCCAGTCAGCGGCTTCAACCCACTTGCCCGGCTCCAGGTCCTTGTACTTGGTGAAGAAGTGCTTGATTTCATCCAACAGGAAGTCGGACACGTCCGAGAGGTCCTGGATGTGGTCGAAGCGCGGATCCACCGGAACGCACAGGACCTTGGCGTCTCCGCCGCCGTCGTCCACCATGTTGAACACGCCGATGGGGCGGGATTCGACCAGCACGCCGGGCATCAGGTCGAAGTCCTGGAGCATCACCAGGGCGTCCAGCGGATCGCCGTCCTCACCCAGGGTGTTTTCGAAGTAGCCGTAGTGGGTGGGGTAGGCCATGGCGGTGAACAGGACCCGGTCCAGGCGCAGGCGGTGCGTTTCGTGGTCGATTTCGTACTTGACCCGGGATCCCTTGGGGATCTCGATGGTGACGTCGAGCGTCAGGGGCTTTTCAGGCATTGCGACTCCTCACTGGGGTGGCCCGCAGGGGGAGCCACTGGAAAGACTGCATAACGGATCTTGCGCGGTCGTGTCCCGGGTCCGGTTAGGTTCGGGACGGTGCCGGCATCGGTCTAGTCTTAAAGATATATGTCCCGTGCCGTGTTCGACGCACAGGACCCGTTGGCCGGGCTTGCCGGCGAGAATGAAAGAGTCGGTGGGACATGTCTCGGATGTTCTCCGCTGTGCTGCTGGCGCTGGCCTTTGCAGTGCTGCTGGTTCCGCTGGCCTGCTACGTCGTCCCGCCCCTCGCCGCATCCCTGGACGGTGAGCGGCTGCAGCGTGCCGAAGTTGTCCCGGACTACCAGGAGCCGCCCGAAAAGCTCACGGAGGACGGACCGGTGTCCGCCCCGCAGGCAACAGACCCGATGCCCGGCACTGCCGAGCTGGCCCGGCTGCTGGATGCCAGGCTGGCCGTGGAGGGCGGCGCCGCAATCTCCGCCGTCGTGCAGGACGCGCTGACCGGCACCGTGCTTTATGAGCGCGCCGGCTCCACCGGGCTGGCCCCGGCTTCCACCCTCAAGATCCTGACCGCTGCCGCATCGCTGTCCGCGATGGACGGGGACACCCGCTTTCCCACCACTGCGCTGCCGGGCAAGGACCCCGGAACAGTGGTCCTGCGCGGCGGGGGAGACGTGCTGCTGACCGCGGGAGCGTCGGACCCGGACTCGGTGGCCGGCCGTGCCGGACTGGCCACCCTGGCGGAGCAGACCGCCGCGGCGCTTGCCGCCGACGGGGCTGCCGGACCGGTTAAGGTCCTGGTGGACGATTCGCTGTTCAGCGGCCCGGCGCTCTCCGACGCCTGGGGGCAGGCCGACGTCGAGGCCGGCGAGATTGCGCCGGTCCACGCCCTGGCAGTGAGCTCGGCCTGGGAGCAGGAGGGCACCGGTCCGGGACCGCGGGTCGACGACGCCGCCCTGTCCGCCGGGGAGTCCTACCGCGCCGCCCTTGCTGGGGCCCTGGCCGCCAGGGGCATCGACGTGGACCCGTCCGTGGAGCGCGGCACCGCGGCAGCCGGAGCCGTTGCCCTGGCCGAAGTCCGTTCGGCGCCGCTGACCGAACAGGTCGAGTACATGCTGCTGAATTCGGACAACTACCTGGCCGAAGCGCTGGCCCGGCTCAGTGCAGCCGCCGCCGGCCGTGAGGCGTCCTTCGCCGGGGGGATCGAGACGGTTGAGGCGGAGGTGGCCGCCCTGGGCGTGGACACGGGCTCGATGGTGCTGGGGGACGCCAGCGGGCTGTCCGGCGAAACCTCCGTGTCCGCCGCGCAGCTCACCTCGCTGATGCAGATCCTGCTGACCAGCACGGACCCCGATCTGCGGTCCGTGGCGGGCGGCCTGCCCGTCGCGGCACTCAGCGGAACACTGGCCGGACGCTACGACGAAAGCGCCGATTCCGCCGCCGCGGGCATTGTGCGGGCCAAAACAGGCACCCTGCTGGCCGTCACCGCGCTGAGCGGGTACGCCACCGACGCGGACGGCCGGGTACTTGCCTTCACCTTCATTGCCGGCGGGCTGGATGGAAACACCCGGCAGGCACGCGACGCCGTGGACGCCGCCGCCGCGGTGCTGGCCGGATGCGGGTGCCGGTAACCCTGCACGGACCCGGCGGGCGGCAGCTCACTAAAGCCCGGGGTGGTGTGGCGCCGGAACCCGATGTGGTCGAATGGAGCCATGGAGAGCAACGAGCGAAGCCGTCCCAGCCCTGTCCCCGCGCCGTCCGGCCCTGCAGGGCAGAACAGTGACGTCCACCCGTCCTCCGGCGCAGCGCCGGCACTGGTGAACTGGGACCTGGCAGCTTCCACAGCCGGGGCCATGGTGGCGCCCGGACCGAAGATGTCCGCCCGCGAGATCCGCGATGCCGTGGCGGGCCTGCGTGCCGCCGCCGACGCCTCAGTGGCCCACGTGCACCGCATCACCGGTCTGGAAGCCGCCCGCGACCTGCGGGATTCGGACGTGCTGATTGTGGACCGCGCATCCTGGGCCCGCGCGAACTCCCAGAGCTTCTCCGTGCTGATGGGACCGGCCCTGCAGCACCTGGCGGATACCCGGCCCGAACAGCTGGCCGCCGCCAACACGGCGCTGGGCGGAACCATGACCGGCGCGCAGCTGGGAACGATCCTGGCGTTCCTGTCCAGCAAAGTGCTGGGCCAGTATGATCCCTTCGCCGCCCTGGGCGGGGTGGGCAAACCCGGCGGACGGCTGCTGCTCGTGGCGCCGAACATTGTGACGCTGGAACGTGAGCTGAACGTGGAACCGGCCGACTTCCGCCTCTGGGTCTGCCTGCACGAGCAGACCCACCGGGTGCAGTTTGCCGCCGCCCCGTGGCTGCGCGGGCACATGCTGGAGCAGATCAGCCAGCTCTCCAACGGCATGATGGACAAGGCGCAGACCATCTCCGAGCGGCTGGGCTCCGCCGTAAAGGCGCTGAAAGCACCCAAGGGCGGCCTGGACGAAAACGGCGTGCCGACCAAGTCCGTGGACCTGTTGTCCCTGCTGCAGGATCCCGAGGACAAGGAACGCCTCTCCCACCTGACCGCCGTCATGTCGCTCCTTGAGGGCCATGCCAACGTGGTGATGGACGCCGTGGACGCGAGCATTGTGCCCAGCGTCAAAACCATCCGGCAGCGGTTCAACAACCGCGGCGCCAAGCGCGGCTGGATTGACCGGTTCTTCCGCCAGATCATGGGCCTGGACGCCAAGATGCGCCAGTACAGCGACGGCGCCCGCTTTGTCCGCGCCGTCACGGACCAGGTGGGCATGGAGGGATTCAACCGGGTGTGGGAACGCCCCGAAAACCTCCCGACCGAAGCGGAGATCCACTCCGCGGACCTATGGATTACCCGGATGGGACTGTAACCGAACGTGCTCGACGAAAACCCGAACAACTCAAGCTCCAACCCTGCGGCAGACACGACCTCCCGCCCCGCCCCGCGGGTACGCAAACGGCTCCTTCCCACGCTGGGCGACGCACGCAACAGCATCCGGGACACCCTGCGCGACGCCGGCCTGGTTCCGGGCGGGGACACTCCGCCCCTGATCCTGGTGGCCTGCAGCGGCGGCCCCGACTCCCTGGCCCTGGCCCTCGCGGCGTCGTTCTTCTCCCGGCGCGGAGACTACCGGGTGGGTGCCGTCGTGGTGGACCATCGCCTGCAGCCGGGCAGCGCCGAGGTGGCCGCCTCTGCGCGGGACAAGCTGGAACAGATGGGGCTGGATCCCGTCCTCGTCCGGCAGGTCTCGGTGCCGGAGTCCGGTATGGGCCCGGAAGCTGCCGCACGGACCGTCCGCTACGCGGCGCTGGACGCCGCAGTGGAGGAACTGGAAGCCGACGCCGTCCTGCTGGGGCACACCCTCGATGACCAGGCCGAGCAGGTCCTCCTGGGCCTGATGCGTGGTTCCGGCACCCGCTCCCTGGCCGGCATGCCCGCCGTCCGCGGCAAATACCTGCGGCCGTTCCTGAGCCTGCGCCGGGAACAGACGCTGGAGATCTGCGCGCACGCCGCACTGGAGCCCTGGCACGATCCCAGCAACCGGGATCCGGCCTACGCCCGGTCCCGGGTCCGCACCGAGGTGCTGCCGTTCCTGGAGGACATGCTGGGACCCGGCATCGCCGAAGCGCTGTTCCGTTCCTCACGTATCCTCTCCGCCGATGCCGACTATCTGGACGCCGTGGCAGCGCAGGCCTTCGAGGAACTTCGGGCAGCCGCACCGGCTGGCAGCGCCCCGGATTCCGAAGAGCTGCTGCTGCCGGAAGCGCAGCTGCGGGAGCTTGCCCCCGCCGTCCGCCAGCGGGTCCTGGCCCTCGCGGCACTCGCCCTGGGCGGGGCGCAGCCGAGCTATGAACGCCTCGCTGCGGTCCAGTCGCTGCTGCGGCGCACCGGGTCCGCAGGACCGGTCCAGCTGGTGGGGAAAGTCAGCGTGTACCGCCAGCCGCGCGCCAAATCCGTTCACCACGGTGCCGCAAGCTATGGCAATCTTGTGTTTAGGAAAAAGAGCAGCACCTAACATCCAAGCTGCAACACTTCGCACCCGGGAGTCATTCGTGGATTCACACGACGTCCAGTCAGATCTCAAGCACGTTCTCTACACCAAGGAACAGATCCAAACCCGGATCACGGAACTGGCGGCCGAAATTGACCGCGACTACGCCGGCCGCGACGTCCTGCTGGTCGGGGTGCTCAAGGGTGCCGTCATGGTGATGGCCGACCTGTCCCGCGCCCTGCACAGCCACGTCACCATGGACTGGATGGCGGTGTCCTCCTACGGCTCCGGCACGCAGTCCTCCGGCGTCGTCCGTATCCTCAAGGACCTTGAGACGGACCTCCTGGGCAAGCACGTGCTGATTGTCGAGGACATTATCGATTCCGGCCTGACGCTTTCCTGGCTGCGCACCAACTTGGAATCCCGCGGCCCGGCCAGCGTGGAAATCTGCACCCTGCTGCGCAAACCCGATGCCGCCAAGGTGGAAATCGACGTTAAGTACGTCGGTTACGAAATCCCCAACGAGTTTGTGGTCGGCTTCGGCCTGGACTTTGCCGAGCGTTACCGCAACTTGGACTTCATCGGCACCCTGGCGCCGCACGTTTACGAATAACAGTTCCGGCCCCGTTCCTCCCCGTCCCCTATGCGGGGACCGTCATGAACGCCACGCTCTACGCCCTGAGGGAACTAATCCCCTCCCCGGACCGTGTTCTTCTGGGGAACCGTGTATAGCTAGTAGGTAAATTCCGCGCACACCAGCGTTGTTGACCAGGAGGGACGGGGCAGATAGCCCTGACGACGAATGAAATCCAAGAACTTCTTCAAGGGCCCGCTCATTTGGATTGCGCTGGCAGTGGCCGCCCTTTTGATCCTTGTCCCGAGCCTTTCCTTCAGCGGCGCCAAGCAGGTGGACACCAAGGAAGGCCTGGAGCTTCTTAACGGCTCCGATGTGACCCAGGCCAAGATTTACGACGGCGAGCAGCGGGTCGACCTGACCCTGGAAGGCAATGCCGCCAAGGATCAGGGCACCAGCGACGTGCAGTTCTACTTCAGCACGGCGCGCGGCGAGGAAATCGTCCAGGCGGTCAACGATTCCGGGGCCAACTACACGGACCAGCCGGTGCAGACCAACTGGTTCACCAGCTTCCTGGGACTGTTCCTGCCGTTCATCATCATCGGCCTGATCTTCTGGTTCCTGATGTCCCGCATGCAGGGCGGCGGTTCGCAGGTCATGAAGTTCGGCAAGTCCAAGGCCAAGCTGACCAACAAGGACATGCCGCAGGTAACCTTCGACGACGTCGCCGGCGCGGACGAGGCCGTCGAGGAGCTCCACGAAATCAAGGAATTCCTGCAGGACCCGGGCAAGTTCCAGGCCGTAGGCGCCAAGATCCCCAAGGGTGTGCTGCTGTACGGCCCTCCCGGCACCGGTAAGACCCTGCTGGCCCGCGCCGTTGCCGGCGAGGCCGGCGTGCCGTTCTACTCCATCTCCGGTTCGGACTTCGTGGAAATGTTCGTCGGCGTGGGCGCCTCCCGCGTCCGCGACCTCTTCGAGCAGGCCAAGGCCAACTCCCCGGCCATCATCTTCGTGGACGAGATTGACGCCGTCGGACGCCACCGCGGTGCCGGCGTGGGCGGCGGCAACGACGAACGCGAGCAGACGCTGAACCAGCTGCTGGTGGAAATGGACGGCTTTGACGGCAACACCAACGTCATCCTGATTGCTGCCACCAACCGGCCCGACGTCCTGGACCCGGCACTGCTGCGTCCGGGCCGCTTCGACCGCCAGATCGGCGTGGAAGCCCCCGACATGCAGGGCCGGCTGCACATCCTCCAGGTCCACGCCAAGGGCAAGCCGATGGCACCCGGCGTCGACCTCGAGACCGTGGCCCGCAAGACTCCGGGCTTCACCGGTGCGGACCTCGCCAACGTGCTCAACGAAGCAGCGCTGCTGACCGCGCGTTCCAACGCTGACCTGATTGACGACCGCGCCCTGGACGAAGCCATCGACCGCGTGATCGCCGGCCCGCAGAAGCGCAGCCGCGTCATGAAGGAACTCGAACGCAAGATCACCGCCTACCACGAAGGCGGACACGCCCTCGTGGCTGCCGCCCTGCGGAACACGGACCCGGTCACCAAGGTGACCATCCTGCCGCGCGGCCGCGCCCTAGGCTACACCATGGTCCTGCCGCAGGATGACAAGTACTCCATCACCCGCAACGAACTGCTGGACCAGCTGGCCTACGCCATGGGCGGCCGTGTTGCCGAGGAGATCGTGTTCCACGACCCGTCCACCGGTGCCTCGAACGACATCGAAAAGGCCACGTCCACGGCCCGCAAGATGGTCACCCAGTACGGCATGAGCGAGCGGATCGGTTCGGTCAAGCTGGGCTCGGGCGGCGGCGAGCCGTTCCTGGGCCGCGACATGAGCCAGGAACGCAACTACTCCGACCAGGTGGCCTACGTGGTTGATGAGGAAGTCCGGCGCCTGCTGGACAACGCGCATGACGAGGCGTACCAGATCCTCACCGAAAACCGCGATGTCCTGGACCGGCTGGCCCTGGAGCTGCTGGAACGCGAAACGCTGAACCAGGCCGAGATCGCCGAAGTCTTCTCGGACGTGCGCAAGCGCGACGTCCGGGAGGTGTGGCTGTCCAAGCCCACCCGCCCGGTCCACAGCATGCCGCCCGTGGTGTCCCGGAAGGAACGGCGCGAGGCAAAGGAAATCGGTGCCCCGGATCCGGCCTCGGTTGCTCCCCAGGACCAGATTGCCGACGCCGACCTGCCGAAGGACTTCGACGTTTCCGGCAACGGGCTGCCCCAAAGCAGCGGGAACGGCACCCACCCCGGCCGGAACGGAACGTCCGGCAGCGGCAACACAGCGCCCGAGGCGTAGTCAGGCAGCGGGCGGCCCGGACGGCCGCCCGCTGCAGCCGGGGAACAAAGTCCCGGCGCGGTAGGATCGACCAGTGACGGATTTCGATGACGACCTATTGACCCGCGCCGCAGCAGCGGATTCACCGGTGGATCAGCCAAGGATTGAACGTGCGGTCCGGGAGATCCTCCTCGCTATCGGGGAGGACCCGGACCGCGACGGTTTAAAGGAAACCCCCGGTCGGGTGGCCAAGTCCTACACGGAGATCTTTGCCGGGTTGCACCAGAGCCCCTCGGACCTGCTGGCCACCACCTTCGACCTGGACCACGAGGAAATGGTCCTGGTGAAGGACATTCCCTTCTACTCCACCTGCGAACACCACCTGGTACCGTTCCACGGCAGTGCGCACATTGGCTATATCCCCTCCCACGAGGGGAAGGTAACCGGCCTTTCGAAGCTCGCCCGGCTGGTGGACGTCTACGCCCGCCGGCCCCAGGTGCAGGAACGGCTGACCACGCAGATCGTGGACGCACTGATGACGAATCTTTCCCCCCGCGGTGCCATAGTTGTAATTGAATGCGAGCACCTGTGCATGTCGATGCGCGGGGTCCGCAAGCCGGGCGCCAAGACCGTGACCTCGGCGGTGCGCGGCCAGCTACGCGAGACCGCGACCCGCGCAGAAGCAATGAGCCTGATACTCGGACGATAGGACCACCATGGATTCACTCGCTGCCGCACCCGGCACCGGACCGGCAACGTCACCGCTTCCGGTGGTGCGCCCGGCCCGCAGGGCACGCAGGCTCTCCGACCTTCCCGCCGACCGCACCCTGGTTATGGGCGTCCTCAATGTCACGCCCGATTCCTTCAGTGACGGCGGGCAGTTCGCAGACACCGACGCTGCTATCCGCGCGGGCCTGAAGATGCATTACGAAGGTGCGGACATCATCGACGTCGGCGGCGAGTCCACGCGGCCCGACTCCGTGCGGATCTCCCCGGAGGAGGAACAGGCACGGGTTCTGCCCGTGGTTGAGGCGATGGTCCGCGCCGGCGCCCTGGTCAGCATCGACACCATGAACGCAGCCACGGCGGAAAAGGCCATTGCCGCCGGCGCCGCGGTCATCAACGACGTTTCCGGCACGGAAACCGATCCGGACATGCCCGGCCTCGTTGCACGTACGGGCGTTTCCTACATCCTGATGCACAGCCGCGGCAACGTCCGCAGCAATGACCCCAATGCCAGCTACGCCGACGTCGTCGAAGAAGTGGCCGCGGAACTGGTGAAGATCCGCGACCGGTTCTATGCTGCCGCCGTCGCCCCGGAACAGATCATCCTTGATCCGGGGCTGGGTTTCTCCAAGGATGCCGAACAGAACTGGGAGCTGCTGCGCGGACTCGACCGCCTCGGCGCCCTGGGTCACCGCGTACTTGTCGGGGCATCCCGCAAGCGCTTCCTCGGCTCCCTGCTCACCAGCTACGGGAAGGCGGCCCAGCCGCTGGAACGGGACAACGCAACCGCCGCCGTGTCCGCGCTGGCGGCAGCGGCAGGCGTCTGGGCGGTCCGCGTGCACAACGTTCCGGCCAGCCTCGATGCCGTCAAAGTCACCGCGGCCTGGAAAGGGTAGGCAGATGCTGAGTTCCTTGGTTTCCGGCACAGCCCCCGGCGGGGCGGCGCAGCGGGACCGGATCACCCTGACCGGCATCACTGCCACGGGTTTCCACGGCGTTTTCCCCGAGGAACGCCGGGACGGCCAGCCCTTCATCGTGGATCTGGTCCTCTACACCGATCTGGGCCCGGCGGCCGCCACGGATGACCTGACGCTGACCGCGCATTACGGCGAAGTGGCCGAGCAGGTGGTGCAGGTCATCACCGGCGAACCGCTGAATCTCATCGAAGCGCTGGCGGGTCGGATTGCCGACGCCGTCCTGGCCGGCTTTTCCGTCCTGGGCGCCGTGGAGGTCACGGTGCACAAGCCGAAAGCGCCGATCACGGTGGAATTCGGCGACGTAGCAGTCACCATCCACCGGGAGCGCGCATGAGCGCCGTGCATTCCATCCTTGCCCTCGGGAGCAACCTGGGCGAAAGCCGGGACACCCTCTCCACGGCGGTAGCTGACCTGGCCGACCATCCCCAGGTGCGGCTGAGCGCGGTTTCCCCCGTGGTCCGCACCCGTCCGGTCGGCGGACCCGAGCAGCCCGACTACCTCAACCTGGTGGTGGCGATCGAAACCGACCTGGAACCGCACGCCCTGCTGGCGCACTGCCAGGCAGTCGAAGCCCGGCACCACCGCGAACGCATTGTCCGCTGGGGACCGCGGACCCTCGACGTCGACATCATCACCTACGGCGATCTCCGCCTGGACGATGAGGACCTCACCATTCCGCACCCCCGTGCAGCGGAACGGGCGTTCGTCCTGCAGCCCTGGGCCTGGATGGAACCGGACGCGCGCCTGGGTTCGGAGCCCGTGGCCGACCTCGCTGCCCGCGCCGAGGACCTTCCCGGACTCGAAGTCTTCGAAGGAGAATGAGGCCGTGAGCACCATCCGCTATCGGTGGCTGGCCGTCATCGGCCTCGCCGCCGGACTGGTGGGCTGGGCCGCAAACTCGTTCCTGACGGCAAACGGCTACCCCGCACCCGTGCTGAGCCCCGTGGCGCTGGTGGCCATCATCCTGGTGACCGGTGCAACCCTCTTCCTCGGACTGCGGGTGCGCAGCTGGCGCAACGGCCGGCGGGACCGGGAGCTGGACCCCATCGCCGCCGCCCGCACCGTCGTCCTGGCACAGGCCCTCGCCTACGCCGGTGCCCTGCTGCTCGGCTGGCATGCCGCCGTCTTCCTCACCCAGCTGCCCCTGTGGTCGCTGCGCCCCGGCCATCCGGCCACCTGGTCCTCCCTGGCCGTCAGTGCCGGCGGAATACTGATGATTGCCGCGGGACTCACCGTGGAGCGGTTCTGTAAACTGCCGCCCGAGGACAAGGACGGCACCGGGCCCGGCTCGGGAGACGGAGCCGGAGATGGAGGAGAATATGCCTAGCGAGGCACTCGACCCGGCAGCAGTGCAGTGGCAGCGTGTCTCCCCGAAGTACCTGAGGCTGCGCCTGCTGAGCTGGGGCATCGAAACAGCCATCACGCTGCTGATCACCGGCCTTCCGCTGGTCCTGCGCCTCACCGGAATCTGGCCCGGGTATCCGGCCTGGCTGGCCTGGGGGCTGCCGGTCTTCTTTGCCGTCACCCTGCTGTGGCGCGGGCTGCTGCTTCCCCGGCAGGTCCGGGCCATCGGATATGCCGAGCGCAACGAGGACCTGCTGCTTCGCCGGGGCATCTTCTTCCAGCGCACCCTCGTGGTCCCCTACGGCCGAATGCAGTACGTGGACGTCGCGGTAGGCCCACTGGAACGGGCTTTCGGGCTGTGCACCCTGAAACTCCATACCGCCGCCCCCGGCACCAACGCAGGCATCGCCGGACTGCCGAGCGACGAGGGTGCCCGCCTGCGGGAGCACTTGTCCGCACGCGGCGAAGCGCAGCTGGCCGGACTGTGACCGCCGGCGCCCCCCGGGGTCCGGGAGAGGAACCCGCAACCGCCGGCCCGGATCCGGCAGCAAAGACCGAACCCGAATGGAAACGGGTGCATCCGGTCTCTCCGCTGGTCCGCGGCTGGATAGCCCTGGCGGCCCTCGCCTATTTTGTCGGCAGGGACCAGGTGGAATCGGGGTTCGCCGGCGGCGGCATGGACCTCCCGGCAGGCTCCGCACTCTACTGGACCCTCCTGGCTCTGGGAATGGCCCTGGTGGTTATTGCCGGCGCCTTCTTCCTGTCCTGGTGGTTTACCCGTTACCAGCTCACCCATGACCATATCCGGGTGCATTCAGGCGTGGTGGTACGCCGGCAGCGCCAGGCCCGGCTGGACCGGGTGCAGGCCATCGACATTGTTCAACCCCTGCTTGCCCGGATCTTCGGGCTGGCGGAACTTCGCTTTGAAGTGGCCGACGCCGGCGAGTCGGCGGTGCGCCTGGCCTTCCTCCGGCTCCGCGACGCACAGCAGCTGCGCGCACAGATCCTCGAGGACGCTTCCGGTGCCGGGGAAACACACGCCGACGGCGACGGCGACGCCGGCGACGCGACCGTGCCGGGCGAACAGCAGGTGCTGGCACTGTCACCCGGACGCGTGATCGCTTCCGTCCTGCTGTCCGGAACCACCGTCCTCCTGGTGCTGGCAGTGGCCGGCGTGATTGTCCTGACGGCGCTCACCGGCGAGGCCGCCTCCATCGCCGCCATGGTGCCCATCATCTTTGGATTCGGCAGTGCGTACTGGAACCTGTTCAGTTCCGGCTTCAACTTCCGTGCCTCCGTGTCGCGGGAGGGGATCCGACTCCGCTCCGGGCTGCTGGACACCCGTGCCTCCACCGTGCCGCCGGGCCGGATCCAGGCACTGGTTGTCCGGCAGCCACCCCTGTGGCGGATCCCAGGGTGGTATTCGATTTCCGTGAACGTTGCCGGATACGGCGCCGGCTCCGACAACGCGTCATCCGCCCGCACCCGGCTGCTGCCCGCCGGAACATCGGAGGAGGTCCTCCGGATGCTGGCACTGGTCCTGCCGGTTGCCGGAACCGCGGACCCGGTGGGAGTGTTCACCGCCGGGATGGATGGGACCGGCCCGGCCGCGGGCTTCACAATTACGCCGCGGCGGGCGCGCTGGCGCGCCCCGCTGGCCTGGCGGCGGAACGGTTTCCTGGTCACGGACAGCGCGCTCCTCGCCCGGCACGGATATCTGTGGCGGTCGCTTCAGGTGGTTCCGCACAGCAGGACCCAGTCCCTCGCCCTGGAACAGGGGCCGCTGCAGCGGCTGCAGCGGCTGGCGGATCTGGTCCTGCACTCCACGCCCGGGCCGGTGTCCCCCCGCGTCGTGGAAATCGATGCAGACACCGCCCGGCAGCTGCTCGACGACCAGTCGCTGCGGGCACGGACCGCCCGCCGCCGCGACCTCCCGGAACAGTGGCTGCGCGGGACCGGGCCTTCCCTGGCCAAGTCCGCATCTTTCCCTGCACCGCCGCAATCCCAGGCGCCGCCGCCCGCGCCGGTTCTCCCGCCGCCAGCCCCGGTTTCCCCACCACCCACCCCAGTTTCCCCACCCGTCTCCAAGGAGGAGCCTCCCCATGAACACCGCTGAGTCTGCCAGCGTCGAAGAACGCCGCCGCCGCGGCCGCCTGGGGGTCGGCGTCATAGGTGCGGGCCGGGTCGGCGCCGTCCTGGGTGCTGCCCTGCGCGCGGCCGAACACGCCGTCGTCGGAGTGTCCGCGGTGTCCGACGCCAGCCGCGAACGGGCCGAAAACCTCCTTCCCGGAGTTCCGATCCTTGAGATCCCCGACATTGTGGAGCGTTCCGAACTGGTCCTTCTCGCTGTCCCGGATGATGCCCTGGAACCGCTGGTCTCCGGACTCGCCAAGACGGGTGCCTGGCAGGCCGGCCAGCTCGTGGCCCACACCTCCGGACGGTTCGGCACCGAGGTCCTCGCCCCGGCCCGGGCCGCGGGCGCCATTCCGCTGGCACTGCACCCGGCCATGACCTTCACCGGGATGAGCCTGGACCTGACCCGGCTGGCGGACTGCTCCTTCGGCATCAGCGCCCCCGCCGCCGTCCTGCCGATCGCCCAGGCGCTCGTGGTGGAAATGGGCGCCGAACCGGTGGTCATCGACGAAGCGGACCGGGTGCTCTACCACGCGGCCCTCGCCCACGCCTCCAACCACCTGGTCACGCTCGCCTCCCAGTCGACGCAGCTGCTGGCGGGCCTTGGCGTCGAACATCCGGACCGGCTCCTGGGTCCGCTGATGCGGGCGTCGCTGGAAAACGCGCTTGCCTCCGGCGAAGGGGCCCTCACCGGACCGGTGGCCCGCGGCGACGTCGGCACCGTCTGGGCCCATACCCGTGCCCTTGCCGAAGCCGGGACCGAAGACCTCCGCGCCGCCTACGCTGCGCTGTCCGCCGCCACCGCCTCCCGCGCGGTGGACCGCGGACTGCTCACCCAGCAGCAGGGTGACGCCATCCTGGCCGCCCTGCGGCAGGATCCCGAAAACCCCTGAGAACCCCGAACAACCCCGATAACAGTAGAAGGACAGCGTTGAACACCCCCCGCCTCGTCACCACAGCCGCCGAACTGCGCGCCGCCACTACGGAACTGCTGCATAAAGCCGCAGCCGCGAACCCCTCCCGCCCGCCCTCCCTCGCGTTGGTCCCCACCATGGGGGCCCTGCACGAAGGGCACGCCTCCCTGATGGGCGCCGCCCGGGCGGACAACGACGTCGTCACCGCATCGGTGTTCGTCAACCCCCTGCAGTTCGACGATCCCGCGGACCTGGAGCGGTACCCCCGCACCCTCGACGCGGACCTGGAGCTCCTGGGCCGGGCGGGGGTGGATCTGGTCTTCGCCCCGTTCGAGGAGGAAATGTACCCCGGCGGTGCTCCGCTGGTGCGCCTGAGCGCCGGCACCATGGGCACCCGATGGGAGGGTGCAGTCAGGCCGGGACACTTCGACGGCGTACTCACCGTGGTCGCCAAGCTTTTCCACCTCGCTGCCCCGCCGGTGCCGGCACGTTTCCGGGCCTACTTCGGGCAGAAGGACGCCCAGCAGGTGGCCCTCATCCGGCGGATGGTTGCCGACCTCAACTTCGACGTCGAGGTCACCGGCGTGCCGATTGTCCGTGCAGCGGACGGACTCGCCGAATCCAGCCGGAACCGTTTCCTCGACGCCGGCCAGCGGCAGGCGGCACTCGTGCTGTCCCGCGCGCTGCACCTGCTGAAGGAACGCGCTGCGGCGGGCAAACCGCTGGACCTGCCCGCCGCCGTCGAACTCGTTTCCGCGCAGCCCGGTGTGGAACTGGATTACTTCGAGGTGGTGGACCCGCAGACCCTCGAACCGCTTCCCGCACCTGCCGGCGAACCGCTGGCCGGAACGGCGCTGGCACTGCTCGCCGCACGGGTGGGTCCGGTCCGCCTGATCGACAACGCCCTCCTGCCGTAGCGAAAGTACCTGCGCTCCCTGCGTCCTGTGGGCAGGGCGCATGGAGCGCAGGAACCGGGAGCGGTGCTTTGCTCTGTAAACTTAACAACCGTGACCACATCTAACCCCGTTCCCGAAGCCGCAGACACCTCCGAACAAATGCGCATCCGTGCCGAGAAGCGTGCGCGGCTGATTGACCGCGGGGACGAGGCCTACCCGGTAGGGGTGGAACGCACCGCCTCGCTGAAGGAAGTCCGCGAGAAATTCGGCCACCTGCAGGCCGACGAAGCCAGCGGCGAGACCGTCGGTGTGACCGGCCGCGTGGTGTTCATCCGCAACACCGGAAAGCTTTGCTTCGCCACGCTGCAGGAAGGCAACGGAACCCGGCTGCAGGCGATGCTCAGCCTCGCCGTCGTCGGCGAGGAATCCCTCGCGGACTGGAAATCCCTCGTGGACCTGGGCGACATTGTCTTCATCCGCGGCGAGGTCATCTCTTCCCGCCGCGGTGAACTCTCCGTGATGGCCCAGTCCTGGTCCATGGCGTCCAAGGCCCTGCGGCCGCTGCCGGTGCTGCACGCCGGACTGAGCGAGGAAACCCGTGTCCGCCAGCGCTACGTGGACCTGATGGTGCGCGACGAAGCCCGCGACATGGTCTACAAGCGTGCGGCAGTCATCCGCGGGGTCCGCGACACCCTGCACGGCCACGGCTACGTGGAGGTGGAAACCCCCATGCTGCAGCTGGTGCACGGCGGTGCCGCAGCCCGTCCGTTCGAAACACACCTGAATGCCTTCGACCAGAAGATGACCCTGCGCATCGCCACCGAGCTGTATCTCAAGCGGGCGGTAGTGGGCGGAATCGAGCGGGTCTTCGAGATCGGCCGCATTTTCCGCAACGAGGGTGTGGACTCCACGCATTCCCCCGAATTCACCACGCTGGAATGCTACGAGGCCTACGCGGACCAGTTTGTAATGGCCGACCGGATGAAGGAAATCATCCTGCACTGCGCTGACCTCATGGGCAGCCGGAAGATTGAAACCGCCGCCGGCACCATTGACCTCGACGGCGAGTGGCGCTGGCTGAGCGTGTACCCCGGCCTGTCCGAGGCAGTCGGTACGGAGATCACCCCCGAAACCGACGCCGCAGCGCTCCGGGACATTGCAGAAAAGCACGGCGTAAAGGTGGACCCGAAGTGGGACGCGGAAAAACTCGTGATTGAGCTGTTCGGCGAAATTGTGGAGCCGACGCTGCTGCAGCCCACCTTTGTCTACGACTATCCGCCCTCGGCGCAGCCGCTCGCCCGCCCGAACCGCGAGGATCCCCGCCTGATTGAAGCCTGGGACCTCATTATCGGCGGCATGGAACGCGGCACGGCCTTCTCGGAGCTGATTGACCCGGTCATCCAGCGTGAACGCCTCACCGAGCAGTCCCTTCTGGCCGCCGGCGGCGACGACGAGGCCATGGCCCTGGACGAGGACTTCCTGCGGGCGCTCGAATACGGCGCCCCTCCCATGGGTGGCATCGGCCTCGGAATTGACCGCCTTGTGATGCTTTTCACGAATACAGGAATCAGGGAAACAATTCTGTTTCCCCTCCTAAAGCCGGAAATGGGTTAAGCATGGAATATGTAGAAGTCCTCCTGCCGTCAGTTTGTGTTGCAGCTCTCTTTTATTTCGTGATGCGGGCCCTGCTTAACTCGGATCGGTCGGAACGGCAGGCGCTGGCTGAGGCCGAGAGGGAAGCTGACCAGAGTGTAGCCCATGAAGCTTTGAAAAAACCGGGTGAAGAAGACAATAAATAGCCAAGTACTTTGACGGGGCTTTACTAATTGCGCCATACTCTAAGTGGTCTCATAATTAGTCTTCCCATATTTAGCTGCTTAGGAGCCTGTCATGGCGCAAAAAGTAAAAATCATTCTCGTGGATGACGTCGACGGCGGAAGTGCGGATGAGACCGTACGGTTTGCCCTGGACGGGTCACAGTACGAGATTGATCTGTCAAAGGACAATGCCAAAACTCTCCGTGATGCACTGAAGCCCTATGTTGATGCCGGCCGCAAGGTTGGCGGCCGCACCGGCCGTCCGCGCGGCACCGGATCCGCCCGCAGTAATGAAGCAGCACAGATCCGCGAATGGGCCCGTAAGAACGGCTACACGGTTTCCGAGCGGGGCCGCGTCAACAGCGAGATCATCGATGCCTACCGGGCAGCGCAGAGCTAGGCATACCGCTTAGGTCTCACGCCGATGGCGAACAAGCTCCTATTGCACCCCTGGGGCACGTAGCATCGAATTACGCGTTAGCTAGGAGTGTGCCTCATGTTTGAAAGATTTACCGACCGTGCCCGTCGCGTTGTCGTGCTTGCCCAAGAAGAGGCCCGCATGCTCAACCACAACTACATCGGCACCGAGCATATTTTGCTTGGGCTCATTCATGAGGGTGAAGGTGTCGCTGCTAAGGCCCTTGAATCCCTGGGCATCTCGCTTGGTGCTGTCCGCGAGCAGGTGCAGGAGATCATCGGTCAGGGCCAGCAGGCCCCGACCGGTCACATCCCCTTCACCCCGCGGGCCAAGAAGGTGCTGGAGCTCTCGCTCCGTGAAGCCCTGCAGCTCGGCCATAACTACATCGGCACCGAACACATCCTGCTCGGCCTGATCCGTGAAGGTGAAGGCGTCGCCGCGCAGGTACTGGTCAAGCTTGGTGCTGACCTGAACCGCGTCCGCCAGCAGGTCATCCAGCTGCTTTCCGGCTACCAGGGCAAGGAGCCCGTCTCCACCGGTGGCCAGCAGCAGGAAGGCCAGCCCGCCGGATCCGTGGTGCTGGACCAGTTCGGCCGCAACCTGACCCAGGCCGCGCGTGAATCCAAGCTCGACCCGGTAATCGGGCGCGAGCATGAAATGGAACGCGTGATGCAGGTGCTTTCACGCAGGACCAAGAACAACCCCGTCCTGATCGGCGAGCCCGGCGTCGGCAAGACCGCCGTCGTCGAGGGCCTGGCCCAGGCAATCGTGCGCGGCGACGTGCCCGAGACCCTCAAGGACAAGCAGCTCTACACCTTGGACCTGGGTTCGCTTGTTGCCGGTTCGCGCTACCGCGGCGACTTTGAGGAACGCCTGAAGAAGGTCCTCAAGGAAATCCGCACCCGCGGCGACATCATCCTGTTCATCGACGAGATCCACACCCTCGTGGGTGCAGGTGCCGCCGAAGGCGCCATCGACGCCGCATCGATCCTGAAGCCGATGCTGGCCCGGGGCGAGCTGCAGACCATCGGTGCCACCACGCTGGACGAGTACCGCAAGCACATCGAAAAGGATGCCGCGCTGGAGCGCCGCTTCCAGCCGATCCAGGTTGCCGAGCCGTCGGTGGCGCACGCCATCGAGATCCTCAAGGGCCTGCGTGACCGCTACGAAGCGCACCACCGGGTTTCCATTACCGATGCCGCACTGGCTTCCGCGGCAACGCTGGCCGAGCGGTACATCAGTGACCGGTTCCTGCCGGACAAGGCAATCGACCTGATTGACGAGGCCGGCGCCCGGCTGCGGATCCGCCGGATGACGGCTCCGCCGGAGCTGAAGGAAATCGACGAGCGGATCTCGGCGCTGAAGATGGAGAAGGAGTCCGCAATTGACTCCCAGGACTTCGAAGGTGCCGCCTCCCTGCGCGACAAGGAGCAGAAGCTCCAGGACCAGCGCGCGGAGAAGGAACGCCAGTGGAAGTCCGGCGGCCTGGATGACATTGCCGAGGTGGATGAGGAACTCATCGCCGAGGTGCTTGCCAACTCCACCGGCATCCCCGTGGTCAAGCTGAACGAGGAAGAATCCACCCGCCTGCTGCGGATGGAGGACGAACTCCACAAGCGCGTCATCGGCCAGGACCAGGCCATCAAGTCCATCTCGCAGGCCATGCGCCGTACGCGGGCCGGACTGAAGGACCCCAAGCGTCCCGGCGGCTCCTTCATCTTCGCCGGTCCCACCGGCGTCGGTAAGACCGAGCTGGCCAAGGCACTTGCCGAGTTCCTGTTCGGCGACGAAGATGCCCTCATCACCCTGGATATGTCCGAATACGCAGAGAAGCACACTGTCTCGCGCCTGTTCGGTGCTCCTCCCGGATACGTGGGCTACGAAGAGGGCGGGCAGCTGACCGAAAAGGTCCGCCGCCGTCCGTTCTCCGTGGTGCTGTTCGACGAAGTGGAGAAGGCCCACTCGGACCTCTTCAACTCGCTGCTGCAGATCCTGGAAGACGGCCGCCTGACCGACGCCCAGGGCCGGATGGTGGACTTCAAGAACACCATCATCATCATGACGACCAACCTGGGTACCCGGGACATCTCCAAGGGCGTTATGACGGGCTTCCAGTCCGGTACGGACACCAAGACCGGTTACGACCGGATGCGGGCACGGGTCACGGAAGAACTGAAGCAGCACTTCCGCCCCGAGTTCCTCAACCGTGTTGATGACACCGTGGTCTTCCCGCAGCTGACCCAGGAAGAGATTGTCCAGATTGTGGACCTGTTCCTGAACCGCCTGAGCCAGCGCCTGGCCGAGAAGGGCATGAGCATCGAGCTCACCCCGGCCGCCAAGGTACTGCTGGCAACCCGCGGCTACGATCCCGCGATGGGTGCCCGGCCGCTGCGCCGGACCATCCAGCGCGAAATCGAGGACCAGCTGTCCGAGAAGATCCTCTTCGGCGAGCTGAAGCCCGGCGAGGTCATCTCGGTGGACGTCGAGGGCGAAGGCGACGAAGCGAAGTTCACCTTCGTCGGCAGCGGTGTCCCAAAGGCCATTGAGGAAGCTACCCCGGCAATCGAAGCCGGCGTCACCGACTAACAACCGGATAGCAGAACCAATTGCACGGTAAGGACCCGGCGGGCAGACAGCCCGCCGGGTCCTTCCGCGTTAACCGGCTCCCGGTTCGGTGGCGCTGACCTGCGGAAGCATTTGGGCGGACCCGCCCCGGCAGCCCTAGACTGGGCCGGTGACCTCCGTACCCGCCATCACTATCCGCCGCGCCCGCACTTCTGACGTGCCGAGGATCCGCGCCCTTGTTGCACCCCTTGCCGAGGAACGGATCCTGGTGGCCAAGGAAGCTGTGGCCTACTACGAGGCGCTGCAAGAATTCCGGGTCGCCGAGGACGCTGACGGGCGGATTGTCGGGTGCGGTGCCCTGCACGTGATGTGGGAAGACCTCGCCGAGGTGCGGACGCTGGCCGCCGATCCGGCCCTGCGCGGCAGCGGCATCGGCCATCGCCTGCTGGAACAGCTGCTGGCCGATGCCGTCGAAATCGGCGTCACCCGGGTGTTCTGCCTGACCTTTGAAGTGGATTTCTTCCGCCGGCACGGATTTGCCGTGATGGCCAATCAATCCGCGGTTGATCCCGAGGTCTACTCCGAACTGCTGCGCTCCTCCGATGAGGGCGTCGCTGAATTCCTGGACCTCGCGCGGGTAAAGCCGAACACCCTTGGAAATACGCGGATGATCCGCTCGTTTTAGCCGGCGGACGCCCGCAGCGCGTTCGCAGAGAGAGGAACCGGCCGGTCTGCGCTGGCCTTTTCCTTTCGATACTGGATAAGCTCAGGCTACTTAGCATCATCAACGGCCCCTATGAAGCGCGGCGAAAAAACGGCTGCGAACCAGCAGCGGTTTCGCGTTTGGGACGGGCCACGATCAGAAAGCGGGTTCAGTAATGGGCGCAGATGACAAGATGCAGAACAAGGCCGAAAACCTTGGCGGCAAGGTCAAGGAAGGCGTAGGCAAGGCTACCGGCAACGAGAGCATGGAAGCCGAAGGCCACGGCGACCAGGCCAAGTCGAGCCTGAAGGACGCCGGAGAAAACGTCAAGGACGCTTTCAAGGGCAAGTAAGGTTTTAGGAAAAAGCGGGAGGGGTTCACCCCTCCCGCTTTTTTGTGCCGCAAACCGTTTCCAGAGCCTCTATCAGTGTTGGCTGGACACCCCGCTGCCCTGTTGCACTGCTTCACGCGCAGGTAGGGTCGTTGGGGTGAGGGAGCCTTGGCGTGCCCGCAGGGCTCAAAGTCCGTCCACTAAGGAGCCCGGCGTCATGAAGAAACTCATCAACAACCCCCGCTCGGTGGTGGCCGAATCGCTCGAAGGCTTCGGGCTGGCCCACCACGAGCTGGTCCAGATCCATCTGGACCCGGACTACGTGCTTCGGCGCGATGTTCCGGTCGAGGGCAAGGTAGGCCTGGTCTCCGGCGGCGGCAGCGGACACGAGCCCCTGCACGGCGGCTATGTGGGCCGCGGAATGCTCACCGCCGCTGTCCCCGGTCCGGTGTTCACCTCGCCTACCCCGGACCAGATCCTCCCGGCCATCGTTAAGAGCGATTCCGGGTCGGGCGTCCTGCTTGTCGTGAAGAACTACACCGGAGACGTCCTGAACTTTGAGACCGCCGCCGAGCTTGCCGGCGTCGAAGGCATCGACGTCCGCACAGTGGTGGTGAACGACGACGTCGCGGTGGAGGACTCGCTCTACACAGCGGGCAGGCGCGGCGTGGCCGGTACCGTGCTGCTGGAGCGGATCGCCGGCGGTGCCGCGGACCGGGGCGACGATCTCGGCAAGGTGGCGGAGATCGCCGAGCGGGTGAACGCCAACGTGCGGTCCATGGGCGTGGCCCTGGCACCCTGTACCGTGCCGCATGCCGGCGAGCCGAGCTTCACCCTCGCTGAAGACGAGATTGAAATGGGCGTGGGAATCCACGGCGAGCCCGGCCGGCACCGGGTGCCGATGACCAACGCAGATTCCATCACGGACCAGCTGATGGAACCGGTGCTGAGCGACCTCGGCGTCGCCTCCGGGGACCGGGTGCTGCTGTTTGTGAACGGAATGGGCGGAACCCCGCTGAGCGAGCTGTACATCGTGTACCGCCGCGCGGCTAAGATCCTTGAAGAGCGCGGCGCCCGGGTGGAACGTTCCCTGGTGGGCAACTACATCACCGCCCTCGAAATGGAGGGTGCGTCGGTGACCGTCCTGAGACTGGACGATGAGCTGACGGACCTGTGGGACTCGCCGGTGAACACCCCGGCACTGCGGTGGGGAGTGTAGGAATGGCACTGGATGCAGCCTGGGCAGATCAGTGGATGCGCCTCAGCGCCGCCGCCCTCAATGAGAACCGGCAGCGGCTGACCACCCTGGACCGGGAGATCGGCGACGCGGACCACGGCGAAAACATGGAACGCGGATTCGGCGCGGTGGTGGAGAAGCTGGATGCCGACGGCGTTCCGGAAACTCCCGCAGCGGTCTTCAAGACCACGGCCATGACCCTGATGTCGAAGGTTGGAGGTGCCGCCGGTCCGCTGTACGGGACGGCGTTCCTGCGTGCCTCCACCGCGGCGGGTGCGGCGCCGGCTCTCGGCCCGGCCGAACTGGTGGCTGTCCTGGCGGCCGCCCGGGACGGCATAGTTGCCCGCGGCAAGGCCGAACCGGGCGACAAGACCATGATCGATGCCTGGACCCCCGCCGTCGATGCCGCCGTGACGGCCGAGTCTGCCGGCTCCGGGCCGGTGGAGATCCTCACTGCGGCCGCGAACGCCGCCGAGGCGGGATTGGCCGGGACCGAGCCGCTCGTCGCCCGCAAGGGCCGGGCCAGCTATCTCGGGGAACGCAGTGCCGGACATCTGGATCCCGGGGCCGCCTCCACGGCGCTGATCCTGCATGCGGCGGTTTCGGCGGCGGAGGCGGCAGCGTGAGTGTCGGCCTGGTGGTTGTCTCCCACAGCGCGAAGCTGGCCGAAGGCGTCTGCGAGCTTGCCGCCCAGATGGCCGCCGATGTTTCCATTGCTGCGGCCGGCGGGACAGACGACGGCGGCATCGGCACCAGCCTGGAGAAAATCATGGCCGGTATTGCCGCTACGGACTCCGGCGAGGGCACGGTGCTGCTGACCGATCTGGGATCCGCGGTGATGACCGCGGAATCAGCCCTGGAGTTCCTCGAACCCGAGCAGCAGCAGCGGGTCCGGATGGCGGATGCGCCGCTGGTGGAGGGTACGGTGGCCGCCGCCGTAGCGGCGCAGACCGGCAGGAGCGTCGCTGACGTTGCGGCGGCGGCGGAGTCCGCCGGAGCATCCTATGCACCGGACGGTGAAACGCCCGGTAAAGCGTCCGGCGCAGCCGGCGACGCTGGTGCGCCTGCGCCTGCGCCTGCGGAACCGGAGCAGGAGCCGGCTGCCGGTGACACCGCCAGCGGCGCCTGGACGCTGGTAAACCCGATGGGCCTGCACGCCCGTCCGGCTGCGGTGGTGGCCCAACTGCTGGCGGACCTGGATGCGGAGATCACCATCAACGGGGTGGACGGCAAGTCGGTCATGATGCTGATGACGCTGGGCCTGCGGCCGGGGGCGACCCTCAGCGCCACTGCCACCGGACCCGATGCGGCCCGGGCCGTGGAACTCCTGGCGGAGCAGGTGCGGAACGGGTTCGGGGAAATCTGAGTCCTTCGCCGGTCAAAGCGGCAGTGACACTCCGCTGGCGTCTTCCGCGGCCAGCCGGTCCGCCAGAAGACCGGTCAGCGCCCGCTCCATCTGCTCCTGCGGTGCCTGCAGCCGGTGCAGGGCGGCCAAGGGGCCGAGTTCGGCCGCCAGGGGCGGAGCGCCCAGATCAACCGGCGCGTGCAGCAGCAGTTCCCGGCGGACCGGGCCGTCAGCCGAGCGCAGCACCGCCATCATGGCCCCGCGGACCTGACGGTCCGTTCCCGCCCAGGCCTGGCCCCTGGCGGTGTAGTGCGGTTCCGGCCTGCCCGCGGCCACCCAGGCGCAGCGGTCCAGTATCGGACACTGATCGCACTTAGGGCTGCGGGCCGTGCACACCACCGCGCCGAGTTCCATGACGGAAGCATTCCAGGCCACGGAATCCGAGGTGTCGGCGGGCAGCAGTGAAGCAGCGAGCCGCATTTCCGCAGCGGTCAGCGCGGGTGAGGGCAGGGCATTGCCGGTCACTGCGCGGGCATGTACCCGCCGGATGTTGGTGTCCACCACTGTTTCCCGCCGGCCGAAGGCAAACGCCGCCACGGCTGCGGCCGTATAGTCGCCGACGCCGGGCAGCCGCAGCAGTTCCGGATAAGTCGAGGGAACCTCGCCGCCGAACTCCTCCACGATGGCTTTCGCAGCGGCGTGCAGCCGCAGCGCCCGGCGGGGATAACCGAGCCTGCCCCAGGCCCGGACCGCCTCGCCGCTGGATTCGGAGGCCAGCCCGGCCGGCGTCGGCCACCGCTGCAGCCACGAAACCCAGACCGGCAGGACGCGGACGACGGGTGTCTGCTGGAGCATGATTTCACTGACCAGCACACCCCAGGGCGTGCGGTCGGAATCCCGCCAGGGGAGGTCGCGGGCATTGCCGGCGAACCATCCGGTGATACGACGGTGCAGTTCTTCCGCCTGTGAATCCATCTACCACTCCCTTGACCAGCAATACTCTACTAACCGGCGTGGTGCGCCTCGTAATCGAGGTACCGGTCCCTAGCCTTGAACCATGAAGGGGACCCGAACACAGCAGCCGGCCGGAGACCGCACCGCACCGCGGCGGCCGAGCCCCGCCGTCTACCGTCGCCGGCGGCTCGTTGCCGCCGTCCTTGCCGTGCTGCTCCTCGTGGGGCTCGGCTTCGCAGTTGCCGCCGTGGTTGGCGTCCTGACCCCGGAAAAACAGCCCGTAGCCGACGCGACCGTCCCGGCTCCGACCCTCACCTCGCCGGCCGCCACCGCGGCCGCGGCCAAAACACCGAAACCACCGAAACCGGCGGCAAGCCCGTCGGAATCCGCCTGCCGGCCGGACGCAGTTTCGGTGACGGCGGCCACTGATGCCGGGACCTACCCGGCCGGAGCCGCGCCTATCCTGACCCTCACCGTCACCAACACCGGGGAATCAGCCTGCGAGATCAACGTGGGCACTTCCCAGATGGAATTCCTGGTGGCCAGCGGATCGGACCGGATTTTCTCCTCCGTGGACTGCCAGGACGGCGGCAAGGACTACCTCCGGAAGGTGGAGCCCGGAGCGTCGGAGACGGCCAACTTCACCTGGGAACGGAACCGGTCAGCACCGGGCTGCGCTGCCGTGGCTTCCAACCCCAACCCCGGCTACTACGTGTTCACTGCCCGGCTTGGAGAAGCCAGCAGTGAAGCGGCCGTCTTCGAACTGGAATAGTCCTACATAAACCGGTCAAGAAGGCTGGTTTCAGCGATCCGGGAGAGACCCTCACGGACAGTGCGGGCCCGCTGCTCCCCGATGCCGTCCACCGTCATCAGATCATCGATGTTTGCCGCCATGAGGTTCTGCAGGCCGCCGAAGTGGTCCACCAGCCGGTTCGACACCGCCGGGGGAACGGATTTGATGTTGCTCAGGAGCCGGTAGCCGCGCGGCTGCACCACTGCTTCAAGGGAATCCTGGCCCGGCTGGAAGCCCACCACCGCGGCGATCTTGCTGAGGTCCACCATTTCGGACGAACTCATGTTCTGCAAGGTGGCGATCTGTTCCTCGACATTGCGTTTGCCGTCATTCAGGTCGGCGTAGTCACGCAGGATCATTTCGCTGCCCGGTCCAAGGCCGGTGGTCAGTTCCTCCAGCTGCAGGGACAGCAAACGGCCGTCCACTCCAAGTTCGAGGACATACTGGGAGATTTCCTCGGAAATCCGGCGGACCATTTCCTGGCGCTGCAGCGTGACCGCTACGTCGCGGACCGTCACCATCGCTTCGATTTCCAGTGCGGAGAGGGAATTCGTGACCTGGTCCAGCCGGGCGCGGTACCGCTCGAGGGTCGCCAGTGCCTGGTTGGCGCGGGCCAGCACCGGCTCGGATCCTTCCAGGACATGGCGGAGTCCGCCGACGTAGAGCTGGATGATCCGCATGGACTGGCTGACCGAAATCACCGGGAAGCCGGTCTGGATGGCAACCCGCTCGGCCGTCCGGTGCCGGGTGCCGGATTCATGCGTTTCGATGGTGTGGTCGGGGACCAGCTGCACGGCCGCCCGCAGGATGTTCCTGGCGTCGCGGTCACAGACAATCGCGCCGTCCATTTTCGCCAGCTCCCGCAGCCTGGTGGGAGAGAAGTCAATGCCGATGTCGAACCCGCCGGAACAAATGGCGTCCACCGCGCGGTCAAAGCCGAGGACGATCAGGGCGCCGGTGCGGCCCCGCAGGATGCGCTCGAGTCCGTCACGGAGCTCGGTCCCCGGTGCTACCCGCGCCAGGGTTGCTTTCAGCGCGTCTTCGGGACTGCGGGCCATGGTCACTTCCTTCCGGCCCGGGGGCCTGGACGATCTGGGCTGAGGCTTGCCCGTCCCTATACTAGTTGGAGATTCCGGTACACTCTCCACCGCGTGAACCACGGCACGTCCCTGCCCGGGCGCAGCACGCTTCCGTTCCGCACGGCCCCGTGGCGCGGGCGCTGCGGCCGCCGGCGCCGGAGCCGGCTGCGTTAGAAGAGCAGCTCGAGCGCCTCGGCCAGGGTGGAGACTTCGCGGACCTTGAAGCCGGCCGGGACGTTTCCCGGTCCGTTGGGGGAGGCCGGAACCACCGCGTGGGTGAAGCCCAGCCGTTCCGCCTCGGTGATCCGGCGGCCGATACCGGGCACCGGACGCACCTCCCCGGCCAGTCCCACCTCGCCGAAGGCAATGAGCTGGGCCGGCAGCGGTTTGTTCATTTTCGCCGATGCCACAGCCAGCGCCACCGCAAGGTCCGTGGCAGGCTCGCTCAGCTTCACGCCGCCCACGGTGGAGACGTAGCTGTCATCCTTGGCCAGGCTCATGGAGGCCCGCTGCTGCAGGACCGCCAGCAGCATGGCCACACGGGAGGCGTCCACACCGCTCGTGGCGCGGCGTGCCTGGGCATTACCGGTTTCCGCGACCAGGGACTGCACCTCGGCCACCAGTGGACGCTTGCCCTCCAGCGTCACGGTGATGCAGGTGCCCGACACCGGGTCCTTGGTGCGCGAGACGAAAAGCCCGCTGGGGTCGGCGAGTCCTTCGATGCCGTCTTCGGTCAGGTCGAAGCAGCCCACCTCGTCCGTCGGCCCGTACCGGTTCTTGACCGCGCGCAGCAGCCGCAGCCTCGAATGCCTGTCGCCGTCGAACTGGCACACCACATCCACCAGGTGCTCCAGCAGCCGCGGGCCGGCGATGGACCCGTCCTTGGTGACGTGGCCGACCAGGAGGGTGGTCATGTTCCGGGTCTTGGCAGCGTTGATCAGGGAGGCCGCCACCTCACGGACCTGGCTCACTCCGCCGGCGCTGCCGTCCACGGCGGTGCTGCTCAGGGTCTGGACCGAATCCACTATCAACAGTCCGGGGGAGACCTGCTCCACCTGGCCGAGGGCCTGGCCCAGGTCCGTTTCCGCGCTGAGATAGAGGTTCTCCGACACGGCGCCGATGCGCTCGGCCCGCAGTTTCACCTGCGCCGTGGATTCCTCGCCCGTAACGTAGAGAACGTCACGGCCCGCTCCTGCCACACGGGCGGCGACGTCGAGGAGCAGGGTGGACTTGCCTACACCGGGCTCGCCGGCCAGCAGGATCACCGCACCCGGAACCAGGCCGCCGCCCAGGACGCGGTCCAGTTCACCGACTCCTGTGGCCTGATAGGCGGCAGTAGTGGCGTCCACCTCACCGATCCGCAGCGCCGGGCGGGCAACTACCGTGGCGGCGGTGGTGCGGGCAAGGACTTCACCGGATTCCTCCACTGTTCCCCAGGCCTGGCATTCGCCGCAGCGTCCCACCCATTTGGCCGTTGTCCAACCGCATTCCGAGCAGCGGAAGTTGGCGGTCTTGGGCCGTGCAGTCTTTGTTGCCATGGAAACAGGCTATCCCGCGGCACTGACACTGCTTTTCGTGTCTGTCCGTCCGGCCTCAGACCTCAGACAGGTAGGTCACTGCCTCTTCATGGGTCAGCCCCGTGGATTCCAGCAGGTCCACCACCAGCGGGCGGAAGAGCATAATCAGCGCATCCCCCTGCAGGTCCGTAATGCCCAGTGACTTCGGATGCAGGCGCGTTCCCACGGCCGCCAGCTCATTGCGGGCCTGGCGCAGGTGCCGCAGCCGGGTGTCCGGTCCTTCACCGCCGCCCAGGGCGCGGGCGAGGATGTCTACGGCGTCGGCGGTTTCGTTGAGCACTTCCGAGACACTCTCGATGGCCTCGTCGCCCAGCGATGCATGGTTGATGACCGACGTCGTGCGGCGCGCGAAGACCCGGCTGTTGCGGACCGCGAGGTCCAGATAGCCGATGGAGCCGCGCAGATCCCCCAGTTCCGCCAGATAGCGGCGGTAGGCAGGGGAAATCCGGGCAACCTCCCGTGCGTCCCGGACGCTGCGGGCGAGGGTGTCCAGCTGGGGCTGGGTGTTCCGTGCCCGCACCAGTGCATGCCAGGCAATGGTGGAATCACTCTTCTCAATGGCTTCGGAACACTGGCGCAGCACGGCGGAGAGTTCGTGCAGGAGCTCGCGGATATTGGACTTCGGCTCCCGGCGCGGATCGCGCGGCGCCAGCATGGTCACCACCAGGGCAAAAACACCGCCGACGATGGCATCCAGACTGCGGGTAAAGGCACCGCCGTCCGGAGCGGGAAGAAGGACCACCAGTAGGGACTGCAGCCCCAGCTGCGTGGTGAAGATGACGCCGCGGTCCAGGAACCGTGCCAGCATCACTGAGACAAAGAGGACGACGGCGGCCTGGGCCAGGCCGTTGCCCAGCAGGGTGAGCAGGATTTCGCCGATGGTGATGCCCAGCGTGCAGCCGATCCCCACCTCCAGCACCCGGCGGGTGCGCGGTTCCCGGGAGAACCCGAGCGAAATCAGGGCGGCAGTGGCGGCGAACAGCGGACCCTCATGTCCGAGCACGTACTCCGCGAATGCGTAGGCTCCGACGGCGCAGACGGTCATCTGCAGGGCCGGCACCACCGAATTGCGGCTGCGCTGCAGCCCCACGCGGGCCCGGTTCAACAGGAAACCCCGGCTTTTGGCGAAGGAGCTGCGTTGGGGCATGAAACCAGTCTAGGGGGCGCCTCAGCCATCCTGTATCCGAGGTTACATTCGGCGGTCACGGATGTTCCCCCGCCGCCCGGCGGCCGTTAACTTTCCGTTCACCTTGCTCCGCCAATCTTGGACAGGAACGTGTTGGAGGTTCCACCTGCTCGACTGCTTTTCCGCATTCAGCTTCCCGGCGCACCAGCGCCGAACAACCCCTTGAAAGGGATCCGATGGTGAAGGTTTCGAATTTCGGCCGCACTGCATCCGTTCTGACCGTCTCGGCTGCAGCTGCCCTGGGCCTTGCCGCCTGCGGCACCGACAGCGCTGCACCGGCCGGAGCTCCGGCGAGTACCGAAAGCTCCGTCACCGGTACGCTTTCCGGTGCCGGTGCCTCCTCCCAGGACGCGGCCATGCAGGCCTGGATTGCCGGCTTCGGGTCAGCGAACCCGCAGGCGTCCATCCAGTACTCACCGGACGGCTCCGGTGCCGGCCGGGAAGCTCTATTGGCCGGCGGGGTGCAGTTTGCCGGGTCCGACGCCTACCTTGATGAGGAGGAGACCGCGGGAGCCGCAGAGGTCTGCGGTCCCGACGGCGCCATCCATGTTCCCGTGTACATTTCACCGATCGCCGTTGCCTTCAACCTCCCCGGCATAACGGAGCTGAACCTGGACGCAGAGACCATCGCAGGCATTTTCCGCGGCGAGATCACGGCGTGGAATGATCAGGCCATCGCGGCCCAGAACGAGGCAGCAAAGTTGCCGGACACCCCCATCACGGCGGTGCACCGCGGCGACGAATCCGGCACCACGAAGAACTTCACCGAATATCTGGCCGAGGCCGCTCCCGACAAATGGACCGATCCGGCAGCGGGCGAATGGCCTGCCGGTCTGCCGAACGGCGAAAGTGCTTCCGGCACCGGCGGTGTCATCTCCACGGTGAGCTCCACCGAGGGTGGCATCACCTATGCCGACGCCTCCGCGGCCGGTTCCCTGGGCAAGGTCAGCGTCAAGGTGGGCGATGCCTACGTGCCGTTCAGCGCCGACGCCGCTGCACTCGCCGTCGAATCCTCCACTCCGGCGGCCGGGGAGGGCCGTCCCGAAGCGGACATGGCCATGGACCTGGACCGCGATACGGCGGAATCCGGTGCTTATCCCGTGGTGCTGGTGAGCTACCACGTCTTCTGCACCAGCTACGAGGACCAGCAGACGGTGGACCTGGTCCGGGCGTTCGGCAACTACGTGGTCAGCGACGAAGGCCAGTCGGCCGCGTCGGACGCCGCGGGCAGTGCGCCGCTCTCGGATGCCCTGCGCGGCAAGGCGGAAACCGCGCTGGAAACGATCAAGGTGCGTTCATAACGTGCCCGTCCTGCCCTCTCCCGCCGCTGAGGCAGGGGAGGGCAGGGTCCGCTCCAAGGCGGAGTACCTACACTGATAAGAAGAGTCTGCACCAACGCATTTCGAAGGGTTGAGCAGTGTCCAGCAAGTCCATATCGGGAGAAAGCGGCACCGGCCGCGCCGGAGACAAGGTTTTCTCCGGCATTGCGGTGACAGCCGGGTGCCTGATTCTCTTCGTCCTGTTCTGCGTGGCGGTTTTCCTCATGTGGCAGGCGCTGCCGACGTTTATGGCAGACCCTGCGGACATCTCCGGCGGCGGGTTCGGGCAGTACATCCTGCCCCTGGTCATTGGAACGGTGATTGCCGCCATCATCGCGCTTTTGATCGCCACACCGGTGGGCATCGGCGTCGCCCTGTTTATCTCGCACTATGCCCCGCGCCGGCTAGCGCAGGGACTGGGATACCTGGTGGACCTGCTGGCGGCTATTCCGTCAGTGGTCTACGGTGCCTGGGGCATGACGGTGCTGGCCCCGGCCCTGGTGGCCCCGTACAGCTGGCTGGCTGAAAACGCCGGCTGGATTCCGATTTTTGCCGGTCCGGCCAGCCAGACCGGCAAGACCATGCTCACCGCCGGCATTGTGCTCTCCGTGATGGTGCTGCCGATCATCACCTCCCTGACCCGGGAGATCTTCCTGCAGACACCCAAACTGCATGAGGAAGCAGCACTGGCCATGGGCGCCACCCGCTGGGAAATGATCCGGATGGCGGTTTTCCCCTTCGCCCGGCCCGGCGTCGTCAGCGCCGTCATGCTGGGGCTTGGCCGTGCCCTGGGCGAAACCATGGCGGTCGCGCTGGTGCTTTCCTCGGGCGGCCTGATCGCCAGCCTGATCCGGCCGGGCAACCAGACCATCGCCGCCGAGATCGCCCTGAACTTCCCTGAAGCGTTCGGACTCCGGCTCTCGGAACTGATTGCCGCAGGACTCGTGCTGTTCCTGATCACGCTGGCGGTCAACGTGATTGCCCGCTGGATCATCAGCCGCCATAAAGAATTCTCGGGAGCCAACTGATGCTCGATACAACCTCCGCCCTTACCCGTCCCGGATCCATGCTGAGCAAGAATCGCCTGCCCCGCTATACACCGTGGATCGTCCTGGCTGCGGCGCTGGTCCTGGGTGCGGCACTGTCCGCCCTGATCGGGTTTTCCGTGGCGGCCTTCGCCATCTTCACCGCCGTACTTTTCGTCATCGGCGGCACCGTGACGACCTGGATTGTCGAAGGCAGGCGGCACGCGGTGGACCGTCTGGCCACGAACCTGGTCTGCGGGGCGTTCCTGCTGGCCCTGCTTCCCCTGGTATCGGTGATCTTCACCGTCCTGGTCCGCGGCCTGCCCGGCCTCAGCCCGGACTTCCTGCTGACCTCCATGGGCGGCATGACCGGTGCCGTGGACAACGCCACGGCGGAGAACGGAACGGAGGTGCTCGGCGGCGCCTACCACGGCATTGTGGGCACCCTGCTGATCACCTTCTGGGCCACTGTCATCTCGGTGCCGGTGGGCCTGCTGGCCGCCGTCTACCTGGTGGAATACAGCCGCGGCGGAACGCTTTCGCGGGCCATCACGTTCTTCGTTGACGTGATGACCGGCATTCCGTCGATCGTGGCCGGGCTGTTCGCTGCGGCGTTCTTCGGGCTGGTTTTCGGGCCGGGTACGCGGACCGGCTTCGTTGCCGCCGTGGCCCTGTCTGTCCTGATGATCCCGGTGGTGGTCCGTTCCACCGAGGAAATGCTGAAGATTGTGCCCAACGAACTCCGGGAGGCGTCCTATGCCCTGGGCGTGCGTAAGTGGCGGACCATCTTGAAGGTCGTGGTCCCCACGGCAATTTCCGGCATCGCCTCCGGCGTGACCCTGGCCATCGCGCGCGTGATCGGCGAAACGGCTCCGCTGCTGGTCACCGCCGGCTTCGTCAACACCATCAACTTCAATGCCTTTGCGGGCTGGATGAGCACGCTGCCCACTTTCATCTACCGGCAGCTGATGAGCCCCACCTCCCCGACCAACACGGATCCCAGTACCCAGCGGGCCTGGGCGGCGGCCCTGATCCTGATCATCATGGTGATGCTGCTGAACCTCGGCGCCCGCCTGATAGCCCGGATCTTCGCCCCCCGGACCTCCCGCTAACCCCAGCTTCGATTGAAGGAACCTATGTCCAAGCGCATCGACGTCAAAGACCTGAACGTCTACTACGGAAATTTCCTCGCCGTCCAGGACGTCAACATCAACATTGAGCCCCGCTCCGTGACTGCTTTCATCGGCCCGTCCGGCTGCGGCAAGTCCACCTTCCTGCGCACCCTGAACCGGATGCACGAAGTCCTTCCCGGAGCCCGCGTGGAGGGAGAAGTGCTGCTGGACGGAGAGAACCTCTACGGCCCCGGCGTCGATCCCGTGACTGTCCGCAGCCACGTAGGCATGGTGTTCCAGCGGCCCAACCCGTTCCCCACCATGTCCATCCGGGACAACGTCCTGGCCGGCGTGAAGCTGAACAACAAGCGGATCTCCAAGTCCGATGCGGATGCCCTTGTGGAAAAATCCCTCACCGGCGCCAACCTCTGGAAGGAGGTCCGGGACCGCCTGGATAAGCCCGGCTCCGGACTATCGGGCGGACAGCAGCAGCGCCTGTGCATAGCCCGCGCCATCGCGGTCTCGCCGGAGGTAATCCTCATGGATGAGCCCTGCTCCGCCCTGGATCCCATCTCGACCCTGGCCATCGAGGACCTCATCGAGGAACTGAAGAGCGAATACACGGTGGTGATCGTTACGCACAACATGCAGCAGGCGGCTCGCGTCTCGGATAAGACCGCGTTCTTCAACATTGCCGGCACCGGCAAGCCCGGCCGGCTGATCGAATACGCCGACACCCCGGTCATTTTCAGCAATCCCGCAGAACAGGCCACGGAAGACTACGTCTCCGGCCGTTTCGGGTAGGCGGCGCCTATAGGAGCGGGCTGAGGGCCAGCAGCAGGATTCCGCCGAGCACCGCCGTCACCGGGGCGGTGACCAGCCAGGTGACGAGGATTTCCCGCAGCGGGATCAAACGGACGGTGGAAAAACGCTGGTTGGTGCCCGCGCCCACGATGGCCGAGGTCATGGTCTGCGTACTGGACAGCGGGATGTGCAGCCAGAGGGCACCCAGGAAGAGCATGGTGGAACTGACTGCCTGGGCGCTCATGCCCCGCAGCGGATCCATCCGCACGAGCCGGTAGCCCAGCGTATGGGTGATCCGCCAGCCGCCGAAGAGGGTGCCGCCGGCCAGGGCAAGGGCTGCGAACAGCTGCACCCAGAGGGGGATGTCGGTTTCCAGCGTCTGACCGGCCGCCAGCAGGGCGAGCACCACAACGGCCATGGTCCGCTGCCCGTCCTGGATGCCGTGGCCCAGGGAGAAGGCGGAGGTGAACACTGACTGCGCTATCCGGTTTCCGGCGTCGCCGCGGCGCGGAGAGCTGTAACGCATGAGCCAGGTGGCCGGAAAAACCAGCAGGTACGCCAGTGCAAAGGCAACTACGGGCGAGACCAGCAGCGGCAGGGCCAGCTGCTCCCAGATCAGCCGGTTGGACTCCGCGATGTTCTGACCGCCCACCAGGGTCGAGGCCGCACCGGAGCCCACCAGTCCGCCCACCAGCGCATGGGTGGATGAAGACGGCATCCGCCGCCACCAGGTCCACACGCCCCAGCCGCACGCAGCCAGCAGTGCGGCTAACAGGATGCCCAGCCCTTCGGGACCCGCCGGAAGGTCCACAAACCGTACCGTCAGGGCAACAGCCAGGGCCGTGCTGACCAGGGCGCCCAAAAGATTGAAGGCGGCGGCCAGGATGATGGCGACGGTGGGCGTCAGGGCCCGCGTGCGGACGGAGGTGGCCACCGAGTTGGAGGCGTCATGGAAGCCGTTGAGGAAGGCATAGGCTCCGGCGAGCAGGACGACGCCGGCCAGGAGGACGGTGGCCACCCTAGGATTCCCGGACGAGGATGCCGCCCACAAACGTGGCAGCGCGGCGGAGCTGGGCGGTGGTTCCCGAAAGCTGGTCGGCCAGATCCCGGTGCCTGGCATAGGCCATCGGCTTGTGCTCGCGCATCAGCTCCGCCACCCAGATCCGGCGGGACCGCTCGGCCCGCCGGGCCAGCCGGAGCATCTCGATCCAGTACTCTTCCAGATCCTCGAGCGAGGCGAGCCGGCGCATGGCGGAGGCGGTGAGCTCAGCCTGCCTGCCGATGACTTCCAGCTGCTCTGAAGCGCGGCGGGACACGCCGGTGAGCTTGTAGAGGGAGATGGTTTCCGCGGAAGCATCTAGGCATTCCATGGCGGACATCAAGAGCAGGGACAGCTCATACAGGTCTTCACGGGGAAGGGGATTGATGAAGCTGGTCCGCATCTGCGTCATCAGGGCGAAGTGCAGATCGGTGGTTTCAGCATCAATCTGATGCAGCTGCTCGGTGAGCCGGTCGAATTCCTCCGGGTCCGCACCGAGGATTTCGGCCAGCACCCCGGTGCCGCGCAAGAGCTGCGACGCCATGCGGGAGAGCAGCTCAAGGCCGGCGTTCTCTTGGGGAAACAGCTGAAGTTTCACGCTGAACGCAGCACGTGGGCTGGGGGAGCGGCAAAGGTTCTCACAGCGCCAGAATATCCGATGGCTGCAGCTGCAGGGCGGTCGAGTCCGCGAAACGCTCCCGCTGCAGAGCAGTCGGGGAAAAGTAACGGTGCCGGACCGGGAGCGCCTCTCGGCGGAAGGCCGCTCGAAGCGGCTCAGAGTTGAAGCCCGGGGGTTCCGCAGTCCGACACCAATTTCAGTTTTCTACGCTCAGCCGATGATGTCAACACGGCCATGCGGGCAACGGCGGCACTGTGAGGAGCGCCATGGTGGTTCCCGTCACTGGCCTCGTCCCACGCCTAGTCGAGTTCTCCCCGCCGCCAGGCTGCTGCGGAGTGCTCCAGGTCCTCGGCCGTGTGTACCAGCTGGCGTGCGTTGCGGGTCAGTGCGGTGGCGCGGTCCCCGTTGGAGGCCTCGGAGGAATCCGCGTGGTTGGCCTGGCCCAGGGCAACCACCCGGCAGAACGCGGCGAAGCGCTCCAGTGCGACGTCGAAATCACCCTCAAAGGCGCCGGAAAGGATGGTGTCTGCCATGGTCCGCACCTCCTCGGCGCCCAGCGGTTCGGCTACTCCGGCAACGACTTTGGAGACCTGCGCAACATCCTTGCCTGCGGCATAGAAGGATGCGATTCGTTCAGGGTTCCGCTGGATGGAGGCACGGAGCGCATAAAGGCGCCAGAGCGCGCCCGGGAGGGACCGGGCGGGGCTTTCGGCCCACATCTCGGCCACCGCTTCCACGCCCTGCTGGTCGGTCAGTTCAACCAGGCGGCGGGTGACCTCCGGATCGGTGCTCCTGCGGCCGTGGTGGACGAGTGCCTGGGCTGCCAGATGGGCCGCTTCCGAAACGCGTGCCGGATCGGCACCGCCGGGGAAGTTGGCGAAGTCCACAGGTGCAAGAGGCTTTGGCTTGTGATGGCGCGGCGTTGAATTGGACTCACTCATATTCGAAGAATACTCCGGGATCTGCACGGAATCGAGGCGGTCTTCCCGGCGCCGCGAAGCGTCCGGAACCCTTGTTTTCCACGATCTGTGTGGTGTGCGATAAAGTGGGACAGTCGGTCCGGAGAATGCTGCGGACCGGTGGAGCGCCTATAGCTCAGTTGGTAGAGCAACGTCCTTTTAAGTCGTGGGTCGCAGGTTCGAGCCCTGCTGGGCGCACTGTACGGAAATGGCTTGCCTTCATTGAAGGCAAGCCATTCTTTTTTGTCCCGGTGCTTCGCTGTTGGAGCGCCGCTCCGGTTATCCCGCGGCTTCTTCCGCAGCCCGGCGCGCAGGTTCCGGCACCGGACGACGGCGGGTGGTATCGAACTTCATCAGCTTGTGGGTGCCGTCGCAGTAGGGTTTGATCGCCGAACCGCCGCAGCGGCACAAAGCCACGGTTTCCCGGTCCCGCGGCACGGGAATCCCGTCCGGCGTCACAATCTCAAAGTCTCCGCGGATCAGCAGGGGGCCGTTGGGGCAGGCCACGATGGAGGCAGGGGCGGAGCCTTCACGCTTCTGCCAGGCAGGGGTGTCGGCGTCGGCCTGGACAGCCCCCGGCTCCGGCATGGCGTCGCCGTGCTCAGCAGGACCGGCTGCGGGGACGCTCACGCTGTTGCTCCGCCGGCCGCTGCCGAAGCGGCCGGCGCTGCGTCTGCAGTGCCGTCACAGTTCGGCAGGGGTGCCAGCAAAGCTGATTCGCCTGCCTGCCAGGCTTTCAGCTGGTCTTCGCCGAGCAGGGCATCGATGGCCAGGACGGTCGCGGCGCCGAAGCAGATCGGGTTCCGCCTCGGCCAGGCCGCCGGCCAGGTCGCGGGCGGCAATCTGTTCGTGCACCGCATCCGCTTCGACGTGTTCGTCGAAGTAGTAGGTGACGTCGTCGCTGAAGCCGTGCCTGCGAAAACCGCGGGCGTAGAACGCGTTGGGGATCGAGGACGTCATCTCGAACGCCGCCAGGTGCCCGGAGATGGCCCCGCGCAGGCGGCGGTTCAGGCCAAAGAGTGACATCGCGTTGGAGGAGGCCAGGGTCAGGGCGGGAACCTGGTCAATGTAGTACCCGTAGCTGGAATCCAGGCCCAGGCCTTCCATGGTGGTGCCGAACAGCTTCGAGTGCATCCGTTCGACTCGTCCGCCGCCGTACTCATCGGCCTGGATTTCGATCAACGCTGCCTTTGCGCGGCCCACCGGCAGGCGAGGAATGGCCCAGCTGTGCGGATCCGCTTCCTTCAGCTGGTACACCGAGCGCAGGATCAGGAACTCTCGAAGCTGCTCCACGCTGGCCTTGCTGGCGACGAAACGGGAGACGCTGGGACCGTCGTCGTCGGCTGCCATGTCAAAGAGCGTCTTGGCCACGGCTTCGCTTTCCGGGGACGGCAGCTCGGGGACAGGCACCGTACGGCGCAGCACATCCTCGAGGGCTGCCTCCAGCCGTGCCCGCACGCGGATCAGCTCGGGATCCCATTCCGCTGCGTCCTCAACTCCGTCCAGTCCGCTGTAATGCAGCTCATACAGGCAGAAAAGGGCCAGCTGGAGGTCTTCGTCGCGGAGCAGGTCCGCAGTGGCGGCAAGCGCTTCGTCCACCAGCAGGTTCAGGGACCCGTAGGCGTTGGCGTGGCCTGTGCCGCCGCGGTTCTGCAGAAGGTCGATCAGGGTGGCGCTGACGCGCCCTCTCGGGGCGGGAATCTTCATTGCTTTCCTTACAGGGGGCGCGTTGTCCGGCGGGCAGGTGGAACAAATCCACACGTCAGCATATCTGCTGTGCACGTGACGGGCTGTCTGCCGGGTGGGGTGCCGGCATTGACCTTTGCGGCACGGTTCGGTGCAATGGAGGCAAAGAGCAGCAGGCAGGCGAGTCATCAGGGGGAGGAGAGCGGCTATGGCCGAGGCGGGTTTTTCGATGGTTCTTCCGCTGCTGCTGTTGGTGTCTGTGCTTGCCGGCGCTGCTGCGGGGATTGACCGGAGGCTTCGGGCCCGGGACGGGGAAGGCCTGTTTTGGACCGGGTTGACCGCTTTCCTGGCCGTCCTCCTGACAGCCGCCTGGGCAGTGACTGCCACGTCCGCCGGTTCCGCCGCAGTGGGAATCGTTGTGGTGGCCGGCGGTATCGGGGCGTCGTTCTGGACTTTGAGACGGGACCGCCGCCGCCGCCGGAACCGCGAGACCCGGCAGGTTGAGGCAGCAGTCACTGCCGCAGCAACCCGCCACCGGGAGGTCCTGGCCCGCTGGAGTGCCTACGAACTGGATCCCTGGCTCGCTGCCGAGCATCCGCAGCTGCTTGACGTCCGCACGCCGGAAACGCGGACTTTCATCCGGGCCTTGAAGGCTGCTGAACAACTGCGCCCGGAAGCAGCGACTGCCGCACAGGCGGCGGCCTACACCGAGGCGGTCACAACACTGGAAGACTCGCTTCGCCGTGCAGAAGAGGCGGCCGGCGGCGGGCGGGCAGCGTAGACGCTACGGACCGCAGGGGTGGACCGCCATGGGAATGCATGGCAGTCTCTGCCCATGACTACCAAAGACATCGCCATCTCGCGCAATGACGGGCTGGGGCGGTACGAATTGCTGCTGGACGGTGACCTCGTGGGGATTGCCGAATACGAGGTGGAGCCGGACGACTCTGTAGCGTTGACCCATACGCAGATGGAACCGGACTACCGGCACCAGGGCTACTCATCCCGGCTGGCGAAATACGCGGTGGATGACATCATCAGCGGCGGAGGCCGGATCAAGCCGTACTGCACCTACATGGCTGCCTACCTACGCAAGCACCCGGAATACAGCCATCATGTTTCGTGGCCGCAGGACTGACGACACAGGCGGGCAGGGTCCGAAAGAGGGCCAAGGTGCGGCTTACCGGTGGAACCGTGCCTTAATTGAAGCTGGCTTCCCGCTCTGCATATGGGGGGAACGCAGAAGGGGAAGCCAGTTTCATTAGTATAATTCCATTTGTCCGGGTAAATCCAATCGAGGGGGCCAAAAGATGGCGGTGTCTGCCAGGTCTTTCCAAAATTGGCGCACCGCGGTGGCTCCCGGAGAATCCAATGCAGACCTCTGCCGCAGGACCGGCATCAAGCGTTCCACCCTCGGCCAGCAGATTGTCCGGGGAAAAGTTGCGGAGATTACCGTTGTCCGGGTGGCCCGGGCGTACGGAAAAAACCCGGTGGAAGCGCTGTCGGATTTCGAGGAGTATTCGGATCTGCTCGGCGGACCCTGGCGTCCCGCCCCGGCAGAGCTGATCAGCCAGGTCTCCTACATCTGCATTCTGCAGATGGTCCTGGACAGGGCTACTTCCAGTGGCGCCCCGCAATGTCCGGACCTGGATAAGCATCCGCACCGGAATGCGATCCGCTCCTGGTTCGAAGCCGTGGACCCCGGCGACCTGAGACAACGTCTGAGTGCCGCAACCGGCGTCGCACCCCAGAATATTTCGGCGCAGCTTTCAGCCGGACGCCTGGCTCCCGAACTGGCCGTGGAGGCCGCTCGGATTGCGGGCGCCTCGCTGCCGGGCGGCCTGGTGGCCACGGGCCTGGTCACGCCGGGCGAAGCAGGCTGGCCGCAGAACGGCCTGCAGCAAGCCTTGGATGCGCTCACCGATTCCGAGCTTCTGTTTCTTGCCCGGGACCGCCTGGACGGAGTTGGAAAGCAACTGAGGAAGCTTGAAAATGATGTGGAAAATGATCTAGCGCTATTGGAGAACCTGGGATGAGCGTGACATTGGCTTTCCAATACGCGGCACTGATAGTTTCGGCCATCTTTGCCCTCCTGCGGCTCCCGCTGGCCCTCAAGGGCCGGAATCCGATGCTCTTCTGGGCGCTGGCGCTGGCCGCCATTGGGGTGGGACTCAGTATCCCCGCAATCTACCTGCCGGTGGATGCACTTCTGGGCGGCGTTAATTACGCCAACCTGATTCTCCGCTTTGCGGTGTACGGGGTGGTTCTGCTCATCGGAAGTATTAGCGCGGCTGCCTTCCGCTCCGTACAGGCCCGCCGCCTAATACTCGGACGCGCCGGGCTCGTTGTCCTGGCCGTGGCCGTATTTGTCACCACCGTGCTGTTCTTCATCAGTGATGTGCCGGTCTCATCGCCCGGACTCCACGGGTACCCGGACGAATATACGGTCCATGTGTACGGCGTGGTGGGGCGGATCTACCCCGCGTATGTGGCGGCCTGCCTGATTGCACCTGCTTTCCGGGCAGCGGCGCACGCCCGCAGACCGGTTCTCCTGCGGCTGGGCTCCGGCCTCATCGGTATTGCCCTGACCGAGGTGGTCATCTGGTCCATACTCGGTGCCACGCGGCTGCCGATTGGCGTGTGGGACTACATCCTGCCCCATTCGGCGGTCATTGTGCTCGTAGCAGGGCTCGGGGCCGTGGCCTTCTACGGGATCGCCTTAAAGCAGCGGGAAAAGCAAAGCCTGCTGACTTCCGGCTACATAAGGTGACAATTCGATAAACTTGTTCACATTTTCATGCGCGTGTGCCAGAATAATGAATATGTAGCATCCGCTGCCTGTGGGGGGTCAGCGTGAGGTTGCAATGAAGCCAGCGGCATTTGCCGCTGGCTTCATCATTTTAAGCCGCTCCTTCGCTTTGTCCGGGCTAAAGGCGGAAGCGGGACATTCATTTGAACTGCTGAGCGTTCCGCCGCAGTCCGCCCGACCGTCCTAGGGGGCATCCAGATCCGTTTCGAGGATCTTCGCAAGGTCCTCCAGGGCAGTTTCCGCCCCCTCACCGTCCGCACGCAGCACCACTACATCGCCGTGTGACGCGCCCAGGCTCATCAGGGACAGCATGCTGGAGGCGTCCATCGCCTCCTCCGCCGGGTCCCCTTCCATCCCTATGGTCACTTCAACGGGCTGGGCGGCTGCCGCTTCAGCGAAGATCGATGCCGGCCGGGCGTGGAGTCCAACTCGACTCGCCACTGTGGCTTTGCGTTCTGCCATTTTCGGTTCCTTCCGTGGTTTGCGGTGCCGGCGTCGTCCGGCCGCCTTCGGTCACAGGCCGAGCTGTTCAAGGATGGGAAGGCGGCTGCGCACAATCGTCCGTGCTTCAGCTGCAGAGTGTGCTGCCAGTGCCCGTGCGGCCAGTTCCTTCGCCTCTTCCAGGGTCACGGATCCCAGGACGACGCCGACGCCGGACAGTGCCCGGGGAGTCATGGAAAGTGTATTCACGCCCATACCTGCGAGAACGACGGCGAGTGCCGGGTCCGCAGCCGCCTCACCGCAGACCCCCACTGTCCTGGTTCCGGCCGCCGGCTCCAGGGCCGTGGCACGCGCCGCGCCGGCAACGGTGGCGGAAATCAGCTGCAGGACGGCCGGCTGCCACGGGTCGTTCAGGGACGCCAGTGAACCCAGTTGCCGGTCCGAAGCCATGGTGTACTGCGTGAGGTCATTCGTGCCCAGACTGGCGAACCGCACCCGCGACAGGATGGCTTCGGACATAAGGGCCGCGGCCGGCACCTCCACCATCACTCCGGGCATGCCGAGCCCGGCTCCGGCGCACATTACGGCGAAGTCTGCGGCCTCCTCGGCGGTGGAAATCATGGGTGCCATCACCCAGACATCGGCAGTGTGCGCGCCTGCAGCCGCGGCGATGGCTTCCAGCTGGCGGGCGAGGACGCCGGGGGAGACGTAATCCGTCCGGTAGCCGCGGACGCCCAGGGCCGGGTTGGGCTCCGTGGCATCCGTCAGGAACGGCAGCGGCTTGTCCGCGCCGGCGTCGAGGGTCCGGATGACGACCTTCCGGCCGGGAAATGCTTCGAAGACCGCCCCGTAGGCGGCCACCTGTTCCTCGATGGTGGGTTCCGTATCGCGGCCAAGGAAGCAGAATTCCGTGCGGAGCAGGCCGATCCCCTCGGCCCCGGCTTCCGCGGCGGCACGCGCGTCCTTTCCGGAACCGACATTGGCCAGCAGGGGCACCTGATGGCCGTCGGAAGTTGCCCCCGTGCCGTTGAATACCGGCAGCGACGAGCGGGAAGCGTATTTCTGCGCCGCTGCGCGTTCCTCGTCACCGGGTTCCACCACCACGGTGCCCGACGTGCCGTCGAGGTAGATTTCCGCCCCATCGGCCACCTCGTCCGCGCCGGGCGCACCCACCACGGCGGGCAGCCCCAGGGAGCGGGCAAGGATCGCGGTGTGGGACTGCGGCCCGCCCTCGCTGGTCACCAGCCCGATCACCATTGCCGGATCCAGTGTTGCGGTGTCGGCCGGGGCCAGTTCCACCGCCGTGAGGATAAAGGGAACATCGGAGGCCGGTATCCCGGGAGCCGGCAGTCCGTTCAGCTCGGCGACAATCCGGGAGCGGACGTCGAGCACGTCCTGCGTCCGTTCCGCCATGTAGCCGCCCAGGCTTTGGAGCATTGCTGCTACCTCCATGCCTGCTTCCCAGATGGCCCGGTCCGTTGCCATGCCCGCGTTGATGTGTTTTCCCGCGGCTTTGAGCAGCATCGGATCGGAGGCCATCATGGCCGTGGCATCCAGGACCGCCTTGGCGTCTCCGGAGGCAGTTTCCGCCCGGTGCAGCAGATCACCCCGGACTGCTTCAGCGGCCTCCTTGAGGCGGGCTTTCTCACCGTCGACGGTACTGCCCGGCCCGGGTTTCGCCTCGGCGTCGGGCTCGGGTACCGGAGGCGGCATCCGGTGCGACGGGCCGAGGACACGTCCGGCGCTGACTCCGATTCCCTGGATGGTCCGCATCATCTAAGCCTTCCTCTTTGTCGGCAGTGCCTTACGCAATGGCAGGTTCCTCCGCCTTCTTCCGGGGCTTCACATACCGTTTCAGGGCCACGTAGACGAAGCCGGTAACTGCTGCCCCCGCCAGGATGGCCACAATGAACATCAGGAGGTTTCCGATGGCGAAGAACACGAAGATTCCTCCGTGCGGTGCCTGTGAGGTTACCCCGGTTCCCAGGCAGATGGCACCGGCAACGGCGCCGCCCAGCATGGTGGAGGGAATCACCCGGAAGAAGTCGGCGGCGGCAAACGGGATGGCTCCTTCGGAAATGAAGGCGGCACCCAGCAGCCACGCCGCCTTGCCGTTCTCGCGCAGGGCCATGCTGAACTGGTTCTTAGCCAGCACCGTGGAGGCGAATGCCATGCCCAGCGGCGGGACCATCCCGGCGGCCATGACCGCTGCCATGATCTCCCAGGGCACCTGGTTGTCGAAGCTGCCTTCCCCGAGGCCGGCCACCGCAAACGCGTAGGCCACCTTGTTGATCGGGCCGCCCAGGTCCGAGCCCATCATCAGGCCCAGGATGATGCCCAGCCCGATGGCCGCGACTCCTGTGAGGCCGGTCAGCCAGTTGTTCAGCCCCTGTGTCAGGGCGGCAATAGGACCGCCCAGAACCAGCATCATCAGTCCGGAGGCGATGATGGAGGCTAGGAGGGGGATGATGACCACGGGCATCAGCCCGCGCATCCACGAGGGAACGTTCCAGCCGCCGATCCACCGGGCCGCGTAGCCGGCCAGCAGGCCGCCGATGATGCCGCCGATAAAGCCGGCGTCCATGAACACTGCCACGGCCCCTGCGGTGAAGCCCGGTGCTATGCCGGGCCGGTCGGCCAGGGCATAGGCAATGTAGCCGGCCAGCGCCGGTACGAGGAAGCCCATGGACAGGGAGCCGATCTTCCAGAACACGGCACCGAGATAGGCGATGATCCCTTCAGGCGGCGGACTCAGGAGCGATGTGCCGTCCAGCATCCGGTCGCCGTTGGCGACGTCGTCGACCGACAGGGCGAGCTCGTAGCCGCCCAGCAGGAAGCCGAGGGCAATCAGCAGGCCGCCGCCGGCGACGAACGGAATCATGTAGCTGACACCGGTCAGCAGTGCCCGCTTGAGCTGTCCGCCGAACCCTTCCCCGCCGGACCCGGAGCCGCCTTCGTCCTCATTGCCGCCGCCCCCGCCTCCGGACACGCGCCGGGCGTTGGGGTCATTGACCGCATTGAGGGCTTCGTCGATCATGACTCCCGGCTCGTCGATCCCGCGTTTCACGGGCCCGCTGATCACAGGTTTTCCAGCGAATCGTGCCTTGTCCCGGACGTCAACGTCGACGGCGAAAATCACCGCTTCCGCGTTGCGGATCACCGACGGGTCCAGGGGAGTGGACTTGGCTGATCCCTGCGTTTCCACCTGCAGGTCGACACCGCGCTCGGCTGCTGCAGCGGCGAGGGAATCCGCCGCCATGTAGGTGTGCGCAATGCCGGTGGGGCAGGCCGTGACGGCAACGAGGTGGCGGGACCTTGAGGTGTCCGTTTCGGTGGCCCCGGTGCCTCCGGCGGAGGCGGGGGCATTTGCTCCGTGTCCGCCGTCGTCCGTTCCGTCCGGCTGCAGGCCGCCGCGGGAGCCGACGTCGCTGCCCGCGGCTGTGGCTCCGCTGGCTCCGCTGGCGGCCCCGGCCGCGGTGGCGGCCCCGGCCGCTCCGGCCGCGGTGGCCCCGGTGCCGCCCCCTGCGGTCCCGGCACTGGGCTGTGCGGGACCAAGCCCGAGGGCTCCGTCAACAAGTTCCACAATCTGCGCCGGGGAAGTGGCGGTTCGCAGGGAGGCGGTGAAGTCCTTTCGGATGAGGGACCGTGCCAGCTTGGCGAGCAGCTGGAGGTGCTCCTGGTCTGCGCCCTCCGGGGCGGCGATGAAGAAGACAATGTCGGCGGGACCGTCCTTGGCGCCCCAGTCCACGCTCGGGCGGATCCGGGCCATGGCGAGCGTCGGTTGAGTGACGGCCGCGGACCGGCAGTGTGGAATCGCAATGCCTCCCGGCACCCCGGTGGCGGTTTTCGACTCGCGGGCCATGGCATCCGCGTAGAGGTCCTCGTAGCTGCTCGCCCGGCCGGCAGCCACCACCCCCCGGGCCAGGTGGCCGATGATATCCCCTTTGTCCTTGCCCAAATTCTCATCCAACGTAACCAGATCGGGCGTAATGAGGTCCGACATCAGCTTTCCTCCTTCGATGACGACGACGGCGTTCGGCCTGCGCCGTTAAGGGTGGTGATCGTGACCGCTCCCGGATCTGTTGCTGACAGGGCGGGAACGGTGGTTCCGGGCAGTGACGCTGCAGCGGCCCCATGGGCCACGGCCTGCCGGAGGCAGTCCGGCGGCGCTGCACCGGCAACCTCGGCCAGCAGGTATCCGGCCAGGGCCGAATCTCCGGCGCCGACCGTCGACCGGGCCCGCACCGGTGGGCGGGAGGCCAGCCAGCTTCCGTTTTGGGTTACCAGGAGTGCGCCCTTGGCTCCGAGGGTGGCAAGCACGGCGCCGACGCCGCGTTCAATCAGCATTCCCGCTGCCCGCGCCGCCAGCAGGGGATCTGCTTCGAGGGCCGCTTCGGAGGAGAACCCCGTGGCCTCGGCGAGTTCCTCGGCGTTGGGTTTGAGCAGGTCCGGTGCCGCTCCGTGCAGCAGTGCCCCCATCAGGGGCGGGCCGGAGGAATCGATGGCGATGCGCGGCGATGCAGCCCCGAGCCGCTCCCGCACCGCATGCGCAACGGAGGCGTAAAAGTCCGGCGGCACCTCAGGCGGCAGCGAGCCTGCCAGCACCAGCCAGGCCCCTGGTCCGGCGCCGCCTGCGGTGCAGGCCCCCACCAGCAGGGTGATGAGGGCTTCCTGCTCCGCCGGCTTCAGCGGCGGGCCGGGCGCATTGATCTTGGTGGTGGTACCGTCCGGCTCCGTGAGCGTGATGTTGCTGCGCAGCGGTGCCTCGATGGGCAGGTTCAGGTACTCAACCGAGGCGAGCCGCAGTCCGGCCATGACCGGATCGGAGTCGGCGCCGGGAAGCACGGCAATGGACCGGACGCCGGAGACTGTGAGTGCCCGGGACACATTCACGCCCTTGCCGCCGGGTTCTTCCCCGGCTGACACGGCACGCTGCACCGCGCCCCGCTCCAGCTCGCCGGGGAGCTGAACGGTTCGGTCCAGACTGGGGTTGGCAGTGAGGGTAAGGATCATGAAGGGGATCCGTCCAGGCCGGGCCTGCCGGGTCCGGCCGGTGTTGGGGGGAGAACGGCTTGCCGGCGCGGTTTCCGGTTCTCTTGGTGGCTTCTGTTCGCATACATGCACACCCGCGATCTGTGGCGGCAGCCACTGTTTATGCGTTGAAGCGACTCTACTTTTGGTGCCGTGCCCGTGGCAATGGCCGCCGGGCGGGGCACCATCGGCCGCCTGCAAACGGCGGTGCACCGCTACGCTGAACCGATGGAAAACGTGACGTGGTCAGAGCCCGCAGACCGGCGGCGGGGACGTGAACTGGTGGTCCTGCTGCACGGCTACGGATCAGGGGAGCAGGCAATGGAACGGCTCTTCACCGCGCTGCCGGCTTCTGCCGTGGGGGCTGCGGTGCGGGGACCGCTGGACGTGGGCGGAACCAGCGGATGGTTCCTGCTGGACCCGCTGCTGAACTCCGACACCAGCGAGGTCCTGGAATCGGCTCTCCGGCTGCTGGCCTGGCTGGACCGGATCCGGGCGGAGGAAGAATTCACCGGAATCTCCCTCGTCGGGTTCTCCCAGGGGATGGCCATGGCCGGCACGCTCCTGCGGCTGCGGCCGCGGGATTTCCGGGCCGTTGTAGGGCTGTCCGGCTGGATTGCCCGCAATGAGCTCCTGGCCGCCGCGGAACCTCTGCCGGCCCGGGTTCCGTTCTTTTGGGGACGTGACCGGCAGGACTGGGTCATCAATGCCGACGCGGTGGCTTACACCCGGGAATGGCTGGAGGAAAACGCAGCCCTCACCGCCCGGACCTATTCCGGAATGGGGCACACCATCGGTGCAGGGGAAGTCTCCGATGTCGCGGTGTTCCTTCGCCGGTACCTTGCTTTCGACACGCCGTAGGGACGGAATGGCCACGCGCGCCCGCGATATCTAACATAGGTACGGCCAGATGGAAACTCCCCGCAAACTACTAGCTAAGCATGCTGATCAAGTAAGCTGGAACAAAGCCCGGCCCACAAGGCCGTGCACTAAATCACTGTCACTCACATAGCAAGGAGAATCTCATGGGTTTCATTGCGTTCCTTATTCTTGGTCTTATCGCAGGTGCAATTGCAAAGATGATCCTCCCGGGTCGTCAGGGCGGCGGCTGGATCGCCACTCTGGTTCTGGGTGTCATCGGCGCCCTCCTGGGTAGCTGGCTCGGTGGCCTCCTCTTCAACAACGGCGGCGAGCTCTTCAGCCTGACGAACCTGTGGACCTGGGTCCTGGCTATCGTCGGCGCCCTCATCGTTCTGGTGATCTACGGCTTCGTAACCCGCAAGAGCGGCAACCGCGCCTAGTATGTTCAGACGCTGCTGACGCAGCGTTGATTCGAGGGGCGGGGCCCGGACGGAATATTCCGCCGGACCCCGCCCTTTGCTTTAAGCAAGCCCCCGTAGAGTTGAAGCCGGCATCGGATTTCCCCAAGGAGAGTTCTTGTGAAGCGACGTAAGTTCAATCCCGCAGCTCGACTGGCTGAACGCGCCACCTTCGGCGCGGACGGCAAGCCCAAGCCGCATGTAGTGCAAGCCATCGAGCGTGCCGTGGAAGTCCAGCGGCCGCTGGTGCTGGCGAACATCCGCAGGATGCAGCGCAAGAACCCGTCCGCCAACGCTGCCGAACTGATCAGGATCCTGGACCGGCACTACCTCAACGCGGTGACGGGAGGCGGTGCAGCCATCGGCGCCACCGCCGTGGTTCCGGGCGTGGGTACGGTCGCGGCACTTGGCCTGTCAGCGGCAGCAACGGTCGGGTTCCTTGAGGCCACTGCCCTGTACGCACAGTCGGTGGCTGAACTGCACGGGGTGCGCCTGGCTGATCCGGAGAAGTCCCGCACCATGGTCATGGCCGTCATGCTCGGCGAGGAGGGCACCTTGATGATGCAGTCCCTCTCCGGACGCGGGACCGCACAGGCATGGGGCAGCACCGTGGGCAGCATGCCCTCGGGCCTGATGGGCACCGTGGGCAGCAGTATCCGCAAGCAGTTCCTCAAGCGGTTCATGGCCCGCCAGGGTACCGCCATGCTGGGACGTGCCCTGCCGCTGGGCGTCGGCGCCGTCGTCGGCGGGGCCGGGAACCATGCCATGGGCAAGGGTGTCATCAAGGCAACGCGGGCCGCGTTCGGCGAGCCGCCGACGTCGATCCCCGGACAGCTGGCCGGAGAACTGGACCAGATGGAGAAATCCGCCTAGGAATCCGCACCTGATCCGAAAAGGCCCGCCGGCAGTGAAGCCGGCGGGCCTTTTGTCTAGCCTTCCTACCCGAAGATCGCCGTTGCGACGGTGAAGATCGCCAGCCCGGCCAGCGAACCGACCACCGTGCCGTTGATCCGGATGAACTGCAGGTCCTTGCCGACCTGCAGCTCGATCTTCTCCGAGGTTTCCTTCGCGTCCCAGCGCTCCACCGTCTCCGTGATGACGGCGGCAATGTCGTTGCTGTAGGTGCGGACCAGATACCCCGCCGCGTCCGCCACGTAGCCGTTCACCTTGGCCGCGAGTTCCGGCTCGTTGATCAGGCGCGTGCCGAAGTCCTGCAGCGCGGACTTGAAGTTGCGGGTGAGTTCGCTGTCCGGATCATCCGCGGCCGTCATCAGGGCGTTCTTGATGGTGGTCCAGGTGGAGGTCATCAGCTCGCGCACACGCGGGTCATCCAGCACCTGCTCTTTCACTGCGTCGGCCTTGGCCATGGTCTTGGGATCCTCCTGCAGGTCCCGGGCCACTCCGGTGAGGTAGTTGTCCAACGCCACGCGCAGCTGGTGGTTGGGGTTTTCCTGCACATCGATCAGGAAACGTTCGGCCTGGATCTGCACGCGCTCGCCCACAATGTCGTCCAGGAAGGCGGGAACCCACGACGGCGATCGCTCGGTAACCAGCCGGCCGATGACTTCCGGGTTGGCCAGCACCCAGTCGGCCAGGCTGTCCACCACCAGGTTCACCAGCTGGTGGTGGTGGCCCTCCTCGAAGATCCGCTGGGCCATTTTGCCGGCCGGCGGTCCCCACTGCGGGTCCACCACATGGCGGCGGAACATTGATTCCAGGACATCCCGGACGGCGTCGTCGTCAAGCACCCTCAGGGCCCCGCGGATGGCTGCGGCGCCCTCGGTGGCCACGCGTTCGGCCCCCTCGGGGCGGGCCAGCCAGGTGCCTGCCTTCGCAGCGACCTGCATGGAGTCGAGCTTGGTCCGGATGATGTCCTCGGCCAGGAAGTTCTCTTCCACGAACTGGCCCAGGGACGCCCCGATCTGGTCCTTCTTTTCCGGGATGATGGCCGTGTGCGGGATTTTCACGCCCATCGGATGCTTGAACAGGGCGGTCACCGCGAACCAGTCGGCAAGGGCGCCGACCATACCGCCCTCCGCAGCGGCGCGGACGTACTCCAGCCACGGGTACCTGTCCTGCAGGGCGAAGGAGAAGAGGAAGATGACCGCCAGGAGGATCAGGAGGCCCGTGGCCAGCATCTTCATGCGCCGCAGGGCATAGGCGCGCTGCTCGTCGGTAGGCGGGGCAACCACGCTCACGCGTGCACCTCCTTCGCGGACATGGACATCTTCGAGGTTGACGCGTGTTTCAATACCGCTCCCTAATCCAGTTCGCATCCCGCTGCGGAAACTTCTGCGCGGGACCACCCCAATCTAATCAGTGATTGCCGCGGCTGCGCTATGAGCCCGGCATCCGGTGTGGTCCCGTGTGGTTGAGTAGTGCCATGGCATCCCCCATTGAGGATTATGCGCTGGTTTCCGATCTGCACACAGGAGCCCTGATTTCGCGGAACGGCAGCATGGACTGGCTTTGCCTGCCGAGGTTCGATTCGCCGTCGGTGTTCGGCGCGCTGCTCGGGAGCAGCGACCACGGGCGGTGGCTGCTGGCCCCGGAAGACAGTGCTGCGAAGGTGACGCACCGCGGTTACGTGGAATCCACCTTTGTGCTGCGCACACACTGGCAGACTCCCACCGGCGCGGTCCGGGTCACGGATTTCATGCCGGTAAAGGACCGGCGGGCGTCCCTTATCCGGCGGATCGAAGGCATGAGCGGCAGTGTGGTCATGCGGCAGGAACTGGAAATCCGCTTTGATTACGGCATGGTCATCCCCTGGGTTTTCCGGGGGCGGGACGACGACGGGGAACACCTTTCCGCCATTGCGGGCCCGGGTGCCCTGGTCCTGCGCGGGCCGAGCCTGCCGGTAGCGGAGAATCACCGGCACGTGGGGCGCTTCGACGTCCGGGCCGGGGAGTGCGTTGACCTGGAGCTCACGTGGTATCCCTCGCACCGGCCGGTACCGCCCCGGCAGAGCGTTGACGCCGCCTTGGAGAGGACCATTGCCTACTGGCAGGACTGGGGCCGGCAGTGCCCTCAAAACGTCCCCTATGAACACGCTGTGCGGCGCTCCCTGCTGGTCCTGCGTGCCCTGACCCATGAGGACACCGGCGGGATTGTCGCGGCCCCCACCACCTCACTGCCCGAAGCGGCCGGAGGGGACCGGAACTGGGACTATCGGTACTGCTGGCTGCGGGACGCTGCCCTGACGCTCGAAGCGATGATGACCCACGGCTACGAGGAGGAGGCCCTGCAATGGCGCAGCTGGCTCCTGCGCGCCGTCGCCGGAGATCCGGAGGACCTGCAGATCATGTACGCCGTGGACGGCGGGCGGGAACTTCCCGAGCAGATCCTTCCGCAGTTTCCCGGCTACGGTTCAGCGGCGCCCGTGCGGATCGGCAACGGTGCGGTAGGGCAGTATCAGGCGGACGTCGTGGGCGAAGTGATGGTGGCCCTGGACCGGCTGCGGGACCGGGGCGTGCCGGAGGACCACTTTTCCTGGCCCCTGCAGCGGGCTCTGCTGACCTTCCTGGAAAAGCACCTGGAGGAGCCTGACCGGGGCATCTGGGAGATGCGCGGGACGCCCCGGCACTTCACCCACTCGCGGGTGATGATGTGGGCCGCCTTCGACCGTGCAGCCAACGCCGCCAGGACCTACGGGCTCGATGGGCCGGTGGAGGTCTGGGAAGGCCTGCGGGACGGGCTGCGCGACGAGGTCATGGAACGCGGCTGGGATCCCGCCCTGAACTCCTTCACCCAGTTCTACGGCAGCGGCACCGTTGATGCTTCCCTGCTCCAGCTGCCGCACGTGGGTTTTGTTGCCTACGACGACGAAAAAATGCTGGCTACGGTTTCCCGGATGGAGTCGGAGCTGCTCGACGGTTCCGAACTCCTGCTGCGCTATGACACCGATACCGGGGTGGATGGACTGGCGGCGGGGGAGAACCCCTTCCTGGCGTGCAGCTTCTGGCTGGTGGAACAGTACGCCCACACCGGCCGGCTGCCCGAGGCCCGGCAGCTGATGGACCAGCTGGTGGGGTACGCCAACGAGCTTGGCCTGCTCAGCGAGGAATATGATGCAGAAAACGGAACCATGGCCGGAAACTTCCCGCAGGCGTTTTCCCACCTGACTCTGGTCCGTGCAGCCGATGCGATCGCCGTCGCCGTCGCTGCGCAACGGCCGCCTCAGCCATCCCGGCAGGCGCCGGTCCCCACTACCGAAGGAACCCGATGAACCGACAGACGCTCTCAGCGGTGGCCATGGCGGCCCTGCTGGCCACCAGCGCCGTCAACCACTTCCGCAACCCGCGCTTTTACAACGCGGTGGTTCCGCGCAGCATCAGCACTGATACCGAAGGGAAATACGGTGTGCTGACCCGGCGGCAGTGGACGCACGTCAGCGGAGTCATTGAGGTTGCGGCCGCGGCCGGACTGCTACTGCCGGCCACCCGCCGGCTGGCGGCAATGGGTACCGCGGCCATGTACGTGGCTTTCATCTCGGGGCACATTACTGCACTGCAGCGCGCCTTCGGTCCCCGCGGCGGGAACAAGGAGAAGCTGATCCACAGCCTGCGGCTGCCGCTTCAGCTGCCGCTGATCCTCTGGGCGTGGAACCTGCGGAAATAGCGGATGGCCACTCAGCTCCTGCTGCTCTCGGACACCCACCTGCCCAAGCGGGCCAAGGTGCTGCCCGAGGTCCTGTGGGCGGACATCGAAGCCGCCGACATTGTGGTGCATGCCGGCGACTGGGTGAATGAGGAACTGCTGGACGAGCTCCGGTCCCGCTCGCGGCAGCTGATTGCCTGTTACGGCAACAACGACGGCGCGGCGCTGCGGTCCCGGCTGCCACTGGTGGCCCGGGCCGTGGTCGAGGAGGTGCGGCTCGCCGTCGTGCATGAGACCGGTTCGGCGCTGAAACGTGAAGCACGCATGGATGTCCAGTTCCCGGACACGGACCTGCTGGTCTTCGGGCACAGCCACATCCCCTGGGATTCCGTCACACCGGCCGGAATGCGGCTGCTGAACCCCGGGTCCCCCACGGACCGCCGGCGCCAGCCGTTCTGCACCTACCTGCGCCTGGAGATTGACGGGAAAACAGTAACGCCCGATCTCCGGCGGCTTCCACCGCGGGAGAACGGGCGTTCCTGAACGTTCCTGGGCAGCACCGGTCCACCGGCGCTGGCCGGGTCAGGCCGGGACAGTGTCCCTGTGCAGAACCGTTCCGGCCGCCTTCCGGCGTTCATTGCCGCGCAGGCAGGCAATAGCTGCGCCGCCCACGAGCATCGGGACGATGAACAGGAAGTAGAGGTTGCCCGGTTCCCAGCCGCCGTCGATCAGCGAGCCGGCCACGATCGGGGAGATGATGGCACCCACCCGTCCCATGCCGGTGATGAACCCGACCGCCGTGGCGCGGACGTCGGAGGAGTAATACACGGGGCCGATGGAGAACATGCCGGCGATGCCTGCGTTCACCAGGAAGCCCAGCAGGGCCGCCGCGAACAGGGCCGTGGGCAGCGCGCCGGTGGAGACCGCGTACACGCCGAATCCGCCGGCCGCGAGGACGAAGAACGTCACCAGGACCCACTTGACGGCGAAGCGGGCGGCGATCAGGCCGAAGACGATGGAACCGATGATCGCGCCCAGGCTGAAGAGCACACCGGCGTCGATGCCGTCCTGCGCCGTGAAGCCGCTGGCAGCGACGAGCTTGGGCGTCCAGGAATTCGCGAAATAGAAGCTGGCCATCAGCATCATGAAGGCGATGGAAAGGAAGACGGTGGTCGACGCGTACCTGCCGGAGAACAGTGCCTTCCAGCGGGAGCCGACAGTCAGTGCCGTGCCTGTGGGAATGAGGGGCAGTTCGGTGATCTGCGGCTGGTCCAGCCGGGCCAGGATGCGGTTGGTCTTGTCCAGGGCGCCGGCCGGGCGCCGGGTCATGAGGTAGTCCAGGGATTCGGGCAGCAGCTTCAGGATGAACGGGATCATGGCCAGCGTGATGATGCCGCCGAAAATGAACGCCGCGTGCCAGCTGTACGCCGCGATGAGGATGCCCGCAATGATGCCGCCCAGCATGCCGCCGATGGGCTGCCCGGCGCTGTAGAAGCTGATTGCAGTGGAACGCCGTTTGGCCGAGGAGTACTCGGAGACGAAGACGTTGAGGCTTGCCTGCATGGTGCCGATGGCGAGCCCGGTGATGAAGCGCAGAACAAAGAGGACTGTATAGGTCGGAGCAAAAGCGGAGGCGAACATCCCCGCGGAAATGACGAGGGCACAGATCAGGATGGTCTTCTGCCGGCCGATGATGTCTGCCACCTGGGCCACCAGGATGGATCCCACTGCCATGCCGAAGAGGGCCGCCGACAGCAGCATGCCGAGCTGGGCACCGCTGAGGTCCCAGTACTCGCTGATCGAATTGGCGCTGAAAGCCATGACCAGGACGTCAAAACCGTCGATCATGTTCAAGGCGACGCAGATGGCGACAATGCCGACCTGCATGCGCTTCATGGGCGCCGCCTCGATGCGTTCCTTGATTTCCATGGCACTACCTAACTTGCTGCGGGATGGGGGGGGTGCCCGCCGCTGTGCGCATGGCGAACGAGTGTTCGTTGAAAGAACCTCAATGAGTCTAGGGCCACAGGGCGGTGTGGCGCTAATTACACCAGTCGGGTCTGGGTCTGGTCGGGAAGCGATGCGGTTAAAGCGAAAAAGCCAGGACCCGCACCTTGGGGCGGGTCCTGGCTTTTGGGCAGTTCCGGTATCAGTTAGTTCTGGATGCCGGGCTGGAACACGACCTTGATGCAGCCGTCTTCCTTCTTCTGGAACTTCCGGTACAGCTCCGGTGCGTCCTCAAGGCCGGCCTGGTGGGTCACCAGGTTGGTCACGCCCAGCGGATCGGCGGAATCCTCGACCAGCGGCATCAGGTCATCGGTCCAACGCTTGACGTTGCACTGGCCCATGCGCAGGTTCAGCTGCTTGTCGAACATGGCCATCAGGTTCATCGGGTCGGCCGTGCCGCCGTACACGCCGCTCAGGGACACGGTGCCGCCGCGGCGGACGGCGTCGAGTGCTCCGTGCAGGGCGGAAAGGCGGTCCGTGCCGGCGGTTTCCATGGCCTTCTGGGCCAGCTTGTCCGGGAGCAGGCCGACGACGGTCTGGGCGGCCTTGCCGGCGGGGGAGCCATGGGCTTCCATGCCGACGGCGTCCACGACCGAGTCCGGGCCGCGGCCGTCGGTCATTTCACGCAGCTCGTCCGCGACGTCCTTGTGCAGGTCCAGTACCTCGACGCCGTACTGCGCAGCGAGGGCCCGGCGCTCCGGAACCGGCTCCACGCCGATCACGCGGTAACCGAGGTGGGTGCCGATGCGGGCAGCGAACTGGCCCACCGGTCCCAGGCCGTAGACGGCGAGTGTGCCGCCGTCGGGCACGTTGGCGTACTGCACGCCCTGCCAGGCGGTGGGCAGGATGTCGGAGAGGAACAGGTAGCGGTGATCCGGGAGTTCGGAGCCAACCTTGATGGGGTTGTAGTCGGCCAGCGGAACCCGCAGGTACTCGGCCTGGCCGCCGGGAACCGAGCCGTACAGCTCGGAGAAGCCGAAGAGCGCGGCGCCGGAGCCCTTTTCGCGGACCTGGGTGACCTCGCACTGGGTCTGCAGGCCCTGGCGGCACATGTAGCAGCTGCCGCAGGCAATCTGGAAGGGAATGACCACGCGGTCACCCTTCTTCAGGCTGGTGACGGCCGAGCCGACCTCTTCGACGATGCCCATGGTCTCGTGGCCGAGGATGTCGCCTTCCTTCATGTACGGCATCAGGACGCCGTAAAGGTGAAGGTCCGAGCCGCAGACGGCCGTGGAGGTGACGCGGATGATGGCGTCGGTGGGTTCCTGGATGGTGGGATCAGGTACTTGCTCCACGCTTACGGAGTTTTTTCCCTGCCATGTAACTGCTTTCACGTGCGATCCTCCTGCTGGTTGCATTCTGAGTGCGTTGAAAGAACTACTACCCATAGTGTCAATTCATAAGCGTACTGACAAAACGGTGCTTTCTGGTGAATGCGCGTCAGGAATAGCGGAGAGGTGCGGGTGGTCAGGAGGTCCGGCCCGGAAGGACGGGCCACGGCGGTGCGCTGCCGCCGGCCGCGGGGGTGTCCCGGGGGCCGGTTTTCCGGAGCCGGGCAAGGACGCGGCTGTCCCGGCGCAGGATCATGTCCAGTGCGGTCCGGTTATCCAGTGCCGTTGTGCCGTCCTGTGTTTCCTTGCTGCCGGTCCGGCCGGAGCCGGCCGGATTCCCGGACAGGGAACCCGGCATCGGGGGGAGCTGGATGTGCACCCGCAGCGGCAGGCCCGCGGGTGCGGAGCGCTCGACGTCGTCCGCAACACCGGCGAGAACCTCCAGGGCGGTGGCCTCGATCCGGGCGGCACGCGAGAGGTTCACGCAGATGTCTGCGCCGAGGGTGGCGGTGTGATGGAGGATGTTCAGCAGGGCATCGCAGCTGGTGCCCGTGAGGGCTCCGCGGACTTCGATTGAGGCGGCTGCATTCCGCGTATCTACCTGGACCAGAACACGCAGCGGATTTTCCATGTCTTCTCCACGCTGACAGGTATTCCCCGGCCGCTGCTTGACCGGGTATGCAACCGTATCAACGCGGATGTCCTGCTGTCTGCCGTTCTTTCCTTTTCCGGCCGTCTGCGGGTGCAGCCGGTCAGAGGCTTGCCGCGGATTCCTTGTTTCCAGCGACGACGGCGGCCGTCGCCTCCGCGATGGCTTCCTCCTCGTCAGTGGGCACCACCAGCACCGGAATGCTGGAATCCGCCGAACTGATCCGGCGGGCCTGCTTGCCGGGTGCCAGGTTGGCATCCGTGTCCAGCCGGATGCCGAGCGGACCGAGCTGGTCCACCACCAGCTGGCGGAACTTCCACCCGTTCTCGCCGATGCCTGCTGTGAAGACCACTGCCTGCGCACCGCCTACGGCCACGTGGTAGGCGCCGATGTACTTGGCCAGCCGGTAGGCGGCAACGGTCAGAGCCAGCCGGGCCTGCTCATTGCCGTGGTCGGCTGCTTCCTCGATGCCGCGCATGTCCGACTCGCCGGCCAGGGCACGCAGCCCCGACTCCCGGTTGAGCAGGTCATCGAGGGCATCGGCGTCGTACCCCTGCCGGGCCAGGAAAATGAGGATGGACGGATCAACGTCTCCGCTGCGGGTGCCCATCACCAGCCCCTCAAGGGGCGTGAACCCCATGGACGTGTCGATGCTCCTGCCGCCGCTGATGGCCGCCACCGAGGCGCCGTTGCCCAGATGCGCGATCACGGCGTTGAACTCCCCGGGGTCGATGCCCAGGAAACGCGCCGCCGCGGGAGCGACGTAGGCGTAGCTGGTGCCGTGGAAACCGTAGCGGCGGATGCCGTGCCGCCGGTACAGGCTGTCCGGCAGGGCATAGCGCCAGGCATGTTCGGGCAGGGTGCGGTGGAAGGCGGTGTCGAAGACGGCCACCTGTGGGATTTTCGGCCATTTGTCGTGCACGGCACGGATACCCATGGCGCTGGCCGGGTTGTGCAGGGGAGCCAGCGGGCTGAGCCGTTCAATCGAGCGGACAATCTCGTTGTTGACCAGCACCGGCTCGCTGAAGCGCTCGCCGCCGTGCACCACCCGGTGCCCGACGGCGTCGATGGAGCGTCCCTGCAGCTCGTCCCGCAGCCGGCTGCTGAGTTCTTCCAGTGCCGCGGCGTGGTCGGGGACCACATCGCCGATCCGGTCGATGATCCCCTTCGCCAGCAGCTCCTGGGTGTCCGTCTCGCGGACCTGGTACTTCAGCGACGACGAACCGGAATTGATGACCAGAACCAGCATTTAATCCTCCTGAGCCTGCACCGCGGTGATGGCCACGGTGTTCACGATGTCTTCAACGGTGCAGCCGCGGCTGAGATCGTTGACAGGTTTGCGCAGGCCTTGCAGGATCGGGCCCACGGCCACTGCTCCGGCGGACTGCTGCACGGCCTTGTAGGTGTTGTTGCCGGTATTCAGGTCCGGGAAGATGAACACCGTGGCCTGCCCCGCTACGGAGGAGCCGGGCGCCTTGGAGGCGGCCACGGAGGCGTCGACGGCGGCGTCGTACTGGATGGGTCCTTCCACCGGAAGATCCGGGCGGGCACGGCGGACCAGATCGGTGGCCTTCCGCACGCGCTCCACGGAACCGCCCGTCCCCGAGGAGCCCGTGGAGTAGGACAGCATGGCGACCCGCGGCGTGACGCCGAACTGCTGCGCAGTGGCGGCGGAGGCCAGGGCAATGTCGGCGAGCTGCTCGGCGTCCGGGTCCGGGTTCACCGCGCAGTCGCCGTAGACCAGGACGCGGTCCTCCAGCAGCATCAGGAACACCGAGGAGACGATCTTGACGCCCTCCTTCGTCCGGATGAACTCCAGTGCGGGCCGGATGGTGTTCGCCGTGGTGTGGGCAGCCCCGGACACCATGCCGTCCATCCGGCCCAGCTTAACCATCATGGTGCCGAAGTATGCGCCGTGAAGCATACGTTCGTGGGCGTCCTCCAGGGACACGCCCTTGTGCTTACGCAGGGTGGCGTACTCGCGGGCGAACTCCTCCCGCAGCCCGCTGGTGGCCGGGTTGATGAGGTTGATGTTGGACAGGTCGATGCCTTCGCTGGCTGCCAGCTCACGGATCTGGCCCTCGGGTCCCAGTACCGTGAGGGCGCAGACATCGCGGCGGCTCAGGATCTCCGCCGCCTGCAGCACCCGCAGGTCCAGTCCTTCCGGAAGCACAATCCGCTGCCGGCTGGCGCGGGCCCGCACAATGAGCTCGTTGAGGAACCGCAGCGGAGTGGTGGTGGCCGGGCGGGGGAGGACCAGACGTTCCAGCAGTTCGGCCTCGTCGACGTGCCGGGACCAGGTGCCCAGGGCAGCTGCCACCTTCCGCCGGTTGCCGCTGGAAATCTCGCCGCGGACCCGGCTGACCCGGCGCGCGGTGGTATAGGTGTCCGTCCCGACTTCGAAGACGGGAAAGGGCGCCGACGCCAGCAGTCCCAGGATGGCCGGTTCCACGTCAATACCGCCGGTGAGGATCATGCCGCTGGCGACGGGAAAGTCGGAGGAGAAGGAGGACGCCAGGGTGGCAACCATAACGTCGGCGCGGTCGGCAGGGACGATCACCAGGGTTCCGTCCGAGAGCTGCGGGATGAAGTTTCCCACCGTCATGGCGGCCACCTTGACCTCGGCGACATCGCGTTCCAGGGAGGAACTGCCCGCAATCTGCCGGGCCTGCAGGGCATTCTGCACCTCGGCGATGGACGGCTGGGAAATTTCGCTCTGCTCGGGAATGACGTAGACGGGCCGCCCGCTGTGGCCGGGGCGGATGGCTGCGGTGACGGGCTCGACGTCGGCCGGTGCCGCACGGTTGACCATCACTGCCAGCAGGTCACACTTGGCGTCGGCGAGCTGGCGGCGGGCCACGTCCACCGCGTCAGCGGTTTCCGCCGCGCTGCTTTCCTGGGCGTTCACGACTGCCAGCACCATGGTGCCGAGGTCATTGGCCAGCCGGGCGTTGAGATCGAACTCCAGGGCGACGTCGTGCCCGGACAGATCGGTGCCTTCGACAATGACGACGTCGCAGTTCGCGGCGATCTCGCTGTAGACGGCCAGACACCGGGCATCAACCTCCCCGCGCTCCCCGGCGACCAGCAGTGCCCGCAGCTGTGCACGGGTCAGGCCTCCCCGGCATGTCGCAGGACCCAGATTGAAGCGGCGCTGCATCAGCTCCACCATGGGATCCTGTGCCGGATCCTCCCCCTCCACGATGGGCCGGAAGAAGCCCACACGGTCTGCGTGCCGGCCCAGCATGTCGGCCAGTCCAAGGCTGATCAGGGATTTGCCGGATCCGGGCGTCATGGCGCTTACATAGATTCCGCGGGCGGCCATAGCTGCTTGTCCGTTCGTAGCCGGGATGGAAAACCCGGGCTCCGCCACTAAAAGAGCCGCGAAGTGGCCCAGGTCATATTCATCTTCCCAAAAGGCTGCGGCACTTGCCAGCAGGGACGCCGCGGCCGGTCCGGCAGGCGGCGCTTCGTCGATTCTCCTGTCTCAGCATGTGAGACTAAAATAAGTGGGGCCAAGCGCCAAGCCTAAGATTGATCGGTTAGATTTCCCTCAGATAAGGCGAGGATCCACGTGAGTCTCTTCCGTACAAAACCCATCGAGAGTTCCCTTGCGGACGCCGACGAGCCCGGCCGCCGGCTAAAGCGCTCACTCACCACCTGGGACCTCATGATCATGGGCGTCGCGGTGGCCGTAGGCGCCGGTATCTTCTCGGTAGGCGCCCGGGCGGCGGGGCAGTTCTCCGGCCCGGCCGTAACCCTTTCGTTCGTGCTGGCGGCGATCACCTGCGCGCTCGCCATCATGTGTTACGCCGAGTTCGCCACGGCCATCCCGGTGGCAGGCTCCGCCTACGTGTTCACCTACGCCACGATGGGTGAGTTGGCGGCTTGGATTATCGGCTGGAACCTCATCCTGGAGCTGTTCACCGCAGCAGCGGTTATTGCGAAGTACTGGGGCATCTACCTCAGCGAAGTCTTTGCACTTATCGGCTGGGACGTGCCGGCAACGCTGGAACTTGGTGTGATTTCGCTGACCTGGGGGCCGTTCCTGATCGTTGCAGTCTTTACCTTCCTGCTGGTCATGGGTACAAAGCTTTCCGCCCAGGTGAGCAACGTTTTCACCATCATCAAGGTGGGCGTGGTGCTCTTCGTGATCGTCGCCGGATTCTTCTACGTCAAGGCGGAGAACTACACGCCGTTTATTCCGGATCCGGTCCCCACTGCCACTGATGGAAGCTCGGGGGTCCTGCAGCAGTCCCTGTTCTCCTTCCTGACCGGTGCCGCCCCTGCGCAGTACGGCCTGTTCGGTGTCTTTGCCGGCGCCGCCATCGTGTTCTTCGCCTTCATCGGATTCGACGTGGTGGCTACCTCTGCCGAAGAGGTCAAGGATCCGGGCAAGACGCTGCCGCGCGGCATCTTCGCCGGCCTGGCCGTGGTCACGCTGCTTTACATCGGCGTCTCCCTGGCCCTGACCGGCATGGTTCCGTACACCGCCCTGGCCGCAGCCGAAGATCCCAACCTCGCCACGGCCTTTGCCCTCGTGGGAAATACCGGAGCGGCATCGGTCATCGCCGTCGGATCCCTGATTGGCCTGACCACGGTGATCATGGTGCTGCTGATGGGCTTGGCCCGCGTGGTGCTGGCGATGTCCCGGGACGGCCTGCTGCCCCGATCGCTCTCACGGACCAGCGACAAGCACGCCACACCGGCCCGGCTGCAAATCCTCCTCGGTGTCCTGGTTGCCGTGGTGGCTGGGTTCACGAGGGTGGACGTGCTCGAGGAAATGATCAACATCGGCACTCTTTCCGCCTTCGTGGTGGTCAGCCTGGGCATTCTGGTGCTGCGGAAGAAGCGTCCGGACCTGCGCCCGGCCTTCCGGGTGCCCTTCGGCCCGGTGATCCCGGTCCTTTCCGCGGTGCTGTGCCTGTACCTGATGACCAACCTGGCCGTTGAAACCTGGATCTACTTCGCAGGCTGGCTCCTCATTGGTTTCCTGCTGTACTTCGCCTACGGCCAGCGGCATTCGCGCTTGAACGAGAAGTTCCATGACGTCGCCGCCGCCGGCGCAGGCCGGGACACGGCAGTCTAAGCGCCGCAATTCACCGACAAGGCCCGTGCACATTGCCCCGCAGCGTGCGCGGGCCTTTTCGTGCCCGCAGTGGCACACTGGGCAGATGCTTGCAGCCTTCTCTGTCGCCCCCTCCGGCACCGGGCCCGCCGGTGGACCGTCCGCCGAAGCCTCCGTGCATGACGCCGTGGCGGCCGCCGTTCGAATCGTCCGTGAATCCGGCCTGCCGAATTCCACCGATGCCATGTTCACCACCCTCGAGGGCGAGTGGGACGAGGTGATGGACGTGATCCGCCGGGCCACGGAGGCCGTCGGCCAGTACGGCAGCCGCGTTTCGCTGGTACTCAAGGCGGACATCCGGCCCGGGCACACCGGCGAGCTGACCGGCAAGGTGGAACGGCTGGAAAAGGCACTGGGCGACCTCGACGAGTACAGCGGGCACGCTTAGCAGCCGGACGCACCGGCGGAACGGGAGCCGAAGATGACGGCGCAGTGGGAACGGGTCGAAGAGTACCTGGGGAACCGGCTGGTGCAGCCGGATGACGACCTGAAAGCCATCGTGGCCGCGACCGTCGCCGCAGGCCTGCCGGCCATCGAAGTATCCGCGGCGCAGGGGAAGTTCCTGATGCTCCTTGCCCGCATCGCCGGTGCGCGGCGCATCCTGGAGATCGGCACCCTGGGCGGATTCAGTACGGCCTGGCTGGCCCGGGCCCTGCCCGACGACGGCGAGCTGGTGACCTGCGAATACGAGCCGCGCCATGCGGAGGTGGCCAGGGCCAACCTGGCTGCGGCCGGGCTCCTGGACCGCGTCAGCATCCGGGTGGGCGCGGCGCTGGACACCTTGCCGGACCTCATGGACGCGGAACCGTTCGACCTGTTTTTCATCGACGCGGATAAGGTCAACAACCCGGCCTACCTGGACTGGGCGGTGAAGCTCTCCCGGCCGGGGAGTGTGATTGTGGTGGACAACGTGGTCCGCGGCGGCAGCATCCTGGACCCGGACGGCGACGAGGCGGTGCAGGGCACCCGTGCCGCCGTGGATATCCTGGGCTCACATCCGCGCCTGGACGCCACGGCGCTCCAGACCGTGGGGGCCAAGGGATGGGACGGGTTCGCGCTCGCACTAGTGCTGTGACTGTCCGCTGTCCGGGCCGCAGCCGGCGCCGACTTAAGCTGGAGGTATGAGCTTTAGCATCCGGCGCGCTTCCCCCGGCGACGCCGAGGATTTTGTGTCCGTCCACCTGCAGTCCTGGCGGGAGAGTTACGCCCACGTGCTGGGCGAGGACGTGTTCCAGCGCCGGGAAGCGGACCGCAGCGCCGCCGTCGAACACCGGCGGGCCGCCCTGGCCGAACAGGCAGCGGACCCGGCCATCCGGAACTGGCTGGCCCACTCAGAGGACGGCCGGCTTCTTGGGTTCGCCTCCGCCGGCCCGGCACGGGACAGCGACGTGGACGTGGCGCTGGAACTTTGGTCCATCTACATCCTGGCCGAAGCGTATGGGAAGGGAGTTGGCCAGGCGCTCCTGGAGCATGCCGTGGAGACGGAACCCGCGTACGTCTGGGTGCTGGAGGACAACGCCCGCGCCCAGTCCTTCTACCGCCGCAACGGTTTCGTTGCCGACGGGACGTCCAAGGACCTGCCGCAGGTCTGGGCCGGCACCGGCATGGTCGAAATCCGGATGGTGAGGCACTGATGGGACGCAAGCGCCCCGGCAAGGACCCGGTGGAAGCGGTTGCCGGCACCGGCCCGGTGGCCGGCACCTATCCCATTGACACGGGAACCTGCGAACTGGTTCCGGACTCGTTCAACCCGGACGGCTGGATCCTGATGATCAACGGGGTGCACAGCTCGCATATCGATCTGGCCGACCCCCGCCATCTGGACTTTGAATACATGCGCTGGATCGCTGCCCTGGTGGAATCGCGCTGGCGTCCGGACGCGTCGCTGCGTGCCCTGCACCTGGGGGCCGCAGCGTGTTCGCTGGCCCGTTACCTCGCGGCCGTCTATCCCGGTGCCCGCCAGGTGGCCGTCGAACTGGACGGCCGGCTCGCCGAACTGGTCCGCGGCTGGTTTGACCTGCCCCGGGCACCCCTGCTGCGGCTGCGGGTGGGGGAGGCGCGTGCCGTCACCGAAACCCTGCACGAGGACAGCCGCGATCTGGTGATCCGTGACGTCTTCGCCGGCGCCAAGACACCCGTCCCCCTGACGACGGCGGAATTCACCGCCCACGTGATCCGCGTGCTGGCACCGGGCGGCATTTACGTGGTCAACTGCGGTGACACTCCGGACCTGCGCGGTGCGCGGGCCGAAGCGGCAACCATCTGTGCGGCGTTCGAGTACACCGCCGCGATCGCCGATCCCGCGATGCTCAAGGGCCGCCGTTACGGCAACATCATCCTGGCCGGCAGTGACACCCCGTTCGCGGAGGATCCGTCCCTGCCCCGCACCTTGCTGGGGGGAGCGGTGCCTGCACACCTGTGGGCGGATGAAAAAGTCCGGAGCTTCGCCGCCGGCTCCCGTCCCCTGCATGACGACCCTGTCCAGGAAGTGCCCGCGGAACAGGCGGTCCCTGCCCCCCGCGACTAGCGCGCCGGGGAATGCCTGCCCAAGTGGCCGTCCGGCAGCTTCGTTGACAGTCAGCATGCTTACTTCAGTAGGCTAGTGGGACGGCTGCCGCCTCCGGGCGGTGGCTGGACCAACCACGATGGAGGCTACATGTTCAGCAAGAGCACACCCGAAACCGACCCGCCCGTCCCCGGCGCCCCGGCGCCGCAGGCCCCGGAACTGGCCGAACCGACGCAGCCGCGCGAACCGCTGCCGCCCAAGCCGGACCAGGATGGACCGGAGACCGTTTCTGCCACAGGTGTGGCCACCGGGGCGCCGAAGGCCTCCACCGCGCAGAGCGGACAATTCCTCACAACTGCCCAGGGTGCGCGGTTGCGGGACACTGATCACTCCCTCAAGGCCGGTCCCCGCGGCCCGGTGCTGCTGCAGGACCACCACCTGCGGGAAAAGATCACCCACTTCGACCATGAGCGCATTCCCGAGCGTGTGGTCCACGCCCGCGGCGCTGCCGCGCACGGCGTGTTTACCGCCAACGGCACCGCTGAAGGTGTCACGCAGGCAGGCTTCCTCGCCAAGGGTGTGGAAACCCCCGTCTTTGTTCGGTTTTCCACCGTGCTTGGCTCCCGCGGCTCCGCGGACACCGTCCGGGACACCCGCGGTTTCAGCACCAAGTTCTACACGGCCGAGGGCAACTATGACCTGGTCGGCAACAACATTCCGGTGTTCTTTATCCAGGACGCCATCAAATTCCCCGACGTTATCCATGCGGGCAAGCCACACCCGGACCGGGAAATCCCGCAGGCCCAGAGCGCCCATGACACGTTCTGGGACTTCGTCTCGCTCCACACCGAAGCCCAGCATCACACCATGTGGAACATGTCGGACCGGGGCATCCCCCGCTCCTACCGCACCATGGAAGGCTTCGGAGTCCACACCTTCCGGCTGATCAACGCCGCCGGTCAAACCACGCTGGTGAAGTTCCACTGGAAGCCCCGCCAGGGCGTGCACTCCCTGGTCTGGGAAGAAGCGCAGATCATTAACGGCATGGATCCGGACTTCCACCGCCGCGACCTTGCCGACGCCATTGAGGCGGGCGCGTTCCCGCAGTGGGACCTGGGCATTCAGGTTTTCCCGGACACCGAGGACGAAATGTTCGAGGGCATCGACCTGCTGGATCCGACCAAGCTAGTCCCCGAGGAACTGGCGCCGGTGCAGATCATCGGCACCATGACCCTGAACGCCAACGTCACGAACTACTTCGCCGAAACCGAGCAGGTGGCCTTCCACCCCGGACACCTGGTGCCGGGCATCGACGTCACCAATGACCCGCTGCTGCAGGGCCGGCTGTTCTCCTACATCGATACGCAGCTGACCCGGCTGGGCGGCCCGAACTTCAGCCAGATTCCCATCAACCGCCCGCATGCACCCGTGAATGACATGCTCCGGGACGGGTTCCACCAGAGTGCGGACCATTCCGGTGTGGCTCCGTACCAGCCCAACTCCCTCGACGGCGGCTGCCCCTTTATGGCCGGAGCGGACATGGGTGCCTTCATCGACGTTCCCGTCGAGGTGCCCGCGGCCCGTAAAGTGCGCGAGAACCCGGCGACCTTTGATGACCACTACAGCCAGGCGCGGATGTTCTTCCGTTCCCTGACTCCGGTGGAGCAGGACCATGTGGTTCAGGCCTACACGTTTGAACTGGGCAAGTGCTACGAGGAGAACATCCGGCTGCGCCAGCTCCAGTCGCTTGCGAATATCGACAAGCGCCTTGCCGACGATGTGGCCGCCGGCCTGGGCCTTACGGCCCCGTCTCCCGACCTCGCCGTTGCCGACACCGCCCCCAGCCCTGCCCTCAGCCAGCTCGGCGGCTCCTGGCCGGTGGCAGGTCGGGTGGTCGGCGTTGTCGCCGATGAAGCATCCGACCTGGCCTCGGTTTCCGAGGTCCTGGCAGCACTCCATGCAGAGGGCATGGTCCCGCTGGTCATTGCCCCGCACGGCGGCAAGCTGGGCGGTGCGATCACTGTCCAGCGGACCTATCTGACGGCCCGGTCCACCGAATTCGACGCCGTGATCGTGGCCGCCTCGGGGGCCGCGGCACCGGATGCGGCGGACAGCCTGGATGCCAAGGCGGGCAACCCGGGCGGGCACCCCTCGCTTGACCCGAGGGTCACCCTGCTCCTGGCCGAAGCCTTCCGCCACGCCAAGGCCCTTGGGGCCTGGGGCGACGGCGGTTCCGTCCTTGCGGCGGCCGGCATCCCCGCGGAAACGCCCGGCGTTATTGTGGGCGGAGCCGCCGAGGTTGCGTCCGGCGTTACCGCGCTCCTGGCGAACCACCGGGTGTGGGAGCGTTTCCCAACTGCCTAGCTGACGCGGTTGCCGGTGCCGAAACCGGATAAAACAAGAAGGGATCCGCGGCCGCGGATCCCTTCTTGTTTAGCAGTCTTGTTGAGCAGTGCAGGGCGGAGCTCCCCGCCTAGATTCCCGCAATCTCCCTGATGGGACCGATGCCGAAGAACAGGGCGAATGCCGCTGCCACCGCGTACATCAGGGGATGGACCTCCCGGCCCCGGCCCTGGAAGACGCGGATGATGGTGAAGGAGATGAACCCGGCACCCAGACCGTCAGCAATCGAGTAGGTGAACGGCATCAGTGTGAAGGTGAGGAAGGACGGCAGCGCCAGCCCGATGTCGCTCCAGTCGATCTTGCCGACCTGGGAGACCATCAGGTAGCCCACGACCACCAGGGCAGGGGCCACGGCCTCGAACGGCACCAGGTAGATCAGCGGCGTCAGGAACATGGCCACAATGAACAGCAGGCCGGTCACCACGGAGGCGAGCCCGGTGCGCGCTCCCTCGCCGATGCCGGCGCCGGACTCCACGAAAATCTGGTTGGCGGAAACGCCGGCGCCGCCGCCGGCCACCGCACCCGCGGCATCCACCAGGAGGACGCGCTCCACACGGGGGATGTTGCCGTCCTTGTCGATGCTGCCGGCCTCGGTGGCCAGGCCCACCATGGTTCCCATCGCATCGAAGAAGATGCTGAGCAGGATCACGAAGACCAGCAGCGAGGCGGCAACTCCGCCCAGGGTCTGGAACGAGCCTAGGAGGCTGACATCGCCGATCAGGGAGAGGTCCGGAGCCGCCCATTGGGGCATACTCGGGGTCACCAGCGACCAGCCGGTAGCCACTCCGGCCCCCTGGCTGCCCGGATCGGCCAGCCATTCGACAATGACGGCGAAAACGGTAGAGGCGACAATGCCGATGAGGATCGCACCCCGGACCTTACGGGACATCAGCACAATGGTCAGCAGCAGGCCGAAGACAAACACCAGCGTGGGCCACCCCAGCAACTGGCCGCCGTTGCCCAGGCCCAGCGGCACAGTGGTGCCGGCCGCATCCGGGTTACGCCGTACAAACCCGGCATTGACCAGTCCCACCAGCGCCACGAACAAGCCGATGCCGACCACGATTGCGGTCTTCAGGCTGGGCGGCACGGCGCGGAAGACCGCTGTGCGGAATCCGGTGAGGACCAGGATCACCATCGCCAGGCCTGCGATCACCACCAGGCCCATCACATCCGGCCAGGTCAATCCGTCATTTGAGGCAACAGTGACGGCCACGAAGGCGTTGACTCCCAAACCGGTGGCGATCGCGAACGGGTGCTTGGCCCAGATGCCCATGATGAGGGTCAGAATGCCCGCCACCAGGGCGGTGCCCGCGGCGATTGCCGGGCCGGGCATGGTGTTGCCCATCGAATCCTCGCCGCCGAGAATCAGCGGGTTGAGGACCACGATGTAACTCATCGCGAAGAAAGTGGCCAGACCGCCGCGTATTTCAGCTGATACGGAGGAGCCACGCTTGGTGATCTCGAAGTAGCGGTCCAGCTTTGAACCTTGTTTGAGCATGATGCGTCCTCTGAACTGACCTGCGGGGGATGGTGAGGGAATCCTGCTCTTAGATCTTATCGCGGAGCCGGGTCAGCGCCCCGGACCGTGGGCGGTTAGGCTGAAACGGTGATAAATTTCGTCCGCAATAACCGCACGGCATCGGGTTTCGCTGCCGCGGCCGCCGCGTTCCTGCTGGCGCTGTGCGCCGGACTGCTGGTCTGGGCCCCGCCTGCTGCCGCGCATGATGAACTAACCGGCAGCAGCCCGGCCGACGGTGCCGTGTTGGAGGCACCCCCGGAGTCCGTTGAGTTGGTCTTCTCAAATAATCCGGCCGCCATCGGCTCCCGGGTGCAGGTCCTGGATGCTGCCGGAACCGACTGGGCCGACGGGGATGTGCGGATCCTGGATAACACCGCCACCCAGCCGCTGCGCTCTTCCATGCCGGCCGGAACGTACACGGTGAACTGGAGGGTGGTGTCCTCCGACGCCCACCCGATCGGGGATGGGGAGTCGTTCACGTTCACCGTCAGGGGCGGGACCTCCGCCGGAACCTCCGCTCCGGCCACTGCCGTCCCGTCCGCGGGAGCCTCAGCCCCGTCCACTGCTGCACCGCTGCCCGACGCAACCCAAAGTCCGGTGCTGAACCGGTCCGACGACCCCGGGTCCCCGTGGCCGGTGATCGTTCCGGCCGCCGTGGTGCTGGCCGCCGTGGCAGTACTGATTGCCCTGAGCGTCCGCCGGCGGCTGCGCGAGGACTGACGCTTACGTCCGTAGGAGGCACTGCGGGGCGGGAAGTCCGGCGTCTGCAATAGCTTCACCGGCAGCCTTGGCCTGCCTGACCAGTCCCCGGAGGGACGGCAGCAGGTTTTCACCAACGCCCACAAGGTAGACGCCCGCGCTCCGCAGGGTGGCCGCCGCTTCGGGCCCTGAGCCCACCCCCACGGCGCGGGCCAGCCTGCGCAGATCCGATCTGGAACAGCTGGTGAGCACCACATAGTCGGCCAGCAGCAGTTCCCTGCCTGTGCGTACGGCCCATTTGCCGGAGCCCGCCACCGGCGAGGGCAGCAGGCCCGCGGAAACCGCGAGGGTCATCTCCTGCGCGGCGGAATCCTCCCGGATGTCCAGCCGGTGGCTGGCAACGTAGGCGTGCAGCACGCGCAGCAGCTCCGCCCGCTCCGGGAGTACCTCCGGCTCCGCCGCTGCCTCCCTTATGGTGGCTGCTGCCGGGGCCGGACCTTGGACCACTATCGAGTCCACCCCCTGCCGGCAGAGCTCGGTGGCCACCGCCAAACCGCTGAGCCCGCAGCCAATGACGATGGCGCAGGTCAACTCCGTCGCCGTTTCCCCGTGTGTGGTTTCCGCATGCCCGGAGGCACCGGTGCGGGCGTCCCTACGAGAATCCACGCAGGTGTTCCTTCCGACGGTTTTGGACACCTCCCCACAGGCTTCGGTTCTGGGGCGGAACCATATAGGCACTTGGGCTGGGACGGTAGCGTAGCCGGGCACCCGGCGGGGTACGCTACTGCCAAGGACAGCCGGAAGGTGAAGCGCCGGTTGGGGACCGGAAGGAACGGACATGACTGATTCGACCTGGGGTGCAGGCAGCGCGGACGGGCCTGCGGGCATCGTCGTGGGCGTGGACGGATCGGACCAGAGCATCTGCGCCCTGTTCTGGGCCGCCCGGGAGGCGCAGCGGCGGCGCTGCCCCCTTCACGTTGTGACGGCGTACACGGTACCCATATTCGCTGCCTCCTCAATGGATGCCGGGTACACCACTGTGGATGACGCAATCATCCGGGACGGCGCCCGGCAGGTGCTGGATGAGGCAGTGGAGCGGATCAGCCATTACGGGCTCGAAGTGGTTCCCCGCGTGGAGAGCGGAGATGCGGCAGCCGTCCTGCTGGAGCTCTCTGAAGATGCCGACCTCATGGTGGTGGGATCGCGCGGCCGCGGCGGATTTGTCGGGCGCCTGCTGGGGTCCGTTTCCAGCGCCCTGCCGGCACACGCCAAGTGCCCCACGGTCGTGGTGCCGCTGCGGACCGCCGGCCGGCTGCCCGACTCGGGCGTGCGGCCACCGGCGAACTCTCCGGACCCGGACGCGGTGCACCGCGCCGTCGTCGTTGGCGTGGACGGTTCGGAACAGGGCCGGGCCGCGTCGCTGGTTGCGGCCGAACAGGCGCAGAGCATGAACCTTCCGCTGCGCATCCTCTGTGCATTGCCGCCGTTCACCGGCTCACTCGCCTGGGTGCCCGCACCGCTGGATATCGAGGCGCTGCATTCGGAGCTGCAGGAACAGCTCGACGCCGGCCGCGACTGGCTGCAGAGCCACTTCCCGGGACTGGAAATGACCGTGGAACTGGTGGACGGCAGCCCGGGGGAGATCCTGATCCAACGCACCGCGAAGGTCGAGCTGCTGGTGATGGGCACCCGCGGCCGGGGCGGCTTCGCCGGCATGCTGATGGGATCCACCAGCCAGAGCGTGCTGCACCACGCCAAGGGCCCGCTGATGGTGGTGCCGGACCACGACGATCCCCGGCTGCTGGACCGGCCGAACTTCGGCCCGATGATTGCTGAATAGCCCGCCGGGCACTTAGGCGTGCTGCTGGCCCTCATGGACGGCGTGGCTGGCCGGCTCCAGCTGGAAGGTGCAGTGTTCGGTGTCGAAGTGGCTGCTGAGGCACCGGGTCAGTCGGTCCAGCACCCGGTCCAGGCCGTCCGGGGTGAGGTGCTCTTCCTCCACCACCACGTGGGCGGAGAACACCGGCACCCCTGAGGTGATGGTCCAGATGTGGATGTCGTGTGCGTCTGACACTCCGTCCACGGAGACAATGTGGTCACGGATCATGCCCACGTCCACACCCTGCGGGGTGGCTTCAAGCAGCACGTCGATGACCTCCCGCAGCAGCGACCATGCCCGCGGGGCGATCATCAGGGCAATCAGGAACGAGGCCCAGGTATCCGCCTGCTGGTATCCGGTGGTCATGATGACGACGGCGGAAACCACCACTGCAGCCGAGCCCAGCAGGTCGCCCAGCACCTCCAGGTAGGCGCCGCGGACATTCAGGGACTCTTTCCGGCCTGCGTGGAGCACCAGCAGGGAGATCAGGTTCGCGAGGCCGCCCACAATGGCGAACGGCAGCATCAGCGATGTGTCGACGTCGGGTTCGCTGCCCAGCCTGCCGACGGCCTCGACGAAGATCACCACGGCAATAACAATCAGCAGCACGGCGTTGGCCAGGGCGGCCAGTACTTCGGCGCGCTGGTAGCCGTAGGTCCGCCGCGACGTCGCCGGGCGGGCGGCAATCCAGGCCGCGACCAGGGCAATCGAGACTCCGGCTGCGTCCGAGAGCATGTGGCCGGCGTCGGCCAGCAGGGCCAGCGACCCTGAGAGCAGGGCACCGGCAACCTGGATGATGACCACCGAAAGGGTGATGAGGAAAACGATGAGCAGCCGCCGCCGGTGCTTCCCGGTGGCGGTGACTGTGCCCAGCCCGTGGCTGTGGCCGTGATTCCCACTCATGCTTAAAGGCTAGCCCCAGCCCAGTTCGTGCAGCCGTTCGTCGTTGATGCCGAAGTGATGGGCCACCTCATGGATGACGGTGATACGGACCTCGTCCACCACTTCCTCCCGGCTGGAGCACATCCGCAGCAGCGGTCCGCGGAACACCACAATCCGGTCCGGCAGTGAACCGGCGTCCCACCAGGAATCCCGTTCGGTCAGCGGGGTGCCCTCGTAGACCCCCAGCAGCTCGGTGTCCGGATCTTCGTGCGGACCCGGCACATACTCATCCTCGATGAAGACCGCCACGTTGTTCATGGCACGGGACAGATCCGCCGGAATGGAGTCGAGGGCTGCTTCCACGCAGGCGTCGAACTCGTCCGGACTCATCTCAATTGGCACCCCTCCACTGTAGTGGCGCAGCCCTCACCGAAGGCGTTTTGGATATTCCGGAAATAAGCCCTATAGTTTTAGAGTCCACAACGGAGCGAAACGACTGGTTCACCAGCCGCTTCAATCCATGTGTGTTCTGTTGGCCCCCATCGTCTAGCGGCCTAGGACACCGCCCTTTCACGGCGGCGGCACGGGTTCGAATCCCGTTGGGGGTACTCAGGAGTGGTAAATGAGCCGGTGAGAATCTGGTAGAGTTTACACTCGTGAAATGCAAGGCCCTGTAGCGCAGCTGGTTAGCGCGCCGCCCTGTCACGGCGGAGGTCGCGGGTTCAAGTCCCGTCAGGGTCGCTCAGATTTTCTGAAGCGATTTGGAAGATCTCGGTGATCATCGGTTGATGATGCCAGGCTCTGTAGCTCAGTTGGTAGAGCGTTCGACTGAAAATCGAAAGGTCACCGGATCGACGCCGGTCGGAGCCACCAGCTAAAACCCCGTAGCTGTCTCGCAGGAGACAGGACGGGGTTTTTCTTTTTGCCCGGACAGCCTTAACGGGAGGCTCCGCAACATGCCGCCCCCGGGATACGCTGAACCCATGGATGAGCTCCGGAACACATCAGCGGCAACCGCAGCCGCCACTACCGCTCCAGTTACCCCCGCCCCCGCATCTCCGCCGCATGCCGGAGCCGGGTCCGGCGTCCCGGCGACCGTCGGCGGCCGCACGTCCATCAGCGAGCAGGCCGTGGCGAAGGTCGCCGCGATTGCCGTCCGGGCAGTTCCCGGTGTCTTCAACCTGGGCAACACCCCCGGACGGGCCCTTGGCGCGGTGCGCGACGCCGTCGGCGGAACAACCAACGCCACCTCCGGCGTGCACGTGGAAGTCGGTGAACGCGAGGTAGCCGTCGATGTCAGCCTTGTAGCCGTCTACGGCAATGCCCTGACCGTGGTTGCGAACAATGTCCGCGCCGCCGTTTACGGTGCGGTGGAGGAATTGGTTGGCCTCAGCGTCGTCGAGGTCAACGTGGAGATCACCGATGTACACCTTCCCGCGGAACCGGCCGGTGCCGCACCGGTCGGCGGCGCCAAAGCGGTATAGGCTTCGAGACACGTTCCCCGCGGGACGCACAGGTTACGGGCAGGGAAGCTACGGGGCAGGGAATAAGGCAGGGGAAATGAAACCAACAGTGGTGGGAATGGCAATCGGAGCCGTACTGGCTTTCGCCGCACTGATATTCGACTTCTGGGGCTTTCTGCTGACCGCCCTGTTCATTGCAGTTGGAGCGCTGCTGGGCCGCGCTGCGGAGGGCAAGATCGACTTCCGCACCGTTTCCGATGCGCTGACCGGCCGCCGCTCCTCTTCGTGAGCACCGCTTCAATGGCCAAGGCGGCGGTGGTCCGTGCGGACCTGGCCGGACACAACCGGATCAGCACCCAGGCGCTGACCAGCACCGCCAAGGCCGCCGCGTCCGAATACTTCGGTGTCCCCGCCGCCCAGGTGCGCGTCCAATGGACCGATGACCACGGGCTGCTGGCACTCTCGGTATCCCTGCCCATCGCCCTGCCGCCGCTGCAGGCACTCACCGAGGCCATGCTGCACCGCGCCGGGGGCAGTGTCTGGGACCGGGCGCATGCGGCCAAACCGGTGCTGCTCGAGCGGGTCGCCGAGCTTACCGGCTCCCGGCTGTCCCGCGTGGATATCCGCATTACCGGCGCCCTGCCGGCCGAGGGCAGGCGGGTGCAGTGAAGCAGGCGGACCAGGAGGTAACCGGCAGGATTGTCCGACGCGAAACCCATTCGGCCCGCACTGCCGCCGCGGCCGTCGCCGCCGTTTTCGGTATCCTCTTTTTTGCCTACGTCCTGCTGGAATCCGTGCTGCAGGCGCTGGGGGAGAAGCCGTGGCTGATTGATCCGCCGACCTTCGGCCGGTGGCTTGCCGATCTGCCGGCGGACGTGGATCCCGTGATTCTGGGGCTGTCCGGGACGCTGATCTTCCTCGCCGGGCTGCTGTTCTTCCTGCCCGCAGTGCTGCCGGGCCGCCGCGCCCGCTACTCGCTGCCCAACCCGCGTGCCGCCGTCGTTGTGGACGGCGAGGTGCTCGCGGCGTCGCTGGCCCGGTGCGCCCGGATGCGGGCCGGCGTCACACCGCAGCAGGTGCTGGTGACAGTGGGGCGAACCGTGGTGGAGGTGCAGATCCGCCCGACGTCGGGCACTCCGGTGGACGCCGAGGCCGTACGGTCCGCTGTGGAGGACGAGCTGCTGCTGACCAGCCTGGACCCGCAGCCGGCCGTCCGGGTGCGGGTTGCCGAAGCCGGGGTGATTGGACAGTGAATGCCACCCCGCGGGCACTGAACCGCTTCCTGCTGGGCCTGCTCGGGCTGGTGCTGATGTGCATCGGCGCCGGGCTGGCGCTCATTTCCGCCTGGCCCGCTGCCGCGCGGACCTGGAACGGGATCGCCGCCGACGCCGGGAGCGGCGTCGCCTCTGCCCTGTCCGCCTCGGCACTGCCCGGCGGCAGCGGCAGCTGGATCTGGGTGGGGCTTGCCCTGCTCAGTTTCCTGGGCATTGTGCTGATGGCAGTGTGGATGGCGGGCCAGGGCGGTGGCCGGACGGGAACACTTGTCTCCGAATACGACGACGACGGCGCTCCCGGCCGGGTGGCGATCAGCGGAACCGTGGCCGAGCAGGCCCTGCGCAATGCCCTCCGCGAGAACCCGGATGTGGCGGCCTCTGCCGTGAGCACCTACTCCGTGAAGGGGCGCAGCGCCCTGCGGGTGCGGATCACCCCGCGCCAGGGTGCTGCTCCGCATCTGGTTGCCGCCGACGCCACCGCCCTGGTGGAAACCCTGGACGCCGTGCTCGGGCACCAGATCCCGGTGCTGCTGAGCCTGGAGGCCGGACGGCGGCTGCGCTTCAACCGGGAGGACCGGGTCCGCTAGCTCTGCCTAGGAGGCCCGGGCCAGCTGCCGGATCGGAATCCAGCGCGAGGCCAGCCGCCGGTACGCGGCGGCAGCGCCGGTCATGTCGCCGTCGGCCAGCGACTCGATGCCCAGCCGCACATCGGAGGGGGAGTCGTCCGGGAACACCAGGTCCGCCACCGGGCCGTAGTCCAGTTCCAGCACGGCATCCGGATCGAAAACTTCCAGCCAGGCGGTCAGTTCGGCCAGCTCATCCAGCAGGTCCAGCTCGGGGGCGGCCATCGCCAGGGCAGCCGAGGCGGCACGGGCGCGGTCGATGCACTGCAGCACCGGGGCGGACAGCCGCACGGTCTGGACATGGCCGTCGTCCTCCACCACCTCGGTATGGTCCTCCTCATGCAGCAGGACGAACCAGCCGAAGGGCACGCCCCAGGTGGCGGAGCGGGTGTGCAGCTTCGCCAGCGAATCCGCAAAGGAATCCGGATCCAGCCGTGCGGCGTGCGCTTCGCGGGCTACTTCCGGAACCAGCACGTCCACCAGCGGACCGCGGATGGACTCGCCCAGGGATTCCGCCGCCAGGGAGGTGCGCACCGCCAGCTGGTTCGGGCAGTACAGCCGGTTGGTGACCCCTTCCTGCGCGGGGTAATGCAGCACGCGGACCAGGTCCGTGGCATTGTGCGGGAACGGGTCCGACACCACCCGGACCAGCCGGCGGACGGCGTCGGTGCGTTCCAGGACCTCGGTTTCGTGGCGTCCGCGGGCGCGCTGCTCCATGATGGCCAGCTGCTGGTGATCATCAAAGGCGTCCAGCGGCTCGTAGACGCGCAGGTAGGAGACAAACGGAAAGGTGCGGTACAGCGACTGCTGCGGATGCCGCGCCACGGCTAGTCCAGTTCCACAATCACGGGGGCATGGTCCGAAGCGCCCTTGCCCTTGCGCTCTTCCCGGTCGATCACGGCGCCGGTGACCCGCTGGGCCAGGGCGGGGGAGCCCAGGACAAAGTCGATGCGCATGCCCTGGCGCTTCGGGAACCGCAGCTGCGTGTAGTCCCAGTACGTGTAGACGCCGGGGCCGGGATGGAACGGGCGGACGACGTCGACGAATCCGGCGTCGAGGAATTCCGAGAATGCCTGGCGCTCGGGATCGGTGACATGCGTGGCGTTCTGGGCGCGGAACCAGTCGATGTCCCACACATCGTCATCCTGCGGGGCGATGTTCCAGTCACCCATCAGGGCCAGTTCCAGGGACGGGTTCTCGGTGATCCACTCGGCGGCGTGGTTCTTGAGCGTCTTGAGCCACTGCAGCTTGTACGGCATGTGCGGATCATCCACGGCACGGCCGTTGGGCACGTACAGGCTCCACACGCGGACGCCGCCGCAGGTGGCACCGATGGCACGGGCCTCGGCCACGGTGGTGTCCTCGGTCTTGCCGAACATCGGCTGGTCCGGGAAGGTGCGTTCGACGTCGTCGAGCCCCACGCGGGAGGCAATCGCCACGCCGTTCCACTGGCTCAGCCCGAAGTGCGCCACCTCGTAGCCGTTCTTCTCGAACAGTTCCCAAGGGAAATTGTCGTCCTTCGCCTTGGTTTCCTGAATGGCCAGGACGTCGACGTCGGAGCGCTGCAGCCAGGCCTCAATGCGGTCGGCTCGGGCGCGGATGGAGTTCACGTTCCAGGTAGCTATCTTCACACTGCTACGTTACCGAATCCGGTCCGCCTCCACACTGCGCACTGCCGCGGCGGCGCTGCGGACGGTCACGGCGGGCCGTCCGCAGCGGGGCAGCCGATCAGCGACCGGCGCTATTTCCACCAGGTGTCGGAAACAGTGACCGGTATGGTGCGCTTGTGCCGGGTCATCACAAAGCGGGCCTCGATCTTTTCGGCGTCTTCGGCGGGGGTGTCCTCGCCTTCCAGATAGCCGTCGATGGTGTCGTAGCTCAGGCCCAGCTCGGTTTCGTCGGTCTGGCCGGGCCTGTCATCGAGCAGATCGGCGGTGGGGGCCTTGGCGATGAGCTTTTCGGGGGCGCCGAGTTCGGCCAGCAGTGCCCGGTTCTGGCGTTTGTCCAGACCGGAGAGGGGCAGGAGGTCCGCGCCGCCGTCGCCGAACTTCGTAAAGAAACCCGTGACGGATTCCGCGGCGTGATCGGTGCCGATCACCAGCAGGTTGTGCTGGCCGGCCACCGCGTACTGTGCGGTCATGCGCACCCGGGCCTTGATGTTGCCCTTGTTGAAGTCGGTGATCTTCTCGCCGGTCATCTTTACGTATTCGGCCTCGAAGCCGTCCACTGCCGGGCCGACGTTGTAGACCAGGGACTCGGACGGGGCAATGAACTCGAGGGCGGCCTGGGCGTCCGCTTCGTCGTGCTGGACGTTGTAGGGCAGCCGCAGGGCAATGAACTGCGCCTGGGTACCTTCGGCCTTCAGCTCGTCCACGGCGAGCTGGGCAAGCTTGCCCGCGAGCGTGGAATCCACTCCGCCGCTGATGCCCAGAACATAACCCCCGGCATGCGAAGCGTGCAGATAGTCCTTGAGGAAGTCCACCCGGCGGCGGATTTCCGCTGCCGCATCAATAGTGGGCTGAACTCCCAGTTCGGCAATGATTTCCTCTTGTAGTTTCCGCATGGACCACAGCCTATATCCGTCTGCTGCGCCGTGCCTGGCATGCTATACAAGACGAAGGGCAGGTAATTCCCGGGAAAGGCGGCCGCCGGAGCCGTGGATGACCGTCCGGCAGTAGCACGTCCGGTATGAAGGAGTACGAAAATGGCCACGGCCTCTGATGAAGATGCGGTGGCACGCGCAGCTTACGCCGTTCAGCGGCACCAGCAGATCCTGCTCAAGCTGCGTGCCGAACAGCGCGTCGATACCGCGGAGCTTGCCGCAGCCTTTGGTGTCAGCGGCGAAAGTATCCGCAAGGATCTGATTCACCTTGAGCGTCACGGACAGCTCAAGCGGGTCCACGGCGGAGCCATTCCAGCCGACACCCTGTCTTTCGAGCCTGCCGTTTCGGCACGCACGGAGTATTCAACCGAGAAGGGCAGAATTGCCCGGGCGGCCCTGGAGTACCTTCCGCATCAAGGGGCGGTGCTTATTGAAGCGGGATCCACGACCGAAAAACTGGCCGAGACCTTTCCCGGCGACCGGGAACTGACGGTTTTCACCAATGCCCTGCCCATTGCCTTGGCTCTCGTGAACCGGCCGCTGCTGACGGTGTTCACCCTCGGGGGCAGGCTGCGGAGCCGGACGCTCGCCGAAGTTGACGAATGGGCGCTGCGGTCGCTGGCCGAGATGAACGCCGATGTGGCCTTCCTGGGGACCAACGGCATCAGTATCGAGCGCGGACTCACGACGCCGGACGCTGCCGAGGCCCATATCAAGCGGGCCATGCTCTCAAGCGCCCGCCGCCGCATCTTCCTGTCCGACCACAGCAAAATCAATGTCGTTAGTACGGTCCAGCATGCAACCTTGTCCAGCATCGACGTGCTCATCACCGACACCGGCATTGCCAACAAGGATCTCAAGGCCCTGCGGGCCGCAGGCGTGCAGGTCGAGTGCGTGTAACGCCTGATAACACGCAGAAGGGGCGCCCCGCTGGTTGCGGAGCGCCCCTTCTGTGTTCAGCTGTCCGTGCCGGATTTAGCTTCCGGCCAGGACATGCTGGCTGAGCAGGTCGATCACGGCATCCGGGGTGGCGGCGGCCAGGAGCTCAGCCCGAACCGCGGGTTTGATGAGCGTGCGGGCAACCTGTGAGAGGAGCGTCAGGTGGGTGGTGCCGGCCTCGCCCTCCGGAATGAGGAGCGCAATTGCCATAATGATGGGCTTTTCGTCCAGGCTTTCCCATTCGACGCTGTCGCGCAGACGCACCACAATCAAAGCTGCATTATCGATGGCTGAAGACTTGGCGTGGGGGATGGCGATGCCGTCCATCAGTCCGGTGGTGCCCTGCTGTTCGCGGGCCTCCAGGCCGGCCACCACGGCCGCGGCGTCGGCCGTCACGCCGAGTTCCACTGCCTTCGCCGCGATGAGGCTGAACACCTCCGCCCGGGAGGCTGCTGCGGCGTCGAGGGTGACGTTTTCGGGAGCGAGAATGGTGCTCATACAAGAACTTCCTTTTCGTTTTCTACAGAGGGCTGCAGTTGCTGTTTTTCGGTCCGGCGCTGCATCGCGTACCCGTAGGCGAGTCCGCCCAGGACGGAGCCGACCAGGATGGCCCCGACCCACTGCAGGCCGTTGGTCACCACCGGAAGCACGAGGAATCCGCCGTGCGGTGCCGGGACCTGGACCTGGAACAGGAACGTCAGGATGGCGGATACCGCGGAGGAGGCCATCAGGATCGGGATGACGAGCAGCGGGTTGCGTGCCGCGAACGGAATGGCGCCTTCGGTGATGTGGGTGGCGCCGAGGGCGAAGTTCACATAGGCAGCGTCGCGGGTTTTCGGGTCAAAGGCCTTGCGGAAGAAGAGTGCTGCGAAGCCGGTGACCAGCGGAGGGGTGATGCAGGCAGCGGAGACGGCGGCCATAAAGAAGAAGTTGCCGTCGCCGAGGAGTGCGACGCCGGTGACGTAGGCGGCTTTGTTGACGGGACCGCCCATGTCGAAGGCGCACATGGCACCGATGATCAGGCCCAGAAGGATCGGGTTCGAGTCCTGGAAGCCGGAAAGGAAATCCTGGAGGGAAGTGTTGATGCCCTTCATCGGCGACGCGATCAGGTAGGTAATGGACCCGAAGATGAACGTCCCCAGTACGGGGAAGATGAAGATGGCCTTCAGTCCGGCCAGCGCCCGCGGAAGCCTGTCGAGCAGTTTTGCCAGCAGCAGCATGCCGTAACCGGAGAGGAAGCCGGTGACAATGCCGCCGAGGAAGCCGGTGCCGCCGTTTGAGGCAATCAGGCCGGTGATCAGGCCCACCACCAGGGCAGGGCGCTTGCCGATGGAATCAGCGATGAAGGCGGAGAGGACCGGCACCATCAGGCCCATGGCGGTTCCGCCGATGGTCTTGAGCATGGCGGCAAATTCGTTGTACTGCTCGGGGTGCTCGGGATCTGCCGAGTAGATTCCCCAGAGGAAGGAAAGCGCTACCAGTACGCCGCCGCCGACGACAAACGGCAGCATGTAGGAAACACCGTTCATCAGGTGCTTGTAGAGATCCCGGGCCTGGAACTTCCCGCCGCTCGCCACACGGGTGTCGCCGAAGAGGCCGTTGTCCTCGGTTTCTTCGGGCTCCACGGGAGTGGCGGGTGCGGCCTGCTTCCCGCGGACGGGAGCGGTGCCGTTGATGATTTCCTGGATCAGCGCGTCCGGCCTGCTGATGCCGGCCTTGACGCCGACGTCGACCACGCGTTTCCCGTCAAAACGTGAGGGGTTCACGTCCTTGTCGGCTGCGATGATCACGCCGTCTGCGGCTGCAATTTCCGCTGCGGTCAGGGCATTTTCAATTCCCACCTGACCGTGGGTCTCAACTTTGATGCTGACCCCGAGGCGTTCGGCGGCCTGCATGAGGGCCTCTTGGGCCATGAACGTGTGCGCGATACCAGTGGGGCAACCGGTGGCGGCAACGATGGAGATGGGTGCCATGTCTTTCCTTAAATGTTGGCCGCGACGGTGCGGTGGGTCGGTTGGATAGGTGAAGTGTCTGTGCCCAGGGAAGGTTCCGTGAGCCGGGTAGCGGAGTCGAAATCTGCACTGACGGTGATTTTTCCAGCAATGGAAGGATCTACTTCGAAAAGTGTCGTTTCATGTCCGACGGCGGAGGAGGAATAGACGAGCGCGCTGCGCAGGCAGGCTTCACGGTCGCCGCCGGCTGCCCGGCCGGCGAGGTATCCGGCCAGTGCCGCATCCCCCGCCCCCACGGTGTTGACTGCAGTGATGCCATCGGCTCGGCCGTAAAGGGCGCCGTCGCGGTCAACCAGCATCATCCCGTCGGCTCCAAGACTTGCGAGGACCGTAGGGAGCCCCCGTTCCCGCAGATCCTGCGCCGCGGCAGCAACGTCGCCCAGGGTTACGATGCTGCGGCCCGCTTCATGGGCCAGTTCATGCACATTGGGTTTGATGAGGTCGGGATGTTCGGTGATGGCCGCGCTGAGGACCGCGCCGGAGGCGTCCACGATGGTGGGCACCCCCAGCTCCCGTCCCAGCCGGATCAAGTCCCGGTGGAAGTGGTCCGGGGTGCCCGGTGGAAGGCTGCCGCAAATGGCCATCATGACGGTCCCGCCCTCACTCAGTGCCTGTTCCAGGGTGGTCCTGCAGGTGGAGAGGACCTGGTCAAGGATGTTGCCGGGAAGCTCAATGCCGGTTTCGTTGATCTTGGTTCCGGAATGTCCCGGCACGAGCAGGGTGATATTCGTCCGGACGTCGCGGCCCGAATCCACGCTGGCAATCCGGATATCCTGCGCCTGGAGTTCGGCCACCATGAAGCGGCCGGTTTCCTTTCCTGCCGGAAACACCGCCACGGTGTCCACCCCGTTCCGGTGAAGGGCAACGGAGACATTGATTCCCTTGCCGCTGGCCTCCCGGGTTTTGGACGCCACTATGTTGACCGCGGCGAATTCAAACGAATTCACGTTGACGGTCCAGTCAATCGAGGGGCTGGGGGTAACCGTTACTATCACGCTGGCTCCACTTCAATTGGTCGGAGTCCTGAAGGAAAGATGTTGGCATTGCATGGACATACTTGCGCTTTCTTGGATTTGTGTCAACATCTTAGGTGAGTTGGATCACCGCTTGCCTAGGAGGCCGCAATGCCGCTTGTCCCCACCGGAGACCTCGTCGAACAGGCGCGGCTCGCCGGCCGCGCGGTCGCCGCATTTAACGTCATTACGCTCGAGCACGCCGAAGGCATCGCTCTGGGAGCGGAGCGTGCCGGGCTGCCGGTCATCCTGCAGCTGAGCGAGAACGCGGTGCGGTTCCACGGTTCCCCCCATGCCATCGCGGCGGCGAGCGCTGCCGTGGCCCGGAATTCCACGTCGGACATTTCGCTGCACCTGGACCACATCACGGACATGTCGCTTCTGCAGATGGCTCCGGAGCTGGACGTCAGTTCCGTGATGTATGACGGCTCCGACTTCGGCTATGCCGAGAACGTCCGCCACACACGCGAGGCTGCCGACTGGGGACGGGCGCGGGGCATCTGGATTGAGGCGGAACTGGGCAAGGTGGGGGGAAAGGACGGTGCGCATGCCCCCGGCGTCCGGACGGACCCCGAGGAAGCCCTGCAGTTCGTCGACGCCACGGGAGTAGCCGCCCTGGCGGTGGCCGTAGGTTCGAGCCACGCCATGACTTCCAAATCCGCGTCCCTGGACCATGCCCTGATCCGGGAGCTGAGCTCTACGCTGCCCGTACCCCTGGTCCTTCACGGCTCCTCAGGCGTGCCGGACGGAGAACTGACCCTGGCTGCCCAGGCGGGCATGGTCAAGATCAATGTCGGCACTGCGCTGAATATCGCCTATACCTCAGCCACCCGCCGGTTCCTGGACGAAAACCCCTCCATCGTCGATCCCCGGAAATACATCGCCCCTTCCCGCGACGCCGTGGCCGACACCGTGGAACGCACCCTGCAGATCCTTGCCGGCGCGGCAGCCATCACTCTCTAGACCTCCGCCCGGCGTGGCACCTCACCAAAGGACATCCTGTGCTTGAAACCAGTTCGTACCCCACCGTCCCGGCCGACACTTCGCGGGAACCAACCTATGCGGGGGTCGGCGTCGTCCCCGGGCGCATCCTTGGGCGCGTCCGCAAGATGCCGAAAGCGGTGCAGGAACCGGCCGCCGACGGGCAGTCACCTGCCGGGGAAACCCTGGAATCACAGGGGCAGCGCATCAAGGACGCAACGAAGGCCGTTCAGGCCCAACTGCGCGCCCGGGCCGCAGCTGCCAGCGGTGAAGCGAAGGAAATCCTGGAAGCAACCGCACTGATGGCCACCGATCCCATGCTGGTCAAATCGGCCATCAAGCTGCTTTCCCCCGCGGCTCAGGGCGGCGCGCGCACGCCTGAGCGTGCCGTCTGGGAAGCCGGCACCGGGGTTGCGCAGACACTTGAGGCACTGGGCGGTTATATGGCTGAACGCGTCTCCGACATCCTGGACGTGCGCGCCCGGATCGTCTGTGAACTGCGCGGCCTGCCGGCCCCGGGGATACCGCACTCGGAGGAGCCGTTCATCCTGGTCGCCGAGGATCTGGCGCCGGCCGATACCGCCACGCTGGACCCGGAGAAGGTCATTGCGCTCGTGACCTCGAGCGGCGGCCCCCAGTCGCACACCGCAATCCTGGCGCGCGCCCTCGGCCTTCCGGCCGTCGTGGCGGCTTCCGGCGTCCACAACATTGCCGACGGCACGGAGATCTACGTCGACGGCGCTGCCGGTACGGTCACCATTGCTCCCGGTGACGAACTCAGGAACGCGGCAAAAGCCTGGGCCGCCTCAGCCACTTCGCTGGCGGTATTCAGCGGAAACAACACCATGGCCGACGGCTTCCATCTTCCACTGCTGGCCAATGTGGGCACCGCTGCCGATGCGGTCCAGGCAGCCGCGGCGGGGGCGGAAGGGGTGGGCCTGCTCCGTACCGAGTTCTGTTTCCTGAACCGGGACACCGAACCCACGGTCGAGGAGCAGATAGAGGCATACGGCGGAGTATTTGCCGCCTTCCCCGGCAGGAAAGTCGTGGTCCGCACGCTGGATGCGGGCGCAGATAAGCCGTTGCCGTTCCTGACCAACCTGGAGGAACCCAACCCTGCACTGGGCGTCCGCGGCTACCGCACCAATTCGGCTTCACCGGGGGTTCTGGAGCGCCAGCTGCAGGCCATTGCCTCGGCCGCGGCAGTTCACAGCAGCGACGTCTGGGTGATGGCGCCCATGGTTTCAACGGCGGAAGAAGCGGCGGTCTTCGCTTCCCTCTGTTCCGCTGCCGGACTCCGGACGCCGGGCATCATGGTGGAGGTCCCGTCGGCTGCACTGATGGCCTCTACGGTCCTGCGCGAGGTGGACTTTGCCTCCATCGGCACCAACGACCTCACCCAATACGCCATGGCGGCGGACCGGCAGCTTGGTCCCCTCGCTCTGCTCAACGATCCGTGGCAGCCGGCAGTGCTGCAGCTCGTCCGCCTCACCGTCGAAGGAGCGGCAGCGGCCGGAGGTGCCGCCGGAACACCTAAAAGCGTGGGAGTCTGCGGCGAGGCCGCCGCGGACCCCGCCCTCGCCGTCGTACTGGTCGGGCTGGGTGTCACCAGCCTTTCCATGAGCCCGCGGGCACTGGGACCCGTCGGCGCCGTGCTGGGCAGTGTGTCCATGGCCCGGACCCGGGAACTGGCGGCAGCGGCGCTGGCGGCACCCAGCGCTGCGGCTGCCCGGGAGGCGGTCCGTGCCGCCCTGCCGCTCCTGGCTGAGCTAGGTTTGTAGATTCAGCTTTACCGATTCAAGGAGAACCATGTCTGAACGTATTGTCACCGTTGCCAGCCGTGCAGGCCTGCACGCCCGCCCCGCAGCCATTTTCACCGAGGCCGCGCAGAACACCGGAATCGAGGTCACGGTGGGGCGGCAGGGCGAGCCGGCGGAGGAGGCCATGGACGCGTCGAGCATCCTGTCCCTCATGGCCTTGGGTGCAGCCCACGGCGAGGTGCTCGTACTACGTGCCGAGGGCGTAGGCGCCGACGAAGCCCTGGACCTGCTGGCCAAGATCGTCGAAACCGATCACGACGCCGGATAGCCGCCCCGGCGTCGCAAACGGTCCCAAAGAGCTGTCCGTCATGGCTCCGTCGCTAGGATTGAGCCATGACATCGCCCGCGATTGCCCCGTCCCGCGCCCGGCTGCTCGAACTGATCATGGAGCTGGCGGTGGTGCGCGGCAACGTGGTGCTTTCCTCCGGCGCCGAGGCGGACTACTACATTGACCTGCGCCGCGTCACGCTGCAGCACGAAGCGTCGGTGCTGGTCGGCGACGTGATGCTGGACCTGCTGGACGGTGCGGGCATTGAGTTCACCAACGCGGGCGGACTGACCATGGGTGCGGACCCGGTGGGCACTGCCGTGATGCATGCGGCCACCCGTACCGACCGCGCCGTGGACGCCTTTGTGGTGCGCAAGGCGCAGAAGTCCTACGGCATGGGCCGGCAGGTGGAAGGCCCCGACGTTGCCGGGCGCAACGTAGTGGTCCTGGAAGACACCTCCACCACCGGCGGATCGGCGCTGGCCGCCGTCGAGGGTGTGCGCCAAGCGGGAGGCAACGTGGTGGCCGTGGCAGTGATTGTGGACCGGGACACCGGCGCCAAGGAGCGGATCGAGGCCGAGGCCGGCGTTCCCTACCTGTTCGCGTTTGGCAAGGATGAACTCGGCCTCGAATAGCCGTAGCTACGGCGGCACCGGCCCGGCGGGACCGGAAGCACCTGATCCGCGGGAACTCCTTCGGACCGTGTCAGACCTGCGCCGGGTATCCCGGCGCCGCTTCCTGGCCGGCTCACTCGCCGGAATCGTGCTCAGCACCGACCTGGTGGCAACCGACCGGATCCAGCGCTACCGGGAGGAGCTGGAGGTCCTCCAAGTGCCGGACGACGACGCCGACCGCCGGTTCCCGCATGCCATGTGGTTCCTGTTCCCCGGTTACAAAACCAGCTGGGAGGAAACCCGCTGGCTGCTGCGCTCCCTGCGCCCGGCACTGGCCACGCGGGGGCGGCTGGCCGGAATCGGATATTCGAACCGAGGCCTGAACGTTCCGGAAATTCTCGATGCGGTGCACGCAGCCATCCGGGAACACTCCCTGAAGCGCGTCTACTTTTACGGGCACAGCTTTGGCGGGATGCTGGCGGTACAGGTGGCCGCCGGATTGGCCAGCCGGGGCGTCGCCGTCGACCTGATTGTCCTGGACTCCAGCCCGTCCGGGCGGAAGGCTGTACGCGACCAGGCCATGTTCAAGGGTGCGGTGTTCCTGTTCGACAACGGCTACCGGATCACCACCGGGCTGCGCGGCGGCTACGAACTGGGCGAACGCGTGCTGCATAAGAACGAACGGTCCTGGCGGACGGTCGCGGAACAGACCCTGGAACAGCTGTCCCCCCTGGCCCCGTCCAGCCGGCTCATCCAGTCCCAGGCGTCCTACATCTATCACTTCACGGCACCGCGCTTTTCGGGAACGCTGGGCCGGACAAAGATGGCGTTCATCGGGAACCCTGCGGACACAACGGTGGACTATGCCACCGCCCGGGCCGGCTGGGAAGCGGCGTTCGGGGACATCCTGCTGACGAGTTCACTGGTCACCGAGGGTGCCCTTCCGGCCCACGCCAGCCCGCAGTGGAACCCGGCCGTCTATGAGGACGTGGTGCTGGAGGTGCTGCGGCTCTTCGACCCGCCCGGATCCGCAGGCGGACTCCGGCCGGAGGAATGACCCTTCCGGCCGGGACGCCGCGAGGGATCAGATGGTGTTGATCAGGTCCGCCACCGAGTTCATGATCTGCGTGGGCCGGAAGGGATACCGGTTGATGTCCTCCCGCTGGGTGATCCCGCTGAGGACCAGCACGGTATGCAGTCCCGCCTCAATGCCGGCCACAATGTCGGTGTCCATCCGGTCACCGATCATGGCGGTGGTTTCCGAGTGGGCGTCGATCTTGCGCATGGCGGAGCGGAACATCATCGGGTTCGGCTTGCCCACGATGTAGGGCTCCATTTTGGTGGCCGCGGTGATCAGTGCCGCAATGGCGCCGGTGGCCGGGAGCGGGCCCTCCTGCGAGGGACCCGTGACGTCCGGGTTGGTGGCGATGAAGCGGGCGCCGTCCAGGATCAGGCGGATGGCCTTGGTGATGGTGCCGAAGGAATAGGTGCGGGTTTCGCCCAGCACCACGTAGTCCGGCGTGGTGTCGGTGAGGATCATGCCGGCCTCGTGCAGCGCCGTCGTCAGGCCGGCCTCGCCCACGACGAAACAGCGGCCGGGGGTGCCGGAGTTCTTTACCTGGTCCTTGAGGAACTCGGCCGTAGCCAGCGCCGAGGTCCACAGGTTTTCCTCCGGCACTTCCAGTCCCGAGGCGCGCAGCCGCGCGGCCAGGTCCCGCGGGGTGTAAATGGAATTGTTGGTCAGCACCAGGAAGCGCTTGGACGTGGACACCCAGCGGTCAATAAGCTCCGCCGCACCGGGGATGGGATGGTTTTCGTGGACCAGCACCCCGTCCATGTCCGTCAGCCAGCATTCAATGTTTTCGTTTTCGCCCACGGTCTCTCATCTCTCGCGTACTTTGCTGCCCTGACGGTCGGTGCCCCGCCGCGGCCCGGACCCGGGCCGGAGGGGCCCGAAGCGGGCGCTGCCAGTCTTTCACCTTAGGCTGGAAGGGTGATAGACAGCCCCTCAGAACTCAGTGATGACACCGCCGATGAAACCACCGCCCCGACGCACCAGGTAGGCGTGGGCCCCTGGGAGGGGCCGCTGCCGGAAGGGGATCACTGGGACCCGGAACTGCTGGCCAACGGCGATGCCCGCAACGTAGTGGATGAGTACCGGTACTGGAAGCATGACGCGATTGTGGCGGACCTGGACACCCGCCGGCATCCGTTCCACGTGGCCATCGAGAACTGGCAGCACGATTTCAACATCGGCACCGTGGTGCGCACCGCCAATGCCTTCATGGCGAAGGAAGTGCACATCATCGGACGACGACGGTGGAACCGCCGCGGCGCCATGGTCACCGACCGCTACCAGCACGTACGCCACCACCCCACGGTGGAGGACTTCGTTCAGTGGGCGCGCAGCGAGGAGCTGCACATCATCGGAATCGACAACTTCCCCGACTCGGTGCCGCTGGAAACCTACGAGCTGCCGGAAAACTGCGTGCTGGTCTTCGGGCAGGAGGGCCCCGGCCTGAGCCCTGAGGTCCACGCCGCCGCGGACGCCACCCTGTCCATTGCCCAGTTCGGTTCCACCCGGTCCATCAATGCCGGTTCCGCTGCGGCCATCGCGATGCACGGCTGGATCCGCCGGCACGTGTTCGGCCAGAAGGTGACCTGAAAAGCGGCTGCCGGAAGCCGCCGTCGTAATCCAGCGGAACCACCTGATGCGGCAGGGACACTTGTGGCTAGGATGTAAGGAGCCAACGAGGGCTGAAGGCCCTGCCGTAACGACCTTGGAGTCAGCATGCCTATTGCAACCCCGGAGATTTATGCCGAGATGATCGACCGTGCCAAGGCAGGGGGCTTCGCGTATCCGGCAGTCAACGTCACTTCCTCGCAGACGCTCAACGCCGCGCTGGCAGGTTTCGCCGAAGCGGGTTCGGACGGGATCGTGCAGGTATCCACCGGCGGCTCCGCCTACTGGTCCGGTGCCTCCGTAAAGAACATGGTCGCCGGCTCCCTCGCGTTCGCTGCATATGCCAAGGAAGTAGCCAAGAGCTACAACGTGAACATTGCGCTGCACACCGACCACTGCCCCAAGGACAAGCTGGACGACTTCGTCCTGCCGCTGCTGGCCGCCTCCGAAGCCGCCGTGAAGCGCGGCGAGGACCCGATCTTCAACTCGCACATGTGGGACGGCTCGGCCGAAACCCTCGAAGACAACCTGCGCATCGCCCAGGAACTGCTGGCCCGCACGGCAGCGGCGAAGATCATCCTCGAGGTGGAAATCGGCACCGTGGGCGGTGAAGAGGACGGCGTGGAAAACGCCATCAACGACAAGCTTTACACCACCGTCCAGGACGGCATGGCCACCATCGAAGCCCTCGGCGACGGCAGCAAGGGCCGCTACATCACCGCCCTGACCTTCGGCAACGTGCACGGCGTGTACAAGCCGGGCGGCGTGAAGCTGCGTCCGGAAATCCTCAAGGAAATCCAGGACGCGGTGGGCGGGTCCATCGGCAAGGACCGCCCGTTCGACCTCGTCTTCCACGGCGGCTCGGGTTCCTCCGCCCAGGAGATCGCCGACGCCGTCTCCTACGGCGTCGTCAAGATGAACATCGACACCGACACCCAGTACGCCTACACGCGTCCGGTGGCGGACCACATGCTGCGCAATTACGACGGCGTACTGAAGGTGGACGGCGAAGTGGGCAACAAGAAGCAGTACGATCCGCGCGTCTGGGGTGCAGCCGCTGAAAAGGGCATGGCCGCCCGCGTGGTGGAAGCAGCACAGAACCTTGGATCGGCAGGTAAGGCACTCTAATGTCAGACGAATTCCGCAAGAACCTCCTCGGCCCCGACGCCACCTACCTGCCGGAGGAGACCGACGTCGTCGCCCGCCTGGAGGCAGGCGACGAACCGGTGGATCTCGCCGCGCAGTTCCCCACCTCCTCGCAGGTGTGGGCGGCGCTCGCGGACGAAGCGTTCGAGGAGGGCCGGAACGTCGAGTCCTACGCCTACGCCCGGGTGGGCTACCACCGCGGACTGGATTCCCTGCGCCGTGCCGGCTGGCGCGGCATCGGCCCCATCCCGTGGTCGCACGTGCCCAACCGCGGCTTCCTGCGCTCGCTGTACGCCCTCGGCCGGGCCGCAGCGGCGATCGGCGAGACCGAGGAAGTGGACCGGATCCGCAAATTCCTCGACGATTCCGATCCCCAGGCCAAGGCAGCCATCGAAGGCCTGTAGGGTCGCAGGTTTACTGACGACGACGGCGGTCCCCGGTTTTGCGGGGGCCGCCGTCGTCTTTTGGCTACCAGGGTTCTTTTCGCTCTTTCGGGCCGTCCGGCGGGACCACACCTCCCCTGGCAGCCCGCCGGCGCCTACGCTGGAAAGCCGGTTGGAAGGGTAGACAGCGCATGGAAAAGTTCGACCTTCAGCGGTCCTATCCGGAACTGTATTCGCCCCGCACCGGCGACTTCACCCTGGTGGATGTGCCGATCATGCATTACCTGGCCGTCGACGGGCACGGCGACCCGAACACTTCTGCCGAATACGGCCATGCTCTCGAGTGCCTGTATCCGGTCGCGTATTCCGTGAAGTTTGCTTCCAAACGCGGGCTGGATGCGGACTTCAAGGTCGGCCCGCTGGAAGGTTTGTGGCGGGCCGAGGACCCGGACGCTTTTATCAGCGGCGACAAAAGCACCTGGGACTGGACCCTGCTCATCGCCCAGCCGGAATGGATCACCTCGGACATGGTGGACACGGCCGTGGCTTCCGTTGCGGCAAAGAAGGAGCTTCCCGGCGTGGAACGGGTGCGGCTGCAGACACTCACGGAGGGTCTTGCGGCGCAGATCCTCTTTGTGGGCCCCTACGACGACGAGGGTCCGGTCCTGGCCCGCCTTCACTCCACGTGGATGCCTGAGCGGCGGCTGACCTTCAACGGCGACCACCACGAGGTGTACCTCAGCGACCCGCGGCGGACGGCTCCGGAGAAACTGCGGACGGTGCTGCGGCAGCCGGTCCGTCCCGAGATTGGTTAAGCGTCATCCCGTGTGCGCAGGGGAAGACCTCGTGATTTACGCCCCGCCGTCCGGAACGAGCTCGGCGTAGACCACGTAATTGTCATCAAAGTGCCCGGTCTTCGGGTCGTAGCCGTCGCAGGTAATCAGGCGCAGTTCCGGGCCGGCGGTATTTCCATACACCTTCTGGGTGGGAAATTCGTCCTTGGGATACTGCTCGCCTCGCAGCACCGCAAAGACCGCTGTGCTGCCGTCCTTCCGGTCAACTTCGATCCGGTCGCCGGGGGAGAGGCGGCGCAGGTCGGCAAAGATCCCCGGGCCGCCGCCTTCGGCATTGACATGGCCCAGCAGCACGGCAGGACCCGTCTCGCCCGGGGTCGGCGAGTGCTCATACCAGCCGGCCGGCGACCCCGGAGCACCGGACGGAACCGTCAAGGCCCCCTGCTCGTCCAGACCCAGCCGGACCAGCTTCGATTGCGCCCCTACGGAGGGGATGTGTAAGGTCTCCGGCACGGATTCCGGCATTCCCGCGGGCTGGTCGTTCGGTGCCGCGGAACCCGCGGCCGGCAGCGAGGACGACGGCGACGGGGCGGGTACCGGCGCGGCGGTTTCGGGGCCGGTTAGTGCGGCGGAATCCGGAACCGAGACGGAGGGGACAGGGGCCGGGGTCAGCGTTGTTGCTGCCGGCCCAATGCTGCTGCCGCCGGCGAGCAGGAGAAATGCGGCCGCCGCAGCCGCACCGAGGCGTCTACGGCGGCCGCTGGGAGTGTTCTTCACGCGGATCCGTATCTGTTATTCCTGGCTGGCCAGGCGGCGCCGCACCACGAACGTTCCACCGGCAGCGGCTGCCAGCACCAGACCGCCGCCGAGGGCCAGGACTCCCGCATTGGACTCCTCCGGCTCCTGGGCGATGCCCGTGTTGGCTCCGCCGGACGGCATCCGGTCCACTTGCCCGCCACCGCCTCCGGCTGGAGGCGCCATGGTTTCACTAGGACTCGGGCTGGGAGTGGGCGGTGTGGTGGGGTCAACCATGGTCATATCGTTGTCGGCATCGCAGCCGAAGCCGTCTTTGTCCCGGTCCAGTGCCGAGGTGTATTCCGGGTCACCGGCAGGAATATTGGTCCTGCCGGCGGCCCTCGCCTCGGCACAGGTGGCGTACCCGGGAACGGATACGGATGGTGCGGCCGGTTCCGCGGCCAGAGCCGGCGTCGCCGCGAAGAGTCCGAAACCGGTGATGGCCGTCAGAGTGAGGCCGGCTGTTGTCTTCTTCATGTGATTCCCTGCTTCCTGAGTAAAGGAGAGCATCCGGGTGTTGGATGACTCTGAAAGCGTAGGGATCCAGGTAATTGGTGCGCTCCCCCTAAGTACGAAATTGGGTCCGGGAGCACCGAAATAGTTCAGCAAGGCAAAGGTTGCCCCCGCGCAACGGCTTGCTTCAGGGCAGGATCGTGGTGGTGACGGCGACAATCTGCGGGGCGGCCGGAACGGAGCTGAACCCGAACTTCACCGGCGGTTCGACCGGACGCAGCCCGCCCAGGTCCCTGCCGTCCCACGTGGCCGTTGCACCCGCCAGCGTGCGGATGGACCGGACACCGTAGAACTCGCGCCGCCCGCCACCGGCAGATCCAGCGGTCTGCACGCCCGGAACCAGCAGCCCGGCCACGGGATTAACCAGCTTCGACCACCACGGTGCAACGGCGAGAGGCGCCGGCACACGTTCCAGGACCCGGCCCAGGAGGGTCACCGGACCCAACAGTGCTTCCAGCCGCAGCGGCCCCGCGGCCACCCGGAGCGCTTCCGGGGAAAGGACCGCGTCCACCGGGGCCACCACGGTCCGGTCGAACCGGTAGGTTTCGCCGACATACTGCGCTGCGGCGTCGGACGGGGCCAGCAGTGTCCGCACACCGGCGTCGTCCTCCGCCATCACATCCGTGAACGCGCCCAGCGGAGACTCGAGCCAGTGCCCAACCACCAGCCTCGTGCCGGAGGAGGTGCCAAGACCTGCAATGTAGCCGCGGAACCGGTCCATGCGCCTTACGCTACCTGCGAAGCACAGCAGATAGTTCCCTCGACAGCGGATTACCGAGTGAGCAACGGCATGATCGGCTAAACTTGGCAGGTAAGAGCCCCGCAAACTTGCGCCGAGGTACGCCGTGAGGCAGGAGGCGCAGGTTCAGGGGCGTTCTCATGCACGGAAGCGGATCTGCAACAGCAGCTCCGGCCCGTATCTAATGGGGGAGGATCCCATGCCCGCTATTGTCATCGTCGGCGCCCAGTGGGGCGACGAAGGTAAAGGTAAGGCCACCGACCTGCTCGGCGGCCGCGTCGATTACGTCGTCAAACCCAACGGCGGAAACAATGCCGGCCACACCGTCGTCGTCGGCGGTGAAAAATACGAACTCAAGCTGCTGCCCGCCGGCATCCTCAGCCCCAACGCGATTCCGGTGATCGGCAACGGCTGCGTAGTGAACCTTGAGGCTCTCTTCGCCGAGATCGACGGCCTCGAATCCCGCGGCGCGGACACCTCGAAGCTGCGGATTTCCGCCAACGCGCACCTGGTGGCCCCGTTCCACCAGGTGATGGACAAGGTCACCGAACGCTTCCTGGGCAAGCGTGCCATCGGCACCACCGGCCGCGGCATCGGCCCGGCGTACATGGACAAGGTCGCCCGGCTGGGCATCCGTGTACAGGACATCTTCGACGAGTCCATCCTGCGCCAGAAGGTCGAAGGCTCCCTGAAGCAGAAGAACCAGCTGCTGCTGAAGGTCTACAACCGCCGCGACATCGACGCCGAAGAGGTCGTGCAGTACTTCCTCTCCTACGCGGACCGGCTGCGGCCCATGGTCATCGATTCCACCTACGAGCTGAACTCCGCGCTGGACGAGGGCAAGGTCATCCTCATGGAGGGCGGCCAGGCCACCTTCCTGGACGTGGACCACGGCACCTACCCGTTTGTCACCTCCTCCAACCCGACCGCCGGCGGCGCATCCGTGGGCTCGGGCATCGGCCCCACCCGGATCACTCGCTCCGTGGGCATCATCAAGGCGTACACCACCCGCGTCGGTGCCGGTCCGTTCCCCACCGAACTGTTCGACGACATGGGCCTGTACCTGCAGAAGACCGGCGGCGAGTTCGGTGTGAACACCGGCCGGCCGCGCCGCTGCGGCTGGTACGACGCCGTCCTGGCCCGCCACGCTTCCCGCGTCAACGGCTTCACGGACTACTTCGTGACGAAGCTGGACGTACTCACCGGCATCGAAAAGATTCCGGTGTGCGTGGCATACGACGTCGACGGCGTGCGGTTCGACGAGATGCCGATGACGCAGACCGATTTCCACCACGCCAAGCCGATCTTCGAGTACTTCGACGGCTGGACCGAGGACATCACCGGCGCCAAGACCCTTGAGGATCTGCCGGACAATGCCCGGAACTACGTGCTGGCGCTGGAGAAGATGTCCGGCACCCGGTTCTCCGCTATCGGCGTCGGCCCGGACCGGGACCAGACCATCGTGGTGCGGGACCTCATCAACGAGTAAATCCACAACGTACGGAAGGCCCGCAGCCCTTGAGGCTGGGGGCCTTCTGCGCGTTTACCGGACGGCCTGCCTATCCGGGGCCGCTTCGGAGCGGCTCAGCACGCAGAACTCGTTGCCCTCCGGATCGGCCAGCACCACCCAGTCCACCTCGGTGCCCTGCCCGACGTCGGCCCGGACCGCGCCCAGCGCGAGCAGCCGTTCCACTTCCTGATGCTGAGTACTGCCGTGCGCTGCCCGCAGGTCCAGGTGCAGCCGGTTCTTGAGGGTCTTACTCTCGGGTACGGGGATGATGTCGATGTCCGGACCTGCCCTGCCGTCAGCCCGAACCAGCGAAATGACGTCGGCGTCGTTGGTTTCCGCAATCCGGTAGCCCAGCGCCTGGGTCCAGAATTCCGCCAGCCGCGGCGGATCTGCCGCATCGAGGGCAATGGATGAGATGACAAGGGTCATGGAACTCTCCTGTCCGGCGGGGGAAATGATTCCCGAAGCTAACAGGGGCCGGGACGCCGGTCAACGGGCGGGTTCCGCTCCCGGAACCGGTGCCGTCGGCGCCCGGCTCACCAGCGGTTCCGGGCCTCCTCGATCCAGCCGCCCAGACCGTCCAGGGAGTACCCGGTGCCGTCCGGGGTGCGCGCCGTTCCGGTCCAGGTGCCGAACGCCTGCCAGGTCCGGGCGCTGATCACGACGGCGTTCGTCGCCGCCACCCGCCGGTGGAACGGGGTGAGCACGGCATCGATCCAGGGTCCATGCACGCGCCAGGTCGACGCCGGATCGGCGAGGTCGTACTCGAACTCCAGTTCGCCGTCGTAATGGTGCAGCTGGCCGTCCACGATCAAGGCGTTTTCCGTGGCCGGTGTTCCGGCGGTCCACTTGCCGCCGATCTGCAGCCCGAGCCGGGTGCCGTCCACCGTGCCCGAGCCGACGCCCCAATTCCAGCGCTGCGAATACGGCCAGCGGCCGCGGCCACGGTCCAGCACCGCGAAGGATTCCTGCCCGCCCACCGCATACTCGCGCCCGTCCACGGTCACCGTGCCCGACACCCGGCGGGCCACATCCTTGAGCGTGTACTGGTAACGGCTAGCTGACCACGGCACCACCACCCCGAGGACATCTCCGTCCGCTTCAGCGAACAGGTCCGCCGAGATCCGGGAAGATGACGCCTGCAGGCGGGTGCCGCCGTCGGCGTCGTGGAAGCGCAGGCTCGCCCCGCCGAAGGCGCCGAACGCCGTCAACGGCGGCAGCGCATCCGGCAGGGAGACATCCGCGTAGGAGGGCAGGATCTTCAGCGGCTCCAGGCTGGTCTCCTTCCCGGTGCTGCGTTCGAACACGTACAGCTGCAGGGTGGAGGCGTAGTCCAGATGGGCAATGGTCAGGCCGACGGCAAGCTCGGGGGTGAGGATGCCCCAGTACTCCCAGCGCTTGGTCCGCCAGCCGCCCTTGGCGCCCGAGGGAACCACGGGACGGTGCAGTGCGCTGCGGGCAAATCCGACGGCAGCCGGATTCAGCACGCCGGCGACAGAGCCAAGGTCAACGGGGGCAGTGATTTCATCCATGCGGCCCAAGTCTAAGGGAGCGCGAGGGATGGAACTTGCCGCCTCCGCCTCGGTCTATCCGTTGCCGGTGGGCCGCCGAGTTGCCTCCAGAATGTTCTGGAGGGTCCACATTGCTGCTTCGAAGTGTTGCTCTCCCGCGTATGTTCCCCACAGTTGTTCCAGTTCACGAACCTTCTCCGAGGCGTCCCGGAGCATCTGCAGACCCCGCGGGGTTGGCAGGATCAGTTTTGCCCGGGCGTCAGCGGGGTCGGGAACGCGCATCAGGTATCCCAGAGTCTGCAGCTCATTCACCAGTTCCGATGTGGCGGCGAGGCTGAGCTGTGCCCTTGCGGCGAGGGCCGTCAGACGGATGCCCTTCGTGCCGATATTGCCGGTGATCTGCAGGTGGGCGGGGCGGAGATCCCCGTATCCGCGCAGGTCTGCCTCTTCCAGCAGTTCACGCCGGAATTCGGCCAGGAGCCGGACCAGGAGCTGACCGACGGGGAGCCGCCTCCGATCGGAATTTTCGGTAGCGGAATCTCTTGACGGCGGCAGTGACATGGTGGAGAGTCTATGCCATAGCTTCGGAATCCGAAGCATTCCAAGCATCCGTTCTTAGGAGGCGGGCGTGGATACGAAAACAACGTCGACGGTGGTCCCCACAGCCGTCGGACCCCTCAGAATCCGCCGGATCGGCGCGGGTCCACCGACGTTCCTTTGGCACAGCATGTTCGTTGATTCGGAGACTTTTGCCTCCGTCACGCAGGAGCTCGGACGCGGGCGTGAGCTCTTCCTGGTGGACGGTCCAGGGCACGGAGACAGTCCAGGCCCCCGGCGGCTCTATTCATTGCAGGACTGCGCGGCGGCAGCGGTGCAGGTGATGGATGCCCTTCAGGTTGCCGCCCCGGTCGATTGGGTGGGTAACGCGTGGGGCGGACACGTGGGCATACTCCTGGCGGATAGCTCTCCGGCCCGCATCAGGACCTTGGTGACCATCGGAACGCCGGCCTATCCGTTGTCCGGGGCGGATCGCCGAAAGACCGCACTCCTGGTCCCGCTGTACCGTATTCTGGGCCCGCGGCCACTCAGCAAAGTTGTGGTGGACGCGCTGGTAGGGCAAGGAGCCGCCAAGAGCGCACCTTCGGCTGCCTCCGTTGTTGCCGCCGCCTTCCAACGCGGCGACCGGCGGGGAAAATACTGGGCCATGCGCTCGTTGATGCTCCGCCGTCCGGACCTCCGCCCGGTCCTGCCGCGGCTGCAGGTGCCAACACTTATGATGGCCGGCCGGGATGATCCCATGAACGACGTCGGTGAGGCGGAACGGGCGGCCCGTTCAATGCCTGCCGGTCAATTCGTTCCTGTGGAAGGTGGTGGACACGTCGCGCCGCTGCTCGTGGCTCCGGATGAGGTCACCCGGACCATTCTGGAGTTCTGGACCGCCCACGGATAGCGCCGCCAGGGTCGGCGCTGCTGCGGCACTGGCTCGTTCACCGATCTACCGCTTTCACGGAGGATCCTGCGAAAAACGAATCCTGCAGAACAACGCCTGCCTGCTCTAGGCTGGAAGAAATTCCGGTCCGGTCGAAGGTGGTCGAAAGTGTTAGTCAGCGTAGGTCAGTTCAGCCCGTCCGGTGAGGTCCGGCAGAATCTCGCCACCATGCGGTCCCTCGCCGGCAAGGCCAGGGCCGAGGGGTCCGAGCTGATCATCTTCCCCGAAGAGTCCATGTTCAGCATCGGCAAGGTGGAAGGATCCCTGGCCGCCGCCGTCGATGCCTCCTGGACCACTTTTGTCTCCCAGCTGTCCCTGCTGGCCGCCGAACTGGAGATCGCGGTCATTGCCGGCGGCTACGAGTCCAGCGGTGAGGACCGGCCCTTCAACACCCTGGTCCTGATAGACGCCACCGGACGGATCGTGGACACCTACCGCAAACTGCACCTGTATGACGCCTTCAGCTATGCGGAATCCACCCGGATCAAACCGGGCGACGGCGGCGTGAAGGTTCTGCAGGTGGGCGACCTCCGGGTAGGGGTCATGACCTGCTATGACCTGCGCTTCCCGGAACTGGCCCGGGCGCTCGCCGATCTCGACGCCGACCTACTGGCGGTCCCGGCGGCCTGGTTCAAGGGTGAGCACAAGATTGACCACTGGGAAACCCTGCTCAAGGCCCGCGCCATCGAGAACACTGTGTGGGTGGCGGCTGCGGGAACGTCCAGCTCGCACACCGTGGGCCACTCCGCCATCCTGGACCCGATGGGGGTGCCGCAGGCTGCACTGGAGGATGAACGCGAGGCCGTGGTGACGGCGGACGTCACCCGCCGGCGGATCGACGACGTACGCCAGTTCCTTCCGGTGCTCAAGAACCGCCGCTTCGCGGAAAACACGCAGATCGTGGAGGCGCACTAGGGTCGGAAAATCCGGCTCCGAAAAACTTGGCGGCGGCGTAACCTTTCCGCACCCGCCGTCGATTACCTGTGTGTAACGGCCGCGCCGAGGCTCATCCCCCCAACGAGCATCGGTGCGGCCGTTGCGCGCATGACTGTGGCGGCGGACACGGTAGCATTTGGACCACTCCCGCATCCTAGGAAAGTGAATCCGCCGTGCCTGCACCGCTTACTGAGCAGACGCTCCGTGATGCGCGTGCCCGAAAGCCCGCGGCGCTGCGGGAGATCTACGACGACTTCGCGCCGGGGATCCTCGGTTACCTCCGCTCCAAGGGGTGTGACGACCCTGAAGCACTCACGCAGGAAGTCTTCCTGACGCTGTTCGCCAAAATGGACACGCTCAAGGGCGGACTCAGAGGTGCCCGCACCTTCGCCTTCTCCGTTGCACACGCCCGCATGGTGGATGACGTCCGACGGCGCGAGCGCGAGCCGGCGACCGCCGTGTTCGATCCGGAGCTGGACCGCCGTGCCACGGAATCCGCCGAGGAAAGCGTGCTGGGTGCCGGTGCCGGAGTTGCCGCCCTCCTGGCGGGTCTGGCACCCCAGCAGCAGGAAGTCCTGCTGCTGCGCGTGGTGGCCGATCTTTCCGTTGACGAATCGGCGAAGATCATGGGACGCAGCGCCGGAGCCGTGAAGCAGCTCCAGCGCCGCGCCCTCGGGGTACTGAGAAAACAACTGGAACGGAAGGAGGCACCGGACAATGAGCGAGCATCCTGATGCGCAGGACCGACTCTATGTCCGCAGCCTCCTGGCGGAAGCAGGCGTCGAGGAAACCCCGGAGCTGGTAGAGGCGCTGTTGGCTTTGCGCAGTGAGTCCCGTGTCCCCGTACCGGAGCCCGAAGGGGAGCTGGCTGCCCTGTTTGAAGGCGCCCCCATGCCCCTTCGCCCCCGGCGCAAGGGCGGCCGCGGCATCATCCTCGGTACAGCCCTGATCGGGGCGATGGCGGTCGGCGCCGGCGGCGTGGCGGCCAACCCGGATTTCCTGGTTCGGGCGGATCCGACTCCCATAGTCAGCTTTACGCCGGAGGTGCCCACAGCGGAGGTGCCTCCGCTGGAACGGGTCGAACCCGCTGAACCGGCCGAACCCGAGGTGGCCGCAGATCCGGTGGCCCCTGCCGCGGTCACCGAGCCCGAGCCGAATGCGGTGGTAGAAGACAGCCCCGCCCTCGAGCCGGAGCCCAAACCGGACATAGTCGTTGTTCCTGCTCCGGTGGTGGAGCCGGGCGGCAGTCCGCTGCCGGGAGCCGGTGACCGGGACGGTAACGGACCCGTCCCGGACCCGCAGCCGGGCCGGAACCGGCACGACGGCGGGCACCCCGGGCATTCCGGGGACCGCGGGCAGAATTCCGGGCATGCCGGTGCCGGTATGCCCGATAGGCATGGATCCGCACACGAGGACTCCGGGCGGGGTAACGGCCGGGGCAACGACGGCGCACACCCCCACGGCCGCGGGCCGTCCGGCCCCGGCCGGTAGACCCCGTCGGCGTCCCGGGCTCCTTCCTCGGGTGAAGCCGGGTGGATCGGGGAGCTTCCCGTTGTGGTTTGGTGCGGGTGTGGGCTTAGGTAGCAGGTAGGGACGCGTGCGCCGCGGGCAGCCAGGAGGCCGGAGTGGACGAATACGTGATTGTTGTCGAGACGGGCTACAAGATGGCTTCGGCTGCCCACCGGGTGACGTTCACCGAGCCGATGGGCCGGCGGGAGGCCACCCAGATATTCCTCGACCTGATGGACGGCCAGCGGGAGGACCTGCTGCCGTCCCGGACGAACAGTTTGATCCTGGAGGTCTCGCCCATTGAATTCCTGCAGGTCCACCGGGCCATGGGCGGTTCCATGGTGCTGGACCGGGTGACGCTGACGCGCCGGCATTAGCCGTCGCCCCGGGACGCGATGCCGTCAGGTCCATTTCCTCACCGCCCGTTTCTCCGCGATGCCCAGCAGGGCATCCGTGGCCTTACCGATGACGGCCAGGGTGATGATGGCCAGGAACATCCGGTCCGTCCGTCCATTGTTCTGCGAATCCGTCAACAGGAACCCCAGTCCCATGGAGGAGGCGATCAGTTCGGCCGCGACCAGGAACAGCCAGGACTGGGCCAGGGCGAGCCGGAGCCCGGAGAAGACGGCCGGCACCACGGCCGGCAGCTGCACGGTGGTCAGCAGCTTCATCCCGCGCAGACCGAAGGCCCGGGCAGCCTCCACCAGATTGCGGTCCACATGCCGCAGGGCCAGGGCCACCGTGGTGAAGACGGGGAAGAACGCACCGATGGCGATCAGCGTGATTTTGGAGTCTTCACCGATCTTCATCCACAGGATCAGCAGCGGCACCCAGGCCAGGGACGGAACCGCCCGCAGCGCTCCGATGGCCGGTCCCAGCAAGGCATCGGCCAGCCGGGACAGGCCCAGCAGGGCGCCCAGGACCAGGCCCAGCGCGGAGCCGATGACGAAACCGGCCAGTACCCGCTGGGTGGAGATGGCAATGTGGGTGCCCAGTTGGCCGCGCTGCGCCAGGTCCGCCGCGGCGTCGTAAACCGCACCGGGAGGCGGGAGCTGGATGGCGCTGAAGATCCCGGCGGCGGCGGCGAGCTGCCAGGCCCCAAGCAGTGTGAGGGGAACCAGAAGACCCAGGCCGAGCCGGAAAAACCGGTTGTTCACGCTGAAGCCGGCCTTCGGGGCAGGATGTGCGAGAACCGAGGCGTCCTGCTCAGAAGTATGGAGGGAGGGAGTGCTCATGCTCCCGCGTCCTCTGCATTCCTGACGTAGGAGTCGTCCAGCAGGCTGTCGAGGGCCTCGTCAATCTGCTCCTGGCTGGCCACGTCTCCGGTCTCCACCAGGGTGGGACCGATCTTCGCCAGGACGCTGCGCTGCGCCTCGCCGGGGGCGGGGTCCACGTCCAGGTTGCTGCGCTCCGCGATCACTGTCTTGGCGACGGCGGGGTCCAGTCCGGCGACGTCGGCGAGGATCTGGGCGGTGTCGTCCGGATTGGCTGCAGCCCAGGCGCGGGCCTTTTCGTACGCATTGACTACTGCCTGCGCCTGCTCGGGATCTTCTGACAGGAAGGATTCGTTGGCGGCCAGGAGGCCGTAGGTGTTGAAGTCCAGGTTGCGGTAGGCCAGCCGGGCACCGTACTGTTCGGCGTCGGCCATGATCGGGTCCAGCCCGGCCCAGGCATCCACGGAACCGTTCTCGAGGGCGGTCCGGCCGTCCGCGTGCTGCAGCTGTTCCACGGTGACATCGGAAAGGCTCAGTCCGGCTTCATCCAGGGCCTGGACCAGGAAGAAGTACGGATCCGTGCCCTTGGTTGCGGCCACCGACTTGCCCGCAAGATCTGCCACCGATTCGATCCCGGAATCGGCGCCGACCACCAGGGCCGACCATTCGGGCTGGGAGAACACATCGATGGCCTTGATCGGTGAGCCGTTGGCCCGGTTGAGCAGTGCGGCGGAACCCGCGGTGGAGCCGACGTCGATGGCGCCGGACCGCAGGTTTTCATTGGCCTTGTTGGAGCCGGCGGACTGGACCCATTCCACTGTGACGCCGTCAGCGGCCAGCTCTTCCTCCAGCCAGCCCTGGTCCTTGATGATGAGGCTCAACGGGTTATAGGTGGCGAAGTCGAGCGTCAGGGTTCCGCCGTCGGCCTCCTGGACCGCGGAGGCCTCGGTGGGATCCTCCCCGGCAACGCAGCCGGCGAGGGCTAGGCCGGCCACAGCGGCGACGGCGGCAAAAGTGCTGCGGGGCTTGCGGGGCTGGGAATGAGGCTGGAACGAACGGCTGTTCATGAGGTGTCCTTAGGGAAACAGGGCGCGTAAGGGCGCAGGCTGATGGCGGTAAGTCGGAGGCAGCACGGCGCTGCTGAGGGGAGCGCAGTGCCGGGAGGTAAGGGGAGGAGCTAGTGGCGCTCGACGCCGAGCAGGGCGAGGAGGTCGCCGCGCATTCGGGCCAGCTCCGCCGAGGCGCGGTCCCGCGGGCGGCGGCCTGGAACGGTGACGACCTCGGTGATGGTGGCACCGGGGGTGCCGTCCTCCCCGCCGAGGACAATGATGCGGTCCGCCAGCTGCAGGGCCTCATCCACGTCATGGGTGACCAGCAGAACGGTGGCGGGCGCCGCCCGGTGCAGGGAAAGCAATAGGTCCTGCATCTTGAGCCGCGTCAGCGCATCCAGGGCGCCGAAGGGTTCATCCAGCAGCAGGACACCCGGTTCCCGCGCGAGTGCCCGGGCAAGGGAGGTCCGCTGGGCCATGCCTCCGGACACGGCCCGCGGCCGGTGCTTGGCAAAGGCTGCGAGCCCCACCAGATCCAGGAGCTCGGCAACCTTGGCCTTTCCCCGGCTGGCGCTCGCGGACTTCGGCAACCCGATGGCTATGTTGGCCTGCAGGGTCTGCCACGGCAGCAGCCGGGGTTCCTGGAAGGCAACGGCACAGCGGTCATCGATGCCGGACACCGGTTTGCCGTCAATCAGGATGTTTCCGGCGGTGGGAAGGTCCAATCCGGCAGCGGCCCGCAGCAAGGTGGATTTGCCGCAGCCGCTCGCACCCAGGATGGCCAGCACCTCGCCTGGACGGATGTCGAAGGTGATGTCCCGAAGGACTACGTGTTCGTCCGGACCGGAACCGAAACTCCGGCCGAGCCCGGCGAATTGAACAGGCAGGGCAGCACCCGGGCGTGCCGTGCCGGAACCGGGTGAGGACGTGGAAGAAGGCAGGACTGCAGTCATAGAAAACTCTCCATCGATCCTGGCAGTAGCACCCTACGGAAGGTGTCCTGAGCCGGGGTAACGGCTTCCTGCGACACCAGCCTCGTTATTGCCGCACCTCAAGGAGGAAATGCGGCAACCAGGGTTGCTGCGGCTTCATCGATCCAGGTCTCTCAGCCGCTCGGGATGGTCAGGCACTACTAAACCCCGGAAGAGCAGCTCCAACAAGGCCTTCACGTAATATTTCGACGCCGGACCGTTCGCCGTCCGGTTAGCTCCGGAGCCTCTGCATTCGGGGATGTCCGTTGACCCCCGCGGCGGGGCACTTCTAACCTGCCTTAAGGGCCTTGTGATGTCGGGTCCGGCCGGTTTCATCGATCACACCGATTTGAGGGGTTGCTATGGCCGCCATGTCCGCATCAGGGAAGGCGATATCCGCCGATGGAACACCCATCGCGTGGTCCCGGCAGGGCAGCGGCCCGCCGCTGGCAATCGTGGGCCCGCTGCTGGCGCACCGCAGCAGCCCTGCGACGGTGGTGCTCGCGGACGCCCTGGCGCAGAACCACACCGTCTACACCTATGACCGGAGAGGGATCGGTGAAAGCGGGATGGGCGAGGAATATACGGCGGAATCCGATGTGGATGACCTGCTGGCGGTCCTTCAGGTCGTCGGCGGATCGACGGACCTTTACGGCTTCGACGAAGGGGCGTTCCTGGCGCTGAGGGCAGCGGAGGAATCCACGGTGGTCAGCCGGGTGGTGGCCCTGGAACCCACCCTTTCCCTCGCCGACGGCGAGGACGAACTGATGGTCCTGCAGAGCGAGATCGAGGGCTTGGCCGGGGTTCGCATTCCGGTGCTGGTCATGGCGGGGAGCAGCAGCGGTGACGACACTCAAGACCTGGCGCGGCAGACCGCCGACGCCCTGGAAACCGGTGAGTTCCTGCTGGTGGAATCGGATACCCGCGGCATTCCGGATGCGGCGCTGACGGATGCCATCGAGTCTTTCCTGGCCTAGGCACCCGTTCCGGGTGCCGTCGGCAGCAGTCCTGCCGGCGTGCCGGGACGGGCGCGTAAGCTGGATTCCAATCACCGGCTCAGGCAAAGGAAAAACTGTGGTACACGTCAATGACCCTGCAGTAATCGAACGGCTGCTCCGGAACAAAGCGGCACGGTGGGCGGTAGTGGGCCTGTCGAACAACCCGCTGCGCCCCGCCGTCGGCGTCTCACGCTTTGTCCAGGACCATCTGGGCATGGAGATCATCCCGGTAAGCCTGAAGGGCGACGACGTCCACGGCAACAAGGGTTACCGGAAGCTGGGTGACATTCCGGGAAGCATCGATGTGGTGGACTGCTTCGTGAACTCCGCCCGCGTGGGTGACATTGTGGACCAGGCCATCGATGCGGGGGCCAAGGCCGTTTGGCTGCAGCTCGGCGTGGTGGACGAAGCCGCCGCTGCCCGCGCCGCGGCGGCAGGGCTCGACGTCGTGATGGACGCCTGCCCGGTGATCGAAGCTCCGCGCTTCGGTCTCTAAAGCTTGGCGAACCGGGCGCGGATAATCCCTATGTAGAGCCCGTAGAGCATCAGACCCACTCCCACCGCGGCCAGCGCCACCACGCCGTAGGGCTGGTCGCGCAGAGTGTGCAGCGCGCCGTCGAGGCCGGTGGACTCCTCCGGGTCCGCCTGCACCGCGGCCACTGTGAGCAGCACCCCCAGGATGACAAGCGACACTCCCTTGGCAATAAAGCCGGCCACGCCGGTGATGTCCACGGCCTTTGACCATAGCCCGCCGGGGACGCCGGTGAGGTTCCGGCGGAAGCGGCGGGTGGCTCCCTTGAAGATGAAGTAGCCGCCGATCCCCACCACAACCAGCCCGGCGAGGCCCAGAATCCATTGGCCCGCCGGTACCGCCAGCAGGCGGGCGGTCCAGCTGACCGAGGAAGAGCTGCCGTCGTTGCTGCCGCGGCCCAGGGCGAACGAAGCGAAAATGGTTCCGATACCCCCGTAAACGAGCACCTGTCCGGCATTGCTGGCCCGGTCCTTCCAGAGCTCCTTGTCCTTCAGCCGCTGTCCGGCAAGGAAGATGCGGCTGAGTTGGAACAGCGCCAGGGCGTAACAGCCGAGGAAGCAGAACCAGAGGAGTACGTACCCGGCGGGCTGTTTGGCCACAGCGGCTACGGCTCCGCTGGTGTCCGCGTTGCCGGATCCTCCGGCGTTGATCTGCAGGGCGATCGCGCCGATGACAATGTGCACGATCCCGCTCGCCATGTAGCCCACCCGGGCGAACCGCTCAAAGGCCGTGGAATCGGCGGCGCGCTCGGCGGCCTGGCTGACGGGGCCGGTACTGCGGTTGTTCTGCTTCAAACCGTTTTGTCCTTCGCTCCGCTGCCGGCATGCCCGCAGCTTTCCTACCTGTTCCTCCCATCCTGCCACCCATGGGCTGCGTCAGTGCCACCGCACGGACGGCAGCGTTAGGCTTTCCCCATGGATGCGGGTGAGCTTAAGCGATTGTGCCTGTCCCTGCCCGGAGCGTTTGAAGATTTCCCCTTTGGACCGGAGTCCTCGGTCTTCAAGGTGCGGGCCGCCGGCGGCAAAGCGAAAATGTTCGCGCTGGCGGCGCTTGAAGGCGAGCCCCTGATGACCAGCCTGAAGTGCGAACCGGAGCTGGCGCTCCAGCTGCGCGCCGCGCATCCGGAGATCACCGGCGCCTGGCACATGAACAAAACGCACTGGAACCAGGTGGAAGTTGCCTCCGGCCTGCCGCACGGCATGATCCGGGACCTGGTGGAGGACTCCTATGACCTAGTGGTGGCCTCGCTGCCGCGCAAGGACCGGGAATCACTCGAGTGGAAGGGCCTGGCGGGCGGATGAGGGGGCGCGCTGACTTTACCTATGCGGAGCAGGGGAAGACCGAGCGGCCCTATCCGGCGCCGATGACAGACCGTTGGCCGGACGGCTACCGGCTGGTGCTGCGCAAGGAAGAACTCAAGGTGGACGATACCCGGGCCGGGTTCCTCCGCCTGACCAACGGGCTGCTGAACTGGGACCTGCACCGCCGGGCGGGGCTGTCCGTGGCCCCCGGCACTCCGCGCGCCGCCCCCGGTGCCGACATGGCGTCCGGCGTCGGGTTTTGGCGGGTGCGCTACTACGCGCCGTGCCGGGTCATCTGGGTCTCGGACGCAGTGCTGGACGACGACGGCGCTGCGGTCCGCGGGCAGCGCAGCGGTTTTGGCTACGGCACCCTCCCCGGACACCCGGAGCGCGGCGAAGAAGGCTTTTATGCCGAACTGGACGAGGACGGCCGGCTCTACTTCCGGATCGCCGCGTACAGCCGCCCGGCCAACCGGGTGGTCGCTGCTGTGAACCCGGTCAACGTGCGCGTCCAGCAGTTCTACACCAACCGGTACTTCGCGGCAGCCTACCGGCTGGCCTCCGGAAGCTGATCCCGCCGCAGGCTGAACCGCAGCACGATTGTGCTTTCCTCCACCGGCAGGAATCCTGCAGTGAGCAGCACGGACTGGGACGCCTCGTTGGCGGGTTCGGTGTACGCCGTGACCTCGTCCACCCCGGGCTGGTCCAGGATGAAGCGTGTCAGGGCAATGAGCGCCTCGGTGGCGTAGCCCTGCCCCCGGCGGGACGGGACAACGTTATAGGTGACCTCCACGGCGTTCTCCAGCGGGACCCCGTCAAAACCAATGGTCCCCACCACCAGGGAGGTGGAGCTCTCACGGATCAGCCGCATGCCGAAGGCGGCCGCCGCCGGGGTCAGGAGGCCCGCTTCAAAAGCCCGCCGGGCGGCGTCGTGATCCGCCGGCTGGGGGAAATCCTCGCTCCAGTCCGGTCCCCGCGTCTTGATGATGAGGGCGTCCACCTCGGCGACCGTCATCAGCTCCAGGGACAGGCGCTGGGTGGGGATGCCTGCGTCCGCTGCCAGGCTCTCGGGGATTATGCTCACGAGCTAATTTTGCACGTACTTTCGGGTTTCGCTTCATTCCGCGCTCCGGACGCGCAGGCACTACCGGTTCCCGTCGTCTTCGCCGGCGAAAAGCCGCACGGACCCGGCAGGCGATGCCGGGCCCGTGCAGACAGGTATTGCTAGCCGAAGTGCTTCGGCAGGGTCCCTTCGTGGGCCGCCTTCAGCTCATCCAGCGGCAGGACGAAGTTGCTCTGGAAGTCCAGGGCGCCGATCTCGGTGTCCACCACGCCGATCCGGGCATGGGCGAAACCGCGCGCCGAGCACATGTCCTTGAACCGGACTTCCTCGCTGCGGGCGACCGCGACGACGGCGCGGGCCTGGGACTCGGAGAACAGCAGGGTGAACAGGTCCACACCGTCGCGTTCACACACCTCGCCGAGGCCGATCCGCGCACCGACCCCGAAGCGCAGGGCCATCTCGGACAGTGCGGCGGCGAGGCCGCCCTCGGAGAGGTCGTGCGCGGCGTCGATCATGCCGTCGCGGGAGGCATTGACCAGCAGTTCGCCGAGCAGCTTCTCGGCCTGCAGGTCCACCTTCGGCGGCTGCCCGCCCAGGTGTCCGCGCAGGTTCGCATATTCTGAGCCGTCCAGCTCGTCCTGCGTGGTGCCCATCAGGTAAATGGCCTGCCCGTCCTGCCGCCAGCCCGACGGCGTGCGGCGGGCGACGTCGTCGAACACGCCCAGCACACCCACCACGGGGGTGGGATGGATGGCGACGCCGCCGGTCTGGTTGTAGAGCGAGACGTTGCCGCCGGTGACGGGCACACCGAGTTCGCGGCAGCCGTCGGCCAGCCCGCGGACGGACTCGGCGAACTGCCACATGACCTCGGGGTCCTCGGGGGAGCCGAAGTTCAGGCAGTCGGTGACTGCCAGCGGCTTCGCTCCGGCGGTGGAGACGTTGCGGTAGGACTCGGCCAGGGCCAGTTTCGCGCCCTCGTACGGGTTGAGGTAGGAGTACCGGCCGTTGGCATCGGTGGAGATGGCCACGCCCAGTCCGGTGGTTTCATCCACCCGGACCACACCGGCGTCGTCCGGCATGGCCAGGGCGGTGTTGCCCTGTACATAGCGGTCGAACTGGTTGGTGACCCAGGACTTGTCGCACATGTTCGGCGAGGCCATCAGTTCCAGGATGGCGTCCTTGACCGCGGCGCTGCCGAAGGGCCGTTCCGCGCTGAAGGAGTCGGCGGAGATGCTGTCCTGCGCGGCCGGGCGGGTCATGGGGCGCTGGTACACCGGGCCCTCGTGGGCCACGGTGCGCGGATCCACGTCCACAATGGTTTCGCCGGCCCAGTCGATGATCAGCCGGCCGGTGCCGGTGACCTCGCCGAGCCAGGAGTACTCCACGTTCCACTTGTCCATGATCGCCTCGAACGCTTCCACGTTCTCCGGCGTGACCACTGCCATCATGCGTTCCTGGGACTCGGACATCAGGATCTCGCCGGGGGTCAGGGTGGGATCGCGCAGCAGCACATTGGTCAGTTCCACGTGCATGCCGCCGTCGCCGTTGGAGGCGAGTTCCGACGTCGCGCAGGAAATGCCGGCGGCGCCCAGGTCCTGGATGCCCTCCACCACGGAGGACTTGAACAGTTCCAGGCAGCACTCAATGAGCACCTTCTCCGCGAACGGATCACCCACCTGGACAGCAGGGCGCTTGGACGGTTTGCTGTCGTCGAAGGATTCGGAGGCCAGCACGGAGGCGCCGCCGATGCCGTCGCCGCCGGTGCGGGCGCCGAACAGCACCACCTTGTTGCCGGCTCCGGAGGCGTTGGCCAGCCGGATGTCCTCGTGGCGCATTACGCCCACGGCCAGCGCGTTGACCAGCGGGTTGCCCTGATACACGGAGTCGAAGACCAGTTCCCCGCCGATGTTCGGCAGTCCGAGGGAGTTGCCGTAGCCGCCGATGCCGGAGACGATGCCGTGCACCAGCCGGGCGGTGTCCGGGTGGTCGATGGCGCCGAAGCGCAGCGGGTCCATCACTGCCACCGGTCGGGCGCCCATGGAGATGATGTCACGGACAATGCCGCCGACTCCCGTAGCGGCGCCCTGGTAGGGCTCCACGAAGGAGGGGTGGTTGTGGGATTCGACCTTGAAGGTCACGGCCCAGCCCTCGCCGATATCCACGACGCCGGCGTTCTCACCGATGCCCACCAGCAGGTGTTCCTTCATTTTGTCGGTGACCTTGTCACCGAACTGCTTCAGATGCACCTTGGAGGACTTGTAGGAGCAGTGTTCGGACCACATGACCGAGTACATCGCCAGCTCGGCCGCGGTGGGGCGGCGGCCCAGGATCTCCACGACGCGTTGGAATTCGTCTTCCTTCAGCCCGAGCTCGGCCCAGGGCAGCTCAGTGTCCGGGGTGGCGGCGGCATGCTCCACAGTGTCGATGCGGAACTTCTTCTGTGCAGCGTCAGTGGAAACGGTCATGACTTGCCTCCGGCAACGAGCGAGTTGAGGACTGAGCTGAAGATGCGGAGCCCGTCGGTGCCGTATCCCAGCCCGACCTCCCCGTAGGCGGAGGAATCCGGACCGAAGCCGGGTTCGACGGCGTGTTCGGGGTGGGGCATCAGCCCGACGACGTTTCCGGCGGCATTGGAAATGCCGGCGATGCCACGGCGGGATCCGTTGGGGTTTGCGCCGTCGTACCGGAAGACCACCCGGCCTTCGCCTTCGAGCTCGTCGAGCGTTTTTTCATCCGCGACGTACTGGCCGTCCTGGTTTTTCAGCGGAACAACCATGCCGGCTCCGGCCTCGTAGGCGTTGGTCCAGGCCGTGGTGTTGTTTTCCACGCGCAGCAGCTGGTCCGCGCAGGAGAATTTCAGGTGGTTGTTCTTGATCATGGATCCGGGCAGAAGGTGCGCCTCGGTGAGGATCTGGAAGCCGTTGCAGATGCCCAGCACGGGCATGCCGCCGGCTGCGGCGTCCACTACCTTTTCCATGAGCGGGGCGAAGCGGGCAATGGCGCCGGCGCGCAGGTAGTCCCCGTAGGAGAACCCGCCGGGAATGATCACGGCGTCCACGGACTGCAGGTTCGCTTCGGCATGCCAGAGCCCGACGGCGGTGCCGCCGGCGATGGTTACGGCACGGGCGGCGTCGCGGTCATCGAGGGTGCCGGGGAAGGTGATGACGCCTACCCGGACCGCGCGGAGCGCGTCGTTTTCCGGGGCGACGGAAAAGTCGCCGATCAGGGGTGTACTCAAAATCAGGCCTCCGGGATAACTTCGACGCGGGTAACGTCTTCGATCACGGGATTGGACAGCACGGTCGCGGCAGCGGTGCGGGCCTGCTCCAGGACTTCGGGGGTAACCTCCCCGTCGACGGTGAGCTCAAAGCGTTTGCCCTGGCGGACTCCGGTGAAACCCGTCAGTCCCAGGCGGGGGAGCGCCCCGGCAATGGCTTTGCCCTGCGGATCGAGGATCTCGGGCTTGGGCATGACATCAACAACGATCCGGGGCATCCGGCAACTCCTGTGAACGAGATGGGTGGCCGCGGACCTTGCCGTCTCACGCTGATTCAGCGCTCCGCGAGCTTGCAGGACTCATTCTAGCGGCGTTACATACGTTACGGTGACGGCTCCGAGCTCAGGCCGGGATCTCCAACTGGAAGCCGCAGGCACACCGCAGCACGGTGGTTTCGAGCTGTACATCCACAGGTTCCTGCGGCATGGATTCCACAGTGATCGGTTCGAAGATGGAGCGCTGCCGGCTGTCCCGGGGCTGCATGGGTTCGCCGCAGTGCATGTAGTCGGCGTCGTCGGACTCGAGGATCCCGCGGGCCCAGAGGTATTGGTCCTCGGGGCTTGCTTCAATCGACATTTTTCGCTTTCAGGTCGGTGCCGGAACTTCGTCGTCCGGAAGAATACTAAGCATGCTTATTCATAATAGGCCATGAGGTGCAGGGCCAGATGCAGGCCGGGGCCGTTGTGTGAGCTGGATTACCTCTGGTTAGAGTGGGGGCCGTGAGACTCCTACAAGCAAGTCCGGCCACGGTTCGCCGGCTAATGAACGTGTGGCCGCCCTTTGCCTTTACCGGCATTCGGATCACCCGATTGGACCCTGAATACCTGGGTGTCTCTGTGCGGCTGCGGTCCTACTGGTGGAACAAGAACGTGGCCGGCGTGCATTTCGGCGGCTCCCTGTTCGCGATGACGGACCCGTTCTGGATGATGATGCTGCTCCACCACCTCGGCCGTGACCACGTGGTCTGGGACCGTGCCGCGGAAATTCAGTTCCTGAAGCCGGGAAAGGGCGAGGTGCGGGCCGAGTTTGTCCTGGACCCGGCCGACGTCGAACGGCTGCGCAAGCTGGCTGCGGGCGGGGAAAAGGTCCTTGAATGGTTCACGGTGGATGTGACCGACGGCAGCGGCGACGTGGTTGCCCGGATACGGAAGCAGGTGCATGTGCGGCGCAAACGGGACCGCACCGGCGTGCAGGAGCCCAGCGGAACGGCGGCGGCTCATGAATGACGGCGCCAACCCGACCATCCCGGCCGCCGAGACATTCCTGGTTTCCGGCATCGCCGCAGGGCTGCTGCTTTTACTGGTGTGGGCGGTCATCCGTCTGGCCCGCTCGAGCGCAGTCACTGCCGGGGAGCGGCTTGGACTGCTTCTCTTCTGCCTGATATTTCCCGTGCTGGGGCCCATTTGCACGTTGGTGATCCTGTCCCGCCGGGAAAGCGTGCGCCGGTAACTAGAGGGTGCCGTCCGCGGGGCCCAGCAGGGCGGTAAGCCGCTCCCAGCGGGAAATCTGGCAACCGTCAGTCAGGGAGAAGGTTGTGTCCACGACCTCGCCGCGAACCATTCCGGTGACATGCGCACGCTGCATGCCGCGGATCTCCTGGGTGCACATCAAGCCCGCCGCCGGCTCCGCGAGGGCGACGGTGCCCTGTTCCGCGAGCAGGGCACAGGCGCCGGCCGGGTCCGGAACGGTCGATCCGGCCAGGGGCCCGGCGCCGTCGCACTGCAGGGTCCAGGTGCTGCTCGTCGTCGTTCCGTCCGCCTTGAATTCGACGGTCAGCGAGACCGGTGCTGCCGCGGACGGCGTGGGGGATGCCGGGGACTGCGATTCCGCCGGGGATGCCGGGGACTCCGTGGACTGCGGCGGCTCGGCGGAATTGCCGGAATTGCCGGCATTGCCGCCGCAGGCTGCTAACAGAACGGCTGTGCACAACAGCAGGGGAACTAGAACGGTTCCTTGGATGTTGCGCACAGAGTGGCCTCCATTGGTAGCGGAGCCACCAGCCTAGCCAACACTGTCAAGCAGGGCCGGGCGAGTCTGCAGCCGCCTCTGCCTGTGCCTCGAAGTAGGGTCCCTGGCTGGGGAAATAGTCATTGAAGTCCGGGGCCGGATCGCCGCTGCGGGCGGCCAGCAGCCGGTCCAGATAGTATTCCCAGCCCGGCCCCACGCTGGAGACGGCCTGCGGGTCCTCCAGATGGTGGATGAAGTCCAGTGCGCTCCCGGCCGGATCGTCACGGAGCCGGATTTCCAGGTCCCAGCTGCCGTATTCATCCTCCACCAGCAGGCGCAGCAGTTCCGGAGAAACGCAGTCTGCAATGCGGACCCGGCTCCAGGGCAGCCCCTCTTCGAAGAGCATCTGCAGGTCAACGGTGTCGCCCCTTCCCGGGGTTCCTTCCCAGCGGCCGAACCACTGGGCCGTCCGGTCCGGGCTGGTGAAGCTGGGCCACACCGCTGCCGGCGGTTCCGCGAACCGGCGTTGAAGAATCAGGTCGTAGGTCTCGGCGCCGGTACGGATAACCCGCCCGCTTGGTTCTGGCTGCATAGCTGCTCTCCAAAGGGTTCCAGCAGGCTCAGGATGCGGGCCCGCAACTGCTGCGATTCCTCGGCGAAGCCGCGTTGAGCGGCTGCGTACTGGGCCCGGCCGGCGGGCGTCTCTACGGCAATCGGGGTGTAACCCCAGTCAGCCAGGTCATAGGGGGAGGCGCACATGTCCATTTCCCGGATGCGCCAGGAAAGCTCGAAGGCATCCATCACCACCTCGCTGGGCAGCAGCGGCACGAGCTTGTACGCCCATTTGTACAGGTCCATGTTGGCGTGCAGGCAGCCGGGCTGCTCCAGGTCCCGCTGGTTTTCGCGGGTGGGCGTGAGCTCGTTCAGCGGCACCGCTTCCGGAGTGTAGAACCGGAAGGCGTCGAAGTGGGTGCAGCGGATTTTGCTGCGCTCCACCAGCTCGTCGGTGCCCTGGGCGCCGAGCCGCAGCTGCAGGTAGTCGTGCCGGATCCCGTTGTCCTCGGACTTGTAGGCCATGGCCCACTCATGCATGCCGAAGCAGCCCAGCACCGGCCGCCTGGCGGCCGTGCGGGAAAGCAGCATGGTGGTGAATCCGAGGGCATCGCCGCGCACCGCGGCAAACCCGTCCACATCCACGGTGACCGCCGGTGTTCCGCCGTCGATTCCCGCGGCTTCCCGCTCCGTCTCTGTCAGCGTCCGGTAGAACTTCCAGGCCGTGCGTTCCACTGTGGCCGGACCGGTCAGGACGACGCCGGCACCCGGGTGCCAGCGCAGCAGCTGGCCGGGTTTCTGGGAGTAGTACGTGAAGAGGAAATCCTCCACCGGGTGTTTCCGGCCGGCCGAGCGCCGGGCAAGGAATCCTTCGGTGAAGGGCCGGACGCGGGTTTCATGCGCCGCCTGGCGGGAAAGCCACTGGTCCTCAGGCAGGACGACGGGGCGGGCGGAAGCAATCACCGTTCCATTATCGCGGACAGCCGTACACCCGTCACCCGTTGGCGCGGATGGCGCCGCCTGCCGGAAACCACGGGCCCGATCATTAGTACGATAGGAGCAGGATGCCCGTTGGAAAGGTGCAGCATGGTTGAGAAGGAAAGCTTTGTAACCCGGTTCATGCGGACCACGGGCAAGGTGCGGCTGATCTTCGGACCGGCGCAGCAGGGGTCGCTGGATCATCCGATGACGGAGGAGAACCAGGCCCTGCTCAAGTCCCAGCAGGCGCAGGAAAAAGCTCTGTGGGAAACCGTGACCCGCGCCGACGGCAGCAGCTACATCGTTTCGCGCAAGCCCGAGTAAGCCCTCGGGAAGCACAGGAGGCCGGCACCACAGCGGGTGCCGGCCTCTTTTGTGCCTGGTTTCGGTTAGGCCGGCCCTAGCGCCCGGTGCCGCCGTACACCGTGGCTTCGCTGTCGCCGTCGAGCCCGAAGGCCGCATGCACCGCGCGCACGGCCGTGTCCAGCAGCTTCGCGCTGGTGACCACGGAGATCCGGATCTCGGAGGTGGAGATCATGTCGATGTTCACCCCGGCGTGGTGCAGGGCCTCGAAGAAGCGGTGCGAGACGCCCGGGTTTGAGCGCATGCCGGCACCGATGAGGGAGAGCTTGCCGATCTGCTCGTCATAGTCGATGCTGTCGAAGCCGACCTGTTCCTTGGCGGCGGTCAATGCGTCGATGGCTTCCTTGCCGTCGATGATGGGCAGCGTGAAGGAGATGTCTGTCTGTCCCGAGCCCTGGGTGGAGACGTTCTGCACGATCATGTCGATGTTGGAGTTGGCGCCGGCGACGATGCCGAAGATCTCCGCGGCCTTGCCGGGAATGTCCGGGACACCCACCACGGTGACCTTGGCTTCTGAGCGGTCATGGGCGACGCCGGAGATGATGGGCTGTTCCAAGGGTTCTCCCTCTTGAATCTTGATTTTGTCATCGGGGCTGGGCAGCACCCAGGTTCCCTCATGGGAACTGAAGGACGAACGGACGTGCAGTGGAACGCCGAACCGGCGGGCGTATTCCACGCAGCGTAGGTGCAGGATCTTGGCGCCGGAGGCAGCCAGTTCCAGCATTTCCTCGCTGGAGATTTTCTCGATCTTCTGGGCGCTTGAAACCACCCGGGGATCGGCGGTGTAGATGCCGTCGACGTCGGTGTAGATCTCGCAGACGTTGGCGGACAGCGCCGCGGCCAGGGCCACGGCCGTGGTGTCCGAGCCGCCTCGGCCCAGGGTGGTGATGTCGTTGCTTTCCTGGCTGATGCCCTGGAAGCCGGCCACGATGGCGATGTCGCCCTTTTCGATGGCGGTCTTGATCCGGTGCGGTGACACATCGATGATGCGGGCCTTGCCGTGGATTGCATCGGTGATCATGCCGGCCTGGCTGCCGGTAAAGGACTGCGCGGATCCGCCGAGCTCGTTGATGGCCATGGCCAGCAGAGCCATCGAGATGCGCTCCCCGGCGCTGAGCAGCATGTCCATTTCGCGCGCATTGCTCCGCGTGGTGATCTGGCCGGCCAGATCCAGCAGCTCGTCGGTGCTGTCACCCATGGCGGAGACCACGACCACCACTTCGTTTCCGGCGGCATGGGTATCCACCACGCGTTTGGCCACGCGCTTAATGCCTTCGGCGTCGGCCACGGAGGACCCGCCGAACTTCTGCACTATCAGGCTCATGCGTACGCTTTCTTCACTGTCGTTGTGGTTGCTGTGCCCGGCATCTTCGGCGTGGCAGGAACTGTGTTCCAAGGGAAAAGCGGGCGGTACCACCCGCGAGGCCCGTTCAGAAAGTCTATCGCCGCCGTCGTGCACTCCCGAAATATACGGACGTAACCTGCTGCCACCGGCGAGTCTGCGCCGCCCAGGGGCGACGGCGGACCCTAGGGTGGGCGCCATGGAGACGAGAACCGGCACCGGTGTGGTCGCCGAGGGCATCAGGCGCAGTTTCGGACGCGTCGAAGCAATCCGCAGGATGGACTTCACCGCACCCGCAGGGGAAGTCACGGCCCTGATCGGTCCGAACGGGTCCGGCAAGACCACCCTGCTGCTGATTCTTGCGTCCCTGCTCGCCCCGGACGGCGGCTCGGTGCGGATCAACGGATTCGATCCCCTGGAGAACCCGCTCGACGTCCGGGCCGGGATGGGGTGGATGCCGGACACCCTGGGCACCTGGGGCTCCCTGACCGCCCGCGAAATCCTGGTGACGGTGGGCGGCCTCTACGGCATCGAGCGTTCCGCGGCCGGAGAGCGGGCTGCCGAGCTGTTGGAGACCGTCCATCTCACCGACTTTGCGGACAAGCCCGCCCGGGTGTTCTCCCGCGGCCAGCAGCAGCGGCTGAGCCTGGCCCGGGCGCTGATCCATGACCCGTCGGTCCTGCTGCTGGACGAACCGGCGTCCGGGCTCGATCCGGGCTCACGGGTTGACCTGCGGGTGCTGCTGCGCCGGCTCGCTGCCGCCGGGAAAACGGTGGTGGTCTCCTCGCACGTGCTGTCGGAGCTGGACGAAATGGTGGACCGGGCGGTCTTCGTGGCCCGTGGCGAGACGGTGAAGACCCAATCACTGGCCGACGCCGGTGCACAGGAACGCTGGTACACCATCCGGTCCTTGAATACCGGGTCGCTGCTGCGGCAGATCGATGAGTTCCACATCCCCTACCGCCAGCGGGGCGGAGCGGACCGGCCCGAGGTGCAGGTCCGGCTGACCGGCGAAACCGCCGCAGCACAGCTGTTGCGGTCACTGGTGCAGGCCGACGTCGCCGTCACCGCATTCGGCCCCGCCGGCGGCGCGCTCGAGGAGACCTACATGAGTCTGGACGCTGACCGCCGATGAGTACGCAGACACTTCCTGCTCCCGCGCTTGGGTTCTGGTCCGGCGTGCGGTCGGTCTTCGCCCTGGAAATGAAGCAGCGGCTGCGCTCCCGCAGCTGGTATGTGCTGCTGATTGTCTGGTTTGGCGTGATCGGCCTGGTGGCCACACTGACGGCCCTGGGATCCTCCGCTGAAGTCGGGCCGCAGGGCCCGGTGCTCTATGAGCTGATGGTTGGCTTCATCCTGTTCTTCGGGCTGCTGCTGGCGCCGGCTCTTTCCGCCAATGCGGTCAACGGCGACCGCGCCGCCGGCACGCTGGCCGTCCTCCAGATCACCCTCCTGCGCCCCGGCCAGATCCTTGCCGGTAAATGGCTGGCCTCCTGGGTCGCGTCCATGGGGTTCCTGGTCGCCAGCATTCCCTTCCTGCTCTGGGCGCTGGCCCTGGGCGGTGTCCAGCCGCTGTCCGCAGTGGTTGCGGTGGTGATGCTGGCCGTGGAACTGGGAATCGTCTGTGCCGTGGGGGTGGGGGTGTCTGCTCTCGCCGCCCGGCCGCTGTTCTCCATAGTGGTCACCTACATGCTGGTCGCACTGCTGGGGCTGGGCACGCTGATCGCGTTCGCGCTGAGCGGCTTCCTCACCGAAGGGACCGTCAAGGTCAACAGTTCAACCTACTCCTACACTGCTGACGGCACGGAGGAATACACATGTTCGGGCCCGCTGACGGAGATACCCGTTGCGCACACGGAACGGATTGCCTGGATTCTTGCAGCGAACCCCTTCGTGGTGGTGGCCGATTCCACTCCCTCCACAGCGGAACCGGACGGGAACGGGGTTCCCGCCACTGGAGTAATGGAGGGGATCAGCGACACGGTGCGCCTGGCCCAGGCCGGACCGGAGTACAGCATGCCGTGCGTCAACGGCGACGTCCGCGGGACCAGCCAGCCCGACGTACCGCCGATCTGGCCGCTGGGACTCACGCTCCAGTCTGCGCTGGCCGCGCTGCTGGTGTTCCTGGGCAGGCTCAGGCTGCGGACGCCGGTCCGTAACCTCGCCGCCGGAACCCGGATTGCCTAGCGGTCGGTCGATTTCCGGTCCAGCGGGCCGGTCCGCCGGGGTTTGGCTAGGACATGCTCCGGCGGCCTTCAAAGGCACGGCCGAGGGTGATCTCATCCGCATATTCGAGGTCTCCGCCCACCGGCAGCCCGGAGGCCAGACGGGTGACCTTGATACCCAGGGTCTTGAGCATCCGCACCAGGTAGGTTGCCGTGGCTTCGCCTTCGAGGTTCGGGTCGGTGGCGATGATGATTTCCGAGATCTGTTCATCCGACAACCGGCTGAGCAGTTCACGGATGCGCAGCTGGTCCGGTCCGATGCCGGCGATGGGATTAATCGCCCCGCCGAGCACGTGGTAGCGGCCGCGGAAGGACCGCGTACGCTCCACGGCAATCACGTCCTTGGACTCTTCGACCACGCAGATCATGGTCGGATCCCGCCGCGGGTCCCGGCAGATGGTGCAGGTTTCCTGCTCCGTGACGTTGCCGCAGACGGTGCAGAACTTCACCCGGTCCTTGACCGTGACAATGGCGGTGGCCAGTTTCTTCATGTCATCCGGATCGGACTCGAGGATGTGGAACGCGATGCGCTGGGCGGACTTGGGCCCGACGCCGGGAAGACGGCCTAGTTCATCAATGAGTTCCTGAACGGCACCTTCGTACACGTAACCTTCTCTGCTGGGTTGGACTGCGTTTATAGCGGGGTTTATAGCGGGTGGTCGCTTACGGGCGGCTGCCGATGCCCCCGGGCGGGGAGCCTGCGGCGGTTAGCGTCCGTCCAGGCTGCGTTCCTCGATCAGGCGCCCGCCCAGTATCCGTTCGATCGCCTTACGCCCCACCATGCCGGAGTCTTCAAGCGTGATGTCATCCGCGCTGGGAACATCTTCGACGTAGGTCGAGTCTACTGGCCGGCCTCCCCGGACGGGGGCACCGCCGCCGCGCTGGGCAGCTTCGTTGAGCAGTTTCTGGTAGCGGCTTAGCGGCTGGTTCGGTGCACCGCCCGCGGCGGCGGGGGCCGCCGCTGCCGGGGGAGTGGACGTCCGCACAGGCGCCGCTGCGCCTGGCCCGCTGCCCGGTGCTGTCTTGGTCCCGGGCCCGGCGGTCAATCCGCTGGGAGGGGCCGACGTCGGCCGTGCCGCTGCGGGGGCACCTGCCGGCGTTCCCGGTGCCGGTGACGCCGACGCCGGCGACGACGAGGCGCCGCCGGACCGGGGATCCGATGCGGACCCCGGCCGGGAGGTTGATCCGGTGCCGGCCCAGTCGGTGCTGGCCCACTCGGAGTCCGAAAGGTGCCCGCCGGAGTAAACATCCACGGGTGCCTCGGCGGTTTCCCAGGCGTTGCTTTCCGGCGCGTCGTTGAACGGGTCGCTCGGCTCGTCCGGCCACGGCTCATCCGACGGACGATTTCCGGCGGACCGTGCTGAACGGCCGGCAGCGGGACCGCCGGTGCTGCCGTTCCTGCCGGAGTTGCCCCGGGCAGCGTTTCCGGGACCGGTTGGAGTTCCGGCGGCGGCGTTCGTACCGCCGGCGGGGTTGCCTGCACGTCGCCGGAGGGCAGCCGTGGCCGCGTTAACCGGTGCACCCGCTGCGGGTCCTGGCACCTGTGCGCCGGGCGCCGTCTGGACGGGGGAGGCGGTTTCCACCGGGGTAGCGGGGGCCGCCATCGGAGCGGAAACCGTAGCCGGAGCGGAAACTGCCTGGGCCTGCTGCGCGGGGGAGGCAGCCGTGGCCGGTGCCACCGGTACCTGGGCAGCAGGTGCCGAGGCTACCGGTGACTTGGCGGCCGGTGCGGATGCCGGCGGTCGCCGGCTATCGGCTTTTGGGCCCGACTCACCCGCTGACGCCGAGCTGTCATGGATCGGATTGATCTGGCAGTCCAGCGCCAGGACCTGATGGATCGCCTTGCGCAGGTTATCCAAGTGGTCGGGGCGGTTGAAGTTGGTGGCAGCGCCTGGATTGGTGAAGGCCAGTTCAAGGACCTTGCCGTCAAAGGCGCGCGGGCTGGAGTTTTTGCTGACGTTCAGCCAGGTGGCACGGCGGATGCTGGTCAGGGCATCCATGATTTCCGGCCAGGCCCGGCGGATCATCTCGATCTGCCCGGCGCCGGCCGCGGCGCCCTGTCCTCCGGCGGGTGCCGGCCGTTGCTGTGCGGGGGCCTGCTGTGCGGGCGCCGACTGTGAAGGTCCCTGCTGGGCCGAGGCCTGCTGAGGAGATGTCGGGCGGGACGGTGCGCCGCCGTTGGAGGACGCCGCATTGGATACCGGTGCCGCTTCGGCCGGTCGGTTGGCGGCAGGGCGGGAATCGTTGGAATCCTGTCCGGAGGCCTGCGGCGCAGCCGGTGAAGGTGCCTGCGCAGGAGTGGACCAGGTGCCGCCCCAGTCCAGGGAACTTCCGGCAGGTTTGGTGTCCTCCCGTGCTGCTTCCGGAGTAGCAGTGTCTGCTGCTGCTGCTGTGTCGGGGACGGGGGTTGCCGCAACGTCGATTCCCCGGGGTGCCGACGGAGCTTCGTCTACTGCAGGCGCCGAACCGGCCTGCGAAGCCGTGGGTGCGGCGGCGGGAATGGTGTTCACCGGAGACGCTGCAGCCGCGGCGCGGCCCATCGCCTCGGTGGGATCGCCTGCGTAGCTGAGCCGGCGCTCCAACCGGTCCACCCGGGCAGCCGTTCCGCGTTCGGCCTGGTCCGCCGCCGGAAGCAGGATGCGGGCGCAGAGCAGTTCCAGGTGCAGCCGCGGCGACGTGGCACCGGTCATTTCCGTCAGCGCGGTGTTGGTGATGTCTGCGGCGCGGGATAGCTCGCTGCTGCCCAGTTGGGTGGCCTGGGTCTGCATCCGGCTGATCTGGTCTTCGGGCATGCCGCGGAGCACGGTGGCTGCACTGTCCGGCATGGCGTTGACAATGATCAGGTCACGGAAGCGTTCCAGCAGGTCTTCGACGAACCGGCGCGGGTCTTGGCCGGTCTGGATGACGCGGTCCACGGCACGGAACACGGTAGCTGCATCAGCGGCGGCAACTGCGTCGACGACGTCGTCGAGCAGGGACACGGGGGTGTAACCCAGCAGCGAGACAGCCAGTTCGTAGTCCAGGCCGTCGGGGCCTGCTCCGGCCATGAGCTGGTCAAGGACGGAGAGGGTGTCACGCACGGATCCGCCGCCTGCGCGGATGACGAGGGAGAGGACGCCGGGGGCTACCGCAACATTTTCCTGGGTGCAGAGCTTTTCAAGGTATGCCAGCAGCGGTTCCGGCGGAACGAGGCGGAACGGATAGTGGTGGGTACGGGAACGGATGGTGCCAATGACCTTGTCCGGTTCCGTGGTGGCGAAGATGAATTTGATGTGTTCCGGCGGCTCTTCGACGATCTTCAGGAGGGCGTTGAAGCCGGCGGACGTGACCATGTGGGCCTCGTCGATGATGAAGATCTTGTAGCGGTCCCGGACCGGGGCGAAGGTGGCGCGCTCCCGGAGGTCGCGGGCGTCGTCGACGCCGCCGTGGCTGGCCGCGTCAATCTCGATGACATCGAGGCTTCCGGAACCGTTGCGGGCCAGCTCAACACAGCTGTCGCACTTGCCGCAGGGAACGGGAGTGGGGCCTTCAGCGCAGTTCAGGCACCGGGCAAGGATGCGCGCAGAGGTGGTCTTGCCGCAGCCGCGGGGGCCGGAGAAGAGGTACGCGTGGTTCACGCGGTTCTTTTGCAGGGCCGCCATCAGCGGCTCCGTGACGTGCTCCTGGCCGATCACGTCTGCGAAACTCTCGGGACGGTAGCGGCGGTAAAGGGCTGTACTCACAGATAGAAGCCTATCGGTTGGCACTGACGGTTTTTCCTCCGGCGGCAGGCACGGCGGAAACTCCACTTCCTCAAAAAATTAAAGACCCCCCATGCACCTGCCAGAGCCCGCTTACCCTTGCTACCTTCCGGTCCTGGGGGAGTTCACAGGATGACACCACATGAGGGGCCGGGAACCAGTCTACCCGAAAATTCGAGGCCTCGTCCCGCAGCCGTTTCCGGGCACCTTTGGGGGACGGGGAGCCATTCCCCGGGGTGCGGGGCGATACTGGAAAACCCGCTGGAACGGGAGTTAGGACGCGCCGTCTGCTCCCGTTTGTATCGCGAAAGGAAGCCCCGATGAATCCGCCCCTCGCTGGCCCGGAGAATCCCTCCCTATATAGGGTCCGCGCCAGGGCTGTCCCCGGAGTCGGAGCACCGCGGTGACACTTGCCCTATATACAGTCCCCGACGCCGCCGGGCTTGGCGCGCTCGGCGCCTCCTTTGTAGAGGTGCTGCTGCGGGACCGGCCGGAACCCGTGCTCGGGTTGGCGACAGGGTCTTCGCCGCTGCCCGCCTACCGGCACCTGGCGACCCGCGGACTGGACTTGTCCCGGGTCCGGGCGTTCGCCCTGGATGAGTACGTAGGACTGCCCGCGGGCAGCGAACAGTCCTATGCCGCCGTCATCGACAGGGAAGTCGTCCGCCCGCTCGGGCTGGACCCGGGCCGCGTAGCGGTGCCGGACGGAGGTGCGGAGGATCCGGCCCAAGCGGCCGACGCATTCGAACACCGGCTCGAACAGTCCGGGGGAGTCGACCTTCAGCTGCTGGGGATCGGGCACAACGGACACCTGGCTTTCAACGAGCCCGGCTCGGCGCTGGATTCGCGCACCCGCGTCGAGTGCCTGTCGGAAACAACGCGGCGGGCCAACGCCAGGTTCTTTCCCTCGCTGACTGAGGTTCCCCGCTTCTGCATCACGCAGGGACTGGGGACTATCCGGCGTGCGCGGCATCTGCTGCTGCTTGTGCGGGGAAAAGGTAAGGCCGGGACCCTGGAACGGGCACTGACCGGCCCGGTGGATGCGGACTGCCCGGCCTCCATCCTCCAGCTGCACCCGCGGGTCACGGTGATCGCTGACGAGGCCGCTGCCTCAGGGCTCGAGGGCCGGGAAGAAATCCTGCTGCCTGCTGAATGGGACAGGACCATCGGGGAACACGGCCCGGCCGGCGGATAGTGGGCGCCCAGCCAGTGTCCACATAACGACGCCGGCGGGCTGGGGTAAGTGCCGCAACGCACCCCCAGGGGAGCACCGGAATGCCGCCCGGAAAGACCATCAGGATCCGGTCCAGGGCGGGAGTCCGGCGTCACTGGAATCCGAGTTGCTGCTACGGACAAACGTGTGTAAAGTTTTAGAAGTCGCCGCGGCCGGGACGCTGGAAAAGCGCCCGAGCATGGCGGCCAAACCCCAACAAAAAACAGAGTCCAACCAGTGCGTGCCCTTCGCAGGGCCGATGGAAAAGACTCCGGTTGATG
>NZ_JANFLT010000003.1 GCF_024385505.1 Arthrobacter zhaoxinii
CGGTCATAGCGTGGGGGAAACGCCCGGTCCCATTCCGAACCCGGAAGCTAAGACCCACAGCGCCGATGGTACTGCATCCGGGAGGATGTGGGAGAGTAGGTCACCGCCGGACAATATTTAGTAGAGAGGGTCAGGTCCCGCACCATTGGTGCGGGACCTGACCTGTTTAACATCCTTCGGCAGGATTGCTGCCGCGCTGCCGGAGCCATACAGTCGTCGCTATTAGTAGCGGCAGCTGCGTGACGCCGTACAGAGCGTGGAAAGCATAATGCCGCGCCGATTGCTCGGGATCGAAAGGCAGGACCGGCAGCGGAAGCACGCTAAAAACCGCGCCTATGAGATTCAGCACTCCCCATACCAGCATCCCCCAGGCGGCCCACAGCCGACGGGGCGTAAACCACAGGACCAGGAGCGCGAGCAGAAGCACCAGCGGCAGGAATGATTCCGGGCTCAGGAGCGTCTGGCCGGGCAGATCGGCCAGATTATGGACCAGCAATCCAAGCCAGCTCAGAACCGCCAGCGCCGGTAGCCACGGGAACATGCGTCGACTATCCCACTCCGCAGCAGTAAAAGAGATCGTCTACTAGGCTTAGACCCATGCGTATTGCTCGATTTGTACAGGACAGCGACCCCGCCTTCGGCGTGGTCGGCGGAGAAGAAGGCAGCGAAGAAATCGCCGTCATTAAGGGTGACCCGTTCTTTTCGGGCGTCCAGCTGACGGGGGAGCGGCACAAGCTGGAAGACGTGCGCCTGCTGGCCCCGATCATCCCCCGAAGCAAAGTAGTCGGCATCGGCCGCAATTACGCCGACCATGCCAGCGAAATGGGCAACGAGGTGCCGCCGGCGCCGTTGATGTTCCTCAAGCCCAACACCTCGGTGATCGGCCCCAACGATCCCGTGGTGCTCCCGTCCTTCTCGGACGAGGTTTCCTACGAAGCCGAACTCGCCGTCGTCATCGGCCGCATCTGCAAGGATGTTCCGATTGAGCGCGTGGACGAAGTGATCTTCGGCTACACCTGCGCCAACGACCTCACGGCCCGCGATGCCCAGCGCACCGACGACCAGTGGGCCCGGGCCAAAGGCTTTGACACCTCCTGCCCGCTGGGCCCGTGGATCGAAACCGAACTGGATCCCGAGAGCACCGCGGTCCGCGGCTACCTCAACGGTGAACTGGTTCAGGACGGCAACACCAACTCCATGATCTGGGGTGTCAAGGAACTGGTTTCCTACGTCTCGCAGGCCTTCACCCTGCTGCCCGGCGACGTCATCCTCACCGGCACCCCCGCAGGCGTCGGGATCATCAGCGACGGCGAACGCTTCGAGGTCGACATCGAAGGTATTGGCCGCCTGGCCAATACCGTCCGCAGCTGATGCCGCGCGGAGCGGTCCGGGAGACCGGACGAAAGACAGCAGGGGCTTCGCTCATCTGGTCCCTCATTCTCCTGGCCGCTCCGTTCCTCAGCTTTTCACCGGGCGTAGCCCTGCCGTGGGGCGTCGGAGCTGCGCTGCTGATGGGTGTTTTCCCGGCAGTCCTGGTCTCCTATCTGCAGCGCCGCAATGACCTGCGCCGCCTGCCGCCGTCGTCCCTCCCGCCCGCCGTGCTGGGTGCCGCGGCGCTGGCGTTTATGTTCCAGCGGATCATCCTCTGGCTGCAGGGACCGTTGACGCTCTCGGCCGCGGTCTTCGCCCTGCTGGCTGCCGCCGTCGTGCTGCTCATCGCCAATACCTTCACCTCCTGGTCCTGGTTGGACCTCACGCTGGGCGCGGGCGCCGTGATCCTGGGAACGACGGCGGCCCTGCTCCTCCCGGGTCTGACGGGAACAGCTGCGGGGATCCTCCTGGCGGCCGTACTGGCCGCTTTCCTCGCCGTTCGACTGCGGCAGGGGAACCTGTCAGGACGCTTGGCCGCCGCCGCGGCCGGAGCGGTTGCCGGCGGCGGAGTCTTCCTCTGGCTGCTGTCCTACGCCCAATAAGGCGGCTACCTGACGGAAGAGTCTAAACTGGGAACCATCATGACAAACGCTCCCACTCCCTTAGCTGACCTTCCCACCGTTACCGATGACACGCCCGTACGCGTGCGCTTCTGCCCATCTCCCACGGGCACACCGCACGTTGGCCTCATCCGGACCGCCCTCTTCAACTGGGCCTATGCCAAGCACACCAAGGGCACCATGGTGTTCCGCATTGAAGACACCGACACCGCACGCGACAGCGAGGAGAGCTATCTCCAGCTCCTCGACGCGCTGAAATGGCTCGGCATCACGTGGGATGAAGGCGTGGAAGTAGGCGGCCCGCACGAACCGTACCGGCAGTCCCAGCGCGGCGACATCTACCAGGGCGTCATCGCGAAGCTGCGCGAGGCCGGCTACATCTACGAGTCCTACTCCACCCCGGAGGAAGTCGAAGCACGCCACCGTGCCGCCGGCCGTGACATCAAGCTTGGCTACGACAACTACGACCGCGACCTGACCCCGGAACAGATCGAAGCCTTCCGGGCCGAAGGCCGCTCACCCGTGCTGCGCGTCCGGATGCCGGATGAAGACATCACCTTCACGGACCTGGTCCGCGGCGAGATCACCTTCAAGGCCGGAACCGTTCCCGACTTCGTGGTGGTCCGGGCCAACGGCGCACCGCTCTACACGCTGGTCAACCCGGTGGACGATGCCCTCATGGGCATCACCCATATTCTGCGCGGCGAGGACCTGCTGTCGTCCACCCCGCGCCAGGTGGCCCTCTACCGTGCCCTGATCGACGTCGGTGTGGCCAAGTACATGCCCCTGTTCGGACACCTCCCGTACGTCATGGGTGCCGGCAACAAGAAGCTGTCCAAGCGCGATCCGGAATCCAGCCTCTTCCTGCACCGGGAACGCGGCTTCATCCCCGAAGGCCTGCTGAACTACCTCTCCTTGCTGGGCTGGTCCCTGTCCGCGGACGAGGACATCTTCACCGTCGACCAGCTGGTGGAAAACTTCGACATCCACAACGTGCTGGCCAATCCCGCCCGCTTTGACCTGAAGAAGGCAGAGGCCATCAACGGCACCCACGTGCGGATGCTCGAGGCCGAAGACTTCCGCAACCGTCTGGTCCCGTACCTGCAGGAGGCTGGCCTGGTAGGGGAGACGCTCACCCCGCGTGACGAGGAAATCCTGACCGAAGCCGCGCCGCTGGTGCAGGAACGCATCACCCTGCTGGGTGAGGCTCCGGACATGCTCGGCTTCCTGTTCAAGGCCGACGACGCGGTCGACGTTGCCGACGACGCCCGGAAGGGCCTGCCGGCGAACCTGGCCGAGGTGCTCGACGCCGCCCTGGCGGCCCTGGACTCCGTGTCCGATTGGACTGCGGAGAACATCCAGGCTGCGCTGCGCCAGGCCCTGGTGGAGGACATGGGGATCAAGCCGCGGCTGGCCTTCGGCCCGGTCCGCACAGCCGTGTCCGGACGCCGGATCTCACCGCCCCTGTTCGAATCCATGGTCATCCTCGGCCGGGAATCCTCCCTCGCACGGATCCGCGCCTTCCGCGCCGCCGCGTAGGGAACTGTCATCATGGGCAGGTCCGTCGATGCAGTGCTCTTCGACATCGACGAAACGCTCATCGACCTGCAGGCTGCCATGGGCAGTACGCTGCAGGCGGTCGGCGCCGATGACCTGACCCATTTCACGGCGGCGGACTGGGAGGCCTATACCTCCCTGTTCGCCGCCGACCCGCAGGGGCACTACGACGCCTATTTGTCCGGCCGGCTGGGCTTTGCCGACCAGCGGGTGCTGCGCCTGCAGCACGCCCGCGAACGGGCCGGGCTGGCGCCGCTGGACAGTGACGCCGCCCGCGCCTGGAACGAGGCCTACGAAGCGGCTCTGCCTCGCTACTTCCGGGCGTTCGACGACGTCGTGCCCCTCCTGAACGCGCTGGAGGCCCGCGGCATTGCGTACGGTGCCGTGAGTAACAATGTCCACGATTACCAGCGGGCCAAGCTGGACGCCGCCGGGCTGCAGCGGATCAAGGTCCTGGTGGGCATCGACACCGTGGGCGCGGCCAAACCGGAGCCGGCGATCTTCCATGAAGGAGTGCGCCTGCTCGGCAGCGAGCCGGAACGCACTGCCTACGTCGGGGACAACCCCACCGTGGATGCAGTGGGAGCGGCCAACGCCGGCCTGCTGGGCGTCTGGCTCGACCGCACGGACAATCCTTCTCCGGTGCACCCCCGACGAAGCAGTAGCTCCTTGGGGGGGGGGCACACCATCGGCTCGCTCGGGGAGCTGCTGGAGCTGGTCTGGCGCGGCCTTCGGGCCCGTTTTGTACTTGGTCCGGAAGCCGTGTATAGTTATATCTCGTGCTGAGGGGTTGCAGCCGAGGATAAGTCCTCAAGATGCAGCCAGAAAAGCGCATTGGGATATGGTGTAATTGGCAACACATCGGTTTCTGGTACCGACATTCTAGGTTCGAGTCCTGGTATCCCAGCGGTAATCAATGGTGGTTTAGCCCCGATTGGTCTCCTCTGAAAGAGTATGAAATACTTTACAGGCCGGTTCTTGGAAACCGGCAAGGAAGTGCCTGAGCTGTAAAGCTCGGAGCACTGTACACGGCCCCATCGTATAGCGGCCTAGTACGCTGCCCTCTCACGGCGGTAACGCGGGTTCGAATCCCGCTGGGGTCACATATATTAGCCGGTCCCGGACATTGTCCGGGACCGGCCTTTTTGCATTCAGGGGTTTTCCAAGGGTGCTAGGGCGGGCTGTATCGCAGAACTTACGATAACGCCGCGTCCCGCTCGCTGGCCGTCTCCCCGCAGGCCCGGCAGATTTCTGTCTCGTGCCGAGAGCGGCTTGCACGATGCACTCGCAGATATCCATTAGAGTGGGATCACTTGACGAGTGAATATAAGAGCTCTACGCCGTGTGTGACGGTGGCGTAGCGGTGCATGAAAATGGGGTCTTACTACTAATGCAGCACAAAAAGGGCGCTCTCAGCCATGAAACAAATGTTTCGGAACGCCGTGAATCAATTCAAAACGGACCGGACCAGGGCCTCTCCGTACCAACATCGCTTGAAAACTCGATGCGGGTTGCTATCGAAAGTCAGCTCTTATCAATGGGTGTGTTGCTGGAACGCACAACTGAAGCCATGGAGCAGCAAAGCGGTCAGTTCAGAGCGGCTTTGTCTGCCCTGGAACAACGAAACCAGCGACTACAGACTTTGTTGGACGAGCGGGACGAAAGTCTCCGGCAGGCCACTAGAGAGATAAAGAGACTGACGGTTACACGCGGTGCTATTGCTCGTGACGCGGAGCGGCTGAGGGACGAACTCGCGCAGTTACAAGCGAGTCTGAGTATGCGAGTTGGTTCCCACATCGTGCGCTCGATCGAAAATCCGAGCAGCTCGTGGAAGCTTGTCCCGAGTTTACCTCGAACGGTTCTGCGCGAAATTATGTCACGACGGGTTAAGTAAAAGGGGAAGCAGTAAGTTGAGCTCGAATGAAGACTTGGCACAAGAGGTATACCGGAACATGGGCGTACGCCTGATACGAGATGTCGTTCCTAATGAGGAACCCACCCGGACGAGCGTGCTCCAGGGAAGCGCCTACGCAAGAACGGTTACAGCTGTCGAAACGCAGAATACGATACTCCGAAACAATGCGCTTGCGCTGCATAGCGTGATTGACACCCTCAGGGATGGTGCCTATGAGCGCCCTCCCCTGCCTAATAGTAGGTCCAACAGAATCCGTGGGCAGGAGATATCCGTTGACTCTGTCCGCGGGCTTCGCGTTCTGGGAATTATGGACGAATTTACAGCGTCGGCTTTTGAAGTCTCGTGTAATTTACTGCGCCCGAACGCTACAGGTTGGGAATCTGAGGTTGGGGAGTTCAAGCCCGATCTGTTGTTAGTGGAATCAGCTTGGAACGGAAACGACGGTGAGTGGCACAAGAAGATTGACCGTGTAAGCCCTGAGCTGGTCGCCCTAATAAACTGGTGTAAAGCCGAACATGTTCCTACCATCTTTTGGAATAAAGAAGATCCGGTACACTATAACGGCTTTGTGTCCACGGCAAGCCTGTTCGATTTTGTTTTCACGACAGATCTAGGTTCTGTTCCTAGGTACAAACAAGCCCTTGGACACAACAGGGTGTACGTTATGCCGTTCTTCTGCGAGCCAGCGCTTCACAACCCTCTGAACGCAGATCGCAAGCCGGGTTTCAGCTTCGCTGGCGCATACTATAAAAGGTACGAAGAACGCAGCAAGAATTTCGATGCCCTAATAAGCGGGGTCAGAGCGCACGGCCCGGTCACGATATTCGATCGTAATTTTGGCGAGAATAAGCCTGAGTTTCGGTTTCCTGATGAGTATGAAGATTTTATTGCGGGAGGGTTGAAGTACAGCGAAATAGACAAGTCCTACAAGGGCTTTGAATTCGGCATCAACTTGAACTCTGTAAAGCAGTCGCAGAGCATGTTTGCTCGTCGCGTCTTCGACTTAGTCCTGTCAAATACTCATGTCGTCAGTAACTACTCTCTCGGTCTCCGCCTTCTGTTCGGCGACTTGGTCGTGTCATCCGATGATGCTGGACAAATTGAGAGCCAAGTGCGGAGTCTGTTGGGGGAGGGAGACAGTGCATCGACTAATTCGTTCGCCGCATACGTTCGATTCCTCGCTCTTCGGAAGGTTCTCGCAGAGCACACCACCCAAGATCGCCTAGCTTATATTGCGTCGCGGATATGGGTGGACCCGCCAACTAGAGAGGCGCCGAAGGTCGGCGTGGTCGTTGGGGTAAAAGAATCCACCGAAATCGACTTGGCCATCGCCCAGTTTCACAACCAAACGTGGACCAATAAAGAGCTTATCGTTCTCATTGACCCGGACAACAACTCGATTGAACTGCCGCCCCAGGCGGAAGGTATCAGGTATCTCCTGAAGCCAGAAGGCAACCTAGAGCTGCCAGCGCTCACAGATGCTCCCTTGGTCTCTGTCTGGAATACAGCCGCTAGCTACGGTCCCAACTTCTTACAGGATGCCGTCAGAGCGTTCGAGTTTGGCGACGTCGACTGCGTAAGTCGTGTACCCGTCGAAGGAGACCCTCTCGGACTCCTCAACGCCTATGCCGGAGTGGATAGCTCACCGGCAATGAGTTCAGTGTGGCGTACTGAGGCTATGCCCGTGGTCCGCTATGCTCAGGGCACGCAGGCGCCATTCGATGTCCGCATCAGTGGTCTCCGGATCATAACTCTTCCGAGTTTTGATTATGCTTCCCCCTGCCAGCGGCTCGCAGATACCTCAACGTGGGATCTCGAAATCAATATGGGGTTGCCGCTGTCAAACCTCTTGAATGAGGCAGAAACGCTTCAACCAGACAGACCACTGCCAGATATCGTCAGTGGCTGGAACGCAGAAGCCCTTGCTGTCAATTTTCCGGCATCGCATGGTAAGGGGGAAGTGCAAATAACCCATTCAGCTGATGGGCTAGCAGTGAGTTCTACACTACCTGCAGACAAACACCGTTACGTGTATGCTCGTGCGTCAATTCCATTCGCCGAAGTTCTGGGGGACGAAAACGAAGCGCGACTGCATGTTGTCAGTCGCCCTGGTGCGGCTATCTCTTTGGTCGTTCTGTTCTTGGATCTAGCCGGCGATCGCCTAGGTAGCCAGGTCCTTCCCGTGAATAGCAATGTGGTTCTCTCTGCGCCAGAAAACACCAGTCATGTCCATCTAGGCCTGCGAATTCAAGGATCCGGCAGCTGTAATGTTTCGGGAATATCCTTTGGCGCCATCGAGCGTGCGGGCACTTCTGTGGGTATTCTTAACGCCAAGTCACAACTGCTGGTGACGAACGTTTACCCGTCATATGGCGATCTCTATCGTAACGGCTTTGTCCATAGTAGGGTTAGAAGCTATCGCGATGCAGGATTACAGACGACGGTTTTTGTATTGAATAAACGGCTGAGGCCGGGCACCTATGAGTTTGAGGGCGTGGACGTACAAGTTGGCAATGCGGAAGACCTGGATGCTGCCGTCAGAACTAATCGATTCGACAGTGTTTTGGTGCACTTCCTGGATGAGACCATATGGACGGTATTGGAGCCCTTCGTAGAGTCGATCCCTGTAATTGTCTGGATTCACGGTGCCGAAATTCAGCCATGGTACCGACGCGACTTTAACTATGCCACCGAGGCTGAACGCGATAAAGCGAAGCAACTAAGCGCTGTACGCATGTCGTTCTGGAGGAGGGTGTTCTCCTCTATCCATCCAAACTTGCACTTCGTCTTAGTGTCGCGGTATTTCGCTGAGGAAGTCATGAGCGACGTCGGCATCAAGCTTCCGGCCAATAGATACAGTGTCATTCATAACTTCGTGGATACGGAAATATTCAAGTACAACAAAAAGCTGCCAGAAGACCGATTCCGGATATTGAGCATTCGGCCCTTTGCGTCTAGGAAGTATGCAAACGATCTCACTGTTGAGGCTATCCTTCACCTCCGTAAGCACCCGAATTTCGCGCAGGCATCAATCTTGATTGTGGGCGATGGAGTACTTTTCGACGAAGTCCTCGGTCCCCTGAATGAGCTGGAAAATGTTGAGATACGCCGCGAATTCCTCGCACAAAGTGACATAGCCGAACTACATCAGGGCTACGGCGTTTTTATGTCGCCCACCAGGATGGATAGCCAAGGAGTGTCGAGGGATGAGGCAATGTCATCCGGCTTAGTCCCAGTTACCACGGCCGTTACTGCTATACCGGAGTTCGTCGACCCGTCCTGTGGAATCTTGGCTCCTGCCGAGGACGCCGCCAGCATGGCGAATGGTATAGCGTCCCTGTGGGATGACCCAAGTAAGTTCCTGGAAATGTCAGCCGCAGCATCCCGGCGCGTGTACCAGCAAAGCCGGCAGGAGAAGACTATAGACGCGGAAGTTCAGCTAATCAGGCAACGGTCAAATACGCCGGGAGTTTCTGTCTATCGAGTGCAGGAAACAAAGGCGGGGATTCAGTAAAATGCCGAAGGTCTATATCTACGGAAGTTGCGTCTCTAGGGACGCCTTTGAACATCCGCTAGCCCCGTTCCTGTCTGGCTATAGTGCGAGGTCTCCGATCGGTAGCGCCTTCTCGCCTATGCTTCGTGAAATCCCGGATATCGATCTGGAGGCCAACACAAGCACTTTCCAACAGGCCATGGTCCAGACGGATCTGTATAAGCTACTTCCCCACCGTTTGGCGACATCGCAGTACGACATTCTCCTCATTGATTTGATCGACGAACGACTGCAAACGGTTCGTAGTGATTCGGCCTTCTACACGTTTTCACCAGAAGCACAGCGTTGCGGGATGAACATAGAAGATATGGCTATAGTTCGTCCAGGCTCGGAGGAGCACAAGTCTACCTTCAAGGAGGGCTTGAGGAAGCTGCTAGAGGTCGTACCGCCAGAGCGCATCGTGGTGAACCGCGTATTCTGGGCCGCAGTCGATGTGCACGGCGTTGAGGTCGCACCAGCAGCCAATGTTGACGAAAATAACGAGATACTGGCCGAGTTGTACGCGTTCTTTGAAGAAGCGGATGGGGTGCGATTTATCGACTACCCGCCCGAGCTCTTCGTTTCCGATCCGTCGCACAAGTGGGGACCTTCGCCGTTTCATTATGTTCCTGCCCTATACGAACACACAATAAACAGCCTGCATAGTTTAGTCGGAGGGGTGGAGAATTCCGGTAGGTCTCGGAGTATGGTCCAAGGCTTTAACGCGCCAGATGTGGGTGCTGAAGTTGCAGGCCGGCACCTAACATCGATTCGGCCAGTGACGTTTAGCCGGGGTCGCACTGTTCAAGCAGGAGGGCTGGCTCCGGACAACAGTCCGCTTCATAGTAATGGCTTATGGAGTTACTCAAACGACTGCCTTACTATCGATTTTGAGGGCGAAATCGGCGTTTATGAAGCAACAATAAAACTGCCGGCGGGAGGTGTTGCCGGCAACGGGCTCAGCGCCAGATTCCGACTAAAGGACTGGGAAAGTGTTCAATATATCGCGGTCGGTCATATGCACGAAGGTCAATATCGTCATGTCAAGGTAGTCCATACGCGGCAGAAGGAATGGCTGAATCTTAGCGTTTCCTACCAAGATCTGGCCTTTAAGGTCCAGAACGGTTTCGAGCCTGTAGGGCCATGCCCTATATCGGACGTTCGAGTATTCATTAAAGGAAAGCCTGCCGCCCATGGGGCGGCTCTCGACATAGCTTGGTGTGCGACGTGGATGGAGAAGGCGGAAAGCCCCTCTGGGCTGGTGTCGCCTCTGAAACCAGAAGACTCACTCATTCAGCTGCTCGCGGACTACGTGATTGCAACCTCCGATGGAGTTGCCGAGCAGATCCAGACGTTCTTGGGAACAGGTCGATTTCCGATGCCGGGCGGCGTCGAGCTCCCCTGGAGAAGCTCTGAAAGAGTACCCGATGGATTGTACGCATTCGATACATATCGATATATATGGCATTCTCTTTACTTCGCTGCAAATCTTGTTATCTATGGCCGCCGCAATGATAACCACGCTGCGGTACTGGCCGGGCAAAGCTTGGTGCAAAGCTGGCTCGAAGACAATTTGTGGAGGGAGTCGGACGACAAGCGGTACGCATGGTACGACCACGGTACTGCTGAACGTCTTATCGCTCTGCTATTAGTCCAGCATATGGGCGGTTCATCGGGGCACGATTACCGGTTCTCACGACGCTTAGAAGTTGCCATAGAGGCACACAGTCGGCTCCTTGAGTCTGAATCTTTTTATGCTGCAAATCAGGTTTCTCGATACCATAACCATGCTTGGTTTCAGGATCTAGCGTTAGTTTCGGCTTCGGCTATTGCTGGTCGTTGTCGTGCAAGCGAGCGAAGAATCGCCAAAGGGCTGGAACGTCTGCGGGACCAATTTTCGCGATTGATAGTCTTGGAGGACGAATATGCGGTGTTTGCCGAGAACTCTTCCGGTTACCACGCTGGCGTCGGAAGTATAGTGCGGCTCGCCGGAGCGGTCGAAAAGCTTGCTACTGGAACCGGTGAATTCAGTCGATTGGCGGATAAGCTTGACGCCTGGACTGAGTATTTTCGTTACCCTAATGGTCGTTCTCCGGCGAACGGGGATACCTTTAGATACGGCAATCATCTCCCCGCTAAAACGTCAGGTGTGGCAGCATATGAGTCTCCGCATCTTTTGGTACTGCCCGACGCAGGTTACTCGGTGGTTAAGGGCAATGCCCACGGTTCCAGCTTCATGATGACGTTTTTGGCGACCTCTATATCGCCAACCCACAAGCACTGCGACGATCTATCGGTCACGCTCTTTTATGACGGTATCGAATGGTTGGTTGATCCTAGCTTCCACTCGCACGCATACGCTGAGGACGTCCCGAGATATCTGAGAGGCGCATGGGCACACAGTGCTGTTGCGATTCCCGACGTAGGCTATTCCATCGCCCCGGGTCTTTCGCGATTGGAGGGAAAGGCTGAAGGTAACAGATTCTGTCTCTCTGGACATCATGAGGCGTATTCGGATGTGCTCGTGAAGCGAAGCGTAGATGGTTATTTGGATGATTTGCAGTTGCATTTTAGAGACATCGCTTTGCCGGCAGATCGGTCGGCCTTACAGCCCTCACCTATTTATAGTGTTCTTCATCTCGGTGAGGGGGTTTCGGCGGAGATTTCTGAGACCTCGGCAACACTGCGACATGACCGCTCTGAACATGTGTTGATAATCAATTTTGGTCATGCGACGGCACGAAGCGTTGTTGGGCCTGGTGCTGACGAGAGTTCAACCAGTTTGTGCGGAACTGTCTTCGGGCAGGTTGAAGACAGCCAATCGATTCTCCTTCAACATCCGGAGCCCGGAGTCGTTCTTGGTTGGTCGATTGAGGTCAAGCGGTAGTTTGATACCACATTGGTGCTTCCGGCTCCGGACGTTCAGTCCGGAGCCGGACTCGTGCTTAACGGAGTGCATAAGACCTTGAGTTCGTCTGACACGCAGAGGCATACCTGGACCCTGTAGCGTACATTCGCAGCCCAGCGGCTGCCGCAACTGGAAGGCGTCGGGCTGTTTGTGGCGGTCATACTCTACGGTTTACGACCGTCAGACGGCCTGTCCGTAGCGTCTCCAGGGCCACCTCCGCCGACACATAATTGGAACTGAACTTGGCTGGCAGTCACCGCAGGAGCCCCCGCTGGACAGAACAGCGCTGCCACTAGCAGCCCAATCGGGCCTGCAGTACTACTAAGAGCCAGACGCGACGCGCGTAACTCTTGGCATGATGGTCCGCCGCAGCCCCCACTGTGGGTTCCGATCAGAGGGCTCCGCCGGGTCGGTCCTACACTGCTGTGCTAGTTTCAACACGGTAGCTTCAAGACAATAACCAGAGGACCAGCCCGTGCCGCTAGAAGCCCTGACCGTGGACCAGCTCGACGAGAAGGCGCTCCTGGCCCGAATCTTCCCCCGGCTCGGACCCACGACGGCACTTGTCGGGCCGGGCGATGACGCCGCTGTTATCGCTGCGCCGGACGGCCGGATGGTGATCTCCATCGACACCCTCGTCCAGGACGCAGACTTCCGCCTGCTCTGGCCCTCGGGGTACCGCACTACCGGATTCGTCGTTGGCTGGAAATGCGCTGCGCAGAACCTGTCCGACATCAGCGCCATGGGCGCCGTTCCCACGTCGCTGGTGGTCAGCCTCACGCTTCCGGGCCGCACCGAGGTTGCATGGGTAGAGGATCTAGCGACCGGACTTGCGGCGGGGGTGCAGTCCTTAACGTTGAACGCGGGCCGCTGCTCGGTGGTGGGCGGTGACCTGGGCCGTGGCAGCCAGATTGTGGTCACGGCCGCCGTCACCGGTGATCTCGAGGGCCGCGCACCGGTCCTGCGTTCCGGAGCCCGCCCCGGAGACGTGCTGGCACACTCCGGCGCATTGGGTGCTGCCGCAGCCGGCCTGGCCGTGCTGGAGAGCAGCCTTGACTACTCAATAGTCCGGGAAGAGGAGAACCAGGTTCTCGCGGGGCTCGTTGCGTCACAGAACCGTCCCCATCCGCCGGTCCATCTGGGTCCGCAGGCGGCAACTGCCGGCGCCACGGCCATGCTGGACGTCTCCGACGGCCTCGTGCGCGACGCCGGCCGCATCGCCCGTGCCTCGGGCGTGGCCATAGATCTCGACGCCGGCTATCTCACCTCCCGGGCCGAGGTGTTGGCTCCGGCAGCAGCCCGGCTGGGAGCTGACCCGCTGGCCTGGGTGCTCGGCGGGGGAGAGGACCACGGGCTACTGGCCACCTTCCCGCCGGACGCGGTCCTGCCCGAGGGATTTGTCCGGATTGGCGACGTGGCCGCAGGGGAGGGCGTCACCGTCGGCGGGCAGGCGCCGTCGACCATCGGCTGGGACCACTTCGCCGGTTAGCGGTACAGAGCCGCACCGCTCAGGAGCCCGGGAAGATGCGCCGGTTCCGGATCCGCTCGGCCAGGTTCAGCAGCTGTTCGCGTGACAGGTCCGGCAGATGCTCAAGCTCGTTGACGAAGTCATCCAGTGCGTTGGTGGCCCGGGCCTTGAGGAGCTCGGTGTAGAAGCCGACGATGATGCCGGTTATGAGGGCCACCACGAGGATTCCGTACAGGGTCACCACCACGGTGATGATCCGTCCGGCCGGACCGGTGGCCACGTAGTCGCCGAAACCGACGGTGGTGAAGGAAACAAACAGGTACCAGAGGCCGTCGCCGAAATCGGTGAACTCCGGTTCGAGCCGCGGCAGCAGGAAACTGGCAACACCGAGGACAATCAGGAAGCCGGTGAAAATGTAGTCGGCGCCGGAGATCCGGACAACGTGCCACAGCACCCGCATCCGCTTCATGGGAACCTCCCGCGTTGGAGATTCCCAATATAGGGTTACTCCCCGCTCTTGCGCAGTGCCTCGGTCAACTGGGCTCCTGCCTTGGCCACCACTTCGGCGTGGACACGGCCCGGCTGGCGGGTGAGGCGTTCGATCGGCCCTGAAATCGAGACGGCGGCAATGACCCGGCCGGACGGTCCGCGCACCGGCGCGGAAACGGAGGCGACACCCGGTTCGCGTTCACCCAGGCTCTGGGCCCAGCCGCGGCGCCGGACGCCGGCCAGAACCGTAGGGGTGAACCGGGCATTGTGCAGACCTTCAAGGAGCCGGTCATGGTCCTCCCAGGCGAGCAGGCACTGCGCCGCGGAACCGGCTTTCATGGACAGCTGGGTGCCCACGGGAATGGTGTCCCGCAGTCCGATGGGCCGCTCCGCGGAGGCAACGCAGACCCGCCATTCACCCTGCCGCCGGAAAACCTGGGAGCTTTCACCCGTAGCGTCGCGCAGCGCCAGCAGCACCGGCCCGGCCGAAGCAATGAGCCGGTCTTCACCGGCCGCAGAAGCAAGCTCCACCAGGCGTCCACCCAGGACAAAGCGCCCCTGGATATCGCGTCCCACCAACCGGTGGTGCACCAGGGCAAGCGCCAGCCGGTGCACCGTGGGGCGGGCAAGCCCCGTGGCGGAAACCAGCTGCGCCAGCGTGGTGGGCCCGGCCTCCAGTGCATCCAGCACCATGGCCGCTTTGTCAATGACGCCTACCCCGCTCGCTGTGTCCATAAACTGATACTGCCGTCTCACTATCTGAGATGCAAATCGGAAAAGTGGCGGAGCGCACTCGTCGGCTGGTTTTCTTAATGCCACAGGGAAACACAACGAGGGGTACCTGATATGGGTGAGCACGTGGCAGGCAGGACACTCGCACAGAAAGTGTGGGACGAGCATGTGGTCCGCAAGGGGGAGGACGGTGCTCCCGACCTGCTCTATATCGACCTTCATCTCGTCCATGAAGTCACCTCGCCGCAGGCCTTCGAAGGGCTGCGGCTGTCCGGCCGCCAACTGCGCCGCCCGGACCTGACCATCGCCACCGAGGACCACAACACGCCCACACTGGCCATAGATAAGCCTATTGCCGATCCGGTGAGCCGGACCCAGATTGAAACGCTGCGGGCCAACTGCGCCGAATTCGGAGTGCGGCTGCATTCGCTCGGAGATGCAGAGCAGGGCATTGTCCACGTGGTGGGACCGCAGCTGGGCCTGACCCAGCCCGGGCTCACCGTGGTCTGCGGCGATTCGCACACCTCCACGCACGGGGCGTTCGGGGCACTGGCAATGGGTATCGGCACCTCCGAGGTGGAACACGTGATGGCCACCCAGACCCTGTCATTGAAGCCGTTTAAGACCATGGCCATCAATGTCGAAGGCACGCTGCGTCCCGGCGTCACGTCCAAGGACATCATCTTGGCGGTGATTGCCCGGATCGGCACCGGCGGCGGACAGGGCTACGTGCTGGAATACCGGGGCTCGGCCATTCAGGCGCTGTCGATGGAAGCGCGGATGACCATCTGCAACATGTCCATCGAAGCCGGTGCGCGGGCCGGAATGGTTGCCCCGGACGAAACCACGTTCGCCTACCTGCGGCACCGCCCGCACGCCCCGCAGGGCCGGGACTGGGATGCCGCCGTCGAACACTGGAAATCCCTGGCCACGGACGCCGACGCCGAGTTCGACGCAGAGGTCTTCCTCGACGCCGACACGCTGGAGCCATTCGTGACCTGGGGAACCAACCCCGGGCAGGGCGTCCCGCTCTCCGAAGCCGTTCCTGCCCCGGAAGACTTCAGCAACGAGAACGCACGCGCCGCGGCCGAACGGGCGCTGGCCTACATGGACCTGGCCGCCGGCACTCCCATGAAGGACATTCGGGTGGACACCGTCTTTTTGGGGTCCTGTACCAACAGCCGCATCGAGGACCTGCGGATAGCGGCGGACATCATCCGCGGCCGGCAGAAGGACCCCGCCGTCCGGATGATGGTGGTGCCCGGCTCCGCACGCGTCCGGCTGGAGGCCGAGGCGGAAGGACTTGACCGGGTGTTCAAGGACTTCGGCGCGGAATGGCGGTTTGCCGGCTGCTCCATGTGCCTGGGCATGAACCCGGATCAGCTCGAACCGGGGGAGCGCTGCGCCTCCACTTCCAACCGCAATTTCGAGGGCCGGCAGGGCAAGGGTGGACGGACCCACCTGGTGTCCCCGGTGGTGGCAGCCGCCACGGCCGTCCGGGGAACCCTCAGCTCGCCCTCCGACCTTGATCCGCTGCCGGGCGCCGTCGCCGGCGCCGCAGCCTAGGAGAACCGTTATGGAAAAGATCACCACGCATACCGGTATCGGCGTCCCGCTGCGCCAAAGCGACGTCGATACGGACCAGATCATTCCCGCGGTCTACCTCAAGCGGATCACCCGCACGGGGTTCGAGGACGCGCTCTTCGCCGGCTGGCGGAAGAACGAGGACTTCATCCTGAACCGGGAACCCTACCGCCGGGGCTCCGTCCTCGTGGCCGGCCCCGACTTCGGTACCGGATCCTCGCGTGAACATGCCGTCTGGGCTCTGAAGGACTACGGCTTCCGCGCCGTGCTCTCCTCCCGCTTTGCCGATATCTTCCGCGGAAACGCCGGCAAGCAGGGCCTCGTCGCCGCCCAGGTGGCGCAGGACGATATCGAGCTCATCTGGAAGGTCCTGGAAAACTCCCCGGGAACTGCAGTGACCGTTGACCTGCAGGCCCGGACGGCCGTCTGCGGCAGCGTCACGGCACCTTTCGAGATTGACGAGTACACCCGCTGGCGCCTGCTGGAGGGGTTGGATGACATCGCCCTGACTCTGCGCCACGAGTCCGAGATCACCGCCTTCGAAGCTGTGCGCCCGTCCTATAAGCCGGCAACTCTCCCCGCCCTGCAGTAAGGCGGCGCGGCGTAGCCGGCCGCCCCGGGATGATCAGTACGCTGCCGGTTTGCGCTCCGGACAGTTTTCTGCCTTCCCTCCAGCCCCGATACCATGGATAGGCCCCCCTTCGGGCGGGGCCTATCCGCGTTCCGCTGCGGTGGACATGACCGGAATCACACCGGCGCTGCCCGCCGGAGAGGCGGAGTTATTTCAGTAAGCAGACGCTTGCTCATATGCTTGAGTGCAGTCTCTTATTGCTTCCGGGGCCAAACTATTTTAAGAAATCAGGTGTTCATGGGTAGCGTCCTCACCATCCGAGGCGGTGTTCCTCTCTCCGGGAAGGTACCGGTCCGCGGGGCGAAGAATCTGGTCCCCAAGGCGATGGTTGCGGCCCTGCTTGGCAACGGCCCGTCCACACTGCGCAACGTTCCGGAAATCAAGGACGTTGAGGTGGTGACGTCCCTGCTGCAGCTGCACGGCGTCGAGGTCACCAAGGACCCCGTCACCGGCGACCTCACCATGGACCCGACAAACGCCAAGACCGCGGCGTCCAAGGACATCGACGCCCACGCCGGCGATTCGCGCATCCCGATCCTGCTTTGCGGGCCCCTGATGCACAGCCTGGGTGAAGCCTTCATTCCGGACCTCGGTGGCTGCAAAATCGGCGACCGGCCCATCGACTACCACCTGCAGATGCTGCGCAACTTCGGTGCCGTGGTGGAAAAGCGCCCCGGCGGCATTTCCATCTCCGCCCCCAAAGGCCTCAGCGGCGCCAAGCTGGAGCTGCCCTACCCGAGCGTGGGAGCCACCGAACAGGTGCTCCTGACCGCTGTGAGGGCCGTCGGCATCACCGAACTCCGCGGTGCAGCCGTGGAACCGGAAATCATGGACCTGATCGCCATCCTGCAGAAGATGGGCGCCATCATCTCCGTGCAGACGGACCGCGTCATCCGCATCGAGGGCGTCTCCGAACTGACCGGCTACAACCACCGGGCGCTTCCGGACCGCAACGAGGCCGCTTCCTGGGCTTCCGCGGCCCTCGTCACCAAGGGTGACATCTACGTGGAGGGCGCGGAGCAGAAGGACCTCACCGCGTTCCTGAACACCTACCGCAAAATCGGCGGCGCGTTCGACGTCGACGACGGCGGCATCCGGTTCTACCACCCGGGCGGCGCCCTGAACCCGCTCGTCCTGGAAACCGACGTGCACCCCGGCTTCATGACCGACTGGCAGCAGCCCCTGGTGGTTGCGCTGACCCAGGCCGAGGGTGTGTCCATCGTGCATGAAACCGTGTACGAGAACCGCTTCGGTTTCACCGACGCGCTGATCCGGATGGGTGCCAACATCCAGGTGCACCGTGAGTGCCTGGGCAGCGTCCCGTGCCGTTTCGGCCAGCGGAACTTCCTGCACTCGGCGGTCATCGCCGGCTCCGTGCAGCTGCGCGGTGCCGAGATTGATATCCCGGACCTGCGCGGCGGTTTCAGCCACCTCATCGCGGCTCTGGCAGCGGAGGGCACCTCGCGGGTGACCGGCATTGAGCTGATCAACCGCGGCTACGAGCACTTCCAGGGCAAGCTTGAGGGACTCGGAGCGGACTTTGACGTTGCTTCCGGCGTATCTGCCGGACTCCGGTAGCCTGACGGAATGACGGAATCGAATAAGTCACGGGTTGTTTTTGCTCTGCTCGCCGGGTCTCTCCGGCCGGTATTCAATATGTTCCTGAAAAAGCAGTGGCAAGGGGCAGAGAACCTGCCCCGGGATCCGGGCTTCATTGTCTGCCCGAACCACGTGACTGAAATCGATCCGGTGGTGGTGGGGCACTTCCTGTACAACCAGGGACGGTCGCCGCACTTCCTGGCGAAGGCATCGCTCTTCAAGGTGCCCGTGCTGGGACCCGCGCTGTCCGCCACGAACCAGGTCCCGGTGGAACGGATTACCACCGGGGCCGCCGGGTCCCTGGATGCCGCCCGCGCGGCCCTGGCAGCGGGGCGCACCCTGGTGATCTACCCGGAAGGCACGCTCACCCGAGATCCCGACCTCTGGCCGATGAAGGGCCGGACCGGGGCGGCGCGGCTGGCCCTGCAGACCGGCGCCCCCGTTGTCCCCATTGCCCACTGGGGTGCGCAGGACGCGTTCCCGCGCTATGCCAAGTTCCCGAAGCTGTTCCCGCGCAAGCGGGTGCGGCTGGTGGTCGGCAAGCCGGTGGACCTGTCCGAATTTGCGGATCTGCCCATCAGCAAAGCCGTGCTGGATGCCGCTACGGAGCGGATCATGTCCGACCTGACGGATATGGTCTCCAAGCTCCGCGGCGCCCAGCCGCCCACCGAGCGGTGGAACCCTGTGGCCAAAGGCCAGCGCCAGGTGGGCCGCTCGTTTGAAAACCGAACCGGCGGATCCGGCGCAGAAACTCCACCAACCGAACCGGAGGCCGGCCAGTGACCGCCCGCAGTGAACACCCCGCCGTCGTCGCCGTTCTTGGTGCCGGAAGCTGGGGTACCGCGTTCGCCAAGATCGCCGCCGACTCCGGCGTGGAACGCGGCACCGATGTCCGGCTCTGGGCCCGGCGCCCCGAAGTGGCCGAGGACATCAACAGCAGGCACCGCAACACCCAGTACCTCAAGGACACCGTCCTGCCCGCCAACCTGCGTGCCTCCACGGACCTCGCCGAGGTGCTGGCCGGAGCGGAGATTGTCGTCCTTGCGGTTCCGGCTCAGTCCCTGCGCGCCCAGCTTCGGGACGTTGCGGGCCTCATTCCCGCCGACGCCGTCGTCGTATCGCTGATGAAGGGCCTCGAGCGGGGAACCGACGCCCGGATGAGCCAGGTGATCGCCGAGGAACTGGGGCTGCCCGCCGAACGCATTGCCGTGGTTTCCGGCCCGAACCTCGCCATGGAGATTGCCCGGCAGGAGCCCACCGCGTCCGTGGTGGCATGCACCGACCTGGACACGGCCGCCTGGATCGCCGAAGCCTGCACTGCGCCCTACTTCCGTCCCTACACCAACGTGGACGTGGTGGGCACGGAGATCGGCGGCATCGTCAAGAACGTCATTGCCCTCGCGGTGGGAATCTGCGACGGCAGGAAGATGGGCGACAACACCAAGGCATCGGTCATGACCCGCGGCCTGGCGGAAACGACCCGCCTCGCCCTGGCTCTGGGCGGCAACGCCGAGACGATGGCCGGCCTCGCCGGGATGGGTGACCTGATTGCCACCTGCTCCTCGCCGCTGTCACGCAACCACACCGCCGGCACGCTGCTGGCCCAGGGCCTGAGCCTGGCGGAAGTCAACGCGTCCATGACCCAGACAGCCGAGGGCATCAAGTCCGCGCAGGCCGTGCTGGACCGTGCCACCCAGCTCGGCGTGTACATGCCGATCACCGAGAACGTCGTCGCCGTACTGCAGGGCGTCATTACTGTTGATGAACTGGGCCCGCGGTTGCTGGCCCGAGAACTGAAATCCGAAGGTGTGTCCGCCCCGTGACTGTTGAACCCCTGCCCGCCGCTGCCGCAACGGACCGTCCCGGAGGCGCCCGCCCCCGGGTGGCCGTCCTGTTCGGCGGACGTTCCAGCGAGCATGCCGTCAGCTGCGTGACTGCAGCAGGAGTGCTGCAGGCCATCGATACGACAAAGTACGACGTCGTGCCCATCGGCATCGCGAAGAACGGCCAGTGGAGCCTGGTCTCGGCGGATCCGGCCGAATGGTCCCTGCGCGCCGCCACCCTGCCCGAGGTTCCCGTGTCGGAGGAATCCGTGGTGCTCTCATCCCAGGACGGCAGCCGGGAACTGGTGGCCCACGCTGCCGGCAGCCTGCCCCGGAGTCTCGGCGTGGTCGACGTCGTGCTGCCGCTGCTGCACGGGCCCTTTGGCGAGGACGGAACCCTGCAGGGCATGCTGGAAATGGCCGACGTGCGCTATGTAGGTGCCGGCGTGCTGGCATCGGCCGTGGGTATGGACAAGCACTACATGAAGGTGGTCTTCGAAGCCGCGGGCCTGACCGTGGGTCCCTACGAGGTCATCACCGACCGGCAGTGGCTGCGGGATCCGCAGGCCTGCCTGGACCGCGCCGGTGCCCTGGACTTCCCGCTGTTCGTGAAGCCGGCACGGGCCGGTTCCTCCATGGGCATCACCCGCGTCACCGACGCCGCGGAACTTCCGGCCGCCATTGAAGCCGCACGCCTGCACGATCCCAAGGTTGTGGTGGAAGCCGGGATCACCGGCCGGGAAATCGAGGTAGCCGTCCTGCAGGGGCGGGGAACCGAGGACCCGCGCACCAGCCAGCCCGGCGAAGTTGCCGTGCGCGACGGTGGCCATGACTGGTATGACTTCGAAGCCAAATACGTGGACGGTGCAGCCGCAGAGCTGAGCTGCCCGGCCGACCTGCCCGCAGATATCACCGCCCGGGTCCGCAGTCTCGCCGGCACCGCGTTCGAGTCCGTGGGCGGCGAAGGCCTGTCCCGGGTGGACTTCTTCTACACCCCGGACGGCCAGCTGATCATCAACGAGATCAACACCATGCCCGGTTTCACCCCCATCAGCATGTACCCGCAGATGTGGGCCAAGTCCGGGCTGCCGTACAGCGAGCTGATCGACGAACTGATCTCCCTCGCCCTGGCCCGGAAGACCGGCCTGCGCTAACCCTGCTGCTCGAGCTCCAGAGTGTCCTCGGGGCTCAGGCACTGGCGGGTGGGTTCGATGTTGGACACTGCGTTCTGCAGCTGGACCAGGACCGTGGACGACGCCACCTCGTTCGGATCGAACATCACCTCCACCGCCGGCTCCCGGCCGTAGGTGGTGGCGGTCCAGGTGTCTTCGCCTTCCCGCAGGATCCAGTCAACGCCGTTCACTTCGGCGCACGGATCGGTGGTCGGTCCGGGGACCGGGACGCCGCACTTGAGGATTGCCCGGGACGGATTACCCCAGGCCGCCGTCGACTGGCTGTCCGTGTCCCGCAGTGCGTAGCCTGCCATCTCGTCCGGCAGCGCCACCATCACGGCGGCGCAGTCGGGGTTGGCGGCATCCGTGGCGGAATCGACATTGGCCGCCGGACTGCAGCCGGTGGCAGCGACTGCCGAAAGTGCGAGTACTGCGGGTAGTGCATAGAACTTCATGATTCCAGCGTATCCGCAGCGCTGCCCGGGACCGGAATCGGAGGTGGCCCGCCGAATGTATAGACTCATAGCGCCCCCGACCTGAGGAAAAACACTTGAGCGAGCACTCCCCGTCCCCGGACTCCGCGCCACGAAAGCGGCATCCGGTCCGCGCCGTCCTGCTGGTGCTGCTGACCCTTGTCGTGGTGGCCGCGGTGGCGGCCGGGGGCTACCTGTGGCATCTGGCACGGACGTTCGACAACGGAACCAACAGCATTCCCAATGCGTTTCCGGCGAACAGTCCGGAGAAGGCCGCGTCCGCGGAGGATTCGCAGAACATCCTGCTCCTGGGCAGCGACACCCGGGATCCCGCGTCCGACGACGCACGGTCCGACACCATGATGCTCGTCCATGTGCCGGGGGACCGAAGCGGCGTCTACGTGATCTCGATTATGCGCGACACCTGGGTGCAGATCCCGGGGCACGGGGAATCCAAGATCAACGCCGCCATGGCCCTCGGCGGTGTTTCCCTGACCGTGGACACCGTGCAGACGCTTTTCGACGCCCCGATTGACCACGTGGCGATTATCGATTTTGAAGGATTCAAGGGCCTGACGGATGCCTTGGGCGGGGTGACCCTCACGAATGACGTGGCGTTCCGGTCCGAGGGTGCCGAAGGCGAGTTCTTTGCCGCAGGGCCCATCACCGTTGAAGGCGAATCGGCACTGAAATACGTCCGGGAGCGGTATGCCTTTACGGACGGTGACTACCAGCGCGTCAAGAACCAGCAGGCTTTCCTACGCGGTGTGATCTCCGGTGTCCTCAACAAGGGGACCCTGACCAACCCGGCCAAGGTCAGCAACGTGGTCAGCGAAATATCGCCGTACCTGAGCGTTGACGAGAACCTGGACGCGTCCGAGGCCGGGGCATTGGCAATCGGCCTCCGTAACGTTCGTTCCGGGGACATCTCCATGGCGACCCTGCCGAACGAAGGCGTGGGTACATCCGCGGATGGGCAGTCCATTGTGGTGCCCGACTATGCTGCAATCAGTGAAATCGCCGCCGCACTCGACGACGACAATATGCCGGCCTACATGGCTGCTGACCGGGGGAACTAACACCATGCAACAGAATCCTGCCCCCCGTATTCTCGGCGCCCTCGTGGGTGCCTTGGTAGCGGCCACGGTGTTGGCCGGGCCGGCCCTGGCTGTGGAAGGGACCCCGCCCCCACCCCCGCCGGTAGTGGAGACGCCGGAACCCGATCCGGTTCTGCCGCCTCCCGCTCCTGCTCCCGTCCAGCCGGTGCCGGTCCAGCCTGCCCCTCAACCGGCTCCTGCCCCTCAGCCTGCTCCAGCCCCTGTCGCGCCAGCTCCCGAACCAAGCCCGGAGCCCGAGCCGAGTCCGCCGGTCAACCAAATCGATCCGGTAACGGGGTACGTCGTCGACCCGGGCACCGGGTTCCTGGTCCATCCGGGCACCGGACTGCTCATCGAGCCGGGAACCGGCAGTCTCATCGATCCGGTCACCCTCTTCTACACGGGAGACGTCTGGGATCCGCTGACCATGCAGATCGTTGACCCGGACGCCGAGCCTTCTCCTACACCGACTCCGTCCCCGTCGCCTACGTCTACAGCGTCGCCGACTCCCAAGGCATCGCCGAGCCCGTCGGCCACTGCGGCCACATCCAAGCCCACCCCGACACCCTCAGCCCTTGCCGCAGAGAGCACGAATTCCGGTTCCGGCGGCGTGGATTGGATAGTGCGGGGCGGTGTCGTGCTCTTCTTGTTAGGCGGCGGCGTGTTTTATTACAGCAAGCTGCGCGGACCGACAGTTAGCCTCCCGTCCAAGACTGGGACAAGTGACGCGTAGAATAAGGTGAACTTTCCAGCACCATTAGGGTCGCTGGGCATGTAGAGCGGCAGATGTTATTGGGGGATTGGTAGTGCGGATTCAGTTACTGACGCATTCGTATTCCCCTGAGCACAGTCCTCCACAGCGCCGCTGGACTCAGTTCAACCGGTATTTCCGCAGCCTCGACTGGGACATCGACGTGATTACCCCGGTGGCACATGCTCCGCACGGCCGGCGGACCCTGCCGAAACGAGAAGCGGGCCGCGCTTTCCGCCGGGACACGGGCCGGTACGGGGAACGCATCCTGCGAGTTCCCTTCGTATGGCACCGCACCACACGGCTGGGACGGCTGTTAGACCACTGCTTCAGTGCGGCGGCTTCCGTCGCGGCCGGGATGATGACACGCCGCCCTGATGCCGTGGTCGTTACCGTGCCCAGCCTTCCCATCCTGGGCGCCGGATACCTGGTGTCCCGGCTCCGCCGGGTGCCGTTGGTGGTAGACATGCGCGATGCCTGGCCCGATATTGCGCGGGATGCGCGGATTGTCCGTGGAAGCGCGAAAGGTTTAACGGAACGCGCCATAACAGCCTTCCAGGAACGCGCAGAGTTGGTGGTGACCGTGACCCATGGTTTCGCCGCCACACTCCGTGAGCGTGGCTTGAACAATGTTGCCACGGTGGTGAACGGCGTAGATATTTCCGTCCGGGAGCTCCTGCCTCCTCCCCCTGAAAACCGGGACCTGCTGAACGTGCTGTACCTGGGAAACCATGGCGAAAGCCAGCGGCTGGACCTGGTCGTGCGGGCAGCAGCCCTTGCCCGCGGCTACGTCCGGTTGACCATGGTGGGCCACGGGGTGCAACGACGTGAACTGATGAAGCTGGCCGAGGAACTGGACGCTCCGGTAATCTTTCAAGGCCCTGCCCAGCGGCGCGAAGTCATGGAATATTACCGGGATGCGGATACGTGTGTCGTCTCGCTTCGGGATGACTGGAAATCCTTCGAAACCACCATCCCGTCAAAGACCTACGAGGTGTTGGCAGTAGGACGTCACGTCACGGGCATCGTCCGTGGCGAGGCACGCTACATCGTCGAAGAGTCGAAAGCCGGAGACATTGTTGATTCCAGGCCGGAGGCCATTGCTCAGCTGTGGATGGAACTGCACGCAGACCGCACCCGGCTGCTCACCGGCACCAACGGCAGGGACTGGGTACACCACAACGCCAACCTCGACGCACTGTCCGCTGCCTATGCGGACCTCCTGCGGAGCGTGGCAGCGGGCCGGTCCGAGTGACGGCACTGAGATACGTACGCAGTGCCGCCCTTGCCGGCGCCACTGCCTTGGAACACCTGGGCGATGACCCCGTAGTCCTGGCGCTGCAGATATCCCGCAGGCTGCCGGCATCCCTGGTACATCCGCTGGCGGCCGGTGCCGGGAAGATCTCCGGAAAAATGGCTGGGAACAGCTTCCTGGGACCGCTGGCGGCTTTCGTCATCGGAGATACCCCTGCGCTGTCCCGCAGTCTCACCGCAGCCGCCGCACCGGGCGGAACCACGGGTAGCCAACAGGCCCTGCGCCTGGCCGACGTCGCCATCGCAGCAGGCTTCCCCCAGGAGGCCGGGCAGCTGGTGGCACGGGTACGCCCCGGTACCAAAGGGCTGCCCGGCACTGTCGCCCGCAGCCGCTCGCACGCCGGAGACATGAGCGGCGCCGTGAAGGCCCTTTCCCACGGACGAGGCGCCGAACGCCGGCAGCAGCGGCGCCTGGCGTCCGAGCTGGCCGTGTTTTCGGGATGGCAGCCCTGGCTCGACCGTGTTGAGTCCTACACACCGGACCCAGCCACCGTCCTGCACGTCCTCACCAACTCCCTGCCGCACACCGGCAGCGGCTACGCGCAGCGGAGCCATTCGATCCTGAAGGCGCAGCACGAGCTGGGCTGGAACGTCCATGCCGTGACCCGCCCGGGATATCCCGTCCAGGTGGGTCGGCTCTTTGCCCGGGAACAGGACCGGATCGACGGCGTGACGTATCACCGGATCCTGCCGGCCCGGCTTCCCTTCGGCATGCAGGGCAGACTGCAGCTGCAGGCAGAACAAACGCTCGCACTTGCCCTGAAGACGCGGCCTGCGGTTCTGCATACCACCACGCACTTCGTCAACGGGCTGGTGACTGCCGCCGTGGCCGAGGCCCTCGGCATTCCGTGGATCTATGAGGTCCGCGGCCAGCTGGCCGATACGTGGGCTTCGGCCCGCCCGGCCGAGGCCCGGCAGAGCGAGAGGTACCGGCTCTTCTCCGAACGGGAAGCCGACGTTATGGGCAGGGCTGCCCTGGTGCCCACGCTCGGGACCGTCATGGCGGAACAGATTGCCGGCAGCGGAGTTCCCCGGGAGCGGATCCGGCTGCTTCCCAACGCAGTGGGGGAGGGATACCTCGAAGCACCCGTGGCGGCAGCCGAGGCCCGGCGCTCGCTCGGGCTGGATCCTGACACTGAATTGATCGGAACGGTCAGCAGTCTGGTTGACTATGAGGGGCTGGATGACCTCATCACCGCCTTCGGCCTGGTCGCTGACCGGCAACGGCACCTCAAATGCCTCATCGTCGGCGACGGAGCAGCCGCGCCCCGTTTGAAGGCGCTGGCTGCCGAACTCGGACTGACCGACCGCGTAATCTTCACCGGCCGAGTCTCCCGGGAGCAGGCTCATTTGTACCATCAGGCAATCAACGTCTTCGTTGTGCCTCGGAAGGATTTGGACGTGACACGAGCGGTAACCCCGCTGAAGCCGGTGGAGGCCATGGCCTGCGCACGGCCCGTAATAGCCAGCGATTTGCCGGCCCTGCGTGAATTGGTCCGAGATGGAGACAACGGGCTCCTGGTCCGGGCCTCCGATCCGGTGCATCTGGCCGAGGCGATCGACAGCCTGATCTCCGATGGCGAGCTTCGTGCCTTCTTGGGGAGCAACGGGCGCCGCCATGTGCTCGCCACGCGTACCTGGGAATCGGTCGCTGCTTCAACGGTAAAGATGTACCAGCAGACGGAGGCCAAGGCGTGACCCAGACATCAGCTAGCGCTGAGCAGAACGACAAGCCGGTGACGGTCGCCGTCGACCTCCGTAAGGTTTCAAGGGTCGGTGCGAAGCCTCCGCTACTGGATTATCTGGTTTCGCTCTGGAATTATCGGCACTTTATGCTCTACGACGCGAGAGCCCGGGTGCAGACAGGCAACAGCCGTGATCGATTGGGCAGCGCCTGGCTGCTCCTGGACCCGTTGCTTAATGGGCTCGGCTACTTCGCTATCTTTGGACTGTTGTTGAATGCAGGCCGCGGGGTGGAGAACTTTATTGGTTACTTGATTATCGGCATCTTTTTGTTCCAAATGAGTTCCCGTTCCATCGTTAACGGGGCACGGGTCATCCGGACCAACCAGAACGTGATTCAAGCCTTTAATTTTCCGCGTGCAACCCTCGCTGTAGCGGTCAACATCCGGGAACTGCTGGCCAACATACCGGTTCTTATCATGATGTTCCTGTTAGTGATTTTCCTGGCACCGGTGGAGGAAATCACCTGGCGATGGGTGTTGGTCATCCCGGCGGTCCTTCTGCAGGTCCTCTTTAATCTGGGAGCAGGATTGGTGCTGGCGCCCGTAGTCGCCAAGTTCAACGACCTCGTTCATATCATTTCCTTTGGCATGCGGTTTTGGATGTTTACCTCGTGCGTCATGTTCAGTATCGAGCGATATAACTCTGTTCCGTGGCTCAAGTCCGCTGTGGAAGCTAACCCCCTGTACCTGCTGCTAACGATTGTCCGGGAGTCCGTGCTGTACGCGCAGACTCCTGTGTGGCAGAGCTGGGCCGGACTTAGCGCCTGGGCACTAGGCGCGCTGGTCCTCGGCATCGTTGTCTTCTGGAAGAGAGAAGAGTCCTATGCCGGGAACAACTGAGCCTAAGCAGTTGGTCACGTCGCCTGCCGTCGTAGTTGATAACGTGGCCATGTCGTACCGGGTTGCTTCTTCCGGAGCCGCTGGGAATTCCGAACAAGCGACGTCCCTGTCGAAGCGATTAAGCCGCCGTGCGTCAACGGTTGAAGTCCGAGCGCTGGCGCCTTTGTCTTTCGTTGCCGAACAGGGTGAAGCCATTGGTGTGATCGGGTTGAACGGTTCAGGGAAGAGCACCTTAATGAACCTTCTCTGCGGCAAACTCCAGCCCTCCGGGGGTGCCGTGTACGCGTCATCAACCCCCACGATGCTTGGTGTTTCGGCGGCCCTCGTCCCGGACCTTTCCGGAGCCCAGAACATCATGCTCGGATGTCTCGCCTTGGGTATGACGCATGCTCAGATCGCCGCTAAGTACGAGTCGATCATGGAGCTTTCCGGGTTGGAAGGTTCCATAAACCTTCCGATGCGTTCGTATTCCTCAGGCATGTCCTCACGTTTGCGGTTCGCTATAGCCACAGCCATTGATCCTGAGATCCTGATCATCGATGAAGCCCTGAACACAGGTGATGACGAGTTCCGTGACCGGACCAAACGCCGGATGGACAGCCTAAGGGCGCAGGCGGGCTGCGTTTTTCTGGTGAGCCACAGCCTGAAGACAATCCAGGACCTCTGTACGCGTGTGATCTGGCTGGATAAGGGCGATCTACTCTTTGACGGCGACCCCGAGGTTGCCTTGAACTGGTATCGCCGGTACACCAAGGAGCTTGCGAATAAAGACCGTTTTGCAGCGGCCAAAGTGCGCAGACGGATGCTGAACGACCTTCGTCCCGTGTCGGTTCAGCCTCTGGCTGCAGGTCGTCGGAAGTCGGGCGTATGAGTGCGTTCTTAAAGGAAACACGCGCAGCCGCCTGGCACTTCCGGCGTGCCGGGATGAGCGGTCTGCTTGAAAAGCAACGGCGTGTACGGGCCGGAAAGAACCCCTACACCGGAGGCAACGGCGACTCGCAGGCCCGGAAATCCGGCCGTAGGCGAAAGCGCCTGCGGTTTGATCCGTACTTCCCCGAGCCGCGTCAGCGGCGCCGTTCGGACATCACAGTGGCCGTTATCCTCGACGAGTTTTCCATGTCGGCATTTGATTTTGAATGGCAGCAGGTCGCCCTCTCGCGCACAGGGTGGCGTGCGGAAATTGCATCAGCCAAACCGGACCTGCTCTTCGTCGAATCCGCCTGGGCGGGAAACGGTGGACAGTGGCGGTACCAACTCACCGGCGAATCCGGCCCCAAAGAGGACTTCCGCAAGTTGCTGGAATTGTGCCGGTCACTTGGCATCCCCACGGTTTTCTGGAACAAGGAGGACCCTCCGCATTACGGAGACTTCTTGGAAGCAGCAAGGCTTTTTGACTATGTCTTTACTAGTGATTCACGCCGCATAGCATCCTATACGGCTGATTTGGGCCATAACCGGGTGTCTGTTCTCCAGTTCGCTGCCCAGCCTGCGCTGCACAACCCCATACGACCGGGTGAAGGCTGGCATAGCAGGAACGTCGCATTCGCAGGAATGTACTTTGCGCACAAATACCCGGAGCGCCGAGAGCAGATGCAGTTGCTGCTGGGCGGCGCCCATGACGCAGACCTTGAAAAAGGAACCGGGCTGGATATTTTCTCCCGTCATGCCGGAAAAAACCCGAATTACCAGTTTCCACCGGCCTACAAAAAGTACCTCGCCGGAACTTTGCCTTACAGCCAGATGCTCACGGCGTACAAAGCTTACAAAGTGTTCCTCAATGTGAACTCAGTTGTTGACTCGCCGAGTATGTGTGCGAGGCGGATTTTTGAGATCACTGCGTCGGGGACATCGGTAGTGAGCACCTCCAGCGAGGCGCTAACCGCTCAATGGCGCCCTGGGGAGCAGTTCGTCGTCACCTCCCGCGAAGATGCAAAGAACACAATCCTGGCACTCACCCGAAACCCCCAGCTGTCGGACCGCCAGGTCCACCGCGCGCAGAGACGCATTTGGTCCGAGCATACGTACGCGCACCGGGTGGAGGCAGTTGTCGCTGCCGCTTTGCCTGCGGCATCCCGACCCGTGGCGGAACCCTCTGTATCGCTGCTTGTAGCCTCCATGAGGCCTGGACAGCTGGAACAGGTCTTCAGGACGGTTGGTTCTCTGGAAGGGAGGAAACCGGAACTGGTGCTGTGCACCCACGGATTCGAAGCCGACCGCGCTCATGTGAAAAGCTTGGGCTTGCTCTACGGGCTAAACGACGTGATTGTGTTGCCGCGACCGCGCTCTGTGTCGCTGGGGGAGTGTCTCAACGCGTGCGTTGCGGCAGCTGGCGGGGAAGTGCTTTCGAAAATGGATGATGACGACCTCTACTCGCCGAATTACCTCCGGGATCTGGTCGCGGCCCTTCAGTTCTCGAGGGCAGATGTCGTGGGTAAACAGGCGCACTATATGTACCTTGCGGAGCGTAACGCCACACTTCTACGTTTCGCGGACAGGGAGCATCGGTTCACTACCTCGGTGATGGGTCCAACCATTACCGCTCGCCGAGAGGTCTTTGAAGGAATGCCCTTTGCACCGCTGAACAGGGGTGAGGATACACAGTTCTTAAAGGCTGTCCGGGCGGATGGAGGCCGTATTTATGCCTCCGACCGCTTCAACTATGCCCAATTCCGAGGCGTGGGTAACCACACTTGGGCAATATCCGATACCGCGTTGTTGGCTTCGGGAGAAATAAAGTTTTTCGGGAAGCCCGAAGAACAGATCGCACTATAGGGGAATGAATATGAAGGAAATCAAGGACGTTGCTGTCATCGGACTTGGATACATTGGTCTGCCGACTGCAGCGGTGCTTGCCGCCAACGGTCTCAATGTCATCGGAGTAGACGTCAAGGAAGCCAACGTCGCAGCAATCAACCGCGGAGAAGTCCCGTTCGTCGAGCCCGATCTTGGGGTTCAGGTAGCGGGCGCGGTCAGCCAAGGAATGCTGAAGGCCACCACGGACACTCCGCCGGCTGACGCTTACATCGTCGCCGTGCCCACGCCGTTCAATGCGGACAGGACAGCTGATCTGTCCTATATTGATGCCGCGGCCCGCGGTATCGCTCCCCAGCTAGTCGGGGACGAACTGATCATTCTCGAATCAACGTCTCCTCCAGGCGCCACGAAGCATCTCGGCGAATACCTCGTGGAACTGCGCCCTGATCTCTCCCTGGACCCCGAATCGGGGCTTCCCCTCATCCACGTAGCCCACTGCCCTGAGCGTGTTCTGCCGGGACGGGTAATGATCGAACTTGTCACCAATGATCGAATCATTGGCGGCTTGACGGCGGTTGCTGCCGAGCGTGCGCGTGACCTGTACAGCGCTTTCTGCAAGGGAGGCATGCATCTGACCGATGCAACAACCGCCGAGATGGCAAAACTGGTGGAGAACTCCTACCGGGACGTCAATATCGCCTTTGCCAATGAACTCTCCGTCATTAGCGACAGATTGGGCATTGATGTTTGGGAACTGATCGAGCTCGCGAACCACCATCCCCGGGTGAACATCCTGCAGCCCGGACCTGGTGTTGGAGGCCACTGCATCGCCGTGGATCCGTGGTTCATCGTCTCCAGCGCGCCTGAAGACGCGAAGCTGATCCGTCAGGCCCGTGAAACCAACGATGCCAAGCCTCGATGGGTGCTGGACCGCGTGGAGCAGCTGAGCACGGGCAAAAAGTCGCCGAAGATCGCCGCCCTGGGCCTGGCTTTCAAAGCCAATATCGATGATCTGCGTGAGTCGCCAGCAGTTTCCATCGTCGCTGACCTCGGTGCCCGGATGCCGGGGGCAACAATTGCCGTGGTGGAACCCCATGTGGAGGAACTGCCCCGCAGCCTGGCCGGCCGCGGCAACGTCAATCTGGTGTCCGTGGAAGAGGGCCTCACCGACGCGGACATCGTTCTTCTGCTGGTGGACCACGATGCGTTCAAGACGCTCGACCGTGCCGTGCTCGAAGGCAAGGAAGTAATCGACACTCGGGGAATCTGGCGCTAGCGCCTTTGCCTACCCGTATTTGCTAACCATCAACTTTGGAACTCCATGACGCACGCAGACGAGCAGTTGTCCTTCTCTCCCGCTGAAAGCCTCAGGCGTCAGCGCTATGCCACAAACGTGGATGAACTCATCGCGGACTATGAACGCGTGAAAGCGAAGGGAAAGCAGGACGCGCGCGAACTGGAATCCCTTCGTGGAGAGTTTCAGTCGCTGCTGCGTGACTCAGTCAGGCTCAGGACCGAGTTGCAGTCGTCCAAGACCGAAGTCGTGCGGTTACGGTCCACGCTTACCGCTCTACGATCTTCATCGAGCCTTCGGGTGGGCAGGGCTGTCCTGCTGCCCGCCCGGGGGGTTCGTAAATCGGTCCGGAATATTAAGCAGGTCCGTGGAGCAGCCTTTTCTCGGGACGGTTCGGCGGAGGTAGCACCCACGCCGCCGGATCTTCCCTTGACAGCAACCAACAAGAAATCTCGACCCCAGCTTCGCGCACTCCATCAGACTTACTTAGCCAAAGCTGAGGAGGATCCAACCGCCGCAAATGTCATGCGGGCGATTTCCCACGCCTATTTCGTCCTAGGCGACGTGAAAGAACCTGCAGCGCTAATCCGACGGCACCAACCCGTGTTGGACAACCAAAGCGCCAAGGACGTGAGAACCATGGACGCTGTGCTGGGGATGGACCGCCTAATGGCGCGGCTGCCACCACTTGCTCCGCGCCAGCCCAACCCGGTGTACTTGGTAGAGCGTGGACGCATCATGTACTGCGCCCACAGCACAGGCCATTTCAACAGTAACGGTTACTCCACGCGCACTGCGGAACTCACTAAGGGCCTGTTGAACGCGGCAATGGATGTAGTGGTTGCCGCACGCCCTGGCTATCCGTGGGACGTGGCGACGGACCACCCGCCTGCCGGGTCTGACCGTTTTGCCCGGAAGATCGGTGGCGTTGAACATGTATTCAACCCCGGACCGAGTTGGACGCAACAACCGCTGGATCATTATTGGTTCGAAGCGACGGACATCTACGTGCGCGAAGCGCAGCGTGCCAGGGTGGAAGCCATCCACGCAGCGTCTAACCATGTGACCGCACTTCCGGCCCTGGCCGCGGCCCGCCGTCTCGGTGTGCCGTTTTCCTACGAGGTGCGGGGGCTGTGGGAGGTAACCGAGGCATCGGGGAAGCCGTCATGGGAAGAGTCGGAACGCTACCGCCTCGCGGAGAAGCTTGAAACCTTTGTTGCAATGCATGCAGATACGGTCTTCGCGATCACCGAGCAGGTGAAGGCGGAACTGGTCCGCAGAGGTGTGGAAGCTGGAAAAATTCAAATTCTTCCAAACGGAGTGGATACCGACCGCTTCGCTCCAATGCCGCCGTCTGACAGGTTGAGGGACAAACTGCGCCTACCTGCTGACGTTCCGGTGGTGGGATACGCCGGAAGTTTGGTCCATTATGAGGGTCTCTCCGATCTCCTCAGTGCCCTTTCCATCCTGAAGGACCAGGGGAAGCAGTTTCGGGCAGTAATCGTGGGAGACGGCGCCGAGTTAGGGGAGCTGCGCCGTCAAGCGGGCATACTCGGGCTGGAAGACCGCGTTCAGTTCCCCGGACGGGTAGACGCCGAAAATATACCCGACTACGTCAGTATTTTTGATGTTATGCCCTGCCCCCGGGTTCCACTGCCTGTTACGGAACTCGTGTCCCCGTTGAAGCCGCTTGAAGCAATGGCTGCCGGCAAGGCCTTGGTACTGACAGACCTGGCTCCGTTGCGGACATTTGCCGGAGAGGACCAGGAACGCGCCCTTTTGGCTAAACCTTCGGATCCGGAATCCCTGGCAAAGGCCATCGGATCACTCTTAGACGATCCCGGGCAGCGCCGCGACCTGGGACGCCGCGCACGGCTATGGGCCGTCGGCCAACGGAAGTGGAATTCCCTCGGAGCTGAAGCCGCCCGGGGGCTGAACTCTGCCATTGCGGAAGCAATAGTGTCGGCACCGAGTGGCAGATCACTGAAGCAGATCACCATCGGTGTTGTTGCGGATACCTTCACCACTGAAGGGCTGCGTTCGGAAGTAGTCCTGAATGAACTGCGTCCCGACACCTGGCGGGAAAAGGTGCGGGACCGTCCGCTTGACGTCCTCTTCGTTGAATCCGCGTGGGAAGGCGCAGAAGATACGTGGCGGCAGAAGGTGGGGTATTACGACGAGGAACGATTCCGTTCACTTCGCGAGCTGGTTGAGTACTGCAGGGAAGAGTCCATTCCGACAATCTTCTGGAACAAGGAGGACCCGGTCCATTTCAACAGGTTCCGCCGAACCGCCGAAATCTTCGACCACGTCTTCACCACGGATGCGAACTGCCTCCGTGAATATGCCCGTTCCGAAGGCCTGCACACCAGAACGATCTCTTCCCTTCCCTTCTATGCCCAGCCCAAACTGCACAACCCGCTCCCCACCGAGCGCCCCTATTCCCACACCGTCGCGTACGCCGGTTCCTACTACGGCGAGAGATACCCCCAACGATCAGCAGAATTAACTTCGCTGCTGGACGCGGCACGTCCCCTCGGACTGACGATTTATGACCGGCAGCACCTCAATCCGGAAAGCCCTTACCGGTTCCCCGAATCTCTCCAGCCGTTTGTCCAGGGCGGATTGCCGTATCTGGAAATGGTGAAGGCTTATAAAAGCCATCCGGTGCATGTCAACGTTAATTCTGTGGATGCTTCCCCCACCATGTTTTCCCGCCGGGTGGTCGAACTTGCGGCCTCCGGAGCCGCCGTCGTCAGCGGCAAGGGGCAGGGCGTGGACCGCGTCCTGGGTGGACTCGTCCACACGGTGGCAGGGCGAGATGAGACCAAGGTCCTGCTGGACCGCTGGATGAATGATGAAGAGGCTCGGCTGAATGATGTCTGGCTGGCGTATCGACTAATTCACCGAGGGCACACCGCCGCACACCGCCTTTCCTACGCCCTGCGCTGCGCCGGTTTGGTGGTCACGTCTCCCCAGCCTCCCGGCTACGCCGTGAGGGCAAGTGCACCCAGTCCGGCACTCCTGAGGAGCCTTGAGGTGCAGACCGTCCGCCCCGCCGTCGTTATAGTTGCAGGCGATCCCTCCGGCCTCCGGACTGACCTTAAATGTGTGCGGGAGGAGGAAGCAACACCGGAGATGCTGTCAGACCTCGGCGTGAGCTGGCTCGGGACGCTGACGGATGCCGCTCCGGACCGAACTGTTTTTGAGGATCTGCTAACGGCCGTCTCGTTCGGAGAATGGGCCGAAATCGGTGTCTCGGACGAGGAGGGAGATGACAGGCTCAGTGGGGGACTGGTAACCGTTGGAGCCACTCGTGGGGCAGGCCTTCGACTGGTACCTATCGGGCCGGAGACGCCGGGCAAACAGGGGCTTTACTTCCACCGGCGAAGGACGACAACAGAGCTCGCTGCCAAGACCGTCACCACTAATCCCGGTGTGCGGCAGCAGAAGGTGCTCGTAGCCGGACATGACCTTAAATTCGCAGCCGGCATCATCGATGCCCTGGAAGCTGCCGGTCATATGGTGGCAACCGACCAGTGGCAGGACCATAACCGTCACAACGAGGAACAGAGTAGGTCGCTGCTGGCAGACGCCGACGTCGTGTTCTGTGAGTGGACGCTCGGGAATGCTGCCTGGTACTCAAAAAACGTGCGGCCGGATCAGCGGTTAGTCACCCGAATGCACTCCCAGGAGCTGTTCACTCGGTACCCCCGGGAACTTGACCTCTCCAGCATCCAATCGGTGGTTTTCGTGGGCAGGCACGTGGCGGATCTCGCTATCCGGGATCACGGGATTCCTTCGGAAAAGGCCCTGGTCATTCCGAATCCAGTGGACACCGTCGGTCTGCGGTTGCACAAATCCGATGAGGCCCGGTTCCGGCTTGGCTTAGTCGGCATTGTGCCGGCGCAAAAGCATCTGGACCGGGCTCTGGACCTGCTGGGTATCCTTCGGACAGAGGACCCCCGTTACCAGCTGCATATCAAGGGAAAGCGGCCGGAGGACTATCCATGGATGGCCAACAGGACTGAAGAAATGGCCTATTACCGGGAGCAGATGAGACGGATTACCGGCGATCCGACCCTTCACGGTGCCGTTCACTTCGACGGTCACGGCAACGACATGGCCCAGTGGTACCAAAAGGTGGGCGTCGTCCTGTCCCTCAGTGACTTCGAGTCATTCCATTTGACGCTGGCGGACGGAGCTGCCAGCGCCAGCGTACCGGTGACCCTGCCGTGGCCTGGTGCTGATCAGATCTATCCGGCGTCGTGGATTCAGACCGGCGTGCGGGAGATGGCGGGTTACATATCCGGGTTGACTTCCTCCGACGAACTGTGGCGTAGCGCCGGGGCAATGGCTCAGGCTTACGCCGAACGTAACTTCGCCCAGGCGAGAGTTTTGCCAAGGATCCTAGAGGTCATTCTGGGAGAGCCGACAATATGAATCTGCGAGCCGCCCTAAGGCGCGTCAGAGCTAGACTGCACTTCATGGTTCGCGACTGGGAGACCCGGCGGGCGATGAAGATTCTCACCCGTCCCTTCCGCGGCATGCCGGCCGCAGGGGCTGGGCGGCAGCCGTACGTATCCGGAGGGGAACGAGTGTTTTCTCTGGTCCTGGGCGAAAAGGCTATCCGCTGGCAAATTCCTGCCGGTTATCGGATCGAGGTGCATGGACATGCCTTCGTGCTGACTAACCGCCGTTCGCGGCGGTTGGCCGAAGTAACGATCCAAGCAGATGCGCCGGTGCGGCTCCGTTCTGCTGGAGCCGAGACGCCATTATCCCCGGGGTCCAATGAGGTTACACTCTCCGGTTCTGCCGGGACTGGAACGAGCATCGCGGTTGCCGGGGGAACGCTGCGGGTGATTGACCGAGGAGTGGGGGAGGAAGGAGGAGAATGGCGAATTTGGAATGGTCAACGCAGTCTGACCTATTGCCTGGAAGAGCCGTTATCGGAGCACGGCAAATCGACACTTTGCGTAGCGTTCTCCGCCATCAGCGCGCCGTACGATTTCACCTACAACTACAAGTCATCACTGGCGAAAGTGGACGCTTACCGCCTCTATATCCTGGACAACTTCGGATCACAGGGTTCTTACTATTATGCCGATAACCGTGACACCGGGATTTTCGACGCGGTGCAGTCTTTCCTGCTGGAGATGTCGTCTGAGTTGGGTATCGGACCCGATGGAATGGTGTTCCTCGGGTCGTCCAAGGGTGGAACAGCTGCCCTTTCCCACGGGTTGCAGCTGGGAGCCGCACGGATCGTTGCGGGCGCCCCGCAGAGTTATCCGGGAACGTACCTCAGCGGCGCTTCCCCGGGCATGTTGAGTTTCATTGCGGGAGACAGCGACAACGAATCGATCGACTGGCTGGACCAATTAATTCCCAATGCCGTAAGCAACGCTCAGGGAAACCCGCACATCACAGTCGTGGTAGGAGACAACGACAGCCACAAGCATGTCCATATCGAACCGTTGATGAAGCTGGCCGCGGACGCTGGATTGTCGATACAGACACTCGTCATTAAGGACCTGTCCCACCAGGACATTGGTGCAGCATTCGGTCCCTACCTTGAGGCGGCCCTACAAGAGGAATTCTTCTCGGGAGCGGATCTTCTGCCGTACCGCCTGACACGCAGGGACGATGCGGAGGACATGGTGCAGTTCAAGCTATGGCTTCCCCCCGGCGAAGAAGCGGCGATTGAAGTCCGGACCTCCCACTCACGGATTTTTAGCACCGATTATTCGGCCGAGACCTTCTTCGTGGTCCAAGCACCCGAAAACGAAGGTGTTCAGGCAACCGTCACCCGCAGGAGGGAGAACACGGAGGTGGGACGCTTCACAACCGTCTGGCTTCAGTCCAAATCGTGAGTAAGAAGGCCGCCTGCGGGTTATCGTTCCTCAGTCGAAGACCCGTACAACCTTCCGGCTGATGATTTCGCCTCTATTCCGAACGAACGCGCGGATGCTGCAGCCACTCGGGACGTTATGGAAAACAGCGTCTTGGTTCTCCGAGTACCAACGCATGTCGAGACGTTCGGTCCCTAGCATGAGGTACAAGGCCATTTGATGGTCCGGGCCGAACATCGCTTCGAGATTGGTTGAGACGCTAACCCGTCCATTGGCAGAACGGCTCGCGCTGAGGCGGAATTCGCGGGGCAGGGCCGCGAGAACTATATTCGACGGACCGGTGACCGGCGCCGAGCACACATAGCGAGCAAGGTCATCCTCGGTGGCAAAGACCCTCTCTCCATGTGTGGCGTCGATATACTCCGCTTTCGACTGTCGGGAGAGATTCGAGGCCCGGCGCATATATACAAACGTCGGTTCATTCGCGCGTGCCAAGGTGAGGACAACTCCCCTCTGCCCAAAGCGGTCTACTGCATCCTCATCAATCAGTTCCGGGATGCCCCACGGGCTGTATGCCGCTGCGTCCTGAAAATGGCCGGACGGGATGACATAGAACTTATTTCCAGGAATGACCCGGTTAAAATCCACAGTAGTGAGGGTTACACCGTGGCTGGTTACCGTTCCCAGATTCTGACGGTAAAGGCCCGCTGCACAAACGGAGCCTGGATAGTTGTCTAGGAGAGTGTCAGCAACGGTGCAGATTTGGTTTAAATGACCGGAAAAGTATAGATCATCGTCGTCCATGGAGATCCGGATCATAGCTTGATATTCGTCCCACTGTTCAGTGGACGAGGCTTCCGAAAACAACGCTTCCCGACGTCCGGGTTGCTTATTGGGGTTCTTGATTTTGTCGATGTGTGCCGATGTCGGAACCCCGTAACCTGCAGCGGGGTGGTCATATACATGGATTCGGCTTCCGTATCGGATCTCCGGATCCATGCGACGGATAGCCTCCGTGATTCGAGGCACAAGGGCGCACTTGTCACGGGAGAGGTTTATCGTGAGCCGCAAGTCCGTGTCTTCGGGAATGACCTGCTTTCCAAGGGTTGCAAGGGTCAGCACAAACCTCTGCAGGTATCGCTCGATAACAGCCGGATCACTCTCGGCGTCGCAGAAGACTGTGTCTATCCAGAGTAGCTTCGTCGCGTGGGCCAATTCATGGTCCCGGATCATGCGATGATCGCATCGCCAAGGAGGTCTTCGTACCTGCTTCGATCCCATGGATGTTGGGGTAATCCCCAGTCTTCCAATGCGAGATCAATAAAGCGGTTGAGGATCTTCCGATAGGGCATGTTATGGCCGTCCGCGAACCGGTCTACCAGCAGCTGCACGTTGCCGTTTCGAGATACCGAGGACCGCGCCTTCATTCCGAGTCCTGCAGCGAACGGCGCCAGGTGGTTGTCCATATGGAAGGCGTCGTCGTCGTTCTGAACGTAAATGACCTGGTAGTCCGCAGCCTTGTCTGTGCGCACCCTGGCCACGGCGCTGACCCTCGGTCCGAAGGCGTCCAACCCCGCCGGGGAATCCAGTTCCGGAAACAGCGTGTGTTGATAGACGGAGACGGACTTGTTCCAGTACCTGCGGATTGCTGTCTGCGGATTGAAAACCAAGGCGCGTGAGCCCGGGGCGGAAGAAGCCAGTGCCAGCGAAGCAAACCCGCCGCCGGATCCGCCCATAAACACGATGCGGCTGATATTCAGCTGGCCGGCGACAATATCAACAATATTGCTGAACCGCTCCGTGAGATCATCTGCTGCATTTCCCGTAAACCAAGCGAGATCAAGCGCAGGGTGTGATTCGAGGGCGCCGTCCGCCAGGAACAGGAGGTTCTCCGGACGGTCCTCCAGCGTCGCCAGCCACTCAAACCGGGGCACTTGGTACTTGCCGCGGGGCAACGCACCATGGCTGACTACCAGCAGGGTGTCCGAGCCGGTGTTCTGAAGGAGAAACCGTGCGGGAAACTCTTCACCGGACTTCGTGCGCGGTGCAACCACGTGCTGTGTGCGGCCGGGAATATCACTCTGGACCTGCTCTGCGTCCGTCCAGTGAAGTATCTGGGCCTCATGGCGTTCGTCCCAGTTCCAGTGGGCTCGAGCAGGGGTCTCGGTCTCGGCAACGGCAGCGGCCAATCGTGCAGACAGAGCGTGGTAACAGGAGTCCAGCAGATTGAAAGGTGCTCGGCCGGCAGCGTGTTCTGAGGCGCCCGTGGTCCGCGGCTCCGAGATTACCCGAACGCCGAGGCCCTGGAGGTGATCATAGTAGGGCTGAAGGAAGCTGTTCATTTGGCTTGAATCCGGTCCGAAGGACAGCTCTACTCCAGCACCGGTTTCGTCCGTGGGCGCCCAGGGCAGGTCCAGGACAAACGTCCGGGATTTCAGGCCCAGAGTTTCCAGCATGGTGACAAATCGGGTTGCCGCCACCCGCCACAGGTCGAGATGTTCCTGTGAACCAAAGGTCACGCGGCGGAGGAGATCGGCGCCGCTGACCGTGGTGCGCACTAGCTGTGGGGAAGTTGTGAGATAGGTTCCGTCGCTCATCTCACTGACGCCAAAGCGTTCATCCGCCAGATCCCAGAGCAGCAGGTCCACATCACCAGCGACTCGGGTCAGGTTTTCCGTCAGGGAAGACGCTGCATCCCGCCGCACGTGGCTGGCGGCAGAAACGGTAAGGTCCGCGGGGATCGCCAACTCAACGTCACTGGGCGCATTCATGGCGCTGATCAGGGACTGTCTGGCTACAAATCCGGACCGGGCGATGTCCGAGCTGTAGGCGGTAACCAGCGCCGAGGCAGCATTGCTGCCATAGACGAAGACCCGCTTATGCATAGGCAAAATCAGCGGTGCGGGATCCTAGGCCCAGAAGCTGCTCAATAGCTGCAACGGTCCGGGCAGCAGCTTTACCGTCACCGTACGGGTTGACTGCATTTGCCATCGAATCGAAGTGGCCCTGATCGTTCAGCAACCGGGTTACCTCGGCAACGATGCGGTCTTCATCCGTGCCGATGAGCTTCACGGTCCCGGCAGTCACTGCTTCCGGCCGTTCGGTGTTTTCACGCATGACCAAAACCGGCTTCCCCAGGCTCGGGGCTTCTTCCTGGACGCCGCCGGAATCGGTAAGGACCAGATGAGAAATGGAAAGCATGCGGGTGAACTCGCCGTAAGCCAGCGGTTCCGTGACAATAATGTTGGATTTTCCCTCAATGGCGGGCATAACTGCCTCGCGCACCACTGGGTTCCGGTGGAGTGGAACAACCACAGTGAGGTCGGGCTCGGCGTCGGCAATGCGGGCGAGAGCCTGTCCGATGCCGCGCATGGCAACACCTTGGTTCTCCCGTCGGTGCGTGGTGGAGAGTAGAACGCGTCGGCCCGAGGCAGCGAGTTCTTCCAACTGCGGGTCAGTGAAGGGGATGTTCTTGTCCACAGTCATGAGGAGGGCGTCAATGACGCTGTTGCCTGTCACCGCAATAGCGGAGGCCCCAATGCCTTCTGCCAGCAGATTGTCCCGGCTGGTGGTTGTCGGGGCCAGATGGAGGCTGGCGATCTGCGAGGTCATTTTCCGATTGGCCTCTTCCGGGAATGGAGAGAAGAGGTCTCCGCTGCGAAGTCCCGCTTCCACATGGACAACGGGAATCCCGTGGTAAAACGCCGCGATAGCCCCGGCGGTGGTCGTTGTGGTGTCACCCTGTACTACAACGGCGTCGGGCTTGTTGACCGAGAAGAGCTTATCCAGTCCGTCGATGGTCTTGGTCAAGATGCCGTTGAGCGTTTGGCCGGGCTCGAAAATATTCAGGTCGTGGTCGGGGATGATGCCGAACAACCCGTTGACCTGATCCAGCATGGACCGGTGCTGACCCGTAACGGTGACGAAGCAGTCCAACGTTGAAGAAGCCTGGAGAGCAGCAACGATTGGGGCCATTTTGATGGCCTCCGGCCTAGTTCCATAAATAGGCATAACGACCGGCATTAAAGTTCCCCCAAATACGCTTGACAATCAAAATTTATACGAGCTTCCATTAAACTATAGCCGGAGCTATAGCCCAAACCGCTGCCCAGCGTGAGCGCGGCTTCTCTCCCTGCAGCCCTGCGCTAGCCGAAGATCACCAGCAGTGTCACCAGAGAGGGTACCGAGAGGCACACCAAAACGCTCAAAACGGAAGCGACGATACGTTTTTTCCGGTAATCCTTATCGCGCCGGAGGGTAACCGGAAGCGCAGCATTGACCCGTGAGGGACTGGCGTAAACCCGCTTTGCGCCTCCGGACCCCGGGCGGGGTTCTCGCAGCGCATCTCTCAGGTGGCGGGCAGCGGCCACGTCAGGATATTGCTTGTTGGGCATGGACCAAGCCTTCCACACCCTGGCTGCCTCCGGCGGCAGGCGCGTGCGGAGCCCATGGAGGTGCGGGTATTCCGGACCGTACTACTTGGACCAGGGCATGACTTACCCGTATCCACGGCACTCACTACTCGGATCCGCGATATTACGCGTCTTATTCGAAAGACCCATGCGTATAGTGACGTCGATCGCCCCCACCATGTGGCAGGCGTTTCCGTATCTTCCAGGGGGGATGATTATGCGGCTTCTGCTGTTGACGCATTCGTATGCGCCGGAACACACCCCTCCTCAACGCCGCTGGACCCAGTTCAACCGGTACTTCCGCAGCCTGGGCTGGGAAGTGGATGTTATTGCCCCCGTCGCCCATGAGCCGCAGGGCCGGAGGACCTTGGACTCGCGGGCCGCCGGCCGATCCTTCCGACCGGATAGCGGCAGTTCGGGGGACCGGATTCTCAGAGTGCCGTATCTGCGGCATCCGGTTACCCGGTGGGGACGGCTGCTTGACCATTGTTTCAGCGCCGGCGCATCCGTGGCGGCCGGGGTGCTTACGCGTCGCCCCGACGTCGTGATCGTCACTGTGCCAAGCCTTCCTATCCTGGGGGCGGGATACCTGGTGTCGAGGTTAAGGCGGGCACCGCTGGTGGTAGATATGCGCGATGCCTGGCCCGATATTGCACGGGATGCCCGGATAGTGCGAAGCGCTGGCCGGGGTCTTCGAAATGTTGCAACGGTGAATAACGGCGTGGATACGTCCGTCCGCGAACTTCTCCCTCCACCGCCCCTCGATCGGGAGTGCCTGAACGTTCTGTACCTGGGAAACCACGGAGAGAGCCAGCGACTGGATCTGGTTATTCAGGCTGCAGCCCTCTCGCGTGATTACGTCCGGCTGACCATGGTGGGACACGGGGTGCAACGCAGACAGCTCCGGAATGACTGGCAGTCCTTCGACATCACCATCCCGTCCAAAACCTACGAGATCCTTGCTGTGGGCCGCCATGTCACAGCAGTTCTGCGGGGAGAAGCCCGAAGAGTCATTGAAGAGTCCGGAGCGGGAGACGTGGTAGCCGCAGACCCGGAGGCGATTGCCGCGTTATGGAAGGACCTGCACGCGGACCGAAGCCGCCTGGTGGCCGGGACTTCGGGCCGGCAATGGCTCGAAGCCCATGCGGATCTCAACGGGCTTTCGGCTGCCTACGCCGACCTCCTGCGCTCGCTGACTCCGCGGCGGAATGCCTCGTGATGCCACATGAGAGGAGGTCTCTGTTGACGCAACCCGCCGATGAGGCCGACGCTCGGGTCCGTCCGGTTCTTTTGGACGTCGGCAATCTGCAGCGGGTGGGCGCGCGGCCGGGATTCGGAAATTACCTTCAGCGGCTCTGGGCCTATCGGCACTTCATTGTCTTCGACGCGAAGTCCAGGGTAGTCGGCGGCAACCGACGGGACCGGCTGGGCAGCATCTGGTTGATCGCTAATCCCGTGCTTAACGGCTTGACCTATTACCTGATCTTCGGATTGTTCCTGAGGACGGGTGCCGGAATTGAGAACTTCATCGGATACCTGGTCATTGGCATCTTCCTTTTCCAGATCAGTTCGCGCGCCATAACGAATGGCGGGCGGTCTATCCAGCAGAACCGAACGGTCATCCAGGCTTTCAGCTTTCCCCGCGCCGCGCTGCCCGTGGCGGTGAACCTGCGCGAACTGATAGCGAGCGTTCCGGTGCTGATCGTGATGCTGTTGATAGTTCTCGTACTGCCACCAACCGAGGACGTCACGTGGAAGTGGCTGCTGATAATTCCTGCCCTGGCGCTGCAATGGATGTTCAACCTCGGCATCAGCCTGATTCTTGCCCGGATCATTTCCAAAGTGAATGACGTGGTCCATTTGCTCAGCTTTGCCCTCCGGGCCTGGATGTACGGAAGCGCCGTCTTCTACAGCTATGAGCGCTTTATCGAACATCCCGCCCTGCTTCGGGTAGTGGAGCTGAACCCCCTGTTTAATGTGCTCGACATTGCGCGGAACTGCCTGCTGTATGACCAGCTGCCGTCATGGCAGTCCTGGGCCGTCCTCTCAGCCTGGGCAGCCGGAGCACTGGCCGTGGGGGCCGTTTACTTTTGGCTGGCGGAGGAGACCTACGGCCGTGGTTGACCGGATTCCCGAAGAGGAGCTAAGCGTCGTGGTCGACGGGGTAAGCATGCGCTACCGAGTGCAGTCGAGTCCGCCCGTTCCTGAAAGCAGACGGGGAGGAGCCATCCGCGGGCACACCGCAAAACAGGTGACGGTCAATGCCCTCAACTCACTTTCGCTCGTTGCAGTTCAAGGGGAGTGCATTGGCATCGTGGGACGCAACGGATCCGGCAAAAGCACCCTGATGAAGCTGATCAGCGGACAGATGCCCCCGGACACCGGTGCCGTATACGCGTCCAGCACCCCCGTCCTGCTTGGGGTCAATGCAGCACTTGTGCCCGAGCTGTCAGGGGATCGCAACGTGGTGCTCGGGTGCCTGGCCATGGGGCTGACCGGCGAACAAATCGCGCAGCGCTACGCATCGATTGTCGAGTTGTCCGGCCTGGAAGATGCCATCCACCTGCCGATGCGTTCCTATTCCTCCGGCATGTCCTCCCGGTTGCGGTTCGCCATCGCGGCCAGCATTGACCCCGAAATCCTGCTTATCGACGAGTCTTTGAGTACCGGTGATGCGCAGTTTGCTGCCCGCAGCCGCAGGCGGATGGACGAGCTTCGCGAGAATGCAGGCTGCGTGTTCCTGGTCAGCCACAGCCTCGACACCATCGTCACCATGTGCACCCGTGTGGTCTGGATGGATAAGGGAGACCTGGTAATGGATGGGGAGCCGCATGACGTGGTCACGGCATATAAACAGTTCGCCCGGGAGTTGGCACACGGGAACAATGTCAGCGCGGACGCACTCCGGCAGGATGCGTTGGACACGCTGACGATCACCCGGATTGTGCGGCGCTCCAGCGGCCGACGCCGTGCGAGGAGGCAGTAAATGGCGGTGTTGCAGGTTCTTCGGACGGGGCTCTGGCACTTGCGGTCGGGCGGCCCGCGGCAGGTACGGGAGTGGAACGGACGCCGCAGGGCAGAGCGGGGCTTTACCGACCCCATCGGCTCCCGCGGCGTCGAGGCAGGATGGATCGGTCGGGGCACCAAACGCCGGTTGGCGATTCCCGCGGCGTCCGTACCGTCCCGAGGACCCCGCCGTCCGGACCTAACGGTCGGCGTTGTTCTCGATGAATTTTCGGCTGTTGCTTTTGCCTATGAGTGGAATACCGTGCCGCTGGACCCTGTCGTATGGCGGCAGCAGATGCAGGAGCACGGGGTGGAGCTGGTCTTTGTCGAGTCGGCGTGGGCCGGCAACCAGAGGCGCTGGCGGGGAAAGCTCGCCGGCCCGGATGGCCCGGCGCCCCAGCTTGTCGAATTGCTGGCGTGGAGCAGGAGCCGCGGAATTCCCACCGTATTCTGGAACAAGGAAGACCCGCCCCACTACGATGACTTCCTGCCCGCCGCGGGCCTGTTCGACCACGTTTTCACTTCAGACATCCGACGGGTCGAGCATTACCGGCGGGACCTCGGCCATGCGAACATTGCCGTTCTGCCGTTCGCGGCCCAGCCTGCGGTACATAATCCGGTACGGCCGGCGTATGGCCGGCATTCCCGTGATATCGCTTTTGCGGGGATGTACTTTGCCCACAAGTACCCGGAACGCCGCGAACAAATGGATCTGCTTCTGGGCGGGGCGATGGACGCCTCCGAGACGCTGCCCATCGGACTCGAAATCCTTTCCCGGAATCTCGGGGGCGAGCCCAATTATCAATTCCCTCCGCCGCTGGACTCCCGGGTAGTCGGTTCGTTGTCGTACCAGCAGATGCTGTCTGCCTACAAGGCCTACAAGGTGTTCCTCAACGTCAATTCGGTAGTGGACTCACCGAGCATGTGTGCCCGGCGTATCTTCGAAATCAACGCAGCCGGGACTCCGGTCATCACTACACCCAGCGAAGCCGTTGCCGGCTTCTTTGCTCCCGACGAAGTCCCGGTCGCCCATTCCCGCGAAGAAGCGGCGGCGCTGAGCCGGGGGCTCGCGCGGAACGCTGAATACAATGACCGCACCGTCCACCTTGCCCAGCGCCGCATCTGGTCAGACCATACTTATGCGCACCGTGCGGAAGCCGTTGTCGCGGCGGCCGTGCCGTTGCGCAGCCGGCCCGTGACGCGACCCACGGTTTCGGCACTGGTACCCACCATCCGACCCCACCAGGTGGAGAACGTGTTCCGGACCATCGCCGGACAGCAGGACGTAGACGTGGAACTGGTGCTGCTCACCCATGGCTTCGCCCTGGACCGGGACATGGTGAATGAGCTCAGTTCCGCTCATGGGGTGGAAAACGTCCGTCTGCTCACAGCAGGCAGGGACGTGTCCCTCGGGGAGTGCCTGAACCTGTGTCTTCAGGCAGCTTCGGGGGACGTGGTGGCAAAGATGGACGACGACGACCATTACGGTGCGCACTATCTCAGCGACCAGCTCTACGCACTCGAATACTCAGGCGCCGATGTGGTGGGCAAGCAGGCGCACTACGTGCACCTGCGCAGGAGCAATGCAGTCATTCTGAGGTTCGGGGACCGGGAACACCGATACACGGGCTTCGTGATGGGCCCCACGATCGTGACCCGGCGGACGCTCGCGTTGGAACTGCCCTTTCCGCCGCTTGGACTGGGAGAAGACACCGGGTTCCTGAAGCAGGCCGTGGCCGCCGGGAAACGCATTTATTCTGCCGACCGCTTCAATTATTTCCAGGTTCGGGAAGGCTCCGGACACACCTGGCAGGTTGACGACGCCACCTTACTGGCCTCCGGCGACCTTCGATTCTTCGGGGAACCGCATGCGCACACAGACATTTAGCGCCGTCCGATCGGCCGCGTCGCAGCACAGGGCTGCAGCGATGCTCCACCCCGCGTTGCGGGCAAGGCTGCGCCGGACGGCATCGAGGCAACCCGGGAACGCGGGTTCCGCCCTGCTCAGCGTCATCGTGCCCATGCACAACGTGGCACCGTATCTTGACCGGTGCCTAAGCAGCCTCGTCAGCCAGACGTACCGCCGGCTGGAAATCATCCTGGTCGACGACGGATCCACCGACCGGACGGGCGCCATCGCAGCCGGGTACGCGCGGTACGACCGCAGAATCAAGCTGGTGCGCCTGTCCCACGGAGGAAACGGAAAGGCCCGCAACATCGGCGTCGAGCGCGCTCGCGGACGGTTTTTAGCCTTCGCCGACGCCGACGACGTCGTCCCCTCTGACGCTTACAGCTTGATGATGGCGAGCCTTGCCCGCACCGGCTCAGATTTCTGCGTCGGCTCCTACGGGAGGATCCGCGGGAGCAAGCGGACACCTGTCCGTCTTGCTGACAGGATTCATGCCGTTCCCGATACGGGCGTCACCTTGGCGGAGCGTCCGGACGCCATCGACGACGTGTTCCTCTGGAACAAGGTGTTCCAGCGGAAGTTCTGGGACCGCGCAGTGGGCCGGATACCCGAGGGCATCCGCTACGAGGACCAGGAGAGCACAGCCCGGGCCTACCTGAGATCCGGCTCCTTCGACATCCTGACCCCCGTTGTGTATTGGTGGCGGATCCGTGAAGACGGTACGTCGATTACCCAGGCGAAGCACTTGCTGGAGGACCTGCAGGACCGGCTCACCGTTGCCCGTGATGTCACGGCTTTGATGACGGGCGAAGCGACGCAGGCGGTCCAGGCTCATTGGTACCGGCGCCTGCTGGGCACGGACCTCATCCCGTACATTGAACAGATTCCCGATGCCGGCGGCGAGTTCTGGCAGACACTCCGCGACGGGCTGCGGGACCTTTACGCGGGTGGACAGCCACATCTGGGCAGCATTGACCCGCAGTCCCGGATCTTGCTGTACCTCGTAGCCGAGGGACATCAGGAGGACGTCAGGCGGGCGGTGGTCGACCGGATCAACAACGGAACCGCCAGCCCGCTGGCGTTCGACGGGGGCCGCATCCTCGCCCGTCCGCCGCTGGTGGACGTCCTGAAAACGACTGTGCCGCCTAGGGTGTTGGTGGTTGCCCCTGAGCAGCTGGAACTAGTGGCTGTGCTGGAACCGCCACTGCGGGGAGCCACCGGGCAAGCTGTGCTTCGGGGCCACGCCTACGTCCGCAACGTGGACCTGCGGAGCAACGAGGTGACCCTTACGGTGAAGGCGGCCGATGCTGCCGGACAGCGGGGGATCCGTGCCTTCCGCCGCTACTCGAATCCGGAGATCGATCTTGCCTCCGGTGACCGGAACTGCAGCTATGCCGACTCCGCGTTCGCCATGGAATTGGACCTGCCGCTGCCGAAGGAACTGAGCATCGCTGCTGAGGTGGCCGGACACCGTGTGGAGTGCATGCTCCGGGTTCCCTCCCCGGTGGATGGAGCCGGCCTTCCTCCCGCCGGACCGGCAGTCACGGCACTCTCCACGCTCTCCGGCGACGACGGAGACGAGCTGCGGCTCGAGTTGGCGGGTGCTCCGCCTGCCGCGTCTTACGCCCTGGTGACCGCACGCTACCAACTTCCTGCGAAGGCACTGCGTCAGCCCGACGGGAAACTCCTGCTTCGGGTGCCGCTGGCCACGCAAAGATGGGGCGTGAACCTGCCTGCGCCGCCGTCGGGGTCCTATACCCTGCGCATGCGCGGGGACGGCGGAGCCGCAGGACCGGGGGACCCCGCCGTCGCGGTGGATGAAGCCACGGCGGGAGATTTCCGTTCCATCCGGCTCGCCGATGCCCGTGTGCGCGGCCTGCGGACCGACGCCGGTTTCATGGCTGTGAGCATTTCCGCTCCGCTGGCCGACGATGAGACCGGGACCTTCCATCAGTACCGCTTACGGCGGGCGGTATTCGGCGGGGACACCGCGGCTACCCCCTGCCCGGGAATCTTCTTTGAGAGCTTCGGCGGTACCAGCTGTTCGGACAATCCCCGCGCGATCTCCGATTACCTTGCCGCCACCGGCTTTGACGAGCCGCTCTACTGGTCCGTGGCCGACCGATCTGTTCCCGTGCCCGAGTATGCGGTCGCGCTGCTGCAGGGATCCGCCGAGTGGTACGAGAAGCTGGCAACCACCCGGCGGCTGGTGAACAACAACAACTTTCCCTGGTACTTCCGCAAGTCCCCGGGACAGTTCTACCTGCAGACCTGGCACGGAACCCCGATGAAGAAGCTCGGGCTGGATGTACCGCAAAACCTGCTGGCGCTCTCCTACCGGGACCTGATGCAGCGGGAAGCCCGATGGTGGGATCTGCTGCTGGCACAGAATACCTTCGCCGCAGCAACGCTTCCACGGGCACTCGGGTACACGGGCGAAGTACTGACTGCCGGATACCCCCGCGGCGACGCCCTCCTGCGCTTGGATACCCGGGAACGGGTTCGCCGCCGACTGGGGATTTCACCCGGACAAACGGTCCTACTGTATGTGCCGACCTGGCGGGATGGCGTACGGGACGGTGCAGGCCGTTCGGATTGGATCGGATTTCTGGACGTATCGGAAGCCAGCCGGCTGCTTGGGGCGAAATACACCTTTCTGATCCGGGGCCACCATAACGTTGCGGCCCAGCGGAACATCGAGGAGCATCCCCGCACAATCGATGTCACCGACTATCCCGACATCACTGACCTGTACCTGGCGTCAGACGCACTGGTCACCGACTATTCCTCTGCGATCTTCGATTACGCCGAGCTGGGCCGGCCGATTTTCCTCCTGGCACCGGACCTGGAGCAGTTCCGGCAGTCGCGCGGACTGTATCTGAATCCGATGACGGATTTGCCCGGCATTCCGCTGGTTTCAACCTCAACCGAACTGGCGGCTGCAGCGGCGGAGGGTTTCGGATCAGGGCACGTCGGACCTTCAATGCCTGCACGCCTGATTCCCGATACACACGGAGACAGCTCTGCAGCAGTAGCCGCTGCGCTGCTGGCCCGCAGCCGGCCCGCACCCGATCGAACCGAACTGACTGGAGACCTACGTGGCTAGAGGACAATTTTCCCTGGTGGTGGCGCTGTACAACGTTGCCGAATATGTCCCCGCCTTTCTGGAGTCCCTACGCACACAGACATACCCTGTGCAGGACCTGGATATTGTGGTGGTCGACGACGGCTCAACGGACACGTCGGCCGCACTGGTGGAACGCTGGGGCCGCGAGCATCACCCCGGCCTTCGGCTGGTTCGCCAGGAAAACGCAGGTCCCGGCGCCGCCCGAAATGCAGGGCTTCGGCTGGCTAGAAATACGTGGGTGACCTTCTGCGATCCTGACGATGTCTTTCACCCCGGTTACTTTCAGGAGGTGGCTAAGTTCCTGCAGGGTGACGCAAACGGTTCCGCGCAGTTGCTGGCGACCAGACTGGTGCAGTTCGCGGACGGCACCGCAAAGATGAACCATAATCATCCGCTGGGGAAGAAGTTCAGGTTCGGAAATACCTTGGTCAGTCTGAACAACAATCCGGAGTTCATCCAGCTGCACGGCCCTACCGCCTTCCTGCGCCGGGAAATCCTCGCCCAGCACGGCCTGACCTTCGACGAACGTATCCGCCCCAAGTTCGAGGACTCCCACCTGATCGGCCGGTACCTTTCAGCCGTCGAGGAGCCCGTCCTGGGCATAGTGGCCAGTGCCCGCTACTTATACCGTCGAAACAGACAGCACGGAGCATCGCTGGTGGCCGCAGCATGGGCTGACCCTCGTGCCTACGACGACCTTCCGCGCTATGGCTACCTTGGAATGCTCCAAGCAGTCCAGAGGCAGCTGGGCCGGATCCCGCACTGGGCCCAGTACATGGTGCTCTATGACCTGATCTGGTTCTACATCGATGACAAGCGGATGCACAGCGTCACGGCAGGAGCTACGAGCCTGCAACAGGAACGCATGCACGGACTCCTTGAGGAGATCGTAGAGCTCATTGATGTTGAGGTCATTGATGAGTTCAGTGTCGTGAGCCAGGGCTGGATCTTCCACAACATCCTGCGCCGGCACTATAAACAGCTGATGGACGATCCGTCCGTCGTCCAGGAAGGAAAGCACGACGAACAACGCGGAACTGTCCGGTACTCCTATCTGTTCCAGGGCGATCACCCGGAAGAAAAAACCTACCTCGACGGCGCCCCTATTGTTCCCAATGCGGCCAAGGTGCGGGACCACCGGGTCCTAGGTAAAACGCTCATCAAGGAGCGGGTGCTCATCCTGCCGGAAGGAGCCGGTCTGGAGATCCAGCTGGACGGCGTTCCGGCAGTGATTACCACTAACCGAGGGGTCCCGTTTCAACCCGGACGTCTTCCGGACCAGCTTCCCGGGTTTCACCTGGTGCCGCCCGCGGTTCCCGCAGGGCCCGGGCACCACACGGCGAGCTATATCCGGCCACTTGGCCGCAATGCCGGGAGGTTCCGGCAAAACCGCATCCTGCATCGTTCGCTCACAGGAACGGGTGGCCTAGCGGAGGCGCGTGACAGCGGGACCCGGTATGTGCAGCGGATTATTTCCCGTGGAAAGGCTCTCCGCCAGAAAACTGCGGATCGCCGCCTTGTCGCTCGGGCCGCGCAGGAGCCCGCCGTGTCGCGGTATAAAGACGCCTGGCTGCTGATGGACCGGATTGGACGGGCCGATGACAACGCAGAGCACCTGTACCGGTACCTGCTGCGTGAGCGCCCGGAGATCAATGCCTGGTTTCTGCTGGAGCGGACCAGCCGGGACTGGGACCGACTAGCCGCCGAGGGCTTCAAACTCGTAGCGTACGGCTCGGACGAATCGGTGCTGCTCTACCTCAACGCAGCGTTCAAAATTTCTTCCCACCTCAACGCCAACATTGAGTTTCCGGTCAGCAAGCGCCGCTTCGGTACCGGCCGGGCGCGCTTTGTGTTCCTGCAGCATGGAGTCATCAAGGACGACATGTCCCTCTGGCTCAACACGAAGGAAACCGCCCTGATGATCACGGCGACTTATGCCGAGCATGAATCCATCGCCGGTGACGGCCCGTACGACCTAACCCGGCAGGAAGTGAAGCTTGTGGGCTTCCCCCGGCATGATGCCTTGTTAAAGACGGCTGAACTGAATCCAGTGCATCTGCGGCGCCAGATCCTGATGGCCCCGACCTGGCGGGAGTACCTCCGGAATGAGCTGGAGACAGCGGGTTCCCCTATGGAAAGAGCCGAGCTGTTTGAACACAGTGACTTCGGCCGAAACTGGCTGCAGTTGCTGCGGTCACAGGCCTTAGGTGAGTTCTGTCAGCGCAATGGCTACGAGGTGGTGTTCCTGCCCCACCCTGAGCTGGAGTCCATGGTTCCGCTTCTGAAGCTTCCCGCCTATGTGCGGGCGGCCGCTTATTCGGAGATCAGCGTCCAGGCCCAGTTGGTGCAGGCCCGCATGATGGTGACTGACCATTCTTCCCTTGCGTTCGATGCGGCCTACGCCGGGGCGAAGATCATTTATTTCCACTTCGATGGTGATGAGATTTTCGGCGGCGGACACGTCTACCGGAAGGGCTACTTTGACTACCGCCGCGACGGTCTGGGGCCGATAGCCGAGGCGCCTGACCAAGTAGTACGCGAACTCGCAGCCAGGGATGGCAGGTCGGGACCGACACTCTACGATGAGCGGGTTCGCTCCACCTTCCCCTATTGGGATTCGCAGTCCAGCGTCAGGACTACATCCGCCATAGAGGATCTGAACGGCAACAGGCCGGCCGGGGCCGAGGGAAGAGGACATCCGTGACGACGCCGGCGCGCGCCGTGCTGGCCGGGATACGGCGGCGGGCGCGGGCCTTGGTATCCTCCGGGCGCGGGGCAAAAACCGGACCCGGATCCGGGCTGCTCAGCGTGGTGCTGCTCTCCGGTAATCAGACGGACGCCTCCACAGCCACGCTGGCTGCAGTGTTAGCTCAGCCCTACAGGCAGATTGAAGTGCTGGCCCTGGCATCCGAGAGCTGTGGCGCCGAGGCCCTCGAGAGCGCCTCCGGGAACGACCCTCGGCTGAAGATGCTGCGCTCGGAGGGGGAGGGGGATCTACGAACATGCATAAGAGCAGCGGCTGGTGACGGCATTGTCTTCATGGAACCCGGCGCCCGGCCCGCCCCGGCGCTGTACGAGGATATGCTTGCGGCGCTCGTGGCATCGAGGTCCGACTTTGTTTCGGCGGCTCCTCAGCACACCACCGGTCCCGGGCGGTCAGCCTCACTCGTGCAGGCCCGAGGCGGCAAGGGCCTGACTCTGTCCATGGTTCCCGCAGCGCTCGCCGACACCGAACTGTGGAACAAAATTTACCGTTCGGCCTTTCTGGAACGGGTTACCGGTGACCTCCCGGCAGATGCCGCTGCCCGGGATATTGCCCTGAGGGGATACCTACGGTCGGAGTCTTTTGACTATCTCGGGATACCAGCTGGAAAAGGACCGAAGGCGCCCGTCGCGACACCTGCCCAATTGCGCGACGACCTGTCCGAATGCCGCCGGCTGGCCCCCCTGCTGGACGCCGAAGGAACAGTTGAGTCACGCGCTTACTGGTATGCGGAGGGTCTCGGTACGCGGTGGCGGAGCCACCTGCGCGAGGTTCCACGCTCCGGAACGGGCTACTGGGAGCTGGTTCAGGAGACCGCGGCATACCTTGCCGGAACCTCCGGGGCGCTTGAGCAGTTCCAGCTGCACGACCGCGTGCTCGCCGGACTTGCCGCTGCCGGCGACCGAGCCGGCGTTGACACGGTTCTCGCAGAATTGCAGGACCATGGCATCGGCTACGCTGTCCATGCCCACGGCGGCGGCTATCACGCCTTGCCGACATATTGGCCCCTGTTGACGGAACCACCGGATCCCGCGGTTCTTCGTCTGGGGCCGGCGGATCTTCGGCTGCGTTCCCGGTTCAGCGGGTTCCGATGGGACGGCGGGGTGCTGGAACTCAGCGGATCAGCTTATGTCGAGGGGCTGGACACCAGGGATCATCCATCGGCTCTTGGCGCCGAACTGGTCGACGGCACCACCGGCCAGTGTTACCCGCTTCCCCTGCAGCAGATAGCGGACGCCCGCATCGATGAAAAGTCGGGGGACCGGTTCAACACCTATGCGGCGGCCGGATTCCTGGTACGCGTGGATACGGGACGGCTCCTTTCCGAACGCAGCAGCTTCCGCGGACGGAAGTGGCACGTGAAGATCTCGGCGGACTTTGGCGGACTGCAAATCGAGGACCGGATACAGGCACGGGAACCGGATTTGGTACCGCGGCGGCTTCCCCTCGGGCCGGTAGCGGGAGTTCAGCGAATCGTCGGCCTTCTTGACGCGGTGCACGGACTGCGGCTGATACCGGTGACCTATAGGTTTCTTGTTCACCAGGCACGGCTGCAAAAGTCGGAACTGTCGGTTCGTTTCCGCGACGCCGTTCCGGAAAGACTGATTATGCAGCTGCCGGAGGGCCGGGAACTTGAGGGACAGCACCTACCGGGCGACGGCGGGACTTTCGTTTTCGATCTGACTCGAGTGTCACCGGAAGATGCCGGGGGACACGATGCCGTATTCCATCTCCGAGGCGGGACCCATAGCGGCCGGCTCGAATACGTGGGGTGGGCAGGGTCCGACGACGAACTACCCCCCGGGACAACGGCGAACAGCCTGATGCTCCGTTGCACGGGATTCGGATTCCTCACCGTTGTCCGGCCGGCAGCATGTGCAACCGTGACCGCTTGGGAGCTTTCCCCTGACGGTGAGCGCCTGAGTGTTACCGGGCACTGGCATGGTGCCGCTGAGGAGGACGCCAGATGGTTGGTCCTGGCCGGGGACCACGACACGATCCTGCCTGACGCGGTTCAGCGGAGGCGGAACCAATGCTTCCGGGTGGAATTCGCCCTGCGGAGGGACATCTGGGGAACCGGTCCGGTCTGGCCGGAGAGCGGGAACTATCGCCTGGTGTACCGGCCGGACGACGGCGGACCCCAGCAGCCGGTCGCCGTCGCCGCGGCTTTGGCTGCCGAACTCCCACAGGAAGCGCTACGGACACGCGTGCGCGTGACCGTTCCGGCGGCAGGACAGGGAGAGCAGTTTCGCTTACGGGTCCAGGCGCCGTTGCCGCTCCAGGAACGCGGACCGTACAACCAACAGCGAATGATTGACGCCTACGCCAGCGCGTCCGAGCCTTTGATTGAAGCTGTCTTCTTTGAAAGCTTTGCCGGAAAATCCGCGACCGATAGCGTCCGCGCCGTGGACGAGGAGATCTCAACCAGATACCCCGGACTTCGGCGGTACTGGTCCATCACAGACTCTTCAGTAGCCGTCCCCGCAGGCAGCACGCCGCTGATCCGGTTTTCCAGCGAGTGGTTCCGGATATTGGCAACGGCAAAATACTTGATCAACAACAACACCTTCCCGGTCTTTTTCCGGAAACGTGCCGGGCAGATCTATGTCCAGACGTGGCATGGAACCCCGCTTAAGCGGATTGGGTTTGACACGCCGACTGCAAGGGTGACGCCGTCATACCGCCGCACGCTGGAACGCGAACCGCAGAGCTGGGATCTATTGCTGGCTCAGAGCCCTTATGCCGCCCGGACTCTGGCGTCAGCGTTCCGCTACAGCGGGACCACCGCAACGCTGGGGTACCCACGGAACGATTCGCTGCTGCGCGGCGACGCTGCGGCCCGGCGGACGCGTACCCGTAACAGCCTTGGCATCCCCGCTTCAAACAAGGTTTTGCTGTATGTCCCGACCTGGCGGGACACTGCCCGAACACGGGGAGGAAAATTCGCGGTAGTAAGCCATCTGGACTTCCCTCAGCTGCGGTCCGCGCTGGGCCCGGATTACACCTTCCTCTTCCGCGGTCACCACAACGTGGCCTCTCAACGGGCCCGCAGTTATGAGGGAGTAATAGATGTCACTGCTTACCCGGAGGTAACGGACCTCTACCTGGCAGCCGATCTCATGGTCACCGATTATTCCTCCGCGATGTTCGACTTCGCGGTAACCGGCAAGCCCCTGTATTTCCTAATCCCGGACATCGATGAATACAGGGACTCCATTCGGGGCTTCTACTTCGATCTGGCTGCGGAGGCTCCCGGGCCATTGTTCCGTAGCTCGGCCGAGCTGGCTTTCCACCTCGCAGGTTCAGGCGGCGCCGGGCGAACCTACACGGAGTTTGCGCGCAAATATTCTCCTCATGATGACGGTAGGGCAGCTTCACGGTTTGTTGACCGTATTTTCGGGACTGTGCCGAAAGATGGCCAAGGAGAACCGCGGATTAGCGGATAAAAATTACGCTTGTGCTTTCACCGCCCGCATGTATTCTTCCCTCCCTGGGGGGACCGCGGAGGCCAGGCAAAGGGGCCAATCGGTAGTTTAGCTATCGATACTCGCACGGTGTTCCTTTCGATTGTTTCCCGAGGAACAGGACAACCAAATGACTGTGCAAACCGTAATTCTTGCAGCAGGATTGGGAACCAGGCTGGCGCGCCCGCACCCTAAGTCACTGACGCGTCTGGATGACGGTCGGACGATCATGAGGCAGCAGGTGGATAACCTGCAGGCAGCATTCGGCGGGAGCCTTCGCCTCACGATCGTCGTCGGCTACAAACTCCGCGAGATTATGGAGCATGTCCCGGATGCTTCATTTGTGTATAACGAAGCCTACGGCGAGACAAATACCTCCAAGAGTCTTCTCAAGGCCCTGCGTAATTCCAGCAGCGACGGCGTCCTGTGGATGAACGGTGATGTGGTATTCGAGCCGGGAATGCTCGAATACCTTCGCGATTACATTGTCGCAGACCGCTCTTTCGTGGCAGTCGATACATCTACCGTGTCCGAGGAAGAGATCAAATATACGGTCGATCGGAAGGGATTCATCGACCAGCTGTCCAAGACGGTGAAGAACGCGCTGGGTGAAGCGATCGGAATCAATTATGTCTCTTCTGCAGACAAGCAGGGCCTGATCGACCGCTTGGTCTCTGTGCCGGACCATGAGTACTTCGAACGAGGGATTGAACTGGCCATCGCGGACGACGGAGCCGAATACCTCCCGGTGGATATCAGCAGCTTCTACGCCGTTGAAGTGGATTTCGCTGAGGACCTGACCAGGGCGAATGAACGTATAGCGGTAGCCAAATCCATCCCGGCATGAGCATTCGATCAAAGCTTGGGCAACGGCAGCCGAATACTGCGGGTGGGGGAAACATGATCGGATGGCAGGCGCTCTACGCGCATGCGAGGAATCTGGAGAAGAAAGACGAGTGGGACGCCGCTGCGGCTGCGTATGCCCGTATTCTCCGCGGCGGGGAGAACCACGATGCAAGAGTGGTGTTCAGGTTGGGGCATGCTTACTTCCGCCTCAACCGACTGGACGAGGCGCGCCCCCTCCTGGAACGGGCGGTGCACCTGGAGCCCGGAAATGCTGCCTGGCACTACCGCCTGGGCTTCGTTATGGAGCGGCAAAAGCAGTACAACGGCGCCCTGGCACACTACCGGGCGGCGCTGGACCTGCAGCCCGGGCAGGCCGGTTGGCTTCACCGCGTTGAAGCCTGTGAAGCGGCACTTAGCAGGATGGAGTTGGACGCCGTGGTCAAGGGCAAGGGGCCGACGTGGCAAATCACCGAGGTGCTCGAGGACGGCCTGGCGTTCCACTCCACTGATTACCGCTGGGCGGAGCGCCTAGGTGATGCCTATTTCAAAATGGGCCGGTACGAACAAGCCGGCGGAACCTACGCACGGAGCACAGCCCTGCAGGCACAAGACGCGAACCTTCATTTCAAGGAGGGATGGGCCTGGCAGCTCGCCGGGAAGGCAGCCAAAGCGGACCAGGCACTTCACGGCGCAGTCGCCTGTGACAAACGCCTCGGAGCAAAGGACTTCGGAGTCGGTGTTTTTTTCGAAGCCAAAGGACAGTGGAGGCTCGCAGCTAATGCGTACGCCAAAACGCTGAGCATCAGGCCTGATTCAGGGGAGTTGCATTATCGGCTCGGGGTTGCGAGGCAAAAGATCTACGACTGGGCCGGGGCAGCTGAAGCGTTCCGAGCCGGGATCCAAGTCAGCCCGCGGTCAGCAAAGCTGTACTGGAGGCTTGGTCTGTCCCTCGAACGGCTGGGAGACCTGCAGGGGGCGGAAGCAGCCTATGGCCGCGTACTCGCCGACCCGGCACCGGCAAGCAAATACTGGAAATACCGGCTCGGGCACGTGCTCAGGCTCCAGGGGCAATATGAGGAAGCCTGTATTGCCTATTTCCTGTCCGTTGAGGACGGCAGCATGCCTCGCCCTGCGGAAGAGAACGCACATCGATACCTGACCAAGGCCTTGGAACGGGACCTGGCCGCGTTGAAGGCAGCACAATCCGGGCAGCTTCTCTTCGAGTTCGGCCAGCGAGCCGAACAGTACGGTTGCCACTCTGTCGCGGCTGATGCATATCTAGCCTCCGTTGAACGGACCAGTACCTATTCTTCCGAGCGGTACTTCAGGTTGGGCTGCGCCTTGATGCGGGCAGGGAACTACCAGGATGCGTGCGCCGCCTTCGCCGAGATCCGGCAGTTCAAGCGCGCTCACGGTGTTGACACGGCGCAGTACATGAAACAAAGGCAGCACCAGCTGGGGATGGCCTACACGGAGTACATGGAGACGCTGGAGATACGCAACCGGACGATTATGTATGAAAGCTCCCACGGAGCCGCTGCCTCCGGTAACCCCCTTCAGCTTTACCGTGCGGTCGTCCGCGACGCCCGCTTCGCTGGTTTCACACACGTCTGGGTAATGAACGACGACGAGGCCTTCCCCGCCGAGTTCAGAGGCAATCCGGACCTGATAGTCGTCCAGCGGGACAGTGACCTATACCTGCGCTACTTGGCGACCGCCGGTTATCTAATAAATGACAATACCTTTCCTCCGTATTTCATTCGCCGCCCAGAGCAGAAGTATCTGAATACCTGGCACGGCACACCGCTCAAAACGCTGGGACGCGACATTAAGGGTGGTGTGCTACAACACAAGAACGCCGCGAGAAACTTCCTTCATGCAACACACATGATTGCTCCCAATGACTTCACCGCCGACTGTTTATTGGATCGATACGATATCGCCGGCCTTTACAGCGGAAGATTGGCTGTCACCGGATATCCCAGGATTGATGCCACCCTCGGCGCCGGCAGCACACAGCGGGACGAACTAAGGCAGCGTCTGGGAATACCGGCCGATAAGAAAGTCGTTCTCTATGCGCCCACCTGGCGCGGAGACCTGGCAGACCGGAAGCTGGATAATAAGCGTCTGCTCAATGACATAGAGGCTCTTCGGTCGGAAAAGTGGCATTTGCTCTACCGCGGCCACGTCATGACAAGCGATCAGGCCAGCGGCAAGCTCCTGGCAGCCCATACGGTTCCGGCTGCGATCGACACCAATGATTTGCTGGCTGTCGTGGATGTGCTGATCACGGACTATTCGAGCATCTTTTTCGATTTTATTCCTACCGGCCGGCCCATCATCTACTACGCCTATGACCGTGAGGAGTACGACGCGGAACGAGGCCTGTACTTTGACATGGATGCCCTGCCGGGCCACGTCTGTTACAACGCCGAATCGGTGATTGAACACGTGACGCACGGATTGACCATTGGATCCTCTGCCAACGATGACGAAGTATGGGCCGCTGCGAAACAGAAGTTCTGTCCTCGCGAAGACGGCCAGGCTACCTCGAGAGTTCTGGAGTATTTCTTCTTTGAGGCCACCGGCTTCGATGTGCCGAACAAGCAGGACGCCAAGCGAAACGTGCTGCTGTTCCAAGGTTCCTTCCTCCCGAACGGCATCACATCCTCATACCTGAATCTGGCCTCGCACATAGACCGGGAAGAAAACAACGTATATGTGGTTGTTGATCCAGAGGCGTTGGCCTCGCAGCCAGCCCGTCTCGAAAAATTTGCGCAGAACCCGGAGCATGTCCGGGTGCTGGCACGGGTGGGAACCCACGTCCTGACGCCCGAGGAGCGCTGGGTGGTCGACAAGCTGAACACACAGCATGCCGTCGATAGCCAGGAGATGTGGGACATCATCGACCGGGCTTTTGCTCGGGAATTTCTCCGCGTGTTCGGATCGGCGTCATTCGATTCGGTGATCTGCTTCGAAGGATATGCACGTTTTTGGGTCGCACTTCTCGGGAGCGCACCGTTGGAATCCGCCAAAAAGTCGGTATACCTCCACAACGATATGTACCGAGAGTGGAAAAATCGTTTTGAATATCTTGAGGCGAATTTTCGTCTGTACGGCAAGTTCGACTCGCTGATCTCGGTGACAAAGAGCGTGGCAGAAGAAAACACACGCCAACTGGCTGGGCATTTCAACCTCGATCCGGCCGCCTTCACGTTCTGCAACAACCTGGTGAACCCATATGAAACCTTACGCATGGCTGAGGAACCTCTGGACCGGGATATTGCAAACTGGGTTCGGGAAGGCGATGCGCTGTTTGTAACCCTGGGGCGGCTGTCACCTGAAAAGGGGCATGCAAAGCTGATCCGCGCTTTCGCCGCAGTGGCCGCCGAACATCCGGAGGCCAAACTTGCAATCCTCGGCGACGGGCCGTTGCAGGACAGGCTGCAGCAGTTGATTGACAGCCTGGGTATCAGCCGGCAGGTTCTGCTCGCGGGCCGGCGTGCTAACCCCTTCGCGGTCCTCAAGAACGCCGATTGTTTTGTCTTCTCGTCAGACTACGAAGGCCAGGGGCTGGTTGTCCTGGAGGCACTGATCCTGGACCGTCCGGTGATTTCTACAGACGTGGTGGGTCCGCGCAGTGTGCTTGAGGGTGGCTATGGCCTCTTGGTGAAGAACAGCATTGAAGGTTTGGCGGATGGATTCAGGCGGTTCTTCAGGGGAGAGGTGCCGCATCACCCCTTCGACTATGAGGTGTACCAGAAAGAGGCCCTGGAGAAGTTCGCTACGGAAGCCCTCTAAGGATGCGCTGCCGTAGCGGTGCTCGTTCAGGCCCGGGAAGCCTGCTCTTCGTCCATCGGCGCCATGTGTTTTGCTGCTGTTCCCGGCTTCATGAGCGGGCTTATCCGGATATTGGCATCGCCGTGCTGTTCCGCCCAGAGCCTCGCCTCGGACTCGGAAGGGAACTGCACTACAAATACCTCGTCGCCGGATTCCACCACCGCAGCGAACGGGCCACCGTGGACGCCGTCTGCGGTTGTACTCCAATACGGAGATTTTGTGACAGTGCTGGCATCGGGCTTGTAGAACGGCCTCGCACGGGAAAGATGCGGCCGCTCCCAGGCCACATCCCGCCGGGTGACACGAGCGGGTATCCCGGCGGCGACGCAGTTGTTAGGAATCCTGCCTGTGACCAGGGAGCCGAAGCCGACAACACTTCCGTCACCCACCTGTGCACCGCTCAGCAGGACAGCACGTTTGGCCACCCAGACATGGTTGCCGATGGCGATGTCCTTGGACCAATTGACACGCTGTTCGGTGGCAACATCAAAAATCGCATGCCCGTCATCGGCCCGGATCTCGTTATCGCTTGCCAGCATGACATCGTTTCCGATCAGAACGGAGGTACCTTCGACAGCGGAAATGACGCAGGTATTCGTGGTGGTCAGATCCTGACCCAGACTGACCAGGGAATCCTGTCCGATGCGGATAAAGGCCGAGAACACTCCGAATCGGTTCCCTGCCATTTGAAGGGTGCCGTTATCGCAGTCGAAGGCAACATTGAGTTTTCCCAGCCTGACTTCGGACGCGATTTCGAAGCGGTTGCCGGACCCGGTGAATTCGATCCGGACATTGGGGACTTCGCGCCCCCCATAAATAATCTGGTTGCCATTCTCGTCACTGTACGGCGCGAGCGTATTCAGGATTACCATGGCCCGATCATAGTCCGCCCGCAGGCTTAGTCAACAGCAGGTACAAAGGAATATGCAGAAGCCTTGTGTATGCCAAAGCCTGAATGCGGCCGCCTCAGCCACTTCGGTCTCAGCACTTTAGGGAAAGGGATCCGGTTCAATGATAAATCGGGTATATGTCGTTATGTTCGGAGTGCTTCCGGGGAGGCCGACGGGCCTTGCCATGTCAGTCCTTCGCCGGGCAGAAGCATTTGCGGAAGCCGGTATTCAAACGCAGATTCTTGTCGACCATTTTTCAGCTGATTTCGATGCGGAAGTGCAGGAGCTGGGGCGCCGGGGAAGGATCGGAAAAGACATCTCTGTCCGGTACATGTATCACGACCTTGCCGGCCACGATAATTACCCTGCCGATGTCCACTACGAGAGCCCGCTGGGGACGCAGGGGTGGACCTACGTTTCCCCGGAGGAGAAGCCGGACATGCTGGTGGGAAGATTCGGTGGCGAGTACCGGCATCGGGTGTTGCTTCGGGATGACCGCGTGCTCTTCGTCGACCACCTAAACGCCGGAGTCTGGGACCGAAGGGTCTGGCACGACAGGGCGGGCGCTGCCTGCAAAGTGGAGCACATTGGTACAGCGGGAAAGCCGAGGGTGGTGCAGTATCTGGATCGTAACGGAACGTGCTATTTGGAGGAATCCCGCGAAGAAGCAACGCAGCGGGTCCTCGGATGTGAACTGTATCCGCGGTCGGCACGCAGTTTTATGTACCGGGACATGGTCCAGGTGTTCCGGTTCTGGATGCAGTCGCATGTGTTGTCCGGAGAGTCAGAGCCCGTCATAATTTCGGAGTACGGCGTGAGGCGTAAAGCTCTCGATGCCTTGGTGGACGAAAACAACGCCCGCGTTATCTATACGCTGCATAACAACCATTTTTCATTTCCGCACCGTTACGGGAGCCGGGTGCGGCCTGAAATGGCCGACCTGATGAACCATCTCAGCGACGGCCGGGATCTGGTTGTTCTCACTGCGGAACAACGCCAGGATATTTGGAAGCAGTTTGGCATGATGTCGTCGGTCCATGTCATACCCCATTTCGTTCCGCCCGTATCGCGCTTTCGCGAGCGTGACCCCAACCTTGTGGTTATGGTGGGGCGTTTTCATAAGATCAAGGGACAGCTGGCGGCCATCCGTGCCTTCCAGCGGATCGTGCATGCCGTCCCGGACGCCAAGCTGGTGTTTTACGGCCGCGGTGCCGAGGAGGGGGAGATGCGCAAGCAAATCGCGGACCTGGGCCTGGCCGGATCTGTATCGATCGCCGGCTTCACGGCAGACGCACAAGACGCCTTCCTCAGCGCGGCGGTGTCCATAGTCGCCTCGGACTATGAGGGGTTTTGTTTGTCCTTGGCCGAGAGTATGGCTGCAGGATGCATTCCCGTTGCGTACGACATCAAGTACGGACCGAGGGAGATGATCGATAACGGTATCAACGGATTTCTGGTTGAAGCCGGAAACGAGCGGGAGCTGTCGGATGCCGTGATTTTGGGTCTGTCGAATAAGTCCATGGCGCTGCGCATGGCGGATGAAGCCAGGCGTATTCAGGAGACATTGTCCAAAGACAGGTTCATGGGCGAATGGGCTGCGGTTTTGCAGGGAGTGGCTGGTAGGTAGGGCACAGGCATCAGCGCACAGCGTTTGAGAAGCGGTCACTGCTCACCAGTGCCTTGATGGCCTCGACACTCCGTTTCGCCGCTGTCCCGTCTCCGTACGGGTTGATGGCCTCAGCCATCGAATCGTAGTGCTCACGGTTGTGCAGCAGCCAGCCGACTTCGCTGACGATCCTGTCCTCACCGGTGCCAATGAGTCTTGCCACGCCTGCCTCCACCGCTTCAGGCCGTTCCGTGTTGTCCCGCATGACAAGCACGGGTGTTCCGAGGCTGGGAGCCTCTTCCTGTACTCCGCCGGAATCCGTCAGGATGATGTCGGCCCTCGACAGCAGCCGGATGAACTCTCCGTATGCCAGCGGCTCCGTGACAAGGACGTTGCCCAACGACACCAAATAGGGAAGCACTGCACCGCGCACCAGGGGATTGCTGTGGAGGGGTAGGACAATCGTCAGGTCCGGCTCTGCTGCGGCGATACGGGCGAGAGCCCGGCCGATGCTGTTCATGGCCGCACCCTGGTTTTCCCTCCGGTGGGTTGTGACAAGCATGACCCGCCGGCTGGAGGCCGCCAGGGACTCCAACAGTGGATTGGTGAAACGTACCTTTTTCTCGACCGTAGCCAGCAGTGCATCTATCACGGTGTTTCCGGTGACAACAATGTCGTCCGGGGGGATGTTCTCCGCCAGGAGGTTTGCACGGCTGCTCTCCGTCGGGGCCAGGTGGAGGGCGGCCAGCTGCGAGGTGATCTTCCGGTTGCCCTCCTCCGGGAACGGGGACAGGGGGTTACCGCTGCGAAGGCCCGCTTCAACATGGACCACTGGAATACCCCGGTGGAAAGCCGCCAGTGCCGCGCCGGTGGAAGTAGTTGTGTCGCCTTGGACCACCACGGCATCAGGCCGGTTCACGGCGAAGAGCTTATCGAGCCCGGTCACGGTGCGGCAAAGTATGTCATTGAGCGACTGCCCGGGCTCAAAAATATTGAGGTCGTGGTCGGGAATAATCCCAAAAACCGCGTTCACCTGATCCAACATCGAGCGATGTTGTCCGGTCACGGTTATGAAACATTCCAAGGCGCGGGCGCGCTTTAGTTCGGCAATGATTGGAGCGATCTTTATCGCCTCGGGACGGGTACCGTAGATTGGCATGATGACTGGCAAGGAGACCCCCGGCTACAACTCGCGCGCGAATTTGCCTTAGTTTATCCCAAATTCTTTCCTCGGCGTTTTCGAAATATCTCTAAAATCGTCTCTAATTACTTGGAAAGGGGCCGCTATATACCTAGGACATAAGGACGCCTTACGCGCGTCGTGTCGAGTGGATGTCCGAACGGCTGGCTGGTGACGAATGTGCCGGTGACAGACCGTTCAGCAGCCACGGAACGCAGCCGCTGCCGCAGCACCAACCGGCAGCAAATCGTTATCGGCTTCTGTCAGTGCCCTGCGGTAGGCTTCCTAATGACATAGACGGTTAGCGGCAATGACGGCGAAGACCGGACGGGACGGGCGCTAATGAGCGGCACCAGCACCACCAAAGGCACCTACGCAAGCAGGAATCGGGATTACTTTGCAGACTAAAATCACCGCCAACGCGCAAGCGCTGAAGCGATGGTTGAGCAACGCAGAGGTCTCCCTGGGCAACCACAGCGACCGCCTCAACGCCATCAATATCTTCCCCGTGGCCGACGGCGACACCGGCACCAACCTCTACCTGACGCTCCGTGCCGCATCCAAGGCCGCCGCAGAGAAAGACACTGCCGACATCGGTGCCCTGCTGGAAACCGCTGGCCGGGCCGCCATGGAATCGGCACGCGGCAACTCCGGAACCCTGTTTTCCGTCTTCCTGACCTCCATGGCGGAACCCCTGGCCGGCGCAACCCGGCTCTCCGCACCTCTCCTCGCCACCGCCCTGCAGCGTGCACAGCTGCGCTCCTGGTCCGTGCTCAGCGATCCGGTGCCTGGCACCATGCTCTCCGTCCTGGAAGCAGCCGCCCACGCCGCCTCGGACAGCGAAGCAGCCGTCACCGGCGACGACAGCAATGCCGGGCTCGCTCTGACCCTGCACGCCATCATGGACGCGGCCCTGGCCGCCGTCATCCATACCGAGAGCCAGCTCGATGCGCTCACCCGTGCCCGCGTCGTCGACGCCGGCGGTGTCGGCTTCCTGCTGGTGCTGGACGCCCTGCGCGCCGCCGCCCTCGGGGAGGAGCTGCAGGAAGAGCTGCTGGACGGGCTGCACGGCTACGACGTCCAGGACCCGCACATCCACGCCCACATGCCCCGCATGGAAGGCGTGGAAGTCATGTGCACCATCACTCTGAGCCCGCTGGATGCCGCAACCCTGCGGCTGCAGCTGGACGAGCTGGGCGACTCGGTCATCATGAGCGCCGTCAGCCCGGTAGGGGATGGCTACCGCTGGCGCATCCACGTCCACACGCCCGACGCCGGCGCCGCCATTGATCTGCTGCGCAGCCTGGGGGATCCCGTGAACCTGACGATTACGGAGTTGTCCGCGGACGGCCACGAGACCAATGAAATCCCCGAGGCCCATGGACTCTAGGCTTCCCGGCGAACTCGACTTTCCGCTGGACCGCCGGATCGGCAAGGTTACGGCCAATGCCATGGAGAAGCAGCTTGGCCTGAAGACCGTTGGCGATCTGCTCCACCATTTCCCGCGCCGGTACCTGGAGCGCGGCGAGCTCACACCCATCGCCGAAATACCGTTCGACGAAGACGTCACCCTGATAGCCCGGGTGCAGAGCAACAACCGCCGGCAGATGCGGGCCCGCAAGGGGACAATCGTCGAGGTGGTCGTCACCGACGACACCGACGGCAGCCTCGGGCAGCTGCACCTGACGTTTTTCAACGGATTCAATGCTTCCAAGGAACTCACCGTCGGCACCCGGGCCATGTTCTCCGGCAAGGTGGGCGCCTACCGGGGGCAGCTGCAGCTGACCAATCCCAGCTATGTTCTCCTGGATGAAGACTCGGTGGACGAGGAGGAGGCCAAACGGCCCATCCCCGTTTACCGGGCCTCGGCCAGGGTGGCCAGCCCGACCATCGCGAAGTCCGTGTCGATGCTGCTGGACAACATGGAAGCCGTCAGGCTGCGCGATCCGATCCCGGCGGCAATCCGGCAGCGGGACCGTCTTCCCGACATCACGGATGCCTACAACAAGATCCACCGGCCGAACACTATGGAGGAGGCCTACGCCGCCCGGCACAGGTTCCGGTACCAGGAGGCCCTGGTCCTGCAGACGGCGCTCGCCCGACGTCGTGCCCTCACCGCCGAAGAGGAGGCCACCGCGCGCCCGGCCGTCCCGGGCGGCCTGCTGGACCGCTTCGACGCCTCCCTTCCCTTTACCCTCACCAACGGGCAGGCCGAGATCGGACGGGACCTGTCCGCCGAACTCGCCGGCGACCATCCCATGAACCGCCTCCTGCAGGGCGAGGTGGGCTCCGGCAAGACGCTCGTTGCGCTGCGCGCCATGCTGCAGGTCATCGACGCCGGGGGACAGGCCGCCCTGCTGGCACCCACCGAAGTCCTGGCCTCCCAGCACTACGAGTCCATCAGCGCGATGCTCGGCCCGCTGGGCCGCGGCGGACAGCTGGACGGAGACCCGGACGGCACCAAGGTGGTGCTGCTGACCGGGTCGATGAACACCGCCGGGCGCCGCACCGCGATGCTGGACGCCGCCAGCGGTGCCGCCGGCATCATCATCGGCACCCACGCCCTGCTGTCGGAGCACGTCTCCTTTGCCGACCTGGGCCTGGTGGTGGTGGACGAACAGCATCGGTTCGGCGTCGAGCAGCGCGATGTGCTGCGTACCAAGGGCCACAGCACCCCGCACCTGCTGGTCATGACGGCCACCCCCATTCCCCGAACCGTCGCGATGACCGTCTTCGGTGACTTGGAAGTCTCTACCCTCACCGAGCTGCCGGCCGGACGCGCCCCCATCTCCACCTACGTCTCGCCGCTGGCCGAGAAGCCCCAGTGGGAGCAGCGGATCTGGGCCCGCGCCCGTGAAGAGATCGACGCCGGCCGGCAGGTCTATGTGGTCTGCCCCAAGATCGGTGCCAAGGAAGAAGAGCCCGGCAGCGACCTGGCCCTGTTCGACCCGAAGGAAGCCGCCGCGGGACAGGAACGCGCCCAGCGGCAGGAGCTGACGTCCGTCACGGAGCTGACCGAGTACCTCACCACCGTCCCGGCGCTCGCCGGCAAGGTCATCGCTCCCCTGCACGGACGGCTGGACCCGAACGACAAGCACGAGACCATGGCCGCCTTCAACCGCGGCGACATTGACGTGCTGGTCTCCACCACCGTCATCGAGGTGGGTGTGGACGTGCCCAACGCCTCGCTCATGGTGATTATGGACGCGGACCGGTTCGGCATCTCCCAGCTGCACCAGCTGCGCGGCCGGGTGGGCCGCGGCGGGCTGCCCGGCACCTGCCTGCTCGTCACGCAGCTGGAGCCGGGGCATCCGAGCCGTGAGCGGCTGGAGGCCGTGGCCGCCACCACCGACGGCTTCGAACTGTCCCGCAAGGACCTCGAGCTGCGCCGCGAGGGGGACATCCTCGGCGCCAGCCAGTCCGGTGGCCGGTCCACTCTGAAGCTGCTGCGCGCGGTCCAGGATGAGAAGCTCATCGAAAAGGCCCGCGCCGACGCCGTCGCGCTGGTGGCCGAGGATCCGGATCTGCGCGAGTACCCGGCCCTGGACGAAGCGATCGAGGCGTCCCTGAACCCCGAAGCTGAAGCGTTCCTGGAACGCGGCTAGCTGTACTCAGCCCCGCCCCCGGGCCGGTCCCGCTCCGGGCAGCGGATAAAGTGAAGGCATGAGCCGCATTATTGCCGGGGCTGCCGGCGGAACCACCTTGTTCAGCGTTCCCGGGGACGGAACCCGTCCCACCACGGACCGGGTGAAGGAAGCCCTCTTCTCCCGCCTGGAGTCCTACGGCATCCTGCAGGAAGCCCGCGTGCTGGACCTGTTCGCCGGGTCCGGGGCGCTGGGCGTGGAGAGCGCCAGCCGCGGAGCGACCGCCGTCGACCTGGTGGAACTCGCCGACAAGCCCGCCGCCACCTGCCGGCAGAACGCCGAGCTCGTCAACAAGATCCTGGCCCGGACCTGCGTGAACGTGCACCGGGCCAAGGCCGAAACCTTCCTGCTGCGCGTCCCTGCGGATGTGCGCTGGGACGTGGTCTTCATTGACCCTCCCTACGCCTTCACCGAAGCAGAACTGGCCACGGTGCTCACGCCGCTGGCGGGACACCTTGCCGTCAACGCCGTGGTGGTGCTGGAACGCTCCACGCGTTCGCCCGAGCCGGTCTGGCCCGAGGGCATGGAGCGCTTCAGTGAACGTAAATACGGCGAGACCACGCTGTGGTTTGCCGAGCCGTCCGACGATGACGCAGAGTCCGGCGAGGACGAAGCGGAAGCCGCGCAGGCCTAGCCGGCAAACACGTCCAGGTCCTCGCCGGTCAGTACCGCCGCCGGGTGCGGACCGGCGGCCAGGAGTTGCTGAGTCCACTCGGCGGGCCAGGGGAACGGTGTTGCCGCGAGCACGATGTTGCCGGGGTACCGGCCGGTGAACATGTCGCGCTGCGCCAGCGCCGCAACCTCGCCGTCCGTCCCGAGCGCCGCTTGCACTTCCCGCACCTGCCGGCGCGCGAAGGCCAGCGGCGGATCGTCGCCGACGTTGACCAGCAGTACGCCGGCGGGGGAGAGCAGCGCCGCCAGCTCGGCGTAGAAGTCCGACGTCGCCAGGTGCGCGGGTGCATCGGGGCCGGCAAAGATGTCCAGCACGACGGCGTCGAAGGACTGGCCGGCAAAACGGTCCAGCGATTCGCGGGCATCGCCGATCACCGTCTCCAGGGATGTCCCCTCCGGCAGCGGAAGATGGGCCAGGACAAAGTCGAGCAGCTCGCGTTCCAGTTCCACCGCCACCTGTTCGGACCCCGGGCGGGTGGCCTGCAGGTAGCGGGTGAGGGTCAGCGCTCCGGCGCCCAGATGCAGGGCGCGCAGAGGCTGCCCGGCCGGTGCGGCCAGATCCAGGACGTTGCCGATCCGGCGCAGGTACTCGTAGGAGATTTCCTGCGGACGGGCCATATCCACGTGGGACTGCTCCGCTCCGCCGATGCTCAGCACATAGGCGCCGGGGGTGAAGCCGTCCTCGCTGATGGTGGCGTGGGCGCCGATGCCCCGCAGCAGCCGGGACGCATTCACAGCACACCGCCCAGCCGCGCAAGGCGCTCGGAGGCCGAGTCCAGGACCTCGGTTTTCTTGCAGAACGCGAATCTCAGCAGGGACCGGGTCCGCCGGGCTCCTTCGGCGTGGCAGAACACGGCGACGGGAATGGCCGCCACCCCGATCAGTTCCGGCAGCCGGCGGGCCAGCTCCGTGGCGTCGGTGATGCCCAGGGGCGAGGTGTCGGCAGTGACGAAGTACGTTCCGGAGGACGGCAGGACGTTCATCCCGGCGGCTCTGAGGCCGGCGCCGAGCAGGTCCCGCTTGGCCTGCAGCACCGCAGCGGCGCCGGTGAAGTAGTCGTCATCCAGTCCGAGGCCGACGGCGACGGCGGACTGGAACGGGGTGCCGGAGGTGTAGCTCAGGAAGGTCTTGACCGTGCGGACCGCGGACACCAGCGGTGCCGGGCCCGTGAGCCAGCCGATCTTCCATCCCGTGACGGAGAAGGTCTTCCCGGCCGAGGAAATGGTCAGGGTCCGGTCCGCGGCACCGGGCAGCGTTGCTACCGGGATGTGGACGGGCCCGAAGGTCAGGTGTTCGTAGACCTCGTCGGTGACGATCACGGCGTTGTGCTTTTCCGCCAGGTCCACGATCTGCTGCAGCACGCTGCGGGGGAGGACCGCTCCGGTGGGGTTGTGCGGGTTGTTGACCAGGACCACGCGGGTGCGGTCGGTGAACGCTGCCTCGAGGGCGCCGTCGGCGGGCAGGAAGTGCGGTGCCTCCAGGGCGACGGTGGTGTGTGTGGCGCCGCTGAGCCCGATGACCGCGCCGTAGGAATCGTAGAACGGCTCGAAGGTCAGCACCTCGTCGCCGGGGCCGGTCAGGGCCAGCAGGGCCGAGGCAATGGCCTCCGTGGCGCCGGTGCTGACAATGACCTCGGTGTCCGGGTCCACCCGCAGGCCGTAGAACCGCTCCTGGTGCGCCGCGACCGCATGGCGCAGCACCGGCAGGCCCTGACCGGGCGCGTACTGGTTGGCGCCGGAGGCAATGGCGGCCCGCGCGGCGTCGAGCATTTCGGCTGGGCCGTCTTCGTCGGGGAAGCCCTGCCCCAGGTTGATGGCGCCGTGCCGTCCGGCCAGGGCCGTGATCTCCTCGAAAATGGTCACGCCGAGGTTGCCGTCCGCTGCGAGCAGGTTGGCTCCTGCCGCTGTCCGCTGCCACGGCTGGGCTGCGGCTGTTCCGGTGCCGGTCTGCGCGCGGAGCAGGGACGCGGCTGTGCTGTTACTCATGCAACAAGTATTACCCGCCGGCACCCGGTAGATTCGACCTATGCGACGCGCTGTATGCCCCGGCTCCTTTGACCCCATCCACAACGGCCACGTGGAGGTCATTGCCCGTGCGGCAAGCCTCTTCGACGAAGTCATCGTGGCGGTGTCCACCAACTACGCCAAGAAATACCGGTTCAGTGCCGAGGAGCGGCTGGCCCTGGCGGCCGAAACCTTGGGCTCGCTGCGCGGCGTGTCCGTGGTTCCCATGGGGGAGGGGCTGCTGGCCGAGTTCTGCCGGGACCACGGCGCGTCCGCTGTGGTGAAAGGGCTGCGGTCCGTGCAGGACTATCAGTACGAACTGCCGATGGCCGTGATGAACCGACAGCTCACCGGCGTCGAAACCGTGTTCCTCGCCGCCGAAAGCCGGTACACCCACCTCTCGTCCTCCCTGATCAAGGAAGTGGCGGCACTGGGCGGGGATGTTTCAGAGTACGTGCCCGCCGCGGTCCTGAAGCAGCTGCAGGCAGGCTAGATCGGATTCGCGCAGGCCGGGCGGACCAATCCGGCCGCCACGCCGCCGGTTTCCTCCACGAAGCGGCCCAGCCAGTCTCCCGGCCCCAGGTCCGGCTGTGATTCCACCATGGTGACGTTCACCGAGCTGCACTGTTCGAGGTTCAGCTCCGCGCGGGTGACGTGGTAGCGGGACGTCACCACAATGATGTCCGTCCAGCCGCGGTCCTTCGCCAGGCGGGCGACGGCCCGTGCCTCGCCGCGGGTGGTCATCGGCTCCGGATTGAAGCAAACGATCAGCGGGTTCCGGTTGCCGGTGCAGACCGCATCGGTGCGGATGTTGCCGGGCGTGAACGTGGCGGACAGGGCCAGCACCGGCGCGTAGCCCTGCTTCACCAGGTCCAGTCCCACGGGCAGGCGTTCGCTGCCGGCACCGGCCAGGACGACGACGGCATCTGCGCGGGCGGGGTCGGCGGCACTGGCGGAGGGGTAGACAAACAGGATCGACGCGACCAGCAGCCAGACGGCAAAAAGGCACGCGGCCGCCGTCGTACTGTGCCGAAGGAGCCGGTGCCCCAGGAACCAGCGGAGGATTGTCACGTTCCAACAGTAGGGGACGGCTCCGCGTCCGGCGGGGAAGCGGCTCGGGACGCCGATTAGCCGGATGGCCGCCGGCGGGTAAACTGGGATGTGGAGCGCGTGCCCGCATGGGCTCCCTGGCTGCGGTGCAGCCGCAGTTTGAGAGATTCCGGCAAGTCAGGCTAAGATGATATGTCGGTCTATGTTCTACAGGAGTTCTCATTAGCGAATTTTCGCGGTCCAATCCGGAAACTCCCCTGGCTATCAACGTCAGGGACCTCGGGCGCAGCCCGGGAACGATGCGGACCTTGCATGAACATGTACCGGCACCGAAAGACTTCGGTGTTGCGCTTATCGGCGTTCCGGAAGGATCCAGCCTCGAGCTCGATCTAAGGTTGGAGGCCGTGCACGAAGGGATTTTGGTATCCGGCGTAGCAATTGCCCCCGTAAAGGGCGAATGCGGCAGGTGCCTGAAGCCACTCGCGTATGACCAAGAAGTCGATGTGCAGGAACTCTTCTACTACGAGGACGCTGAGTCCTTCGAAGAAGAAGATGAAGAAGAGCAGCACCGGATCGAGCGAGATGTCATCGATCTTGAACCGGTATTGCGGGACGCAGTGGTTCTTACCATGCCGTTCCAGCCGGTGTGCCGGGAAGACTGCCCAGGCCTTTGCTCCGAATGCGGAGCGCGCCTAGAGGAGGATCCGGGTCACCACCATGAAGTAGTGGATCCTCGCTGGGCAGCCCTCGCCGGGTTGACCGGCACGGCCGCAGAAGATACTGCGGCACCAAGTACAGATTCAGACGAGAGAGAAGAGAGTTAGCCGTGGCTGTTCCGAAGCGGAAAATGTCCCGCGCGAATACACGTGCACGCCGGTCCCAGTGGAAGGCGACCGCGCCCAACCTGGTGAAGACCGTGGAGAACGGCCGCGTCACCTATAGCCTGCCGCACCAGGCTAAGGTCGTCACCGACTCCGCCGGCACTGCGCTGTTCCTTGAATACAAGGGCCGCAAGGTCGCGGACGTCTAAGACCAGTGTTCGGCCCGGTTGTGCGCATCAGTAACGGTGCTGCGGACGGGCACATGAATACTGCTTTTCGGGTTTATCCAAAAAGTGAAGAATACTGAAGAGCTCATGAAGCGTCTCGGTGTCGATATCGACGCCGGGACGCTTCGTCTTGCACTCACGCACCGCTCCTACGCCTACGAGCAGGGCGGCATCCCCACGAACGAGCGCCTGGAATTCCTCGGCGACTCCATTCTGGGGTTCTCGGTAACCGATGCGCTCTACCGGGATAATCCAGACCTTTCCGAGGGCGAGCTGGCCAAGCGCCGCTCCGCCGTCGTCAGCACCCGCGCCCTCGCCGGCATTGCCCGGAACCTGGGCCTGGGCGAGTACATCCTGCTGGGCCAGGGCGAAAAGCTCACCAACGGGCGCGACAAGTCCTCCATCCTTGCCGACACCACCGAAGCGATCATCGGTGCCGTCTACCTGGACCACGGCATTGAAACCGCCCGCAGCATGGTGATGCGCCTCGTGGGGCCGCTGCTGTCCAACGCCGAAGCGCTGGGCGCCGGCACGGACTGGAAGACGAGCATCCAGGAGATCGCCGCCGGCCGGAAAATGGGCGACATCGAATACCGGGTTTCCGGTTCCGGTCCCGATCATTCCCGCAGCTACGTGGCCGTCCTGCATATCGGCGACAAGCCCTTCGGCACCGGCACCGGCCACTCCAAGAAGGAAGCCGAGCAGGAAGCCGCGGCTGCGACCTGGAAGCTGATCAACGCTAAGGAAGCCGGCACCACGGCTGCCGGCGCCTAGGGGCGCCCGGCCATGCCTGAGCTTCCCGAGGTGGAGGTGGTCCGCCGCGGACTGGCCTCCTGGGTCCGCGGCCGCACCATCACCGGCGTTGAAGTGGTGGACCCGCGTTCCGTGCGGCGCCACGCGCCCGGGCCGGCCGACCTCGTCGGCAACCTCGAAGGCGCGGTGGTGGCCGACGTCGTCCGCCGCGGCAAGTTCCTCTGGCTGCCGCTGCTTGAGTCCGGCTCCGGCGTCGCGTCCGGTGCGGCTTCGCCGGGCGGCGCGGCCGACGACGTCGTGCCCTCCTTTGCGCTGATGGCCCACCTCGGGATGAGCGGCCAGCTCCTGATGGAAGACTCCGCACTCCCGGACGAAAAGCACCTGAAGGTGCGGTTCACGCTCAGCCCCGCCGCTGATGCCTCCGGTGCTGCCATGCCGGACGAGCTGCGCTTTGTGGACCAGCGGATCTTCGGCGGCATGTTCCTCACCGATCTGGTCCCGACGCCCGACGGCGAACCCGGCGGCCTGTCCGAGACAGCGCTGCCGCTTGTGGCTGCCGAGGCGGCCCATATTGCCCGTGACCCGCTGGATCCGGCGTTTTCCTTTGACGAGTTCTACCGCCGGCTCCGACTTAGGAAGACCGGCATCAAACGCGCCCTGCTGGACCAGGGCCTGATTTCCGGGGTCGGAAACATTTACGCCGACGAGTCCCTGTGGGCGGCGCGCATGCACTTTGCCCGTGCCACGGACACCATGCGCCGGGCCGACGCGCTGCGGCTGGTGGAGGCCGCCCGCGACGTGATGACCCGCGCCCTGGCGGCCGGCGGCACCAGCTTCGACTCGCTCTACGTCAACGTCAACGGCGCCTCCGGATACTTCTCCCGCTCCCTGAACGCCTACGGCCGCGAGGGGCTGCCCTGCCCGCGCTGCGAGGAGCTGGGACTGCACACCCTGATCCGGCGCGATTCGTTTATGAACCGGTCCTCGTACAGCTGTCCGGTCTGCCAGCCTCGGCCCCGGAACGGTCGCTGGTAGGTTCCCGTTCCACGAGCTGGATCGGATGTTCGTCGAAGTCCTCGACGAATGCAACCAGCAGTCTTCCGTCCAGGAACGGGTGCGGTCCTTGAAGGTCTTTTGCTCCGGCCTCGAGCGCTGCGGCGTAGGCGGCTGCGACGTCGTTCGTCCAGAGCGTGAGGCACGCGCGGTGTCCGGCTGTGACCGGGGTGAGTCCGTGGGCTTCGGCCGCCGGTCCTGGCAGTGCGAGCCCAAGTTCGAAGCCGTCCAATGACATTTCGATTTTGACCGGTGCCGTCCCTGCTCCGGTTGCGCGGAATTCTTCAGTGAAGCCGAGGGCCGCGTAGAAGCGTGCCGCGCGCGCGACGTCGGCGACGAACAGGATGACCTGCGGATTGTAGATTTTCATGGGTTGAGCAGGTCTCCGGCGGCAGCGAGCTTGCGGAGCTCCTCGATATGGGCCTTGAATGCCTTCTGCCCGGCTCTGTTCAGCGCCACCCAGGTGCGGGTGCGGCCGTTCACGGAACCTTTGCGCACGGTGACAAACCCGGCCTGTTCGAGCACCTTGACGTGTTTGCTTAGTACCGAGTCGCTCAGGTCCAGCGCGTCCCGGAGCACGCCGAATTCAGCTTCGCCCACTTCGGCAAGGATCGAACAGATCCGCAGCCGGGTCGGCACATGGATAACCTCGCTGAATCCCTCGCCCATCAGCCGGCGTTCCGCAGCGCGCGTGCCAGCCGGGCATCCATGGCCGGTCCCATCACCAGCGTGAGCATCAGGACAAGCACGGCAGCGCCGTAACCTATCCATGCCAGCTTGAAGGTCATGTACAGAACGACGGCCGCGACGGCGATGAGCGCGAACGCGGCGACATACGTCCAGGCCAGTCCACGGCTGCCGGGATGGGTGTACACATCAATCACCAGGCGGCTGCGGGTCTGAAGCATCGGCAGGACGCTGAAGAGCACTCCGGACACCGCAATGAGGGCGGACGCCCATCCGGCGTCCTTGGAGAAGACCAGGCCGATGACGAACACCCCCATGCCTATGCCCTGGACGGGATAGAGCCATGCGGGCGACCTGACGTGCGGGGCCAGTGCCTGCTTTGACTGGGAGACGGATTCCAGCGCCTGGCGTGCTTCTTCGGCGGAGGGGCGGGCGGCGTGATCCTGTGTCATGCACGGAAGCCTAGACTTTCCGCAACGGAAAGGGAAGGGTTTCCGTTGCGGAAAGTCGAGGTTCTGCGAACAAATAATTACGTAAGTCTTGTATTTATTCTGGAATTACGTAATTCTCTAGCCATGCCCATTGATGACGACGCCCGGCTTCAGGCCCTGGAGGCACGTGTCGCAGCGCTGGAACAGCGCGCGGAAGCTGCCGGTCCGGCGTCGCCCGCCGATGATGCTGACGTGTTCTGGGCCCTCGAAGGGGTGAGGAAGCGCCACCCCGAACCGGGAGCGGTGCTGTTCACCGGCACCGCCACAACTGCCGCCGGCGCCCATTACGAGTACCAGTACGGGCTGGAGACCGGGCATCTGCTCGACGTCGACTGGACCCGGTTCGCCGACACCCTTGCGTCCCTGGGCCATCCCCTCCGCCTGGCTGTGCTGCGTGCGGTGCTCGGCGGAACCGAGACCGTGGCCGGGCTGGTGGAGGAACTGGGGTCTGGGACGTCCGGGCAGATCTATCACCACGTTCACCAGCTGACGGCTGCCGGCTGGCTCGCACCGCATGCCCGGTCCCGCTACCGGATTCCGCCCGCCCGCGTCATTCCACTGCTCGCCATTCTGACCGCTGCCTCCGGAGGTAACTGATATGAACAAACGCAGACGTATTACCGTCGCCGCCCTTTCCGCTTCCGCTGTACTGGCCTGCGGGCTGCTGGCCGCACCGTGGGCGCCGCGCCTGTCGACGCAGGTTTCCGGCGATGCGGCACTGGCCGAAGCTGTCCGGCCGCTGCTGCAGAAACCCGCCGATAAGCTCAGCGTGGCCTACCTGGAAGACGGCACCGTGCGGATCGCCGGATTCGGTGCCGATGAACGGACCGAGTTCGAGATCGGATCGGTGTCCAAAACGTTCACGGCAGCCCTGCTGGCGGACGCCGTCGAGCGCGGCGAGGTGACCCTGGAGACCACCGTTGCCGAGATCCTCGGGCCGGACCTGCGGGACCCGGAGGCCGAAATCGGCACCGTCACCTTGGCCGAGCTGGCCAGCCACCGGTCGGGGCTGCCCCGGCTTGCCACCGACCCCGGTGCGTTGGTTTCGTCGTTTCTGAATTCCGCTCTCCGCCGCGACCCCTACACTGCCCCGCCCGCCGAGGTTATCGAACATGCACAGTCCGCGTCATTGGGAGGGCGGGGCACGGTGGCTTACTCCAACCTCGGTTATGCCTTCCTGGGGCAGCTGCTCGCCAAGGAAGCCGGGATGGACTACGCCGATCTGCTGCAGGAACGGATCCTGGAACCCCTGGGAATGAAGGATACGTACGTTCCGGTCACGGCCGGCAATCTGCGACCCGATGCTCCGACCGGGCGGGCTGCAAGCGGACTGCCGCACGCTGCCTGGACCGCCAACGGCGGGGCGCCGATGGGCGGGATCCGGTCTACCACAGCGGATATGTCGCTTTACCTTCAAGCGCTGCTGGCGGAGACGGCACCGGGTTCCGCGGCACTGGAGCCGCGCTGGGACATGGGCGAGGGCGACGGCGGCGAGGGCGACGGCGGTGGCGAGCGGGTGGGTCTGGCGTGGTTTACGCAGGTCTCCTCATCGAGCGGGCGCGCTGCGACGTGGCACAACGGCCAAACCGGAGGCTTTTCCGCCATGGTGGCGATGGACCGAGAGGCGGGCACGGCGGTACTGATCCTCTCCAACGTGGCTGCCGGGCAGGATGAGGCCGCATTGGCCCTGCTGAAGGAAGGTCTCTGATGGCTCTGGTTCTGACCCTGGTCTCATGGATGCTCGCCCTCTGGCTGGTGGTGCTCTCTTTGTCCGTGGCGCTTCCTGTCTGGAAGCAGGCGGGGAGGCCCTCCGGTCCGAGCCGGAGGTCCCTGCTGGCGGGTTTGTTGGAAGTGGCTTCGATTGCGGGAATTCTGCGTCTGATCTCCCCGTGGAGTTCCGGATCCGTGGTCCTTTGGGTGGTGGCCGTCGTCGCGCTGGCTGCGGCTGTTGCCGGAGCAGTCCTTCACTGGCCGGAGTTGCCGGGTCGGACTTCGAAGTCGGGGGGTGTGGCGGGGGAAGCTGCAGAGACCGAGGCTGCTGAGCCACCGGAAGAGCTTCCGACGTCTGACCCCACCATCCCGGAGAGGCCCGATCAATCCCGGCCAGTGCAACCCTCGGCAGCGCTATCCACGACGGCGGAGCAGCCCCGGCGGCTGCCCCTCCCGGCGCGGGAAGCGCCAGTTGTGCCTATTCCTGGTAAGCCGCTAACTGGTAAGTCGCTAACTGGTAAGTCGCGCCGAAAGTCCAAGGCAGGAAAGAAAGCGAAGAAGGAGCCGGGAAATCTCGCGCTGGCTGGGCAGGCAGCCCTGCTGGTCGCAATCGTCGTAATTTCCTTTCTAGGTGGGTAGGGTTCATGCCGCTCTGAGTGGCCAACTCATCCCACGGGCGCATCGAAAAGAGGACGGAGGAAGAAGCCTCAAAACGGGTAGTGGAACAGGTATTTGTTCCCTAGATCGGAGTCCGCGATCCCGATAGACTCGAACACATGTTCGAATATTCTCCGTCCGAAAGCCATCAGCGGACCGGCAGCCTGACTGCCGGCACCGCGCTGGTGAATGCGTGGGTAGAGGTACTCGCGGAGGACGCGGACGGCCTTCCCGACGGTGATCGAGAGCAGGTGGGGGAGCAGGACGGCGACCTCATTGACCGGATCCGTGCCCTGGAGGAACTCAAAGCCGCAGCTGCTGCGGCGCAGGCTCGGGCAACTGCCTTGTTTGATGCTTCGCAACGCCGGAAGCAGGTCGAGGCCGGAGTGCGGCGTGAGGAACTGGGCCGCGGTGTTGCCTCCCAGATTGCCTTGGTACGGAGGGAATCGCCTAACCGCGGCGGGCGGCTGCTGGGCTTCGCGAAGGTGCTGACCTCCGAGATGCCGTGCACGCTGCAGGCCCTGACCTTGGGGAGGATCAGCGAGTGGCGGGCAACGCTGCTGGTCCGCGAAACCGCCTGCCTGAGCTTCGAGGGCCGGCGGCGGGTGGATGAAGAAGTCGCCGGAGATCCCGACGTCCTGGAAACCCTGGGAGACCGCCAAATCATTTCCCGAGCCAGAGGCGCCGCCTATCGGCTCGATCCGCGAGCAGCGGTCAAGCGTGCAGCCAAGGCTGAATCGGAGCGTTTTGTCTCCTGCCGTCCCGCACCGGACACCATGACCTATCTGACCGGACTCCTGCCCGTCGCCCAGGGGGTGGGCGTCTTTGCCGCGCTGTCCCGAGAAGCGGACCGGCTGCGTGCGTCCGGAGACGGCCGGGGCCGGGGCCAGATTATGGCGGACACCCTCGTCGAGCGCGTCACCGGGCAGGCAGATGCAGAACGGATGAAGGTGGAAGTGCAGCTGGTGATGTCGGACCGGACACTGCTGGGCGGAGACTCAGAGCCTGCCCTGGTCCCCGGATACGGCCCCGTTCCGGCCCAGTGGGCGAGGGATCTGATCAGGGGTCGTCGTCCCGGGCGGGAAGCCGGGCGGGATACCCGTGGCGCCAAACCGGAAGAGGGCCCAGGGCGGAAAACAAAGCAAGACGAGCAGGAAGAACGCTGGATCCGCCGGCTCTACACCGAACCGACTACCGGTCAATTAGTCGCAATGGATTCCCGGGCGCGCTTGTTCCCGGCTTCGCTGGGACGGTTTATTGCGGCACGCGACCAGACCTGCCGAATGCCGTGGTGCGGGGCACCGATCCGGCATCTTGACCATATTCGTCCGCATCAGGACGGCGGTCCCACCAGCATGGTGAATGGGCAGGGACTCTGCGAGGCGTGCAACCAGGCCAAGGAAGCACCAGGCTGGAAAGCGCGAACGGCCGACCCTCCAGGGCAGAGCGGACCGCACACCGTTGAGACCACCACCCCAACGGGGCACACCTATAGGTCTACCGCGCCGCCGCTGCCTGGAGCAGGAGCAGGAGCCGTATCCGGAGCCAGAGCCGGAACCGGTGTTGCGGACAGGATGGGTACCGGTGCCGGTATTGAAGATCCGTCCAGCACGGGAACATGGCCGGTCAAACACACAGGATCTCCAACGACGCTCCTGGAAGGATGCATTGTGGACCTGATCTGGGCTGCGTGATGGGCGCCGTGGTGCAGGGAGTGTTCCGGCCAATGTGCCCTACCCGGGGTCTCCTGGATACCGCGCCGGCCATTCCGCTCAGTGCCGTCCATGATGAAAGACGTGCGGAAGCAAAACCCTACCGCCCGGCCAGCTCTGCAAGAATCCCGTCGGTAAAGGGAGGCCACACTTCCGCAGCCCAGGGACCGAAATCGCGGTCGGTGAGGCAGACCGCTGCAGCACGAGCTTCCGGATCCACCCAAAGGAAGGTTCCGGACTGGCCGAAGTGCCCGAACGTGGCCGGCGAGCTGTTGGCACCGGTCCAATGCGGAGACTTGTGGGCACGGATCTCGAAGCCGAGTCCCCAGTCGTTTTCCTTCTGCCGGCCGAAACCGGGAAGCACTCCGGCGAGACCGGGAAAGACCACATGCGTGGCCTCCGTGAGCCGGCCCGGATCGGTGAGTGTGGGAGCCTGCAGCTCCGCGGCAAACCGGCACAGGTCTGCAGCCGTGGAGATACCACCGGCAGCAGGGGAGCCCTCCAGAGCGGTGGAAGACATACCCAGCGGTACCAGCACGCCTTCCTGCAGATATTCACCGAACGATATGCCCGTTGCCTGCTCCAGCGTCTCGCCGAGTACCTCGAAACCCGCGTTGGAATACAGGCGCCGCGTGCCGGGGGGATAGCGGACCGTGCGCTCGCCGAAATCGTAGCCGCCGGAATGTGCGAGCAGATGCCGGACGGTGGAGCCCTCGGGACCCGCAGGCTGATCGAGCTCCAACGCGCCCTCGTCCAGGGACACCAGCACGGCATAGGCGCTCAGCAGCTTGGTGACGGAAGCCAGCGGAAAACGGCGGTCCTGCTCACCGGCGGTCCCCAGCATCTCGCCGCCGGCGGACACGACGGCGGCAGCAGCATTGTCTACCGGCCAGGACTCGATTTTCTGCAGGCTTTTCACGGGCATCATCCTAGGAGATGGGGGAGTAGTGCCGGGCAAGCCGGAGCATGCCGTCTTCAATCGACACTTCCGGAGTCCAGTCCAGGACTTCACGGGTTTCACGCTGGTCAAACCAGTGCGACGTCGACAGCTGCTCGGCCAGGAAACGCGTCATGGGCGGTTCGTCGTGAACCAGACCGCGCCTCCCCGCCTTCAGCCAGACCCGTTCGATCAGGCTTCCGGCACCGCGGGCAACCCTGCCCGGAACGCTCCAGCCCGGTGCGGACACTCCCGTGGCCGCACAGATACCGGCAATCAGTTCGCCGACCGGACGCGGCTGGCCGTTGGTCACCACCAGGGCACGGCCGGACGCGGCATCCATCCGCTCCAGGCCGCGGACAATGGCAGCCGCCGCATTGTCGATATAGGTGGTGTCGATCAGGGCAGCACCGGCATCGAGCAGCGGAAGCCGCCCGGACCGGGCGCGGTCAATCACACGTTCGACCAGCTGCGTATCGCCCGGACCCCAGACAATGTGCGGCCGGATGGCAGCGACGCGGAACCCGGTGGAATTCAGCCCCAGCGCAATCAGCTCGGCCTCGGCCTTGGAGGCGGCATAAAAACCGCGGGCACGGGCCGGGTCCGCAGTGCCGGCACCTGCACCGGCAATCGGTTCACCGAAGTGCGCCACGGACGGAGAGGACACGAAGACGACGTCGCGGACGCCGGCAGCCTGTGCAGCCTGCAGCAGGACCTGCGTACCGGTGATGTTGGTTTCCTCGAACTCCCGCCATTCGCCGGTGAAGGAGACCTTGGCGGCGAGATGAATCACCGCGTCCATCCCGTCGACGGCACGGGCGGCGGCAGCGGGATCGGCAACGGACCCGGCCACGGAGTCCCGGCCCGGAACTCCCGGCCGGCGCTGGAAGGTGCGGACCTTGTGGCCCTTGGCCTCCAGCAGGTCCGCAACGGCGCCGCCCAGCAGGCCGCTCGCTCCGGTAACCAGGACATTGCGCGGAGCCAGGGCACTCACCGCTTGCCCTTACCCAGGCGCGGCACCGGACCGCCGGCGAGCAGGCGGGACGCCCAGCCGGCCAGTGCGGTGCGGTCGATCTTGGAATTGTGCCGGATGTCGGTGGGCATCTGCGGCAGCACGAGCACTGCCGCCAGATCGAGCCCGACCAGCCCGGCCACGCGGGACCGCACGGCTGCGGTCAGCCTCGGAGACGCGGTTCCGGCCCGGCGTGCGGGGGGATCGGTCTCCACCACGGCCACGGGAACCTGCGCTCCGGCAGGTCCGACGCCGACCAGCGCCGCCCGGCCCACGCCGTCGACCGCCTCGGCAGCCTGTTCCGCGGCTACCGGAGTCCGGATGCCGTCCGCCGTGGAGAGGATGTGGCCCAGGCGCCCCTCCACCCACAGCCGGCCGTCGTCGTCGAAATGCCCGACGTCGCCGGTGCGGTGCCAGCCGTCAATGGACGCACTGTGGCTCTCGGTGATCCAGAGCCGGTCGTAGCGGTCCTTGACGTGCGGGGCGCTGACCAGGATTTCGCCGGTACGGTTCGGGACGGTCAGCGGTTCGCTGCCCACGGACCCGTCCGGGAAGACTTCGGCAATGGCCACCTCGGCGCGGGACACCGCTGTGCCGACACAGACACCGTTGCCGGACCCGGCGGCACGGATGCCTTCGAGGCTGATGTCGGTGACGGGCAGCGCCTCGGTCATGCCGTACGGCGTGTGCAGGGACGCCTTCGGCACCAGGTCCTGCACCTGGGCCAGCAGCGGCTCGGCAATCGGTGCACCGGCCGAAAGCAGCAGTTCCACCTGGGCCAGCGCGGCCCGCTGCGGAGCGTCGAGCTCTCCGGAGGTCGCCAGCACATTCGTCAGCGCTGCGGGGGAGGCGAAGATCGTGGTGGCATCCACGGCCACCGCTGCATCGGCCAGGGCTGCGGCAGTGAGCGTGCGGGGCGAGGTGACGTCCATGTCCGGCGTCACCGACGTCGCGCCCAGCGCCGGTCCCAGCAGGGCAAACGGCGCGAAGCCGGCCACCAGGGAGGTTCCGGCACGCAGGTTATAGGTGTCCTTGATGGCATCACGCATGGCGGCCAGCTGCCGGTGCGTGTACACCACGCCCTTGGCCGGACCGGTGGATCCGGACGTGAAGAGCACGGCGGCGTCGGCATCGGGATCTGCGGGGTGCCAGGGCACCTCGGATCCGGCGCCGTCGGCGATGAGCTCCTCCACGGTGTGCTTCACGCCGAGCACCCGCCGGCGGGTCGGGGACAGCTCGGAAACACTGATCCGCGTGCCGGGCCAGCCGAAGGCCCGGGCGCCGATGAGCGCGCGGTCGATGCCGATCAGGAACGACGGTCCGGCACCCTTGATGGCCCGGCCGAGGCCCTTGGTGCCCAGCCCGGCGTCGGCCACCACAATCACGGCGTTCAGGCGCAGGCAGGCGTAGATCAGCGAGGTCAGTTCAATGCCGGGCGGCACCAGCAGGTTCACCCGGGTTCCCGGCCGCACACCGGCGGCCGCAAGTCCCGCGGCGAGGGCGTTCACGCGTTCGGCAAGCCCGGCCCAGGACAGGGTGCGCGGTCCGGCGGCCGCGCAGTCGCCGCCTAGCGGTGCCATGTCGACGACGGCGGGACTGGTATCGCCCGCACGCTCGTCCAGCTCGGCGAGCATGGGCCGGAACGGCTCAGTGCGCCGGAGCGCGGAATCCGCAGGCTTTTCGACGGCGGTCTGCAGCCAGGCGAAGACGGGGGAGGCAATGTCGACGTCTTCGGGCAGCAGGTGCCCGGCGCCTTCGAACCGGTGCACGGAGGAGGCCGGCAGCCGCTCCAGCAGGTCGCGGAGGTAGCGGTCGGAGAAGACGGGATCTTTAGGTCCCCAGAGGACCAGCGAGGGAACATTTAGCCGGCGGATGCCCTCGGCGACGGAGTTCAGTGTGCGCCAGCTGGGGTGGGTCTCGACGGCGGGAATGTCGGCAACGAAGTTCGCGACCCCCTGCCGGCGGGCCGCGCCGCGGTACGGCAGCGCGAAGGCCTCCCGGACGGGAGCCGGCAGGGCAGGCTGCGCCAGGGAATGCGTGACCCGGATAAAGGCGTCGGTGCTGCGCGTGCCCCAGGGATGGACGGCCGGGTGCAGGGCCAGCTTCAGCGCCGGCGGCAGCGAGTAGCCGGCCGGGTGGACGGCGGTGTTGGTCAGTACGACGCCGGCGAGCTGGCGGCGGTGCCGCAGCGCCCAGCCCAGGGAGATCAGGCCGCCCCAGTCGTGACCCACGGTAACCACCGGGCCGGTGATCCCGAGCGCGTCCGTCAGGTTGCCGAGGTCGGTGATCCGGTCCTCGAGCCGCCGGAAGGCGCCGGTGCGTTCGGAGAAGCCCATATCCAGCTGGTCCACGGCCACCACGCGCCACGGCTTGTCGGCGGACGCTCCGGCGGCCAACAGGGTGCGCCAGAGGTAGGACCAGGTGGGGTTGCCGTGCACGCAGAGCAGGGTTCCGGCCGGTTCGACCCCGGCCGCGGCCAGGTCAGGGCCGTTGTCGAGCACATGCCACTTGCGGACCGTGCCCGGAAGCTCGACAGCGGCAGTGGAGGGAACGTGGACAAACGAGGACCAGGCGGGGGAAACGCCGGGCCAAAGCTCCTCTACCACGCAATCTCCATCATGGTGGTGTTCAGACCGGAGCCCACGCCCATGCACAGCACCCGGTCTCCGGGGTTCAGGGAACGGGATTCCTGGGCCAGGGTCATCGGCAGGGACGCCGGCCCCACATTGCCCCAGTTCGGAAACGTGATCGGCACCTTTTTGCGGTCCAGGTCCACTGCCTTGATGATGGCGTTGGTGTAGGAGTTGGACACCTGGTGGGTCACGTAGCGGTCCATCCCGGTCCAGTCCCAGCCGTTGCCGTGGGCTTCGTGCCAGGCGTCGACGACGAGTTCCAGTCCGCCGTCCAGCAAACCCTTGGTGTCGGTGTACATGCCGTCGATGCCGCCCACGCACAGTTCGTGGTGCTGGGTGCCGGCACGCGAGACGCCGCCGAGGATGCGGTGCGAGCCCGGGTGCCGGTCGGCACGGCCGATGACGGCGGCCGCGGCGCCGGAGCCGAGGGTGAGGGTCGCGAATTCGCGCAGGTAGTCGTCGCGGGTGGAATCGGAGGCGTTCAGCCGATCGAACGTGGCTTCCTGCACGCCCTGGGAGTCCTCGCCCGCCACGATCAGGGCATAGTTGATCTGCCCGGAGTCGATCATGTTGGACGCCAAGGTCATGCCGTTGACGAAGCCCAGGCAGGCGTTGGCCAGATCGAAGTTCATGGCGGAGGAGGGGAGCCCCAGGCCGTTGTGGATCTTGACGGCGACGGAGGGTTCAAGGTTCCGGCGGGTCACGGAGGTGTTGATGAGCAGCCCGATTTCGGACGCCTCGACGCCGGCTTCGGCCAGGGCCTTGGCGCCGGCCTCGGTGGCGCCGTCGTCGAACGCGGTGCCGGCGGCCCACCACCGCCGCTCGCTCACGCCCGCCACCCGCTCGAGCATGCGCTTGGAGAGCCGCAGCCGCTTGAGCGAGGGCTCGAGGCGCTCGTCGAATTCACTGGAACTCATGACCACCGGGGCTTCAACGCTGTTCACGCTGAGGATGGCGGAGTTGGAGTGCTGGAAGTTGAAGTTCCCGGTCAAAATGCCTGCCTTGTCTGCTGCTGAACTTATCGCGCTGGCGGCCGCCGTGAAGCCTGCATCCACGCCCTAAAATCATATGACTCTTCTAGAAGCCTACTTACCGGCCCCGCGATTCCGGAGGCAAAAGCCGGATTACGCTCTCCGAGTAGAGCGGAATTTTGACGCTAACCGCGTAGATTTAAGGAATCAACCCCGGTAGGAGAGATTAACCCCCGTGCATCTGAAGACCCTGACCATGCGAGGATTCAAGTCCTTCGCATCGGCCACCACCTTTGAATTCGAACCCGGTGTTACGGCGGTGGTTGGCCCCAACGGGTCCGGAAAATCCAACGTGGTGGATGCCCTGGCCTGGGTGATGGGCGAGCAGGGCGCCAAGACCCTGCGCGGCGGCAAAATGGAAGACGTTATTTTCGCCGGCACCTCCGGGGCCTCGGGCCGCGCGGCGCTGGGCCGGGCCCAGGTCTCGCTGACCATCGACAACGCCGACGGCGCGCTGCCGATCGAATACTCCGAGGTCACCATCTCGCGCACGCTGTTCCGTGCCGGCGGGTCCGAGTATGCCATCAACGGCAGCCCGTGCCGCCTGCTGGACATCCAGGAACTGCTTTCGGATTCCGGGCTGGGCCGCGAGATGCACGTCATCGTCGGCCAGGGGCAGCTGGACAAGGTGCTGCACGCCGGGGCGGAGGAGCGCCGCGGGTTCATCGAAGAGGCCGCGGGCATCCTGAAACACCGCCGGCGCAAGGAAAAAACGCTGCGCAAGCTCGACGCCATGCAGGCAAACCTGGCCCGGGTGACGGATCTCACGGCGGAGCTCCGCCGCCAGCTCGGACCGCTGGGCAAGCAGGCCGCCGTCGCCCGCCGGGCCAAGACCGTGCAGCAGGATGCCCGGGACGCCCGGTCACGCCTGCTGGCCGATGACCTGGCCACCCTGACTGCTGCCTGGCAGAAAGAGGCTGCGGACGAGAACGCCCTGAAGGCACGCCGGGCCGAGGTCGACGCCGCCGTTGCCGACGGGCGCCGGCGCCAGGCTGCGCTGGAGGCCCTGGCCGCCGAAGCGGCACCGCAGCTGAACAAAGCCCGCGACACCTGGTACGAGCTGTCCTCGCTGCAGGAGCGGTTCCGTTCCCTCGCCGCCCTCGCGGCCGAACGCGCCCGGTTGCTGGGCACGGCGGAACCGGACGCCGGCAGCGGACGGGACCCGGAACAGCTGCAGGCCTCGGCAGACCGGATCCGCGCCGAAGCGGCGGCCCTGGAAGCCGACATCGAAGACCGGCGGGCACGGCTTGAAGACGCCGTGGAGATCCGGGAGGCCGCCGAAGCGGACGCCGCCGCCGAAGAGAAGCGGTATGCCGGACTGCTGCGGGCTGCCGCGGACCGGCGCGAGGGCCTGGCCCGGCTGACCGGCTCGGTGGAAGCCGCCCGCTCACGGGTGGCCTCGTCCTGCTCCGAGGTGGGCAGGCTGCGGGCTTCGATCAGCGCCGCCGAGGAACGCCGTGCCCGTGCACAGGAGGAGTTCGAGAAGCTGGAAGGCTCCGCCGCCGGCGCCGAGGCGGGCGAAGCGGACCTGGATGCCGAGTACGAAGAAGCGCAGGCAGCTGCGGAGGAAGCCGAACGGGCGCTGCAGCAGCTGCAGCAGGCCCGGCAGGAAGCACTCCGGGAGGCGGAGAACCTGGCCGCCCGCCGGGAGGCGCTCGCCGTCGGCCTGGACCGGCGGAACGGTACTGCCTTCCTGCGGGAAGCCGGTCTGGACGGGGTGCTGGCGCCGCTGGCGGACCTGGTCAGCGTCAAGCCGGGTTATGAACGGACGGTCGCTGCAGCCCTGGGCACGGCAGCGGACGCCCTGGCCGCCGCGGACCTCGGCGCCGCCGCGCAGGCACTGCAGCACCTGAAGGACGCGGGGGAGGGACAGGCGGACCTGCTGCTGTCCGGGATGTCCGCCCCGGTCCGGGAGTTGCCCGCCGAGCTCCCGCCCGGCGCGGTGCCGGTGCTGTCCCTGGTGAGTGCCGATGCCACGGTGCAGGATGCGCTGAACGCGCTGCTGGGCTCTGCCGTCGCCGTAGCCGACCTGGAATCGGCCGTGAGCCTGCTGGCGGCCGCTCCGGATGCCACGGCAGTGACGGCCGACGGCGATGTCCTCACCGCGTTCAGCGTCCGCGGCGGATCCGTTTCGGCCCCGGGTTTGCTCGAAATCTCCGCAGCGGTGGAGGACACCGACGCCCGGCTGGCGGCGGCACGGACCCGTACGGAGGAAGCCGGAGCCGGCATCGGGGCTGCCGCCGCACGGGTGAAGGCCTGCCGGGTACGGACGGACGCGGCGCTTGCGGCCCTGCACGAGTCCGATGCGCGGCTCGCTGCGGTTGCCGAACGGCTCGGCACCCTGGGCTCCGCCCTGCGCGCAGCCTCGGGGGAAGCTGAACGGCTTTCGTCCCTGATGGCGGCAGCCGAAGCCAACGTGGTGGCGGAAGAAGCGAACCTGGCCGCCGTAGCGGAGCGTCTGGCTGCCGCCGGCGAGGACCACCGACCCGACGAGGAACCGTCCGCCGACCGCCGGGACGCCCTGGCGCTCGCCGCAGCCTCCGCACGCCGGGCCGAAACGGATGCCCGGCTCGGCCTGCGCTCGGCCGAGGAGCAGCTCAAGGCCGTCGCCGGCCGTGCCGAATCCCTCGAACGCGCCGCCCAGGCCGAACGCCGGGCCCGCGCTTCCGCCGCGGAACGGGCGCGGCGCCGGGCAGCGGAACATGCCCGGGCCGTGGCCGTCGGTGCGGCAGCGGACGCCGTGCTGGCCCACCTGCAGGTGTCCCTGGCGCTGGCGGCCGAGGAACGGACCCGGGCCGAGGAGACCCGGACCGCCCGGGACGCCGAACTGGCCGCCGTCCGCAGCGCGACCAATGAGGCCGCCGCCGAACTGGCCCGGCTCACGGATTCGGTTCACCGCGACGAGCTCGCCCGCGCACAGCAGCGCCTGCGGATCGAGGCACTGGAAACCCGCGCCCTGGAGGAGCTGGGCATAACGCCCGAGCACCTGGTGGCGAACTTCGGGCCGGACCAACCCGTTCCGGTACCGGCCGAGCCGGTCAGCGGCGACAAGTGGGCTGCCCTGCGGACCCCGGTGGACGAGGACGGCAATCCGCTCCTGGACGGCATCCCGTACGTGCGGGCAGAGCAGGAGAAACGGCTGAAACGTGCCGAACGGGATCTTGCCGCGCTGGGGAAGGTCAATCCCCTGGCGCTGGAGGAATTCGCGGCCTTGGAGGAACGCCACCAGTTCCTGTCCACGCAGCTGGAAGACCTCAAGGCCACCCGGAAGGACCTGCTGAACATCATTGCCGATGTCGACCGACGCGTGGAGGAGGTCTTCACAGCTGCCTTCCGGGACACCGCCGAGCAGTTCCGGCAGGTGTTCGGCCGGCTGTTCCCGGGAGGGGAAGGCCGCCTGGTGCTGACCGATCCGGACAACATGCTGACCACGGGGATCGAGGTCCATGCCCGGCCCGCCGGCAAGAAAATCAAACGGCTTTCACTGCTCTCCGGCGGTGAGCGGTCGCTGACCGCGGTGGCCCTGCTGGTGGCCATCTTCAAGGCCCGGCCCTCGCCGTTCTACGTGATGGACGAGGTGGAGGCGGCCCTGGATGACACGAACCTCGGCCGGCTGATCGGCATCTTCGAGGAGCTGCGCGAGTCCAGCCAGCTGATTGTCATCACCCACCAGAAACGCACCATGGAGGTGGCGGACGCGCTCTACGGCGTCACGATGCGCGGCGACGGCGTGTCCACGGTGATCAGCCAGCGGATCGAGCGGAAAACGGACGCCGGCGCACAGCAGGGTTAGGCCGCGTACCGCTGAACGAAGTTGCGCAGCACCCGCGGCGGCACGTGCACGGCCGAGCCGCGGGCCGCCTCCATCACGGACTCCGCCTCGTCTGGCTCAAAGTAGCCGGCGTGCCGGTACACGGAGATCCGCGTCAGCAGCCCGGCCACATCCAGTTCGGGATGGAACTGAGTGGCGTAGAGGTTGGACTTCACCCGGAACATCTGCACCGGGCAGGTCGCCGATCCGGCGAGCTTCACCGCGTGCGGCGGCAGCTCGGCCACGGCTTCCTTATGCCCCACGTAGGCGGCGAAGCTGTCCGGCACGCCGTCCAGGAGGGGATCCCGGCGGCCTTCGGGTGTCAGCCGGACCTCGACCGGGCCCACGGGCTCGCCGTAGCGCCGGTCCACCGTTGCCCCCTGGTGCCGTCCCAGCGTGCCCACCCCGTAGCAGGCGCCGAAGAACGGGAAGTCGCGGTCCACGACGTCGTCGAGCAGCTTGGCCATTTCCGATTCCACCCGCACCTGGACCGGGGACTTGGTTTCCTCCGGGTCGCTGGAGTTGAACGGGCCGCCGCCCACAATCACGCCGCTGTAGGAATCCAGGTCCACCGGCGGCAGCGGGGCGGCTTCGAGGCGTACCCGGTGCAGCTGTTCCTCGGCGAGCCCGCCGAAACGCAGGAACGAGGCGTATTCCTCGTCGGCGGCATCGTCTTCGGCCCGGGTGGCCAGGAGCAGGAAAGGCTTCATTCCTCGATGGTAGTGGGGGCGGGAGCCGGTTTGCGGGCAGGCAGGGTTTCGCGCGCCGCCAGCCAGGCGAGGAAGCCCAGCAGGCCGATGGCGCCGGTGACGCCGAATGCCCACGAGTAACCAAGCGAATCGGCGAGCATGCCGGCGAGGATAGGTCCGGCAATCGCACCGGTATCGCTGGCCATCTGGAAGGTGGCCAGGACCTTGCCGCCGCTGCGTCCGTTGCCGATGATGTCACCCACCGCCGCCTGCTGGGCGGGATTGAGCAGCCCGGTGCCCATGCCCGCAATGACGGAGATGATCAGGAACTCCGGAACGCTGGAGCTGAAGCCCATCAGCCCGGTGGCCACGGCGTTCACGGCCATGCCGATGAGGACCAGGGGTTTGCGGCCCCAGCTGTCGGCCAGCCGGCCGGAGAAGGTCAGGACGACGGCGGTGCCCGCGGCGAACGCGGTCAGGGATATACCCGCCACCTCCGGTCCGGCGGATAGCGCCGCGGCGGCGAACAGGGGGACCAGGGCATTGCGTACCCCGAAGGAGGACCAGCCGTTGGCGAAGGAGGAGGCCAGCGCCGCCCGGTAGGAGGAATCGCGCAGGGCCTCCCGCACGGTCAGCACCGGCTTGGCAGCAGCCTGCGTGTCCTCGGTTCCGGGGGCGGGCCGGGCATCCTTCAGCCGGAAGTAGACGACGCCGGCGGCCAGCACCAGGGCGGCGGCGTAGACCAGGAACGGTACGCGCAGTCCCAGGCCCGCCAGCAGGCCGCCGAGCAGCGGTCCGCCGATGTTGCCCAGCAGGAACGAGGAGGCATAGGCGCCGGAGACCCGGCCGCGGACCTCCGGAGGTGCCAGCCGGATGATCAGGGCCATGGCCGAGATGGTGAACATGGTGGAGCCGATGCCGCCCAGGCCGCGGAAGACCAGCAGCTGCCAGTAACTCTGTGCAAAGGCACACGCGGCGGTGGACAGGGCCACGATCAGCAGCCCGGCAATGTAGACCGGGCGCTCGCCGAGCTTTTCCAGCAGCATGCCGCCGGCCGGGGCGAACACCAGCCGGGTGAACGCAAACGCGCTGACAATCACGGCGGAAGCCGTGACGCCGACGTCGAAACTCTGCGCGAACTGCGGCAGTACCGGCGCCACCAGGCCAAAGCCAAGGGCTATGACGAAGGCGGCCGCGATAAGGACCTGGATTTCCTGCGGGATTGGGATTCTGGGGGAGCGCACCATGATAAGGCGATTCTCTCAGATTCCCGGGGAGCGAATGAGCAGCGTGTGAGAAGCTTGGGAGCGTGAATGAGACCCTTTCGATAGTGATCTATGTCCTTGTTGCGATCGCCGTTGTCGGCTTCTCCGCGACACTGCTGGTACGGACCCGGCGGACCCCCAAGAGCATGTACCCCACCCGCCGGGACGCCAACGATCCGGTCACCGGAACGGGCGGCGGCACCGACACCCTCGAGGCGCCGCCGGGGGAGACCGACGTCGTCGTCCCGGATGACCTGCGCGACCTGGAGGAAGCCCCCGCCCCGCAGGCACCGGGCATCGAGACGCCCGAACCCGTGCAGGGCCGGCTGGCCCGGCTGCGTGCCCGGCTGGCCAAATCCAACAACGCGCTGGGCAAGGCGCTGCTGGCGCTGCTCTCCCGCGACACCATCGACGAAGACGTCTGGGACGAGATCGAGGAAACCCTCCTCCTCGCCGATCTGGGCACCGAACCCACCATGGAACTCGTGGACGCCCTGCGCCAGCGGGTCAAGGTGTCCGGCAGCCAGGATCCCCAGGAAGTCCACGCGATGCTGCGCGAGGAACTGATCAAGCTGGTGGATCCGACCATGGACCGCTCCCTGGCCGTGACCCGCCACGCCGACACCCCCGCCATCGTGATGGTGGTGGGCGTCAACGGCGTCGGCAAGACCACCACCGTGGGCAAGCTGGCCCGCGTCCTCGTGGCCGAGGACAAGGATGTGCTGCTGGGTGCGGCGGACACCTTCCGCGCCGCCGCCGCCGAGCAGCTCGCCACCTGGGGACAGCGCGTGGGTGTGCCCACCGTCCGCTCAGAGATTGACGGCGCCGATCCCGCCTCCGTGGCGTTCGAAGCGGTCAAGGCCGGCATCGAAGGCGACGTGGACGTGGTCCTGATCGACACCGCCGGGCGACTGCAGAACAAGGTCGGCCTGATGGACGAGCTCGGCAAGGTCAAGCGCGTCATTGAGAAGCAGGCAGCCGTGGACGAGGTCCTGCTGGTCCTGGATGCCACCACCGGCCAGAACGGCCTGACCCAGGCGAAGGTCTTCGCCGAGGTCGTCAACATCTCCGGCATTGTCCTGACCAAGCTGGACGGCACCGCCAAGGGCGGGATCGTTGTCGCGATCCAGCGCACCCTGGATGTGCCGGTGAAGCTGGTGGGACTGGGTGAGGGTGCGGATGACCTGGCCCCGTTCGAGGCCGAGAGCTTCGTGGATGCCCTGCTGAGCTAGCAGCGAGCAGCAAAAAGGGCCCCGTACTCAGTACGGGGCCCTTTTTTGTGGGCGGAAAGCCCGGCCGGCGGGTTAGAACGTGAAGTTCAGGACCGTGACAGTTCCGGCGGTGAGCGGGAACGTCTGGGTGGCGGAACCGTACTCAAAACCGGGGACGGTCAGCCGTTCGGCGGCAGGCACGCCCTCCGCAGGCCGGCCGTCGATCATGGTGCTGTCCTGGGAGGAGTACGACGTGCCGGTCATCTGCGTCATGGTCCCGGTGAGGGCCTTGCCCGGCAGCTGCAGGCTGACGTTGGTCGGGGCGTCGGTTTCCGGGTTGTTGTTGTTCACTACCGCCACGCTGACGCTTCCGTCCGCGTGCCGCACCGCGTACGGGTAGGAAAGACCGCCGCCGGCGGTATCGAGTTTCAGGAAGTCGCCCGGCTCCATTTCCGCGACCATCGACATTCCGTAGTAGTTGGACCGTTCATCGACCATCCCGTTGGGCTGCAGGTAGGCCCCGCCTACGCAGATGGCGGACATGGGCGGACCGCCCTGGCAGGTGATCAGCGAACTGTGGAAGCTGACCCTGGAGATGCCCATCTGCGCGGCGCTCAGGGCATAGTCGGCGCTCCACACCGCCGACGCGTGGGTCTTGGTGGTTTCGTTGCTGCCCGGGCAGGCGGAGACACCCGTTTCCGGGATCCAGGCCTGCAGCCCTGCTTCCTGGGCGGGCTTCAGGCCGACGCCGCGGAATTCGTTGGCGTGGTCGTGGATGTACCTGTTCGTCAGGTTGCCCATCACCGGTTCGCCCAGGGGATCCGAGCCCTCGCAGGAGGAGAGCGGGTAGTGGTGGTAGGAGAGAATCCGCTCCTGCGGCAGGGGGGTCTTGGCGAACGCCGCCCACCAGGACGACTCGTAGGTGCCCGGGCCGATAATGGGCACGGAGGGTGCGACGGCGTGCATTGCCTCGGCGTAGGCCTTCAGCTCCACCAGGTAGGCTTCGATGCCGTAGTCGGATCCGCGCAGACCGGTCTTGGCGAACCCGTTGGGCTCGTTGCCTACGGTGACGCCGACAAGGCGCTCGCCGAAGATGGCCGCCGCGTGCTTGGTCATGTCCGCGGCACGTGCCGGATCGTAATTGCCCAGGTCCACAGTGAGGGCAATCTGTCCGTCCACCGCCTCGAGGAGGGTGTTGACCCGCTCCAGGTCCGCCGGGGTTACGGCCCGCACGGGGTGCGCCTTATCCCCGGACAGGTTGCCGGGAATGGCTTCGCCGGCGGAGGTCCAGAAGAACCGGCGGTCCACGGCATTGCCGCCGAAACGCAGCAGCGGCCGGCCCAGCCCGGAGAGGGACTGCACCATCTCGGGGTTGTCACCGGACAGTGACGGATCGGCAAGGTCGGTGGCTTCCAGGGAAAGCCCGATCAGGCCGGAGGGCAGCGAGGTGCCGGTGGTTTCCGCCGCCACGTTGATGCTCAGCGGCTCCACCGGATTCAGCGGAGAGCCGGCAGGCGGTCCTGCCTGTTCGTAGAACTTAAACGCCGGAGCGGGCGGCAGGGTCGGCTTCGCTTCGACGGTGAACGGCGTGCCGCTGGGGGCCGCCGCGGCCGGAGCGGCGTCCTTGTCGTCCAGCAGGAGCGGCGCGGCTACTGCGGCGGAAGCGATAACCGCCACGCCTGCGACGGCGGCGAGCACCTTTGTGCGGCGTCGGACGGGTTTTTTCGAATCCGGGGTGTCATGGTCTGGGCTCGCGTGTGGCACGGGGGATGGTCCTTAGGGGTTTGAGACAGTGCCCTCATCCTAGCGACCCGGCAGGGCGGTTCCCTGCGGCCGCACCGCGGGGGGAAACCTGGCCGAAATGTGTCCGTCACGATTCTTTAACTTCAACCCCGGGTTTGTAACCTCCCGGCAACACCACCGGGCCGGGCCGGAAATCTGGCCCCGGCAGAGTTCCTTGTGCGGGAGATGCCCGCCACTTGTGAAGGGACGTGAAGATGGATCTGTCAGCAGGTCACGTCTGGGTAATGATTTCAGCAGCGCTCGTGCTGCTTATGACGCCGGGCGTGGCATTTTTCTACGGCGGCATGACCCGCGCCAAGGCAGCGCTGAACATGATGATGATGAGCTTCGTCTCGATCGGAATCATCGGCGTGGTCTGGGTCCTCTGGGGCTTCTCCATGACCGGCGGGAACGGCGTCGCGGGGCTGTTCGGCAACCCCTTCACCTCTTTCGGGCTGAAAGACATCCTCGGCAGCGAGGACCTCATCACCGCCGGTTACGGGGCAACATTCGCCATCATCACCGTGGCCCTGATCAGCGGCGCAGTTGCTGACCGGACCAAGTTCGGCGCCTGGGCGGTCTTCGTGCCAATCTGGGTGACCCTGGTCTACTGCCCGCTGGCCTTTATGGTCTGGGGCGGCGGCCTCCTCGGTGCCGAGGGCGCGGTGGGTTCGGTGGTGGGTGAAGCCATCGACTTCGCCGGCGGCACCGTGGTGCACATCAACGCCGGCGTGGCCGGCCTGGTGCTGGCCCTGATCCTCGGCCGGCGCAAGGGCTTCGGGAAGGATCCCAACCAGCGCCCGCACAACATCCCGTTCGTGATGCTCGGCGCCGCCCTGCTGTGGTTCGGCTGGTTCGGGTTCAACGGCGGCGCCGCCGGCACTGCCGAAGAAGCGGGCCTGATCTGGATCAACACCCTCGCAGCACCGGCCGCCGCCATGCTCGGCTGGCTGCTGACGGAACGCGTGCGCGACGGGCGGGCCACATCGCTGGGAGCGGCCTCCGGCGTCGTCGCGGGACTCGTTGCCATCACCCCGGCCTGCGCCAACGTCAGCCCGCTGGCCGCCGTGGGACTCGGCCTGGTCTCCGGCGTCCTGTCCGCCCTGGCCATCGGGCTGAAATACCGGCTCGGCTATGACGATTCGCTCGACGTCGTCGGCGTGCACCTCGTGGCCGGCCTGGCGGGCACCCTCGCCCTCGGATTCATCGCCCTGCCGGTCGACGGCGCCGGCGGGGGACTGTTCTACGGCGGCGGGTTGGGCCAGCTCGGGGCCCAGGCAGCAGCTGCGGCAGTGGCCATCGTCTTCTCGGGTGTCCTCACACTGCTGATCGGGCTCGCGATCCACAAGACCATGGGCTTCCGGATCTCCGAAGAAGACGAGGTCAACGGCGTGGACCTGAGCGAACACGCCGAAACCGCGTACGAATTCGGCGGACTGGGCACCGGCGGTTCCTTCAGCCCCTTCCAGGACACGGCACGCACCACCACCCCTAAGGAGACGGTCAACTCATGAAACTCGTAACCGCTATTGTCCGGCCGGAGAAGCTCGACGCGGTCCGGGGCAGCCTGGAAAGCTACGGGGTCCAGGGACTGACCGTCAGCTCCGCCAACGGATACGGCCGCCAGCGCGGACACACCGAGGTCTACCGGGGCGCGGAATACACCGTGGACCTGCTGCCCAAGGTGCGGGTGGAGATCCTGGTGGCCAACGACTGGGTCAACGACATCGTGGACGTGCTGGTCTCCACGGCCAACACCGGCCGCGCCGGCGACGGCAAGGTCTGGGTGGTGAACGTGGAGGAAGCCCTCCGGGTCCGGACGGGGGAGCGCGGGGACTCCGCCCTCTAGGTCCTTCGGACGCAGGAGGAACTACCGCCCGGCTGGTGCTCCAGCCGGGCGGTCCTTGTGAACAGCGGGGTGCAGGAGGGCCAAATAGCCGGAGCGGCTTGGTACCCTTAACAGCTGGGCCTGCCAACATGGCGAAGAACTGACGAAAGAAGTGCGCGGCGCGTGTTCAATTCACTGTCTGACCGGTTGACTTCAACCTTCAAGAACCTCCGCGGCAAGGGCCGGCTGACCGAGGCCGATGTCGACGCCACCGTACGCGAGATCCGCCGCGCCCTGCTGGACGCCGACGTCGCCGTTCCCGTGGTGCGTGCGTTCACTGCCTCCGTCAAGGAACGCGCCCTCGGCCTGGAGGTTTCCCAGGCGCTGAACCCGGGCCAGCAGGTCGTCAAGATTGTCAACGAGGAGCTCAAGGGCATCCTCGGCGGCGAGACCCGGCGGCTGCGCCTGGCCAAGAACCCGCCCACGGTCATCATGCTCGCGGGCCTGCAGGGTGCCGGTAAGACCACCCTCGCCGGCAAGCTCTCCAAGCACCTGAAGTCCCAGGGCCACAGCCCGCTGCTGGTCGCAGCGGACCTGCAGCGCCCCAACGCCGTCCGCCAGCTGCAGGTCAACGGCGAACGCGCCGGCGTGCCCGTCTACGCTCCGCACCCGGGCGTCTCCTCCGAGTTCGAGTCCGCCACCGGCGATCCGGTCGCCGTCGCCCGCCAGGGCATCGAGGAAGCACGCACCAAGCTGTACGACGTCGTTATTGTCGACACCGCCGGCCGCCTGGGCGTGGACGCCGAACTGATGCAGCAGGCCGCGGACATCCGCGCCGCGATCAACCCGGACGAAGTCCTGTTCGTGATTGACGCCATGATCGGCCAGGACGCCGTCAACACGGCCCAGGCCTTCAACGAGGGCGTGAACTTCACGGGCGTGGTCCTCACCAAGCTCGACGGCGACGCCCGCGGCGGTGCCGCACTGTCCGTGGCCTCGGTGACCGGCAAGCCGATCATGTTCGCCTCCACCGGCGAGGGCCTGACCGACTTCGAGGTCTTCCACCCGGACCGCATGGCCAGCCGCATCCTGGACCTCGGCGACGTCCTCACCCTGATCGAGCAGGCCGAGCAGAGCTGGGACAAGGACGAAGCGTCCCGGATGGCGAAGAAGTTCGCCGACCAGGAAGACTTCACCCTCGATGACTTCCTCGCCCAGATGCAGCAGATCCGCAAAATGGGCTCCATGAAGAAAATGCTCATGATGATGCCCGGCGCCGCCGGCATGCGTGAGCAGCTGGAAAACTTCGACGAACGCGAAATCGACCGGGTCGAAGCAATCGTCCGCTCCATGACCCCGCACGAGCGGGTTGCACCCAAGATCATCAACGGCTCCCGCCGTGCCCGCATCGCCCGCGGTTCCGGCGTGCACGTCTCCGAGGTCAACGGCCTGCTGGAACGTTTCGCGCAGGCGCAGAAGATGATGAAGAAAATGGCAGCAGGCGGCGGCATTCCGGGCATGCCCGGCATGGCAGGCCCCGGCGGCTTCGGCGGTGCGCGCAAGAAGCAGCAGGCAGCCAAGGGCAAGAAGAAGGCCAAGTCCGGCAACCCGGCCAAGGCAGCCCAGGAACGCGCGGCAGCAGAGGCCCGGGCCGCCGGTGCCCGCAAGGCACTCCCCACCGGCAGCGCCTTCGGCGCCCAGGACGCGGATTTCGATCCCGCGTCGCTGAACCTGCCCAAGGGCTTTGATAAGTTCCTCGGCAAGTAAGGACCAGCCATCCACCACGCAGCGCCGGACCCCTCGTCCGGCGTTGCGTGGTTAACGGCCGATGCGTGCTTCCACGGCACCGCGGAACCCAGGCACCAAAGGAAGGGACCAGCATGGCGGCACAGGGCCTGAGCGGCTTTTACGGGTCGGTCTTCCGGCGCAGCATTACGGCACGCGTCCTGGTCCGCACCACTGACGGCCGCGTACTGCTGCTGCGCAGCGGCGACGCCTGGGAGCTGCCCGGCGGTGTGGTGAAAAGCGGGGAAGATCCCCGCTCGGCCGCCCGCCGCATTGCCCGCGCCACCCTGGATCCGGAGTTCGACGTCGGCCGCGTCCTGGTGCTGGACTATGTGCAGGGAGTCCAGGGGCAGGGCGACTCCATCGCCTTCCTGTTCGACGGCGGTACTGTGACCACCTCCGTCACGGCCTTCACCGGAGCCGGCGGGGAGCGGGAGGCCCGTTTTGTTCCCCTGGAGGACTGCGGTGAGGGCCTGGACGAGGAGCGCCGGCACGCCGCGCTCCAGGCCCTGGAACTGGGCACCATCGTAGAGCTGGTGGACGGCGAGGCTGCCGCCCCGGCGCCGCTGGCAGCACCGTCGCTCCGCAGGATGATGCCCCCGGTTGAGGGCTTCTCCGGAATTCTTGGACGCTAGGAGTGGGTTTGCCTCGGGAACGTGTGGTGTTTGTGCACGGCGCCGGCAGTTTCGGTGCGGCCGCCTGGCCCCGGCAGCACGGGCTTGCCCTGGACTATGACTGCCTGTTCCTGAAGCGCCACGGCTATGACGCCGTCGCCGAGCCGCTGCCGCCGGACCTGGAAGCTGACATTGCCATCATCTGCGATGCGCTGGACGGCGGCGGACACCTGGTGGCGCACTCGGCCGGTGCGGTTCCGGCCATGCTGGCTGCACTGCGGAATCCGGCAAAGGTCCACTCCCTGGTTTTGTGCGAGCCTGCCGTGTTCTCCCTGACCCGGGACCTGCCGGCCACCGCTGCCCACCGTAACCTGCAGCAGCCCCTCTTTGATGACGCGCCGCTGGACATTGTTCCGGGCGTTCCCACGCTGGTCCTCACCGGCGGATGGGAGCCGGTGTACGAGGAGGTGGCGGATTTCCTGGTCTCCACCGGAGCCGAACACCGGCAGGTCGGCGGGAACCACCGGCCGCAGGACACGGACGCCGGCAGGCAGGCGATCCGGGAGTTCCTCGCCCGGGGCCACCGAACGGGGGACAGTTGATGCGCGGACCGTCCATCCGGAACGCCGGCCCCGGCGATCTTCCCGTGCTGCCCGGGCTGGAAGCTGCCTCCGACACCTTGCTGGACGGGCTGCTGCCCGCAGCCTCCGGGGAGCTGCCGCCGCCCGCCACGGTTCAGGACCTCGCCGCTTCCCTCCACCTCCTGGTGGGCGGCGATCCGCCCGTCGGCTTCGCCCGCCTCGAGGAGGTTGACGGCCAGGCCCACCTGGAGCAGCTTTCCGTACATCCCGATGCTGCCGGAGCCGGACTGGGCCGGGCGCTGGTTGAGGCCGCTCTCGGCTGGGCGCGGCAGCAGGGCTACACGTCCATGACACTGTGCACGTTTGCCGGGGTTCCGTTCAATGCCCCGTTCTACGCCAGCTGCGGCTTCGAGGTTGTGGCGGAGCCCGACGGCGAACTGGCGGCGGTGCGGGAGCACGAAATCAGTCTGGGCCTGGATGCTCTGGGGGAGCGGGTCGCCATGCGCCGGGACCTGCTCAACCGACGAGGCCCGGCGTCCCGGCCGTCGTCGTCCGGGGCGTCCTAAGAGTAGGATTCCGCCAGCCCCAGGGGCAGCTCAGCCCGCCAGTACTGCCGGGCCAGCAGCACCCCGAGGACCATGAGAACGATGCCGATGGCCAGGAGGATCACCAGGGTAGCGGGGTGGTCGTAGGCCAGGGCCGAAAACGAGGCGCCGACGAATGCTCCTCCGATTCCTCCGAGCCACAGGTCGAAGCGCCAGCGGAACGTGAGCCAGCGCCAGATTTCGCGCTGCGGCTCGTCCAGCCGGAGGTTATCGGCGGCGGCCAGCGCCAGATAGTGCTGCTTCTTGTGGTGGGAGACGAGAAGGGTGCCGGCGATTGCCGCGGCGAGGCCGCCGTAGAGCACCAGATTGACCCAGACCTGATCCCGCGTGGCGTCGCTGACGGTCACAGGCCATCCGCCCCCGAGGGACAGTATGACGGGAACGGGAATGAGGACGATCCAGAAGGCCAGCGCCACACCCAGCCACGCCAGGTGGGCCCGCGGGGAGAGATAGGTGTTGGCGGAGACGACCGTTCCGCGCGCCGGACCTTGGGCGAGGGCTATGCCCACGCCGCCGCGCAGGACCCGTCCGGTGCAGATGAAGCACATCGCGAGCAGGAACAGAACCCCGGGGACGGAGGAGAGGACGCTGAGTTCGTCGATCTCGGAAGAGGAGGCGGGGACGAACGTTTCCAGAACCGGGACGTCATCATCCCACCAGGACGGATTGTAGGTATGGGAGAAGACGAACAGGTTCAGGGCCACCATAGCCGCGCCGAGCACCGCCAAGACGACGCCGATGCCGGTGACGACCCCCAGCACCCTGCGCTTTGTCCTTCCGCCGGATGGTTTGCGTTTCCTTTGGACCGTTGACGAGCCCATCCCCGCTTCATTTCGCTTTGCACCCAGCATGCGGTTTCCCCCGTTGATATTTGTCCGCGGCCCATTGCCGAGCCGACCGTAACAGGCATGAGGTCGCCGGACAATGGCCACTTTGCACTGTTTCCGCAGCCTCCCTGCGGCTGGACACTTTGGGATTAGATGAAGCTTCAAGTAAACTCATTGCATGAACCTTCAAGTAAATGCCCGGGACCTGCTGCCCGCCGCTCTCGCCATGGGCACCGTGATGCTCAAGGTCGGCGACCTGGCGAACGTCTCCGCCTACTACCGCGCCGCCCTCGGTCTGGACGTGGTGGCGGAGTCCGACGGCGGCATGTACCTGGGCCGCGGGAGCGTTCCCCTGGTGCATCTGGCCCCGGCACCGGACCTGCAGGTCGCTTCCCGCGGGGAGGCAGGCCTGTTCCATACCGCCATACTCTTTGAAACCCAGGCTGACCTCGCCGCTGCGGTTGCCTCGGCGGCCCGGCATGACCCGTCGGCCTTTGCCGGCTCCGCGGACCACCTCGTCAGCGAGGCGTTCTACTTCACCGACCCCGAAGGCAACGGCATCGAGCTCTACTATGACAAGCCCCGGGACACCTGGGGCTGGGACGAGACCGTGGCCGGCCGGGAGGTGCGGATGGCGTCGCTGCCGCTGTCTCCGCAGGCCTACTTCCGTGACCACCTCACCGAAGCGGCACTGGGCGGACTCCGGGCTGCCGATGCCGCCGTCGGGCACGTCCACCTGCAGGTGGGGGACACGGAAACCGCCGCCGCTTTCTATATCGACACGCTCGGGTTCGAACGGACGGCCGGTTTCCACGGGCAGGCACTCTTTGTTTCCGCGGGCGGCTACCACCACCACATGGCGATGAACGTCTGGAACAGCCGCGGTGCCGGACCGCGCAGGGACACGCTGGGCCTGGGGGAGGTGCTCATCAGCGTTCCCGCAGCCGACGACGTCGCCGGGCTGGCGGACCGTCTTCGGCACGCCGGGGTTTTCAGCCACTCCACCGGGGCGGAGCTGCGTTTCGAGGACCCGTGGCGCAACCGGCTGCGTGTTGCCGTTGCCTGAAAATCCGCGGATATCCGCCGCGGCCGCACGAGTCGCCAAACATGGACTCATCTGGCACAATGGTCAGGTACTCGATCTGCGCGGACCCTCTCTCCGTGCATGCATCTTGTCCTTTTGAACCCCAACGTTATGGCCCGCCCCACGGGAGCAGAAGTACGGGTTCGCCCCATTTCAGATCAGGAGTGACCACAAAAGTGGCCGTAAAGATTCGCCTTAAGCGCCTTGGCAAGAAGTTCTCAGCACACTACCGCGTCGTTGTCATGGATTCCCGTGCCAAGCGCGATGGCCGTGCCATCGAAGAAATCGGACTGTACCGTCCGACCGAAGAGCCTTCGTACATCGACATCAAGTCGGACCGTGCGCAGTACTGGCTCGGCGTCGGTGCCCAGCCCACCGAGCAGGTCGCAGCACTGCTGAAGATCACCGGTGACTGGCAGAAGTTCAAGAACATCGAAGGCCAGGAAGGTACCCTGCGTACCAAGGCCCCGAAGGAGCCCTTCGTGGTTCCCGAAAAGAAGTCCGTGATTGTCCCCGAGGCCATCACCCCCAAGGCTAAGAAGGAAGAGGCCCCCGAGGCCTCCACCGAGGCTGAGGCAGAGTAACTTGCTCGCTGAAGCGCTGGAGCACCTCGTGCGCGGAATCGTTGACAGTCCCGAGGACGTCAAGGTTTCCGCCAAGAGCAACCGCCGCGGGGAAACCCTCGAGGTTCGGGTTCACCAGGACGACCTCGGCCGGGTCATCGGCAGGCAGGGACGGACGGCACGCGCACTGCGCACTGTCATCGCCGCCCTCGCCAACGGTGAGCAGGTCCGAGTGGACGTAGTGGACACGGACCGGCGCCGCTGATCTGAAAATGATCACCGACGGCGCAGCGGAAGCGAACAGTTCTTCACTGCAGTACCGGAAGTAGAGCAGTAACAGCAGTACACAGGATCCGGCCCCGACACCAGATAATGGTGAAGGGGCCGGATTTTTTTCAGGCGCCGGCCAACCCGGGCGACGAAAACCCCCACAGAGGAGATTCCATGCAGTTACAGGTGGCACGCATCGGCAAGCCGCACGGCATCCGCGGCGAAGTAACCGTCCAGGTGCTGACCGACGCACCGGAGGACCGCTTTGTCCCGGGCACCGAACTTACCGTCGAGCCGGCGGCAAAGGGCCCGCTGACGGTGATCAGCGCCCGGTGGAACAAGGACATCCTGCTGCTGGGGTTCGAGGAAATCACGGACCGCAACGGTGCGGAGGAACTGCGCGGCGTCAAGCTATTCATCGACACCGAAACGGTGGAGGAGGACGACGACGACGAAGGCTGGTACGAGCACGAACTGGTGGGCCTGAAGGCACGGGTGGGCGACGACGTCGTCGGCACCGTCAGCGGCCTGCGTACCCTCACGGTCCAGGACCTGCTCGTGGTCGAGGACACCCGCGGCGAGGAGATCCTCGTGCCGTTCGTCGAGGCGATCGTCCCCGAAGTGAACATCGAGGACGGCTACGTGCTGCTCACCCCGCCGGAGGGCCTCTTCGAGCTGAACAAGCCCGAGGACAAAAAGGACGCAGCGCCGGCCGACACGAAGGAAGCCGGACAGTAAGTGCGTATCGACGTCGTCAGCATCTTCCCGGAGTACCTCGCCGCCCTGGAACTGTCCCTGATCGGCAAGGCCCGGCAGGAAGGCCTGCTGGACCTGGCCGTCCATGACCTGCGGGACTTCACCACCGACCGGCACCGGACCGTCGACGACACCCCGTACGGCGGGGGAGCGGGCATGGTTATGAAGCCCGAACCGTGGGCGCAGGCGCTGGGCGCGGTGGCCGGAGACGGCGACGAGCGGCCGGTCCTGATTGTCCCCTCGCCGGCCGGTGCCGTCTTCACCCAGGCCATGGCCTACGAGCTGGCCGAGGAAAAGCACCTGGTCTTTGCCTGCGGCCGCTACGAGGGAATCGACGAGCGGGTCCTGGAATGGGCCGGGGAACGCTTCGATGTCCGTCCCGTCAGCCTCGGCGACTACGTGCTCAACGGCGGCGAAGTGGCGGTGCTGGCCATGGTGGAAGCCGTGGGCCGGCTGGTGCCCGGCGTCGTCGGGAATCCCGAATCCCTGGTGGAGGAATCCCACTCGGACGGACTGCTGGAATACCCGGTGTACACCAAACCCTCCGCCTGGCGCGAGCGTGCGGTACCGGAGGTCCTGCTCAGCGGAAACCACGGGAAGATCGCCCGGTTCCGGCGGGATGAACAGCTGCAGCGGACCGCAGCCCGCCGGCCGGATCTGATCGAAAAGCTCGACGCCGCCACTCTGGACAAGGCCGACCGGGCCACCCTGGCGGCGCTGGGCTACGAGATCCGCGACGGCAGAGTCCACCCGCCGGTCTGATCCGGCGCCGGATTGGTGCCGTTGAAGTGCGTGTGGCAAAATAGGGAGTTGTGTCATCTGGGTCCGTACCTGCCACAGGGGGAACGCGGCCAACAGATATGTACACACCGGCATTCCATCCTCGGTCCTGCCGGTCTTTTTAGCTTCGACAGCATCCGTGCAGCCTTCGGGCGCATTCTTGCTGCCGTTACCAAAGTGAATGACCTGTGGCGTTCACCAGGAGTGATACACAATGCACATCCTAGATTCTGTTGACGCAGCTTCCCTGCGTACGGACATCCCCGAGTTCCGCGCCGGTGACACCGTCAAGGTTCACGTAAACATCATCGAAGGCAAGAACACCCGTGTTCAGGTCTTCCAGGGCTTCGTGCTCAAGCGCCAGGGTGATGGCCTCCGCGCGACCTTCACGGTCCGCAAGGTCAGCTTCGGCGTCGGCGTGGAGCGTACCTTCCCGGTACACTCCCCGGTCATCGACAAGCTCGAGGTTGTCTCCAAGGGCGACGTCCGCCGCGCGAAGCTGTACTACATGCGCGATCTGCGCGGCAAGGCAGCCAAGATCAAGGAAAAGCGCGACTTCCGTCCCGCCAAGTAACTTACTTGACTGCAGCATCCGCCTCCGGGGGTCCCCCCGCGAAGCACGCGAAACGCCGGCCCCGGTTTGTGGGCTGGCGTTTTGTGCTATGTGCTCTCGCCGCCGCCGTGATCCTCGCCGCACTCGTCCGGGCTTTCCTGTTCGATGTCTTCTACATCCCCTCGGACTCCATGCAGCCGCTGCTGGAACCCGGTGACCGGATCCTCGTGTCCCGCACCGCCTACGATACGGCGGAGATCCAGCGCGGCGACGTGGTGGTGTTCGACGGCCGGGGCTCGCTGGCCCCGCTGCACAGCGGACGCCCGGCCCTGGCCGACGCCGCCGTCACGGTCGGGCGCTGGCTCGGTCTGGCCGGCAGCGACACCGTCTACGTCAAACGTGTCATCGGCGTGGCGGGGGACCATGTGAGTTGCTGCTCCGACGGGGATCCCCGGATTACGGTCAACGGAACTCCGGTGGATGAGCCGTACGTTTATCCAGGTGACACTCCAAGCGACTCCGCGTTCGACGTCGTCGTCCCGGAAGGCAGGCTGTGGCTGCTCGGGGACCACCGCTCAGTCTCGGCGGATTCCCGTTCACTGCTGGGAGCTCCCGGCGGCGGCCTGATTTCCACCGAACGGGTGATCGGACAGGCCCAGCGGATTCTTTGGCCGCTCGAACGCGGTACCAATATTGACCGGCTATCCTTAGGAGCCGAGTGGAACACGGAGAAATAAGAGGAAACGCAATGTCGCAGCAACCGGACCAGTCCCCTGACGGGACGCCCGGCTCCGGGGAACGGCGGAACCACGCAGCGAACGCGCCGAAGGAGAAAAAGCGCGGCTTCGGTGCCTGGCTCAGGGAAGTCCTCACCATCGTGGTCATAGCACTGGTGCTGTCCTTCCTGATCAAGACGTTCCTTTTCCGGGCGTTTTACATTCCCTCCGGATCCATGGAGGAGACACTGGAAATCAACGACCGCATCTTTGTGAACCTCCTGGTCCCCGAGCCCATGGACCTGAACCGCGGCGACGTCGTCGTCTTCAAGGACACCAAGGGATGGCTGCCGGAGACCCCCGAGAAGGCAGCCAACCCGGTCCGTGAGGCACTGACCTTTGTGGGGCTGCTGCCGGACGAGTCCCAGCAGCACCTGGTCAAGCGGGTCATCGGCACCGAAGGCGACCACGTGGTCTGCTGCGACTCCGAGGGCCGGATCACCGTCAACGGCGAACCCCTGGACGAGCCCTACCTGTACCCCGGCGCCACTCCCTCCGACATCCCCTTCGACGTGGTTGTCCCCGAAGGGAAGGTCTGGGTGATGGGCGACCACCGCAACGCCTCCGCGGATTCGCGCGAGCACCAGTACGGTGACGGCGGCGGCTTCGTGGACGTGGCGGACATTGAGGGTAAGGCCGTCGTCACGGCGTGGCCCCTGAACCGCGTCGGCGGGGTCAGCAGCTATCCGGAGGTCTTCGAGGACGTCCCCGAACCGAGCAGCGGCCAGTGAGTTCCACCGCCAAGGCCCCCACCCTGCGGCTCGAACGTACGTTCACCGCCTCCGGTCACCGGATCCTTGCCGGGTGCGACGAAGTCGGCCGCGGCGCCCTGGCCGGACCGGTGTCGGTGGGCCTGGTGGCCGTGGACCTGGCCAGCGCACGGTCCCTCAAGGGCGTGCGCGACAGCAAGCTGCTTTCCGTGGCGGACCGGAATGCGCTGGTTCCGCAGATCAAGAAGTGGGCCCTCGCCTGGGGCGTCGGCCATGCGACCGCCGCCGAGATCGACCTGCACGGGCTGACGGCTGCCCTTCGGCTTGCCGGCACCCGCGCGTGGGACCAGGTGTGCCTGACGGTGCGCCCCGACGTTGTGCTGCTGGACGGCAATTACAACTGGCTCTCGCCCGAGCGGCAGGGCAGCCTCTTCGACGACTTCGAGGAACCGGCGGGCGGTCCTGCGGCGGCGGCCGGCGAAGGCTGCACCGCGCCCGTGCACACCCGGATCAAGGCGGACATGCAGTGCCTGAGCGTGGCAGCCGCCAGCGTGCTGGCGAAGGTTGAACGCGACGCCATGATGGTAGAGTTTGCCGCTTCGAACCCGCATTATTCATGGGAGATCAACAAGGGCTACGCAACCGGGTCTCACCGCGCAGCCATCGACGTCCACGGCCCCACGCCGCTGCACCGTATGTCCTGGCGGCTGGGTTCGAAGCCCCGCCCGGGCGAACCGGTGCTGGAGCCGGGGGACGACTTAAGCACAGTTGGGGGATGATAGGAATATGAGCGCCGAAGACCTTGAGAACTATGAAACGGACATGGAGCTCCAGCTGTACCGGGAGTACCGCGACGTCGTAGGCCTCTTCAGCTACGTGGTGGAAACCGAACGCCGTTTCTACCTGGCCAACCACGTCGATCTGCAGGCCCGGTCCGCCGACGGCGAGATCTACTTCGACCTCACACTGCAGGACGCCTGGGTCTGGGATGTCTACCGGTCCGCACGGTTCGTGAAGAGCGTGCGCGTCATAACCTTCAAGGACGTCAATGTGGAGGAACTGACCCGCAACGACGACCTCACTCTGCCCAAGGCGGACGAGCTCTAGCGTTTATCCCGCGTTCACGGGCACGGACGGAAGCCGGGTTTTTGCTTCCTCCCAGCTGCCCGAGGGGTGCCGGGGAACCTCGGCGGCGAGGCTGGACATCCAGCCCTCCACCATCTTTCCCCGGTGGTTCAGCAGGTACGGAACGGCGACGGGCCGCGGGAAACCGCAGCGCCAGACCGTCTTATAACTGCCGACGTTTCCCGCGTTCGCTTTCCACGTCACCACGTCCCAGTCCAGGTCCTCGAAGGCGTGGACCGCTGCCAGCCGGACGGCACGGGACATCAGGCCGCGGCCGCGGTATTCCGGCGAGGTGACGAAACCCAGGGAGCCCGAAGCGGCCCCTTCGAAGCGCAGGTCAATGGTTCCCGCATAGCGGCCGCCGACGTCGAGGGCCCAGGATACCGCGTTGTCCTGCGGAGCCGAGATGGTCTCCAGATACTCCTGCGCCATCTCCGGGGTGTAATCCACCGGAACGGTGGTCCACCTGAGGGTCAGCGGGTCAACACAGCGGGCACGGACGGCGTCGCGGTCAGCAGCTGTGTGCGGGCGAAGCAGGAGCGTGTCGTCGCGGAGCAGGGGAATCTCGAAAGCCATGCGCGACAGCCTAACCCACGGCTCCCGGCCTAGACTTTTCCCATGCCTGAATCCGAGCGGCCCGGTTTTGACGCAAATCTCCGCCTTTACGCGCAGATGGAGCCCGACGGCGCATCGCTGGCCCACCTGCTGTCCCTGCAGGACGCGCTGCCCGCAGGTACCCGGCGGGTGCCGCGCCGGCAGCTGCATGCAACACTGATCCACTTCGGGAAGGTGATGGACGTCTACCGGGTCATCAGCGCAGAGACCGGCATTTCCCGTTCCGCCTATGACCAGCTTCTCGGCGGGTATATTGCCCGGACCGAGGCACTGCTGCCGCCTTCAGCCTTCCGGCTCGACCCGCTGGGGACCGCAGGGTTCGGGGCGAGGGGCTCAACCCTGGTGGTGGAATATCAGCCTTCCCCGGAACTTACTGCGCTGCATGGGGAGCTGTACGCGGTGCTGGTGGATTTCCTGGCCGCATGCGGCGTTTCCGATAGTGCGGCCTTTATGGCGTCGGACCCGAACTTTATGTTTGCCGCGGCCCTGCGTCCGCACATCACCCTGGCCCGCGGGTACCTTGGTGCCGTTCCGCCGCTGCGGCTGGAAGCGGTAACCCTGACACCGATGCCGGTGGTGTACCCCGGACACTGAAGCTATCCGGGGTACACCGACCGGTTAGGGCCTAGGCCTTCCGGCGGCGGGCAATCACCACCAGTCCGGCTCCGAGAGCGAGAACGGCGGCACCGGCTACGGCGAGCCAGGTTCCGCTTGCGCCCGTGTGGGCGAGCCCTGCATCAGGTACACGCTGGTCCGTGGTGCCTGCAACAGAGACGCGGGGGTCAGTGGTGCCTGCAGCAGGAGGGGTGGTGTCCGTTCCGGGCGGCGGCACTGCACCTGCCGGGGTGCTGGTCGACGCCGGGGTGGCCGTGGGTTTCGGGGTCACCTTTTCCGAGGGCTTGTCCGTGGGGGTTTCCGACGGGGTGTCCGAGGGCTTGTCCGTGGGGGTTTCCGACGGGGTGTCCGAGGGCTTGTCCGACGGGGTCTCCGACGGCTTGTCCGAAGGTGTGGGTTCCGGGGTGGGCTTTTCGGAGGGCTTGTCCGTGGGGGTCTCCGACGGCTTGTCCGAAGGTGTGGGTTCCGGGGTGGGCTTTTCCGACGGGGTCTTCGAGGGGGTGTCCGAAGGTGTGGGTTCCGGGGTGGGCTTTTCGGTGGGCTTGTCCGACGGGGTCTCGCACTCCGGGACTGTCATCAGATCGTCAAGTTCCTGATGCTTGTCGTCCTTCAACATCGGATCCCCGGGGAAGGTGGAGTCCGGGTAGCGGAGCGTCTTGGGCCAGTCGTACGTTCCCTTGAACTCCAGTACATCCTGCTGGATGGCCCAGCCGGGCCCGCATACCTCGGACGGAACCAGAGCCGATACGTCCGTGAACCACTGGTGTCCGGGCTGCTTCGCCAGGAAGTTCTGTTCGCCCGAGTTCTCCCAGGCGGCAGGCTTCTTCGGGTCCAGCTTCTGGTACAGGTAGACACCTGTTTCCGTCACGGAGGCCCCGGTCGAAGGGGAATGGCTCGGCGGTTCCGTGGTGAGGGGACCCCCGGTTGCTGGCATGGCGGTGGCCAAGGCCGGCCCGCCGGTGGCAATCGACAGCCCTGCGATGGCTGCAAATCCGGCCACGAGAGCTGGTGTATTTCTCTTGCGGTTTTGCATGATTTCCTTTATCAGAATCGAATTACGCGTTTGCGTCGCTATCCTGACCGGCGTATCTCAGTATTTCCTTCAGGAATTACGCAGGCTCCGGGCAAGACCCGCACAAAATTCCGCTCGGACTCCTCGACACCGGGGGAGCCTCGGGCCTGGGGGATGTTCCCGGAGCATCAAAAACGCTAAGGTCCTGCCATCGACTAGCGAGGGGACAGCGTGATGGATACTGCCGGACGGGTTGCCCTGGTTACCGGAGCGTCCGGCGGGATCGGAGCGGCTGTGGTCCGCCGCCTCGCCTCGGACGGCTATTCGGTGGGTGTGCACTACGCGCGGAACAACGTGACCGCAGACAGGGTCGTTGCCGACGCTGCCGCCGCCGGAGGAAACGGCCTGGCCGTGAGCGGGGACGTGGGGGACGAAGCGGACATGGCCGCCGCGTTCGACGCCGTTGAGACAGCCTTCGGCGGAATAGACGTGGTCGTCAATGCCGCGGGCATCATGCTCCTTGCCCCTATCGCGGATCTGAACCTGGCGGATCTGGACCGGATGCACCACACAAACATCCGGGGAACGTTCGTGGTCTCGCAGCAGGCGGCCCGCCGGATCCGTTCCGGTGGAGCGATCATTAACTTCTCGACCACCGTTACGCGCACCCAATACCCCGGCTACGGCGCCTACGTTGCCAGCAAGGCCGCGGTGGAAGGGATGACGCTCATCCTCGCGCGGGAGCTGAAGGGGCGGAACATTACGGTCAACGCGGTGGCGCCCGGGCCGACGGCGACTGCGTTGTTCCTGGACGGGAAGGACGACGCCACCATCACGCGCCTCGCGGAGGCACCGCCGCTCGAACGCCTGGGCGAACCCGGGGACATCGCGGAAACGGTGGCTTTCCTTGCCGGACCTGGCCGCTGGGTCAACGGCCAGGTCATCTTTGCCAACGGCGGATTGGCCTGACCGCCGCGCCGGCGAACAGGGGCGGCAAACAGTCGGCAGCAGGGAGTTCCGGGTACCTCTAGGTTCTTCCTCCACAGGTAGGCATCAGGGCCCGGTCACGCCGCCATTCTCAACATGGCAGTGTCCCGCCGTGTCGGTTCCGCCCGCGGCAAGCCAATGTGGCGGGCATGAGAGCGAAAGATATTCTGGGAAGCCGGGGAGAAGAGCTGGCGGCGCGGTACCTGACAGAAGCCGGGCTGCGCATCATTGACCGGAACTGGCGGTGTCCGGAGGGTGAAATCGACCTGGTCGCGGTGGACGGGGCCACCCTGGTGGTGGTCGAAGTGAAGACCCGCTCCTCCTTGGACTTCGGGCACCCCTTCGAAGCAATCAATCAGGACAAAGTAGCCCGCCTTTATCTGTTGGCGGGGGCTTGGGCCAGGGCCAACAGTCGATACTTCACCCACCGCCGGATCGACGCGGTTTCGGTACTGGACGATGGCACCAATCCGCCCGTCGTGGAGCATCTGAGGGGAATTTCCTGATGGCGCTCGGACGAACCTACGGGATCGGACTCGTCGGCCTGCAGGGAAGGATCGTCGAGGTGGAGGCGGACATCGGCCAGTCCCTGCCGTCCTTCGTCCTGCTGGGGCTGCCCGATGCCTCCCTGAACGAAGCCCGGGACCGGGTGAAGTCAGCGGCGAAGAACGCGGGACTGCCACTGAGCCGCCGCCGGATCACCGTGAATCTGATGCCCGCAGACGTACCCAAGCACGGCTCCGGTTTTGACCTGGCCATTGCCGTCGCCGCACTTTGCGCCGGCGGCGTGCTGAGAAATCCGGGCCGGTGCGTTTTCCTGGCTGAACTCGGGTTGGACAGCAGGCTCCGCCCGATCCGGGGTGTCCTCCCGGCCGTCATGGCGGCGGTTGCCGCCGGATACACGGACATAGCCGTGGCAACGGAGAATGCCGAAGAAGCGGCCCTGGTTCCCGCGGCACGCGTCCGCGGTTACTCCTGCCTTGCTGCGGTGGCTGCGGACCTCGGAGCAGACCCCGAACAACTGAGTTTTCCGCCGCCGGTGACGCTTGGCGGAAAAGATGATGCGGAAGAAGAGGCCCCGGGCGGCAGGCCCAGGGTTCCCGACCTCGCAGACGTAGCAGGGCAGGCAGAAGCCCGGTTCGCCGTCGAGGTGGCCGCAGCCGGGGCGCACCACCTGCTGATGACAGGGCCGCCCGGAGCGGGAAAAACCATGCTGGCGGAGCGGCTGCCAGGGATTCTTCCGGATCTTCCCGACGACCAGGCAATGGAAGTCACCGCCATCCATTCCCTGGCCTGGCAGGGACATCCGTGCCGTTCCCTGCTCCGCAGGCCGCCCTTCGAGAGCCCGCACCACACCGCCTCCACAGCAGCGGTGATCGGCGGCGGTTCAGGGATCCCGCGTCCGGGGGCCGCGTCCCGCGCCCACCGCGGCGTGCTGTTCCTGGATGAAGCGCCTGAGTATGAACGGCGGGTCCTGGATGGGCTGCGCCAGCCGCTGGAGAGCGGGAAGCTGGTCCTGCACCGGGCGGCTGGAACTGCGGTGTACCCGGCACGCTTCCAGCTGGTCCTGGCGGCGAACCCCTGCCCCTGCGGATTGGCTGCGGGCAAAGGAATTGACTGCACCTGTACGCCGCAGCAGCGGCGCCGTTACTTCAGCCGGCTGTCCGGACCGCTGCTAGACCGGGTGGACCTGCAGCTTTCCGTGCAGCGGGTTTCCCTGGGCGACTATTTCGGCGGAGAGAGCACGGAAGCCAGTGTCACCGTGGCGGCTCGCGTGCAGGAGGCACGGAGGCTGCAACGGGACCGGCTGCGGCCGCTGGGCTGCGAAACGAATGCCGAGGTTCCGGGCACCCTGCTCCGGGAGAGCCTGCGGCCTCCGACCAAGGCGACTGCCGCGCTGGACCGGGCAATGGAACGGCAGCTGCTGACGGCGCGGGGCTATGACCGCGTCCTGCGGGTGGCCTGGACTGTCGCCGATCTCGGCGGGCACGGAACCCCGGACGCCAACGACGTCGGTCAGGCTCTCTCGTTCCGGCGGCAGGGCGCAGCAGCATGAGCGTCGATGAGGTGCTGACGGCACGGGCTGCGTTGTCCAGACTCTTCGAACCCTCGGACACGGTGGGCCTCGCCCTTGTGGCAGCCGCCGGCCCGGTTCAGGCGCTGCGGATCGCCACCGGGGAACAGACGGCGTCGCCGGCACTGGCCGCCGAAACAGCCGCATACCTGTCTTCGTCGGGCAGCGGCCAGGGCAGCGCCCTGGCAGAGGGGCTTAAACGGTGGGCGCCCCGGGTGGCGGATCTGGCTCCGGGCCGGGACCTGGACGCGATACGGCGGCTGGGCGGTGAACTTCTCGTGCCGGAGGATTCCCGCTGGCCGGAGTCCCTGCGCCATTTGGAACTAGGCATGCCGTTGTGTCTGTGGATGCGTGGAACGCTGGCGCGGGGCCTGCCGGTATTGGAGCGGACGGTGGCGGTGGTCGGTTCCCGCGATGCCACCGGATACGGCTTATCCATTGCGGGGGACATCTCCGCCGGACTGGCTAACCGCGGGTACACGGTGGTTTCGGGGGGAGCCTACGGAATTGATGCCCAGGCCCACCGCGCAGCCCTCGCTGCTGCTCCTTCCGAGGAGACCGCCACCATCGCCGTGATGGCGTGCGGTGCAGACCGGTTCTACCCGGCCGGCAATGACGACCTGCTGCGCACCGTCGCTGCCCGCGGGCTGCTGCTGTCCGAGGTTCCGCCCGGGTCGGCACCCACCCGCTGGAGATTCCTGCAGCGCAACCGGATCATTGCCGCCCTGAGCGCCGTCACCGTGGTGGTCGAGGCACGGTGGCGGTCCGGTGCCCTGAACACCGCCCATCACGCCGCCGGGTTGGGACGGGAAGTCGGCGCCGTGCCGGGCTCGGTGTACTCGGCCAACTCCGCCGGCTGCCACCGCCTGCTGCGTGACGGGAGCGCGGTCTGTGTGACTGACGCGCAGGAAGTTGCCGAACTGGCGCAGCCGCTGGGCACCACAGCAGCGGACAGCACAGCGGCTGCGGATGCCGAGCAGACCGGTTCCGCGCGGGAGGGGGCCGCTACGCAGGCGGATGCACGCACCGGGGAGCCGGGAGGGGACGGTGGCAAGGGCGGAAACCGTCGGGCCGTTCAGGACGGACTGGCCGTGGAAGACCTGCTCCTGCTGGACGCGCTCCCGGTGCGCAGCGGAACGACCATCGACAAGCTGGCCACCGTCGCGGGCCTGTCCCCGCCGGGGGTGCGCGCCGGACTGGCCCGGCTGGAACTCGAAGGCCTGGCGGTACGGACCGGCGCGGACTTATGGCGCCGCGGCCGGCACTAGCCAACCCACCCTGCACAACCCGCTTCACCGCACCAGAAAGGAAACACCATCATGACCACGCATAAAATCGTCACCTCCCCGATAGGGGTGCTCACCCTCGTCGCCCTGGACGGCGTCCTGACGTCCGTCCGGCTCGGACCGCCGCCCGTACCGGCCGGGGGAGGGACACCGTACGGGATGGCAGCAGAGGACGGCTTTGAAGACATCGAACGCCAACTCACCGAGTACTTCGAGGGCACACGGTGCTGCTTCGCCGTGGACACCAACCCGCAGGGCACCGAGTTCCAGCGCAGGGTATGGGAGCAGGTAGCGGGCATTGGCTACGGATCGACGGCAAGTTACAAGGAACTGGCGGTCCAGCTTGGTGATGCGGCCAAGGCCCGCAGCGTAGGCGCCGCCCTGGCCCACAACCCTTTGAATCTGGTGGTTCCCACCCACCGCGTCGTCGGGTCCCGCGGCGCGTTGACCGGATACTCCGGCGGAGTCGACGCCAAGCGGTACCTGCTCGACATGGAGCAGGCGCCGCAGACAGAGCAGCTGCGCCGTACCTGCCGGCGTGCCGACAGCGTGCCTGCTTGAACGGCGGAGGCAAAGAGAGAACAGTGAAGAGGTGACATCAAAAGCAACAGGCACGGGCTGGCCGGCGGAATTCCGCTCTGCCCTCGAAGGGTTCTGCCGGTACCTGACGGCAGAGCGCGGCCGGTCGGAACATACGGTGCGTGCCTACGAGTCGGACGTGTCTCAACTGCTCGACTACGCCGCGGCCTCCGGCGCCGGATCACTGAAGGAACTGGACCTGGGCATCCTGCGGGGCTGGCTGGGGGAACTCAGCTCCGGGGGCCAGGCCCGCTCCACACTGGCCCGCCGAGCAGCAACGGCCCGCAGCTTCAGTAACTGGGCGCTGCGCGAGGAACTGATCAGTGAGAACCCGGCCCTAAGACTGAAGGCACCCAAGAAGGAAAAGACACTTCCCGGCGTACTGCGCAGCAGTCAGCTGGATGACCTGTTCGAAACCCTGCAGGCAGCTGCCGCCGAGGGCGGCCCCGTAGCCCTGCGGGACCGTGCGATGGTGGAACTGCTCTACGCCACGGGCATCCGGGTGGGGGAGCTCGCCGGCCTGGACGTCGATGACCTCGATCCTGACCGCCGGACACTGACCGTGCTGGGCAAAGGCAACAAGGAACGCACGGTCCCGTACGGGCTCCCCGCCGCACTGGCGGTCGACGACTGGCTGCGCCGCGGCCGCCCCGGTCTGGCCACGGGGGACAGCGGTCCGGCGCTGTTCCTCGGAAAGCGGGGCGGACGCGTGGACCAGCGCCAGGTCCGCAGCGTCGTCGCCGAGCTCCTTGAAACCGTGCCGGATACCTCCGCCTCCGGACCGCACGCCCTCCGCCACTCGGCGGCGACTCATCTGCTCGACGGCGGTGCGGACCTGCGAGCCGTTCAGGAAATCCTGGGCCACTCGTCGCTTGCCACCACTCAGCTCTATACCCATGTGTCCGTGGACAGGCTGCGCCAGAGCTACAGCCAGGCCCATCCGCGGGCCTGACGTCGGGCCGAACTGCACCGGTTCTGCGGCCGGATCATCCATGCAGGCCAGGGCAGAACGCTACATTGGCGCATTGCCGTAACTTGCGGCACAATGATGGACAGCGGACACATACGGCTCGATATCCGTCCATACAGCAAGGTCGTTGGGGAAGACGTACCTACAGCTATGGAGGATGGAATGTCTGATGTGATGGCGCGCGGAGTACTTTTTGTGCACTCTGCCCCTTCCGCGTTGTGCCCCCATATCGAGTGGGCCATCGGATCCGTCGTGGAAAAGCGAACGGATCTTCAGTGGTTCCCTCAGCCGGCCGCGCCGGGAATGGTACGGGCCGAAATCGCCTGGACCGGGCCCCAGGGCACCGGTTCCCTCCTTGCGTCCGCACTTCGCGGCTGGGCGCACCTCCGCTATGAGGTGACCGAAGACCAAAGCCCTGGAGCAGATGGCGGACGCTGGGCCCACACCCCTGAGCTGGGCATTTTCCATGCGGCCACCGATGTGCACGGCAACATCATGATTTCCGAAAACCGCATCCGGTACGCGTATGAAAACGGCGCCGGCGATCCCTCCGCGGTCTACCATGAACTTTCGCTGGCCCTCGGCGAAGCCTGGGACGATGAACTCGAGCCGTTCCGGCACGCCGCGGACGGCGCTCCGGTGCGGTGGCTCCACCAGGTCGGCTAGTTCGAACACTCCGTAGCTCCAACGCAACAGGCGTCCGGTTCCCACAGGGACCGGACGCCTGTTGCGTTGGGGAAGCTTTAGCGGCTGCGCAGCACGGCGACGGCGTTGTGTCCGCCGAAGCCGAAGGAATTGCTCAGCGCGACAATGTCTCCGCCGCGCAGCTGGCGGCTGGAGGTCACGACGTCGAGCGGGATCTCCGGATCCTGGTTCTCCAGGTTGATGGTGGCCGGTGCCTGCCGTTCGTAAACCGCGAGGGCGGTCAGGACGGCCTCGACTGCACCGGAGGCACCCAGGAGGTGGCCCATCTGCGACTTCGTGGCGGACACGGCAACCCCGTCGAGGGCCGTGCCCAGGGCTGCCTTGAGTGCTGTGTATTCCGGCTTGTCACCGACGGGAGTGGAGGTGGCGTGCGCATTCACGTGGACCACGTCCTCGGCCTGGGCCTGCGCGTCGAGGAGCGCGCCCTTCAGTGCGCGGGTGGCGCCCAGGCCCTCGGGGTCGGGGGCCGTGATGTGGTAGGCGTCGGCAGTGACCGCGGTCCCGGCGAGCTCGGCGTAGATCCGCGCTCCGCGGGCCAGGGCATGCTCTTCGCTTTCAAGCACCAGGGCGCCGGCACCCTCACCCATAACAAAGCCGTCACGGTCGCGGTCGTAGGGCCGGGAGGCACGTGCGGGGTCGTCGTTGCGCTTGGACAGCGCCTGCATGGAGGCGAACGAGGCCAGCGGCATCGGGTGGATGCACGCTTCCGCACCGCCGGCGACGACGATGTCGGCCTTCCCGGAGCGGATCATGTCCAGGCCCTGATGCAGGGCTTCGGTTCCGGAGGCGCAGGCGGAGACAGGGGTGTGCGCGCCGGCGCGGGCGCCCAGGTCGAGGCTGACGGCGGCAGCAGGACCGTTGGGCATCAGCATCGGTACGGTCATGGGCAGGACGCGGCGGGGTCCCTTTTCACGCAGGGTGTCCCAGGCGTCAAGCAGGGTCCAGATGCCGCCGATGCCGGTGGCGAAGGCCACTCCGAGGCGGTCCTTGTCGATATCGCCGTCCAGGCCCGAGTCGGCCCACGCTTCGCGGGCGGCGACGACGGCGAATTGGGTGGAGGGGTCCATCCGCTTGGCCTCAACGCGGGAAAGGACGTCGGTGGCAGGAGTGGAGGCCCGCGCCGCGAAGGTCACCGGGAGGGAGTATTTCTGCACCCACTCGTCTTCGAGCGTGCGGGCGCCGGAGACGCCCTGGAGTGCGTTCTTCCACATGGTGGGAACGTCCCCGCCGATCGGCGTGGTGGCGCCAAGGCCTGTGATGACTACTTTGCGGGCCATGATTCACTCTCTTGAAGCAGTTGCGGGTGCAGGTTCCGGCGGAGCCGGGCGGCCGCCGCGGGGCAGCGGCCGCCGGAGGGTTAAGCCTGGGCGTTGGAGATGAAGTCCACGGCGTCGCCGACGGTCTTCAGGTTCTTGACCTCTTCGTCCGGGATGCGTACGCCGAACTTCTCTTCAGCGTTGACGACGATGGTCATCATGGAAATGGAGTCGATGTCCAGGTCGTCGGTGAAGGACTTGTCCAGCTCGACGGCCTCGGGGGCCAGGCCGGTCTCTTCGTTGACGATCTCGGCGAGGCCGGCCAGGATTTCTTCGTTGCTAGCCATGTTGGCTCCTTTTCTTGTAGTGCCGGTCCGGGACCGGTTCGGGTTTCCAACCGCCGAAGCGGTGTGGTTTGAGGGGCTGTACCGGCTTGGCCGGGGCAGCGGGCGGGGAAGTTAGGGAAGGACGACGACCTGCGCGCCGAACACGAGTCCGGCGCCGAAACCGATCTGCAGCGACAGTTTGCCGCTCAGTTCCGGGTTTTCCTTCAGCAGCCGGTAGGTGGCCAGCGGAATGGACGCGGCGGAGGTGTTTCCGGCGTCGGCGATGTCGCGGGCAATGATGACCGACTCGGGCAGCTTCAGCTGCTTCGCCATCTCGTCGATGATGCGCATGTTGGCCTGGTGGGGGACGAAGGCGGAGAGGTCCTCGGCGGTGATGCCTGCGGCGTCGAGTGCCTGCTGGGCCGCCTTGGCCATCTCCCACACAGCCCAGCGGAACACGGTCTGGCCGTCCTGGCGCAGGGTAGGCCAGAGCTTGGTCTCACGCTCGGAGAGATCAGCGGGGCTCATGCCGCCGTCGGCCTCGGCGGCGAGGGAGAGTTCACGCACGTCCAGCATTGAGTGGGTCATGCCGATCGCACCGGACTTGCTGCCGTCCGAGCCCCAGACGGACGGCGCGATGCCGGGTGTGTCCGAGGGGCCGACGACGACGGCGCCGGCACCGTCACCGAGCAGGAACGAGATGGTGCGCTCCGTATTGTCGATGAAGTCGGAAAGCTTCTCCACGCCGATGACCAGCACGTAAGTGGCGGCACCGGAGCGGACGAGCGCGTCGGCCTGGGCAATGCCGTAGCAGTACCCGGCGCAGGCGGCCGAAACATCGTAGGCCGGTGCCGGCGTGGCTCCCAGCCGTTCGGTGATCTGGGTGGCGGCCGACGGTGTGGCATACGGATGGGTGACGGTGGAAACGATGACTGCACCCAGCTGCGAACCGTCGATGCCGGCGTTCTTCAGCGCCTCGCGGCCGGCGGCTTCGGCCATGTCCACCACCGAGGTGCCCTTGTCCGCGCGGTGCCGGGTCACGATGCCGGTGCGCTGGCGGATCCACTCATCGGAGGAGTCGATCCACTGGCAGACGTCCTCGTTGCTGACAATGACATCCGGCCGGAAGGCGCCGATGCCGTGGATCCGGCTGAATTCGTTGACGGGTGACTGCTTCAGGGTGGGCGTGCTCACGCGTTACCTTCTCCGGTTGTTGCTGCAGTTCCGGCATGCTCACGAATGAACTCCCGGGCAGCGGTTAGATCTTCTGGGGATTTCAGGGCCAGGGTCGGAACGCCCTTCATGCCGCGGCGGGCCAGTCCGGTGAGGGTGCCGGCCGGCGGCAGTTCCAGCAGGCCGGTCACGCCCATGGCGAGCATGTTCTCCATGCACAGGTCCCAGCGGACCGGGCGGGACACCTGGGCGATCAGGCTGTCCAGGTTCGCGTCGCCGGACACCACGGCGGCGCCGTCGCGGTTCGACAGCAGCGTGGCCAGCGGCGCCTGCGGCGCCAGGGACGGACGCAGTTCTTCCAGGACGGTGACGGCGGGAGCCATGTGGGACGTGTGGAAGGCGCCGGCGACCTTCAGCGGGATGACGCGTGCCTTGGCCGGCGGTGCTGCGGTAAGGACCTCGAGCTGGTTGTGCGTTCCCGCTGCGACGGTCTGCCCGCCGCCGTTCGCGTTGGCGGCCGTGAGTCCGGCCGCTTCCAGTACGGCGGCGACGTCGTCGGGGTCCCCGCCGAGAATGGCACTCATGCCGGTGGGTTCGACCGCTGCGGCCCGGGCCATGGCATTGGCCCGTTCCCGGACGAATACCAGGGCATCCTTCTCCGGGAGCGCGCCGGCGATGGCCGAGGCGGTGATTTCCCCGACGGAGTGGCCGGCCAGGACGGTGGAGGAAGTCAGCGCCGCGGGGTCCAGCAGCAGGCGGGCGGCCATGAGGCCGGCGGCCACGATCAGCGGCTGCGCGACGGCGGTGTCCTTGATGGTGTCCTCGTCGGAGACCGTGCCGTGGGCTATCAGGTCCAGGCCGGCGACGTCGCTGAGCGCTGAGAGGTGATCCCGTACGCCGGGCAGTTCAAGCCACGGCGCGAGGAATCCTGGCGTTTGGGACCCCTGGCCGGGGCAGACAATTGCAAGCACGTATACAGCTTTCCAAACATAGGGGACGGGACCGGGTGTTTGCGTAGACCAAGCTCCCCGGACGGCTTTGTAGGAAGTCTACAAGCCGGGGACGGTGTCCGGGCAGGGGTCAGAGGCGGGCCGCAGGCTTCTCCGGGACCGCTTTTCCGGCCGGAGCCAGGCGTCCGACCACGAGCGCGGTCTGCAGCACGAAGGCTTCCCGCGGCAGCATCGGATCCCAGCCGGTCACGTCGCAGACGCGCCGCAGCCGGTAGCGGACCGTGTTGGCGTGGACAAAGAGTTCACGTGCCGTGGCCTCCAGGGAGTGGCCGAGCGACAGATACGCGCTCAGGGTCTCGGCCAGGCCGTTGGAGGCGCCCAGCAGGGGCGTGTAGATGCTCTCCACAAGGGCCTTGCGCGCAGTGTCGTCGCCGGACATCACCCGTTCGGGCCACAGGTCGTCGGCCGCGACCGGACGGGGCGCGGCAGGCCAGGCGCGGGCGGCGGTCAGTCCGGCGAACGCCGCCTGGGCGGACGGTCCGGCGTCGACGAGCGACGGGGCGGGCGGGCCGTACACCACCGGTCCCGGACCGAAGAGTTCGGACAGGCGGGTATAGGAGAAGGCCTTGTCCTCCAGGCCGCCCAGGACCAGGATCAGCCGTTCGCCCTGGATTCCGACGAGGGTGTCTTCGGCCAGCCGGCCCGTGGCCCGGCGGAGTTCGTTCACGAAGGTGGCATTGGCTTCGGCCGGCGAGCCGCCGACCATAACGGTCACCGGTGCTGTGGAGCTCCAGCCGACGGCGGCAATCCGGGAGCGCAGTGCGTCGGAACTCTCGCCGCGCAGGATGGCATCCACGACAAGTGCCTCGAGCCGGGTGTCCCAGGCCCCGCGGGTTTCAGCCGCACGGGCGTAGACATCCGCCGCGGCGAAGGCTACTTCCCGCGAGTAGCGCAGCACCGCTTCGCGCAGCTTGGACTGCACCTCGCTGCCGGCCAGCTCGGGCACCCGGTCTTCCACGACCTGAACCACCACGCGGATCAGCTGCAGGGCTTTCTGGAGGCTGATCGAGCGGGTGAGCTCGGTCGGTGCAGTGCCGAAGACGTCGCTGAGGACCCAGGCGGGGGAGGCGGGTCGTTGGTACCAGTTCACGAAGGACGCGATGCCCTTCTGGGCGACCATTCCCAGCGCGGAGCGCTCGTCCGGGCGGAGGCCCCGGTACCAGGGCAGGGAGATGTCCAGCTGCTGCAGGGTGGCAGTCGAAAGCCTGCCGATATTCGCTTTCAGGCGCTCGACGGTGGGCTGGTCTGCTTCCGGGGGTGCCGAGGCAGCGGACTGAGGGGGACGCACTGGCATACCTGCGAGCTTACGGCCTGCGGGAGTGAACCGCTATTTTGTGTGAAGGCTACAAGTTGGCTAGGCAGGCAGCTGAGGTTCAACCCCGGGTCATGTCCGCTGCCACGCGCGGCACACCGGGGTCCGCAGGCAAAGAAAAAGGAACCGCCGCAGATGCAGCGGTTCCCCTTTCTTTAGCCCGGTGGAGAGGCAGAACGCTTAGGCGTCGCCTCCGGCGTTTCCGCTGGTACCGGCGTTGACGTCCAGCAGGTGGTACTTCTCCATTGCCTCCTTGGGGGCATTGGCGTCAACTTCACCGCGGCGGGCGAGCATCTCGAGTGCTCGCACCACCATCGAGTGGCTGTCGATCTTGAAGTACCGGCGTGCAGCTGCACGGGTGTCCGCGAAACCGAAGTCATCGGCACCGAGGGTGGCGAATTCGTTCGGCAGGAACTGGCGGATCTGGTCAGGGACGGCCTTCATGTAGTCCGTGGACGCAACGATCGGTCCGGTTGCCCCGGCCAGCTGCTGGGTCACGAACGGCACCCGCGGCTCGGAGCCGGGATTCAGGAAGGCTTCCTCCTCGGCGGCAAGGCCGTCGCGGCGGAGTTCGTTCCAGGAGGTTACGGACCAGACATCGGCCGAAACACCCCAGTCTTCAGCCAGGAGCTTCTGGGCTTCCAGCGCCCACGGCACGGCAACGCCGGAGGCCAGCAGCTGAGTGCGGGGTCCGTCGATCTTCGCCGGGGCCAGCAGGTAGATGCCCTTGATGATGCCTTCCACGTCCAGGTCCTCGGGGGCCTTGGGCTGCTGGATCGGCTCGTTGTAGACCATGAGGTTGTAGATGACGTTCGGATCCTGTGAATCCGGACCGTACATCTCCTCGAGGCCGTGCCGGATAATGTGTCCGATCTCGTAGCCGTACGCCGGATCATAGGTCTTCACCGCTGGGTTGGTGGAGGCCAGGATCGGCGAGTGGCCGTCGGCGTGCTGCAGGCCTTCACCGGTCAGGGTGGTGCGGCCGGCGGTGGCCGAGATCAGGAATCCGCGTGCCATCTGGTCGGTGGCCGCCCAGATGTAGTCGGCGGTCCGCTGGAATCCGAACATCGAGTAGAACACGTAGACCGGAATCAGCGGCTCGCCGTGGGTGGCGTAGGAGGTGCCTGCCGCGGTGAACGCCGCGATCGAGCCTGCCTCGTTGATGCCCACGTGCACAATCTGGCCCTGCGGGGACTCCTTGTAGGCCAGGACGAGGTCCCGGTCCACGGACAGGTAGTTCTGGCCCTTGGGGTTGTAGATCTTGGCCGTGGGGAAGAACGAGTCCATGCCGAAGGTTCGGGCCTCATCGGGAATGATCGGCACAATGCGCTTGCCGAATTCCTTGTCCCGCATCAGGTCCTTGAGCAGGCGGACGAAGGCCATGGTGGTGGCTGCCAGCTGCTTGCCGGAGCCGCGGTTGGCTACTTCGTAGGCCTTCTCATCCGGAAGGTGGACCGGCTCGTGCTGAACCCGGCGCTCGGGGACGTTGCCGCCCAGCTCGCGGCGGCGTTCCAGCATGTACTTGATCTCGGGGGCATCCGCTCCCGGGTTGTAGTACGGAGGCTGGTACGGGTCGGCTTCGAGCTGCTCATCGCTGATCGGGATCCGCAGGTGGTCGCGGAAGGCCTTCAGGTCGTCGAGGGTGAGCTTCTTCATCTGGTGGGTCGCGTTGCGGCCCTCGAAGTGCGTGCCCAGGCCGTAGCCCTTGACCGTGTGGGCCAGGATGACCGTCGGGGCGCCCTTGAATTCCATGGCGGCCTTGTACGCGGCGTAGACCTTGCGGTAGTCGTGGCCGCCGCGCTTGAGGTTCCAGATTTCCTCGTCGGTCAGGTTGGCAACCAGTTCCTTGGTCTCCGGGCTCTTGCCGAAGAAGTGCTCGCGCACGAATCCGCCGGACTCGGCCTTGTAGGTCTGGTAGTCGCCGTCGGGGGTGGCATTCATGATGTCCACCAGCGAGCCGTCCTTGTCGCGCTGAAGCAGGTCATCCCACTCGCGGCCCCAGACAACCTTGATGACGTTCCAGCCGGCTCCGCGGAAGAAGGCTTCCAGTTCCTGCATGATCTTGCCGTTGCCGCGGACCGGACCGTCGAGTCGCTGCAGGTTGCAGTTGATGACGAAGGTCAGGTTGTCGAGCTTGTCGTTGGCGGCGAGCTGGAGCAGCCCGCGCGATTCCGGCTCATCCATTTCGCCGTCGCCGAGGAACGCCCACACGTGCTGTTCGGAGGTGTCCTTGATGCCGCGGTTCTGCAGGTAGCGGTTGGACTGCGCCTGGTAGATGGCATTCATGGGGCCGATGCCCATGGAAACAGTCGGGAACTCCCAGAAGTCCGGCATGCTGCGCGGATGCGGGTAGGAGGACAGGGCGTGCCCCTCACGGGACTTCTCCTGGCGGAAGCCGTCCATGTCCTCTTCGGACAGGCGGCCTTCAAGGAAGGCGCGGGCATACATGCCGGGGGAAGCGTGACCCTGGAAATAAATCTGGTCTCCGCCGCCCGGATGGTCCTTGCCCCGGAAGAAGTGGTTCATGCCCACTTCGTACAGGGTTGCCGCTCCGGCGTACGTGGAAATGTGTCCGCCGACGCCGATTCCCGGGCGCTGGGCCCGGTGCACCATGATGGCGGCATTCCACCGCAGCCAGGCGCGGTATCGCCGTTCGATTTCCTCGTCGCCGGGGAATTCAGGTTCCTGATCAACCGGGATGGTGTTGACGTAGTCGGTGGTGGTTACCATCGGCACGCCCACGCTCTGGGAACCGGCACGCTGGAGCAGCGAACGCATAATGTACTGTGCGCGTTCAGTGCCCTGCGAACGGATCAGTTCATCGAGTGATTCGATCCATTCTGCGGTTTCCTCAGGATCACGGTCCGGTAGCTGGTTTGTTAACCCGCTCAGGATGTCCGTTGTGTCTTCTGCGGCCACGGCCAACCTCTCTCATGTACAGATTGTGTCTGCGACATTATTCTGTGGGATCCGGCCGGTGTCCGCCGGATCTTCGCTTGCGCGTATGCGCGCCTCGGCGCCCAAACCTGCTTTCATTCCACTGTAGTCCCGAGCCGCCGTTGTTGCGTAGCCTGCACGGAAGTCATCGCTGACGGCGTACAGCCCCAAAACCCTTGATGCCGGCGGGGTTTAGGTGTTTCGTTGACTCTGAGACCGCGCAGATCAGACAAATGTGTGATTCCCTTGTATTTATGCAGTCAACCAGGAGGAGTGAAGTGAGCGAGGCCGAGGCCGTCACTGAGGAAAACGTGGCGAGCAAATTGGGTTTCAAGGACGGTGACCTGGTCCAGGAATACGGCTACGACGAGGATGTGGACTTCGACTTCCGCGAGGACCTCGAGGACCTCATCGGCGGCGAGCTGCTGACCGAAGACGACCACGATGTAGTGGACGGCGTCATCCTCTGGTGGCGTGCCGACGACGGCGACCTCGTGGATGCGTTGGTCGATTCGCTGACCACGCTCGACGACGGCGGCGTGGTCTGGGTTCTGACCCCGAAGTCCGGACGGGACGGCTATGTTCCCCCCGCCGACATTGAGGAAGCGGCCCCCACTGCGGGACTGCACGTCACGACGTCTCCGGGAGTCACCGACGACTGGGCCGCTACGCGCCTGGTGAGCCGACGCAAGAAGTGACTGCGCACCTGCCCACGGCAGGTGCTGCGGTTCCGGATTTCTGCCTCCCCAACCAGTTTGGCGAGGCTGTTCGGCTGAAAGGTCTGCGGGGCTCCGGCGTCGTGCTGGTCTTTTTTCCTTTTGCGTTCTCCCAGGTTTGCCGCGGTGAACTGGCCGAGCTGGAGACCGAACGGGCGTTGTTTGACGACGCCGGCGTACGCCTTCTGGCGGTGTCCTGTGATTCGAAATACACGCTGCGGGCGTGGGCGGAGCAGGAAGGCTTCGGCTTCGACCTGCTGTCCGATTTCTGGCCGCACGGAGACACGGCCAGGGCGTTCGGCGCCTTTGATGAGCGTTTAGGCCTGGCGCAGCGGGCTAGCTTCGTCATTGACGGGCAGGGAATGCTCCGTGCCTGTATCCGCTCCGAGCCGGGCGCCGCCCGCCCGCTCGAGCAGTACCGCGCTGCTTTGGAGGAACTGTGAGCGAACAGCGAGAACCAAAGGACTCCCGTCCCGGCCTCGGTCTTACGGGCTTCGCCAGCGGCCGGGCGCTGGAATCCGTTCCCCCGCCCACGGAGGAGGAGCTGCGGCTGCTCGGGCGCGCCGCCGGCTATCTGGGCGGACAGCGGCTGGCGCTGCTGACCGGGGCAGGGCTGAGTACCGACTCCGGCATCCCCGATTACCGCGGCCCCGACGCACCGCCGCGCAACCCGCTGACCTATCAGCAGTTCGTCTCTGATGCGCACCTCCGGCGGCGGTACTGGGCGCGCAACCACATCGGCTGGCATCATCTGCGCCATGCCGTGCCCAACCCCGGCCACGCGGCTGCGGCGGAACTGGAACGGCGGGGACTGCTGTCCGGCCTGATCACCCAGAACGTGGACCGGCTGCACACGGACGCCGGCAGTGTCAGCGTTATCGACCTGCACGGGCGCTACGACCGCGTGGTGTGCCTGAACTGCCGCTCCGCGTTCTCCCGCTCCGAGGTTGCCGAGCTGCTGCAGGAGCTGAACCCCGGCTACCTCGACCGGGTACGCCTGGACGGAGGAATCGCCCCGGACGCCGACGCGGACATCGCCGATACCGATGACTTCTTGGTGGCCGACTGCCCGGTCTGCGGCGGGATGCTCAAACCCGACTTCGTGTACTTCGGGGAAAACGTCCCGAAGGACAGGGTGGCCCGCGCCTATTCGGTGGTGGACGACGCCGGTGCCCTCCTCGTGGCGGGCTCCTCCCTGACAGTGATGAGCGGCCTCCGCTTTGTCCGGTACGCCGTAAAGGCCGGCAAGCCGGTGGTCATCATCAACCGGGGCGCCACCCGCGGGGATCCGCTGGCTACCCTGAAGATCGACATGGGCGTCAGCACCGCCCTGACCTGGCTGGCGGAAAACCTCCCGGACCTGCCCGCAGGGACCCCCGGAAGCACCGATTAGGCATCCGTCCCGGTTCTGGGGTAATGTAGTTCCTCGTGATGCAGGGCCGTGGAGAACTTTCCGCGGCGCCCCGGCACCATGATTCGGGTCTTTAGCTCAGCTGGTAGAGCGCCACGTTTACACCGTGGATGTCATCGGTTCGATCCCGGTAGGACCCACAAGATCAACCGTCGTTACTTTCCGCACATGCGGGAGGTAACGGCGGTTTTTTGTCGTTTAAGCCAAAGGACCTCCACCCGAGGGGAGAAAAGAAAGAAGGCGGAACAGGACAAAGGGGTTAATGACTGAGTCATTAAAGACGCGGAAGACCGTCTGCTCGATGCTGGCCGGGCTGCTCCTGCTGGCGGGCTGCGCCGGGGCGGAGGATGTCCCGGTGACGGAGCCGGCCGGGACGGATCCGGAGGACAGTGCCGTTCAATCGGCGCCACCTCCCGACCCGCTTGCCGCCGAGCTTGAACAGGTGGCCGCGGACACCGGGGCGGACTTCTCCGTCGCCGTCCAGGACAACCGCACCGGCGCTTCCTGGAGCTATAACCCCCAGGGCCGGTACCTCGAAGCGAGCCTGGTGAAGGTTCCCATCCTCCTCACACTGGTCCGGCAGGCGACCGAGGAACAGCGCAGCCTCACGGCGGAGGAGGAGAGGCTGGCGGCGATGATGATCGAATACAGCGACAACGAGGCCACCAGCGAGCTCTATAGCCGGGTGGGAGGACGGACGGAGCTGAACCGGACCTACGAACTCATCGGGGTATCGGACACGGAAGCCGGCGAAACCTGGGGTGCCAATGAAACCACGGCCCAGGACCAGCTGCGGATCGCCCGGACCGCCGCACAGGGTGCTGACTGGCTGGATGCGGAGCTGCTGGAGTTCGCCGTCGGCCTGATGGAAAACGTCTGTCCGGAGCAGAACTGGGGCATCAGTGCTGGGGTGCAGGATTACGGTGCCGAAGTGGCGCTGAAGAACGGCTGGCTGCAGGACGACGACGCCGTATGGAACGTAGGCAGCGCCGGTTTTGTCCGCACCGGGGACAGCGATTACAGCATCGTTGTGCTCAGCTCCCGGAATTCCACCCTCCCGGAAGGGATCGACGTTGTGGAAGGCGTTGCCTCCACGGTCAACGGCTACGAGGAAGGCGGGTGAGCCCCGTGCCAATGTGGCGGCGGGGAGCTGAAGAAGCATAGGCTGGAGCGTGAACCGGCGCTTTTTCCAGCGCCTGCCCCGTGCCCGCCGGGCACCTGAAACATCCTTGGAGAGAACTTGAGTGCACAAATTGGTGTAACCGGCCTTGCCGTCATGGGAGCGAACCTCGCCCGCAACCTCGCCCGCAACGGTTACACGGTGGCCCTGCACAACCGTTCCATCGAAAAAACGGATGCCCTGCTTTCCGCCCACGGCGAGGAGGGGGACTTCATCCGCACCGAGACGCTGCAGGAACTGGTCGACTCGCTGGAGAAGCCCCGCCGCGTCCTGATCATGGTCAAGGCCGGCGCTCCGGTGGACTCCGTGATCGGCCAGCTGGTGCCGCTGCTGGAGCCGGGCGACATCGTCATCGACGGCGGCAATTCGCACTTCGAAGACACCCGCCGCCGCGAGGCCGCCCTGGCCGAGAAGGACCTGCACTTCGTGGGGGTCGGCGTATCCGGCGGTGAAGAGGGCGCCCTCCTGGGCCCCTCCATCATGCCCGGCGGCTCCCGCGAGTCCTACGATTCCCTCGGCCCCATGCTGGAAAAGATCGCTGCCAAGTACGAGGGCGAGCCCTGCTGCACCTGGATCGGCACCGACGGCGCCGGCCACTTCGTGAAGATGGTCCACAACGGCATCGAATACGCAGACATGCAGGTGATCGGCGAGGCCTACGACCTGCTGCGCTCCGCTGCCGGCATCGAGCCCGCCGAGCAGGCAACCATCTTCAACGAGTGGAACACCGGCCAGCTCAGTTCCTTCCTGATCGAAATCACCGCCGAGGTCCTGGGTCACGTGGACGCCCGCACCGGGAAGCCGTTCGTGGACGTAGTGGTGGACTCCGCCGGGCAGAAGGGCACCGGACGCTGGACTGTTGTCTCCGGCCTGGACCTGGGCTCGCCGGTCTCGGCCATCGCCGAGTCCGTCTTCGCCCGCGCACTGTCTTCCCAGCGCGGCCAGCGCGAGGTGGCGCAGGAGACCCTGCAGGGCGCGGAAACCGCCGTCGAGCTCCCCGACACCTTAGTGGACGACGTACGCCAGGCTCTCTACGCCTCCAAGCTGGTGAGCTACGCGCAGGGCATCGACATGCTCAACGCTGCCGCCAGGGAATACGGCTGGGACCTGAAGCTGGACGAGATTGCCTCGCTCTGGCGCGCCGGCTGCATCATCCGTGCGGAACTGCTGGATGACATCATGAAGGCCTATGCAGGCAGCGAAGCACCCGCCAACCTGCTGTTCGCGCCGGCCTTCGCCGAGTCCATCGCCGCAGCCGTTCCGGCCTGGCGCCGCGTGGTGTCCGTCGCCGTGCAGCTGGGCATCCCCGTGCCGGTGTTCTCCTCCTCGCTGGCCTACTACGACGGCCTGCGCCGCAAGCGCCTTCCCGCAGCACTCACCCAGGGGCTGCGCGACCTGTTCGGCGCGCACACCTACCACCGGGTGGATGCCGAGGGTACCTTCCACACCATGTGGGGCGAGGACCGCGCCGAGGTTGAGGCAGTGGACACCCACTAGGACCGGCCAGGCATAAGAGTCGACACCAACGGCCGTCCGGGCCTGGCCTGGCGTGCCGGCCACCTGGCCTCGGATACCAGCCG
>NZ_JANFLT010000004.1 GCF_024385505.1 Arthrobacter zhaoxinii
CCGCCCAGGCATAAGGAAGGCCCGCAGCGGACGCTGCGGGCCTTCCTTATGCCTGATGTCTGTTGCCCGGGGCTAAATGTAGATGGCCGGGTCGATGTACTCGGCAGGGTCCACCGCCGGCTGGGTCATCTTCGTGTCCCGGTGCCGCCATTTGGCCGGAATGCCGGTGATGATCGAATCCGCCGGCGCATCCTTGACCACCACGGCATTGGCTCCCACCGCACTGTTGGCACCGATGACCACCGGCCCCAGGATCTTCGCTCCGGCTCCTACGGTCACGCCGTCGCAGATCGTGGGGTGACGCTTGACCCGGGCCAGCGAACGCCCGCCCAGGGTCACCCCGTGGTACAGCATGACGTCGTTGCCGATCTCGGCGGTCTCGCCAATGACCACACCCATGCCGTGGTCAATGAAGAACCGGCGGCCGATGGTCGCACCGGGGTGGATCTCGATGCCGGTGGCGAAACGGGTCACCTGCGACAGCACGCGGGCCGGGAACCGCAGGGCAGGCTTCGCCCACATGCGGTGCGTCAGCCGGTGCATCCAGATGGCATGCAGGCCGGAATAGACAACCAGGTTTTCGAGCGCACCCCGGGCCGCCGGATCATGTGATGCGGCGGCGTCGAGGTCTTCGCGCAGTCGGGCTAACAGACTCACAGAGGACTTTCTGCTCGGATGATCCGTCCCGGGGTAGGGCGGAACGCGGCCTAGCCGCGGATGTCGTCGTACAGGACGGTCGAGATGTAACGTTCCCCGAAGTCGCAGACGGTTGCAACAATCAGCTTACCGGCGTTCTCTTCGCGCTTGGCGAGTTCCAGTGCAGCCCAGACGATCGCACCGGACGAGATGCCGCCCAGAATGCCTTCCTGCGTGCCCAGGGCACGGGCCGTGGCAACGGAGTCCTCGATTGAGGCGTCGAAGACCTCGTCGTAGACGGTGGTGTCCAGGATCTCGGGGACAAAGTTGGCGCCGATGCCCTGGATCTTGTGGGGTCCGGGGGAGCCGCCGTTGAGGATGGCGGAGTCCTTGGGCTCCACGGCCACGATCTTCACATCCGGCTTGCGTTCCTTCAGGACCTGCCCGACGCCGGTGATGGTGCCGCCGGTGCCGATGCCGGCAACGAAGATGTCCACCTTGCCGTCGGTATCCGCCCAGATCTCCTCGGCGGTGGTGGCCCGGTGCACCGCCGGGTTGGCCTCGTTGGCGAACTGCTGGGCCCAGATTGCGTTCTCTGTGGACGCAACGATTTCCTTGGCCTTCTCCACTGCACCGCGCATGCCCTCGGCACCGGGTGTGAGGACAATCTCGGCGCCGTACGCGCGCAGCATGACCCGGCGCTCGGTGGACATGGTCTCGGGCATGGTGAGGATCACCTTGTAGCCGCGGGCAGCACCCACCATGGCCAGTGCGATGCCGGTGTTGCCGGAGGTGCCCTCGACAATGGTGCCGCCGGGCTGAAGTGCACCGGCCTTTTCGGCGGCGTCAACAATTGCCACGCCGATCCGGTCCTTGACGCTGTTCGCGGGGTTGTAGAACTCCAGTTTCACGGCGACCTGGGCGGGGAGCCCGGCCGCGAGCCGGTTCAAACGCACCAGCGGAGTTCCGCCTACGAGCTGGGTTACATCGTCATAAATACGAGCCATGGTTTCCTCTATTCCTTCAACGTTCCTGAAAAGGCCGGACGGAGTTATGTCCGTTCCAGCCTATCGGCGGGGCCTGACGGGCCTAGCCCTGAAGCCATTCGGAGTAATACTTGCGGGCCTTGGCGAGCTTCGGGTTAATAATCACCTGGCAGTAACCCTGGCCGGGGTGTTTGGCGTAGAAATCCTGATGGAAGTCCTCGGCCGGGTAGAACCGCGGGAGGGGGACGATCTCAGTCACAATCGGATCCTTCCAGTTCTCCCGCGCCCGCTCGACGGCCGCTTCGAAGTCCTTGCGCTGGTCCTCGTTCCCGTAGAACATCGAGGACCGGTACTGGGTACCGACGTCGTAGCCCTGGCGGTTGAGCGTGGTGGGATCATGCTGCGAAAAGAACATGTCCAGGATGACCTCGGGGGGAATGATGTCCTCGTCAAAGGTCACCGCCACCACCTCTGCGTGTCCGGTGACGCCGGCGCTCACACTGTCATAATCGGGGTTGTCCACCGCCCCGCCCGTATAGCCGGAAACTACGTCGGTTACGCCGCGGACCTTGCGGTAGAGGGCATCGAGGCACCAGAAGCAGCCTCCGCCTAATACATACGTCTTCATGCCTTTAACAAGCCGCAGGGACCCGCTTTGATTCCCGGGAGCCCGTACAAGGGTGCAGCAGTGTTCCCTCCGTCACGGCAGGCGCGCCGGAATTGAGCGGGGCAACTGGGGCAGGGTAGAACTAAAGTTATGGAAGCGGAACACCCCCACGAACGCGCCGGCGCCGACACTGTCCCTGATCAGGCACAGCAAACCGACGGCAGCACCATCCCCACCCTTGGCGACATCCTGCTGGCAGCTGAAGAGCTCTGGCCCGAGTCGCTGGCGGAGGACTGGGATGCACCCGGCCTCGTGGCCGGGCGGGCAGACCGGAAGGTCCGGCGGATCCTGTTCGCAGTCGATCCCACCCGCGAAGTCATCGACGAGGCACTGGGGTGGAAAGCGGATCTGCTCATTACCCATCACCCCCTGCTGCTCAAACCCGTCAACTCGGTGGCTGCCACCACATTCAAGGGCGACGCCGTACACCGCCTGATCGAGGGCGGCTGCGCGCTGCTGACCGTACATACCAACGGTGACAGCGCCGTCGGGGGAGTCTCCGACGTGCTCGCCGACGCCTTCGGGCTGGGGAACGTCACCCCGCTGGTGCCCGCTGCCGCGGGCCTGCCCGAAGAGGGAATCGGCCGGGTCGGTGACCTGCCCGAGCCGCTCACCCTCGCGGCCTTTGCCGAACGCGTGTTCGGCCTCCTGCCCGCCGTCGCCGGCGGCGTCCGTGTGGCCGGGGAAGCGCAGGGCCTGATCCGGCGGGTCGCGGTCTGCGGCGGAGCCGGTGACAGCCTGTTCGACGCCGTCCGTGCCGAGCGTGCAGATGTCTACGTCACTGCGGACCTTCGCCACCACCCGGCGTCGGAACTGCGGGAGCGTGCCCTCACCGGAAACGGCCGCCCTTATCTGATTGACGTCTCCCATTTCGGCAGCGAGTGGCTGTGGCTGACCCCGGCCGCCAACGCGCTGGAAAACGTGCTGACGGACCAGGGTTTCACCGCTGAGGTGCGCGTCAGCGGCGTGAACACCGATCCGTGGGACTTTGTACTTACTCCCTAGGCTGAAGTGATCCCCGCCGGTGGCATAGGCTTAGGAGAGCCGGGCCAGGCAGGTCCGGATATACACGGAGGTAATCGGTGGCAAAAGCATCGCCCGCGGAGCAGCTGAGGCTGCTGGATCTGCAGGCCCTGGACAGCAGGATCAAGTCCCTGCGGAACCAGGCCCGCAACGTTAACAACAATCCCGAGATCGCGTCCCTTGCCGATGCCGTTGCCGCCGCCGAAAGCGCACGCGTGGCAGCCGGCACGGAAGTAGCCGACATTGAACGTGAACTCACCCGCGCCGAAGCGGATGTAGCGTCCGTGGTTGCGCGTATGGCCCGTGACCAGCAGCACCTGGACAGCGGCAAGGGCGGCTCCAAGGAGCTCACCGCCCTGCAGGCGGAAATCGTTTCACTCGAGCGCCGCCGGTCCGACCTTGAAGACGTGGAACTCGACGTGATGGAACGGCTCGAAGCGGCGCGCACCCGCGAAGTCGAAGCCGGTGCGGCACTGACCGCCCTGCACGAGAAGCGCCGGGAACTGGAAGACAAGCGTGACGCCGAACTGGCAGTCATCGGTTCGGACCGCGCCGACGCCGAAGCCCGCCGCGAGGAGCTCGCCGCAAGCTTCGACGCGGCACTGCTCGCCGTCTACGAAAAGACCCTCTCCAAGCACGGCATCGGCGCAGCACGGCTGTTCCACGGCACTTCGGAAGGCTCGGGGATGCAGCTGAGCCCCGGCGACCTGGCGGACATCCGCAAGGCCGCAGACGACGAGATTGTCTTCTGCCCGGATTCGGGCTGCATCCTGGTCCGTTCCGCCGAGTGGGGCAGCTGAGCGGTGACACTGTTCGACCCGGAGCCTGACGGCGGCACCGAGCCCGCGCCTGCCCGTGGCGCGGCCGGCGGGGCCCGGCGCACCCTGATCGTGGAAGCGGACGGCGGTTCGCGCGGCAATCCCGGCATCGCCGGCTACGGCGCGCTGGTCCGCGACCCCGACACCGGCCGCATCCTGGCCGAGAAGGCCGAATACGTGGGCCGGGTGTCCAACAACGTGGCCGAGTATTCGGGCCTGATTGCCGCCCTGGAGCTGGCGCACAGCATCGACCCCGACTGCTGGATCCTGGCCAAGATGGATTCCAAGCTCGTGGTGGAGCAGATGAGCGGGCGCTGGAAGATCAAGCACGCGGATATGCAGAAGCTCGCGGCCAAGGCTCGGTCGATCGTCAACCCGCAGCGGGTGAAATACCAGTGGATTCCGCGGGAGCTGAACAAGGACGCGGACCGGCTGTCGAATGAGGCAATGGACGCCGGAACCGCCGGGGTGCCGTGGAAGCCGCGCGCCGGGGCCGACATCAAGGCTGCGGCTGCCGCAGCGGTGCTGGAAGCGGCTTCGTCTCCCGCCCCGGAGGCGGCGCCCACGGGACGGCTGCATCACACGGAGATCTGGGTCAACGACTTCGCCGCGGCGGAAAAGTCCCTCGGCTGGCTGCTGGAGCGGGTGGGCTACGTCCGGAAGGACACCTGGTCCACCGGCGCAAGCTGGCAGGGCGCTGACGGGTACATCGTGCTCGAGGCCGGCCCCGACGTCGAACCGGGTCCGTATTCGAGGAAACGGCCGGGCCTGAACCACCTGGCGTTCCGAGCCGGTTCAGAGGCCGACGTCGACCTGCTGGCACGCCGCGCCTCCAGCCACGGCTGGACGCTGCTGTTCGCGGACCGGCACCCCTACGCCGGGGGAGCGGAGCACTACGCGGCCTATCTGGAGAACGAAGAAGGCTTCGAAGTGGAACTGGTGGCCGGCTAGGACCCTTACCCGGCCAGGAGAAGGTTGAGCTGGTACGGCTTCCGGCCTGCCGGAGCCACCAGCTCGGCCTCCCATTTCTCCTGCGCAGCAGCCAGCAGTTCCTGCGGTGTTTCGGGCTCCGCGCCGCCGCGGAGGAGGAGATGGCGGGCCAGCTCGCCCCGGGTGTGCTTGGCGAAGTGCGAAACCACTTTACGTTTGCCGTCCCGGACAGTAAACACATTCACCGCAGCTGTGTGCTGCGGGTCCGGTGTCCACGCTGCCGCATAGGTGCTGGAACGGCAGTCCACCACCAGCGAATCGCCCGCATACTCATTCAGCGGACCCGTCAGGTGCTGCTTCCAGAAAGAGGCAAGGCGTCCGGTTTCCGGCAGCCGCACCGACATTGAGAGCCGGTACGCCGGGATCGGATCGGCAAAGCCCAGGGCTCCCCACAGGGCGGACATCACCAGCACTGCGTCGTCCGCCCTTCGCTGCGCCTGTGCCGGAAGGGACGCGTAGCCCAGCGCGTCATACAGCACGCCGGAGTACACCCGGTGGGCGGGTACGCAGGGCTGCGTGTCCAGCACCGTGTTGCGGTGCACTTCAGGCGCCAGGGTTGCCCCCACTCCCAGGACCGACAGGGCATCATCGGAGCTGCTGGCTTCGGCAAGGGCCTTGAGTACCAGGGTCCGGGGTTCGGTAAGCACCGGAAAATGCAGCCGGGACAGGTCCAGCACGGCCCCGGACGGAGCTGCGGTTTTACCTTCGGAGGGCGGGAGGAGAATCAGCACCGGTTAATCCTACGCGAGCAGCCGGTGCTGCTTCCGGCCCGGAAGGCCCCGGCGGGACGGTAGAGTTGACTCTGGACGGGTTGGCCAGGCGATCGCGTCGGCGCGGATTCCTTTTTGGAGGAAGCCGCTGCCGCCGAGGAAAGTCCGGGCTCCGCAGGGCAGGGTGGTGGGTAACGCCCACTCGGGGAAACCCGCAGGCCAGTGCCACAGAAAAGAAACCGCCGGCGGGCCGCTTTTTGCGGCTTCTGCAGGTAAGGGTGAAAAGGCGGTGTAAGAGACCACCAGCGTCCCGGGTGACCGGGACGGCTAGGTAAACCCCACCCGGAGCAAGGCCATACAGGACGCGTTTGAGGGCTGCCCGCCCGATGTGTCTGGGTAGGCCGCTTGAGGCCGCCGGCAACGGCGGCCCTAGATGGATGATTGCCGCTCCCGGTCCGGTAACGGTCCGGGCGTACAAAACCCGGCTTATCGGCCAGCCCGTCCACATACTTTTCGCACAACCGGGGTTTTGCATGCGGGATATCCGCACTTCCGGCGAAGCTTTGGGGCAGATTGCCGCTCCGGCACGCCGACGGGTTTTATTCGGCAGGTGCTGGGCTATTCTGTGGCAATGTCCCAAACCGAGGCGACAAAAAAGCCATTGGTTCTGCGCAACACCAATTTCCGCCGGTTATGGCTCTCTTCAACCGCCGGAATCTTCGGCTCTGCCGTCACCAGCGTCGCCCTGCCCGTCATAGCGGTAACCGAGCTGGATGCTTCAAACGCGACGGTTGCCGTCCTTTCCGGGATGACCTTCCTCCCGTGGCTTTTGTTCGCCCTGCCCATCGGCGTGTTGGTGGACCGGCACCGGCGCCGTCCGCTGATTGTCATCTCCCTCACCGTCCGGACGCTGCTGCTGGCCAGCCTGCCCGTGGCATGGTGGCTCGGTGTCCTGAGCATCGCGCAGCTGTTCCTGGTGTCCTTCGGAGCCGGATTGGCGGCTGTGTTTTTCACCCTCGCGGAGCAGGCGCTGGTGCCCCTGGCAGTGAACCGCGAGGAACTGGTGGAAGGCAACGGACTGATGACGGGCTCCGGCGCCCTCGGCGACGCCGGCGGCCGCGCCGCGGGCGGGTGGGTCACTGATGCCTGGGGAGCCTCCAACGCGCTGCTGCTGCAGGTGTCGGCGTCCGTTGTCTCCCTCATGGCGATCCTCCGGCTGGACATCAGCGAATCCCGGCCCGACCGGCCGAAGGACCGGAAGGTTGTCCGGGACATGGCGGAGGGCCTGCGGTACACCTTCAGCACCGTGCCGCTGCGCATGCTGCTGATCACCGGGGCGCTCTGGAACCTCGGCGGCAACATCGTGGTGACCCTGCTCGTGCTCCTGGTGCTCCGCTCCCTCGGAGAGACTGCCGGGATGCTGGGCCTGCTCACGGCTGCCACTGCAGTGGGCGGCACCGTCGGCGGGTTGTCCGCCAAAGCGATCACCGGGCGGTTCGGCTCGGGCCGGGTCTGGCGGTATTCGATGTTCCCTGTGGTGGCCGGATACGCGAGCCTGTTGTTCATCTCGCCGGGCCGGGGAATGACGGCCGGATTCATCGGCCTCTTCATCGCCGGCTTCTCGATTTCCCTGAACATCGTGGTCTCCACGACTTTCCGTCAGCGGGTCTGCCCGCCGGAACTGCTCGGCCGGCTCGGCTCGGCCCAGCGGATGGTGACCTGGGGGATGCTCGCGGTGGCGGCTTTTGCTGCCGGCGTGCTGGTTGAACTGGTGGATATCCGCGGCGGGATCCTCACCGGAATCCTGGTTGCCGCCCTGGCGCCGCTGACGGCTGCTTTCGGTCCGCTCCGCCGGGTCCGGGACCTCGCCGATCTGGAACCGGCCAGAGCCGCCGGCACGGCTGGAAATGCCGCCGGGACCGCACGGCCTGCTTCCACCGTGTGACCCATCTCTCATGTCTGAGGCTGGTGGGCCGGATGTGTCCTAATACACTGGTAGGGATTACCCCCAACCGGCACAACGCGGTGCCGGCTGAGAAAAGGATGTGAAGTTCTGTGAGCTCCAATTCGGATACGTGCCTTGACGCCTGGATGGACCGGGAGGCCCTCGCCGAGGCCATGATTCCGCTGATCGGGCGGCTCTACCGGGAAAACAGCGTGGTGACCTCGGTTTACGGGCGTCCGCTCGTCAATAAGTCAGTCATCGACATTCTGAAAGCCCACCGGTTCGCCCGCCAGATCGACGAAACCGAACTGCCGGTCTCGGAGACCTATCCGCTCCTCCTGGCACTGAGCGGACTGGAACTGGGTGCAGCCTCCGTCGACCTGGCCCGGCTGAGCAACAAGTACAAGGAGCAGGGCGGCGGGGACCTCACCGAGTTCCTGCGCATCGAACTGGCCGACGTCGCCGGTAAGCGGGGGGCAGACGAGCGGACCAGCACCGACGTCGTGCTCTATGGTTTCGGCCGCATCGGCCGCCTGCTCGCCCGGATCCTCGTGGAGAAGGCCGGCGGCGGCCAGGGCCTGCGGCTGCGCGCCATCGTGGTGCGGAAGGGATCCGAAAACGATCTCGTGAAGCGTGCGAGCCTGCTGCGCCGGGATTCGGTGCACGGCGCCTTCAACGGCACCATCACGGTGGACGAGGAAAACAACACCATCCTCGCCAACGGCACCCTGATCCAGGTCATCTATTCCAACGATCCCGCCACCGTGGACTACACCTCCTACGGCATCAGCAACGCAGTGGTGGTGGACAACACCGGCCGCTGGCGCGATGAGGCGGGCCTGTCCCAGCACCTGGCGGCCAAGGGCGTGTCGCGGGTGCTGCTGACCGCCCCGGGCAAGGGCAGCCTGAAGAACATCGTGCACGGGATCAACCACGGGTCCATCACCGATGAGGACCGCATCATCACGGCCGCTTCCTGCACCACCAACGCCATCACCCCGGTGCTCAAGGTGCTCAACGACAAGTACGGCATTGAAAACGGGCACGTGGAAACGGTGCATTCCTTCACCAATGACCAGAACCTGATCGACAACTTCCACAACGGCGACCGTCGCGGTCGGTCGGCGGCGCTGAACATGGTCATCACGGAAACCGGTGCCGCGAAGGCCGTGGCAAAGGCACTGCCGGAACTGGAAGGCAAACTCAGCGGCAACGCCATCCGGGTTCCCACCCCGGACGTGTCCATGGCCATCCTGAACCTGAACCTGGAGAATCCCACCACCCGGGATGAGGTCAACACGTTCCTGCGCGAAACCTCGCTGAACTCGCCGCTGCACAAGCAGATCGACTACATTGCCTCACCCGAGGTGGTCTCCAGCGACTTCGTGGGCTCCAAGCGGGCCGGGATCGTGGACGGCCTGGCGACCATTTCCAACGGAAAGAACCTCGTGCTGTACGTCTGGTACGACAACGAATTCGGCTACAGCTGCCAGGTGGTCCGGGTGCTGGAGGAAATGGCACACGTCAACCCGCCGGCCTTCCCCAAGGCGCAGTCGCTGGCAACCGTCGCCGGCTAGCAGCAGGCAGCGGCGAAGCAGCCAACCAACGAAGGACCCGTAGGAGAATCCCCCGCGGGTCCTTCAGCCGTTAACGAGGCAGTTGGCTCCGGGGCGGCTCAGTGGCCGAAGGGATCCGGGTCCACACCCGGCATCCAGGAATGCCCCGGAACGGTCCAGCCCTGCGCCTTCAGCACCTTCCGGGCCTTACGGCCCCACCGGTCGGTGAGCCGGTCCACGTAGAGCTTGCCGTCGAGGTGGTCGTACTCGTGCTGCAGGACGCGGGCAAACCAGTCGGTCGCTTCAAACTGTAGGGGCGCGCCGAACTCGTCGAAGCCGCTGATCTTGACCCATTCCGCCCGGTTCACCGGGAAGTTTTCGCCGGGCACGGAGAGGCAGCCTTCCGAGGTCTCATCCGGATCGGGGGCGGACCCTGGAATCTTGGACGTGATCAGGGTCGGGTTGATGACGACGCCGCGGTCGGGGGCGTCGTCGTCGTTCTCAAACGCGAACGTAAACAGGCGCAGGCCGACGCCGATCTGCGGGGCTGCCAGGCCCACGCCGTTGGCGACGTCCATGGTTTCGAACATGTCGGCAACCAGGGTGCGCAGTTCGTCGTTGAACTCTTCCACCTCGGCCGCCCTGCGGTGCAGTACGGGTTCTCCGTGGATGACGATGGGACGAACGGTCATTACTGTCTTTCTCTCGTGGTGTTGGTGCCGGAAAGCCGGGTTCAGCGGACGATGCCGCGCCCGATGACTTCCCGCATGATTTCGCTGGTGCCGCCGAAGATGGTCAGCAGGCGGGCCGCCAGGAAGGCCTGGGCAACCGGGTATTCTAGGATGTAGCCGTACCCGCCGTGCAGCTGCAGGCAGCGGTCGGTGATGGACTTGGCGCGTTCGCTGGCCCAGAGCTTGGCCTTGGCGGCGGAAACGGCGTCGAGCTTTCCTTCGTTGAAGGCAAGGATGGCGGAATCGACGTAGGCTTCGGTGACTTCAACCTCGGTGAGGATGTCGGCCAGCGCAAACCGGCTGTTCTGGAAGTCGGCGATCCGGTCCCCGAAGGCGTTGCGGTTCTTCGTGTATTCCACCGTGGCTTCGTAGATCTGCCTGGCGACGGCGGAGGAGGCGACGGCGATCGCCAGCCGGCCCTGGGGGAGCTGCCCCTCGGCGTACTCCAGCCCGCGGCCGACTTCGCCCACGAGGTTTGCCGCCGGGACACGAACATCGTCGAAGAACAGTTCAGCGGTGTCGGAGGCCTTCAGGCCCATCTTGTCCAGCTGGCGGCCGGTGCTGTAGCCCTCGGTTTTCTCCACCATGAACATGCTGAAGGAATCGCGCTGTCCGCGCCCGGTGCTGCCGTCCGTGCGGGCAAGGACCAGGGACGCATCGCCGCTGATGCCGTTGCCGATGAAGGTCTTCTGGCCGCTGAGGCGCCAGTCGCCGTCGTCGGTGCGGACCGCCTTGGTGCGGATGCCGCGCAGGTCGCTGCCCGCGCCGGGCTCGGTCCAGGCCACCGAGGTGACCAGGTCTCCGGACACCATGCCCGGCAGCCAGTGTGCCTTGAGCTCGTCGGAGCCGTAGGCCAGCAGGTGGGGGAGGACCATGTCGTCATGCAGGTGGAAGGCCAGGCCGACGGCGAGGTGGTTGGCGCGGGCGAATTCCTCGTCCATCACGGCGCGGAAGCGGTAATCCGGCATGCCGGCGCCGCCGAACTCCTCGGGGACCGCGAGGCCGAGCAGGCCCTGCTCGCCGGCGGTCTTCCACAGCCGGCGGGGCATCATGTGCGCGGCGTCCCACTCCGGGTACCCGGCGGCGACTTCGCGGGAATCGAATTCCCGGACGACTTCCCGGAACAGCTCATGGTCCTCTTCGAACAGTCTGCGCTCCAAGGCGGCGCCTCCTCATTGATAAGCCACGCATAGGCGTATGGGGTTCAGTGCGGGCCCTTGCCCGCGGGCGCCGTGCATCAGGCACTGCACCGCTAACAGTGAAACACAAACATAAAAGGCCGCCCCGGACTAATCCGAGGCGGCCTTTCGAAGCTGGAACCGCCAGCCTCATTGGGGTGAGTAACGGGGGTTGAACCCGCGACCTCCTGGACCACAACCAGGCGCTCTGCCAACTGAGCTATACCCACCATGTGCCTCAAACGTTCATCCGCGAAGTCCAGGCGAGTGGTCTTGCGGACTCATTTATCTGAGGCAGCGGAATCAAGCTTACACGGTTTTTGGAGTGCTTTTGACACGTCCGGTCCCATGCGGGCTTTTTGTGATGGAGCTAACTCGAAATCCCGGCGGCGATCTTCTTGGCAGTGGCGGAATCCGGCCCCGGAGCGGGAACGAAAACAGCCTCCCGGTAATAGCGCAGCTCGTTGATGGAGTCGCGGATATCGCCGAGGGCGCGGTGTCCGCCGCTCTTGGCCGGCGCCTGGAAATAGGCCCGGGGATACCAGCGGCGGGCCAGCTCCTTGATGGTGGACACGTCAATGATCCGGTAATGCAGGTAGTCGATGACCTCCGGCATGTCCCGGGCCAGGAACATCTTGTCCGTCCCCACGGAGTTGCCGGCGAGCTGCGCCTTCTTGGGTTCGGGCACCCACTTGGTGATGTATTCGACGACGGCGGCCTCGGCCTCGGCCATGGTGATGCCGTTGGGCAGCTCGTCCAGGAGCTTGGAGGTGGTGTGCATCTGGCGCACAAAGTCACCCATCTGGGCCAGCGAGGCATCATCCGGCTTGATGACCACGTCCACGCCGTCACCGAGGATGTTCAGCTCGGAGTCCGTGACGAGGACGGCCACTTCGATCAGGGCGTCGTTTTTGATGTCCAGGCCGGTCATTTCACAGTCGATCCAGACCATACGTTCATTTGTTATTGGCACGTCTCCAATGTACCGCTTTCACCGGGCAGGCCTTCGGGAACCGCCGGGAGCCTAATGGCTGGAGTGGCTGCGCTGGCGCCGTTCGGGGGATTCGGTGGCTGCGGTCGCGTAGCTGGCCGGAACGCCGGTCAGATAGGGCTGCAGGGGGATCTGCCCCGTCTCGGGCGGTCCGAAGGTGCGGGTCCAGCGGCCCGGTTCGGCGGGCATCTCGTGGAACACCGGCACGGCAGCAGCGCGGCGCCCGTGCGGTTGGCTGCGGTTACGGGCTGCGGCATGCGCGGTTGCCGCCCGGGGGGACGCCTCGGCAGCGGACGCAGTGCGGCCGGGGGAGGGCACCGTCGGTTTAGGTGGCACCGGGGCCGGCGCCACCGGGGCAAAGGAAGCAGGGACGGCCGCCGTCGTCGTTGGGGCCTCCATAGGGTCCGCGGAGCCGGAGGGAAGGGCGCGCGGCGGTGCGAAGAACCAGCTCAGCCCAAACGTCAGGAACAGCAGACCCGACCCAGCCGCAACGGCGCCGCGGGGCGCCTCGGCCCACAGCAGGGCAGCGGCGGCGACGGCGGTGAGGAACACCCCCCAGGCCAGCAGTTCGGGGCTGCGTCCCTGCGGCCGCGGTGCCGCGTCCCGACGTACTTCGGGTTTGTTTGCCTTGATAGGTTCTGCCCGGTGGCGCCCCACAGCCAATACCGCCTTGCCTCGTTTGTCCCAACTGAAACTTCAGTGTAAGGGACAGTGGTCCACCTCACAGGATTGGCGGCGGCCGCGTCGGCTACGGCCCGGGTGGCTACAGGCCTCGATGCTAATATCAGCCTGTTACGGTACCGGGCATTCTTGTGCCCGCATTTCGGGACCGGTACCGGACCCTGACTGCCCACAGGCCCGCAGGACAAAGTGTTAACCCAGAGATTGGAACCACGTAGATGACCGCCCAGGTCCCCGCGACCGAGCCTTCGTCTCCGGGCTCGGAGATAGCGAAAGCCGACCGCCCCAACATCGCGATTGTGCAGGGGTTCATAGGCTCCCTCCTGATGCTCGCGGGATCCTTCGGCGTCGGCTGGCTGTCGCTTGCTTCCGTTAATCTGCGGAGCAACCCGCTGATCATCTGGATGCGTTTCGATCAGCCCATCGGCGCCGTTGCCGCAGTCCTGATGCTGGCCACGGGCGGGATGCTCCTGGTGCGGTCCTGGCTTCGCCTGGGCCAGCGGATGAAGGGGAGCTGGGGCCCGGAATCCCGGCCCGTGGTCCTGCGTGCCGTGATCGCTTGGTCGGCGCCCATGTGCTTCACCCTGCCGTTGTTCAGCCGCGATGTCTTCGCCTACATCGCCCAGGGTCTGGTCATGGTCAGCGGGCTGAATCCGTACAAGGACGGCTACTCCCAGATCTCCAACTACCTGCAGCTCGGCGCTGACGACCTCTGGGCACAGAGTCCCACCCCGTACGGTCCCGTCTTCCTCTGGATCGAGGAGCTGGTGGTACGGATTACCGGAGGGCAGCCCGAGTTCTCGATCCTGCTGTTCCGCCTGATTGCACTGGTCGGTGTTGCCCTGTGCGTTTACTACGTGCCGAAGCTGGCCGAACTGCACGGCATCAACCCGAACCGCGCCCTGTGGCTGACGGCAGCGAACCCGCTGTTCCTGGTCAATTTCATTGCCGCCGTCCACAACGATGCCCTGATGATCGGCCTGGCCCTGGCCGGGCTGTACCTGGCGGCAACCAACCGCGCCCTGGCCGGCATCCTGCTGGTGACCCTGTCCATCGGCATCAAGCCGATCACCATCATTTTCCTTCCGTTCATCGGCCTGCTCTGGGCCGGAAAGAACGCCTCGTGGCGGCGGAAGTTCGCCTACTGGTTCATGACGGCGGGCCTTTCGCTGGGGCTGCTGTGGATCATGGGCCTCATCAACGGATTCGGCTTCGGCTGGGTGGGGGCCCTGAGCACCCCCGGCAGTGTCTGGATCTGGTACGCACCGGTGGGCTTCGCCGGCATGCTGGTGGCCACCCTGGGCAATGCCCTCGGGCTGCCGGGATGGACCCTGGCCGATATCGTCCACATGATTGGACGTCTTGCCTCCGTCGCCATTGTGCTGTGGCAGATGTTCGTGGGGCAGCACAGCCGCATGATCCGGCGGCTGGCACTGGCCTTCGCCGCCATCGTGATGCTCGCGCCAATGATCCAGTCCTGGTACGTCGTGTGGCTCATCCCGCTGTTCGCGGTGACCGGCCTGCGGGATGACTGGCAGGCGAAGACGCTGTACCTGTTCGTCTCGTTCTTTATGGTCTACGCCATCAGCGACCAGCTGGATATCTGGCCCTACTTCGAGTTCAGCCTCAGCGCGGCCCGCCAGATTGCTGCGGTCATCGCGCTGGGCTTCGCCCTCTACCTGATTTTCCTGGACCCCAAGACCAAGGTCCTGTTCCGCAAGAAGCTTACGGAGCCTGCTCCGGGCGAACTGCGGACGCACTAAGCCTGTCGCCGCCGGCCCGGGTCAGGCGAATGACCCGGGCCAGGGACCAGCCGAAAAGCACCAGCAGCAGGATATTGCGGGCGGTCAGGAGCAGCGCCACGGCAATGTTCAGGTCATTGTACAGGGCGGCGTAGAACATCGGATAGACCAGGGTGGTCAGCGCGGCAATTGCCGCCATGAGGATCCCCGGCACCTTCCAGTCCTTTCCCTCCCAGGCGAGGCCGACGGCGACCACGGCACCCAGCCAGAGCATGAACTGCGGCGATCCCACCTTGTTGAACACGATGAACGCGCTCACCAGTGCCAGCGATCCGGAGATCAGGAGCGCACGGGAATCGGCCCCGCGGCGCAGCGCCCAGATGAGCAGCCCGACGACGGCGAGGGCCGCCAGCGCCAGCAGCGGCGTCATCAGCGCGGCCACAGGCTCGCCGAGGGCACCGCGGACCTCGCGCGTGTTGATGACCTTGTCTTCGAAGATGTACGCATCCGAGGACCCCATGATCGCCTGCCACAGTCCCGGCGTCGTAAAGGGCGCTTCCATCTGCATGCCCCGGGCGCCCTGTTCGCCGACGAAGCTCAGCAGGTGGGGGAGGCCGCCGGACAACGCAACCGCCACGGCAATCACCGCCGATACCGCCGCACCGGTGGCCAGCAGGGTCAGGCGCTTCTTCCACGCCACGAGCACCGCGAGGATGACGGCGGCCGGCCAGACCTTGATCCAGGTTGCCAGCGACAGCAGTGCCGATGCCAGCACGGGACGGGCGGCCAGGAACAGCAGGCCCATGATCACCAGGGGTGCCGTGAGTCCGTCCACTCGGCCCACCGCAACCGGCCCGAGCAGCGCCGTGATGGCCAGCCACCAGTAGGCGGCTGCGATGCCCTGGGTTCCGGCGCGCCGGGCGAGGACTGCGACGCCGGCCGCGTTCAGGGCGGTAAAGAGCAGGAACCACGTGAACTGGTAGGCACCGTAGCCGAAGACAGCTGCCAGGACCATCGGTACGAGCGCGGCAATGGGATAGACCCAGCCGCCGTCAATCCCGACCCAGTAGCCTTCCTGGATTCCGGAGAACGCCCACAGCCGGTAGAAGCCGACGTCGCTAAGGACGTCGCCGCCGAGAATACGGGTCGCGAGGGCGGCAAGGAAACCCAAATGCACGACGGCAAATACAGCCCAGAGGGTGGCGGGGCGGAGTAGCCGATGAAGCTGGAAGGCCGATTTCCGGGACATGCGAGGGTGGTGCTCCTTAGGTAAATCCGTTGCCGTGCCGCGTCGCGTGCACAGCGATAAGGCTACCCAAGCGCAGCACCCGGCATGCAATCCGCCGCCGGACACGGGATACTGAAGTAATGACCGACCTAACTGAAGAAGTGATTGTGGCGGATTTCGACGTCTCGGAGTGGGAACCCACCCCGTACCAGGTGGAAGGAACCAACAGCGAACTGTCCACGGTTCGGGCAGTAAAGATCTACGAAGGTGACATCACCGGGACTTCCGTCGCTGACCTGATTATGGCCGGAAACTCGGTGGGTGCCGGCTATGTCGGATCCGAGGTTTTCGCCGGAACCATAGCGGGCCGCTCCGGAACCATGGTGATCCAGCACTGGGGGTTGGCCGAAGGAACGGCGACGGCCAGCTCCGGGCACATTATTCCGGGCTCCGGCACCGACGATCTTGCCGGCATCTCGGGCAAGGCCATCTACACGCAGGAAGAGGACGGCCAGCACCGGCTTGAACTGCGGGTTACCTTCCCCGCCGTCCAGGCATAGGCCGCGAACTACCCGCCCAGAGCGGCGAACACCGCCGTCGCCAGAGAAGCGGCGATCACGAGGGCGAACCCCGCCAGCCACAGCGCAGCAGGAACCCCGGTACGCCGGGAGAGGATATAGGCGTCGGAGCTTTCCAGGTTCCGGCGCCGGCGTGTGTGTACGCTCAGCACGTTGAACCAGTCGCGGACGGCCCCCACGAGCAGCGCAATACCCGTACCCATGGCCACGTACCCGGCGATGGGAGGGGCAGCGAACCAGACCAGCAGCACTGAGACTCCCGCGCAGCCGAAGGCAATCAGCAACCCCTGGCCGTTCCGGATGAACAGCAGTGCGGCGAGCAGCACCAGGGCGCTGAGGGACAGGGCAGCTCCGGACCAGCCACTAAGCCCGGCCAGCACCAGGACGGCACCCACCACTGCCGGGACGGGGTAGCCCCAGAACCCGGCCCAGGCCGCGGGGAAACCTCCCCGGCCCAGGGAGCGCATATCGCCGGAATGGTCAAAGCGCAGGCGGATGCCTTTCACGACCTGCCCGGTTGTCAGTGCAGCGAAGGCATGGCCGAGTTCGTGGACGAACGTAACGAACAGTCCGAACCACCGCCACGTTCCCCGGGGAATGCTGAGCAGGGCCGCTGCACCGGCAATCAGCAGCAGCGCCAGGGGATCCGGATCCACCGCCGGAACCCGGTCGAAGCCGGCCAGGACCCGGTTCCACCACTCGCCGGCAATGTCCAGCGGTTCAGCCACGGGAGGCCGGCCTCCGCTGCCGGTTGTCGAGGCGCGCGGGCTCAGAGGTCGAGGACGCCGCGCAGGATCGAGTCCCCGGAATGCGTGGGGTTCCCGTCAAAGGGCTCGTCGGAGATATCAACAATCGGGTACTCATCGAGGTCAAGGTTAGCCGGAATGGTGAACCGGCCTTCCGTGCCCTCCATCGTCCCGAGGCTGACCATCCGTTCCACATCCGGGGCTATCAGCCAGACTTCCCTGAAGCCCTGTGCATCGGAACCGCTTGCCGTGACCACCAACTCGCGTCCGCCGTCGGCACGCTCATCCACCTCGGCGCGGCCCGTTTCCGAGTAAGCAGGCAGGGGAGCCAGATCCACTGCGGCAATGACCTCGGTCCGGTCCGACAGAATCCGTGCGACACCCCAGGTGCCGGCCGCAGCCAGCACCACGGCCGCTGCCGCGGCACCCAGAATCTGCGGGAGCCGCCGCCGTTCGCGCCGCTTCCGGGCGGCTTCCAGCGGCACCGGTGACGGAGCCTGGTCGGACGGTGCCTTATCGGACGGAGCCTCGTCGAAGGGGTCGGAACGGACGGCGTCGCTGAGTCCGAGCCGGGCGTGGATCCCGTCCCAGACGGACGACGGCGGCACCGGGAGTGCCTCCGCCGCGGCGGGGCTCCTCCCGGCTGTGACCACGCGCTGCAGGGCCGTGACTTCGGCGGAGCATTCGGCACAGTCGGCAAGGTGGGCCGTTTCGTCGGGTCCGGCCTCGCCCAGAGCGCACAGGGCCAGCTCCTCAGGTGGCAGATGCTGCATCGCTGACCTCCAATCGGTGCCGGAGTTGGACAAGGCTTCTTCGGATGTGGCTCTTTACCGTACCCAACGGGAGCTTCAGTGTTTCGGATATCTGCTGATGTGTCAGATCGTCATGGAAGGCCAGGCGGAGGATGGAACCCTGCGGCTCCCCGAGCCTGGCCAGTTCGGCGTCGAGCACCACACGGTCCGCCACGCCGTCGGGGTCCGGTCCGGCGGACGGTACGGCATTGCGGCCCGGCTCCGGAGACTCCATCAGGGTCTCGGAGGAACGGACCTGGGCCGTTGCCATGCCGGCCGCCACGTTCCGTCCGATGCCGACCAGCCAGGCGGCCAGAGTGGAGCGCTCAGGGGCATAGCTGCCGCGGTATTTCCAGGCCCGGATGAACACTTCCTGCACGGCGTCGTCGGCTGCGCCCGGATCCAGGACCCTGCGCAGCGCCAGCGCCCGGATCAGGGGCGAGAACCGGCGGTAGGCCTCCGCCAGTGCCGCTTCGTCCCCTGCAGCGAAGGCAGCGTCCATCGCGGCGTCGCGATCTGAGGCGCCCGTGGGCATCAGTGCCGTTCTCCTGCCGTGCGGGGCTGCGTCCGGTATCCGGCAGCTCTCTGAGGTAGCCACTATGGTACGGGTACGGCGGTGAGCACAATGTTGTCTTCATAGTCACCTACGGGGTCCAGCCATCTACCGCCGCACGTTACCAGTTCCAGCCGCGGCGCACCGTCACGGTCAAAGAGATTGAATTCGTCGAGTGATGCCTTGGGAATGTTCTGCACCTTTTCGGTGGTGTACTTGACGACGGTTCCGTCGCTGCGGGTCACGGTCACTGGGGTGCCGGCAGGGACATCATCCAGGCCCGCGATGGGAAGTTCCTCGGTGCGTGAGTCCACGTGGGCGGCCAGCACCGCTGCGCCGCGGGAGGACCCGGGTGCGGGGCCGAAGCGGTACCAGCCGGCCTGGTAATGGTTGTCCGGCAGCGTCATGGCGCCGTTATCATCCTGGCCCACCGGGATCACCTCCAGCTCGATGCCGGTTCCCTCCACACTCACGCGGACGGGCTCGGGAACGGCTTCGGCCGGTGTGGGCATGGCTGGCCGTACCGGTATCTCCGTGGCGGGTGCGGCGGGGGCGGATGCCGCCGGCGACGCTGCCGCCGGCGATGACGGGGAAGGCGCCGGACTCGACATGGAACCGGTTACCGAGCCGGCTCCGGGATCGCCGCTGCAGGCCGCAGTCCCGGCAAGGACGCCGGCTGAAAGGCAGGCCGCTGCTGCGACTCGCCGCAGGGAGACAACGGGCATGAAAAGGACCTCCGGAAAGGGTGGCCCCGGTGCTGCGGCGCGGAAAGGGGGTTTCGGGTGCGCCGCAGCACCGGGGGGATCGGGACGGGTGCGCCTTAGTTGCTGCCGGCCGTGGAACGGCGGCGCAGCATAACGGCACCCAGGGTGAGCAGTCCGACGCCGCCGGCAGCGGCAGCCGCCGTCAGGACCTGCTCGTCCCCGGACCGGGCAACCTGTTCCAGGGCGCCCGGAACCGCGTGCGGCGCCGAGTGCAGGCCCTCGATGGTCTGGGTGGCGAGGGCCAGGTTTCCCGCTTCGAGGGAACCCCAGGCGTAGGCAATAGTGTTGGTGCCTTCGGCCAGGGCCAGATCCGCCGGACCGATCACCGGCGTGGTGGTGCCGGCCGCGGCAACCGATGCGGAGACCGTTCCGGCATCCACGGTCAGCGCCTTCTCATTGGGGTTGGTGAGGCCCTCGATGACCGGCGTGCCGCCGGCCAGGACGTCGACGGCGGGTGCGGCTGCCACATGGCGGACGGTCAGGCGGGACTTGCCCGCCTCCACGGCTGTTGTGTCATTGGTGAATAGGTTCGCCGTCGGCTTGCCCGATGCATCCAGGTTGGCCGTGGCGGTGTAGTTGCCGCCGGCTGCCAGGTCAGCGGACACCGGGCCGATGATCGGCGCGGAGGCGTCAGCGGCATCGGCGGCAGTGATGGCCAGCTGGTAGTTGCCGCCCGGCAGGTCCAGCGGTCCGGCAAGCTCGCCCGGCATAAAGTCGTCCAGGGTGAGTGTGCCGTTCACGTACACGTCCACCGGAGTGTCCGGAACGCCGTGCAGTACCGACAGTTTTGCGGTATCGGAGTCGGCGGCGGATGCCGGGACAGCCGAGAAGGCTGCGGCGGCACCCAGGCCGAGTGTCGCGAGAGCGGTAGCGGTCTTGCGCATGGTCTGAGCTCCTTGTTCTGCCGCACCCATCGGTACGGATTTGTGACTTACACCCCTACTACTTCCGGGGTGTCCGTCTTGGATGCAGGGCGGCGGAACTTTTTTCGGCCGGCGCCCGGCGGGAGCCTGCCGCGGTCCGTCTCCGGACCCGGTCGCACGGAGAACCCCGGCCGGCGTAGTAACATCGACGGGTGGCCCTCGTAGCTCAATGGATAGAGCAACGGCCTTCTAATCCGTAGGTTGCGCGTTCGAGTCGCGCCGGGGGCACCGAAAAGACGGAAGCGGCCGCCTGGTTTTTAACCGGGCGGCCTTTCGCTTCAGTGGCTTTTCCTCCACCGCGAGTCCCGTGCCGGTGCCCGTCTGCGGGTATCCACAATGGGCGTCCCGGTGCGGCGGCCACGGTGCCTGCGGCGAAAACTGGTTGGACCGGCGGTTCCGCCGGTACCCAGGCCGTCCGGGCCGGGCCCGTGGGCACGGCACCGAGGCGTTGAGCCGAAGGCAGGAAAACATGAGTGACACCATTACGCTGCGGGGCTACGTGGCCACTGACCTCCGCCAGAACACCACCGATAACGGACTCGCCGTCGCCAGTTTCCGGATGTGCACCACGGAACGCCGCTATGACCGGGACACCGGGGGATGGCAGGACGGACAGACAAACTGGTACGCCGTCAGTCTGTTTCGCCAGCTCGCCACCAATTCCGTGTTCAGCATCCACAAAGGGGACCGGGTAGTGGTAACCGGCCGGCTGCGGCTGCGGCAATGGGTGACGGAGGACGGCCGCAGCGGCACCAGCGCCGACATCGATGCCGACACCGTGGGCCACGACCTGATGTGGGGCACGGCAAGCTTCCGCCGCACGGCCTCGTCCGGGGCCGACGCATCCGCAGGGGAGCGGCAGGACAACGCGGCCGGGACAGGCGACGGCAGCGGGCCCGGTGCCAACGGTGATCCGGACCTGTCGCTGGGCCGGTTGGATCCGCTGACCGGTGAGCTTCTTGATCCCGATGACGACGGTAGTGCTACGGACGATGACGGGGCGGGAGCAACGGTGGAAACCCGCGAACGGGCAGGCGCACCGTACTGACCGGGCCCCTTCCGGTTACCGCGCGGCCTTTTGTCCGTCCGCGGTGGCACATGACACAATCGCCGGATGAACCGCCGCCCAGCTCGACTGTCCGCACCCGCCGCCGTGCTGGGAGCCGCGTTCCTGGCGCTCGCGGTTGGGCTCTCCGGCTGCGGTTCATCGGGGGAGGACAACACTGCGCCTGTGCCGCGGGAATCCGCCGCGCCGGGATTCGTCCCCACTGATCCAGCCGCCAGCCCGACCCCGGCTCCCGACGATGCGCCCGCAACGGTCACCGCAGCACTGGAATCCGAGCTGGGGAAGCTGGCGGACGCCAATCCGACCCCGGACCGGAGCGCTGTGGCAGGGGCATTCACCGCGGCCGGCTTTCCTGCGGACTCGGTGGAGGTGTCTGCAGACCGTACGCCCACCGGTCTGGAAGTCGATTCCATTCAGGCAGCGGCCGTGCAGGACGGGGAGTGCATTTTCGGTGAAGTCCGGAACGGGTCGGTGAGTGTGACCGTGCTTCCGGTGCTGTCCGACGGCGGTTGCTTCGTCGGTAACTGACCACCGGAATCCTGGTCCGCCGCCGGGACTTGCGGAACGCTCCCGGGGGACAGCCGCCCGTCCCGGAAGCCGGAAAATGGTATATATCGCCGCTGACACATTAGCCTTGTAGATATGGCGGAATTTATCTACACGATGACCAAGGCCCGCAAGGCCGTTGGCGACAAAGTTATCCTCGACGACGTAAGCATGTCCTTCTACCCCGGTGCCAAGATCGGCGTGGTGGGTCCCAACGGTGCGGGTAAGTCCACCATCCTCAAGATCATGGCCGGACTGGACACCCCCTCCAACGGTGAGGCCCGGCTCAGCGCCGGCTACACCGTGGGCATCCTGCTCCAGGAACCGCCGCTGAATGAGGAAAAGACCGTACTCGGCAACGTCCAGGAGGGCGTTGGCGAGATCTACGCCAAAATCCAGCGGTTCAATGAGATTTCCGAAGCGATGTCTGAACCCGATGCGGACTTCGACAGCCTGCTGGAGGAAATGGGTAAGCTGCAGGAAGCCATTGACGCCGCCGATGCCTGGGACATTGACTCCCAGCTCGAACAGGCCATGGATGCCCTGCGCTGCCCGCCGCCCGAAGCGGATGTCACCCTCCTCTCCGGCGGTGAACGCCGCCGCGTGGCGTTGTGCAAGCTGCTGCTGCAGAAGCCGGACCTGCTGCTCCTTGATGAGCCCACCAACCACCTGGACGCCGAGAGCGTGCTTTGGCTCGAGCAGCACCTGTCCGCGTACCACGGCGCCGTCCTGGCCGTGACCCACGACCGGTACTTCCTGGACCACGTGGCCCAGTGGATCGCCGAAGTGGACCGCGGGCACCTGTACCCGTACGAAGGCAACTACTCCACCTACCTGGAGAAGAAGCGTGCCCGCCTGGAAGTCCAGGGCAAAAAGGACCAGAAGCTGGCCAAGCGCCTCACGGACGAGCTGGACTGGGTCCGCTCCAACGCGAAGGGCCGCCAGACCAAGTCCAAGGCCCGTCTGGCCCGCTATGAAGAGATGGCAGCCGAAGCGGACCGCACCCGCAAACTGGACTTCGAAGAAATCCAGATCCCGCCGGGCCCGCGCCTGGGCTCCCTCGTGCTGGAAGCCAAGGGCCTGCAGAAGGGCTTCGGCGACCGGCAGCTGATCGACGGACTGTCGTTCTCCCTGCCGCGCAACGGCATTGTGGGCGTCATCGGCCCGAACGGCGTGGGTAAGTCCACCCTGTTCAAGACCATCGTCGGACTGGAAGAGCTCGACGGCGGCGAGCTGAAAATCGGCGACTCCGTGAAGATCTCCTACGTTGACCAGTCCCGCGGCGGCATCGACCCGGAGAAGAGCCTGTGGGAGGTCGTGTCCGAGGGACACGACTGGATCCAGGTGGGCCAGGTCGAAATGCCGTCCCGCGCCTATGTCTCCGCTTTCGGGTTCAAGGGCCCGGACCAGCAGAAGAAGGCCGGTGTCCTCTCCGGTGGTGAGCGCAACCGGCTGAACCTGGCCATGACCCTGAAGCAGGGCGGCAACCTGCTCCTGCTCGATGAGCCCACTAACGACCTGGACGTCGAAACCCTGTCCAGCCTCGAAAACGCGCTGCTGGAATTCCCCGGCTGCGCCGTGGTGGTCTCTCACGACCGTTGGTTCCTGGACCGTGTGGCCACCCACATCCTCGCCTTCGAAGGCACTGAGGAAAACCCGGCGAACTGGTACTGGTTCGAGGGTAACTTCGAGTCCTACGAGCAGAACAAGATTGAGCGCCTCGGCCCGGACGCGGCCAAGCCGCACCGGGTGACGCACCGCCGCCTGACACGCGACTAGTCCGGCGTAGCCGGAGAAAAAGAGCTCCGCTTCCCTTCAGGGAAGCGGAGCTCTTTTCGTTCAGGGCCAGCAGGGATTACTGCGGGACGCGGACCATGCCCTCCTGGGCAACAGTGGCCACCAGTTCGCCGCTGCGGTTGAAGATCCGTCCGGTGGACAGACCCCGTGCAGCTGAGGCGCTGGGGGATTCCTGCACATAGAGCAGCCACTCGTCCACCCGGACCGGGCGGTGCCACCACATGGCATGGTCCAGGCTGGCGATGCTCATGCCCGGCGTGGTCCAGGAGAGCCCGTGCCCGCGCAGGACCGGTTCCAGCAGGGTGTAGTCGCTGGCGTAGGCGAGGGCGGCGCGGTGCAGGTTCTCGCCGTCGGGCATAGGCTTGAAGGTCTTCATCCAGACGGCGTTGTGCGGGGTCTTTTCCCGACCGGCGCGGACATAGACCGGGTCCATCACGTGGCGGATGTCCATGGGGCGCCGGTGGGACCAGGCCTCGGCCACCGGGTGGTCGAAGTCCTTCAGCAGCTCGGCAGTGGTCGGCAGGTCCTCCGGGTCGGGGATGCCCGCGGGCATCTCTTCCTGATGGTCCAGGCCCGAATCGGGAACCTGGAAGGAAGCAATCATGGACAGGATCGGCTTGCCGTTCTGGTACGCGTGGCTGCGCCGGGCGGAGAAGGACCGTCCGTCACGCAGCCGCTCGACGCCGAAGGTAATGGGCACCTCGGTGTCACCGGGACGCAGGAAATATCCGTGCATGGAGTGCATGACCCGGTCTTCGGGCACGGTCCGGGAAGCAGCGACGAGGGACTGGCCCAGCACCTGCCCGCCGAAGACCCGCTTGCGGGGCTCCGGCTGGGAACCTCCGACAAAAATGTCCTCATCGGTCTTCGCGCCGTCGGCCCAGCTAAGGTTCAGCAGTTCCAACAGGGATGCTGTCGGATCGAAGGATTCATCAATGGACATCAGGGACTATCTCCTAGCAGGAAGGGCGGTGCCGCCGGGGGCGGACCGCGGAACACTCTTAGCTTAAACGTACCGGCCAGTAACAAGTCCGGCGGCCCGGGTCCGCCGTTTTAGGGCAAAGCTCACTCTCTGGGAAGATGGAGGGCATGTCTGTGCATCGTTTCCCCGTCCAGCTTCGGTTCGGCGACCAAGATCCCAACGGCCACATCAACAACGTCGCGTTCATCCAGTTCCTTGAGGAAGCCCGGGTCCAGCTGGGCCTGCTGCCGCTTCCGGCCGGCACCGGCGGGCCCGGCAGCTTCCGCGACCTGACCGGGGACCGCACGGCCACCTACGTGGCCCGGCAGGAAGTCGAGTACCGGGCACCCCTGCTCCACCGCAGGGAACCCGTGTGGGTGGACGTCTGGGTCACCCGGATCGGCTCCAGCAGCCTTTCCTACGGTTTCCGGCTGACGGACGAAGACTCCGGCACCGTGTACGCCTACGCCGAAGCAGCAATGGTCCAGGTCGAAGCCGCAACCGGCAAGCCCACACCGCTCACGGATGAACAGCGGCAGGTGCTCCAGGGATGGCTGGGCGAGCCGGTGCCTTTCCGTGCCGCCGTCGCTGCAGGACAGGGCAGCTAGATGGACAGCGAACTCCGGCTGGCAGATCCACAGGTCACTGCCGATCTGCGCAACTTCGTTGCCCGCGCGCGGACGGCCGACGACGGGGCGGTCCGCCTGCAGGCGGTGGGCAGCGTCCTGGCGGCCTACGTCTGCATCCTGCGTCCCCGGATTCTGGGGGAGGACACCCCGACCGTACTGGGCCTGCGCACCATGCCCCTGGCCGCCCCGGCCGAGGTGGATACCACCGTCCAGCTTGCGGCCGTCGGGGACCGGCTGGCCCGGATGGGAACGGCAGACACGGTGCTGCCGGTGCCGCCGATGACCGTCCGCGAGACCTGGGCAGGCATCCTGGCGCCGCGTTCCGGCTGGCAGCCCGCCGGCCGGGTGCCGGTACAGCTGCTCGAGCAGACGGCGCACCGCGGGATCCGCGAGGTGGCAGCCATGCTCCCGCAGAGCCCGGGAGCCGCCGTCGTGCATAGTGCCCGGACGAGGGTCTGGGCGCAGCCGATGGGCGGAACCGAGGTCCCGGTGCCCGCGGGGGCCGCCTTTGCGGCTCTTTCCCTCGGTTTCCTGCCGGGCGACGGACCGCAGGCCGGAGCCGGCGACGCCACCCTGTTCAGCAACGGACGCTGGCTGCGGCTGAGTACTCCCCGGGGGCATGTGCTGACCCGGTCACCGGCGGTTCTGTAGGCCCGGCCTGCAGCGGCGGCTCAGGCGGAGTTGACCATGGAGTGCGCGGCGCGCTCGAGATAATCCCAGAGGGTGCCCTCGTGCAGGGGAGAGAGGTCGAGCGAGTCGACGGCGGCGCGCATGTGCCGCAGCCACGCGTCGCGGGCCGCGGGGGTGACGATGAAAGGCATGTGCCGCATCCGCAGCCTCGGGTGCCCGCGCTGCTCGCCGTAGGTCTTCGGTCCGCCCCAGTACTGCTCGAGGAACAGCAGGAGGCGTTCCTTGGCCGGCCCGAGGTCCTCTTCCGGATACATCGGGCGCATCAGCGGATCCTCCGCCACACCCTCGTAAAACACATCAACGAGCTTCACGAAGGCCGGATGCCCGCCCACGGCGTCGTAGAAGTTGTCCGTGTACTGCGGCTGCTGGAAGGCCTGGGGCTGCTGCGTGGGCTGCTGCGCCGGACGCAGCGGCAGGGACGAGGCGCTCGGCGGCGCCTCTGCGGGTTCAGGTGTCGGCTCAGTCATTGGCAACCATGCCGTCCTTCGGCGCGTCTGCCTTTGCCGGTTCCGCTGGAGCTTCGCCCAGGTAGGTGCCCTGGGACCGGTTGCCGATCTTGGCGATCTCGCCGTTGCGGATGTACCAGATGACGCCGCGGTCATCGATGATCCGCGTGATGCGGATACCCACGGACTGCACCGTTCCGGCAGTGTCGCCGACTTCGATGACGTCGCCGATTCCGTACTGGTCCTCAATGGTGATGAAGAATCCGGCCAGGGCGTCGCGGATAAGTTCCCGGGCACCGAAACCGAGGGCGATGCCGACAATGCCGACGCTAGCCAGCAGCGGGGCGATATTGATCCCGACGGCATCCAGCACCATGATGATCGCGACGGTCCAGATGGAAACGTTGACCGCGCTGCGCAGCAGGGCACCGATGGTGTCGGCCCGCTGGGCGCGGCGTTTCTTATCCAGGTTGCGCATCACCGGCTGCGGCCACTTGATCTTGGAGGAGTGCAGCAGCGAGTAGCCCTTCTGGGCACGAGTCACCAGCCGGTTGATCAGGAAGCGTGCGACGAACCAGACGCCGGTGGCGGCCAGGACAATAAAGGCAGCCTCGATCAGGCTGGAAAAGTCAAAATCACTGACGGTCACTGAAGAGAGGTCAATTTCGGAGGCGGAAAGCACAGGCTGCTGAACATCCTTTGTGTTGCCGGAAAGGGGTCTGCGGTTAAGGCTACCCGTGCCGGGGGCCCTGGGACCGCATTCAAGACCCGGTCAGCGTCACCGGTTGGTGCTCCACCGGGAAGTTCACGCTCCGGGCAATGAAACACAGGCGGTTGGCTTCGGCGTGCAGCGGCCCGGAGGCGAGCTCGACGGCGGCAGGCCCGCCGTCGCCGTCGATGGTGACCGAGGGGCGCAGCAGCACGGAGGTAAATTCTCCGCTGCCGTCCCGGTTGAGCCGCAGCAGCCCCTCGGGGGAGTCCGCATAGGCGAGGACCCGGATGCCGCGGCGGACAGCCACATGCAGGTAGGAGAGCATGTGGCACTGCGACAGCGCGGCAAGCAGCAGCTGTTCGGGGTTCCAGCGGTCCCGGTCGCCGTGGAACGTGGGGTCCGCGGTTCCGGGCAGGTCCGGCAGACCGGCTGCCCGGATGATGTGGTCACGGCCGTAGCCCCGGTAGGACGCGGTGCCGTCGCCGCGGTTTCCCGTCCATTCCAGCTCAAGTGTGTAACGGTGTTGGGAGAGATTCACGTCTCCAAAGCTACCGTCTCTCCACCCTGCCGGAGGGGAAACCGCGGCGGCAGGCGTTACCTGTCGGCCGCCTGGGCCTTCAATGCGCGGACCACACCGTCGCGGTTTTCAAGGATCAGCCGGCGAAGCGAGGGCGAGTCATCGCCCAGTTCCGCCAGGAACGCATCGGTGGCATCCACCGTCTCCTGGCGGGTGAGCCGGGTCGGATAGAGGCCGACGGCGATCTGCTGGGCAATCTCATGTGTGCGGCTGGCCCAGACGTCGCGGATGGATTCGAAGTACTTCTGCGCATACGGTTCCAGCAGGCCCGCGTCGTACACGCGCATAAACCCGGCGATGGCGGACCGCTGGGCGGCGTTGGGCATGTCCGAACGCTCCACGATTGCTTCCCAGGCGGCTGCCTTGGCTTCGGCCGTGGGCAGGGCTGCCCGTGCCATGGCAGCTGCCAGGGCGCCGGTGGCCGTGGCATCGCGCTCAAGCTCGGCGTCGATGTCCGCGGCCCCCATCCGACCTCCGGCTACCAGGCCGGTGAGCAGTTCCCAGCGCAGGTCCGCGTCGATCTCCAGGCCCTCGAGGGACCGGCTGCCGGCGAACAGCCCGGCCAGCGTGTCCAGCTGTTCGCCGGAAGCGGCATGGGCGGCAAACGCCTTGACGAACTGCAGCTGCGAATCCGATGCAGGTTCGGCGTCGGCCGCCAGCTCCCAGAGGCTGTCGGCAGCCGCCGCCGTCATGGGCTCGCGGTCATCCGGGCTGACATAGAAGGCCAGCGTGGTGGCCAGCTGGCGCAGCAGGACCTGCACCACGGTGGAATCGGACTCGGACGCGATGTTCTGCAGGACCAGTTCCACATAGTTGCGCGCGGGAATCTCCGCGTCGCGCGCGGCATCCCAGGCGGAGGCCCAGACCAGGGTCCGGGGGAGGGAATCCGCAATGTTGCGCAGGCTCCTGGTCGCGGTGTGCTGGGAGGCGTCATCCAGGCGGATCTTCGCGTACGCAAGATCGTCGTCGTTGAGCAAGAGCAGCGCCGGGCGGGGCTGCCCGGTGAGTTCCGGTACTTCGGTGCGTTCGCCGTCGACGTCGAGCTCCACGCGGTGCGTGCGCTGCAGCCGGCCGTCCTCATCCGGGTTGTAGAAGCCGATGGCCAGACGGTGCGGACGCAGGGTGGGGTATTCCTCGATGGCGCTCTGCAGCACGGCAAAGGAGGTGATGGTACCGTCCGCGTCAGTTTCGAGCGCGGGGCGCAGCGTGTTCACGCCGGCGGTTTCCAGCCACTGGGCGGACCATTCCTTGAGGTCCCGGCCGCTGGCCGTTTCCAGCTCGGACAGCAGATCCGAAAGTTCCGTGTTGCGCCAGGCATGCTTGCCGAAGTACTCCCGCACTCCGGCCATGAACTTGTCCTGCCCCACCCAGGCCACCAGCTGCTTCAGCACGGAAGCGCCCTTGGCATACGTGATGCCGTCGAAGTTCACCTGGACATCTTCCAGGTCACGGATTTCGGCGACGATCGGGTGCGTGGTGGGCAGCTGGTCCTGGCGGTAGGCCCAGGCCTTTTCCAGCGAGGCAAAGGTGGTCCACGCCTGCCGAAACTCGGTGGCCTCGGCGGCGGCCAGCGTGGACATGAATTCCGCGAAGGATTCGTTCAGCCACAGATCGTTCCACCAGCGCATGGTGACCAGATCGCCGAACCACATGTGCGCGAGCTCGTGCAGGATGGTCACGGCGCGGCGTTCCACGGTGGCGTCCGTGACCCGGGACCGGAAGACGTAGCTCTCGAGGAAAGTCACTGCACCGGCGTTTTCCATGGCGCCGGCGTTGAACTCCGGCACAAACAGCTGGTCGTACTTCTCGAACGGGTACGGCGTGCCGAACTGCTCCTCGTAGAAGGCGAATCCCTGCCGGGTCAGCTCGAAGATGTTCTCTGCATCCATGAACTGCATCAGGGAACGGCGGGCAAAGACGCCCAGGGGAATGGTGCGGCCGTCGGAGCTGGTGAGTTCGCTGCGGACGGACTGGTAGGGGCCGGCGATGAGCGCGGTGATGTAGCTGGAGATCCGCGGGGTGGGTTCGAAGGCCCAGGTGGAGCGCGGGCTGGAATCGGCCAGGTCGCCGGCGGCAAGGGGCTGCGGGGTGGGGGAGTTGGAGATGACGTCCCAGTGCGACGGCGCGGTGACCGTGAAGCGGAACGTGGCCTTCAGGTCCGGCTGCTCGAAGACCGCGAACATCCGGCGCGAGTCCGGTACCTCGAACTGGGAGTACAGATAGACCTCGTTGTCCACGGGGTCCACGAAGCGGTGCAGGCCTTCGCCGGTGTTCATGTAACGGGCATCGGCATCCACCACCAGTTCGTTGGACTCGGCGAGGTTCGGCAGTGCGATGCGAACGCCGTCGGATACCTCCGCCGGATCCAGCGACACGCCGTTCAGCGTGATCCGGTGCACGGTGTCGGTGACCGCGTCAATGAACGTCGACGTCCCGGGACGGGCGGAGAACCGGACGACGGTGGTGCTGCCGAACACTGTCTCTCCCCGGGTCAGGTCAAGGTTGACGTCGTAGGACTCAACGTTCAGCAGTTCTGCACGTTCACGGGCTTCGGAGCGGGTGAGATTCATACCGGGCAAGGTGGGGCCTTTCGAGGGACAAGGGGGCCGGCGTTTCACGGGATCCGCCGCACGTTGGTGATCTAGTGCACCATTCTGTCACTGCTAAGCACCCTGCCAAGTGGCGGAGGGCGGATTGCCGTAGCAATCCGCCCTCCGTTTATTTCCTTCAGATGTCTCTGAGCCCGCTAGTTGTAGCGGATTGTTGTCTTTTTATCGGTGCCCAGGGTGATTCTTCCGCCTTGGAAATCCTGGACCCGGGTTTTGCCAACGGCATATTCCCCGGACTTCGGGAAGCCAAGACGGCCGGTTTCGAAGCCTGCCTTCTGGTAGGCAGTCCGGATGGGTCCGTTCAATGAAACCTGGGCGCCGGTGGCAGAGGACCAGAGGATCGCGCCCTTGGCGAAGTTCTGGTACTTGCCGCCCTTGATGGTCACTTCGCCGCCGGTGGGGAAGCCGAGCGGACCGCCGGCGTTCCCGGACTTTACGTAGGCAGTGCGGATGGATCCGTTGACGGACACCTGCGCTCCGCTCGAGGCCGTCCAGTAGATGGTGCCCTTGGCGAAGTTCTGGTATTTCCCTCCGTTGGCGGATACTTCGCCGCTGGTGGGGAAGCCCAGGGCTCCGCCTTCGAAGCCGGCCTTCTG
>NZ_JANFLT010000005.1 GCF_024385505.1 Arthrobacter zhaoxinii
TTCTGGTAGGCGGTGCGGATGGCTCCGTTGGGGGATACCTGGGCGCCGGTGGCAGAGGACCAGAGGATCGCGCCCTTGGCGAAGTTCTGGTACTTGCCGCCCTTGATGGTCACTTCGCCGCTGGTGGGGAAGCCCAGGGCTCCGCCTTCGAAGCCGGCCTTCTGGTAGGCGGTGCGGATGGCTCCGTTGGGGGATACCTGGGCGCCGGTGGCAGAGGACCAGAGGATCGCGCCCTTGGCGAAGTTCTGGTACTTGCCGCCCTTGATGGTCACTTCGCCGCCGGTGGGGAAGCCCAGGGCTCCGCCTTCGAAGCCGGCCTTCTGGTAGGCGGTGCGGATGGCTCCGTTGAGTGAAATCTGGGCGCCGGTGGCCGAGGACCAGAGGATGGACCCGTTGGAGAAGTCCTGGTACTTGCCGCCCTTGATGGTCATCTCATCACTTCGGGGATAGCCAAGCGCGCCGTTCTCGAAGCCCGACAGCTGATAGGCGGTCCGGATGGCGCCCTTCGGTGAGACGCGTGCTCCTGTAGACGGTGACCAGAGGATGGCGCCGTTGGAGAAGTTCTGGTAGGCGCCGTCGTTCCGGAGCCCGTCGACAATTTCGGAGGTGGCGGAACCGAGTTCCGGGTGCGCTGCGCGTGCTGCCGCAATGGGGCCTGAGGCACGTCCGGCGGCACCGTTCATGATGGTGACGGACGCGGAACTCGCGGTGATCGAGTTGATCTTTACCTTAGTACCGGCGTGCGTGGTGAACGTCTGCCCGGCCTGCCATGTGCTGTTGGCATTCGTGTATCCGGCGAAATCACGGGTATTGGGAGCCACGACCACCGAGTTGACGGCCCAGTCGTTTGCCAGGTCGGCCTTGACTATCTTGACTCCCCGGTTGCCGCCCACCGCAGTGCCGGCGTCATAACCGACCGGTAGCTGCAGTTCCAGGTAATAGGTTTCCCCGGAACTGTCCTTGAACTTCACGGCACGGTTTGCTGCGGATCCTGCCCAGGCCTGCAGCGTGTACGTTGCGGACTGGCCAGGGGCGCCGATATTGCGGATTTCGTTGCCGCGGCCGAAGCCGCCGGCATCCCAGAAATAGGAATTGATTACCGGCAGGCTGTACTGGGCATAGCCCATGAGGTCGGACGTGTCACCGTATTCCCGCGACGTGCATGAGCCGTCGGACCAGGCACCGTTGCTGCCGGCGCCGACGTCGGCCCGGCCGTTATTGCATTTGAGGCTGTTGGCGTGCAGGAGACCGAGCACGTGGCCGAGCTCGTGCGTCACCACGTTATTGGTGAAACCGGAGGGGCTGGGCATCAATACGGAACCGCTTGTGGGTCCGCTCGTCCAGCCGCCGCCGAGGATGCCGCCGTAGCCTCCGCTGCGCAGATCCCCTGCCGGCACGAAAACCACAAGGGCTTCGTTGGGGTCTTCGTACCACTGGAGGTCCCGCCGAATGGTGTTCATCATCGCGGCGTAGTCCTGGCCGGAATTCGCAGTGCTGTTCAAGGTACGGGTTTTTACGACGGACATGCCGAGGCGTCCGTTGGACATGGCGCGCCAGTAATCGTTGGCCGCCGTGATGGATTTCTTCGCCGCCTGCTGGTCCACGCTGCCGCGGTTGTCGGTAAGCGTCGCGAACACCATGGTCACTTGGATGGTGCCGCTGCGGGCAGCGGCACCTGCCGTGCTCGCACCGCCGGCCGCGCTGCTGAAGGACTGCGCACCGTGGTCATGTGCCGCGGAAATATCCGTTTCGACGGCGGAACGGACGGTTCCGTCGGGGTCGGTCACCATGGGGGTCGCGGGACCCGGAACGGGGAAGCCGCCGCCGACTACCGGGACGTAGCCCGTGTCTTTGTCCTCTTCCGATTCCTCAGCCTCCGCGGTGGGAGCGGGAGTGGAAGCGGGAGCGGGAGCCGCGGGCTCGGGCGTCACCGCTTCGGGGCCCGGGGTGCCGGACGGCGCCGGGACGGGCCCGGCGGTTTCCGCAGGGGCGGACGGCCGGACATCAAAAGGTGCCGTCTCCGGATCCGCCTGTGCCTGGGACGGGGTGGGCACACCGGGAGCGACTAGCCCCTGGGCGGGGAGCCCCCCGGCCGTTAATGAGGCAGCGAGGAGAGCCAGGACTGCGAGTTTTACACTTTTCAATGGATTCCTTGTAGAACGAGACCTGGCGGGCACTTAGCGGTGAAGCGACCGCAAGCCCGCGTCCGGGGTGGAGAACCGAGCCGTGATAATGCAGCCGGCGAACGTGTCCGTAGTGGTCTATCGGCAGGGCGGCGGAATATGTAAGCCGGAAGTCCCCGCGGCGGCCCGGAATTTGGAGGCAGCGCGGCCTCGGAAGCTAGGCTGGAAGCGTCTTTTCCCTCCCCTAAGAAACGGACTTACCTCAAATGCGCGTCCACATTGCAACCGACCATGCAGGCATGGACCTGAGCTCCCACCTCATCGCCCATCTCACCAGCAAGGGGTACGACGTGGTTGACCACGGACCCCGCGAATACGATGCCGAGGATGATTACCCGGCGTTCTGCATTGACGCGGCGGAGGCCGTGGTGAGGGACCAGGAGGCCGGCACCGAGGCCCTGGGAATCGTGCTGGGCGGTTCCGGGAACGGCGAGCAGATCGCTGCCAACAAGGTGCGCGGCGTCCGGGCGGCCCTGGCCTGGAACCTCGACACCGCCCGGCTCGCCCGGCAGCACAATGACGCCAACATCGTGGCGGTCGGCGGCCGCCAGCACAGCGTCGAAGAGGCCACGGGCATCATTGAAGCCTTCCTTGCCGAACCCTTCAGCGACGCCGAACGCCACGTGCGCCGGATCGCGCAGATTGCACGGTACGAAACCACCGGTTCCGCGCTCTAATGCCCGAGGGCCATTCGATCCACCGTCTGGCCCGGCAGTTCACCTCGGTGTTCGGCGGGTCCCGCCTGTCCGTCAGCAGCCCGCAGGGCCGGTTTGCCGCCGGCGCAGCCCGGCTGGACGGACACGTGCTTGAGGCGGCCTCCGCCCACGGCAAGCAGCTGTTCCTGCACTTCGACAACGATCTCTACCTGCGCATCCACCTGGGCCTCTACGGCGCCTTCGACTTCGGCGGAGATGAAACCTTCACCGGCGCCTCGAGCATCGGCGCGCCCCGGCGGGTGGGGGAGCAGGAGGTAGCCGGCGACGACGGCGCGGGTTACGCGGGTCCGCCCGAGCCCCGGGGCGCGGTGCGGGTCCGGCTGGTGTCCGAGCACGGCTGGGCGGATCTGCGCGGCCCCACAGCCTGCGAGGTAATCACCGACGCCGAGCGCAGCAAGGTGCTCGCCCGGCTCGGGCCGGACCCGCTGGCTGACGGCGCGCACGGACCCGCCGGCGCCGGACGTGCGGCGGAATTCACCCGCCGGCTCCGCAGTAAGGGCTCACCTGTCGGCCTGCTCCTGATGAACCAGGAGGTGCTGGCCGGCGTGGGCAACGTCTACCGCGCCGAAGTGCTCTTCCGTGCCCGGATCTCTCCCTGGCGGCTGGGCCGCAGCGTGGGCGAGGCCGAAGCCGCGGACCTGTGGAACGACGTCGTGCGACTCATGAACGACGGCGTGCGGCAGGGCAGGATCATAACCACCGCCCCGCAGGACCGCGAGGACACCGCCGAACCGGTACCGGTGTCCGAAGCCCACTACGTCTACAAACGGACCGGGCTCCCGTGCCGGCGCTGCGGCACGCCGGTGGCGGGAACGGACATGGGGGCGCGGAAACTGTACTGGTGCCCGGCCTGCCAGGCCGCCTGAGAGCAGGGTTAACGCAGGAAGGGCCTTCCGCTGCTGCGGAAGGCCCTTCTATGGTGGAGGGGATGACGGGAATCGAACCCGCGTAATCAGTTTGGAAGACTGAGGCTCTACCATTGAGCTACATCCCCGGCGCCGTAAGGCAGGTTTTACCTTAGCACGCGATAACCGGCCGAGAGTAATCGGCCCCGCATCCGGTTCCCGGCCGGGTGCGGAATCCACTCCGGAGCACGGAAATTCGTCATACCCGCTTCAGGACAGGTAGGCTGTCAGGTGCACTGACGGGGTGTAGCTCAGCTTGGAAGAGCGCCTGCTTTGGGAGCAGGAAGTCGCAGGTTCAAATCCTGTCACCCCGACTCTGTATAACCATGGTGCAGACCAATCCCAGAACCCTCAGGAGAACTTACGCTGTGAAGAGCGCCGTAGAAAACCTCACACCCACGCGGGTAAAGCTCAACGTTGAAGTTCCGTTCGAGGAACTGAAGCCGAGCATCGAAGAGGCCTACAAGACCATCGCCACTCAGGTGCAGGTCCCGGGCTTCCGCAAGGGCAAGGTTCCCAACCGCCTCATCGATCAGCGCGTTGGCCGCGGCTACGTTCTCGAGACGGCGATCAATGACGGACTGAACGGCTTCTACGCCGCGGCCGTCAACGAGACGGGCATCACCCCCCTGAGCCGGCCCGAAGTTGAGATCACCGAAGTACCGGACCCCGCCACCGACGAAGGCCAGCTGGTCTTCACCGTCGAGCTGGACATCCGTCCCGAAATCGAACTGCCGGATTACGCCGGCCTCGAGGTCACCGTTGAGCCCGCCGAGGCTTCCGACGCCGACGTCGACAAGGCCCTGGACGAACTGCGCAGCCGCTTCGGCACGCTGAAGTCCGTGGACCGCCCCGCAGTTGCCGATGACTTCCTGACCATGGACCTGGTTGCCAAGGTAGACGGTGAAGAGGTGGATTCCGCCGCTGACCTGTCCTACCAGGTAGGCGCCGGCACCATGCTCGAAGGTATGGACGAGGCCGTCACCGGCCTGAGCAGCGGCGAATCCGCCACGTTCAACACCAAGCTGGCGGGCGGCGAGCACGCCGGATCCGACGCCGAGGTGACCGTCACGATCAAGGCCGTCAAGGAGCGCGAGCTCCCCGAAGCCAATGACGACTTTGCACAGCTGGCCAGCGAGTTCGACACCATCGGCGAACTGCGCGAAGACCTGGTCAAGCGCGCCGCTGAGTCCAAGCTCATGGAGCAGGGCGTCGAAGCCCGCGACAAGGTGCTCGAGAAGCTGCTCGAACTCGTGGAGGTTCCGGTTCCGGAGTCCGTCATCGAAGAGCAGATCGAACAGCACTTCAACTCGGAGAGCGCCCAGTCTTCCGGTGCCGATCACGACACCGAAGAGCACCGCGCCGAGGTCCGCGCCAACACCGAGGCCGCCTTCAAGAACGAAATCATCCTTGACGCGGTAGCGGAGAAGGAAGAAGTAGGCGTAGCTCAGAACGAGCTGATCGACTACATCGTTTCCTCCGCCTCCCAGTACGGCATGGATCCGAACCAGTTCGCCCAGCTGATCGACCAGAGCGGCCAGGTTCCGATGATGGTCGGCGAGGTCCGCCGCCGCAAGGCACTGGCCAAGGTCCTCGAGCTGGCCAAGGTCACCGATACCACCGGTGCCGAGATTGACCTGACCGATTTCGTCCGCCCCGCAGGCGAAGAGGTCGAGGCAGCCGAACCCGAAGAGCATCAGAACGACGACAAGGCCTAGCCTGTCCGGGGTGTCCCACGGACACCAGCCAGGGTGCCGCCGGTCCGAAAGGGCCGGCGGCACCGTGGTTTAACGGACCTTTCACGGCCCGGTCTGCGCCACACACCGCTGTGACGCGCATCGTGCGCCGTCAGCGAACAGTCGGCCAAACCGGCGCAGATCGCCGCTGCAACAGGCTAGTGTCCTAGAAGAGACAAACGGCAGGAGCCGCTGGCACGGCCAGCACCCGTTCCTGCCAGAGCGAGAGGTCACTCAGTATGGCAACTGCACCGAACACACCCACCATGGCTACGGTGGACCCGGCCGGCCGGGACGACTACATCTACAACCGCCTGCTCAAAGAGCGGATCATCTGGTTGGGCTCGGAAGTCCGGGACGAGAATGCCAACGCGATCTGCTCCCAGCTTCTGCTGCTTTCCGCAGAAGATCCTGAGAAGGACATCTACCTTTACATCAACTCTCCCGGCGGCTCCGTGACCGCAGGCATGGCGATCTACGACACCATGCAGTTCATCCCGAACGACGTTGTCACGGTCGCCACCGGCCTGGCCGCCTCCATGGGCCAGTTCCTGCTCTCCTCCGGCACCAAGGGCAAGCGTTACGCAACGCCGCACGCCCGCATCCTGATGCACCAGCCCTCCGGCGGAATCGGCGGCACGGCTTCGGACATCAAGATCCAGGCCGAGCTGATCCTGAACATGAAGCGCGTGATGGCTGAACTGACTGCAGAGCAGACCGGCCAGACCGTCGAGACCATCCTCAAGGACAACGACCGCGACAAGTGGTTCACCGCGCAGGAAGCCCTGGAATACGGCTTCTTCGACAAGATCTCCGCCCACGCAGGCGGAGTAACCGGCGGCGGCGGAACCAACCAGGACCAGGCAGAGGGCAAGGACGAGGACTAGGGTCCCCGGCCAGCCACCCCTCCATTTGCAGACTTCAGGAGTAATTCATGAACCATAATTTCGGCACCGCCGGCTCCGCCGTCGCCCCGCAGATGCCCACCAGCCGCTACGTCCTGCCGCAGTTCGAAGAGCGCACGCCCTACGGCTTCAAGCGCCAGGATCCGTACACCAAGCTGTTCGAAGACCGCATCATCTTCCTGGGTGTCCAGGTTGACGACGCCTCCGCAGACGACGTCATGGCCCAGCTGCTGGTCCTTGAGTCCACCGACCCGGACCGCGACATCACCCTGTACATCAACTCCCCGGGTGGATCGTTCACGGCCATGACGGCCATTTACGACACCATGCAGTACATCCGCCCGGAGATCCAGACGGTCTGCCTCGGCCAGGCAGCCAGCGCGGCCGCCGTACTGCTTGCTGCCGGCACGCCGGGCAAGCGACTGGCACTGCCGAACGCCCGCGTGCTCATCCACCAGCCCTCACTGTCCGGCGGGCAGGGCGGGCAGGCCTCCGACCTGGAAATCCAGGCCGCCGAGGTCATGCGCATGCGCACCTGGCTGGAGGACACCCTGGCGCTGCACTCCAACCGCACCTCCGAGCAGGTCAACACGGACATTGAGCGTGACAAGATCCTCACCGCCGATTCGGCCCTGGAATACGGACTGATCGACCAGGTTCTTGATTCCCGCAAGCTCAAGACTCCGGCCATCAACAAGATGTAACCTGCCCTGCTGACAAGCAGCATGTTCCGGCGGCCCGTGGCGCGTAATATCGCACCACGGGCCGTTTGGTTGCTGAATAGCTCCTCCAAGTGTCCTAGAGTGGATCATGGTTGGCTCAGCCCATGCTGCGGAACCGTTTTTTGATGGACCATCTAAGGGGACTGAACTATGGCTCGCATTGGTGAGAGCACGGATCTGCTCAAGTGCTCTTTCTGCGGAAAGAGCCAGAAGCAGGTACGCAAACTCATTGCCGGCCCCGGCGTGTACATCTGTGATGAGTGCATCGACCTCTGCAACGAAATCATCGAGGAAGAGCTCTCCGAGGTTGCCGATCTCGGCACCTTCGAACTCCCCAAGCCCCGGGAAATCTTCGATTCGCTGCAGGAATACGTCATCGGCCAGGAACCCGCCAAGCGGTCGCTGGCCGTTGCGGTCTACAACCACTACAAGCGCATCCAGGCCGGCCACGCTCCCCGCGGCGCCGGCAACCTCGCCGATGCAGTGGCTGCCGACGACGTCGAAATCGGCAAGTCCAACATCCTCCTGATCGGCCCCACCGGCTGCGGCAAGACCTATCTTGCGCAGACCCTGGCCCGCCGCCTCAACGTCCCCTTCGCCGTCGCCGACGCCACTGCGCTCACTGAAGCCGGCTACGTGGGTGAAGACGTGGAGAACATCCTGCTCAAGCTGATCCAGGCCGCGGACTACGACGTCAAGAAGGCCGAGCAGGGCATCATCTACATTGACGAGATCGACAAGATCTCCCGCAAGAGCGAGAACCCGTCCATCACCCGGGACGTCTCCGGCGAGGGCGTGCAGCAGGCCCTGCTGAAGATCCTCGAAGGCACGGTGGCCTCCGTGCCGCCGCAGGGCGGGCGTAAGCATCCGCACCAGGAATTCATCCAGATCGACACCACCAACGTCCTCTTTATTGTTGCCGGCGCCTTCGCCGGCCTGGAGGAAATCATCGGATCCCGGTCCGGCCGTAAGGGCATCGGGTTCGGCGCACCGCTGATCGAAACCACCAAGGGCACCGACTCCTACGCGGAGGTCATGCCCGAGGACCTGCTGAAATTCGGCCTGATTCCCGAATTCATCGGCCGTCTGCCCGTTATCACCACGGTCTCGAACCTGGACCGTACGGCGCTCATCCGCATCTTGACCGAGCCCAAGAACGCCCTGGTCAAGCAGTACCAGAAGATGTTCCAGCTCGACGGCGTCGAACTCACCTTCGAGCAGGGTGCCCTGGACGCGATCGCGGACCAGGCCTTGGAGCGGGGCACCGGTGCCCGGGGCCTGCGTGCCATCCTGGAGGAAGTCCTGCTGCCGGTCATGTTCGACCTGCCCAGCCAGGAGGACGTCGCCACGGTGGTTATCACCGCTGACACCGTGGAGAAGAAGGCCGAACCGACCCTCATTTCGCACGCCGTCGCCACGAAGCGCCGGAACAAATCCGCCTGACCCGCGGTTGGTAGAAGTAGTATGCAGGGCGCGTCTGCGCCGTTCAACGCTTCCAAGGAGTTTCCATGACCGCTAATGCTTCCGTGTCCGGTTCCGCATCGACCGCCGATTTCTGGTTTGACCCGATGTGCCCGTTCGCCTGGGTCACGTCCCGCTGGATGGACGAAGTGGAACAGGTCCGCGATGTCCGCACCAACTGGCACGTGATGAGCCTGGCCGTCCTGAATGAGGGCCGGGACTCCCTGCCCGAGGACTACCGGAAGCGCATGGAGGCGGCCTGGGGTCCGGTCCGCGTGATCATCGCGGCGCAGGAGCTGCACGGCACCGAGTACATCAAGAAGCTGTACGACGCCATGGGAACCCGCATCCACATCGGCGGAAACAGCGACTTCCCCACGGTCATCCGTGAGGCGCTGGCCGAGGTGGGCCTGCCCGCCGAGTTGGCGCAGTACGCCGACACGGACGAGTATGACGACCAGCTGCGCGCCTCGCACAAGGAAGGCATCGAGAAGGTGGGCGACGACGTCGGAACCCCCATCGTGGCCTTCAACGGGACCGCCTTCTTCGGCCCGGTGCTGACCCGCATCCCGCGCGGCGAAGAAGCAGGTGCCATGTTCGACGGCGCCGTGATGCTGGCCTCGAACCCGGCGTTCTTCGAACTCAAGCGCAGCCGCACCGAGAGTCCGGCGTTCGACTGATTATTCTGCCTTCATAAACAGAACGCCCGGTCGGAAATATCCGGCCGGGCGTTCTGTTTTGGTTCTACGGCACTACTCCGCCGCAGGCGCCAGTTCGACGTCGGAAACGGCCAGCTCGCCCTCGCCGACGGCCAGGTTGAGTTCCCGGACGTTGCCGGCGGCCTTGAGGTCCGCCTGTCCGGCGCGGAGCCGGGTCACTGCACCTTCCGGCGCGGTGACCGTGGCCTTGAGGACCTCGGTCCGCTGCTTGACCTTGGCTTCGGACTTGGCCTTGCGGATCCCGCCCAGGGCGGCGGCAACCGTGCCGAGGATCCCGGCGTCGGCGTCCGCCACGGCCGTGGACAGCCCGTCCACATTCGGCCACGGCGCCCGGTGCACCGACCCGGCGCGCCACCAGCCCCAGACCTCTTCGGTGGCGAACGGCAGGAACGGGGCGAACAGGCGCAGCAGCGCATCCAGCGTGGTGGCCAGGGTGGCCAGCACCGAGGCCTGCTCCGCCTCGCCGGCGGCACCGTAGGCGCGGTCCTTGATCAGCTCCACGTAGTCATCCGTGAAGGACCAGAAGAAGGACTCGGTCAGCTGCAGGGCCTTGGCGTAGTCGTAGCGTTCAAAGGCGCTCGTGGCGGCCTGCACGACGTCGGTCAGCTGGGCCAGCAGGGACAGATCCAGCGCGTTGGTGATCACCGAGGTGTCCGCCAGCGCCACGTTCTTCTCCGTGGCGCCCAGGTTCAGGACAAACTTGGATGCGTTGAGCAGCTTGATGGCCAGACGGCGGCCGATCTTCATCTGCGCAATTTCGTACGCCGTGTCCGCGCCGAGCTTCGCCGAAGCGGCCCAGTAGCGCACGGCGTCGGAGCCGAACTCGTTGAGCACATCCGTGGGAACCACCACGTTGCCCTTGGACTTGGACATCTTCTTCCGGTCCGGATCCAGGATCCAGCCGGAAATCGCGGCGTGCTTCCACGGCGCGGCGGCATTGAGCGCATCGGCGCGGACCACGGAGGAGAACAGCCAGGTGCGGATGATGTCGTGGCCCTGCGGACGGAGGTCGAACGGGAAGACCTTCGCGAAGAGGTCCTCGTCCCGGCTCCAGCCGCCCACAATCTGCGGGGTCAGCGAGGAGGTGGCCCAGGTGTCGAGCACGTCCGCGTCACCGATGAAGCCGCCCGGCTGGTTGCGCTGGGATTCTTCGTAACCCGGAGCCGCTTCGGCGGCCGGGTCCACGGGCAGGGACTCGGGTGCGGGCAGCACGGGGTGGTCGTAGTCCGGGTTGCCGGCGGCATCCAGCGGGTACCAGACCGGAACGGGGACGCCGAAGAAGCGCTGGCGGGAGACCAGCCAGTCACCGTTGAGGCCTTCGATCCAGTTCTCGTAGCGGGAGCGCATAAACGCGGGGTGGAAGTCGATTTCCTTGCCGCGGGCGATCAGGCGTTCGCGGCGTTCCTCGTCGCGGCCGCCGTTGCGGATGTACCACTGGCGGCTGGTCACCACTTCGAGGGGCTTGTCGCCCTTTTCGAAGAAGTTGACCGGGTGGGTGATCTTCTTGGGTTCGCCGTCGAGGTCGCCGCTTTCGCGCAGCATCTCGACCACGGTTTCCTTGGCGCTGAAGACGGTCTTGGTGGCGAGGGCGGCGTAGTTTTCCTTGGCCGTCTCGGTGGCGATCCACTCCGGGGTCTCGGCGAGGATGCGGCCGTCACGGCCGATCACGGCGCGGGTGGGCAGGTTCAGTTCGCGCCACCAGGTGACGTCGGTGAGGTCGCCGAAGGTGCAGATCATGGCGATGCCGGAGCCCTTGTCGGGCTTGGCCAGCGGATGCGCCTTCACCTCGACCTCGACGTCGAACAGTGGGGACTTCACGGTGGTGCCGAAGAGGCGCTGGTACCGCTCGTCGTCGGGGTGTGCCACCAGGGCCACGCACGCCGGAAGCAGTTCCGGGCGGGTGGTCTCAATGTAGATCTTCTCGCCGTCGGGGGCGTGGAAGCTCACCCGGTGGTAGGCGCCGGGCTGCTCGCGGTCCTCAAGTTCGGCCTGGGCGACGGCGGTGCGGAAGGTGACGTCCCAGAGGGTCGGTGCCTCGGCCATGTAGGCGTCGCCGGCACGGAGGTTGTCGAGGAAGGCACGCTGGCTGACGGCACGCGAGGAGTCGTCGATGGTGCGGTAGGTGCGGTTCCAGTCCACGGACAGGCCGAGGGTGGAGAAGAGGTCCTCGAAGACCTTCTCGTCCTCCACCGCGAGTTCCTCGCACAGCTCGATGAAGTTGCGGCGGGAGATGACGTCGAAATCACGCTGGTTCTTGGCGGCCTTCGCCGGCGGGCGGTAGTCGGCGTCGTACGGCTTGGTGGGGTCGCAGCGCACGCCGTAGTAGTTCTGGACGCGGCGCTCGGTGGGCAGGCCATTGTCATCCCAGCCCATGGGGTAGAAGACGTTCTTGCCGGTCATCCGCTTGTAGCGCGCCATCACGTCGGTCTGCGTGTAGGAGAACATGTGTCCCACGTGCAGCGAACCGGAGGCCGTGGGCGGGGGAGTGTCGATCGAGTAGACCTCGTCCCGGACCGTGTCCGGGTCAAACGCGTACGTTCCCTCCTCGCGCCAGCGGGCGCTCAGCTTGGACTCGAGCCCCTCAAGGGCGGGCTTGTCGGGGACGGATACGGTCTGGGGTTCGTTGTCGGGCGTGTCTGTGCCCGGGATATGTTCAGCCATGGTTTCCATTCTTCCATGCAGGCCTGTGCTCTGAGGCACCGGCGGCCTGCCGGGATGTTGGGCGGCTGTACTGTCGGGCTCCGGGGTTGCCTCCGAATCCCGGGCGGAGCCGGCAGGCAATCCCGGAACGGCGGACTTCACCCTTGAATGCCGTTCCCGTCCGGACACCGTGCTGCTGTCTGCGGCGCGGAACGAAAAGGAAAACGATGCAGTGATCCTGCGGGACTATCTGCTGTCCGTGCCGGGGCCGGAAGCGTAGCTATCTGTTCTCCTGGACCCTGCTTTCCTGGACCCTGCCGAAGTAGTGGGCCAGGAAGAAACTCATGGCGAGGGCACCGGCCAGCATCGGAATCCGTTCGCGGGCGCCCTGCGGAGACCGGCCCAGCAGGGCGGTGCCGCCGGCCGCGTTCAGGGCGCTCCACACGGCGTTGGCCATGGGGCCGGAGAGCCCGACGCCGGGCGGGTTGGCAAACGGCGTGGGAAACTTTCGTCCCTGCACGGCATTGATCCCGTGCGGGATGGCGTTGGCCAGGAGTATTCCGGCGAGGAATTTCTTGGTGGAAGACATAGGGCTGGTGTCCTGTCCGTGTCGGCGTGGATTGGGCATGGAGGCAGCCCGACGGGTATCAGGCCAGAGCCTACAGCTTCGGCAACCGGCGGGGTGGGGAGCCGCACGGCGTCCCACCGAATGGTGCTGTTGGTGCTGGTGGGACCTCAGGAGATATCACCAGTCCCAAACTGTGGGATGGCGTGCAGGCCTGGGCCGTCTCGCAGCACAGCGTCCCACAGATTGGTGCTGCCGGGGCTGGTGGGACCTCAGCAGATGCCACCGGCCCCAAACCGTGGGACCCCGTGCAGGCCTGGGCCCGTCTCGCAGCACAGCATCCCACTGGGTGGTGCTCCTGGTGCCGGTGGGACCTCAGGGGGTAACACCAGCCCCAAACCGTGGGACCCGTGCGCGCAGACGGCAGCTTCTATCCCTCTACAGAGGGTCGAACCGCACCGGGTGACCTGATGCGCTCCACCCCACAGCTTGGAAGAGCAACAATCGGCCAGAGACAGTCCACTGTGTGTGGATGCAGCAACTGCAGGCATTCCTGCTCTCACGTTACGGAGTAGCCAGCTACGGGACACTGACCGCCAACGGGTTCCCGCGGTGGACGATTGACCAGGCTCTGCGCACCGGGATCGTCCGGCGCGCAGACCGCGGGACGTTTGCGCTGCCTCAAGCAGACGCCCGGTTGGTTGATGCCGCACGCAGCCAGGCCTCGCTGACACGCATCTCAGCGGCTGACGTTCTTGGCTGGTGGTTGCTGACCCCACCCGAAACCGTACACGTCCGGTGCGACGCCGCCCGGACAATACCCGGCACGGTCATCCACCGGGGACAGCGCTCGGCACACCGGCTGATAGCGCCGCCCCGGCAGATCCTCCGGGACGCCTTCCGCTGCCTTCCCCGGCTGGACGCACTGGTCATGGCGGAATCTGCAGTCATAACCAACGCCGTAGGACTGCAGGCTCTGCAGAAAGAATTCTCCGGGCAGCAGGACTGGCAGGTCCGGACCCTGCTGGGGACCATTCGGCGCACTACGGCATCGCCACTGGAGGTCTGTGCGCGGTTCCACTTGCTGAACGCCGGACTGCGGGTCGAAACAGAGGTTGCCCTGCCTGGCATCGGACGAGTGGATCTGCTGGTCGACGGATGGTTGATCATCGAGATCGACGGGTTCGCGTTTCACAGCAGCCGGGAACACTATCGCGTGGACCGGCGACGCTGGAAGGCGTCGGCAGCGGCCGGGTGGATCACGCTGCGGATCACTGCGGAACTTGTCCTGCACCGGCCGGAGGAATTTGTGGATCTGGTGGAAAAAACACGGGACATGTGGAGCCTCCGTGTGCGACGGCGGCAGCAGTAGTAAGGGAGCAGCAGCACCATGAGCAGCGAAAGTAAGGGAGCAGCAGCAACAAGAGCAGACAAAGTAGAGCAGCAGCAGTAAGGGAGCAGCCGCCGTAAGGGACCAGCCGCCGTAACAATGCCCGGCTGCCCCGTGCCGAAAAACCAGGACGGAACCAAACGCTGGCTAAAGTGATCACATGACTGAGATCACACCGAAGCGGGCCGTTGTTACCGGAGCAAGTTCAGGGATCGGAGCCGCCGCAGTACGGGCACTGCGCGCCTCGGGCTGGAACGTCGTCGCCGTCGCCCGCCGCGGAGACAGGCTGCAGGCGCTCGCCGAAGAAACCGGCGCCGAAGCCATCGCAGCGGATGTCACCGATGACGCCTCGGTGGCACGGCTCGCAGAGCAGGTCCTGGCCGGCGGGGGAGTGGACGCCCTGATCAACAACGCCGGCGGCGCCTTCGGACTCGATCCGGTTGCGGGAGGAAGCATCAGCGACTGGCAGCGCATGTATGACGTCAATGTCCTGGGCGCCCTGCGCATGACACAGGCGTTCCTGCCGGCACTGCGGGACAGCGGCCGGGGATCGGTTCTGCTGCTCACGTCGACGGCGGCCTTTACCGCCTATGAGGGCGGGGCCGGCTACAGTGCGGCGAAGTCCGGGGAAGAAATGCTGGCCCGGACCCTGCGGCTGGAGGAAGCCGAACACAACGTCCGTGTCATTGAGATTGCCCCGGGCATGGTCAAGACAGAGGAATTCTCGCTGAACCGGGTGGGGGACAAGGAAGCCGCGGACAAGGTGTACACCGGCGTCGAAAAGCCGTTGACGGCGGAAGATGTCGCCGAGGTTATGGCGTTCGCTTTGAACCTGCCGCACCACGTCAATCTGGACCAGGTGGTCCTGCGCCCGGTGGCACAGGCGGCCCAGCACAAGGTCATACGCACCGGGCAGTAGGCCGCCGGTACGTCCCGAGGACGCCCGCCAATAGCCGGCTGGAAGTCCTCGGGCAGCCCCGCAGGGACAGGTGCTTCGACAACCGGCGCGGGCGTGGCCTAAACTTGACCGGAACAGCACTGACCCGGCCATCACCGGTGAGCTTCCGGAAGAACAGTTACCTCTTTTAATAGGGGCAGCCCAGTAGAACCGGACGGGTAAGCCCGTCACAGCAGTCAATGAGCGGCAGCCGCGCGAACCCAGCAGCACCGGGGACGCACGGCGGCAAGCGAGGTGGTACCGCGGTTACCGCCGGCCTTTCGGGGCCGGTAGAGGCCGCCCTCGCATCCTGTTCCACAGCCAGATTCACTTGCCGCTATCAGGATGACGAATATGCCCTCTGTATACCCCAAAGCCAGCACCGGCGACTCAGCCGCTGCTGCTGTTCCCTCCTCCCCCCGGTTTCCGGAACTCGAAGAACGCGTTCTGAAGTACTGGGATAAAGACGGCACCTTCCAGGCCTCCATTGACGCCCGCCCTGCCGGGAAAGACGGCGACAACGAGTTCGTGTTCTACGACGGCCCGCCCTTCGCCAACGGCCTGCCGCACTACGGCCACCTGCTGACCGGCTACGTGAAGGACCTGGTGGCCCGCTACCAGACCCAGCGCGGCCGCCGCGTGGAACGCCGCTTCGGCTGGGACACCCACGGGCTGCCCGCCGAACTGGAAGCCATGAAGCAGCTCGGCATGAGCGACAAGGTCCAGATCGAGAAGATGGGCATCGACAAGTTCAACGATGCCTGCCGTGCCTCCGTCATGAAGTACGCCGGTGAGTGGCAGGACTACGTCACCCGCCAGGCCCGCTGGGTGGACTTCGAGAACGACTACAAGACGCTCAACGTCGAGTACATGGAATCGGTCATCTGGGCGTTCAAGACCCTGCACGAAAAGGGCCTGACCTACAGCGGCTTCCGCGTGCTTCCGTACTGCTGGAAGGACGAGACGCCGCTGTCCAACCATGAGCTGCGCATGGATGACGACGTCTACAAGATGCGCCAGGACCAGACGGTCACGGTCACCTTCCCCATCACCGCCGGTGACAACGCGCTCTCCGCCGAGCTCGAAGGTGTGCAGGCCATCGCCTGGACCACCACTCCCTGGACCCTGCCCACCAACATGGCCCTCGCCGTCGGACCCGAGGTCCGCTACGCCGTCGTACCCGCCGGTCCGAAGGGCACGCAGGCAGGCGAGGGACGCTTCCTGCTCGCTGAAGACCTCGTCGGTTCCTACGCGAAGGACCTGGGGTACGACGACGCCGAGGCCGCCCGCGCTGCCGTCACCGCCGTCCACCTCGGCACGGACCTGGCCGGCCTGCGCTACGCACCGCTGTGGAACTACTACACGGACACGGAGAAGTGGGGCACTGCCAACGCCTGGCAGATCGTCACCGCCGACTACGTCACCACCACCGACGGCACCGGCATCGTCCACCAGGCACCCGCCTACGGTGAAGACGACCAGAAGGTCTGCGAGCAGTACGGCATCCCCGTGATCCTCTCCGTGGACGAGGGCGGCAAGTTCCTGCCCATGTTCGGCACCGGTGAGCTCGCCGACATCGCCGGGCTGCAGGTCTTCGATGCCAACAAGCTGATCACCCGTGTGCTGAAGGCGGACGGCCGGCTGCTGCGCCAGGCCAGCTACGAGCACAGCTACCCGCACTGCTGGCGCTGCCGGAATCCGCTGATCTATAAGGCGGTCTCCTCCTGGTTCGTGGAGGTCACCAAGATCAAGGACCGCATGGTCGAGCTGAACCAGCAGATCAACTGGATCCCGGAGAACGTCAAGGACGGCCAGTTCGGCAAGTGGCTGGAAAACGCCCGTGACTGGTCCATCAGCCGCAACCGCTACTGGGGCAGCCCCATCCCGGTCTGGGTCTCGGACGATCCCAACTACCCGCGCACCGACGTTTACGGTTCGCTGGCAGAGATGGAAGCCGACTTCGGCCGGCTGCCGCTGAACAAGGAGGGCCAGCCGGACCTGCACCGCCCGTTCATCGACGAGCTGACCCGCCCCAACCCGGACGATCCCACCGGGCAGTCCACCATGCGCCGCGTGGAGGACGTGCTGGATGTGTGGTTCGACTCCGGATCCATGCCGTACGCCCAGGTGCACTACCCGCACGAGAACGCCGACTGGTTCGAAAGCCACAACCCCGGCGACTTCATCGTGGAGTACATCGGCCAGACCCGCGGCTGGTTCTACACCCTGCACGTGCTGGCCACGGCACTGTTTGACCGGCCCGCCTTCCGCAACGTCATCAGCCACGGGATTGTGCTCGGCTCCGACGGACAGAAGATGTCCAAGTCGCTGCGCAACTACCCGGACGTTTCCGAGGTCCTGGACCGCGACGGATCCGACGCCATGCGCTGGTTCCTGATGGCCTCCCCGATCCTGCGCGGCGGCAACCTGGTTGTCACCGAACAGGGGATCCGTGACGGTGTCCGCCAGGCCATCCTGCCGCTGTGGAACGTGTGGCACTTCTTCAGCCTCTACACCAACGCAGCGAACAACGGCAACGGTTACGAGGCCAAGGCCTGCTACGACTCCACCGAACCGCTGGACCGCTACCTGCTCGCCGCCACCGGCGACCTGGTCCGGGACATGGGCACGGCACTGGACGGCTACGACGTGTCCGTGGCGTGCGAGATCCTGCGCGCCTACATGGACACGCTGACCAACTGGTACATCCGCCGCAGCCGCACGCGCTTCTTCGAAGAAGACACGCAGGCCTTCGACGTGCTCTACACCTGCCTGGAAACCGTGTGCCGGGTGGCAGCCCCGCTGCTGCCGCTCATCGGCGAGGAAATCTGGCGCGGCCTCACCGGCGGGCGCTCCGTGCACCTGACCGACTGGCCGGACGCCGACCTCTTCCCGAGCGACCCCGCCCTGGTGGAACGCATGGAAGCCACCCGCCGGATCGCCTCCGTCGGGTCCTCCCTGCGCAAGGGCGCGAACCTCCGGGTCCGCCTGCCCCTGTCCGAGATGACCGTCGTCGCGCCGGAAGCGCAGTCCCTGGCCGGGCAGTTCGCCGCAATCATCGCCGACGAGCTGAACCTGAAGAACGTCCGCCTGGTGGACGCCTCCGACGCCGACCCGGCCGAGTTCGGGATCAGCCAGAAGCTCGTGGTCAACGCCCGTGCCGCCGGCCCCCGCCTGGGCAAGAACGTGCAGACGGCCATCAAGGCCGCCAAGTCCGGCGACTGGTCCGTGGACGACGCCGGCACGGTCACCGCCGGCGGCCTGGCACTGGAGCCGCAGGAGTACACGCTGGAGACCGTCGTCGAAACGGGCGAAGGGGAAGCCGCGAAGGCCGTTGCCGTGCTGCCCGGCGGCGGCTTCCTGGTCCTTAACACCGAGGTCACGCCCGAGCTGGCCGCCGAGGGCACCGCCCGCGACGCCATCCGCGCCGTCCAGCAGGCCCGCCGGGACGCGGACCTGCACATCAGCGACCGCATCCGCACCCGCATCAGCACGGGCGCGGAAGAAGCGGCCGCGCTCGAAGCCAACGGGAACCTGGTGAAGGCCGAAACGCTCACCGATGACCTGGTGGTCACCGGCGACCTGGTCACCGACGGCGCCGACACCGACGCCGACAAGTACATCGTCACAGTGGAGAAGATCTAATGAGTTCAGCAGACCGCCCGTCCGGTTCCATTGACGGGTTCTCGGTGGAGAGCGTTTATGCCGAACTGCTCAGCCGCGCGCCGGAAAACAAGATGGAGCCGCGCATGGCTCCGCTGTTCCGGGCAATGGAAGTGCTGGGGGAGCCGAACAAGGCGTTCCCGATCATCCACATCACCGGCACCAACGGCAAAACCTCCACGGCCCGCATGATCGAAGCAGGACTGCGCGCCTACGGACTGCGCACCGGCCGCTACACCAGCCCGCACCTGACCAGCGTCACCGAGCGGATCAGCATTGACGGCGAGCCCGTCAGCGATGAAACGTTTGTCCGGATCTGGGACGAAATCCATCCCTACCTGGACATTGTCGACGCCGAACTGGAGGCCGAGGGCGAGCCCCGGCTGACCTACTTCGAAGCCGTAACCATCCTCGCGTTTGCGGTCTTCGCGGACGAGCCCGTGGACGTGGCGGTCATCGAGGTCGGCCTCGGCGGCATCACGGATGCCACCAACGTCGGCGACGGCACCGTCTCCGTAGTCACACCTATTTCCCTGGACCACACCGAGCTGCTGGGCGACGACGTCGCCGACATCGCCCGGGAAAAGGCCGGCATCATCAAGGAGGACGGGTTCCTCATCAGCGCCGCGCAGCCCATGGAGGCTGCACAGGTGCTACTCGAAAAGGCGCACGAAGCGGGCGTACCGTTCCGGTTCGAGGGCGTCGAATTCGGCGTGGAATCCCGCGTGATGGCCGTGGGCGGGCAGATGGTCACCATCAACGGCCTCGCCGGCCGCTACGAGGATCTCCAGGTTCCCCTGCACGGTGCGCACCAGGCCGAAAATGCAGCGGTTGCCGTGGCGGCGCTGGAAGCCTTCATCGGCGGCGGCACCAAGGAGCTCGACGTCGAACTGCTGCGGACCGGGTTCCTGACCGTCACTTCCCCGGGCCGCCTGGAGGTGGTGCGGACCGCTCCCACCATCGTCGTCGACGCCGCGCACAACCCCGCCGGCGCCAAGGCGACCGCCGAGGCACTGCGCGAGGCGTTCAACTTCACCACGCTCGTCCTGGTGGTCGGCATCCTGGCGGAGAAGGACGCCGTCGGCATCCTCAGCGAACTCCGCGAACAGCTGGGGGACCTGGTGAGCGGCGTTGTCCTGACCCAGTCCGGCTCGCCCCGGGCCATCCCCGCCGACGAACTGGTCCAGGACGCGGTGGATGCCGGCTTTGCGGACGAAGACATCCAGGTCGAAGCAGGCCTGGACAACGCCCTCGAATGGGCCGTGGCCAAGGCCGAGGAGAACAACGACCTCTCCGGCGGCGTGCTCGTGGTCGGTTCCATCACCGTGGTCGCCGAAGCGCGCACCCTCCTCGGAAAGTAGGCAGGCAGTTATGGCAAGACTGACCAAGGCGCAGCGCGAATGGCGCCCGGGCATGCCCAAGAAGCGCCGTTCCGTCAAGGTGATGTTCGCGTCCACGGTCCTCACTCTTGAAGCGTTCGTGGTGCTGTTCGGGACGCTCGCCGTCTTCGGCGTCCACCGCGACACCATCTCCCCGCCGCTGCTCCTGGGCGGAGGCGTACTGCTCGCCGCGGCGATGATCGGAACGTGTGCGCTGCTCTCCAAGCCGGCAGGCCCGCTGATCGGATGGATTCTGCAGCTGGTGCTCATCGCCACCGGATTCCTGGATCCCATGATGTTCTTCGTCGGCGTGCTGTTCGCCATGACCTGGTGGTACGGCCTGCGGGCCGGGATGCGCCTGGACCGGGAAAACCGGGAACGGGACCGGATGCAGGCTGAATGGGAGAAGGCCCACCCGGAGGAAGGAAACGCTGCTGCCGGGCCCGGATCCACAGCGGGCACCGACTAGGCTTAGATCCGATATCCGATCGTTCCAAGGAGATACACCGTGAGCACCGAGCGCACACTTGTCCTGATTAAGCCCGACGGCGTCGAGCGCCGGCTCACCGGCGCCATCCTGGCGCGGATCGAAGCCAAGGGTTACACCGTGGCGGAGCTGAAGAAGACCGCCGCCACCCGCGCGATCCTCGAAGAGCACTATGCCGAGCACCAGGGCAAGCCGTTCTACGAACCGCTGGTGGAGTTTATGCTCAGCGGCCCGGTTGTTGCCGTAGTCCTCGAGGGACAGCGCGTGATTGAAGGGTTCCGGTCCCTGGCCGGCACCACCGATCCCACGACGGCGGCCCCCGGCACCATCCGCGGTGACTTCGGCCGCGACTGGGGCTCCGCGGTCCAGCAGAACCTGGTCCACGGCTCCGATTCACCCGAGTCCGCAGCACGGGAAATCGGTATCTGGTTCAGCTAGTACGGATAGACGAAGGGCCGGCACCAGTGATGGTGCCGGCCCTTCTGTCTGCAACGGGAGCTTACGGAATCAGCTTTTCGTCCCGCAGGCGTGCAAAGAGCGCCTTGAAGGCGTCCTCCGTCCGGCGGTAACCGGTGAAGCCGGCCAGCCGGCTCTTGCTCATATCCGTGAGCACTTCGACCTTCCGGCCCAGGTCCGCGTCAGTGTGCCACCAGGACGCCAGCCGTCCGAGATCCGCTTCGGCCAGGCCGTGACGGTCGGCAATCTTGGTCCAGGCTTCGGACATGCCGGCCATCTGCTCTTCCAACGGACGCGGAACGGATTCGAAGCCCACCGGCTCCACACCGAATTCCCCGGCCAGCCGCGGCCAGAGCGAACGCCAGCGGAAGACGTCGCCGTTAACCACGTTGAAGGCCTCATTGGCAGTGTTCGCATCCGTGGCCGCCCAGAGCATGTGCTCGGCGAGCAGGCCGGCGTCGGTCATGTCGGTGACTGAATTCCACTGGGTTTCGGAGCCGGGGAAGACAAACGGCATCCCGAGCTCACGGCAGAGCGTGGCCTGCACGGCCAGGGTCTGGCCCATGTTCATCGCATTGCCGACGGCGAAGCCGATCACCGTGTGCGCGCGGTGGACGGACCAGACGAAGCCCTGCCGCTCGGCGGCTTCCATCAGTTCGTCTTCCTGCGCGTAGTAGAAGTTCTCCACCGGCAGCCGCGGCTCGTCCTCGGAGAACGGCGTATCCGGCATGGGGCCCTCACCGTAGGCCTCGAACGGTCCCATGTAGTGCTTGAGCCCGGTCATCAGGGCCACGTGCTCCAGGGGAGCATCCGCCAACGCCGTGAGGAGGTTACGGACCATGGCGGAGTTGACCGCAATGTTCTCCGCTTCCGTTTCCTGGCGGGACCAGGAGGTGAAGAACACGTGTGTGGGACGGGCGCCTTCCAGCGCCTGTGCCAGGCTTTCGGGCGAGCCCAGGTCCGCTGCAACGGGAACGACGCCGGGACGTGCCGGGTCGGGGTTTCCGGCCTTCCGCGACAGCGCCAGGACGGTCCAGCCCTCACTCGAGAGCAGGTCCACCAGGGCTGCCCCCGCGATTCCGGTGGCACCGGCAACGAGCGCTGTGCGCTGGCCTTCTGAGCGGGCAGGGGTGGTTCTGAGCATGGGTCTCCTCATGGATCGAAAAGTGGCGCCGGCGTAAAAAGTCCGCACGCCTTCTTCTGCGGCAACGGGGAAACGGCGGGGGAAATTCCTGACGGGTTCCCGGAAGGCGCCTAGGCTGTGCCCATGGCACTTATATACGACGCCGAGCTGCGTCCGGGCAAAATGGAACTGATCTCCGGCTGGCTGCCGGGAACGTGGTGGTTTCCCTCAACGGAGCCGGTGACGGTCCGGAAGCTGGCTTCCTTCCGGTTCGACGACCCCGACGGGGAGGTGGGGGTGGAAACCACCATCGTGGAAGCCGGATCGGCAGTGGTGCAGGTTCCCCTGACCTACCGCGGGGCGCCGCTGGAAGGCGCGGAGCAATTCCTGATCAACGAAATGGAGCACTCCGTCCTCGGCCACCGCTGGGTCTACGATGCCCTCGGTGACCCGGTCTATGCGCGGGCCCTGGAAGCCGCGCTCCTTTCCCGGCAGCCGCAGGCGGCCCAGTACCTGGACAACGACGGCGCCCGCGAGCTGCTGCCCGAAACCATGCAGGTCAGCAGCACGGGGATGCCCGACGGCGCCGGGCTGGTCGAAGCTCCCGCTTCCGATCCGGAGGGCTGGGCAACCTCCGTCCTAACCGAGGACGGCTGGGAATTCTCCGTGGTGCGGTTGCTGGACCTGGACGGGCGCACGGCACCGGACCCCTCGCTGACGGCTACCTGGGAGGGGCAGGAGATCCCGGTGGTCCTGGCCTGGGGGCTTCCGCTGGATCCCTAGGGAAGGGCTACTGGCCGCCTACAAACGAATTCAGGAACCGGAAGAAGATCGACGCGGCCGTTGCCACCCAGAGCAGGACGACCAGCGGCCACGCCCAGTCCGTCAGGAAACGGACCAGCCCGGCCGGCGCCGGTATGGCGCCGGCCGCCAGGTTGCGGATGGTGGTGAAGACGAACAGCGGAATCATGGCAGCCCACACCACGATGCAGTAGATGCACAGCACATAGATGTCGAACAGCGCCTGGCTCCACAGCCAGACAACAAACACCATGCCGAGGGTGACGCTGATCTGCAGGCCGATCCAGTACCAGCGGGCGAAACGGGCACCCGCCAGCATCCCCATGGCCGTGGTGATCACCACGGCAAAGGCCACGATGCCGATCAGCGGATTGGGGAAACCGAAGATGGCCGCCTGCCAGGTTTGGAACACCGTCCCGCAGGAGACCCAGGGACTGATGTCGCAGCTGGTGATGTAGTTGGCGTCCGCATACACGCGGAGGCGTTCAATCACCAGGATTCCGGAAGCCACCCAGCCGACAACCGCGGTAACCAGCAGCGTCCAGGCAAAGGACCGGCGTTCCGGACGGACCGCTGCGCCCTCCGGATCCCGGAGGCCGGCGGCGTCGGCCGGGGTGGCGCCGGAAGATGGACGGGCTGCGCTGGAAGGCACGGAAGCTCCTTACGGAGTAGTCGGCAGAAGTAACTATCTGCGTCGAGTCTATGCGCAGAGGCAGGCCAAAAAGGCGGCCGTATGCGATAATGAAGCTTGGCTGATGGCGGAACCACATTCCGCCGCCGGTCCAGCGACAGGCTTCCGGTTCTGCCGGTGACGCTTCCCGTGTAGTTAGCCCATCAATCCGGATGGGAACCAGGGAATCCGCCGGCCAGACCTACCCAGAACAGCCGTAACGAAATATCCGTTCCGCAGGGGTAGCAGGAAAAGCGCCGCTGGTCTTCGAGTGATACCGCGCCCCACAGCTGGCACGACCTCGAATGACATCCAGACGACTTCCGGCTGGCGGGCTGGCTGCGATGCCACCGCACAGCCGACACATTGCCTTGGGGCATTGGAATGTGGCCAGTGCCGCAGGGCCGGAGCATAGGCCTACATGACTAATCAGAATAATGGAACCAATGAACTGCCTGTAGAAAACGGCACGGCGGGGGAGAACCCCGTACAGCCGGACGAGCAGCCGGCCCCGGTCAAGAAGGCCACCCGCAGCCGCCGCAAGTCTGTTCCGGTTTCTTCCCCGCAGCCTGCGGCAGACACCGCAGCAGCGGTGACGCCGGCAGCCGAAACCGCGTCAGACACCCCGGCGCCCGCAGCTGAGAAGCCCAAGCGGACCCGCGCACCCCGCAAGAAGGCAGCACCGGCCGCCGAAGCGCCGGCCGCACCGGAGGAAACCCCGGAAGCCGCGGCCGCTCCCGCCGCCGCGGAGTCGGTTCCCGCCGACGGCGCCGCTTCAACCGACGCGCCGTCCGAAACCCCGGCCAAGACGGTCCGCCGGCGCCGCAGCCCGGCCAGGAAGCCTGCCGCCGACGCCGCAGCCGCCGTTGAAACCCCCGCCGCAGTTGAAACCCCCGCCGTGGTTGAAACCCGCGCTGCCGACGAAGTAACGCTGGCAGCCGGACCCGAGTCCACCAACACTGCCGAACCCGCTGTTGAAGCGCCGGCACCGAAAACCCGTGCCCGCCGCCGTGCCAGCACGCCCACCGGCCCGGCACGCTCGGCCGAGTCGGCAACGCCCGCCGCCGCGGAGCCCGCTGAAACCCCCGCCGAGCCGGTGCTGCCCGCCGCAGCCGAAGCGCCGGTCAAGACCGAGACCCCGGCACAGGCCGAGGCCGCCGGGCCGACCTCCGCACTGGATCCGTTCTCCGTGCCGGAATCGCCCACGTCGGTGCTGTTCCACGCCCCGGACCTCACCGCTGTCCGTTCCGTGCCGGTGGCCAAGCCCGCCGAAGCCGAGGAAACGGACGAGCAGGAGGGCAGCGAAGACTCGGGCCGTCCGCGCCGCCGTTCCCGCCGAGGCCGCAGCCGTCAGGGCACGGAGCCGGCAAACGTACAGGAAGCCGCTGCGGAAGAACCGTCCGCCGGCCCCGAGGACAGCGAGTCCGACGGCGTTACCTCCCGCCGCCGTCGTCGCCGCCGCCGCGGAGACGCCGATCTGGAACTGACCGGGGGAGCGGACGACGATCCGCCCAACACCGTGACCCGGGTGCGTGCCCCCCGCGCGCACGCTGACGCCCCGGTCTCGGACCGCGTCACCAGCGTTAAGGGTTCCACCCGGCTGGAAGCCAAGAAGCAGCGCCGCCGCGAGTCCCGCGAGTCCGGCCGCCGCCGCCACGTGATCACCGAGGCTGAGTTCCTGGCCCGCCGGGAATCCGTTGACCGGCAGATGATTGTCCGCCAGCGCGACGAGCGGATCCAGATCGGCGTGCTGGAGGACGGTATCCTCGCGGAGCACTTCGTCTCCAACACCCAGCAGGACTCGCTTATCGGCAACGTCTATGTCGGCAAGGTCCAGAACGTGCTGCCCAGCATGGAGGCAGCCTTCGTGGACATCGGCCGCGGCCGCAATGCCGTGCTGTATGCCGGCGAGGTCAACTGGGACGCCGCCGGCCTCGACGGCCAGCCGCGCCGCATCGAACTGGCGCTCAAGTCCGGCGACTCCGTCCTGGTGCAGGTCACCAAGGACCCGGTGGGCCACAAGGGTGCACGCCTGACCAGCCAGATCTCCCTGCCCGGCCGCTACCTCGTGTACGTTCCGGGCGGATCGATGACCGGCATCTCTCGCAAGCTGCCCGACGTCGAGCGCAACCGGCTCAAGAAGATCCTCAAGGACCACCTGCCGGAAAACGCGGGCGTCATTGTGCGCACCGCCGCTGAAGGCGCCAGCGAGGAAGAGTTGATGAATGACATCAACCGCCTCCGCGCGCAGTGGGAGACCATCGAGGCGAAGTCCAAGTCCACCAAGACGCTGCCGCCGGAGCTCCTGTACGGCGAGCCGGACCTCACCATCAAGGTGGTCCGCGACGTCTTCAATGAGGACTTCTCCAAGCTTGTGGTCTCCGGTGAGGAAGCCTGGGACACCATCGAGGCCTATGTCACGTACGTGGCACCGGACCTCGTGGGGCGGCTCGAGAAGTGGACGAAGGACGAGGACATCTTCTCGGCCCACCGCATCGACGAGCAGATTGCGAAGGCCCTGGACCGCAAGGTGTTCCTGCCCTCGGGCGGTTCCCTGGTGATTGACCGCACCGAAGCCATGACCGTGGTGGACGTGAATACGGGTAAGTTCACCGGCAGCGGCGGCAACCTGGAAGAGACCGTCACCAAGAACAACCTTGAAGCGGCCGAAGAAGTAGTCCGCCAGCTGCGCCTGCGCGACATCGGCGGCATCATTGTGATCGACTTCATCGACATGGTCCTTGAAGCCAACCGCGACCTGGTGCTGCGCCGCCTGGTGGAATGCCTGGGCCGGGACCGGACCAAGCACCAGGTGGCAGAGGTCACCTCGCTCGGCCTGGTCCAGATGACGCGTAAGCGTATGGGCACCGGCCTGCTGGAAGTCTTCGGCGAGACCTGTGAACACTGCGACGGCCGCGGCGTCGTCACGCAGGACGTACCCGTGGAACACCGCCGCAGCACCAGCCACACTCCGGCCGGCAACGGCCACGCGGTTGCCGACGAGAACCACCAGCAGCACCTCAAGCAGGAGAAGCAGTCCCGCGGGGACCGGAAGCGCAACCGCAGCCGTGGGCAGAACGGCAACGTCCAGGCAGCGGAAGAACAGCCGCAGCCGGACGAGCCGGTGCAGGAGGATGCCGAGCGGCAGGCAAAGGCCGAAGCCGCCCGCGCCGCCCTCGCGAGCATCGCGGCCGCCACTGCTGCCGCGCACGAGGTAGTGGATGCCGCAGCCAACGGCAACGGTGGAGCCCCGGCAGCGGATCAGGGAGCCGGCGACGAGTCCGACACCGAACCCGGTGCAGTGCTGAACATCCAGGGAGAAACCGTAGTGGTTCCCCGCCGTCAGCGGCGGCGTCCGGTCAAGGAAGAGCCTGCGCTGACACTGGAAAGCCTCACGGAGGCCTTCAACGAGGCAGCCTCGGCCGTGTCGCGCTCGGTGGAGCAGGAGCAGGAGCAGGAACAGGAGCGGAAGCAGGCAGCTGAGCCGAAATCCGTCCGCAGGCCCGAGACGCCGGCTGCGGCACCGGAAGCACCCGTCCGCCCGGCGCGCCGGCGCAGGGCAGCAAGCAGCCCCCAGGGCGCTGCGGAGGTCACGGCACCGGCTGCAGGGGACACGGCTCCCTCCGTCCCGGCGCGGCATACGGTCACGGCCGCAGGCAGGCCGGCTGCTCCGGAAGAGAAAGCCGGAGCTGCGGCCCCGGTGATCCTGGGCGTGGGCGTGCCGGCCTCGGAGCTGTAACCGCTTTTTCCCTGCGTCTGCGGGCGGTCTCTCCCCTAAGGGGGCGGGCCGCCCGCAGGCGTTTAACCGGGCCCGCCGCTCCTGGGCGGGTCCGATGCCCGCAACACCGGGTCCATGGGATAAAGTAGAGACCGAGCAGTGGCACCGGTTCGGTGGCGCGTGGGTCGGCTCCGCAGATGCACAGCGCATTTGCGGGTTATGGGCCCGTTAGCGTAGCCTTGAACTTCGGTGCGAACGCCTTCCAACCGTTTATCGGTTCAGGCGCAACTGCATGGCGCAAGGCGGGTCCAATCTGGACCTGGCTAAATGCGCATCCAAGTATTAAACGTCGAGAGAAGTGAGTTCCCAAGTGGTGTACGCGATTGTCCGCGCTGGCGGCCGCCAAGAAAAGGTTTCCGTCGGAGACCTCGTAACCCTGGACCGCGTCCCCGGTGGAGCCGGTAGCACCTTTGAGCTGCCTGCCCTGCTTTTGGTTGATGGCGACAAGGTCACCTCTGCTGCACAGGACCTGGCCAAGGTTACCGTGACTGCAGAAATCGTCGAGAACTTCCGGGGTCCGAAGATTGTCATCCAGAAGTTCAAGAACAAGACCGGCTACAAGAAGCGTCAGGGCTACCGCTCCTCGCTGACCAAGGTCAAGGTTACGTCCATCAACTCCTGATTCTCCTGCCGGCCCCAGGGCCGGGAACGCGGGTGTGATCCCGCCTGAGGGTTTCAATATCAGTTAGCAAAGGCAGGCAAAGAAATGGCACATAAGAAAGGTGCGAGTTCCACTCGCAACGGTCGCGACTCCAACGCCCAGTACCTCGGCGTAAAGCGTTTCGGCGGCCAGGTTGTCAAGGCAGGCGAAATCATCGTTCGCCAGCGCGGCACCCACTTCCACCCGGGTGAGGGTGTTGGCCGCGGAGGCGACGACACCCTGTTCGCCCTGGAAGCAGGCGCAGTTGAATTCGGCAGCCGTCGTGGCCGCCGCGTCGTGAACATCGTGGCTGCTGCAGCCGCCGAGTAATCACCGGCAATTAGCTTTTCCGACGGGGCGGGCCTTGATGGCCCGCCCCGTCGTTTTTTAAGCCAAGTAGAATTGGCATGATCAAGAAGTTCCTCTGAAGGAGAACCATGGCCAGCTTTGTAGACCGCGTAGTGCTGCACGTTTCGGGCGGTACAGGCGGCCATGGTTGCGTGTCCGTCAAGCGTGAAAAGTTCAAGCCCCTGGGCGGGCCCGACGGCGGCAACGGCGGCGACGGCGGCGACGTCATCCTGCGCGTTGATACGAATACCACCACCCTGCTCGACTACCACCACGCCCCGCACCGGCACGCCACCAACGGCGGCAACGGGATGGGCGACTGGCGCGCGGGCAAGACCGGCGAGACGCTGATCCTTTCGGTGCCGGACGGCACCGTCGTCAAGAACAAGGCCGGCGAGGTCCTGGCCGACCTGGTCGGGGAGGGCGCCGAGTACATCGCTGCCGCCGGTGGCCAGGGCGGCCTCGGCAACTCCTCGCTTTCCTCGCAGAAGCGCAAGGCTCCCGGATTCGCGCTGCTGGGCGTCCCCGGCGAAGAGGCCGATATTGTCCTGGAGCTCAAGTCCATTGCCGATATTGCACTGGTCGGCTTCCCGTCGGCCGGCAAGTCCTCGCTGATTGCCGCCATCTCCGCTGCCCGGCCGAAGATCGCCGACTACCCCTTCACCACGCTGATCCCGAACCTGGGCGTTGTCCAGTCCGGTGACGTGCGCTTTACCGTCGCCGATGTTCCCGGCCTGATTGAAGGCGCCTCGGAAGGCAAGGGCCTGGGCCACAACTTCCTGCGCCACGTGGAACGCTGCGCAGCCTTGGTGCACGTGCTGGATTGCGCAGCACTGGAAACGGACCGCGACCCCATTGGGGACCTGGAAGTCATTGAGCGCGAGCTCGAGAAGTACGAAGTGGACATGAGCTACGCGGGCACCGACGGCGACGTCGTGCCGCTGAACCGCCGTCCCCGCCTGGTCGCACTGAACAAGGTGGACGTTCCTGACGGCCGCGACATGGCCGAGTTCGTCCGGCCGGAACTGGAGAAGCGCGGCTACCGCGTGTTCGAGGTTTCCGCGTCCAGCCATGAAGGCCTGCGTGAACTCGGATTCGCCATGGCTGCCATCGTCAAGGACGCCCGGGATGCCGTGGAGAAGGCTCCGCCGCGCATCCAGCCGCCGGTCCTGAAGCCGCGCGGCGTCAACTACAAGGGCGGCTTCCTGATCCGCCGCGAGGAGCGCAACCTCGAGCCGCTCTTCCGCGTCCTGGGTGAGAAGCCGGTTCGCTGGGTCCAGCAGACCGACTTCACCAATGACGAAGCCGTGGGCTACCTGGCTGACCGCCTGGCCAAGCTGGGCGTGGAGGAGAAACTGTTCAAGGAAGGCGCCAAGCCCGGTGACGCCGTGGTCATCGGCGAGGGCGACGGCGTCGTCTTCGACTGGGAGCCCACAATGATCGGCGGAGCGGAACTGCTTGCTGCTTCCCCGCGAGGCAGCGACATCCGCGTCGAGGACTTCTCCCGCCCGACCCGCGAGGAAAAGCGCGGCGACCACCAGAAGCGCAAGGATGCCCGCGCCGCGGCCCGCGAAGAGCTCGAAGCAGAGCGCAAGGCAGGCATCTGGACCGAGTCCGTGAACTACAAGCACTCCTCCCGCCCTGCGGACGTCGAGGGTAACGAAGGGGAGTAACTCCTTCATAGTCCCGGTAGGGATGAGGCGCAGCGCATAGGCTGGGCAGGTTATGAGTGAACAAAATGAATTCGCCCCGCCTGCCCGCCGTGCGCTGACCTCACGCTCCGGCCTGGCCCGGGCCCGCCGGGTGGTCGTCAAAGTGGGCTCCTCGTCCCTGACCTCCGTGGCGGGCGGGATCTCCGACTCTGCCCTGAAGTCCCTGGCCGACGTGCTTTCCGCCCGGCATGCGCAGGGCACCGAAATCATCCTGGTCTCCTCCGGCGCTATCAGCGCCGGGTTGGCGCCGCTGGGACTCACCAAGCGCCCGGCCCAGCTTTCCTCCCAGCAGGCTGCCGCCAGCGTGGGCCAGGGCCTCCTGATGGCCCGCTACACCGCCGCCTTCAATGCGCACGGCGTCACGGTCAGCCAGGTGCTGCTCACCATTGAGGACCTGATGCGCCGGGCCCATCACGCCAACGCGCACCGGGCTATGGAGCGGCTGCTGAACTTCGGCGTGCTGCCGATTGTCAATGAAAACGACGCCGTCGCCAGCCACGAGATCCGCTTCGGCGACAACGACCGCCTGGCCGCCCTGGTGGCGCACCTCGTGAAGGCCGACGCGCTCATCCTGCTCTCCGACGTCGACGCCCTCTACGACGGTCCGCCGTCCGAGGGTGCCCGCCGCATCCCCGAAGTCACCGGTCCCAAGGACCTAGCGGACGTGCGGATCGGCAAGGTGGGCAAGGCCGGCGTCGGTACGGGCGGGATGGCAACCAAGGTTGAAGCAGCCACCATTGCCGCGGAATCGGGCATCCCGGCACTGGTCACGTCCACGGCCAACGCGGCCGCCGCGCTGGCCGGAGAAGACGTGGGCACCTGGTTCACCACCCGCGGCCGGCGCCGATCCATCCGCCTCCTGTGGCTCGCCCACCTCGCCCGCATTCAAGGCACCCTTGTGCTCGACGACGGCGCGGCAAGGGCGGTGGGGGACCGGCACCGTTCACTGCTGCCGGCGGGAATCACTGCTGTGAAAGGGCAGTTCGAGCCCGGTGACGCCGTTGCCCTGGCCGACACCGCGGGCCGCGTGATTGCCCATGGCCTGACCAACTACGGTTCCGACGAGCTGCCCTCCATGCTTGGCCGCTCCACCCGCGAACTGTCCCGCGAGCTGGGACGCGGATATGAACGTGCGGTGGTGCACGTCAACGACCTCGTTCTCCTGCATCGCAACGAAGCACCGGCACCCGGGCCGGATGCCGGCACCGGACCTACACTGGGATCATGACTTCCGTGAACACAACTGAGGCAGCGGCCGCCGAGCCGGGGTCCGCCGGCACCGATCCCGAGGCAGACGCCGGCGTCGAAGCCCGGGTCCATGCCCTCGCCGACCGCTCCCGCACCGCCTCCCGGCGCCTGGCCCGGGCCAACCGCGCCTGGAAGGACCGCGCCCTGCGGCAGATCGCGCAGAACGTCAACGCGAAACAGGCCGCCATCCTCGCCGCCAACGCCAGGGATGTCGCGGCAGGCCGGGAGAACGGCACCTCAACGGCTCTGCTGGACCGGCTCTCGCTGACGCCCGCGCGGATCACCGCCCTGGCCGCAGCACTGGAGAACCTTGCCGGGCTGCCGGATCCGGTGGGATCGGTTGCCCGCGGCCAGACGCTGCCCAACGGCCTGCGGCTGCGCCAGGTCCACGTACCCATGGGCGTGGTGGCAGCCATCTACGAGGCACGCCCCAACGTCACGCTCGATATTGCCGGACTGGCACTGAAAAGCGGCAACGCGGTGCTCCTGCGCGGAGGCAGCGCAGCAGCGGCCACCAACGCCGTCCTGGTGGAGATCATCCGTGACTCCCTTGAGGACGTCGGCCTGCCCGCCGATGCGGTGCAGAGCGTCGACCAGTACGGGCGTGAGGGCGCCAACGTACTCATGAAGGCACGCGGCCGGGTGGATGTGCTGATTCCCCGCGGCGGCCGGTCCCTGATCCAGTCGGTGGTCACCAACGCCACCGTCCCCGTCATCGAAACGGGGGAGGGCAACGTGCATATCTTCCTCGACCGAAGTGCTCCGGTGGAGATGGCCGTCGATATCCTCCTCAACGCCAAGACACAGCGTCCCAGCGTCTGCAACACCGTGGAAACCCTGCTCATCCACGAAGGTGCTCCGGCGGCTCCGGACGTCCTCGCGGCCCTGGCCGCTGCCGGCGTCCGCCTCCATGCCGACGCCCGTGCCATGGGGCTGCTGCCTGCCGGCGTAACTGCCGAACCCGCCGACGACGGCGACTGGGGGCGTGAGTACATGGACCTGGACCTGGCTGTGGCGGTGGTGGACACCCTCGACGATGCCCTCGGGCACATCCGCCGCTGGACCACCGGGCACACGGAGGCGATCATCACCAATGACCTCGCCAATGCCGAGCGTTTCATCGCCGAGATTGATTCGGCCGCAGTGATTGTCAATGCCTCCACCAGGTTCACCGACGGGGGAGAGCTGGGCCTGGGAGCCGAAGTCGGAATTTCCACGCAGAAGATGCATGCCCGCGGTCCCATGGGGCTGAAGGAACTGACCACTACAAAATGGATCATCCAGGGCGACGGGCAGATCCGCGACTAGTTCCGCCCGGTACGCGCCGTGATCTGCCCGGCTGCGATGTGCACTCCGTTACGCGTACCATTGACTCAGAACCCATTCCGCCGGCTGCCCGGCGGAACCTATCAATCTCTAGGGGAGATACATGCTGATCCAGCTCACGAGCGCCGTGTTTACTGCTGCCGAAGAACACCACGTTGAACTGCCGGCGTCTCCGTACGTCTACGGCGGGGTGATCTTTGCGGCGCTGCTGTTGCTGATGCTGATCACCGTGTCCTTCAGCAACGTGGGCAACCGCCACTCGGCCGAGGCGGAGCACGTTGATCCCCAGCGGCAGTTCACGAACAAGCATGACCACGGCCAGGCGATCCGGGACTGACCTGGTACGTGAATCCAGCGGAGGCGTTCCTGCCCATGGGTGAACCGCAGCGGACAGACAGCAACGGAAAACGCAGGTTCCGGCTGGGGGTCATGGGCGGGACGTTCGACCCGATTCATCATGGCCACCTGGTGGCCGCAAGCGAAGTGGCGTCCACGTTCGATCTGGACGAGGTTGTCTTTGTACCCACCGGTGATCCGTGGCACAAGCCGGCCGCCCAGCAGGTGAGCCCGGCGGAACACCGGTACCTCATGACGGTCATCGCCACTGCATCGAACCCGCGCTTCACAGTGAGCCGTGTCGACATTGACCGGCCCGGCCCCACGTACACCATCGACACCCTGCGGGATCTGAAGGCAGCGCGCCCCGAGGCTGAGCTGTACTTCATCACCGGTGCGGACGCGATGGCGCAGATCCTGTCCTGGAAGGACATCCAGGAACTTTGGTCCCTGGCCCACTTTGTGGGAGTGACACGGCCCGGGCATGTGCTGGAAAACGTGGGCCGAGACGACGTCTCCCTCATGGAGGTGCCGGCCATGGCGATCTCCTCCACCGACTGCCGGCGCCGCGTGGCAGGGGGCAAGCCGGTCTGGTACCTCGTACCGGACGGAGTGGTGCAGTACATTGCGAAGCACCGTCTGTATGCCGCCGGACGGCAGGCCGAGAGCTCCGCGGAAACCGAAACAGAACCAGTAGCGTAAAGACAGATACCGGATGGGTGGGAAATGACGAACGGTCCAGAGTCCGCGCCGCGGCGCAGCCGCAGGGCGGCTGATGTACCCGTGGATTCCCCGGCCGGGCCGCGGGAACGTGAGTCCCAGCAGCGTGCCCGTGACCGGGAAGCGCTGCGCGCGTACAAGGCCCTGGCCGAGACGCAGGAGCGCCGGCACCCTGAGTCCGCCCTGCCCACCCGCCGGCAGCTGAGGCAGCAGCAACAGCAGCGCGCAGCAGCAGCAGGTGCCCTGCCGGGAAGCACCACCGCGGTGTCCTCCGAACCGGTTGATCCGTCACCTGCCGATTCGCCGACAGACCTGTCCGCACCCGATACTTCCTCCGCCCCTGTACCCCCGCGCCGGGAACGACGGCGGCAGGAGAGCCAGCGTGGCGCCGCACCGGCGGAGCAGGAGACCCGGCACGCGGCAACGGAATCCGGCCCTTCCGAGGCGACGGAATCCGTCGCAGAGGATCCCGCTGCGGCGGCCGGCACGGACCCCAACGCCGACGTCGAAGGCATGAGCGTGGAACAGGCCCTGGCCGCCCGCCAGGCACTCGAAGGCCAGGCCCGCAACCAGGTGGCAGCCATGGAAGCCCTGCAGTCGGCGGATCCGCAGGCAGTGGATCTCGAACTGCTGGCGCAGCAGAAGGCCCTGGCCGAACGCGCCAAGGTCCTGAACCGCCGGACGGAGGTCATCCGCAAGCTGTCGGAGGAGAACGAGCAGCGCCGGACTTCCACCGGCGATCCGAGCACTGCCCACAACCTGGCCATGGTGACACCGCTCGAATTCGTTTCGGTTCCCGGGATGGAGCATCCCGTGATGAAGGCACCGCCCACCTCGCATGTGCCCATCGTCACCGCGGCAACGCAGCGGGCGGCTCCGGCCGCGGTTCCCGCCCGGCGTCCGGCGTCCGTGCCGCGCCGGGTGCCGGCCGGCGCTACGGATGTGCGCCGTTCCCGGGCCCTCGCCCGCACGGATGCGCCGGTCAGCGCAACACCTGAATCCGAGGACGCTGCCACCCCCGTCGGGGCCCGCAGTGCCTTCGGGCTCGACCCCCTAGATGTTATGACGGCCGGACTCGGCCGTACCCGGAAGCTGCGTTTTGCGGCTGCCGGTGTTGCAGGTCTGGGCGCACTTGCCCTGATCGTCGGAATACTAATGATCGTCGGCCGCCTTGGCAGCTGACCGATTACCCCAAGGAGACACACTTTGAGCGCCACCGAATCTTCCATCGCCATTGCACGGGCGGCGGCCAAAGCGGCGTCGGCCAAGATCGCGGACGATATCGTCGCAATTGACGTGAGCGAACGGCTCGCCATTACGGACGTCTTCCTCATTGCCTCGGCGTCGAACGAACGCCAGGTCAACGCCATTGTTGACGGCATCGAAGAGGAACTGTCCAAGATGGACCTCAAGCCCGTACGACGTGAAGGACGCAGCGAAGGCCGCTGGGTCCTGCTCGACTACGCCAACGTCGTGGTGCACGTCCAGCACGAGGAGGACCGGGTGTTCTATGCACTGGAACGCCTGTGGAAGGACTGCCCCGAGGTTGACCTTCAGCTCGAGGACGCCCCCGCCGGCGCCGAGTCCGAATAAGCAACGGCTGTGAGCGCCCCTGCCCCCTGGGATCCCGATACCGCGTCGCGCCGGGTGGTTTTCTGGCGCCATGGGCGTACCGAGTGGAACCGGGTGGGGCGCTTCCAGGGGCAGCAGGATATTGCCCTTGACGACGGCGGCCTCCGCCAGGCCGCCGAAGCTGCGGCAGTCCTGCGCTTCCTCGACCCTGACGTTATTGTGTCCTCGGACCTGAGCCGTGCCCTGACCACGGGCATGGCCCTGGCCGCGGAGACAGGCCTCGAGGTGGCGCAGGACCAGCGCCTGCGTGAGACTTTCGCCGGGACGTGGGAGGGCCGCACCTTCACGCAGATCGCCGAGCAGGATGCACCGCTGCTGGCCGCCTGGTCCGCCGGCGTCGGCAGCGCCCGGGCCGGCGGAGGGGAAACCCGTGTCGACGTCGGCAGGCGGGTGTCCGAGGCCGTGACCGACGCGGTCCGGGACATGCCCGCAGGCGGCACCCTGGTGGCAGTAAGCCACGGAGGAGCAATCCGTGCCGGCATCTGCGCTTTGCTGGGACTCCCCACGGAGTCCTGGGCGGTCATCTCCGGAGTCTCCAACTGCCACTGGTCCGTCCTGCAGGAAATCCCGGACCGGCACGGGCGTTCCGCCTGGCATCTCACCCAGCACAACGTGGGGCTGGACTCGCTTCCGAGCGGTCCGGTGGAGGGCTGAAAGACCCTCTTCCCTGCCCGGCAGGGGAGCTCTGAGTGGATTTTGCGCTCCTGTTGATTTGTACTAAGGTAGAGGAGTTGCTTCGCCCCGGTGAACGGAAAAGTGAAGTAAACAACCTTTAGTTTTGGGGCTGTGGCGCAGCTGGTAGCGCACCTGCATGGCATGCAGGGGGTCAGGGGTTCGAGTCCCCTCAGCTCCACCAAAACCTTCGGGCGACCGGAGGGTTTGCGGTGGAAAATCACTGAAAGTTCGGGGCTGTGGCGCAGCTGGTAGCGCACCTGCATGGCATGCAGGGGGTCAGGGGTTCGAGTCCCCTCAGCTCCACCAATAAGACCGCTGGTACACGTGAAAACGTGTCCGGCGGTTTTTTGTTGCCCCAATAAGGGCAACAGTATGTGATGCACCTCTCACTACTCGTCCCGGCCGGCCCTTCCGTTATCTCCGTCACAGCCCTAGGCTACAAATTGTCACATTGACAATAAATCAGGAGAGCGACATGAACGCAGTACTGGACTGGATGAACTCCCCGGCGGCACACCTGCTCGGAGCACCGGTCAGCTGGATCGAAGTCATCGGATTCGTCACCGGCGCGGCCTGCGTCTACGGCGTGGCCCGGCAGCAGGCCTGGAACTGGCCCGTCGGCATTATCAACAACATTGCGTTCATGATCCTGTTCTTCGGGGCCGGCCTCTACGGGGAGACCGTCCTGCAGGCAGTGTTCGCCGCCGTCGCCGTCTACGGCTGGTACAACTGGGTCCGGGGAGCGAAGGACACGGAGCAGAAAAGCGACCTGCCCATCCGCGACGCCGGCCGGAACGAAATCATCGGCGGAATCGCCGCCGTCGTCCTGGCCACCGCGGGGATCGCCATGATCCTCACCCACGGAACCGACTCCGAGGTCCCCTGGCCCGATGCCTTTGTCCTGGCTGCCTCGCTCCTGGCCACCTACGGACAGGCCAAGAAGATTTTCCAGCACTGGTACGTCTGGATCGCCATCGACCTCGTGAGCGTCCCGCTCTACTTCTCCCGCGGCCTCAACCTCACCGCCCTCCTGTACATCGGCTTCACCGCCCTCTGCGTCTACGGCCTGATCGACTGGAAGCGCACCCGCACCGCAGCCGCCCGCCCCGCCGCCGTTCCGGTATGAGCCTCTTCGCGCAAGGCCTGGTCATCGGCAAGTTCTATCCGCCGCACACCGGCCACCGGCACCTCATCGCCACGGCGTCGAAGCAGTCCGCCAGGCTGGCCGTGGTGGTCCTCGGCACCCGGTTCGAGGACATCGGCCTTGCCGACCGCGTGAGATGGCTCGCCGCGGAGTTCGAGGACACCAACGTCACCGTCATCGGAATGCCGGACGACTGCCCCGTGGACTACACCTCCCGGGCCATTTGGAAGGCGCACAATGAGCTCCTGCGCCTTGCCCTCAAAAGCAAGGGCATCACGGCCGTCGACGCCGTCTTCAGCTCCGAGGAGTACGGTGCAACCCTGGCCGGGGATTTCGGCGCCGAACATGTCATGGTGGACAAGGCCCGGAGCGCGTACCAGGTCAGCGGGACCCTTTGCCGCGACGACCTCGGCGCGGCCTGGCGGAACATCCTCAAGCCCGCCCGCCAGGACATGGCCGTCCGGATCATCGTTGTCGGCGCCGAATCCACCGGCACCACCACCCTCGCCCAGGCTCTGACCACGCACTACCGGAACCGCTATCCCGAACTGGCGGATGTTCCGGAATTCGGCCGCCAGTTCACTTACGACAAGTTCGCGGCGCTGCAGGCGGAGAAGCCCGACGCCGTCCTCTCCGACATGGTCTGGACGGCCGAGGATTTCGCGGTCATCGGAGAACGCCAGAACCAGATGGAGAACGAGGCAGCGGCACGGTGCCCCCTGGTGATTGCCGATACGGATGTCATCACCACCTCCCTCTTCGAACGGATCTACATCGGTGAGAAAAGCTACGGCTCCTATCTCGCCGTCAGCCGGCTGCCGCACCGCGACCTGTACCTCATTACCGACCACGACGGGGTCGCCTTCGAGGACGACGGCTGGCGCGATGCCGGGCACCCCCGCGCCGAAATGACCGAGTGGTTCAAGGAGGAGCTCACGGCAGCCGGTTCCCCGTGGATACTGGTTACCGGCAGCCCGGAGGAGCGGATTGCCACGGCAACGGGGATAATCGACCTCATCATCGCCCAGCGCAACAGCTTTACGTCCCCGCCCTGGGCCACACGGACGGTACTGACAGGAGCCTGATGGCCGGCGAAGAAGAGCAGTTCCTCCAGGACTACGAGCCCAGGGAGTATCCCTCCGTGGGGCTGACCGTGGATCTGGTTGTCTTCGCCGTCACCGGAAGCACTCTCCATGCAGCCTTCGTCCGCCGCGGAGGGTATCCCTTCAAGGGGGCCCTGGCGCTGCCGGGCGGGTTCGTCGGACCGAATGAGGACGCTCTTACAGCCGCCTGGCGCGAGCTGGAGGAGGAGACGGGACTGGACCTCGGTGCGCACCGCGCCCACGTCGAGCAGCTCGCCACCTACAGTTCCCCGAAACGGGACCCGCGCATGCGCGTCGTTTCCGTCGCCCACCTTGCGCTGCTCGCCACGGACGGCCGCACCCTGCCCGCACTCGATCCCGGCACCGACAGCGCGGCAGCCCAATGGCTGCCCGTGTACGAAGTCCTCGCCCAGGAGACGCTGGCCTTCGACCACCGCGGGATTCTCACCGCCGCTCTTGAACGCCTCGCCGGCAAAATCGAATACACCCTGGCCGCCGCGCGGCTCCTGCCCGGGGAGTTCGCCCTCTACCAGCTGCGCCGGGTCTACCAGGCCGTGTGGAACACCGACAAGCTCGACGCCGGCAACTTCACCCGCAAGATGACCGGCGCGCTGCATGACACCGGGCGCAAGGTTGCCCGTGGCAAGGGCGCCCCGGCCGCAGTGTTCACCGTTCGGGACGAGTATCTCAGCCCCCCGATGATCCGCCCCGCCGCCGAGAGTTGACGCTTTACCGCCCGGGTCAGCGAGCGTTCCCCCAGGTGCGAAGGGCACCGGCAACAATCAGGCCCTGACCCGCACAGTACGTGAGCATCACGAGGGGACTGGTCCAGTCCGGCATCTGTTCCGGCAGGAAAATCCGGCCGGCGAGGACGGTGTCCGAGGCCAGGAACAGCAGGCCGCCGGCTGCCGCCATCGGACGGCACCGCGCCGCCGTCGCCGCCGTGCCTGCGAGGACAATGCCGTAGGCCGCCACGGCGAAGGCAAGACCCCCGAGAGTCGGCCAGAGGACCAGGAGCATCAGCACCCACCACAGCGGAAAAACCAGTGCCCACCGGGGAAAGGGGCCTGCTGCGGCATACCGTGCCAGCAGCCAGATGTAACAGAGGTGCGCGAGCCCGAAGGAGCCGAGCATTACCGGCAGCTCCGGCGCCGAGGGGAAGAATGCGGCAGCCCCGTCGCCGATCCAGGAGAAAAACAGTGCCGCCAGCAGCAGTACGGGCGGCAGCTTCCGGCCGGCGGGCCCGCCGAACAGGCTTCGCCCGCCCCACAGGGCCGCGGCCGCCAGCAGCGGCATCAGGGTGAGCTTGGTGGGTTCGGCGATGTCGGTGGCTTCGACTGCCCGCGCCCCGATATGGACGGCAGAGGCCGCTGCGAAAGGCAGGAATCCCCACCACCACGAGCGGGGAAGGGCAGGAGTCTTGCTGCGGGCCGGTGCGGTGGTCACGGCACTCCTTCGGGTCGGCTGCTGCCAATGGTACTGGGCCTGCCGGGAACCAGTCCTGCCGGCGCTCCGGAGAGGCGGCGGCAAAGGTCACGGGAGTGTCACAGACAAATACCAGACTTCCGGGTTAGGGTGATCACATCTGTAGAGCGGAACCGCTCATCACGCCGGCTGGGAAGTCGTACACCACCAGAAGGCAGAATGAGCGTAACCGCATCCTCCACTGCACCCGTTGAAGAAACCCCGAGCGAAAAGAAACCGCGCCGGAACAACGTGACCAGCACCTACTCCGGATTGCTCAAAGCAGTCCGCGACGAAGGACTGCTGAAGCGCCGCCGTTCTTTCTACATCACCACGTTCGTGTTTCTGTGCCTCGGTCTCGTTGCCGCTGCCACCGGGTCCTTCTTTATCGGGGAAAGCTGGTTCCAGCTGCTTATCGCCGCCGCACTGGGCATCCTGCTGACCCAGCTTGCCTTTATTGCCCACGAGGCGTCGCACCGGCAGGTCTTCGAATCGGGACCGGCGAATGACCGCGCCGGGAAGTTCGTGGCCAACGCCGTCGTCGGCATCAGCTACCAGTGGTGGATGAACAAGCACAGCCGGCACCATGCCAACCCCAATACGGTGGGCAAGGATCCGGACATCGACATGGACACCATCTCCTTCCTGCCGGAGCAGGCCGCTCGGCAAAAGGGATTCATGGCGTGGTTCGCCCGCCGCCAGGGCTGGCTGTTCTTCCCGCTGCTGATGCTCGAGGGCATCAACCTGCATGCGACGTCCATCAAGCACCTCTTTGCGAACAAGCAGGTCAAGGGCCGTATCTCTGAACTGGTCATGGTGTTCACGCGTCTGGGCCTGTATCTGGCCGCCGTGTTCTTCTTCCTGCCGGTGGGAATGGCCTTCGCCTTCATCGGCGTGCAGCTTGCCGTCTTCGGCGTCTACATGGGCGCATCCTTCGCCCCGAACCACAAGGGCATGCCGATCCTTCCCCGGGACTCCAAGGTGGACTTCCTCGGCCGCCAGGTGCTGACCTCACGCAACATTGTCGGCCGCGGCATGAACACCCTGATGGGTGGACTGAACTACCAGGTGGAGCACCACCTGTTCCCGAGCATGCCCCGGCCACACCTGGCCCGGGCCAGCCAGCTGGTGAAGGAACACTGCGCCAAGCACTCCATTCCCTACACCGAGACCACGCTGGTGCAGTCCTACGGCATTGTGGTCCGGTACCTCAACGAGGTTGGCCTCTCAGCCCGCGACCCGTTCGACTGCCCGGTCCGGTCCAAGTACCGCATCTAGCCCGTAGGTCCGCCGGAACACCGGCGGATACCTGCGATCGAAGCATCTGACAGACTAGGAATATGACTAAAAACCCCCTCGCCCGCCCGGCTGACAAGACTCCGGTGGCCCACCTCGGCATGCGCATGGAGGATTCCCTGCACGCATGGCGTGACGAACGTGCCCGCAAACGGGGCGACGTGCAGACCGTCCTGCCTTTCACCGGGTACGGCTCCACCGAATGGGTGCGGGTCCTGGGCCGGGTCATCCTGGCCAAGCCCGGCTACTTCGACGGCGCGGAAAAGTCGATGGCGTCCAAGGCGATTGCCGACGGCATCCGCGGCTGGCGGAACTTCATGAGCCCGCCCGTGAACAAGGCGACCGTCACCGTCGTCGTGGGCGACCAGAAGCATGTGGTCACCGCTGACCGCGGGGGAGTGGTGGACGCCGTCCTCCCGGCGGACCTGACTCCGGGCTGGACCACCGTCCTGCTTCGTTCCGAAGACGGCGAAGAAACCACTGCACCGATTTACGTGGTGGATCCTGCCGCCGAGGTGGGCGTGGTGTCCGACATTGACGACACGATCATGGTCACCGCCCTGCCGCGTCCGATGCTGGCAGCGTGGAACACCTTTGTCCTCGATGAGCATGCCCGCACGCCCACGCCCGGCATGTCGGTGATGATGGACCGGCTGGCACGGGAGAACCCCGTAGGCCCCGTGCTCTATCTCTCCACAGGTGCCTGGAATGTGGCCGCCACCCTGACCCGGTTCATTACCCGCAACCTGTATCCGGCCGGTCCGCTGCTGCTGACTGACTGGGGCCCCACCACGGACCGCTGGTTCCGCAGCGGCCAGGCGCACAAGCGCACCCAGCTGGAACGGCTGGCCCAGGAGTTCCCGGATATCAAGTGGCTGCTGATCGGCGACAACGGCCAGCACGACGAAGAGATCTATGCGGACTTCGCCAAGCGCCACCCGGAGAACGTCCGGGCCATCGCCATCCGCCAGCTCTCGGCCGGCGAAGCAGTGCTCGCCGGTGGACGGACCGGGAAGCCGGGGGAGACCCCGGTGGATGTGCCGTGGATCTACGCCCCCGACGGCGCCGGGATGGCCCGTCAGCTCGCCGAGATCGGTCTGCTGACGGACGAGGGCTAGACCCCCGCTTTTCAGATAAAACGGCTCGTGTCCCGGAATATCCCGGGACACGAGCCGTTTTGCGTTTAGCGCAGTTCGCCCTCGGTGATGGTCACACCCCAGGCAACGCCTTCCGCCCCGGTCACCGCCACGTCAATGATGCCTGCGGCGGGCCGGGCATCCACCGTTGCGGTGGTGGTTGCACCGTGCTGCCCACACGTGAACGTCACAGGTCCGAGCTTGGCAACGTCGACGGTGACGGTGCTGTCCCGGGCACAGTTTGCGTGGAAGGTGAGGGCCTCGGCATCACTGCGGAGACCATGGACGGCAAGGCTGCCGCCGTCCGGGTCCTCGATCCGGCTAACGAGGATGGCTTCGCCCGGATCCGGCGCCGAAACCGGGGAGGCCGAGCCGGATGGGTCGGCACCCGGGCTCTGGCTGGCCGGGGTGTCCGGGGCCGCGGAACCGTCCGCAGTGTCTGCTGGCGAACAACCCGACAGGGATATGGCGGCAAAGGAAAATGCGGCTAATCCCGGCAGGGTATTTCTGCGTTGTTTCACTGACATTGGTTCCCCCTTTAATTGGGGAGGCCCTCCATGTTGTCTAACCCGGATTTCCGGGCGGCTGACCCCGACGGATGGTGCTTTGTGATACGCAGTGCACTGTGTCTTTCTCTTTCGCAGTCTTGCTTTTCCGCGGGGCAGTGTCAACCTTGCGGATTCCACGGAGGAATGCCGAATACCCCTGAACGCCTGTCACTGCACGCCTGTTACGGGAATTCAATCAGTTTCCGAACGGCGGCTTTACCCGGCGAACTTATCCGGCATTAGCGTTGCCAAATCAGCGGCGGAAATCAGGGGCGGGCTATTTGCCGGCCGGCAGGCCGCGGCCTAGGCGTCGCCGTCGGACTCCGTATTGATGATCCGCAGGATGCGGCGCAGATCCATGGCCAGTGCCGCCGTCGCATCCACCGGGCTCTCGGTCGAGCCTGAGGTGTTGACCAGCCGCACCAGCTCCACGAGCGCCTGGGTGGCCGTCGCGTGCTCCTCGCTTTCGGGATCCCACATCTCCACCGCTTCTGCGCAGCCGTTCACTGCCTTGGCCAGCGGTACGGTCAGGGCAGCCGGGACGGCCACATGCTCGGGATTGCGCCAGATCGCATCCGTGAGGACCTCCGTCATGTCCTTCACGTGCCGGGTGGCACGTTCCATGGCCCGCAGCGCCCGGTAGTCGGCAGTGAAGTCGCGGCTGTACTTGCGGCTGCGGATGTTTCCGTGCCGGCTGGTATCGGCCAGCTCCACGGCTTCCCGGACCTCTTTGGTCAGGGTGTCCAGCTCGCTCTCGCGCTGGGACCAGTCCTCGTGTTTCGGCGGCCAGGTTTCCTCCAGCGCCGTGCCCATGTCCCGCAGCTGCCGCGCCAGCGATTTCCGCAGCGTCACCAGCCCGTTGACGGCGCCGTTCAGGTGCAGGGGCGGGAAGACAAGGGCATTGACGGCCAGCCCGACACCAACACCGACCAGCATCTGCACGCCGTAGCCGAACGAGTAGCCGTCCGGATCGTCGCCGCCCAGGAGGAGCACGAACAACGCAGCCATCGGCACGTATTCCCGGCCGGACGAGCCCAGGAAGGACAGCCCGCCGAGCAGCACGCCAATCCCGACGATCACCGAAATGGTCCAGACATTCGGGGTGCCGATCAGCAGTGCCCCCAGCGCCAGGAGCATGCCGGTCACCAGGCCCGCCAGGGTCTCCATGCCGGTGCGGAAGGAACCGGACACCGTCGGGTACATGCTGACAATGGCACCCAGCGGTGCGTAATACGGGTACTGCGAAGCTACCCCGGGCACATGCGGGGCGAGTGTCCAGGCGATGCCGACCGCGAGGGTTGCCTTGAAGGCGAGCTGGAAGCGGGTGACACGCAGGACTCCGGTTACCCGGTTGGTAACGGCACTCAATGACCGTTTGGAGATGGTTTTTTCGCCAGTGGTCATGATTCGAGTATGGCCCGGGCGTTCCCCGGGAAACGACTTTTCCGCCCTGCTGCGGACCTTATGTGGGGAGCGGCACTATGCTGCGGCGGCCCAGCACCTCGGCCAGCCGGTCCAGGAAAAGCCCGACCTGGACGTTCTGTTCATGGATCAGCAGGGCGAAGATGCTCCGCGCCAGCCGGATCTCGGGGACGTCCAGCACCACCGTGCCGGCGGGGCGGCTCAGCATCGCCAGTTCCGGCACCAGCGCCGCGCCCAGGCCGGCGGATGCCATGGCAAGGCTGGCGTTGAAATCATCGCAGTACGCGGCGACCTGCGGGTGCAGGCTGCAGCTGGCGAAGAGCCGTTCAATCACCAGGGCGTCCGGGGTGCCGGGGTGGTGCATGATCCAGGGCATCCCCGCCAGCTGTTCAGCCGTCACCTCGGCGCCGCTGCGGATGCCCCAGGACTCGGGCAGCACCACCCGGAAGTTGTCGTCGCCCAGCCAGCGGCGGCTGATCGAGGAGGGCCAGGCCAGTCCGCCCTGGCCCACCTGGTACACCAGTGCGACGTCGAGGTTGCCGCCGGTGCGCAGGCCCTGGATGGTCTGCGCGGGCTCAGCCACGGACAGCAGCAGCTCAATCCCCAGGTCCACCCACCGGGGTGAGGCAAGCAGCTCCGGCAGGGCAAAGGTAGCGAGGCTGGGGAAGATGCCGAGCCGCAGCTCGTGCCCGCTGCCCGGCCCGGGCCGCGCTGCGGCGGCCAGGAGGGCGTCCATGTCAGTAAGTACCTTGACGGCGTGCCTGGCCATGACGACGGCGGCGTCAGTGGGAGCAGCGGTGCGGGCGGAACGCTCGAACAGGCGCGCTCCGGTGTCCTTCTCCAGAGCGGACATCTGCTGTGACACTGCCGAGGCGGTGTAGCCCAGCCGCAGGGCGGCGGCGGCAAATGATCCGGTGCGGATCACCTCCAGCAGCGTCTTCAAGTGCACGGGGTTTACCATCCTGTGCCCTCCTTCCTTGCCCGGCGGCGTCGACCACAATATCTAGTGTTGGCCGGCACTAGGGCCGACACGCCCACGGTACGCGACACGCACGAATCTTGCCTGCCTCATCACATGTGCATTGCGTTCTGCACAGGCTGTGGAGAACCTCCGCCGAGCTCCGGAAATCCGCCGAATAACGGGGCACCGCCTGTGCACAAACTGTGGACGGACGCCCCGTGTAATGACATACTTGTAATACATCATGTAGGGGTTCCGCCTCGGGGGGCGCACTAGATGTAGTGTCTGGGCAGGGAACTGGATGTAGTATCTAGGAACAGACTTCGGGAGCTTCACGAAGCTCCGCAAGCAGATTTCCAGCACCGCGAACGTCCCGCATCACCAGCTCCATCCAGCATCACAGAACAGACTTCACGCTTCACTAGGGGAGACCACGCCATGACCGTTACGGTTTACACCAAGCCCGCCTGCGTACAGTGCAACGCCACTTACCGCGCCCTCGACAAGAAGGGCATTGTGTACCAGAGCGTGGACATGTCGCAGGATCCCGAGGCCCTCGAGCGCGTTCGTGCCATGGGCTACATGCAGGCACCCGTTGTCGTCACCGAGCAGGACTCCTGGTCCGGCTTCCGGCCCGACAAGATCGAAGAGCTGGCCCAGGCGCAGGTTTCCTCCGTAGCCTAGGCACCGCCGAAGGGCGGCCGGGGGTTCCCGGTTCCGCAGCACCTCGCATCATCCGCACCACGCACCACCCGCGCAGTACCCGTCAGGAGCGCAGCAACCATGACACTGGGGATGGCAGACCAGGCCGGCCTCGGGCCGGCATCGGCATCCGCAGGGAATGGGCAGCCGGAAACGGATGCGTCCCTGATTTACTTCTCCTCAGCCTCCGGGTACACCCGCCGCTTTGTGGAAAAGCTCGGGATCCGCGCGGCGCAGCTTCCGCTCCACACCTCCCAGCCCACCCTGCTCGCCCGCAGTCCGTACGTGCTGCTGCTTCCCACCTACGGCGGGACGGCAGCCCAGCCGGGCGCAGCGGCCCGGGGCGCCGTTCCCAAACAGGTCATCAAGTTCCTGAACAGCGAGCACAACCGCTCCTTGATCCGGGGAGTGATCGGGGCGGGCAACACAAACTTCGGGGAAACCTATTGCCTCGCGGCAGACATCATTGCCGTGAAATGCCAGGTCCCCGTGCTGTATCGATTTGAACTCATGGGCACGTCCGAGGACGTTGCCAAGGTTAACGAAGGATTGGAAAAGTTTTGGACACATCAGTCGCAGAAGCCGGCATGACGGACTCCAAGGAGCTCCCGGAGGCTTACAAGGGCCTGGGCTATCACGAGCTCAACGCCATGCTGAACCTGTACGGCAAGAATGGAGAGATCCAGTTCGACGCCGACCGCGCTGCTGCGCGCCAGTACTTCCTTGAGCACGTTAACAACAACACGGTCTTCTTCCATGACCTGGAAGAGAAGCTGGAATACCTGGTCAAGAATGAGTACTACGAGCCGGAAACGCTCGACCAGTACTCCATGACCTTCATCAAGGAGCTGTACAACCGCGCCTACAAGAAGAAGTTCCGCTTTGAGACCTTCCTCGGCGCGTTCAAGTTCTACACCTCGTACACGCTGAAGACCTTCGACGGCAAGCGTTACCTGGAGCGCTACGAAGACCGTGTCTGCATGGTTGCCCTGCACCTGGCCCGCGGCGACGAGCAGCTGGCCACGCAGATGGTGGACGAAATCATCGAGGGCCGCTTCCAGCCGGCTACCCCCACGTTCCTCAACGCGGGCAAGGCACAGCGCGGCGAGCTGGTCTCCTGCTTCCTGCTGCGCATCGAAGACAACATGGAGTCCATCGGGCGTTCCATCAACTCAGCGCTGCAGCTGTCCAAGCGCGGCGGCGGCGTTGCCTTCGCACTGACCAACATCCGCGAGGTCGGCGCGCCGATCAAGCAGATCGAGAACCAGTCCTCCGGCGTCATCCCCGTGATGAAGCTCCTCGAGGACAGCTTCTCCTACGCCAACCAGCTCGGCGCCCGCCAGGGTGCCGGTGCCGTGTACCTGCACGCCCACCACCCGGACATCAACCGGTTCCTGGACACCAAGCGCGAGAACGCGGATGAGAAGATCCGCATCAAGACCCTCTCGCTCGGCGTCGTCGTCCCGGACATCACCTTCGAACTGGCCAAGCGCGACGAGGACATGTACCTGTTCTCCCCGTACGACGTCGAGAAGGTCTACGGCATGCCGTTCTCCGACATCTCGGTCACCGAAAAGTACTACGAGATGGTCGACGACGCGCGGATCAAGAAGACCAAGATCCGTGCCCGCGACTTCTTCCAGACCCTCGCCGAGATCCAGTTCGAGTCGGGCTACCCCTACATCATGTTCGAGGACACGGTGAACCGGGAGAACCCGATCGAGGGCAAGATCATCATGTCCAACCTGTGCTCGGAGATCCTCCAGGTTTCCCAGCCCACCACGTACAAGGATGACCTGTCCTACGACGAGACCGGCAAGGACATCTCCTGCAACCTCGGCTCGCTGAACATTGCCAAGACCATGGACTCGCCGGACTTCGGCCGGACCATTGAAACGGCCATCCGCGCGCTGACCGCAGTGTCGGACATGAGCCACATCGGCTCGGTGCCGTCCATTGCCAAGGGCAACGACATGTCCCACGCCATCGGCCTGGGCCAGATGAACCTGCACGGCTACCTGGCGCGTGAGCGGGTCTACTACGGCTCCGAAGAGGGCATCGACTTCACGAACATGTACTTCTACACGGTGGTCTTCCACGCCGTGCGGGCGTCCAACCTGCTGGCCATCGAAACCGGCCGGAAGTTCGCCGGCTTCGAGCGCTCCAAGTACGCCACCGGCGAGTACTTCGACAAGTACACCAACCAGGAATGGGTCCCGCAGACCCAGCGCGTGCGTGAGCTGTTCGAGGGCGTTCACATCCCCACCCAGGCTGACTGGGAGGCGCTGAAGGCTTCGGTCATGGAGCACGGCATCTACAACCAGAACCTGCAGGCCGTGCCGCCCACCGGTTCGATCTCCTACATCAACAACTCCACCTCTTCCATTCACCCGGTGGCGTCGAAGATCGAGATCCGCAAGGAAGGCAAGCTGGGCCGCGTGTACTACCCGGCGCCGTACCTGACCAACGACAACCTGGAGTACTACCAGGATGCGTACGAAATCGGCTACGAGAAGATCATCGACACCTACGCCGCTGCGACCCAGCACGTGGACCAGGGCCTGTCCCTGACGCTGTTCTTCAAGGACACCGCAACCACCCGCGACATCAACAAGGCGCAGATCTACGCCTGGCGCAAGGGCATCAAGACCATTTACTACATCCGCCTGCGCCAGCTTGCGCTGGAAGGCACCGAGGTTGAGGGCTGCGTTTCCTGCATGCTGTAACGCTGCAGCTTTCCGCACCCCTTTTCCCGAACCTTTGAAGACAAGGAATTACTCATGACCGAGAAGCTGAAGCTGATCGACGGCGTCGAGGCGATCAACTGGAACCGGATCCAGGATGAGAAGGACGTTGAGGTCTGGAACCGTCTGGTCAACAACTTCTGGCTGCCGGAGAAGGTGCCGCTGTCCAATGACGTCCAGTCCTGGGCCACGCTGACTCCGGATGAGCAGCAGCTCACCATGCGCGTGTTCACCGGCCTGACCCTGCTGGACACCATGCAGGCCACCATCGGCGCCGTCTCGCTGATCCCCGACGCGCTGACCCCGCACGAGGAAGCGGTCTACACGAACATTGCGTTCATGGAGTCCGTGCACGCCAAGAGCTACTCCTCGATCTTCTCCACCCTGGCTTCCACCAAGGAGATTGACGAGGCGTTCCGCTGGTCCACGGAGAACCCGCATCTGCAGAAGAAGGCGCAGATCATCACCGATTACTACCGCGGCGATGATCCCCTGAAGCGCAAGGTGGCTTCCACCCTGCTGGAGTCCTTCCTCTTCTACTCGGGCTTCTACCTGCCGATGTACTGGTCCTCGCGGGCCAAGCTCACAAACACGGCCGACCTGATCCGCCTGATCATCCGTGACGAGGCCGTGCACGGCTACTACATCGGCTACAAGTACCAGCGCGGTCTGGAAACTGTTCCCGTGGAACGCCGCGAGGAACTGAAGGACTACACGTACGAGCTGCTCTTCGAGCTGTACGAAAACGAAGTCCAGTACACGCATGACCTGTACGACGGCGTCGGCCTGGCCGAGGACGTCAAGAAGTTCCTGCACTACAACGCCAACAAGGCGCTGATGAACCTGGGCTACGAGGCCATGTTCCCGTCCACCCTGACGGACGTGAACCCGGCGATCCTTTCGGCCCTGTCGCCGAATGCCGACGAGAACCACGACTTCTTCTCCGGCTCCGGCTCGTCCTACGTGATCGGCAAGGCCGTGAACACGGAAGACGACGACTGGGACTTCTAGTTCCCTAGCTGAATCCGCACCATTGCCGCCGCAGCGGGCCTTCGGGCCTGCTGCGGCGGCAGCGCTGTTTAATGCACTGTGAGTTGGCAATCCAATATGACAAATTAGTTGTCAACTACCGGATTATGGCCCACTCAGAGTGGGTAAACCGATACTGCAGGATCCCCCCGCTTGAGAGATGTTGCCGTTAGTCGATCTACGGCCTCGCAAGCGGGCGGACGTTTATGGGAGGACTTTCTGTCCTGTGCTCTGGATACGATTCAATTCTCCAGGAGCGAAAACAGCAAGTGGTGGTCCATGCGACCAGTCGGTCCCATTGAGCGTGAGAGCTCGTTCGTGTGGCCCTCGCTGTTGGCTTAAGCACTCCAGCAAGGCCCGGCCTGGTGCGCGCGTCGACCAGATATACAAGGGATCATTTTTGTACCCATGTCGAGGCTCGGATGCAACCGTTGCACGAGAATGGGAGGGGCTGTCCCGCTTGCGCGGGGCAGCAGGTAATTGGCGGATACAACGATCTAGGCACAACCCACCGACACCTTGTCGCTGAGTGGGACCAAGCTAGAAACGGGAGCCTGACCCCTGAAGATGTCATCGCGGGAAGCGCTCGAAAAGCACAGTGGATTTGCTCGCTCGGCCACCGCTATACCAAGCCCATCAACAAGCGCGCCAAAGGCTCGGCATGCCAGTACTGCTTCAACAGGATGGTCCTCAGCGGATTCAACGACCTTGCAACGCGACATCCGGGCATATCGCGTGACTGGCACCCTGAGAAAAACGGATCACTGACACCGACAGGCGTTGTTCCGGGGAACATGCGACGCTGGCGGAAGTGCGCCTGGGGCCACGAGCAACTGGGGGCTGTAGCAAATAGGACCAAAACCGGAGGCTGCAGCGTATGCGCCCCGGACCGCCGCGTGCAGAAGGAGTCTCAAGCCGTCCTCACTAGCGAAGCTCTGTAAGGCTAGAGAGGGCCACAGCCGCAGCCCTGTTCGAACTACTACTACTGCCTCCGCTGCCTTACTGCGAGGCTGGCGGGTCACGAATGTAACGACAGATAAGCTTGTGTGGTGATAACTGGAGAAATCAAAACTCAGGTAGACAAGGTCTGGAACGCGTTCTGGACCGGCGGCATTTCCAACCCCTTGGAAGTGATCGAGCAGATTACGTATCTGCTCTTCCTGAAGCGCCTGGATGAGAATCAAACGAGGGCGGAGAACAAGGCCAACCGCACGGGCAAGCCGCTTGAAAACCCTGTCTTCCCCACGGGGTTGGATGAGAAGGGCCGCTCCTACCAGGACTTCCGCTGGAGCAGGTTCAAGAACTTCTCCCGCGACGAGATGTACACGGTCTTCGCCGAACACATCTTCCCGTTCCTCCGCACCGGGCTGATCCAGCTGGCTGATGGTGAGGAATCCTCCTATGCCCAGCACATGAAGGATGCCCGCTTCACCATCCCCAACGCCGGGCTGCTGGAAAAAGTCGTCGACATTATCGATGACATCCCCATGGATGAGCGCGACACCAAGGGGGACCTCTACGAGTACATGCTCTCCAAGATCGCCTCCGCCGGAACCAACGGGCAGTTCCGCACACCCCGCCACATCATCGACCTCATGGTGAAAATGACAGCACCCCAGCCGATGGAAGCCATCTGCGACCCGGCTGCCGGCACCGCTGGGTTCCTCGTCCAGGCCGGCGAATTCCTCCGACAGCACAACCCCAACCTGCTCACGAACCCCGAACAAAGCAGGTTTTTCCATAACGGCCAGTTTCACGGCTTCGACTTCGACAGCACCATGTTGCGCATCGGGTCCATGAACATGCTCCTGCACGGGGTGGAAAACCCGGACATCACCTACCGGGACTCCCTGGCGGACCTGCACGGCTCCGAGGAGGAAAAGTACGACATCATCCTAGCGAACCCGCCCTTCGCCGGCAGCCTGGACTACGAGAACGTCGCCAAGGACCTGCTCTCCGTGGTCAAGACCAAAAAAACGGAACTGCTCTTCTTAGCCCTGTTCCTGAGGCTGCTCAAGCCCGGCGGCCGGGCCGCTGTCATCGTGCCTGACGGCGTTATGTTCGGTTCCTCCACGGCGCACAAGGCGCTGCGGAAGATGCTGGTTGAGGACCACAAACTTGATGGCGTCGTGAAACTACCTTCCGGTGTCTTCAAACCCTATGCCGGGGTTTCCACCGCGATACTGTTCTTCACCAAGACCAACTCCGGTGGCACCGACAACGTCTGGTTCTACGACGTCACTTCAGACGGATTCAGCCTCGACGACAAACGCACACCACTAGGGACCTCCGACCTCGACGACGTCTTGTCCCGTTGGCCGCAGCGTACGACGACGGAGGCCGTACGGGGGCGCACCGACCAATCCTTCCTGGTTCCCAAAGCTGAGATCGCCGAAAACGGCTATGACCTTTCCCTCAACAGATACAAAGAAGTTGAACACGAAGTCATCGACCACAAGGAAACGGCTGAGATCATCGCTGACTTGGAGATGCTGGAAGCCCAGATTTCAGTCGCCCTGTCCGACTTGAAGGGTTTGATGTCGTGACAGTAGGGATTGAACTGCAACGTAAACCGAACATAAGCTCCGACATCGAACTGGCCCGTCTCGGAGATCACGTCGAAATATTATCTGGATTCGCGTTTGACTCCAGTCGGTTCGCTTCCGAAGGTGAAATGCCACTGGTCAGGATCCGTGATGTTGTACGGGGTAGAACCGAGACCTACTACTCTGGCCCCTTCGAGGAGCGGTTTGTGGTTCGCAAGGGCGACCTTCTCGTTGGCATGGACGGTGACTTCAATCGAGAGTCCTGGTCGTCCGAACCTGCCTTACTCAACCAGCGAGTATGCCGGATTTCGCCTGACGATGCCCACCTCGACCGTCGATACCTCTACCATTTTCTTCCGCAGGCACTCATGGAAATCTGGCACGCCACTCCATTTGCCACAGTCAAGCATCTATCGATTAAGGCCATTCGCGAGATTGCTCTGCCTCTCCCGCCCCTTGAGGAGCAGCGGCGGATTGCGGCCATTCTGGACAAGGCTGATGAGCTCCGCACCAAACGCCGCCAAGCACTCGTTCACATGGATGAACTCGTCCATTCCGCGTTCCGTGCCAAGTTCGGTGATGTCGTCCGCAACACCCGGGGTTGGCAATATGAAACGTTTGAGGACGTGGCTCCCAGTCGACTCGGCAAAATGTTGGACAAGAATGCCCAGTCGGGAAATCATCTGCGCAAATATCTCAGGAATGCCAATGTTCAGTGGTTCAACATCGAGACGTCTGACTTGGCACAGATGGACTTTGACGAAAAGTCTCGTTCCACGTTCCATCTTGCTTATGGTGATGTTCTGATCTGTGAAGGTGGGGAGCCTGGCCGAGCAGCGATTTGGCGGGCTGAAATCGAAGATTGCTACTTTCAGAAAGCGGTCCACAGGGCGCGCCCAAATACGGCGATGGCAACGCCTGAGTACATCGTTTATCTTCTTTGGAATCTGTCCAAGGGCGGAGGCCTTGCAGATCACGTCACGGCCGCAACGATCGCCCATCTGACTGGCGAAAAGCTCAAGCGGATGAAAGTTCCGGTCCCACCGCTGCAGCTTCAGAAGGACTTTGCGGCTGAAGCAGCTGCCGCAGAGCGTTTGAAGGAGTACCACCGCGCGCACCTTCGAGAGCTGGATGCCCTTTTCGATTCCCTCCAGCACCGGGCCTTTAAAGGAGAACTTTGATGAGTGAGACCACATCAACGACCGTGGACTCGGAAGTGCCGATTTGGCCGCTTTTCGTGACTCATGTGCTGGGTGCACTCTCCTCCGGCGATACGCTGCATCGCCGGGACATTGTTAGCCGGGCCATTGATTCAGCCAAGCTGTCGAGGCAGCACGTGCGGAGACGCTGAACACGGGCGGACTTCGTTCCGAGCAGCGGCTCGGGTGGGCCATTAGTAATCTCCTGAAGGCCGGGAGGATCGAGCGGCCGGTACGGGCCAATTACCTTATTATGGTGGCCGGTCGGGAGTGGTTTTCCAAAAACCCGGATGGGATTAGCGACTTCTCGACGGCGCGGACACTGTTCACACCTTTTGGGTCGCAGTCTGGTTCCTCAAAAGCGGTGGTGTCAGACATCGCTAAAACGCTCGTGACTGATATTGACCCGATCGAGCAGATCGAATCGGGGATCAACCGTATTCATTCGGACGCCGACGATGGGCTCCTGAGACGGCTGCGGGAGAGTCGTCCCGATTTCTTTGCGCAGGCGGTTGTCGGTCTGCTTCTCAAGATGGGCTATGGCAGAGCCGAGCAGCGTAGGAAGCGCATCGGTGGCAGCAACGACGGCGGTGTGGACGGGGTCTTAGATCAGGACGCTCTGGGGCTGGACCGCATCTATGTGCAGGCTAAACGGTACGCCGACGGGAATACAGTTGGACGGGAAGCCATCCAGGCCTTCGCCGGTGCCCTGGATGGCGTGGGAGTCTCCCGTGGTGTTTTCGTAACGACCAGCGCATTCACCTCCGGTGCACGGCTTATGTGTTGGCTATTTCGTCCCGGGTGGGAGTCCAGGTGAAGTAGAGCTATGACGTCGTCGAACTCGATGAGGACTCCTTTGAGTAGCACAGCCAGAGAACCGCTTTCGCATGGCTGCGGGCTTTATCTGAACTGTCGCTGTTTGACCGTGCGGGAGGCAACATCGGTTAGGCTCCAGAGAGAAGATCAATAAAGGAGTGGCATTGGGGGATGTGAACAGCAACTTTGCCGTACTGCAGGCGGAGTGGCCCGGTATCGCGAAGGAAGCACGGCTGGCGGAGCTGTATGCGAGAAAGGACCCGCGGTCTTCGCTGCTATACGCGCGGCGGTCGGTCGAAGCGCTGCTGGACTGGCTGTTCGACGCCGACGACTCACTAACGTTGCCTTACAAGAGCGATCTCAACGGCCTGATGTCGGAACCGACGTTCAAGCGGCTCGCGGGCGAGACGATCGTGAGCAAGTTTCACCTGATCCGTAAGGTCGCGAACAGCGCCATCCACACCAATGCCGCCATAACCGTCCAGCACTCCGAGCAGGCCGTTCGGGAACTCTTCCATGTCTGCATCTGGCTGGCACTTCGCTACACGCGGGATCCCGCCCACCGCCCGGCCTCCACGCTTGCGTTTAGCGGACAGTTCCTCAGCCCCACGCCGAAGCCGGGCGTTCCTGCCCCTGCCGGGAAGCCCCGCACGGCGGAGCAGACGGCTAAACTCGCCGAAGAACTTGCCAACAAGGATGCGGCTCTGGCCGCGCAGAAGCAGGACAACGAGCAGCTGCACGCCCAGCTTGTAGCCCTTCGTGCGGAGATCGCCCGGGCCAAGGAAGACAACAAGAAGCTCCCGGACAGCCACGACTATTCCGAGGTGGAAACCCGGGTCTACATTGACCTGTACCTGGGCGAAGCGGGGTGGTCACTGGACAAGGCCGAGGATCGCGAATTTGAAGTCCACCACATGCCCACCCATGCCGGTCCCGCCACCGGAACCGGGTTTGTGGACTATGTGCTGTGGGGATCCGACGGTAAGCCCCTCGCCGTCGTCGAAGCCAAACGCTCATCCAAGTCACCCTACGAGGGGCAGCAGCAGGCCAAGCTCTACGCTGACGCGCTGGAGGTGGAGAAGGGTCAGCGCCCGGTCATTTACTACAGCAACGGCTATGAGCACTGGATCTGGGACGACGCTGCTGCCTATCCGCCCCGGCCGGTACAGGGCTTCCACACCCGGGACCAGCTCCAACTCATGGTGGACCGCCGCACCACCAGGAAACCCTTAGCGACGGCGACCATCAATACCGAGATCGCCGGACGCAGCTACCAGCAGGCGGCCATTCGGGCCGTCACGGACGCACTGGAAACGGACAGGGAACGCAAAGCGTTGCTCGTTATGGCGACCGGCTCCGGCAAGACGCGTACCGTCGTCGCGCTGTCCGATTTGCTGATGCAGGCGAACTGGGCCAAACGGGTCCTGTTTCTTGCGGACCGCATAGCCCTGGTCGACCAGGCAGCCCGCGCTTTCAAAACGAACCTCCCCGGGTCATCCCCGGTTATTCTCGGCCGTGATGCGGAGGCAGACAGCCGCATCCACATCGCGACCTATCCAACGATGATGAACTTGATCAACGAACGGACCGACGACGGTACGGTCCTGAAACAGCGGTTCGGAATTGGCCACTACGACCTGATCATCATCGATGAGGCCCACCGCTCCGTGTACCAGAAGTACCGGGCCATCTTTGAGTACTTCGATGCGTATCTGGTGGGCTTGACCGCTACACCGCAGTCCGAGGTGGACCGCAACACATACTCGCTGTTCGATATTGAGGACCACGTCCCCACGTTCGCCTACGAGCTGACGCAGGCCATCTCCGACGGTTACCTGGTACCGCCCCGGACCGTGTCCATTCCGCTGAGGTTCCCGGTCGAAGGGATCCGCTACGAGGAACTCTCGGAGGAGGAAAAGGAGGACTGGGACTCCGCCGAATGGGACGAAAATGGGGAGATCCCCGACGCCGTGGATCCGGCCATCCTGAACACCTGGCTGTTCAACGCCGACACCGTGGATAAGGCACTCGAGGTGCTGATGACCCGTGGGCATAAGGTCGCCGGCGGAGACCGGCTCGGCAAGACGATCATCTTTGCCAAGAACCAGAAGCATGCCGAATTCATCGCCGAACGATTCAACATCAACTACCCCCAGTACGGGGGCACTTTCGCGAAGATCATTACGCACAGCGTCAACTACGCCTCCACCCTGATCGACGCCTTCGCCCGCACCGATGACAGCCCGCACATTGCTGTGTCGGTGGACATGCTCGACACCGGGATTGACGTGCCCGAAGTGGTCAACCTGCTCTTCTTCAAGGTGGTGCGCTCCAAGACCAAGTTCTGGCAGATGGTCGGCCGGGGTACCCGGCTCCGGCCGGAGCTGTACGGACCTGGTGAAAACAAACAGGACTTCTTCATCTTTGACGTCTGCCAGAACATTGAATACTTCAACGCCGAGCTGCCCGGTTCCGAAGGGTCCCTGGGACAGTCCCTGGCGCACCGCAGCTTCGCCGTCCGGGCACAGTTGCTGGCCGAAGCCCGCACTGCCGGGCTCGACGGCGACTTCGTGCCGGCACTTCAATCCGGTCTGGTAGGGCAAGTGGCAGGGCTGCCCCGGGAGAACTTCCTGGTACGCCCGCAGCTGGAGTGGGTGGAGAAGTTCTCGAAGCCCGCTTCGTGGGGCACCCTTGGCACTCAGGATCTGACAGACCTGCAGACTAAGCTGGCCCCCTTGGCGACGCTGGTTTCCGCCGCCGATCCGGAGGAAGCCAAACGCTTCGACCTGCTGATGTACCAGGCTCAGCTGGCTTCACTGACCTCAGCGGCCGCCGTCGAGCCGTACCGCAAGAAGATTGTCGAGATTGCGTCCGCACTGCAGGACCAGCCGAACATCCCCGCTATCGCTGCCCAGATGCTTCTGATCCAGTCGATTCTGGAGGGAGGGGAATGGGGTCAGGTCTCACCGCAGTGGCTTGAATTAATCCGGGTTCGTCTCCGGGGGCTGGTTCACCTGATCGAGAAGAAGCGCCGCAAGGTGGTCTACTCGAACTTTGAAGACACCCTCGGCGAGATCGTGGAAGGCGAGCTGATAGCGATCAAGACCGGGTCCGTGGATTTGGTCCGCTACAGGGAGAAGGCCCGCGTATATCTGCAGGGGTTCCTGAACCACATGGCCATTCACCGCCTCCGCCGCGGGCTGCCCCTAACGGAGACCGATCTGGAGGAATTGCAGCGCATGCTGGCCGAGAGCGGTGCAGGCTCGCCCGAGGACCTTTCGGCGGCGACCGAGCAGGCAGAGGGCCTCGGGCTCTTCGTGAGGTCCCTGGTGGGAATGGACCGCCAGGCAGCCCTGGATTCCCTGTCCGAGTTCGTGGGAGACAAGACCCTGAACGCCAACCAATTGCATTTCGTGGACATGATCGTCCAGCAGCTCACGGAGAACGGCGTCGTAGAAATCGGGGCGCTGTATGAATCACCCTACAGCGATGCCGCACCCGCGGGACCGGAGAGCCTGTTCCCGGAGAAGGATGTGGATCTGCTGGCGAAAGCGCTGGACCGTGTCCGTAGCTCGGCGATGGTGGGGTAACTGTGGCGGTCTCAACGAGTCAGCGCACAGCAGTAAAAGCAGTTTTAGCTTTCGACGCTGCGACAGGCCGCGACTTTTCGAAACTGCGCCTTACCGCGAATCGTTGTTTTAAAGAACACAAATAGTGAAGGCAGAATGGGTGGACAGATGAAGCACGTGATGAGGGAGTTGATTGGGTAGTGGCGAGGGTGGAATGGGCTGCACTGGGCGGCGACGAGGTGGAGGCCGTTCTTTCAAACCTGCTATACAACGACAACCCAAGGGCTGTCCGGGTCAGGCCGTCCCAGGGTGATTATGGTATCGATGTCTTAGTGCCGCACGACTCCTCAACCCAGGTTCGCGACGTCTACCAGATAAAGAAGTTTGCCACCAATTTGACGGCGAATCAAAAGACTCAGATCGAGAGTTCGTTCAAACGAGTTCTTATTGGTCTCGTCAGGAAAGATGTTCCTCTTGGCAACTGGTACCTTGCTATGCCGCTCAACCCCACCCTTGAGAATCTGCAATGGTTCCAAGGTCTACCGAAAGAAGCGATCGATGACCTATTCACGGATGAAACGACAGCGTTAACCGAGGACGAACAAAACAGAATAATAACCTGGTGGAACGACCCGGACCGGATCATAGAGTGGAAGGGGTTGGATTACTGCGAGTCTCTCGTCAGCAAATACTGGTTTGTCCCCGACTACTACCTTCACGGAGGGAGTGAAAGAATCCGAGCCGCCGTTTCAGACGTTGCGAAGATTCTTCAGCGTGACCTTCAGGTCACGCCTGCCTCGGACAGCACCTCGGTACTCAGCCCTGCAGAAATAACAGGGCATCTTGAACGCCTTCAAGGTGCACTCGATGGGGATCCCCATTTCCGATATGGGATCGCACTCGAGCCAGAGCGCCTACCTCTGCTGGTAGCACCCGGCCTGATTGCTGCCACGCAGAAAACTGGAGCGGACGGATCAACTATCACGTTTAAGATCTACGTGCGTCACGCTGAAGCACTAGAGCAGCGACCTATTCCGATATCTCTCCGCATGGTGTTCGAGGAAGGCTCAGATGAAGAACGGGCATTTGAGGACTGGCGAAAGTTTGGCAAACCTCTAAGTATGGCCAATGTCGTCATTGATGCGGATTTGCCCGGGGGCCTGGGTGGGGCGATGGAGGGTGCAGCTTTTATCTTCCAATCTAGCCCTGAAGAGTTTGACATGCGCTATAGAATTGTTGCCGCCAGTGGAGAAGTCCTCTCCGAGATTTCGTTGGCGGTTTCCTTGACAACAGGTTTGGACAAAACTGGGGCATGGTCTCGGGGTACTGACTCCTCTGGGTTCCTCACGCTGGAGACACATGCCGATTCATCCGACGCAACGGTTCCTATGTCTATGTCTATGTCAGTAGGAGATCTTGCTGGACAGGATCCAACTGCTGTGTTGTCGACTGTCCAGTTTGCCGCTAACTTTTCCCGGCCCGCTATTCTTATGGGTGCGCCCAAGTACGGCCCGTTTCATCGAGCTGGGGAAATCCAAAGTTCGGAAGCTCCGTACCCGATGTTCGTCTACCGTTACATCAGGGCGCTGACTATTATCCAAACGCTCACTCCCGTGCCGCTTACGGTCCCCGATTTAGAAAGCGTCGAAAAAAGCGACATCCTGGACGCCATTCGAGCTGCCGCCCTAATTGAGGGGAAAACGTTCATCCACGAATGGAATGAGCTCAGAATGGAGCTTGATCCTGAGGACGCTCTCTATGTCGCCGAACACGACCACTATGAGTTTGCCGTGCCCCAGCCCCTGACAATTAATGTGGGGGGACAGGAGATCGACCTTGGAACCGTCGAATTGGTTATGCTTTCCGCCAGATTAGAGGCAGGGGACGATGGCACACTTGTCGCCCGCCCCCATCTGAACAACACGATTCATGAGACCTTTGCGCCTGATACCGAGCCGGCGCCCGGATTGCGCCTGCCCGTGCGAAGCAGGCCTGCCGCCACAGATGAACGTGCCACTTAATTTGCACACGTTCCATGTGTCGACGGAAACGCACTTCGCTCGTTGGGCTGGCACCCACAGGTGAGCGCCGTTCCTCGCCCTGGTCGGCTATGCGCACCTAAGGCAGCAGTTTAGGGATGCACTGAGCACTATTGAGCCCGGCGATGATAAGACCAACGCACCGGAGGCTCACCAGCTGTGCGCGATGCGCTCGGAGCAGATGCCAGCGAATCGATGGAAGTGATCGTTGCCCTGATCGCGATAGCCGGTCTGGTGGTGGTGACCGTCGTCGTCGGCACCCTGGCGGCGAGGTCCAACAGGACGTGAGCGCCTGGTCCGTTCGAGGCGAACCTGTCGATCGGCCGCGACTTCCGCCCACCGAGGGAAAGCGAGGGCGACGACCGAGACGGTCCTCGACACCGGCGAGCTCGACCTCGCCGCTAGCCTCGCGGCCTACCGTATGCTCCGACGGGATCCAACCGTCCGTCTCACGGGGACCAGCTTCGAACGGGCCACCCTGACGCCGTAGGGCCCGGGCCGGATGCTGGCCACCAGGGCCGCAACGTCACCCTAGAGGATTGCGGAGCCGGTCGAGCCGATGTCAGAAATGACCGATAGTGCACCTACGTGTTGCTACAAATCGAATGCGGTGTAGGTATCGCTGACAAAGGGGAGCCTGACCGCACCCACTCAGTGCGGCCAGGCTTCCGGGAAACGGTTCATTTTAATGTTTCGCGTCATCGCCATGAACCGGGTCGATGTGGCCCCGGACTACAGAGGGCCAAGTTTCAAGAGGTCGTCGTGCGGGGGAGCTTCCGGACTGTGACGGAGCGGGGAGCCAGTATGGAGTGCTCGCCCGTGATCGTGTCGCCGTCGATGCCGGTGATGTCCACCGGGGAGTCGGTGCGGTTGATGAGGAACGCGTAGTCAGCGTCGTCTCCAGTGCGGAGGACGTGTTCGATGGCGCCGCGGAGTTCCGTGGGCAGCTCACTGACGACGACGGCACGGGCGGCGAGGTCCGCGAGGACGGGTTCGATCCCGGAGGCGCCGAGACGCGCGCCCACGTAGGAGGCGCTGCCGGGGCCGACGCTTCGGCGGGTGATGGCGGCGTCGCCCGCGTGGTCGTTGGTCGTGTAGCGGGAGAGGACCTCGACGCCGTCGACGCGCGGGTGTACCCGGTCGGCCCAGAGGGTGGCGGTGGTGCCGTTGTCGAGGTGCACGTCGTCGCCGTCGAGGAGGGCCCCGAACTCGTCGATGCGGATGCCGAGCAGGTCGGCCAGCGCCCCGGGGTAGCCGCCGAGCCAGATATGGTCATTCTCGTCGGTGATACCGCTGAAGTAGCTCGCGACGAGGTGCCCGCCGCCGTGCACGTACGCCTCCAGGCGCGCTTCCAGGGCTGCCGGGACGGTGTGGAGGACGGGTGCGACGACGAGTGAGTATGCAGTCAGGTCGGTGGCGGTCGGGACGACGTCGGCGCGGATGCCGAGGGCGAGGAACGCCGAGTACCAGTCGAGGGCCTCCTGCTTGTAGCGGAGCCGGTCGGAGGGGTGCGAGTCCTGTTCGGACGCCCACCAGGAGTCCCAGTCGAAGACGATCGCGGCCGGCGCGGTGCTGCGCCGGGTTCCGACGACGTCGGACAGGGCCGCGAGTTCGTGGCCGAGGTCCACGACGGTGCGGAAGATCGGGCTGCCCTCGCCCGCGTGGGGGACCATCGCGGAGTGGAACTTTTCGGCTCCGACCTTGGATTGCCGCCACTGGAAGAAGCAGACGGCGTCCGCTCCGTGGGCCACATGGGTGAGGGAGTCGCGGCGGAGGGTGCCCGGCTTCCTCGGAGTGTTGACGGGCTGCCAGTTCACCGCGCTCGTGGAGTGCTCCATGAGGAACCAGGGCTTGCCGCCTGCGATGTTGCCGGTGAGGTTCGCGGAGAAGGAGAGTTCGTCCTGGGCCTGCGGGCTGGGCACGAAGTAGTGGTCGTTGGCCACGAAGTCCACCTCGGCGGCCCAGTCGGCGTAGTCCATGCCCTTGGTCTCGCCCATGACCATGAAATTCGTGGTGATGGGGATCTCCGGGGTGATGCGCTGCAGGATGTCGCGTTCCTCGCGCAGGTAGCCCTTCAGGGCATCGGAGGAGAAGCGTTTGAAGTCGAGCTGCTGCGTTGGGTTCGGGTGCGAGGCCGCCTGCCGTGGCGGGAGGATCTGCTCGAAGCGGGTGTAGCGCTGGGACCAGAAGTCGGTGCCCCAGGCGTCGTTCAGGGCGTCAATGCTGCCATAGCGGTCGGTGAGCCACACCCGGAAGGCGTTCGCGGCGTCGTCGGAGTAGTCGTAGATGTTGTGGCAGCCGAGCTCGTTGGAGATGTGCCACGCACAGACCGCCGGGTGGTCCTTGTACCGTTCGGCCATCTGCGTGACGAGATTCAGGGCGTGTTCGCGGAACACGGGGCTGGTGGGCCGCCAGTGCTGGCGGGCGCCGGGGGAGAGGATGCTGCCGTCGGCCGTGACGGGGAGGATCTCCGGGTGTTCGGTGGCCAGCCACGGCGGTGGGGACGCGGTCGCGGTGGCGAGGTCGACGGCGATCCCGTTGGCGTGGAGGAGGTCGATGACCTCGTCGAGCCATGCAAAGTTCCAGGTGTCTCGCTCGGGCTGGATCCGTGCCCAGGAGAAGATCGCCAGCGACACGACGTTCACACCGGCTTCCCGCATGAGACGGACGTCCTCATCCCACGTCTGCCGAGGCCACTGCTCGGGGTTGTAGTCGGCGCCGTAGCCCATGCGCTTGCGGTCCGGTTCGGACGGCCAGCGTAGCCAGCGGTGGGTGGTGGGTGTGGGCACGGAACAGCTCCTAGAGACGGAATATACGGGTAAATCGATCAGTGGTGCTTCCCCCCGCCGTCGTCCTCTGAACAGGAACGACGGCGGGCGGGGTGTGACGGCTTAGAGCCGCTCTACGAGTACCCGGACGTCCCATGCGCCCAGCTCGAGGCTCGCGCCGGCGTCGTAATCGGTCTGATCGAGGGCGTCGCTCACGGCGGCGGGAAGCACGAAGGACGTGGGCTCCCATGTCCAGTTGTGAACGAAGTGCACTCGCTCGCCATGACGGTTGGTCGCACTGGTCACCGTCTGGGAGGGGTTAGTGGATCGCCAGGAAGTCGATGCGCCCGAGCCTATGTTTACAGCCCAGGTCAGGAGCGCGGCGGTTACCTCTTGGTCCGGCAAGGTTCCCACATAGGTCACACGCCCCGCTCCGTGCTGCCTGGTGGTGATGGCGGGGAAGCGCGAGAAATGCGGGTGCTCGTAGGAAGCGAGGACTTGCGCGCCGTCCAGGATCAGACCGTCAGCCCACAGGGTCGCTCTGCCGGAGTCTGGGAGGACGAACCCAAGGTCGGCGGCTCCTGGGGCGGCGTTCAGAGGAAGCGGAGTGTTGAGGTTGCTGAACTCGTCGTAGAACACTCCGGCCGCATCGGCCAGAAAAGCAGGTTTGCGTTCCGAACGTGCGCGCGCCTCGTGGTCCTCGTACCCGGTACGGATACCAAGAATGAGGTGCCCACCTGCCGCGGCGTACAATTCGAGCCACTTCAGATCGTCATCCGAGGCGATGGTGAAGGCAGCGGCGACCAGGACAGGGTTTTTCCGCGCGTAGTCGCCGGGCTCGGTAGCGGAAAGCTGGGTCGGGTGCACGGTATTCGTCTGCAGGCCTGCGTGGAAGGCGCCGCGGGCGAAGGTATCGAAGGCTGTCTGGAACGAGCGTCGGTTCGGTTCGCCCGCCTCGCCGAGATTAGGATGCTCCTCCAGAGCCCACTTACTGCGGTTGGAGAAGAGGATGGCGACGTCGCTGTCGGGTATCAGACCGGTCACGCGGTCGCCGGCGGCCGCGAAGTCTTTTCCGAGGTCGGCAATCTGCTGGTAGGTGCGCCCCGGTTCCTGGCTGTGGGGTAGGACGCCGCCCCAGTAGGTCTCCGCTCCGGCGTGGAGCGTGTGCCAGTGCCAGTATTCGATCATGGCTGCCCCCCGTGATACCAGGGCCCAGGCAACCTGTCGCCATTGACCGTCGTAGGCCGGCTCGTTGGACCAAGTCATGCCGATCGCCTGCGCGTTGGTTTCGGTGACGAGGAACGGCGCCTGCTTGGACCCGTACATGCGGTCGGCGGTTGCGTAGAGAGCCCAGGTGCCGGACGTCGTCCAGTGCTGCTCATTTGGATCCTCGAGCGAGGGCACCGCCAGCATGTCCTGCATCCGGTAGTACGGGTTCCCGGCGGTAATGTCGAGGTCCCGCGTGAGCTGATCGTCCTCCGCTGTCCGCCGTTCATAGGAGATGCAGGTGGTGACGAACTGGTTGGGCTGGGAGTACTCGCGGACGATGTAGGCCTGCCACGAGATGAACGACGTCGTCAGCTCGGCCTGGAAGCTCCGCCAGGCGAGATCATACTGTGGCTGCGCGTTGGCATCAGGCGTCCACAGATCCGCCCAAGTCGAGAGGCGGTGGGACCAGTAGGTCAGACCCCACTCCTTGTTAAGCTTCTCGACTGTCCCGTACATGGTGCGCAAGTGGTCGACGAACCGTTGGAAGACCTGCGGGTTCGCGAAGATCTCGTTACCAGGTTCGTTGTCCACCTGGAATCCGATGACGGATGGGTGGTCAGCGTACCTGGAGACGATGCGCCGGATGATTCGCTCTGCGTGGAAGAGGAAAGCCGGGTGTGAATAGTCGATTTCCTGGCGGGCGCCCCATCCCATGGCTTTGCCGGTGCTCCGTTGCACGTTGATTTCCGGATACAGCCTCGCCAGCCACATGGGGACGGCGTAGGTCGGGGTTCCGAGGACGACCTGGATGCCGTGGGCGTGGGCTTCGTCGAGAACTGGCGCGAGCCACTCGAGGTCGAATATGCCGTTCTCGGGCTCCCACGTCGACCAGACGGATTCGCCAACGCGAATGACGGTGAAGCCTGCTTCCTTCATGAGGCGCATGTCTTCGCTCAACCGCGGTGACGGTTGGTACTCGTGGTAGTAGGCGGCGCCGAACAGGATGCGGTCGTTGAGGTGATGCATGGTGTCCTTAATGGGATGGAGAGTGTGCGATCTGGCGTTGCGGGGCCGTGAATCAGCCCTTCACGCCGCCCGTCGAGAGCCCGCTCTGCCAGTAGCGCTGCAAGTACAGGAAGGCAACGATCAGAGGCAGGATCGATACCAGGGAACCTGTGATGACGCTGGAGAACAGTGCCTGGGACCCGCCGCCGCCGGAGGCGCTGGCTGACTGCCACTGGGCGAGGCCCACGGTGAGCGGGTACAGCTCGGAGGAGTTCAGCATGATGAGGGGCAGGAAGTAGTTGTTCCAGGTTGCCACCAGGGCGAAGAGCAGCACGGTGACGATGCCTGGCCCCAGCAATCTCAGACCGACCTGGAAGAAGATGCGAAGTTCACCTGCGCCGTCGATCCGCGCAGCTTCGATCAGGCTGGAGTCGACGGCATCTGCTGCGTACACGCGCATGAGGAACACGCCGAATGGGCTGACGAGCGAGGGCAGGATGATCGCCCAGGGAGTGTCGGTGAGGCCGGCGTTCGCGAACAGGAGGTACGTGGGGATGGCCAGTGCCGTGGTGGGAATCATGATCGCGCCGAGCACGCTGTAGAAAAGAAGGGTGGATCCGGGGAACTTGTACTTGGCGAAGGCATAGCCCGCAGCGGTTGCGAGGAACGCTGCTCCGACGGCGCTGACACCCGCGTACAGGATGGTGTTGAGCATCCAGCGCCAGAAGATGCCGCCGTCGTAGGTGCTCAGGTCCCTGAGGTTGGCGAAGAGGTTGAAGCCATCACCGAACCAGTACCCGAAGGTGGTGAACAGGTCGGAGTTGTCCTTGGTCGAGGAGATGACGAGCCAGAGCAGGGGGAGGAGGAAGTACGCGACGCAGATCCAGACGAGGACGGTGAGGAGCGTGCTGCGGGGTTTCTTCCGGTCAGCGTTCATGCCACGTGTTTTCCCAGGTTTCCTAACAGATTCACGGGGGCTGGACTCGGTCACTGGAGTAGTAGTTTGTGCGTGGCTCATGCCTTCGCTCCCTTGCGTTGCTGAAGCCCTTGAACGATCAGCGAGATGATCATGATGACGAACCCCAGGGTGAACGCGATGGTGGCTGCGTAGTTGATCTCCCGGTTCACGAACGCGAGGCTGTAGGCGTAGAGATTGGGAGTGAACGAATCGCTGATTGCGTTGGGCGCGATCCGCGAGAGCAGCTGGGGTTCATTGAACAGCTGGAAAGTTCCGATGATGGAAAAGATGACGGTGAGCAGGATGGCGGGCCTGATGGCGGGAATCTTGATACTGAAAGCCGTCCGTAGTTGACCCGCGCCGTCGATCTCTGCAGCTTCGTAGAGTTCTTCCGGGATCGACCGCAGCGCCGCGTACATGATGATCATGTTGTAGCCGACGAACTCCCAGGTCACGATGTTCATCATCGAGCCGAGGACATTGTCTGGTGCGAGTAGATCGGGTGCGCTGAGTCCCATCCCGCGTAGAAGCTGGGAGATGGGTCCGAAGTCATTTCCGTACAGGTAGCCCCACATCAACGTTGCGACGACGCCGGGAACAGCATAGGGAATGAAGATGGCGAGCCGGGCGAAGCGTGATCCTCGTGCCCGTCCTGAGTCCAGCGCCAGCGCCAGGAACAGTGACAGGGCGATCATGATGGGTACCTGGATGACGAGGAAGATCGCTACCCGGCCGATGCCTTCGAGGAACCTCGCGTCGGAGAACGCTCTGACGTAGTTGGCAAACCCGACGAAGGCCTCGCCGCCAATGAGTTGTCGGCTGAAGAAGCTGAGGTAACCGGAGTACGCAAGAGGTAGTACGAGCATGGCGACGAAAACGACGAAGAACGGGGCGATGAGGATGTAGGCGGCGGTCGTCTGCCTGCTGGTGATTGACTTCTTGCGGCCGTTCCGTTGAGCTGTCGCCGTTTCTGGTGAGCCGGGAGCATCAAGAGACATGTGCTTTTCCTTTTCGAAGAACAACAGATGAGCCAGGTGGGTGACGCACTACGGTGCGCCACCCACCTGCTGGGCTGTTACTTGACCGTGAATCCCTGGTTGGTCGCGTAGTCCTTGAGCTCGTTCTCCCATGCGGTCAGGCCTGCCGAAAGATCACCCTTGTCCGCAATCGCTTTCCCCAGCGTGTCGTTGAAGCTTGAGGTGACGAATTCCTGGAAGGGCAGCCACTCGAACGTCGAGTCGACCGTTTCGGAGACGTCGGCGAAGAGGGCGTTGACTTCTTGTCCGCCATAGAACTCCGACTGGGTGGACAGGAAGGCCTCGTCCTCCAGCAGCGGGGCGTACGCGGGGAACAGGGACTGCTGTGAGTTGAAGAGTTCCGTCGAGGCCTTATCCGTGTTGAGGAATTCGGCGAGTTTCGCGGCCGCGATCGGGTTCTCCGAGCTCTTCAGCACAGCGTTGGCCGAACCGCCGAGGTTGGATGATACTTCCTCGCCTGCTTCGTACTGGGGCAAAGGCGCTGCACGCCAGAGTCCGGCGGTGTCGCCGGCCGTCCCCTGCAGGAACACAGGGCCCCAGGCAGCTGTCAGCCACCCGGCGTACTTGCCATTGGATAGGCCCTGGTACCACGAGTCGGTGAAGTTGGGGTCCACCGCAACCACGTCGTCCTTGATCAGGTTCTCCCAGTACACGGCTACCTCTTTCGCCCGGTCCGAGTCGAGGTCGATCCCGACCTCTTCCCCGCCGGTGTAGGAGAAAGGCTTCACGCCCGCCTGCCAGAGGAGTGCGATGAAGACGCCGGCATCATTGGGCGGCAGATCGGTGATGTAGGACCCGGTGGTCTCCTTGACGGTCACCGCGGCCTCCGCGAACTCATCCCACGTTGCCGGAGACTCCGAGAGTCCGGCTTCGGTCAGGATGTCCTCGCGGTAGAGGTTGCCCATCGGGCCGGTGTCCTGCGGGAAGGCTAGGAGCTGGTCGTTCCGGTTGACCTGGTTCCACACCCAGTCCGGGAAGTTGTCCTGCAGGTTCTCCTCAACGTAGGGAGTCAGGTCCAGCAGATCTTCGGTGAGCTGGAAGGACGGCACGTAGGGGTACTCCACCTGGATGACGTCAGGTGCTCCCTGCCCCGCCGAGAGTGCGGCACGGACCTTCGTGTAGTGGTCGGGCCCCTGGCCCACGTTCTCCACCTGCACGTCGATGTTCGGGTACTGCTCCTCGAAGAGTGCTACTTCGTCCTCGATGTCGGGAACCCAGGTCCAGAAATTAAGGGTTGTCTCTTCCGCCATGGCCGCGTCGATTTCCTCCTGCGACACGTCGGCAGCGGCAGTCTCGGCCTCTGGGCCTGACCCGGCGCATGCGGTCAGGAGGAGGGAGAGGGCAACAAGACCTACTCCAAGGGTTCTGGCTTTACGGGCTGATGAACTGGTCATGACCGATCTTTCTGGGAAGAGGGTCTCCTGCCGGTAAGGGGTCAGGAGGAAAGGGGAGAGGCGGCGGGGTCCTGTGAACTACCTGCGCCGGACTCGAATACTTGATGGATGGCAAGGCGATGATCAGCGAGGCGCCGATTCGTCGCTCGGTAATCAGATGGGTTGGGGGTAGCCCACGAGAGGGCCAGGTCCTGCCCATGGCAGCTGTGAATGGACCGCAGGATGATGAGGGAACAGCATGGAAACTCCGTTGTCTCGATGGCACCGATTGCGTGTGACCCTTGTGTTACCGGTAACACTGGAAACGACTATAGGGGATAGTGTTACCGGTAACAATAGAAAGCGAACGCCGAATCGTGGTGGTCAGCGAGCAGGTCCGGTCGACTCCCGGGCGACGAGCGCGGTATGGACGTAGTCGGTTTTCACGGCGACATCGCGTCCCTGGATCCGCGCGAGGATCGCTTCGAACGCGTACTGGCCCTGAGTCTCGAAATGCATGGGAACAGTCGACAAGGACGGCGTATAGAACTGAGCTTCGGCGGCATCGTCCATGCCGACGACGCTGACATCACGGGGAACGACCACTCCGCGCTGCGCCAGCGCGGAGAGTGCCCCCAATGCCATCTGGTCGTTGGCAGCAAAGATTGCCGTGACCTCTGGATGGCGGTCGAGAATGGTGAGCGCCGCGCCGTGGCCGGACCTGGCAGACCAGTCTCCCTCGACGATCGGGATCTCGGGAAGCTTGTGCCGCGACACGCTTTGGCGGTAGGAGCGTACGCGGAGGCGGGCTGCTGGCCACGTGAGGGGCCCCGAGATGTGTGCGATGGAGCGGTGGCCGAGGTCAGTCAGATGGCTCATGGCCAATTCGGCGCCGATAGCATTGAAGTTGGGACGATCGTCTCGCTGGAGGTCGTCGTCGTCGTTCTCTGCTTCGAAGTAGATCGGGACCCGGAATTCGGTGGAACTCAGTTGGGCCCTGGTGATGTCGTTCGGGGCGAAGGCCAGGATGCCGGCAACGTCGAGTTGATTTAGGATGGCGATGGCCTCACTCAGCGAACCGCTGTTGGACGGGTCGAGGTGGACGATGTCGAGAACGTAGCCTGCCCTCCGAGCTGCAGTACTGGCGCTCTGCATGATCTTCATTGGGCCCAGTTCGCTCATTTCGTAGATGAGTGTCGCGATCCGGTTGCTCTGACGTGTGGCAAGGCTTCGCGCAGCCAGGTTCGGTCGGTAGTTCAGGTCCGCGAGAGCTTTGTCGACCTTTAGCTTGAACGCGGGTGAGATGGTTTGGCCCTTGAGAAGGCGAGAGACGGTCTGGTGAGACACGCCAGCCAGTCGGGCGACGTCGTAAATGGTTGGGGCTCGTGCGGTCCCATTATCCAAGCCCAAACTGATCCATTCCTTCCCGGGAAGTTCACAACGATCGTACCGTCATGAGCCGAAGTAGCGTGCCTCGGTGAGTTCGTCATGTCGCATTGGAAGGCCGGGTCACATCAAGAAAGCTCAGGCCCGAGCGTCATCGTGCTCGCTCATGCCCGTGGATGAGCGGACGATACAGAAAGATGGCGTCGAGTTTGGCTGACGTACCTACGATTCTCCCACCCTTGCACAGCATCGATCCTCTGGGGTGTTGGGTAAGGAGAAGTATGAGGTCCGTTTTCAGCCCAACGACTCCAGCCGGATCTGGGTTTACATAGACCAGACTGGTGAGTACATCGCGTGCGATGGGCGAGACCGGCGCCTGGACACCCCTCATTCGCGCCGGATGTGGGACTTGGCTGGTCAGCTACGCAGCACTTTCCATCCCCTTGATCTCGATGAAGGCCTTGGAGAGACCATCTCGCTGATTGAGCGCGTCCAAAAACCTACGAGGGAATGCTTGAGCCCGGTGACGTCGATGAGGCCGTTGCTGCACTCAATGCGATCGCTTCTGCTCAGGCGGGATCGTCACACCCTGTTGCAGAGGAAAGGCGGGCCGCTCTCATGCTGGGGTACTTGGGTACATCCGGCAACGGAGGCGATCCCATGGAGTGTGTCGATCGCTACTGGAGGTAAACCGCAGTTACTGTACCCGTGGACGGTGGTGCCACCTCCCGCGTAGCCTTCCGCGTCATGACCGAAAAAGAACTCACGCGCAAAATCGAACCCCCGCTGGCGGGAACGGAAACAGAAACCCTGCTGGGGTCCCTGGACCGGCAGCGTGCCACCTTTGCCTGGAAAACAGGCGGCCTTGATGCTGAAGCGCTCACCAGGACCGTCGGCGCCTCAGCGATTACCCTCGGCGGTCTGCTCAAGCACCTGGCGGGTGTGGAAGATACCCACTTCGCCTGGCGGTTGAAAGGTCAGGACCCGGGAGCCCCGTGGAATGCCGTGGACTGGCAGAGCGATCCGGACTGGGACTGGCGCACCGCCGCAGACGACAGTCCGGAGGACCTCTACGCCCTGTGGAGCGGCGCGGTCGGGCGCTCCCGGAAACGCCTTGCCGCCGCACTCGACGACGGCGGACTCGACCAGCTGCTGCCCGCCATCGAGGGTCAGGCCGGCAGCCTGCGCCGCATGCTGATCGACCTGATCGAGGAATATGCCCGGCATACGGGTCATGCCGATCTGATCCGTGAATCCGTGGACGGGCTGGTGGGGGAGGATCCTCCGGCGGACGTAACCTGGCCCGCTCCGGCGTCCGCCGCCGCCTATCCGGCACCCGCGGCGGGCGCGTAGCCTGACCCCATGGGTATTGGCTCTGCGTCAACCGCTGTCCACACCCGGGGGCTGCAGAAGAACTTCGGCCGCGTTGAAGCGCTGAAAGGCATCGATTTAGAGGTTCCCGCCGGAAGCGTCTTCGGGATCATCGGTCCCAACGGTGCCGGCAAGACCACGCTGATGCGCCTGCTGCTGGACCTGCTGCGGCCCAGCTCCGGGGAGGTAACCGTCCTCGGCGTTGATCCCCGCAGCGGCGGCCCGGCCCTGCGCCGGCGAATCGGGTTCCTGCCGGGAGAACTGGCCATCACGGACAGAATCAGCGGACGGGAACTTCTCCGCTTTTTCTCGCGCATCAGTGGACCCGTGGATCCGGGAACCGTTCCGGCGCTGGCGGAGCGGCTCGATCTGGACCTCGGCCGCCCGGTGCGTGCCCTATCCAAGGGAAACCGGCAGAAACTGGGACTCATTCAGGCATTCATGCACCAACCCCCGCTGCTCATTTTGGACGAACCGACCAGCGGACTGGATCCGCTGATCCAGCAGGAGTTTCTGGCGCTGGTGAGGGAGGCGAGCAGCAACGGCCAGACGGTACTGCTTAGTTCGCACGTTCTCAGCGAGATCGAGGAGGCCGCTGACACTGTGGCCATCCTCCGGTCAGGGACAGTGATATCCGCCGCCGGCACCGCGGCCATCCGGGCTTCGGCCGGCCGCCGGGTGCGGATTGGAATTGCTGCGGCAGAGGCACCTGCCTTGGTTGAACGCCTTCGGCGGGTGCCTGGATTAGAGCTACTGCAGGTGCCCGCCGATCCGGGGTCCGGGGACGCAGCCTCAGTATCTGCCCGGTTCGAGGGGGACATTCCGGACCTGATCACGGCTCTGGCGGGACATCACCTCCTTGACCTGGTGGTGCAGGAGCCCGACCTCGAGGAGGCGGTCCTGCGGTTCTACGGGCCGGAAAACGCTGCCGGACCGGCCGACGGCGGTGCAAGCGAATGAGCCGCCTCCCCTTGTTCACCCGTTCGCTTGCCGGGTCATGGCGTCCGCTTCTGGGATGGGCGGCGGGCATCCTGGCTGTCCTGAGCCTGTACCTGCCCCTCTATCCGTCCCTGGCCGGCCAGGATTTCCAGGATCTCCTGCAGAGCCTGCCGCCCGAACTCATTTCCGCACTGGGCTATAACGAGCTGACCACCGGCGCCGGATACACCCAGTCGACGTTCTTCGGCCTCATCGGGTTCGCCCTTTTCACCATCGCCGCCGTTTCCTGGGGAACCCGGGCCATTGCCGGCGACGAAGAGAGCGGGGCCTTGGAACTCGTCCTGGCGCATGCAGTCGGCCGGGTCCAGCTCGTCCTGGAGCGCAGCGCCGCCATTGCTGCCCGCCTGCTGCTGCTCGGCCTTTTCACCGGCCTGGCCGTGCTGGTTTTCAACCGCCCCGCACAACTCGGACTCGTTCCTGCCCATGTCTGGGCCGGGTGCGCGGCGCTCAGCGGACTGGCGCTGCTGACCGCGTCCGTCGCCCTGGCAGCGGGGGCCTTCACCGGCCGCCGCGTCTGGGCGCTCGCTGCGGCCGTAGCGGTCGCCGTCGGCGGGTACGCCCTCAACGCGGTGGCCAACCAGAACCCGGACCTGGACTACCTCCACGCCTGGACGCCCTATCACTGGGCCTTCGGCGCCGGCCCGCTCGGCAACGGGGCCGACTGGGCCGGTCTCGGCGCACTGTACGGAACAAGTGCACTGCTGGTCCTGCTCGCTGCCTTCGCACTCACCCGGAGGGACATCGGCACGTGATCCGCTGCCCTGTGTCATGATGTCCCCACCAAACACGACGGGGTGGGCGCCAATGCGCAACGTAAAGGGACTCACAGCCGCAGCGGCGGCGGTGCTGCTGCTGTCCGCCTGCACGGCCGCCGGCTCGTCGAGCGCGGACGAGCCGCCGGCGTCGAACGACGGCGCGGAAGTCTCGAAAGCGGCCTGCCGGGACACCGTGGTCCTCGGCGAGGACAGGGTGCTGGACCTGAGCGACGCCCCGGACTTTCAGGCCTGGGGCTTAGTGGACACGGCCGACGCCTCGGTTCCGTTCTCCACCGGATCGCCGGTGGAGATTGCCTGGCGGGTGACCGGCACCGGCACATTCGATACGTGGCTTGCCGATCCGCAGGGAAACCGGGTCGAGGTGTTCAAGAAGCCGGGCACTTCGATGGGGCAAGGGCCGGACAGGCCGGGGGAGGGATGGGATGCCGTCTATGAGTTCGACGAGCCCGGGTGCTGGTCATTGCTGGTGCAGCGGAAGATGTCGGACCGCACGACGGCGATTTCGATCGACCTTCGGGTGGAAGAGCGGGTCCCGTCCTTCGCCTCGATTCGCGAAGCGTACGACGCCGTTGCCGGGGTCCTGGGCTGCGACCCCGACACCACCGCCGAACCGGTGACCGTGCACATCGACGGCTCCGCCGCAGAGTACCGGATGTGTACGGACACGGTCGAAATAGTCCGCTATGACAACGAGGCGGACCGGTCCAAGGCCTCGGACCTGCTGCACGGCGCCGAAAACGGACCTGCGTACTTCGCCGAGGGCAGCAACTGGCACGTGCTGGTCCTGCCGGGCCGTGAGGGGCAGGCGCCTGGCCCCGAGGAAATCGCCGCTCTCGCCCAGGAGCTGGGAGGCCGGTACATCAGCGTGCCGGACTAGCCCGCCGCCCTGTCATTATTCGTAATGTGAAGTTTATTCAGGAAATAAACTTCCGTTGACGAAAAACCTGTGTAGGCTGGCAGCATGTTCACCGCATACGCCACAGTCCCGCAGGGATACACCGTCCACTCGGCCGCTACGCCGATGTCCTTCCCTGCCGGGGAGGCCCACGTCAAAGTCGACGGCAGTCCGGACGAGACGCCGCTCTACCTCTACCTCACCGGCGCCGACGCAAACGAGTACATGAGCGCGGCCATGTGGATCGACTACGCACACCAGGGCGGCCACAAGGTCCAGGCCATGATCCCGTACCTGCCCGGAGCCCGCCAGGACCGGGGAATCCCCTTCGGCGCCAAGGTCTACGCCAACCTCATCAACGCCATGAACGCCGATGAAGTGGTCTGCTTCGATCCGCACTCGCCCGTCATGCCGGCCCTGGTGCGCAACCTGCGCGTTGTGGATTCCTCCGCCGTGATCGCCCAGGTCCTGCGGAACAAGGCGGGGGAGTATGCCGGGGTCATCTGCCCGGACGCCGGAGCGAAGGAACGCACCGCCCGAACCGCCGCAGCGCTCGGACTTCCGCTCTATTCCGCCGAGAAGCACCGCGATTTTGCCACCGGCAAGCTCTCCGCCTTCACCTGCGAGGAGCTGCCCGCCGAAGGCCGTTTCCTGGTGGTCGACGATATCTGCGACGGCGGCGGAACCTTCATGGGCCTGGCCGCCGCCACCGGACTCGGGCCGGATCGCCTGGACCTGTGGGTCAGCCACGGAGTCTTTTCCGGCAAGGCAGCCCAGCTGCGGCAGGCCTACGGCTCCATCTACACCACCGATTCACATCCCGGCGCCGCCAACCCGGACGTTGCCGCTTCCGTCACGCCCCTGATTTCCCACCTCATCTAAGGACGCCGCCATGACCACCACAGCACCCGCCACCGCACTGACCACTGCCAGCATCACGGCCGCCCTCTTCCAGACGGACGCGTACAAGCTCGGCCACATCCACATGTACCCGCAGGGCACCACGAAGGTCCTCTCCAACTTCACCAACCGCGGCTCCCGCCTCGAGGGCGTGGACCACGTGGTGCACTTCGGACTGCAGGCCTTCCTGCAGAAGTTCTGCATCGAGGCCTTCGCTCCGTTCTTCGCCGCCGACGAAGACGAGGCCGTGGCCGAGTACCAGGCCGGCCTCAATGACATCCTCGGCCCCAATACCGTAGGCACCGGCCACATCCGGGCCCTGCACCGCCGCGGCTACCTGCCGCTGATCTTCCGCGCCGTTCCCGAAGGAACCCGGGTACCCCTGCGGGTCCCGTCCGTCACCGTCGAGTCCACCGAACCGGAGTTCTTCTGGCTGGTCAACTACATCGAGACGGCGTTGAGCGCGTCCATCTGGCAGCCCTCCACCGCAGCGACCATCGCCGACAAGTACCGCGGCATCCTCGATGCCGCTGCCGAAAAAACCGGCACGGATGCCGCGTTCGTGGACTGGCAGCTCCACGACTTCTCCTTCCGCGGCATGCCCGGCGTCGAGGCGGCTGCCGCCTCCGGCGCCGGCCACCTGCTCTCCTTCAAGGGATCGGACTCCCTCGGCTCGGCAGACTTCATCCGCCGCTACTACAACTCCTCCTTCGGGGCCGACAACGGCCAGATCCTCGGTTCCATCCCCGCCAGCGAGCATGCGGTCATGTGCGCCGGCGGCCAGGACGGAGAAGCCGAGACCTTCCGCCACATCCTGGAGGTCAATCCCAGCGGCAACATCTCGCTGGTTTCCGACGGCTACGATCTGTGGCACGTGCTGCAGAACATCCTGCCGGGGCTCAAGGACATCATCACGTCCCGCGACGGCAACGTCGTTATCCGTCCCGACTCCGGGGATCCCGCCGACATTGTCTGCGGAACCTCCACCCGGCCCGGCGCCGTCGTCCCTGCCTCGGTGCCGGCCATCGCCGACGACCCTGCGTTCTTCGGCGTCGTCGCCATCCTCGACGCGGAGTTCGGCTCCGTCCGCAACCAGGCCGGCTACAAGGTCCTGAACAACGTGCGCGTGATGTACGGGGACTCGATCACGCCGGAACGCGCCGCCGACATCACCGACCGTTTGGAGAAGGCGGGCTACGCAGCCGAGAACGTAGTGCTGGGCGCCGGGTCGTTTACCTACCAGTACGTCACACGGGACACGTTCTCCTCCGCCGTCAAGGTCACCTACATCGAGGTCAACGGCGAAGGGCGCAACGTCTTCAAGGATCCGATCACGGCCAAGGGCTTCGGGTCCAAGCGTTCAGCCACCGGCCGCCTGGCCGTGACCCGGAACGACGACGGCGAGCTGGCCCTCATCGAGAAGTCCACCCCCGAGCAGGAAGAAGCCTCCCTGCTGCAGCCGGTGTGGGCCAACGGTGAGTTCCTCCGCCGCCAGTCCTTCGCCGACGTGCGGACAGTGCTCGGTAACATTTCCTCATGAGCATTGATCGGCAGCAGCCCCTCGTCTCGATCGATACCGTGCCCTTCATCGGAAGGGACGGGGGGCTGTGCGTGGTGACCGCGGAGCGGGCCAACGAACCGTTTGCCGGTGTCCAGGCGCTCCCCGGTGTCCTCCTGCTTCCCTCCGAACGGCTGGCCGAGGCCGCACTGCGGGCATTGACGGCCAAGACCGGAGTAGGGGAGGGGCAGGTGGAATACATCGGCACGGCCGGCGTGTACGACAATCCGGACCGTGATCCGCGCGGGCCGACCATCTCGATTGTCCACACCGCCGTCCTGCAGCCGGACGCCCGGCTCGATGAAACGAGGGCGAAGGTCACCCCGGTGGAGCAGGTCTCCGGACTGCCGTTCGACCACGACACCATCATCCGCCGCACCGCCGGCACCGTGCTGGATGCCCTCTGGGTAGACCAGCCACTGACGAAAGCACTGCTGGGAAAGCACTTCACCACCGCGCAGGCGGCCCGGCTCATCCGGAATCTCGCAGCCGCCGCTGGGCGCAGCGAACCCGATTCCTCCAATCTGGGCCGGATGCTGGCCCGGAACCCGGCCCTGTCCAAGTCCAGCGAGGCAGTCGCCGCGGGCCGCGGCCGTCCGGCGGCAGGGTGGTCCTGGACATAGCCGGAAACATCGAAATCAATGGCGGCTTTCGAAAGGAGCAATCGGTTACAGTTATTGTCGCCAGGATTTTGATCCGTTCAGCTGCAACACAGACTGACCTTACGAAAGTCGAACTCCATGTCTTTTGAGTATGTTTCAGCGGTAATGGCCCAAGGGGCGAGCGAAAGCGACGGCTCAGGAAAAATTTGGATTTTCGTCGCGGTAATAGTTCTGCTCACCTTGGTATTGCCGAATGCTTCGAAATCAACCAAATCCAAGGGGGAATCCGTCACCTACGGAACCGGAACTCTAACAGCTGAAGAGGTTGTCGCGAAGCGCTTCCAGCCCACCAAATTCAAGGAGGGCTATGACCAGGACGAGGTGGATGACTTCCTGGACCGCACTGTCCAGGAGCTTCGGCGACTCGAAAAGGAACGTCTTGAACTGCAAAAGACGGACATTTTTAGGCAGGACGTTACCGCTTCAATTCTCAGCCCTGAAGAGGTAATAAATCAGAGGTTCCAGCCGACAAAGTTCCGCGAGGGGTATGCGCAGAATGAGGTGGATGACTTCCTGGACCGGATTGCCACGGGTCTTCGGGGCCGCGTTTCCGAAAATGAGCAGCTTCGGCGCCGGCTAGGCCCGTCCCAGTACGGAACATCGACGCCGAGCTAACCCGGAGTCGGCCCATCCGTGGGCAGCCCCCATCGATGCCCCGGCCCTGACGGACTTAATCAGCCGGCGGCCGTTGCCGTTGCCGCTTCGTGGCAGCCCGTTGTTTCTTGGCGTCGAGGCGGCGGTAGTTCGAGCCCCGGGTAGCTTTGGTCCTGCGGCGCGGGGGAGGTCCGGGCGCGAGTCCACCTGCCACGAGGGCGGCGAGCTTGGCCAGGGCTGTTTCCCGATTGCGAAGCTGGGAACGTTGCTCGGAGGCCGTCACAGTCAGCACTCCAGCCACCAGGCTGCGTTTCAGCTGCTGCAGTAGCAGTAGACGTTGCTGGTCCGACAGCACCGTAGAACCGGCTACGTTCCAGGAGAGGGCGACGCGGCTGTCCGAGGTGTTGACGTGCTGGCCCCCAGGGCCGGACGAACGGGAGAACCGCCACTCGAGTTCAGCCGCGGGAATCGTGAGCGCGGGCGACACCACTAAATCCATCCCTCCAGCGTCGCACGAACGAATCCGGTAGGGCTAACGCGTATGCAGCCGGTCGGTGGGCAGCAGCAACTCGACGACAGCGGTCATATCGGCTGCCTTGGCAATCGCGCCCTCAGCTGTTGGAGCCACCAGCACCCGGTCCCTGTGCACTTCCTGGATCAGCACGGGGATCTGCTGTCCGTCGTCGTCGAGCCACCACTGCTCCATGAACATCCGAAGCCCCAGCTCGTCGAGCAGGGACTCCGCGGCATCGAGGTCTCCGGCCTCAGCGCAGCGGCGGTGCAACAGGTCATACGGTATGAAAGCGCCGTCGTCGGTCATATGGATGTACCCCACGTGCTCGCCGTCAAGGCTCCGCAGATGGTCAAAGGTGTTTTCGGACGGCAGGGGTTCGGACATGGCAGGACCCTAACACCTACGCATCACCCGGGCAGCAGGTCCCACAGCTTCCGCGTGGTTTTCCAACTGCGGATCGTCATCGACTTGTACAGCGGGGAGGCCGCGATGGTGCTCAGCCGGCTCTTGGTCAGCTCGGCGCTGAGCCGCTGCGAATAGATCACGCCCTCGCCCGCCCAGACCGCGTCGATGCCTTCGCGCGGGCGGAACGCGCCCATCGCGGTGTCGGCATCGATGCCTATGAGGAAGATCGCGTCGGAGTGGTAGAGGTCGGGCCGCTCACCGAAGTTCTCGGGCCGGTGCTCGACGACGGCCTGCAGCTGCGCGCGGTCCAGCACCAGAACCTTGACGAGTTCGTCGTCGAGTTCGAAATGCTCGGTGAGGGCGGCTTCGATCCGGCTGCCGATCGAGGCCGCGTCGTCATTCGACGCCAGGAGAACATTGCCGCTGGCGATATAGGTGGAGACCTGCTGATACCCGAGGTCCTGCAGATGCTCCCTCAGCGGCTGCATGGGGACCTTGTTCCGTCCGCCGACGTTGATGCCGCGCAGGAGGGCGAGGTAGGAGGGCATGTTCCCCACCCGGGTTGTCCGTTACTGCACCGGTATGCGGCGGCGGATTTCGCGCACGGTGCCCGACGGATCGGGGGAGTGGTCGTGGGATTCCGGCACCGTCACCAGGACCGCGTGGGGCATGCGCTTGGCCAGCTTCTCAGTGGCGTCCATGATCACCGGGTACGTGGTGGTTCCGCGCAGGATCGTGACGGGCACCGAGACCTCCGCCATCGCCGCCGTCGGGGTTGATACGGCCTGTGAAAGGCGCGCGTCGTAGACGGCGGACTGGGCCAGCGGAAGGAGCGCCGGGAAGAACGGACTGGTCCGGATCTGTTCGATCATCGGTTCCGGCAGGCCGATGCCTTCACGCTGGAAGGTGGTGACGGCCTCGGTGGGGTTGTCGGCGTCGACGAGGGACTGGAGCCGGTCCGGAAGATCCGCAGCAGGTTCCCTCTCGCCGAAGAGGAACGGCGGCTCCGAAAGGAACAGGTGGCTGATCGGCGCTCCTTCGGCCGCGGCCAGCAACGCCAGCATCGCGCCCGAAGAATGTCCGAGGACCGCCGCCTCGCCGCCGACGGCGTTCAGCACCGCTGTGAGGTCCTCCACCTCCCGCTGCGGCGAGTAGGGGGAGGTGTCGCTGCTTTCCCCGCGGGCACGGCGGTCCACGGTCACGGCCTGAAAGCCGGCGGCCTTCAGGGCGTCGGCCAGCGGGACGCCGGCGTCGGCGGTTGAAAAGGCACCGCCGACAATGACTACCGGGGTGCCGTGGCCCACCTGGTCGAAGGCGATGCGGGTGCCGTCTGCGGAGGTTGCGTACAACATGTCCCAGATTCGATCACACCGCCGGCGCCCCGGCAATCAGTGAATCCGCATCCGTTCCTGCGGCGCGGAACTTTTCCTCCCTAGCCGGCGACCTGGCTGCGCTGGCCGGTATCGACGGCGGCCACCGCACCGCCGTCGACCAGCAGGTCAGCGCCGGTCATGAAGCTGGCATCCTGGCTGAGCAGGAAGGCCGTGGCATTGGCGATGTCGAAGGCGGTGCCGAGACGCTTGGTGCCGGACGCCTCGATCATGGCTCGCATTTGCGCGCCGGATTCGCCGGAGAGTTCCTGCTGGCCCATCGGGGTGGAAATGACGCCGGGGCTGATGCTGTTTACGCGTGCCCCGCGGGCACCCCAGCGCAGGCTGGCGGCCTGGACGCGGACCTGGTTGGCGCGCTTGGCCACGCTGTAGGCGTGTCCGGGGTGGTCGATGCCGGCAACAAACGGAATCAGCAGCAGATCGTCCGCAGGGACGGTGGCCAGGCTCGCCAGCACGTCGGCGGGTATCTGTCCGCCGGCCATGTAGGCAGACATGCTGGAAATAACGACGCCGGCTCCGCCCGGGGCGATGACCTTTTCGAACTCCTCCAGCACCACGGCGACACCGAAGAGATCCACCTTCCAGATGGCTTCCACGGGTGCCTGGACGGGGGAGAGCCCGGCCGTGTGGACGACGCCGGTTACGGCGCCCAGCTCACGGGCGGTTGCGGCCAGCGCGGCCACCGACTGCCGCGAGGAGACGTCCACCTGCTGGGAGACGACGTCGTAGCCTTCGCCCAGTGCGGCCGCGTGCACACTCTCGAGCAGGTCCTCGTTGAAGTCGGCCAGCAGGATCTTCCGTCCCGCGCCGGACCGGCGCATAACCGCCTGCCCCATGCCGCCCATGCCGATGACTACCAATACGTCCGAGGCCATAACGCTCCTATGCTTAAAGTGCCGGCGGGGGAAACCACCGGGTGTATGCCTCCGAGACTAGCCGGTCTCCGGCCCTCCCGGACCCGCGCCGCGGCGGGCACGTCCCGGACATCGGTGCGTGCCCGCCGTGTACCGGGCACGGGGTTAGCCGGCGGGGTCATAGGCGACGGCGACGTCAAGCACCCACGTGACGCCGAAGCGGTCCTGCACCATTCCGTAGGCGGGGGAGAAGGCCGAGGGTGCCAGGTCCTGCAGCACGGTGGAGCCGGCGGAAAGCCGACCCCAGAGGTCAGCGATCTCCTCCGCCGAATCACCGCGGACCGAAACGAAGGAGGACTTCTCGCCCTGGTCATAGGACACGCTGGCGGGGACGTCGTAGGCCATCACGGCGAATCCGTTCCCGCCCGTGACCTGCCCGAACTTGACCTGGCCGGCCTCCTCCGGGCGCTCCACGCTGTAGGCGTCCGCGTTAGTGACGACGACGAGCGAACCGCCGAAAACCGAGTGGTAGAACTCCAGGGCATCCCGGGCATCGCCGCGGAAGTTCAGGTGGGGTGTGGTGGTGACAGACATGGAAGCTCCTTCTTCAGGGTCCGGGCGGTTTCCCGGTAACACCCACTCTTCTCCCAGTAGAGGTCAGGTTCTGGCCGCTATTCCGCCTATCTTTTGTCTTATGACCACCACGACGTCGCGGCTCCTGACCCTGCTTTCACTCCTGCAGACTCCGCGCGACTGGCCCGGGCAGGTGCTGGCGGAACGGCTGGAGATCAGCCCCCGCACGGTGCGCCGCGACGTCGACCGGCTGCGGGAGATGGGGTACCACATCTCCGCGCTGAAAGGCCCGGACGGAGGTTACCGCCTGGAGGCAGGGGCCGATCTGCCTCCGCTGCTTTTCGATGAGAACCAGGTGCTGGCGCTCGCCGTCGCGCTGCAGTCCGCACCCCTGACGGGAGCGGGGATCGAGGAGGCCGCCGCCCGGGCGCTGGCCACGGTTCGGCAGGTCATGCCCTCCCGGCTGCGCCACCGCCTGGACGCGCTGCAGTTCACAACACTGCCGGGTCCCCCTGGCACAGCCGTTCCGTCGGAGCTGCTGCTGGCCCTGTCCGGTGCGGTCCGGTCCCGGCAGGTGCTGCGTTTTGACTATGCGGGTGCCCAGTCGGGCGACGGCGACGCCGGTTTCGCGCCGCCGCGCCGCGCGGAGCCGCACCATCTGGTGGCCTCGCGCGGACGCTGGTACCTGGTGGGCTGGGACCTGGACCGGAACGACTGGCGGATCTTCCGCGCTGACCGCATCACGCCGCGGATGCCGGCCGGTGCGCGGTTCCGGCAGCGGGACCTGCCCGGCGGCAGCGTGCACGGGTTCCTCGCCGCCCGGTTCCGGGGAGCGGAACCGGGTGAAGGGTCTGACTGGCCCTGCCGCGGCGCCGTAATCCTTCACTTACCGGCGGCCGACGTCGTTCCGTTCGCCGGGGACGGCACCGTTGAAGCGGTTGGATCCGACCGGTGCCGGCTGGAGGCGGGCTCCTGGTCCTGGGCCGCGCTGGCGGCCTCGTTCGGCCGGTTCGACGCCGGACTCGAGGTGGTCGGCCCGCCTGAACTGGCGGCCGCCTTCGTGAAGCTGGCCGCCCGTTTCACCGCGGCGGCAGCACGGTAGGCACATAACATCTTCGCGTCGCGGTCGAGCAGGCCCGCCGGAACCGGCATCGGACTGCATAATGCCGTTATGGCTGCCCGTCACCGGAACACGAATCCGCTTCCCGCACTCTGGCAGGGCCTGTCCCCGCTGCTGCCGGAAAACGCTGAACTCGCACCATGGACGGGGCCGCGCTGGTGGTGGACCGGTGCCCTGGATGTGGAAGGACTGGCCCTCGGATCCCTGCAGACGCTGGCTACGGCGCTCGCCGTCGGGAACGGCGCCGCAGGCAAGAGCCGGGACATCGCACTGACCTCCCGGGGTGCCGCAGTGTCCTTTGCCTCCTACACCCACCTGCGGGTAAACGGCCAGCCCGTCGGCGGGTTCGCCCCGCTGTCGGGTTTCCGCCGCACCATCGACGGATGGGTCCGGCTGCACGCCAACTATCCGCATCACGAACGCGCCCTGATCACGGCCCTGGGTGTTGCCTCACCGGACGGCGTAGACGCCGCACTGCTTCGGTTGACCGCCATGGAGGTGGAGGACCGGGTGACGACATACGGGGGAGTGGCAGCCGCGGTCCGGTCGCCAACGGAGTGGATGAACTCCCCGGCAGGCAGGGCCCTGCAGGGGGAACCATGGATCCGGCTGGACACAGCACCGGCACCAGCGCCTTCCCGTACAGTGCCGGCTGCCCTGCGCGGCGGGTCCGGCGGGATTCTGGCCGGCCTGCGTGTTCTGGACCTGACGCGGGTGATCGCCGGTCCGTCGGGAAGCCGGATCCTGGGCGCCCTTGGGGCCGACGTGCTGCGGATCGACCCGCCCGCCACCCCGGAGCTGGTGGAGCAGCACATTGACACCGGCTTCTCGAAGCGCAGTGCGGTGGCCGACCTCACCGACCCGGCCGCCTACCGGCGGTTCCGCGAGCTCCTCGAGGCGGCCGACGTCGTGCTGCTGGGGTACCGGGGCGGCTCCCTGGCCCGTTTCGGACTGGAGCCGGAAGCACTGCGGGCGGATTTTCCGGGGCTGGGAGTCGTCAGCTTCGACGCCTGGGGTGATACCGGGCCGTGGGCCGGGCGGCGCGGTTTCGACAGCATCGTGCAGGCCGCCACCGGCATCGCTTCCCTCTACGGCAGCGGTGACGGGAACTTGTGGCGGCCCGGAGCGCTGCCGGTCCAGGCGCTGGACTATGCCACGGGGCTCGGGGTGGCAGCCGCCGCGGCGGCGCTTATGGGTGCCCGGAACCGGGGCATCAGTGGAGCTGCCCACCTGTCGCTGGCGCGTACCGCGCTGGAGCTGATGCGGCTGACGGGAAGCAGCTTGAGTACAGCCGGCCGCCACAGCGTTACGGCAGTTCCGGGCTGGTCTGGGAATGACCCCGCCTTCCGTCGGGCTATCCCCGCGGTAGTCAGTTGGCGGAAAAGTAGAAGACAATCCCGGCGGCCACGATGAAGAGCATGCCGAGCGTTGCTGATCCGGCGGTAAGCATGCGGGACGGTTTCCTGCCCCTCCGGGTGACCGTGTGAATAAAAGCCAGAATGCCGAAACAGAAACCAATCAGTGCAAGCACAATAACCACCGGATTCAACGGCGGGCCTTCAGACGCAGGGTCGCTCCCCATGACACCGGTGAGGGACAGAAGAACCATCACGGCTCCCAGTGCCATTCCCCCGAACAAGGGAATGATGAGGTTTGCCTTGGCTGCATCGCGGTTCCCGGTAAATGTTTCGGCGGTCCGCTTGCCGTACGACCCCTCCATCCCCGCGTTCGTGGCCTTGACCAGCCAGTTCCGCCGGGAATACCCGAGAGCACATCCGGCAATGATGAGTGAGCCGATGAGAACTCCCGGCCAGAAAACGGACATAACGAACCCCCGGTGAATGAGACTGGGCCCGAATGCCGGGCTGCCGGAAGGCTAAACCAACGGGACCGGGCTGTCACTGGGTAATTAACCGCTTCTTTGCTGGGAATCTGTCCTAGTCGGTCTGGGCGCTGACCTCGTCCTGGAGCGACGGATGGGCCGAGCACTGGCTTCTCAGGGTCAGGAGCTGTTCTGCGTCGTTCGCCCCGTAGTCGATAAAGGCGCCGTCGGCCCGTCTCCCGGTGACAATATAGGTGTTCTTGGGTTCGTTTCCGGCCGGGGGGTCCATGGACCGGGTCAACTCGTATCCATGATCCTGCAGGTAGGCCCGCATTTGTTCCCTAGCTTCACCGGGCCCGACGGGTGCCGGAGGTCCAATCAGTCCAAACTCCATAAAGCGCTGCTCCGTGCCGTCAGCGGTCCTTCCGCAGGGCTCCGGAGAAAAAGCGATGACGGGCTCGTCAGGAGCCCAGATCGTTCCGTTCTCATAGGTCCACCCTGATGTGCCGGTAGCGCTGACCGCATCAGCAGCCATGCCTATGAGATCGTCAAAGACCACCGCTGCGGGAGGGCCGTCAGCCGCCGCAGGGGTTTCCTGGACACAGGAACTCAGGGTCAGCAGGGCAATTATCCCCGCACCGATCACCGAGCATTTCAAGGGGTTACCCCGCTGTGGACTGTTCATGTGGTCCGTTCTGTCATGCCCGGATGCGTTGAACAGCCGCTGCCTGCTTCGACAGCGCCCAGAGCTGCGGAAGCTGCGGCACAGCGAACGGCGGATATGCGCATATTCACGGTCTCTCCCCCCAGGAGCGTAATACCAGGTGAACCGGTGCCGCCTCTTCCGGCGTCCTCGGGCGATGCTAGGCGAAGGCGACGCATGGCACAAACCGCGGTGGCAACGGAGACGCACAGATCCGAGCCGCGGCATGGGTCCGCCTGCACCTCCCTTAGGGAAGCCGGCCGGGCCGCAGCAGCGCGGGCACGGCAGCCCGCGCCGGATCCAACGGCACGGGGCTGAGGAGCACGGCCGGTCCGCGGTGAAGTGTTCCGCTGCTCAGCGGCCGGCAGCGCAGCCCGCCCCGGCCGCGCATCGCCTTGTGCGCACCGGGCGCCAGCACCCGATCCATCCAGGCGCACGGATGCGCCTGCCTGCCGCCGTGGAACTCAACCCGGCCGTGCGCCGATTCGAGGACGAAGTCCTGCCCCAGCAACGGGATCAGCTCGGCACCGCGGAGCACGACGTTGCGGCGGGGCAGCAGCGGATCGAACCGGTCCGCGCCCAGCTCCGCGGCGATGGCCTCCAATGACTCGACGGCGAACAGCGTGACGGCAGCATCCATGTGGGCTGCCTTGCCGAAGAACCGGTCACCGACAATTCCCTTGCCGGCCACCACCTCGGAGCGATCCGCATCGGTGGTGGCGACGTCGGCCGCTCCGTCCTTGGCACGCCCAAAATAGGCGTGTGCGGGCGAGACGAGCAGGTGCAGGATCTCGACGTCGTACGCATAACTCATGCCTCCACGCTAACCGTTCCCGTCGAACCGGCCGCACCGCCCGTTCCGTCCGCGGGGAGCCGCGGCACGGGCGCGCCGGTGCCGCGCGCTTTGCACCGCACGTGCGAGGATGGCGCGAAATGACGAGGGTGCCATGTGGATGAGGGGGTAGCGGAACAGTGCGGTACGTCTACCTGCGGACATGCGCGTCCATGGCCGGCCTGCTGTGTTTATGCCTGGTCGTCTCCCTTGCCGTGTTCCTGAACCTTTCCGATGTGCCGGCCGACGCGGCGGCTGCGCCCGAAGCCGAGGCGCCGGACAGCGTCACGCTCGTGGTCAACAAGCAGCGCCCCCTCGCGGTGGACTATGTGCCGCCGGATCTGGTAGACGCGGGCGGGCTGCTGCTGCGGGCCGAAGCGGCTGCGGCCTATGCCGGCATGGTGAGTGCTGCCGCAGCCGAGGGCGTTTCCATTTCCCCGGTCAGCGGCTACCGGTCACGGGAGGACCAGTCCCAGCTGCACACCTCCTACACCGAGAGGTACGGCCAAGAGGGAGCCGATTCGCTCTCCGCCCGTCCCGGCTACAGCGAGCATGAAACCGGGCTGGCCGTGGACATCGGCAATCCGGACGGCCTGTGCGCACTGGAAACCTGTTTTGAAGGAACGGCAGCCGGTTCCTGGGCCGCGGCGAACGCCCACCGGTACGGCTTCCTCATCCGCTATCCGGCCGGGGCGGAACAGATCACCGGGTACGCCTACGAGCCCTGGCACCTGCGCTATGTGGGGTCGGATATTGCCGGCGGAGTCTACGACGCCGGCGTGACGCTGGAGGAGTTCCTCGGTCTTCCGGCCGCTCCGGGGTACTGAACCGCGGCGGCCGAAGGGGGACACCGCCGCTAAACGGCCTTGACCACCGGCAGTTCGCTCCACTCGGTGGTGTACCGGGGCGAGGAATACCTGCGGGACATGGTCCACTCCGGCGTCGCCGTCGACATCCCTGCCAGCCCGAGCCCGATGCTGGCAGCCCCGTATTTGTCCGTGACCTTCCCCAGCAGCTCGCCCAGGTTCCGCCGTTCCTGAACGGAAACGAACTCCTCAAAGAGCGGCTGGGCACCGGCGGACTCCAGCCCGCTCAGCATCACCCCGGCCTTGGTGTACGGGACACCCTCCACCACCTGGGACTCGAGGGCGCCGACGGCGGCCCGGCTGAGGACCACGGGATCCGACGTCGGGCTGGGCAGGCGCACGGTGGCCGAGGGGAACGACGCCGCCCGCTCGCTGAAGTGCGAGGTGCCCGCGTAGGCAGTGAGGATGCTGGCCTGCTGCCCCTCCCGCTCCAGCCGGGCGGCTGCCTGCTGGGCGTAGATGCTCATCACCTGCCGCATTTCCGCACCGCTGGTGACCGGCGTCGAGAAGCTGCGGGAGAAGATCAGCTGCTTGCGGTCCGCCCGTTCGTCCTCGTGCGGGATGCAGGCGGTGCCGTTGAGTTCCAGCACGGTGCGCTGCAGGGTGACCGAGAATTTCCGGCGGATCAGTGCGGGATCGGCGGCTCGGAGGTCCGCGACGGTGGAGATCCCCATTGCATCGAGTTTCGTTCCCAGCCGGGAACCCACACCCCACAGGCCCGTGACCGGAACTCGGGACATGATGGCTTCCACGGCGGCCGGGTCCATGGTCTCGAGGTTGCAGACGCCCTGCAGATGGCGGTTCTGCTTGGCGATCCGGTTGGCGAACTTTGCCAGGGTCTTGGTGGTGCCGATGCCCACGCAGACGGGCAGGCCGGTGTGCGTGGCGACGGCGGTGCGGATTGTTGCGCCCTGTGCCTCCAGTTCGCGCGGCGTGCCGGCGAGTCCGAGGAAGGACTCATCGATGGAGTACACCTCCTGCCACAGCGCGTAGCGGCCCAGCAGTTCCATCACGCGGGAACTGAGGTCTCCGTAGAGCTCGTAGTTGCTCGAGCGCTGGATCAGGCCCACGCGCGGCGCTGACTCGGCGAGCTTAAACCACGGCGTGCCGGTCTTGATGCCCAGCGCCTTCGCCTCATCCGAGCGCGCCACCACGCAGCCGTCATTGTTGGACAGCACCACCACCGGCACTCCGGCGAGTTTCGGATCAAAGGCGCGCTCGCAGGAAACGTAGAAGCTGTTGACGTCCACCAGGGCGATCCGCTGGCTGCCGCTGGAGGGGGCAGCCGAGTCAGACATGGTGCAGGCAGCGGGTCACAACGCCCCAGACCGACAGTTCCGACGGCTCGGCCACCAGGATGTCCGGATAACCCGGGCTCTCGGCCCGCAGTACGATGCGCTGTCCGGCCAGCAGCAGCCGGCGGACCGTGAGTTCCCCGTCCACCACGGCGACGACGACGGCGCCGTCGCGCGGAGTGAGCGAGCGGTCCACAATCAGTTCATCGCCGTTGCAGATGCCGGTGCCCGCCATGGAATCGCCTTCCACCCGCACCACGTAAGTGGAGGTGGGGTCCCGGATCAGGTGCCGGTTGAGGTCGATCCGGCCGTCGAAGTAATCCCGGGCCGGACTCGGAAACCCTGCGGCGGTCGCGGCGTCGGACTCCGACGGCGGGGCGGGGCGGCGGGAACGGTCTGCTGAGAACACCGCCATGCCGTGGCCTCCTATGGGACTGTTCTAGAACATACTTTCGAACCCATAGCCTAGCACCGTGCCGGTGGCCCTTACTTGAGCGGAACCCCGTGGGCATCGGCGCGGAAGGCCTTGGCGTTGCAGAGAATCATCAGGCCTTCGACGAATCCCCAGGCACCTCCCAGGCCGCTCGTGACCACGGTCACGATAATCTGTGCGATGCCCAGGTTGTTGTTGCCCAGGTAGAAGCGGTGGACGCCGAAGCCGCCGAGGAATACTCCAAGCAGTCCGGCGGCGACGCGGGATTTCTGGGGACGGTAACCGGAGCCCTGCGGCGCATGGCCGAACTGGGCATGGCCGTAGCCCTGGGCCTGGTTCGGGTAACCCTGGACGGGATACCCCTGGGCCTGGTTCGGGTAACCCTCGCCGGGCTGGTTCGGGTATCCGGGTGAGGGATAGTGAGGTGCCTGCTGCCCGTATCCCTGGGGATTCTGCGGCTGGGAGTGCTGGGCCTGGCGGTCGGCCGCCGGCGCGGTAGCTTCGGGTTTCTTGGGGGAGGCGTATTGCTCGTCCCAGTCGTCGGACCACCGGTTTCCGTGGTTGTTTCCCTGGCCTGGACCGTTACCTGACATGCTTCCCTCTAACGTTTTTTTCGAAGCCATCCGGACGGGGTGTCGAGATTGCGTTTCAACTCCGGCGGCGAGCGCCGTAATCATCCGGATATACCTGCTGCCTGCACTCTAACAGTCGCTGGAAACAGAAGCGTCAAACCCGCCCACTCCGAGGGAATCGTTCTAGCTCCCCGCCCGGACCCGGTCCGCGAGCCGGTCGCTGAGCTCCATCCAGGCCGTGTCCAGGACCTGTTCCTGAGGATGGGCATCGTGCCACTGGACGATTTCGCGGGCCCCTTCGGAAAACGGGATCACCGCCCGGTAGTCCGGCACGAGGGATTTGATCTTGCTGTTGTCGAAGATGACCGAATGGCTCTTGTCGCCCAGCAGGCCCGGGCCGCGCCCCGGATCATGGGCGGCAATGGTCTCCGATGCCACGTGCACCAGCAGCGGCTCCGGAACACCGGCGGCCGCCGCCAGGGAACGGTACACGGCATCCCAGGGCAGGAACTCGTCGGACGTGATCGTGTAGCTCTCGCCGACGGCGGCGGGCCGCCCCAGGATCCCCACGAAGGCCTTCGCGAAATCCCGGCTGTGGGTCAGCGTCCACAGGGAGGTGCCGTCTCCATGCACCACCACGGGCAACCCGGCGCGCAGCCGGTGGATGTCCGTCCAGTGCCCGGTCAGCGGCACCATTGTCGCGTCGTAGGTGTGGGAAGGCCGCACAATCGTGCCCGGGAAGCCCTCGCTGCGGTAGGCCCGCACCAGGACGTCCTCGCCGGCGATCTTGTCCCGGGAATACTGCCAGAACGGGTTGCGCAACGGCGTGGACTCACGCACGGGGAGCCGAGCCGGGGGCTTCTGATAGGCCGAGGCCGAACTGATGAAGACATACTGACCGGTCCGGCCGCGGTACAGTTCCACCGCCGCTGCCACATGTTCGGCAGTAAAGGACAGGAAGTCCGCCACGGCGTCGAACGTGCGGCCGCCCAGGGCGGTGCGCACAGCGCCGGCATCCCGAACGTCCGCGGAGAGCACTTCGACGCCGGCCGGCACCGGGCGCAGCGCGGATACACCGCGGTTCAGCACGGTCACCCGGTGTCCGAGGCTGCAGGCGTGCTCGACGGCGGCGGAACTGATCACGCCGGTGCCGCCGATGAAAAGCAGATCAAGTGCCGCGGGATGCGTCATTGCAGGTTTCCTTAGGTGGTTCCTTGACTGGGGGCGGGAGCCGGGCTTAGGTGGAGGTGCCCCGGCTCCCGGCTGCACCCAGCCTAGATGACCTCACCGCAGGAAAGGCACCGCCATGACAGAGAGTCCCCGCACCGTTGTTCCGGACCTGACACTCGGCAACTCCGTGCGCATTCCGCAGCTGGGGTTCGGTGTCTTCCAGGTTCCGCCCGGCCGGACGCAGGAAGTGGTGGAAGACGCCCTGGCCGCCGGCTACCGGCACATCGACACCGCCGCCGCGTACGGCAACGAGGCCGGCGTAGGAGCGGCCATCGCGGCGTCGGGCATTGAGCGGTCCGAGATCTTCGTGACCACCAAGCTGCGCAACGGAGACCAGGGCAGGGCGCGGGCCGCGTTCCTGGACAGTCGGCGAGCGCTGAACCTCGACGTCGTCGACCTGTACCTGATCCACTGGCCGGTGCCCTCGCAGGGGATGTTTGTGCAGGCCTGGAAGGAACTCGAGGCGCTGTACCGCGACGGCTATATGCGGGCCATCGGAGTTTCCAACTTCCTCATCGACCATCTGGATGCCCTGTATGAGCAGAGCCAGGTGCTGCCGGCCGTGAACCAGATCGAGCTGCACCCCGGGTTCCAGCAGGCGGCGCTCGCCGCCGAGACCATGTCCCGCGGCATTGCCGTGGAGGCGTACAGCCCGCTGGGGCAGGGGACTGAGCTGGCCGGAACTGAAGTGGCGGCGCTCGCTGGGAAGTACGGGGCCACCCCCGCACAGGTGGTCCTGGCCTGGCATCTGGGGTCGGGCCGGATCGTCATTCCCAAGTCGGCCAATTCCGAGCGGATGCGGGAGAATCTCGCCGCGGCCGGACTCGAGCTGACAGAGGAGGAGCTGGCGGTCCTGGACGGACTGGACGGCGGCCGCCGGCTCGGCGCCGACCCGGCGACTGCGGACTTCAGCCAGTTCTGACTGAAGCAGGCACTACCCGGGAGGAAAGATGCGGCCGTCCCAGGAAGCGCTCGATCTCCTGCACGCCATCGCCGGCGAGCTGCAGGAGGACGGTCCGCTGACCGTCGGCACCATGTTCCGCAGCCCCGGGCTGCGTACCGGATCCAAGATCGTGGCCTTCCTCGGCTCGGGTGACTACCTGATCGTGAAGCTGCCGATGGTTCGTGCCCGGGAGCTCATCGCTGCCGGCGCCGCTACGCCGGTCACCATGGGTAAGCGCACCATGCGGGAATGGATCGAGGTGCCCGCCGCCGCGGACCCGGCAGCCACGGCGCGGCAGTGGACTGAACTGACCCGCGAGGCGCTGGAATATGTGCGCAGCCTTCCGGACTGACCTCACCCGGCCTCCCGGGCAGTGCGGTCCCCGAGGGTTTCCTTGCGGGAGTTGTTGGTCCGGCGCGTCACCGCGGACGCCCACACCCAGGTGGCCCGCCGCAGCCCCGCGTCCTCCCAGAGCACCTGAACGGCACGGGAGGACCAGCTGCAGGCCTCGCCCTTCACCCGCTCCGCGGCTCCGGGGAACCGGATCCAGGCCCAGACCGGTACCCCGGGCACCGAGGTGGTGACCGGATTGTGCTCGAAGTCCAGTTCTTCCGGGGTAAGGCTGATCGGCTCGGCCCGCCGAGCATAGCGGGCCGCCAGCCGCTCGGCGGCGTCCTGGTTCATATTCTTAAAAATAGAACATATGTTCGAAAGAAGGTAACCGGGGCCGGCGGCGCCGGGGTACCTGGCTTTCTCATCCCGGGGCCGGTCCATGGTGCACAATGGGTGCCATGTGCGGACGTTACGTAATGGCAAGGGCGACCTCGGACCTGGTCTCGGCGTTCGCCGTCGAACAGACGGTGGGACCGGATGTGCTGCCGTCCTGGAACGTTGCACCCACGGACGACGTGCGGATCGTCACCGAGCGGTTCTCCAACGAAGCGCCAGTGCGGCGGCTGGCGACGGCGAAATGGGGCCTGGTGCCGGTCTGGGCCAAGGACCCGAAGATCGGGTCCCGGATGATCAACGCCCGCCGCGAGACTCTCCTGGAGAAGCCGGCGTTCCGCAAGGCGGCGGTGAAACGCCGGGCACTGGTGCCGGCGGACGGCTACTACGAGTGGGAAAAGTCCGCGGATGGAAAGATCCCCACCTATCTGTACTCCGGGAAACAGGATCCGCTGGCGTTCGCCGGCCTGTACGAATTCTGGCCGGACCCGGCACTGCCGGAGGACCACGAACACAAATGGCTGCTGAGCGTCACCATCATCACCACAAAGGCCACCGACGCCCTGGGCCACATCCATGACCGCACTCCGCTGATCATTCCGCCGGACCTCTACGCGGACTGGCTGGACACGCAGCTGAGCGGCGGGGCCGACGTCGCGCAGCTGCTCGACGCCGTACCCGAACCCACGCTCACCCCGCGTGTGGTCTCCACCGAGGTGAACTCGGTACGCAACAACGGGCCGCAGCTGATCGAGCCTGCGAGCGCCTGACAGTCTGGCGCCAAAGCCGCCGCCCTCCGGTCACCAGGCGTAGTCCTCCGGCGCAGGGGAGTGCCCGGGAAAGATCTCGTCCAGCCGGGCCAGCGTCCCGGCATCGAGGGTAACGTCCAGGGCAAGCAGTGCCTCGTCCAGCTGGTCTTGCGTGCGCGGACCGACCAGCGGCGCGGTCACCGCCGGCTGGTGCAGCAGCCAGGCCAGGGCCAGGACTCCCGGCAGGATCTCCAGCTCCGCCGCCAGGTCCTCGTACTGCCGGATCTGCTCCCGGTGTTTCTCCAGCAGGTCCCGCACCCTGCCCTCGGCACGCCGCCCGCCGTCGTCGGCCTCCTTCTGCAGGATCCCGCCCAGCAGGCCGCCCTGCAGCGGAGACCACGGCAGGATTCCCAAACCGTACTGCTGCGCGGCGGGAAGGACTTCCAGCTCAACGGACCGGTTGATCAGGTTGTAGATGGATTGCTCACTCACGAGTCCGGAGAAGTTGCGGCGGCGGGCGTTTTCCTGGGCGCGGGCAATATGCCAGCCGGCGAAATTGCTGCTGCCGTTGTAAATGATCTTTCCCTGCGCCACGGCCACTTCCATGGCCTGCCAGATCTCGTCCCAGGGTGTGTTCCGGTCCACATGATGGAACTGGTAAAGGTCAATGTAGTCCGTCTGCAGCCGCTTCAGGCTGGCGTCCAGGGCACGGCGGATATTCAGGGCGGAGAGGAACGTGTCATTGGGCCGCTCGCTCATGGAGCCGTACAGCTTGGTGCCCAGGACGGTGTCCTCGCGCCGGCCGCCGCCCTTGGCAAACCACCGGCCGATGATCTGCTCGGTCCAGCCCTTGCGCTCACCCCAGCCGTACACATTGGCGGTATCGAAAAAGTTGATGCCGGCGTCGCGGGCGGAGTCCATGATGGCGTGGGCGTCCGCCTCCTCGGTTTTCGGGCCGAAATTCATGGTGCCAAGGCACAGGCGGGATACGGACAGGCCGGAGCGGCCGAGATGGGTATATTCCATCCGGCCAGTGTGCCCTGCGTTACGTTCCGGGGCCAGCCGTCCGGCGGCGCTGGGGTAGCCTGAAAGCTCCAATTTCCGCGAACGGCAGGGAGAAGCAGGCACGTGGCTGAATCGTATTACCGTTCACTGGGCAACGGCGCCTATGAGGCAACCATCCACACCCAGGGTGCCTGGAATCCGCAGGAACAGCACATGGCACCGATTTCCGGCCTGCTGGCCCACTGCCTGGAACAGTTCCGTCCGCGGCCCGAACTGCGCATGGCCCGGATCAGCTACGACATTTTCGGGTTGATCCCCCGCACCACCTTCGAAGTGAAGACTTCCGTCCTGCGTCCCGGGCGCACCATCGAACTGGTGCAGGCCGAGATGGTGGCCGAGGGCCGCACCGCCGTGCGCGCCACCGCCTGGCGCATTGCCCGCGGCTCCACTGCGGACGTGGCCGCAGTGGAGGACGACTCCATGCCCGGCCCGGCGGAGGCAGGCAGCCACGAGGGTATGACCGCGTGGCCCGGCGCCTTTATCGAGTCCCTGGAGAAGCGGGCGCTGCCGGGGCTGCGACCGGGCCGCGGCCGGGCCTGGCTGCGCACCCCGCACGAAATGGTGGAAGGCCTGCCCACCTCGGACCTGGTCCGCCTGGTGGGGATGGCCGACACCGCCAACGGCATCTCCACCCGCGTCCCGCCGGGAGGGGACAGCTACATTTTCCCCAACGTGGACCTGCAGCTGCATCTGCACCGGGATCCCCGCGGCGAGTGGCTGGGCCTGGATACCCGGGTCACCTTCGGCAGGGACGGCATCGGCCTGACCTCCACGGTCCTGCATGACATCCACGGACCGTTCGGGCGCAGCGAGCAGATCCTGACCGTCCGCCCGCTCGGCGGAGCGTAGCCCGTGCCCGCGGCCCTGGAGGTGTTCCGGCAGAAGGACTCCCTCGGCGCCGCCGCGGACCTGGACTTCGCGCTCGCCATGCTTGACTCCGTCCGCCGCGGCGAGCTCGGCCCCGCCCTGCGGATCTACCGCCCCCGCCCCACCATGGCGCTGGGACAGCGCGACGCGAAGCTGCCCGGCTTCGCCGCAGCGCAGGCTGCCTGCCGGCGGCACGGTTTCGAGCCGCTGGTCCGCAAGGCCGGCGGACGGGCCGCCGCCTACCACGGCGGCTGCCTGATCCTGGACCATGTGGAGCCCGACGCCGATGCGCTCGCAGGTTCCCGACGCCGGTTCGCCGACTTCGGCGAGTTGCTGGCAGCTGCGTTCCGCAAAGCCGGGCTGACCGCCGGGGTAGGCGAAATCCCGGGGGAATACTGCCCCGGGGAGTTCACCGTGTACGGTCAGGCCCCCGGCGGGGAGCGGATCAAACTGGTGGGCACCGCCCAGCGGGTGGTCGCCGGCGGCTGGCTGTTTTCCTCGGTGCTGGTGGTGGACAACGCCGCACCGCTGCGGGAGGTCCTCACCGACTGCTACGCCGAACTCGGGCTGGACTGGGAGCCCGGCACTGCCGGCGCCGCCCGGGACCTCGCCCCGGAGGTGGATCTGGCCCAGGTGCAGGACGCCGTCCTGGCCGCCTATGCCGGCTACGCACCCCTCGTCGACGGGTCCTTTCCCCGGCTGCGGGCGAGAGTTACGCAACACTAGGCCCGAGGTGCTTCGTCCCCGGGGTTCCCGGCGATAGTGTTGATGGCGGTCAGCGGGCTTATTCGAAGCCGCTTTTTCATTCGTAACAAAGGAATTCCATTGGGCTCAGACACCGTTGAAAACACTGCGCTGCGGCTGCGGGCGGTCCTTGAGATCCTCGCTGCAGAGGACCCGTCGGCTACCGGCAAGGTCAGCAAGGCGAAGGTACTCGGGACCGCACTGGACCGTGTACCGCTTGCAGGACGCGAGGCGGAAACCCTGGCCAGCGGCACCACCCGCGGCGAGCGTGCCCTGGTGAATGCCACCACCAAGCTCGTCAAGGCCGGCTGGATCCTCAAGGAAGCCCGCGCCGGCTGGAGCATCACCAACGAGGGCCGCCAGGCATTGAAGGACTTCCCGGAGCCGGCGCATCTGTCCGCCGCCCTTAACGGCAAGCCGGCACCCGAAGCAGTCTCTCCGGCTGAGGAAGTAGTGGAAGAGGCCCTGCGCGACGCCGTCGCCGTGCCGTCCGCTCCGGCGGAGCAGCACGGCTCACACCCGGAGACCGATATCCCGGAGCCGTCCTTCCCGCAGCCGCAGTCCGTGGCCCTGGCCGGCGACTTCGGCGCCGCGCTCGGCACCGAGGACTGGAACCCGGCCGGCGCGCAGTTCGCCTTCGACCGCCATGACGAGCTGTGGAAGCTCACACTGGACCTGCCCGAAGGCACGTACGCCTACAAGGTGGCACTGAACGGTTCCTGGGATGAGAACTACGGGTTCGATGCCCACCGCGACGGCGGCAACATTGAAATGCGGCATGCCGGCGGCCCGCTGACGTTCCTGTACGACCACGCCACGCACAACGTGGTCGCCAAGGTAAACGCCTAGGACGGACCCCCTCCCGGACCCGGTCCCTCGACCGGGTCCACGAGGATCCCCGCCGGTTCCCGTACCCACCAGACCCGTTCGCGGCGCAGTTCCGCGGGCGTGGAAAAGCGGTAGCGGTAGACCCGGGCGCGGATCCAGCGGGGCGGCTCGCCGCCGAACGGATCCCTGCGCAGCAGGCGCAGGGCCCGGCGGTCGGCAGCGAGCAGCTTCCGCAGCAGCACCGGGAACCAGGCCCCGGAGGCACCCAGGCCCAGAAACCACATCAGCCAGTCCAGCCGCAGATGGTAGGGCGCGAACTGGCGCGGCATCCGGCGCGGGTCCCCGGGTTTGCCCCGAAACTCGTACTCCAGCCAGCGGGCGTCCGGCCCCGGCGGATCGTTGGTGCCCTCAATGACCACCTCGTTGCGGTGCCGGGTGATGCTGCCGAACGCGCCGTAGGCGTTGGACAGGTGCCAGCGGTTGAAGCTGGCATTCATCAGCTGGTCGCGGCGGACCAGGTTCTTCAGGGGTGCCCAGGCCCAGTACAGCACCGCCAGGGTCACGGCGCCGACGACGACGGCGAACGCCGCCGGGGTTGCCTCCGGATCGGGGGCGGCGAACTGAATCGAAGGAAGCACCGCCTGTACGGCCGAATCGCTGATCGCCGTGCACGCCAGCAGGATGGTCAGCACGTTCAGCCAGGCGAAGTTCCCCGAGAGGACCAGCCAGAACTGGGTCATCACCACCACCGCCGCGGCGATGGAGGCCACCGGCTGCGGGAAGAACAGGAAGAACGGCACCACCAGCTGGGCGAAGTGGTTGCCCAGCACCTCCACCCGGTGCAGCGGCCGCGGCAGGTGGTGGAAGAACCAGCTGGCCGGGTTCGGCATCGGCTGGGTTTCGTGGTGGTAGTACAGGGCCGTGAGGTCCCGCCACACCCTGTCGCCGCGCAGCTTGATCAGGCCGGCCCCGAATTCCAGCCGGAACACCAGCCAGCGGAAGGCCCAGAGCACCGCCACCGGTGCCGCGACGTCGTCGGAGCCCAAAAACGCGGCCAGGAATCCGGCCTCCAGCAGGAGCGATTCCCAGCCGAACCCGTAGAACGTCTGCCCAATGTTCACCACCGACAGGTACAGCCCCCAGATAAACAGGAAGGCCGCCATCGGCAGCCACCACGGCCCCGACTGCGGCACTCCCGCCACCAGCAGGGCGGCGCCGACGGCGCCGGTCCAGACGACGGCGAGCAGGAACCGGTCGGAGTAGTGCCAGTGGAAGAGGGTGGGGATGCCCCGGCCCTTGATCCGGGCCAGGAACTGCGGTGCCGGCAGCAGTCCGTTCTCGCCCAGCAGCGCCGGGAACTGGGCGGCGGCGGAGAGGAACGCGATCAGGTAGACGGCGGCAATGCCCCGCTGCAGGACCTGGCGGGCGAATTCGTACCCTTCGGCGCTGAACCACTCCATGGCAGTCCAGCGTAGCTCCGGCCGCGGGCGGACGCTTCTATACCCGAAAGCGCCGCCGGTTCCTCCTGCCTGCCCCTCGGCCTACGCTGGAACGGTGGCAAAGCGCCAGGCCCTCAGGAGGTGCCGGAAATGACCGGATCGCATGTCCTTGCCCTCGTCGTCGCCCACCCGGACGATGACGCCTACGGACTGGCCGGGACGGTGGCGCTGCACGAACACGATCCGGGGTTTCGCTTTATCCTGGTCCACGCGACCGACGGCGGCGCCGGGCAGATCGATCCGTCCTACCCGCCGGTCAACGAACCGCTCGGGCGGATCCGCCGGCGGGAAATGGAGGCCGCGTGGACGGCGCACGGCAGGCCGCCGGACCGCCACGAGTGGCTGGACTACGACGACGGCGGGGTGGCGCAGGTTCCCTTCGGGGAACTGGTGCAGCGGATCGGCGGCATCCTGGCGCAGGAGCGGCCCGACGTCGTCGCCACCTTCGGCCCCGACGGCATCACCGGGCACCCGGACCACATTGCGGTCGGCGCGGCCACCGACGCCGCCTTCACGGGGCTTCAGGCCGACGGCGGCCCGGGATTGCAGCGCCTGCTGCACGGCGGCGTCCGCCGCTCCACCTGGGAACGGTGGAACCGCAGCCGGATCCGGCGCGGACTGGAACCCTGGGACGAGGACAGGGTCTATGACATTCGGCCGGTTCCGGACGAACAGATCGGCATGGAGGTAGACGTCGGCAGTGTGGCGCACCGGGTCGTGGCAGGGCTCATGGAACACCGGACCCAGCGGCACGTGGTTTCCCCCGGGGTACCCCCGGACTCGGAAGAGGATGCCGGCTGGGCCCGTTCCGTCTCCGTGGAGCCTCTGGTCATCGCCTGGCCGCCGCGCCAGCCCGGGGCAGCCGTACTGGGTGATGTTTTCGAGGGGCTGGACTAGAAGCGGAACAGGGAATCGGGCAGGCCAGAGCCCTGTCCAGCCGGGGGAGTGGCTGGACCCCCTCTGCCGCTGTCCCATCTGCTCTGCCAGGTCCTAGGCTGGCTCCCATGAGTAAGACACCGAACGCCCTTGGCGACTACCTGCGGGCCAGGCGTGAGCTGGTAACCCCGAAGCAGGCCGGCATCCCGGAGATAGGTGTGCGGCGCGTGCCCGGACTGCGGCGCGAGGAAGTGGCCATGCTTGCCGGCATCAGCGCCGATTACTACCTGCGGTTGGAGCGCGGGCGGGACCGGCACCCCTCCGTGCAGGTCCTCGAGTCCATCGCCCGCGTGCTCCAACTTGACGACGACCACCTCGCGCACCTGCTCACGCTGGTCGCGGACGTTCCCCGCCGGCGCGTTCTCCGGCCGGCCAAGGAATCCGCTCCCGCTGGTGCACTCAAGCTGCTGGATTCGCTCGCCCAGCCCGCCTTCATCGAGGGGCGGTACTTCGACATCCTGGCCTCGAACAGTCTGGCGAAGGCGCTCTCACCCCGTCTTGATATCGGGGGGAATCAGCTGAGGGACATGTTCCTCGAGCCGGCCGAGCAGGCCATTTATCCGGAGTGGGAAGCGGTGACAGAGTGCTTCGTTGCGAACCTTCGGCAGTCCGTGGGCAAGGATGTCGATAATCCCCGATTCATTGAACTCGTCGGAGAGCTTTCGCTGGCGAGTCCCTACTTCCGCCGAATGTGGGCACGGCATGAAGTGCGGGCCCAGAGAGGCACACCGATGCGGCTCAACCACCCGCAGATCGGGGAAATGACCCTCAACCGGGAGCGGCTGGGCATCAACGGAGCGGACGGACTGATGCTCGTCGTTTACCACCCCGACGCCGGCTCGGACAATGCTGAGAAACTCGCGCTCCTTGCCTCCGCGGCCTTCTCAACGAACACGAGCCAGGAACATCCGCACACCGGCGCCGGGTTAAGCAGGGAGTAAAACCGTGACTACTATCGGCATCCTCGGCGCGGGCCAGGCCGGAGCAACGCTTGCCCGGGTGGCAACCGCGGCGGGCTACGACGTCGTTATCGCGAATTCGCGGGGACCCGAAACCTTGCAGCGGCTGGTCAGTGACTTGGGACCGCGGGCACGCGCTGCCTACGCGGCAGAGGCTGCGGCTGCAGCTGACTTCGCGGTCACCGCGTTTCCGTACGCGCCCGGTGACCGGCTGCCGGTGCAGGAACTCGCAGGAAAGGTCGTGATCGATAACAACAATTACATGGTCTGGCGCGACGGGAACTTCCCCGACGTCGACTCCGGGCTCAAGACAATCCATGAGTTACGTCAGGAACAGCTGCCCGCTTCGAAGGTCGTCAAGGCGTTCAATCACGTCCAGTTCCATGAGCGCTTCCACCTCCGTGTCCCCGGCGACGCGCTGCCGGCCATCATGCGGTTGGCGCGACCGGCCGGAGCACCTGACCGTAAGGCGCTGGTCGTCTCCAGCGACTACCCGGAGGCCGTCGAACTGGTGACCCGGTTCTATGACAATCTCGGATTCGATGCAGTTGATAACAGTCCCCTGAGCGAATCCTGGCGCAGCAGCCCCGGTACGCCGATGTGGCGACACCACGTCGATGGACAAAGCCGCGAGGAACTCATCCGCAATCTGCAGCGCGCCCAACGGTCCGCTAACTCGGCCGCGGCAGCGGCTCAGGCGAAGGGACCCTCGCCTGCGTAAAAACCTGGTGCGGGTCAGCCGGCTCGCCGCATCCGAGCCAGTTCTTCTTCAATACGGCGATCCGATACGGCGGGACGGCCTGCGTAGACCGGGATTCCCGCAATGACCGCGGCGGCAAGAGTTCCCAGGATCGGCCAGACCGGCCAGAAGTAACCGCCCGGCGTCGTGAAGTACCAGATAGCGATCTGAAGGACCGCGAGCAGCAGCCAGAGACCGACCACTCCCTTGTAGATGGTCTTGGCGATGACGCGCCGGCGGGCAAGTTCGTACGATTCATTAGGCGTTGACATGGCGTGGTCTCCCTTTCTGATGAAGTGTTGGAGAAACAACGCTACGAACCCCGTTTACCAGCGGCCAGTGCCCTGCGCAGCCGGGGGTTCGACAGGACCCCCTCCCGCATTTGCCTGGTTCAGCGGATACTGGCCGTGCCGACGGAACTCCCGGATGGCCGGCACGAGAAAACCCGAACAGACAGGGAACACTCATGAGGATTGTGGTGAGCAGTATTTTTGTGGACGACCAGGACAAGGCACTGGATTTTTATACGCGGGTGCTGGGATTCGAGCAGCGGCAGGATGTGCCGGCGGGCGGGGCGCGCTGGCTGACTGTGGGTGTGCCGGGGGAGGACACCGGGGTGGAACTGCTGCTCGAACCGGCCGGGCATCCCGCCGTCGCGCCGTTCACGGAGGCGCTGGTCGCGGACGGGATCCCCTTCACCTCCTTCGCCGTGGACAGCGTGGAGGACGAATATCAACGGCTGTTGGACCTGGGCGTGGCCTTCACCCAGCCGCCTACCCGGATGGGACCAATAACGACGGCGGTTTTCTCCGACACCGTGGGCAACCTCATCCAGATTGCCGATACTGCGGACTGAAGCAGCCTTAGAAGCGGAACAGGGAGTTGATTTCCTGTTTGGCGTCGTCCACGTACACGTCGGTGCGCTCGTCGAAGAACGAGACCCGGTCCTTCAGCTGCGCCGAGTCGGGCAGCACCCGTTCATACGACCAGGCCAGGTCCGTTCCCGCCGGATGGCCGGTCACGGACCAGTAGTTCGCCGTCCCCTTGTACGGGCAGACAGACCGGAAGGTCGATGCGTTGAGGACATCCCAGTCCACGTCGCCGCGCGGAAAGTAGGTCCGCGGCGGAAGCATGGTTTCATACACGAGCAGCGGCTGGCGGGTCTCGGCCAGCAGCTGTCCGTCCAGATGCACCCGCACGGCACGCGAGGAGTCCACGGCGTCGACCCGGTGGAAGGGGTCCCGGGGGTGCCCCTCGACCACCTGGTCTTCCTCCAGCCACCGGTCGAACGCATTGAAGTCCAGCAGCACATACCCGCCAAGATCTGCATCATCCGGACGGAACCCCGCACCGGGCAGCTCATGCGCACCCGCGCACAGGTCCAGTGGCTGGCCGGGGGCAGTGTGCGCGGAGAACGGGTAGCGCGGGTCCATCAGGGCGCCGGGCGGCACCTCGGCCAGCGGGTCGCCGTCGGGCTCGGAAGCAGCCGTCACCTCCGCTGAGATATCTCCGGCGGGTACGGCGTAGATAGGGGTGACCCGCCTCGGCTCATAGGCCAGCACCGCGTTGGTGGAATCCACCACGGTGTTGCCGCCGAGCTGCGCACGGATACGCCGCGGCGTGGGTTCGTAGCGCAGCTCCGGCAGGAGTTTCCAGAAAGCGGGACTGATGTGCAGGGCCATGGAACAAGTCTCTGGCGGGCCGCCACCCGAAACAAGGGGTTGCGGATTCGGCGGGCAAAGTCTTATTCCGGGGACGAACGCGGAGGGGATCCGGGGTGCTAGAGATGGTGGTGGACGTAGGCCCAGCGGCCGCCGAGCTCTGTCTGCAGGCCTTCGATCAGGGCGTCAATGAGCGGGTCTGATGTCCCGCTGCTGGAGGTATCGATTATGAGCGCAAATGACGATACCGCCATGCATCCCCCGATGTCCCAGTTCCCGAGCAGGTCCGTCCAGGCGCATTCCGGGCAGGTGAGGAGGGGTTCAGGGCCGCCTTCATCCCATTCCCGTATCTGCGGGATGATGGGCATCAGCGGGAGTTCCGTGCGACATTTTCGGCACTCCGGTCCTCCTGCTCCGTCCCCGGCGTGGTAGAAATCCCGGCCTGCGACGAAGGCATAACTGGTGTTGAACCCGGGGCCGGCCGTGAGGAGGCTCCGGGGCCCGAAGGCGTCGGCAGGGTGCTTGCGGTAATACGTGAAGAACATGTCCGGATCGGCCTTGCTCCAGCCGTTGGCTCTGAGCCAGTTTCGGACTTCCTGCAGGCGCTCTTCCGCGCCGTCCTCATCCACGGACAGATCCAGCAGCTGTTCCCAGTGAACTCCCATGCGCACACCCTAACGCAGGCCGCGGCGCCCGCGGCCTGCGTTCGGAGAATCATGTCGGGTCCTAGTGCCCCCGGTCAATCCATTCCTTCAGGTGCGGACCTTCGGCGGCGATCGACGTCGAATCCCCGTGCCCGGTGAGCACCTTCGTCTCCGCCGGCAGTGTCAGCAGCCGTTCCCGGATGGATTCGATGATGGTCGGGAAGTCGCTGTAGGAACGGCCCGTGGCACCGGGGCCGCCCTGAAACAGCGTGTCGCCGCTGAAGACCACCGGCTCGGGTACGTCCTCGCCCGCAGCCAGCGAGAAGCACACCGAGCCGGGGGAGTGGCCCGGGGTGTGCAGGGCGCGCAGGGTATGGCCGGCGATCTCGAACGTGTCGCCGTCCTCAATCACGTCGTCGGGGCCTTCGTCGGGGAACACGGCGTCCCAGAGCATCCGGTCCGCGGCGTGCAGGAACACCGGGGCGCTGAACCGGTCCCGGGCCTTGCCGACGGCGCGGATGTGGTCGTCGTGGCCGTGCGTGAGCAGGATGGCCATGACCTCCCGTTCACCTACGGCTTCGGCAATCGCGTTGATGTTGTGGGCCGGGTCGATGACGATCACCTGGGCGTCGTCGCCGACAATCCAGACGTTGTTGTCCACGTCCCAGGTGCCGCCGTCGAGGGAGAAGGTCCCCGAGGTGACCACGTTGTCGATGCGGAACATTACAGTTCCACCACCGAACGCAGGACCTTGCCGTCATGCATCTTGGTGAAGGCTTCCTCGATGTCGCCCAGGCCGATGCGCTCGGTGACGAAGGCATCCAGGTCCAGCCGGCCGAGCTTGTACTGCTCCACCAGCATGGGGAAGTCCCGGGAGGGCAGGCAGTCGCCGTACCAGGAGGACTTCAGGGAGCCGCCGCGGCCGAACACGTCCGCCAGCGGCAGCTCAATCTTCATCTCCGGGTTCGGCACACCCACCAGCACCACGCGGCCGGCGAGGTCGCGGGCGTAGAAGGCCTGCCGATAGGTTTCCGGGCGTCCCACCGCGTCAATCACGACGTCGGCGCCGAAGCCGCCGGTGAGGGCGCGGATGGCTTCCACCGGATCTTCGTCCTTGGAGTTGATGCCGTGCGTGGCGCCCTGGGCCATGGCCAGCTCAACCTTGGCCGAGTCGATGTCCACGGCAATGATGGTGGTGGCGCCGGCAAGCTTCGCACCGGCGACGGCGGCAATACCCACGCCGCCGCAGCCGATCACGGCCACGGATTCCCCGCGCTGCACGGCGCCGGTGTTGATGGCGGCACCGATGCCGGCCATGACACCGCAGCCGAGCAGGCCCACGGCCGCGGCATCGACGTCGTCGTCCACCTTGGTGCACTGGCCGGCGGCCACGAGGGTCTTCTCGGCGAACGCGCCGATGCCCAGGGCGGGCGTCAGCTCGGTGCCGTCCTCCAGGGTCATCTTCTGCGTGGCGTTGGCGGTGTTGAAGCAGTACTGCGGCTCGCCCTTGCGGCAGGCGCGGCATTCGCCGCACACTGCGCGCCAGTTCAGCACCACCCGGTCGCCGGGGGCAACCTCGGTGACGTCGGGGCCGACGGCGGAGACGACGCCGGTGGCTTCGTGTCCGAGCAGGAACGGATAGTCATCATTGATGGCGCCCTGCTTGTAGTGCAGGTCGGTGTGGCAGACGCCGCAGGTGAGGATGTCCACCAGGGCCTCGCCGGGGCCGGGATCCGGAACCAGGATGGTCTCCAGGGAGACGGGGGCGTTCTTTTCCTTGACGACTACGGCCTGAACTTTATGAACCATGAGTGTGCTGCCTCTTTCGCTGTCCTGGCGGGAAGCCTGAGTCCGGCCTCCCGCTTCCCATCCTATGGAGCGGGGGCGCCGGAGGCGAAGCCGGGATTTCCCTTCCGCTGCCGGCTTCGCCTTCAGGGCCTGCCGCCGGGCCGGGCGCCGCCCTAGCATGGAAGGCGGAAACGGTCCGGACTCTGCCGGCTGCCAACACCAGGAAGTGCCCATGCTGGGAACCCTGTTGTACGGAGAGCTGGATGTCCGGGTGGAGGAACGCGGCGACAACGGCGTGGCCGCGGTACGCGAACTCACCGCTTGGCGAGGCCGCGGAAGGCTACCGGGCGATGGACGAGCGGCGGACCATCAAGGCACTCCTGCGTCCCTGAGCGCCGTTCCGCAGGTTGCGCGGCGCTAGTAATCTACGTAGGTTCCGGTCGGAACGGTGCCGCTGAAGTCCGTTTCGGGACCGAAGCGTCCGTCGAGTCCGCATTCCTGCTGGGAACCGGAAAACGACATCAGGTTGAAACCGTACGTCACATGGTGGGACTGGCCCGGCGGCAGGGTCACCTGGATTATCGACTGTCCGGCACGCCAGCTGGCGGTTTCGAACGCCAGTGCGCTGACATCGGTCCGCACAGCGGGAAGGATTGCGCTGAGCGGCACCGGCCCTTTGGCAGATGCCTGGCTGGTGACGGAACGTTCACTGGTGAGCCCGACAGGAACAGTGACGGTGGAACTGTTCGTGAGCGTTGCCGTTCCGGCTGCTTCCCGGCTCGCGGCGGACCCGGTGAAGATGGTTGCGGTGGACCCGGGTTCGCATTCGGTGGCGGCCGCTGAGGCCGGTGCCGCAAAAACGGCGGAACCGGCGATCAGTCCGGCTGTCGATATAAGGACGGCGGTCCGTGTCATCGTGGTCTTCATCTCGCTCCTTCGTGTCCCGGTAGTACCCGTTCCCTCTGGAAGAGCCCTTACCCTACTACTCAGTAATCGAGAGTCAAACCCGCAGCTCCGCCGTTCGTCAGCCTCGGCGGAGCCCTACCCGCTAGAGGCCGAGGCGGGACTTCACCTCGGAAGCGGAAGGGTTGGTGGCCGCGGAACCGTCGGGGAAAATCACGGTGGGGACGGTCTGGTTGCCGCCGTTGAGCGAGGCTACCAGCTCCGCGGTGCCTTCCACGTCCTCGATGTTGACCTCGGTGTAGCCGATGCCCTGGGCATCCAGCTGGGACTTCAGGCGGCGGCAGTATCCGCACCAGGAGGTGGAAAACATGGTGATGGTTCCGGTTGCGGGGGTGAAAGCTTCAGCAGTGGCAGCCACGGGGGTTGCTCCTCTTCGTTGAAATGGATTGTTGCCTAATCCAACAGTATTCCGGCCGGCGGCATTCCCGCTGGCAGACTGGAGGCATGTGCGGAAGATACGTGATGGCCCGTTCCGTTGGTGACCTGGTCGCCGAAGCCGAGGCGGAGACGGACGCCAACCTGGAACTGCGGGCGTCCTGGAATGTGGCGCCGACGTCGGACGTCCCGGTGGTCCTGGAAAGGTTCGTTGAGGTGCCGGGGCGGGGACGCTCGCAGGTGCGCGAGATCCACGTTGCCCGGTGGGGTCTGGTGCCGGCGTGGGCACGGGATGCGTCCGTAGGCGTTCGGGCCTTCAATGCCCGCAGCGAAACCGTTCTGGAGAAACCGACGTTCCGTGAAGCGGTTCTCTCGCGCCGCTGCGCCGTGCCGGTGGACGGTTACTACGAATGGAAGGCGGGCCCCGGCAAGGTTCGCCGGCCGTTCTATGTTTCCCGTACCGACGGGTCCCCGATCTTCTTTGCCGGCCTGTATGAGTGGTGGCGGGATCCGGCGAAGGCAGAAGGCGACCCGGAGAGGTGGCTGCTCTCGACGTCGATCCTCACCGTGGCCGCGCCCCCGGCGGCGAGCGCCGAACCGGTGCTGCGCGAACTGGCCGAGCTGCATGACCGGCTGCCGCTGCCGCTGTCCCCGGACGCCATGGCTGCCTGGCTGGATCCGGCGCGGCGCGACGCTGGCACACTGGTGGCCCTGGCCACGGAGCAGGCCTACGCGGCGGCGGCGGACTGGATGCTGTCCGAAGCCCATCCGGCCGTCGGCAACGTGCGCAACGACGGCGAGTACCTGCTGCGGCCCGGCCCGGAGGACGTACAGGCCGCTGCGGTGCCGGTGGAGGACGTGCTGTTCTAGCCGGAGCCTAAATCACTGCCAGGGTGACCCGGCCGGCGTCGTCCACTCTGAGTCCGGGGTTGAAGCAGACCTCCCAGCGCAGTCCGTCCGGGTCCGTGAAGTAACCGGAATAGCCGCCCCAGCTCATCTGCGTTCCGGGCGCGGTGATGATCCCGCCGGCACCGGCGGCGTTGGCCAGCACGGTGTCCACCTCGGCTGCGGAATCCACATTGTGGCCGAGGGTGACCGGGGCGTTGTGGAGTTCGCCCGCCGCGCCGGCTTCCGCGGCCAGATGGTCGCCCCGGAAGAAGGCCAGCAGCAGCCCGTGGTTGACCTGGAAGAAGATGACTTCGTCCGGCACATACTGCACCGCTTCCCAGCCCATGCGGGAAACGTAGAACGCGTAAGTTACTTCGAGGTCACGTACGCCTACGGTAACCACGGAAACAGAGGGATTCACGTCTTTGATCCTGCCATGAAGATGCTGATTGGCCATTACCCGGCCACCGGGTGTCCGGTGCGTCGGCCCGGTGATGGTTACTCTTAAGGCATGGGAGCAGCTGAACAGAAATCCGGGTCGGGACAGTTAGACGACGTCCGGACGGCAATTGACGAAATTGATGAGGAAATTGTCGCGCTGATCTTTCGGCGGCAGCGGCTGGTCCGGGTCGCCGGGGGGCTGAAGGACAACGACGACGCCGTCCGCTCACCCAAGCGCATGGAGGAAGTCATTGCCCACGTCCGGCACGCGGCCGAAGAACAGGACGGCGACTGCAACGTGGTGGAACGCACGTACAAGGCCATGATTGAAGCCTTTATCGACTACGAGTTGAAGGTCCGCCACGAGATGGAGACCCAGCGCAAGCTGGACGCCTTCAGCCGCAGCTAGCGACCAGGCACACCGCCCCCGAACCCTCGCTGGAGACGCGGCACGAATCGGGTAGGTTGTGGCGCATGACACTTACCGTCGCTGACCTGTTTCCCGAAGCTGAGGGAAGCGAGCGTGCCTGGATTCACCTCGGCTGGGGATCCCGGAAGGAAACCCCGGAACACGTGGCAGCCAGGATCCTTCCAACCCTGGAGCTGCTTCAGGACCGCTTCGGCGTGCCGTCAGTGCGGTGGCAGATCACGGTGGGGAAAACCTTCGACCTGCAAAAGGAACAGCCTGTTCCGCAGGATGCCGCAGCCCTCGCCGGGCTCATCGAAAGCCCCCGGCAGCGTGACCTGCCCGACGCCGACGTTTCCACCGGAACGCTGAAAGCCAGGTTCACCCTTTTCGGCGGAGCGGACCCCGAAAGCGGGAAGCTGTTCGAGTTTGAGGTCGAGGCCGGCTGCAGCGGTCCCTACATGCGCAATGAAATCACCCTGCGCCTGCCGGACGGGTTCGTCTTCGGAACCCCGGGGAAACTGGCCGCCTTGTTTCAGCGGCTGATCCGGATCTGGCAGCCGGAAACTGCCACTCTGGAGTCGAGGGAAACCTTGCGGGCTGTGCGGAAACGCCGTGACGAGCTGGGCGTCCGCAGGTCGGATCCCCGCCTCGGATACATGAACTGGTTCTCCCTGACGGGGTACGGACGGCCGCCTTTCCCCCTGAATGCCCGAGTCCGTGCTTTTCCCGACGGCACCCTGATCTGCGCTCAGAGCTGGAACGCCGGCTCGGTGGCGGATCTGTATGCGGACCTGCAGGTCATGGGGATGATGCACGATATGCCGAAGGTCCAGGTGCTGGCACCGCCGCCCACTGATGATGAACAACCGCACACAGATTTGAAGGAGTACCGTGGGGGAAACTAACAAGTCGGAAGAGAACCGGTGGCGTCCGGTGGTGGCAGCGCTCGCACACCGGGGCCACCGGCATCTGTATGCCCGCGCCGTGCTGGCCCGCGACTGGGACACGCTGCATGAGGACCAGCTCACCGCCGAAGAGGCAAAATCCCTGGCCGTCCTGTGCCGTGCAGGCCTGTTGGAGACTCGGAAGGGCTGGATATTCTCCTCGGAAACCGTCTTGGAGGAGATGCTCGCCGCATCCGACCCGCGGGACACCACCGTGCAGCGCTTCTTCGTGAACGGCAAGGTCGAGACCTACCCTCGCAAGCGCGCCGACCGGCTGGAACTGCTGCATTTCCTGGCCGGGGAGGTCTTCGAACACGCCCGGCCGCCGGAGCCGGGACTGCGTCCGGTCCTGACGGAAAAGGAAGTCACCACCCGGCTGGCCGCCTTCACCGCAGACCCCGCTGCCATCCGCCGCTATCTGGTGGACGAAGGCATCGTGGCACGGGACGCCGCCGGCACCCAGTACTGGCTCATCCGTCCCCGTCCGGCGGAAGGAATGGAATTTGCCTAGCTTCCCCGACGGCTTCACAGCAGTTGGCGCGGCTCCCGCCACTGTGGAGGGCCTAGTGAACTTCCGCGACCTGGGCGGCCGACGACGGCGCGACGGCACGCTCACGCCGCACGGGGTCTTCTTCCGCTCCGAAACGGTGGACCGGATCAGGCCCGGCGGCTGGGACACCCTGTATGCGCTGGGAGTGCGTACCGTCGTCGACCTCCGCCAGCCGCCCGAACGTGCACGGGACACCGCCGGCCGCCCGGACTGGCTCACCACGGTTCCCGTGGACCTGGACGGGGTGGCGGAGAATCCGGAATTCTGGGAGGGGTACTGGAACAACGGACTGATGGGCACGCCGCTGTACTACCTGCCGCACCTGACCCGGCTGCCGGACCGGATGGGTACCGTGCTGCAGGCGCTCGCCGATGCCCCGCCCGGCGGGGTGCTCTTCCACTGCATGGCCGGCCGGGACCGCACCGGAATGACCGCGATGGTCCTACTCGCGGCAGTGGACGCGGAGCCGGAGGAGATCCGGGAGGACTACTTCGAAACCGTCCGCAACGCGGACGCCTTCGCAGCAGCAACGGGACGGCCCAATCCGGAGGCAGAGAGCGAAAAACTCTGCGCCGGGCAGGGAACCAGCATGGACGGTGCCTTCCGCGCGGCGGTGGAAGGCTTTTCGCTGCAGCGGCTTTTTGACGACGCCGGGCTGCCGGAAGCAGTCCGCACCGGCATCCGCACCTGGCGGGGAGCGGTTTTCGCCAAGCCTTAACGCTGCTCTGCTACGTTCCCGCTTCGAGGATCGACACGATTGAGAAGAGGGTAAAGCAGACAGCTCCGAGCCCAACCAGCACGTGCGCGGGGACAAAGAACGCCGGGTCTGTGCCTGCGGCTTCAAAGAGGAACGCGGCGAAGAACAGACATGTCAGCGCTGTTCCGATGGGCATCAGCGGGATGCGGTTGGCCAGGGCAAACGTGCGGCGCCAGACGAGGGCGAGCAGCAGCACCTTCGACAGGATGCTGAAGCAGATCAGCCCGAGGCCGATCAGCACACATCCCGGGGCCAGCCGATAGGGCTCGTGTGAGCTGATCAGCACGAATAGTCCGAGCAGCACATTGACCGTGCCCGCGGCGCCGACGAGCCAGGGCCAGGCGGAACGCTCGCCCTCGCTGAATTCGTTGCGCACCTGGCGCACGATGCTCGCGACCAGGGCGATCAGCGACGTGCAGATCGCGGACAGACCGATCAGGACATGGCCGGCAACGAATCCGGGAGTATCTCCGCGCACCAGCAGGCCGGCCGCAAGGGAGAAACCGACGACGGCGGCCGCAACCGGAACTGCGAGCAGCGCGGCGCCGACGGCGCGGGAGTGAGCACCTTCCGGCGGGCCGCCCTGAGGCTCGAGCAACTGTGCTGACCGGATGAGAGTGAATTTTGTGGACGCGGCCGCGACGGTGCTGACGCACGCGGCGACGAAGCCGATGCCGATCACCACGAAGCCCGCCGTGAGGTTCTCCGCGGTGTTGTCCCGGTTGGCCAGAACGATGCCCCCGATGATGGCGGCGGCAGCAGCCGCGTAGCCGGAGAGCGGCAGGATAATCCCCCACACGCGCCCGTAGCGGTCGATGAGCTGCCGAATGATGGTGGCCGCCGTAGTGAACAGTGCGTAACAGATGGCGGTCAGCCCGACGTTGACGTGTCCGGCGACAAAGTGACTGGCATCGTTCCGCCCGGCCAGGACGTAGAGGCCGAAGGACAGACAGACAGCGCCCATCAGAAGCGGTATGGCGCGGAAAATGACGCTTACTGTACGGTTCATGGCGCACCCCGCAGATGATCCCGTGCGGCGTCGACGTCATGGCCGGTCCGCGTTTACTGCCAGTCTGCGCCTGTCCTCCCCGCGGAACAACGCCGAGGCAGGGAGCAGCTCCTTGGGCCATGGAACTTCGCGCCCTTCACAGCTCCGTCGCCGGCCGGCACCGGCGGCATGGGTGGCCCGCCTCCGACCGTTGACTTGGCAGGACGGTGGGCGTCGAATGGAAGTTCCAACCGGACTGCCCTCATCCGGCGGAAATTTCCAAGGAGGAGTGCATGGCCGATAGGTTTACTCCCCACGGAACCGCAGCAACCCATCCGATAGCCGGCATGGCCGGCGCCATGGGAGCGCCGGTCAATGCCGTCCCCCTGGTGGCCCATACCCCGCAGGCGCGGTCAACGCCTCCACCCGGCGGGGACAGTGCGCAGGGCCGCGCCGATGCGGGAGGCGGACACTCGCGGCGCCAGATCGCCGTCGTTTTCGCCGGACTGATGCTGGCGGTGCTTGTCTCCGCCCTGGACCAGACCATTGTCTCCACCGCCCTGCCCACCATCGTGGGGGATCTGCAGGGTATGGACCACCTGTCCTGGGTGATCACCGCCTACCTGCTGACCTCCACCATCGGGCTGCCGATCTACGGGAAGCTCGGGGACCTGCTCGGGCGCAAGAACATCTTCATTTTCGCCATCGTGGTTTTCCTGGGCGGGTCCGCCCTGTCCGGGCAGGCACACAGCATGACCGAGCTCATCACCTACCGGGCCATCCAGGGTGTGGGCGGCGGCGGACTCATCATCGGTGCCCAGGCCATTATCGGCGACATTGTGCCCGCCCGCGAGCGCGGCAGGTACATGGGCCTGATCGGGGCGGCGTTCGGCATCGCTTCCGTCAGCGGACCGCTGCTGGGCGGATACCTTACCGACTACTGGTCCTGGCGGTGGGTGTTCTACATCAACCTGCCCATCGGTGCGGTGGCGCTCGCGGTCATCATCACCGCCCTGCACCTGCCGCGGTCCGAACGCAAAGGGATCCGGCTGGACTATGCCGGTGCCGCACTGCTTGCCGTCGGCAGCGCCGCCCTGGTGCTGCTGACCAGCTGGGGCGGCAACAACTACGCCTGGACCTCTCCCACCATCCTCACGCTGGGAGCAGTGGCCGCCGTCGCCGTCGCACTCTTCATTCCGGTGGAACTGCGTGCGTCCGAACCGATACTTCCGCTGCGCCTTTTCGGGATCCGCAACTTCCTGATCTGCACACTGGTGGGGCTGGCGGTGGGGCTGGCCATGTTCGGGTCCATTGCCTACCTGCCGACCTTCCTGCAGATCGTCAACGGAGCCAGTCCCACTATGTCCGGGCTGATGATGCTCCCCATGACGGCAGGGCTGCTCATCACCTCGATCGGGACGGGGCAGCTGATCTCCCGGACGGGCAAGTACAAGATTTATCCGATTCTCGGGTCCCTCACCATGATCGGCGGCCTGCTGCTGCTCTCGCGCATTTCCAGTACGACGCCGTACCTCCTCACCGCGCTCGGCATGTTCGTACTGGGGCTCGGGATCGGAGCACTGATGCAGAACGTGGTGCTGATTGTGCAGAACAGTGTCCCGGCCAAGGACATGGGCACCGGGGTCTCCACCGCCAATTACTTCCGGCAGATGGGCGGTTCCCTGGGGATTGCCCTCTTCGGCTCCCTGTTCATCCGGCGGCTGAACGACCAGCTGGCCTCCGCACCGGCCGGAGCCGGTGACGCGGCGTCGGGCGGCGCCAATTCCATCAGTCCGGACAGCATCAGGGCGCTGCCTGCTCCGGCGCAGGACTTTATCAAATCCGCGTTCGGCGAGGCGCTGCCGCCGATCTTCCTGCTCGGGGTGCCGATCCTTGGGGCGGCCTTTGTCCTGACGCTGTTTCTTGTGCAGCAGCCGCTGTCCAGGACGGCGCGGGTGGATATGGACGCAGCGTAGGCCGGCAACCGAGAAGAGAAGAAACACGCTATGTCCCACAGAGCAATAACGCCGCGCACCGCGGCACCCCCGGACCGCTCCGGGACCGCCCTGCCCAAGCATCGGGAGGAGACCGCCCCGGGCGAGGAACCGAAGCGGAACCTCGTGCCGGTCTTCACGGGACTGGTGCTTTCCGTGCTGCTGGCAGCCCTGGACCAAACCATCGTCGCTACCGCCCTGCCCACCATCGTGGGGGACCTGAACGGGTTGGAGCATCTGTCCTGGGTGGTCACCGCGTATATCCTGGCGGCCACCATCGGCCTGCCGGTATACGGCAAGCTCGGGGATCTGTTTGGCCGCAAAAGCATTTTCATTTTCGCAATCGCGGTGTTCCTCATCGGTTCGGTCCTGTCCGGACTGGCGCAGAATATGGGCCAGCTGATCGGTTTCCGTGCCCTGCAGGGCATCGGCGGCGGCGGGCTGATGATCGGGGCGCAGGCCATCCTCGGAGACCTGGTCTCCCCGCGGGAGCGCGGGAAGTACATGGGCCTGATCGGTGCGGCCTTCGGGCTGGCATCCGTCGGCGGCCCGCTGCTGGGCGGCTGGATCACCGATGCCTGGTCCTGGCGGTGGGTGTTCTACATCAACCTGCCCATCGGCGCCGTGGCGCTCGCCGTCGTCGTGTCCTCGCTGCACCTGCCCAAACCCCGGGGCAGGCGTCCGAAGCTGGACTACGCAGGCGCCGGGCTGCTCGCACTCGCGAGCGCCGCCCTGGTGATGCTGACCACCTGGGCCGGCACCACGTACGCCTGGTCCAGTCCCCGGATCCTTGCCCTGGCCGTGGTGACGCTGGCAGCCGGAGCGGTGTTTGTCCGGGTGGAGAAGCGGGCTCCGGAACCCATCCTGCCGCTGGGCCTGTTCCGCAGCCGGAATTTCCTGCTGCCGGTGCTGGTGGGCATCGCCGTCGGAATCGCGATGTTCTCCACCATCTCCTACCTGCCCACCTTCCTGCAGATGGTGAACCGGGCCACCGCCACGCAGTCGGGCCTGATGATGCTGCCCATGATGGGCGGGCTGCTGCTGACCTCCATCGGCACAGGACAGCTGATTTCCCGCACCGGCCGGTACAAGATCTATCCGGTGCTGGGCTGCGCCGTGATCATTGCCGGGCTGGTGCTGCTCTCACGGATCTCCGACACCACCGCCTACAGCTTCACTGCTCTTGGCATGCTGGTGATGGGACTCGGTCTGGGGATGCTGATGCAGAACCTGGTCCTGATTGTGCAGAACAGCGTGCCGGGCAGGGACATGGGGGCGGCGATATCCGCAGCGAATTATTTCCGGCAGATCGGCGCTTCCTTCGGGATCGCACTGTTCGGGTCGATCTTCATCCACCGGCTGGGCAATGAGATTGCAGCGGCGCCCCCGGGGGCCGGAGCTGGAATCGGCGGGGACATCAATTCGCTGAGCCCGGCCATGCTCCGCGGACTCCCCGCCCCGGTGCAGGACTTTATTGCTGCGGCCTTTGGGCACGCCCTGCCTCCCATTTTCCTGCTCAGCGTGCCCGTCATGGCAGTGGCCCTGGTGCTGTGCCTGTTCATCCGGGAAACGCCGTTGTCCACCACGTCCCGGGTTAGCGGAGAGGCGGACCGCTAAGCAGCTGCCCTACGGCCGGTAGGTGGCAAGGATGGCGAACCCCACGATGGCGAACCCCAGAACCACTGCCTGATAGAGCAGGGACGGGATGATGAACATGGCTGTGGCGAGCCACCCGTCGCCCCTGACCATTGCCGCAATGAAGCCGATCACCGCAATGCCGACGGCGGCGAGTCCCGGATATGCGAGGAAGCCGAACATCAGGTTCGAAAGCGGAGAAATCAGGAAAAGCGCATACCCCAGAACAACAGCTAGCATGCCGGCAATCCCCAGGCCGCCAATGCGGCGGGAAGTTTGCAGGTGTGCGGGTGCCCGCGGTGTGTTTCGGTCAATAGCCACGCTCCGGCCCCCATCCGATGAAAAGTACCCGGATCAGGGCTTCCTGCCCTGGATCCGGTGTGTCTGGGAACAGTGTGCCCCATATGTGGGCAGGTATTCCTGCAGCGGCGCTTCCGGATACTGCCGGGCGGGGCGGCAGGGCCTCCGCCGCATCCGTCCCTGTGTGGTGTTGTTTGTCCCCGGCTGGTCGTACACTGGTGGCGGAGCTGTTCGAACATATGTTCGAATTAGTTGCCTATTGATAACCAAGGGATAACCAGTGGGAAAGGCGCAGGCGGTGCGCCTGTGTACCGGGGCCGGGAGGAAGCTGAATGGGTGTCTTCAGCGAAGCAATAGAGGTGGTGTGCTCACCCGCGGGGCAACCTCTGAGGCTTACATGGGGAGGCCGCACCTACAAGGTGGGAGCGGACCCGGTGCGCTGGTACGAACGCCGCAACTGGTGGGAAGAGGAAACCCGCGCCGAACGCGGACACGGCGCCGGACTGGTGGATACCGAGATCTGGCGGGTCCAGGCACGCGTCAATGACCGCTCCGACCTGCGCACCCTTGACCTCTCGCATCACGTCCGCAGCGACCGCTGGCGCCTGATCCGCATTCATGACGCACTGAGGGACAGCACCTAATGAAGGACAGTGCCTAAGCGATGAGCTTTATCCACCTGCACGCCGCCACCGCGTTCAGCGCCCACTACGGGGTGTCCTGGCCGGAGGAGATGGCGCAGGCCGCAGCGGCCGACGGCGCCGATGCGCTCGCCTGCACCGACCGGGACGGGCTCTACGGAACGGTCAAGCACCTGCGTGCATGCATGGAAGCGGGCATCGATCCCATTGTGGGCGTGGACCTGGCTGTGCTGGATGACGGGAACGCCGTCACCGGCCGGGTGGTCATTCTCGCCCACGGGCATACCGGGGGAGCGGGTTACCGTGCACTGTGCCGGCTGATCTCCGCTGCACACGCCGCCACCTCCGCCTCACGGGCACGCTCCGGCAAACCGGTAGGCGTCACCATGGAGCAGCTTGCCGGGTATGTCAGCACAGAGGGGGAGGACGAACCGGTCCTGACCGTCCTCGTCGGACCGCAGTCCGACGTCGGCCAGGCCATGCGCAGCCGCAGTTACGCCGTCGCCCGCACCCTGTTCGGCCGCTGGCGCTCGCTGATCCCTGCCCGGGCGCTCGCCGTCGAGGTGGTCACGCATCTGTCCGCACCGGGGGAGAACCTCAGCCTGGCCCACGCAGTACGGATGTTCCGGCTGGCCGATGAGATGCGCGTGCCCGGCATCCTCACCAATGCCGTGCGGTACGTGGATGAGGATGGAGCCGCCACTGCTGACGTGCTCGACGCCGCGCGGTCGCTGACCTCCCTCTCCCGCCTCCCGGACCGGCAGCCCAACGGGCAGGGCTGGCTCAAGGGGACACGGGAGATGACTGCACTGGCCCGCGAGATCAGCTCGGAGGCAGGCTACGGTTCCTCGGGAGCGGCACGGATGCTCACCGACACTGCGGCGCTCGCGGATAGCTGCCGGATGGATCCGGTGGCGGACATGGGCTGGAAGCAGCCCGTGGTCCCCGAAGCCTCGGTGATCGGCATCGAGGCCGAACCCATGATCGAACTGCGCCAGCGCTGCGAGGCGGGGATCAACCGGCGGCTGCGTGCCCGGGACTCCATTGCCGAAGTCGAACTGCGCAACCGGCTCGAACACGAGCTGGGCATCATCGAACGGCTGGGCTTCGCCTCCTACTTCCTCACGGTCGCGGAAGTCTCGGCCATGATCACCGGGATGGGGGTACGCGCCGCGGCCCGGGGGTCGGGCGCATCCTCGCTGGTGAACTACCTGCTGGGCGTCAGCCACGTGAACCCGCTGGACCACGACCTGATCTTTGAACGCTTCCTCTCCCGGGACCGCTCCACGCTGCCGGACATCGACATCGACGTGGAAAGCGCCGAGCGGCACAACGTCTATCACCGCATCTTCGAACGCTTCGGCTCCGAACGGGTCACCCTGATGAGCATGCAGAACGGCTACCGGGCGCGGGGAGCGGTGCGCGACGCCGGCATGGCGCTGGGCATGCCCGAGGAGGAGATCGGCGCTGTGGCTAAACAGCTGTGGCGTTTCTCGGCCCGCAACTTCCGCGAGGCGCTCGCCGAAAAGCCCGAACTGCGGGAATTCTCCGGCCAGGTGGAAAAGAACCAGCAGCTGGACCTGCTGGTGGACCTCACCGAACGCCTGGACCGGCTGCCCCGGCACATTTCCATGCATCCCTGCGGAGTGATCCTGGGGGACACCTCCCTGCTGGACCGCACCCCCGTGCAGCCCAGCGGCCTGGGCCTGCCCATGTCCCAGTTCGACAAGCACGACATGGATCCCATGGGCATGCTCAAACTCGATGTGCTGGGCGTGCGGATGCAGAGCGCCATGGCCTTTGCCGTCCGCGAAGTAGTGCGTGTGCATTCCTCCCGCGAGGAAGTCATCGCCGCCGGCAGGCACCGGGACGGGCCGGAAGCGCCGGACCCGGAGTTTGTCGAAGCGGACGGCCGGATCAACCTGGATGCCGTGCCGTTCGACGACGAACCCACCTACGAACTCATCCGCAGCACGCATACCCTGGGCTGCTTCCAGATCGAATCCCCGGGCCAGCGCGAGCTGGTGGGCAAGATGGCACCGCGGGAGTTCAATGACCTGATCATCGACATTTCCCTGTTCCGGCCGGGCCCGATGAAATCCGATATGGTCCGGCCGTTCCTGGAACACCGGCACGGATTTTCCCCCGAGGTGTACCCGCACGAGGCGCTGCGCCCGGTGCTGGCCGAAACCCACGGCGTCACGGTTTTCCACGAGCAGGTGCTGCGGACGCTGAACGTCTTCACCGGCTGCGGGCTGGCGAAGGCAGACGAACTGCGCCGGCTGCTGGGCAATGAAACCGCCGAGCCCGGGGTGGAGGAATACTTCCGCAGCAAGGCCGCCGCCCGCGGCTACACGCAGGAGACCATCAACAAGGTCTGGGACACGCTCAAGGCCTTCGGCAGCTTCGGCTTCTGCAAGGCCCACGGCGCGGCTTTTGCCGTACCCACCTACCAGTCCGCGTGGCTGAAGGCGCACCACCCGGCAGCCTTCCTCGCCGGGATCTTCGAACATGATCCCGGGATGTATCCCCGCCGGCTGCTCGTGGCCGAGGCGCGGCGGATGGGCATTCCAATCCTGCCCCTGGACATCAACCGCAGCGGCGAAACCTACCGGGTGGAACGGCTCGACGACGGCCAGCTGGGCATCCGGCTGTCCCTGGCCGGGATCTACGGACTGTCCGCCGTCGAGCTAAAGCGCATTGCCGCCGGGCAGCCCTATGACTCACTGGCGGACCTGCGGGCTCGCGCGAAGGTCTCCCGCCCCACCCTGCGCCGGCTGGCCCAGCTCGGTGCCTTCGATTTCCTGAGTAAGCAGACCGGCTCTGAGGCGAGCCGCGCGGACTTGATCTCCTACCTCGACGCCGCACCGGCAAAATCCGCGTCCCGGAAGCACGATCCGATTCCGGGGCAGCTGGCCCTGCCGCTGGGAGATACCGAGCTGACGAACCTGCACCATCACCTGCCGGAACCGGGACTGCGGGAAAAGGTCCGCACCGAACTGGATCTGCTGTCCGTGGACGTCAGTGCACACCTGATGGAAAGCTACGGTCCGCTGCTGCGCGGACTCGGCGTCACACCCGCGGAAGCACTGATGGACCTGCGCAACGGGACCGAGGTGCTGGTCGCCGGGATCCGGGTGGCCACGCAGACGCCTCCCATGCGCGGGGGACGCCGGGTGGTGTTCATCAGCCTCGACGACGGCACCGGGTGCATTGACTGCACGTTCTTCCACGAGGCGCAGGAGAAATCCGGTCCGCTGCTCTTCGGCACCGAACTGCTGCTGGTCCGCGGGCTAACCCGCCGCACCGGCCCGCGGGGCATCAGCCTGCAGGCACTCGAGGCATGGAACCTGGCGGACACGGACTCACTTCCGAAGCCCGGCCGTCAGCGCGGCATGTTGGTGGGGTCCAAGCGCAGCGGATAACATCGGTACGGGCGGGAGTGCGGCCGTGTCCAGGCCGTGCAGCAGACGCCGTACAACGAAATCTAGGAGACAACCGTGTCAGTGCCAGAGAAGTTCACCCTCATCGTCGACGGCGAAGAGACCACGGTGGATACTGGCACCACCGGTGCGCAGCTCTTCTTCGAACGCCGCGACGTCGTCGTGATGCGCGTCCACTCCGTCCTCAAGGACCTGGATACGCCGCTGGAGCAGGGCGACATCGTGGAATCCGTCACCATTGAGTCCGAAGACGGACTGAATGTCCTGCGCCACTCCACCGCCCATGTCATGGCCCAGGCCGTGCAGCAGCTGCGTCCGGATGCCAAGCTGGGCATCGGCCCGTACATCAAGGACGGCTTCTACTTCGACTTCGATGTTGCCGAGCCGTTCACGCCGGAGGACCTGAAGACCCTCGAGAAGATGATGCAGAAGATCATCAACTCGAACCAGAAGTTCGCCCGCCGCGTGGTCAGCGAAGACGAAGCCCGCGAAGCCATGAAGAACGAGCCGTACAAGCTTGAACTGCTGGGCAAGAAGGACGGCGCCGAGGAAGCGGGCGAAGGTGCCAGCATCGAGGTCGGTGCCGGCGAGATCACCATTTACGACAATGTGGACCGCAAGTCCGGCGACGTCGTCTGGTGCGATCTGTGCCGCGGCCCGCACCTGCCCAACACCAAGCTGATCTCCAACGCCTTCGCCCTCACCCGCTCCGCCGCCGCGTACTGGCTGGGCAACCAGAAGAACCAGCAGCTGCAGCGTATCTACGGCACCGCCTGGCCCACCAAGGACGCGCTGAAGGCCTACCAGGAACGCCTGGCCGAGGCCGAGCGCCGCGACCACCGCAAGCTGGGCACCGAACTGGACCTGTTCTCCTTCCCGGACGAGCTGGGTTCGGGCCTGCCGGTGTTCCACCCCAAGGGCGGCATCATCCGCAAGGCCATGGAGGACTACTCCCGCCAGCGCCACACCGAGGCCGGCTACGAGTTCGTCTACACCCCGCACATCACCAAGGGCCACCTGTACGAGGTTTCCGGCCACCTGGACTGGTACCGCGACGGGATGTTCCCTCCCATGCACGTGGACGAAGTCACCGATCCGGAGACCGGCGAGGTCACCAAGCCCGGCCAGGACTACTACCTGAAGCCGATGAACTGCCCCATGCACAACCTGATCTTCCGCTCCCGCGGACGGTCCTACCGTGAGCTTCCGCTGCGGCTGTTCGAATTCGGTTCCGTGTACCGCTACGAGAAGTCCGGCGTGATCCACGGCCTGACGCGCGTGCGGGGCATGACCCAGGACGACGCCCACATCTACTGCACCCGTGAGCAGATGAAGGACGAGCTGACCACCACGCTGAAGTTCGTGCTGGACCTGCTCAAGGACTACGGCCTGGATGACTTCTACCTGGAGCTGTCCACCAAGGACCCGGAGAAGTTCGTCGGGTCCGACGACATCTGGGAGGAAGCCACCCGCACCCTCGCCGAGGTTGCCGAAGCTTCCGGCCTGGACCTGGTCCCGGATCCGGGCGGAGCAGCCTTCTACGGCCCGAAGATCTCCGTCCAGGCCCGCGACGCCATCGGCCGCACCTGGCAGATGTCCACCATCCAGCTGGACTTCAACCTGCCCGAGCGCTTCGAACTCGAGTACCAGGCCGCCGACGGCACCCGCCAGCGCCCGGTCATGATCCACCGCGCCCTGTTCGGGTCCGTGGAACGCTTCATGGCCGTGCTGACCGAGCACTATGCCGGCGCGTTCCCGGCCTGGCTGGCACCGGTTCAGGTAGTCGGCATCCCCGTGGCCGAAGCGTTCAACGACTACATGTTCGACGTCGTCGACAAGCTCAAGGCGCACGGCATCCGCGCCCAGGTGGACACCGGCACCGACCGCTTCCCGAAGAAGATCCGCACCGCGTCCAAAGACAAGATTCCGTTTGTCCTGATCGCCGGCGGTGACGACGCCGAGGCAGGCGCCGTCTCCTTCCGCTTCCGTGACGGCAGCCAGGACAACGGCGTGCCCGTTGAAGAGGCCGTCAAGCGGATTGTTGAAGCCGTCCGTAACCGGGACAAGTAGGGCGGCGGGGACGCTATGGGAGAACAGCCTGACGACGCCGCGGTGACGGACACGTTTGAACTCGCCGGCGTCCCCGACTCGTTCCAGCGGCTCTGGACTCCGCACCGGCTGGCCTACATCAAGGGCGGGCAGAAGCAGGTTTCCTCAAAGGAGACCTGCCCGTTCTGCGCCGCGCCGGAGCGGTCGGACGAGGAATCGCTGATTGTCCACCGCGGCCGGCACGCCTTCGTGATCCTGAACCTCTTCCCGTACAACGCCGGCCACCTGCTGGTCTGCCCGTACCGGCATGTGCCGGACTACACGGACATCGACCCGGAGGAGACCGCGGAAATTGCTGCCCTGACGCAGACCGCCATGCGCGTGCTGCGGAAGGTATCCAGCCCCACCGGTTTCAACCTGGGCATGAACCAGGGCGAAACCGGCGGGGCCGGGATTGCCGCGCACCTGCACCAGCACATCGTGCCGCGGTGGGGCGGTGACGGAAACTTCCTGCCGATCATTGCGCAGACCAAGGCCATCACCCAGACCCTGGGCGAGGTGCGCCGGCAGGTGGCCGAGGCCTGGCCCGAAGAGGGCTCCGGCCCGGACAGTGAGGACTGACGCGTGCTCAACAAATACGCGCGGGGATTCTTTACTGCCGTTTTCAGCCCGCTGGCCGCCTGGCTGCTGCGCCGCGGGGTAACCCCGGACATGGTCACCATTGCCGGCACCCTCGGCGTGATGATCGGCGGACTGGTTTTTTATCCGCTGGGTGAGCTCTTCTGGGGCACCATCTTCATCACCGTCTTCATCTTCTCCGACGTAGTGGACGGAATCATGGCCCGGCAGCAGCAGCGCAAGGGCAGCTGGGGCGGGTTCCTGGATTCCACCCTCGACCGCTTTGCCGACGGCGCCCTGTTTGCCGGCGTCGCCATCTGGTTCTTCACCGGCGGCGGCAACGACGCGATCGGCATCGCGGCCGTCCTCTGCCTGGTGGTGGGAATGCTGGTTTCCTACATCCGCGCCAAGGCCGAGTCGCTGGGCTTCTCCGCCAACGTCGGCATTGCCGAACGTGCCGAGCGGCTGGTCTCCTTGCTGGTGGCCACAGGACTGGTGGGGCTGGGCGTGCCCGAGGTCCTGCTGCTGGTGGTCCTCATCCTGCTGACCCTGGCCAGCTGCGTGACCATCGGCCAGCGGATGTACAGTGTCCGCCGGCAGGCGAAGCTGGGGAATCCGGCAACGTAGAAGGTCAGAAAGAACAGACAGTAAAGGCGGGAACCGGTGATCCGGTTCCCGCCTTTTGCTGTTCTGTGCCTGCCTGCCGGCCTGCCTTGCTGCCTACGCCAGGCCTCGCCGGTCCAGCAGCGGCTGGATCTGCGCGTCGCGTCCGCGGAAGTTCCGGAACGCCTGCAGCGGGTCGATGCTGTTGCCGCGGGAGAGCAGCTCCGTCCGGAAACGGTCGCCGTTCTCCCGGGTCAGGCCGCCGTTTTCCCGGAACCACTCGACCGTGTCGGCGTCGAGCACCTCGCTCCAGATGTAGGCATAGTAGGAGGCTGCGTAGCCGCCGGCAAAGATGTGCTTGAAGTAGCCGGTCCGGTAGCGCGGCGGAACCAGGTCCAGGTCGACGCCGGCCGCCGCCAGGGCAGCGGCCTCGAAGGCTTCCGGATCCTGCACCGTTTCGCCCGGCGGCAGTTCGTGCCAGGCCAGGTCCAGCAGGGCGGCACCGAGGTACTCGGTGGTGGAGAACCCTTCGCCCCAGACGGCCGCCGCGTTGACCTTGTCAATGACGTCCTGCGGCAGCGGCTCCCCGGTGATGTGGTGCTTCGCGAAGTTGCTGACCACCTCCGGCCACAGCATCCACATCTCGTTGACCTGCGACGGGTATTCCACGAAGTCACGCGGTACGGCGGTGCCGGAGAACTGGGGATAGGTGACGTCGGAGAACAGGCCGTGCAGCGCATGGCCGAATTCGTGGAACGCGGTGACGACTTCGCCGAAGCTCAGCAGCGTGGGCTCGCCGGCCGCGGGCCGGGAAATGTTCAGGTTGTTGATGACCACGGGCGGGGCGTCCAGCAGCCGGGACTGGTGGACCAGGGAATTCATCCACGCGCCGCCGTTCTTGGTGTCGCGGGTGTAGTAGTCGCCCAGGAACAGGCCCAGTCCGGTGCCGTCGTCGTCCTTAACCTCCCAGACCCGGACGTCCGGGTGGTAACCCGCCAGATCCGTGCGTTCGGTGAAGGTGAGGCCGTAGAGGCGGTTTGCAGCGTAGAAGACTCCGTCATTCAGCACACGCTCCAGCTCGAAGTACGGGCGCAGGGCGGCGGAGTCAACGTCGAACTTCTCCCGCCGGACCTGCTCCGAGTAGTATGCCCAGTCCCAGGCGGCCAGTTCGTGGCCGTTCCGCCGGGCTGCTTCGCGCAGTTCTTCTGCTTCGGCCTTGGCGTTGCGCACGGCAGCGGGGGCAAGCTTGTCCAGCATCTCGTGGATGGCGTCCAGGGTTGGTGCGGTCTGGTCGTCCGTGGCGTACTCGGCATGGCTGGCAAAACCGAGCAGTGCGGCCTTCTCTGCGCGCAGCGCAGCCAGCTCGGCGGCGATGGCCAGCGTGTTCCGGTCATTGTCCCGGAAGCCGCGCTTTAGGGACGCTTCGTGCAGGCGACGGCGGGTCTCCCGGCGGGTCAGCGACGCCAGGGCCGGCTGCGGGGTGGGCAGGACGAGGGACAGCAGGTATTTGCCGTCGTGTCCGACCTGCTTGGCCGCAGTGGCAGCGGCGGCGACGTCGTCGTCGGACAGGCCGTCGAGTTCGGCCGCGTCGTCGAGCACCAGGGCGGAATCATTGGTGCCCTTCAGCAGGCGCTGGGAAAACTCCGTCCCGAGTTCCGAAAGCCGGGCGTTCAGTTCCCGCATGCGTGCCTGGCCGGCGTCGTCGAGCCGGGCCCCGGCGCGGATGAACCGGCGGCGGTACTCGGACACGAGGCGCGCCTGCTCGTCATCCAGGCCGTCGGTTTCTCCCGCAACCGCCTCCACCCGGTCGAAGAGCTGCCGGTTGAGGTAGACGGCGTCCTCGTGGGCGGCCAGCCGGGGACTGATCTCCTGCTGGATCTGCTGCACGCCGTCGGTGGCGTGGGCGGCGCAGAAGGTGAAGAAGACGACGGCGGTCCGGCCCAGTTCCTGGCCCGAGGACTCCAGTGCTGCAATGGTGTTGCCGAAGTCCGGGGCCTGCGGGTTCGCGGCAACGCGCTCGATCTGCGCGGCGTGCTCACGGATGCCGCTCTCAAAGGCGGGCAGGAAAACGTCTTCGTTGATCTGCTCGAACGGGGGTAGCTGGTACGGCAGGCTACTCGGGTAAAGGAAGGGGTTGTCCATAAAGCCCAAGACTGGCACAGCGGAGCATGCCAATCCAACCTGACACTGCCGTAGGATCGGTCCGATTCCCCGCTGCCCGCAGCCCGCAGGCCTGGGGCGAGATCCGTGGGGGAGTTATGGCGGAGTTCATGAAACGCAACCTCGGCGTTCGCACTGCAGGGGCCGGTCCGGCGCCGGACCGGCTGCCGGGACCCGCGGCGGCGCTGGTGCTGGCCCTGCTGCTCGGCGGCTGCACGGCGGCCGGGGGCAGCGGGGAGGAGGGCGGCGGGGGTGCCGGCGGGGCGTCGTCGTCGGCGTCTTCTGCCGCCGATCCGTCCGCCTCGCCGTCCGTCCCGGCACCGTCCGCGGATCCCGGCAGCCCCGGAAAAGGACCGGAGTGTCCCACGGAGAACTGCTTCTCCCTGATGCTCGCCGGGGACCTCCTGGTCCACCCCCAGCTCTGGGAGCAGGCCGCGGCGGATGCGGCTGCCACCGGGAAGGCTCCGCTGGACTTCGAGCCGCTGCTGGCCGGGCAGCGGACCTACATCTCCGGCGCCGACCTGGCCGTGTGCCACATGGAAACTCCGGTGGCCGAGCCGGACGGTCCCTATGCGGGCTATCCTCTGTTCAACGTGCCTCCGCAGATCCTTACCGCCGCGGCCGCCGTCGGCTATTCCGGTTGCACCACTGCCAGCAACCACACCGTCGACGCCGGCACGGCCGGGCTGAACCGCACGCTCGGGGTGCTGGATTCGCTCGGGCTGGAGCACACCGGGTCATACGCCGCGGAAGCCGGTGCCGGAGCACCCATGCTCCTGTCCGCGCCGGCGGGGGACCTCGCCGTCATCGAGGCGACCTACGGACTGAACGGGCTGGTGGCCGAGTATCCGTGGCAGGTGGACCTGCTCGACGCTCCGGCGATGATCGCGAAGGCGACGGCGGCCCGGGCGGAGGGGGCCGACGTCGTCGTCGCGGCGATCCACGCCGGGGACGAATACGCCTCGGCGCCCAACGCCCAGCAGGTGGAAACCGCCCACGCGCTGGCGGACAGCGGCGAGTTCGACTTTATTTACGGCCACCACACACACTCGGTCCTGCCGATCGAGAACTACAACGGCACCTGGATTGTGTACGGGCTCGGCAATGCCGTGACGGAGCTGTCGCCCTGGTACGACGTCAACAATGAGGGCTTGATTGTCCGGGCGCAGTTCGTGCGCGACGACGCCGGGGAGTGGTCGGTCGGTGACCTTGCCTGGGCGCCGTCGGTGATTGTCCGGGACCCGTACCGGTGGTGTTCCGTTGCCGGGGATCTGCCGCAGGGGGAATGCGCGCCCCCGGCCCAGCGGGAAGCAGTGCGGGCTCGGACTGTTCCGGTGGTCGAGTCTATGGGAGCGGCCGACGCCGGGGCGCACGAGTGGCTGGTGACGCAGGACAGCGGGGGCTAGGCCGGGCCGGCGAGGACGATCCACTCCGGTGAATCCTTCCGCACCGGGCTTCGATCCCAGTTCCCCCAGCACTGATCGACCGTAAGTCCTGCCGCTTGCAGCCCTGCGGTCACCGTGTCCCAGGAGGGGAAACGCAGTGTCTCGGTCGTGGTCCAGGTGCCGGATTCGTTGGTCCAGGTATCGGTGTGCGTGACCAGGTCGCCGTTGCGCCGGACGGTCTGGATGACTGTTCCCCGACTGGTGTGATGTGTGCCCTCCCACCGGCGCCAGACTTCAGCGTCCGGGTTGCGCACTTCAAATGCCAGCCTGCCTCCGGACCTCAGAGCCCGTCCCGCATGGCTGAGGACCTGCCCCCAGGAGGTGTCATCGAGGAAGTACTGTGCAACATGTCCGGTCATCAGAACCAGATCGGCCCAGGCATCCGGCAGGCGTTCCGCGGTTCCTCGAACCCAGGCGACGGCGTCGGCATGCGGTTGGGACGCAGCGAGCGAGAGCATGGTGTCTTCCGGTTCGACACCGATCACTTCATGCCCTTCCCCGGCCAACAGGCTGCAGAGCAGGCCTGTTCCTGATCCGATGTCCGCAACGCGGCGGGCGCCCAGTGCTGCAGCCAGGGACAGGTAGAACGGCAGGTCCTGCCGGGCTTCCGTATCGGCGTCGTAGGCGCCTGCAAGTTCAGGAACGGCGTAGTAGTTCCCGGGCTTTGCAACAGTCATGCGGCTCGTTTCATTCGGGGGTTTTTCATTAGGGGGAGCGGCCTCAGCTTAGGTACGGGCCACGAACGGTAGCACGCGTCCCGGACCTGGAGCCGACGGCGGGGCGGGCGGCGGCGGAGGTGGGCGGCGGAGGCGGGCGGCTGACCTGGGGCGGGCTGACGGCGTGACTCCCAGCCTGCCGCCTACGGCGGATCCAGACCGGCCTCCGGGCCGACGGTTGCACGCCTCCAGCGAGCACCCGGGATCGGCAGGGGACATCAGACCGGATCCTGAGCAACCCTTCAAGTGTTTCCGCAGGTCAGGGTGGGGTAGTCGGGACCATGGGTAGTTTTCCACAAGGATGAAACCTCCTATTGCGGGCTTGGTTTCGGGTCAATAGCATCGAACACATGTTCGAATCAAATCGGGACTATTCCCTACCGGTTGATGGTGCTGGCTGTGGCGACGAACCGTCCTCCTCGCCGGTCACCACGTGGATCGCCGAGCTGTCGTCCGGGCAGGCACTGAAGGATGTTGCCGCCGATACAGATGCGGGTCTGATAAACCGTCTGCGTGTGCTGGAAGAACTCAAGGCCGCTGCTGCAGCAGCCCAGGTTCGCGTCGCAGCCGCCTTCGATGCCTCCGTCCGTGCAAAGGATGTCCGCTCCGGCATTCCCGAGGAGCATCAGGGGAGAGGAGTCGCTGCTCAAATCGCCCTCGCCCGACGCGAATCTCCTGCACGCGGTGGGCGGATTCTTGGATTTTCCAAGGCGCTTGCACATGAAATGCCATGCACACTCCGGGCGCTGTCCGAGGGCAGACTCAACGAATGGCGGGCCACGCTGCTGGTCCGCGAGACTGCATGCCTGTCGGTATCCGACCGGCGCTTGGTGGACCGTGAGGTAGCCGGAGACGTTGCCGGTCTCGAGGGGCTCGGTGATGGGCGTTTGATTGGCCGGATCCGGAAACTGACGTACCGGATCGACCAGGAGGCACTGGTCCGGCGTGCAGCCAAGGCGCAGGTGGACCGTTATGTTTCCTGCCGGCCCGCCCCGGACACTATGACCTATCTGACAGGCCTGTTGCCGGTGGCCCAGGGCGTCGCCGTATTTGCCGCCCTCAGCCGTGAAGCGGATTCCCTCCGGGCACGCGGCGATGAGCGCGGCCGGGGCCAGATCATGGCTGACACGCTGGTCGAAAGAATCACCGGCCTTACCCAAGCTGACCGTGTGCCGCTGGAAGTCCAGCTCGTCATGACCGACCGTACGCTTCTTGCGGGCGCCGAAGAGCCGGCCTACCTCCAGGGATACGGCGTGGTGCCCGCCATGTGGGCACGCGACGCGGTGCGAAAAGCCGGACACGAAGAACGGACGGAACGGACCAGCCGACGTGGAGCACCAGAGGCGCCGGATCTCTGGCTCCGGCGCCTCTATACCGCCCCGACCTCGGGTGAACTCATCGGCATGGACTCGAAGGCGCGGTTTGTCCCCGAAGCGTTGTCGAGGTTCATTTCCACGAGGGACCAAACCTGCCGGACACCGTGGTGCAACGCCCCGATCCGGCACCGCGACCATATCCGACCCCATCGCCTAGGCGGCCGCACCTCCGGCGACAACCTGCAGGGTCTCTGCGAAGCCTGCAACCACGCCAAGGAAGCAGCCGGATGGCGGGCCGAAGGTGTTGATAATCCGGACCGGCACACGGTGCGAATAACCACGCCCACCTGGCACACCTACCAATCCACCGCACCGCCGCTGCCGGGCACCTGATTGCTCGAGTCGCAGGACTAAACGGCGGGTTTGCACAGCGCCGTGCGGCTGGCGGCGTCGCTTCGTAAGGCGACATGCTGAGCCGGGAAAAACTACTGGGACGCCTACCCGGCGGGTGGGGCCCAGCCCGAGCCCGGCATTGATGCTGCCGTGAACGGCGCGCATACTAAAGCAGATGTCGGGCCATTGACCGCTTGAGCCGACCGAATCCTAGGAGTGAGATGTCTGGTGCAACGCTCGCGAAGTCCACAATGAGGTTTGGTACGACGTTCGGGATTGCAGCGGTCGTCCTCCTCGGCCTGGGTTCGTTTATCAACCGGAACTTCGGCGTAGGAGACAGTCTGAGCGGCATGCCGCTTCTCGTGGTCTGGGAAACAGCACCTGCCGCTGTGCTGGTATCGCTGATTTATTTGCTGCTCCTGGTTGCCTCCGTGTTGCTCTCCGCCATACTCATCACGACCTCCCTGGTCATTCGTCACAGCGAAGCAAGCGAACAGTCAATGATGAACAAGGCTGCAGCCTCCGCCGCTCACTGACCGAAACAGCCACTTCTGCCGACAAGCACCATGCCCGCTGAGGAATTACTCAGCGGGACTGCTTCCCGGTGCCGCGGCGATCGCCGAGAGTACTGCGCAGGCCCTGGCTGCCGTTGCGGGCGAGCCGTCGTCGCCGTTCCCGTCACCAGACGTGGACGGTCGAGGCACCAGGTCGGCGTTTCGCTGCGGCAGCAGCGGTGCAGTTCGGCATTCTGGAACACTTTTGGAGAAGGAAGACGGGGGATCATGGATGTTGTCCTGCGAACACCGGGTGTGGACGAGCTCGGTGGGATCTGCAGCGTTTTGGGGAAGTGGCAACACGACAGGGGGCCACTGCATCTACACCCAGGCGATCTGGGCTGGTACTCCCTACGAGGGCCAGCCGCCACAGCCGCTGCGACCCGCGTGTGGTCGCAGGGTGACACGATCCTTGCCATTGCCCTTCTCGACGGCCCCGAGCTGTTGCGGTTCGCCATCGATCCGACGCGGCGCCGAGATGCAAGCCTTGCCCTTCGCATCGTTGATGACGTCAACAACCCGATGGCCGGAATCCTCAGCGCAGGGGCAGCAACTATCGAGGCACGCGGTGCGGTCGCCTTGACCGAGCAGCTGGCGCAGAACGATTGGTCGGCCGACGAACCGTGGACACCGCTCCACCACGATATGGCAGCATCGCCCAAGGCCTCGGTCCTCCGGGTTGAGACCGTGGAACCGGGTCACACCGCTGAGTGGGTGGCTGTTCACTGGTCGGCCTTTCGGGGTACCCCGATACCGGACGAGCGCAGCCAACGCTTCGTGGATGGATGGCGCCTCGCCGCGGAAAGCCCCTTTCTTGACCTCGCGCGCATACTGTCCCTGCGATGCCGTGACGGTCATGTCGTCGCTGCCGCCGCGGTGTGGTCGGCCGGCGAAGGGCGTCCGGGACTCATCGAACCACTGGCAGTGCATCAGGAACACCGTGGCCGCGGATATGGCACAGCCATGACAAATGCGGCAGTGGACGCGCTCCGGCAACTGGGGTCATCGAGCGCCATTGTCTGCGCCGAGACCTCTAACGCGGGAGCAGTCGCCACCTACCTGGCGGCAGGATTCACCGCGCACCCGGAAGTCACCGACTGGCATCGAGGGAGCGCGACGCCCCTGCCCGTTCTGCCCGGCTGCGTATCAGCGCTTCAGAATGAAGACCCCGTCCGGGCCGGTACGAGTGCTTAGTGCACCCGGTTTGGCATAAACGCTCACTGACCAGCCTGAGTCCTTGTCGAAAGCGCCGAGGTGCCAATCCGAGAATCGATTTTTCAACGGTAGCCCTGTGAAACCCGCCGCAGCATCCTGGGCCGTCGGGCCGCCCCTTGCCCCGACGGTGGTACCAACCACAAACAGGCCACCGTCAACCAAGAGCCCACCAACTCTCCTGAAAGCGTCCTGCAAGGCATCGTCGGAAAGGAATGCCGGCACGTTTCCCGACATCAAGATGACCTCGTACTCGCCCGGAAGACCCTCTCCGCGCAAGCGATCATCAGCTAGTTCCTCCACGGCCAGCTGCCGATACCAACCCTTATCGAAGATGTCAGCGGCGACATCCAAAACGGCACGGGTCGGATCGATGCCGTACGCCTGATGCCCACTCCGGCGCAGCGCACTAACCGCCGAGCCGATGCCACACCCGATGTCGAGGATCCGGCTGTTCCGGGGGGCCAGCATGTCGACAAACCGTGCATCGACCTCGAAGTCAATTCCCTTTTCCACTAGCCGGCGCATCTTTTCTGCGTAGGAATCAAGGTCGGCACTTGGGATCATGACGATCAGACTAACCGGCGACGTCGCCCGGCGGCATCCGCTGCGCCGAACGCCCCGGCAGAGCCGAGATCCGCGACGAGGCTCCTCAGTGAGACGCCTGCTCAAGCTTGCGGACGAATGAGGCCGCGCCTTCACCCGAGAAATCCTCCGCATGGACGGGGCGGCCGGAGACGGCCATGAGGAGTGCCAATAAGGTTCCTTCGACTTCCGGACCGGAACCTTGGTGAAACTGTGAATCGGAAGCCTGCAGACGGAATCCAAGCGCGCGTTCTTTACCGCCGCCCATAAAGACGCCGGTTTTGAGTTGATAACTCAGGGCCGCCTCGACCGACCCACTCGGGTAGGAGTGCACGAGCCCCAGGGGACGGCGAATGTCCTCACCATGCACGATGACTTCGACGAGTCGGGTTGCTGGAGCAGCAGGCGGCGTCTTGGTCGTTTCGCGGATGCGGCGGAACTCGGTCAGGGTCGCTTCCGGGGTCGCGGTACGTTCCCTGACGATGCCGCGTTCGTTGTCTTTGTCGAAGTCGAACTTCGCGGCGATCAATCGACGGACAAAGCCGAGGCGAGTCGTCTTCGCGGAATCCACGAGGTGAGCTACGACGTCGTGAATGTCCCAGCCGGGGCAGAGCGAAGGCCGGAACCATTGCTCCGGCGTGAGCGACTCAAGATCCCTGATGAGGGCTTCGCGTTCGTTGTGGACGGCCGGCCACACCGCTGCCGAAGATCGGGAAGGCATGGGGCAATATAACCATGCGATACAACCGGCCCGCCCGCGCCCGACTCCCGGCCGGGGAAAAACCTAGCGCGGCCGCTGCCCGGCGTGCTGGCGTGCCATTTCCGAAAGCTTCGACAGCTCCGCCAGGTCCGCTTCGGAGCGGGGAACGGGGGAGAAGCTGCCGAATTTGCGGATGGCTGCCTTCTCGATCAGGAAGTCGGCAATGGCCGGGTTCTTCGGCAGGAGGGAACCGTGCAGGTAGCTGGCCACCACGTTCTTGTAGCGGGCACCCTCGGTGCTGTCCTTAGTGTTGTTGCCCTCGCCCTTGCGGATCTCCGCCAGCGGCTTCACACCCGGGCCGAGGAACGTCTGGCCGCTGTGGTTCTCATAGCCGTGGATCTCGCCGAACTCTTCACTGACGGAGAGCACGTTGCCGATCAGCCGCACATCACCGCCGTGGGTCTCCATGTCGAGGATGCCGATACCCGGAATGAGCGCACCCTCATGCGTTTTGAAGAACCGTCCGAACAGCTGGTAAAGCCCACAGATAACCAGCATCGGCAGGCCGTCCTCGGCAAGTCCCTGCAGGGTGGGGGCCAGCTGCTGGAGATCCTGCTGGATCACCACCTGCCCGCTGTCCTGCCCGCCGCCGCCGACAATGATGTCGACATCAGTCGGGAACTCGTCTCCGGCGTTGTACTCCTCCACGACGGGCGTGTAGCCGTACCACTTCAGGCGCTGCTTGAGCACCAGCACGTTGCCCCAGTCGCCGTAAATATTCATTTCCCGCGGGTACAGCTGCAGGATCTTAATCGTGCGGTCCTCGGTCATGAGACCACCTCTACCTTCGTGATCTTGGAGAGTTCCCGGCGCACGGCCAGCATGGCCGTGTACGTGCAGAAAATCCGCATGGGAACCCCGGGGGAGTCCTTGATGAAACGCTTCAGTCCGTCCGTGATGTCCGGTTCAATGGTGCGCACGGGCACGTCGTCGTACTTCAGGCGCAGTGCCATATCGTAGGCACGCACGCCGCTGACGACGTCGACGCCGCCTTCGGCCAGGGATTCGAAGTCCACATCCCACAGCCAGGACATGTCCCGGCCGTCGGCGTAATTGTCATTGATGGCGATCATCGTGGAATAGCCGTGGGCGGCAAAGGACTTCAGGCCGAGGCGGAAGCCGCTGGGATTCTTCACCAGCACCAGCTCCAGCGGCTGCCCGTTGACGGTCAGCGACTCGCCGCGGCCGAAGGCCGGCTCCACGTTGGCCAGCGCCTCGAACAGTGCGTCCGAATCCAGGTCCCCGCCCTTGATGGTGCGGGCAAAGGCCAGGGCCGCAGCGGCATTGAAGATGTTGTAGACGCCGCGCAGCTTCAGCCCGGAGGTGCGGATCTGTCCGTCGATGAGGAAGTCCGCCTCGGTCTCGCTGACGCGTTCCAGGACGACGTCGGCTTCCTGGGTGGCGGCGAGGGCTTCGGCGAGGCTGCCGCGCATCTCGTCGTCGTTGGGGAAGGTGCTGCGCAGCGAGGCGTCGAGCCCGAAGTACACGGCACGCTGGCCGGTCAGGGACTCGGCAATGCCCGCGACGCGGGGATCTTCACGGTTCAGGACCACGGTCTCCGTGGTGGCACGGGCAATCTGCTCCAGCAGCCGGGTCGTCTTGTCGATCTCGCCGAACCGGTCCAGCTGGTCGCGGAGGACATTGAGCAGCAGGCTGTAGCGCGGCTGGATCAGCTTCACGAAGTGCACGGCATGGGCCTCGTCCAGTTCCAGGACGGCGATGTCGGCATCCAGGCGTCCGCGCAGGCTGACTTCGCCCAGCAGCGCCGCTGCGACACCGCGGGTGAAGTTGCTGCCGGTCCGGTTCGTGAAAACCTTCAGCCCCTGGCTCTCGAGCAGCTCCACCACCATTTTGGTTGTGGTGGTCTTGCCGTTGGTGCCGGAAACGACGGCGACGCCGAGCGGCAGGTCTGCGAGGGTGCGGCGAATGAAATCGGGATCGATCTTCTCCACCACCAGGCCCGGCAGGGCGGAGCCGCCGCCGCGCAGTTTGGAGGCACTGCGGACCAGTTTTCCGACCAGGATGGAGAAAGAACTCATGGTTACTGAATATAGCGCACCCCCTTGATCCGGCGGCGATTCCCGGGCGTGAGGCTGCACGCATCGGGGCTGGTCAACAGTGCTTTTCCACGTCAGTACCCGGCCCCGCTGCCGGTCCGGGACGCGTTGACCGCCCCGGAAACGGATTCGGTCGCTAGAATTGTGGCAGTGTGTTCGGGACGCTTAGCTGGTCTCCCTGTTCGGCCCGGTTCCCCCGGAGTCCCGACGGGCGGCAAGCAGCCGGACTTTTTTATCGATCAGAGGAGAAGCGTAGAGCATGTCGGGCCACTCTAAATGGGCAACCACCAAGCACAAGAAGGCCGTAATTGATGCCAAGCGTGCCAAGTCCTTCGCCAAGCTGATCAAGAACATTGAAGTTGCAGCACGCGCCGGCGGAGCCGACATGGCAGGCAACCCGGCCCTTGAACTGGCCGTGTCCAAAGCCAAGAAGACGTCGGTGCCGATCGACAACATCAACCGTGCGGTCAAGCGCGGCGCCGGCCTGCTCGGTGAAGCCGTCGATTACCAGACCATCATGTATGAGGGCTACGGACCCCAGGGTTCGGCTCTCCTGATTGAGTGCCTCACGGACAACAAGAACCGTGCCGCCTCCGAGGTCCGCCTCGCGGTCACCCGCAACGGCGGCAACATGGGCGATCCCGGGTCGGTGGCGTACATGTTCACCCGCAAGGGCGTAGTGAACCTGCCGAAGAACGGCCTCACCGAAGACGACCTGCTGATGGCCGTCCTCGATGCCGGTGCGGACGAGGTGAAGGAATCCGGAGAGAACTTCGAGATCATCTCCGAGCCGCAGGACCTGCGTGCCGTCGTCGGCGCCCTGGAAGAAGCCAGCATCGAGTACGAGACCGACGAGGCCGAATTCGTTCCGTCCATGCACGTGGAACTGGATGCGGACGCAGCCCGCAAGTTCCTCAAGCTCGTGGACGCGCTCGAAGACCTCGACGACGTGCAGAACGTCTACTCCAACGCTGATATCCCGGCCGCCGTTATGGCCGAGCTTGAAGAAGACGACTAAGACGTACCTGTGTCTCTACGCGTCCTGGGGGTGGACCCCGGCCTGACCCGCTGCGGCCTTGGAGTAGTTGAGGTCGAGGGAAACCGCCGGGCCACCCTTGTGGCCGTCGGAGTTGTCGGCACGGTGGCCGGAACCGCGCTTGATGCGCGGCTGCTGGTCATTTCCGAAGCCATCGACCTGTGGCTGGACACGCACCGGCCGGATGTCCTGGCCGTGGAGCGGGTGTTCAGCCAGCTCAATGTCAGCACGGTGATGGGCACCGCCCAGGCCTCCGGCGTCGTCATTGCCGCTGCCGCCCGGCGCGGTATCCCGGTCGCCCTGCACACGCCCACCGAGGTCAAGGCGGCGGTGACGGGCTCCGGTTCGGCGAACAAGGATGCCGTGGGCAAGATGGTGACCAAGATCCTGCGGCTGGATGAAATGCCCAAACCTGCCGACGCTGCCGACGCGCTGGCCCTGGCGATCACCCACGCCTGGCGCCGCGGCGTCGCAGGTCCCGGACCCACCGCCGGCTCCGCCTCGCGGGGCACGGCGCCGGCTTCCGGACTGACTCCGGCCCAGCGGCTGTGGGCCGAAGCGGAAGCGCGGGCAAAACGCGGAAGCTACTGAACAGCAGGGGAATGCGGGCGCCAGCAAGTAGGGTATTCGTAGATATGTTCTATACAGCCTCTGGAGTTCCTTCATGATCAGTTCCCTCCGCGGGGTCGTTTCGCACGTGGGCCTTTCCTCCGCCGTCATCGATGTCCACGGACTCGGGATGCTCGTCCAGGCCACTCCCCAGACACTGGCAACGCTCCGCACGGGAAGTGAAGCGTTCGTCCACACCGCGATGATCGTCCGTGAGGACTCCATGACCCTGTACGGGTTCAGTGATGCAGATCAGCGGGAAGTCTTCGAAATCCTGCTCGGGGTCAGCGGCGTTGGTCCGCGGATCGCCCTCGCCGTCCTGGCCGTCCACACTCCTGAAGCCATCCGCGTGGCTGCATCCACCGGCGATGACAAGGCCTTCAGCAAGGTCTCCGGCATCGGGCCCAAGGGCGCCCGCCGCATTGTCCTCGAACTGGCGGACAAGCTCGTGCCGCACGGCACCGCGGAAAACAGTCCGGTCTCCCCGCGCTGGCAGGAACAGGTGCTGGCTGCCATGACCGGTCTCGGCTGGTCGGAAAAGGACGCTACCGCTGCGATTGACGACACCGCTGCCGAGCATCCCGACGTCGCTGCCGCCGGCAATGTCGGGGAAATCCTGAAACTGACGCTGCGCCGGCTCGGGAACGACGGCGCCCGGGCGGCCTCACGCCGAAAGGCCGGCTAAGGTGTCCGCCGCCGACTCCATCGTCGCCCCCGGCCCCGATCCGGACGACAAAGCCATCGAGGCCGCCCTGCGCCCCAAGAACCTGGACGACTTCGTGGGGCAGAAGCGTGTCCGCGAACAGCTGTCGCTGGTGCTCGAAGCGTCCCGGCTGCGCGGCCGCAGCGCGGACCACGTGCTGCTGTCCGGCCCTCCCGGCCTGGGCAAGACCACCCTGTCCATGATCATTGCCGCGGAAATGAATGCGCCGCTGCGGATCAGCTCCGGGCCCGCCATCCAGCACGCCGGCGACCTCGCAGCCATCCTGTCCTCCCTTACCGAGGGCGAAGTGCTGTTCCTGGACGAAATCCACCGCATGTCCCGTCCGGCCGAGGAAATGCTCTACATGGCCATGGAGGATTTCCGGGTCGACATCATCGTCGGCAAGGGCGCCGGTGCCACCGCCATCCCGCTGGACCTGCCGCCGTTCACCCTGGTGGGTGCCACCACCCGCGCCGGGCTGCTGCCCGGGCCGCTGCGGGACCGTTTCGGCTTCACCGGCCATCTGGAGTTCTACTCCACGCAGGAACTGGAACTGGTGCTGCGCCGCTCGGCCATGCTGATGGATATGAAGGTCAACTCCGCGGGCTTCGCCGAGGTGGCCGGGCGCTCCCGCGGCACGCCGCGAATCGCCAACCGGCTGCTGCGCCGCGTCCGCGACTGGGCCCTGGTGCACGGAATCGAGCAGATCGACGCCCGCTCGGCAGGTGCGGCCCTGGACATGTATGAAGTGGACGTGCTCGGTCTGGACCGGCTGGACCGCGCCGTGCTCACCGCACTGATCACCAAGTTCAACGGGGGACCGGTGGGCCTGTCCACGCTGGCGATCGCCGTCGGCGAGGAGCCGGAGACCGTGGAGACGGTGGCCGAACCGTACCTCGTCCGCGAAGGCCTGCTCGGCAGGACGCCGAGGGGCCGCATTGCGACCCGGGCCGCCTGGGAGCATCTGGGCCTGCAGATGCCCGAGAACGTGGCGGCCGCGATGCCGCAGAACATGTTCTCCGGGCCCGGTACCAACACCTCGTCCGCGGCAGCGGACGAGAGCCTGCGGGAAACTTAACAGTCCGCTTCCACGTTTTCCGTTTAGACTTGCCCTTGGGCATGGTCCCGGCAGCATGCCGGGACGCCCGGCACTTCCTCAACAGAAACGGAATTCTCCACGTGAATATCGCTGATCTCTTTCTCCCTCTGCTGCTGGCGGTCTTCGTCATCATGATGTTCCGCAAGCAGAAGAAGTCGCAGCAGACGGTTGTTCAGCAGCGGGCGCAGATGCTTCCGGGTACCGAGGTCATGACCCAGTTCGGGCTTTTCGGCCGGATCGTTTCCGTGGACCAGGACGAAAACAAGGCCGTGCTGGAGCTTTCCCCCGGCAACACCGCCACGGTGCACCTCCAGGCTCTGACCAAGGTCGTCACCATTCCCGCTGAAGAAACACCGGCCGATGACGCCGCCGCGGTCCCCGATGATGCCTCTTCCCTCACGCTCGGCAAGGACACCTCCGAGCGCCGGGATGCCGTGCAGGACGAGACGCCGGAAGAAACACTCAAGCGCCTGAACCGCGACGACAAAAAAGAGAACTAGACTCTCCACGAGCCAAGCGGGGCATCGGTGCCCCGCTTGCCGCCCGGAGACCATGACGGTCCCGGTGATCTTCGCCCTTAAGGAAAATTCCCTATGCCCCGTACCGGCCCCGGCTCGGCCGCGAAAAAGACGCTCCTTTGGCTGGGCGTCATTCTTGCTGCCCTGGCCCTTCTGCTTGGCGGTGGTTCCATGTGGAGCAACGCCAGCTGGACCCCGAAACTTGCCCTCGACCTCGAGGGCGGCACCCAGATGATCCTGGCTCCCGAAGTGCAGGGAGGTGGCTCTGACATCACCACCGAACAGCTGGACCAGGCAGTGGAGATCATCCGCCAGCGCGTGGACGGCAGCGGTGTCTCCGAAGCGGAGATCAGCACCCAGTCCAACCGGAACGTCGTGGTGTCACTGCCCGGCGTTCCCGATGCCGAGACACGCGAACTGATCCAGGCTTCAGCCAACATGGAGTTCCGTCCGGTCCTGAGCGGCGGCGGGGGACAGGGTGCAGCAGTCACGGACCCGACTCCGGCAGAACAGCTGCCCACCCCGTCGGCCGAGCCCACGGATGCTTCAGACACCAACTGGATTTCACCCGAGCTGCAGACACAGTTCGAAACCACCGACTGCCTGAACCCGGACACCATTGCCAACGCGGAGCAGGCTCCGGCGGACCAGCCCATGGTTGCCTGCGAACCGGGCACTGCGGGTAAGTACATCCTCGGCCCGGTGGAAGTTCCCGGCGTGGACATCTCCACGGCCAGCTTCGGCATGGCCCAGGGCAACAACGGCGTCTCCACCAACCAGTGGGCCGTGAACATTGAGTTCAACGGCGAAGGCACGGACAAGTTCCGCTCCGTCACCGACCGTCTGTTCGCCTTCCCGGAGGGGGACCCCCGGAACCAGTTCGCCATTGTCCTGGACGGCCAGATCATTTCGGCGCCGACTGTCAACGCGGTCATCACCGACGGCAAGCCCCAGATCACGGGCAACTTCACCCAGGAGAGCGCCGAGGCGCTGTCCGAGCAGCTCAAGTACGGCGCCCTGCCGATCAGCTTCGAAATCCAGAGCGAACAGCAGGTCTCGGCAACGCTCGGCGCGGACCAGCTTCGGATGGGCATCATCGCCGGCCTGATCGGCCTTGCGCTGGTGGCCGTGTACTCGCTGTTCCAGTACCGGGCGCTGGGCTTTGTCACCATCGCCTCGCTGGTCGTCGCCGGTCTCCTGTCCTACCTGGCCATCGCCATCCTGGGCTGGAGCCACAACTACCGCCTCTCGCTGGCGGGCGTGGCGGGCCTGATCGTCGCCATCGGCCAGACCGCCGACTCGTTCATCGTCTACTTCGAACGCATCCGTGACGAGCTCCGCGACGGCCGCGGCCTGGTGTCCGCCGTGGACAACGGCTGGAAACGAGCCAAGCGCACCGTCCTGGCCTCCAAGGCCGTGAACATCCTCGCCGCCGTCGTCCTGTACTTCGTGGCGGTCGGCAACGTGCGCGGCTTCGCGTTCACCCTGGGCCTCACCGCCATTGCCGACCTCATTGTGGTCTTTATGTTCACGCACCCGACCATGGTGCTGCTGGCCCGCACCAGGTTCTTCGGCGACGGCCACCGCTTCTCCGGCCTCGACCCGAGCCGCCTCGGCGCGGTACCGCTGTACCGCGGCGCCGGCCGGGTACGCACCCCCGCAGACGCTTCGGCGGCCCGCGGCAAGAACAAGGCTGCGGCTAAGGAAGCCGAACGACGGATGACCATCGCCGAACGGCGGCTTGCCGAAAAGCAGGATTCAATGGCCGGATCCGGCCGCAGCTCCGAAAAGGACGGCGAGTAATGAGTAAGCTTCCCAGTTTCGCCGCATTCGGCAATGACCTGTACACCGGAAAGCGGTCCTACAACTTCGTCGGCAAGGCTCGGCTCTGGTTCTTCATCGCAGCAGCCGCGGTGGTGCTGTCGATCCTCATCCCGGTGGCCAAGGGCGGCTTCAACCTTGGTATCGAGTTCCGCGGCGGTTCCGAGTTCACCGTCTCCAACGTCAGCAACACCGACGTCAGCCGAGGCGAGGAGGCAGTCGCCGAGGTTGCGGGCACTGCCGACCCCAAGGTCACCAACATTGCTCCGGGCACCATGCGGATCCAGACGGAGAAGCTGAGCGATGACCAGACCATTGAGGTCAAGGAGTCCCTGGCGGACACCTACGGCGTCAGCCAGGAGGAAGTCACCTCCACGTTCATCGGCCCCACCTGGGGCAGCGACGTCAGCCGGCAGGCGCTGGTGGGACTCGTCGTCTTCGTGGCCCTTGCCGCGGTACTGATGGCCCTGTACTTCCGCACCTGGAAGATGTCGGTGGCCGCCGTCGTCGGGCTGCTGGTGGTTATGGTGGTCACCGCAGGCGTCTACGCCCTGAGCGGTTTCGAAGTGACGCCGTCCGCCATCATCGGATTCCTCACCGTGCTCAGCTACTCGCTCTACGACACGGTGGTGGTCTTCGACAAGGTCCGGGAAAACACGAAGGACCTGGACAAGCGGACGAAGCGGACCTTTGCGGAAGAGGTCAACCTCGCCGTGAACCAGACCCTGGTCCGGTCCATCAACACGTCCGTGGTTGCCGTCCTCCCGGTGGCCTCCATCCTGTTCATCGGTGCGCTGCTGCTGGGCGCCGGTACCCTGAAGGATCTGTCGCTGGCCCTGTTCGTGGGCATCATCCTGGGCACGGTGGCAACCATTTACATCGCGGCGCCGCTGTACGCGGTGCTGCGCCGGAACGAACCGGACATCCGCAGGCAGGCCAAGCGTGTGGCGGAGCGCCGCGCAGCCGAGGCAAAGACCCCGGCGGCTGTTCACGCCTAGAGCCAAACCCAGGTCTGCCTCTCTCCGGTTCCGTCCTCCTTCCTTCAAGGAGTACGGAACCGGCGGTTTAAGTGCAGAGCGGGCAGGCTTAGACTGGTTGACAGGAGCCGCGCTGCAGCGGACGCCAAGGAAGCGTTTTGAACACCTGCTTGAAGAAGCACGGAAGAAAGGTCGTCAGTGGCCAACAGCGCAACGCCTGCCGATGAGGCAGGAAACAGCGGTACCACGGGGATTGACCCGGGCAGTGAGAGCACCGCAGCGAGTGAAGCTGCGGCGCTGGATGCTGCCGGCAACCGCAGCGCCGACGCCCTGCTCCCGGTACCCGGCCAGGCCAGGACCCCTGCAGGGGCGAAGGTCGGCAGCGGATCAGGGCGGGCCCCGTCGACCGGGCGCCGCACCTCCACGCGCGCCCGGCTCGCCCGGCTGGCCGGCCGCGGCAATCCCGGCTACTCGCCCATGCTGGAACCGCTGCTGCGCACCGTGCGGGTGAACAACCCCAAGGAAGACCTGGACCTGATCCAGCGCGCCTACGTGGTGGCCGAGCGCAGCCACGAGGGCCAGAAGCGCAAGAGCGGGGACCCGTACATCACCCACCCGGTGGCTGTGGCGACCATCCTGGCGGAACTCGGCATGTCCGGCACCACCCTGGCGGCGGCCCTGCTGCATGACACCGTGGAGGACACCAGCTACACCCTGGACGAGCTGCGCTCCGATTTCGGTCCCGAAGTGGCGATGCTCGTGGACGGCGTCACCAAGCTGGACAAGGTCACCTTCGGCGACGCCGCGCAGTCCGAAACCGTGCGCAAAATGGTTGTTGCCATGGCCAAGGACATCCGCGTCCTGGTCATCAAACTTGCGGACCGGCTGCACAACGCCCGCACCTGGCGGTTCGTATCACCGGAATCGTCCGCCAAGAAGGCGCGCGAAACCCTGGAAATCTTCGCCCCGCTGGCCCACCGGCTGGGCATGAACACCATCAAGTGGGAGCTGGAGGACCTGTCCTTCGCCGCACTGCATCCCAAGGTCTATGACGAGATTGTCCGGATGGTCGGCGACCGGACGCCGGAACGGGAAAAGTACCTGGGCACGGTGCGGTCCCAGATCGCCGATGACCTGCACGCGGTCAAGATCAAGGCCACCATCACCGGCCGGCCCAAGCACTATTACTCGATCTACCAGAAGATGATCGTGCGGGGCAAAGACTTCGACGACATCCATGACCTGATGGGCGTACGCGTCCTGGTGGACTCCGTCCGCGACTGCTACGCCACCCTCGGTGCCCTGCATTCGCGCTGGAACCCCCTTCCCGGGCGGTTCAAGGACTACATCGCGATGCCGAAGTTCAACATGTACCAGTCACTGCACACCACGGTGATCGGTCCCGGCGGCAAGCCGGTGGAGATCCAGATCCGCACCCATGACATGCACCGCCGGGCCGAATACGGCGTGGCGGCGCACTGGAAGTACAAGGACGGAAACAAGGGCCCCGAAGCCCCCGATGACATGGGCTGGCTGCGGAGCCTGGTGGACTGGCAGCAGGAAACCTCGGATCCGGACGAATTCCTGGACTCCCTGCGGTTCGAAATCAACGCCCGCGAGGTCTTCGTCTTCACCCCCAAGGGCGAAGTGATGGCCCTTCCGGCCGGTTCGACGCCGGTGGACTTCGCGTACGCGGTCCACACCGAGGTGGGCCACCGGACCATCGGTGCACGCGTCAACGGGAAACTGGTGCCGCTCAACAGCGAGCTCCAGCACGGCGACTGGGTGGAGATCTTCACCTCCAAGGCCGAAGGCGCCGGCCCCAGCCAGGACTGGCAGGGCTTCGTCAAGAGCCCGCGTGCCCGGAACAAGATCCGGCAGTGGTTCACCAAGGAACGCCGCGAAGAGGCCATCGAAAAGGGCAAGGACCTGCTGACCCGGGGGATGCGCAAGCAGAACCTGCCGCTGCAGCGCCTGATGACCCACGATGCGCTGGTCGCGGTGGCCGAGGAACTGCACCACCAGGACATTTCGGGGCTCTACGCCGCCGTCGGTGACGGCCATACCTCGGCCCAGAACGTCATTGAGCACCTGGTCAACCTGATGGGCGGCCATCAGGGCGCCGAAGAGGACCTGGCGGAAGCACCGGTCTCCACGGCCGCCCGCCGCCCCAAGTTCACGGATTCGGGCGTTACCGTGCGCGGTACGGGAGACGTGTGGGTCAAGCTGGCCCGCTGCTGCACGCCGGTCCCGCCGGACCCCATCATCGGGTTCGTCACGCGCGGCTCAGGCGTTTCGGTCCACCGCAGCGACTGCCGCAACGTGCAGGAACTGCGGGCCACACCGGACCGCATTGTCCCGGTGGAGTGGGCACCGACCCAGTCCAGCGTGTTCCTGGTCGAAATCCAGGTGGAGGCACTGGACCGCAAGAGCCTGCTCTCGGACGTGACCCGGGTGCTCTCGGAGAACCACGTGAACATCCTCTCCGCCAGCGTCAACACCTCCAGTGACCGCGTGGCCATGTCGAAGTTCGTCTTCGAAATGGGGGATCCGAAGTACCTGAGCCACATCCTCAGCGCAGTGCGCAAGATCGACGGCGTGTTCGATGTCTACCGGACCACCGGGTCGCAGCGGCGGGTCTAACCGGCCAGGGTCGGCTAGTCGGCTAGTCAGCAGGGTCGGCGGCGGCCGCGACGCGTTCCAGCGCCGCCGCCTTGCCGGGCACCCGGCTGCCGGCCTCCAGTGCACGCCGCACGAGGTCCAGCCGGCAGCCCAGCACCGGATGCGCCGCGAGCCGACGCAGGGCGGCAACGGCGTCCGCAGTGCCCGCATAGAGGGCGACGTCGACGGCGGTCCGCAGCGGCGAGGTGACGGACACTGTGCCTACGTCCACGCGGTCCGCAGGGCCCAGCAGGACCTCATGGAGGACCGCGGTGCTGAAGGGCTGCATGGCACCGGTGCGGCTGCGCCGGTCCGCCAGGACATCGAGCCTGGGCGGCCGCGGAGCGCAGCCGTAAATCCAGGCGGCGGTCAGCCGTCCCATGGTGAGGCGCCGGCGCAGCGGCGGCGGCAGTTCCGCGGACGCCGCAAGGGCACGGACCACCGGATCCGGCCGGACATCCCAGCGCACAAAGGTCCCGGCATACACATGGCGCAGCAGCCCGTCCATCGCCATGGCCTGGAGTTCCTCGTGGCGGAAGACCTCCCCGGCAGTGAACAGCGCTCCGCCCGTGGAAGTGACCTGGGGAAGGGCCCCGGGGTAGGGAAAAAGTTGAGCGGGCATACAGATCAGCTTGTGCACTCTGCGGCCAAAACGAAAGCCCCGGCCCGCCGCTGTGGATAACGGGGACCGGGGCTTTCGCCGTGCGGAAGAGGGTAAAGCCTAGGCGAAGTCCTGCGCGGACTTCTGCAGCATGGCCAGCCACTGCTGGCGGGCTTCAAGGGCTTCGCGCGCATCCGCGATCTTCTTCGCGTTGCCGGCCTTCTCGGCGTCGGCCAGATCCTGCTCGAGGGACGCGATGGTCGCCTCCAGCTGGGACAGCGCCGAGTTGGTGCGCGCCTTGGTTTCCGGGTTGCTCCGCTGCCAGTGCTCGTCTTCGGCGGCCTTGACGGCTTCCTCGACCTTGCGGATGCCGGCTTCCATGCGGCCCATGTCCGCCCGCGGCACCTTGCCGGCGTCTTCCCAGCGTTCGCGGATGGACTGCAGGGCCTTGCGGGCTGCGGTCAGGTCACGCACCGGCAGCAGCGCCTGGGCTTCCTTCAGCAGCTCTTCCTTGACTACGAGGTTGGCGGCGAATTCCTCGTCGATAACCTCGTTCGCGGCCTGCCGGGCTGCGAAGAACTGATCCTGCGCTGCACGGAAACGCGCCCACAGGGCGTCGTCGTCCTTGCGGCTGGCGCGCTTGGACGCCTTCCACTCGTCCATGAGCTGCCGGTATTCGGCGGCGGTGTTGCCCCAGTCCGTGGACGTGGCCAGTTCCTCGGCGCGGGCGATGAGCGCCTCCTTCGCCGCCTTGGCGGACGAGTTTTCGCTGTCCAGCTGGGAGAAGTAGGCGCGGCGGTGGCGGTCGAAGACCGTGCGGGCGGAACGGAACCGCTTCCACAGGGAGTCTTCGGTGCTGCGGCCCAGGCGCGGGCCGTTCTTCTGCGCGGTCTTCCACGCATCGAACAGCTCATTCATCCGGTTGCTGCTGGTCTTCCACTGGATGGTGGCAGGGTCCTTGGCGGCGATTTCCTCCGCCTCGGCCACGATGGCCTCGCGGGCAGCGAGTTCGCGGGCCTTCACTGCTTCAGCTTCGGCGCGCTCGGCGGCCTCGGCTTCCTGCAGCGAGGCTTCGAGGGACGCAATGCGGGCGTCGAGAGCCTTGATGTCGCCCACCATCTTGCGCTCGGCCACCTGCTGGGCCAGGTGCTTCAGCGTCTTGTGGATGTCTGCGGCCGGGGCCTTGACCTGCACCCGCTGCTCGAGGAGCAGGAGCTGGCTGGCGACGTCGTCGTACTTGCGTACGAAGTAGGCCAGCGCTTCCTCCTTGGAGGCATCGGGGAACTGCCCGACGGCGGTTTCCTCGCCGTCCACGATCAGGAAGACGTGGCCGTCCTCCTCGACGCGTGCGAAGCGGGCTGCTTCCTCCAGCGGGGTGGAGTGGGCGGCCGGGGCAGCCACCACCGGCTGGGCTGCCGCGCCGGGCCGGGCGCCTACGGCTGCGGGGGAGGGCCGCCGCGCCGCGAGTGCTGCCGGGCTCGGAGTGGCAGGCCGGGACGTCTCCGTAGTGGAAGGGCCTGCTGTTTCGTCGGATTTCTGACTGTCTGTCACCGCTAAAAGTCTTTCACTCGATGGATGGCAGTTTGCGAAGCCCGCGCCGCCGTTTACTTCAGGGTGAACGAGTTAATCGTCACCGGGTCTTTCGGACGGCCATCGGTTCCCCCGGAGTCAGTCCCCGAGGATGCAATGGCCTCAACTACGTCAAGACCTGACGTTACCTTACCCATTATCGTGTAGCCGCCGGATTCCTGCGCCAACGTCGAATCCTTGTAAACGATGAAGAACTGTGTGCCGTTGCTCATCACGTCGTCACCGCGGGCGACGGCGATGGTCCCGGCCGGGTAAATGCCGTCGGCAGGGGAGTTTTCCACGGGCCCCCACAGGAAATCCTGGTCGGCCTTTCCGTCACCGTTCGGTGATCCGCACTGCAGCACGGACGTGGATTCGGCGGCGGTCAGACGGTGGCAGTCCTTGCCGCTGAAATACCCCTCATCCGCAAGCGTCTTGAACACGGCGGCGGCCTGCGGTGCCGCGTTGCCGTCCAGCTCCACCCCGACCTCGCCCTGGCCAAGGGACAGGGAACCCGTGAAGGTCTTCCCCTCGGCAACGGACGGATCCGGAACGGCGGGCAAATCGGCGGCGGCGGACTCTTCCCGCAGCTGTGCCAGTTCGTCCGCGGTGGGGTCTGTACTGAACCAGCTCACCTGCAGGGCCACGGCCAGCGCGAGGATCACGACGGCGGCCGCTGCCGCGAAGAGGTTGTCCCGCTTCCGGCGTTTGGCACGGGCAGCGGCGAAGGCCCTGCGCGCTTCCATCCTCGCCACGCGGCGCCTGTCTTCACGGCTGGTGCGGTTCGCTGCCACCGTTACCTCCTGTACTGGATCTGCTGATCCCGGGCCGGAGCGGGAACGGACAGGAGTCCGCCCCCGCGCGTCCGGGACAAGGGCTGGCGCCCGAGTTCGCTAAAATGAGTGCCGCACATAGTTTATGCACGCTTTGAAGCGTGCACTTTGGCCGGGCGGAGTGCTGCCTGCGCCGTTTCGCCCACCTAAGGAGTTTGCCGCCATGGCACGCAAGGCCTCACTGTCCGGTTTCCCCGAATGGCTACCGCAGGAGCGCCTGGTTGAACTCCATGTCCTGGACGTACTGCGCCGAACCTTCGAACTGCACGGCTTTTCCAACATTGAAACCCGTGCCGTGGAAACGGTGGGCCAGCTGTTGCGCAAGGGCGAGATTGACAAGGAAGTCTATGCACTGAGCCGCCTGCAGGCCGAGGAGGGTGAGGCCTCCGGCAAGGAGGATCCCAACCAGCTAGCCCTGCACTTCGACCTGACCGTGCCGTTTGCCCGCTACGTGGTGGAGAACGCCGGCCACCTCTCCTTCCCGTTCCGCCGCTACCAGATCCAGAAGGTCTGGCGCGGTGAACGGCCGCAGGAGGGACGCGCCCGGGAGTTCACGCAGGCCGATATTGACGTGGTGGGCGACGGCGACCTGCCGTTCCGGTACGACGTCGAGCTGGCGCTGGTGATCGCCGAAGCCCTCGGCGCGCTGCCCATCCCCGAGTTTAAGATCCGGGTCAACAACCGCAAGCTGGCCGAAGGCTTCTACCGCGGCATCGGCCTGGAAGACACGGCCGGGGTGCTGCGCAGCATCGACAAACTGGAGAAGATCGGTGCGCAGCGTGTGGCCGAACTCCTGCAGGAAGAACTCGGCGCCACTGCCGAGCAGGCCGAGGCGGCCCTGAAGCTGGCCTCCATCCACACGGAAGACACCTCCTTCGTTGAGCAGGTCCGCGCCCTGGGCGTGTCCAACGAACTGCTCGAGGAAGGCCTGGACGAACTGTTCCAGGTCATCAGTGAAGCTTCCCGCCGTGCTCCGGGCCGCGTCCTGGCAGACCTGAGCATTGCCCGCGGCCTGGACTACTACACCGGCACCGTCTACGAAACGGTCCTCGTTGGCCACGAAGCGCTCGGCTCGATCTGCTCCGGCGGACGCTACGACTCCCTGGCGAGCAAGGGCAGCCGCACCTTCCCCGGCGTCGGACTCTCCATCGGCGTCACCCGGCTGGTGATGCGCATCCTCAGCCAGGACTTCGCCCAGGCCTCGCGCAGCGTGCCCACCACCGTGCTGCTGACCCTGGCCACCGATGAGTCCTGGTCCGAGGCCCAGGACATTGCCGCCCAGCTCCGCAGCCGGGGGATCTCCGTGGAGGTGGCACCGAAGGCAGAGAAGTTCGGCAAGCAGATCAAGTTCGCCGACCGCCGGGGCATCCCGTTTGTCTGGTTCACCCGCGAAGACGGCAGCCACGAGGTCAAGGACATCCGCTCCGGTGACCAGGTGCCCGCGGATCCGGCGCTCTGGACGCCGCCCGCGGAGGACCTCACCGTGCAGGTGACCCCGGCTTCGGTTCCCACCGCCTAGCGGAGCGGGCCGGGTAGCTGTTGCGGGCGGAGGCGTCCTAGGCTTGGTTCCATGGTTGCCGAACTGCTTTCCACCCCGCCCTGTGCCGAAATCCACCTGCACATAGAAGGGACGCTGGAACCCGAGCTGATCTTCGAACTGGCTGCGCGCAACGGCATTGACCTGCCCTACGCCGATCTCGAGGACCTCCGCGCCCGTTACCGCTTCACGGACCTGCAGTCCTTCCTGGACCTGTACTACTCCAACATGGACGTCCTGCGCACGGAGGCGGACTTCGCCGACATGACCCGCGCCTATCTGCGGCGGGCAGCCACCGCCGGGGTGCGGCATGTGGAGATGATGATGGACCCGCAGGCGCACCTCATCCGCGGGATTCCGCTCGAGACCTCCGTCCGCGGTGTGTGCGCGGTGCTGGAGCGCAGCGAGGAGGAATTCGGCATCTCCACCGGGCTGATCGCCGCGTTCCTGCGTGACCGCCCTGCGACGGAAGCCCTGGGGGTCCTGGACGAGCTGCTGGCCATGGGTGCGCCGATCATTGCGATCGGCCTGGATTCGGCGGAAGTGGGGAATCCGCCGTCGTGGTTCGTCGAGCTGTACCGGAGGGCGCGGGAGGCCGGACTGAGGACCGTTGCCCATGCCGGCGAGGAGGGGCCGCCCACCTACATCGTGGAGGCCCTGGACCTGCTCCTCGTCGACCGGATCGACCACGGCATCACCTGCCTGGATGACCCGGCGCTGGTCGAGCGGCTGGTCCGCGAGAGAATTCCGCTGACCATCTGCCCGCTTTCCAACGTGCGCCTGCAGGCCGTGGAGAGCCTGGCGCAGCATCCGCTGCCGCAGATGCTCGATCACGGGCTGAACATTTCAGTGAACTCCGACGATCCGGCGTATTTCGGCGGCTACGTGGATGACAACTTCCGGACCGTGCAGGAAGTCTTCGGCCTGAGCCGGGCGCAGCTCGCCCGGCTCGCGGAGGATTCCATCGAAGCTTCGTTTGCGTCCGCGGGACGCCGCGCCGAACTGCTGGACGAAGTCCGTGCGTGGGCGGCGGCCGGACCCGAAGCGGCCTAAAGCGCCGGCGGCGTCTTGGCGGAACGCGGGCGGCGGAAGCTCAGACGGACTACCAGTCCGGCCACCAGGATGATCAGGGCCAGGCTGATGGACAGCGGCGGCAGAGCGAGGGCCAGCAGCAGGGCACCGGCCGCGCCGGCAAGGTTCAGGATGCGCGGCGCGTAGCGGGTGCGGTCCTTCAGTGAGAACGCGCACACGGTGGTGATGGCCGCGTAGAACAGCAGCGTGAAGGACGCCATGCCCAGCAGTCCGTCAATATCGCCGGACAGCACCAGCAGCAGGACGACGACGGCGGCCGCGGCGTGGGCGGCCCAGGGGACGGAACCGGTCCGGGTGTTCCGAGTAGCGCTGAAGACTGACGGCAGGTCCCGGTCGGAGGCCATGGCGGACGCGGTCCGGCTTGCCGATTCCAGCAGCGACCACAGTCCGCCCAGCGCAGCGGCAGTAACCGCAATGACAACGGCACCCGTACCCACCCCGGCGCCCACGCTTTGCATCGGGTCCAGCAGCGGAGCGGTTTCCGCGGACAGCGCCGCCGCCCCGTAGTAGGCCAGCATGGAGGAGCCCATGAACCAATAAAGCACGAAGGCCACGGCCAGGGCCGCAGGGATGGCGATGGGGAGGTTGCGGGAGGGATTGCGCACACCGGAGCCCATGGTGGCCAGCCGCGTGTACCCGGAGAAGAGGAAGAACAGCAGTCCGGCCGCCTGCAGCACCCCGGACGTGGATGCCTCGATCTCCGCGCCCACGCGCACCGGCTGGTTGGGTGCCTCGTTGAAGAGCACCACCACGGTGAAGGCCAGGACGCTGAAAACGAAGGCAACAATGAAGCGGGTCACCCAGGAGCTCCGGCTGAATCCCAGCAGATTCACTGTGGCCATCACAACGACGGCGCCCGCGGCACCGACCCTGGGGTGTTCTGGGACGGCGTAGGCGCCGAACGCGAGGGCCAGCACGGCGGAGGACAGCAGCAGTCCCCACACCAGGGTCCAGCCGGAAAGGAACCCGCTGTACGGTCCCAGCAGGATCCGCGCGGCGGTCCGCGCCGTGGCATCCCCGCCCTGGTCGTCGGGGAGGCGCCGCGAGACGGCCCTGCTGAGCTGGAAGGTGGAGAGCCCGCAGAGGAAGGCCACAAATGCGGCTAGTCCCAGCGCGGCGCCCAGTGCAGGACCTGCGGCGGCGGCAGCCGGCGAGAAGGCAACAAACGCACCCGCGCCGACAATGGAGCCTAGGCCGGCAGTGGTGGCGTCAAAGCCGCCCAGGGGAACTCGCGGCTGGGTAGTGCCGGACAACAGGGGTGTCCAATCGGTAGGTGCTTGGCGGGGTGGGGGTCCGTTCACCGGTAAACTCTCAAGAAGACCGTGTATTTACAATGGGCGGAAACAGTGGTTTCCGCAAGTTTCTCGAAAGGACAGCTGTGCTGCGCACTCATGCCCTTGGTTCCCTGAGGGCCGAGCATATTGGACAGACCGTTACTCTCGCAGGCTGGGTCGCCCGACGGCGCGACCACGGCGGCGTTGCCTTCCTCGACCTCCGCGACGCTTCGGGCGTGGCGCAGGTGGTGGTGCGTGAAGAGGATGTCTTCCACGGCCTGCGCAACGAGTACGTCCTGCAGATCACCGGCACCGTGCAGAAGCGGCCCGAGGGCAACGAAAACCCGGCCCTCGCCACTGGCGAAGTCGAGGTGATCGCTGACGACGTCGTGATCCTGAACACCTCCGATCCGCTGCCGTTCCAGATTGACGAGCACGTGGAGGTCGGCGAGGAAGCCCGCCTGCGCCACCGCTACCTGGACCTGCGCCGCCCGGCACCGGCAGCAGCCATGCGCCTGCGGTCCGAAGCCAACCGTGTGGCCCGCGAGCTGCTGCACGGCGAAGGTTTCGTGGAAATTGAAACCCCCACGCTGACGCGCTCCACTCCCGAGGGTGCCCGCGACTTCGTGGTTCCCGCACGCCTGGCACCGGGTTCCTGGTACGCGCTGCCGCAGTCCCCGCAGCTGTTCAAGCAGCTGCTGCAGGTGGGCGGCTTCGAGAAGTACTACCAGATTGCCCGCTGCTACCGCGACGAGGACTTCCGCGCGGACCGCCAGCCGGAGTTCACGCAGCTGGACATCGAGGCCAGCTTCGTCGAGGAAGACGACATCATCGCCCTGGGCGAGCAGATCGTGAAGTCGCTGTGGAAGCTCATCGGCGTCGAGATCACCACCCCCATTCCGCGCATGACCTACGCGGATGCCATGGCCCGCTACGGTTCCGACAAGCCGGACCTGCGTTTCGGCCTGGAACTGACCGAGCTCACCGAGTTCTTCAAGGACACCACCTTCCGCGTTTTCCAGGCCCCGTACGTGGGTGCCGTGGTGATGCCCGGCGGCGCCTCCCAGGCACGCCGGACCCTGGATGCCTGGCAGGAATGGGCCAAGCAGCGAGGCGCAAAGGGCCTGGCCTACGTGCTCATCCAGGAGGACGGAACGCTGACCGGCCCGGTCGCCAAGAACCTGACGGACTTCGAGCGGGAGAACCTCGCCGAAAAGGTCGGCGCCAAGCCCGGCGACTGCATCTTCTTCGGAGCCGGTGAAAAGAGCGAGGCACGAGCCCTGCTCGGTGCCGCCCGCGTGGAGATCGGCCACCGCACCGGCCTGATCGATCCCAAGGACTGGGCCTTCGTCTGGGTTGTCGACGCCCCCATGTTCGAGCCGGCCTCCGCTGCCGTTGCAGCCGGTGACGTAGCAGTGGGCGGCGGCGCCTGGACCGCCGTGCACCACGCGTTCACTTCGCCCAAGCCCGAATTCATGGATACCTTCGACACGGATCCCGAGTCGGCCGTGGCCTACGCCTACGACATTGTCTGCAACGGCAATGAAATCGGCGGCGGCTCCATCCGTATCCACCAGCGCGACGTGCAGGAACGGGTCTTCAAGGTCATGGGCCTTTCACAGGAAGACGCCCAGGAGAAGTTCGGGTTCCTGCTCGAAGGCTTCAAGTACGGTGCACCGCCCCACGGCGGCATCGCCTTCGGCTGGGACCGCGTGGTGGCCCTGCTGGCCGGCACCGATTCCATCCGCGACGTCATCGCCTTCCCGAAGTCCGGCGGCGGCTTCGACCCGCTGACGCAGGCTCCGGCGCCGATCACGCCGCAGCAGCGCAAGGAAGCCGGCGTGGACTTCAAGTCGGAGGCCAAGAAGGACAAGGAAGCACCCGCGAAGGAAGCGTAACTTCCCGGCGCAGACGGTACCCGGTCGCAGCACGCGGCCGGGTACCGTGCTTTAACCCCTGCCCGGACATGCCCGCTTCCGCTGGACAGTCCGGCACCGGCACCCGATAGTGTTTGGGCATGAGAGATCGCTGGTTCAAGCAGGTGGACGTCTTCGGCACCAAACCCTATCTGGGCAACCCCGTGGCGGTGGTGCTCGACGCGGACGGCGTGTCCGACGCCGCCATGGCCTCCTTTGCCCGGTGGACCAACCTGTCGGAGACCACCTTCGTCCTGCCTCCGACGCAGGACGGCGCCGACTACAAGGTCCGGATTTTCACGCCCGGGGGAGAGATCCCCTTCGCCGGGCACCCCACGCTGGGCACCTGCCACGCCTGGCTGGAGGCCGGCAACATTCCGCACTATCCCGGCGTCGTCATTCAGGAATGCGGAGTGGGGCTGGTGACCCTGCACGCCTCGGCCGGTATGGCCGCGTTCGGCGCCCCGCCGCTGATCCGCTCGGGCGAGCTGGAGGAAGCCGTATTGAAACAGGCACTGGACGCCCTGGGCATCACCCGGGACCAGGTCTCCGCCTCAAACTGGATCGACAACGGCCCCGGCTGGCTCGGCCTGCTCCTGAAGGATGCCGAAACCGTCCTGTCCCTGACCCCGGATCCGGCCGCCATGGGATCCCTGGCTGTCGGAGTCATCGGACCGAAGGACGACGGCGAGGAAACGGACTTCGAAGTCCGCGCCTTCGCGCCCGGCCACGGTGTGCCGGAGGATCCGGTTACCGGCAGCCTCAACGCCGGGCTGGCGCAGTGGCTGATCGGAGCCGGGCTGGCACCGGAACGCTACACCGTCACCCAGGGCACCGTGCTGGAACGGTCCGGACTGGTGCGGATCTTTACCCGCGACCGCAGAATCTGGGTCGGCGGGGAAACCACCACCTGCATTGACGGCACCGTAAAGCTCTAACCGCCCGCCGTGTTCACGCTGAAATCCCTGCCGCACACCGTCGTCGGTGCCCCGATGGCCGGCGGGCCGTCCACTCCGTCGCTGGCCGCGGCGGTCAGTAACGCCGGCGGGCTGGGTTTCCTGGCCGCCGGCTACAAAAGCGCCGGGGCGGTGGCCGCCGAAATTGCGCGGACCAGCGAGCTGACCGGCAAGCCGTTCGGCATCAACCTCTTTGTGCCGGACGCCGCGAATACCGGCGGTTCCGGTACGTCCCGCCGGGTCGCTGCCGCCCTGGCCTACCGTGAGCAGCTGGCTCGGGACTATCCGCCGGAGCTGCTGCCGCTGCCGGACCCGGCGGACGACGACGACTGGGACGCGAAGCTCGAGCTGGTCCGCCGCCTGCAGGTGCCGGTGGTGTCCTTTACCTTCGGCCTGCCCGGCAAAGACGTCATCGATGCGCTCCGGGATGCGGGCACCGCCGTCGCTGTAACCGTGACCACCGCAGAAGAAGCCGCCCTGGCCGCAGCGGCGGGTGCCGGGATCCTGTGTCTGCAGGGTCCGGACGCAGGCGGCCACCGCTCAACCTTCGACGCCGCGGCGGAACCGCCCGCGCAGCCGCTGGAGGACTTGGTACGCGCCGTCCGGGGCGTCGGCAGCGGTGGTGGAACCGGCGTCGAACTCATTGTTGCCGGAGGGATCTGCACCTCCGCCGAGGCGCGGGCCCTCCTCGAGGCAGGGGCCGATGCCGTGCAGATCGGCACCGCGCTGCTGCTGAGCCCGGAAGCCGGAACCAGCGGCGTGCACCGGGCGGCCCTGCAGGACCCGCAGTTTACGCAGACGGCACTGACCCGTGCCTTCTCCGGCCGCACAGCCCGGGGACTCGCCAACCGGTTTATGGCAGAACACTCTGACGCGCCTGCCGCGTATCCGCTGGTCAACCAGATCACGAAAGCGCTCCGGGCGCAGGCCGCGGCCGCCGGGGATCCGCACGGCACCAGTCTCTGGGCGGGGACCGGTTACCGTGCGGCAGTGCCGGAGCCCGCCGCCGCTGTGGTCGGGCGCATCGCGGGCACGCCGCCGGCCTGAATCCCGGAGCTAGGGCAGCGTAATCCGGATGACCACGGACGCCGCGTCCCGGGCCGCCTGCTCCAGCACCGCGGCTTTGGGATCGGGAACGTCCAGCGGACGCAGCCGGGGGAGTCCTGCCCAGCGCGCAAATTCCCGCCGGCCGGCCACCTGCTCGGCCAGCATCCGGTCGCCGCCGAAGACCAGGTACTCCGGAGCGGCGCTGCCGAAGACGGCCGCTGCCTGTTCCGCGACGGTGCCCGCCAGGGCTTCGGCTGCGTTGGCCCGGCGGCTGTTGGACGAACCGGTTTTCGAGGCCAGCAGCTTCCCTTCCCGGGCCACCCCTACGGCATATCCGCCGCGGCGCACCAGCACCAGCCCCAGGGTCCGGGCCTGCCCGGCCAGCGAAGCGAGGCGTTCGACGTCGTTGGTTCCCCGTCCAGGCCGCCCGTCGGCAGGCCAAGGGCCGAGTAGCCGGGCCTCGGCGCCGGAGGCTGCACGGACCCGGATCCCGTCGTTTTCGGGCAGGAACTCCAGGGGACCCTGACTTGCCTCGAACCGTTCCAGCCACCCGACCAGCCGCTCTGCAGGAACATAGGTGGTGCGGGAGCCGGGCACGGTGAGGCCTGCTTTCAACGAAAGTGGGATGGACCAGCTCAGGTTACGGCACGAGTAGCCTTGAAGCGTGAATGGTTTGCCGGGGAATGATTTGTTCAGCGTTGACGGAGACGACGACGCAGAGTTCGACGACGCCGGGGCGGCCCAGGGCACGCGGATACGGCCGCGCAGCCCGCTGGCTGTCCGGATGCGCCCGCGCACGGTGGACGAGGTGGTGGGCCAGCAGCACCTGCTCGGCCCGGGTTCGCCGCTGCGCACGCTGGCTTCCTCCGCCGATGAACGCAACCCCGCCGGTCCCTCCTCGGTCATGCTGTGGGGACCGCCGGGCACCGGCAAGACCACGCTCGCGCACGTTGTCGCCCGCGGCGCAGGACGAAAGTTCGTGGAGCTCTCCGCCATCACGGCCGGCGTCAAGGATGTCCGCCGGGTCATGGAACAGGCACTGACGGACCGGGACCTGCACGGCGTCACCACCATCCTCTTCCTGGACGAGATCCACCGCTTCAACAAGGCCCAGCAGGACGCCCTGCTGCCCGGCGTGGAAAACCGGTGGGTGGTCCTGATGGCCGCCACCACGGAAAACCCGTCCTTCTCCGTGGTTTCCCCGCTGCTGTCCCGGTCGCTGCTGCTCACCCTGAAGCCGCTGACCGAGGAGGATATTGCCGCCCTGCTCCAGCGCGCGGTCGAGGATGAACGGGGACTCGCCGGGCGGGTCACGCTTAGCGCCGAGGCGCTGGAACACCTGGTCCGGCTGGCGGCAGGCGACGCCCGCCGCGGCCTGACCGCACTCGAGGCTGCCGCCGGCGTCGCCTACTCCGAGAAAGCCGACGGCGACGACATCCCGGAAGTCACCCTGAAGCACGCCGAAGAGGCCCTGGACGTCGCGGCGCTGCGCTACGACCGCGCCGGTGACCAGCACTATGACATCACCAGCGCGTTCATCAAGTCCCTCCGTGGATCCGACGTCGACGCCGCACTGCACTACCTGGCCCGCATGCTGGAATCGGGGGAGGACCCCCGGTTTATTTCCCGGCGGCTGATCATCTCGGCGTCGGAGGATGTGGGCATGGCGGATCCGACGGCGCTGCAGACCGCCGTCGCGGCGGCCCAGGCCGTGCAGCTGATCGGCATGCCGGAAGGGCGGATCATCCTCGCGGAGGCGGTGGTGCATATTGCCACGGCCCCGAAGTCCAACGCTGCCTACAACGGCATCAACGCGGCCATCGCCGATGTCCGGGCCGGGCGCGGACAGGGCGTTCCCTCCCATCTGCGTGATGCCCACTACCCGGGTGCGAAGCAGCTGGGGCACGGCAAGGGATACGTCTATTCGCATGATTCGCCGCACGGGGTTGCGCGCCAGCAGTACGCCCCGGATGACCTGGTCGGAAAGAACTACTACGAACCCACCGGCAACGGAGTGGAACGCGACATCACCGCGCGGCTGGAGCGGCTGCGGGGGATCATCCGCGGGGAGAAGTCCTGACCTGCCGGCCCCGCATCCCGTGTTAGCATTGATGGTTGACTGGCAAGCCGGGTGTCGATTTCGACACCCACGGCTGTAGCAGACGGCAGCGGTTGGCCGGAGCTCTCCCTCATGGAGGCCAGCATATTTCGCAGCAGTCACGGCACGCTTCACCGCCGTGGCCAAACCGCCAAACAGTGAAAGGTGAACGTGGCTAACAACACACGTGCACGCCGGCAGGCACGCGCATCGCGCGCCCTCGGCATTGCTTTGACCCCCAAGGCAGCAAAGTACTTCGAGCGTCGGCCTTACCCCCCGGGTGAGCACGGCCGCGCCCGTCGCAAGCAGGACAGCGACTACGCCGTACGTCTGCGCGAAAAGCAGCGTCTGCGCGCCCAGTACGGCATCCGCGAAGCACAGATGACCCGTGTCTTCGAAGAAGCCCGCCGTACCGCCGGTCTGACCGGTGAAAACCTGATCGAACTGCTCGAAATGCGTCTCGACGCCCTCGTGCTGCGTGCCGGCTTCGCCCGCACGATCGCCCAGGCCCGCCAGCTGGTTGTGCACCGCCACATCCTGGTTGACGGCGCCCGCGTGGACCGCCCGTCCTTCCGCGTTTCCGAAGGCCAGCTCATCCACGTGCACCAGCGCAGCGAGACCATGACGCCGTTCCAGGTTGCCGCAGCCGGCGCCCACCGCGACGTCCTGCCCGCCGTTCCGGGTTACCTCGATGTTTCCCTGGACAAGCTGCAGGCACGCCTCGTGCGTCGCCCGAAGCGCTCGGAAGTTCCCGTGACCTGCGAAGAGCAGCTCGTCGTGGAATACTACGCACGCTAATAACGGAGAAAATTTTCCGTTTACTGAACAGCCCGCGGCCTTGTGCCGCGGGCTGTTCCGTTGTCCGGGGTAGATGCCGCCCCAAGTGGCGCACGCGGCAAAAGTAAGTGCCGCGGGGCTGCAGTAGGTAAGGTACATACCGGGGTCTTTCGCCGTATCCAGGCAGGGACTCCAGGGCAGAGCCGGTCACGGTGCTGCGAACCACAAATTTTGCGTAAAAGGAGTCCCATGTCGGGTGGAGATATAGCCGGTCTGATCGCGGCCGGTGTGTTTGCCGTGTTGGTCGCATTGCTGGCCGTTCCCGTCTGGAAACTGGGGAAGGTCTTTGACGAGATGCGCTCCGCCATCCGGACCCTCAGCGAGGAAACCACACCGCTGATCGACGAGGTCACCACCACGGTGTCCACCACCAACCAGCAGCTGCAGAAGGTGGACGGCATCTCCTCGAACGTCTCGGACGCGACGGCGAACCTGTCCGCTCTGTCTTCCCTGGTGGCCGCCACCGTGGGTTCCCCGCTGATCAAGGTCTCGGCGTTCAGCTACGGCGTCCGCTCGGCCCTTGCTTCCCGCAGGACGGCCGGCCACGGCCGGCGCAGCCGCTAAGTACGCCAGCACACTTAACCAACTACAGGAGCCAGCCATGATCAAGCGCGTATTTTGGATGTCCATCGGCGTCGCCATCGGCGTCATTGCCGTCCGCAGGGTTTCCGAAGCCAAGGCCAGCCTGAGCCAGGCTGGAATCAACCGTGCGGTGGATTCCGCCGCGGGCGTGGTGCAGGGCTTTGCCGAAGCCCTGCGCGAAGGCATGGGCCAGCGCGAGGGCGAGCTGCGCGCCGCACTTGGACTGGACACTCCCGAGAACGTCACTGAGACACTGAGGTCCATGCGCCGCTGAGCGCCGGTACTTCTTCATCACTGGCAGCACAGCACAACGCACGCAGTTCCACCTGCATGCTGAACCATCATTACCGGAAGGGTAGAGAAGCACCATGAAGTCCCACGAGATTGCACGCCGCTGGCTGGACTACTTCAGCGAGAAGGGGCATACGGTGGTGCCCTCGGCGTCGCTCGTCTCCAACGATCCCTCGCTGCTGTTCACCGTGGCCGGCATGGTGCCGTTCATCCCCTACCTCACCGCCCGGGAAAAGGCCCCGTACAGCCGGGCAACCAGCGTGCAGAAGTGCATCCGCACCGCGGACATCGAAGAAGTGGGCAAGACCGCACGCCACGGCACCTTCTTCCAGATGGCCGGTAACTTCTCCTTCGGTGACTACTTCAAGGAAGAAGCGATCACCTATGCCTGGGACCTGCTGACCTCCGACGTGGAGAAGGGCGGCTACGGGCTGGACCCGCAGCGGCTCTGGGTCACCGTCTACGAAGACGGCGACGAGCGCGACGACGAAGCCCGTGCCATTTGGCGGGACAAGATCGGCATCCCGAACGAACGCATTGTGGGAACCGGCAAGGCGGACAACTACTGGAACACCGGACAGGCCGGCCCCGGCGGTCCCTGCTCCGAGATCTACTACGACCGCGGCGCGGCCTACGGCCAGGAAGGCGGCCCGGCCGTCGACGAGACGCGTTACATCGAAATCTGGAACCTGGTCTTTATGCAGTACCAGCTCTCCGCCGTCCGCTCCAAGACGGACTTCGACGTTGCCGGCGAACTGCCGCAGAAGAACATCGACACCGGCCTCGGCCTGGAACGCCTCGCCATGATCCTGCAGGGCGTGGAGAACATGTACGAGACGGACCAGGTCCGTCCCGTGCTGGACAAGGCCGCCGAGCTTTCCGGCAAGACCTACACCAGCGCCGAGGACCCCTCCGATCCGCACCACACCGATGACGTCCGGATGCGCGTGGTGGGCGACCACATCCGCTCCGCGCTGATGCTGATTTCCGACGGCGTGAGCCCCTCCAACGAAGGCCGCGGCTACGTGCTGCGCCGCCTGATCCGCCGTGCCGTCCGCGCCATGCGCCTGCTCGGCGTGGAAACGGCCGTGCTGCCCGAACTGCTGCCGGTTTCCCGGGACGCCATGAAGGGCACCTACCCTGAGGTCGAGGCCGACTTCGCCCGGATCAGCCGGATTGCCTACGCCGAGGAAAAAGCGTTCCTGCGGACCATCGCCTCCGGCACCGAGCGCCTGGAAGAAGCCGTCAAGGTCTCCAAGGCCGCCGGCTCCCCGCTGAGCGGCGAAGAAGCCTTCGCCCTGCATGACACCTACGGGTTCCCCATCGACCTCACGCTGGAAATGGCCGAGGAAGCGGGCCTGAAGGTGGACGAGGCCGGCTTCCGGTCCCTCATGTCCGAGCAGCGCAAGCGCGCCCAGGCAGATGCCCGCGGGAAGAAGCACGGACACGCCGACATGTCCGTCTTCAACGAACTGCTGGCCGCAGGGCAGACGGTGTTCACCGGCTACGACGAGCTGAAGTCCGAATCCAAGGTCCGCGGCATCATTTCCGGAGATTCCCGGGTGGAATACGCCGGACAGGGCTCGGAGATTTCCCTGGTCCTAGACTCCACGCCGTTCTACGCCGAAGCCGGCGGCCAGGCCGCCGACACCGGCCTCATCACCGGTGACGGCTTTGTCCTCGAGGTGCAGGACGTCCAGCGCCCGGTCAAGGGGCTGAGCGTGCACAAGGCCATTGTCCGCGAAGGCGAGATCGCTGCCGGCGCCAATGTGCTGGCCGCCGTCGACGCCCAGCGCCGCCACGAAGCCGAGCAGGCGCACTCCGGCACGCACATTGTGCACGCCGCCCTGCACCAGATCCTCGGCCCGGAAGCCCTCCAGCGCGGTTCCTTCAACAAGGCCGGCTACCTCCGCTTCGACTTCTCCTGGGGTGAAGGCCTGTCCGACGCCGCCAAGTCGGAAATCGAAGAGGTCTCCAATCTGGCAATCCGCAGCAACTACCAGGTCGAAACCAAGATCATGTCCCTGTCCGAGGCGAAGGCCCTGGGCGCCACCGCACTGTTCGGCGAAGCCTACGGCGACACCGTGCGCGTGGTGGAAATGAACGGCGACTGGTCCCGTGAACTCTGCGGCGGAACGCACGTGGCCTCAACCTCCCGCATCGGCAGCCTGACGCTGTTGGGCGAGCAGTCCGTAGGGTCCGGCAACCGCCGAGTCGAAGCCTTCGTGGGCATGGATGCCTTCCGCCACCTCGCTGCCGAACGGGCACTGGTGAACGAACTCTCCGAGATGCTCAAGGTCCCGTCGGCGCAGCTGCCGGACCGCCTTGCCGCCACGCTGGCAAAGCTGAAGTCCACCGAGAAGGAACTGGACCGGCTGCGCCGCGAGCAGCTGGCGGCCTCGGCTGCCGCCCTCGTGGGCACCGCAGTGGACGTCGACGGCGTGCGGCTGCTCGCCCACAACGCCGGCGAGGTCGGGGGAGCGGACGATCTGCGTACCCTGGCACTCGACCTGCGCTCCCGCTTGGGCAGCGACGCCGCAGCTGTGGCCGTGGCCGGTGTCTCCAACAACCGTCCGGTAGTGATTGTTGCCACCAATGAAGGCGCCCGCAGTGCAGGCGTCAAGGCCGGGGCACTGGTCAAGGTTGCCGCCGGTGTGCTCGGCGGCGGCGGAGGCGGCAAGGACGACGTTGCCCAGGGCGGCGGCTCGGACGCCGGCAAGATTGCGGATGCGCTCACGGCCATCCGCCAAGCCGTGGCCGGACGGGCCTAACTTGGCAACTCTCCGCGGGGTAAAGCTGGGTGTCGACGTCGGCCTCGTAAGGGTCGGCCTCGCAGCCAGCGACCCCGACGGCGTCCTGGCCATGCCGGTGAAGACGCTGAAGCGGGACGCTAAGAAAAACAGCGACATCCGCGTGGTGGTCCGCGAAGCTGCAGAGCGGGAGGCCGTTGAGGTGTTCGTCGGCCTCCCGCGGAGCCTGAGCGGCGGTGAAACCGCGTCCACCCGGATGGCGCGCGAGTACGCGCAGACGCTGGCCCGGGCCCTGGCCGATGCCGGGCAGGACCAGCAGGTGCGGCTCGTGGACGAGCGGCTGACTACTGTGTCCGCGCACCGATCGCTGCATGAAGCTGGAATGAACAGCCGGAATCACCGTACAGTAGTGGATCAAGCGGCCGCTGTGGCCATTTTGCAGCAGTCTATTGACACACAGCGGTCCCTGAACCGGGACGTAGGGGAGCTGGTTACACCTAGCCGGCCGCGCCGCCCAGGCGGCGGAGTGCCGGCCCCGACCGAGGAGTTCGACATTTCGCAGGACATCGAGCGCGAAGGCGGTATCACGCCGTGAGCCACAGATATCCCGAGTACCCCCCGATGGCGGAGCCGGAGCGCCAGCCCGGGCAGTCCGGCGGGGACCTGCCCGTGGGCCAGTTCTTTGAGGAGTCCTTGGAGCTGCCCAGCCGCAGGAGCCAGCGGCCGAGCCATGAAAAGCAGCGCCGCCGCCGGCGCCGCACCATCGTGATGATCACTGTGCTGGCCGTGTTTGCCGGGGTTGTTTTCGGCCTCATCATGTTCCTGCGGGACCTTTTGGGCATGAACGAGATCCAGGACTACGACGGCGCCGGCAACGGTACCGTGGCCTTTACCGTCGCAGAGGGTGACGGTCCGCTGCTGATCGGCGGCAAGCTCGAGTCCGAAGACATCGTGGCCTCCTCTAAGAAGTTCATCGACACCTTCTCCGCGCAGTCCGACGGCCGGGAGATCCAGCCGGGCACGTATGAAATGAAGTATCGGATGTCCTCTTCGGCAGCCGTGGACGCCCTGCTGGGAGACGGGGGCAGCCAGGTGCATTACGCCGCCGTGGCCCGTGACCTGCGCCAGAACGAGGTCTTTGAAGTCCTCAACACCTCCACTCGGATTCCGCTCTCGGAGTTCCAGGCCCTGGCCGCCGATCCGCAGCAGTTCGGTCTGCCCGAGGAAGCAGTGAGTCTCGAGGGCTACCTGCACCCGGGCGAATACCGGTTCGACGTGGAGAAGACCGCCACCGAGATCATCACCGAGATGGTGGAGAACACCTTCGCCGAGCTCGAAGCGGCCGGCATTACCGACCCCGCCGAGCAGTACCGGGTCCTGACCAAGGCCAGCATCATCCAGGCCGAAGCCGGGGAAGCCGACTACGGTTCGGTTGCCGGTTCCATTGAGAACCGCCTGGGTCCGGACAACAAGGAAACCAGCGGGCTGATCCAGTCCGATGCTACGGTCACCTACGGTCTGGGACGCAAGAGCTACGAACTCACCCAAGAGGAAAAGGACGACAAGTCCAACCCGTACAACACGTACGCCAACCCCGGCCTGCCCGTCGGTCCGATCGGCTCCCCGAGCCGTGAGGCCATTGACGCGGCAGCCAATCCGGACGACGTCCCGTACTTCTACTGGGTCACCGTCAACCTGGACACCGGCGAAACCAAGTTCTCCACCACGTACGCGGAGCACCTCAAATATGTGGAGGAATACCAGAACTGGTGCGGCACTCAAAAAGAAGGACGGTGCCAGTAGGTGGATCCACGGCGGGCAGCCGTCCTGGGACACCCGATCGGCCATTCCAAGTCACCCCTTCTGCACCGGGCGGCCTACGCCCATCTGGGGTTCGAGTGCAGCTATGAGGCCATCGATGTCCGCGAAGCGGAAGCCGCAGAGTTTGTGGCCTCCCTTCGCGGGCAGGCGGGTTGGACCGGCCTGTCCGTGACCATGCCGCTGAAGGCCGTGATGGTGACGCAGGTGGACGAGGTCCGGCCGCTGGTACAGGCACTCGGAGTGCTGAACACCGTGAGCTTCGCCCGCACGGACTCCGGCCCGCGGCTGATCGGGCACAACACCGATGTGGCCGGCATAGTCGGAGCCCTGCGGCACGCCGGAACCGGGCGCCGGCCGCGCGCCGTCGTGCTCGGTGCCGGTGGAACCGCGTGTGCAGCCGTTGCCGCCCTGGCACAGCTGGACGCGGCCGGCGTCGACGTCTGCGCACGGCGCTTCCCGGAAGCGGCAGCCGGCAGGGCAGGAGTCCGCGAAGCCGGCCTGGCAACCGGGGTCACGGTGCGCCCGCGCCCCTGGGAGGAGGCAGCAGCGGCCTGCTCGGCAGCCGACGTCGTGATCTGCACGCTGCCCCCGCACGGCGCCGACGGCCTGGCGGAGGAAATCGCCGCGGTACGCCCGGGCGCCGTCCTCCTGGACGCGGCCTATGACCCCTGGCCGAGCCGCCTTGCCTCGGCCTGGTCCGGACTCGGCGGAACAGTGGCCCCGGGCATCGAGATGCTGCTGTACCAGGCCGTAGAACAGGTCAAGCTGTTCACTGCGGATGCCTTCACCGATGAACCCGGCGTCATAAACGCCATGTGTGACGCGGTGGGAATCCCCCGGCGCTGAACGCCCCCGCCGGGCATGGCAGTATTGAAAGCATGTTGCGTTGGTTGACCGCCGGTGAGTCCCACGGCCCTGCCCTTGTCGGAATTATTGAAGGCGTCCCTGCCGGAGTGGAAGTGGACAGCACCGCCGTCTCCGCAGCCCTGGCCCGCCGGCGGCTCGGCTACGGCCGCGGCGCACGGATGAAGTTCGAGCAGGATGCGGTGCGCATCCTCGGCGGTGTCCGCCACGGCCTCACCCAGGGCGGCCCCGTCGCCATTGAAATCGGCAACACCGAGTGGCCCAAATGGGAACAGGTCATGGCTGCCGATCCCGTGGACCCGGCAGTCCTGGCAGATTCCGCCCGCAACGCCCCGCTCACCCGTCCCCGTCCGGGGCACGCCGACTTCACCGGCATGCAGAAATACGGCTTTGACGAGGCCCGGCCCGTCCTCGAACGCGCCAGCGCCCGCGAGACAGCCACCCGCGTGGCCCTCGGTGCGGTGGCTTCGGCCTTCCTTCGCCAGCTCGGCATTGAACTGGTCAGCCACACGGTGGGGATCGCCGGAGTCATGGCACCCGAGGGGTCCGCACTGCCGCTGCCCGCCGACGTCGACGCCCTCGACGCCGATCCGATGCGCTGCTTCGACGCCGGCGTGTCGGCGGCCATGGTGGCCGAAGTCGATGCCGCCCACAAGGAGGGCGAGACGCTCGGGGGAGTGGTGGAGGTGCTGGCCTACGGCCTGCCGCCCGGACTGGGCAGCTACGTGCACTGGGACCGCCGGCTGGACGCCCGGATTGCCGGTGCCCTGATGGGCATCCAGGCCATCAAGGGCGTGGAGGTGGGTGACGGGTTCCTCACAGCCACCCGCCGCGGTTCCGCCGCGCATGACGAAATCCTGCAGGACGCCGACGGCCGGGTGGTCCGCTCCGGCAACCGCGCCGGAGGGATCGAAGGCGGCATGAGCATCGGCGAACTGCTGCGGGTGCGGGCCGCCATGAAACCCATTGCCACCGTGCCGCGGGCGCTGCGCACCGTGGACGTGAGTACGTCCGAGCCGGCGCGTGCCCACCACCAGCGGTCGGATGTCTGCGCGGTCCCCGCTGCAGGAGTGGTGGCTGAAGCCATGGTGGCGCTGGTCCTGGCCGAAGCCGTGATTGAGAAGTTCGGCGGTGACTCCGTGCGCGAGACGGCACGCAACCTGCACGCCTACCTGGCCGCCATCCCGCAGCCGCTGGAATCCGCCGGTACCGATGTCCTCTAGGAGAGGCCTGCCCCGGAGCCGCTCGTGGAGCTCTGACCGGCACCTGGTCCTGATGGGCTTCATGGCGGCGGGGAAGTCCGTCGTTGGACGCGGGTTCGCTGCCCGCCAGGGGATGCCCTTCCTGGACACGGACGAGGCCGTCGTCTCCCGGTACGGGCCCATTGCCGGCATTTTCAGCGCCTACGGCGAGCACTATTTCCGGGAAGTCGAAGCACGGACCGTTGCCGCGGCGCTTGAGGCCCGCGTGCCCACCGTGATTTCACTGGGCGGGGGAGCGGTACTGGACTCGGGGACCCAGCAGCTGCTCGGCCGCGCCACGGTAGTGTTTCTGGATACGGACCTTGCCACCGTGCTTCCCCGCATCACCCGTGCAGGCCACCGCCCGCTGCTGGCACCGGACCCGGTCCGGCGCTGGCAGGAGCTGGCGGACATCCGCCGCCCCATATACGAATCCCTGGCCGACATCACCATAGACACCAGGGGACTTACCGTTCCGGCCATCATTGACCGGCTGACTTCCGTCCTCACTAAAGGAGAAGACTAGATGCCCTCCGAACCAACGATCATCCCGGTGACCGGCGCCAACCCCGCAGACAATTACGACGTCGTTGTGGGTCACGGCCTGCTCGGCCGGCTGCCGGACATGCTCGGTGAGCGCGTGCGCCGTGTCCTGGTCATCCATCCCCGCGCCCTGCGCACCACCGGCGACACCGTGCGCGATGAACTCGCCGCGACCGGTTTGACGGCCGTAACCGCCGAAATTCCGGATGCCGAAGAGGGCAAGCACATCCAGGTGGCGTCCTTCTGCTGGCAGGTGCTCGGCCAGAACGACTTCACCCGGTCCGATGCCATTGTGGCCGTGGGCGGCGGCGCCGTCACCGACGTGGCCGGCTTCGTTGCCGCCACCTGGCTGCGCGGCATCAAGGTGGTGCACATTCCGACCTCCCTGCTGGGTATGGTGGACGCCGCCGTGGGCGGCAAGACCGGCATCAACACCGCCGAGGGCAAGAACCTGGTGGGCGCCTTCCACCCGCCGGCCGGAGTCCTGGCGGACCTGGACGCGCTGGCCACCCTGCCGAAGAACGAACTGCTCAGCGGCATGGCCGAGGTCATCAAATGCGGTTTCATTGCCGACCCCGCCATCCTGGACCTGGTCGAAGCGAACCGTGAGGCAGTCGCCGACGGCGGGTCCGCCGTCGTCCGCGAACTGGTGGAACGTTCCATCCGGGTCAAAGCCGACATTGTCTCCTCCGACCTGCGGGAGTCCGGCCGCCGCGAATTCCTGAACTACGGGCACACGCTGGGCCATTCCATCGAGCTGGCGGAACGGTACCAGTGGCGCCACGGTGCCGCCGTGTCCGTGGGACTGGTCTTTGCCGCGGAGCTGGGCCGGACCGTCGGCCGCCTGGATGACGCCACGGCTGACCGGCACAAGGAGATCCTGTCCTCGCTGGGACTGCCGGTGACGTACCGGAAGGACCGCTGGTCCGCACTGCTGGACGGCATGCGGCGGGACAAGAAGTCCCGCGGCGACCTGCTGCGCTTCGTGGTGCTGGACGGGCTGGCGAAACCGTCCATGCTCGAGGTGCCGGACACCTCGCTGCTGTTCGCTGCCTACCAGGAGATCGCCTCCGAGCCGCAGGGCGGAATCCGCCTCAGCCTGTAGGTTGTGCGCGAGCGGGTAGAATAGTCGACGGACTTGAATAAAACGTACTTTCACGAACAACGGAAGAGAAACTGTGGCGACGACCAACGACATCAAGAACGGCACCGTGCTGAAGCTTGAAGGCAACCTCTGGAGCATCATCGAGTTCCAGCACGTGAAGCCGGGCAAGGGTGGTGCGTTCGTCCGTACCAAGATGCGCAACGTGACTTCGGGCAAGGTAGTGGACAAGACGTTCAACGCCGGCATCAAGGTCGAGACCGCCACCGTGGACCGCCGCGACTACCAGTACCTGTACCAGGACGGCGAAGACTACGTCTTCATGGACACCTCCGACTTCGACCAGCTCACGGTCCCCGGCAAGATTGTCGGTGACAACGCGAACTTCATGATGGAGTCCATGATGGTCACCATCGCCATCCACGAAGGCTCGCCGCTCTACATCGAGCTGCCGCCGTCGGTCACCATGGAAATCACCTACACGGAGCCGGGGCTGCAGGGCGACCGCTCCACCGGCGGCACCAAGCCGGCCACCATCGAGACCGGCTACGAGATCCAGGTGCCCCTGTTCCTGGAACAGGGCACCAAGGTCAAGGTTGACACCCGCACCGGCGACTACCTGGGACGCGTTAACGAGTGAGCGCACGCAGTAAAGCACGGACCCGGGCACTGGAGGTCCTTTTCGAAGCCGAACAGCGTTCGGTTTCGGCCTTCGATGCCATCCGGGCCCGCCGCGAAAAGACCGACCAGACCATCAACCCCTACACCATGGACCTGGTGGAAGGCGTGGTTGCGATGCAGGAGCAGATTGACGAGTTCCTGAGCACGTATTCGCAGGGCTGGACGCTTGATCGCATGCCTTCGGTGGACCGCATCATCCTCCGCCTGGGCACGTGGGAACTCCTCTACAACGACGACGTTCCCGACAAGGTGGCCATCAGCGAAGCCGTGGAATTGGCAAAAGCGTTCTCCACGGACGAATCCCCGGCCTTCATCAACGGCCTGCTGGGCCGGCTCCAGGAACTGAAGCCGTCCCTCCTGGCGTAGGCAGAACCCGCATTAACGAAAAGACCGGCCCCTTGGGGCCGGTCTTTTCTGCGTTGCGGCTGTTGCGGCCGGCTCAGCCCGGCCGCACGTTTACCGCTGTCCCGCCAGCATGGCGGACCGGATCCCGGTGACCTCGCCCAGCAGGGTCCGCTCGTACTCCTGGTTGGCAGGGACGTCCCGGCCGGCGGCTATCTGCTGCCGGGTCAGCGCCAGGCGGGTGGCACGCCGGATGAACTCCTTCATGGCCGGTGCCGTTCCGGTGGCCCGCGCCCAGACCATTGCCTGGCGGCGGCCGGCCCCGGTGGCCAGCATGCCCACTTCGGCAGGGGTGAACCAGCCTGCCGCGGCATATTCCGACAGCCGGCGCAGGGTCAGGCGCTGCTCCGCACGGCGCAGCAGCCACACCCCGGTGACCGCTGCGGCGAAGAACGGAACCTGGAGCAGGAAGTAGAAGAGGAAGAAGTCTCCGAACAGGAACGCGGGGCCGCCGTTCCAGAGCATGTGTCCGAGGATGGCGGGAATCAGGCCGAGCACGAAGGCCGGCAGGATCCACGCATTGCCGGCGCGCCGCGCCGCCAGGCCGAGCGCGATTCCGGTGCAGGCGGTGAACAGCACATGGGCGAAGGGGGAGAGCAGTCCGCGGAGGATGAAGGTAAAACCGAGTTGATAGATGGTGTCGTTCCCGGCGGCCAGCAGGGCGGAGCCGAAATAGAGGATGTTCTCCGTGAAGGCGAACCCCGCAGCCACGGCAGCAGCGAAGACTATGCCGTCCACCGGACCGTCAAAGATCCGCCGCCGGACCACCAGCAGCAGGAGGATGCCCAGCCCCTTGGCGACTTCCTCCACCACGGGAGCCTGGACCACGGCGCCGAGCGCGTCCGCGGAGCCGTACGGAACCAGCTCCAGCAAGGCAAACGTGAAGTACGGGCCCACCAGCAGGGCGATCGCCACCGAGACGCCGGCACCCCAGAGGAAGGAAAACACCAGGCTGCTGCGCGGTTCGGGCTCCCACCTGTCCACCCACCAGATCCCCAGCACGCAGATGCCCAGGGGCACCAGGGCGAGGAGCCCGCAGACAATGAAGGCCGGCGGGCCAAGGCTGTCCAGCAGGAACATTCCCACCCACGCAAGCGCCACGGCGGAGAGCACAATCAGCACTACGGTCGCCGCCAGTCCCTTGTCGCGGCGTACCGCCGGAGGGGACCAGAAGGTCTGGACGGGCGCGGAACCGTAGCCCGGAGGGGCGGGATGCTGCTGGTCGGGGAAGCTGCCGGGTGCGCTCATGCGCTGGGCCTGATCATAGGAGACAGGATAGTTCCACCGCAGACTGTTCCCGGTCACGGAGCGGGCAGCGGCGTGCCCTGTGATAGCTTGGTGCCGCATTCAACCTTTAAATTCCGTCCTGTGAGGCGGGGAAGGAGGAAGCGAATATGACGGCCGATGCCATTTCCAGCCGTACTGTTTTGTCTTCAGCTGACATTGACCGCGCCCTGACGCGGATTGCCTATGAGATCCTCGAGGCGAACAAGGGCCCCGAAGACCTGGTCCTGATGGGGATTCCCCGCCGCGGCTATCCCTTGGCCCGGCGCCTGGCCGCCAAGATTGCAGCCGCAGCCCCCGGCGTCGATCCGGCGGCCATCACCGGCCAGCTCGACGTCACCATGTTCCGCGACGATCTCGCCCGCAGGCCCACCCGGCCGCCTTATGCCACCCGCGTCCCGGTGACCGGCATCGATGACAAGGTCGTGGTGCTGGTGGACGACGTCCTGTATTCCGGCCGGACCATCCGCTCGGCACTGGACGCCCTCGTCGACCTCGGCCGTCCCCGCATTGTCCGGCTGGCGGTGCTGGTGGACCGCGGCCACCGCGAGCTGCCCATCAGGGCGGACCACGTGGGCAAGAACCTGCCCACCTCGTCCCTGGAACAGGTCCGGGTCCGGCTGGCGGAAACCGACAGCGCGGCTCCAGATGAAGCGGCCACAGACGAGGTAGTCATCGAGGGCACTGCATGAGGCACCTGCTGTCCACCATGGACCTCGGCCGGGACGACGCCCTGGCCATCCTGGACACTGCCGAACAAATGGCGGCGGTGGGGGAGCGGGAAGTAAAGAAGCTCCCGGCCCTGCGCGGACGCACCGTGGTGAACCTCTTCTTCGAGGACTCCACCCGCACGCGCATCTCCTTCGAGGCCGCCGCGAAACGGCTGTCCGCCGACGTCATCAATTTCTCCGCCAAGGGCTCCTCGGTCTCCAAGGGGGAATCGCTGAAGGACACCGCACAGACCCTGGCCGCCATGGGCGCCGACGCCGTGGTGATCCGGCACGGCTCCTCCGGAGCGCCGGCACGGCTGGCGTCCTCCGGCTGGATCGATGCCGCCGTACTCAACGCCGGGGACGGCACGCACGAACACCCCACCCAGGCGCTGCTGGACGCCTTCACCATGCGCCGGCACTGGGCCCGGCTGCACGGCACCGAGTCCGCCGGCACCGACCTGGCCGGCATGAAAGTGGTGATTGCCGGGGATGTGCTGCACTCCCGGGTGGCCCGCTCGGACCTGTGGCTGCTTCGGACACTGGGCGCGGAAGTCACCCTGGTGGCCCCGCCGACGCTGCTGCCGTTCGGCGTCGAGTCCTGGCCCTGCACCGTCACGTACGACCTTGACGAGGCGCTGGACGCCCGTCCGGATGCGGTGATGATGCTGCGGGTGCAGGGCGAACGGATGCACTCGGCCTTCTTCCCGTCCGTCCGCGAGTATTCCCGCCGTTGGGGCCTGGACGATGTCCGCCTGGACCGGCTGGACGCCCTGGGCCTGACGGACACCATCATCATGCATCCCGGGCCGATGAACCGCGGGCTGGAAATCTCCGCCCGGGCAGCGGATTCGCCCCGCTCCACCGTCCTGGACCAGGTCCGCAACGGAGTCTCCGTGCGCATGGCCGCCCTTTACCTGCTGCTCTCCGGAGAGAACAGCACCGACCGCACACCGCAGGAGCAGCCACGATGAGCACCACCGGTACCTATCTGATCCGCGGGGCCTCCGTGCTCGGCGCGGAGCACGCGGACATCCGCATCGAGAACGGCATCATTGCCGCCGTCGCCCCCGGGCTGCCGGTGCCCGACGGCGCCTCCGTGATCGAGGCGGAAGGCCTGATTGCCCTGCCCGGCATGGTGGACCTGCACACGCACCTGCGCGAACCCGGCCGCGAGGATGCCGAAACCGTCGAAACCGGCACCCGGGCGGCGGCGCTGGGCGGCTTCACCGCCGTCCACGCCATGGCCAACAGCATGCCCGTGGCTGACACGGCCGGCGTGGTGGAACAGGTCCTTCACCTGGGGGAGCGGGCCGGCTGGGTGGACGTGCGTCCCGTAGGAGCGGTCACCGTGGGCCTGGCAGGCGAACAACTGGCCGAGCTCGGGGCAATGGCCGATTCCCGGGCACGGGTGCGCGTGTTTTCCGACGACGGCAAATGCGTTTCGGATCCGGTGCTGATGCGCCGCGCCCTGGAATACGTGAAGGCGTTCGACGGCGTCATCGCCCAGCACGCGCAGGAACCCCGCCTGACCGAGGATGCGCAGATGAACGAAGGCGAGGTCAGTGCCGTCCTCGGACTGGCCGGCTGGCCCGCCGTTGCCGAAGAATCCATCATTGCCCGTGACGTCCTGCTGGCCCGGCACACCGGATCCCGGCTGCACGTCTGCCATGTCTCGACCGCCGGCTCCGTGGAGATCCTCCGCTGGGCGAAGGAGCGCGGCATCCGGGTCACCGCCGAGGTCACCCCGCACCACCTGCTGCTGACCGATGAACTGGTACGGACCTACGATCCGGTCTACAAGGTGAACCCGCCCCTGCGTACCGAAGCAGATGTGCAGGCCGTCCGCCGCGGCCTTGCCGACGGCACCATCGACATTGTCGGCACCGACCATGCCCCGCACCCGAGCGAACATAAGGAAGGCGAGTGGGCCCATGCGGCGATGGGCATGACCGGCCTGGAAACCGCCCTTTCCGTGGTGCAGCACGCCATGATCGACACCGGGCTGATGGACTGGGCCGGCTTTGCGCGCGTAACTTCCGCAACGCCGGCCCTGATCGGACGGGTGCCGGAGCAGGGCAGGCCGGTCGCAGCCGGTGAACCGGCCAACGTCATATTGGTGAACCCGTCTGCGCGCAGGCGGGTCGACCCCAATAAGATGGCAACCAAGGGACGCAACAGTCCGTTTGCCGGACTGGAACTGCCCGGTGGGGTCGAAGCGGTGTTCTACGCCGGCCACCCCACCGTCCTGAACGGCAGACTGAACACGCCCCACCCCGCTGCCGCAAAGGAATCCTGATGGAACTGGTCTTATTCTTCCTGGGCCTGGCCGCCCTTATCGTTGTGGTGCTGGGCCTGTTTGCCCTCGGCTGGCGCGGCAGGCGACGCCGCCAGCAGGACACGCCCCGCCCGCTGCCCCTGCCGGACGAACTGTCCGATCCCGGCTTCCAGGCGCTCGGCCAATATGTCGCCACCACCACCGCCGGTGACTGGCTGGACCGTGTGGCACTCTACGGCCTGGGCGTAAAGTCCAACGCCACCGCCGCGGTTTTCCCCGAAGGCGTGCTCTTTGCCCGCTCGGGCGCCGATGACCTCTGGATCCCGCGCCGGGACCTGCACGACGTCCGCCTCGAGCGGGGCATGGCCGGAAAGTTCGTCGAAAAAGACGGACTGGTCATTGTGACCTGGCAGCTGGGCCCCAAGCGCGTGGACACCGGTTTCCGCACCCGCTCCGCGGACGAGAAGACACCCCTTGTCCGCGCCATTACCGAACTTCTGCCGGAATCGGCCACCCCTAGCGAGGAACAACTGTGACAGTGCACGAGACCATCAACCCCACGCCCGCCGTCCTCATGCTGGAGGACGGGCGCACCTTCCGCGGACGTGCGTACGGGGCGCAGGGCACCGCGCTGGGCGAAGCGGTGTTTGCCACCGGCATGACCGGCTACCAGGAGACCATCACCGACCCCTCCTATGCCCGCCAGCTCGTGGTCCAGACGGCCCCGCACATCGGCAACACCGGGGTCAACGGCGACGACGCCGAGTCCCGCCGCATCTGGGTGGCCGGGTACATTGTGCGCGACGCCGCCCGCCGCCCCTCCAGCTGGCGCTCCGAGCGGACCCTGGACGAGCAGCTGGCCGAGCAGGGCGTCGTCGGCATCTCCGGCGTCGACACCCGCGCCGTGACCCGGCACCTGCGGGAACGCGGCGCCATGAAGGCCGGGATCTTCTCCGGTTCCGACGCCGAACGCCCCGACGCGGAGCTCCTCGCCGAGGTCCGTGCCCAGCAGGGGATGGAGGGCGCCCGGCTGGCTGAAGAGGTCAGCGTGGACGAAATGTACCTGATCGATCCGGCGGACCACGGCTGGGCCGGCGACCCGCTGTTCACCGTTGCCGCCATCGACCTGGGCATCAAATCGATGACGCCGGTGCGCCTGGCCGAGCGCGGTATCCGCACCTACGTGCTGCCCGCCGCCGCCACCTTCGAGGACGTCAAGGCCCTGAACGCCGACGGCGTGTTTATGTCCAACGGCCCCGGCGACCCGGCCACCGCCGACGTCCAGGTGGACCTGCTGCGCGAGGTACTGGATGCCCGCCTGCCGTTCTTCGGGATCTGCTTCGGCAACCAGATCCTCGGCCGCGCGCTGGGGTTCGGCACCTACAAGCTGCGCTACGGCCACCGCGGCATCAACCAGCCCGTTATGGACCGGCGCACCGGGAAGGTGGAAATCACCAGCCAGAACCACGGGTTCGCCGTCGACGCCCCGCTGGACGGGCCCGTCACCGCCCCGGAGGACCGCTACGGGCGGGTGGAAGTCAGCCACGTGTCCCTGAACGACGACGTCGTGGAGGGCCTCGCCTGCCTCGACCTCCCCGCCTTCTCCGTCCAGTACCACCCCGAGGCTGCCGCGGGACCGCACGACTCCGCCTACCTCTTCGACCGCTTCGTGGACCTGATGGCCGCCAGCAAGAGCAAGGAAAGCATCTAATGCCCCGCAGAACCGACCTCAAGTCCGTCCTGGTCATCGGCTCCGGCCCGATCGTCATCGGCCAGGCCGCGGAATTCGACTATTCCGGCACGCAGGCCCTGCGGGTGCTCAAGGAGGAGGGCCTGCGCGTCATCCTCGTGAACTCCAACCCGGCCACCATCATGACCGACCCGGAATTCGCCGACGCCACGTACGTCGAGCCGATCACCCCCGAGGTGGTCGAAAAGATCATTGCCAAGGAACGCCCCGACGCCATCCTGCCCACCCTGGGCGGACAGACCGCTTTGAACACCGCCATCGCGCTGGATAAGAGCGGTGCGCTGGAAAAGTACAACGTGGAACTGATCGGCGCGAACATCGCCGCGATCGAACTCGGCGAGGACCGCGAAAAGTTCAAGGGCGTCGTCGAACGCTGCGGTGCCGAATCCGCGAAGTCGATCATTGTGCACAGCATGGACGAGGCCTTCGCCGCCGCCGACGTGCTGGGCTACCCGATGGTGGTCCGCCCGTCGTTCACCATGGGCGGCCTCGGCTCCGGCCTGGCCTACAACGCCGAGGACCTGCGCCGCATCGCCGGCGCCGGCATCCAGTACAGCCCCACCTCCGAGGTGCTGCTGGAGGAGAGCATCCTGGGCTGGAAGGAATACGAACTGGAGATGATGCGGGATAAGAACGACAACGTGGTTGTCGTCTGCTCCATCGAGAACTTCGACCCGGTAGGCGTACACACCGGGGACTCCATCACCGTGGCCCCGGCCATGACGCTCACCGACCGCGAATACCAGAAGCTGCGCAACATCGCGATCGCCGTTATCCGCGAGGTGGGGGTGGACACCGGCGGCTGCAACATCCAGTTCGCCATCGAACCGGACACCGGCCGCGTGGTGGTCATTGAAATGAACCCGCGCGTCTCCCGGTCCTCGGCGCTGGCGTCCAAGGCCACCGGCTTCGCCATCGCCAAGATCGCCACGAAGCTTTCCCTCGGCTACACCCTGGACGAGATTCCGAACGACATCACCAAGAAGACCCCGGCGTCGTTCGAGCCCACCCTCGACTACGTGGTGGTGAAGGTTCCGCGGTTCGCCTTCGAGAAGTTCCCGGCCGCTGATCCCACGCTGACCACCACCATGAAGTCCGTGGGCGAGGCGATGGCGATCGGCCGCAACTTCACCGAGGCCCTGCAGAAGGCGCTGCGATCCCTGGAGCAGAGGGGCGCCTCGCTGTCCTTCGATCCGGTGGATGCCGCCGACGTGCCCGGACTCATCGAGGCCTCCCGGCGTCCCACCACCGCCCGGCTGCAGCAGGTGCAGCAGGCACTGCTGGGCGGAGCCTCCATCGAGGAACTGTTCGAAGCCACGGGCATTGACCCCTGGTACCTGGACCAGCTGGTGCTGATCAACGAAACCGCCGAGCAGATCCGCCGGGCGCCGTCGGTCAACGAGGACATCCTGCGCTTGGCCAAGCGGCACGGTTTCTCCGACGAGCAGATCGGGGCACTGACCAACACGCCCGAAGCCGTGGTCCGCGGTGTCCGGCACGCCCTGAACGTACGCCCGGTCTTCAAGACCGTGGACACCTGCGCCGCCGAATTCGCCGCCTACACCCCGTACCACTACTCCTCCTACGACGAGGAGGACGAGGTGGCCGAGCACGCCAAGCCGTCCATCATCATCCTCGGCTCCGGGCCGAACCGGATCGGCCAGGGCATCGAGTTCGACTACTCCTGCGTCCACGCGACCATGGCCCTGCGCGAAGCCGGGCACGAGACCGTGATGATCAACTGCAACCCGGAAACCGTGTCCACCGACTACGACATCTCCGACCGGCTCTACTTCGAACCGTTGACCCTGGAGGATGTCCTGGAGGTCATCGCCGCGGAGCAGCGCACCGGCGGTGTCCTGGGCGTCTTCGTCCAGCTCGGCGGGCAGACGCCGCTGAAGCTGGCGCAGGCCCTGGCCGACGCCGGCGTGCCGATCCTGGGCACCTCGCCTGCTGCGATCGACCTGGCCGAACACCGCGGGGCGTTCCAGCAGGTGCTGGACGAGGGCGGCCTGACCGCTCCGAAGAACGGCACCGCCGTCTCCTTCGAGGACGCCAAGCGGGTCGCGGATGAGATCGGCTACCCCGTCCTGGTCCGCCCGTCCTATGTCCTGGGCGGCCGCGGCATGGAAATCGTCTACGACGAAGCCAACCTCTCCCGCTATATCACCAACGCCACCGAGATCACCCCGGACCATCCCGTCCTGGTGGACCGGTTCCTGGAAGATGCCATCGAGATCGACGTCGACGCGCTCTTTGACGGCACCGACCTGTACGTGGGCGGAATCATGGAGCACATCGAGGAAGCCGGCATCCATTCCGGCGACTCGGCCTGCGTGCTGCCGCCCATCACCTTCGGTACCGACGTGATCGACCGGGTCCGCGAAGCCACCCGGGTGATCGCCGCCGGCGTGGGCGTCCGCGGCCTGATCAACATCCAGTTCGCGCTGGCCTCGGACATCCTCTACGTCATTGAAGCCAACCCGCGTGCCTCCCGCACGGTGCCGTTTGTCTCCAAGGCCACCGGCGTCCAGCTGGCCAAGGCCGCGGCACTGATCGGCACCGGCAGCAGCATCGCCGAGCTGCGGGCCGCCGGGAAGCTGACTGCCGTCGGCGACGGCTCCACCCTGCCGCTGGACGCCTCCGTGGCCGTGAAGGAGGCAGTGCTGCCGTTCAGCCGGTTCCGCACGCCTGAGGGCACCGTCGTGGATTCGCTCCTCGGTCCGGAAATGCGTTCCACCGGCGAGGTCATGGGCATCGACAAGTACTTCGACACCGCGTTCGCCAAGTCCCAGGCCGCCGCGAACAGCGCCCTGCCGACCGCCGGCAAGGTGTTTGTCTCCGTGGCGAACCGGGACAAGCGCTCCATCATCATGCCGGTGAAGCGGATGACCGACCTCGGGTTCGAGATCCTCTCCACCGGCGGCACCGCCGAGGTGCTGCGCCGCAACGGCATTGCCGCCACCGTGGTGCGCAAGGTCGGCGAGGGTGCGGGACCGAACGGGGAAGGGACCGTCGTCGACCTCATCACCGCAGGTGAGATCAACCTCGTGGTCAACACGCCGTCCGGCGGCCAGGCCCGGGGCGACGGATACGAGATCCGTGCCGCGGCCACCTCCATCGGCTGCCCCGTGGTCACCACCGTCTCCGAGTTCGGCGCTGCCGTCCAGGCCATCGAAGCAATGCGGTCCTACGAATGGGACGTGACCTCCCTGCAGGAACACGCGGCCCGGCTCAAGGCCGCCACCGGTGTCTGAGCCCCGCAGAACCTTCGGTGCACGGCTGCGCGCGGCGATGGACCGCCGCGGGCAGCTGTGCGTCGGCATCGACCCGCACCCGGGCCTGCTCGCTGAGTGGGGGCTGAACGACGACGCCGCCGGGCTGGAACGGTTCTCCCGCACCGTTGTGGAAGCGGTGGGGGAGCAGGTCGCCGCCCTAAAACCGCAGGTGGCGTTGTATGAACGTCACGGATCGGCCGGCATCGCGGTCCTGGAACGCCTGCTGGCGGAGTGTGCCGACGCGGGGGTGCTCAGCATTGCCGACGCGAAGCGCGGAGACATCGGCTCCACGATGGCCGCCTACGCTGACGCCTGGCTCCGGGACGGTTCGCCGCTGGCGGCCGACGCCGTGACACTCAGTCCGTACCTCGGGTTCGGGTCCCTGCGGCCCGCCCTGGACCTTGCCGCGGAAACGGGCCGCGGCGTCTTTGTGCTCGCGCTGACCTCGAATCCGGAAGGGGCATCCGTCCAGCACACAGGCGACCCCGACAGCCGGTCCGTGGCCGCGCGCATAGTTGATGCCGCAGCAGCGGAAAACGTCCGGCCGGAGGCGGGACCGGAGCCTGACCTGGGCTCCGTGGGACTGGTGGTCGGCGCAACCGTGGGCACTGCCCTGGCGGACCTGGAGATCGACCTCGCCGCCTCGCGGGCGCCGCTCTTGGCTCCGGGACTGGGGGCACAAGGCGCAACGGCGGCGGACCTGCGCCGAACCTTCGCCGCTGCCTACCCCAACGTCCTGGCCACCTCGAGCCGCGGCATCCTGCGGGCCGGTCCCGACCTCCGGAGCCTGCGGGAAGCGGCGCTGCGGACCGGGTCGGAACTGGCATCCGCACGCTAGCCGACGAGTCTTCCGCTGCGACGCGGGTCCATTGCAATTGGGCTTCGTTTGCGGATAGGTTCGGAACTTGTTCGGAACTTACCAGCAGAGCCGCTGACAGCGGTTTGTCTTCGTCCGGGAGCGCCTCTTGAACCTCAAGCCACTGACAGAAGCCGAGCGTACCCGGGCCCGTGAAAAGGCCACTGCGGCCCGGGCGGTCCGTGCCGAGGTCAAGTCACGAATCAAGTCCGGTGACCTCAGCATCGAAGAGGTCATCCTGTCCCGTTCAGGGGAGGAAGCGGTAGGCCGGCTCAAGGTCGTGGACCTGCTGCGTGCCCTGCCTGGTGTAGGGGAGCGCCGCGCAGCTGGAATAATGGCTACGGTAGGTATTGCGCCCACCCGCCGGGTCCGGGGGCTGGGAGTGCATCAGCGCAAGGCGCTGATCGACCTGCTGGACAACCATTGAAGTAATAACGAGTGAATGAGGTCTACGTGTCGCAACCGCGGCTGACAGTTCTTGCAGGTCCAACCGCAGTTGGCAAAGGCACTGTATCCACCTATATCCGGGACAACTATCCCGAGGTCTGGCTTTCCGTCTCGGCCACCACGCGTGCGCCCCGGCCCGGTGAAGAAGACGGAGTGCATTACTTCTTCGTCAGCGCCGAGGAATTCGACGCCATGATCGAACAGGACCAGATGCTCGAGTGGGCAGTAGTCCACGGGCGCAACCGGTACGGCACCCTGCGCCGCACCGTCGAAGCAGCCATGGCCGAGGGGCGCAGCGTCCTGCTGGAGATTGATCTGCAGGGTGCCCGGCAGGTCAAGAAGTCCATGCCGGAGGCAAATTTCGTGTTCCTGGCCCCTCCTTCGTGGGACGAAATGGTCCGCCGGCTGGTCGGACGCGGAACTGAAACATCCGAAGAGCAGCAGCAACGGCTGGAAACAGCTAAACTGGAACTTGCTGCCGAGTCCGAGTTCGATCACACCGTCATTAATGATGACGTCCAGCGGGCTGCAGCTGAGCTTGTATCACTCATGGGAATCAGTCCGCGCACGCGCTGACAAACCGCGAATCCCGTTCAAGAATTTTGGAGAACCCTGTGTCTGAAGGCATCATCAACCCGCCGATCGACGACCTGCTCGAAGCAGCAGATTCCAAGTACGCGCTGGTCATCTACGGTGCCAAGCGCGCCCGCCAGATCAACGCCTACTACTCCCAGCTGCACGAGGGCCTGTTCGAGTACGTCGGCCCGCTGGTGGAAACCAAGCTGAACGAAAAGCCGCTGTCCATCGCCCTGCGCGAGATCAACGACGGCATGCTCGTAGTGCGCCCGAACGAGAACGCCGAATAAAGCCCACACGGGGGGAAGGCAGCAGCGTGCGCATAGTCCTGGGCGTCGGCGGCGGTATTGCCGCCTACAAGGCCGCGCTGCTGCTGCGGCTCTTCACGGAGGCCGGGCACAACGTCACCGTTGTCCCCACCGAATCCTCCAAGCAGTTCGTCGGGGTTGCCACCTGGGAGGCGCTCTCGGGCAACTCCGTCTCCTCCTCCGTCTTTGACGAGGTGGAGAAGGTCAACCATGTGCGGCTCGGCCACGAAGCGGATCTGATCGTGGTGGCCCCTGCCACGGCGGACCTGCTCGCCCGGGCGGCTGCCGGGTCCGCGAACGACCTGCTGACCAACACTCTGCTCATGGCCCGCGGGCCGGTGGTTTTCGCCCCCGCCATGCACACCGAGATGTGGGCGCATCCCGCCACCACCGCCAACGTTGCCACCTTGCGCAGCAGGGGCGCGGTGGTGCTGGAACCCGCGACCGGGCGGCTCACCGGCACGGACACCGGCCCCGGCCGCCTGCCGGAACCGGAGGATATCTTCACTGCTGCGCTGGCCGCCGTCGAAGCAACCCGGCCGGCAGCCGCCCCCGGCGCGCTGGCCGGCACCACGGTCACCATTACTGCCGGCGGCACCCGCGAGCCGCTGGACCCGGTACGGTTCCTCGGCAACCGCTCCTCCGGAAAGCAGGGCACGGCTCTGGCCCAGGCAGCCCTGGCGGCCGGGGCCCGGGTGCGGCTCATTGCCGCACACATGGACGTCCCCGCACCGGACGGCGTCGAACTGATCCGCGTCGAAACCGCCCTCGAACTGCGTACCGCCGTCCATCAGTCCGCAGCGGACTCCGACGTCGTTATCATGGCCGCCGCCGTGGCGGATTTCCGCCCCGCACAGGTGGTGGAGACCAAGATCAAGAAGCGCGACGACGAAGCGGACCCCGTGATCACGCTCGTCCGGAATCCGGACATCCTGCAGGAACTCGTCCACGCGCGGGACGAATCCGGAACCGGTACCCCCGCGCTCATCGTCGGCTTCGCGGCCGAAACCGGAGACGCCACCTCCGATGTGCTCGAGTACGGACGAAAGAAACTCGCCCGCAAAGGCTGCGACCTGCTGGTCCTTAACCGGGTCGGTAAATCCCTGGTCTTCGGTCAGGACGAAACCGAGGTGAGGATTCTCTCACCGGCGGATTCCGCGGAGGACGCCGTTGAAAGCGCCGCCGGCACCAAAGCCGAGGTTTCGGCACGCATTCTCGCGCGCATTACCGCCGAACTCGCTGCCCGCCGCTCCTGACGCCGCACGCGGGCCGCGTACGTTGACGGTGGGTGCGGCCCGGTAGAGTAAACCCGTGACTTCTACTTCTTCCCCCTCTAAGCCGCAGTCGAACCTGCGCCTTTTCACCTCGGAATCCGTCACTGAGGGACACCCGGACAAAATCTGCGACCAGATCAGTGACGCCATCCTCGACGGCCTGCTGAAGGTTGACCCGGAGTCCCGGGTAGCTGTCGAAACCCTGGTGACCACCGGCCTGGTGCACGTCGCCGGGGAAGTGACCACCGAGGGGTACGTTGAAATCCCGCAGCTGGTCCGTGACACCATCCTCGACATCGGCTACGACTCGTCGGCCAACGGATTCGACGGCGCCCGCTGCGGAGTGTCCGTCTCCATCGGCCAGCAGTCCCCGGAAATCGCTTCGGGCGTCTTCAACTCCCTGGAGAACCGGACCGGGAAGGTTGTGGATCCCTACGACGCCCAGGGTGCGGGGGATCAGGGCATCATGTTCGGCTACGCCAGCGACGAGACCTCGGTGCTGATGCCTACGCCTATCTGGCTGGCGCACCGTCTCTCTGAACGTCTCACCACCGTCCGCAAGGACGGCACCCTGCCGTACCTGCGCCCGGACGGCAAGACCCAGGTCACTGTCGGCTACGACGGCGACCGGCCGGTTTCCGTGGACTCCGTGGTCGTCTCCACGCAGCACGCCGCCGAGCTGGACCTTGAGCAGCTGCGCGCCGACATGGTTCAGTACGTGGTCAACCCGGTCCTGGCCGGAACCGACCTGGACATCTCCAACGTCGAGCACATCATCAACCCGGGCGGACCGTTCGTCATCGGCGGCCCCGTGGGTGATGCCGGCCTCACCGGCCGCAAGATCATCGTCGACACCTACGGCGGATTCGCCCGCCACGGCGGCGGCGCCTTCAGCGGCAAGGATCCGAGCAAGGTGGACCGTTCCGCGGCCTACGCCATGCGCTGGGTAGCCAAGAACGTCGTGGCCGCCGGCCTGGCCCGGCGCGCGGAAATCCAGATCGCCTATGCCATCGGCATGGCCCGCCCCGTGGGAATCTATGTCGAGACCTTCGGCACGGAGACGGTGGATCCGGCACGCATTGCCGATGCCATCCAGGAAGTCTTCGACCTGCGCCCGCTGGGCATCATCAACGGCCTGGACCTCAAGCGTCCCATCTACCAGCGGACTGCCGCCCACGGCCACTTCGGCCGCGAGGACGAAGGCTTCACCTGGGAGCGCAAGGACAAGGTCGAGGACCTCCGCAGCTACTTCAACCTGTAGCCGCCGGCCATGGGCGGGGACTCTTCCGGGGAGGCCGTGCAGCTGTCACTGCTGCACGGCTTCACGCCGTCGGCCAAACCGGCGGGCAAGGCCCAGCCGGCTTCCGCCCTGCCGATTGCCCGTGTGCTCCTGGACTCCCCGCTGCCGCATCTGGACCGCCCCTTCGACTACCTGGTCCCTGCCGATCTCGAGGCCGACGCCGTTGCGGGCGCCCGGGTGAAGGTCCGGTTCGGCGGGCAGGAACTTCCCGGCTTCATCACTGCGCGTGTGGCCGAAGCGGACACCGCCGCACGCCTGATGCCCCTGGGCAAGGTGATTTCCCCGCAGCCCGTCCTTTCGCCGCAGATTCTGCGCCTGGCGGAAGCGGTCGCGGCCCGTTACGCCGGCACCGTGCACGACGTCCTGCGGGTAGCGATTCCACCGCGTGCGGCCCGCGTGGACAAGGAGTTCACTCCGGAGGCGCGGTCGACGGCGGCGGCCGGGGGCGCGGCTGCCGGGGTGGACGGGGCCAGGTCCACAGACGCCGGGGCCGGCGGGGCCGGGGTGGACGGGACCGGGGCAGACCGGTCCGGGGCCGCACCCGGGGAGAGAGCCGGGGCACAATCCGGGACGACTCCCGCAGGATCGACGCCGGCTTCCGCAGGTCCGACACCGGGACCTGAAGGACCGACACCGGGGCCCGAAGGCGCCGGGGTCAATCCGCTGGCCCGATACCCGCACGGACCCCGCTTCCTGACGCATCTTGCTGCCGGGCACAGCCCGCGCGCGGTGCTGTCCTCGCTCGGCGGATACGGTCCGCAGGACTGGCCGGCCGAAATTGCCGAAGCGGTCCGGTCCACTTTGCTCTCCGGCCGCGGCGCCGTCGTCGTCGTTCCCGACAACAAGGACTTGGCCAGGCTGCAGTCGGCGCTGACCGCCCGGATCGGGGCGAAGGCCTTTGTCCGGCTGACCGCAGAAGACGGCCCTACCCCGCGTTACCGCAGCTTCCTGCAGCTGTTACACGGTGACGTCCGCGTTGCTATCGGGACGCGCTCGGCGGCGTATGCACCCGTGCAGGAACTGGGCCTGGCGGTCATCTGGGACGATGCCGATGATCTGCACGCCGAGCAGCGGGCGCCTTACCAGCATGCCCGGGACGTCTTGCTGCTGCGTGCCGAACTGGAGGACGCCGCCCTGCTTCTCGCGTCGCATTCACGAAGCACGGAGGCACAGCGGCTGGTCGCCAGCGGCTGGGCGGCCGGGATTGCCGCGGAACGTTCCACTGTCCGTGCTCATGCCCCGCGTGTGGTCAGCACCACCGACTCCTTCACGATGGAACGGGACCCGCTGGCTGCGCGTGCCCGGATTCCGCATGCAGCATGGAAAGCAGCCCAGGACGGGCTGACCCGCGGCCCGGTCCTGGTCCAGGTGGCGCGTACCGGTTTTTCGCCGGCGCTGTCCTGCCAGGACTGCCGCGAACCTGCCCGCTGCCGGAACTGCTCCGGTCCGCTCGGGCTGGCCAGCAGGAACGGGATTCCTGCCTGCCGCTGGTGCGGACGGCCGGAGCCGATGTGGCACTGCAGCAACTGTGGTGGCACGCATCTGCGCGGGTCCACTGCAGGTGCCGGCCGTACCGCCGAGGAGCTGGGACGTGCTTTCCCCTCCACCACTGTGATCTCCTCCGCCGGCGACCATGTCCGGACCGAGATCTCGGACGCACCTGCGCTGGTGGTTGCCACCCCCGGCGCTGAACCCGTAGCACCGGGCGGCTACGCCGCCGCCATCCTGCTGGACGGCAACGCGATGCTGTCACGGGAATCGCTGCGGGCAGGGGAGGACACCCTGCGCCGCTGGTTCACCGCTGCAGCGCTCGTACGGCCTGCCGCGGAAAAGGGGCTGGTGGTGGTCACGGCCGACGACTCGTCAACGGTCGGGCACCTGCTTCGGTGGGATCCGGCGTCGGCGGCGGAACGGGAACTGGAGCTGCGGCGCGAGCTGGGGCTGCCTCCTGCCGTACGGTATGCCGAACTCACCGGTTCGCGCGAGGGACTTGATGCCTTCGTGACCAGGCTTGGGCTTCCTGAGGGCGTGCGGGCTGTGGGACCGGCGCCGCTTGCGCCTCCGGTTGTCCCGCCGTCGGGAAACAGCACCCGCCGCGACGGCCCGGACGGCCAGCTGGGCGGAACGGGCGGACGCTACCGGACACTGCTGTTTTTCCCCTACGCGGCAGCTCCGGCGATTACTGCGGCGCTGCGTTCCACCAAAGCTGCTGCCTCGGCCCGCCGCACCGGTGATCCCGTCTACATCCGGGTGGACGGAACAGACGTTCTCTAGGGCAGAAGGCCTACAACAGTGCAGTAGACCTACAGCAGTTCGAGCAGGACGGCGCCGGCGCCGAGCAGGGAAAGCAGCGCCAGCTGGGCCGCCCCGCCCAGCCGGGACAGCTGCCCGAGGAGTCCACGGGGTACTCCATGGATCATCCAGTTCCGATGGTTGACTATCGGCAGCCTCATCGCTGCGTCCCCTTTCGTGGCGGCCGGGATCTGTCGGCTGCAGTTTAAAGTGCCTTGCATTCCGCCCCGGGCCGACTCGGTTTGATGGCGTACATTTCCCAGTATCCTGCGCCGCTGACAGGCAACCTGACCGGAATAGGGGTGAAGTTGGCCACGGGGAGTGGCCACCGGCGGCCGGTGCGGACTGCCGATGCGGACTGCCGGTACGAATTGCCCACACGACGAAGGGCTCCGGATCTCCGGAGCCCTTCGACGGTGGATCTGTTTATCTATGCCTGAACGGCTTCACGGGCGTCGTCTTTGCCCTCGGCTGCGGTTTCGCCCTTGATCGCCGTGCTTTCGGACGACGTCTGGACCGCGATCTTGCGGGGCTTGGCCCGCTCAATCACAGGGATGATGACACTGAGGACACCGTTCTCATACTGTGCGGAGATCTTTTCGGTGTCGATGCCCTGGCCCAGGTTCAGCTGGCGCAGGAAGGAACCGCTTTCACGTTCACGGGTCAGCCATTTGACGCCGTCCGTGTTCTGCAGCGTGCGCTGGGCGCGGATGGTGAGCAGCTGGCCATCAACGTCAATGTCGATGGAACCGGGATCGATCCCCGGGAGGTCGGCTGCGAGGATGTACTGGTCGCCCTGCCGGTAAAGGTCCATGGGCATGCCGCGCAGAGTTCCTTCGCCGCGCAGTGCCTGAGTCATACGGTCCAGTTCCTGGAACGGATCAAACTTCATAGCCATGGTGGTACCAACTCCTTTTCAAGATTCAGTTCCAAAGTTGAGTCGGTGTCACTCAACTTGCAGGAAGAGATTAGCACTCACGTGTGGCGAGTGCCAACTACTTTTTCTGGTGTGGATGTTGTTCTTTCGCCCGGCGGGCGAGCTTCTGCAAATCTCCGGGATTTCCGCGCCATGGAGCGCCGTGCCCGGGAAGCACCCAGCTGGCCTCCACCCCTGCGAGCCGGCCGAGGGAATCGAGCGCAGCAACCGGATCGTCGGTGAATGGTGCGGGTTGGATGCCCGATACCCCGGTCAGCACGTGGCGTGTGGTCAGCGCATCGCCGACGAAAACGGCGTCGGCGACGGGCACATGAACGGCGATGCTTCCCGGGGAATGGCCCGGCAGGGCGATCACCCGCGGGGAGCCCGGAAGCGCGAGGATGTCTCCATCTGCCACTTCAGCCACCTGGCTGAGGTATTTTGGGCGCCAGCCGCGTTTACGCAGCCCGTAGAGGGCGAACTGGAGCAGAGGGAAGACCCGCACGGAACCCATGGCGGTTTTAGGCTTGCTTCCGCCTCGCGCACGTTCGGCATCGAGCGAGTGCACAAAGACCGGTACGCCGACCTCCCGCCGCAGCTTTTCGGCAAAGCCGATATGGTCGCTGTCTCCGTGGGTGAGGACTGCTCCGCGCACATCGTCGAGGGAGCGGCCCATGGCCCGCAGCTCGGCGATAAATTCATCCCAGTGTCCGGGCAGTCCGGTGTCTATGACAGTTACGCCACCCTCCGTGTCCACCAGATAGGCAGCCACTATGTCATTGCCGATGCGGTGCAGATGGGGTCCGAGTCTCATCGGGGCTCCTTGCAGTTCGGGTGTCGCTGACTCCAGCGAGCCGCTTCAGTGTTCTGCGTACCGCCGTTCCTTCAGCGGCACTACGTGGACTCTTCGTCGGGGCGCAGGGATCAAGCCGCCCAGAGTAGATCCGCAAAGAGGGCTTCGGCGGGGGAGCCTTCCCTCTGTTTCGGCAGACTAGCCGCCTGAGGTTTGCCGGGTAAGGGAGGTGGGGCGGATCGATAGGTATGCCCGGTAGGCGTGGTCGTCACGACTGTCGGGGAGACAGCGGTGCCGGCTTCCCCTTCCATCCTCACTGCTGCCGCGTTCCAGCCCGGTGCTTCTTTTGCGTGATTGCAGGCTTCACACAGTCCCTGCCCGTTGGCTGCACTTGTTGGTCCGCCGCGGCTGTGCGGATGGACATGGTCCACGTGTCGTATCGGAGCTCCGCACCAGGCCATCCTGCAGGTCTGGTCCCGGACTGCGATGAAACGCGCAAGGGAACCTGGAAATAACCGCGCACGGGAATCCATTGCAATCAGCTCACCGCTGTCGGATGCGGTGTAAAGCCTCCGGATCCAGAGTTCCCCGTACCTGTCGGATCCGTCTTTGATCCGCCGTTTTGGTATGCCCCGGCTCCCGTGCCGAACCAGGTTCCGGGCCCACTGTGCCGGGACCGGTCCGTAGCCGGGGACCAAAGCCGGTTCGGAATCGCCGGCCAGCAAGGTGCGGTCAGTCATTACCAGTTGGATTTCGACTTTCATGGAACCCGGTTCGGCCTGACCGGTGACGCGTTGCACCAGGGTGTCCGCCATGATCTGACCGCGGCCGCGGGGATCGCCGGCGGCACGCAGGCGGTCCGCCTCGCGGGAAAGCGCCGCATAAACACCTACCCCGTCGGCTACGGGCAGCAGTCCACTCAGATACGTCATGGTGTCCGGCGCCGGGCGGCAGGAGACAAAGCGTTCGGAGGCGGCCTTTGCGGCGCGGTTGACCGCAGCCCGCGGGTCCAGCCGGTACGCGGCAGTCTTGGTGCGGGCAATAATCTGCCGGTCGCCGAGGGTTTCCAGAAGCGGGAGATCGCCGGTCACCTCCTCGTCCACGCGGCGCCGGTCTTCGACGGACAGGCAGGCAGTCTCGCGGACCAGCAGCATTGCCCGCCACTCACTAATTCTTCCGGCGGTCAGTGCCCGGAGCGTATACGGCATCTCCGACGTCAATGCTTTTGCGAAACCCAGCAACCGTCCGCCTTTGTTGGGGGATTCCCTCCGAGCCAATGCAACCTGCGATGCCACCCCGCGCCCCAGGTTTTCGGTCCGCTCACCGGCCCGCGCCTGCAGGCGGCGCTGCGAGGCATCGAATGCTGCAGCAATACGTGCCTGGGCAGCAGAAGCGGCAGCCTTGAGGTCTTCCAATGCCCTGAGCTGGTTGATCAGTTCCGCATCCGGATGCTCGCCTTTTGCGTCCTCCCGGCTTCCGGGAACGTCGCCGAGATACTCCACCCAGGCGTCGAATACCGCGGAGTGGACCTCCATGGGTCCTTCCCGGCGATGGTCGGCCGACGCCAAATATTCGAACATGTGTTCGATTTTATCGGCTGGAACAACCGCCCGGAAGGCCAAAACTACGCAACCTACTACCTGTTTTTACGTTCCTGCTTGTAGGGGATTGATTCAAAGGGGTGACGGAGCGTCAGGGAGTCGGAGGGAGAAGGGGAGCAAAGTGCCGCTGAAGATTGGTCGGCAGCTATTTCGGTCTGGTTGCCGCCTTCATTTTTGCCACCATCGTTCCGTCGCGAAACATCCCGCGACTCCTCGCCAGCGATCCACTAACCGCCTGGCTGGCTGCAGCCGTCGTTCTGGGCAGTGTCATCAGTCTTTACTGGGTGCTCAAGCCGCGGAAGCGCCGCCGCCGTCGCGTGGTTCACAAAACCGCCAGTGCCTAAGCCGGAAGTTCTGCATGGTCTCCTCGAATCCGCGATGGGGAGGCGAGCCGGCAAACAGGTTGTGCACAACTGAATTGTGCCCTACGGTGTATTCATGAACGAATCACTGCAGCGTCAGGTGTGCTTCTCGCTGTACTCCGCCTCGAGAGCGGCCACGGCCCTGTACCGGCCGATGCTCGATGATCTCGGCCTGACCTACCCGCAGTACCTGGTGATGTCGCTGCTCTGGGAACAGGACGGACAAACCGTCCGGGACCTGGGGGAGGCGCTGGACCTGGACTCCGGGACGCTCTCTCCGCTGCTCAAGCGGCTCGAAGTGGCGGATCTGGTGCAGCGCCGTCGTGCCGTCGAGGACGAGCGGCGTGTTCGTATTGACCTCACAGATGCCGGCCGTGCGCTCGAGCAGCAGGCGAGGAACCTTCCGGAACGGCTGGCGGAATCTGCAGGACTGGAGCCTGCCGAACTGAGACGCCTGCAGGAGACCCTCGCGAAGGTCACCGCCGCACTGCGGCAGGCCGCCGCGAAATGAACGTCAGCGAAATGAACGTCAGCGAAATGAACCGCCACATAATGAACGCCGCGAAATGAACCGCTGCGATTCGTCCCGTCACCCCAACAGTAAGGACCATTCCATGAGCAGTTACACCGGCCGCGAAATCCAGCTCGCTTCCCGCCCAGAAGGCTGGCCGACGGAGGAGAACTTCCGCCTGGTCGAGGCGGCGGTGCCCGAACTGCAGGAGGGCCAGGTCCTGGTCCGCAACCTGTACATGTCCGTGGACCCCTACATGCGCGGCAGGATGAACGACGTCAAGTCCTACGTTCCCCCGTTCAAGCTCGATGCACCGCTCGAAGGCGGCGCCGTCGGCGAAGTCGTGGAGTCCCGTTCCGAAAGCCATAAGCCCGGTGACAAGATCCTCCACGGCCTCGGCTGGCGGGACTACGCCGTTCTCGACGGAGGCCGCGCCCGGGTCATCGACACCGAACAGGCACCCGCCAGTGCCTACCTCGGCGTCCTGGGCATGACCGGCCTGACCGCATATGTGGGCCTGACCAAGGTCGCCGAATTCCGGGAAGGCGACGTCGCCTTCGTCTCCGGTGCCGCCGGTGCGGTGGGCTCGCTGGTCGGCCAGATCGCCAAGGCGCTGGGAGCCAAAAAGGTTATCGGCAGCGCCGGTTCGGCCGAAAAGGTCCAGCACCTGCTGGAGCTTGGCTTCGATGAGGCGTTCAACTACCACGACGGTCCGGTCAAGGATTCACTGAAGAAGGCTGCCGGAGCTGACGGCATCGACGTCTACTTCGACAACGTGGGCGGCGAGCACCTCGAAGCCGCCCTGTCCGTGATGAACAAGTTCGGCCGGATCGCCATGTGCGGTGCCATCTCGCAGTACAACGATGCACCGGTCGGCCCGCGGAACCTGGCCATTGCCATCGGCAAGGAAATCACGCTGCGCGGGTTCATAGTCGGCAGCTACAACCAGTACGCCGACGAGTTTGCCTCCCTGATGACCGGCTGGCTCCAGGAAAACAAGGTCCGCTACGACGAGACCTTCGTTGATGGCCTGGAGAACGCCCCGCAGGCCTTTATCGACCTGATGAAGGGCGCCAACAAGGGCAAGATGATCGTGACCCTGGGTAAGTAAGGATCAACGGCTAGTAAGGATTAACGACGGCGGCGGCCGGGGAACAGGCGGACAGCCTCCCCGGCCGCTTCCATGAGCTGGGCGGCGGAGGCACCCCAGCTGTAGTCGGCCGCGCGCTGCACGCCGGCGTCGGACGCCTTCTGCCAGCGCCCCGGCTCGCCCAGCTGCCGCACGGCGCCGGCAAACGCCGCCGGGTCATCCGGATCCACCAGCAGCGCCGCGCCGCCCGAAACCTCACGGAAGATCGGAATATCGCTGGCGACAACGGGGGTTCCTGCAGCCATCGCTTCGATCACCGGCAGCCCGTACCCTTCGGCTTTGGACAGGGTCACCAGCGCCGTGGTGCGGCGCAGGAGGGCGTCATACTCCTCATCGGTCACGCCGTTGTGGAACCGGACGTGCGCGCCGGCGGGGATCAGCGCTTCAAGCTCGGCCCGCCGCGCCTCGGAAATCCGGCTGAGCAGGTGCAGGGTGAAGTCCGGCAGATGTTCCATGCCGCGGATGATCGTTTCCACGTTCTTGTAGGGCATGAAGGAGCCCATATACAGCAGCGTCGCATCCGCGCCGGTCTCCGGATCCCGCGGTGCGGCACCGTCCTGCGGTGCATTCGCGACCATCCGGACCGGACGTTTCGTCAGCCGGTGCCGGCGCATCAGCCCGCTGGTCGTGTCGCTGATGGTGGCGACGACGTCGGCCCGGTTCAGCAGCAGCCGCTGCGGCCGGTAGGACAGGTGGTACAGCCGCCACAGTGCACGCACCGGCAACGGCAGGAACGACGGCGGCGTCGGGTTCGAGTAATAGATCAGGTCATGCAGGGTCAGGATGAGCGGATACTTCCGCCCCCAGCTGCCCATCGTCTGCATGGGGCAGAAGACGGCGTCCGCGCGCAGCCGGTTGATCCGGAACGCCACAAACAGCTCCGCCGGGGAGAGCGGACTGTTGATCTTTACCCAGGGCAGATCGGGGAGCAGGGCCAGCTGGCGCTCGTCCGAAATCAGCATAACGACGTCGGCATGCCTGCTCACGGCTTCGATCAGGCTGGCGCCGTACCGGCTGATGCCGTCATGGTGGTCGGTGCGGGTGAAGCGTGCGTCCACTGCAAGGCGCATCCTCATGGATGCCTCCGGGCCAGGAAATCCTCGATCTCCGAAGCTGCTTCGGCCGGTTTTTCGTAGTGCACCAGATGCCCGACGCCGGGCAGGATGTGCAGTTCCGCATCGGGAATCAGTTCCGCCAGCAGACGCTGCCCCCGGACCGACCCGATGTCGTCCTGTTCCGCCGCGATCAGCAGCACCGGCATGGTCAGCTGCGCGGCGACGTCGCGCACCGTGGCTGAAATGGAGGCCCGGAAGGCGTCCAGGACCACCCGGCGGTCGGCGAACGCGCTGAAGTACGCATCGTGCTGGGCATGGATCCAGCGACGCAGGCCGGGATCCTTCGTCTTGGCCATCAGCATGCTCATGCCGCGGACAATCACCGGGCTGCGCAGCAGCGCCATGCCGGGTTTCTCCGGCAGGCCGGCCGCCAGCCGGTAGTAGAGCTCGGCGGCCTTGCTGGTGATTCCCTTGGGTCCTTCAAGCGCAGGCTCGCAGATCGGGTTGACCAGCACCAGTTCACTGATCAGCTCCGGGGACTGAGCCGCCAGGTGGGAGGCAATGATGGAACCAAAGGAATGGCCGAGCAGGACGGTGTCCGGCCCCAGGCCCAGTGCGGCCAACGCCTCGCGGACAAATCCGGTGTAGGCGGGGACGTCGTGCCGGCCCGGAAGCGCGCCACCGGACCCGAAGCCGGGAAGATCCGGCACCAGGATCCGGTGGCGGGGGAGCGCTTCGACAATCCGCAGCAGTCCGTGGTGGTCGCCGCGGAAACCGTGGACCATAAAGATCGGTGGGAGGCCGGCGTCGCCGTCGGTCACCGGCGGGAAATCGCGGCAGACCTGCACGGCACCGTCCACCGTAAAGGACCGCACCGCGGCCTTGCGCGAGAACGGCTCCGGGGTGCCCGACGGCGTCAGCGGCCGGTGCGCCGCAGTCCCGGACATTCAGTTCACCTCGTCGGGATGCGAACCGGAGCGGTGCCCTCGGTCCAGCCGGTTCAAAGCGGTCCGGTGCTCGTCGGTCAACTCAAAGGAGTAGAGGTCCAGGTTGTCGGCAATCCGTTCGGGGCTGCTGGCCTTGGGGATGACGATGTTGCCCAGGTCCAGGTGCCAGCGCAGGATCACCTGCGCCGGAGTGCGGCCCAGCTCGGCGGCGATCCGCTCGACGGCCGGGTCCGCCAGTACCGCCCCGCGGCCCAGGGGGCTCCACGCGGCCGTGCGGATCCCCAGCTGCTGGTGCAGCTGCCGCAGTTCCTCCTGCGCCAGCCACGGGTGCAGCTCAATCTGGTTGACCGCCGGAACAATCCCGGTCGCGTCCAGCAGCTGCTCCAGATGGGAAGGCTGGAAGTTGGAGACGCCGATGGCGCGGACCCGGCCCTCGGCGTAGAGCTGTTCCAGCGCCCGGTAAGTGTCGATGAACTGTCCCCGCTGCGGGCAGGGCCAGTGGATCAGGTACAGATCCAGATACTCCAGGCCCAGTCGGGACAGGGACGCATCGAAGGCCCGCAGGGTTGGGTCGTAGCCCTGGTCGGTGTTCCAGACCTTGGAGGTGACGAAGATGTCGCTCCGCGCGGCGTCGTTCCTGCCGGTGAAGGACCGTACGGCCTCGCCCACACCGGCTTCGTTGCCGTACAGGGCGGCCGTGTCGATGTGCCGGTAACCCGCCTCGAGCGCGTCCAGGCACAGCCGGGCGGCGTTGTCGGCGGGAATCTTGTACGTGCCGAAGCCGACCTGGTCCATCAGGACGCCGTTATTGAGCGGAATTCGGGGTGCAGGCTGCATAGGACGACTTTACCGAGGCGCGGGCGCGGTGCCGAATCGTGCCCTGACTACCTGTTTCTCCATATGAAGATTGGCGTGGCGCCAAACAGGTCAGCTAAGGTAATGGCGCTTCTTGCAAAAGATTGATTGCATAGAAACCAACAGTCCGCCCTCCCAATCGGGTCGCGGATGGATACGAATGATCGGAGGAGTCGATGGTGACTCTGGGAGAAGTTTTCATTAGTGAGCTGGCCGGAACGGCCATCCTCATTATTCTTGGCTGCGGTGTCGTGGCCAACGTCGCCCTGGCAAAGACGAAGGGGGCCGGCGGCGGCTTCCTGATGGTCAACTGGGGGTGGGCCATCGGTGTGTTTGCCGGCGTATACGCAGCCGCTCTCTCCGGTGCGCACATCAACCCCGCCGTGACCGTGGGCCTGTGGGCCAGCGGCGCGGACGAATTCGCGCCCGGCGTTGAAGTGTCCTTCAGCGCCGCCATGGTCTACTTCGCCGGACAGATGGTCGGTGCCATCATAGGTGCGTTCGTGGCATGGCTCGCCTACAAGAAGCAGTTCGATGACGAGCCTGACGCAGCCAACATCCTGGGCGTCTTCTCCACCGGTCCTGCCATCCGGTCCTACGGCTGGAACGTTGTCACCGAGGTTGTGGGCACCTTCGTCCTGGTCTTCATCATCATCGCCTTCGCCGGTACCCCGGACGAGCTTGGCCCCCTGGCCGTGGCGCTGCTGGTGCTCGGCATCGGCGCATCCCTCGGCGGACCCACCGGCTACGCCATCAACCCTGCCCGTGACCTCGGCCCGCGCATCGTGCACGCCCTGCTGCCCATCCCGGGCAAGGGAAGCAGCGACTGGGCCTACGCCTGGGTGCCGGTTGTCGGCCCGCTGATCGGCGGTGCCCTGGGCGGACTCCTGGGCGCCCAGCTTCCCCTCCCGATTCTGGAATAAGCGCACGGCCGCCATCCGGTGCGCCACCCCCTAAAGACCCCCACCGCAAGGAGCAGAAATAATGCCTGACAATCCCAGGTACATCATCGCCATCGACCAGGGCACCACCAGCAGCCGTGCAATCGTCTTCGGCCACGACGGACACATCGTTTCCACCGGGCAGAAGGAACACGAGCAGATCTTCCCGCACGCCGGGTGGGTGGAGCACGACCCGATGGAGATCTGGACGAACGTCCGCGAGGTTGTGGGCAGCGCACTGTCCAAGGCCAACCTGACCCGGCACGACATTGCCGCGGTCGGAATTACGAACCAGCGTGAAACCGCAGTGGTCTGGGACCGCAGGACCGGCGAACCTGTCTACAACGCCATTGTCTGGCAGGACACCCGCACGCAGCCCATCGTCAACGAGCTGGCCGCAAACGGCGGTCTGGACCGCTTCAAGGACACCGTTGGCCTGCCGCTGGCGACGTACTTCTCCGGAACGAAGATCAAGTGGATCCTGGACAACGTAGAGGGGGCACGTGAACGGGCAGAGGCGGGGGACCTCATGTTCGGCAACACGGACTCCTGGATTGTCTGGAACCTGACCGGCGGGACGGACGGCGGCGTGCACATCACTGATGTCACCAACGCTTCGCGCACCCTGTTCATGAACCTTGAGACACTCACCTGGGATGAGGAGATCCTCAAGGAATTCGGCATTCCGAAGTCCATGCTTCCGGAAATCAAGTCCTCCTCCGAGGTGTACGGCATGGTTGCCGGTTCGCAGCTGCTGCGCGAAACCCCGGTGGCAGGCATCCTCGGTGACCAGCAGGCTGCCACGTTCGGCCAGGCGGCCTTCGAAAAGGGCAATGCCAAGAACACCTACGGCACCGGCTGCTTCCTGATCTTCAACACGGGCGAGGAGATTGTCCGTTCCGAGAACGGCCTCATCACCACGGTGGCCTACCAGCTGGGCGACGCCAAGCCGGTCTACGCGCTTGAAGGCTCCATCGCCGTCACCGGATCCCTGGTCCAGTGGCTCCGCGACAACCTGGGCATCATCAACAGCGCCCCGGAGATCGAAGAGCTCGCCCGCAAGGTGGACGACAACGGCGGCGTGTACATCGTGCCCGCATTCTCCGGACTCTTCGCACCGTACTGGCGTGCAGATGCGCGCGGTGCGATGGTCGGCCTGACCCGCTACGTGAACAAGAACCACATTGCCCGGGCCGCACTGGAAGCCACCGCCTTCCAGACCCGGGAAGTGCTCGATGCCGTGAACGCCGACTCCGGTGTCCCGCTGACGGAACTGCGCGTGGACGGCGGCATGGTCGCCAATGACGCCCTCATGCAGTTCCAGGCAGACATCCTCGGCGTCGACGTCGTCCGCCCCAAGGTCATCGAGACCACGGCACTGGGCGCCGCATACGCCGCAGGCCTGGCCGTCGGATTCTGGAACGACACCGACGAGCTCGAGCAGAACTGGGCTGAAGGCAAGCGCTGGGTCCCGCAGATGGAAGAAACCGAACGTGCGCGCCAGATGCGCCTCTGGAAGAAGGCCGTCACCAAGACCTTCGACTGGGTTGACGACGACGTTCAGTAATTCGATCCAAGAGCAGTAGTGGAAGGCCCCGGCAGTAAGACTGCCGGGGCCTTTCGCATCTCTTCGCGCGGAATGGCCGGTTTGACGGGCACCTCCACCCTTCGGTAGCGTTCGGGCAGCATCGACGGTGATGCAGGTCACAGAAGCAGGTGGAAGTGTCTCCCGCAGCAAACTTTGTACGATCGGAACTGCCGGTCGCCGTCATCGGCGCCGGACCCAGCGGCCTTGCCGCCATGCGGGCGTTGTCCAGGCAGGGGCTGGACTTTGTCGGCTTTGAACAGCACACGGAGGTCGGGGGACTCTGGAACATCGGGAATCCGGCCAGCACGGTCTACCAGTCGGCCCATCTCATTTCCTCGAAATCCACCACGGAATTCACCGAATTCCCCATGCCGGAGGACACCCCGGACTATCCCGGGCACCGCCATCTGCAGGCCTATTTCCGCTCCTACGCCGACCACTTCGGCCTCCGGACCTCCATCCGGTTCGGTGCGGCGGTTACCGCCGCGGTGCGGTCCGACGACGGCGTGTGGACGGTGTCCTGGGAGGATGTCGACGGAGCGCACAGCGGCAGGTTCAGTGCCGTCATCGTGGCATCCGGCACGTTGCATACCCCCGCCATTCCCACGCTGCCCGGAGAGTTCAGCGGCGAGATCCGCCATTCCGCCTCCTACAAGGACCCCCGGGAGCTGGCGGGGAAGCGGGTCCTGATCGTGGGCGCCGGCAACAGCGGCTGCGATATTGCGGTGGACGCCGTGCACCACGCCGCCGCCGTCGACATCAGCGTCCGGCGGGGCTACTACTTCATTCCCAAGTACATTTTCGGCCGGCCCACCGACACCCTGAACCAGGGCAAGCCAATGCCGCGGCCGCTGAAGCAGTTCTTCGACACCCGCCTGCTGCGGATGTTCACCGGAGATCCGCATCGCTTCGGTTTCCCGAAGCCTAACTACCGCATCTATGAGTCCCATCCGGTGGTGAACTCGCTGATCCTGCACCATCTGGGGCACGGGGACCTGCGGGTCAAGGGCGACATCGCCCGGCTGGACGGGCAGACCGTGCACTTCCGGGACGGGACCTCGGGGGACTATGACCTGATCCTGCTCGCCACGGGCTACGTGCTGGACTATCCCTTCCTGGACCCGTCGCTGCTTGGCTGGGACGGCCCGTCGCCGTCGTTGTACCTGAACATCTTCAGCCGCCAGGCGGAAAACCTGCTGGTCATCGGCATGGTGGAAGCCTCCGGCCTCGGCTGGGAAGGCCGGTTCCGGCAGGCGGAGCTGGCAGCGGCCTACCTGGCGGCCCAGCAGCAGGCACCGGCCGCAGCAGGGGAGTTCCGGCAGCTGCTGGCCGGGGAGTCCCCGGATGTGACAGGCGGCTACCGTTATCTGGGCCTGGACCGGATGAGCTACTACGTGAACAAGGACGCGTACCGTGCCGAACTGGAAGCACACCTGGACCGGCTGGCTACCGCCGGGACCGCAGCGCGTAGCGAGGTGCGTCCCTGATGCCCATTGACGACGTTGTCCTGAGCTTCACTCCCGCCTCGCTGATGCTCCTGAATGCGGTGCTGGCGTTCATCATTCTGGGTATCGCCCTCGAGGTGCGTCCGGCGGACTTCCGTGCGGTGGCGCGCAGCCCGAAGGCGGTGCTGCTGGGGATCTGCGCCCAGTACCTGGTGCTGCCCGCCGTGACGGTCGGCCTGGCACTGGTGCTTCGGGTGCCGGCATCCATTGCCCTGGGCATGATCCTCGTGGCCTGCTGTCCGCCCGGCGGCATCTCCAACGTGCTGACCCACCGGGCGCACGGCAATGTTGCCCTGTCTGCTTCCATGACCGCCGTCTCCAATCTGGTGGCGATTGCCGTGATGCCGCTGAACGTGGCCCTGTGGGCGCGGCTGAATCCCGCGACGGCAGGGTTGATGCGGAACTTCTCCCTGGACCGGTGGGACATGCTGGTCCAAGTCCTGCTGATCATCGGCGTGCCCTTCGCCGTTGGCATGCCGCTGGCCCGGCGCTTCCCTGCGGTGATCGACATTGTTCGCCCCTGGGTGCAGCGGATCGGCCTGGTGGCGTTGCTGGTGTTCATCGTGGCCGGCACCGCCAGCAACCTCGGCCCCCTGCGGGAGCATCTGGGCACGATTTTCCTGGTGGTGCTGCTGCATGACGCGGTGGCGCTGGCCGTGGGGTACTGGACCGCAGCGGCGGTGCGGCTGGACGAGCCGAGCCGGCGGGCCTTTACCTTCGAAGTAGGCGCCCGCAACACCGGACTCGGCCTGGGTCTGACGCTGACCTTCTTCGCCGGGCTGGGCGGCATGGCCATGGTTGCCGCCTGGTGGGGCATCTGGGACATCCTGGCCGGACTGCTGCTGGCTGCCTGGTGGCGGCGGCGGGATGCGCGGCGCGGTACGGCGGCCGCGGCAGGGTCGACAGGATCAGCAGGACCGGCGGGGAATCGGGGGACAGGACGATGACACGGGTCTGCGTGACCGGAGGCAACGGCTTCCTGGGCAGTGCGGTGGTCGCGGGATTAGCCGACCATCCGGAGATTTCGCATGTCCTCAGCCTCGACATCCGGGAACCCGCAGAGGAACGCCGGCTGGCGGGGGTCGAGTACGCCCTCGCGGATGTATGTTCCCCGGACGTCGCACGGCTGCTGCAGGCCCACCGGATCGACACCGTGGTCCATCTCGCCGCCATTGTGAATCCGGGGAAGAACACCACGCGGGAGCAGGAGTTCTCGGTGGACGTGGTGGGCTCGCGCAACGTACTCGCGGCCTGCATTTCCTCGGGCGTGAAGCACGTGGTCATTTCCTCCTCGGGGGCCGCCTACGGCTATCACCGGGACAACCCGGAGTGGCTCACTGAATCCGATGCGCTGCGGGGCAATGACGAGTTTGCCTACTCCCTGCACAAACGGCTGGTCGAAGAGGAGCTGGCCCGGGTCCGTGCCGAACATCCCGAACTGCAGCAGACCATCTTCCGGATCGGGACCATCCTGGGCGAGCGGGTCCGCAACCAGATCACCGCGCTTTTCGACGCGCCGCGGCTGCTGCGCGTCGCCGGCAGCGAATCCCCGTTTGTGTTCATCTGGGACGAGGATGTCGCCGGGATCATGGTGCAGGCCGTCGTCACGGGACGCAGCGGCATTTTCAACGTCGCCGGAGACGGCGCCCTGACTGTCCGGGAGATAGCGGGATTGATGGGCAAGAGGACCGTGACGGTTCCCGCGCCGGTCCTGGCAGCCGCGCTCCGGCTGGGACACCGGCTGCGGCTGACCGTCCACGGGCCGGAGCAGGTGAGGTTCCTGCGCTACCGGCCCGTGCTGGACAACACCGCGCTCAAGCAGGAGTTCGGTTTTACCCCCACGCGCACGAGCCGGGAAGCGTTCCTCGCGTTCCGTGCCGCGAGGAACGCTGCCCGGGACATACGTCAGAAGTAGGAAACGCCGTTCGTCTTGAAGGGAAGTCCCAGCCCGCCGGCTACCTCGGCGAGGACTTCCGGGCAGAAGAAGTACAGCCGGAGTTCGGCAATCAGCGGCTCTCCGTGGGCGCAGCTGAGGCGTACCACGTCCGCCACAACCTCGGGCGTGTCCGGTGAATCCTTGGGTCGCTCCCACAGGAGGATCACGTCCTCACCGTCATAGCTGTGCACGCTGGCCCGGTACAGCTCCGCTGCGTCGGGTCCGAAGGTGTGCGTCATGGATCCGGTGCGGATCTCCTCGTGCCCGGTTTCGCTGACGTTGCCGATCACCTCCGTGCGTCCGCCGGTCAGGAACAGGCTGACCATGGCGTCAATATCGTAGGAGTTGAAGGCGTCGGCCAGGCGGCGGAGCAGTTCGGGGTGCCCGGCCGGCGGCGTCGCATTGGTTCCGGAGCCCGCCGCCGAGTCGTCGTCGTCGGAAACAGATAGGCCCGCCTGTGCCGCTGCCAGCGTGCCCCGGCCGCGGTGAAGCGCGGACTTCACCGCTCCGGTGGTGGTGTCCAGCATTTCCGCGATCTCGGCCAGAGAGTAGGAGAACACATCCTTAAGGACCACGCAGACCCGCTCCCGCGGGGGCAGGACCAGCAGTACGTGCCCCAGCGCGGACTCCACCGCCAGCGATGTCAGGGGATCCGCGGCGTCGCCGTCGGGCAGGTCCGCGCCCGGTTCGCTGAAGTCCTGTACCGAAATCCGGCCGCTGCGGCGCAGGGAGTCCAACCAGGTGTTCGTGGCGATGCGGATCAGCCAGGCCTGGACATTCCGGATCGGTTCGTGCCGCTGCGAGGCCTCGGCCAGGCCCTTGACCAGGGTTTCCTGCAGCAGATCCTCGGCATCCCAGACGGTCCCGGTCAGCCGGCGGCAATAACGGTAAACGGCCGGACGTACAGGCTCGAGGGCGACGAGGAAGTTCCGCCGGGCCTGTCGAAGTTCACCGGCATGTACGTTTACCGGTTCCGGTTTCTCTGTTGTCACTGACACTCCTGGCTCCATCCCGTGAGGCCGCGCGGCGGCATTTGCGTCAACAATGGCATTTCCACCGTTGCGTTACCGGGTAGACGCACGGGAGGGGCCAAAAGATACGTCCGGCTCCAAACCGCCCGCGGCTCACCCGGACGCACTGGCCACGGCGGCGGTGTGCTGTTGTAAAGTGGAGAAATGATCGCAGTACTCCTCCTTAGCTAGCCGCGCACCGTCCGTGCGCGGCCGCCCCTTGCTTGTCGAGGGGCTTTTGTGTGTCTGGGGAGGACCCAAAATCTTAGGGCCGGATTTACCGCCGGCCCGCAGCGCGGATCGATTTTCTTTGAGGACAGAGGCGAAGCATAGTGAGCACGCAGTCACAGACTGATCAGCAGGAAGAGGCCGTCTACAGTTTCGCGGCCATCGAGCAGAAATGGCCGAAGGTCTGGGATGACCTCGGCGTTTTCACCCCTGCCGACGACGGCTCGCGCGAACGACGCTACGTACTGGACATGTTCCCGTACCCCTCCGGCGACCTGCACATGGGCCACGCCGAAGCGTTCGCGATGGGCGACGTCGTCGCCCGTTACTGGCGCCAGCGCGGGTATGACGTGCTGCACCCGATCGGCTGGGACTCGTTCGGCCTGCCCGCGGAGAACGCGGCCATCAAGAACAACGCGCACCCCAGCGACTGGACCTACCGCAACATCGAGACGCAGGCGGAGTCCTTCAAGCGCTACGCCATCAGCGTTGACTGGTCCCGCCGGATCCACACCTCGGACCCCGAGTACTACCGCTGGACCCAGTGGCTGTTCACCCGGTTCTACGAGCGCGGCCTGGCCTACCGGAAGAACTCCCCGGTCAACTGGTGCCCCAAGGACCAGACCGTGCTGGCCAACGAACAGGTAGTCAACGGTGCCTGCGAACGCTGCGGCACCCAGGTCACCAAGAAATCGCTGAACCAGTGGTACTTCAAGATCACCGAGTACGCCGACCGCCTGCTCGATGACATGGAACAGCTCAAGGGCCACTGGCCCGAGCGTGTCCTGGCCATGCAGAAGAACTGGATCGGCCGCTCCGAGGGCGCGCACGTCCGGTTCAATATCGAGGCCGACGGCGGCAAGCCCGCCGAGCAGGTCACCGTCTTCACCACCCGCCCGGACACCCTGGCCGGCGCCACCTTCTTCGTTGTCGCCGCGGACGCCCCGCTGGCACTGGACCTGGTGACGGACGAGAACCGGAACGCCCTGCTGGACTACCGCGAATCGGTGAAGGCACTCTCGGACATCGAGCGGCAGTCCACCGAACGCGTCAAGACCGGCGTCTTCACCGGCCGCTACGCCGTGAACCCGCTGAACGGTGAGAAGCTGCCCGTCTGGGCCGCCGACTACGTGCTGGCGGACTACGGCACCGGCGCCATAATGGCCGTGCCGGCGCACGACCAGCGTGACCTGGACTTCGCCAAGACCTTTGACCTGCCCGTCAAGGCGGTGCTGGACACCGGTGAAGAGGATCCCGCCGTCAGCGGCGTGGCCACCACCGGCGAAGGCACCCTGATCAACTCGGGCGCCCTGGACGGCCTGCCCAAGGCCGAAGCCATTCCCGCCGCCGTCCGGATGCTCGAGGAGCAGGGCACCGGCGAGAAGTTCGTGAACTTCCGCCTGCGTGACTGGCTGCTGTCCCGGCAGCGTTTCTGGGGCACGCCCATCCCCATCATCCACTGCGAAAACTGCGGCGAGGTTCCGGTCCCCGATGACCAGCTGCCCGTCACGCTGCCCACCGGGCTGCGCGGCGAAGCACTGGCTCCGAAGGGCACCTCCCCGCTGGCCTCCGCCGAGGAATGGGTCAATGTGGCCTGCCCGAAGTGTGACGGTCCCGCTCGGCGCGATACCGACACCATGGACACCTTCGTGGATTCGTCCTGGTACTTCATGCGCTTCGTATCCCCGCACTTCACCGACGGTCCGTTCGATCCGGAAGCGGCAAAGAACTGGATGCCGGTCGGGCAGTACGTGGGCGGCGTCGAACACGCCATCCTGCACCTGCTCTATGCACGGTTCTTCACCAAGGTGGTCCATGACATGGGCCTGCTGGAAGCCAGCGAGCCGTTCGGTTCGCTGCTGAACCAGGGCCAGGTCCTCAACGGGGGCAAGGCCATGTCCAAGTCCCTGGGCAACGGCGTCGACCTGGGCCAGCAGCTGGACAAGTACGGCGTGGACGCTGTCCGCCTGACCATGATCTTCGCGTCCCCGCCGGAAGACGACGTCGACTGGGCGGACGTCTCGCCGTCGGGCTCCGCGAAGTTCCTGGCCCGCGCCTGGCGCCTGGGACAGGACATCACCAGCGAACCGGGCGTGGATTACTCGACGGGGGACCGGAAGCTGCGTGCCCTCACGCACCGGACCGTCGCCGATGCCACTGAACTGCTGGAGAACAACAAGTTCAACGTGGTGGTCGCCAAGCTGATGGAGCTGGTCAACGCGACCCGCAAGGCCATCGACTCCGGTGCGGGTGCTGCCGATCCGGCAGTGCGCGAGGCCGCGGAAGCCGTCGCCGTCATGCTGAGCCTCTTCGCGCCCTACACGGCCGAGGACCTCTGGAACCTGCTGGGCCGCGACGCCTCGGTAGTGAACGCCGGCTGGCCCGCAGTGGACAAGACGCTGCTGGTGCAGGACACCGTCACCGCCGTTGTCCAGGTGCAGGGCAAGGTCCGTGACCGCCTGGAAGTTGCCGCCGACATCAGCGAAGAGGACCTGCGCGAAGCCGCGCTGGCGTCCGACGCCGTGCAGCGGTTCCTCGATGGACGCGGCATCCGGACGGTCATTGTCCGGGCGCCGAAGCTCGTCAACATCGTCCCGGCCTAGGCCGCGGGGACATGGACTGGCTGGAACGGCTCGCTTCGCGGGCCAAGGGACGGCAGCGGTTTCCCGCTGCCGTCCCCGGCCCGTCCGTGGGAGTGGTGACCGATTCGGCCTCCGCCCTGCCCGACGGATGGACGGAAGCGGCCCACGCGGGCGATTTCGTCCGGGTGGTTCCGATGCCCGTGATGATCGGGGACCAGATCTACGGCGAAGGATCCGCGGATCTGATTCCGGCCCTTGCCCTGGCCATGGCACAGGGCCACGAAGTGCGGACCTCCCGGCCTGCCCCGGGACAGTTCGAAGCGGCCTACCGCGAGCTTGCCGCGGCGGGCTGCACCGCCGTGGTGTCGATCCATCTCTCCGGGCAGCTGTCCGGGACCGTGGATTCGGCACGGCTGGCCGCCCGTTCGGCCGACATCCCCGTGGAGGTCATCGACAGCGCGACGGCGGCCATGGGCCTAGGATTCGCCGTGGCGGCCGCGACGGAGAGCGCCCGGGCCGGTGCCTCCGCCGCCGGGGTGGCGGCCTGCGCCCGGGTGGCAGCGGCCGAGTCCACCATCCTCTTCTATGTCCCCAGCCTGGACCAGCTGCGCCGGGGCGGGCGGATCGGTGCAGCGTCGGGCTGGCTGGGCACCCTGCTGGCCGTAAAGCCGATCCTGGTAGTACGCGACGGTAAAGTGCTTCCGCTGGAACGCGTCCGGACCGCGCCCAAGGCGCTGGCCCGGCTGGCCGAGCTCGTCCAGCAGGACATTGCTGGACGGACCGGCAAGGTCCGCGCCGCGGTGCACCATTTCGGCAACGCCACGGAAGCCGAACGGCTGGCCGGCGTCATCGGTGCTGCGGCGCCGGAGGTGGAAATTCTCATCTGCCCGCTGCCTGCCGTCCTGGCCGCACACGCGGGGCTGGGGGTGCTGGCAGTCGCCGTTGCGGGAGACGAACCGGCTCCGGACGATACCGCGGCGTCGGCCGACAGGGCTCCCGCCGCCACCGACGCAGGCGGCGCAGCGGGCGGCGGCCCAGTAGGCGGCGGCGCAGCGGGCGGCAAGGCGCCGGAAAAGCCGGTACCCGGGGACCCGGCGTTACGGGTGAAGTTCGCCGGAAGCAAAACGAAACGCGGATAACCCTCGTGCCGCGCATGGCCCCGGTGCCCGCTTTTTGCGGCGGTCCTGTCCTCAACAGTGCCGTTTCGGGCTGCGGCACGCTCCTGCCGGTCCACCGGCTCTAGGATTCTTCAGAAGCGTTCGAGAAGCGTTCGAGAAGCGTTCGAGAAGCGTTCGAGAAGCGAAAGCCTGTTTCCATACGGATCAAACAATCGTTGATGACTCGGGTACCGATGAGAATACTCGCTGGTTCGGCTATCGAATGGGTCATATTTTCCTACCCGATAAGAGGAACTGCGGGGTATCTCGGAAGGAACCATCTTATAAAGCAGGTAAACCAACGACGTGCGGCGGCACGGTTGAATTTGGGCAATGCAAAAAGGGTTTCCGTCTCTGCTCATATGGGTCTGAGCCGCGGAATTGAGTCATCCGGTGGCTTACGCAAGCTAGTTATCCTGCGTCCTAGCCTGGGAGTGGGGTAGTAGGAATGACCCTTTACTTCGGCAATAAACTAACGGGGGACATTAGGGCTCGAAAGTCGTGACGGTTCCTGTCGTCGCCGCTAACACACCATGTACTCCTTGAGTACATGGTGTGTTAGCCGGTTCTACAACAGTCGAGGGGTCACCGGTCCGTCAAACTGACTCTAGGCACGAGCCAGGGGGTAAAGCTTTCATGGAATCCACTGCCCGATCCCCGCAATTTCTGTGCTCGTACCTTTTATACGTTGCCTTTCGAGCGGATGGCAATGAAATCTGCTTGACTTGCTTTCCCGGGCAACCCCGAGAGGCAGCGTCGACTAACAGCGAGGTTCGATCTTGAGAATGGGCCCCGGAGTGAGAGGATAAACGATGACTCTGGCATGTGTCAGCGCTGTTCTTTCACCTCGGCTTTCACCATGGCGGCCGCTGGCGAGTCGGGCTCGGCGCAAGTCAGTAGTACCTGACAGGTCCGGCGATCTGCAGTCAGTGATATTCCTCGGCCCTTCCAGTCGTTCCGCTCGAGCCTCCGGAAACAGAATCGCCCAATTGAATTTCTTATTCTATGCTTGCGCTACTGGTCACTCGAGACATTCCAACAGGGACCTTGGTGAACTTGTGATCCTCAAATCCGGAAGGTGAGCATGCCCGACGACGAGACTAATCCGCTGTTCCTAACGCGGCGGCTAGTGCAGGAGGCAACGGGAGCACGGGTCATCTGGGACTTCGATGGCGTGGTAGGCCATACTGAGCCGTTGCACGAGGTCAGCTACAGAGAGCTGGCCTATAGGCGGGGATACTCCTACGAGCCAAACTTTTTCGATGCCTTGGTCGGGCATACAGAGCAGTGGATCTGGGAGAAACTTATTGCTGACGGTTTCCCGGCGTCATTGGATGAAATATCTGGGCTGCATCGGGAGCGGGGGAAGGTTGTCGCACATCTCGCTCTGGATGGCCTTCAACCATCCTGGCTGGCTGCGACCCTGATGCCGGCGCTGGCGTCCGTTGCTTCGCATCAGGTGGTCGTTTCCAATGGGGACCCCGATCTGATATCAGCTCTGCTCGATGCCTGGAACCTTGGATGCTTCGTGCAGGTGGCACGAAGGACTCCGGGTAGCGACAAGGAAGCTCTCTTCCGGGGGTTCTGCGCGCCTCCGTGCGTCGTTCTGGAAGACAGCGATTCCTACTTGGCGCTGGGCAAGGAACTGGGAGCTTTCACTGTGGGCGTGCGGCATTCACATAACCTGCGGGCTGCACTAGAGGCGGATCTCAAAACTTACCTGTAAACCACGTCAACCCGCACAGATCGAGGACCACGATGACCACCCCTCCCACAAAGCCCGTGGTGCTGCTTCGGCCAGCACCCCAAAAGCGCGACAGGATCTTCACTCCTGCAGCTTTGAACGCGCTCAACAACATGTTTACCGTCATCGATTTGGAAGATGCCGCCGATGAAAGAGCCTTCGATGAGCATCTACCGGAGGCTTTCGCGATCATTGGACAACCCGACCTCGGCGCAGAGCGGCTGTCCAGGGCGAGCCAATTGAAGGCCCTCATCAATGTGGAAGGAAACTTTTTCCCCAACGTGGACTACGCCGCCGCTTTCTCCCGAGGCATCCGAGTGCTCGGATGCGGATCTGCATACTCCCAGGCAGTGGCCGAGTACTCCCTAGGACTCGCCATCGACCTTGCCCGGGGAATCAGTCAACAGGACGGCGCGATGCGCGCGGGTTGCGAGAAGTACGTAAGTGAGTCGAACACCGGCGCGGTTCTCCTGCACCGAGCGACCGTGGGGATCCTCGGGTACGGGAACCTAGGACGAAGCCTGCACCGCCTGCTGCAGCCCTTCCACAACACCGTTCGCATTTACGATCCCTGGCTACCGAGCGCGGTTATCGAAGACACGGGTGGGATCGCTTCCACTTTGGAGGAAACCCTGTCCTCTAGCCAGTTCGTCTATGTCTTCGCGACCGCGACCGAGGACAGTACTCACCTCCTCGATGGTCCTGCCCTTGACCTGCTACCCCAGGGTGCGCGGCTGATCCTAGTAAGCCGGGCCGCGGTGGTAGATTACGATGCGCTTCTCGAGCGGCTCGCCGCGGGCCGGTTACTTGCGGCTATCGACGTATGGCCTGTGGAACCAGTGCCCGAAGACACCCCATTCAGGAGTCTCAAAAACACGATCCTTTCCCCACATCGTGCAGGCGGAATCACCCAGGCCTTTGAATCGATCGGGCAGATGGTGGTCGATGACCTCACCCTCATGGCACGAGGTCTCGCTCCGGTACGCCTGCAGGCAGCAGCACCGGAGCTGGTGGGTCGTTACCGCAACAAGCCCGTTACCTGACCCAACGAAAATGCCCGTTCAGGTGAGGCGCGGGGGCTCGAGGAGTTGGCGGGCTACCTCGGAATCCGTGATGAGGACGTTGACCCAGCCGCCACTGATCGCTCCTCGGATGGCATCAAGCTTCCGCATCCCGCCGGCTACTCCAATCCGGCGGGGTATGCGAAGCATTGCCTCGGAGTTGATGGAAACCATTCGTTCTTCGATTGCTGAGTTCATCGGTGCTCCGTCGATATCGAAGTAACGCAGACAGATCTCTCCGACCGCACCGGAATCCAAGAGCGCTTTCTCCTCGTGGGGGGTCAAGGCGTTACCGCTTGCCTGCCACAGGGGTGAAGCGGGGAACGTGCCGATCCCGACCAGCGATGTGTTGACTCGGTTCCAGGCTTCCGCGGTGCTCGCGACAGCGGGATCAGCAAGGAACGCCTGACGGATCTCGTGGTTTGCGACCAGACCAGGCGCGGCCATATAGAACGGTTTTGCGGAAGTCAGTTCCGCAAGATGTGACACCAATCGGGTTGCCTGAATCTGCGCCTGTGGGCTACCCACCCCTCCGATCATCTGAATCACTTGGCTGAGGACCTTGCGGGGCCGGGACCGCATCGCCTCCACCGTTTGCAGCAGCGTCGTGCTCCAGCTGGAGATGCCGACGACGTCGTCGACTTCGATGGTCGTTTCCAAGTAGGTCGCCGCGCAGGACCCCAAACGCATCCCCAGGGAGGCGTCGTTCACCATGTCCGCGACGACGACTTCCCGCAACCCGTATTTTTCCTCCAGAGCCTTCTCCAAGCCGACGTAGATGCCTGGCGGTTGCACCACCGAGGTGCGAACGATTCCAAGATCCGCAGCGAGCTTTAGACAGCGCGACACCCTGGCTTGGGATAGGTTCAACCGACTCGAGATGTCCGCCTGAGCCAGCCTCTCCTCGTGGTACAGAACGGCGATCTTCGTGAGTAACCGTAGCTGATCCGGGCTTGCCATCGAGAGCGATACTGGGTCGATTGGGGGTGTCATGCATGGATTCCTTCCGGAGGGCCTGCTTGTTCACTGAATATATATCCAAGCTTGATTATGCTCGGTCAGTTGGCCCTATAACGACGTTTGACGCGGTGGCCGAGTGGTGGCGAGACCACCCTATCCATCACTCCCGAGAACCTCCTTTGAATGCATATTCAGGCGTGACTAATCGTTACAGGAGATTGCCGTTCAGCCCTTTTTTCGTCCCCGCAGACTCATAGACTCCGAGCACCACATTAACTTCAGCATGGAGGTTCCGGAAGGAATTTTTCGGCTGACCAACCCGTCCCAGGGAGAGAAAATGAAGTCAACGAAGACAGCATCACCTGGACCGAAGATCGCCGGGGCCTTGTCGATCCTTGCATTCTCATTTGTCCTGTCCGGTTGCGGGGAGGCCGCTCCCACTTCATCTGGAGGGGGCTCCAGTGCAGGAGCAGCCGAAGGAACATCCTGCTCTGTGGATGGTGAGCCTTTCAGCACCGATGATGCCGAGGACAGCATCGAATACACCGAGCTGGAGAGCACCCTCGGAGCTGTGCCTGAAGCGCCCGATGGAACCCAGATCGGTTCCATCATGAAATTCCTCGGCAACCAGTACTGGGTTGCCCTGTCCGAGGGGCAAACGGCCGCCGCGGAGCAGTACGGGGTCGACGTAGAGGTTCAGGCTGCAGCGACGGAGTCGGACCAAGTCGGACAGTTGAACTCCGCGGAGACCATGCTGCAGAAGAAGTACACGATGCTCGTTTCCCCCCAGACGGACACCAACCTCTGCCCAGCCGTAGAAAAAGCAGAGCAACAGGATCTCCTCGTCGTGAACGTCAACGACGCTGTGCTGCCCGGGGCTAAGCAGTGGGTGGGGCCTAACCAGCGACAGAACGGCGTCAATGCTGCAGAATTCGTCCTCGAATCCGCGGACGAGGGCGCGCAGGTCGCAGTTATCGAAGGCCAAGCCGGCGTCTACGCCGCCAAACAGCGCACCGAAGGTTTCACTACGACTGCCGAGGAGGGTGGTCTCGAAGTGGTCGCCAGCATCCCCGGGGACTGGGACATCGCAAAGGCACGCGACGCCGCCACCACCATCATCAGTCAGTACCCAGACATTACAGCCATCTACGCCAACAACGACGGCATGGCCCTTGGAGTAGCCGAGGCCGTCAACGCTGCCGGCAAGAAGGGCGAGATCATGGTCATCGGCACAGACGGCGTCGAGGCCGCCTATGACGCCATTCGCGCCGGCGACCTCACCGCGACGGTCGATTCCTACCCTTACCTTACCGGTCAGGTGTCCGTGAATGTCGCCCTGCGCATTCTCGGCGGACAGGACGTCCCCCGCGCTGTATACACGCCTCAAGCGCTCATCACCTCCGAGAACGTCGACGATGCTCCCCCCGCGCTCGACTGACCTGCCCTCCGCAGGCCCTGCCAACCAGGAGAAAGTTCCTTAGCATGACACTCCCCATCAAAGAACCGGCGCCAGCAGTGCAGGCCAGCCGCGGCGCATCGGCCCTCACAAAGCGTGCCTCCCGGATCCCCGACTTTGCTAACAACCGCATCCTCGGCGTCATCTTCGCCCTGATCGTCACCTTCGCCGTCTTCACGGCGCTCGTGCCGTCCTTCCTGAGCATTTCCAACCTTCTAGAGATGGGCGTCCAGTCAGCCATCATTGCGATTATCGCGCTCGGCATGACTCTCGTGATCGTCACCGGCGGCATTGATCTCTCGGTCGGTTCCATCGTGGGCTTGGTCAGCGTCATCTGTGCCGCGAACCTCGACATGTGGGGCGCCTTCCCGACGATCATCGCCGGCATCATCCTCGGTGCCGTGCTCGGCTTCATCAACGGCAGCCTCTCGGCCGTGTTCTCCCTCGAGTCCTTCGTGGTTACCCTGGCAACCCTCAACGTGTATCGCGGACTGGCGTTCCTCTATACGGATGGGTTGCCAATCTTTGGCCTTGACCAAGGGTTTCGGAACATCCTCAGCGGAACGACTGGGAGCATCCCCAACCCAATCATCCTGCTCGTGGCCGTGACGGTAATCTGCTATCTAATCCTCAACCGTTCCAAGCTCGGTGTTCACCTTAAGGCCGTTGGCACCAATGCCGACGCCTCATTGAAAAGCGGCATCGCGGTTAAACGCACGAAAGTCTCCGCTTTCGTCATAGCCGGCGGACTCGCAGGCCTTGCATCGGTCCTTTTGATTAGCCGTATCGGCGCCGCCGAGCCCATCTCCGGCACCGGCTACGAGCTCACGGTCATAGCCGCCGTTGTCGTCGGTGGCACCAGTCTCATGGGCGGGCGTGCCTCAATCGTCGGAACGGTCCTCGGGGCGCTGCTCCTCGGGTCCATCCGGACCGGACTCACGCTGCTAAATGTCAACCCGTTCTTCCAGCTCCTCATCACCGGCCTTATCATCCTCCTCGCGGTCCTCGTCGACCGCGCTGCATCACGAACGAAAGCGAAGCGCTAATGTCCTCCGTCAAGTACTCCACCCGCGTGAACTCCTTCGCTCTGGGCAAAGGCAAGAAGCTGCCCACAGGCAACGAACCGATCCTGGAGCTCATCGCTCTGGCCGGTACCGTTCCAGGCCTGACCTCCCTCGAGCTGAACTACCCCGAGCATTTCAAGCACGACTCCTTGGAGGACATCAAAGAAGCAATTGAAAAGGCCGGACTGGATGTACCCGCACTCCAGCTCCGCTGGCCTTCACCGCGCTTCTCGAACGGCGCTTTCACGAACGCGGACGCCGAGATCCGCGCAGAAGCCGTCCAGATGGTCACCGAGGCCATCGATCTCTGCGCATCCTTCGGAGCCGACCACGTTTTGCTCTGGCCTGCACATGACGGCTATGAATACCCCCTACAAATGGACTATACAAAGTCCTGGGTCTGGATGGTTCAAGGCCTCCAGGCTGTTGCTGACCACAATCCGGCGATCCGAGTTTCCATAGAGTACAAACCGGCCGACCCGCGAGGGCGGACCATCCTCAACACAACCGGCGCCGTCATGAACCTAATCAGCGACACCAACCGGGCGAACGTTGGCGTGACCCTGGACTTCGGACACCTACTGATGGCACGGGAAAACCCGGCGCAGTCGGCGGCGATGTGCCTGCAGGCAGGGAAGCTCTTCGGGCTGCAGCTCAACGATTCCCATGGAGTTGCCGACGACGGGCTCATGGTGGGAAGTATCCACCTCGCCGAGACGATCGAGCTGGCGTACTACCTGATCCGCGAGGGTTACGCCGGCACATACTACTTCGATACCGACCCCGTTCGTGAGAACCCCGTAGAGGAGTGCGGCATGAATATCGTGCGCATGGGTGCCATTATCGAGATGGCACGCCTCCTCGTCAGGAACCATCCGAACCTGCCGACAGGTCGCGCCTTGGATTCCGCTCCCATTCTCTGGGAGACAGTCATGGGGGGCAAATGGAACACAACCGTATCTGTGTAGCCGGATCCATCAACGTGGATCTAGTCGCGTACCTGGGCGATGCCCAGGACACGACCAGGTACGCCGACGGGAGGGGCTTCCAAATGTCCGCGGGAGGCAAAAGCCTCAACACGGCCATGACTATCGCCGCCCTTACCCCCGTGCAGCTTCTTGGCAGAGTGGGGGAGGATGACTTCGGGGCTTTCATCGCCCGAACCGTCGCTACTGCCGGAATCGGCGTCAACTCCCTGATTTTCGATCCGGAGGCTGGGACCGGCATCGGACACGTAAGGGTAAGTGCGGCTGGGGAGTACGACACTGTCGTCATCCCGGGAGCAAATCATAACTTCGCCGCCGGGGACGTCGATCGTTTCCTCGAGAAGAACACTGCTCCGGACTATGCCGTGCTCAACCTCGAAGTTCCCCTCCCGACGGTGCGTCACGCCGCCCTGCGGTTCCGGGCTCTCGGCGCCACGGTGGTGTTGAACCTCTCACCCGTTCAGGATGGGGCGATGGAACTTCTGCCACTCGCGGATGTCGTTGTCCTGAACCGCGAGGAAGCCCAGCTCGTCCTCGGCCAAACGGGTGAGAACGATTCAGACCAACTTCTGCAAGCGCTGCGGGACGCCGGGTCCCTCGCAGCCGTGCTCACTCTGGGATCGGAAGGGGCGGCTTACATAGACGGCGTAGGCGGCACCGGACGAATCCACGGAACGCCCGCGAAAGTAGTTAATACCATCGGGGCCGGAGATACCTTTTTAGGCGCTTTTGTTGCCGGCCTCGCCTCCGGCCGTACCTTCGCTGAAGCTCTGATATACGCAGACACGGCAGGGCGGCTCGTTTGCGTTAAATCATCCTCCTACCTGGTCGGTACAGACCGCCCGGAGCTGGAGTACCTCACACGAACCTCGGGGCGTCTAACCGCTCCCGACTTGAAAGCATCGGAATCAACTCATGGCTGAGAACATGATCGAACTCATTGACGTTCAGAAGTACTTCGGCGGAGTCCACGCCCTTCGCGGAGTCTCCATACAGGTACCTACAGGACAGGTCTCCGCCATCATCGGAGACAATGGTGCAGGCAAGAGCACACTCATCAAATGCCTCTCGGGCATCCACCAACCCACCACCGGCCAAATCCTCGTCGACGGTGTCGCAGTTGACATTTCGTCTCCGCAGGCATCACGCGATCTCGGTATCGAAACGGTCTACCAGGACCTCGCGGTCATTGACACCCTCAATGTCATGCAGAACCTCTACCTCTCGCGCGAGATCCGCACCGGAATTTGGCCTTTCCGACTCCTCAGCCATAAAAAGATGAAGACCGGGGCGAAGGAAATGCTGGCCCGTATCGGCAACACAACCCTCTCCCTCACGCAGGAGCTAGGAGGCATGTCCGGCGGACAGCGCCAAGCCGTAGCTATCTGCCGGGCTGTCGCATGGGGAGCGAAGACCGTGATCTTCGACGAACCGACCGCGGCTCTCGGCCCAAACGAAAGCGCAGAGGTTCACCGACTCATCAGGCAACTCCGTGAGCAAGGCATCACAGTCATCCTCATTAGTCACAACTTCGAGGAGGTCATGGGCCTCGCGGACGTCATCTGGGTCATGCGCCAGGGACGCGCCATCGCCAGCAGAAGAGCCAGCGAGACTACAGGACGTGAACTCGTCACACTCCTCACCGGCGCAGATATCTCTGCCGCATAACCTTCAAGCGTCATGTGAGAACCCGTCTCGATCGCGGACATGGTCGAGGCGGGTTCTCCCTGTTCACTCGGAACTGAACAGGTCTACTGGCCTAATTGCTCGCGGCCCCTTACCTGCTAGGCCTTTGGCTGCTTCGGTGTGGAGTCCCGTATCGATCTTCCCAGCCAGTCGAGTTGACCGAACAGGACGCCGTCGTCGGAATTCAAGGTGGGCGGAAAGGCACCGGAAATGCCGGCACCGGGGACCCGGCGTTACGGGTGAAGTTCGCCGGCGGCAAAACAAAACGCGGATAACCCTCGTGCCGGGCATTGCCCCGGTGCCCGCTTTTTGCGGCGGTCCTGTCCTCAACAGTGCCGTTTCGGGCTGCGGCACGCTCCTGCCGGTCCACCGGCGGGTTCACCGGAAACTCTCCGCCGGGCTGGTGATCCTAAGTTCTTCCCATGGCACAGCATCGTTGGGAGACCGCCGATATTCACGACATGGACGGTCCCGGTCCCGCTGACGAGGATCCTCCCGGACTGCGGCGCCGGTGGGCGTTTTCCCTGCCCGCAGCGGTGCTGGCGGTCTGTCTCCTGCTGGGGTGCGGGGCGGCGGTCGTGCTGCTCCGGGATCGAAGTCCCGTGCCGGTGGCCAGCATCGAGTTGTCCCCTCCTGCCAGCAGTGCCCCGGCGCCCGCCGACGGCGGCGGTAGTCCGGCGGCCACCGCGGCGCCCGGCCTGCCCTCTCCGGCACCGGTTCCGTCGCCCTCCCGGTCAGCGGGCCCGGGAGGAGAGGGCCAGACAGCACTGGTGGTGCATATAGCAGGAGCCGTGCAGCGCCCAGGGATCGTCCGGCTGCTGCCGGGCAGCCGAATTATCGATGCCGTTGATGCAGCCGGTGGAACGGTGGCTGACGCGGACCTCACCGCTGTGAACCTGGCGGCCCTGGCTGAGGACGGTGCAATGGTGATCGTTCCGCGGATCGGCGAAGCGCCGCCGACAGGCGGTGCGGACGGAGCAGACCCGGGCAGCACCTCCGCTGCGAAGGGTTCCGGTGTGCAGGGTCCCGGGCCGCCGGCCGACGGCGGGGCCACGGACAGCATCAACCTGAATACCGCCGATTCCACTGAGCTGCAAACTCTGCCGAGGGTTGGGCCGGTTCTGGCCGAGCGGATCATTGCGTGGCGTACCGAGCACGGAAGCTTCAGCCGGCCGGAGGATCTGGACGCCGTCCCCGGGATCGGCGAGGCCATGATGGCGGCGTTGCTCCCGTTGGTCACGGTCTAGCGGACAGCGCGTGTCCAGCGGGTCTGAAAGCAGATGGTCACGGTATGTCACCTCTGCGGCCCCCAGCCTCATGGGGGCAAAGTCCTCCCCGCCGAATCACCAGGAGGGTCGCCGACGTCCCGAACCGCTGCCCGGCTGCCGTCCCGGATTCAGCGACGGCATCGAGGAGATACCGCGGACGGGCCGGTGAACCGGCCCGGTGCCCCCGGGCGGGCATCTGATGCTGCATGCCTTCACCCAGGAGCAATTGGATACCGTGGACGCTGATTTCTAGTCCGGTTCTAGTTGTTCAGGTACCTATTCGCCAGCACACGCCGCCAGAGTGCAGAGCCGCCAAGTTATGAGACGGACGCTCTCCTGCCAAACGACGGACGGAGCTGGCTTATTGCCTCGAGGCGGTTTAGCGTCTCTGGAATTTCAGAAGCATGAAGGGGGACTAGGCCGGCGAGCAGGAACAGGGCTGCTGTCGTCAGTCCGGCAGCCGGCTAAGCCCAACTAGGTGCGTCGATCAAAAAAACACGGAGCGAGTCCATCGCGACCGCCCAAGATCGGGTCAGAATGTTGTCCCGCCGCTTCCACACCATAACCGACATTATGTTGTGGACTAATGGCGTGGATGATCCCCAAAATATCGACCCTTTTCCATACTTCACACTGCTAGGTGCTGGGCTGGGCCTCGCGGGCCTCCTTCACGCAGCGCTGACATAATCGAGGGCAGGGCAGGGCAGGGCAGGGCAGGGCAGGGCAGGGCAGGGCAGGGCAGGGCGAGGGTCGGGCCGGGCGCACAGCCTCTCAGCAAGAAGGACTTCCTTTGAGGGCGCTATCGCATCCAGCTTGGACGAACTCCTGAGCGTGCTGTTCATGCCTGCCTCAACCGGCGATTGCCGCACTCGGCTTAACCTTTTTATGGGGAAGTAACCCATGGAAAGGAGACCTATGACCGACATCAAACCCACCCAAAAGCGGAAGCTCGGGTCGGTGACCATAGTTACCGGCTCCATTCTGGGACTCCTGGTTATAGCTGCAATGTTCCCCAGCGTCACCGCCGGTCTGGGACTGCTGGCCTTCTGCGGTTTGCTCACCGGTCTATACGTCCTCATTACCGGCCGGCGGTCCTGGGCCCGGCTCCCTGCTGGCCGGCGCGGTGGAGCCATAGCGGTGGCCGCATCGGTCGTCACGCTAATCGTGGCCAGCGCGCTGGCTCCCGCTTCTGAGCTTGACGCCCCTTCGCTGGCTTCTGATCCGGCACCGACATCCTCGCCGTCGGCCTCGACATCTCCGACGGCGGCCCCTTCGTCCGAACCCGAGCCGACTCCTGTCAATGCGTCCGAACCGGAGCTTCAGCCTGAAGCGGATGCACCGGCACCTGAACCTGAGCCGACTCCTGTTACAGCGTCCGAACCGGAGCCTCAGCCTGAAGCGGCTGCACCGGCACCTGCAGCGGTCGGCACCGCCTTGGCCCAGCTGGACACCATCCCTATCAAGGGCAGGGCACCGAAGACCGGCTACGACCGGGACCAGTTCGGGCCCGCATGGAAGGACGTTGACCGCAATGGCTGCGACCAGCGCAATGACTTGCTCCTGCGCGACCTGGAATCCATCAGCTTCAAGCCCGGTACGAATAACTGTGTTGTCACCTCCGGCACCCTGCTGGACCCGTTCACGGGATCGGTGATCAACTTCGTGCGCGGGGAAGGTACTTCCAACGCTGTCCAAATCGATCATGTGGTGGCGCTCTCCGACGCCTGGCAGAAGGGTGCCCAGCAGATGGGACAGGACCAGCGTGAAGCGTTCGCCAACGATCCGCTGAATCTACTGGCTGTGGACGGCTCCTCGAACGGAGCCAAGGGTGACGGTGACGCTGCGACGTGGTTGCCGCCGAACAAGGGTTTCCGTTGTGAGTATGTGGCCCTGCAGACTGCGGTGAAAGCCAAGTATGGGCTGTGGATGACGCAGGCTGAGTCCGATGCGATCCGGAACATCCTCACGTCCACGTGCCCTGACCAGCCGGTTCCTACCGACGGCGGTGTTATGGTCGCACCGGAACCTGCTCCGGCGGCTGAACCGCTCACCGTTGAAGCCCCTGCCCCCGCCCCGGCACCACTGGTCGATGTCTACTATCCGAACTGCGATGCAGTGAAGGCTGCTGGTGCGGCCCCAATCCGGGCCGGCGACCCGGGGTGGCAATCCAAATTCGACCGTGACGGGGACGGGGTCGGCTGCGAGAACTAATTGTGGGAACAGCGAAGACCTGGCCTACGATTCCGGCCTCCTACGGCATGCGGTCTGCTCGCCCAGGTAGGTGCGCAGGCTACAGCGCAAACAGGACGTGCGGCGGTGCTGCTTCGTTCCACCGTTTGTCTTGTCCTCAACAGCGCCGGGGCGGGCTACGGCTCGCTGTGGGTACAACCAGCTACGCGAACAACGGCGGAAACATGGCTGGCCGGGATCGTAGGTTTGCCCGATGGCACAACATCGTTTGGACAGCCCGGACGTCGACGTCCCGGATGAGTCGGAGCCGGTAGGCAGCCCTTCATCCGGGCTGAAGCGGAGGTGGGCCTTTCCCCTGCCCGCAGCGGTACTGGCGGTTTGCCTGTTCCCGGGCTGCGGGGCGGCGGTTGCTGTGCTTCGGGACCCAGATCCGGGGGCGCAGGCTAGCAGCGGTGCTTCGGACAGCGCCAACCTGAACACCACCGATTCCACCGAGCTTCAGACACTGCCGACGGTCGGGCCGGTTCTGGCCGAGCGGATGATTGCGTGGCGTACCGAGCATGGGGGTTCAGCCGGCCGGAGGATCTGGACGCCGTCCCCGGGATCGGCGAGGCCATGATGGTGGCGTTGCTCCCGTTGCTCCCGTTGCTCCCGTTGCTCCCGTTGCTCCCGTTGGTCACGGTCTAGCGGACAGCGCATGTCCAGCGGGTCCGAAAGCGCATGGTCACGGTATGTGACCTCGGCACTGAATCCGGAAACCCGGCCAGGTGGTCCGCAGGGTGCCGGTTCGGAGGGTGTCGGTCCGACGGAATCGGAAAGGGGTGCGGAAGCGGAATCCGGCACGGCCGTCGGCAGACAGCGGGCAAAGCGTCTAGGAGTCAAGCTGCGGGAGGCCTGGAACAACCGCGAAACCGCTGCAGCTGACGCGCCGCTGCCGCTCCGTGAACTGCGGCTATTGCCGGCGGCAGCAACCGTATGGGTTGCCGCCTACGCCGTGGTCCGGCTCCCGCCTCCGGCTGGCTGGGCTTTGGCCGGCACGGCAGCTGTTCTGGCGGTCCTGTTGCTGCTGACGGCCTCGCGCGGGCGGATTCGGAAGGGGTCGGTAGTCGTCGCCAGCCCGGAAACGTCCCCGGGACCGCGCGCTAGCTGGGGAAAGCGCCCCATACAGCGGGGGACCGCAGCGGCCCTTCGAGGTGCCGCCGTCCCGATGGCGGCGGCGGCATTGGTCTGCGCCGGCGCAGCGGCCAGCCTGTCTGTGCGCACGGCGGGCCCTCTCTCCGGTCTCATCGCCGAAGAGGCCGCTGTGACCGTGGAACTGCGTGCAGCATCAGATGCCCGCCCGGGGGCACCGGACCGGTTCACCGGCCGTCCGCGGTATCTCATCGATGCCGTCGCTGAATCCGGAACGGCAGCCGGGCAGCGGTTCGGGACGTCGGCGACCCTCCTGGTGATCGGCGGGGAGGACTACGCGCCCGTCAGGCTGGGGGACCGGTTTACCAGCGCCGGATCCCTGCAGCCGCTTCCTGCAGGGGACCGTAACCTGGGCCTGCTCCGGGCAGCTGCTCCACCGGAGGTCACACCTGCCGGTGGATGGTACGCCGCAACGGCAGCGCTCCGGAGCACCTTTGTCCGGGTGGCCGAAGAACACGGTGCAGCCGTAGACGGTCTGCTTCCCGGCATGGTGCTGGGCGACAGGGGAGGCCTGGACCCCGGGTTGGAGCAGGCCATGAAGGATACGGGGCTGACCCACCTGACGGCTGTTTCCGGTGCTAACTGCAGCTACCTGCTGGCCTTCATCTTCCTTTCTGCGCGGGCACTTCGGATGCCTCGGGCGCCTGCGGTGCTGCTGGCACTGGCCGGACTTGCCGCGTTTGTGCTCCTCGTCCGGCCGGATCCCAGTGTGCTGCGCGCAGCCGTCATGGGCGGGCTGGGAACCCTCGCCGTGCTCTCCGGGCGGGGACGCCTTTCCGCCGCACTGCTCTTCCTCGCGATCACGGTCCTGTTGTGTGTGGATCCGTGGCTGTGTGGAAGTTACGCGTTCATTCTGTCGGTCTGCGCGACCCTTGGCCTGGTCGTGTTGGGGCCGCATCTGGTCCGGGTGCTGTCCTATCGCCTGCCCCGCTGGCTCGCGGCAGCCCTGGCCATTCCCGTGGCTGCACAGCTGTTCTGCGGCCCGGTGCTGGTGCTCCTGCAGCCGCAGTTGCCGGTGTATTCCGTTCCGGCGAATCTGGCGGCCGCCCCCGTAGTTCCGGCAGTGACCGTGGCCGGAATGCTTGCCGTCGCGCTGATCGGGCTCGCTCCGGTACTGGCAGTGCCGCCGCTCCTTACCGCGGCTGCGGGAGCCTGGTGGGTGGCAGGGACGGCTCGATTCTTTGAATCCGTTCCGGGAGCACTGGCAGCGTGGCCGGAGGGCACCCCGGGTGTGTTGCTGATGGCAGCAGGAGCGGCGGCAGCAACTGCCGGAATCCTCTATCTCTCGCTGCGCGGCACCGGCGGCATGCCCGGTCCCGGTGGCCGGCGAAGGCAGATGAACCAGCAGTATCCGGAGTCCCCGCGGAACCCGCCGTTTCTTCCGCAGGCCTGGTTCCGGGGTTCCCGCCGCACCCGTACGGCGGCCGCTGGAGCCGCTTTGCTGGCCTTTCCGGGGGCTGCCGTCCTCACTACGCGTGCTCTGCAGGAAGATCCCGGGCAGGTTCAGGAGTGGGTGCTGGCAGCCTGCGACGTCGGGCAGGGCGACGGGTTTGCCATCCGTGCCGGCCCGGACAGCGCCGTCGTAATAGACGCCGGCGGGGAGCCGGAGCCCATGGATGCCTGCCTGGATCGGTTGGGTGTGCGGACCGTGGAACTCCTCGTGTTCACGCATGCCCATCTGGACCATTACGGCGGTGCGGCGGGAGTTCTTTCGGGCCGTTCCGTGCTGCAGATCGGCTACTCGACGGCCGGACCCGGGCTGCCGCACGAGCTGACCGCAGTGCTGGACGGTTCCGCGGCGCCCCGCACAAGACTGGCGAACGGGATGACAGGAACCTCCGGCAGCGTGCAGTGGGAAGTCCTCTGGCCGGCGGCGTCGGATGGTTCGCTGCCCGCGGCCGGGGACGAGGAGGAGAACAACGCCAGTGCCGTCCTGCTGGTGACCGTCGCCATATCGGAACCGGCGGAGGAACCGCTGCGGATACTGTTGACCGGCGATGCCGAGGAGGACACCGCGGCCCGGATCCTCGCATCCCATCCGGAGCTGCGGGCAGGCGTGGATGTACTGAAGGTTCCCCACCACGGCGCACGCAACGGCGGTGACAGTTGGATCCGGACCCTGCGGCCTTCCCTGGCCCTGATCTCGGTCGGCGCAGCTAATGACTACGGCCATCCGGCGCCGCAGATCCTGAGCAGCCTTGAGGCTGCGGGATCGGCTGTTGCCCGGACGGACCTGTACGGAACGGTGCTGCTATTCCACCAAGGCAACACCCTTGCCGTCCGGAGCCTGCCGCCCTGATCGGTTGTGCAGCCGGGCCTTGGCCTTCCACCCATGTCGCCGGACCGAAATCCCTGCTTACCCTCGCCTTTCAGGGGGGGGGGGGGCAGCGGTTTTGTCGAAGAGGTGGTTCACCCTGCCGCACTACCATCCGGAGGAAACATGCACCTGGACGTCCTGCGGGAGCGGAGAAACGCGGGAGCGAACGACGTCATGCTCAAACGGCAAAATACTGACCATTATCTCTTCTTGCTCAGATTCGGAGAAAAAGGGTTTTCCTGATGAGCCGTTGGCTCTGGCAATGCGCTCTATGTGTCGCTGATAGTTAACAAACCCGACAAAACAGGCGTATCAGTCCTCTCGCGGACCTGAGCGGTGGGCGTCTATGTAAATTGTCGGTATTTTGTCACCGTATGGATGCGATACCAGCACTGGCTAAGGCAAACGTAGAACCTGTTGAGATTTGTTCCAATTGCGGACAATCTCGCTAGGATATTTTCACTACGGGTTGCTTCACGTGGTGACACCGCTGTAGGCCACAAACAACCGGGCGTTGTTAAACATTGAGGTTGTCGAATTTCCGTAGGCGGGTGGTCAATAGACGCGGGGCACTTTGGGTAACCAAGATTCGTTTACGCAAAACAAGGACGGTAGACCTAATCATGGATCCTGGCTGCCTGATATATCACCAATCGAGGACCACTCTCTCATCGCCAGTGACAGCACAGACAACAGCAGAGCGGTTGAGGACAGCCTCCGAGAGGTAAGGGAATGATTCGAGTACGAAGCTCTGCCGCAGTTGTTGTTTTGCTGTTTAGCCTCGCCGGCTGCGCAGGCGAGGAAGTGCAGACATCTACGAGTTCAACGGAAGGGGAAACATCCGTGGCGACAGAGTTGACGTGGCAGGAGGCAAAGGCCCGGACGCAGGCTATGGAACTGGAAATCGCCCATTCCATTCCCGGAGGTAAAGTGGCCAAGGTCGATCAGCTGCCGACCGGTGTCTTGATCGATTGCAGCGATACTTTAGTGAATTGGCACGGGGCGACCACTGTGACTTTATCTGAGGGGACAGAGCCTGAGCCTCTAGTCAGGGCGTTCGAAGCGAAGTACCGGGACACGCGATTCAACATCGAAACGCGTACCGCTCCGGCGGGACATTACGAAGTCGGGTTGGCATCACCGGACACTGCAGAAATCTACCTCATCGCACCGGGATTCGAGCCTTACACGATCCGTATTGCGTCTAGTTCCGACTGCTTCACCTGGGTCGATGACGGCAAGTATAAGCGTGGGAAATTCTAAGCTCCCCTTCCGGGAGCGAGCTGGTTGGAGGTCAACACGTCCAGCGGGAAAATTGGCCGGACCGGGCGGGCGTGGCAATCTTGGAGGGGACCTGTCAGCGGTAGGGGCGGGTTCCATTCCGCCCAACCCGTCAGGCCCGTCCGCACCGGGCCGCCCGCACCACTCCAGGAGAACCAGCTGTGAATCCGGCCGTTCCATCCAAGCGCAGCTCCGGCAGCAAAACCTCCTCCCGCACTGTGTCCTGGCGCGACGTCGAGCCGGCACCGTTCATCCTGCTGGCCGGGCCCGAAGACTACCTGGCCTCCCGGGCACGGGACCGGCTGCGCAGCCTGCTGCGGGAAAAGCAGCCGGACACCGAACTCGTGCAGTTCGACGCCGCGACCTATGCTTCCGGGGAACTTATGCTGCAGTCGAGCCCCTCGTTGTTCGGTGAAGCCAAACTCATTGAAGCAGTGAACCTGGCGTCGATGAATGAGGACTTCCTCACCGAAACCCTCAGCTACCTGAAGGACCCCTCACCGGACGCCGTCCTGGTGCTGCATCACTCCGGCGGCAACCGGGGCAAGAAGCTGCTGGACACGGTGAAGGCCGCAGGCGCTCCGGTGGTGGAATGCCAGCCCTTTAAGAAGGACGCCGAGAAGCTGGACTTCGTTACCTCGGAGTTCCGCTCCGCCCGCCGCCGGATTGACCCGGCGGCGGCCCGGGCGCTGGTGAACGCCGTCGGCTCCAACCTCTCCGAACTGGCCGCCTCCTGCCAGCAGCTGATCAGCGACTCCACCGGTGAAGTCACCGAGGAGCTGGTGGAGCGGTACTACGGCGGACGCGTAGAGGCCACCGCCTTCAAGGTGGCTGATGCGGCACTGGCAGGCCGTGCCGCGCAGGCACTTTCCATGCTCCGGCACGCGCTGGACACCGGAGTGGATCCGGTCCCGCTGGTCGCCGCCCTGGCCATGAAGGTCCGGTCCGTGGCCCGGGTGGCCAATCTGCGGGGATCCTCCGCGTCCATGGCCAGGGACCTGTCCATGGCGCCGTGGCAGGTGGACCAGGCGCGGAGGGATGCCCAGCGGTTCTCTTCCGAATCCCTGATTGAAGCCGTCCAGGCCCTCGCCGAAGCGGATGCCCAGGTCAAGGGCGGCGGCCGGGACCCCGTCTATGCCGTGGAGCGTGCCGTGACAGTCATTGCCCTGGCCGCGTCGGGACGCTAGCAGCACCCGGCCTGCCCGTGCGGGCCGGGTACAGCCGCCCGCAGCTTGCCCGCGGTTCCGGCCCCGCCGCCGGAACCACCTGCGGGCTGCAGGTAAAAACAAAGCACGGCCGGTCCCGAAGGACCGGCCGTGCCTGGTAAGTCTGTAGTGCTGCTGCTTAGAGCGCGCTGACCTTCTTGGAGATGGCCGACTTGCGGTTGGCAGCGTTGTTCTTGTGGATAACGCCCTTGCTGACGGCCTTGTCCAGCTTGCGGCTGGCGGTCTTCAGCGCTTCGGCTGCTGCGTCCTTATCGCTGGCCTTGACTGCGGCATCAACCTTGCTGATGACGGTCTTCAGCTCGGACTTCACCGAGTTGTTACGCTGACGCGCCTTCTCGTTGGTGAGGATGCGCTTCTTCTGGGACTTAATATTGGCCACTTATAAACTCTCTTTGTATTGCGGACTTGGTCGGTGAGGGTATTTCAGCCCAGACATTGACTGAGCGGCGTGGGGATACCGTAATGGCGCCTGAACCAAAGTGCCCGTCGACCTGCGCGGACACACAGCAATAAATGTTAGCAGAGTTTGGGCTCCGGTAACGAAAGCGCCGGTTCAGCGCGCCGAACGCATCACGGCCAGCCGCCGGGCAACTGTCTGGAAAACGTTCTTATCCATGATCGCACCTTCCCGGCGCACGCTGCCCGGTTCCAGCTGGAGCACGCGGTCCAGCTTCACCTCGCTGGGACGCCCCTTGCTGTCCCACGGGCCGGTGCCGACGTCGAGGTACCGCGGGTCGGAACCGCTGCGGTTGTTCCGGTCCCGGCTGGTCATCATCAGCCCCAGCAGCAGGCCGCCGCTGCGCCCGATCAGCAGGACGGGACGGTCCTTGCCCTGGCCGGCGTCATCCTCGTACGGCACCCAGGCCCACACCACCTCGCCGGGGTCCGGGTCGCCGTCGGGCTGCGGAGCGTAAACCGGGGTGACGGGACCGAAGTAGTCGCCGGCGTAACCCGTCCCCGCCGGGGACGATGACGACGGCGCGGTCCGGGCGGTCGACGTCGGCGACGGCCGGGCGGCTGGAGTCCGCGGGGGAGCAGTCGGTGTGCGCGGGGGAGCGGCCGGGGTCCGGGGCGAGGGAGACGGCGTGCGGCCCGGAGCCTGCGTGCGGGGCCGGTTTCGGCGTTCGCGGCTGTCTTCGGCAGGCCCGGCAGAGGAGGACACCTGGCGCAGCAGGCTGAGAGCCGATCGGGCAAGGGAGGCAAAGGCACGGGCGTTAAAAGGCATGGCACTACGTTATGCTCCCGGCGCCCGGAACCTAAGGCGGGTCCGGTTCCTGTTGAGGCAGGCAAACGTGGGAGACTGTTAATTCGACAGAACTCCCACTAGAACCGCCAGGACTAAGGACACCCGCGCACCGCGCCGCGTCCGGCTCGTCCCGGAACAGTAAAGGAACCGCCACAGTGTCACCCATGGCCCGCTTCTCGCCGGTGCCTGCCGCGACGGATCCGGCGATCATCAGAAACTTCTGCATCATCGCCCACATCGACCACGGCAAGTCCACCCTGGCCGACCGCATGCTCCAGTCCACCGGAGTGGTTGAGCACCGGAACATGAAGGCCCAGTACCTGGACCGGATGGATATCGAGCGCGAACGCGGCATCACCATCAAGTCCCAGGCCGTGCGCATGCCGTGGGAGCTGGACGGGCAGTCCTACGCCCTGAACATGATCGACACCCCGGGCCACGTGGACTTCACTTATGAAGTCTCCCGGTCCCTGGCTGCGTGTGAAGGTGCCGTACTGCTGGTGGACGCTGCCCAGGGCATCGAGGCGCAAACCCTGGCGAACCTGTACCTGGCGATGGAAAACGATCTGACGATCATTCCGGTCCTGAACAAGATCGACCTCCCGGCAGCGCAGCCGGAGAAGTACGCCGAGGAACTAGCGAAGCTGATCGGCGGCGATCCTGCGGACGTACTGCGGGTCTCCGGCAAGACCGGTGTTGGCGTCGAAGCCCTGCTGGACCAGATTGTCCGTGAAATCCCGGCACCGCAGGGCGACCCCAACGCCCCCGCCCGGGCCATGATCTTCGACTCGGTGTATGACACCTACCGCGGCGTCGTCACCTATGTCCGCGTGATCGACGGTTCGCTGTCCCCGCGCGAACGCATCCAGATGATGTCCACCCGGGCCAGCCACGAACTCCTGGAAATCGGTGTCAGCTCCCCGGAACCCACCCCGTCCAAGGGGCTGGGCGTCGGCGAGGTGGGTTATCTCATCACCGGCGTGAAGGACGTGCGCCTGTCCAAGGTGGGCGACACCGTCACCAACCTGGCCAAGCCGGCCGAGAAGTCCCTTGAGGGCTACGCCGATCCCAAACCCATGGTGTTCTCCGGGCTGTACCCCATCGACGGCGCCGACTACCCGGTGCTGCGCGAAGCGCTGGAAAAACTGATGCTCAACGATGCCGCGCTGGTGTACGAACCCGAGACGTCCGCGGCGCTGGGCTTCGGCTTCCGAGTGGGCTTCCTGGGCCTGCTGCACCTGGAAATCACCCGTGAGCGGCTCGAGCGCGAGTACAACCTGGACCTGATCTCCACCGCACCCAACGTGGAGTACGAGGTGACGCTGGAGGACAAGAAGGTGGTCACGGTGACCAACCCCAGCGAGTACCCCGAAGGCAAGATCAAAGAGGTCCGGGAGCCGATGGTCTCGGCCACGATCCTGGCACCGAACGAATTTGTCGGCGCCATCATGGAGCTGTGCCAGTCCCGCCGCGGCGTCCTGGGCGGCATGGACTATCTCTCAGAGGACCGGGTGGAAATCCGGTACCGCCTGCCGCTGGCCGAGATCGTTTTCGACTTCTTCGACATCCTCAAGTCCAAGACCCGCGGCTACGCCTCGCTGGACTGGAAGGCCGACGGCGAACAGGTCGCCGACCTGGTCAAGGTGGACATCCTGCTCCAGGGTGAGCAGGTGGACGCCTTCAGCTCCATTACGCACAAGGACAAGGCCTACGCCTACGGCGTTATGATGACCGGCAAGCTGCGTGAGCTGATCCCGCGGCAGCAGTTCGAGGTGCCCATCCAGGCAGCCATCGGCTCCCGCATCATTGCCCGCGAATCTATCCGTGCTATCCGCAAGGACGTGCTGGCCAAGTGCTACGGCGGCGACATCAGCCGTAAGCGCAAGCTGCTGGAAAAGCAGAAGGAAGGCAAGAAGCGCATGAAGATGGTGGGCCGCGTGGAAGTTCCGCAGGAAGCCTTCGTAGCCGCGCTTTCCTCTGACGAATCCAAGGACAAATCCAAGAAGTGACACCCAGTGCACTGCCCCTCGGAGACCCGGCACCCGCCGACGGACTCCTGCCGGCACAGGCCGCAGACGGCGCAGCCGAACGGAATTTCGGGCTTTACGTCCATATCCCGTTCTGCGCGGTCCGCTGCGGCTACTGCGATTTCAACACCTACACCGCCACCGAACTCGGCGGCGGCGCCTCGCAGGACGCCTACGGCGGCACGGCTGCCCGTGAAGTCGTCTTCGCAGCCGACGCGCTGCGGCGCTCGGGCCTGCCGGAACGCCGCATGGGTACCGTCTTCTTCGGCGGCGGCACCCCCACGCTGCTCCCGGCGGAGGACCTGGCGCTGATCCTGCGCACCGCCGTCGACCAGTGGGGCCTGGCGCCCGGCGCGGAGGTCACCACCGAAGCGAATCCGGACTCGGTCACGCCGCAGTCCCTGCAGCTGCTGGCCGACGCAGGCTTCACCCGCGTTTCCTTCGGCATGCAGTCGGCAGTTCCGCACGTGCTGGCGGTGCTGGACCGCACGCACACGCCGTCGCGCGTTCCGCAGGCCGTGCAGTGGGCGCGCGACGCCGGCCTGCACGTCAGCGTGGACCTCATCTACGGGACACCCGGCGAGTCCATGGCCGACTGGAAACGCTCGCTTGAAGAAGCCCTGAGCTACGAACCGGACCACATCTCCGCGTACGCGCTCATCATCGAGGAAGGCACCAAGCTTGCCGCCCGGATGCGGCGCGGGGAGGTGCCGCCCATCGACGACGACGACCATGCCGACAAGTACGTGCTGGCCGACGAGATGATGAGCGCAGCCGGGCTGAACTGGTACGAGGTCAGCAACTGGGCGCGCACCCCGGAGGACCAGTGCCGGCACAACCTTGCCTACTGGCGCAGCGATGACTGGTGGGGCATCGGCCCCGGAGCCCATTCGCATGCGGGCGGTGTGCGCTGGTGGAACGCCAAGCATCCGACTGCCTATGCCCAGCGGATCGCGGCCGGGGAGTCGCCCGCCGTCGGACGGGAAACCCTCGACGCGGATACCCGGTACGTGGAAGACGTTATGCTGCGGACCCGGCTGGCCGAGGGCCTGGCCCTGGACCGGCTGCGCGAACCCGGACGGCTCGCTGTGGCCGGGCTGATGGCGGACGGGCTCGTTGATCCGCGGGCGGCCCTGACCGGCAAGGTTATCCTCACGCCCACCGGCCGGCTGCTGGCCGACGCCGTGGTCCGCCGGCTGCTGCCGGACTAGGTTCTGCGAAGGCGCCTCGGGGGCCGGGCCGGGAGGCCGCCGGGGTGCCTGCCCTGCGGCGCTACTGGATGCGGCGCAGGTTCAGCGGGTAGCGGTACGGCCGTCCGCGGTTGCATTCGATGCCCGCGATCACGGAGGACACGGCAACGTAGACCCAGATCATGGCATTGAGCACGGCAAAGAAGCCGCCGATCTCGGGAATGAAGGACAGTGCCCAGACCGTCAGGGCCGCAATACTGGGCGGAAGCGTGAAGTTCAGGGCTTCCTTGGATTCCTGGGCAGTGAACGGACCGCGGTCGCGGAACACCAGGTAAATGATCAGTGACGGAACAAAAGCAAGGATGCCACCGAAGTGCGCCAGCGTTGCCCACTGCCGGTCTTCTGATGCCGTCAGCGGCAGCGCGTTGGCGGGAGCCCCCTGATAGACCGGACGCTGCGCACCGCCCCGCTCTTCAGGCCGGGGCTGATGGTTCTGGCGTGTGTTGGACACGGCGTTTATTCCTTTTGGTTCATGCTGACACAGGGTCGGTCCGCTACTACGTTTCCCTCAAGCGTACTGGTTCGGACACTTCATCACGGAAAGGCCACAGGCGGTGCGGCGTATGTCTCACCCGGGAACGGTCAGGAAATCGATGACTTCCTCCACCCGTCCCAGCAGCGACGGTTCCAGATCCGCATAGCTGTTCACCTGCCCCAGGAGCTTCTTCCAACCCATGGCGACGTCGGTGTGGTCGCGGTGCGGCCAGCCCAGTCCCTGCAGGATTCCGGTTTTCCAGTCGAGGTGCCGGGGAACCACGGGCCAGGCGCTGCGTCCGATCACGGACGGCTTGATCGCCTGCCAGACATCGACGTACGGGTGCCCGACAATCAGCACGTTGCCCGGCGCGCCCGGAGAGGTCATGGCCTCGGCGGCTATCCGGGATTCCTTGGACCCCGGGACCAGATGGTCCACCAGGATCCCCAGCCGGCGGCCCGGCCCCGGCGCGAAATCCCGGACCGCTGAGTACAGATCGTCGACGCCGTGGAGGGGCTCGACGACGATTCCCTCCACCCGCAGGTCATCGCCCCACACCTTTTCCACCAGCTCGGCGTCGTGCTTGCCTTCCACCCAGATGCGGCTGGCGCGGGCGGTGCGGGCACGCTGGTTGGCTACGCGGACGGAGCCCGACGCCGTGCGGGCCGGACCCGTCTTCGGCGCGGCCGCCGCTGCGGGAACCACTTCCACCGGCTCGCCCTCGAGCAGGAAGCCGAAGCCGAGTTCGAAGGATTTCTTTTTTCCGCGCCGGTCCTCCAGCACCATCAGGTGCAGCCCGCCGGATTTCTCCACACGGACCACAGCACCCACCCAGCCCGTGGCAACGTCCTCCAGGACCAGGCCGGTTTCGGCGCCGACTTTGCGCAGGGCGGTCCGGGCCGGTGCGGTGATGTCCTGCGGACCCCAGGAAAAGCTGGACACGAAGTTGCCTCACTTACGGTTCTGATCGGGCGGAAACCGCAGCAGGCCACGGGTTCCTCAATGCTAGCAACGCTGCTGATCCGTACTAGACTTAGCACTTGAACATTGCGAGTGCTAAACGTCCGGCGCTCCGCCCGCCGATCAACAGGGAGGGAAAACCATGAGTGAGCCACGCCGACTCGAGGTCCTCCGCGCCATTGTTGAGGACTACGTCCATTCGCGCGAGCCCGTGGGGTCCAAGGCGCTCGTGGAACGCCACCATCTGGGCGTTTCCTCCGCAACCATCCGCAATGACATGGCCGCTCTGGAGGAAGAAGGGCTGATTACCGCCCCGCATACCTCCGCCGGGCGGATCCCCACGGACAAGGGCTACCGCCTGTTCGTTGACCGGATCTCCGACGTCAAGCCCCTCTCGGCCCCGGAGCGCCGTGCCATCTCCTCCCTGCTGGAGGAAGCGGATGACCTTGATGACGTGATGGACCGGACTGTCCGGCTGCTGTCCCAGCTGACCAACCAGGTAGCCGTTGTGCAGTATCCGCACCTGGGCAATGCCAAGGTCCGGCACATTGAATTTGTCCTCCTGGCGCCGGCGCAGGTGCTGGTGGTCCTGATCTCGACCACGGGCCGGGTGGAGCAGCGGGTGATGACCGTCCCGCAGCCCGTCACCGAGCCGGATCTGATGGATCTGCGCCAGCACTTCCTGTCCGTGCTGTCGGGCACGCCGCTGAGCAGCATCACCAGCCAGCTGGCCAATGCCCTGACCACTGTCCCGGTAGAGCGGCGCCGCGTGGGCAACGCCCTGGGCCACTGCCTGGAGCAGCTGGCGGGTATCAACCGCGAGGACCGCCTGGTGATGGCCGGCACAGCCAATCTGGCCCGCTCCACGGTAGACTTCCCGCTGACCATCGGTCCGGTACTTGAAGCACTCGAAGAGCAGGTGGTGATGCTGCGGCTGCTGTCCGAAATGGAACAGGATGCCCGCGGGGTTGCCGTCCGGATCGGACGGGAGAATCCGCACGGGGGATTGTCCGAAGCGTCGGTGGTGGCCACGGGGTACGGTCCCGATGCCACGGCGAAGGTCGGCATCCTCGGTCCCACCCGGATGGACTATCCCACCACCATGGCAGCAGTGCGTGCCGTGGCCAGGTACCTGTCCCGAATACTGAACAACTAGTCCGGTCCGCGCAGTTACGGGCCGCCCCTGCCGGGCAACCGGCGGGAATCCAAACTCCGCCTTCAAACGCTGAAGGCACGCAATACAGGAAAGCGATGTGCACGAGTGAGCGATCACTACCAGGTTCTGGGTGTCGGACGAGACGCCACCGGTGAAGAAATCAAGAAGGCGTACCGGAAGCTTGCCCGCAAGCTGCACCCCGACGTTAACAACGCTCCAGGTGCCTCCGATGAGTTCAAAGCCGTAACGCATGCCTACGAGGTGCTTTCCGATCCGGAAAAGCGGCGGATCTACGACACCACGGGCAACGAGAACGGCAACGACAACGGCTTCGGCGGCGGCGGTTTCGGCGCCCAGGGCTTCGGCTTCCAGGACATCTTCGACACGTTCTTCGGCGGAGCTCCGCAGGGCGGCGGACGCGGCCCGGCTTCCCGCAGCCGCCGGGGCCAGGACGCGCTGATCAACGTCCGGATCGACCTCAAGGACGCCGTCTTCGGCACCAACAAGAAGATCGACGTCGACACCGCCGTCGTCTGCCCCACCTGTGACGGTTCCTGCTGCCAGCCCGGCACCTCGCCACGCACCTGCGACATCTGCCACGGCACGGGCCAGGTCCAGCGGGCCGTCCGCTCCATCCTGGGCCAGGTCATGACTTCGGCACCCTGCGGAACCTGCAACGGCTTCGGCACCGTGATCCCCGATCCTTGCCACGAGTGCTCCGGCGAAGGCCGTGTCCGCAACCGCCGCACCCTGACCATCAAGGTTCCGGCCGGCGTCGCGACCGGTACCCGGATCCAGCTCGGCGGGCAGGGCGAAGCCGGCCTGGCAGGCGGACCCGCCGGTGACCTGTACGTGGAGATCCGCGTCAACAGCGACCCGACGTTCCTGCGCGACGGCGACGATCTGCACGCCACGCTCACGGTTCCCATGACTGCCGCCGCGCTGGGTACGACCGTCACCCTGGAGACCTTCGACGGTGAACGCGAGATCACCGTCAAGCCGGGCACACAGTCCGGCGAGGTGTCCGTCCTCAATGACTTGGGCGTCACCCACCTGCGCGGCCACGGCCGCGGCGACCTGCGCGTGCACCTGCATGTGGAGACCCCGCAGAAGCTGGACTCCGAGCAGGAAGAACTGCTCCGCAGGCTGGCCAAGCTGCGCGGCGAGGAATACAGCGAGGGACGGCTCAACAGCTCCGGAACCGGCGTGTTTGCCAAGCTGCGGGACCGTCTGGGCAACCTCTGAGATGACCAACCCGATTTTCTTCGGTGACCCGGCGCAGGTTGCTGCCGCCGGGCCCGGAGAGCTTTTCCGCCTCGAGGGCCCGGAAGCCCGGCACGCCGTGTCCGTGAAGCGCCTCGCCGTCGGCGAGAGCGTTGACGTGGTCGACGGCGCCGGGCGCCGGCTCACCGGAACCGTGACCGAAACCGGTGCCTCGGTCCTCGAGCTGCGGGTGGAAAACGTCCTGGATGAACCGGCACCCTCCGAACGGTTTTTCCTGGTGCAGGCACTGGCCAAGGGGGACCGGGACGAGCAGGCCGTCGAGGCCGCCACCGAGCTGGGGGTGGACGCCGTCATCCCGTGGCAGTCCGACCGCAGCATTGTCCGCTGGCGTGCGGAGAAGGCCGCCAAGGGACAGGCAAAATGGCAGGCACTGACCTCGTCCGCAGCCAAGCAGTCCCGCCGCTCCCGCATCCCCGTGGTGGAGCCGGCACTGGACAGCCGCGCGCTGCCGTCCCGGTTGTCGGACCTGGATCTGGTCCTGGTCCTGCACGAGGAAGCCGACATGCCGCTGGCGGAGGCGCTGGGGGAGCTGGGTGCGCGCAGCCCGGCAGCCGGTGCCGCATCCATTGGCGTGGTGGTGGGCCCCGAAGGCGGCATCAGCCCCGCGGAACTCGAGGCGCTGCGCAGCGCCGGAGCTGTGGCCGTCCGGCTGGGACCGCATGTGCTGCGTTCCTCAACCGCCGGCCCCTCGGCGCTGGCAGTACTGAACCAGCTGCTGGGCCGCTGGTAGCAGGCAGGCCCGGCTACTGGTCCCGGGTCCGGGCGGAATCGGTCACCGTGATGCGTTTGGAGTCCCCGCCCGTTTCCTGCCCGCTGTAATAGACCCGGAGACTGTATTCGCCCGGGGCAAGCGCAGTGGTGAAGCTGAACTCGGCGGTTTCGCCGTGGGCCTCGTCCAGTTCCACCGTGCCCGAAGCAGCGGCGGCGGTGGACGGCCTGCCGTCCACTATGGGTTCGGCCCGCCATTGCAGTCCCGCGGACTGCGCCACCGCCGTGCCGCTGACCAGGACATCGGTGCCCCGCACGTGCGACTCCTGCGGATCGATGACCCAGATCGGCGCGACGAGGGCGGGATCCCGGCTCAAGGGCTCCTCAAGGGGGACATGGCCGAACGCACGGTAGCCTTCCTTGCCGTCGACCAGGATCACCACGCTGCTTGCCTGCCCAACAGTGGTCAAACGCGCGTTGGCGGCTGCGGCTGTGGCGGTATACACCAGCTGCTGCACCGCACGGTCGGCCATGCCCGAGTCCAGGGACCCCTTGAACGCGTCCGATGAAATGTCGACGGTGATGACGTTCTTGCTGGAAATCGAAGCCGTCACGCTCTCCGCCGCGTGCCAGGGAGTGAAATAGTCCTGGTCCAGCGGTTCGTCTGCGGTCATGGCGCGGACGGCTTCTCCGATGGGGTCGCCGTTGTTCTCCGAGGGAAAGAACTCACGGTACAGACTGACCGTGGAGTCGTTTCGTCCCAGCCAGTACACCGGCATGAGGGCGGCGGCGGGGCTCGCTTCCGCCGGCGGGGAAATGGTCATGGGGGCCGGGCCGACGCTTGCACCTGCCTCGAAGGACGAGGGCATGGTGATGGTGGGATTTTCGGCCACGACGCCGCATCCGCCCAGTGCCAGTGCGGCCGCGGCCAGCAGCGAACCGGCGAGGAAAGGCCGGGGGAGGAGTCCCCGGAGGCAGGACGGTCCATGGTTGGTTCCGGTGTCCATCTATCCTCCTAGGCCAGTTGCGAAAAGGTACGTCTTCCACCTTTGCACACGCTTCCGGACCCATCCGTGCTCCGGACGGGGTTCCGCCCGGACTGAAACACGATTGAGACATCACCGTTGCGGGGCCGAGATAAAACCGATGCCGCTCCGCCCGCCGGGGAGTGCATCCAGTAAGATTTAGGTAACGGACGGACGTGCCCGCTCAACGTGCACACTGAACGCGGCCACTGGACACAGCCGGGACAGCCCAGCCGGGACGACAGGGAAATAATCATTCCTGCCAGGGCGTTTGACCCAGCGGGACCGGACCGCGGGCCCAAAACATGCTTTACCACGAGGCTTTACCACGAAAACAGACTCTATAAGGGGCGATGAAAGGCCTGAAAAGGCCGTCTATATGACCGAATCTTCAATGGAAATCGGCACCATACGGCTGGATAACCAGACCATAGTCTTTGACTCCACGGAACACATGGTCCAGTCGCTGGGTGCCAATGATGAGGCACTCAGAATCATTGAGACGGCCAATCCCGAAGTAAGCCTGATGGTGCGCGGAAACGAACTGTCGGTTTCCGGCCCGGCTGCCGAAGTGGAACAGACCGTACGCCTGATCAATGAGGTACGTGTGCTGGCCCGCAATTCCACCCGGGTGACACCGCAGGTCCTTGAGCAGCTGATCAGCATGCTCAAGGAACAGAGCACGCACCGCCCGTCGGATGTCCTCACCCAGAACATCCTGTCCACCCGCGGCAAGACCATTCGCCCCAAGACCCTGAACCAGAAGAACTACGTGGATGCGATCGACCGCAACACCGTTGTCTTCGGCATCGGTCCGGCCGGCACCGGCAAGACGTACCTGGCCATGGCCAAGGCGGTCCAGGCGTTGCAGCAGAAGGAGGTCAACCGGATCATCCTCACGCGTCCCGCCGTGGAGGCGGGGGAGCGGCTCGGCTTCCTTCCCGGCACACTGAGCGACAAGATCGACCCGTACCTGCGTCCGCTCTACGACGCCCTTCACGACATGATGGACCCGGAGTCCATTCCGCGCCTGATGGCCGCGGGCACCATCGAGGTGGCCCCGCTGGCCTATATGCGCGGCCGGACCCTCAACGATGCCTTCATCATCCTCGACGAGGCCCAGAACACCACGCCCGAGCAGATGAAGATGTTCCTGACCCGCCTCGGCTTCGGCTCGAAGATGGTGGTCACCGGCGACGTCACCCAGGTGGACCTTCCGGGCGGCACCGCGTCCGGCCTGCGGATAGTCCACGACATCCTGGGCGGGATTGACGACGTCGCCTTCTCCGAACTGCAGGCAGTGGACGTTGTGCGCCACCGCCTGGTCAGTGACATCGTCACCGCCTACAGCGAATGGGACGAGGTCCGCCGCAGCAGCGCCGTGCGGAACGACGGCGCCCGAAACGGAAACCGCTCCGGCGGGCACAGCAGGGAGGCCCGCTCATGAGCGTCGAAGTAAACAACGAATCCAGTGCACCGGATGTCGACGAAGAGGAACTGGCCCGGCTGGGCCGGTACCTGCTGGACAGCCTCTACGTGCACCCGGAGGCAGACCTGTCCATCATCTTGGTGGACGAGGACGCCATCGAGAAGCTGCACATCGAGTGGATGGACCTGCCCGGTCCGACGGATGTGCTGTCCTTTCCGATGGACGAACTGCGTCCCGGCACCGCCGGACGCATCACGCCCGCCGGAGTGCTCGGCGACATTGTGCTCTGCCCGCAGGTCGCCGCACGCCAGGCCCGCGATGCCGGGCACGGCACGGATGAGGAGCTGCTGCTCCTGACCACCCACGGCGTCCTGCACCTGCTGGGCTACGACCACGCCGAGCCCGAAGAGGAGAAGGAAATGTTCGGACTCCAGCGCCGCCTTCTTTCCGCCTACCTGGGTAAACAGGCACCCAAGGAGACCCGAAGTTGAGTATTGGCGTTCTCATCGTCATGGCCATGGCTTTCATGGTCCTGGCGGGCCTGCTCACCGCCGCGGAGTCCGCTTACGGCTACCTGCCCCGGCAGGACGCCGAAGCGCTGCTCCACGGCAAGGCAGGAGCCCCGCTGCGCCGCATCCTGGCGCATCCGGTTGCACATATGCACGCGCTGCGGTTCTGGCGTGTGTGGTTTGAAATGTCCATGGCCGTGTCCGTGGCGACCCTGTTCCAGCTGCTGCTGGACAACATCTGGCTGGCCGGCCTGCTCGCCACGGTGACCATGGCCGCGGTCGGCTTCGTCCTCGTGGGGGTCTCCCCGAGACAGATCGGGCGCAAGCACGTTACCGCCGTCGTCGTCCTCACGGCCGGACTGGTCCGCGTGCTGCGGACCGTCCTGGGGCCGATCCCCGGCTGGCTCGTCCGCCTGGGCACCGCCGTCGCCCCCGGCACGCAGGGACCCGACGCCGCGTTCTTTACGGAAGAGGAATTCCGGGAACTGCTGGACCGTGCCTCCGACGCGGACATGATCGAGGACACCGAGGCGGAACTGATCCACTCCGTCTTTGAACTCGGCGACACCAAGGTCCGCTCCGTCATGGTCCCGCGCACCGACATGGTGTGCATCGAAGCCGGCAGCACACTGCGCCAGGCCATGTCACTCTTCCTCCGCTCGGGCTATTCCCGCGTCCCGGTGATCGAGGACAGTGCGGACCATCTGGTGGGCATCCTCTACCTGAAGGACGTCGCCGCGCAGATTCACAGTGACCCGGAGCGCGCCTCCGTGCAGAAGGTCGAGGATTATGCCCGCGGCGTCCGCTACGTCCCCGAATCCAAGGCGGTGAGCGAGCTGCTGCAGGAGCTGCAGCGCGAGTCCACCCATGTGGCGATCGTCATTGACGAATACGGCGGAACAGCCGGCCTGGTGACGCTGGAGGACCTGATCGAGGAAATCGTCGGAGAAATTGTCGATGAGTACGATTCGGAGCGTCCCGAGATCGAAGGCCTCGGCGACGGCCGCTACCGCGTCAGCTCCAAGACCGGCATCGACGACCTCGGTGAGCTGTTCGACGTCGAACTGGAGGATGATGAAGTGGACACGGTGGGCGGCCTCCTGGCCAAGGCCCTGGGCCGCGTCCCCATCGTCGGCAGCGAAGTAGTGGTCGAAGGCATCGCCCTGCACGCCGAACGGCTCGAGGGACGGCGCAACCGCGTCTCCCACGTGCTGGCCTGGAAGACCGAAAAAGAAGAATTCAGCGACGAGGGCAGAAACACTTCCCCGCGCACCCGCTCTACAGAATTGGTACCCCGTAATGACTGAACCGCAGTTCCGCGCAGGCTTCGTTTCCCTGGTGGGCCGGCCCAACGCCGGCAAGTCCACCCTGACCAACGCCCTGGTCGGTTCCAAGGTGGCCATCACCTCCGCCAAGCCGCAGACGACGCGGCACACCATCCGCGGCATCGTCCACCGCGAGGATTCCCAGCTGATCCTCGTGGATACCCCGGGCCTGCACCGCCCGCGCACCCTGCTGGGGCAGCGGCTGAACGACCTGGTCGCGGACACCCTGGCCGAGGTGGACGCGATCGGCTTCTGCCTGCCGGCGAACGAAGCCGTGGGCCCCGGCGACCGCTACATTGCGGCTCAGCTCGCCGCCTTGAAGCGGACCCCCGTCATCGCGTTGGTCACAAAAACCGACCTCGTGGACCGTGCCGCGCTGGCCAAGCAGTTGATGTCCGTCACTGCGCTGGGCAACGATGTGCTGGGCGAGGAGGGCTGGGCCGACGTCGTTCCGGTATCGGCTGCGGACGGATTCCAGGTGGATACCGTGTCGGACGTCCTGGTCAGCCACATGCCCGCCTCCCCGCCCCTGTACCCGGACGGCGAACTGACCGACGAGCCGGAAGCGGTGATGGTCGCGGAGCTGGTCCGCGAAGCAGCCCTGGAGGGCGTCCGCGACGAGCTGCCCCACTCCCTGGCCGTGGTGGTGGAGGAAATCGTGCCCCGCGAGGGCCGCAGCGAAGAAAATCCGCTTCTAGACGTCCGGGTCAACCTGTACGTGGAGCGCTCCTCGCAGAAGGCTATTATTATTGGCCGCGGCGGGTCCCGGCTGCGCGATGTCGGCACCACCGCACGGCGCGGCATCGAGGCGCTGCTGGGCACCAAGGTGTACCTCGACCTGCACGTAAAGATCGCGAAGGACTGGCAGCGGGATCCCAAGCAGCTCGTCAAGCTCGGGTTCTAGTCCGGCGGGCTCCGCTCCCGGATCCACAGGAGCTGCCCGTACACTGTGAAACATTCGTTTGAGCTTTTTGATTCGTGAAGGGGACCGGCCATGTCATCTCGCCGTGCCGCAACGGGCGGCGGCCCCTTGGAAAAACCGACTACCGGTCCGGGTTCAACCGAACCCGGCGGCAGGCACCTCTCCAGCGGGGCTTCCTCCGGCCACCCGCTGCTGAAGGGCATCGCCGCCGTCCTCGCCCTGGTGCTCGTGGGCGGGGTGGTTTTCGGCGCCGTCCAGCTGCTGCGGCTCCGGGGCAACTTCGATACCCAGCCCCTGAACCTCGGCTCCGACGACACTCCGGTGGAGCAGGTGGACGTCAACACGGATCCGCTGCAGATCCTGGTCCTGGGCACTGACCAGCGCGACGGCCAGGACTCGAACAACTCCGACGTGATGATGCTGGTGAATCTCTCTGCGGACCGCTCAAACGTCACCGTGACCAGCTTCCCCCGCGACCTGCTGGTCCCGCTGCCGGCATGCAAGGATCCCGAAACCGGCACGGTCTATGACGCCATGGACCTGGGTCAGCTCAACGGCGCGCTGGGCAACGGCGGCCCCGGCTGCACCGTTGCTGCCATCAATAACGTCACCGGCCTGTCGATCGACCACTTCATGATGGCCGACTTCGATGCCGTGAAGGAACTGTCCAATACCCTCGGCGGCGTGGAGGTCTGCGTCAACCAGCCCGTGAACGATCCGCTGTCCGGCCTGAATATCCCCGCCGGGGTCAGCAGCGTCAAGGGCGACCAGGCCCTCGCGTTCCTGCGGACCCGGCACGGCTTCGGCAACGGCGGCGACGAAGGCCGCATCCGGGCCCAGCAAAGCTTCCTCGCCTCCATGGTCCGCAAGGTCAAGGACGAAGGAACGCTGAACAACCTGCCCAAGCTGTATTCGATTGCCGAGACCGTCACGAAGAACCTGACGGTGGACGACGAGCTCGCGAACATCCCCGACCTGGTGTCCCTGGCCACCCGGTTGAAGGACGTGGACCTCGGCAACGTCGCTTTCGTCACCGTTCCGGTCATGCCCTATGAATATGACCCCAACCGGCTGGTGCTCGACGAAGCCAAGGCCCAGCCGCTGTTTGATGCGCTGGTCTCGGATAAGGGCATCACCTCGGCCGCAACGCCGTCCCCGGAGCCCTCGGCTTCCGCCGCAGCCGGAACTCCGGCGGCCCCGGAGCCCGAAGAGCCTGCCGTTCCTGCCGTCGACCCCGCCGGTGTTCCGGTGACCCTGGTCAACGCATCGGGCACCGCCGGCCGGGATGCGAAGGTTCTGGCGTACCTGAAGTCCAAGGGCTTCGTCCAGGCCCTTGCCGGCGGAGCCGCTCCCGCCGAGAGCCCTGCCACGCAGGTTTTCTTCGGCTACGGCTATGAAGAGATGGCCCTGGAAGTCGCCCGGACCCTGAACATCCCGGATGTGCAGGTAGTGCTCAGCGCTGCCTCCACGGGAGTGTCCGTGCAGATCGGTGCGGACTTCGCCAGCGGCTCCACCATGGGAGACCTGGGGGATCTGGGCGACCTCGACGGACAGACCGCAGCCCAGGTTACGTGCCAGTCGGCGTTTGGGAACTAGCACTTCAGAAACCTGGACGGCTGCGTGTTAGTCTGATCACGTGCACGCAGAGATCCTTCTCCTTAGCTGCCGCGGCGAGGCCACACAAGCACCTGCTTAGGCCGCCCCTCGCTGCGGAGTCTGTGTTGCCCGGCCACCATTTCTGATGATCGACTAGAAAAGGCCACACCAACACCATGCGTAACGCACAGCAGCCTTCGGGCATGCCGATCTCCAAGTACGTCCCCTTCCACGAGCAGATTGCCGTTGATCTCCCGGACCGGACATGGCCCGGCAAGGTCCTGACGAAGGCGCCGCGGTGGTGTGCGGTGGACCTCCGCGACGGCAACCAGGCGCTGATCGACCCCATGACGCCCGAACGCAAGCACAAGATGTTCGATCTGCTGGTGAAGATGGGGTTCAAGGAAATCGAAGTCGGCTTCCCGTCCGCCTCCCAGTTGGACTTCGACTTTGTCCGCCAGCTCATCGAGGGGGACCGGATTCCCGATGACGTCACCATCCAGGTCCTGACCCAGTCCCGGGAGCACCTGATAGAGCGCACCTACGAATCCCTCGAGGGCGCGGACCGGGCGATTGTCCACCTCTACAACTCGACGTCCGTGCTGCAGCGGCGCGTCGTGTTCAACACTGACCGGGACGGCATTGTGGACATCGCCCTCGCCGGTGCACGCCTGTGTAAGAAGTACGAGGAGCAGCTGCGCGGCGTCGACGTCACGTACGAGTACTCGCCCGAGTCCTACACCGGCACGGAACTGGATTTCGCACTGCGCATCTCCGACTCCGTCGCGGAGGTCCTGGAAGCATCCCCGGACCGGCAGATGATCCTGAACCTTCCGGCGACGGTGGAAATGACCACCCCGAACGTCTACGCGGATTCGATCGAGTGGATGCACCGCAATATTGCCAACCGCGAATCGATCATTCTCTCGCTGCATCCGCACAATGACCGGGGCACCGGCGTTGCGGCTGCGGAACTGGGGTACCTGGCCGGCGCAGACCGCATTGAGGGCTGCCTGTTCGGCAACGGGGAACGGACCGGCAACGTGGACCTGGTGACGCTGGGCATGAACCTGTTCAGCCACGGCATTGATCCGCAGCTGGACTTCTCCGACATGGACGAGATCCGCCGCACCGTGGAGTACTGCAACCAGCTCCCCGTGCCCGAGCGGTCACCCTACGGCGGCGACCTGGTCTTCACGGCCTTCTCCGGCTCCCACCAGGACGCCATCAAGAAGGGCTTTGAAGCCATGGAGAAGGATGCTGCCGCCGAGGGCAAAACCGTGGATGACCTGCAGTGGGGCGTGCCGTACCTGCCGATCGACCCGAAGGACATTGGCCGCAGCTACGAAGCGGTTATCCGGGTGAACTCCCAGTCCGGCAAGGGCGGGGTGGCCTACCTGCTCAAGAACGAGCACAACCTGGACCTGCCGCGCCGTGCGCAGATCGAATTCTCCGGAGTCATCCAGCGGCGCACGGACACCGCCGGCGGCGAGATCACCGGAGCGGAACTCTGGAAGGTGTTCCAGGACGAGTACCTGCCGTACACGCCGGAGTCCGACGGCGCCGCGTGGGGACACTATGAACTGGTGTCCGTGAACGCCGACAGTGCAGCGGACGGCCGCTTCAACCTGACCGCAACCCTGGGCGTGGGCGGCGTGAAGCAGCGCCGGGTGGCCAGCGGGACCGGACCCATTGCGGCGCTGCTGGCCATCCTGGAGCAGGACGGCATCGACGTCCGGCTGCTGGACTACACCGAACATGCGCTGTCCGCCAGCGGCAACGCGCACGCTGCGGCGTACGTTGAACTTGCCGTGGGGGAGCGGGTGCTGTGGGGCGTGGGCATCGATCCCAACACCACCATGTCCGCACTGAAGGCAGTGATCTCGGCCGTGAACCGCGCCATCCGGGATCAGCCCTAAGGACGCCGGGGGCACGCCGGACGGCTGCGGTCGGCCGGACGTGCCCCGGCGTGGGAAAATAGCTTCTGTGGCCAAATCCTTTGCATCCCGCACCTACCGGGATGACGCGGTTGTCCTGCGCACCCACAAGCTGGGCGAAGCGGACCGCATCCTCGTCCTGCTGACCCGTGAGCACGGGCAGGTCCGTGCCGTGGCCAAGGGCGTCCGCCGCACCTCGAGCAAGTTCGGTGCCCGGCTGGAACCGTTCATGGTGGCAGAGCTGTTGCTCTCCCACGGCCGGAACCTGGACATCGTGACCCAGGCCCAGACCAAGGGTGCCTACGGGCACGGCATCGCTGCGGATTACGCCCGCTACACCGCTGCGGCTGCCATTGCCGAAACCGCGGAGCGCCTGACCGACATTGACGGCGAATCCGCGAAAGCCCATTACCAGCTGGTGATCGGCGCCTTCGCGGCGCTCAGCCGGGGCCTGCACGCGCCGGAACTCATCCTGGATTCCTACCTGCTGCGCGCCCTGGCGACGGCCGGGTGGGCGCCGAGTTTCACCGACTGTGCCCGCTGCGGTGCCCCGGGTCCGCACACCGCGTTTTCCGCTCCTCTGGGCGGAGCGGTCTGCCCTGTCTGCCGTCCGCCCGGTTCGGCCTCGCCGTCACCGGAAACCATGACGCTGCTGGCCGCGCTGCTCACCGGTGACTGGGCTACCGCGGACGAGTCGGGTCCGCAGCCGCGGCACGAATCCGCCGGCCTGGTGGCCGGATATCTTCAGTGGCACCTGGAACGGGTGCTGCGGTCCCTTCAACATGTGGAGCGTGTCTGACCTTGCGTTCGAAAACCCCGACTGCCAGGCAGGCAGGACCCGTGAGCCTGCCCGCACCGCACCCCTCCGGCGCGGTTCCGCCGCCGGTTCCGGCCGAACTGGTGCCCGCCCACGTGGCAATCGTGATGGACGGCAACGGCCGCTGGGCGAACCAGCGCGGCCTGCCCCGGACCGAGGGGCACCGCGCCGGCGAAGCGGCGCTGCTGGACGTGATGGCCGGCGCCATCGAGATGGGCATCCGCCATGTCTCCGTCTACGCGTTTTCCACCGAAAACTGGAAACGCTCTCCGGAAGAAGTCCGTTTCCTCATGGGCTTCAGCCGGGATGTCCTGCGCCGGCAGCGGGACCAGCTCAACGAGTGGGGTGTACGGATCCGCTGGTCCGGCCGCCGCCCCCGGCTGTGGCAGAGCGTGGTGCGGGAACTGGAGATTGCGGAAGACGAAACCCGCGGCAACACGGTGTGCACGCTGAATATGTGCGTCAACTACGGCGGACGGGCCGAAATTGCCGACGCCGTCTCCGCGATTGCCGCCGATGTCCAGAAGGGCAGGCTGCGGCCGGGCTCCATTTCCGAGAAGACCATCCAGAAGTACCTGGATGAACCGGACCTGCCGGACGTGGACCTGTTCCTCCGCACCTCCGGGGAGCAGCGGTTCTCCAACTTCATGCTCTGGCAGTCCGCGTACGCGGAGATGGTCTTTATGGATACCCTCTGGCCGGACGTGGACCGGCGGACCCTGTGGGAAGCGGTGGAGATCTACGCCCGCCGGGACCGCAGGTACGGCGGCGCCGTGGACAAAGCCGCCGACAAAGCCGTGGACAAAGCTGCGGGCAGTGCGGTCGCCGGAGCCGGACCGGCCGAAGACGCCGGCACGGCCGGGGTCAGCACGGGAGCATAAACGCCCGGGCCCACCGCCGGATTCCCGCGTAGACCCGGGCCCGGACCGGCAGCGCCGAAAGCAGGGTGTCATGCAGGGCGCCCTCAAACCGGTACACGGTGACCTCGGGGCCCAGCAGGACACCGCGCTGGACCATCAGGAACACGTCCAGCACGCTGTCGGTACGCAGCATCAATGGATTCCATGTGGGGGAAATGGTGGATGCCGCGGAAGCCAGCAGCAGTACCGGCACCCGTATGTCCAGGCCCCGCGCCACCCGTGCATGGCCTGCCAGCACAGCCTTGATCCAGCCGGCCCGGACCGGGAAGCTGAACGGCGGACGCCACTGCGGATCAACGTCCCATGCGCCGTCCATGGTTGAACTGATACTCCGGAAATAGAAACCGAATTCCGGAATCTTCAGCCGCGTCAGGGGCCGCCGGCGGGCCACAGGCTCCAGCAGCCCGTTGGTGGCGAAGCGGAGCATGGCACTGCCGCTCAGTTCCAGCCAGGGGCTGTTCAGGATGAGCGCCTGCAGTCGGTCGGGAAAACGGTCGGCCCAGAGCGCGGCGACCAGTCCTCCCGTTGAGTGCGCCATCAGCGTCAGGCGCATGCCGGCGTCGTACCGCTCCCGGACGTCTTTTTCCATGGCCTCCAGCGCGGCCTCGATATCGGCGTCGTACTCCGCCAGATCGGTCACGTAGCCCTCCGACTGGCCGGGGCGCAGGCTCCGCCCGTACTTCCGCAGGTCCAAGGCATAGAAGGCGACGCCCTGCCCGGCCCAGAACCGCGCCAGATCCGCCTGGAAGAAATAGTCGCTCCAGCCGTGCAGGTACAGGACGGCGTCGACCCTGCCGGCGGACGGGACCGGGGGAACAGGGGGAAGGTGGGAGACCAGGGTGGCGACCACCGGGCCTTCGTCGTCGACCCCCAGGTCGAGGGTGAGGCTGCGGAAATCCTCGCCTAGAACGTCCGGTTTCCAGGTGGGGAGTTCGTGCTGCATGCCTTTGACAATAGTCGACCGGCCGCCGGTTTAGCTCCGGGGGTTTGGCACGTGGTGCCGGTTCTGGAATCTTTGAGCTATGCGCATTTATCCCACCTTCTTCCGGCTGGTGTTTTCCGGCATGGACCCCGAACTGGCACACCGGATCGGCTTTGTGCTGATCCGCGCCGCGGCCCGAACCCCGGCGGGCCCGGTGATGCGCCGCCTGATGCGCCCTGCCCCGTCCCTGCGGACCGAAGCACTGGGACTGACGTTTCCGTCGCCGTTCGGACTGGCGGCGGGATTCGACAAGGAGGGTTCGGGCATTGCGGCCCTGAGCAACCTGGGCTTCGGGCACGTGGAGGTGGGTACCGTGACCGCCAAGGCCCAGCCCGGCAACCCGAAGCCGCGGCTGTTCCGTCTGGTCGAGGACCGGGCCGTGATCAACCGGATGGGATTCAACAACGACGGCGCCCCCGCCGTGGCGCCCCGCCTGGACAAGGCACGGAAGTCGCTGGCAAGGGCTTTCGGGACGCCGCGGCCGGTGATCGGCATCAATATCGGCAAAACCAAGACGGTTGATCTCGCGGACGCCGTTGACGATTATCTTTCCAGCGCCCGGGAGCTGGCACCGCATGCCGATTACCTGGCGGTGAACGTGAGCTCGCCCAACACGCCCGGGCTCCGGCTGCTGCAGGACATTTCCACCCTGCGGCCGCTGCTGGCCCGGGTGGGCAGCGCGGCGGACGAGGCCGCCGGCCGGCATGTCCCGCTGCTGGTCAAGATTGCCCCGGACCTCACGGATGCGGACATCGACGACGTCGCGGAGCTGGCCCGCTCGCTTCAGCTGGAGGGAGTGATTGCCACGAATACCACCGTCACCCGGGAAAACCTGGTCACTGACCCGGAACGGGTCATTGCCTGCGGCGTCGGCGGGCTGAGCGGCGCGCCGCTGAAGAAACGGTCCCTCGAAGTGCTGCGGCGGCTCCGCACCGGGCTGGGGGAGGACGGCCCGGCCATCATTTCCGTCGGGGGAGTGGAAACGGCAGCCGATGTCCAGGAGCGTCTGGACGCCGGCGCGGCCCTGGTCCAGGGATACACCGCGTTCCTCTACGAGGGACCCTTCTGGGCGGCGCGGATCAACCGGGGCCTGGCACGGAACCGCTCTTAAGCAAAAAGAAGGGCCGCCGGAGGGCGGCCCTTCTTTGCGTGGAAAAGAATCAGGAGGGGTACTGGCCGTGGCGGACCTGCGGCTTGGGGAGGCGGAACCGCCGCAGCTGCAGGGACCGGCTGACCCCGTACCAGACATCGCCCGGATTGGGTCCGCCGAACTTGGCGGTCAGGCGCTTCCGGATCTGGCGGCGCAGCATAAAGCTGTCCGCGATGACCAGCAGGATAAGCACCCAGAACGCGGCCATGACAATCAGCTGGACATCAATGTTCTGGATGAAGCTGAACAGGACGAACACGAGGGCGGCGATCATGATGAACTCGCCGATGTTCCAGCGGGCATCCACGATGTCACGCACGAACCGGCGGTTGGGGCCCTTGTCCCGAAGGGGAAGGTAGCGTTCCTCGCCGGTGTCCAGGGCGCGGCGGGTCTTCATCCGCTCTTCCCGGAGTGCCTCGCGGTTGGCGGCCTTGGCTGCCTTCCGGTCATCGGGCACCAGCGGGCGGCGGCGGGCGGCTACCTGGTCCTTGCGGCGGGGCGTCGGGGCACCCTTGCCCACCCGTACGTTGGCTGCCTGGTCAGCGGCAGCTGCCTGGTCCACAGTTTCCTGCGCGGTGGGCGCTTCTTTCTTTCGTCCGAACACACCCCAAGGATACCGTGAAAGATTGTAGGGTTTTGGCTATGACTTCCAACCCCACCCCAGACGCCATTCCCTCTTCCCCGGATATCCACGAGGACGCCCTCCGCTCCAGCGTGGCCGGTGATTTCCCGCGGACCGTGGAGCAGCTCAAGTCCCTGGTCAGCATTCCGGGCATTGCGTGGGACTCCTTTGATCCCGAGCACCTCAACCGCAGCGCCGCCGCCGTCGCGGACCTGGTCCGCGGAGCCGGCATCGAAGACGTGCAGATCCTCCGCGTGGATAACAACGGCACCCCCGGCGGCCCCGCCGTCGTCGCCCGCCGCCCCGCGCGGGACGGAGCGCCCACGGTCCTGCTCTACGCCCACCACGATGTCCAGCCCCCCGGAGACCCGGACCTGTGGGAGTCCGACCCGTTCACCGCCGAGGAACGCAACGGCCGGCTCTACGGCCGCGGCGCCGCCGACGACAAGGCCGGCATCATGGCGCACATCGGTGCCCTGCGCGCACTGGAGGATGTGCTGGGGGAGGAGTCCGGCGTCGGCGTCACACTGTTCATCGAGGGGGAGGAAGAGGCCGGCTCGCCGACCTTCCGCACCTTCCTGGAGACCTATCAGGACCTGCTCCGCGCCGACGTCATTGTGGTTGCCGACTCGGGCAACTGGAAGGTGGGTGTCCCGGCACTCACCACGAGCCTGCGTGGACTGGTGGACGGCACGGTGGAGGTCCAGGTCCTGGACCACGCAGTGCACTCGGGCATGTTCGGCGGACCGGTGCTGGATGCGCCCACCCTGCTGGCCCGGCTGATTGCGACCTTCCATGACGACGCCGGCGATGTCGCCATTGCGGGTCTCGTCTCCACCGATGATGCTGCCGTGGATTACCCCGAGGCCGACTTCCGTGCCGATTCGTCCCTGCTCGACGGCGTCCGGCTCGCCGGAACCGGCTCCATTGCCTCGCGGCTCTGGACCAAGCCGGCGCTGTCGATCATCGGTATCGACGTACCGACGGTTGCCATGTCCTCCAACACCATCCAGCCCAAGGCCCGGGCCAAGTTCAGCCTGCGGCTGGCCCCCGGGCAGAGCCCCGAGGCCGCCATGGAAGCGGTCCAGGCACATGTCCAGGCCCACGCGCCGTTCGGTGCCAAGGTCACCTTCACCCCGGGGGAGCAGGGCAATGCCTTCGCCACGGATACCACCGCCAGTGCCGCCCGCACCGCACTCTGGGCCCTCGAACGGGCATGGGGAGTGCAGCCGGTGGAATCCGGGATGGGCGGCTCCATCCCGTTTATTTCGGACCTCGTGGAACTGTTCCCGCAGGCACAGATCCTGATCACCGGCGTCGAGGATCCGGATTCGCGTGCCCACAGCGCCAACGAGTCACTGGACCTGGGCGACTTCCGGAACGCCATCCTGGCCGAAGCGCTGCTGCTGGCCCGCCTGGGGGCCGTTGCCGGCTAGGAGGCGGGACACAGGCAGGTGCCGGGTGGGAATCAACATTGCCCGGCACCTGTTAGATCGTTGGGGGACAGCAGACGTACCATTGAGACACTGGTCCCGGCCCGCGGCAGGCGCATAAGGCTTGCCCGCGGATAGACCAGCTGAGGAAAGAGAGAAACTATGAGCGTTTCCACCAGCGAAAACATCACCACCGCAGCAGAGGCTGAACTGCCCGTACACGAAGTGCTGTTGTCGGATGTCGCCGCGCAGAAGGTCCGCAGCCTGCTGGAGCAGGAAGGCCGCACCGACCTCCGTCTCCGCGTGGCTGTGCAGCCCGGAGGCTGCTCCGGACTCATCTACCAGCTGTACTTCGACGAGCGCGTCCTGGACGGTGACGCTGTCCGCGACTTCGACGGCGTCGAGGTCATTGTGGACAAGATGAGCGTTCCGTACCTGTCGGGCGCTTCGATCGACTTCGAAGACACCATCTCGAAGCAGGGGTTCACCATCGACAACCCCAATGCCGGCGGCTCCTGTGCCTGTGGAGATTCCTTCCACTAGGACCCGTGGCTCCGGCGGCCCGTATTAGGAGCATTAATGGCCCGGCGCGGCGGTGATCTGTCACTGGATCGCCGCGCGTACGGGTAAGCTCTACACGTAGTAGTAAAACTAATGTCCGTAACCGGGAACTTTTCTGTGTCCGGTACGGACAGCACTTGCACGCAACAAGAGGAAGGGCCGTCTGTGAGTTCGCAGGACCGAACCAGCAGCCGACGCGCCAGGATCTTAAAGATCTCAGCCGTAACGTCGGCCGGCGCGTTGTTTTTATCGGGGTGTTCATCAGAGGCTCAAACGGGCTGGTTGCCGTCGGACCGCGACACCACTAACCACACCGGCCGCATCATTGACCTGTGGGTCAACTCGTGGATTGCCGCTCTGGCGGTTGGTATCCTCACCTGGGCTTTGATCCTGTGGTGCATGGTTGCCTACCGCAGGCGCAAGAACGAGACCGGGTACCCCCGCCAGCTCAGCTACAACCTGCCGCTGGAAATCTTCTACACGGCCGTTCCGCTGTTCATGGTTCTGGTGTTGTTCTACTTCACCAACCAGGACATCAAGGCGATCAATGCAACCAGTGATGACCCGGACCGGGTCATCATTGACGTGCGCGCCAAGCAGTGGTCCTGGGACTTCAACTACGTCAACGAAGACAAGTACTACCAGGGCACGCAGGTTAACCTCGATGGAACCGAAGTTTCAGCGGATGAGTTCCCCACCCTGGTGCTCCCCGTTGACCAGACCATCGAGCTGCAGCTGAACACCCGCGACGTCCAGCACTCCTTCTGGGTGCCTGCATTCCTGCAGAAGATGGACATCTACCCCGGCCGCACCAACATCATCACCCTCGAAACCGGCAAGACCGGCACCTTCGACGGTAAGTGCGCCGAACTCTGCGGTGAATACCACTCCGAAATGCTCTTCAACGTCGAGGTCGTCACGGAAGACGAGTACAACGACTATGTAGAGACCCTGCCCAGCGGTCAGGTCGACGGGGAATACGACCGCCAGTACACCTCAGAATCTAGCGAAGTTAGGAAGTAGGTGACGTCATGACTACTCTCGAATATACTTCGGAAGATTCCGGCACCAGGGTCGCGCCCCGCGTAGTACCCGTCTCCAAGGGACGAATCGTTGTCAGTTGGATCACCTCCACTGACCACAAGACGATCGGGTACATGTACCTGATCTCCTCATTTATTTTCTTCTGCCTCGCAGGCGTGATGGCCCTGGTCATCCGCGCGGAGCTGTTTGAGCCCGGTATGCAGATCCTGCAGACCAAGGACCAGTACAACCAGCTGTTCACGATGCACGGCACCGTGATGCTCCTGATGTTCGCCACCCCGCTGTTCTCGGGTTTCGCAAACGTCATCATGCCCCTGCAGATCGGCGCACCGGATGTTGCCTTCCCGCGGCTGAACGCCCTGGCCTTCTGGTTCTTCCTCTTCGGCAGCACCATCGCCGTTGCCGGCTTCATCACCCCGCAGGGCGCTGCGTCCTTCGGCTGGTTTGCCTACACCCCGCTGTCCAGCACCACGTTCTCTCCGGGCGTGGGCGGTGACCTCTGGGTCTTCGGCCTGGCACTGTCCGGCTTCGGTACCATCCTCGGTGCCGTCAACTTCATCACCACCATCATCTGCATGCGTGCCCCCGGCATGACCATGTGGCGGATGCCGATCTTCACCTGGAACACCCTGGTGACGGCCATCCTGGTCCTGATGGCGTTCCCGCCCCTGGCAGCAGCACTCTTCGCCCTCGGCGCAGACCGGCGCTTCGGCGCGCACATCTTTGATCCGGAGCGCGGCGGTGCCATCCTGTGGCAGCACCTGTTCTGGTTCTTCGGCCACCCCGAGGTCTACATCATCGCCCTGCCGTTCTTCGGCATCGTGTCCGAGATCTTCCCGGTCTTCAGCCGCAAGCCGATCTTCGGCTACAAGGGCCTGGTGTACGCGACCATCGCCATTGCTGCACTGTCCGTGACGGTCTGGGCCCACCACATGTACGTGACCGGCGCCGTTATGCTGCCGTTCTTCGCCTTTATGACCATGTTGATTGCGGTGCCTACGGGCGTGAAGTTCTTCAACTGGATCGGCACCATGTGGCGGGGGTCCATTACGTTCGAGACCCCCATGCTGTGGAGCATCGGCTTCCTCATTACGTTCCTCTTCGGCGGCCTGACCGGCATCATCCTGTCCTCCCCGCCGCTGGACTTCCACGTCTCGGATACGTACTTCGTGGTTGCCCACTTCCACTACGTCATCTTCGGCACCGTCGTGTTCGCCATGTTCGCCGGCTTCTACTTCTGGTGGCCCAAGTGGACCGGCAAGATGCTCAACGAACGCCTGGGCAAGATCCACTTCTGGCTCCTGTTCTTCGGTTTCCACGGCACCTTCCTGATCCAGCACTGGCTGGGCGTGCTCGGTATGCCGCGCCGCTACGCCGACTACCTGGTGGAAGACAACTTCACCGCGATGAACCAGTTCTCCACCATCGCCTCCTTCGTCCTGGGTGCCTCGATGATTCCGTTCTTCTGGAACGTGTACATCACCTGGCGCCACGGCAAGAAGGTTGAAGTGGATGACCCCTGGGGCTTCGGTGGCTCGCTCGAGTGGGCAACCTCCTGCCCGCCGCCGCGCCACAACTTCACCTCGCTGCCGCGGATCCGTTCCGAGCGTCCGGCACTGGACCTGCACCATCCCGAGCTGCAGCAGCACGTCACTGACGATTCCGCCGCAGCCAAGGTATTCGGCCCCGGCGACCGGAAGGAAAAAGTCTAATGAAGGTTGAGACTAAACTCTTCGCTTACATGACGCCGTTCTTCATCGTCGTCGGTGTTGTCTACGGCTACATGGTGGAGTGGACGGAGCCCGTCGGTTACCTGGCGCTGTTCCTTACCGGCGGTATGTCCGGCATGATCGCCTACTACATCGGCTTCACCGGCAAGCGCGTCGGTCCCCGGCCCGAGGACCGGCTTGACGCCGAGATCCACGAAGGCTCCGGCGAGCAGGGCTTCTTCAGCCCGTGGAGCTGGTGGCCGCTGCTGCTGGGCGCCTCGGCAGCCATTGGCTTCCTGGGCATGGCAGTGGGCTGGTGGATCCTGTACATCGGTGCCGGCCTGGCCGTCATCGCACTCGTTGGCTGGGTCTTCGAATACAGCCGCGGTAACCACGCCCACTAGGGCTGGATAAGAACATACAAGGGAAGGGCCCGCAGGAAACTGCGGGTCCTTCCCTTTTTCGTGAGTGGCCCACCGGGCAGCCGGGGGAGGGGAGCCAGTAGCTATGCCGGTATTCTTAGACGGCAGCAGTTTTCCCAGCCGAAGGGGCGGAGTCGAAGCATGCGTATTTACGGTCCGTCCGTCCGTCCGGGACACCGCCGGTGAGCAATCACCGGCTGCGGCTGATCACCGAGGGTATTGACCCCGCCGCGGGCGTTGCCAAGCATGTCCAGCTGCAGGGCATCCTCCGCCGGTTCGTGGAGACCCATGCCGGCGCGGGGGAGATCATCCCCTCCGAACGTGAACTTTCGGAACACTTTGCCGTAGCTCGCATGACCATCCGCCAGGCCGTGGACGCACTGGTGGCCGACGGTGTCCTGGAACGCGTCGTCGGGCTCGGCACCTTCGTTGCCCGCCCCAAAATGGACCTGCAGGTGCAGCTGACCTCCTACTCGGAGGAAATGCACCGCCGCGGGATGGTTCCGGACGCACATGTCCTCAGCTTCGAGCAGATCGGTGCCTCGCAGCTGGTGGCCCGTGAACTCCAGATTGAACCCGGCCAGCCGGTGGTCCGCTTCCGCAGGCAGCTGCTGGCCGACGGCGAGCCGATGAGCGTGGACGAAAACTTCATTCCTGCGCACTATGTGCCGGGCATCCTCGAAGAGCAGGCGCCGACGTCGTTGTACAACGTCCTGAGCGAACGCTACGGACTGGTGATGGAGTGGGGCGAGGACACCATCGAAGCGACGGCGGCCTCCGCCTCCATCGCGCGCCTGCTCAACGTGGAGCTCGGTGCGCCGGTGCTGAAGATCCAGCGCCACGCCTACGTCTCACGCGCGATGGTGGACTACTCCGTGTCCTACTACCGTGCGGACCGCTACAAGCTCTGGGTGCCCCTCCAGCGGCCCGGAGTACGCACTCCCCGTTCCTACCACCCGCGCAGGCGCCCGCACGCCTGAAAGCACCACCAGGGCCCGCAGCCCCTCACCCAAACCCCACAGCAGGAAGAAGAACAGCATTATGGTCACCATTCGGATGTACAAGCGCGACGACGCGGGGGTGCTCCATTTCCGGGAGGCGCTCTACGACGAGGACGACGGACAGCTGATGCTGACGTCCGGCCCGGTTGGATACGAGGGCTCCGCAAAGGTGCAGGACGTGGCTCCTGACGCCGCCGAGGACCTGCTGCACGCCTTTGCGGTTGCCTCGGAGGAGGAGGGGTACGCGGAGATGGAGCCGGCGGAGCAGCACTGGGTGATTGTCCAGTATGCACTCAAGACGGCGGCCGGCACGGAGCGGGACCGCTACCTCGAACATAAGGCGACCCAGGCCATCTCCTCATACTTCCTCTGGCGGGGACTGGGGGAGGTGGACCACACGGAGTTCGCTCCGCGGAAGCTGAACATCTACTGCCTGGTTCCCGATGTGAACAAGGCCGTGGCAGGTCTGAAGGTTGTCCTGCGTGATCCGCTGCTGGACTTCACCAAGATTACGATCGGCTCGGCGCCCGTAGCGGAGCCCGCCGCGCTGAAGCAGCGCTACCCGCTTCCGGCCAAGCGGCCGTTCACGCTGGCCTAGCCGGTACAAAAAAGAGGGCCCGACCGGATGATCCGGTCGGGCCCTCTTTCTGCGTTTGCCTAGCGGCTAGCGCTGTTCGATCGATGCGGAGTCGTCGGCCTTGGCCTCGACCTCGGCAGGCGACTCGTGGTGGTGTGCGTTCTCGAGCTCCGAGGGCGTCACCGGGGCGACACGGTCCTCGAAGAAGAAGCGGGAGAGCTTCGCACGGCGCTTCTCCTTGCGGGAGACCTTGCCGTTGGCGTCCGGCTGGGCCGGAAGCGCCTTGTACGAGTCGAAGTCCACCAGGCGGTAGCGCTTGTACTCGTCCAGCGGCTCGTGGACCTCGATGTACTCACCGTGCGGGAGACGGACAATGCGTCCGCTCTCGACACCGTGCAGGACAATCTCGCGGTCCTTGCGCTGCAGCGCCAGGGCGATGCGGCGGGCAATGATGAAGCCCAGGATCGGACCGACGAAGAACAGCACCCGCAGCCAGTACGTGACATCGTTCAGCGACACATGGAAGTGCGTGGCGATGAGGTCGGAGCTGGCGGCTGCCCACATCACGCAGTAGAACGTGATGCCTGCAACGCCGACGGCGGTGCGGTACGGGGCGTTGCGCGGACGGTCCAGGAGGTTGTGCGCGCGCTTGTCCTTGGTCAGCCAGGCTTCGATCCACGGCCAGGCGAAGAGCAGCGTGAAGACCAGGCCGGCCGGGCCCAGGGCGGGCAGCAGGACGTTCAGCGAGAGGGTGTTGTCACCCCACGGGAACGGGATGACCCACTCCAGCGGGAAGGCGCCGATGAAGCCCGGCATCAGGCGCAGCGCGCCGTCCACCCAGCCGATGTACCAGTCAGGCTGGGTACCGGCGGACACGGGCGAGGGATCGTAGGGACCGTAGTTCCAGATCGGGTTGATCGTGAAGAAGCCCGCAATGATCGCAATCACGCCGAAGACGATGAAGAAGAAGCCGCCGGCCTTGGCTGCGTAGACCGGGCCGACCGGGTAACCGACAACGTTGTTGTTGGTCCGGCCGGGTCCGCGGAACTGCGTGTGCTTGTGGATAACCACCATGAACAGGTGGATGGCGATCATCAGGAGGATCAGCGCCGGAACCAGGAGGATATGCAGCATGTACAGACGGCCGATAATCGCGGTTCCGGGGAATTCACCGCCGAACAGGAAGAAGCTGATGTAGGTGCCAACCACCGGGACTGACTTGATAACGCCGTCGATGATGCGCAGGCCGTTGCCGGAGAGCAGGTCATCGGGGAGGGAGTAACCGGTGAAGCCGGCAGCCAGGGACAGGATCAGCAGGACGCCGCCCACCACCCAGTTGAGTTCGCGCGGCTTGCGGAAGGCGCCGGTGAAGAACACGCGGAGCATGTGCACCGAGACGGCTGCTACGAAGAGCAGTGCCGACCAGTGGTGTACCTGGCGCATGAAGAGGCCGCCGCGGACATCGAAGGAGATGTTCAGGGAGGACTCGTAGGCGACGGACATTTCGACGCCGCGCAGCGGAACGTAGCTGCCGTCGTAATGCGTTTCCGCCATGGACGGATCGAAGAAGAACGTCAGGAACGTTCCGGTCATCAGGAGGATGACGAAGCAGTACAGCGCAACTTCACCGAACATGAAGGACCAGTGGTCGGGGAAGACCTTGCGGCCGAACTCCTTGACCATGGCCGAACCGCTGACCCGGGAGTCAACGAAGTTGGTGATGCGGCCCAGACGGGTTTTCGCCTCGTAAGGGGTGGCAGAGGGAACACTCATGATTAGCCACGCTCCCAGTAGCTCGGTCCGACAGGTTCTTGGAAGTCATCCTTGGCGATGAGGTAACCCTCGGCGTCGACCTCGATCGGCAGCTGCGGCAGCGCATGGCCGGCCGGGCCGAAGATGACCTTGCATTCCTGCGTCACGTCGAAGGTCGACTGGTGGCACGGGCACAGCAGGTGGTGCGTCTGCTGCTCGTAAAGCGCAACCGGGCAGCCGACGTGGGTGCAGATCTTGGAGTAGGCGACAATGCCGTCCACGGCCCAGTCTTCGCGTCCGGGGGAGGGGTTCAGATCCTCGGGGTTCAGACGCATCAGCAGGACTACGGCCTTGGCCTTTTCCTCGAGCTTGTGCTCGGGGAGATCGTTCAGGCCGTCCGGGATGACATGGAAGGCCGAACCGAGAGTGACATCCGAGGCCTTGATGGCGGTACCGCTGGGATCGCGGACCAGCCGCGTACCCGATTTCCACATCGTGTGGCGGAGGGTGTCGCCCGGAAGGGGGCCCAGGTCGCGGAACACGGCGATGGCAGGCAGCGGTGCCAGCACCATGGCGCCGAGGAGGGTGTTGCGGATCAGGGGACGGCGCTTGATGCCCGTTTCCTCAATGATGTCCCCAACGATCTTCTCCGCGATGACGCGGTCCTCTTCGGGACGGATCTCGTGGCGCTCTTCCGTGACCTCGTGGTCCGGCATAAGCGTCTTCGCCCAGTGGACAATGCCGACGCCGATGCCGAGCATGGCGAAGGCGGTGCCGAGTCCCAGGAGGATGTTCTGCAGCCGCAGTTCCGCGATGCTGGCATCGTCCAGGTGGATGCTGAAGTACCCGATGAAAAATACGATCGTGCCGATGATCGACACGATGAACAGGCTCGCGACCTGCCGCTCCGCGCGCTTTTCGGCGCGGGGATGTGTGTCGGCTAGACGAGGGCGGTGCGGGGGAAGTCCCGGATTCTGGAACTTCTCCTCATCTCCCTGGCCAGCCGTAGCGACGGTGCCCGAGGTGTTCGGACTGCCGTGACTATGGTCGCCCATGATCCCCCTCATCCTTCTGTGAAAACTGCATTTATAGACCTATATGTAACTGTGATGTCACCCGTGGAGGTGAGCGCGGCTGTGGTTAGGAAGACCGGGCGGTCAACCAAATGGTGAAAGCGATGATGATTCCAAGACCGGCGGTCCAGATGAACAGACCCTCGGATACCGGACCCAGTGAGCCCAGCTGGGCTCCACCGGGGGAGCCGCTGGTTTCGATGTCCTTCAGGAACGTGATGATGTCCTGCTTCTCCTCGGGGGAGATGTTGGTGTCGTTGAAGACAGGCATGTTCTGCGGGCCCGTGACCATGGCCTCGTAGATGTGCTTTTCGCTGACGCCGTCCAGGCTCGGAGCGAACTTGCCGCGGGTCAGTGCACCGCCGGCAGCTGCTGCGTTGTGGCACATGGCGCAGTTCACGCGGAAGAGCTCGCCGCCGTTCGCGGATGCCTCTTCGTCAGTGGTATCCGACTCAAGGTATTCCGAGTCCGGAACCGACGGGCCGGCGCCGAGGCTGGAAACGTAGGCCGCCAGCTCCTCGGTCTGCTCCTCGTCGAACTGGACCGGCTTTTCCTGGGCCTGGGGGCCCTGCATGGCCATCGGCATGCGGCCGGTGCCCACCTGGAAGTCGACCGAGGCTGCGCCGACGCCCACCAGCGACGGGCCGTTTTCGGTGCCGGAGGCCTCAATGCCGTGGCACGTTGCACAGTTGGCGACGAAGAGCTTCTCGCCCTCGCTGACGTCTTCGGCAGTGTACGTGGTGGTAGCTGCCTGGGCCTGGTTGGCTCCGTTGGCTACGGCATAGAGACCACCCGTAACGAGGAGTCCCAGCAGCAGCAGCGCGACTGCTGCGAGGGGATGACGCCGCCTTTGCGATAGTGCCTTCACTTCGTAGTTCCTAACTTATGTGGTCTTTGGGAAACTGGTGCCACTTTGAAGTATTTCGTGGGGGTGCGGGTCCTCAAGCAGTGTTACTTGAGGAAGTAAATGATGACGAACAGGGCAATCCAGACCACATCAACGAAGTGCCAGTAGTACGAGGTTACGATCGCCGAAGTAGCTTCGAAGTGTCCGAAGCGCTTGGCGGCGTAGGCACGGCCGATGATGAAGAGGAACGCGATCAGGCCGCCGGTCACGTGCAGGCCGTGGAAGCCGGTGGTCAGGTAGAACGCGGAACCGTAAGAGTTCGACGAGAGGGATACGCCTTCGGAGACGAGCATGGCGTATTCGTAGGCCTGTACGGAGACGAAAATCGCTCCAAGTACGAAGGTCAGCAGGAACCACTCAGTCATGCCCCAGCGGGAAAGCTTCAGGAGCCCTCCGGTGCGGCGTGCCTGAAGACGTTCTGCGGCGAAGACGCCTGCCTGGCAGGTGAAGGAACTGGAAACAAGGATCACCGTGTTCACGAAAGCGAACGGAACGTTCAGCTTCTCCGTCTCCATGGCCCACAGGTCGCTCGAAGTCGAGCGAAGGGTGAAATACATGGCGAAGAGAGCAGCAAAGAACATCAGTTCGCTGGAGAGCCACACCACGGTTCCTACGGAAACCATATTGGGGCGGTTCAGCGTGGGGTGAGCCGGGGTACTGGGGGCATGGGTCGCTGTTGTCACATAGACATTATGGCGGTAAAAGTGCCCAGTTCTCCAACAGATAGCGGCCTACGGCGCGTCCAAAGCAGGCCCCGCTGCCCCGGATCCCTGTGTTGGCGCGGAAATGGACCTCCAGAAAGAAATCGGCTTTTTCTACGATTCGTAGATAACCTAGGGTGTGTGACTACGATTCCGAGTTCCGGCGACACCTGGCCAAGCCTGATTACTGCGCTGATCGGGGGCATGGACCTTTCCACGGAGCAGACCCGGTGGGCCATGTCGACCATCATGGCCGGCAACGCCACGGACTCCCAGATAGCGGGGTTCCTGGTGGCTCTGCGTGCCAAGGGAGAGACCGTTGACGAGCTGACCGGGCTCGTGGAAGCAATGGTGGCCAATGCACGGCCCATCGACATACCGGGGGAGACCCTCGACATTGTGGGCACGGGAGGCGACCGCCACAACACCGTTAACATTTCCTCCATGGCTGCACTGGTCTGTGCCGGTGCCGGAGCGAAGGTCGTCAAGCACGGAAACCGGGCGGCGTCGTCGGCGTCCGGATCCGCCGATGTGATTGAGGCGCTGGGGGTCCGGCTGGACCTGTCCGTGGAGCGTGTTGCGCAGGCGGCCGTCGAGGCCGGGATCACCTTCTGCTTCGCGCAGGTCTTTCATCCCTCCATGCGGTTCGCCGCTGTGCCCCGCCGCGAGATGGGTGTGGCCACCGCTTTCAACTTCATGGGGCCCCTGACCAACCCCTCCAACCCCAGCGCTTCGGCCATCGGCGTGGCGGACGCCCGGCTGGCTCCGCTGATGGCCGGCGTGCTTGCCCGGCGCGGCGTCCGTGCCCTGGTGTTCCGCGGCGATGACGGACTGGACGAGATGACCACCACCGGCGTCTCCACCGTCTGGGAAGTCCGTAACGGGGCCGTAGAGCAGTCCGTAGTGGATCCCCTGGATCTCGGCATCAGCCGGGCAACGCTGGAGGACCTGCGGGGCGGTGACGCCGCGGCCAACGCAGCCGTGGTGCGCAGCGTGCTGGCCGGGGACAAGGGACCGGTGCGGGACGCCGTGGTGCTGAACGCTGCGGCCGCCTTGGTGGCCCTGGACCGCGAGGCGGAAGGTCCGCTGATCGAGCGGCTGGCCCGCGGCCTGGCCCGGGCCTGCGACTCGATCGACAGCGGGGCGGCCCAGGCGGCGCTGGAGCGCTGGGTGGCCGTTACCCAGTAGGCACGCCGGGACCGCAGCGCAGGTTCTGCCAGCTGTCGAAGCCAGCTGTCGAAGCCAGCTGTCGAAGCTAGCTGTCGAAGCCGAGCGAGAACGCAGCGTCCAGGTCATGCCGGGAGTAGGCGCGGAACGCAATCTGCGTGGTGGTTCCGACGACGCCTTCCACCTTGGACAGGCGGTTGGCAATAGCGTCGGCAAGGTCTTCGTGGCGCTGTACCCGTGCGATGGCGATCAGATCGCAGTCACCGGTCACGGAATAGACCTCGCTGATGCCTTCGATCTCGGAAATCTCCTCCGCGCATTCCGGGATCCTGGCGGCATCGGTCTGGATAAGTACAAAAGCTGTGATCATGGCGGGGCCTTTCCTGCGGTGGTCTTTACTGGTGCTCTCTTCGAGCCTAGTGGATGGCCCGGTGCCGCCGGCGGGCAGCCGCGGTCCAGGCAGCGCGCTGGCCCAGGAGGAAAACGCCGAGCACCGCGAGGGTGACCACCTGGAAGCTGACGGCGGTGCCGCCGCCGGCCAGGGCACGGATGGCCAGTCCGGCGGCCACAGTTCCGAGCCAGATGACGACGCCGGCCGGCCAGAGCTGCGCGGGACGCCGCCAGGCGCGCGTGGCCGCCCAGCTGAGCAGGCAGGCGAGGAGGAACGGCAGTGCCGTGGCGAGGATGCCGGGCAGCGTTAGTCCGTGTTCGTGGCTTTGCCGGCCGAGGGCGGCGAAGACGACGATGAGGACCAGATCCAAGGCGAGGACCCCGGGCCAGGTCCGGACGGCTGCGTCGGTTCGGGGGGTGTCGGTTCGGGAGGTCGTGTCTGTCATGGCGTGCCCTCCGGAGCGGGGGTAGTGCGGTTTTCACGGACATAGGGGCCCAGGAGCCCGCGGACCCTGTCCTCCACCGTTTGCCGGGCGGCGCCGGATTCCAGCAGGCGGGTGGATGAGTGGACAATCGCATTGATGAGTTCGGCCGTCACCTGCGGGTCCGGTGCGCCCAGCTGTGTCAGCGTCTCCACCAGGGGGGTCTGCAGCTGCCGGTGCATCATGGCGCTCTGGTTGTTGAGCTCCTCGCCGGGGGCGACGGCGGCGAGGGCGTTGCCGACCGCGTGCTCACCCTCCGCGACCAGGGCAATGTTGGTCAGCACATAGGCCATGATGCGGTCCGCCGGTTCCGGCTCGGCATCCATTGCTTCCCGGACCCGCTGGGTCCAGCGGGGGAAAACGTCCAGCACCAGGGCGTGGAGGAGGTCCTGGCGGGATTTGTAGTACTGGTAGGCACTCGGACGGGCGAGGCCCGCCAGCGCAGCCACCTCGGCCATGCTGGGGGCCTCACCGGTCCGGGCCAGGAGGGTGCGTGCCGCGTCCAGCAGCGCCCGCTGCTGTGCCGCCCGGTGTTCGGCCACCGTGGGGGCCTTGATTCGGGGCACCCTGTGGCCCTCCTGTTCGTGCTGAGGCTAGCTGGCGAGGCGTCCGTCCACCATCTCGACAACGCGGTCGCAGTGGTGAAGGACGTCGTGATCGTGCGTCACCATAACTGTAGCAACGCGGTGTTCATGGGTTTCACGGGCCAGCAGGCCAAGCACCTCCTGGCTCCGGGCCTTGTGTTCCACGCCCGCCGCCGGCGCCGGGAGGTAGTCCTCACCGGCGCCAGCGGTTCGGGGCGGTGGGGCCGGTTAGGACCAGATGTCGTCGCCGCGCAGCGTGGCGTCGGCGCCGCCGTCGGTGTAGATGGTCTGCCCCGTGGTGTGGGTGTTCTCTTCGGAGGTCAGCCAGACCAGGAGGCGGGCAATAACTTCCGGATCCGAGTGGCCGTTCAGCGGCATGGGCACGTTGGCGTCCACCATGGCCCGGCCTTCGGGGGTTGACAGCAGGTCGCGCGTCATGGCGGAGACCACGGTGCCCGGGGCCACCGCGTTCAGCGGAATGCCGGCGCCGGCGAAGGCGGGGGTGATGCTTTCGCGGCGGACCCAGCGGCTCAGGGCGCGCTTGCTGGACGGGTAGTTCAGGTAGCCGGTCTGCGGGCCGTTGTCGGCGAGCGCCTGGCCGATCCGCAGGGCTTCCTCCTCGTTGCCCGCGAGCATGGCGTCAACGAGTTCGGGGGAGTTGGGCTGCAGGCTGGCCATGGAGCTGACGACGGCGGCGCGGGGGGCGCTGCTCTTGGCCAGGGTCGGTGCCAGTTCGGTCAGGAAGTCCGTGACGCCGAAGAAGTTCACGGCAACCGTGATCGGCGCGGGTGCGGAGATGCCGGCGCAGGCGATAACGGCGTCGACGTTTCCGCCGGCGAGTTCCACGGCCTTGGCGACGGCGGCGGAGCGGCCCTCGGGCTTGCTGAGGTCCGCCTCGACGTCGGCGTTGCGCAGGTCAACGCCGATGACGGTGTTGCCGCGCTCCTTCAGGATGGCGGCGGTGGCTGCTCCGATGCCCGAAGCTGATCCGGTCACAATGTAGGTTCTAGTCATGTTTACAGTGTAGACCTGTCAGCTTCGCCGGCGGCATCTCAGTGCAGGAGCTTCTGCCAGCCCGCCGGCACCCGCTCGGCGGGGCCGGGAACGGACTGGCTCTCCGGATGGTGTGCCGGCGGGGCCAGCTCCGGTCCGGCGAAGACCGAGGAGTCCGCGTAGTTCCAGAACCAGTCCTCTCCGGGCTCGAAGCTCCGGATGACGGGGTGCCCGGTCTGCTGCTCGTGGAGGGTGGCATGCTGTCCCGGCGAGCTGTCGCAGCAGCCGATGTGTCCGCACTCGGCGCAGCGGCGCAGGTGGTACCACCACCCCTGGTGCTGGGTGCATTCGACGCAGCCCGGGCCGCTGGGCGGAACGGCAATGTTGATACCGGGGATCGGATCCATGGCGGAACCTCCGTAGGGCGGGGACTCAGTACAGGAGCTTGGCCGGCACGCAGAGATGCCGTCCCCACCACGGTAGCCACCCGGCGGTCCCCGGCAACAGGGACCGGGGCGCCACAGCTTCCTGAAGGACTAGGCCAGCCAGGCGGTGGTAGCGGGAGGCAGCTGGGCGCCGTCAAGTGGCCCGCTGCTGTGGAGCACGGATCCCTCAGGTAATGGCACGGCCTCGGTGCCGAAGTTGGTGATGCTCTGCCATCCGCCCGGGCGCCGGAAGTGCAGCACGGTGGACGGGCTGTCCAGCCAGTGGAGTTCCTCCGCCGTCTGCTGCTTGCCGCGGAGCGCCAAGGCCTGCCGGTAGAAATTCAGGGTCGAAGCGCCGTCGTGTTCCTGGCCCGACACCGCAGCAGCCGCGAACTCCTCCGGTTGGGGGAGATGGGCCTGTCCTGCGCCGAAGCCGAAGGACGGGCCGTCGGTTGTCCAGGGCAGCGGCACGCGGCACCCGTCACGGCCCTTGTCCACCCCGGGGCTGCGGTGGAACGTGGGATCCTGCCGGTCCGCGTCGGGGATCTCCGCCACTTCGTGCAGGCCCAGCTCCTCGCCCTGGTACAGGTAGGCGGAGCCGGGCAGTGCCAGCATCAGGAGTGTCGCGGCCCTCGCCCGGCGCAGGCCCAGACCACGGTCCAGTTCCGGTTCGGTGCCGCCGGAGAGCACCCAGGCCTTCCCGTCCTGTCCTTTTTTGCTGCCCGCCGGAGCGGACGGCAGGCCGTAGCGCGTGGCGTGCCGGACGACGTCGTGGTTGGACAGCACCCAGGTGGAGGAGGCACCGGTGGTGGCCGCCTGCTCCAGGTTGGCGGTGATGATTTCACGGAACCGTGCGGCGTCGAAGTCTGCCTGCAGCAGGTCGAAGTTGAACGCCTGGCCCAGCCCCTCCGGGCTGGCGTATCGGCCCCGGCGTGAGGCATGCACCCAGGCCTCGGCCACGGCGGTGCGCGGAGGGTCGTATTCGTTGAACAGCTTCCGCCACTCGGCGAAGATGGCGTGGACCTCGTCGCGGTCCCAGAAGGGGTGGGTGCCGGCGGTCCCCTCACCCTCCGCGGTCAGCTCGGCTGCGGCCGCCAGCGGTTCCGTGAGGTCCTTGGCGAGGGCGTGGGCCACATCGATCCGGAAGCCGTCCACGCAGCGGTCGGACCAGAAACGCAGCGTCGTGAGGAACTCCCCGCGGACCTCGGGGTTCTCCCAGTTGAAGTCCGGCTGTTCCGGGGCGAACAGGTGCAGGTACCACTGACCGTCCGGCACCTGTTCCCAGGCGCTGCCGCCGAAGACGGACTGCCAGTCCGACGGCGGGAGGTTCCCGTCCGGGCCTGTTCCGTCGCGGAAGATGTACCGGCTGCGGGCCGCGGATCCCCTGGGCGAGGCCAGTGCTTCCCGGAACCAGGCGTGCCGGTTGGATGAGTGGTTCGGGACGATGTCCACGATGAGCTTGATGCCGGCGGCGTGCAGCGCCGCGGCCATGTCATCAAAGTCGTCCAGGCTGCCCAGCCGCGGATCGACGTTCCGGTAGTCGTCGACGTCGTACCCGCCGTCGGCGAGCGCCGAGGGGTAAAAGGGGCTCAGCCAGACCGCGTCGACGCCCAGCTGCGCCAGGTACGGCACCTTGGCCGTGACCCCGGGCAGGTCACCGAGACCGTCGCCGTTGGCGTCCGAGAAGCTGCGCGGGTAGATCTGGTACACCGCGGCCTGCCGCCACCAGTTCGGGTCCGTCATCGGGTCGGCTGGAAATGGCTGCGCGGAAACGGTCAAGGCGGTCCTTCGGGTGGGAAGTGATGGTACTGCGTTGTCCGGACTCTACCAACCGGTACGGCGCAGCCGGCAACTCAGAGGCCAGCCGCGCGGCGCTCCAGAACCTCCCGTTCGCGGAGGTTCCGGGCCAGGGCAGCTGCTGCACTGAACTCCGCGCGTGCCTCTCCTGTCCGGCCGAGCCGGGCCAGCAGCTCGGCCCGCACACTGGGCAGCAGATGGGAGCCGCGCAGCACCCCCTCGTCCGCAAGCCGGTTCACGACCACCAGCGCAGCTTCCGGTCCCGTGGCCATCGACACCGCCACGGCCCGGTTCAGTTCCACCACGGGGCCGGGGGAGAGCCGGCCCAAAGCTTCGTACAGCAGGACGATCCGCGGCCAGTCCGTTGCGTCGGCGCGGACCGCCGTCGCGTGGCACTGGGCAATGGCTGCCTGCAGGGCGTAGCTGCCGCGCGCGCGGCCGAGTTCCTTCGACAATGCGTCGGCGCGGGCCAGACGCTCCCGTCCCCGCTCGATCTGCGCCCGGTCCCAGCGGGTCCGGTCCTGGTCCGCCAGCAGGACAGGAGCGCCGCCGGGACCGGTGCGGGCGGCGAAGCGGGAGGCGGAGAACTCCATCAGCGCGACCAGGGCGTGTGCCTCCGGGACCCGGGGGACCAGCCCGGCGAGGATCCTTCCGATCCGCAGCGCTTCGGCCGCCAGGTCCGGCCGCGTCCAGCTCTCGCCGCTGGTCGCCGCGTACCCCTCGGTGAACATCAGGTAGATGACATGCAGCACCCCGCGCAGCCGCGGCGTCCACTCATTGGGCTCCGGCGGTTCAAAGGGCACCCGCGCCGCCGCCAGCGTTTTCCGGGCCCGGACAATGCGCTGCTGCACTGTGGCGGTGGGAACCAGGAACAGCCGGGCAATTTCGTCCGTGCGCAGCGACCCCACTACCCGCAGCGTCAATGCAATCTGGGCCTCCGTGGAGAGCACCGGATGGCAGGCCGTGAACAGCAGCCGGAGCACGTCATCCGGCAGCGGGTTCCACTCCGGGGCTGCCCCGTCCTGAGCCCCGCGTGCCAGCTCCTGATAGCGGTCCTGCAGCAGCTCGGTCCGCCGCCACCTGTCGATGGCCCGGCGTTTGGCCACGGCGGTGATCCACGCACCGGGGTTACGGGGAATGCCCGTCCTGCTCCATGAGGCCATCGCCTCGGCGACGGCGTCCTGTGCGGCATCCTCGGCCAGGCCGACGTCACCGGTCACCCGGGCCAGGGCGGCAACAATCCGGGCGCCTTCGATGCGCCATAGCGCGTCGAGACGTCCCGGAACTGCTGCCTGATCCACGGCTATTTGTTGCCCGCGTTCAGGTTCTCCTCTTCCTGCCGCCACAGCTCTTCCTTCTGGATGTATTCGTTGTCCGCAAAGTCGGCGAAGTCGGAGGCTTCGGTCACACGGCGGACCTCGAGTTTCGATCCTGGGCCCAGGGGTGCGCGGCTGGCCCACTCCGCGGCCTCCTCGCGGGAACCCACCTGCACAATCCAGAACCCGTTGAAGAGCTCGTGCGTTTCGCCGTAAGGGCCGTCGGTGACGAGCGGAGGATCCTCGGAGAAATCCACCACCAGCCCGCTGCCCTCGGAAAGGTCGGCGAGGCCTTCGCCGCCGAGCATCACTCCGGCATTGATCATGGACTCGTTGTAGGCGCCCATCTGGTTGATGATCTGCTCAAACGGGATGTCCTTGGAAGCCTGCACGGCTTCGTCCGTGGCCCGCATGATGAACATGTACTTCATGGCACTCTCCCTGCTGCTTGTTCCGTTGAAGGTGCTGATGCGCCTCCTACTATGACGTCGAACGGGCGGGATGGATATCGACAGCGGGGAAGAATTTTTTCTGCCGCCCGTGTGGGGGAACCGCCATGTTGTCCGCTGCACCGCCGACAGCGGATCCCCCTGCCCACGGCTGATTGCGCCCGGCCTTTCGGCGTGCCGGGCCGGGTTCTACAGTGTGGAGCATGGCCGGGATTCAGGTGCGCCTCCTGGGGCCGCCGTCGATCGAGTGCCCAGCCGGTGACGGGAGGCAGCCCCGTGGCCGGAAGGGCTGGGGGCTGCTTGCTTATCTGCTGCTGCACCGCACTCCCACACCGCGCGGCCAGCTCGCCGCGATGCTGTTTCCTGATGCCGGGGATCCGCTCGGCGCGCTGCGCTGGCACCTGTCGGACCTGCGCCGCGTGCTGGGCTCAGGGTCGGTGCTGCAGGGTGACCCGCTGATCCTGCGGCTGCCGCCGTCGTCGTTCTGCGACGCCGACACCGCCGCACCCTGGTCAGCGGACACCGCGTCCGCCGAGCTGCTCGAACGGCTGGAGTTCGCTGACTGTCCCGGCTTCGATACCTGGCTGACCGTGGAACGCCACCGGCTGCGGCACTTCGTCGAAACAGCTGCCTACGAAAGGGGGCTGGCTGCCCTCGCCGACGGCGACGCCGGGAGTGCCGTGCAGTTCGCCGGGCAGGCCGTCAGCTTGGACATGCTGAACGGGGACTTCCATGCGCTGCTGATCCGCGCCCTCCTGGCCGGCAGGGACCGCAGCGGAGCCCGGGAGCAGGCCGCCCGGTGCACCCGTCTTTTTGCCGAACACCTTGGTCTGGGCATGCCCGCTGAAGTCCAGCAGGCACTGGCCGCCCCGGATGTCAGGATCAGCGCTCTGGCAGCCACCGGCGTCGCGGTCAGGTCCTATCTGGAAGCGGCCGCGTCCTGTCTCGCCGCCGGTGCCACAACGCCCGCATTGGCGCACCTGCGGGTGGCCGGCGGCCTGGCCGAACGCACCGGGAACCGCCAGCTGCAGGACGAGGCGCTTCTGGCCCTGGCCGGCGCCCTGATCCACGGTGCCGGAGGCCGCGGCGCCGAGGTCGCTGATCTGCTGCACCGTGTGGTGTCCCTCGCCGGACCGGACGGCAGTCCTGCCGTGCAGGCGGCCGCCTACCGGGAGCTGGGATTCCTCGCCGTGCAGCGCGGCTTCCCGGCGAGCGGGCTTCGCTGGCTGGACCGGGCATTGGCGACGGCGGCGGGACTGGCGGACGAAACGGCCAGGGTATTGGGCGTCCGCGGGATGCTGGCCACCGATACCGCTGACTACCCCGCAGCCGCCGATGCGCTGGGCAGATCGGCGGGACTAAGCGCCGACAACCTGCGGCAGCAGGCGTTTGCGCGTGCCATGCTGGGCCGGCTGTACCTGCTGACCGGGCAGTACCGCGCCGCCGCTGAGGAACTCGACGCGTCCCTGTCACTCCTGGCAAGTGAGCACTGGACCGCGTTCCGGCCGCTGGTGGAAGCCCTGCGAAGTGAGACGTACCTGCTTTCCGGTGCGTCGTCGGAAGCGGCGGAGATGGCCGACCAGGCGGTCGCACTGGCTGAGGCGTTCGGTGACCGCTGCTTTCTGGACTCGGCGTTCCAAGCCAAGGCCCGGGTCCTGCTGGCTGCCGGCGAGCGGGCTGCCGCGGCAGAGTGGATCCGCCGCGGGCTGCGCCCCGACCCCTGGTACCGCTGGTTCCGGGGACGGAACCTGGACCTGGCCTGCACGGTGGCGCTGCATGCGGATCCGCCGCTGGCACTCGGGTACGCACGGGAACTAAGTGAGTTGTCCAGCCGCTACGGCCACGACGAGCTCACTGTCCGGGCCTATTCTTTCCGGGCGGCGCTGGGGGATTCGGCCGTGGAAACGGCTATTCCGCTCATGGCCGCCCGGATCACCAATCCCCGGCTGCGGGCTGACCTGGCCGGCCTTGCACACGGTACCGCACATGCCGGGGTCGAACACTGAAAGGGTCAGACAGCACTGGGGCGGGATATAAGCCCCCAAACGCAAGGACGTGAGGATCATGACGGAAACGCAAACCAGTCCCGACCGGGAACTGAAGGCGAGGCTCCGGGCGGTGTGGGCGCTCGGGAACTACACGGCCGTGGCCACCGAGATCATTCCCGCCCTGGGACCGGTGCTGGTGGGGGCCTGCGCTATTACGGACCGGGATGAAGTTCTCGACGTCGCCGCGGGTACGGGCAACGCAGCAATTCCTGCCGCGGAGACCGGCGCCGACGTGACTGCCTCGGACCTGACACCGGAACTCCTCGAAGCGGGCAAACGGATAGCGCAGTCCCGGGGTGCGCACCTGAGCTGGGTGACGGCCGACGCCGAATCGCTTCCGTTCGCGGACGGTTCCTTCGACGCGGTGATCTCCTGCGTAGGAGTGATGTTCGCTCCGCACCATGGGCAGACGGCGTCGGAATTGGTGCGCGTGTGCCGGCCGGGCGGGCGGATCGGGCTGATCAACTGGACGCCTGAAGGTTTTATTGGGCGCATGTTCGCCACCATGAAGCCGTACGCGCCGCCGCCGCCTCCCGGCGCCCAGCCGCCGCCGCTGTGGGGAAATCCCGACCATGTGGAGTCTCTCCTGGCGGGAAAGGTGCAGCATTTCACAGCCGAACGCCGTACCCTGCGTGTTGACCGGTTCGCGACGCCGGAGGATTTCCTGGGCTTCTTCAAAACGAATTACGGTCCCACTATTGCCGTGTACAAATCGCTTGGGGACCGCCCGGACCGCGCTGCTGCGCTGGATGCGGAGCTGTTGGAGCTGGTGAGCCGGTTCAGGGCCGGCCCCGGCAACACGGCTATGGACTGGGAGTATTTGCTGGTCACTGCGCGGCGCGCCTAGGGGACGGGGGAGTGGGCCGGGGAGCCGGCCTGGCGAGCCCCCTCCGGTCCACTCCCCGGGGTTCCGGTCGTCTGATCAATACCTCCGCGGGTTTCAGGGCCTTACTGGAGACAGGCTGCAAATGGCTGTGCATCTTCCGGCGCTGCTGATGCAGCCGGTTGGATGCCCGTGCGTCACAGGCCTCGGGATTCTGAGGGAATCTGCAGCTGATGCTGCCAGCGGGCTATCCAGGCCGGCATCAACTGCCCGCGAGAGGAACCCGGTGAACGCGCCCAAAGCTATCCGGGCGAATAAGGGCATCCGGACGGCGGGAACCGGCCCCGGGGGACCCCCTTCTCAGCGCTAGTTGACATAATGTGGATTATCGGCGTTTATATAAGGGTGCCGGAAGTGGTGGAAACCACAGATATGCCCGAAGCGTCCATCCAGCCCCGAATGTCCGCTGATCCCCCGTTTTTAGCTCTTTTTCACGTTTCGCCGACGCCGGGAACATCCAGTAAGCCTGAGGCCGCTGCCTTGAGGGTCACAAGCTGCCTGAGGGCCACAGGTCCCGAAACCGGCCGACCTGGTCGGACCATTTCGGGGCCTCCCACCCGCGGATGCACCCTGGCGTTTCAGTTGACATAACGTCCCCCGGTGACCAGCGGACACCGTTCGTGCGGCTTTACATAACCGGTCAGCCTGCTCCTGCCCTGCCGGAAAAACGGCGGACCTGGTTGCACGGTTTTCCGCCTGCGCCGGCGCCCCGGGCCGGTCCCTTTGCAGTTGACATAACGCATCGCACCGCAGGGGCAAAGGTTGACATAACCCGCCGTTCGGCACTGCCCTGCCCCGGTACGCCGCCGTCCGGCAGCCGACCCCGCACCGGACTGCCGACGGGAATACAAAATCACGACGGGATGTTGATCACTTTCCCGCCGTATTTCGTCATCCGTGGTCCGCCACGCCTGTACGGTTTGGTGCAGCGACTTTCGTTGCCCTATATGATCTACGCTTCACCCCCCCACAATCAGGAGATAAGCACAAGAAAATGGCTACCGATTACGATGCCCCGCGCGTCAAGGAAGAAGACCAGCACACAGACTCCCTGGAGGGTCTGAAAGCTCAGCAGCGTGGCGGAGCGATGACTGCAGTCATCGATGTCGAAGAGTCAGACGCCATTGACGGTTTTGACCTTCCGGGTGCGGATCTGTCCGGCGAGGAACTCCTCATCAAGGTGGTTCCCCCGCAGGCCGACGAGTTCACCTGCATGTCCTGCTTCCTCGTACGTCACCGCTCACAGATTGCCCGCGAAAAGAACGGCGAGGCCTACTGCGTGGACTGCGAGGGCTAGTCTCTCCCCGAGCCGCACAGCCGGGTTCCGCCCTACGGCGGTCCCCGGCTGTTTGTCTTTAACGCCGCACGCTCCCCCGTAGACTCTCCCGCATGAGCACCCATCTTCCAGCCTCAGCCCGTCCGCTCACCGCGGCGGACCGGAAACTCGTGGACCTGGCCCGCAGAACGATTGACGCCGCCACTGACGCCGGGCCGGGCGAAGACGGCATCCACACCATGGGTGCGGCGGTCCGCACGGCCGACGGCGGGATGCACGTGGGCGTGAACCTGTACCACTTCACCGGCGGTCCCTGCGCCGAACTTGTTGCTCTGGGCGCAGCCCGAGCGGCCGGGACCGGTGATCCCAGCGTCATCGTCGCCGTCGGCAACCACGGCCGCGGCGTGCAAAGTCCGTGCGGCCGGGACCGGCAGGTTCTTGCCGACTACTATCCGGAGATCCGCGTGATCCTGCCGACGGCGGACGGCCCGGTCAGTATTGCCGCACGTGACCTGCTGCCGCTGGGATTCGTCCCGCCCGCCGCATAACGTCCCCATGCCCGCCTCTCCCCTGCTGCGCCCCTGGACAGCCGCCGATGCGCCGGATCTCCATGCAGCCTTCACCGCCGATCCCTCCCTCGAACACCAGCTGGGCCGGCGGCTCGACGACGCCCGGCAGGCCGCAAAGTACCTCGAGGCCAACCTCACCGGATCGGAGCGGCGCCGCAGCTTCGCGGTCGATGTGGACGGCGTGGCCGTGGGCAATATCGGAATCAGCGCCATCGATCCGCGGCACCAGACGGCCTGGATTTCCTACTGGATTGCACCGTCTGCGCGGGGACTGTCCCTGGCCGCCCGCGGTGTCGCATCCGCTGCCGCCTGGGCTTTCAGCGACGCCGGTCTGTTCCGCCTCGAGCTGGGACACCGGACCAACAACCCTGCATCCTGCCGGGTGGCGCTGCGGGCAGGCTTCCGGTCCGAGGGTATCGAGCGGGAGAAGCTGCGGTACGGCGACGTCCGCTTCGACGTGGAAACCCATGCGCGGCTGGCCAGCGACCCGCATCCCGGCATCGTGCCGCTGCCGCGTCAGTCCCCCGGTCCCTCCACGTCCTGAACCACTTCATTGCGGCGCAGGAACCACGGCCGGAAGGGCGGATCGAAACGCGCGAAGCGTGGATTCCCGAGAGCCGTGAACCCCGCTGCGGACACCCCCGCCAGAAGGGCCGCCCGATGGCTCTGATAGTTCGCTTCGCTCCACCGGCCGGAAAACGACAAGGCCGCGGCCGCCTGCCCGGGAACGGGAACAATGCTCACGGCCGGGTCCTCCGGCACGGTGGCGGCCGTGGCTGCGGCGGGCAGGACGAACGCAACGATGAAGGCTCCCGGAACCGGACTCGGTTCCAGCAGCACCGGCGCCGTCATGGCCAGCGGCATCCCGGCCGTTCCGGCGGGGTAAGGTTCCCGTTCGCCCAGGGACGAGTTCTGCCCGGTGATGTAGGCGTACAGGTGCCTGAAGCCGGTGTTCCCCGCCCCCTGGAAGCCTGCGTTCACGGTGACCTGGGCCAGCAGGTGCGCAGGGTAATGGCGCAACTCGAACCCTGGATACCGTCCCAGGACGGTGTACGGCTGCTGCTCGGTCATGGTGCAGACGAGGTTACGCCCTTCGGCGGCACGGGAACACTGCAGCGGCCACTAGGATAAAGCGGTGCCCACCGATTCCACCGCCCTGCTGCGAGACCTGGTCCTGCCGATGCTCGAACGGGACCTCGTGCCGATAGTCCAACTGGGGCACCCCGCCCTCCGCCGCGCTGCGCTGCCCTTCAACGGTGAACTGGACGCCGTCGAACTCGACGCCCTCATTGCGCTTCTGCGCCGGGTCATGCATGCCGCGCCCGGCGTCGGCCTGGCGGCACCCCAGGTGGGGATTCCGCTGCAGATCGCCGTACTGGAGGACACCTACGACGTCGGTGCGGAGTCCGCGGCCGTCCGTGAACGGTCCGCACTGCCCTTCTTCTCCATCATCAATCCCCGCTACGAGGCCGACGGCGAGGAAACGGCCGAGTTCTTCGAAGGCTGCCTGTCCTTCGAGGGCTACCAGGGTGTGGTCCGCCGGCCACGGTCCGTGGTGCTGGACTACACCGATCAGCAGTCCCGGCAGCGCATGGAACGCTTCACCGGCTGGCAGGCACGGATAGTCCAGCATGAAACGGACCATCTTGACGGCACTGTGTACGTGGACCGGATGCTTTCCCGGTCGCTGTGCAGCAATGACGAATACTCCCGCCGCTGGGCCACGCCGGACATCGGCGAGGCCCAGCGCATCCTGGGGTTCTAGGCCCGGCGGACCCTAGGCCCGGACCGGTTCCGGCTCACGGGCCTGCTCCGGGGACGGATTCTGCGGCGTGGGGAGCCAGCGGGACCACCAGGCCAGGAGGTGCTCGAAGCGCCGGCGCCGGTGCCAGGGTGTGCCGCTGCGGGAGAGCTCGTGGTTCTCGCCGGGGAAGAGCAGCATCTCGGTGGGCACGGAGCGCAGCTTCAAAGCGGTGTAATAGCGCTGTGCCTGCTCCACCGGGCAGCGCAGGTCATCTTCGGAATGCACCACGAAGGTGGGGGTGCGGACGGCGTCCACGACCGCCATCGGGCTCTGCGCCCGGACCGCGGCCGGATCGGTGCCGGTGTAGCCGGCGCTGAAGAACCAGCCGATGTCCGCGGAGCCGACAAAGGACAGCGGATCCAGGAAGCCGCGTTCCACCACGGCGGCGGTGAACCGGTGGTCGTGCGCGATGGTCCAGGCGGTCAGGTAGCCGCCGTAGGACCCGCCCATGATCCCCAGCCGGCTGCCGTCCAGTTCGGGATGCGCGGCCAGCGCACCGTCCACGAACGCCAGGACATCGGCCAGGTCATGGGTGCCCATGGCTTCCTTGATGCTGCGGCCGTGCGCCTGCCCGTAGCCGGCCGACCCCCGGGGATTGCACATCAGCACTGCGTAGCCGGCCTTGGTGTAGACCTGCGTCTCGTCGAAATAGCCCCAGCCGTACTGCGAAAACGGTCCGCCGTGGATATTGAGCAGCACCGGGTGCGGGCCGGGCCCCTCCGGCAGGGCCAGCCAGCCGTGCACGGGATAGCCGTCCGCGGAGGGATGGGTTTCCTCCGCCGGCAGTGCCACCACGGTGTCCCGGCGGAGCGTTTCGGAGAAATCCGTGACCGTGCGGAGGCCGCCGTCGTCGACGACGGCAAGGTCGCCGGCCGTCTGCGGATCGGTGTAGCTGACCACCACGGTGCCGTCCGCCGATCCGGCGGTTTCAATGACCCGGGGGCCGGCTGCCAGCACTTCCACGCGTCCGCGGGGATCCACGGCCAGGAGTTCCCCCGTCCCGCGGGTCCGGTTCAAGACCAGAACCTCGGCGCTCAGATGTGGCACGATGGTGCCGTCGGACAGGTCGACGGTTTCCGGGTCCGTGAGGCGGCGGACCGCCGTCGGATCCGCCGCCGGTGCCGCATACAGGGCGGTGTTGCGGGCGACGAAATCGGTGCCGGTGACGGAAACTTCCTGGCCCAGGTAGAACAGCCAGTGGCCGTTGGTGCTCTCCACCGGGTCCGATACCGACAGCGGGTTGCCGGGGTCGTGGCTGGTAAGCCGGGTCAGGCCGGTACCGTCCGGGCGGATGCTGAAGACATCGGAGACGAGGGAAGCGTCCAGGTCCGGCGAGGACGTGAACAGGATCCTGCTTCCGTCCGCCGAGAACACCGGCTGCAGGTGGTCCGCGGCGTCGGAGGTCAGCTGCACGGCGTCGGGCAGTCCGGTTTCGGAGCCGGCGTCGTCCTTCGCCCGCCCCCGCGGTTCGATGCGGGGTTCGCCGTCGAGGTCCGGGAGGGTCACATGGAAGATCTGCACGGGTTTGTCGCCGGTGTAGCCCACGCCGTTCATCCGGTATTGGAAGGTCGTGATGAGCCGGGGATCCTCGGCGCCGGGTCCTACGCCGTCCGTGGTCCCGTACCGGCCCTCCTCCGGCACCCGGGAGGAAAAGACCACGCTGCCCCCGTCCGGGGAGAACTCAAACCAGGAGACGCCCAGCAGTGCGTCCGTCAGCTGCACGGGCTCCGCGATGCCCGCGCCCAGCACGTACAGCTGTGCCGGTTCCCCCGGTGCTGCCCGGAGGAAACCCAGGCTGGCACCGTCGGCACTGTACTTGGGCATGGTGTCTCGGAAACCGCGGGTGAGCCGGCGCGGCCGGCCTCCCGGCGTCAGCGGGACGCGCCACAACTGCCCGGTATAGGCATCGGCACGGAAGTCCGGGCGGGTCACCGAGACCACGCAGTGCAGGGCATCGGGATGCACGGCAGGGGCGGAAAGGGAATTGATGAGAGACAGGTCACATGGGTTCACGCTCCGAAGCCTAATGTCCGCGGACGTCCGGGCCAACTGCCGCCTTAGGATGGAGTTATGCCTTCCCTGCCGCTGCTGGTCTGTCCCGTCTGCGGGGCAGACCTCGAACCCGACGACGGCTTCCGGACCCTCAGCTGCCCGGCAGGGCACCGGTACGATGCGGCCAAGCAGGGGTACTTCAATCTCCTCACGGGCAGCGGCACCAAATTCCAGGCCGACACCGCGGCCATGGTCCAGGCCCGCGCCGACTTCCTGGCAGCCGGTCACTATCAGCCCATGGCGGCCGAGCTGGCACGGCTCGTGGCCGCCGCCGCACCGGACGCGGCAGCGGTCCTCGACGCCGGAGCGGGCACCGGCTATTACCTCGGCGAGGTGCTCCGCCCGCTTCCGGACGCCTCCGCGGTGGCACTGGACATTTCCAAATACGCCCTGCGCCGGGCTGCCCGGGCACTGCCCGGCGCCTACGCGCTGGTGTGGGACGTCTGGAGGAAGCTGCCGCTGCGGGATGCGTCCGTGGATGTGGTCCTGAATGTTTTCGCACCGCGGAACCCGACCGAATTCCACCGGGTCCTGGCCCCCGGCGGCATCCTGGCCGTGGTGACGCCCCGGCCGGAGCATCTGCAGGAAATTCGGGCAGAGGCGGCAATGCTGGGCATCGCCGGCGAGAAGGAGGAACGGGTCTCCGCGTCACTGGCGTCCGGGTTCACTCCCCTGCATACCGGGCACTGCACCTACTCGATGCGGCTGCACCGCTCCGACCTCCGAAACGTGGTGCTGATGGGTCCCTCCGCCCGGCACCTGGACCCGGCCGTCCTTGAGCGGACCCTGGCAGCCCTGCCCGATCCCGTTGCGGTGACGGCATCCTTCACCCTGCAGATCTTCCGCGCCGGCTGAGCCCGCGGAGCGCGAAACGTTATCCTTCCGACGTCTGCGGCACTAGGTCTGCGCCGCGGACTCGGGCAGAATGAACTAAACGCCGGCACAGCGTGCCTGCAGCAGGTCCGGGAGACAAGGGGAAAACGTGATGCAGGAAGTCTACGAATGGATGCTCAGCTACGGCTGGGCCCTCTGGCTGGTTCTTTTCCTTGGCTTCGCTGCCGTGGAGGCCCTCACCCTGGACCTGTTCTTCGGAATGCTCGCCGTGGGCGCCCTCGCCGCCATGCTGACCTCGTTCTTCGCCGTCCCGCTGTTCCTGCAGGTAGTGGTGTTTGCGGTGGTGTCCGTCCTCATGATCGGAGTCATCCGCCCGCTGGCCCTGAAGCACCTGCAGCACACCACCAAGGACCAGTTGTCCAATATCGACCGGATCGTGGGCGCTCCCGCTCTGACGCTTGAGTCCGTGACGGGTTCCTCCGGCACGGTGAAGATCGGCGGCGATACCTGGACCGCCCGCAGCGTCGACGGGTCCCGGCTGCCTGCCGGCGTCGAGGTCAGCGTGGCACGCATCGACGGTGCCACGGCACTGGTCCAGGCCGCGGGCACCGAAAAAACAGCAACTTACTGACGAACTCCGGCGGCCCGTCCGCCGGCCGAAAGCGCGGGGTCCTTTCCGGGGTCCTGCTGAACCAAACCGCCGGTCTCTTTCCGGGTCCGGCGGACTCAGAGGGGGAACATGAGCGCAACAGCAGTCCTTGTCATTCTTGCCGTCCTGGTGATCTTTGTTTTGGTCATCCTGGTCAAGGCGGTCAAGATCGTCCCGCAGGCCCGGGCGGGTGTGGTGGAACGGCTCGGCAAGTACCAGCGGACACTGAACCCCGGCCTGACCATCCTGATTCCCTTCGTGGACCGCATGCTGCCGCTGCTGGACCTGCGCGAACAGGTCGTCTCCTTCCCTCCGCAGCAGGTCATCACCGAGGACTCCCTGGTGGTGTCCATTGACACCGTGGTCTACTTCCAGGTCACCGACGCCCGGGCTGCGACGTATGAAATCGCGAACTACATCCAGGCCGTGGAACAGCTGACCACCACCACGCTCCGCAACGTGGTGGGCGGCCTGAACCTGGAAGAGGCGCTGACCTCCCGTGACCAGATCAACGGCCAGCTGCGCGGCGTCCTGGATGACGCCACCGGCCGCTGGGGCATCCGGGTCTCCCGGGTGGAGCTCAAGGCCATTGAACCGCCCCTGTCGATCCAGGATTCCATGGAGAAGCAGATGCGGGCCGAGCGGGAACGGCGCGCAACCATCCTGACGGCCGAAGGCACCAAGCAGTCGCAGATCCTCACCGCCGAAGGCCGCCGGCAGGCCGCCATCCTGGCTGCCGAGGGTGACGCGAAAGCCGCCATCCTGCGCGCAGACGGTGAATCCCAGGCCATTGCCAAGGTCTTCGAAGCCATCCACAAGGGCAATCCGGACCAGAAGCTGCTCGCCTACCAGTACCTGCAGACCCTGCCGAAGCTGGCGGAAGGCACCTCCAACAAGCTGTGGATCATTCCCAGCGAACTCGGCGAGGCGCTCAAGGGTGTCGGCAGCGCACTGGGTGACTTTGTCCCGGACTCGGCCAAACAGTCCTCCAACGGCACCGCTCCGGCACAGAGCGCCGGTTCCTCTGCAGCACCGGGCAGCACCGGCGGGCTCTAAAGCCGCCTGGTAGGCGGTTCCGTGCGCGTACCGGTATAATTGTCTGTTTGCCGGACAATAGCTGCGGCACCGAACGGGACCGCCGTCGGGAACAGCTGCAGCGCCGTCGGCGTTGTAAGAACTGTGGCGGCCAGGCGGCCGGCCGGTCCGCCCCCAGGGCGGCAGGCGGGTTTGGCACCGGCATAACAAAGGGATCCGCCAGCGGATCCAGCGGATTGAAGAGGGAGAAAAGATGAGCGATCGTAGCCTGCGGGGTATGCGCCTCGGCGCGCAGAGCATGGAGACTGAATCCGGTGTGGAGCCGGCTCCCCGCCAGCGGGTGGAATACCGCTGTGAGGACGGCGAGCGTGTTTTCGTAACTTTCGCTGCCGAAGCGGACATCCCGCCGGTCTGGATCTCCAAGACCGGCAAGGAAGCCCTTCTGGTGAACGGCGAAAAGCCGGACACCAGCAATGACAAGCCCGTGCGTACGCACTGGGACATGCTGCTGGAACGCCGCAGCATCGAGGAACTTGAGACGATCCTCCAGGACCGCCTGAACATCCTGCGTGAACGCCGCGGAGAGCGCACCAGCGCCTAGCTCTGGCGCACCGGCCTTTTATTTCGGCCGCACAGCAGACACAAAAAAGCGGGGCGGCTGCCAACTGGCAGCCGCCCCGCTTTTTCGTGTCGGCTCAGCCGCGTCCGGTGAGCTTCTGCCAACGGGCGGTCAGTCCCCAGCGGGTCACATTGGCCATCGCCTCGACCACGATGTTGCCGCTCATCTTCGAGTCCCCCAGCTCGCGCTCAACGAAGGTAATCGGCACCTCGGTGATGGACAGCCCCATGCGTGCCACGCGGAACGTCATGTCCACCTGGAAGCCGTAGCCAACGGATTCGACGGCGCCCAGGTCCAGCTGCTCGAGGGTGCCGCGGCGGAAGGCACGGTAGCCGGCCGTGATATCGCGGACCGGGATGCCCAGCATGAACCGCGAATATGTGCTTCCCGCACGGGAGAGCAGTTTGCGGTGAAGCGGCCAGTTGACCACCGATCCCCCCGTGACCCAGCGGGAACCGATGACGAGGTCTGCGCCGGCCTTGGAAGCCTCCAGCAGCCGGGGCAGTTCCTCCGGGCGGTGCGAGCCGTCGGCGTCCATTTCCACCAGGATGTCGTAGCCGCGTTCCAGGCCCCATCGGAAGCCGGCAATGTACGCTGCTCCGAGCCCTTCCTTGCCCTTGCGGTGCAGTACGTGCACCTGCGGGTCTTCAGCGGCGATTTTGTCGGCGTAGGCACCGGTGCCGTCCGGGCTGTTATCGTCCGCAATCAGTACATCCGAATCGGGAACTGCGTTCCGCAGCCGCTTCAGTGTGATGGGGAGCGACTCGATCTCGTTGTATGTGGGGATGATGGTCAGGACACGCACTCGGTAAGCCTTTCAGCGGACGCACGCCGCGGTGTTCGGGGCCGGGACGGGAGAACTCCCCCGGCAGACTATCCAGTATATGGGAGTATGCGGCGCGTCAGGTCGGGCCCCGGGGCTCCGGACAGCACAACCGGGCGGGTCCAGCCGTCTTCGGGCCAGTTCCGGCGCAACTGCCGGACCTGTTTTCTACTGACGGTTGGACCCACCCGGTTGTGTAATGCCGGACCCGGTCACCGGCACGGCGGAGCATCTGCTCCGGTGCACGTAGTGCGGGCCATGGCAGCACGGAGCCGGTTAAACGGCCCCCAAAGCACCCTCTGGAAGAGATCCAGTAAGCGCCCGGTACGCCTGAATCAGCCGGCTCCGACTGCGATGCTCATAGCCTACGTGCTGGTCGGCCCCTGTCAATAAGGCCGCTGACTAGGACGTTTGTGTGTTCCTGCAGGTCAGACGCAGTTCCGGGGGCTGGGAGCGGACGGGTAGTTTTACCGTTCACATCAGATCCGGTGCGCGGTAGAGCTCCCGGCCGTTGTGGACGGTCTGCAGGCAGCGCGGCTGGTCGCCGTTGTCCAGGGCGGGCAGCAGCGGGGTTCCGGCGCGTGGATCAGTGCTCCATGCCGAGACGTTGGCATCCGGCGTCTGGACCATCAGTTCCTGCACCTCCCAGAGTGCGAAGGACGCAGGCGCACCGGCGGCCAGCTGGCCCCGCATGAAATTGCTCTCCCCTGCCGCACGCCAGCCGGCCCGGGTGTGGCCGATAAACGCCGCCCGCGCCGAGACCCGCTCCTTCGGGTTGGAGTGGGACACTGCGGCGCGCACACCGGACCAGGGGTCCAGCGGCAGGACGGGAGTGTCGGAACCCAGGGCGACGGGCACGCCGGCGGAGAGCAGCGAGGCCATGCGGTTCATGTTTTCGCGCCTGTCGCCGAGGCGCTGCTCGTAAAGTCCGCCGGGGTGGCCCCATGCAGCATCGAACCCGGGCTGCAGGCTGACACTGACGCCAAAGCGCAGCAGTTCTGCGATGGCGGCGTCATCGGTCAGTTCTGCATGCTCCAGCCGGTGGTGGGCCGCCCGGACAGCCGCCTCCCCGACGGCGTCGGCGGCGATGCGCAGTCCGGCCAGTGCGGTGTCCATGCCCCCGTCGCCGATGACGTGGAAGCCGCCCTGCAGCCCGGCGCGGGTCATCAGTTCGAGATGGCGACCCACCTGTTCCGCCGTCAGGTACATCGTGCCGGTGGTTTCGGGGCGGTCGGTGTACCCCTCGCGGAGCGCGGCGGTCCGGGCGCCGAAGGAACCGTCAATATTCAGGTCCCCGGCCAGACCCAGCAGCCTGCCTTCGAAGAAGTCCACCAGGCCGGTTACTTCTGCCTCGTTCTCCACCAGCTGGCCCCAGTACGGCAGGACCTGCGGCAGCGGCTCGTCGCCGAGCGGCCCGTCGAGGCCCAGCAACCGGCGCAGGTCCTCCGGCGGCGCGATGTGGGGTGCGGCCATTTCGGCCACTGCCACCACACCGCGGGAAGCGGCGTGCTTCAGGGCGGCCAGCTGGAACACTGCGCGCTGGTCCGGATCGGCGTCGCGCGCGACGGTGCGGGCGGCGTCGTGGGCGGCACGGACAACGAACCCGTTGTCCCAGCCGTCGTATTCCTGCAGCCGCAGTTCGGCCGCCAGCGTGCCGGACACGGCCGCGCAGTGCACATCGGAGCGGGAGAGGTAGACGGCCCGGTTGCCGGACGCAGCATCAAGCTCCGCAGCGGTGGGCGCGCGCCGTTCCGGCCAGCGCGACTCGTCCCAGTTGGACCCCAGGATCAGTCCGGTGGTTCCGGCCGCATAGTCCGAGACTTTGTCCAGCAGGTCTGCAAGCGAGGTGCAGCCGCTCAGGTCCAGGGTGGTCAGGGACATGCCCAGTTCGGTGGTGTGGACGTGGGAGTCCACGAAGCCGGGGGCAACCAGTGCGCCCTGCAGATCCACCACGTCCATCTTGCTGTCCTGGATGGAGGTAGCGGCCTGCTCGGAACCGACCCAGGCCACGGTGTCGCCGTCGACCAGCATGGCGGTGGCAAAGGGATCGCCGGCGCTGTAGACCGAACCGTTGCGGTAGAGCGTCAGGGTGCGGGCGCTCGGGATTTCACTGCCGTTCAAGGACTCACCTGTTTTCTGTAGCACGTTGGGGATGGGAGGCGGGGTTCAGTCGCCGACGTTGGAGTAGGCGACGACGCCGCGCCGCACCAGGGAGATGGCGTCCAGGAAGCGGCGGCGCATGCCCGCCGGTAGATCCGGAACCTTGGCCAGCTGGTCCAGCAGGTCGATCACCTGCTTGGCCCAGCGGACAAAGTCCCCCGCGGCCAGTTCGGTGCCGTTCAGGGCCACCTGCAGGTGCTTGCCCTTGACCCACTTGTACATGGGCCACACCAGTCCCAGCTCCGGCTCGCCTGTCTGGGGCAGCCGGGACGCTTCTTCCAGGTCCGTGAGTTCGGACCACTGGCGGATGACGGTGTCCACTGCCGATTCCAGCGAAACACTGGGCATTTTCGGCCGCAGTCCGCGCTCTTCCCGCTTGGCCTGGTAGACCAGGGTGGAGGCCAGGCAGGCGAGTTCGGCGGCATCAAGGTCATCGAAGGCGCCGTGTTCCAGCGACAGGGCGACCAGTAGGTCCTTTTCGCCGTAGATCCGGCGCAGTTTCTGCCCGGCGGGGGTCACGCCGTCGGTGCCGGTCTCGTCCGGGGTGACGTAGCCGTACCGGGTCAGCACGTCACAGACCCGGTCAAAGGTCTTGGCGATGGTGTTGGTGCGGCCCCGGATCTGGCCCACGAGGTTGTCGGTTTCCCGGCGCAGCTTCCACCAGCGCTCGGCCCAGCGGGCGTGGTCTTCACGGTCGCTGCACCCGTGGCAGGGGTGGGCGCGCATTTTCCGGCGCAGTTCCGCTATGGCCTTCTCCTGCCGCTCCGTGCCGGCGGTGTGCATGGCATTGGCGCGGGTGGCTGCCGGCCGCGGCGGCCGGTGGTCATGCAGGGCATTGCGGAGCGAGGAGGACAGGTCGCGCCGGTCCTTGGGTGAGCGGGAGTTGAAGGATTTCGGGATGCGGATGTGCGATACCGGTTCCAGGGCGTCGTCGAGGTCCGCTGCACTGATGCGCCGGATCTGCTTGTCCTCGGTCAGGATGGCAGGCCGGACTTCGCGGGCGGACGCGTCCACGTCCAGCACGACGGCGTGGCCGGAGTTCCGGCCGCCGGGAAGGAAGACGATGTCGCCGGGGCGCAGGTTCTCCAGCGAGGCGGCAGCGGAACTGCGCCGATTCCGGGCCTTGGTCTTGGAGGCGGTGTTTTCCAGGTCCGAAAGCTGCCGGCGCAGGGCTGCGTACTCGTTGAAGTCGCCCAGATGGCAGGTCATGGCCTTCTCGTAGCCGGCCAGCGACTCTTCGCGGGAGCGTACCTGCTTGGCCAGGCCCACGACGGACCGGTCCGCCTGGAACTGGGCGAAGGAGGACTCGAGGATCCCGCGGGCCCGTTCCCGGCCGAACTGGGCAATCAGGTTGATGCTCATGTTGTAGGTGGGCCGGAAACTGGAGTTCAGCGGGTACGTCCGGCGCGAGGCAAGGCCTGCCACGGCTGCCGGGTCGGTGCCGGGCTGCCACAGGACGACGGCGTGGCCCTCGACGTCGATCCCGCGGCGTCCGGCGCGGCCGGTCAGCTGGGTGTATTCGCCGGCGGTGATGTCCACATGGGCTTCACCGTTGAACTTGTCCAGCTTCTCCAGTACCACCGAGCGGGCCGGCATGTTGATGCCCAGGGCCAGGGTTTCGGTGGCGAACACCGCACGGACCAGGCCGGCGGCGAAGAGACGTTCCACCACTTCCTTGAAGGTGGGCAGCATGCCGGCGTGGTGGGCGGCGAAACCCCGCACCAGACCCTCCCGCCAGGTCCAGAAACCGAGCACTTCGAGGTCTTCCTCGGGGATGTCCTGGGTGGCTTCGTCCACAACGCGGGCAATCTCCCGGCGTTCATCTTCATCCGTCAGCCACAGCCCGGACTCGACACACTGCCGGACGGCGCCCTCGCAGCCGTTTCGGGAAAAGATGAACGTGATCGCAGGCAGCAGGCCGTTGCGGTCCAGCTGGGCGATGACCTGCGGGCGGGAGGCGCGCTGGATGCGCGAAATCGGCGGGCCGCCGTGTCCCCCGCCGTGTCCCCCGCCGTGTCCCCCGCCGGAGCGGCCGCCGCGCGGGGAATCCCGCCGTCCGCCGCGGGAGGAACCCCGCGGCCCGCCCCAGTGGCTGCGCTGGTTGACGCGGGACTCCGCGCGGGCCAGCTCCATCAGCTCCGGGTTGACCCGGTAACGCTCCTTGATGCCCGGCTGTTCGTCTGCGGCCTCGTCGAAGGACACATCGGATTCGAACAGGTCGAAGATGTCCCGTCCCACCATGACGTGCTGCCACAGGGGTACCGGCCGGTGCTCGGAAACCACCACGTCGGTGTCGCCGCGGACCGTGTCCAGCCAGGCACCGAATTCCTCTGCGTTGGACACGGTGGCGCTGAGCGACACCACCAGCACGTCGGAAGGCAGGTGGATGATCACTTCCTCCCACACGGCCCCGCGGAACCGGTCCGCCAGGTAATGCACCTCGTCCATGACCACGTAGCCGAGGTCCATGAGCGTGTCCGAGTTGGAGTACAGCATGTTCCGCAGCACTTCGGTGGTCATGACCACGACGTCTGCATCGGGGTTGATGCTGGTGTCGCCGGTCAGCAGGCCCACCCGGTCGCTGCCGTAGGTTGCCGCCAGTTCACTGTACTTCTGGTTGCTCAGTGCCTTGATGGGCGTGGTGTAGAACGCCTTCAGCCCCTGCTGCAGGGCGAGGTACACGGCAAACTCCCCCACCACCGTCTTGCCGGCTCCCGTGGGGGCGGCGACGAGGACGCCGCGGCCTGCCTCGAGGGCCCCGCAGGCCTCGGACTGGAACGGGTCCAGCTCGAAGCCCAGCGACTGCTCGAAGACCCCCAAACGGGTCCTGGCATGTTCGGAACGTTGTTTCGCGGCAAGGTACCGCTCCGAAGGAGAAGTCATAAACCCAGCCTATGCGCTGCGCCCGAAGCCGGATGCCACAATCATCGGTGGGCGAACGCCGTACCCGCGGCCTTACAGCTTGTCGACGGGGGTTGCCGTGTCGACCTCGGCCTCGACGGCGGCCTCGCGGGCCGCCTGCTTCCGGAGGCGGCGCCGGTCATTGATCAGGCAGATGCCCACCGCTAGGGAGAACAGCGCCAGCAGGGGTGCGGCCAGGTAGAACATGCTCAGGGCGTCGGCGCCGGGGGCTGCCATGGCTGCAAAGAGGCAGATGAGGAACACCGTGATGCGCCAGTATTTGATGATGGTCCGGCCGGTCAGCAGGCCGGCCAGGTTCAGCCCCACCAGGAAGACTGGAATGAGGAACGCAATGCCGAAGGCCAGCAGCAGCCGGAGCACAAAGGCCAGGTAGACCGAGGCCGTGATGACGTTGGAGCCGCCTTCGGGGGTGAACTCCGTGAGGACCCGCACCGCGTTGGGAAGGATCAGCCAGGCCAGGTAAACGCCGCCGATGAACAGCGGCACGGCGGCGGACAGGAATCCCAGGGCGGCCCGGCGCTCCTTGCGCTTCAGTCCGGGGGTGACGAACGCCCACGCCTGGTACAGCCAGACCGGGCTGGAGACCAGCAGCCCGATGAAGACCGAGACCTGGATCATCTGATCGAAAGGAGTTGCGACTCCCTCGAAGTTGATGGTGGTGAAGCGGCCGTCGCTGTTGCCTGCGTCCAGGAGCGGCTGGGTCAGGGCTTCAAAAACGGGCAGATACAGGAAGAACCCGCCTACGGTACCGAGGACAACGGCGATCCCGGACTTGAAGAGCCTGTTGCGGAACTCCCGCAGGTGCTCTTTAAGGGCCATCCGCCCTTCGGGGTTGGATTTGCGCCCTTTACGCAGCGCCACGGCTGCTAGCGGCTGGTTGGCGGGTTACCCGCAGAATCCGGGGAACCTCCCGGGGTGCCGGACGGCGGAGTCTGCCCGGGGAAGAACGTCTGGTCGGACGCCGCAGGATGCTGTTCGGGGTTCACGACCCGCCCCTGAACCGGATCGGTGTCCGCGGGCTTCGAAGGGCTCTCGTCCTTCATCTGGCGTACCTCGGACTTGAAGATGCGAAGGGACTGCCCCAGGCTCCTTGCCAGCCCCGGAAGCTTCGGAGCGCCGAAGAGCAGAATAGCCAGTACAACAATGACGATGATTTGCCAGCCTTCAAGCCTCATGGCGGTGTCCTTTCGTTGGAAAATATACTATGTCAGAGTTCCGGGAAATCGCGCCATGCCCGCGGCTGGCCTTTGGCCATACGCCGCTCGACACGGCGGCGCCGTCTGGCCTCGCTGCGGGCCGTCTTACCGGCATCGTAGGCCTTCCGTGCCTGGGCCGGCTCCGTGAAGATGCCTGCGGGCACCTCGTCGACGACGGTTGACTTCACGGTGTCCGGAGCGTTGAAGGACAGCTTCGCCGAAGCAGCTTCGAATTCCCGGAGGATACCGAGGAACCGCTTAAACAGCCGGTAGCCGATCAGGGCATAGAAACCCGCGGCGCCTGCCGCGAGGGCAAGCCAAATCAGTATCCAGGACCACCAAGGCATACCTCCAGCATAGTGGAGACTGTCTGGCCGGTCCGACCGGCAGCTAGGCGGGCGGGTAGTTTGCCGCAGCCTCCTGCAGCCAGGCGAGGGTGGCCTGCCGCAGCTCGGCAGGCCCCGCGACGGCGGCCGTTCCGCCCAGCCGGGCCGTGAAGGCCGGAATCCAGCCGGTGTCGGCCGTCCGCAGCTCCACCGCCGTCCGTCCGTCCGGCAACGCGGCCGTGCGTTCGGCGTCGTAGGCCTCGGCGACCCAGAGGGCGGCCGGTTCCAGGACCAGGGTGACCCGAAGATCCAGCGGGCCGGGAGTGAACAGACTGGCAGGGAACGCAGCCCCGGGCTCCGGGGCGTGGGTCAACGCCGGCCCTGTCTCCCGCACGCCATGGATGCGGTCAACCCGGAAATTCCGCGGAGCCTCCGCCCGGTGGCACCACGCCTCGAGGTACCAGGTGTTGTCCACGGAGAAGAGGCGCCGGGGGTCGATGGTGCGGAGGGTGACTTCGTCGCGGCGCGGCACCAGGTAGCGCAGTTCGAGCTGGCGCGTGCCGGCAATTGCCTGCTGGAGTTCAGCCAGCACGGTGCCGCCGGCAGCATCGTCCAGGCGTGCCGCAACGGCGGTGCCGACGCTGCCGGCCTCCCCCGCGGCCTCGGTCAGTTTCTCCAGGGTGCTGGCGACGGCGGCGGAGGAACCGATGCCCGGCAGCGCCGACAGTGTGTCCAACCCCACGATCAGGGCCGCTGCCTCGTCCATGCCGAAACGCACCGGTTCGGAGAGGTTCTCAGCGTTCTCAATGTAGATCCGGTCGTCGTCGAAACTGACGTCCATCAGTCCGTTGGGGTAGTGCCGCGGCCCACTCACGAACAGCAGGTCCAGATCCTTGGCCAGCTGTTCCTTGCTGACACCGAAGGCAGCAGCGGTCTCGTTCATATCTGCGCCCTGGTTCCCCAGCACGTAGGGCACCAGGTCCAGCAGGCGCGTGAGGTGGTCCTGTGCACCCGCGGCCGCCGCGCGGCGCGCCGGAGCGGGGGCCGCGGCCAGGTCGAAGCCGGGCAGCGGCAGGCTCTGGGCTTCCAGTGCGCGCGTGAGGGCCGTGCGGACGGCGTCCACGTACTCAGCGGGCGCGACGGCGACGGCGGCCGCGCCCAGCGCAGCGGTGTCAGCGGCCAGCGCGTCCAGGTCACGGACCAGCAGATGCAGTCGGTCCCGGCCTGCATCTGCTGCGTCCACGGATTCCGCCTGCAGCCGCAGCGCAGCCCCGGCCCCGGGGCGTACATCCACCACTGCCGGCCGCGGAGCATAGACATCATCCAGGGACGCCAGCGAGGTGTCGATGTCAAAGTCCGCCGGTACGGTGTACGTGCCCGGCCGCAGCCGGACCGGACCCTCCATGCGGGAAAGCCGGAAGATCCGTTCCGCTGCGCGGTCCAGGTCGTAACCCACCAGGTACCAGTGGCCGAAACGGCTGCCCATCCCCCACGGCTGCACCCGGCGTTCGGACTGCGCGGCGGAGCCCGGCGGCCGGTAGCCGAACGTCACGGGGGTGCGGGTGGTGGCTGCGCGCCAGACCTCGTCGAAATGCGGATCGTTGGTCCGGATGCTGGGCTGCAGGGGGATGGCGGCGGCGTCTTCGGGCAGCACGCCCCGGGCGGAGAGTTTGCGCAGCGCGCGGGCTGCGGCGGAGCCGAGCGAAGCCTGGTCCCACATGCGGGCGGCCAGGGTCAGGACGGCGGATTCCTCGGGGGTGAAGCGGACACCCGGAAGCCGGTACGCGTCCTGCCGGATGCGGTAGCGCTGGGTCGTGTTGTCCTCGAACATTGCCTCTTCGCTGTAGGACTCCACCGGTATGCCCTGCTCACGCAGGAACGCCTTGTCCCGGTCGAAGAGTTTCTCCCGCGCATCGGCGGTGGCGGCTTCTGAGTACAGTTCAATCTCTTCGAACAACTCGTGCTTGGTAAAGCCCCTGCGCGTGGAAAGCAGCGCAATGACCAGGTTCAGCAGGCGTTCGGTTCTCTTGGCGGACACGGGAGCTAATCTACCTCCCTTCCGGGCCGCCGCATGCGAAAGGGGCGGGACCGCCGTCATTGATGACAGCGGCCCCGCCCCTTTCACAGGAGTCCGGATCAGCGGACGCCGAGCAGATCCACAACGAAGATCAGGGACTCGCCCGGGGCCACGGCGGAACCGGCACCGCGGTCGCCGTAGGCCATGGAGGAGGGGATTTCCAGCCGGCGGCGGCCGCCGACCTTCATGCCCAGCAGGCCCTGGTCCCAGCCCTGGATGACCTGGCCAACGCCTACGCGGAAGTCCAGGGGCGTGCCCCGGTTCCAGGACGCGTCGAACTCCTCGCCGGTGGAGAAGGCTACGCCCACGTAGTGGGTGGAAACCGTGTCTCCGGCCTTGACTTCCTGGCCGTCGCCGACCACAAGGTCCTCAATGATGAGGTCGGTGGGTGCGTCGTGGGCCGGGAAATCAATTTCCGGCTTCTGGCGGTCGTATTCACGCTTTCCGAATGACATTGGTGCTCCTTATGTCTGGTGGGTCAGGTGTTAAGGCTACTTGACTTCCTTGATGTCCACGACGAAGACCAGCGGACCGGAGGGGCTGCCGCCGGAGGACGGGTCACCGTAAGCCAGCTCGGACGGCAGGACCAGCAGGACCTTGGAACCGGCCTTCTGGCCGGCCAGCCCGTAGGTCCAGCCGGAGACGACGTTGGCGAGGGGGAATTCGGCAGGTTCGCCGCGCTCGTAGCTGGAGTCGAACGTCTCGCCGTCCCGCAGGCCGACACCGAGGTAGTCGGCTACAACGGTGCCGGTGGATTCGAGCACCGGACCGTCGCCTTCTTCAAGGACCTTTACGATCAGGCGGTCCGGTTCCTCCGCGCCTTCGGGAACGGTGATGGACGGGGCGCCGTCTTCAGCGAACTTGACCTCAGGAAGCTTGCCGTCGGCCTCCAATGCCTGAACGTCTTCGCTGCTCATCAGCAGGGTGCCGTCCTCATTCCGGGCGGCTGCTTCATCCGGAGTAAGCGTCGGGACGGTGTCCACGGCGCTGAGGAGGTTCAGGATCATCACCTGGGTAGGCTCGTCGCCGCTGCCGGCTTCAGCCTGGGCATCAGGGAAGGCATAAGCGACCTGGGAGCCGACCTTGGTGCCCAGCAGAACCTCATACAGGGCCGGGTCCTGTTCCTTGAGCGAATCATTTACCGCCAGCGTAACCGCGTCCCGGGCGTAGGTATCGCCCAGGACACTGGCATCTTCGGCGTTCAGCGCGACGAACTTGAAGCTGACGCTCTGGCCTTCGGCAACCGGTTCCCCGTCACCGGTGTGGACTACCTTGGCTGCGCCTTCGGTGATGTCCAGGGGTGCATCGAATTCAACCTCAGGGGGTGTTTCCTGGTCCTTGACCGTGACCTTCACGGAATCAAAAACACCTTCCTGGCCGGCCGCCTTGTCGGAATCGCCGCCGGAACATGCGGTCAGGAACAGCAGGAAAGGCAGGAGAATGGCTAGTACTTTACGCACAGTACTTCTTTCAGTGGTGGACGGTGAGCACAGCGGCCCCGGGCGGATGCCGGTATACCGGGCAGCTCAACGCCGCACAGCCGCAACTGCCCAGACTAGCCGGTCCGGCTGGATGAAGCCTAGGTACGCGCGGCGGACGGGTCAGAGAGTGGACAGCAGCGCCTCTACCCGCTCGTCCACGGAGGCGAACGGGTCCTTGCACAACACCGTCTGCTGGGCACGGTCGTTGAGCTTGAGGTGGACCCAGTCCACCGTGAAGTCCCGGTTGGCGGCCTTGGCCCGGCGGACAAAATCCCCGCGCAGTTTGGCCCGGGTGGTCTGCGGCGGCTGGTCCACGGCTTCCTTGATGTCGCTGTCCTCGACCACGCGGGCCGTTTCCCCCCGGGCCTGCAGCAGATAGAACAATCCGCGGCGCCGCGAAATGTCGTGATAGGTCAGGTCCACCTGGGCCAGCCGCGGGGAGGACATTTCGAGTCCGTGCCGCTCGCTGACTCGGTCCACCAGTTTCTTCTTGATCGCCCAGTCGATCTCTGTATCGATGCCCGAATGGTCACCGGATTCAATGGCGTCCAGGGTCCGCTGCCACAGGTTCAGGACCCGGCCGACATGCCGGTTGTGCTCGCCGTTTGCAGCCACGAAGTCCATGGCCCGCTGCAGGTAGATCCGCTGCAGGTCCAGCGGTGTCATGGTGGACCCGTTGGCCAGTTTCAGCGGCTGCCGGCCCGAGAGGTCGTGGGAGGTTTCCCTGATGCTCCGGATCGGGTTCTCCAGGCGGAGGTCCCGCATCAGCACGCCGGCCTCGATCATCCGGAGCATCAGGTCCACGGAGCCGGCCTTGAGGAGCATGGTGGTCTCGGACATGTTCGAATCGCCGGCAATCACATGCAGGCGGCGGTAATGCTCGGCGTCGGCGTGCGGCTCGTCCCGGGTGTTGATGATGGGCCGGGACCGGGTGGTTGCGGAGGACACACCCTCCCAGATGTGGTCCGCCCGCTGGGAGAACGCGTACAGGGACCCGGACTGGGTCTTGAGGACCTTGCCTGCCCCGACCAGGAGCTGGCGGGTCACCAGGAAGGGAATCAGGATGTCCGCCAGCCGGGAGAATTCGAGCCTGCGCGGGATGAGGTAGTTTTCGTGGCTGCCGTAGGAGTTGCCGGCGGAATCGGTGTTGTTCTTAAAGAGATAGACGCTGCCGTTGAACCCTTCGGCTTTCAGCCGGTCTTCCGCTTCCTCCACCAGGTCCTCGAGGATGAGCTCCCCCGCGCGGTCGTGTGCCACCAGCTGCGCCAGATCGTCACACTCGGCGGTGGCGTACTCGGGGTGCGATCCCACATCGAGGTACAGGCGTGAGCCGTTGGTCAGGAAAACGTTGGAGGAGCGGCCCCAGCTGACAACCTTGCGGAACAGGTAGCGGGCTACTTCCTCGGGGGAAAGGGGACGTGAATCGGGTCCGGAGTAGGCGATGCCGAATTCGGTTTCCACCCCGTAGATCCTGCGGTCCATCAGTCTCCTTCCGCGCTGGACAACAGACGGTCCAGCTCAACGGTGTTTATCCTGCGGAATGCCCTCACGGTACCGCGGGTGGACAGCGGATCCCGGTCCAGGACGGCTACTTCCAGCAGCCCGGCACCCAGTGGTTCCGCCGCCTGTCCGTTGCCGGAACCTTCGGGCGACCGCGTGGCTGAGAGTGCCTTGACGGCCGTGCGGACGGCGGAAGCGAAATCCGCGTCCTGGTTCCAGCTCCGGCTGAGCGCTTCGTTGACGATTTCAGCCTGGCCGCCCATTACCGTGTAATTGCTTTCGTCCGCGATGGAGCCGTCGAAGTTCAGGCGGTAGAGGCGGTCCGAATACGGGTCCTCCCCCACCTCCGCTACGGCAAGCTCGACTTCGAACGGTTTTCCCTCGGTGGTGAACACCGACCCCAGGCTCTGCGCGTAGACACTGGCCAGGCCCCGCGCCGAGACGTCGTCGCGGGAATAGGAGTACCCGCGTACGTCGGCGAACCGGATGCCGGCCTGGCGCAAGGACTCGAATTCGTTGTACTTCCCGACGGCGGCGAAACCGATCCGGTCGTAGATTTCGCTGAGCTTGTGGAGGGAGGGTGAGGGGTTCTCCGCCACGAGGGCGATGCCGTCGCGGCAGGTCAGGACCACTACCGAGCGTCCCCTGGCGATGCCTTTCCGGGCGAAGTCCGCCCGGTCCTTCATCAGCTGTTCGGGCGAGACATAGAACTGCTGGGTCACGGCTACGCCTCCAGTCCGGCGGCGGTGCGCCTTGAGATCAGGTCACGGGACAGCTGCTGCAGTTCCCGCTCGGGGATCTCCCGGTTGCCTGCACTGTTGACCACATAGACCACCGGCCAGAGCCGGCGCACCATGTCCGGGCCGCCGGTGGCCGAGTCGTCGTCGGCCGCGTCGTAGAGGGACTCCACTGCCACCCGGACCGCATCCTCCTCGTCAAGGTTCGGCTGCCAGAGCTTCTTCAGGGCACCGCGTGCGAACACCGAGCCGGAGCCGACGCTGTGGTGCTCGTACTCCTCATACCGGCCCCCGGTGACGTCGTAGGAAAAGAGCCGTCCGGTCCGCCGCTGGGTGTCGAACCCGGCGAACAGCGGCACCACGGCCAGCCCCTGCAGGGCCAGTGGAAGATTCGAGCGCACCATCGCTGCGAGCCGGTTGGATTTGCCGTCCAGGCTCATGGGTGTGCCTTCGATTTTTTCGTAGTGCTCCAGTTCCACCTGGAACAGCCGGATCATGTCCAGGGCGAGCCCCGCCGTTCCGGCGATGCCCAGCACGGAGAAGTTGTCCGCCGGGAAGACTTTCTTGATGTGCCGGCTGGCAATCATGTTGCCCATCGTGGCCCGCCGGTCCCCTGCCATCAGCACTCCCCCCGCGTAGGTGAGGGAAACAATGGTGGTGGCCTGCGGTGCCAGCTCCGCCGCGGAACCGTTCGACGCCGGCCCCAGGGACCGGGAGGAGGGCAGCAGTTCCGGGCGGTGGCGGGTGAGATGGTCGGTAAAGGAAGAAGACGGGGCTTGATGAATGGAGTCGGCAGGGTCCCGGGGGGCCATCCGTTACTGACCGCCCTTCTGGATGAAGCCGCGGACGAACTCCTCGGCGTTGCTCTCCAGCACGCCGTCGATCTCGTCCAGCAGGTCGTCCACGCCCTCTGTCTCGGTAGAGGCCTCCGCTTCGGCTGCGGGGGGCGGGACGGCCTCGGTTTCCTCTTCTTCGACGGGATGCGTTCCGGTGTTTCTGCGGTCCTGGGTTGCCATGATGCCTAGCCCTTTCTTGCCCGGGGGTTGAATCCTAGTCCTATGGTGCCACGGCGGTGTCGGAACCGGTCAGGAGTCTGGTGACAAAATCCTCCGCATCGGCCGAAGCGTTGAAAAGTTCCTCGGTCAGTGCCCGGGTTCCGCGGAGCGGTTCCCGGGTGGGGATCCGCTGGAGCCGCCGGCGGGAGGGTAATTCGAAGATGATCGAATCCCAGCTCGCCCCGATCACTTCCTTCGGGAACCGGGTGAGGCAGTTCCCCCGGAAGTAGGCACGGGTGTCATCCGGCGGGGAGGCGACGGCACGGGCAATCTCCTCATCGGTGAGCACCCGTTCCATCTGCCCCCGGGCCGCCAGGCGGTAGTACAGGCCCTTCTCGGGCCGCATGTCGGAGTACTGCAGATCCACCAGGTGCAGCCTTGCGTCGGACCAGGCCAGCCCGTCGCGCTCGCGGTAGGCCTGCAGCAGTTTCAGCTTGGCCACCCAGTCCACGGAAGCGGCTGCCTCCAGCGGATCCCGCTTCAGGGTGCCCAGCAGCCCGGACCAGCGGGCAAGGATGTCTTCGGTGTCCGGATCCGTTTCGCCGCCGGCCCGGGAATGGGCCGCAGCCGCTTCGAAGTAGATCTCCTGCAGGTCCAGGCCCGTGACCATCCGCCCGTCGGCCAGCTCCACCAGCTGCTCCAGCGACGGGTCGTGGCTGATGGCCTGCAGCGCGCCCACCGGGTCGCGGAGCTCGACGGCGGGGGCGGTGCCGGCTTCGATCATGGACAACACCAGCGACGTGGTGCCGATTTTCAGCAGGGCGGACACCTCGCTGAGGTTGGCGTCCCCGATGATCACGTGCAGGCGCCGGTACTTTTCCGCCACCGCATGCGGCTCGTCCCGGGTATTGATGATGGGGCGGCGGATCGTGGTTTCCAGTCCCACTTCGGTTTCGAAGAAATCCGCCCGCTGGCTCAGCTGGAAGCCCTGCCGCTGGTTGTTGGTGCCGATGCCCACCCGGCCGGAGCCGGCAATGACCTGCCGCGACACGAAGAACGGCACGAGTCCGCTGGCAAGGGCTCCGAACGGGACGCTGCGGGGAACGAGGTAGTTCTCATGGGACCCGTACGAAACACCCTTGTTGTCGGTGTTGTTCTTGTAAAGGTGCACGGGTGCGAATCCGGGCATCCTGGCAATGTGCCGCATGGCGGCCAGCACCACTGCATCCCCCGCCTTGTCCCACAGCACCGCGTCGCGCGGGCGGGTCACTTCGGGCGAGGAATACTCGGGATGGGCGTGGTCCACGTACAGGCGTGCACCGTTGCCCAGGACCATGTTCATCAGTACCGGATTGTCCTGCGTCTGCTCTCCGTAAAGTGCTGCCGGGCCGCCGCCCTCCATGGCGATCTGTTCCGCGTCCAGCACCGGCGGTTCGTCCGTGAGCTGGGTGGGATCCGCTGCAGCCCGGGGAACGGCAAACCCCCGGGCGTCATTCAGCGGTGCCTCGTCCGTATAGTCCCAGCGGGTACCGGACAGGTTGCCTGCACCGGTCCGCAGAGTAGCGGCATAGGCGTTGACGATCTGGCTGGAGAGCACGGTGGCGTTGGCGGACGGCAGGGACGGAGCCAGGACGCCGTACTCGGTTTCCGTCCCCATGACGCGGCGCACGGTCACAGATACTGCCCCGGATTGGCGGCGGTTTCGATGGTCCGGCCCGGTTCCTGGCCGGCCTTGCCCTGGACGATGGTGCGGATGTACGTGATCCGCTCGCCCTTCTTCCCGGAGATCCGTGCCCAGTCGTCCGGATTGGTGGTGTTGGGCATGTCCTCGTGCTCACGGAATTCGTCCACGACGGCGCGCATCAGGTGTTCAATGCGCAGGCCGCGCTGGTGCAGCTGCAGCAGGTCCTTGATGGCGTACTTCTTGGCCCGGTCCACCACGTTCTGGATGACGGCACCGGAGTTGAAGTCCTTGAAATAGAGCATCTCTGTGTCGCCGTTGGCGTAGGTGACCTCCAGGTATTCGTTGGCCTTGTCCTCGGCGTACATCTTCTCCACCGTGCGCCGGACCATGTCGTTGACCGTTTCCACCGGATCGTAGCCGTGCTCGGCCAGGTCGTCCCTGTGCAGCGGCAGGTCCGGTGTCAGGTACTTCGCGAAGATCTCCGCCGCGCCCTCGGCATCGGGCCGCTGGATCTTGATCTTCACATCCAGGCGGCCCGGACGCAGGATGGCCGGATCGATCATGTCCTCGCGGTTGGAAGCGCCGATGACGATCACGTTCTCCAGCTTCTCGACGCCGTCGATCTCGCTGAGCAGCTGCGGAACAATGGTGGTTTCGACGTCGGAGGACACCCCGGTGCCGCGGGTGCGGAACAGCGAGTCCATTTCGTCGAAGAACACCACCACGGGGCTGCCGTCGGAGGCCTTCTCCCGGGCGCGGCCGAAGATCAGCCGGATGTGGCGCTCGGTCTCCCCCACGTACTTGTCCAGCAGCTCGGGACCCTTGATGTTCAGGAAGTAGCTGCGGGCGCCGAGCGTGCCGGTCTGCTCCATCACCCGTGCCGCCAGGGCGTGTGCCACGGCCTTGGCGATCAGCGTCTTGCCGCAGCCTGGAGGGCCGTAGAGCAGGATGCCCTTGGGCGGCTTCAGTCCGTGCTCACGGTAGAGGTCGGGGTGCATAAACGGCAGTTCGACGGCGTCGCGGATCTGTTCGATCTGCGGACCGAGGCCGCCGATGTCCGCGTAGGAGATGTCCGGCACTTCTTCCAGGACCAGGTTCTCCACTTCGCTGCGCGGGATCTTTTCCAGCGCGTAGCCGATGCGGGTGTCCACGGTGAGGGCGTCCCCCACCCGGACCTTTTCCCGGCCCAGGGGGCCGTTGAGCCGGACCACGCGTTCGTCGTCGGCCCGTCCGATCACCAGCACCCGGTCCGGGTCCAGGAGTTCCTTCACCGTGAACAGTTCTCCGGCGCGTTCGAAGCCGAGGGCGGCAATGACGGTGAGGGATTCGTTCAGCAGCACCTCCTGGCCCGGGACAATCTGTCCCAGGTCCAGGAGGGGCGACACTGCCACGCGGAGCTTGCGGCCGGACTGGATGATGTCCAGGCTTTCCTGGGCAGCCGCGATGGTGGTGACGCCGGGAACTGCGTCGCGGCGCTGATTCACGGCGATCACCGTGCCGAAGCTGAACGGCGTGGCGCCCTCGTTTTCCAGGGCGTCCTTCAACCGGATGATCTCGGCTTTCGCGGTCTCCAGCATGGCCACGAGCCGGGCGTTGTTGTGGGTAAGGGCAGCAAGCTGCCGGTCCAGATTCCTGAGTTTGTCCCTCAGGACGTTCAGTTGGCGTGCCTCGGTGCCTGTTACGGCCGCTGCGGACGCGGGCCGGGATCCCCCGGTCCCGGTCCCTGCGTTTTCGGGTTCAGCCATGATACCGACCGCCTTCACGTAGGTCTGGTTCTGTCCAATGACAGTAACCCAGCCCCGCGGAAGATACACCGGGTCCGGCGTCTTGTGTTTCGCCGGTTACCCCCGCTATGGGGTATCGGTCTCCTGCTGGAATTTCTCGGCGTTTTCGAGGGCTCCGCGCTGCACGGTGGAACTCGCATCCTTAGCCGCGCGGCGCAGCTTGTGGGCGGAGACTTCCCGCTCTCCCACGGCCGCGGGAGTCCAGGCGTTGAGGTCCTCTTCGCTGAAGTTGGTTTTCGAGGCCCGGCGCTTGGCGACGAGCCCGGTGGCACCTTCGGCCAGGCGGCGGGCGGTCAGGAGGAAGCCGGTGTGGGCCACCATGCGGTGGTCCGGGCGAACGGCCAGGCCCTCAAGGTGCCAGCCGCGGACCATGGATTCCCAGCCGTCCGGCTCGGTGAAGCGGCCGTCGGCGCGGATGGCTTCCGCGGTGCGGGAGAGCTGGGTGACGGTTGCCACGTACGAGATCCAGACCCCGCCCGGGGCGAGCACGGTGGCTACGGCGTCGGTGCACTCCCACGGGGCGAGCATGTCCAGGACCACGCGGTCCACGCTGCCCGGCTCCTGCGTCTTCACTACTTCGTCCTGGAAGTCCCCGAGGGTGATGTCCCAGGCTGGGTGCGGTCCGCCGAAGAAGGTTTCCACGTTGCCGCGGGCGATCTGCGCGAATTCCTCGCGGCGTTCGTAGGAGTGCAGGCTGCCGTGGTCACCGACGGCACGCAGCAGCGAGATGCTCAGCGCGCCGGAGCCGACGCCGGCTTCCACCACGCGGGCGCCCGGGTAGATGTCCGCCATGGTGACAATCTGGGCCGCGTCCTTGGGGTAGACGACGGCGGCACCGCGCGGCATCGAGAGGACGAAATCGGAGAGCAGCGGGCGCAGGATCTGGTACTGGTGGCCGGCGGTGTTGGTGACCACGGATCCTTCGGGCAGCCCGATGACGGTGTCATGCTGCAGGTACCCGCGGTGGGTATGGAAGGCGCCGCCTTCGGTCAGGGTAATCGTGTTGCGGCGGCCCTTTTCATCGGTCAGCTGGACCCGTTCCCCGGGCCGCAGCGGACCCCTGCGGATCTCGGCGCCGTGGGGTGCAGCAGCGGTGGGCTGCTCCTGGTTTTCGGAGTTCATGGTGTTCCTTTGGTTCTTTTGCGGGGTTATGGGCGCCGGCATGGCTGCGCCGGGCGGGCAGTTGAAGCCGGAGGTGTCAGCGTCCCGGGCGGGCGGGTTTTCCGGTCACGGCGGCGACGACGGCGGCCTGGCGCAGGAGGCCGGTCACGGTTCCGTCGCGGTCAATGACGGCGTATTCGCTGCCCTGCAGCTGGGCCAGGTACTGGACGAGTTCGGATCCGGCGGCGGCTTCGGGAACATAGGCGCCGGCAGCCAGCGGACGAGCGGCGGCACTCACCGGGACCAGTTCGGCCTGGTCGGCGGGAACGGAGGCCAGGGCCCCGCGGTCCACGAGGGCTTCGGGCTGGCCGGTGGCGGCAGTGATGACCAGGGTGGCTGACGGATGCTCACGCGCCAGCCGGAGGGCCTGCGACACGGGTGTTCCGCCGGGCAGGGACACGGCCGGTTCCATCAGGGCGCCGGCGCTGACCTGCGGCAGCCGCAGGCGCACCCGGGCGTTCGAAACAGCGGCCCCTGCCCCCATCCAGAGGAAACCGCACAGCAGGGCGGCCAGCAGGACCAGGCTCAGGGAGGGGGCGACGCCCCGGAGGTAAGGCGGCACAATGACGGCAGCCAGAAGCAGGACCGCGATGATGCGTCCGGCCCAGCCGGCAGCAACGGTGCCGCGTTCCTGGGACCCGGTGAGCTTCCAGACCGCGCTTTCCACCAGGCGTCCGCCGTCCAGCGGAAGTCCCGGCAGGACATTGAAAACGCCGATCAGTACGTTGGCGGACACAAAAATGAAGGTGACCAGCTCTGCCACTCCGCCGTCCGGGAGGAGCTGCAGGATGCCGAATCCGGCTGCGGCCAGCAGGAAGTTGGCTGCCGGGCCGGCCAGGGCAACGAGCAGTGAGCGGCCCGGAGTGGAGCGGAAGTCGCCGAACTGGGTGTGCCCGCCCCACAGGGTGAGCACGATCTTGGAGGTGGGCCAGCGGTAGGCCCTCGCGGTCAAAGCATGCGCTGCCTCGTGTGCCAGGACCGAGAGCAGCAGCAGGATCGCATAGCCCAGCGCAACGGCGTAGGCGCCGTTGCCAAGGCGGGGGAAGGCATCCTGCACCTGCGGTCCGAATACGGCCACAATCAGCGCCGCAATGAGGAACCAGGAATAGGCGAGGATTACCGGGACGCCGGCAATGCTTCCCAGCGGAATGCCTTCCCGGCGCTGCGTTCCGGGTCCGGTACCGCTCACCTGACGGACTCCAGGACGGAGCCGGGAAGCAGCTGGCGCAGAGAGTCCACCCCGCGTCCGGCCAGGGAGTCCCATTCATGCTCGAAGACCCCCGGCGGCAGCGGAACGAAGTTCGGTACCGTCAGCGTCACCAGTCCTGCCGCCTGTGCAGAGGTGGCACCGGGCAGGGAATCTTCAATAGCGACAACCCGGCCCTTGTCCAGGCCGGGAACGGAACGGGCAAGCGTGTCGAAGGCAAGCTGGTAGGGCTCGGGGTCCGGCTTGCCGTTGCCGACCATATCGCCGGTCACCACAACGCCGAAGGTCCCGGCCGGCAGGGCGCGGAGGATCTCCTGCGCCAGCACCTGCTCCGACATGGTGACCAGGGCACAGGGAATACCGGCGGCCTGCAGCTGGGTCAGGAGTTCACGTGCCCCCGGCCGCCAGGGCACCTCGCGGCGGACCTGCGCTGCCACCTGGCCGATCAGCCGGTCGATGATGTCACGGATTCCGAGATCCACACCGGCCTGCCGGAGCATCCCGGCACTGACTTCCAGTGCCTGTCCGACCATGGCTTCGGCCTGGGCATCCGTCCAGTCGACGCCGAAAGATGAGGTGAGGTCCTTCTCGGCAGCGATCCAGTACGGCTCGGTATCCACGATGGTGCCGTCCATATCCCAGAACACGGCCTGCAGTGCTGCGTCGGCTTGGCTGCGGGAAGAATCATCTGCGGTATTCAGGGGCATGTCCTCAGTCTACGTGGCGGCGTAAGCCGGTGTTTCTTTTGCTCTCCGCGAAGCACCGTGACGCGGTCCTGACATGCGGGTCGGACGGGGCATAGTGTGAAGTGGTGAGCAATACCGAAGGCTTTGAAGCCACAGGCCTCCAGGATTTTTTTGGCGACGAGACGTCCCCCGAGCGCGTCACGGTGATGCTGGCTGCGTTCGAAGGGTGGAACGACGCAGGTGAAGCAGCCTCCGATGCCCTGAAATTCCTGAGCCGGCACTGGGACAGCGAAAAAATAGCCAGTATCGACGCCGACGAGTACTACGATTTCCAATTTACGAGACCGTCGATCAAGCGCACCGCCTCCGGCGGGCACCGGATCAAGTGGCCCACCACGCGGATTTCCCGGGCAGAGGTCCCGGACAGCAACCTGGACGTCATCTTCGTCACGGGCGTCGAGCCCTCGTACAAGTGGCGGGCCTACACCGCTGAACTCATTGCCCTGGCCAAGGAACTGGATGTGGACTGCATTGTGCTTGCCGGCGCACTGCTCGCCGATGTTCCGCATTCGCGGCCCATTCCGGTGAGTGCGTCCTGCGAGGAAGTCGACCTGCAGGAAAGCCTGGGCCTGGAGTCGTCCTCCTATGAGGGGCCCATCGGCATTGTGGGAGTGGTGTCCGAGATGGCGGGCCTGGCGGACATCCCTTCCATCTCGCTCTGGGCCGCGGTACCGCACTACGTGGGGCAGGCGCCGTCGCCCAAGGCGCAGCTGGCCCTGTTGAACCGCATTGAGGAACTGCTGCAGGCTCCCCTGGATACGCATCCGGTGACTGAAGAGGCCGAAGCCTGGGAACGGGGCGTGGACGAGCTGGCCACCGAGGATCCGGAGGTTGCCGCCTACGTCCGCCAGCTCGAAGAAGCGAAGGATACGGCCGAGCTCCCCGAAGCCAGCGGGGAATCCATAGCCCGCGAATTTGAACGCTACCTGAAGCGCCGCCGCAGGGACTGAGCGAGGCCGCGGATACGACAACGCCGGCCGTACCCGATGGGTGCGGCCGGCGTTGTCGTATCCGGGAAGCGGTCCGGTTTCCGTCTAGAGCTGGACTCCGAGCAGCGCGTTCAGAGCGGCGCAGACGAGTTCCGCTCCGGTCTGGGTTCCCGGCGTTCCCTCGGCAGCTGCCGCGCCCGCCCAGGCGTCAACAGCCTGCAGTGCGGCCGGGGCATCCAGGTCATCGGCCAGCGCGGCGCGGATCTGCTGCAGGAGCGCGGCGGCGGCGTCGTCGTTGGTGGACTGCAGGGCACGCCGCCACGCGACGAGGCGTTCTTCGGCGCCGCGCAGCTGGTCGGAGGTCCAGAACCAGTCGGTGCGGTAGTGGTGGGAGAGCAGCACCAGGCGGATGGCTGCCGGCTCGACTCCCTCGGCACGCAGCCGGGAGACCAGGACCAGGTTGCCCAGCGACTTGCTCATCTTGGCGCCGTCCAGCCCCACCATGCCGGCGTGCGCGTAGTGCGAGGCCAGAGGGGTGCCTTCGCAGGCAAAGGCGTGGCCGGCGCTCATTTCGTGGTGCGGGAAGACCAGGTCCGAACCGCCGGCCTGCACGGTGAAGGGACGGGGCAGGAAACGCTGGGCAATGACTGAACATTCAATGTGCCAGCCCGGGCGTCCGGTTCCGAGCCGGCCGCCGTCCCAGGACGGTTCGCCGGTGCGCTCCACGCGCCACAGCAGCGGGTCCAGGGCACTGCGCTTGCCGGGACGCTCCGGGTCTCCCCCGCGTTCGGCAAAGACCGGAAGCATCTGCTCGCGGGTCAGGTGCGAGACCTGCCCCAGCCACCAGGCATCGGGGTCGCCATCGGCCAGCCGGGAGGCGGCGTCGACGTCGAAGTAGAGGTCGCCGTCGGGCTCACCGGCGGTACCGGGAACCCGGTAGGCCAGGCCGCGGTCCAAGAGATCTTCGACGACCGGAACAATCCACTCCACGGCCTCCACCGCACCGATGTAATGGTCCGGGGCCAGGACGTTGAGGGCTTCCATGTCGTCGCGGAAAAGCTGGGTCTGCTCCCGGGCGAGTTCGCGCCAGTCTGCGCCGGTGGCGTTGGCGCGTTCGAGCAGCGGATCGTCGACATCGGTGACGTTCTGGACATAGCGGACCGTGTGGCCGGCGTCGCGCCACTGGCGGTTGAGCAGGTCGAACGCCACGTAGGTGGACGCGTGGCCCATGTGTGTGGCGTCGTAGGGGGTGATCCCGCAGACATACATGCTCGCCTCGCCGGCGGGCCGCACAACCACCCGCGCCTGCGCGGCGGTGTCATAGAGCCGCACGTCGTCCGACGTGCCGGGCAGGGAGGGCAGGGAGGAAGATTTCCAGGCAATCACCCTTCCACTCTAACGGGCAGGGTTAGGCGGTAAGGACGCCGAAGCCCAGCAGGAGGTAGATGCAGACGCCCAGGAGGATGCGGTACCAGACAAAGAGGCGGTAGCTGCGGGTCGAGACGTAGCGCAGGAACCAGCCGATAATGACGAAGCCCACAACGAAGGCAACCACGGTGGCGGCGCCGGTCTGCAGGCCGGTGTAGGGCATGGGCTCGTCCAGCGACTTCACCAGCTGGAACAGTCCGCTGCCGAAGACGGCGGGAATGGCGAGCAGGAAGGCGTAGCGTGCCGCAGCCTCACGGGTGTAGCCCATGAACAGGCCGGCGGTAATGGTGCCGCCGGAACGGGAGACCCCCGGGATGAGGGCCAGCGCCTGGGCGAAACCGTACAGGATGCCGTGCCGGTAGGTGAGCTTATCCAGCGTGCGCTGCTGGCGGCCGACGGCGTCGGCCACCGCCAGGATGATGCCGAAGACAATCAGCATGGTGGCGACAATCCACAGGCTGCGGAAGGTGCTTTCGATCTGGTCCTGGAACAGGAGGCCCAGCACCACGATGGGAAGGCTGCCGATGATGATCAGCCAGCCCATGCGGGCATCCGGATCGCTGCGCGGCACGCGGCCGAAGAGGGAGCCGAACCATGACTTCACGATCCGGACAATGTCCTTCCAGAAGTACACCGCCACGGCGGTTTCGGTGCCCAGCTGGGTGATGGCGGTAAAGGCCGCCCCCGGATCCTGGGCTCCGGGCAGCAGCTCCCCCATAATGCGCAGGTGTGCGCTGGAGGAGATGGGGAGGAACTCTGTCAGGCCCTGGATCAGGCCAAGGAAGATCGCTTCAAACCAATTCACACCTAAGACTCTAATTGACGGCCGGGACGCCGCCGTCCACCCGCAGGGGCGCGCTACCGGTTGGCGGAGCGGCCCAGCGGGTTCCCGTTGTCCTGGTCCTCCGCCGCCTCCGGCTCGTCATCCAGGACTTCGTCCACCTCGTCCACGCCGTCGTAGTCGCCGTCGTCCTCGTCGTCTTCGTAGATTTCCAGCGGGGTCACCTCGCCGTAGGCGTCGTAAAGGACTTCCTCGTAGACTTCGAAGGCATCGGCGATGGCCAGATACGCACTTTCGACCACCGGATCCTTTTCGCCGCGGCGGGCGGCCGCAGCCGCGAGGTGCTCCTCGAACGCGGTGACAAGGGACTGGAGCGCGATGCGCGGATCTATGCTCATGACCTAGACGTTATCGGTAAAGTAGGGAAAATTGGAGGGAAATGCGCGAACAAATTCTTGCACCTGATGTCTCCCGCCGGCGCGAAAATTCCCGGGACTATGAGTACCTGGTGGTGTCGGTGGATCCGAACGAATCACTGCCCGACGCCAGGCGCCGCCTGGTTGAGCACGCCGAATACGGCAAATGGGAACTGCACCGCAGCCGGATCTACAGCGGCGGCGGCCGGCGGTTCTGGCTGCGCCGCAGGGTGCTGCGCGTCCAGCGGACCCCGTAGCCGCCCGGGCTGTTCTGCCCCGGCTGTTTCCGGGGCCCTACTCCACCGGACCCAGAAGCGCGTTGGCCACGCTGCCGTGCACCGAATCCTCGCTCGAAGGGTGGAACATTCCGGCGAGGACGTCGCGGTAGAGCCGTTCCAGCTCCGCTCCCCGGAAATAGCTGCGGCCGCCCGCAACCCGGACGGCGGTTTCCACCACGCCGCGGGCCGTTTCGGTGCTGCGGTATTTCAGGCCCGAAAGCAGCGGGAACCAGTAGCTGCCGTGATCCGTGCCGTCCTCAAGGTCCCGTGCCACGGCGCCGAGCTGCAGCCGGATACCGTCCATCCGCAGGGCGGCGTCAGCTATCTTCCAGCGGGTAGCGGGGTCCGCCGACGCCGGAACGCCCTCACGTGAAGAACGTTCCCGGGCGGTCTCGACCGCCAGGTCCACGGCCCGGTCCGCGATGCCCGTGTAGACAGCGGACAGCAGGGTTTCAAACAGGGCGAAGATCCCGAAGACAAAGGGATCCCGGTGCGGGCCCACCGGCGTCGTGCGGACCATCCGCGGTGCCGGCACCACGGCGCCGGCCAGACGGGTGGTGCAGGACTGGCTGGCCCGCATGCCCATCGTGTTCCAGTCGTCGGCAATGGTGATGCCCTCCGTACCGCGGTCGGCGAAACCGAAGACCAGCCGCGGCTCCTCCGGATCCGAGGCGTCCTTTCCGAAGATGCCCAGCCGCGTCCACGCCGGCGACAGGCTGGTAAAGATCTTGGTGCCGGTGAAGGCATATCCGCCGTCGCCCGTCGGACGGGCCTCAGTGTGGGAATCGAAAAGCACGGCCGGGTTCGATGGCTCGGACACTCCGAAGGCAAACAACTCCCCCGCCGCCGCCTCGCGCAGGATGAAGTCCAGCGACTCATCCCCCTTCAGTGCCAGCAGGTGGGCCACCCCGCACCAGACCAGGTGCATGTTCACGGCCAGCGCCGTCGCCGGAGCGGCCGCGGCCAGCAGCCGCTGGCAGGCAACGACGTCCGGAATGCCCATCCCGGCTCCGCCCCCGTCACGGGAGGTGAACAGGGCGAGGTAACCGGCCGCGCGCAGGTCTGCCAGGTCCTCCGTAAAGAAGCTGTTGGTCTCGTCATAGCCCGCGGCACGGGAGCGCAGGCATTCCAGCAGTTCCGGGGAAAGGACATCGGTGGCCGGCACGGGGGTTCTCCTTCGAAAGGCGGGGACGGGCTCAGTAATCGGTCAGGAGGCGGGAGAGGACCCGGGTCCCGAACTTCAGCGAGTCCACCGGCACGCGTTCATCCACACCGTGGAACATGCCGGTGAAGTCCAGGTCTTCCGGCAGACGCAGCGGGGCAAAACCGTACCCGGTGATGCCCAGCCGGCTGAGGGACTTGTTGTCCGTACCGCCCGAAAGCGTATACGGCAGCACCGGTGCCCCCGGATCCTCGGCCTGCAGGGCGGAGATCATCGAGTCGACCAGGTTGCCCTTGAACGGTACTTCGAGGGACACGTCCTGGTGCTCGTAGCTGATGTCGATGCCTTCGCCGGCAAGCTCGCGGATGGTGGCCAGCACCTGCTCCTCCTGCCCGGGCAGGGTGCGGGCATCGATCAGGGCCTCGGCGGTGCCGGGGATGACGTTGTGCTTGTAGCCGGCCTTCAGCACCGTCGGGTTGGAGGTGTTCTGCAGGGTCGCGCCCACAAACCGGGCCACGGTGCCCAGTTCAGCGAGGATCCGGTCCGGGTTGTCCGGATCGAACTCGACGCCGGTCAGTTCGGTGACGCCGTCCAGGAAGGCACGGGTGGTGTCCGTCAGTTCGATCGGCCAGGGGTGGCTGCCGATGTTGGCGACGGCGCGGGCCAGCCGGGTGACGGCGTTGTCGGTGTTGATCTGCGAGCCGTGCCCGGCACGGCCGTGCGCGACCAGCCGCAGCCAGGAGATGCCCTTTTCCGCAGTCTGCAGCAGATACGTCCGCTTTCCGCCGATGGTGGCCGAGAAGCCGCCGACCTCGGAGATGGCCTCGGTGGCGCCGTCGAACAGTTCCGGACGGTGTTCCACGGCCCAGCGGGCACCGTAGTCGCCGCCCGCTTCCTCATCGGCGAAGAACGCAAAGACAATGTCCCGGCGCGGCCGGGTTCCGGTGGCCGCCATGGAGCGCATCACGGACAGGATCATGGCGTCCATGTCCTTCATGTCCACGGCGCCGCGGCCCCAGATCAGCCCGTCCCGTTCCTCGCCGCTGAACGGGTCCACCGTCCAGTCCGCTTTCTGGGCCGGTACAACGTCGAGGTGGCCGTGGACCACGAGGGCGGGCAGGGAGGAATCGGTGCCCTCCATTCGGGTCACCACGGACGCGCGTCCCGGGGCCGACTCAAAGAGGTCGGCGGAGAGCCCGGCTTCTTCGATCAGTCCGGCGGTGTACTCGGCAGCCGCACGCTCCCCCGGACCGGAGTTGTCGCCGAAGTTGGAGGTGTCAAAGCGGATGAGCTCCTGGCAGATCCGGGCCACCTCATCTTCGGCGCGGGGCTGCTCGGCACGGACGTCTGTGGGCATGGGCTTCTCCTTCGGTGAACTGTGCAGCCAGCTTAGCCAGACCGGCGGCGCGATGGGCCGCATTTCGCTGCACGGGGGCGCCGACCGGCCCCCGGCTTGGGCCGATTCGTGCTTAGCGCCTAAACCGTGTTAGAGTTTTTCCCGTTGCTTCCACAGGTTTTGAACAACTAAAGAGCCGGTGGAAATCACCCAAGCGCGGGTGGCGGAATGGCAGACGCGCTAGCTTGAGGTGCTAGTCCTCTAACGAGGGTGGGGGTTCAAGTCCCCCTCCGCGCACAGTGAAGTCCTCCTGGAATCTACGGATTCCGGGAGGACTTTTTTGTTTGTCCGGAACGGTCCGGTGTGATCTTTACCTCACATCACCCGCAGGCCTTCGGTACGCTCGCACCATGGACGGCAGCGGCGTCTTTAATCTCCTGCTCGTGGTTTTCTTCATTCTGCTGGGCGGAATCTTCGCCGGCGCGGAAATGGCGCTGGTGTCCCTCCGCGAGAGCCAGATCAGCGGCATCGAACGGAGCGGGAAGCAGGGCAGGCGCACCGCGCACCTGGCCCGCAACCCCAACCTGTTCCTGTCGGCGATCCAGATCGGCGTGACCCTCACCGGTTTCTTCTCCGCCGCCTACGGTGCCTCGGCCCTGGCCCCTGCGTTGGTTCCCCTTCTGCGGCAGTGGGGGCTGCCCGGGTCCACGGCGGAAGCGACGGCGTTCATCCTGCTGACCCTCGCCGTGGCTTACCTGTCCCTGGTGTTCTCGGAACTGGTGCCCAAGCGGCTGGCCACGCAGAATGCGGTCCTCTACGCCCGCGTCCTCTCCCCCGCCCTGAACCTGTTCGCCGTGCTGATGCGCCCCGTTATCCGGCTCCTGTCCTTCTCGACCGACACCGTGGTGCGTCTGCTGGGCGGTAATCCGAAGGTGAAGACCGTGCCGGTGAGCAGCGAGGAACTCTGGGACATGGTGGCGGCCAGCCCCATGCTGGCCGAAGACAGCCGGCGGATCCTCTCAGACGTTTTCGGAGCAGGCACAAGGCTGGTCCAGGAGGTCATGCGGCCCCGGACCGAAGTGGTGTTTGTCCGTGCGGACCTTCCCCTGGCAGAAGCGCGACGCCGGGTGCGGCACCAGCCCTATTCCCGGTATCCGGTGACCGGCACCTCCGTGGACGACATTCTCGGGTTCATCCACGTGCGGGATCTGATGCCGGATCCGGACGCCCAGGAGCCGGACCAGCGCAGTGTGGCCGACATCCTGCGCCCGATCCTGTTTGTGCCGGGGACCGCCGCCGTCCTGCCGTCACTGGGCCGCATGCGCCGCGGAAACAGCCACATTGCGATTGTGGCGGACGAATACGGCGGGACGGACGGCATCGTGACGCTGGAAGACCTGGTGGAGGAACTCGTCGGCGAGATCTACGACGAATACGACACCGGGCAGGACCCCGAAGACCGCTACCGCAGGGAAAAGGGGCAGCTGGTGGTGGACGGCGCACTGATCCTGCAGGAATTCGAACGGCTGACCGGGTTCGGGCTGCCCGAGGGCCAATACGAGACGGTCGCCGGGTACATCCTGGAACGTCTGGGCCGCATGGCGCGGCCGGGCGACACGGTGCAGGCCCCGGGCTGCAGGCTGGAGGTCCTGGGCGTGCGGCGGCGGCGGATCGGCGCGGTCCGGGTGATTCCCGGGGCGCCTGCGTAGGGCAGCCCATTGCCAGATCCGCCGTCCACCGCGCAGAATACCGTCCAACGCGGCATCCCTGAACGTCCGGAAGGACAACCATGGCTGACATCAAAGCGGAAACCGTCCAGCCCGAGCTCAAGCGGGTCATGGGCACCAAGCTGCTGCTGCTCTTTATCGTCGGCGACATCCTGGGCACCGGCGTCTATGCCCTGACCGGACAGGTGGCCGGCGAAATCGGAGGTGCCGCCTGGGCGCCCATCCTGCTCGCGTTCGCGGTGGCAACCATTACTGCTTTGTCCTATCTGGAACTGGTGACGAAGTATCCGCAGGCGGCCGGTGCCGCCCTGTACACGCATAAGGCCTTCGGCGTGCATTTCCTGACCTTCCTCGTGACCTTCGGGGTGCTCTGCTCCGGGATAACGTCCGCTTCGACGGCCTCGAAATTCCTCGCCGAGAACTTTATTGTCGGGTTTCAGCTTGAGTGGGGACAGACCGGAGTCACCTGGATCGCTGTGATCTTCGTGCTGCTGCTCGCTGCCGTCAATCTCAGGGGCGCAGCGGAAAGCGTGAAGTTCAACATTGTGCTGACCGCCATCGAGCTGACCGGCCTCCTGATCGTCATAGCCATCGGGTTCTGGGCCATGAGCCAGGGCAACGCGGACTTTTCCCGGGTGGTGGTGTTTGAAACCGAAGCGGGCAAAAGCGTGTTCCTCGCCCTCACCGGCGCCACCGCTTTGGCATTCTTCTCCATGGTCGGCTTCGAGGACTCGGTGAACATGGCGGAGGAAACCCGTGACCCGTCGAGGATCTTCCCGAAGGTGATGCTCACCGGCCTGACCATTACGGTCTCGGTCTATCTGCTGGTGTCCATCGCCGCCGTCGCCGTGGTGCCGGTGGGGCAGCTGTCCGAATCCGCCACCCCGCTGCTGGAGGTGGTGCGGGCCGGTGCCCCCAACCTCCCCGTGGACGTTATTTATCCGTTCCTGTCCATCTTTGCCGTCGCCAACACCGCCCTGATCAACATGCTGATGGCCAGCCGGCTGCTCTACGGCATGGCAAAACAGGATGTCCTGCCCCGCGGGCTGTCGGCGGTCCTGCCCGGACGCCGCACCCCCTGGGCGTCCATTGCGTTTACGACGGCGATCGCGGTGGGCCTGATCATCGTGGTCACCAACTTCATGGGCCGGGAAACGGTGACGGCACTCGGCGGGACCACCGCACTGCTGCTGCTGGCCGTCTTCACCGTGGTGAACATCGCGTGCATCGTCCTGCGCCGAACGCCGGTTGACCGGCCGCACTTCCGCTCCCCCGGCATCATGCCCTTCATCGGTGCCGGAACCTGCGCCTTCCTGCTCGGTCCGTGGGCGCAGGACGCCATTGAGTACCGGATCGCCGGGCTGCTGCTGCTGCTCGGGCTAGTTCTGTGGGTGCTCACCTGGATCTGGAACCGGGCAGTGAAAGCACGCAGGACCCGTTTCAGCGACCCCTCGCAGCTGAGCTGAGCGAGCCAGTGGCGAAGCAGGCAGGAAGAAGGAAGCCATGACCGTCGTCGTCGGATACGTCCCCACACCGGAGGGGGAAACAGCGCTGCGCGCCGCGCTCCGCGCAGCACGGGACCTCGCCACCGGACTCGTGGTGGTTAATGTGGAGAGCACCCGCAAGCCGCGGCCGGAACATACCCCCGACTATCTGCAGACGCTGACCGGCGTCCTGCAGGGCAGCGGGGTTTCCCATGTCCTGCTTCACCCCGCCGGGGACTTTGATGCCGCCGAGGAAATCCTGAAGGCAATCCAGGACCACGGTGCCCGCCTGGTGGTGGTGGGGATCCGGCACCGGACGCCGGTGGGCAAGCTCATTCTGGGCAGCACGTCCCAGCGCGTGCTGCTGGAGGCCGCCTGCCCGGTGCTTGCGGTCAAAGCCGGCCAGGCCTGAGGCTTCAGAGTTCGGCCAGTACCGCTTCGATCCCGGTGAAGGTCTCCGCGAAGGACGTGGACAGGGGTGACAAGCCCAGCCGAATGCCGTCCGGATTGCGGTAATCCGGGATGATGCCCTGCTGCCAGAGGGCAGCGGTCGCTGCCTTGAACTTCGGATGGTCGATGGTGATGTGGCTGCCGCGGCGGTCCGGGTCGCGCGGCGAGGCCAGCACGACGCCGCGCGGTGCCAGCAGAGCGTCGACGGCGGTGAGCGCGTATTGGGTAAGCGCCTGTGACTTTGCGCGGACGGCATCCATTCCGGCCTCCCGGATCAGGGCAATCATGTCCTGCATCGCGAGCATGCCCAGGATGGGAGGGGTGCCCGAGACCAGGCGGCGAATGCCTTCGGCCGGAACATAGCCCTGCGCCATGCCGAACGGATCGCTGGACCCCAGCCAGCCCTGGATGGGCTGGGAGAAGTCCGCCTGGTGGCGGGCGGCCACGTAGGCCCAGGCGGGTGCACCCGGGCCGCCGTTGAGGTATTTGTAGCTGCAGCCGACGGCGTAGTCCGTCCCCTCGGCGTCCAGCTCGGCAGGTACGGCCCCCACCGAATGGCACAGGTCCCACAGGACCAGCCCGCCGGCGTCGTGCACGATTGTGTTGATGGCCGCTGAATCGGCAAGGTACCCGGAGCGGTAGGCCACGTGGCTGAACACGGCCAGTGCGGTCTGCGGGCCGACGGCGTCCGCCACCGCTTCGGGGGTGACTCCGCCGGCATACTCGGCGGACACCCAGCGCAGGGTCAGGCCGCATTCGCGGGCCACGCCTTCCAGGACGTACCGGTCTGTCGGGAAGTTGTCGGCATCGAGCAGAATCTCGGTGCGGCCGGGCCGGGCGGCGACGGCGGCCCGTGCCAGCTTGTACAGCAGCACAGTAGTGGAATCCGCAACGATGCACTGTCCGGGAGCGGCACCGAGCGCCACCTCGCCGAGTTCGTCGCCGATCCGGCCGGGCAGCTCCAGCCACTGCTCGTCCCAGCCGCGGATCAGCCGCCCGCCCCACTGGCGCGAGATAAAATCCTGCAGGTTTTCGGCGGTGGCGCGGAGCGGGCGGCCCAGCGAATTACCGTCCAGATACGCCCGGACGCCCTCTGCCGGCAGGAACCGGTCCCGGTAGCCCGCGAGGGGGTCGGCGGCGTCGAGTTCCTTGGCGGCAACCAGCAGGCCGGGAGCATCAATCATGAGGGAACCTTAGCATCAGGACATCCAAAAGCCCGTCCGCTTCCGGGTGCTCCCGGAGGCGGACGGGCTGTGCGGATGTGCTCAGGCGCGGGGTGCGGCGCTGAATCCCTTTCCGTCGGACGCAGGGTCCAGCGGCGTGACCGAACCGGAGAAGTGCCGCCGGTGGGAACGCGGATTCCAGCCCGTGAAGGTGGAGCCGGCCCATTCGCCCGCTGTCCCGTCGTCGTCGATCGCCACCGCAACCGTGGCAGGCAGGAACACCGGCGACTCAAAGTCGATGCTCCACTGGAACGGTCCCTCATGGGTCTGCACCGTATCGGCAACCACCCGCGAGGCCAGGTACATCCCGTGGGCCAGGGACTGCTTCATGCCCAGGGCCTTCGCCGACAGCCGGCTGAGGTGGATGGGGTTGAAGTCGCCGGAGACCCGGGCGTAGTTACGTCCGGCGTCGGCGCCCAGGCGCCAGAGCGCCGTCGGGAGCGGAGGAACGAACTCCGTCCGCACCGCCGACTTGTCCGGCCGGTCGATCTTCGGCAGGAAAACGCCCTTGGCCAGGTAGGTGGAACGGCCGCGCCAGACAGTCTCGGAGCCGCCGTCCGCCTCTACCGTGACTTCGGCGACGAGTTCCACCTGGGTTCCGGCCCGGTGGCCGGCGAGGTTTTCCGCCCACGCGGTAACCGTCAGGGGTTCGCCGTAGTGGATCGGCCGGAAATGGTGCACCTCGTTGCGCAGGTGCACCATCCCCAGCAGGGGCAGGGGGAAGTCCTCGCGGGCCATCAGGGACATGGCCACCGGGAACGCGAAGGTATGCACGTAGCCGGTGGGCAGGTAATCCGTGGCGCTGTGCAGGACCAGGCGCTGGAAATCGGTGAGCCGGGCCAGGTCTACGGAGGCCCCGCGCACCACGTGCCGGTCCGTCGGCAGGCTGCCGGTGGTTTTCGACGGCGACAGGCGCGACTTCGCCGCGCTGCCCACCGCACCGGCATAGAGGCGCCCGAGGGCGGGGATCTCGCTCAGCTGGGTATCCGTCATGCACCCACCATATTCTGCCCGCAGACGCGTACTACCTGTCCGTTGACGCCGGCAGCCGAATCGGAGGCAAGGAAGGAAATGGTCTCCGCGACGTCGACGGGCAGTCCACCCTGCTGCAGGCTGGACAGCCGGCGTGCCACCTGACGGGTGAGCGCGGGAATGGCAGCGGTCATGTCGGTTTCGATAAAGCCCGGCGCGACGGCGTTGATGGAGGCGCCGCGCGGTGCCAGCAGCGGCGCGGTGGCGCGGACCATGCCGATCACGCCGCCCTTGGACGCTGCGTAGTTGGTCTGCCCGCGGTTGCCGGCAATGCCGCTGGTGGAGGCCAGCGAGACGATCCGGCCCTCGGGGCTGAAACCGGCGGAGGACAGGAAGGTTTCATTCATCCGCAGCTGCGAGGCAATATTCACGGCAATGACCGAGCCCCAGCGGGCTTCATCCATGTTGGCCAGCAGCTTGTCACGGGTGATGCCGGCGTTGTGGATCACGATGTCCAGGTGCCCGTAGCGTTCGACGGCGTGGGTGAGGATGCGGTCCGCGGCGTCTTCACGGGTGATATCGACCTGGAGTGCCGTGCCGGAGATTTCGTTGGCTACCTTCGCCAGCTGTTCTCCGGCCGCAGGCACATCCACCACGATCACCGATGCGCCGTCGCGGTGCAGTACCCGGGCAATAGCGGCGCCGATGCCGCGGGCGGCACCGGTCACGACGGCGACCTTGCCGGCCAGCGGCGCGTTCCAATCGGCCGGAAGCTCGCCGGCGTCGGAACCGACGGTGATGAACTGTCCGCTGACGTAGGCGCTCTTGCCCGAAAGCAGGAACCGGAGGGCTGCGGCCACCGAGGGCGCCGTGGCCTGCACGCCGTTGGCCAGCACAATGCCGTTGGCCGTGGCTCCGCCGCGCAGTTCGTGCGCAATGGAGCGCAGCGTACCGTCGACACCCTGGCGGGCCGCTGCGGCTGCCGGGTCCTGTGCTTCCGCCGCCGGGCGGGAAACGGTGATGACCCGTCCGCCGGGGGCAAGGTCGCGCAGCGCTGCGCCGGCGGCCAGGGTCGGCTCGCCCAGATCCGTCGGCGCCGCGGCGTCGTCGAGCACCATCAGGATGGCGCCGAGCTTTTCCTTCGGCGTCGCGTGCCGGCGTACGTCCTGGTCCCAGCCCAGAAGCAGCCGGGACAGCTCGTCGGCGGCAGTGCTCTTGCCGAGCACGAGCACCGGGCCCGGCACCAGGGGTCGAGACGGGTCGAAGCGGCGCAGGATAGCCGGCCGGGGCAGGCCGAGCTTCTTGGACAGCTCCTTGGTGAAGCCGCTGTTTACGAGGTTCAGGTAGGTATCACTCATGGTCAGCGCGCCTCGAGGATTGCGACGAGGCCCTGGCCGCCGGCAGCGCAGATGGAGATCAGGCCGCGGCCCGAGCCCTTTTCATGCAGCATCTTGGCCAGCGAGGCGACAATGCGTCCGCCGGTGGCCGCGAACGGGTGTCCGGCGGCCAGCGAGGAGCCGTTGACGTTGAGCTTGCTGCGGTCGATGCTGCCGAGCGGTGCGTCCAGGCCCAGACGGGTGCGGCAGAATTCCTCATCCTCCCAGGCAGCCAGGGTGGAGAGGACGGTTCCTGCGAAGGCCTCGTGGATTTCGAAGAAGTCGAAATCGTCGAAGGTCAGGCGATGGCGGGCCAGCAGGCGCGGTACGGCGAAGGCCGGAGCCATCAGCAGGCCGTCCTTGCCGTGTACGAAGTCAACGGCGCCGGCTTCGGCGTCCACAATGTTCGCCAGCATCGGCAGGTCGTGTTCGCGGGCGTAGTCCTCGGAGCCCAGCAGGACCACGGAGGCGCCGTCGGTCAGCGGGGTGGAGTTGCCGGCGGTCATGGTGGCCTCATCGCCCAGGCTCTTGCCGAAGGCCGGCTTGAGCTTGGCCAGTTTTTCCATGGTGGTGTCGGGGCGCAGGTTCGCGTCCTTTGCCAGGCCGCGGTACGGGGTCACGAGGTCATCGAAGAAGCCGCGGTCGTAGGCGGCTGCCATGTTGCGGTGGCTGTTGAAGGCCAGTTCGTCCTGGGCTTCGCGGGTGATCTTCCACTGGGCGGTGGTCAGGGCCTGATGCTCGCCCATGGACAGCCCGGTGCGAGGTTCGCCGGTGGACGGCGCGTTCGGGGAGAGGTCCTTGGGACGGATCTTGGCGACGGCCGCCAGCTTCTGCTTGGTGGTCCGGGCGCGGGAGAGGTCCAGCAGTGCCCGGCGGAGGCCTTCGCTGACGGCAATGGGAGCGTCCGAGGCGGAGTCGACGCCGCCGGCAATGGCGGATTCCAGCTGTCCGAGCTTGATCTTGTTCGCCAGGCTCACCACCGTCTCCAGGCCGGTGGCACAGGCCTGCTGTACGTCATAGGCGGGGGTTTCCGGCGACAGTGCCGAACCCAGGACCGCTTCGCGGGTCAGGTTGAAGTCGCGGGAGTGCTTGAGAACGGCGCCGCCGGCAACTTCGCCGATGCGCTCGCCCTGCAGGCCGAAGCGGGCAACCAGCCCGTCAAGGGCGGCCGTGAGCATGTCCTGGTTGGAGCTGTAGGTGTACTTGCCGCCCGAGCGGGCGAAGGGAATGCGGTTTCCGCCGATCACCACCGCCTTGCGCACCGATGAGCCGGCGCCGTTGTTCGTGGGGGTAGCTCGTGCGGATTCAGGCTGTGCAGCCATTCGTCGTTCTCCTTGGGAGTCCATGGGGGTTCGATGTGACGTCAGTTACTGTTACCCAGCGTACCTGATACGCTCAGTATCGTGAACAACGTACTTGAAGATCCTTCCGCGCCGTCCCCGGCTGCGGACGGCCGCGCGCTCCGCTGGGAAGCGCACCGGGCCGAGCGCCGTCGTACCCTGATCAAAACCGCCCGCCGGGCCGTGCATACCCTGGGCTGCGCGGCGTCGATGGAAGAGATTGCCGCCGCCTCCGGCACTTCGAAGTCCGTGTTCTACCGCTACTTCGGGGACAAGGCCGGGCTGCAGAAAGCCATGGGGGAAATGGCCGTGGCCCGGATGCAGGAAAAGATCGTGGAAGCGGGCCGCACCGCAGTCTCCGCCCGGTCCGGCCTGCGGGCCATGGTGTCGGCCTACCTGCAGATGGCGGAGACCTCCCCCAATGTCTACCTGTTTGTCACCGGCCAGCTTGGCGACGGCGGGCCGGGACAGATCGACACCGCCCTCTCGTCCTTCTTCGACACCATCACGGCAATGATGGACTCGGCCGTGCGCGACTACCTGGCCGGCCGTGAGGTTCCTCCCCAGGCCAGCGCCACCGCACAGTACTGGCCCACGGCCGCCCTCGGCATGATCCGGGCTGCCGGAGAGCGCTGGATCGCCGCTCCCCCCGGCCCCGGCAAGCCGACCGAGGAACAAATGACCGACCAGCTGACTGCCTGGCTCTTTGACGGCATTGGCTACGACCGGGGGCATCTGCCCCCGACCCCTCCAGCTACTCCCTCCAACCACGAGAAGGAAACGCAATGACGCAAACGCTCTCACCCACCGAACGCCAGCTCCCGGCCAGTGCCACGATCAGCGACAACGACGCCGCAGTGGTGGACGTCGAGGCGCTGGGCCGTGTCCTGCTCGGCAAATGGGCTGAAAAGCGCCTGCAGGCCCGCAAAATCGCCGGTATGGAAGCCATGCAGACGCCTGCAGGCCTGACCCATACAGAGCACCGCGAACGGGTCATGGACCAGTTGAAGATCCTGGTGGAAAGCAAGTCGGTCCACGGTGCCTTCCCCAAGTACGTGGGCGGCGAAGACAGCCACGGCGCGAACGTTGCCGGCTATACGGAACTCGTGGTGGCTGATCCGTCCCTGCAGATCAAGGCAGGCGTCCAGTGGGGCCTGTTCGGATCCGCAGTGATGCACTTGGGCAACCGGGAGCACCACGAAAAGTGGCTGCCGGGCATCATGAGCCTGGACATCCCGGGCTGCTTCGCCATGACCGAAACCGGCCACGGGTCCGATGTTGCCAGCATTGCCACCACTGCCGAATATGACGCAGTGACTGAAGAATTCGTGATCAACACACCCTTCCGCGCTGCCTGGAAGGACTACATCGGCAACGGTGCCGTCAACGGCAAGGCCGCCGTCGTCTTCGCGCACCTCATCACCAAGGGTGTGGACCACGGCGTACACGCGTTCTACGTGGACCTGCGGGACGACAACGGGTTCCTGCCCGGTATCGGCGGCGAGGACGACGGCGTCAAGGGCGGCCTGAACGGCATCGACAACGGCCGGCTGCACTTCTCCAACGTCCGCATCCCCCGGACCAACCTGCTGAACAAGTACGGCGACGTCGCCGCCGACGGCACCTACACCTCGGACATTAGCAGCCCCGGACGCCGCTTCTTCACCATGATCGGCACCCTGGTGCAGGGCCGCGTTTCACTCGACGGCGCAGCCGTCAACGCGAGCAAGCTGGCGCTGAAGACGGCCATCCAGTACGGCACCGAACGCCGCCAGTTCAACGGCGCATCGGACATCAAGGAAGAGGTGCTGATGGACTACCAGCAGCACCAGCGCCGCCTGCTGCCCCTGCTGGCCACCACGTTCGCCGCCACCTTCGCCCACGAGGAACTGCTGCATAAGTTCGACGACGTCTTCTCCGGTGCGCATGACACCGACGCGGACCGCCAGGACCTGGAAACCCTTGCCGCGGGCCTGAAGTCCCTGTCCACCTGGCATGCCCTGGACACGCTGCAGGAATGCCGGGAAGCCACCGGCGGTGCCGGGTTCCTGGCCGAGAACCGGTTCACTGCCCTGCGCGCGGACCTGGATATCTATGCCACGTTCGAGGGCGACAACACGGTGCTGCTGCAGTTGGTGGCCAAGCGCCTGCTGGCAGATTACGCCAAGGAATTCGCCGGTGCGGACTTCGGCGTCCTCGCCCGCTACGTGGTGGGACAGGCCACGGACGTGACCCTGCACCGCACCGGACTGCGCCGGATTGCGCAGTCCTTCCGTGACTCCGGGTCCGAGAAGAAATCCGCCATTGCCCTGCGCGATCCGCGCACCCAGCATGACCTGCTGGCCGACCGCGTGGGCACCATGGTGGCCGAGGTGGCAACCGCACTCAAGGAGGCCCGCGGGCTGCCGAAGGACAAGGGCGCGGCGGTGTTCAACGAGAACCAGCACGCCTTGATCGAAGCCGCGCGTGCCCATGCAGAACTGCTCCAGTGGGAGGCCTTCACCCGGGGGCTGGACCGGATTGAGGATGCCGGCACCCGGCAGGTCATGACCTGGGTCCGGGACCTGTTCGGGCTGTGCCTGATCGAGAAGAACCTGGGCTGGTACCTCATGAACGGCCGCCTGTCCGCCCAGCGTGCACGCACCCTGGGTCCGTACATCAACCGCTTGCTGGCCAAGATCCGTCCGCATGCCCTGGATCTGGTGGACTCCTTCGGTTACGGCCAGGAGCACCTGCGCGCCAAGATTGCCTCCGGTGCGGAGAAGGCCCGCCAGGACGAAGCCATGGAGTACCAGCGGATGCTGCGCGCCAGCGGGGCCGCTCCGGTGGACGAAAAAATCCTGATTGCCCGCGAGAAGGCTTCACAGAAGAAGAAGTCCGCCCGGAAGTAGGCTCCCCGGGGTTTCCGCCGGGCAGCCGGGGAGCCAGGTAGCCGAACAGCGAAGGGTGCCGTCGCACGTACTGTGCGGCGGCGCCCTTTCTTTGTTCCGGGCGGTCCCGGGTCAGAGAGTCTGCACAGCGTCCCACGACATGGGGCTCCTGTTGCCCGCTGGGGTCACTTTCGTCACATCAGCACCAAACGGTGGGACCCTGTGCGGTAGAGCGGGTCGCCGGGCCGGGATCCAGCACAGCGTCCCAGCGGTTGGGGGCTGTGTTGCCTGCTGTGGTCCCAGGGGTCACACCAGCACCAAACCGTGGGACCCCGTGAAGTAGGTTCCCCGGGGAGCCGTAACCGGAACAGCCAAAAGGCGCCGTCGCACGCACTGTGCAACGGCGCCTTTCGGTTTCAGGCGTTAGGCCAGGACGGACCGGTAGACGTCCAGGGTCGCCTCGGCGATGGACTCCCAGGAGAACTGCTCGGTGGCCCGGACGCGGCCGGCCTCGCCCATCCGCTGGGCCAGGGCCGGGTCCGTGACCACGGAGGTCAGCGCCTCGGCGAAGTCCTGGACAAACTTCTCCGGATCCAGCGGAGTGCCGGTGCCGTCGGTGACCTGGTCGATGGGAACCAGCAGGCCGGTGACGCCCGTGTCCACCACTTCCGGGATGCCGCCGGTGGCGCTGGCGACGACGGCGGTGCCGCAGGCCATCGCCTCGAGGTTCACGATGCCCAGCGGTTCATAGACCGACGGGCAGGCGAACACGGTGGCGATCGAGAGGATCTTGATCAGCTCGGCGCGCGGCAGCATGCGCTCAATAACGACGACGCCGGTGCGGGTACGCCGGAGTTCCTCGATCAGCACGGCGGTTTCCGCAGCAAGTTCGGGGGTGTCCGCCGCGCCGAGGCACAGGACCAGCTGGACTTCCGGCGGCAGCAGCGCCGCAGCCCGGAGCAGGTAGGGCACTCCCTTCTGGCGGGTGTTGCGGCCTACGAAGACCACGCTGGGGCGGTCCGGATCAATGTCGAAGGCGCGAACACCCTCGGGATCGACATCCGGCTGCCACTGCTCCACATCGATGCCGTTGTGGACCACCCGAACCCGGTCCGGGTCCACATCCGGGTAGCTGCGCAGGATGTCCTGCCGCATGCCTTCGGAGACCGCGATGATGGCGGCGGCTGCCTCGTAGGCGGTTTTCTCCACCCAGGAGGAGACGGCGTATCCGCCGCCGAGCTGCTCGGCCTTCCACGGACGCAGCGGTTCCAGGCTGTGGGCGCTGAGCACGTGCGGAATGCCGTGCAGCAGGGACCCCAGGTGGCCGGCCATATTGGCATACCACGTATGCGAATGGACCAGGTCCGCGCCGGCCAGTCCACCCAGGATCTCGAGGTCCGTCCCGAGGGTCTGCACGGCCGGATTCGCGGACTCCAGTTCCGCCGGCACCGCATAGCTCTTTACTTTGGCTCCGTGGAAGTCTTCGGGGCGCGGGGCACCGAAACAATGCACATGGAGATCTACTTCTCCGGCCAGAACCCGGCTGAGCTCGGCAACGTGAACGCCTGCTCCTCCGTAGATTTCCGGCGGGAATTCCTTCGACACAATATCTACTCGCACTAAACCAACGTAGTGCACCGGGCAACCAGTGATCTAGTCTGAAGTCAGCAGACTTATTTTCGGAAGAGGTTCAAGACAATGGCGCCTAAGAAGGTCCTGGCAGTAGTTCTCGCAGGCGGCGAGGGTAAACGGCTAATGCCGCTCACAGCAGATCGGGCCAAACCGGCCGTTCCCTTTGCCGGGCGTTACCGCCTCATAGACTTCGCACTTTCCAATCTGGTGAACTCCGGGTACCTCCAGATAGTGGTTCTTACCCAGTACAAATCCCACAGCCTTGACCGGCATATCTCCGAGACCTGGCGGCTTTCCACCCAGCTCCAGAACTACGTGGCCTCGGTGCCTGCACAGCAGCGCGTGGGCAAGAGCTGGTTCCTCGGCAGCGCAAACGCCATCTACCAGTCCATGAACCTGATCGAGGACGCCCAGCCGGACATCGTTGTGGTCATCGGTGCGGACCACGTGTACCGCATGGACTTCTCCCAGATGGTCGAGGCACACATTGCTTCCGGCGCGTCGGTGAGCGTTGCCGCCGTGCGGCAGCCGCTGCACCTTGCGGACCAGTTCGGCGTGATCGAAACCGATCCGGAGAACCCGGAACGCATCGCTGCGTTCGTGGAAAAGCCGGAGACGACCCCGGGCCTGCCCGATGATCCGGACAGCTTCCTGGCCTCCATGGGCAACTACGTCTTCAATACCGACGCCCTGGTTTCGGCGCTGCAGTGGGACGAGGAACGCCTGGTCACCAAGCACGACATGGGCGGGGACATCATTCCCTACTTCGTGGAACGCGACGACGCCGCCGTGTACGACTTCACCCGGAACGTCATTCCCGGAGCCACCGGCAGCGACCACCAGTACTGGCGCGACGTCGGCACCCTGGATTCCTATTACGACGCCAACATGGACCTGATCTCTCCCCTGCCGGCGTTCAACCTGTACAACCTGAAGTGGCCCATCTACACGCGGCAGAGCATCTCCCCGCCCGCCAAGTTTGTCCGCAGCGCCTCCGACCAGGCCGGAACCGCCTTCGATTCGATCGTTTCCGACGGCACCGTCATCTCCGGCGGTAAGGTGACCGGCTCCGTGCTGGCGCAGGACGTCTACGTTGCCTCCAACGCGGAGGTGACCGACTCGGTGCTGATGGACAAGGTGCACGTGGGTGAGGGTGCGGTGATCCGCCGGGCCATCATCGACAAGAACGTACGCATTCCGGCGGGTGCGACGGTGGGCGTGGACCGGGAACTGGACCTCCGCCGCGGGTTCACGGTGACCGAGTCAGGCCTCACCGTGCTCAGCAAGGGACAACGCGTCCCGGAGGAGTAATCGCTCAGGAGCAGGGGCACCGGGTGTGAGATATCCCGGTGCCCCTGCCCCCGATACGGGTGCCAGCGGTCTTCTCCGGTATCCTCGGAAGGCGCACACGGTGCGCCTGCACTGTGGATCCTCCGGTGCCGATGAGCGTAAAGGCCCCCATGAGCACCCCTGAACTAAGCCCGGAAGAAATCCAGACCGCCCTGAAGGTCCTGGCTTCCATCCATATTCTGGATGAAGAAAACCCCGACTACGTCGCGGTCCGGCGGGCCACCGCCAAAATGTTCAAGTCCGTGAAGAAGCACCGAAAGAACGAAAAGCGCTCCGCCGTAGCCGAGGCGGACCGCGCCGTCGTCGCCCTCACTGCCACCGGCGCCGCCGACCGGATCGACGATGAAACGCGCGGCGCCCAGCTCACCAGCGCCGCCCACGGTCCGTCCGCCGGAACGCTGCTGAAACCGCGCAACTGCTACATCTGCAAGCAGCCGTACACCACGGTGGACGCCTTCTACCACCAGCTCTGCCCCGAATGCGCAGGCTTCAGCCATACCAAGCGCGATGCCCGGACGGATCTGACCGGCAAACGCGCGCTGCTGACCGGCGGCCGGGCCAAGATCGGCATGTACATTGCCCTGCGGCTGCTGCGCGACGGAGCGCACACCACCATCACCACCCGCTTCCCGAAGGATGCCGCACGCCGTTTCGCCGCGATGGAGGACTCCGCGGACTGGCTGCACCGGCTGCGCATTGTCGGCATTGACCTGCGCGACCCTGCCCAGGTCATTTCGCTGGCCGAGTCCGTAGCGGAGGCCGGTCCCCTCGACATCCTGATCAACAACGCGGCCCAGACGGTCCGGCGTTCCTCCAACGCCTACCGCCCGCTGACCGACGCCGAACTGGCACCGCTGCCGGACGGACCCATGCCCGAACTGGTGACCTTCGGACACACCTATGACGCCCACCCGACCGCGCTGGCCGGATCCGTCGCCGCCCACCCGGTGCTGGCGGCCGACGCCGTCACCGCGCTGGCGCTGACGGCCGGGTCCTCCTCGCTGGCCCGGTTGGAAGCCGGCACCGCGATCGACGCCGGCGGGCTGGTGCCGGACATCGCGCCGATCAACAGCTGGACGCAGGTGGTGGACCAGGTGGATCCGCTGGAGATGCTGGAGGTGCAGCTGTGCAACGTCACGGCGCCGTTCCTGCTGGTCAACCGGCTTCGCCCGGCCATGGCGGCCTCGTCGGCGCGGCGGAAGTACATCGTGAACGTGTCCGCCATGGAGGGCCAGTTCTCGCGCCGCTACAAGGGCCCCGGACACCCGCACACCAACATGGCCAAGGCCGCGCTGAACATGCTCACCCGCACCAGTGCGGAGGAAATGCTGGAAACGGACGGGATCCTGATGACGGCCGTGGACACCGGCTGGATCACCGACGAGCGTCCCCACCCCACCAAGGTGCGCCTGGCCGAGGAAGGCTTCCACGCCCCGCTGGACCTGGTGGACGGCGCAGCCCGGGTCTATGACCCGATCGTGACGGGGGAAAACGGCGAAGACCAGTACGGCGTCTTCCTCAAGGACTACAAGCCCTCCCCCTGGTAAGAAGCTGAGGGTTGTCCGGCCCGGGCCTGCCCGGCAGCCGGCCGGCGGCGGGCGGCCAGCCGCTGTACGGCCTTGCCGATCTCGGAGACCACCAGCACGGTGGCACCGACGGCGAAGCACAGCAGCCACTGCCCCGAGGTGAGCGGCACGGTGTCGAAGAGCCCGCCGAAGATGCTCAGCTGCACCACAAGGACCTGCAGCACCACCACTGCGACCAGGGAAACCCAGATGGCTCGGTTGGTGAACGTCCGCAGGGTGAAGACACTGCCGGTTTCGGAGCGGACGTTCAGCAGGTTGAACACCTGGTAAAACACGAAGGTGGTAAAGGCCATCGTGGTGGCGAAGTTGGTGCTGCCTGCACTTTCGGGGAACCACCGCGGTGCATTAACCAGGACGGTGCAGGTGCCCACCGCCATCACGATGCCGAGCATCGTCAGCACGGCAATCCGCCGGCCCGTCAGCAGGGGCTCGGCGGCCGGCCGGGGCGGGCGTTTCATGACCGCCGGATCGGTCCGGTCCACGCCCAGGGCCAGGGCGGGCGGACCGTCCATGATGATGTTCACCCAGAGGATCTGCAGTGCAGTGAAGGGCGCTCCGCCGGCGAAGCCGAAGGTCGCTGCTGCAAGGAAGATCAGCACGAAGCCCCAGGCCGTGGTCAGCTGGAACCGGACGAATTTCAGGATGTTGTCATAGATGCCGCGGCCTTCTTCGACGGCGGCCACAATGGTGGCGAAATTGTCATCAGTGAGGATCATCTTGGCCGCGCCCTTGGACACATCGGTGCCCGTGATGCCCATGGCAATCCCGATGTCGGCGCGTTTGAGCGCCGGAGCGTCATTCACGCCGTCACCTGTCATGGCCACGATGTAGCCGTCCGCCTGAAGCGCCTCCACAATCCGGATCTTGTGCTCGGGCGAAACGCGGGCCAGCACCCCCAGCTGCGGCGCCTCGGCCCGCAGCTCGTCATCGTCCATTGCGTCCAGCGCGGTGCCGGCTGCTGCCCTGCCCTCGATTCCGAGGTCCCGGGCAATCGCCGAGGCCGTCACCAGATGGTCTCCGGTGATCATGTGTACGTCGATTCCGGCGGCCCGCGCCTTGGCGATGGCTTCTGCAGCCTCCTGCCGCGGCGGATCCAGGATCCCGACGACGGCGTACAGCACCAGGTTCGCAGCCTCGGCAAACAGCGCATCCGGGCTGGACGGCACCGGTGCATCGAGCACCCGTCCCGCCACGGCCATGGTCCGCAGGCCGGCGTTGGCCAGGGATTCCACGTCGCGGGAGATGCGCGCGCGTTCCTCGGGGTCCAGCGGGACCAGGCCGTCCGGGGTCTGCAGGAATGCTGTCCGGTCCAGGACCACGCCCGGCGCTCCCTTGACGTTGCAGTGGACGGCGGCTCCGGCGTCGCGGTTGAACGTGGCCATGAACTTGTAGTCGGAGTCGAACGGAACTTCAGCGATGCGCCGGTGGGCGGTGCGGGCGCCGGCGACGTCGATCCCGCCCTTTTCCGCCAGGACCACCAGGGAGCCCTCGGTCGGGTCGCCGGTCAGCCTGCCGTCCTCGACCGAGGCATCGTTGCACAGCGCCATGGCCATATACGCCTCCGGGGGCAAGGGAGTGGACTGCCCGTCCGGGCTGAGGATCTTCCCGTCGGTGGAATACCCGTTTCCGGTCACCCGGAAGCGGCGGCCCGACGGAGAGTACAGCCGGCGTACTGTCATTTCGTTCAGTGTGAGGGTGCCGGTCTTGTCGGTGCAGATCTGCGAGGTGCTGCCCAGGGTTTCCACCGCGGCCAGCTGCTTGATGATGGCGCCGCGGGCAGCGAGCCGGGACGCGCCCATGGCCAGGGTGAAGGCGACGACGGCGGTCAGGCCCTCCGGAATGGTGGCCACGGCCAGCGAGACGGCGGTCAGGAACAGGTCTTCCCAGCTGTCCCCGCGCAGCAGCCCCAGCACGAAGACGAGGGCAACGACGGCGAGGGCGATGTAGGTCAGGACCCGGGCCAGCTGGTCGATGCTGCGCTGCAGGGTGGTCTTTTCCTCCGTGGTGCTGCCCAGGAGGTGCGCGATGGTGCCGATCTGGGTGTTCATGCCGGTTCCGGTCACCAGCAGGACGGCACGGCCGCGCGTCACGTCGGTGTCCATAAACAGCAGGTTGGTGCGGTCCGCGACCGGCAGATGCGGATCCGACAGCGGGGCGGTGATCTTATTGGTGGGTTTGGACTCGCCGGTGAGCGCCGCCTCGGCTACCTGGAGGCGGACGGCCTCCAGCAGCCGTCCGTCCGCCGGCACGCTGTCCCCCGCCTCAAGGAGCACGACGTCGCCGGGCACCAGCTCGGTCCGTTCCGCGGTCACCGCGTTGCCGGACCGGAGTACCCGGCAGCTGTCCACCGACGCGTTGCGCAGGGCTTCCAGGCTGTTCTCGGCCCGTCGCTCCTGCACGTAGTTCAGGGTGGTATTGAGGATGATGACCAGCAGGATCACCACCGGGGTTTCCCACTCGCGGGAGACCACGGCGCTGACAACCGCAGCGATGATCAGGACGATGGTCAGCCGGTCCGAGAGCAGGACCAGGATCTTCCGCCAGGCAGGTGTTCTTTTGCCCTCGGCTAGTGAGTTGGGGCCGTAACGCTCCACCCGGTCCCTCACCTCGCCGGCGTCCAGCCCGGTCTCCGGGTTTGTCTCCAGCGCCGAAGCCACTTCGTCCGCGGGGAACAACCACGGGGAAGTGATCTGCTGCTGCACGGAAGGGCCAGGGACGCTTCCATTGTTGCCTTGCGAACTCATGGGCGCTTCCCGGTTCCTTGAGGATGGTGCCCCAATGCTAGCAACGGACGGGCGGCCCGCAGTACGGCAACCGGATCTACCGCGTCCGGCGGCAGTGAAAGACGGGCCGCTTTGGATAACTGCCGCGACTGCGGCAGGGTGTAGACGTGCCAGATTCCCCCGCTTCCTCCTCCCCCGGGCCGTCCTCCCGGCCCGCCCGCCTGCGCGGCACTGTTCCGGGGCTGCTGGCCGCGGCGGCCGCCGTCGTTGTGTCCTACCTGCTGCATCTGCTCTTGCCCGCAGTACCTGTCCTGACGGCCGCGGTGGTCCTGGGCCTGCTGGCAGCGAACCTGCCCGGCACCGCGGCCAGGACGGCGGAGTCCTGGAAACCGGGGCTGGCCCTGGCTGCGCGGAAATTCCTGCGCCTCGGAATCGTGCTGCTGGGACTGAAGGTTTCCCTGGTGGACATCGCGGGACTGGGCTGGACGGCACTGCTGCTGATCGTGGCGCTGGTGCTGGCGGCGTTCGCGGGGACCTACGTCATCTGCCGGCTGTTCCGCCTCCCGGGTGACGAACCGGTGCTGATCGCTGCGGGATTCTCCATCTGCGGGGTGTCGGCCGTCGGCGCGATGGCCGCCGTCCGCAGGACCCGCACCGAAGACACGGTGGTCCCGGTAGCCCTCGTGACGCTTTGCGGCACCCTGGCCATTGCTGCGCTGCCGGTAGCCGGCGGGCTCCTGAACCTGCCTCCGGAGGTTTTCGGCTCCTGGGCCGGAGCGTCGGTGCACGACGTCGGCCAGGTAGTGGCCACGGCTCAGACCGCAGGAACCGCGGCGCTGGCCGCCGCCGTCGTCGTGAAGCTGGCACGCGTAGTGCTCCTGGCGCCGATGACCGCAGCAGCAGGGCTGCTGGCCCGCCGCGCCGAGGCGGAGGGTTCCGCGGCCGGCAAGCGGCCGCCGCTGGTCCCCCTGTTCGTCCTGGGCTTCCTCGCACTGATCCTGGTCCGCACCTGGGGTGTGCTGCCGGACGCGGTGCTGGACGCCGCCGCAGTACTGCAGGAACTGCTCTTTGCGGCGGCCCTGTTTGCACTGGGCGCGGGCGTCCGGGTCCGGATGCTGCTCGCCTCGGGCGTCCGCGCCGCGGCAGCCGCCTTGACCTCGTGGGTGCTGATCTCCTGCCTGGGGCTGGCCGTGGCGGTGCTGCTGGCCGGATAGGCGGCCGGGGCCGCCCGGGACCGTGAAGAAGTGATTGAATGAACAGGTGCCTAACCAGAACCTGAGTCGTGATGAAGCCGCTCTGCGCTCCCGCCTGCTGTCCGTGACCTCCTACGATGTCCATCTGGACCTGGGGAACGCCGAGGACCCCGATGCCAGGGGCTTCCGGACCCGCAGCACCATTGCCTTCAGCTGCTCGGAGCCGGGGGCGGAAACATTCCTGGACTTTATCCACGACGGGGTGTCCTCCGTTGTCCTGAACGGCACCGAACTGGACCTGACCGAGGCCGTGGACGATTCCCGGATCCACCTGCCCGGCCTGCAGGCAGAGAACACCGTCACCGTGGACGGCACTGCCCTCTACAGCCGGAGCGGCGAAGGCCTGCACCGGTTCCGCGACCCTGCGGACGGGCGTACCTACCTTTACACGCAGTACGAACCCGCTGACGCGCGCCGCGTCTTTGCGGACTTTGAACAGCCGGACCTGAAGGCCGCCTTTCACTTCAGCGTGACGGCGCCGAGCGGATGGGAAGTGGCTTCCAACGGTGCCGAAACGCAGCGGACGCGGCTGGGCGACGGCACGCTCAGCCGCTGGGACTTCGCCCCCACGCAGCGCATCTCCACCTACATCACCTCGGTGCTGGCCGGTCCCTACCACCGGGCCGACGACGAGTGGTCCCGCCGGCTGGAGGACGGTTCGGAGCTGCAGGTTCCCCTGGCCGCCTACTGCCGGTCCTCCCTGGCCGAGTACTTCGACCCGGAGAACATCTTCGCCGTGACCAAGCGCGGGCTGGACTACTTCCATGAACTCTTTGACTTCCCGTACCCCTTCGGCAAGTACGACTCCGCCTTTGTCCCGGAGTACAACCTGGGCGCCATGGAAAACCCCGGCCTCGTGACGTTCACCGAAGCGTACGTCTTCCGGTCCCGGGCCACCGAGGCGCAGTACGAGGCCCGGGCCAACACCATCCTGCACGAGATGGCACACATGTGGTTCGGGGACCTGGTCACCATGAAATGGTGGGACGACCTGTGGCTCAAGGAATCCTTCGCCGACTTCATGGGTGCCCTCGCCGTAGACCGCGCCACGGACTTCACCAACTCCTGGGTCAGCTTCGCCAACCGGCGCAAGGCGTGGGCCTACGTCCAGGACCAGCTGCCCACCACACACCCCATCGTTGCGGACATCCCCAACCTGGAAGCGGCAAAACAGAACTTTGACGGGATCACCTACGCCAAGGGTGCCTCCGTGCTCAAGCAGCTCGTGGCCTACGTCGGGTTCGATACCTTCATCGAAGCAGCCCGGGGATACTTCCGGGCCCATGCCTTCGGCAACACCACCCTCGCGGATCTCCTTGCCGCCCTCGAAACGGCGTCGGGCCGGGATATGGCCCTGTGGTCCGGCCGGTGGCTGCAGACCGCCGGCGTTCCGGTCCTGGTTCCGGAGACGGAAACCGACGACGCCGGCGCCTACACTTCCGTGGTCATCCGGCAGAACGCTCCGGATCCGGTCAGCGGCGAACAGGTCCCCCGACCGCACAGACTCCGCATCGGCCTCTACGATTTCGACGCCGCCGGCGCCCTGACCCGCACCGACAGCGTGGAACTGGACGTTGACGGTTCCCGGACCGAGGTACCTGACCTGATCGGCCGGCAGCGTCCGGCCCTGCTGCTGCTCAATGACGAGGACCTGACCTACGCCAAGATCCGTTTCGACGACGCGTCGCTGGCCACTCTGCTGGAGTCCCTCCACCGGCTGAGTGATCCCCTCGCCCGGGCCATCACCCTGTCGGCACTGTGGAACAGCGTCCGCGACGGAGTCCTGAGCGCCAAGGACTATGTGCGCCTGGTCCAGCGCGTCACGCCCGTGGAAAGCGGTGCCGGCGTGCTGCAGGTGCTGCTGGACAATGCCCTCAGCGCCATTGAGTACTACGCACCGGCACCGCTCCGCGGCAGCCTGCGCGAGGAGTTCTCCGCGCATATCGCCGAGGAGCTGAAGGCAGCGGCGCCCGGCAGCGACCGGCAGATCATCTGGGCACGGGCCGCCGCCGGAGCCGGACGGCGCACCGGCACCCACAACGAACTGCTGCGCGGCCTCCTGGACGGCAGTGCGGGGATCGACGGCCTGGCCGTCGATTCGGACCTTCGCTGGCGCCTCTGGGTGGCACTGGCGGCAACGGGCTCGGCCACCCGCGCGGAACTGGATGCGGAACTGGCACGCGACACCACGGCGTCGGGACGGGTGGGCCACACCACCGCCGCCGCAGCATTCCCCGATCCGGACATCAAGGCCGCGGCCTGGCAGGCTTCGGTCCACTCCGATGCGCTCTCCAACGAGCTGCTTTCGGCCACGATTACCGGCTTTAACCTCGGCAGCCACGAGTTGCTGGACGGATATCTGGAGGACTATTTCGCGTCCCTCACCGAGGTCTGGTCCGGGCGCAGCATCGAGCTGGCCTCCCGTGTGGTCGGCGGGCTCTACCCGGGACACCAGGATGCGTTGCAGGGCCTGGTGCCGGCGGATCATCCAGTGGTGCAGAAGTCGGTGGAATGGCTGGAACTGCACCGCGGGGCTCCGGCGGCGCTGCGGCGGATCATCATTGAACAGCAGGACCAGCTGCTCCGGTCCCTGCGCGTCCAGGCGGCAGCCCTGTAGGTCCGCCGGTCAGGCCAGCTGCAGCTTGGCCACGGTGAGGAGGATGGCCGAGTCTTCCAGCGCTTCGACGGAGTGCCGGGCCTGCGGAACAATCAGCAGGTCTCCGACGGAGCCGTCCCAGGTGTTGCCCTCCGCGGACAGGGCGACCCGGCCCTTGAGGACAAAGACCGTGGCCTCGCCGGGATTTTCATGCTCGTCCATCACGAACCCGGCCCGAAGGGCGATCACTGTCTGCCGCAGCACGTGTTCGTGGCCGCCGTAGACGGTCGACGCGCTGCGTCCGCTGGCCGCCTGCCGTGAGGTTTCCAGATGTTGGCGGGCAAGGGCGGTCAGCGACTTTTTCTCCATCTCCGCAGTGTAGGCCTACGGACCGCCGCCGGGGTAGCTCGGCGGTCCGGAGGTTGACGGCTTAGGGTACGCGCTTCAGCCACTCCGGGGTGTCAAACTTTTCCGCGACTTTCTGCTCCGCAAGGGCCAGCTCCTCGTCGCTGATGCCGGCCTGCACGGCGCCGTACCGTGTGGCGAAGGTGTCCATCATGGTGGCAATGATGTCCTCGCGCGAGAGGCCGGTCTGCCGTTTAAGCGGGTCCACCCGTTTCTTGGCGCTGGTGGTGCCCTTATCCGAGAGCTTTTCCTTGCCGATCCGCAGCACCTCCACCATCTTGTCCGCGTCGATGTTGTAGGACATGGTGACGTGGTGCAGCATCCCGCCGCTGCTGAACCGCTTCTGGGCGGCACCGCCGATCTTGCCCTGGTCGGTAGCCATGTCGTTCAGCGGAACATACCAGGCGGAAATGCCGAGCTTCTTCAAGGACTCCATTACCCAGGCATCCAGGAAGGGGTAGGAATCCGCGAAGCTCAGCCCGTCCACGAGGGACTGGGGAATGTAGAGGGAGTAGGTGATGGCGTTGCCGTGTTCCATGAACATGGCACCGCCACCGGTGATGCGGCGGACCACGGTGACCCCGTGCCGCCGGGCCCCTTCGGGATCGACTTCGTTCTTCAGCGACTGGAAGCTCCCGATCACCACGGACGGCGACTCCCATTCCCAGAACCGGAGCGTCGGATTGCGTTTGCCGGCACCGACTTCCTCCGCCAGGACCTCGTCCATCGCCACGTGCATGTGCGTGGAGAGCGGGGTGGGCGGGATGATTTCCCACTGGTGGTCGCCCCAGCCGGTGGCCTTGCCCAGGGCGCGTCGCACGGTGGTGGCTACGGCCTCGGGCGAGAAACCGAAGAGGACCGCATCCGGCGACAGCCCGGAACGGACCGCTGCGGCGATGTCACCGAACGACGTCTCGACAGGCAGCCCTTCAAGCGCGGCATTGATGTCCCCGAGCGCTTCATCCGGTTCCAGGAAGAAGTCGCCGCCCAGGGAGACATCGGCCAGCCGGCCGTCACGGACGTCCAGGTCCACGACAACCAGTTTGCCGCCGGGAACTTTGTATTCGCCGTGCCGGCGTCCGCTGTTGTCTGCGCTTGCCATCATGACTCCTCTGATCCGAACCGGTGCCGGGACTCCAGTGGTCCCCTTACAGGGAAAGGCCCGCCGGGCTGATGCCGGCGGACCTTTCTCCAAGTACTGCTGTGTATTTCTGAACTGCTACTTCTTGGCGCCGAAGCCCTTGAAGCGGGCGTTGAAGCGCTCCACGCGGCCGGCGGAGTCCATGATGCGCTGCTTGCCCGTGTAGAACGGGTGCGATGCGGAGGAGATTTCCACCTCGATGAGCGGGTAGGTGTTTCCGTCTTCCCACTCGATCGTCTTGGAGGAGGTGGCGGTGGAGGCCGTCAGGAAAGCGGTGTCGGACGCGAGGTCACGGAAGACAACCGGAGCATACTTGGGGTGGATATCAGACTTCACAGTTTTACCTTCTTTTGGTGCCTGGATTTTGCCAGGCACAGTGTGGTTGAAAGCTTTATCGGCCGTACATTCGGCCAGCAACCCATACTAGCGCATTTCGTTCCGCGGCAGGAAACGGACCGGCACGTGTTTCAGGACAGCGGGCGGGTTCCCCACTGCGCATTGACCGCGGTGATGGTCGAGGTGATCCCCTGGTTCAGCCCGGAGATTTCGATCCGGACGGGCCGGTAGTAGTCGTCCAGATAGAGCGAGAACGAACCCGCCGGCAGCACAGCGGATGAGTCCGGGTCCTGCCCGCTCCCCGGTCCGGTGTCCGCGGTGTTAAAGCTGCCGCTGATCTGCGTGTACGCCTCCCCCTCCAGGGCTGCCCCGTACCGAACCGCCACCTCTGCCGCCGGTGAGAGCAGAGCGGCCACTTTTTCCGGCCGCACCGTCAACTCGGCGGCGTCGGCGAGGACCGCGGCAGAGGCCGCTTCGGCTGAGCCTTCCGGGTCCGCGGAAATCTCCTTGCCGCCTTTCCGCAGCACTCGCTTTCCGTCCCGGATGCTCACGGCCAGGTCTTCATCCATGCCCTGCAGGGTCATGGCGAAACCCGGAGCGGTGGCGAACCGGACGCTGTACGTGCCGGCGGGAAGCCAGCTGGTTTCGGTCTGCAGGGTCTGGATGCCGCCCTCCCCTGCGGCCATGGCCGCGGAGACGCAGGCCCCCGCTTCTGCACCGGACATCGGCTCCCGATCCCGGCGAAGCAGCCATTGGCAGGCGTCCTGGACCCGCTGCGGCATCCCGGTCTGGCTGCCCGTGACGCCCACTCGCGGCGGAGCGGCCGTTTCGGAAACGGGCGGCGACGGCGGCGGTGAGGGAACGGCGGTTCGGGACGGTGCTGCCGGAACGGGCCGGCTAGCGGATGGCGACGCCGACGCGGAGGCCTCCCGTTCCTGCAGCTGCTGCGCGGTGGGCCCGCAGGCCGAAACGGTCAGCAGCAATCCCGTGCACAGCACCAGGAGCTTTCCTGGCCGGGTCCTTGCACGGGATTCCATGGCAGCTCCGCTGGCATCCTCAAAGGGGTGGGTGACTGGCCACAGTCTGGCACCCGGGCGGCTGCAGGGTAAGGGCAGCGGGCTGCCCGGGGGCTTTAGGGGCGGCACTCCCAGAAGGCCACGGCGCTGGCGGCAGCCACGTTCAGCGAATCGACGCCGCCGCTCATCGGGATACGTACGGCCAGATCGACGCCGGCAAGGGTGGTTTCGGCCAGGCCGTCACCTTCGGTGCCAAGGACGAGGGCAAGACGCTCGTCGCGGCGGGCGCTGAGTTCATCCAGGGTCAGGGAATCCTCGCGCAGGGCCAGTGCAGCAGTCACGAAGCCGGCGTCCCGCAGCTGCTCCAGCTGCCCGGGCCAATCCGTCAGGCGCACCCAGGGAACCTGGAACACGGTACCCATGCTCACCCGGATGGCGCGGCGGTACAGCGGATCCGCGCATCGCGGCGTGACGAGGACGGCATCCACCTGCAGGGCCGCCGCCGAGCGGAAGATGGCGCCGATATTGGTGTGGTCCACGATGTCTTCGAGTACGGCGATGCGGCGGGACGCGGCCAGCAGCCGGGACAAATCCAAGGGAGCGGGCCGCTCCATGGCCGCCAGGGCGCCGCGGTGCAGGTGGAAACCGGTGATTTCCTCGAGCACCTCGGCGGTGCCGACAAAAGCCGGCACCTCAGGAAAGCGGTCCAGGATGTCCTCCAGGTCCGGAAGCCACTTCTCGGCCAGGAAGAAGGACCGCGGACGGTGGCCGGCGTCGACGGCGCGGCGCAGGACCTTGGAGGACTCGGCAATGTACATGCCTTCCTCCGGCTCGCGGCGCTTCCTCAGGGATGTGTCCGTGAGGGAGGTGTAGTCGGAAACGCGCGGATCGTCGGCAGACTGCAGGTACTGGAGGTTCACCCGGGGACCGCCCTCCTAGCTGCGCCGGGCGGTGGCTGAATACCGTCCGCCCTCGCGGCGCAGCTCCAACGGCAGATCAAAGGCAGTGCTCAGGTGTTCTTCGGTGAAGACCTCTTCGATGGGACCGGACGCCACCACACCGCCGTCGCGCAGCAGCAGGGCGTGCGTGAAGCCGGTGGGGACCTCTTCGAGGTGATGGGTGACCAGCACCATGGCCGGCGCTTCCTCGTCACGGGCCAGCTCGCCGAGACGGAAAAGCAGGTCCTCGCGCCCGGCAAGGTCCAGGCCGGCGGCCGGCTCGTCCAGCAGCAGCAGCTCCGGGTCCGTCATCAGGGCGCGGGCAATCTGCACCCGCTTGCGCTCACCCTCGCTGAGCGAGGAGAAGCGGCGGTTCATGAAGGTGGACATGCCCCACTCGTGCAGAAGATTAAAGGCACGGCGTTCGTCGAGCTTTTCGTACTTTTCCCGCCAGCGGCCGGTCATCCCGTAGGACGCCGTGACCACCACGTTGAGAACCGTCTCGTCGTCGGGGATCTGCCCGGCAAGTGCAGCGGAGGCCAGGCCGATACGGGGGCGCAGTTCAAAAACGTCCACTGCGCCGAGGACTTCCTCCAGGATTCCCGCTACGCCGCGGGTGGGGTGCATCCGTCCGCCGGCAATCTGCAGCAGCGTGGTCTTTCCGGCGCCGTTGGGGCCCATAACCACCCAACGCTCCCCCTCCTTGACCTGCCAGTTAACGCCGTCCAACAGGGTCTTGCCGCCGCGCACAACGCTGACGCCGGCAAATTCAAGAACATCACTCATAGCACTAGACATTAGGCTAAGGAAAGGGGCATTGGCGAAACGATACGCCGCAGCGGCCACGCAGATGCGGCCGGGAAACCCCCGTACCGAACAGGTACCGCAGCGCTGAACCGAGCAGAACGGAAACCATGCCGAACTCCCCCGAATACAGTGTCGTCAGCTACGGGACGGACCTTTCCGACGCCTATCTCGGCGCGGTACAGGCCGCCGTCTCCGGCCTGGGGGCGCGGATCCTGGAACTGGAGAACGCTGCGGGGACCGGTTTCACTGTGTCCAAGCTTTATGTGGGGTACGACGGCGGCCTCTCCCGGCTGCGGCGCACCGTCGCCGCAGCTTCGGCTGCCGTGCCGGCAAAGCCGGGCGGGGAGCAGAGCACCGTGGTGCCGCCGTCGCTGCTGAAGGAAGCACGGAAGCTGCTGGTGATGGACGTGGACTCCACCCTGATCAAGCAGGAAGTCATCGAGCTGCTGGCGGCCCACGCGGGACGGGAGGCCGAGGTGGCGGCCGTGACCGAGGCGGCCATGCGCGGTGAACTGGACTTCGCCGCGAGCCTGCATGCCAGGGTGAAGACCCTTGCGGGACTGCCGGCGTCCGTCATTGACGAAGTGGGGGCTCGAATTGAGCTTTCCGACGGAGCCGAACTGCTGGTGAAGGAGTTCCTGGCCGCCGGGCACGGCGTTGCCGTCGTGTCCGGCGGGTTCAGCCAGGTGCTGGATCCGCTGGCCGACCGGCTGCGGCTCACCTTCCGGCGCGCAAACCTGCTGGAAATCCAAAACGGGGTGTTGACCGGCGCAGTGTCCGGGGAGGTGGTGGACCGCGCGGTCAAGGCCCGCTCGCTGGCCGAATGGGCGCAGGAGCTGGACGTGGCACCGGAGCACACCATCGCGGTGGGCGACGGCGCCAATGACCTGGACATGCTCGCGGCGGCCGCACTGGGAGTGGCGTTCAACGCCAAACCGGCAGTGCAGGCCGCCGCGGATGCCGTGCTGAACCTGCCACGCCTGGACGTGGTGCAGCACTTCGTGAAGCTCTAGGCGGGGTGAAGCCCTAGGCGGGATCGCCCGCCCGGTCGGCTGCTGCACCGGCGGACAGGTAATCCGCGCCGCCCACATATTCGGTGTGTCCGGACGGAACATCGGCAGTGGCCATGCGCGCCACCTCGGCGCCGAACTCCTGCACCGAGTAAAGCCGGCCGGCTTCCTCACGCCGGGCTTCGATGGCGCCGGGGTTGGCCCGGTCCAGCAGGGTGGCCGTCACGGTGCCTTCGATCATGTCACCGGAGACCACCACCAGGGAGATGCCCTTTTCCTCCAGCTGCGGCAGCAGAGCCCGCAGGGCATCCTCGCCGGCGCGCTTGCTGAGGGCCACCGCTTCGTATTCGGGCATGGTCGGCACGGAGCGGATGAAGTGGGCCTGGTGGCTGGTCACGAAGACCACCCGCGAACCGGCCGGCATAACGTCAAGCGCTGCACTGAGCATGTTGACCTGCGCGTCGCGGTTCAGCTTCAGCGCGTAGTCCTCCTCCACACCGGTTTCCATGCCGCCTGAGGCGTTCAGCACGAGGACGTCGAGCCCGCCGAAGTTCTCCTGTGCTGCCGCCACAAGGGCAGCCGGGCCTTCCGCGGCGGTGAGGTCCGCGCCCACGGCCACCGCACGTCCGCCGTCGGCCTCGATAGCAGCGACCACCTTGTTGGCGCGCGGTGCCTTCTGGCGGTAATTGACGACGACGCCGGCACCCTCGGCGGCCAGGAAGCGCGCCACCTCGGCTCCGATTCCGCGCGATGATCCGGTGACGATCGCGGCTTTGCCCTGCAGCAGGCCCATGGGATCTCCTTTTGTAGAAAGTATCTAAGCGTTCAGCTCTCCGAACCCATCCTGCCAGCCGGTGTCCCGGCCGGCAGTTGAGGAAACCTCCAAGGATTCGCGGGCAGGGCGTTGGCCGGGGCTAGTGCCCCATGCCCAGGCCGCCGTCGACCGGGATGACCGCACCGGAAATGTAGCCCGCCTCGTCGCCGGCAATCCAGCGCACCACGTTGGCAACTTCCTCCGGCTCGGCGAACCTGCCGGCGGGGATCGAGGACAGGTAGTTCTTCTGCGTATCTTCGGGCAGGGCGCGGGTCATATCGGTGTTGATGAATCCCGGGGCCACGACATTGGCGGTGATGTTGCGGGAACCGAGTTCGCGGGTGAGGGACCGGGCAATGCCGATCAGTCCGGATTTGGAGGCGGCGTAGTTGATCTGCCCGGGCGAACCGTAGAGTCCGACCACCGAGGAAATCAGCACCACCCGGCCCTTCTTCATCCGGAGCATGCCCTTGGACGCCCGCTTGACCACCCGGAAGGCGCCGGTGAGGTTGGTGTCAATCACGTCGGAGAAATCGTCTTCACTCATCCGGAGCAGCAGCGTGTCCCGCGTAATCCCGGCATTGGCTACAAGGACTTCCACCGGACCGTGGGCGGCCTCCACCTCGGTGAACGCCGCGTCGACCGATGCCATGTCCGTCACATCCGCCTTGACTCCCAGCATGCCCGCGGGAACCTCGCCGCTGCGGTAGGTGATGGCGACGCGGTCACCGCCGGCGAGGAACGCCTTGGCGATTGCCAGCCCGATTCCGCGGTTTCCGCCGGTCACCAGGACACTGCGGCCGGAGGGGTTTTCTGGAGTGTTCTGCACGGATGTTCCTACTTTCAGCCAGGGATTGGGGGTTGCTTCGATCCTACGTGCGCCGGATTCAACTTCTGCAACGACGCTGCGAGTGAGAGAATGAACGAACCTGTTTGGAGGGTGAGGAAGACTACCGATGGCTACTGATGGCTAGGGACACAAACCGCGGGGAGAGCGTCCCCAGAATCACCGACGCACCCAGCCCGCACACCGATGAAATGCGCACCCGCATGATCAAGTACGGCGTGTCCATGGGCATCCGCGTGGTCTGCCTGTTCCTGATGTTCTTTGTCCACGGCTGGCTGCTGTGGGTGGTGATTGCCGGTGCGGTGGTGCTCCCCTATTTTGCGGTGATCATGGCCAACGGCGGCTCGGATACCCGCCTGATGACCTCCAGCGACGCGATGATAGACCGCCCGCCGGCCACCGCACTCGACGCGCCGCGGGCGGCGGAAGAACCCGAAGAAACCCCCGAAACCACTGTGTTGTCGGGGGAAATCGTAGACAATGACGACGACATCAAAGACGACGAAGACAAGGCCTGATCCCCCAGCATGAACCTCCTCGATTCTCTTTCCGGCAACTCTGCCGACACAGGCGCCGGCACACCGGTGTGCTCCCGGAAAGCCTGCCGGCTCGACGCCGCCTGGCGGCTGCTGTGGAACAACCCCCGGATCCACACGCCGGAGCGCCGCAAGACCTGGCTGTCCTGCGACGAACACCGGGACTGGCTGGAGGATTACCTGCGAACGCGCGGCCTCTGGAAGGAAACCCTCCCGCTGGGTGAAGGCGGGACGGAGTAGATGTACCGTTTCCTCTTTTCGGCCCGCTGGTTCGGCTGGTTTGTGCTCGTCTGCGTCCTGGCGGCTGCCTGCATCGGCCTGGGCAGGTGGCAGATGGACCGCCGCGACGCCTCTCTGGCCGACAGTGCCCTCATTGAGTCCAATTACGACGCCGAGCCCGTGCCGTACGAGGAGGCCGGCAAATACTTCGATACGTATGACGAAGCAGCCGAATGGCTGCCCGTGAAGCTTGAAGGGACGTACGACTCCTCCGAGCAGCGCATCATCCGCAACCGTCCCCTGAAGGGCCGGCCCGGCTATGAGGTCCTGGTGCCGCTGAAGCTTGATGACGGCACCAGCGTGGCGGTCAACCGCGGCTGGCTGCCGATCGGCGACGACGAGGCCGGCAGGCCGGACAGCATCCCTGCCGCCCCCGAGGGACGGGTGAGCGTGGTGGCCCGGATCAAGGCCGCCGAACCCACCCTCACCCGCTCCGCCCCTGAAGGCCAGCTTCCCTCGATCGATCTGGGCGCCTTCGCGGAGCAGCTGGACTATCCGCTGCACCAGGGCTCCTACGGGCTGATGGCGAGCGAGGATCCGGGTGCCGCCGTCGCACCTGAAGGCGCACCGCGGCCGGAGGTGGATGAGGGGCTGCACCTCTCCTACGGGCTGCAGTGGTACGGCTTTGCGCTGATGATGTTCATCGGCCTGGGCTATGCCGCGCGGCAGGAAGCACTGAACCGCTACTACGACGGCGTCGACGACGACGACGACGAGGACGACATCATCGCCGCCCACCCGGCTCCGTCCCGGCGTCGTCCGCCGCGTAAGAAGCGCGGCCCGACGGGCGAAGAGGAAGAGGACGCCATCCTGGACGCCCAGGGCTACTAGGCACACGCCCCGCCAGACACTAACGGCCCTGCTCCAAATCGGAGCAGGGCCGTTAGTGTCTGTGCAGGGTCCGGCTAGGCCAGGGTCACCAGGTCAAGGTAGTTCTCGTTCCAGTGGTCCTCGTCGCCGTCGGGCAGGAGGACTACGCGTTCCGGGTTCAGTGCGGCAACGGCCCCCTCATCGTGGCTGACCATCACCACGGCTCCGGTGTAGTTGCTGAGGGCGCCCAGGATCTCCGCACGGGAAGCGGGGTCCAGGTTGTTGGTGGGCTCATCCAGGAGCAGGACGTTGGCGGAGGACGCAACGATGGTGGCCAGGGCCAGACGCGTCTTCTCGCCGCCGGACAGGACTCCGGCCTTCTTGCTGACGTCGTCGCCGCTGAACATGAAGGAACCCAGCACGCTGCGGACCTCGGCATCGTCCATGTCCGGGGCGGCGGACCGCATGTTCTCCAGCACGGTCCGTTCCGTGTCCAGGGTTTCGTGCTCCTGGGCGTAGTAGCCGACCTTGAGCCCGTGTCCGGGGATGACCCTGCCGGTGTCAGGGGTGTCTACGCCCGCCAGCATCCGCAGCAGGGTGGTCTTGCCGGCACCGTTGAGGCCCAGGATGACCACCTTCGACCCGCGGTCGATGGCCAGGTCCACGTCGGTGAAGATCTCCAGGGAGCCGTAGCTCTTGCTGAGGCCTTCGGCAGTCATGGGGGTCTTGCCGCACGGAGCCGGATCCGGGAAGCGCAGGGCTGCCACGCGGTCATTGGCGCGGACGGCGTCCAGGCCGCCCATCAGGCGGTCCACGCGCTTGAGCATGCTCTGCGCCGCGGAGGCACCGGAGGCGCGGGCCTTCATCTTGTTGGCCTGGGCCAGGAGGATGCCGGCCTTCTTTTCGGTGTTGGCACGCTCACGCTTACGGGCACGCTCGTCAGTCTCGCGCTGGACCTTGTAGCGCTTCCAGTCCATGTTGTAGATATCGATGGTGGCGCGGTTCGCGTCCAGGCTGAAGACCTTGTTGACGGTGGCTTCAAGCAGTTCGGTATCGTGACTGATCACGATCAGGCCGCCGGTGTGGTTCTTCAGGAATTCCCGCAGCCAGGCGATGGAATCGGCGTCGAGGTGGTTGGTGGGCTCATCGAGGAGCATGGTCTCGGCATCGGAATACAGGATGCGGGCCAGTTCCACGCGGCGGCGCTGGCCGCCGGAGAGGGTCTTCAGGGGCTGGTTCAGCAGCCGGTCCGGCAGGGCCAGGTTGGCGCAGATCGAGGCTGCCTCGGACTCTGCCGCGTAACCGCCGGCGGAGAGGAACTCCGACTCCAGCCGGTCATAGCGGTTCATGGCCTTCTGCGAGATCTTCGGATCGTCGCTGGCCATTTCGTCCTGGCACTTTTTCAGCTGCGCGGAAACCTTGTCCAGGCCGCGGGCGGAGAGGATGCGGTCACGGCCAAGCTGATCCATGTCCGGCGTGCGGGGATCCTGGGGAAGGTAGCCGATCTCGCCGACGCGCTTGACTGTGCCGGCGGCGGGGAGGGCCTCGCCCGCGAGGACTTTGGTGAGGGTGGTCTTGCCGGCGCCGTTACGGCCCACCAGCCCGATCTTGTCTCCCTTGTCCACACGGAACGAAACCGCTTCCAAGAGAAGGCGTGCGCCTGCGCGCAGCTCAAGACCAGATACGGAAATCACTCAGTGGACCTTTCGAAGGTTTTTGTCTTGCGGATACGCTGCGCGGTGCGCGGGCCTCGAAACGGTGGGAATCCACCGAGGCGGGAAGGGTCACATTGACCGGTCATATAGGCCTGGTTGGCCGGAACAGCCTTCCCAGTCTAGCCGCAGGACCCCATTTGTAGAAAACCTCCAATGGAATCCGCCACCGGCGCAGCTACTGTTCAAAACGTTATGCGGTCCGTTTTTCTTCCCCTATAAGGAAAAGTGCAGCGATGAACAACACTTCAGCCGATGCGCCGCAGTCTGTCCCCGGCACCGGCAGCCAGGGTTCTTCCGGCACCCGGCCGCGCCCCCGAAGCCACCGGTGGACATCGGCGGACCTGTCACTGATTGCCGTTTTTGCTGCCCTTACCGCGGTTTTCTCCCTTCTCCCAGGGGTGCCGCTGGGAGCCGGCGTGCCGATCACCCTGCAAACACTGGCGGTCATGCTCACCGGCATGCTCCTGGGACCGGCGCGGGGCGCGGCCGCCGTCGGCCTTTTCCTGCTTGCCGGTCTGGCCGGACTGCCGGTGTTCAGCGGCTTCAGCGGAGGCCTGGGCGTCCTGGCCGGCCCGTCCGCCGGCTACCTGCTGTCCTTCCCCGTGGCCGCCGCCGTCGTCGGACTGCTGGCCGGTCTAGTGCTGCGGCGGACGCGCCGGGCCCGCCCCGCCCTGCTCTTCGCCGCGGCACTGGCCACGAGCTTCCTCGTTGTTCATCCCGCGGGGATTGCGGGGCTGATGCTCAACGCCCATCTGTCCTTCCCCGCAGCACTGGCAGCGGACATGGCCTTCTGGCCCGGGGACGTCATCAAGAACGTGCTTGCGGCCGTCGTGGCGGTCAGCGTCTTCAAGGCCTTCCCGTCGATGGCCGCTCCGGAGCGCCGGAGCCGCTGATGCCCTCGATCCTCCTGCAGGACGCCGGTGTGCTGCCCGCCGACGACGGCGGCACTGCGTCCGGTGAGCCGATTCTGCATCCGCTGTCGCTGGAGCTGAATACTGCGCGCACCGCCGTCGTCGGCGCCAACGGCTCAGGCAAGTCAACGCTGCTGAAACTGCTGAACGGACTGGTGCTGCCGGACACCGGCACGGTCAGCGTGGACGGCCTGGATACTGCCAGGCACGGGGCGGCCGTGCGGCGGCGCGTCGGGTTTGTCTTCACCGATCCGCTCTCGCAGCTGGTGATGCCCACGGGGCGGGACGACGTCGAACTGTCCCTGCGCGCATCCATCCGGCACCGGGGTCAGCGCCGTGCCGAGGCCGAAGCCCGGCTGGATGCCCTCGGGATGCTGGAGCTGGCGGACCGGAGCATCTACGACCTCTCCGGCGGTGAACGGCAGCTGATGGCGCTGGCCTCCGTGCTGGCAGTGGAGCCTGCTGTGCTGGTGGCGGATGAGCCCAGTACCCTGCTGGACCTGCGGAACACGGCACGGCTGCGGCGGATCTTCGCTTCGCTTCCCCAGCAGGTCATCTACACCACCCATGACCTTGATTTCGCGGCCGATGCGGACCGGGTGCTGGTGATGGACGGCGGTGCGGTGGTGTTCGACGGCGGTCCGCGCGAGGGCATAGCCGCTTACCGCGCGCTGGCGCTGGGGGTGGGATGAAGCGTTCAGCGCGGTCTGCGGATCTGCTCGGGGCGTACCGGCCGGGCACCTCTCCGGTGCATACGGCGCCGCTGGGGCTGAAGGCGGCTGCCCTGGTGGTTCTGTCCGTGGCCGTGCTGGTGCTGCGCTCCCCTGTGGTGCTTGCGGTTGCCGTGGTCCTGGTGGTTGCCGGGTACACGGTTGCACGCCTGCTGCGGACGTCCTGGCAGCCGCTGCGTTCGATGTGGCCGATCCTCGCGCTGTTGGGAGCGTTCCAGTGGTGGGCTTCCGGTGCAGAGGCTGCGGTGATGGTGACCGGCAATATTGTGGTCTGCGTGACGGCGGCCCGGCTTCTGACACTGACTACTCCCCTGCAGGACCTCCTGGAGGGACTGGTGTCCCTGGCGCGTCCGCTGCGGCCGCTGGGCGCAGACCCGGAACGGTTCGGGCTGACCCTGGCGTTGATGCTGCGCAGCATTCCGTTCCTGCTCGGCTCGGCGCGGGATGTCCGGGAATCGGCCATGGCACGGGGGCTGGAACGTAATCCCCGTGCACTCACCGTTCCGGTGGTCATCCGGGCTGTTGCCTATGCCCGGCAGACCGGTGACGCACTGGCGGCGCGGGGCATCGGCGAAAGGTCCTCCGACGCGGAGGTTGCCAAAGGCAACCGATAACCTGAGGGCATGAGTTTCAATAACAACGCGCGTCTGGATTCCTCCCGTGTCAGTGACCGGCGCGGCAAGGGCAAAGGCATCGCCGTAGGCGGCGGACTGGGCGGTGGACTGCTGCTGATCCTGTCCCTGTTCTTCGGATCGGACGTGATTGACGGGCTGGGCCTGAGCGACGGATCCGGTGTCGCTGCCGGCCAGGCGCAGTCGGAAAGCATCGACACCTGCCTGAACGGTGAAGATGCCAACGAACGGCTGGACTGCCGCATCCTTGGTACTGCCGAAAGCCTCGACAGCTTCTGGGCACCGTATCTGGACGGCTACGGGCTGACCTATACCGAGCCCGGGGTGGTTCTCTTTACGGACCGAACTAGCACCGGCTGCGGTTCTGCCACCAGTGCTGTCGGTCCGTTCTACTGCCCTGCGGACGAGCAGACCTACTACGACACTGCGTTCTTCTCGGACCTGGTCACGAACTACGGTTCCTCCGGCGGTCCGCTGGCGCAGGAATACGTTGTTGCGCATGAGTTCGGGCACCATATCCAGCAGATCACCGGCTCCAGTGCGGGCCGGAATGCGGACCCCCAGGGTGCGGAGTCCGCGTCGGTGCGGACCGAACTGCAGGCCGACTGCTATGCCGGCCTGTGGGCGCGGCATGCGGCGGACCAGCCCGCTCCCGGCTCGGACGTGCCGTTCCTGGCACCGTTCACCGAAACGGACATCAGCGATGCCCTCTCTGCGGCGTCTGCCATCGGCGATGACCGGATCCAGGCTTCGGCCACCGGCCAGGTCAACCCGGAAAGCTGGACCCACGGCTCCAGCGCCCAGCGCCAGGCCTGGTTCCTGGCGGGCTACAACGACGGCGGCAGCCTGGAAACGTGCGATACCTTCAGCGCATCGGACCTGTCTAACCCTTAGGGTCTGGGCCTTGCCTGGCCTGCGGAATTGGGAGCAAACCCCAGAACCCAGGACCGAGGCAGGCCCGTGGTCCGAAGCGGACCACGGAACCGGCGGGCGTGGACCGAACCGGACCCTGTCCCCGAAGGGTCCGTCCGTTGGATGCTCGCTCCTATACCGGTCCGGATTAGAAGGGCGCTGTTGCCAATTGCCGATGTTCCGCTGCTGTGTCCGGTGGTCCAGCTTGCGGCCGGCCCAGTTCCAGGAAGGGGTCGGTCCGGTAGATGCGTCCGGTCGGTGAGGTCCACTCGATCACTCCGGGGGTCGGTTGGCAGGCTGTCCAGTAGCCGAGTGTCTTGAACCGGTGGTGCCTGCGGCAGAGGTGTTCCAGGTTTCCGTGATCCGTGGGTCCGCCTTTCGCCCAGTCTGTGGTGTGGTCGATGTCCGCGTTCTCGGTACTAACCCGGCAGCCGGGAAACCGGCAGGTTCCGTCCCTTGCCCGGAGCCAGCGGCGAAGCCCGGCCGGAACTTTTCGTCGCCGCCCTACCCCTAGAATCTCCCCTGTCTTTGGGTTCTGGGCGAGTCCGGTCCAGCCGGCGGCGTCCCGGGCGAGCCTGCGGGCTGCTTCTGCACTGATGGGGCCGTAGCCGTGGAGTTCGGCGGGCTTATCGTCGGCGCCGAAGAGTGTTTCGGCGTTGATGAGGACCATGATCTCGGCCCGCGGGACGATACTGCCGTCATCGCAGCCGGTCCCGCGGCCCCCGCCCGTCACACTCTCGATATCGCCTCCCGGACCGCGAACACGGCCGTCACCACCGGCCCCCTCGTTCCCCTCAGGGACGTCAATGCTGCCGGCACCGGCACCGGCACCGGAACCGGCACTCGTCAGGTCAAGACCGCCCATCAGCAGCTGCGCGAGGATGTCCGCACGCAGCTGATCCGTGGACCGGGAATCCCCGGCCGCCTGCTCACCCCGGGCCGCCGTGCTGAGTGTCGTGTAGATCTGCTGGGCTTCCTCGGCCCGCAGGTACGCGGAGAGGCAGGACATGCCGTCCTCTTCCCGGTCCAGGGTGACTTTGCGCTGCTCGAACGCGGTCAGATGCCGTTTGCTGACGGTGTCGGGGAATGTCGTTTCTCGCAAGCGTCTGGCCTTGGCTGAGAACTGGGCCCGGGTCTTCCCTTCTGCGGCTTTCAGCAGGTCTGCTTCAAACTCGGGCAGTTTCCCGGCGGGAACGGTCTCGCACTGCTCCAGCACCACCTGCGCATGCTGGTAACTAAGCTGTCCTTCTTCCAGCCCGGCCAAGGTGGCGGCATGGGGTCCGCACAGCAGGCCCGCTTCGAACATCAGCCGCTGCGCGGTGACCTGCGGGACGTTCAGGATGACCGCGCATTCGGACGCCGCGAGGCTGAACGCCATTGCCGGTTCGAGCCGTCCGGACGCGGCATGGAAATCGTCGCGGACAGCCTCCTGCATCCGGTTCATCAGCCGCGCCTCCTGTGCCTGCACCCAGGACTTCAGATGCGCCATCCGGGACAGGGCTTCCCCGACGGTCTGCGCGTCGAAGGCTTCGAGGTTCTGCAGGGCCAGTGTTCCGGTGAAGCCGTCCGGATATCCTTCGGCAGGACTCCGGGCTTCGGAATCGGAAACTGCGGGACCTCCGGAATCGTGGGCTGAACAATCGTCTCCGGAATCGGGGGCGGTGGGAGCTCCGGGATTGGCTGGTTGGGAAACGGATGGGGCCGCGGCGCCAGACCCGGCATCAGGTCCGGATTTCTCGGCTGGCTGGGTGCCAGCCTCGCCATCGTTCTCGGGAGTGGCAGCAGAAGTTTCGGTACCCGCGTCAGAGTCAGCATTCCCGACGGGTTCGGCAGTCAGTTCCGCCCGGTACACCGACAAAGAGCAGGCCGCACGCGGCGTATCTGCTTCACCAGTCTGCCCGGTTGGCTGCTGGTCTTCACTGCCTGGTTCTTCGGTTGTCCGTTCGGTGTTCCCGAGCTGATCCATACCCTCAGGATTTCACCCGGCACTGACATTTCCGGGCCAAAAACAGCCCCAAAACGCCCCCTCGCAAAACCTTAAATACCTGTCTTTCTAAGGCCACTACCTAGTCCCGAAACAGCCACCGATTGGCTCGCCAATGATCACTGGCGGGGACCCATTCGGACGCCAGGCAGCAGTTGCCGCGGGGACGACGCCGGCCCGCCAAGCGAACACCGGCCCGCCAAGCGAACCCCGGCCCGCCAAGCGAACCCCGGCCCGCCAAGCGAACACCGGCCCGCCAAGCGAACACCGGCCCGCCCCGTAGGTCCGCCCATGCCTCGTCGGCCCCGACGCCTCACAGTGGTTCCTGGAAACCACTCCGCAAACGGTCGCCGGGTTCGCCCAGCCAGCGCCCGCCGATCCGGGTCGCCCAACCGGCATCCCGGAGACCAGCTCATCCCTGGCTTTCACCCGGCGGCCCTCAGCTCAGGCCTCCAGCAGCCCCACGGCAGAAGCAGGAATGGCATCGGACAGCCAAACGCCCGACGCCGATCGGTAGAAACGTACTCCCTGTGCAGCCGCGATGTCCGTATCCACCGTAAGGATCACGGGATCGGAGTCCTTGCGCCTGCCGACCTGACGGGCCTGGTCAACGGTTTCCGCAAGGTGGACGGACTGCCGCTTCATGGGCAGGAGTCCGGATGCACGGATTGTGGGAACGGCAGCACGGGCAGTGCCGTGGAAAAGCACCGCCGGCGGCGAACCCGGCTCCCCTGTCGGCTTGACCGCCACGGAATGGCCATGCACTGCGCGGATGCGTCCGCTGCTGATCTGGTGCCGCTTCTTCTCCGCCGCGTCAAGCACCTCGTGAAGCACCTGCTCGTCCACGGATTCCCACTCCGGACCCAACCGGTGCAGAGCGGCGAGCACGTCACCCACCGGGGCCCATCCTTCGGGATCCAGCTCAAGGGCATACTCCTCCGGAGCATGACGGAGCGCATGGGACAGCACACGGCTTATTTCGGTACGGCTGGGACCACGGCCCATCTGGGTGCCGCCTTTCGGTACTGATGCCACTTTCCTCAACTTCAGTCGAACTCGCGCCGGTCCGGGAAGACCTGGCCCGGCAAAGAGTGCCCCTGCACCCTAGGCCCCCGGCTGCCCGACGTTTACTTCCGTAAAGTCGCGGCAGAGCAGCCAGCGCCCGTCATCAAGCCGCCAGGATTCCATCAGCAGGGCCCGCCCGGTCACGTCGCCGCCCGAACGGTACGTCATTTCGTAGAACACCACTGCTTCGTCCCGGCCGCGGGGCGTGACGGTCCGGAAGTCCGCATGCACGGTACTCCCCCGCAGCGCGGAAACCGTGCCGCCAAACCCTTCCCGTGCCGTCGCCGCGTCAAACGGCTCAGTGGCGGCGGCTTCGGACCCCAGCCACCCGTGATAGTCCGGCGACAGGAAGGTTTCGATCGGAGTGCTGTCCCCGGACGCCATGGCTTCGTTCCAGGCCGCCAAATACTGGTCATGAAAATGCGTGCTGTTCCCCATGGCGGACACGCTAGCACGCGCAAAAGGGCCGCTCCCCGTATCGGGAAGCGGCCCTTTCTGGTGGTGGTTCCGCTGCAGGCAGCGGAAACCTTTAGATGTTGAAGCCGAGGGCCCGCATCTGGTCGCGGCCGTCGTCGGTGATCTTGTCAGGTCCCCACGGCGGCATCCATACCCAGTTCAGTCGCCACTCATCGACGACGCCGTCCAGGGCCTGGGCAGTCTGCTCTTCGAGCACGTCGGTCAGCGGGCAGGCCGCCGTCGTCAGTGTCATGTCGATCAGAAGTGCACCGTCTTCGGCGTACTTCAGTCCGTAGAGCAGCCCGAGGTCAACGACGTTCACCCCGAGTTCGGGGTCGATGACGTCCTTCAGTGCCTCTTCGACGTCCTCAAGGGACGTGGTGGCCAGTTCGGAGTCGCTCATTTTTGCTCCTTCAGCTGTCTTTACTACGCGCCGGCTGCGGCAGCGTTGGCGCCGGTGAAGCGGTCGTAGCCTTCTTCTTCGAGGCGGTCGGCCAGTTCCGGGCCGCCCTGCTCGGCGATGTGGCCGTCAACGAAGACGTGTACATAGTCGGGCTTGATGTAACGAAGGATACGCGTGTAGTGCGTGATGAGCAGCGTACCCATGCCACCCTTGGAGTGCTCGCGGTTAACGCCTTCGGAGACGATCTTCAGGGCGTCGACGTCGAGGCCGGAGTCGGTCTCGTCGAGGATGGCGATCTTCGGGTGGAAGAGTTCCATCTGCAGGATCTCCACGCGCTTCTTCTCGCCGCCGGAGAAGCCTTCGTTGACGTTGCGCTGGGCAAAGTCGGCGTCGATGCGCAGCTCGGCCATGGCTGCCTTGACGTCCTTGGTCCAGTGGCGCAGCGAGGGGGCCTCGCCGTCGAGCGCGGTCTTGGCGGTGCGCAGGAAGTTGGTCATGGTGACGCCGGGAACCTCTACCGGGTACTGCATGGCCAGGAAGAGACCGGCGCGGGCACGCTCGTCAACGCTCATCGCGAGGACATCTTCGCCGTCGAGAGTGATGGTACCGCTGTCCACGCTGTAGCGCGGGTGGCCGGCGATGGTGGAGGCCAGGGTGGACTTGCCGGAGCCGTTCGGGCCCATGATGGCGTGCGTTTCACCGGTGTTGATGGTCAGGCTGACACCCTTCAGGATCGGCTTGCGGCCCTGTTCGGTCTCAATGCTGACGTGAAGATCCTTGATCTCAAGAGTAGACATGCGAGTTGGCTTTCTCCTTTGCACCCGCGGGTGCGTTACTAAGCTTTTGGGGATGGAAGGCGACCAAAGTCCGGGTGCCGGAGTTTTCCGGCACCCGGACTCAGAGTCTCAGTAGGCTCCGGAGGCTTCGAGCTCGCGCTCGACGGCGTCGGTGAGACGCTCTTCCAGGGCAGGGACCTTGATCTGCTGGATGATCTCGGTGAGGAAGCCACGGACCACCAGGCGGCGGGCAGTGTCCTCGGGGATACCGCGTGCCATCAGGTAGAACAGGTGCTCGTCGTCGAACCGGCCGGTGGCGCTGGCGTGGCCGGCACCCTCGATCAGTCCGGTCTCGATCTCCAGGTTCGGTACGGAGTCGGCGCGGCCGCCCTCAGTCAGCAGCAGGTTGCGGTTGACTTCGTACGTGTCGGTGCCTTCTGCTTCCTTGCGGATCAGGACGTCGCCAACCCACACGGTGTGCGCGTCGCGGCCCTGAAGGGCGCCCTTGTACATCACGCGGGACTTGCAGTTGGCCACTGCGTGGTCCACGAAGAGGCGCTGTTCCAGGTGCTGTCCGGCGTCTGCGTAGTACAGGCCGAACATTTCCACGTCGCCGCCGGTGGCGGTGAACTTGGAGGACGGGGTGACGCGCACCAGGTCGCCGCCGAGGCTGACGACGACGTGCTTGAACTTAGCGTCACGGCCGATCTTCGCGTACTGCGCGGAGGCGTGCACGGCGTCGTCGTCCCAGTCCTGGACGGAGACAACGGTCAGTTCCGCGCCGTCGCCCACAACGATTTCCACGTTCTGGGACAGCACTGCCGAACCCTTGTGGTCCAGGACCACCACGCCCTTGGAGAACTTCTCCGCGGTGATGACGATGTGCTGGGCGGCCGGATCCTTGCTGACACCGTTGATGGTCAGCGTTACGCTGCCGTCAATGACGGTTTCGGCGGGGATGGTCACGGAGGTTGCTTCACGGAAGTCCTCCCATGCGGCGGCGGCAACCCGGTCTTCGGGGATGCCGGCCGAACCGATGCGCGCATCCGTACGGGCAATGCTTTCGACCCGCACGCCGTCGGGGGCGACGACGGCCAGCTCGGGAGCCGTTCCGTCGAGGTCCGCGGTGTGCAGTCCGCGCAGGCGCTTGAGCGGGGTGAACCGCCAGTCTTCTTCACGGCCGGTCATTTTGCCGAAGTCAGCACGGTGGAAGGAGGTGGTGCGCCCGGCGCGTGAGCTGTCCGGAATGCCCTCTCCGCCACCGTGGCTGTGGGACTTGCTGCTGTCGCCGCCCAGCGGTGAGGAATCCTCGTTCAGCGGGGAGAGGTTTTCGCCCTCCTCGGTGAAGCCGTCAATGCGTACACGGTTGGTTTCCTTTGGGGAACCTACCTTCGCCTTGACCTCCTCCACTACATTGCTGACCTTTTCGGTCACGGTTTCGACGACGTCGTTAAGCTTCGACATTAACCGACGGCTCCTTCCATCTGGAGTTCGATGAGGCGGTTGAGTTCAAGGGCGTATTCCATCGGCAGTTCACGTGCGATCGGCTCAATGAAGCCGCGCACGATCATTGCCATTGCCTCGTCCTCGGGAAGGCCGCGGGACATGAGGTAGAACAGCTGCTCCTCGCTGACGCGGGAAACAGTGGCTTCGTGGCCCATGGTGACGTCATCTTCGCGGATGTCCACGTACGGGTACGTGTCCGAGCGGGAGATGGTATCCACCAGCAGGGCGTCGCAGCGCACGGTGTTGGCCGAGTGCGTGGCGCCTTCGCGGACCTGGACCAGGCCGCGGTAAGCGGCACGGCCGCCGCCGCGGGCCACGGACTTGGAGATGATGGAGCTCTTGGTGTTCGGGGCAATGTGGACCATCTTGGATCCGGTGTCCTGGTGCTGGCCTTCGCCGGCGAAGGCGATGGACAGGGTCTCACCCTTGGCGTGCTCGCCGACCAGGTAGACAGCCGGGTACTTCATGGTGACCTTGGAGCCGATGTTGCCGTCGATCCATTCCATGGTGGCGCCCTCGTGTGCAATGGCGCGCTTGGTCACCAGGTTGTACACGTTGTTGGACCAGTTCTGGATGGTCGTGTAGCGGACGCGGGCGCCCTTCTTCACGATGATTTCGACGACGGCGCTGTGCAGCGAGTCCGACGTATAGATCGGTGCGGTGCAGCCCTCGATGTAGTGGACGTAGGAATCCTCGTCCGCAATGATCAGGGTGCGCTCGAACTGGCCCATGTTCTCCGTGTTGATACGGAAGTAGGCCTGCAGCGGGATCTCCACGTGAACGCCCTTGGGGACGTAGACGAAGGAACCGCCGGACCACACGGCAGTGTTCAGCGAGCCGAACTTGTTGTCACCGACGGGGATGACGGTGCCGAAGTACTCCTGGAACATTTCCGGGTGTTCCTTCAGCGCCGTGTCCGTGTCCAGGAAGATAACGCCCTGGCGTTCCAGGTCCTCGCGGAGCTGGTGGTACACAACCTCGGACTCGTACTGCGCTGCTACGCCGGAAACCAGGCGGCCGCGCTCAGCTTCGGGGATACCGAGCTTCTCGTACGTGTTGCGGATGTCCTCGGGAAGGTCTTCCCAGGTGTTGGCCTGCTTCTCCGTGGAGCGCACAAAGTACTTGATGTTGTCGAAGTCGATGCCGGAGAGGTCTGCGCCCCAGGTCGGCATGGGCTTGCGTTCGAAGTACTTCAGGCCCTTCAGGCGAAGGTCCAGCATCCACTGCGGCTCGCTCTTCTTAGCCGAAATGTCGCGGACGACTTCCTCACTCAGGCCGCGGCGTGCGGTTGCACCGGCAACGTCCGAGTCGGCCCATCCGTACTCGTATGTACCGATGCCCTCGAGCTCGGGGTTCTTTTCCAGGATGTCTGAAATCACAGACTCCGGCACCAATGAAGGTGCCGTTGGCTTCTGGGTTACTTGATCCGTCATCACGGCCTTTCTTGCTGATGAATGGATGTGGACTGGTTGGTCTCGACGCGCAGTGGAACCTGCGGCGCGGATCGGGTCCGACCCACTGGGATGTGGGTCGTACAAACGTGACCGCCCCGGGAGAGCGTGGACAGTCGGCGGACGTCCACGTCGAGGAGGCGGGCAAAAACTTCGGTCTCCTTGTCACAGAAGACGGGGTAGGCCGTGGCGAGTCCCTGGATGGGGCAGTGTGCCTGGCACAGCTGGACACTGAGCAACGTGCTCTTCCTCGCGGCGGCGCCGATCATGGTGGTTGACGCCACAAAGCCGTCCTTGGTCAGTTCCGCGGCCAGCGCCTGGGCGCGGTCGCCGACGTCGGACCCTGCGGCTTCGACCACGGGACGGTAGCGTTCCTCCATGCGGCCGAAGCGCTCCGCGGCGAAAGCCTCAATCGCCTGCGGGCCGAGCGCGGCACCGAGCTGGCGCAGCGCCTCCGTGGCGATATCGAGGTAGTCGTTGCCCAGGTGCGCCTGGCCCTGCGGGCTCAGCACATAGCGCCTGGCGGGCCTTCCGGCCCCGGAGGAGGAATTGCGGACGAGCTTGACCTGGATCAGGCCCTTCCCGGACAGCGCATCCAGATGGCGGCGCACGGCGGCAGGCGTGAAGCCCAGCCGTTCGCCCAGCTCGGCTGCGCTGACAGGGCCGTGTTCCAGAACCGCACCCAGAACCTTGTCCCGGGTGCGCTCCTCCGCTTCGCGGGCAGCACCGGGTACGGCTGCTGCCTTGGGTTCAGAGTTGCTCACAGAATACACAACACAAGCATGTCCTAATCTGTTCCCTGATTCCACTAAGGCAAGGCTTGCTATTGCCGCAGTGGCGGGGGCGGTTGTCCGTGCGGGCGGCCTGTACTACCTAACGTAGAATATGCAGGTGCCTACCGATGAACCCTGCCTGACCATTAAAGGTCTAATCAAGGACTGCGGCCCGGTTGCTGGTCTCGACGGCAAAATGATCCGTGTGCTCGCCGGCGTCGACTTCACAGCCCGCCGCGGCTCCGTTACTGCCCTGCTCGGCGCCAACGGCGCCGGTAAAACCACCACTCTTGAATGCGCCCAGGGCCTCCAGTCCATTGACGGCGGGGAAATCCGCCTGCTCGGGCAGGACCCCTACCGCGCCGACGCCCACCTGCGCAGCCGCGTGGGCGTTATGCTGCAGGAAGGCGGCCTCCCGCCGTCGGCCCGTCCCGTTGCCCTCCTCGAACACGTTGCCCGGATGTATGAGTCCCCGCGGCCCGTGGCTGAGCTCGTGGAGCGCCTGGGCATCGGCAGCTTTGCCAACACCGGCATCCGGCGCCTCTCCGGCGGGCAGAAGCAGCGCCTGGCGATGGCCGCCGCGCTGATCGGCCGCCCGGAAGTGCTTTTCCTGGACGAGCCCAGCGCCGGCCTGGATCCGCAGTCGCGGCAGATCGTCTTCGAGCTGATCGAGGAGCTGCGGGCCGAGGGCCTCGGCATCATCCTCACGACCCACCTGATGGACGACGCGCAGAAACTCGCGGACTACGTCTACATCATCGACGCCGGCAAGACCGTGGCTTCCGGAACGGTCGCCGAGCTGACCTCCGCCACCGGCTCCCCGGCCGAACAGCGCCTCCTGACGTTCGACGCCGGCCCCGGGCTCGACGTCGTCGGCCTCGCCTCCGGCCCGCTGCGCCACCTGGAGGTTTCCGAAGCTGCGCCCGGCCACTATTCCGTCCGCGGGTCCCTGACTCCGCAGGACCTGGCCGCGCTGGCCGCCTGGTGGGCGGAGCACGGCATCCTGCCGTCCTCCGTGCACATGGCTTCCCGTACCCTCGAGGACGTTTTCCTTGATCTTTCCGGAAGGGCTATCCGATGAGCGCTCCCGCGTCGCTGCCGGCACGCATCCTGAACCAGGGCCGTTACGAAGCCCTCACCATGCTGCGCAACGGCGAACAGCTGATCCTCGCCGTGGTCCTGCCGCTGCTTGCCATGGTGGCCCTGGTGGTCACTCCCCTGCTGGACGGCTACGGAACTCCCCGGATCAACATGGCCGCCCCTGGGATCTTCGCGCTCTGCGCCATGTCCACCGCCTTCACCGGCCAGGGCATCGCGACCGGTTTCGACCGCCGCTACGGTGTGCTCCGCTACCTCTCCACCACCCCGCTGGGCCGGACCGGACTGATTGCCGGAAAGGTCCTGGCCGTCCTGGCCGTCCTGGCCATCCAGGTGGTGCTGGTCTCGGTGGTCGCCCTGCTGTTCGGCTGGGAGCCTGAACTGAGCGGGCTACTCCCGGCTGCGGTGCAGCTGGTCCTGGGTGCGGTGGCGTTCACGGCTTTGGGCCTGCTCGTCGCCGGCACGGTACGGCCTGAGGCCACACTGGCCATCACCAACCTGCTCTGGATCCTCCTGGCGGCCGCCGGCGGTATCATCATCCCGGTAGGCAACCTGCCCGGAGTGCTGCAGCCCTTCATCGAAGTCCTGCCCTCAGCGGCCCTGGGCGACGCCCTGCGCTCGGCCCTGATCGACTCGCAGTTCAATATTTCCGCCACGCTGATCCTTCTGGCGTGGACAATACTGGGCGGCCTCGGTGCTGTCCGCTGGTTCAAATGGAGTTAGCAACCGTGTCACAGACCTCGGCCGGGGTCCCCGCCCGGCAATCGAACAGCCCCGCTGCCGGACCCCTGATCCGCAACCTTGCCTTGGCTTCGCTGGTGGCCAACATCGTGATTGTAGTGACCGGCGGCGCGGTCCGTCTGACGGCTTCCGGCCTCGGCTGCCCCGAATGGCCGTTGTGCACCGCGGACTCCTTGGTGACGACGCCGGAAATGGGCCTGCACGGCATCATCGAGTTCGGCAACCGGCTCCTCACGTTTGTGCTCACGGCCATTGCCTTCGCCACGGTGTTCTCCGTCTGGCGGATCCGGGCCGAGCGCCGCGATCTGTGGTGGCTGTCCATCGCCCTGCTGGCCGGCGTTCCCGCCCAGGCCGTGATCGGTGGAATTACCGTCCTGACCGACCTGAACCCGTGGGTGGTGGGCCTGCACTTCCTTGCCTCGACGGTGATGATCAGCGCGGCCGTGGTGATGGTCAACCGGTCCCGGCTGTCAGCATTGGATCTCCAGGCACGCCATGCGCCGCTGGCGGACAAGAGCCTCCGCCCCGTGCTGGGCGCCATCGGTGTCCTGTCCGCGCTGACCGTGGTGCTGGGCGTTGTCGTGACCGGTTCCGGCCCGCACGCCGGCGACCACGGTGCCGCCCGCAACGGCCTGAACCCGGACCTGGTCACCCGCATCCACGTGGTGCCCGTGTACCTGCTGGTCTTTGCCCTGGCCGTGGCCCTGTACCTGGTCTACCGGCGGGGCGCGGACGCCCGGGTGCGCAAGGCCGTGTCCGTGCTGGCCGTCGTCGTGCTGGCCCAGGCGGCCATCGGGTACGCGCAGCACTTCCTGCACCTGCCGATCGCCCTGGTGGCGCTGCACATGCTCGGTGCCTGCCTGCTGACGGCTGCCGCTGCGCAGGCCGTGTATATCGGTTTCAACAAGCAGGTTCCCGGCGGTGCTGCCGTGGCACTGGCGCAGGCACAGGCTGCCCGGAAGGTTCGGTTTGGCCGGCGCGAACGGACGGGTCGGAAGTAGACCTGCGGTTCCCGACGAAAGGGCCGGACTCCCCCGCGGGGTCCGGCCCTTCTTTTGTGTCCGGGGCTGGGACCCTGCTCCTGGGTCTCCTGGCGCAGGGGGGGGGGGGCGTGCCTGCACAGGGTCCCACGCCCTGGTGCTCCCGTGGCGGGCGTGACCCCACCGGCAACAGGAGTCCCATAGCTTGGGATGCTGTGTGCCCAGGGGGCTGCCTCCCGCACAGGGTCCCACACTTTGGTACTGCTGTTCCGGGTGGGACCCCACCGGCAACATCTGCCACATTGCCTGGGATGCTGTGTACGCAGGGGGGGCTGGCCCTCGCCCGAAGCCACACCATGCCCGGCTGCCGCCCGTCTACTGAGCGGATAACGCGGTTATCCGGTGTCCAAGCCCGTTATCTGCTCAGTAGATGACCGGAGGTACAGCCCGATGAGGGACGTGCTGCTGCAACAGACGTGCAGGACGTTCCGGGTTAGGCGGCTTTAATACTCCCCGCGAGCTCTGCGAGCCGGGAGTTTCGTTGCCGCCGTTCCGGAACGCCCGGAACGCCCGGAACGCCCGGAGCGCGCGTCGCCCCAGACACCCGGCCAGAGGCGCAAGCCCGGAAACAACAACGGCCGGACCCCCGAGGGGATCCGGCCGCCGTAAAGCGGAAAGCTAGACCAGGGCGCTGCCCACGAACGGATCCACGGCCAGGGCCAGGAAGAGGATCGTGAGGTAGCTGATGGAGAGGTGGAAGACCTTCATAGCCGACTTGTCATTGAGCTCTTCACGCTGCGCCCGGGAGTGCAGCCTGTGCGCCTCGGCGATGAACCAGCCGCCGGACAGCAGTGCGGCAATGGTATAGACCCAGCCGGCACCGCCCACGGGAACCAGCAGCAGCGAGCAGGCCACCGTGGCGTAGGCGTACAGGACCACCTGGACGGAGACCAGCTTCGCACCGGCCACAGCGCCGAGCATCGGCACGCTGGCGTTGCGGTAGTCCTCGCCGTACTTCATGGACAGCGGCCAGTAGTGCGGCGGCGTCCACAGGAAGATGATCATGAACAGGATGAAGGCCGGCCATTCCACCTTGTTGGTGACCGCAGCCCACGCAATAAGCACGGGCATGCAGCCGGCAGCGCCGCCCCAGACAATGTTCTGGGTGGTGCGGCGCTTGAGGATCAGGGTGTAGAACACCACGTACAGGAAAATGGCACCGACGCCGAGCAGGCCCGTGAGCGGGTTGGCGCCGAACCACAGCAGGGCAATGGCGACAATGCCCAGTACCCACGCGAAGACCATGGCCTCCCGCGGCGAGACCTCGCCGGTGACCAGCGGACGGTTCTTTGTCCGCTTCATCAGCTTGTCCATATCGCGGTCGATATAGCAGTTGAAGGCGCCGGCGCTGCCGGCAGCCAGTGCGCCGCCGACCATGGTGGCCAGGATCAGGCCCAGGGACGGCAGGCCCCGCTCGGCGAAGATCATGGTGGGCAGGGTAGTCACGAGCAGGAGTTCGATGACGCGCGGTTTGGTGAGCGCCACGTAAGCCCGGGCTTTGCGGCCCGCCGTCATCTTCCCCGTGTAGACCGGAGACTCGGCATGCTGGGTAGTCACGAAGCGATCACTTTATCCAATCTGGAACGAAAAAGTCCGTCCTCATCATAACCTCTATCGGCTGTAGAAATCGAAGCACCGAAGACGCATCCGCCCGCACAGCTGACAGGCTTCCAAACTTCCCGCCACGATGCCCGGCCTGACGCGGCCGGGGCAGGCAGGAAGCAGCCTTAGACGATAAGGTTGGAACGGACCTTTCCTGCGGCCGATTTCGGGCGTGGAACGGTAAAAGCAGCAAGAAGTATTAAGCAGTATCCGCGGCATTGGCTGCGGAACGCGGAACAAGTTATGCCGTGAACGCGGTATCGATTTGCGTCTGCCTTTGGTTGTAGTGGTAAAGGAACCGGACGCACCCCGTTCACGGGGGCTTCCGGGCATGTCCGGTGCTGTACGGTGCCGGTTATCTGCAGAGAGAGGGGCCCGGTAAACGTGCCACATATGGAAGAGCAAGAACTGATCTGGACCGAAACGGACCGCAAGGCAGTGGACACCGTCCGCGTCCTCGCCGCCGACGCCGTGGAGAAGGTCGGCAACGGCCACCCCGGCACGGCCATGAGCCTGGCCCCGGCCGCGTACCTTCTGTTCCAGAAGGTCATGCGCCACGACCCGTCCGATCCGCACTGGATCGGACGCGACCGCTTCGTCCTCTCCCCCGGGCACACCTCCCTGACCCTCTACATCGAGCTCTTCCTCTCCGGCTACGGCCTGGAGCTCGAAGACCTGAAGTCCCTGCGCACCTGGGGCTCCAAGACCCCGGGCCACCCGGAGTACCGCCACACCGACGGCGTCGAAATCACCACCGGCCCGCTCGGCCAGGGCCTCGCCTCCTCTGTTGGCTTCGCCTTCGCCCAGCGCCGCCTGCGCGGCCTGCTGGACGCCGACGCCGCCGAGGGCACCAGCCCGTTCGACCACACCATCTGGGTCATCGCGTCCGACGGCGACCTGCAGGAAGGCGTCACCGCCGAGGCCTCCTCGCTGGCCGGTCACCAGGAACTGGGCAACCTCGTGGTGATCTACGACGAGAACCACATCTCCATCGAAGACGACACCGACATCGCCTTCACCGAAGACGTGCTCAAGCGCTACGAAGCCTACGGCTGGCACACCCAGCGGGTGGACTGGACCAAGACGGGCGAGTACGTCGAAGACGTCAACGAGCTCTACAACGCCCTGATGGCAGCCAAGGCCGAAACGAACCGGCCCTCCATCATTTCCCTGCGCACCATCATCGGCTGGCCTGCACCGAACAAGCAGAACACCGGCAAGATCCACGGCTCCGCCCTGGGCACCGACGAAGTAGCGGCACTGAAGGAAACGCTGGGCTTCGACCCGGCCAAGACGTTCGACGTCGACCCCGCGGTCCTCGAGCACGCCCGCCAGGCAGTGACCCGCGGCGCCGAGACCCACAAGCAGTGGAGCGAAGGCTTCAAGGCCTGGGAAGAGGCCAACGCCGAAGGCTCCGCCCTGCTGGCCCGCCTCGAAAAGGGCGAGCTGCCCGAGGGCTGGGAAGCGTCGCTGCCCGTCTTTGAAGCCGGCAAGGACATGTCCACCCGTGCCGCCTCCGGCAAGGTCCTCTCCGCCATCGGCCCGGCCCTGCCGGAACTGTGGGGCGGCTCCGCCGACCTTGCCGAGTCCAACAACACCACGATTGAGGGCTCCCCCTCCTTCATTCCCGCCGGGAAGCAGACCAACGCCTGGTCCGGCAACCCGTACGGCCGTGTGCTGCACTTCGGCATCCGCGAACACGCAGCGGCGTCGATCGTCAACGGCATCACCATGCACAGCAACACCCGCGCCTTCTCCGGTACGTTCCTGATCTTCAGCGACTACCAGCGTCCGGCCATCCGCCTCGGTGCCCTGATGGGCGTGCCGGCCATCTACGTCTGGACCCACGATTCCATCGGCCTCGGCGAAGACGGACCCACCCACCAGCCGGTGGAGCAGCTCGCCTCCCTGCGCGCGATCCCGGGACTCGATGTCGTCCGCCCCGGCGACGCGAACGAGGTGGCCGTTGCCTGGCGGACCATCCTGGAGAACACCGAGAACCCGGCCGGCATTGTGTTGACCCGCCAGAACATCCCCACCTACGCACGCGGCGAAGGTGCTGCCACGGCCACCGAATTCGGCTCCGCCGACGGTGCTGCCCGCGGCGGCTATGTGCTGGCCGAAGCTGTCCGTGACGGCAGCGTCGTCACGCCCGACGTCATCCTGGTCGGCACCGGTTCCGAGGTCCAGCTGGCTGTTGAGGCCCGCGAAGCACTCGCCGCCGAGGGTGTAGCCGCCCGCGTGGTGTCGATGCCGAGCATCGAGTGGTTCAACAAGCAGGACAAGGAATACCGCGAGTCCGTCCTGCCGAAGGACATCCGCGCCCGGGTTTCCGTCGAAGCGGGTATTGCCCTCGGCTGGCGCGAAATTGTCGGCGACGCCGGCCGCAGCGTCTCGCTGGAGCACTTCGGCGCATCCGCGGACTACAAGACACTGTTCCGCGAATTCGGCATCACCGCCGACGCCGTGGCCCAGGCAGCCCGGGATTCCCTCGCTGCTGTTGGCGGCGGCGGATCCGCGCCCGACGGCACCACCGGCGCATCCTCCGGAGCACAGTCCACCGAGACCGGCGACCAGCAGTAATTCCCCTTAATAAAGGAGCATCAACAATGACTTCCACTCCCACGGCCCGGCTTTCCGAAGCCGGCGTCTCCATCTGGCTGGACGACCTTTCCCGCGAACGGATTGTCTCCGGTTCCCTGAAGAAGCTCATCGATGAGTGGAACGTGGTCGGCGTGACCACGAACCCGAGCATCTTCGCCTCGGCCCTGGCCAACGGCGAGTCCTACGCCGCCCAGGTGCAGCAGCTCTCGCGTTCCGGCGCCGACGTCAACAAGTCGGTCTTCGAGATCACCACCGACGACGTCATCCAGGCCTGCGATGTCTTCGCACCGGTCTACGAAGCAACTAACGGGGTTGACGGCCGCGTGTCCATCGAGGTGGATCCGCGCCTGTCGCGTGACACCCAGGGCACCATCAACGAGGCGAAGGAACTCTTCGACAAGGTTGGCCGCGCCAACGTCCTGATCAAGATCCCCGCGACCCAGGAAGGCCTGCCGGCCATCACCGCCACGCTGGCCGCGGGCATCAGCGTGAACGTGACCCTGATTTTCTCGCTCGAGCGTTACCGCGAGGTCATCAACGCGTACATGCTCGGCATTGAACAGGCGAAGGAGAACGGGCACGATCTGTCCACCATCCACTCCGTCGCGTCCTTCTTCGTCTCCCGGGTCGACGCCGAGATCGACAAGCGCCTCGACGCCGTCGGTTCCGACGATGCCAAGTCCCTGAAGGGCAAGGCCGGACTGGCCAACGCCCGGCTGGCGTACCAGGTCTTCGAAGAGCAGTTCGCCTCCGAGCGCTGGCAGGTGCTGGCAGCAGCCGGCGCCAACGCCCAGCGTCCGCTGTGGGCCTCCACCGGAGTGAAGGATCCGGCCCTGCCGGACACCCTGTACGTCACGGGCCTGGTGGCTCCGAAAACGGTGAACACCATGCCGGAAAAGACGCTGGAAGCCACAGCGGACCACGGCGAGGTCACCGGCGACACGATCACCGGCACCTACACCGAGTCCAACGGCGTGCTGGACCAGCTCGACGGCCTGGGCATCTCCTACAACGACGTTGTGGAGCAGCTGGAGACCGAAGGCCTCGATAAGTTCGTGGTCAGCTGGGGCGAACTCCTGCAGACCGTTCAGAACGCACTGGATACCGCGAAAGAGGCATAGGAAAACATGACCACACTGTCCTTTGAAGCAGCCGGGGCGGCAAGTGCCGCCGTCGACGCCAAGGTGCCCGAACTCGTGGGAGATGAAGTTGCCTCCCGCCTCGTGGCACAGGATCCCACCCTGTGGGGTCCCGATGCCGAAGCCGAGGCGTCCATTCGCCTGGGCTGGCTCAATCCCGGAGAAAGCTCCCGGCCGCTCGTGGGACAGATCGCGGCGCTTCGGGAAGAGCTCGCTGCCGAGTCGGTGACCCGCGTGGTCCTGGCCGGCATGGGCGGCTCTTCCCTGGCGCCCGAGGTCATTACCCGCTCCGCGGGTGTGGACCTGACCGTGCTGGATTCCACCGACCCCGACGTCGTCGCCGCAGCCCTGGGCGACCGCCTGGCGGAAACCGTCATTGTGGTGAGCTCCAAGTCGGGCTCCACGGTGGAGACCGATTCGCAGCGCCGGGTCTTCGAACAGGCCTTCACCGACGCCGGTATCGACGCCAAGTCACGCATTGTGGTTGTCACCGACCCGGGGTCTCCCCTGGACTCGGCGGCCCGTGAGGCCGGGTACCGCGCCGTGTTCAACGCCGACCCCAACGTCGGCGGGCGCTACTCCGCCCTGACCGCGTTCGGCCTGGTGCCCTCGGGCCTGGCCGGAGCGGACATTGAAACCCTGCTGGACGACGCCGAGATGACGGCGGAAATCCTGCGGGACGACGCACCGGACAACATCGGCCTGGAACTCGGAGCGGCACTCGGCGGAACCGATCCGCTGCGCAACAAGATCGTTATTGTGGACGAAGGCTCCGGCCTGGCCGGCTTCCCGGACTGGGCGGAGCAGCTGATTGCCGAGTCCACCGGCAAGCTCGGCACCGGCCTGCTGCCCGTCGCCGTCGAGCCCGGCGCACCGGAGATGGTTTCCGGAGCCGGCGACGTGCTCACCGTCCGGATTGTCCCCGTTGACTCGGAGGCCCTCCCCGAAGGGGACCAGGTGGTGGTCTCCGGCAGCCTGGGCGGCTCCATGATGCTATGGGAGTTCGCCACCGCCGTGGCGGGACGCCTGCTGAACATCAACCCGTTCGACCAGCCCGACGTCGAGGCTGCGAAGAAGGCAGCACGCGGACTGCTGGACGCCACCCCCGAAGCCACGGAGCCCTCCTTCGTGGACGGGTCCGTCGAGGTGCGCGGCCCGGCCGACCTGCTCGGCACGGCACACACCCTCCGCGGCGCGCTGGCCGCCCTGCTCCGCCACCTGGGCACGGACGGTTACCTCAGCGTCCAGGCCTACCTCGACCGTGCCCGGCAGGCAGAGCTCGCCGGCATCCGCCCGGAGCTGGCAGCAGCCACCGGGCGTCCCGTGACCTTCGGCTGGGGTCCGCGCTTCCTGCACTCCACCGGCCAGTTCCACAAGGGCGGGCCGGCGCAGGGCGTTTACCTGCAGATCACCGGCAGGCCTGCCGAAGACGTTTCCATTCCGGACCGGCCCTTCACCTTCGGTGAGCTCATCAGTGCGCAGGCAGCCGGCGACGCTCAGGTCCTTGCGGACCAGGGCCGCCCGGTCCTGCGCCTGCACCTGCTCAACCGCGACGAAGGGGTCCGCGAAATCGAGAACGTCGTGCGCGCCCTGGCAGCAGAAGAAAGCAGCAACTAAATGCGCGCCGAGGAGAAGACAGGGACGGGCAACCCCCTCCGGGATCCACGCGACCTCCGGCTGAGCCGGATCGCCGGTCCGTCCTCCCTGGTGATCTTCGGCGTCACCGGAGACCTCGCACGGAAAAAGCTCATTCCCGCCGTCTACGACCTGGCCAACCGCGGCCTGCTCCCCCCGAGCTTCTCACTGGTCGGCTTCGGCCGCCGCCCGTGGAGCGACGAGGAGTTCGCCGCGCAGGTGAAGGAGTCGGTCCAGGCCCATGCCCGGACCGACTTCGACGAAGGTGTGTGGAAGCAGCTGGCCGAAGGCATTCGGTTTGTTGAGGGCGGTTTCGACAGCGACGAAGCCTTCGAAAACCTCAAGGCGACCCTCGAGGACCTGGACGAACGCCGCGGAACCCGGGGCAACCACGCGTTCTATCTCTCGGTGCCGCCCAAGTCCTTTGAACAGGTCTGCCAGCAGCTCTCCGAGCACGGACTCGCCAAGACGTCCGAGGGCAAGTGGCGGCGCGTGGTCATCGAAAAGCCGTTCGGCCACGACCTGGCCTCGGCCCGGGAACTGAACAACGTGGTGGAGTCCGTCTTCCCCGCCGACTCGGTGTTCCGGATCGACCACTATCTGGGCAAGGAAACGGTCCAGAACATCCTGGCCCTGCGCTTCGCGAACCAGTTGTTCGAGCCGATCTGGAACGCCAACTACGTGGACCACGTGCAGATCACCATGGCCGAAGACATCGGCATCGGCGGCCGCGCAGGGTATTACGACGGCGTGGGCGCGGCCCGCGACGTCATCCAGAACCACCTGCTCCAGCTCCTCGCGCTGACTGCGATGGAGGAGCCCATTTCCTTCAACGCGGAGCACCTCCGCGCCGAAAAGGAGAAGGTGCTGGCGGCGGTACGGCTGCCGGAGGACCTCTCCCGCAGCTCCGCGCGCGGGCAGTACACCGGCGGCTGGCAGGGCGGCGAGAAGGTCACCGGTTTCCTCGAGGAGGAAGGGTTCAACCCGGATTCCAAGACGGAAACCTTCGCTGCGGTCCGGCTGGACATCAATACCCGCCGCTGGGCCGGGGTTCCGTTCTATCTCCGGGCCGGCAAACGGCTCGGGCGCCGCGTCACGGAAATTGCGGTGGTCTTCAAACGCTCCCCCAACCTGCTGTTCCGCGAACACAACGGCGACGACTTCGGCCAAAACGCCGTCGTCATCCGTGTGCAGCCGGACGAAGGCGCCACCATCCGCTTCGGCTCCAAGGTGCCGGGCACGCAGATGGAAGTCCGCGACGTCTCCATGGACTTCGGCTACGGGCACTCCTTTACCGAGTCCAGCCCCGAGGCGTATGAACGGCTGATCCTGGATGTGCTGCTGGGTGAGCCTCCGCTCTTCCCGCGGCACGAGGAAGTCGAGCTGTCCTGGAAGATCGTGGATCCGTTCGAAGAATACTGGGCATCCCTGGATACCCAGCCCGAGCCTTATGCCCCCGGAAGCTGGGGGCCGGACTCCGCCAACGAGCTGCTCGCCCAAGACGGAAGGACCTGGAGAAGGCCGTGATAGTACAACTGCCGGACACCACCACCTCCAAGGTGTCCAAGGAAATTGTTGCCATGCGTGAAAAGGGCGGTGTGGTGACCCTCGGCCGCGTGCTGACCCTGGTGGTGGATACGCAGCCGGACTTCGTCGAGGAGGCCATTGCCGCCGCCAACGAGGCCAGCCGCGAACACCCCTGCCGCATCATCGTGCTGGCCGAGGGCAGCGCGGACGGGAAAACGCGCCTCGACGCGCAGATCCGGGTGGGCGGCGACGCCGGTGCCTCGGAAGTGATTGTGCTGTCCGGGTACGGCGAGCTTGCCGGGGAAAGCGAATCCCTGGTGTCCGCCCTGCTGCTGCCGGACGCCCCGATAGTGGTCTGGTGGCCGCACGGAGTGCCGCAGGATCCCGCGCAGACACCGCTGGGCGCCATTGCACACCGCCGCATCACGGACGCCGCCACAGAGGATGACCCGAAGAAGGCACTGCTGGGACTGGCCGACAGCTATGCGGCCGGCGACACCGATCTCAGCTGGACCCGGCTGACCAACTGGCGCATCCAGCTGGCTGCGGTCCTGGACGGGGTCGGAGCCGCGAAGGTCCGGTCCATCGTCGTCGAGGGCGCCTCGGACTCGGCCAGCACCTTCCTGCTGGCGGCGTGGCTTAAGAAAGCGATGAACGTACCGCTGGAGATTATCGAAGGCCAGGCCGGCACCGGTATCCACCGCGTGATGTTCAGCTGCGACGGCGGAGACGTGGAACTGGCCCGGCCAGACCAGGTCACCGCCCACCTGACCCAGCCGGGACAGCCCGAGCAGCAGATCGCCCTGCCACGGCGCACCCTGCGGGACTGCCTGGCGGAGGAAATGCGCCGGCTGGATCCGGACGAGGTTTTCGGAGAAGTACTCACTGAGGGACTGGCAGCCTGCCTGTCCCAGGAAGGGGCACAGGCATGACGCCCTCCCCCAACGGCGTCAGCATCCATCCGGATCCGCAGGCGCTCGTAGCAACCACAGCCGCACGGCTGATCACCAAGCTCGTGGATGTCCAGAGCCGCCGCGGGGAGGCCACCGTGGTGCTGACCGGGGGTACGGTAGGCATCGCAACCCTTGAGGCCGTGACCGCCAATCCGGCGCGGACGGCCGTGGACTGGACCCGGGTGAACTTCTGGTGGGGTGACGAACGGTTCCTTCCGGCCGGAGACCCGGAGCTCAACTCCCTTCAGGCCCGGCAGGCAATGCTGGACCCGCTCGGCGTTCCCGCTGCCCGGATCCACGCCGTCGCCACGGCCAACGAGGCCGACACGGTGGAAGACGCCGCCGCTGACTATGCGCGGCAGCTGGCCGAAGCCGCCGCCGCGGAGCAGCTCGAGGCCGGGTTTGAACCGCTGGATCCGCGGCTTCCCCGCTTCGACGTCCTGCTCCTCGGCGTAGGCCCGGACGCGCACATTGCGTCCCTGTTCCCGGAAACCCCGGGCGTGCGCACCGTAGGCGCCACCACCGTTGCGGTCCGGGACGCCCCGAAACCCCCGCCGGAACGGATTTCCCTGACATTGGAAAGCATCAACACCGCTTCCGAGGTCTGGCTGGGCGTTGCCGGCAACGACAAGGCCGGCGCCGTCGGCCTGGCCCTGGCCGGTGCCGGAGAAATCCAGGTTCCGGCCGCCGGTGCCCGCGGCCGCACCAAGACCCGGTGGCTGATTGACCAGGCAGCGGCGTCGCAGCTGTCACGGCGTCTCTTCGCGTCCCACGACTCCGACACGGAAGAGGACGAGGACTAGAAGGCCCGGTCCACATACATAAAGGAATGGCCCCCGGAAATATCCGGGGGCCATTCCTTTAGGTATTTCTACCGGTACTGCTTGCCGCCTAGGCTTCGCCGGCGAAGCGCTGGAGCAGTCCCAGAGCCACGATGACCACGCCCCAGGAAATGGCCAGTGCCACCGTGAAGCGGTTCAGGTTCTTTTCCGCAACACCGGAGGACCCAAGGCTGCTGGTCATGCCGCCGCCGAACATGTCGGACATGCCGCCGCCGCGGCCCTTGTGCAGCAGGATGAGCAGCGTCAGCAGCAGGCTCGTGATGGCAAGGAGCACCAGCAGGACGATCTTCAGAATTTCCACTTAGGGCCTTTCGGGTGACTCAGGGAATTGGAGACGCCGCTGCGGCGCCCTTCAGCTGCAGTTCAGTCAGTCACCAGATGTTGTTCGAACCTGACAATATTAGCAAATTCGCCTACATCCAAACTGGCGCCGCCCACCAGCACGCCGTCCACGTCCCGTTCGCCCAGAATGCTTGCCGCATTGGCGGCCTTGACCGAGCCGCCGTAGAGCAGGCGGGTCTTGGCAGCTACGGTGTCGTCGTAAAGATCCGCGATTTCGGCACGGATGGCCGCGCACATTTCCTGTGCGTCGTCGGGACCCGCCACTTCGCCCGTTCCGATGGCCCAGATGGGTTCGTAGGCAATGACGAGGCTGGAAACCTGCTCGGCGTTCAGGCCGGCAAGGTCCTTGCGGACCTGCTCAAGGGTGTGCAGCACATGGTCCCCGGCCTGGCGGACCTCAAGGCCTTCGCCCACGCAGAGGATGGGCACCAGGTTGTGGCGGTAGGCGGCCTTGAGCTTTTCATTCAGCAGCTCGTCGCTCTCACCGTGGACGGACCGGCGTTCGCTGTGCCCCACGAGGACGTAGCTGCAGCCGAGCTTGGCGAGGAACTGGCCGGAGATATCTCCGGTAAACGCGCCGGAATCGTTCGGCGAAAGATCCTGCGCGCCGTATTCCACCTTCAGCTTGTCGCCGGCCACCAGGGTCTGCGTGCTCCGCAGGTCGGTGAACGGAGGGAACACCACAACCTCCACGCGGCCGTAGTCGTGGCGTGCGTCGCTCAGGGTCCATGCCAGCTTCTGCAGCAGGGTGATGCCCTGGACGTGGTCCATGTTCATCTTCCAGTTGCCGGCGATCAGGGGTGTGCGGTCGAACTTGCCGTTCGTGGAGGTGGTCATGGTTACTCCGGTTTCTTGCTCGCGGTGCACCGGCCGTTCAAGGCCGGGCGGGATGGGACATGCAGGTGCGGGCCCGCTTATGCCAGCGGGCCCGCACCGTCGGTTTTACTTGTCGAGGACGGTAAGGCCCGGCAGGGCCTTGCCTTCCAGATACTCGAGGCTGGCGCCGCCGCCGGTGGAGATGTGGCCGAAATCGGCTTCCGAGAAGCCGAGCTTCCGGACGGCTGCCGCGGAATCGCCGCCGCCGACCACGCTGAAGCCGCTGGAGTCCTTCAGCCCCTGGGCAACGGCACGGGTGCCGTTGGCAAAGGCCTCGAACTCGAACACGCCCATGGGGCCGTTCCAGAAGATGGTCTTCCCGCCGCGGATCCGCTCGGCGAAGGCTGCCGCGGAGTCGGGACCGATATCCAGACCGAGGCCGGAGGCACCGAAACGGCTGTTCTCCATGGCGTCGGCAGGAACGGTCTCGACATCTGCGTCCGCAGCGAACTTATCCGCCACCACAATGTCGGTGGGGAGGACAAACTCGCAGCCGACCTCCTTGGCGCGGCTGAGGTAGCCCTTGACGTTTTCGATCTGGTCCGTCTCGAGCAGCGAGGCGCCGACGCTGTAGCCCTGCGCCGCCAGGAACGTGAACACCATGCCGCCGCCCACCAGCAGGTAGTCCGCCCGGTCCATCAGGTTCTCGATCACTGCCAGCTTGTCGGACACCTTGGAACCGCCAAGGACTACGACATACGGCTTCTCCGGGTTCTCGGTGAGGCGTTTGAGCACCTCAACCTCGGTATGTACCAGCCCGCCTTCATAGGCGGGCAGCGCCTCGGCAACGTCGTAGACGCTGGCATGCTTTCGGTGCACGGCACCGAAAGCATCGTCTACGTAGGCGCCGTTGCCCCCGGTCAGGGCTGCCAGCTCCCCGGCCAGAGCCTGGCGCTCGGCGTCGTCCTTGGAGGTTTCGCGCGGATCGAAGCGAATGTTCTGCAGCACCAGGACGGACCCCGCGGCCAGCGAGCCGGCCAGCCCGCGGGCACTGTCGCCTACCACGTCTTCGGCGAACTCCACCGGGAACGGGGAGAGTTCAGCGAGGCGGTCGACGGCGGGACGCAGCGAGTACTTCTCCTCCGGCTTGCCCTTCGGGCGGCCGAGGTGGGCCATCACAATGACCTTGGCACCGTGCTCCACGAGGGTCTGCAGGGTGGGAATCGATGCCCGGATACGTCCGTCGTCGGTAACCCGGCCGTCGTCGAGCGGTACGTTCAGGTCCGAGCGGACGAGGACGTACCTGCCGTCGACGCCTTCGCTGACCAGGTCGGGGAGAGTTTTGACAGTCATTTCTACCTTTACGTGCGGTCGGTTAAAGCTTGGATGCGACGAGCTTGGTGAGATCCACGAGGCGGCAGGAGTAGCCCCACTCGTTGTCGTACCAGCCCACAACCTTCACCTGGTTGCCCATCACGCGGGTCAGGCCGGAGTCGAAGATGCACGAGGCAGGATCGGTGACGATGTCGGAAGAGACAATCGGCTCGTCGGTGTAGCGCAGGATGCCTGCCAGCGGCCCGTTGCCTGCGGTCTTGTAGACATCGTTGATCTGCTCCACCGTGGCTTCCTTGGAAACCGTCACGGTGAGATCGGTGACCGAGCCGGTGGGCACCGGAACGCGCAGCGCGAAGCCGTCCAGCTTGCCGTCGAGGGCCGGCAGGACCAGGCCGATGGCCTTGGCGGCTCCGGTGGTGGTGGGCACGATGTTCAGGGCTGCAGCGCGGGCGCGGCGCAGGTCGCGGTGCGGGCCGTCCTGCAGGTTCTGGTCCGCAGTGTACGCGTGGACGGTGGTCATCAGGCCGCGTTCAATGCCGAACGCCTCGTGGAGGACTTTGGCCAGCGGGCCGAGGCAGTTGGTAGTGCAGGAGGCGTTCGAAATGATGTTGTGGGACGCGGGGTCGTAGTCGCCGTCGTTGACACCCATAACCACGGTGAGGTCGGCGCCCTTGCCCGGGGCGGAGATCAGGACCTTTTTGGCGCCGGCGTCGATGTGCTTTTTGGCGTCCTCGGCCTTGGTGAAGAATCCGGTGGACTCAATGACGATGTCCACGCCCAGATCGCTCCAGGGAAGGTTCGAGGGATCCCGCTCGGCGAGGACACGGATGGTCTTACCCCCGACGACGATGTTGCCTTCGCTGACCTTGACGTCGGCCCCCAGGCGCCCGGTGACGGAATCGTACTTGAGGAGGTGTGCGAGGGTCTCGGGGCTGGTGAGGTCATTCACGGCGACGATGTCGAGGTCGGCGTTCTGCTCCAGGGCGGCCCGGAAGTAGTTGCGGCCAATACGCCCGAATCCGTTGATTCCAACACGAGTAGTCACTGTTCTGTCTCCTTGAGTAGGGGTTCAATCGAGAGCTGTGTGACCTCAGGGTAAGAAGCCACCGGACTGACTGCGGCCTGACACTTCCGCTTGGGTAAACCCTTCCGGCCGCGGCGCCGTGGCCCTGTCCGCCCGGTGCCGGAAAGCACCGGGCGGGACCGGACCTACGGATTTATCTTACGCGTCACAGTCTCCGTACGGACCGGGGCACCCGCAGAATATGCGGCTTTCCGGGGAACTAGGCCGGGACGATGAGGCTCTTGGCGCCGGTGCGGGCGGCCTCGAAGCGGGCTGCGACGTCGGCCCAGTTCACGATGTTCCACCATGCCTTGACGTAGTCGCCCTTCACGTTGGCGTAGTCCAGGTAGTAGGAGTGCTCCCACATGTCGAGCATCAGCAGGGGGATGGTGCCCACGGGAACGTTGCCCTGCTGGTCGTAGAGCTGCTCGATGACCAGGTTCTTGCCCAGCGGTTCGTAGGCCAGGATGGACCAGCCGGAGCCCTGGATGGAGTTGGCCACGGCGTTGAACTGGCCGCGGAAGCCGTCGAAGGAACCGAAGAACTCGTCGATGGCTGCTGCCAGTTCGCCTTCGGGCTTGTCGCCGCCGTCCGGGGACATGTTGTTCCAGAAGATGCTGTGGTTGGTGTGGCCGCCCAGGTGGAAGGCCAGGTCCTTGGAGAGCTTGCCGATGGTGCCGAACTCGCCCTTGTCGCGTGCTTCAGCCATCTGGGCCAGGGCCGTGTTGGCGCCGGCAACGTACGTGGCGTGGTGCTTGTCGTGGTGCAGTTCCATGATGCGGGCGGAAATGTGCGGTTCAAGCGCCGCGTAGTCGTACGGCAGTTCCGGCAGTGTGTACTCGTTCACGAAAATCCTCCGTTGGTGTCGGATCAATGTTCCGGACGGAATTCCCATCCGGAAACTCATCGTGCTGCCGAAAAAGGCAGCAGGCTTAGTCCATCCTATGCAATAACGTTATTCATCCAACATTTCCGGAGTGACACTGGACTCGGTACCCGGAATCCCCAGCTCGGCTGCGCGCTTGTCGGCCATGGCCAGCAGGCGCCGGATCCGGCCGGCGATCGCATCCTTGGTCATGGGCGGGTCCGCCAGGTGTCCCAGCTCGTCCAGGCTGGCCTGCTTGTGCGCCACGCGCAGCTCGCCGGCGTAGCGCAGGTGCTCCGGGACGTCCTCGCCGAGGATCTCCAGAGCACGGTCCACCCGGGCGCCGGCGGCGACGGCGGCCTGGGCGGAGCGGCGCAGGTTCGCGTCGTCGAAGTTGGCCAGCCGGTTGGCCGTGGCCCGCACTTCCTTGCGCATCCGGCGCTCTTCCCAGACCATCAGCGCGTCGTGGGCGCCCATCCGGGTGAGCAGGGCGGCGATGGTGTCGCCGTCGCGGATCACCACTCGGTCCACGCCGCGGACCTCGCGCGCCTTGGCCGAGATGCCGATCCGCCGGGCGGAGCCGACCAGGGCCAGGGCCGCTTCGGGCCCGGGGCAGGTGACTTCAAGCGAGGACGAACGGCCGGGTTCGGTGAGGGAACCGTGGGCGAGGAAGGCACCCCGCCAGACGGCCTCGGCGTCGGCCGCCGAACCGTTGACCACGACGGAGGGCAGGCCCCGGACGGGACGGCCCCGGGCATCGAGCAGGCCGGTCTGCCGGGCCAGGGATTCCCCGTCCTTGACGACGCGCACCACATAGCGGTTGCCGCGGCGCAGGCCCCCTCCGGACACGACAATGATGTCGCTGGCGTGGCCGTACACCTCGGCGATGGCAGCACGCAGCCGGCGGGCGGTGGATGCGAGGTCCACCTCGGCTTCAATGACGATGCGGCCGGAAATGATGTGCAGTCCGCCGGCAAAACGCAGCATTGCCGACACCTCGGCCTTGCGGACTGAGGACTTCTTCACGTCCAGACGTGAAAGTTCCTCTTTTACTGCTGCGGTTAACGCCACAAAAACACTCCTAGTTCTCCCCAAATATATCGTGGAAGGCGGTTGCGAGGCGGAGCGGATCATGGATCGGACGCCCCGATGCTGCCCCCACCTTACCGAAGACCGGACGGCCGCCGAGTTCTGCTACCGCGTCCTCGAAGGCTGCTTTGTCCGCCACCACGGACGGGTCCACCAGTACGGCGTCCACCTTGAATTCCGGCGCGTAGCGGCGGATAACCGCAAGATGGTCCACGGCGCTCATTCCCGACGTTTCGGTTGTCTCGTTGCTGAGATTCATGGTCAGGCACCGCTTTGCGGATGTGGCGCACAACGCATCGCGCAGCTGCGGCAGCATCAGGTGCGGCAGCACGGAGGTGTACCAGGAGCCGGGTCCCAGAACCACCCAGTCGGCACGGTCGATGGCCTCCAGCGCGGCCGGGCAGGCCGGGGCGTCGACCGGCAGGAGCCGGACGTCGGCGACGTTGCTGCGGGCCCCGGCGGCGGCAAGGCTGGCCTGGCCGCTGATGGTTTCAAACACGTCTCCCGCCGCCGTGCGGCGCAGGACGTCCCCTTCAATGGTCAGCGGCACCGTGGACATCGGCAGCACCTGGCCGCGGGCGCCCAGCAGTGCACCGGCCCACTGGAGGCCGGCGACGGGGTCCCCCAGCAGCTCCCAGAGCGTCACGATCAGCAGGTTGCCGAGGGCGTGGTCATCCAGGGAGCCTTCGACGCCGGGCTGGGAGCGGAAGCGGTGCTGCATAACATCGCGCCAGGTGCGTCCCCAGTCGGTGTCATCGCAGAGCGCCGCCAGCGCCATCCGCAGGTCCCCTGGCGGGAGGACGCCCAGCTCGCGGCGGAGACGGCCGGAGGAGCCGCCGTCGTCGGCAACCGTGACAATGGCCGTGAGGTCGGTGGTGAGCAGGCGGAGGGCCGAGAGGGACGAAGACAGGCCGTGTCCGCCGCCGAGGGCGACGATTGATCCGGCCTTGTCCAAGCTTTCCCGTCCGCCCTCGGGAATCACGGGCAGCGGTCCGGTAAGGAAGGACACTATTCGCGCCCCAGATCCCGGTGGTGCGAGCTAACCGTAACGTGGGGAAGCTGGTCCAGCCGCTTGGCCAGTTCCTCCGTGACCGCAACGGAGCGGTGCTTGCCGCCCGTGCAGCCGACGGCGATCGTGGCGTAGTGCTTGTTTTCGCGGCGGTAGCCGTCGATCACGGGTTCCAGGGCCTCAACGTAGCGGTCCAGGAATTCCGCGGTGCCCTTGGCCTGCAGGACGTAGTCGCGGACGTCCTCATCCAGCCCGGTGTGCGGGCGCAGCTGCGGGACCCAGTGCGGATTGGGGATGAACCGGACGTCGGCCACGTAGTTCGCGTCCACGGGCAGGCCGTATTTGAAGCCGAAGCTCATAACGTTCAAGCGCAGGACAATCGGGCCGGACTCGGTGAACAGCTCGGTGACGGTGGTGGCCAGGGCATGGACATTCAGCTTGGAGGTGTCCACCACGATGTCGGAGGATTCCCGCAGTTCCGTCAGGACCTCACGTTCGGCGGCGATACCGTCCAGGATGCTGCCGTCACCCTGGAGCGGGTGCGGGCGGCGGCCCTGTTCAAAGCGGCGGACCAGGGTGGAGTCGTCAGCGTCCAGGAACAGCAGCCGGTAGCCGACGCCGGCCGCCCGCAGGTTCCGCAGCGCCTCGCGGATGTCCTGGAAGAGCTCCTTGCTGCGGACATCGATGACCACGGCAAGCTTCGGGATGGACTGCGGCATCCGGGACACCAATTCGGTGAGGGTCCCCAGCATCAGCGGCGGCAGGTTCTCCACGACGTACCAGCCGTGGTCTTCCAGGGCGTTGGCAGCGGTGCTGCGCCCGGCACCGGACATGCCCGTCACCACGAGCAGCTCCGATTCCTCGGGTTTGACTACGGTTAACCGGTCCTCTTGCGTCATTGCTGTGGTCCCATTCTGATTGCCCTGCTTTATGAAGAAACTCCGAACGGTTCGAAGCCGACACGCCGGTTTCCAAGCCTAGCTAAGTTTCCAGGATTTCGCCGGTGGCCATATTGACCGCCGGCACCCCCGCCGTTTCCTTGTCGGCCAGGCGGCTGCGCAGGTTGGCGGCCATGGCCGGACCGATACCCGGAACCTCCAGCAGCTCGTCCTCGGTGGCAGCCCGCAGTTTCTTCACCGACCCGAAGTGCTTGAGCAGCGCCTGCCGTTTGGACGGTCCCAGTCCGGGCACCTCATCGAGCAGGGACGCGGTCATGGACTTGCCCCGCTTCTGCCGGTGGAAGGTGATGGCGAAGCGGTGCGCCTCGTCCCGGACGCGCTGGAGCAGGAACAATGCTTCGGAAGCACGCGGGAGGATCACCGGGAAGTCGCTGTCCGGAACCCAGACCTCCTCCAGCCGCTTGGCCAGCCCGACGACCTGCACGTCGGTGATGCCCAGGTCCGCCAGGGCTTTCGACGCCGCCGCGACCTGCGGCTGGCCGCCGTCCACCACCACGAGGTTCGGCGGGTAGGCGAACCTGGCCTTGGCCGCCGGGGTCAGGGTGTCGGTCAGCGGCTGGACGTCGCCGTCGCCGTCGCCGCGCTCGTCCGGTAGATCCACCGGGGCATCGGGATCGGCCGCGGGGTCCGCGTTTTCCGCCAGGTAGTTGCGGAAACGGCGGGATATGACGTTGTACATGGAGGACGTATCGTCGCGTGCGGCGTCGCCGGTGATGGAGAACTTGCGGTAGTCCGATTTCTTCGGCAGGCCGTCTTCCGCCACCACCATGGAGGCAACCACGTTGGTGCCCTGCACATGGGAGATGTCGTAGCACTCGATGCGCAGCGGCGGCGAGGGCAGGTCGAGGGCTTCCTGCAGTTCCTGCAGGGCGGCGGAGCGGGTGGTGATGTCCCCGGCGCGGCGGCTCTTGTGCAGCCGCAGGGCATCCGCGGCGTTGCGCGCCACGGTCTCCATCAGTGCCTTCTTGTCACCGCGCATGGGCACCCGGATGTCCACCTTGGCTCCGCGCAGCCCGCCCAGCCACTCGGCGAGTTCCTCGGCGTCCGGCGGGAGGACCGGCACCAGGACCTGGCGCGGAATCCGGTCCGTGGAGTTGGCCTCCCCGTAGACCTGCTGGATCAGGTGCTCCACCAGGTCCGAGGTGTCGTTGTCTTCGACCTTTTCGACCACCCAGCCGCGCTGGCCGCGGATGCGTCCGCCGCGGACATGGAACACCTGGGCGGAGGCTTCGAGTTCGTCTTCCTCCAGCGCGAAGATGTCTGCGTCGGTGTCTTCGCTGAGCACCACGTTATTGCGCTCGAACACCTTCCTGAGCGCGGAGATGTCATCCCGGAGCCGGGCGGCGGTTTCGTAATCCAGTTCCGCGACGGCGGCCTGCATTTCCTTTTCGAGGCTGGAAATGAAGCGTTTGCCTTCGCCGGCCATGAAGTCGCACAGCTCGGCGGCGAGCTCGCGGTGGTCCTCGGGGCTGATCCGTCCCACGCAGGGGGCCGAGCACTTGTCGATGTAGCCGAGCAGGCACGGCCTGCCGGTGCGTTCGGCACGCTTGAAGACGCCGCTGCTGCAGGTGCGGACGGGGAAGACGCGGAGCAGGGTGTCCAGGGTTTCCCGGATGGCCTTGGCCGGATAGAACGGTCCGAAGTAGCGGGTGTCCTTGCGCCGGTCCCCGCGCATGACCTGGGCGCGCGGGTACTTCTCCCCCATGGTCACGGCGAGATAGGGGTAGGACTTGTCGTCCCGGAACATGATGTTGAACCGGGGATTGAATTCCTTGATCCAGGTGTATTCGAGCTGCAGCGCCTCCAGTTCGGTGCCGACCACCGTCCATTCGACGCCGGCGGCGGTGTGCACCATGGCCCGGGTCTTGGGCAGCAGCCCGCGGGGGTTCGCGAAGTAGGAGTTCAGGCGGGAGCGGAGGTTTTTGGCCTTGCCCACATAGATGACCCGGCCGTGCTCGTCCCGGAACCGGTAGACGCCCGGTGCCGTGGGGATCTCCCCTGTTTTCGGCCGGTAGGTTGCTGGATCTGCCACTTCTCCATCCTACGTTCGCCGGCGGGCTGCCCCGGACGCCCGTGCGGGGTTTCGCGGGCCGCTGAACCGGCGGGTGCGCTATCCCTGCGTTTTTTGTCGGACGTCCGTTATATGGTCCTTCTATGCCCCATGTTTCGCTGCCCAAAGGGGCAAATGCCCTCATCGCATCGCCTGTTCACCGCGGACTCCGGATGGAGCTTCACTGGACCGCACAGTCCGGCACCCAGGAAGTGGACCTGTTCATCCTCCTACTTGATGCCAACCGGCGGGTAACCACCAACGCGGACATTGTCTTTTATAACCAGCCGGATTATCTGGGCGGTGCTGCCCGATATCTAGGGAGAAGCGATACCGCAACGGGGCATGCGCACAAAGCAGAGATTTTTCTTGACCGCCTTCCCAAGGAGGTCCATACCATTGCGGTGGCGGGTGCCCTGGATTCAGAAGAGTCGCGATTGGGCGGACTATCTTCGCTGGAGCTCACACTGTCTGCAGACTCTGGAACCCTGTTCAGCATCCCATGCGAGGGTTTATCCACTGAACGCGTTGCCGTTGCGGGTGAAATCTACCGGCGTAACGGCGAGTGGAAGGTCCGCTCGGTATCGCAAGGGTGGACTGGAGGGCTCCCGGATCTGCTCAGGCACCACGGGGCGGTCCTTGATGACGGCTCAGCGGAGCAGAAATCTGCCGTCGATGGCTCGGGCGTGGTGAATCCCCCGGCTTCTGTTCCTGAGCCGGATCCCGCAGGGCTCGCGCACCTTCAGGACCTGAACCACCAAATTCGTGAGCGGGAAGCCGTATTGGCAGAGCTCGAGTCGCGGATAGTTGAAACACGTGAGATCAACCTCCTGCAGGATCTGGGTATCTATGACTTCGCCCATCCGCTCGAGGACGCCGTCCAGTACAAGGACCGCTTGTCTCAGCTAAGGGTCTCCATCAAGGAAGTTGTGAAAGAACGGGCGGTCACCGGGGCTACTAATTGGGCGGTGAACGGAGACATAAAAAAGGGTGCCCAGATGGTAAAGGAACAGTGCAAGCTGATGTTGAGGGCCTACAACGCCGAAGCGGACAACTGTGTACGCACCGTCCGTGCTCACTCGCTTGACGCAAATACGTCACGGCTTGAACGTGCAAAAACGTCCATTGAAAAACTCGGGAAGAGCATGGCGATTGCGATCACCGACGACTATCACCGGCTGCGGTTGGATGAGTTGAAGCTGACTGCTGATTACCACGCGAAGGTAGCCGCTGAACGTGAAACGCAGCGTGCACTCAGGGAGGAAGCGCGCGAGCAGGAAAAGGTGGAGAAAGAGCTGCAGAAGGCACGCGACAAGATGGAGCAGGAGCGTGACAAGTACCTTGCAGCGCTGGCCATCGCGGTCGACAGCGGTGAACCCGACGCCGTCGCCGCCATGCAACAGTTCGTTGAGGAAGCGGAGGCCAAGCTTCGTGACATTGAAAACCGTCAGGCCAACGTGCGCACGGGTTATGTCTACGTCATCTCCAATCTTGGCGCCTTTGGGGACCGCATCGTGAAAATCGGGATGACCCGGAGGCTAGAGCCCACTGAACGCATTCGAGAACTGAGTGGCGCCGGCGTACCGTTCCTCTACGACATACATGTCCTTTTCTTCAGCGAGGACGCGGCGGCCCTGGAGACCCAGCTCCATCGGGAATTCGAGTCCCGGCGGGTGAATAAAGTCAATCTCAGACGTGAGTTCTTCTATGCTTCCCCTGCAGAAGTAAAAGAAGCGGTCAAACGGCTGGTGGGCGTAACCACTCTGGAATTCAAGGAAGAATCGGAAGCCAGCGAGTTCAGGCTCAGCCTGTCACTAACGGAAGGTGTGTAGTGGGATTTAAGAAGAGCACGTCAATCAGACTGATGCCGGGGGTGACCGTTCGGGTTTCCAACACAGGTGTCAGTGCCTATGCAGGGCGGACAAAGGTGGCTGGCACATCTGCGTCGTCACGAAGGCCTGCCGCGCGGACCGCTCCTCGCCGCAACCCTGCGCCGGCTCCCGCGACCAGGCCGGCGCCTGCGCCTAAACCCGGCCTGTTGGCTCCGAAGGAAGAGAAGGCACTCTATGCCTACGCGATCTCCCAGCAGGTTCCCGGGCTTGATCCCCAGGTGATGCAGCATCCCGTGTACGGACATGCCGCCGCAGCACTATTGGGACTCCAGCAGTTTCGAGCAGGCAATGACGAGGCCTGCGCGGCGCAGCTGCGGAGCGTGATCCACGGCCCGGCACCGATTGAAACCAACCCGTTCGTCCTTAAATACCTGTCCGGATTCATTTTCGACTTGGAGATAGCCGGCGGCGTGATTGTGAGTCTGCCGTTGACGAGCGCCGCGTTGACGTTGGTCCTGGCTGAAGCTCTGCAGTCGTTGCAGAGGGATACTGAGGCAATCCAGTACGTCGAACAGTTGGATCCGACCTACCCTGCATTGCTAAGCCTTACCGAGCTCTATGCTGACCGGCAGGACTGGGAGGAAATTCTGCGATTGACGGACCGCGTGCCTGTAGATTCCGAAGTCACTGCACTGCTGGCCATCCTAAGATCACAAGCTCACCTCGAACTCGGTCAGATGGTCGCAGCAAAGGAGTGTCTGAAACCGCTGACGGCCAGCAAGAAGCACTCCGAAAATATTCGCTTCAAAGCCTTGGTGCACCGTTCCAATATCAGTCTGGCAGAGAAGGCTTACGGGCGGGCCGTCGCAGATCTGGAGAAGATCCTGGCCGAGAATTCCCAGGTGCGAGGAATCCGTGAAGCGATTGCTGAAATAAATCAGGCAAAACTTGACGCCGAGAGTCAGAAGGCTAACGCTGCAGCGGAAAAAGCTGCCGAGACACAGCGCCTTCGCGACCAGAAAGCCGCTGAGGTAGCACGCCGGCGTGAAGAAAAAGCCGCTGACGCCCAGCGCCTTCGAGCCGAAAAATCAGCTGCGAAACTTGCTCAAAATAACGCGCCGGTGATTCAGACCGGAGTGATCAGCCTGAGTGACGACGATGCGGATACGCCCTCGGAAGACCAGGCCTTGGATACAGCGAACGAACCAATGGGTAAGTCACCCGGCTTTTACCCTGATCCCGAAGGAGTGGCGCCCTTCCGCTACTGGGACGGTGACTCCTGGACCTCACGGGTGCGCATGACGCAGTAGCCCGGGCAGGCCTACGATCCTCACAGCGCCTCGGCCCTTCCTACCCCTCCGGCCGGTTCCGGTTGTAGCTCTCGGACCGCTGCTGGCCGCTGAGCTCGGCAATCGCCTCCATGACCCGGTCCGTGGCCTGCCGGCGGGCCGGCAAAGCGTGGTCGGGACCGGTCTTCTGGAAGTACAGCGGCTGCCCCACCTTCAGGGTGAAGTGCCCGGGTTTGACCGTTTTCTTCCCGGCAGGCTGCAGCTTGTCGGTGTCGATGAGCCCGACCGGGACCACCGGCGCCCCGGAGGTCAGCGCCAGCCAGCCGACGCCGGTGCGGCCGCGATAGAGCAGCCCGTCGCGGGAGCGGGTGCCTTCGGGGTAGATTCCGACCCCGCCGCCCTCTTCCAGGATGTCCAGCAGCGTCTTGAGCGCGGCAACGCTGGCGGCCTGCTGGTCGCGCTGCACCGGAATGGACCCGACGCCTTCAAAGAAGCTCTTCATGGCGAGCCCCTTGAGGCCGGTGCCCGTGAAGTATTCGGCCTTGGCGAAGAACCCCACGCGGCGGGGAAGCAGCGCCTGCACCAGGACACTGTCCAGGAAGGACTGGTGGTTGCAGGCGACGATAAACGGGCCGCTGGCCGGAACGTGCTCCAGTCCGGTGATCGTAGGCCGGCAGAGACCGGCAACAAGCCCGCGGGTGCTTGCCCGGGTCAGGTTATACAGAACCATGGAGTGCCGCTCCGTTCCGCGTGTAACCCAGCACTGCATCGGGAAGTTCCCCGGCGCTGTCCACGACGACGGCGGCCCCGGCGGCTTCCAGCTCGCCGTCGGCGGCGAAGCCCCAGGAAACGCCGATGCAGTCAATGCCGTTGGCGGCGGCACCCTCGACGTCGTGCCGGCGGTCGCCGATCATCACGGCCAGGTCATAGGACCCGGCATGCCGCTCCAGGGCTGCGCGGATGATGCCGGCCTTGCCGTTGAGCGCGGCTGCGGCAAGCTCGTCGGCCGGGGAGCCGTGCACGGAGGAAAACAGATCGCCCATGCCCTGCACACCGAGCAGTTCCACCGCCAGGTGTTCGGGTTTCTGGGTTGCCACGGCGACGGTGCCCTCACGGCGGAGCCGTTCGACCGCTCCGATGATGCCGGGGTACGGACGGCTCTGCCCCATGCCGGTCTGCCGGTAGCCCTGCCGGTAGTGCGCAATGACGGCGTCCAGACGGTCTTCCGGGACGCCGGCAATGTCCCGCAGGGAGGTCATCAGGGACGGGCCGACCATGCGGTGCAGGTCCGCCTCGGAGGGCACGGGAAGCCCGCAGGCCGCCAACGCGGAACTGATGCCGCCCGTGATGGCACCCGCCGGGTCCACCAGCGTTCCATCAAGATCGAAAAGCACCAAGAGCCGGGGAGAAGTCACGGGCCTAAGTTTGGCATATCCCGGCGGGCTAAGGGAAAAAGATATGCCCGGCACAGTATATGTGCCGGGCAGGTATCCCGTTACGGGTTGAGGATTTCCGCCAGGAACGTAGCGGTGTGGCTGCCCTCAACCTTGGCGACCTTCTCCGGGGTGCCGGAGGCCACCACCTTGCCGCCGCCGGTGCCGCCGTCGGGACCGAGGTCAATGATCCAGTCGGCACTCTTGATGACGTCCAGGTTGTGCTCGATGGTGATCACGGTGTTGCCCTTGTCCACCAGCCCCTGCAGGACCTCCAGCAGCTTGCGGACGTCTTCGAAGTGCAGGCCCGTGGTGGGCTCGTCGAGGACGTAGATGCTGCGGCCGTTGGAGCGCTTCTGCAGTTCGCTGGCGAGCTTCACGCGCTGTGCCTCGCCGCCGGAGAGCGTGGTGGCGGGCTGGCCCAGCCGGACATAGCCCAGGCCCACGTCCACCAGCGTGTTCAGGTGCCGGGAAATCGGACCGAAGGCGGCGAAGAACTCCGCGGCTTCCTCGATCGGCATGTCCAGCACCTCGGCGATGTTCTTGCCCTTGTAGTGCACCTCCATGGTTTCCCGGTTGAACCGGGCGCCGTGGCACACCTCGCACGGAACATACACGTCGGGCAGGAAGTTCATTTCGATCTTCAGCGTGCCGTCGCCGTGGCAGGCCTCGCAGCGCCCGCCCTTGACGTTGAAGGAGAAGCGGCCCGGCAGGTAGCCGCGCACCTTCGCCTCGTTGGTCTCGGCGAAGAGCTTGCGGATGTGGTCCCAGACACCGGTGTAGGTGGCGGGGTTGGACCGCGGGGTCCGTCCGATCGGGCTCTGGTCCACGTGGATGACCTTGTCCAGCTGCTCCAGGCCCTCCACGCGGGTGTGCCTGCCGGCCACGTGCTTTGCGCCGTTGAGCTTGTTCGCCATCGTCTTGTAAAGGATGTCGTTGATCAGGGTGGACTTGCCGGAGCCGCTGACGCCCGTGACGGCAGTGAAAACGCCCAGCGGAACGTCCACGTTCAGGTTCTGCAGGTTGTTTTCCCGCGCCCCGACGATCTTCAGCTGGCGGGACTTGTCCACCTTGCGCCGCTTCGCCGGGATTTCGATCTTCTTCCGGCCGGAGAGGTACGCGCCGGTGATGGACCGCTCGTTGGTCAGCAGCTCGGCCAACGGTCCGGAGTGCACCACCTCGCCGCCGCGCTCACCGGCGCCGGGGCCGACGTCGACAATCCAGTCCGCTTCCTGGATCGTGTCTTCGTCGTGCTCCACCACAATCAGGGTGTTGCCCAGGCTGCGCAGCCGGATCAGGGTGTCGATCAGGCGACGGTTGTCCTTCTGGTGCAGGCCGATGGACGGCTCATCCAGGACGTACAGCACGCCGACGAGACCGGAGCCGATCTGCGTGGCCAGGCGGATGCGCTGGGCTTCGCCGCCGGACAGCGTGGCCGCCGGGCGGTTCAGGCTCAGGTATTCGAGGCCGACGTCGAGCAGGAAGGTCAGGCGGGCCTGGATTTCCTTCAGCACCTGGTTGGCAATCTGCGCTTCGCGTCCGGTGAGGACCAGGGTGTTGAGGAAGTCCGCGGCTTCACGCAGCGGCAGGGCGCTGATCTCGGCGATGTTGCGGCCGTTGATCAGCACGGACAGGGACGCCGGGTTCAGGCGCGCTCCCCCGCACTCGGGGCAGGCAATTTCCCGCATGTACTCTTCGTACCGGTCGCGGGCGTGGTCCGACTCGGTTTCCTCGTGCTTGCGGTGGATGTACTGGATGACGCCTTCGAAGCCGGTGCTGTACTTACGTTCGCGGCCGAAGCGGTTCCGGTACTGGACCACCACCTTGTGGTCCTTGCCGTGGAGCACTGCCTCGCGCACCTTAGCCGGCAGCTTCTTCCAGGGGGTGTCCATGGAGAAGCCCATGTCCTTGGCCAGGCCGTCGAGCAGCCGGTTCCAGTACTCCGTGGTGGCGGTGCCCAGGGACCACGGGGCGATGGCACCCTCGGCCAGGGACTTGGAGGGGTCCGGAATGATCAGGTCCTCGTCCACTTCCAGCCGGGAGCCGATGCCGGTGCAGACCGGGCAGGCGCCGAACGGGTTGTTGAAGGAGAATGACCGCGGTTCGATTTCGTCGATGGCCAGCGGGTGCTCGTTCGGGCAGGCGAGGTTCTCGGAGAAGGTGCGGGTACGTTCGCTGCTGTCCTCGGGCAGGTCCACGAAGTCCACCACCACGCGCCCGTCGGCCAGGCCGAGTCCGGTTTCCACGGAGTCGGTGAGCCGCTGCCGGATGCCGTCCTTGGCCACCAGACGGTCCACGACCACTTCGATGTTGTGCTTGTACTGCTTGCCGAGCTTCGGCGGATCGGACAGCTGGATCTGCTTGCCGTCCACCCGGGCACGGGAGTAGCCCTTGGCAGCGAGTTCCTTGAACAGGTCAACGAATTCGCCCTTCCGGCCGCGGACCACCGGGGCCAGGATCTGGAAGCGGGTGCCCTCTTCCAGTTCGAGGAGCTGGTCCACGATCTGCTGCGGCGTCTGCCGGCTGACGGGCTCGCCGCAGACCGGGCAGAAGGGCCGTCCCACACGGGCCCAGAGCAGGCGCATGTAGTCGTGGATCTCGGTGATGGTGCCGACCGTGGAGCGCGGGTTCTTGCTGGTGGACTTCTGGTCGATCGAGACGGCGGGCGAGAGGCCCTCGATGAAGTCGACGTCGGGCTTGTCCACCTGGCCCAGGAACATGCGCGCGTAGGCGGAGAGGGACTCGACGTAACGGCGCTGGCCCTCGGCGAAGATGGTGTCGAACGCCAGGGAGGATTTGCCCGAACCGGACAGGCCGGTGAAGACGATCATGGCGTCCCGCGGAAGGTCCAGGTCAACGTTGCGGAGGTTGTGCTCGCGCGCGCCTTTCACTACCAGACGGGAAAGGTCATTGGCTTTATGCGGCACGAACGTGGTGTCCGCCGTCGGAAGAGTCGATTTAGGCACGTTTTCCACTCTAGTTCAAACGCCGATTCGAAAAAGTATTCGACCCCCCGGGTTTCGCCGCGGGCGAAGCGGAACGGGTGCACGGAGCTGCCGGGGCTGCATCGCGCGCGCACGCGATCCCAAGGTTGGGGCTGTTGTTATCCCTGAGGTGCCACCGGCACCAGCAGCACCACCCGGTGGGATGCTGTGCTGTAAACCGCTCTAGCCCAGCGCAGCCCGCACGAGGGATACGGCGTCGTCATCCGAGACGCCGTTGGCCCGTACCGTCTCGGCATACGCGGCGGCGGCTTCGGCCACCCGGCCGCGGCTGCTGTCACCGTTCGCGGCGATGACCGTGCCGGCGCGGGACCGGGTGGTCACCACCTGCGCCTGCTCCAGTTCGCGGTAGGCCTTGGCCACGGTGTTCACTGCCAGTCCCAGGTGTCCGGCCAGCGCACGGACCGGAGGCAGCCGCGTCCCGACGGCGAGGCGGCCGTCATTCACGCCGTCCAGGATCTGCAGGCGCAGCTGTTCATACGGGGGAACCGAGCTGGAAGCGTCTATCCGGACCTTTGCCAGCACGCCGGGGTCGTTGCCGGCAGGGGGCGCTTCGGATCCGGGCTTTGTGTCAGGCGTCATGCTGCAATGCTAATGCCCGGCAGGATCGGCAGGCTCCTCCGCGGTCTCCGCCGGGCCGGCGAACTGGGAGCGGTAGAGCTCGGAGTAGAAACCCTCGGCCGCCAGCAGTGCCTCATGCGGGCCCTGCTCCACGATCTGCCCGTCCCGCACCACCAGGATGATGTCCGCGTCCCGGATGGTGGACAGGCGGTGGGCAATCACGAAGCTGGTGCGGTCCTGACGCAGGGCGTTCATGGCCAGCCGGATCGCGACTTCGGTGCGGGTGTCCACGGAACTGGTCGCTTCGTCCAGCACCAGGATGGACGGGTTCGAAAGCCAGGCCCGGGCGATGGTCAACAGCTGCCGCTGGCCCTGGCTGAGCGCCCCGCCGTCGTACCCGAGCACGGTGTCGTAGCCCTCCGGCAGGGAGCGGACGAAGTGGTCCACGTGGGTGGCCTGCGCCGCAGCGACAATCTGCTCCTCGGTGGCGCCGGGTGCGCCGTAGGCCAGGTTCTCCCGCACGGTGCCCTCGAACAGCCAGGCGTCCTGGAGCACCATGCCGATGTGGCTGCGCAGTTCCTCGCGGCCGAGCCGGGCAGTGTCCACGCCATCGATCGTGATGCGGCCGGCGTCCACCTCGTAGAACCGCATCAGGAGATTGACCAGGGTGGTCTTGCCGGCGCCGGTGGGGCCCACGATGGCCACGGTCTGCCCCGGCTCGGCGGTGAAGGACAGATCCCGGATAAGCGGCGCGTCGGGGCTGTAACTGAAGGACACGTCTTCAAAGGCCACCCGTCCCCGGACGGTCTCGAGGTGTTCGGGCCGCTCGGGGTCCGGATCCTGCTCCCTGGCATCCAGCAGTGCGAACACGCGTTCCGCGGAGGCGACGCCGGACTGGAGCATGTTGATCAGCCCGCCGAGCTGGCCCAGCGGCTGGCTGAACTGGCGGCTGTACTGCACGAAGGCCTGCACGCCGCCGATGGACAGCTGCCCGCCGGCCACCTGCAGGCCGCCGACCACGGCCACCGCCACATAGTTGAGGTTCGAGATGAACATCATCGCCGGCATGATGATGCCCGAGACGAACTGCGCGCGGAACGCGGAGCGGTACAGGCGGTGGTTGGCCGGGGCGAATCCCTCGATCACCCGTTCCTGCTGGCCGAAGGCCTTCACGACGTCCTGGCCGGTGAACATTTCCTCGATGTAGCCGTTCACCTCGCCGGTGGATTTCCACTGGGTCTTGAACTCCGCCTGCGAGCGCCGGGCAATGAGCACGGTGACCAGGGCGGAGACCGGCACGGTGATCACGGCGATCAGGGCCAGCAGCGGGGAAATGGAGACCATCATTGCCAGCACGCCGATGATGGTCAGGACCGAGGTGACAATCTGGGTCAGGCTCTGCGAAAGGGTCTGGGCCAGGTTGTCGATGTCATTGGTGACGCGGCTCAGGACGTCGCCGCGTGACTGCTGCTGGAAATGGGACATGGGCAGGCGGAACAGTTTGCCGTCGACGTCGCGGCGCAGCCGGTACATGGCGTTCTGGACAACGCGGGCGGTCACCCGTGCCTGGAACCAGCCGAACGCGAACGCCGCGAGGTAGATTCCCAGCACGCCGAGCAGGATGCCGCCGAGCCGGGCGAAGTCCAGTCCCTGCCCGGGGACCACGTCCATGACCGCAAGCATGTCCGCCAGTTCCCGTTCCCCCGAGTCCCGCAGCGTCTGTACCTGGGCGTCCTTGGACATCCCCGCCGGCAGGGACTGCCCGATGAACCCGTCGAAGATGACGTTGGTGGCCTCCCCCAGGATCCTCGGTGCACTGACCGCGAGCGCCACGGAGACGACGGCGGCAGCCAGTACCGCCGCCACCCGTACCCGGTCCGGTGCCATCAGCCCCAGGATCCGCCGGACACTGGCGGCAAAGTTCTCCGGCCTGGCCGTTGCAGGAGCCCCCGGGCGTCCCCGTACCCCCGGGGTGCTCATGCGACTTCCTCCGCGGTCAGCTGCGACGCGACGATCTCCCGGTAGGTGTCCGAGGACTCCATCAGCTCGGCATGGGTTCCCTGCCCCGCTATCCGTCCTTCCTCCAGCACGATGATCCGGGCGGCGTCGGTGATGGTGTTCACCCGCTGGGCGACCACGATGACCGTGGCGTTCCGGGTCTGCGGCTTCAGCGCCGCCCGCAGCCGGGCGTCGGTGGCGAAGTCGAGGGCGGAGAAGCTGTCATCGAACAGGTAAATGGACGGCCGGACCACCAGGGCGCGGGCAATGGCCAGGCGTTGGCGCTGTCCCCCGGAGAAGTTGGACCCGCCCTGCTCCACGCGGTGTTCCAGTCCTCCCTCGGACGTCCGCACGAAGTCCGCCGCCTGCGCGGTCTCCAGCGCCTCCCAGAGCTCAGCGTCGGTGGCCTCCGGCCGGCCGAAGCGCAGGTTCGAGGCAATGGTGCCGCTGAACAGGTACGCCCGCTGCGGCACGAGGCCGATGCCGCGCCGCAGTGAGGAGAGCGTGACGCCGGCAATGTCCTGCCCGTCCACGTCGATGCTGCCGGACGTGGAGTCGAGCAGCCGCGGAACCAGATGCAGCAGTGTGGTCTTTCCTGCCCCGGTGGAACCGATGATGGCGGTGGTCTCCCCCGGCAGGGCTTCGAAACTGAGGTTGAACAGCACCGGGTCCTCCGCCCCCGGGTAGCTGTAGCCGACATCCGTAAAGGTGAGCCGTCCGCCGTCGTACGCCAGCTCTCCCGCCCCGGGGGCATCGGAGACGCTGGTCCGGGTATCCAGCACCTCGAAGATCCGTTCGGCACACACCGCGGCGCGGGGAAGCATCATGATCATGAACATGGACATCATGACGGCCACGAGGATCTGCATGATGTAGGCGATAAAGGCGGTGAGCGCACCGATCTGCATCTGTCCGGCGTCGATCCGGAAGGCACCGAACCAGACCACCGCGACCGTGGCGAGGTTGGCGATCAACATGGCGGCGGGAAACAGCAGGGCCAGCAGCTGGCTGACCCGCAGCTGCGTCTGCGTGAGGTCCCTGTTCGCTCCGGCGAAACGGTCCTGCTCGGAGTGCTCCCGGATGAAGGCCCGGATGACGCTGATGCCCATGATCTGTTCCCGCAGCACCGAGTTGACCCGGTCGATCTGCCGCTGGGCGCGCCGGAACAGGGGAATCAGCCGCCGCAGGACCAACCCGATCACCAGGAACAGGGCGGGCAGGATCAGCAGCAGGATGCCGGAGAGCGGAATGTCCTGGTTCAGGGCCAGCAGGACCCCGCCCACACCCATGATGGGAGCCGAGACCATCATGGTGAAGGTCATCAGCAGCGTCATCTGCACCTGCTGCACATCATTGGTGGTGCGGGTGATCAGTGACGGCGGCCCGAACAGGCCGACTTCCCGGGAGGAGAAGGTCTCCACGTTGGTGAACAGCGCTGCCCGGATATTCCGGCCGGCGCTCATGGCCACCCGGGAGGCAAGATAGGTGGCCGCAACCGAACACACGACCTGGCCCGCCGTGACGGCAAGCATCCATCCGCCTACCTGCATGATGACGCCGGTATCCCCGGTGACCACACCGCGGTCAATGATGTCGGCGTTCAGGGTGGGCAGATACAGCGTGGCGACGGTCTGCAGCAGCTGCAGGAGAACGACGGCGGCCACCGCGCCTTTGTAGGGGGCGAGGTTTTCCCGGACCAGCCTCAGAAGCATCCTTGCAACGTACGCCCGTCCGCGAGCGCAGACAATAGGTCCCCTGCGCCGAGTGCCTCGCTAGACTGGCGGCATGGAGGATCTGGAGAACATCACTATCCGCAGCGTGTCCGTCAGCGACATGGACAACAACGTCTACCTGCTCACCGGCAAGGCGTCCGGCGCGCAGGTGCTTATCGACGCCGCAGCCGACTTCCCCGCCATCCAGCGGCTGCTGGCTGACGGGGCGCAGGATGCCGCGGTCCCGGCGAAGCTGGAACTGGTCATCACCACGCACAGCCACTGGGACCATGTCCGGGCGCTCGCCGAAACGGTGGCGGCCACCGGCGCGCGGACCGCAGCCGGCACGGCGGACATCCCCGACATTGAGGTGCCCACGGTTGTTCCCCTGGACCACGGGGACACCGGCACGTTCCCCGACTTTGAGCTGGAGGCGATCTCGCTGCGCGGCCACACCCCGGGTTCCGTGGCCCTGCTCTACCGGGACCCGCACGGCCCCGCCCACCTGTTCACCGGAGATTCCCTCTTCCCAGGCGGGCTGGGCAACACGCAGAAGGATCCGGAGCGCTTTGCGCAGCTGTACCGCGACGTATTCGAACGTGTGTTCGATTATCTTCCGGATGACACCGTGGTGCACCCCGGTCACGGCGCCGGCACCACCCTGGGCGCCGAGCGGCCGCACCTGCGGGAGTGGAAAGAGCGCGGCTGGTAGCAGCCGCGGTCCGGTTTGCCGCTAGGCCGCCTTCCGGCCCACCATAAAGAGCCGCCGGAACGGGAAGACGGTTCCCCAGGCGTGCTGCGGGTAGGCCGTCCGCAGCAGGGAAGCGTATTCGGCCTCGAAGGCGGCAAAGTCCTCGGCGGACAGGGCGTTGATGACCGGACGCAGGGCTGTGCCCCGCACCCATTCCAGTACCGGATCCTCACCGGTCAGGACCTGGGCGTAGCTGGTTTCCCAGACATCCGCCTCGAACCCGGCCTCGGTGAAGAGGGCCAGGTATTCCTCCGGCTCGTCCACGGCGTCGGCATGGCGCAGCACCCCGTCCAGCTTCGGCACCCAGGCGGCGCTCGCCGCCAGTTCCCGCATCAGCACATGGGAGGGCGCGGTGAAGTTGCCCGGCACCTGCACCGCCAGCCACGCGCCGGCGTCGAGCTGCTTGGCCCACCGCCGCAGGAGGTCCCGGTGGCCCGGCACCCACTGCAGTGCGGCGTTGGAGACCACCACATCCGTGCCGGGCTCCGGGTTCCAGTCCTCAATCCGGCCGTGCACAAAGTCCAGGTTCGACGGCGCATCCTCCAGTGTCCGGGCGGCGTCGACCATGTCCTGCGAGGAGTCCAGGCCGGTGACCTGCGCCTGCGGCCAGCGGGCGGCGAGCGCTGCGGTGAGGACGCCCGTGCCGCAGCCAAGATCCACCACGCGCGCCGGGGAGGATGCGGCAACCCGGGCCGTGAGGTCGAAGAAGGGGCGGTCGCGGTGCGAGGAGAACTGTGTGTACTTTTCGGGGTCCCATTTCATGCCGCAGAGCCTACCCGCCGCATCCGGCGGAAAACGGGATCGGCGCGGCCCCGTTAGTCTGGTATGGACATGAAACTTCTTGAGCAGCTTGCCTCCGGCCCGTCCAGCACCCGCACCGTTGATCCCGACGAGACCTACACGTCCTTCCTGGAGTGGGTGGAAAGCCGCGGTATGTCCCTGTACCCGGCGCAGGATGAGGCAGTCATGGAACTGGTGACGGGCAACAACGTCATCCTTGCCACCCCCACCGGGTCCGGTAAGTCGATGGTGGCGATCGCCGCGCATTTCTACGCCATGGCACAGGACGAGCGCAGCTACTACACGGCGCCCATCAAGGCCCTGGTGTCGGAGAAGTTCTTCGCGCTGTGTGAAATCTTCGGTGCTGAGAACGTCGGGATGGTCACCGGCGACTCCTCGGTGAACAAGGACGCCCCGATCATCTGCTGCACAGCGGAGATCCTGGCCAACATCGCCCTGCGCGAAGGCGCCGACGCAGACCTGGGCACCGTCATCATGGACGAGTTCCATTTCTACTCCGATCCGCAGCGCGGCTGGGCCTGGCAGGTTCCGCTGCTGGAGCTGCCGCAGGCCCAGTTCCTGCTGATGTCCGCCACCCTGGGCGATATGACCCGGATCGCCAATGAGCTCAGTGAACTCACCAACCGGGACACCGTCACGGTCTCCTCCGTGCAGCGGCCCATTCCCCTGCACTACTACTACGTGGAGACCCCGGTCCAGGAATCCCTGGAGGAACTGCTGGCCACCAAGCAAGTGCCGGTCTACGTAGTGCATTTTTCCCAGATCGAAGCCATTGACCGGGCCCAGGCCCTCATGAGCATCAACGTCTGCACCCGCGAGGAAAAGGACCGGATCGCCGAGCTGATCGCCGGCTTCCGGTTTGCCCCCGGGTTCGGCAAGACCCTGAACCGGCTGGTCCGGCACGGCATCGGCGTGCACCATGCCGGCATGCTGCCCAAGTACCGGCGCCTGGTGGAGCAGCTGGCCCAGGCCGGCCTGCTGAAGGTCATCTGCGGCACCGACACCCTGGGGGTCGGCATCAACGTGCCCATCCGCACCGTGCTGATCACCGCCCTGTCCAAGTACGACGGCACGCGCACCCGGCCCCTGAAGGTCCGTGAGTTCCACCAGATCGCCGGACGCGCCGGGCGGGCCGGGTACGACACGGCAGGCACCGTCGTCGTGCAGGCACCGGAACACGTGATCGAAAACGTCAAGGCCATGGCCAAGGCACACGCCAAGTTCGGTGACGACCAGAAGAAGCTGCGCCAGGTGGTGAAGAAGAAGCCGCAGGCCGGTTTTGTCTCCTGGGGCAAACCGACCTTCGAGAAGCTGGTGGACGGCACTCCGGAACCGCTGACCTCCAGCTTCAACATCACCCACTCCATGCTGCTGAACCTGCTGGAGCGCCCGGGGGATCCGTTCACTGCGGCCAAGAAGCTGCTGACCAACAACCACGAGACCCGGTCCTCGCAGCTGGCGCTGATGAAGAAGGCCCTGAGCATCTACCGGGAACTCAAGACCGCCGGCATTGTCGAGGTGCTGCCGGAGCCCGACGCCGACGGCCGCACCGTCCGCCTGAAGGTGCACCTGCAGCCGAACTTCGCCCTGAACCAGCCGCTGTCCCCGTTTGCCATGGCCTCCCTGGAGATCCTGGACCCGGACAGCCCGTCCTACGCTCTGGACGTGGTCTCCGTGATCGAAGCGATCATGGAAAAGCCCCGCCAGGTGCTCTCCGCCCAGGAGAAGAAGGCACGCGGCGAAGCTATCGCTGCCATGAAGTCCCAGGGCATCGAGTACGACGAGCGGATGGCCCTGCTGGAGGAAGTGAGCTACCCGCAGCCGCTGGCCGAACTCCTGGAGCAGTCCTTCGAGGTGTACCGCTCCGGCGCTCCCTGGCTGGGCGAGTTCGAACTCAGCCCCAAGTCGATTGTCCGGGACATGTACGAGCGGGCCATGAGCTTCGGCGAGTACGTGCAGTTCTACTCCCTGGCCCGTTCCGAAGGCGTGCTGCTGCGCTACCTCTCGGACACCTACAAGGCCCTGCTGCACACCGTGCCGCCGGAGCGGCTGCGAGAAGACCTGGAAGACATCATCGAATGGCTGGGTGAACTGGTCCGCCAGACCGACTCCTCCCTGCTGGACGAATGGGAAGAGCTGACCAGCGGCATCAACCCCGATGCCTCGAACGAGCCGCTGCTTCCGCCGGTGCCGGACCGCCTGACGGCCAACGTCCGGGCGTTCCGGGTCATGGTGCGCAATGAGATGTTCTCCCGGGTGAAGCTTTTCGCCGACGAGGATGACCGCGCCCTGGGAGAGCTCGACGGCGACGCCGGCTGGGACGCCGACCGCTGGGCGGACGTCCTGGACGCGTACTTCGAGGAACACGAGGATATCGACGACGGCCCGGACGGCCGCGGACCCAACCTGCTGATCATCAAGGAACTCCCCGGCAAATGGGAGGTCCGGCAGATCTTCAAGGACCCGGCCAACCACCTGGACTGGGGCATCACCGCCGAAGTGGACCTGGCGGCGTCGGACGAGGCCGGCAGCCCCGTCATCAAGGTGATCTCCGCCGGACGCCTGGATTAGGCTGGAGCCCATGCAGATCCGTCCCGCACGCCGGGAAGACGTCCCCGTCATCCTTGAGCTGATCCACGACCTGGCCATCTACGAAAAAGAACCGCACGCGGTGAAAAATACCGTGGAGGCGCTGGAAGCGAACCTCTTCGGGGAGCATCCGGCCATCTTCGCCCATGTGGCGGTGGACGGGGGCACGGTGCAGGGGTTCGCCCTGTGGTTCCTGAACTACTCCACCTGGGAGGGTGTGCACGGCATCTATCTCGAGGACCTCTACGTCCGGCCCGAGGCCCGGGGCAGGGGCATCGGGAAGGCGCTGCTGCGGACGCTGGCGGAAACCGCCGTCGAACGCGGCTACGCCCGGGTGGAATGGTGCGTACTGAACTGGAACGAACCCTCCATCGGCTTCTATCGGTCCCTGGGCGCCGCGGCGCAGGACGACTGGACCACCTTCCGGCTCACCGGAGACGCGCTCGCCTCCTTCGGGGGCCGGTCATGAGCGTCCCGGTCCCGCACATCCCCGTCCCCCACGCCGCCTCGCGCAGCTACCCGGTGCGCGGAATGAACGTGACGGACCACCGGTTCACGGTGCCGCTGGACCACTCGGATCCGGACGGCGAAACCATTACGGTCTTTGCCCGCGAATATTCCGACGCCGAACTTTCCGCAGCCGAAGTGCAGGACCTGCCGTGGCTGCTTTACCTGCAGGGCGGCCCGGGCGGCAAGGGCAGCCGGCTGCTGCAGTTCGGCGGCTGGACGAAGGCCGCTTCCAAGCACTTCCGGATCCTGATGCTGGACCAGCGCGGGACCGGGCTCTCCACTCCGGCGGACCAGCAGACCCTGCCGCTGCGCGGAGACGCCGCGGCGCAGGCCGCGTATCTCGCCCGTTTCCGGGCCGACTCGATTGTGGCCGATGCCGAGCTGATCCGGCAGGCCCTCGGCTCCGGACCGTGGAGCACGTACGGGCAGAGCTACGGCGGCTTCTGCACCCTGACCTACCTCTCCTTTGCCCCCGGTGGTTTGAAGGAATGCCTGGTGACCGGAGGCCTGGCCCCGTTGACCGGGCCGGCGGACCGCGTCTACGAAGCGACGTTCCGCCGGGTGGCCGCACGCAACGCGGAGTACTTCTCCCGCTACCCGGAGGACCGGGAGGCCACCACCCGGATTGCCCGGCACCTGGAGTCCGTCCCGGAGTTCCTCCCCACCGGGGAGCGCCTGACCGTGCGGCGGTTCCAGATGGCCGGGTCCTACCTGGGCGGCAACACCCGGGTGGACGGCCTGCATTACCTGCTGCAGGAGGCGTTTGTCCCCACCCCGGACGGGGACCGGCTCTCGGCCACCTTCCTGGAAGCTGTCCACGGACTGGTCAGCCGCGCGGCGAATCCGCTCTACGCGGTGATGCACGAGTCGATCTACGGCCAGGGCGAAGCCACCAACTGGGCGGCGGAGCGCGTACTGCAGTCCTTCCCGGAGTTTGAACCCACGGCGCCCCAGCCGCTGTACACCGGCGAGATGGTCTACCCCTGGTACTTCGACGAGGACCCGGCACTGATCCCGCTTCGGGAAACCGCCGAGCTGCTGGCCCGGAAATCCGACTGGGGTCCCCTGTACGACACCGCGCAGCTGGCACGCAACACCGTGCCCGTGGCCGCCGCCGTCTACACGGATGACATCTACGTGGACCGGGACCTCTCCCTGGAAACCGCCGCAGCCGTGCAGGGGCTGAAGGTCTGGGAAAGCGCCGACTTCCACCATGACGGCATTGCCGACGACGGCGAAGCGATTTTCACCCGGCTGCTGGGCATGGTCCGCGGCGCGGACGGGTAGTCCGGCATAATGAAGCAGGTCCCCGGCAGACGCCGGGGACCTGCTTCATTTTTCCTGATGTTGTCCTGGGGCCGCTACAGCGGCCGGTCGGCCAGTTTCCGGACCCAGTCCGGGGTGGGCTTGCCGAGCTTGCGGTCAGTGGTGAGACGGAGCCGTGCGGCCCGGATCTGCACCCGTTCGCGGTCCCGGTCCCGGTCAGGCTGATCGGCGCCCCGCGGGGCCTTACCTCCGTGTGCCAGCGGCAGTGCTGCTGTTGTCATCGTCAGCCTCCTCCGTTCCGGGTCCGCTCGTGATGATTTCATTCTGGCCCATATCGCCGTTCGAGTCCACTAACGCCGTCAGCGGGCGCGCCCAGGCAATGCTGATGATCGCTGCCTCTTCGGCACCGGCCAGGTCGCTCTGGGCCAGCAGATCCAAAACGCCCAGGCCGGTTTCCTGCCGCCGGGGATCCTCCGACAGGGACGCTTCGATGGCCCACTGGGCACGGGTCCACCACTCCGACCGCTGATCCGCTTTCCGGCGCTGCTCCAGGGTTTTCCATCCGATGAAAAAGGTCAGGGCACCCGCAAGCAGGACAGCCAGCGGGCCCAGCGCGGCGACAATTTCCCACCAGGAGGTGGCACTGTCTGCCGGAAGCGCCGGAAGCGCCGGCGGGGACGGCGGGGAGGTGAACTGCATGCTTCCACCGTAGCGCCGGCCGCCGACATTCCCGGCCGACCCGGCCGGCAGCCCCGTCGGTCAGGCCCTAGTGAAATCGATGATTCCGCGGATATTGATGCCCTCACGCATATCGTTGTAGGCCTCGTTGATCTCGTCCAGGGAGTACCGCTTGGTGATCAGCTCGTCCAGCTTCAGCCGGCCGGCCTGGTAGAGGCGCAGCAGCATCGGCATCGCCTCCCGTGGGGACGCCATGCCGTAGAGCGCGCCCTGGATGCGCTTCTGGTACATGGCCAGGGTAAAGGCGTTGATCCCCGGGATCTCGTCGTCGGTGTCCTTGCCGATCCCGGTGACCACAACGGTTCCGCCCTTGCGGATGGCACCATATGCCCGGCCGATGTCGGCACCCGTGACGACACCGATGCAGATAATCGCCGAATCCGCTCCCTGGCCGTTGGTGACGGACCGAACGAAGGCATCGGCTTCATCGAAGTCCGCGAAGACCTCAGTGGCGCCGAACTGCGGGGCAAAGTCCTTCTTGGCCGGTGCCGGATCGACCACCACCACGTGGGCGGCGCCGGACAGAGCGGCCCCCTGGACCGCATTCATGCCGATGCCGCCGGCGCCGATGACCAGGACAACGTCCCCTCCCCGGACATGTGCCGCGTTGGTCGCCGAGCCGAACCCGGTGGCGACGCCGCAGGCCACCAGGCAGGCAACCTCCAGCGGTACTTCCGGGTCGATTTTCACGACGGACATCTGGTCGTAAACCTGCCACTGCGCGAAGGTGCCCAGAGTGCTGACCGTACCCACGTCCGTTCCGTCGGAGTGCATCCGGAAGCCGCCCGAAGGCTGGTTCCCCTCGAGGATGATTGCTCCGTAGTCGCAAAGGTTCTGCATTCCCGCGGCGCACCAGCGGCACTTCCCGCAACCGGGGATGAAGGCCGTGACAATGTGGTCGCCCTCGGCCAGGTCATGCACCTCGGAGCCCACCTTGCGGACAATGCCGGCGCCTTCATGGCCGCCGACCATCGGCGTCATGCCGGTCTGGATATCCCCGGTGACGAAATGGTCATCGGAATGGCAAAGGCCGGTGGCCACCATCTCCACCAGGACCTCGGTGGGTCCCGGTTCGTCCAGGTCCACCTCCTGAACGGTCCATTTGCCGGGTGCTTCCCACAGAACTGCTGCACGTGTTTTCATCCTGGTCCTCCACATCGTTGTGATTGGAGTGGCAGGCTACAGCAGCAGCACCGCAGTGTTCGCAGGTACTCCTACGGGTCTTCCGTCCCGCGTGGACCGGCGGCCTACGCGTGTCCGGCGGACTGCATCTGGCGCAGTTCCTTCTTCAGGTCCCCCACCTCGTCGCGGAGCCGCGCCGCGAGCTCGAACTGCAGCTCGGCGGCGGCGGCATGCATCTGCTCGGTCATGGACGCAATGAGCGTGGTGAGGTCCTCGGCCGGAGCGGCGGCGAGGCCGTCCTTCCGGACCCCCTTGCCCTTGCCCTTCGTCTTCTTCTTCGCGGCCTCTTCCAGGAGCGCCTTGGTGTCGGCGTCCTCGCGGGCCAGCTGGTCCGTGATATCCGCGATCTTCTTGCGCAGCGGCTGCGGGTCCACGCCGTGCTTCTTGTTGTAGGCGACCTGGATCTCGCGGCGGCGGTTGGTTTCATCAATGGCCTTGGCCATGGAATCGGTGATCCGGTCCGCGTACATGTGGACCTCGCCGGAGACGTTACGGGCGGCACGGCCGATCGTCTGGATCAGGGAGGTGGAGGAGCGCAGGAAGCCCTCCTTGTCGGCGTCGAGGATGCTGACCAGGGATACCTCGGGAAGGTCCAGGCCCTCACGCAGCAGGTTAATGCCGACCAGCACGTCGAAGGTGCCCATCCGCAGTTCGCGGAGCAGTTCCACGCGGCGCAGGGTATCGACGTCGGAGTGCAGGTATTCCACCTTGACCCCGTGCTCCAGCAGATAGCCCGTGAGGTCCTCCGCCATCCGTTTGGTGAGCGTGGTGACCAGCACGCGCTCGTCCCGCTCGGTGCGGGTGCGGATTTCGCCGAGCAGGTCATCGATCTGGCCCTTGCTGGGCTTCACCACCACCTGCGGGTCCACCAGGCCGGTGGGCCGGATGATCTGTTCCACGTAGCCGTCCGCCTTGGACAGTTCGTATTTGCCGGGGGTGGCGGACATGTACACGGTCTGGCCGATCCGCTCCAGGAACTCGTCCCACTTGAGCGGACGGTTGTCCATGGCCGAGGGAAGCCGGAAGCCGTGGTCCACCAGGGTGCGCTTGCGGGACATATCACCTTCGTACATGGCACCGATCTGCGGAATGGTGACGTGGGATTCGTCCACCACCAGCAGGAAGTCATCCGGGAAGTAATCCAGCAGGCAGTGCGGGGCGGTGCCCGGGCCGCGGCCGTCGATATGCCGCGAGTAGTTCTCGATGCCGTTGCAGAAACCCATCTGCTGCATCATTTCCAGGTCGTAGGTGGTGCGCATCCGCAGCCGCTGGGCTTCCACCAGCTTGTTCTGGGATTCAAGTTCCTTCAGCCGCACCTGCAGCTCGTCCTCGATCTGGCGGATGGCACGGTGCATCCGGTCCTCGCCGGCCACATAGTGCGACGCCGGGAAGACGTACATTTCGTTCTCTTCATGGATGACGTCGCCGGTCAGCGGATGCAGGGTGTAGATGTTCTCGATCTCGTCGCCGAAGAATTCCACGCGGATCGCGTTTTCCTCGTACATCGGAATGATTTCCACGGTGTCGCCGCGCACCCGGAAGGTGCCGCGGTGGAAGTCCATGTCATTGCGGACGTACTGCATGGCTACGAAGCGGCGCAGCAGGTCATCACGGTTCATCTGCTGGCCCCGGCGCAGCGTCACCATCGCCTCGATGTACTCTTCCGGGGTGCCCAGGCCGTAGATGCAGGACACGGTGGCCACCACGATGACGTCACGGCGGGTCAGCAGGGCATTGGTGGCCGAGTGGCGCAGGCGTTCGACTTCCTCATTGATGGAGGAGTCCTTCTCGATGAAGGTGTCCGTCTGCGGAACGTACGCTTCAGGCTGGTAGTAGTCGTAATAGGAGACGAAGTATTCCACCGCGTTGTTGGGCAGCAGCTCCCGGAATTCGTTGGCCAGCTGGGCGGCCAGCGTCTTGTTCTGGACCATCACCAGCGTTGGGCGCTGAACCTGCTCCACCAGCCAGGCCGCCGTCGCGCTCTTACCGGTACCGGTGGCGCCCAGGAGGACAACGTCCTTCTCGCCCGCGTTGATCCGCTCGGCGAGTTCCTTGATGGCGGTGGGCTGGTCACCGGCGGGCTTGTAGTCACTGATGACCTCAAACGGTGCCACTACTCTCTTGATGTCCTGCGCAAGACTCATGGGTTTAAAGCTACTCCGCTCTGCGGACAGCCGTGGTCCGCTTTGCTAGCGGCTGAACGGGGAATGCCCGCCGGTCCTGGCCCTACCGTGCCGCCCGGGTCCGGGCGGCATTCAGCGGCACCAGCCGGGTTTCCCAGAGATCCCGTACGGCCGCAGCCAGCTCCTGCTCGGTGCCGGTGTTGTGCAGCACAACGTCGGCGGCTTCGGCCCGCTGCTCCGCGGTGGCCTGGGCGGCGATCCGGGCCCGTGCGGCGTCGGGCTCCATTCCCCGCATCCGGACCATGCGGTCCAGCCGGACATCCTCGGGTGCCTCGACAACGAGGACAAAATCGAAGTTCCCGGCCTGGCCGGTTTCCACCAGGAGCGGGATGTCCTGGACCAGGATCCCGTCCGCGGGCACCTCGGCCGCCAGCTCCGCGGCACGGGCCCGGACCAGCGGATGGATAATACCGTTCAGCACCTTCCTGCGCTCCTCGTCGCCGAAGACCACGGCGGCCAGCGCCGCCCGGTCCAGGGAACCGTCGGCAGCCAGGATGGCGGGGCCAAAAGCCTCGACGACGGCGGCCAGGCCAGGTGTGCCGGGCTCCACCACTTCCCGGGCCAGGGCATCGGCGTCCACCAGCACCGCCCCGCAGTCCACGAGGGTACGGGCAACCAGGGATTTTCCGGCGGCGATCCCGCCGGTGAGTCCAACCTTGAGCATGCCCCCACCCTACCGCCGGTGTCCCCGCTGCGGCCGGCACGGACACCGGCGGCGGCCACTAGACTGGAAAGGTGAGCGATATTGACGCGGCGGCGGGGCGCTACACCACCATCGCCGCAGAGCACCGCTCCGAACTCGAGATAAAACGCTCCCGCTTCATCACCGTGCTGCGGCGCACTGAAACCGAGGAGCAGGCCCGTGCCCTGGTGGCGGACCTGCGCCGGGAGTTCCATGACGCCCGGCACCACTGCAGCGCCTTCGTGCTCGGCCCGGCCCGTGAGGTCCAGCGCTCCAGCGACGACGGCGAGCCTTCCGGCACCGCCGGCATCCCGATGCTGGAGGCACTCACCAAGCGGGAAACGTTTCGCGGGGCCACCGACCTCAGTGATATCACCGCGGTGACCGTTCGGTACTTCGGCGGCATCCTGCTTGGTGCCGGCGGACTGGTCCGTGCCTACTCTGAGTCCGTCTCCTCCGCCCTTGCCTCCGCGCCTCTGCTCCGGCGGCGCCGGATGCAGCTTTACGGCATTCCCGCAGGACACTCAGCGGCCGGACGGCTGGAAAACGATCTCCGCACGGCAGGCGTCAGCGTGCTGGGAACGGAGTACTCGGCCGCAGGTGCCTCCATCAATGTCGCACTGCCGGACACCCCGGAAGCTCTGGCGGCCTTCCACGCACGTCTCGCCTCCTTGACCGCCGGAGCCTCCGAGCCGGTCCCCCTAGGAACAGAATGGATTGACCGTGACTGACCCTGTACCGGGCCGGACCGACTTTGATTTCGCCCGGCTGCGCCGCCGGCCTGACGTGGAGGCCCCCAACCTCCAGGCCTGGGACGCTGCGGACCGGCTCCTGCTGGACACGGCTGCCGCCGACCTCGAAGCGGCGGCGGACGCCGGCCGGCCGGGCGGCGTCGTCGTCATCGGCGATGCCTACGGTGCCCTGACCCTCGGAGCGGCGGCCGGTTACGGGCTGCGCAGCCTCCGCGTCCATCAGGATCCGCTGAGCGGTGAACAGGCGCTGGAGGCAAACGCCGCGGAGCTGGGGCTGGCGGACGCGTTTACGCACCATGCCCTCACGGCACCGCTCGTGAAGGGCGCCCGTGTGGTGCTGCTGCGGCTGCCGCGCTCGCTGGCGGCACTGGAAGAGATTGCGGCACTGGTCGCAGCCTCCGCCGCGCCGGACGTCACTGTGTACGCAGGGGGCCGGATCAAGCACATGACTCCGGCCATGAACGAGGTTCTGGCGCGCTGGTTCGGCTCGGTGACGGCAGGGCTCGGGCGGCAGAAGTCTCGCGTCCTGACTGCAGCCTCTCCCCTGCCGCCGGAGCAGCGTCCGGTGACGCGTTTTCCGGTGTCCCAGCGGCACGACGTCGGGCTGGCGCAGCCGCTGGAACTCTGGGCCTACGGGGCGGCGTTCGGCGGGGCCGCGCTGGACCCGGGCACCCGGTTCCTGCTGCCGCATCTGGCCGGGGCCCGCGCAGCCGAACACGCCGTGGACCTGGGCTGCGGAACGGGAACCATTGCTGCGTACCTGGCGCTGACGCGTCCGGGCCTGCGGGTCCTGGCAACGGATCAGTCCGCCGCGGCCGCCGCGTCCGCCGAGCGGACCCTGGCCGCCAACGGCGTGGCTGACCGCGCCGTCGTTGCCCGTGCCGATGCCCTGGCTCCGCTTCCCGATAAGTCCGAAGACCTGGTGGTGCTGAACCCGCCCTTCCACGTCGGGGCGGCGGTGTATGCCGGCATTGCCCTGAAGCTCTTCGCGGACGCCGGCCGCGTCCTCAAACCGGGCGGGGAGCTGTGGGCCGTCTGGAACAGCCACCTGTTGTACAAACCCGCCCTGACGCGGCTGGTGGGGCCCACCCGCGAGGTTGCCCGCAACCCGAAGTTCACAGTTACCGTCAGTACCCAGCGCTAAACGCGCGCCCTGGGAACGGAACCTCCCGCCGTTCCGGTTCCTTCACAGCGACACGCCCAAACCACCTGAGAGAGCGCTCTCTTGACAGTGATCCACATCACTCCTAGGCTGTGGACCAAGTCAAGAGAGCGCTCTCTCGGTATGGAGTCTGATCCGGCTGGGCGTCTGACCCCGTTTCATCCACATAAAGTCCCGCCTCCGCGGATCCCCGCCCAGAGCACCATAACGGCACGGTCCACTGCCCGGGATTATTACTTGCTCTACCCACACACAAAGGAGTGACCGTGAAGAATTTCCGACATCCCGCGGCGGCAATCGCAGGTGCCGCCGTAGTGGCACTGCTGGCCGTAGGCTGCGGCGGCGGCGGCGGCGAGGATGAGGCGGCAAGTGCCGACAATCCCGTTGAACTGACCGTCACCACCTTCGGCACCTTCGGCTATGACGATCTCTACGAAGAGTACGAGAAGGCCAATCCCGGAATCACCATCAAGCCCACCAACATCGACACCGGCGGCAACGCGCGCACTGACGCGTTCACCAAACTGTCCGCCGGCTCCGGCCTGAGTGATGTTGTAGCCATCGAAGAAGGTTGGCTCGGGGCCATCATGGAGGTCTCCGACAAGTTCGTTGACCTCAACGAGTACGGTGCCGAAGACATCAAGGACCGCTGGGTGGACTGGAAGTACGAGCAGGGCACCGACAGCGAGGGACGGGTGATCGGTTACGGCACCGACATCGGCCCCGCAGGCATGTGCTACAACGGCAAGCTGTTCGAAGCCGCCGGCATGCCCAGCGACCGCGAGTCCGTTGCGGAGCTCTTCGGCGGCGAGGACGCCACCTGGGAAACATACTTCGATCTCGGCCGCGAGTACCACGAGAAGACCGGGAAGCCCTGGTTCGACCAGAACGGCTTCGTCTGGAACTCCATGGTCAACCAGATGGACGAGGGCTACTACACCGCCGACGGTGAACTCAACATCGAAGGCAACAAGGAGATGGAGGACAAGTTCGCCCAGCTGGCTTCGGCCACCCAGGACGGCCTGTCAGCCAACCAGGAAGAATGGAACTGGGGCAACGGCCAGGGCTTCCTGGACGGCTCGTTCGCCACGTTCGTCTGCCCCGGATGGATGCTCGGCACCATCCAGAGTTCCATTGAATCGGCAGGCGGCGGCACCGACAGCGGCTGGGACTTCGCCGATGTCTTCCCGGGCGGTGCCTCCAACTGGGGCGGCGCATTCCTCTCCGTTCCGGAAACCTCAGAGCACAAGACCGAAGCTGCAAAGCTCGCAGCATGGCTGACCCACCCGGACCAGCAGGTCAAGCAGAGTGCTGCAGCGAACAACTTCCCCAGCACGCTTGACGCACAGAAGGAACTTGCTGAGGCTGCTGCGCCGAACGAGTACTTCAACAACGCGCCAACCGGAGCAATTCTGGCCTCCCGCGCAGAAGGCGTCATCGCGCAGTTCAAGGGTCCTGATGACTCAGTCATCCAGGAGAACGTCTTTGGCCCCGCCCTGGATCGCCTGGAAACGGGCGACACCGATACGGAAGGCGCCTGGGCGGAAGCGCTCAAGCTCCTCGACGAGCTGGTTATCAGCAACAACTAGCACCATCGACCGGGGGCCTTCGGCAGGACCGAAGGCCCCCCTTGGAGTTCGAGAGTCCTATGACCACTACACTAAGCCGTCCCGACACGGCCAGCCCGGAGATCCCCCGGCCCACCTTCCGTCAACGTCTGCAGGTCTGGGACGTCAAGGCTTCCCCTTACCTGTACGTCTCCCCCTTCTTCATCGTTTTCGCGATTGTGGGGTTGTTCCCGCTCCTGTTTACCTTCTATGTCTCGGTGCACGACTGGCATCTGCTCAAAGGGCAGGGCGAGTTCGTGGGGCTGCAGAACTTCCGGGACGTGCTGGGCGACCGGTTCTTCTGGAACTCGATGCTCAACACCTTCAGCATCTTCCTCCTCTCGGCCATTCCGCAGCTGGCAGTGGCGCTGTTCCTGGCTGCAGTGCTGGACCAGCAGCTGCGGGCGCGCACCTTCTGGCGCATGAGCATCCTGCTGCCCTACGTGGTGACTCCGGTGGCCGTGGCCCTGATCTTCACCAACATGTTCGGTGAGGAGTACGGGCTGATCAACAACCTGCTGGGCAACCTGGGCATCGACCCCATCCTCTGGAAAACGGAGACGCTTCCCAGCCACTTTGCGATCGCCACGATGGTTAACTGGCGCTGGACCGGGTACAACGCCCTGATCCTCCTCGCAGCAATGCAGTCGGTTCCGCGGGATATCTACGAATCGGCCGCGCTGGACGGTGCCGGTCCCTTCCGCCGGTTCTTCAGCATTACGCTTCCCAGCATCCGCCCCACGATGATCTTCGTGGTGATCACCTCCACCATCGGCGGACTGCAGATCTTCTCCGAACCGCGGCTGTTCGACGCAGTGACGGCCGGCGGAAGCCAGCGCCAGTTCCAGACCACTGTGCTTTACCTCTGGGAGATGGCCTTCCAGCGCCAGAACTTCGGCGAGGCTTCTGCCATTGCCTGGCTCCTGTTCCTGATCATCGTGCTGGTAGGCCTGGTCAACTTCATGATCTCCAAGAGCATCGCCACGGCGGACACAAAACCCCGCCGGGTTAGGAGCAAGCGATGAGCGTTATGCAAAGAGCCCGTGCCATACCCGGCACCGGCATCGACTCCGGGTCAGGAAAACCGGTACGGAAATCCCGGAAGGGCGTGTCGCTGGTTGACGGCCGCCGCCCGGGCTTCCTCACCTACGGGATCCTCTTGGCTTTCCTCATCGGATCCGCCTACCCGCTGTGGTGGTCCACCGTCATAGGCAGCCGCTCCAACGAGGCGCTGGGCCTGGACTGGCCCCCGCTGCTGCCGGGAGGAAATTTCTGGAGCAATGCCGCCGAGGTCTTCGACACGGTGCCGTTCTGGAAGGCACTCGGTAACAGCATCCTGATTTCCGGGACGATCACCGTTTCCGTGGTCCTTTTCTCCACCCTGGCAGGCTACGCCTTCGCCAAGCTCAAGTTCCGCGGCAACGGCATACTGATGGTGACGGTGATCGCCACCATGGCCATCCCGACACAGCTGGGCATCATCCCCTTGTTTATGGTGATGCAGCGGCTGGGCTGGACGGGTGAGGTCGGTGCCGTCATCGTGCCCAGCCTGGTCACCGCGTTCGGGGTCTTCTTTATGCGCCAGTACCTCGTGGACACCATCCCCGACGAGCTGATTGAATCCGCGCGCATGGACGGGGCCAACATGATCAAGACGTTCTGGCATGTTGCCCTGCCCGCCGCGAGGCCTGCCATGGCCATCCTCAGCCTGTTCACGTTCATGATGGCGTGGACTGATTTCATGTGGCCGCTGCTGGTGCTGGGCACCAGCAATCCGACGCTGCAGACGGCACTGAGCCAGCTGCAGTCTGCCCGGTACGTGGACTACTCCGTGGTCCTGACCGGTGCCGTCCTGGCCACCATCCCCCTGCTGATCCTCTTTGTTTTGGCAGGGAAACAACTTATATCCGGAATTATGCAGGGAGCAGTGAAGGGTTAATGACGAACAATATGCCACAGCGGAACAGCTGGCCGGACGGTTTCATCTGGGGATCAGCTACCGCTGCCGCACAGATTGAGGGTGCGGCCTGGGAGGACGGAAAGGAAGATTCCGTCTGGGACGCCTTCTCCCGCATCCCGGGACGCACGCTCAACGGCCACACCCCGGAGACCGCGGTGGACCATTACCACCGGATGCCGGCCGACGTCGCCCTCATGAAGGAACTCGGCCTGGACTCCTACCGGTTCTCCACCAGCTGGGCCCGGGTCCGCCCGGGAGACCGCAGCACCAACGCCAAGGGGCTGGACTTCTACTCCCGGCTGGTGGACGAACTCCTGGAAGCGGGAATCCTGCCCTGGCTGACCCTCTACCACTGGGACCTGCCGCAGGCACTGGAGGAAAAGGGCGGGTGGGCGAACCGCGACACGGCCTACCGTTTTGCCGAGTACGCCAATGATGTCTACACCGCCCTGGGCGACCGGGTGCAGCACTGGACCACGTTCAACGAACCGTTCTGCTCCTCCCTGCTGGGCTACGGCTCCGGCGTCCACGCGCCCGGCCGGCAGGAACCCCGTGCGGCCATCGCTGCCGTGCACCATCAGCATCTGGCGCACGGCCTGGCCGTCGCCGAACTCCGAGACCGCGGCGCCCAGCAGCTGGGCATCACACTCAACCTCAGCAACTCCATCCCCCTCGACGCCGCGGATCCGGTGGACCTGGAAGCGGCCCGGCTCTTTGATTCCCTGCAGAACCGCATCTTCCTGGACCCCATCCTTCGGGGTGCGTACCCGGAAGACACCCTGACGGATCTTGAGCCTTTCGGCCTGCGCGAAGTCATCCTCGACGGGGACCTGGAGATCATCGGGACTCCGATCGATTTCCTGGGCGTGAACCATTACCACGACGACCAGATCAGCGGGCACCCGGACACGAGTGGTGCTGACGGCCATTCGGGAGGCTCGGGCCGGCCGGTGGCCTCACCCTGGATCGGTGCCGAACACATCACCTTCCCCACCCGGGGACTTCCCCGGACCGCCATGGGCTGGGAGGTCAACCCTGACGGGCTGCGCAGGCTCCTGGTCCGGCTGGGCGAGGAATACCCGACGCTGCCCCCGCTCTACGTCACCGAAAACGGCGCGGCCTACAACGACGCCGTGAGCACGGACGGATCGGTGCATGACCCGGAACGCACCCAGTTCATCCTGGACCACATCGCCGCCGTCGGGCGTGCCGTTGACGCCGGCGCGGATGTGCGCGGGTACTTCGTCTGGTCGCTGCTGGACAACTTCGAGTGGTCCTGGGGCTACAACAAGCGGTTCGGGATTGTGCGCGTCGATTACGACACCATGGCGCGTACGGTCAAGGACAGCGGCCACGCCTACAGTGCCCTGATTGCTGAGCTCCGCGGCACGGGTACGCATGGGCGCCGGGCTGCAGAAACCGCACCGGTTGCCTAAGTGACCGTAAACTGGGGGCCGGCCTGCTTTTTCCGCCGGGCGGAACCGAAGTCAGTACAGGGAGATAAGAATGAGTGCTGAACCCGGCAGCAGGCCGGCCCCCACCCTGGAAATGGTGGCCGCACTGGCCGGCGTTTCCCGCGCCACCGTGTCCCGCGTGGTCAACGGATCGCCGTCCGTCGCTCCGCACCTGGCCGAGTCCGTTGAGGAAGCCGTCCGGACGCTGAACTACGTGCCCAACCGTGCCGCGCGGACCCTGGCCATTCGGCGGACGTACACGGTAACCCTGCTGGTGCCGGAGTCTACCTCCAAGGTGTTCGCCGATCCGTTCTTCGCCACCGTGGTTGAAGGCGTCACCAAGTACCTGAACACCACCGACTACATGCTCAACATCGTCACCTCCTCGGAGGCCGATCCGGAGAAGACGCGCCGGTATTTGATGGGCGGCAACGTGGACGGCGTGCTCGTGGTTTCCCACCACAGCGGGGACCACTCCTGGGCCAGCCTGACGCACTCACTGCCGGTTGTCTTCGCCGGGCGGCCGCTGGTCAACGCCGACGAAAGCTATTTCGTGGAGGTCGACAACGAGGAAGGCGCGGTGGCGGCCACGACCCGCCTGGTGGAGGGCGGGCGACGTCACATCGCCACGATCGCCGGCCCCCAGGACATGCCGCCGGGCGTGGACCGGCTGGCCGGATGGCGCGCCGCGCTGGCTGCGGGCGGCCTGGACGACGCCCTGGTGGAAATCGGGGACTTCACCGTGACGTCCGGGGCGGCAGCCATGCGCCGCCTGCTCGAGCGGGACAAGCCGCTGGACGGCATCTTTGTTGCCAATGACCAGATGGCAGCCGGAGCCTACTCGGTCATCAAGGAGCGGGGCCTGCGCATCCCCGAGGACATCGCCGTCGTCGGCTTTGACGATGACTACTTTGCCACCAGTGTCAGCCCGGCCCTGACCACCATCCACCATCCCATCTCCGCCCTGGGGGAAAAGATGGCGGAGCTTCTTGTGGAACTCATCGAAGGCCGGCCGGCGGCACGCGTCTACCGGCTGCCCACTTCCCTGGTGCCCCGGGATTCTGCCTGAGGTCAGCCCTCGCCGTCGTCCAGCATCTGCGCGAACTCATCAGGGGTGACGATCCTGATGCCCAGCTGCTGGGCCTTGAGGAACTTGCGGCTCCCTGGGTGATGCGGCAAGGCCGTTGGCTGTTTCGTAGGCAAGGACCGCGGCGCGGAGGCGGTCGAAACGGTCGGCGGACATTTCCTCGACGTCGGTTCGCTCATAGGCCCTGGCCGCGGAAAGGGCCCGGGCTACGGACTGCTCGTAGTTCCCGGCCGTAATCTCCGGCCAGGCAGGTGAAAGACACGCCCGCACACAAAAGCGGACCCCCACCAAAGTGGAGGTCCGCTGATGGCGGTTACGCGGTCCGGGTTACCGGACTGCGGAACCTGGGGGAATTAGTTTCCCGTGAGCTTCTCGCGCAGTGCAGCCAGGGCTTCGTCGGAAGCCAGCGTGCCGGCACCCGTCTCTGCAACGGCAGGCTCGGAGGAGTAGCTGGTGGTGCCGGAATCGTTGGATTCCGATGCAGCAGCGATGTCCTCGGAGTTGTGCTGGGCGACCTGCTTCTTGTGGGCTTCCCAACGGGCCTGGGCGTCAGCGTACTGCTGCTCCCAAGCGGCGCGCTGGGTCTCGTAGCCTTCGAGCCATTCGTTGGACTCGGGGTCGAAGCCCTCCGGGTACTTGTAGTTGCCGGCTTCGTCGTACTCTGCGGCCATGCCGTACAGAGCCGGATCGAATTCGGTGCCCTCGGGATCGACGCCCTCGTTGGCCTGCTTGAGGGACAGCGAGATGCGGCGACGCTCAAGATCGATGTCGATGACCTTGACGAACAGTTCATCCCCAACGGAGACAACCTGCTCGGCGAGCTCCACGTGGCGGACTGCCAGCTCGGAGATGTGGACCAGGCCTTCGATGCCGTCTTCGACGCGGACGAACGCACCGAACGGAACCAGCTTGGTGACCTTACCCGGAACAACCTGGCCGAGGGCGTGGGTGCGGGCGAAGGTCTGCCACGGATCTTCCTGCGTAGCCTTCAGCGACAGGGAGACACGCTCGCGGTCGAGGTCAACTTCCAGAACCTCAACGGTGACTTCCTGGCCAACTTCGACAACCTCGGAGGGGTGGTCGATGTGCTTCCAGGACAGCTCGGAGACGTGGACGAGACCGTCTACGCCGCCAAGGTCCACGAATGCACCGAAGTTGACGATGGAGGAAACAACGCCCGGACGAACCTGGCCCTTTTCCAGCTTGTTGAGGAACGTGGAACGGACCTCGGACTGGGTCTGCTCGAGCCAGGCACGGCGGGACAGAACAACGTTGTTGCGGTTCTTGTCCAGCTCGATGATCTTGGCTTCGATCTGCTGACCGATGTACGGAGCCAGGTCGCGGACGCGACGCATCTCCACGAGGGATGCAGGCAGGAAGCCGCGCAGCCCGATGTCGAGGATAAGACCACCCTTGACAACCTCGATGACGGTACCGGTAACGACGCCGTCTTCTTCCTTGACCTTCTCGATGTCGCCCCAGGCACGCTCGTACTGAGCACGCTTCTTGGAGAGGATCAGACGGCCTTCTTTGTCTTCCTTGGTGAGCACCAGGGCTTCGACCTGATCGCCGACGGAGACAACGTCTCCGGGATCAACGTCGTGCTTGATGGAAAGCTCGCGGGAAGGAATGACACCCTCGGTCTTGTAACCGATGTCGAGCAGGACCTCGTCGCGGTCAACCTTGACAACGGTACCTTCGACGAGATCGCCGTCGTTGAAGTACTTGATCGTTGCGTCAATCGCGGCGAGGAAGTCCTCGGCAGTACCGATGTCGTTGATGGCGACCTGCGGGGTACCGGACTTCTCGTTGGTGGTGATGGTCATGTAGTTGGGACTCCGATGTGGAAGTTGTTTTGTATTCCGGACTGGTTTCCACTAACCGGCGGGATTAACCGCAGGCAAGATACTTGCCCAAGTGAATGACGAAGGCACGTAGATGCCTGCGACGAACAGCTTGTTTGCCCGGAGATGGACAGGATTGGTAATAACTTGCGCTATTACGCGCCCGATCAGTCTAGCCGGATGCGCCAACGCAGGTCAAAGGGAACCGCTGTGCCGCCGGCACTAAAATACCTGCCTGCCACTCAGGTGGTTAGAAATGCGTGCTGCAGTACGGTGCCGGGCCTGCGGTGAACAACTCTTCCAGGACGGCCAGCGCTTCCTCCCCGGCCCGCACTCCCCCGGCGGCCGCCAGGGTCCGCGCGCTGACTGCCCCCAGATAAAGGGACCCCAGGGCGGCCGCGCCCAGTTCCACCCGCGGGGCGTCCGGGTGCCCGCCGGGTCCGGCCGCGCGGACGGTCCCGACTCCGCCGCGTACTTCGAGCAGGAAGGTTCCCGCTGCCAGCCCCAACGGATCATCGACGTCGAGCACCACCGTGCCGTCGCCGAAGTAGCCGCGGGCCGCAAGGGCGGCCGCGGGATCCAGGATCCGCAGCCACAGGACGTCCGCGACGTCCTTCACCTTGTAGCGCCGCCGGTCCGCAAGCATCCAGGGCAGCGGATCCTCCACGGGCGCTTCGCTGAAGGTCAGCCGGTCCACCAGGTCAATGGAACCGAGGTAGCGCCACAGTTCGCGGTACGCCTCGTCGCTGGCCGCCACCAGGTCAGTGATCTTCACTGTGTGCGGCTCGTGCTGCCAGCCCAGGGACTTGTAGGCCGCGTAGCCGTCCGGGACGCCGTCTGCGTTGTACCGGAGAACACCGCGTACGGCCATATCCGGGTCCGTGTTTTCCCCGTTCCACTTCCCGGCAGCACGCATGGCGTACGCATGCTGCCGGCCAGGGCGCCGAAGGTGCGCTCCAAGTGGGCACGGAAGATGTCAGGCACCAGCCCCCGGAGCTTGTCGGCGTCGGCAATCGCGATGCTGCCGCGCGGCGGCGAGGTGAACTCCAGGTTGCCGCGGGTCTCCAGTTCGACGCCGGCGGTGGAGGTCGCGGCGCCGAAACCGAAGCGCCCGTAAATGGTTGCCTCGGACGCGGTGAGGGCTGCCAGCGCCAGTCCGGAGTCCTTGGCCCGGGCGAGGTCCGCGGTAATCATCCGCCGCAGGATACCCCGGCGCCGGTGGGTGGGCCGGACGGTGACCGCCGTGACCAGGTGCGCGGGCAGCAGTGCGCTTCCCCCGACGTTCAGGTCATTGACCATGGTGGCGTAGGTGGCCACGGGCACTGCCGGGTCCCAGGCGTACTCCGGCAGGCGATCGTCGTACACCGCCGTCAGGACGCGTCCGTCCCGCAGGTAACCGTCCACCTGGGCAGGCAGCCGCTCCTCTTTGGTGCGGTCCTCATGGAAGCCCAGGTTAACGGCGTCGAACCACCTGGCGGTCTGCTCATCAGCCTTGGCCGGGTCCGCTGCGTCGTACCCGGCCGGGAAGGACTCAAACCGGAGCCCGTCGGCGGTGCTGCCGGTGCTGCCGTCCGTACTGCGGTCCGTGCCCATGGTTCCCCCTGTGGCTATGCTGCGGGTCCCTCCCGCTTAATGCCCTGCCTCGTGCCAGCTGATGCCCTCGCCGACGGAGACGTCCAGCGGAACGGACAGATCCGCCGCGGAGCCCATCTGCGCCCGCACCAGCTTCTCCACCGCGTCCCGCTCTCCGGGGGCGACTTCGAGGACCAGTTCATCATGGACCTGCAGCAGCATCCGGGATTTCAGCCCCTGCGCCTTCAGTTCCCGGTCCACGCCGAGCATGGCCTTCTTGATGATGTCCGCTGCGGATCCCTGGATGGGTGCGTTGAGCGCCGCACGTTCAGCCATTTCGCGCAGCTGCCGGTTGTCGCTGGACAGGTCCGGCAGGTACCGGCGGCGGCCCTCGATGGTCGAGGTGAAACCGTCCTTGCGGGCCTGCTCGACGACGCCGCGCAGGTAGTCGCGCACGGCACCGAACCGCTCGAAGTAGTCGCGGATAAGGGTCCGGGCTTCATCCACCGGGATAGCCAGCTGTTTGGACAGGCCAAACGAACTCAGTCCGTAGACCAGGCCGTAGGACATGGCCTTGACCTTCGAGCGCATGGCACTGGTGACCTCTTCGGGTGCCACGTTGAACACGTGCGAACCGACAAAGCGGTGCAGGTCCTCGCCCGCCTGGAAGGCGGAGATCAGCCCTTCGTCACCGGACAGGTGTGCCATGATGCGCATTTCGATCTGCGAGTAGTCCGCGGTGAGCAGCGAGTCGTAGCCTTCACCGACCACGAAGACCTCGCGGATGCGGCGGCCCTCTTCGGAACGGATCGGGATGTTCTGCAGGTTCGGGTTGATCGAGGACAGCCGTCCGGTGGCCGCCACCGTCTGCGCGTAGGTGGTGTGGATGCGGCCGTCGTCGGCTACGGACTTCCGCAGCCCCTCCACCGTGGAACGCAGCTTGGACGCGTCACGGAACGCCAGCAGCTGCTCCAGGAACGGGTGTCCGGTCTTCACGATCAGGTCCGTCAGCGCGTCCGCGTCGGTGGAGTACCCGGTCTTGATCTTCTTGGTCTTCGGCAGGCCGAGTTCGTCGAACAGGACCGCCTGCAGCTGCTTCGGGGAGCCGAGGTTGATCTCCTTGCCGATGATCCGGAAGGCTTCCTCGCTCACACGGGCGATGGTGGCGCTGAAATCGTCCAGCAGCCGGTCCAGCTTCTCGGAGGATACGGCAATGCCGGCCAGTTCCATTTCCGCGAGGACCTCGGACAGCGGCAGTTCCAGCCCGCCGAGCAGCTGGTTGGCGCCGCGCTCCACGAGCTGGCCGGCAAAGTGCTCGCTCAGCCGCAGGGCGGCAAAGGCCTTGGACACGGCGGGCGTGGCTGCGTCCTCGTCACCGAGGGACAGTTCCAGCTGGTTGCTGGCGGCCGCGGCCGGCACAATGTTCATCCGCAGGTGGTACTGGGCCAGGTCCGCCAGCTCGTAGCTGCGGCGGTCCGGCTGGATCAGGTAGCCGGAGATCGCGGTGTCGTCGACTTCCCCGGCCAGGTGCAGGCCGCGGGCGGCCAGTGCCTTGTAGGCCTCCTTGAAATCGTGCACCACCTTCGGCTCGTCCCGGTCCGCCAGCCAGGCCGCGAGGACCTGCTCGGCGTCGGCGTCGAGTTCGGTCAGGGGCACGTAGGCGGCGGCTGCATCGGTGACGAGGGCAAGGCCGACGACGTCGCGCGCCCCTGCCGCACCCTCGGTGACCAGCTGCACGGCTGTCCGGGCCTGGTTGGTGGAGCGGATCCAGGTCCCGAGCTCCCCGGCGTCGGTGATGATGCTGTGTGCGGGCGCGGCCACTTCGTTGTGCGCGGCGCTCTCGCCCTCTTCCTCCCCGTAGACGTCGAAGAGCCGCTTGCGCAGTGCGTTGAACTGCAGGGCGTCGAAGAGTTCCTCGATGGCCTCCCGGTCCGGCCGGCGGGCAGCCATGGCCTCAAGCTCCACGGGAAGGTCCAGGTCCCGGAGCAGCCGGTTCAGGCGCCGGTTCCGCTTGACGTCTTCGATGTTCTCGCGCAGGGAATCGCCGACCTTGCCCTTGATGGAGTCCAGGTTCTCGAGAATCCCCTCGAGCCCGCCGTAAAGCTTGATCCACTTCGCAGCGGTCTTGGGTCCGACGCCGGGCACGCCGGGGAGGTTGTCCGCACTCTCACCCACGAGGGCGGCGAGGTCGGAGTACTTGTCCGGGGGAACCAGGTACTTGGCTTCCACAGCTGCCGCGTCCATCCGCGGCAGGTCGGAGACACCCTTCTTCGGGTAGAACACGGTGACGTGGTCATCCACCAGCTGGAAGGCATCCCGGTCTCCCGAAACGACCATAACGTCCCAGTTGAGGGCGGAGGCCTTTTCCGCCAGGGTTGCCAGGATGTCGTCCGCTTCGTACCCGTCCATCGACAGGGTGGGAATGCGCATGGCTTCCATGACCTTGATAATCAGGTCAATCTGGCCGTGGAACTCCTCGGGGGTCTTGTTCCGCCCGCCCTTGTATTCGGTGTATTCCTCCGACCGGAACGTAGGGGTATCCAGGTCAAAGGCGACGGCCACGTGAGTGGGCTTCTCCTCCTTGATCAGGTTGATCAGCATGGAGGTGAAACCGTAGACGGCGTTGGTGTGCTGGCCTGTGTCGGTGGAGAAGTTCTCGGCGGGGAGCGCGTAGAAGGCCCGGAACGCCATGGAGTGCCCGTCAATCACCAGCAGCCGGTTGTGCCCTCCGGCGTTCACGGTTCCCAGGGAAGCGGCGGCTGCACCGGCAGACGGGGTGCTTGGGTTTTCGACGGCGGTAGTGCTGTCTTCCGTGTCGCCGTTCATGTTGCCGTTAAGGGGGGTCGTGGCCAGTTTGGTAGATTCACTCACAAATGCAAGCCTAGTTGCCATGAGCGAGATTTTCACGCCGGGCCCTGCCGGCCGTCAGGCGGACACCAACCCCCACAAGCAGGAACTCATCGACGCCGGTGTGCCGGAGGAGATGCATGACTGGCTGTCCGCGCACGGCGTCGGCCGGCTGGTGGCGAAGATGGGCATCCGCTTCCTCGAAATGACCGCGGACCGGCTGGTGGCCACGATGCCGGTGGAGGGCAACGAACAGGTGGCAGGCATCCTGCACGGCGGCGCGCACCTGGTCCTCGCCGAGACCCTCGGCTCCTTCGGCGCAGGCATCCACGCCGGACCCGGGCGGCACGCCGTCGGCATAGAAATCGGTGCCACGCACCACCGGTCCGCGTCCTCCGGGCTGGTCACCGGAACGGCCACCGCCGTGCACCTGGGGAACACCCTCACCACGCATGAAGTGGTCATGACCGACGAGGAAGGCCGCAGGCTCTCCACGGCCCGCATCACGAACATGATCCGCGAGTCCCGCTAAGCGTCCGGCTGCCCGCCGAATTCATAGCACAGGCGGATGCTGCCGTCGGCGGACGGGCCGGCGCTGAGCAGCACGGCCGGCCGCGCCGCGGCCGGCCGCGCCGCGGCCGGCAGCAGGGGCAGGGGCAGCAGGGAGCGGCCCTGCCTGAGCAGGACCGGATGCACCACGAGGCGCAGTTCGTCCAGCAGTCCGTGATGCAGATACTGGCCGGCCAGGTCGGCGCCGCGCACCCATATCTCTCCCCCGTTGGCCGACTCCGAGATGTCCGCGGCGAATTCCCCCACCGGGCCGCGGACAAACATAATGTCGGCCCCCGGGACGCCGGGAAACTCATGGTGTGTGTAAACCCACACGGGTTTGGGCGGACAGTCCCACGCAGGGGAACCGCTCTCCCCCGGCTCCTGCAGCCGGGCATAGGTACCCGCACCCATCACGACGGCGCCGGCGTTTGCGGGTGATTCCGCCTCCTGGAATCCCCCGTTGCCCCGCCGGTCGGCGTCGTTGTGGGCGTTGAATCCGTCCAGGGACACGGAGGCGTAGTACACGGTGCGCACCATGACGCCATGCTAGCCATCCGGAGGCCGAACAGATATGGGCTGCGCCACAGAACGCACCCCGGGCGGAATAGGTTCAGCGGGGTCCCGGTTGCCGCCTATGGAACGTGACTGCCGTTCCCGGGCCTGCCTCTGCGGGTGCCGGCGGCGGCAAACTAGAGGAAGAGTTATTTAGTGAACCTGTTTTCTCCGATGACCGCGGGCAGCTTCGAGCTGTCCAACCGCCTCGTGATGGCACCGCTGACCCGCCAGCGCGCCGGCCGCGAGGGAATCCCCGGCCCGATGATGGTTGAGCACTACAGCCAGCGTGCCTCCCTCGGCCTGATCGTCAGTGAAGGCACCTACCCCAGCCGCGAAGGACAGGGTTTCCCGGGCCAGCCCGGGCTCGTGGATCCGGAGCAGCTGGAGGGCTGGCGGAAGGTCACGGACGCCGTGCATGCAGCCGGCGGCCGCATCGTTGCGCAGGTGATGCACGCAGGACGCGTGACCCACCCGAACATCAACGGCGGGCTGGACCTGGTGGCTCCGAGCGCCATCGCCGTGGACGGCATGTCCCACACCTACGAGGGCAAGCAGACCTACACGGTGCCCCGCGCACTGGAGACCGCGGAACTGGCTTCGGTGACCGCTGACTTTGTCCGCGGGTCCCGGGCAGCTGTGGACGCCGGGTTCGACGGCGTGGAACTGCACGGCGCCAACGGCTACCTCCTCCATGAATTCCTGTCCCCGGTGGCGAACCAGCGGACGGACAACTACGGCGGCAGCCCGGAGAACCGTGCCCGGTTCGTCATTGAAACACTTTCCGCAGTGGCGGCCGAAATCGGCGCCGACCGGGTGGGCCTGCGCATCTCCCCGGAACACAATGTCCAGGGCTGCCTGGAAATGGACGCAGACGATGTGCTCGCCACCTACGGCGCCCTGCTGGATGCCGTAGCTCCGCTGGGACTCGCCTACCTGAGCATCCTGCACCGCGACCCCGCCGGCGACCTGGTCCAGGCCCTGCGCACCCGCTTCGGCGGCAAGGTACTGCTCAACACGGGGTTCGGCCCGCTCACCACCCGCGAGGAAGCCCTGGCGATCATGGCAGACGGACTCGGGGACGCCGTCGTCGTTGGCCGCCCGGCCATTGCCAACCCGGACCTGGTGCGCCGCTGGCAGGAAGACCTGCCGCTGAACACGCCGGACGCCGCCACGTTCTACTCGTTCGGACCCGAGGGCTACACGGACTACCCGTTCTACGCCCCCGAAGCTGCGTCGCAGAACTAAGCTCCGCCAACGTCAAAGGCCCGCAGGATCCGTAGGGATCCTGCGGGCCTTTTCCTATCCCGGAGGCGTTGGCCGGTGCTGGAGGTCCTAGCTGTGCAGGGCCGGGACAATCAGGTAGATACCGAACAGTACCGCTGCGGCGCTGAGGGCGAAGCAGGCAAACGCGCCGGCCTTGGCCAGGGCAACGCGGTTGCGCGGGGTGGAGTCTGTTTCCGCGTCGAGCGAGACCGCGTAGAGGCGGACCCCGAACGAATAGATGCAGACGACGGTCAGGGCAGCGGCGAGGGTGACGCCGAAGACCGTCAGGTAGTCCATCCAGTGGATATTCATTTGGAACCTTCCTGGACGGTGCCGGCGTAGCTGCCGTCCGTGCCCGTGGTGCTGGAGTTGTTGCCCGGGGTACCGGCGGAGACGGACGTACCGGACGAGACGGACGTACCGGCGGAGACGGACGTACCGGACGTGCGCTTGCCGCCGGAAGTGCGGTTCCCGCCGGACTTCCGCTTACCCTTGCCGCTGTTCTTGCCGCGGCGCTTCTTGATGCGGACCACTTCGCCCGCGTTTTCAATGTCGCTGACCGCGTTGTCGTGGTTCACCGGGCTGCGGCGGGACCACAGGAACATGCCGAGGATGGTGAGGGTGCCGATGATGGTGATTGCGACCACACCTGCAGTGCCGATGGACGCGATGAGGGCCGCGACGGCACCCATAGCGGCGGCGGCGGGAAGCGTAAGGAGCCAGCCGGCGCCTACCTTACCGGCCGTGCCCCAGCGGACCTCGGCGCCCTTGCGGCCCAGGCCCGAACCGATGACGGAGCCGGAGGCGACCTGTGTGGTGGACAGCGCAAAGCCCAGGTGGGATGACGCCAGGATGGCGGCGGCCGTACTGGTTTCGGCAGCGAAGCCCTGTGCCGGCTTGACCTCGGTCAGGCCGGATCCCATGGTGCGGATGATGCGCCAGCCACCGGCGTAGGTTCCCGCGGCAATGGCAATGGCACAGGACGCGACAACCCAGAACTCGGGGCCGGTCCCGGAGGTCTGCAGGCCGCCGGCAACCAGGACAAGGGTGATCACACCCATGGTCTTCTGGGCGTCGTTGGTGCCGTGTGCCAGGGCCACGAGGGAGGAGGAGAAGATCTGGGCGTAGCGGAAGCCGCCGCGCTTGCGGGGCAGCTTGCTGCCGGAATCGGGATCATGCCGGCGGGTGATCCGGTACGCCAGCTTGGTGGCGAGGTAAGCCACGAACAGGGCGATGCACGGCGCGATCAGCGCCGGCAGGACAACCTTGGACATCAGCACGGAGTAATCCACGGAACCGAATCCGGCACCGACTATGGCGGCACCGATGAGGCCGCCGAACAGGGCGTGGGAGGAACTGCTCGGCAGTCCCCGCAGCCAGGTGATCAGGTTCCAGATGACTGCACCCATCAGGCCGGCGAAGATCATGACCGGGGTGATCTGGATCCCGCCCTCACCTTCCTTGATGAGTCCGCCGGAAATGGTTTTGGCTACCTCCGTGGAGAGGAAAGCACCCACCAGGTTAAGCACGGCCGCCAGTGCGACGGCGGTTTTTGGTTTGATGGCACCGGTGGCGATGGGGGTTGCCATCGCGTTGGCGGTGTCATGAAAACCGTTGGTGAAATCGAAGAATAGTGCTAGCGCGATCACCAGCGCGACCATAAGGGTGAGGTCCACCACATACCCTAACTAAAGACGAGTGAAAGAATCCGCGCAGCGGGTCCAGCCTCGACATGTGTTGAACAGCCGACGCCCGCTCTGCGCCAGATTGATCGTATGCGCTGAGGCGGGCGCGGACCAAAGCGGCGGTTGTGCGCTTGGTCTCCTGACCGTCCGCCGGGCTCAGATCCGCAGGCCGGTGTGCGGCTCCCACCCTGCGAGTTCCACGTCTATGACGGTGTCCGGTGCGGGCAGGAGGACCCGCCGGCAGTGCGTAGTCCGCCCGTCCGGCTCAACGATGCCCAGGACATATCCACCGGGACCCGGCAGGGGCAGCTCGTAGTTGCCCCTGGTGTCCGAGCGGGTGGACACGGTGCTCCCGCCTCCCGGCCGGACCAGGATCACGAGGGCGTCTGCAACAGGGCGGCCGGCGTGCCGGACCCGGCCGGTGAGGGACAGCTGCTCGCGGAAGTGGATGTCATGGTTGGCGGACGCATCAGGGAAGGCCAGCACTTCGGAAACCGGCCGCCAGCGGACCTGGCTGGCCACCATGACGTACCGCCCGCCGCCCGGAAGGAGGACGGCGTAGCGGCCGTCGTCGTCGGCCCGGCTCCAGTCCACCGGCCCGCCCTCGCTGTCCAGCACCGTGACGGTGCCCCGGCCCACGGGCCTGCCGTCCGCTGCAGCAAGGAGCCGTCCGCGGACCAGGATCTCCCGTTTCTGCTCCGCCGGCCGCGGCTCCCGGGTAGTGGTGCCGGAGTGCAGGTCCGGATGGGTGGCTTCCCGGCTGCCGGAGCGCGGAATGAGGCAGGCCACGCCCGTAGCGGCCAGCGCGGCGAAGCCGGCCAGTACGAAAATAGTGCGGAAGGCATCCAGGCCCGGAAAGGTGCCGCCGCCGATACTGACCGTCAGCGAGGCAAGGATCGTTGCCACCGCGGCGCTGCAGGTGGAGGTGCCTACGGACCGGAGCAGGGTGTTGACGCCGTTCGCCGCCGCGGTGTCGGTCAGCGGAACGTTGCTCATGATGATGGTCGGCATGGCTGCCATCGAAATTGCGGTGCCCACCGAGACGATCACCGCCCCGATGATGATTTCCGGAACTGTCTGCACGAAAAGGACCCGGACGAGATACCCGGCCGCCATGACCGAGCAGCCGGTGACCAGGGTGGCCCTGGCTCCGTAGGTGTTGGTGATGCGGGCAGACACCGGGGCAACGGCCACCATCGCCAGCCCTGAGGGGATCATGGTGAGTCCGGCGGCCAGCACACTGAGCCCGAAGCCGTAGCCGGTTTCCCTCGACAGCTGCAGCTGCTGTGTAGTGACGAGCATATTGGCGTACATCGAAAACCCGACCAGGACGGCTCCGATATTGGTGAGCAGCACCGGCCGCCGGGCTGAGGTCCGCAGGTCCACCAGGGGCTGGCCGGTGCGAAGCTCCGCGGGAAACCACAATGCAAAGGAAACGGCCGCTGCGGCCAGCAGCCCGAGGACCGGATAACTGCTCCATCCCCAGACTCCGCCCTTGGTAATGGCAAGCAGCACCGCCGTCATGCCGGCGGACAGCAGGAACGCGCCGGCGTAGTCAAAGGGGGCCGGACTGCGGACCGTGGACTCCGGAACGAAAACAACGACGGCGGCAATCAGCAGCAGGCCGACGATCCCCACCACCCAGAAAGTGGCCTGCCAGCCGAGCCGTTCGTAGACCAGCCCGGAGAGGGGAAGGCCCAGGGCGCTGCCGATGCCGAAGCTGGCGCTCATCAGCGACACCGCCCCGGCGATTTTCTGCTGCGGCAGGGCGTCCCGGAGGATGCTGATTCCCACCGGGATCACGGCACCGGCGGCCCCCTGCAGGCCCCGTCCGATGAGCGCCCAGGTAAACGTCCCGCCGATCGACGCCGTGAAGGCTCCGGCAACCATGAGGACCATAGCCAGCAGCAGCATCCGGCGCTTGCCGTACATATCCGCCAGACGGGACACGATGGGGGTGGCCACCGCTGCGGAGAGCAGGGTGACGGTGACCATCCAGGAGACGTCATCAGAAGTGACCCCGAAAATCCGGGGATACTCCGGCAGCAGCGGGACCACGGCCGTTTTCTCGAGCGAGACCACAATCCCGCCGCACCCCAGGGTGGCGATGACCAGCCAGTCGGGGAACTTCCGCGCGCTCCTGCGTGCTGCGGGCTGAGCGCTCATACCGGTCCTTCAGGCTCGGTGGTGCAGGCTGCGGAAGGACGGCCTAGCCCCGCGAGACGGGAATCTTGGTGGACGACGGTCCGGATTCGGGGACCGGCACACGGATTTCCAGGACGCCGTCGTTGTAGGAGGCCGTGACGTTGTCCTGGCTGGCGCCGGAGGGCAGCGCGACCTCCCGGGTGAATGACCCGTAGCGGAACTCGGAACGGTACCCGTGCTTTCCCTTGTGCTCGGTTCGTTCCTTCCGCTCCCCCTTGATGTGCAGGATCCCGTCGCTGACGGTGACGTCGAGGTCCTGTTCGGGATTGATGTTGGGCAGTTCGGCCCGGATCACCATGGCCGAGCCGTCCTGGTATTCCTCGACGGGGAATGCCGGAACCTCCCAGTCCCCCTCGAAAAACCTGCGGACCTGGTCGGGCAGTTCAAAACGCTCGCGTCGTGCAAGGGAAGCCATGGAATTCTCTTTCTCTCTTGCCCGGCCCGGCGGCGGAGGGCCGGGGCGGCGGAAGGAACAAACAGTGCAGCAAGGCTACGTCCGGCCGCGTGCCGTCCTCAATGGAATGCCGGGGTTTTCCCCGGCCCCGGCTGGCTTTTTGCGCGTTTTGGCCTGCGCCGCTGCTAAGCGGCGGCGGGGCCTAGCCATGGATTCTCGCCGCACGTAGAGTTTTTCGTGCGCGCAGCCCTTTTTGTGGACACCCACCGCCGTTCACTACGGCCCGGTGCCGGTAGGCATACTGTCAATGAGAGGCCTCCAAATGGCGCACAATAATCCTGATTCCCTTTCCGTAAATCCACTTTTTGCCCGTCCCGGCGAAGAGACCGCCGCCCCGAAGTATCGGCTGAACGACGGCGAGATGCTGCCGGAAACGGCCTACCAGATTGTCCATGACGAAACCATGCTGGACGGCAACGCCCGGCTGAACCTGGCGACCTTCGTCAGTACCTGGATGGACGACCACGCGAACCGGCTCTACAGCGAGACGTTCGACAAGAACATGATCGACAAGGACGAATACCCGCAGACAGCACAAATTGAGCAGAACTGCTGGCAGATCCTTGCTGATCTGTGGCATGCGCCGTCCCCCCGGGAAACCATCGGCACCTCGACCGTCGGCTCCTCCGAAGCCTGCATGCTGGGCGGACTGGCATTCAAGCGGCTGTGGCAGCACCGGCGCCGCAGCGAGGGAAAACCGGCTGATAAACCGAACCTCGTGATGAGTTCAGCGGTGCAGGTGTGCTGGGAAAAGTTCTGCAATTACTTCGACGTCGAGCCTCGGCTGGTGCCCATCAGCGAGGAGCATAAATGCCTGGACGGCTTCGAGCTGGAGAACTACGTCGATGAAAACACCATCGGCGTCGTCGCCATCATGGGTGTGACCTACACCGGCATGTATGAGCCGGTACAGCAGATCGCCGCCAAGCTCGACGAAATCCAGTCCTCCACGGGCCTGGACATTCCCATCCACGTGGACGGGGCGTCCGGTGCCATGATCGCTCCGTTCATCCAACAGGACCTGGAATGGGACTTCCGGCTGGAGCGGGTCCATTCGATCAGCACTTCCGGCCACAAATACGGTCTGGTCTACCCCGGCCTCGGCTGGGTGGTCTGGCGGGAACGGCAGTGGCTTCCGGAGGACCTGATCTTCTACGTCAGCTACCTCGGCGGCGACATGCCGACTTTCGCCCTCAACTTCTCCCGCCCCGGCGCCCAGGTGGTCCTGCAGTTCTACTTGTTCCTGCGCCTGGGCCGTGACGGGTATGCGCGGATCCAGCAGGCATCGCAGGACGTTGCGCTTCACTTGTCCGGCGCCATCGCGGAGATCGGACCCTTCGAACTGTGGAACGACGGTTCCGATATTCCGGTGTTCGCCTGGCGGTTGAAGGAAGGCCACACGGACAAGTGGAACCTGTATGACCTGGCCGACCGGCTCCGCACCAGGGGTTGGCTTGTACCGGCCTATCCCCTGCCGGACAACCTCTCCAACCTGACAGTGGAACGGATTGTGGTCCGCAACGGGCTGAGCATCGACCTGGCGGAGAAACTGCTGGCGGATATCCGCCGGGAAACCACGTATCTGGAACAGCTGAGCTCCCCTATGCCTCGTGAGGCGGAGCATCCCGGATTCCATCACTAATCGAGGAGGTGCGCTACATGAGCGATTCGAAGGCAGCAAATTCCTCCGCAGCGGATCAGCAGCGGTCGAAGTCGAAGCAGAATGCCCAAATCACCATCGGTGCCCTGGCGGTGATGAACATTGTGGCGGTGGTCAGCCTCCGCGGACTTCCGTCGGAGGCCGAGTACGGCCTGAGCTCGATTTTCTACTATGTCCTGGCCGCCGTCGTCTTCCTGATTCCGGTCTCCATCGTGGCGGCCGAGCTGGCCACCGGTTGGCCGGAAACGGGCGGGGTCTTCCGATGGGTCGGTGAGGCCTTCGGACCGCGGTGGGCCTTCCTGGCCATGTTTATGCTCTTCATCGAGGTCACCATCTGGTTCCCCACCGTGCTCACGTTCGGCGCGGTTTCGCTCGCTTACACCGGTGACAACCAGAACCTGGATGCGCAGCTGGCCGGCAATAAGCTTTTCGTCCTGGCGGTAGTCCTGGTGGTCTACTGGCTGGCCACGTTCATTGCCTTCCGGGGCGCGAAGGCTTTCTCGCGGGTGAGCCAATGGGGCGGCATCATCGGCACCATCATCCCGGCGGTGATTCTGATCGTGCTCGGTTTCGCCTACTTCTTTGCGGGCAATACCCCGCAGATCCAGATGGGCTGGGGCGAACTTATTCCCGATTTCGGCAACTTCTCCAACGTAGTGCTCGCGGCATCGATCTTCCTGTTCTACGCCGGCATGGAAATGAACGCCATCCACGTGAAAGAGGTCAAGAACCCCACCCGTGACTACCCGATCGCGGTGCTGACCGCGGCGGCGGGCACTGTCATCATCTTCGTGCTGGGAACCCTGGCCATCGCGTTCGTGGTGCCGCAGGCCGACATCAACCTCACCCAGTCCCTGCTGACCTCCTATAACGACATGTTCGAATGGGCTGGCATCGGCTGGGCTGGGCCCATAGTCGCCTTTATGCTGCTGATCGGCGTCCTCGCCGGTGTGGTGACCTGGGTGGCCGGTCCGTCAACAGGCATGCTTGCCGTGGCGAAAGCAGGCTACCTGCCCCGCTTCTGGCAGCACACCAACAAGAACGGCATGGGCACCCACATCCTGTTCTTCCAGGCCTTCATGGTCACCGGCCTGGGACTGACCTATGTAGTGCTGCCCTCGGTGCAGGCTGCCTACCAGATCCTGAGCCAGCTGACGGTGATCCTGTACCTCATCATGTACATGCTGATGTTCGCCGCCGCGATTTACCTGCGCTACAGCCAGCCGAACCGTCCGCGCCCCTACCGGGTGCCCGGAGGCGACGTCGGAATGTGGATCATCGGCGGCGTGGGTTTCCTCGGTTCACTGATGGCTTTCGCCTTCAGCTTCATCCCGCCGGACCAGATCTCCGTGGGATCCCCGGAAGTGTACGTGGGCATCCTGGTGGGCGGAGCAGCGGTGATGGTGATCCTGCCGTTCGTGATCTATGCCTTCCGCAAACCGCATTGGCGGGACGGCTCCAGCGCGTTCGTTCCGTTCACCTGGCAGATTGAACATACGCATCCCGGGACGGTCACCGAGTCCAGCATTTCCACCCAGCAGCTCACCCGTGAAGCGGAGGCTTCAGGTTCACCGATGACGTTCTCGCACGCTGACGGCGGCGGGCACGGGCGGACTGCAGGCGGGAGCACGGCGGTATGAAACTGGATGACTCCGCAATTGATTCAGCGGTCCGGACCGCTTATGCGGACCACCGGAACGCTTCCGGGGGCAAGAACGCCGGCTACATTCCGTATCTGGCGTCGGTGAATCCGGACCTCTTCGGGGTCTGCGCGATGACGGCGGACGGAGCCTTGTTCGAAGCCGGTGACACCGGGTTCGAGTTCGCGCTGGAATCCATTTCCAAGGTGTTCTCCATGGCATGGGCGATGGAGAAGGTGGGACTGGAAACCTTCCAGGAGAAGGTCGGGGCAGACCCCACCGGGGAACCGTTCAACTCGGTGATCTCCGTTGCGCTGCACGGTGACACTCCGGTGTCTCCCCTGGTCAACGCGGGGGCCATGTCCACCGTTTCACTGATTCCGGGAGACAACGCCGAGGATCGGTGGGAGGCGATCCTGCAGGTCCAGAGTGCTTTCGCCGGCCGGAAAATCAGTCTGAGCGACGAGGTGAACGACTCCGAACAGTCCACAAACTTCCACAACCGGGCCATAGCATGGCTGCTGTATTCGGGCGGCACCATGTATTCGGATCCAATGGAGGCGTGCGACGTGTATACCCGGCAGTGTTCCACCCTGGTCACCGCCCGGGACCTGGCCGCCATGGGCGCAACCATCGCGAACAAGGGCATCAACCCCCTGACCGGAGACCGGGTGGTCTCTGCCGCGAACATCCCGGCCATGCTCGCGGAAATGACCATGGAAGGCATGTACACCGCTTCCGGAGACTGGGCCTACCGGGTGGGGCTGCCCGGTAAGTCCGGCGTGGGCGGCGGCATCCTGGCCATCATGCCCGGCAAACTGGCTATTGCCGGGTTCGCGCCGCCGCTGGATGAGGTGGGCAACAGCGTCAAGGCACAGCGAGCGGTCGCGCAGGTTGCCGGGGCGCTGGGCCTGAGCATCTACAAGGCCAGCGAGTACAGCGACTAGCCGAGGTCGCGGCCGATCCGTTCCGCGGCTGCCCGCAGCGGCGGGATCACGGTCTCCTCCGCACGTGCGGAGCTGTGCAGCTGCAGCGACACGTTCGCAGCGGCCACAACCGTGCCGTCGCCGCTGCGGACCGGAACGGCCACACCCCGCAGGCCGTCTTCGAGCTCGTCGGCCACCCGTGACCAGCCCCGATCGCCGGCGTCGTGCACTGCCTTCCGCAGCTCCTCCACGGTGCGGACGGTGTGCGCGGTGTAGGGCAGCAGTTCGACCGTGTCGAAGTACGCTTCCTGTTCCACCTCAGGGAGGGACGCCAGCAGCACCCTGCCCATGGACGTGGCCCAGGCCGGGAACCGGGTGCCGACGTTGACTGCCACCCGCATCAGGCGGGGCGAGGTGATCCGCGAAACGTAGACGACGTCGGACCCGTCCAGGATGCACAGCGACGTGGTCTCACCGAGGTCCGCGGAGAGCTGCTTCAGGTGCGGCTCGGCCGCGTGCGGCAGCGAGAGGTGTGCCAGGAACGAGGAGCCGATATCCAGGGTGCGCGGTGCCAGCCGGAACACGGTTCCGTCAAAGCCCAGGTAACCCAGGTCCCGGAGGGTAAGGAGGAACCGGCGAGCCGCAGCCCGGCTGATGCCTGCCGCCGCGGCTGCGGAGCTGACGGTGTGTTCGGGCACGTTCAACGTGAAGGTGCCCAGCACGGCGAAGGCCTTCTCCACCGATTTCACGTAATAGCCGCCTGCGGCCTCCACTTATCCTGCCTTCCGCTTCGGCTCCCCGCGGGAGGCAAGGTACTGGGACGCCAGCCGGACGGGGGCATTGGGTGCACCGTAGCCCTCATACCCGCCGCGCCGCTCCACCACTTCGAAGAACACGTTGCCCACGGTACCCGTGTAGAAGTGCAGGAATTCGCCGTCACCGTCGCGGTCATACAGCAGGTTCAAGTCCTGCAGTTCGGCCAGGAACCCCGGATCAAGCCGGAAGCGGGCGGCCAGGTCCTCATAGTAATTCGCCGGCACGGGCAGGAACCGCAGCCCCCTTTCGACCGCCTGCCGGGCGGTGGCGACCAGATCGGTGGAGGTGAAGGCAACGTGCTGGGGGTACTCCGCGCCGCCGGGTTCGGATTCCACGATCAACGGGGCGATGTTCAGCGCCAGCCGCACCCCGCCGTCGGCGCTGCGCATGACCTGGCTGCGGACCAGGCCCATGGGGCTGGGAACCTCCTGCGAGGCAATGGGAGTCAGGGAAAGCGTGGATTCGTAGAACAGGACGGCTTCGTCGAAGTGCTGCCAGGGCTGCGACAGGTTGATATGGTCAATAGCCGAAATCAGCGGCTGTCCGGCGGGTTCGGTGCCGGTTCCGCCGGGACCGTTCTGTGCCGCCGGGCCGAACTCGTCCGCCCACGCGGCCGTGCCGTCGGCGGTGGCCTCGCAGAGGAAGACCTCCGTGGAATCCGGGGCAAATACGGCCTGCAGCACCTGCTCGTCCGCCTGGCTGCGCCGGCTGACCGGCCGTGCGCGCAGCTGCACCGCACGGGACGCCGCAGCCTGCGGGTCCTGCACATCCAGCCCCAGCGCGGAGATTCCCGGTTCCATTCCCCCGGCCTGCTGCCCGTTGATGATCACCCGCGCCGTGCCGGAGGTCCACAGCTGCACGGGTTTGGTCCGGTGCCGCCCGGCGAAGGTGAAGCCCAGCTGATGCAGGAGCGCGGACACCGTGTCCGGGCTCCCGGCCTTGACCTCGGCGAAGTTGAAGCCCGTTGGCTCGGCCACGCTCGGCAGGGTCGCGAGGGACATGGGATAGTGCGTGCCGGCGTCGTGCAGCGCGAGGTACGACGCCGTGCGCTCCTCCAGCCAGATCAGGGACCGCATGGCGTCCACGGCGGTGCGGTCCTCGGCGGTCTGCCGGAACACGTCGTTGAAGATTTCCAGGGACACCGGCCCGTCATAGCCGCTGCGGACCAGGTGGGCCATGAACCGCACCAGGTCGAACGCCCCCTCACCCGGAAAGACCCGGTAGTGCCGGCTCCAGGAGAGGACATCCAGGGACAGTTCCGGCGCGTCGGCGAGCTGGACGAAGAAGATCTTCTCCGCGGGGATTTTTTCGATCGCCGCCGGATCCCAGCCGCGGGAGAGGATGTGGAAGCTGTCCAGGCAGGTGCCGATCTGCGGGTGGTCGGCCAGGTCCACAATCCGCTGGGCATGCTCGAAGTCATTCACGTAGCGGCCCCAGGCCAGGGCTTCGTAGGCAACCTTCACCCCGTAGCCTGCAGCGAGCTCCCCCAGCCGGCGCAGCTGGTCCGCCGCCGCGGTGTCGTCGTCAATGGTCGCCGTGCCCACGTTGCTGCACAGCAGCATGGTCCCGATGCCCAGGCGGTTCATCAGCTCGAACTTGGCACGGGCCCGGTCCAGGTTGGCATTCAGGAGGGGCTCCTCCACGCCTTCGAAGTCGCGGAACGGCTGGTACAGGTCCAGGGTCAGTCCCAGGGTGTCCGCCAGGGCACGGATCTGCTCCGGGCTGGACGGGGACACCAAAAGGTCCGGCTCGAAGATTTCGATGCCGTCGAAACCGGCATCCGCGCAGGCGCGCATTTTCTCTTCGAGCGTCCCGCTCAGGCAGACGGTGGCAATTGACGTACGCATGGTGCTCCGGTCCCGGCCTCAGCGGCCCTGGCTAATCAGTTCGTGGAAGTGGGTGAGCATCCGAGCGGCGTCGGGACGGATGCCGGTGATCAGTTCGAAGGCGTCCACGGCCTGGCCCACGGCCATCCGGCCGCCGTCCAGCACCCGGCACCCGCGCGCCCGGGCTCCGCGGATCAGTTCCGTTTCCACCGGACGGTAGACGACGTCGGCCACCCACTGGGAGGAACTGAGCAGGTCCAGGTCCACGGCGATGCCCGGATGGGAATGCATCCCCACCGGTGTGGCATGGACCAGGCCGTCGGCTCCGGGCAGGACCGAGGGGAGGTCCGCCGGCGTGCCTGCGGTGATCCGCTGGTCCGGGAAAAGCCCGGACAGCGCTGCGGCGCGTTCCGCAGCACGCACAGGATCCAGGTCCAGCAGGGTCAGCTCGCCGGTACCCGCCTTGAGCAGGGCATAGGCCACGGCCGCACCGGCCCCGCCCACGCCCAGCTGGACCACCGAATCCAGCGCCGCATCCGGAAGCCCGCCTGCCAGCGCCCCGCCGAAGCCGGAGAAATCGGTGTTGTGTCCGATGAACCGGCCGTCCCGGATCAGGACCGTGTTGACGGCGCCCAGCCGGGCGGCGTCGTCGGACACAACATCCAGTTCAGCGAGGACCAATTGCTTGCAGGGATGGGTAACGTTGAATGCGTTGAAGCCCAGGTCCCGGCCGGCGCGCAGCAGCGCACCGACGTCGGTGCCCGGGCGGTCCAGGGCGGTGAGGTCGATGGGCCGGTAGATGTAGCGCAGGCCCTGCTGATCCGCTTCCCTTTCATGCATGGGAGGAGTGAGGGAAGCCGTAATGCCCTCCCCGATCAATCCGACAACGAATGATTCCCCGGTGCCGCTCATGGTGCTGTTCCTTCCGGTGCATGTGCATACGTGTGCAGGGCCGGTTCCGACGAACGCGGGCCGATTTGGCCGCGGCTTGCCCGGCCCATAACTGTGGGCTACATTACTTCAAGTGTACGGAGAATGCACACAGGTGCGCATAGTGCACACCGGGCGTCCCTTTCAGGCTTCCGCAGCACACTTTCCATCTCCGCTCCGCCCCCCACGTCAGCCACCGTCAGGAGAGATGCAATGGACGCATCCGCCCCCGCTGGACCCGCAACGGGTAAGACCCCGCGCAAGGCCGCCACTGCCAGCTTTATGGGCAGTGCCGTCGAGTACTACGATTTCTTCATTTTCGGTTCCGCCGCCGCGCTCATTTTTCCGCGCGTGTTCTTCCCGGATGCCGACACCCAGGCCAGCGTGATGTCGCTTGCCACCTTTGGTTTCGCCTACATCGCCCGTCCGGTGGGCGCCGTCATCCTCGGACACTTCGGTGACCGGGTGGGCCGCCAGAAGGTCCTGATGTTCACCCTCCTGCTGATGGGCGGGTCCACCTTCCTGATCGGCTGCCTGCCGGACTTCAACACGATCGGCTGGTGGGCTCCGGTACTGCTGGTCTTCTGCCGCCTGATGCAGGGCCTTTCCGCGGCCGGGGAGCAGGCCGGCGCCAGTTCCATGACCCTGGAACACGCACCGGACAACCGGCGCTCGTTCTTCACGTCCTGGACACTGACCGGAACCCAGGGCGGGCAGATCCTTGCCGCACTGGTGTTCATCCCCGTGGTTGCCCTGCCGGACGACATCAAATACGGCATCGGCTGGCGCATTCCGTTCTGGCTGAGCGCCGTGGTTGTCATTGTCACCTTCTTCATCCGCCGCTCGCTGCACGAAACCCCCACCTTCACGGAGGCAAAGGAACGCAACGAGATTGTGAAGCTGCCGGTGGGCGTCCTGCTCAAGGACCACTGGCGCGACGTGCTTCGCGTCATCTGCTGCGCCTTCATTGCGGCGGTGTCCACCGTGTACGGAACGCTGGCCATCAAGTACGGCACCGAGGTGGGCAACGTGGACGCGAATATCACGCTCTGGCTCGTGGTGGCCGGAAACGTCTTTGCACTGTTCACGCAGCCCCTGTTCGGCCGGTTGGCCGACCGGATCGGGCGCCGTCCGGTCTTCGTCTACGGCGCGGTCTCCAGTGCAGTGATCATGCCGTTCTACCTGCTGTCCATGGAGTCCGGTAACACGCTGCTGCAGTTCGCCCTTTCCGTTGCAGTCTTCTCCTGCGGCTACGCCGCGGCGAACGCCGTCTGGCCGTCCTTCTACGGAGAGATGTTCAGCGCCAAGGTCCGCTTCTCCGGCCTGGCCATCGGCACGCAGCTCGGCTTCCTGATGGCCGGTTTTGCACCGTCCATCGTTGCGGCCATCGGCGGGCTGGAACCCGGCGGATGGGTGGTGACCAGCATGTTCACCGGCGTCATCTGTGCGATCGCTGCGATTTCCGCCCTTACCGCCAAGGAAACCGCGCACACCCCCACTGCCGAACTGGGTCTGGGCCCGGCCAAGACCGCCGCCCCGGTGCGCCCGGCCACGGCGTAGGGAACTACCCCGGAAACGTACGGATCAGCCACAGGGCCGGGGCGGGACATTCTCCCGCCCCGGCCCTGTGGCATATCCGGGTGGGTACTGTGCCGCCGGATACCGAGCGGCCGGGTCACATGCCGCGCAGCCGGGCCCGGCGCGAAGTCCAGGCAATGTACCCGCCCAGCGCGCCCGTGGACGCGAGCCCGGCACTCATCAGCGGTGCCTGCCACGATTTCCAGCGGGACGAATCACCCAGCGTCAGCTCGCCCACACCCCGGATAAACGCCGAAGCGAAGATTGCCGCCACCAGCCGGTTGCCCACGCGCTCCAGCCGCATCACCAGCGGCAGCAGTTCCTCGCCGCGGAGGTGGACCTCCATGCCCTCGATTTCCAGGGTGTTGAGCAGCCGGCGTGCCTGGTCCGGCAGTTCCGCTCCCAGCTCCAGGACCTCCGTTCCCGCACGGCCGAGCCTGCGGGCGTAGTTCACGGGGTTCAGCTGCTGCAGCGCCATCCTGCGGGCGTACGGGCCCAGGGTGGGGCCCAGCCGGAACTGGGGATCCAGCACCTCGCCCATGCCCTCGGTCATGATCAGCATCCGCAGCAGCAGCGCCATTTCGCGGGGAAGCTGGATGTGGTGCGTGCGCAGGATGCCCAGTCCGGTGCTGATGATGGTCCCCACCGGCGCGCTGCCCAGGTCCTTGCCGGAGTACAGGCGGATCAGCGGTCCCAGGTCCATCCTCAGCTTTACCCGGTTCACCCGCATGCCGGAAGCGTTGATCCGCGCCAGTGCATTAGTGATCCGCTCGGGGTCCTTGCGCACAATGCCGATGAACAGGGCCGAGAGCTGGCTGCGGAGCTTCTCGTCCACCTCCCCCACCATTCCGAAGTCAATCAGTCCCACCCGGCCGCCGGGCTGCACGAAAAGATTCCCGGGGTGCGGGTCCGCATGGAAGAACCCGTCCTCGAAGACCATTTTCATTTCCACGCGGGCAGCAGCCACCGCAAGTGCGGGACGGTCGATCCCCGCGGCGTCGAGCGCGTCCACATCCGTGACCTTCATCCCCCGGATCCGGTCCATCGTCAGGACCCGGGAGGTGCTGTGGTCCCAGTACACTGCAGGAATGGTAATCGCCGCGTCATTTTCGAAGTTGACCTGGAAACGGTCCGCGTTGCGTCCTTCCTGGAGGTAGTCGAGCTCGGAGCGGAGGGTGGCGGCGAATTCATCCATGAGTCCGGTGATGTCATAGTCCCGGGCCGCTTCCCAGCGTTTGCCGGCCGCATTGGCCAGGTTCTGCAGGATCTCCAGGTCCTGGTCCACCTGGGCGGCAATCCCGGGCCGGCGTACCTTGACCACCACCTCCGTACCGTCCTTCAGTGTTGCGGCATAGACCTGCCCGATCGAGGCGCTTGCCATGACGGTGGTGTCAAAGGAGCCGAAGACCTCCAGCGGGTCCCCGCCCAGTTCCTGACGGAGCTCTTCCATGATCTGCGGCCACGGTACCGCTTCGGCATTGTCCTGCAGCTTCGCCAGTTCCCGCTGGTAGTCCGGCGGCAGCAGGTCGGGGCGGGTGGAGAGCAGCTGGCCGATCTTCACATACGTGGGGCCGAGCTCCTCAAGCGCCGTGCGCAGGTACTCGGGGCGGGTGCGTGGCCGGCCGGCCGGATCCGGGTCCTGCTGCCTGCGGAACGGCAGCCTGCCTTCGAGGCCGAGGGCGGACACCAGAAAACCCAAACCGTTGCGGGAGAGGATCTCGGCGATCTGCCGGTAACGGTCCAGCTGGCTGATCATTGCTCTGCTCCGTCCACGAAGATCCTTAGGCAGGCTGCGTTTCGTTACCGAAACACTAGCCGGAGGACAGGTTCCGCCGACAGGCCCCGGACCCCGTGCGACGCATGCGCGGCAGTGCGGGCATCCGGAAGCGTCCGGTCAGAGCAGGGAGCGGTAAATCGCTTCGTGGGCGGCGGCCACCCGGCGGCGCTCGGCGGTCCGTTCCTCCCGGCTCAGTCCGGGCCAGGAACGGGATGAATGCACCTGCTTGAGCGCGCCGGCGAGGGACTGGGCATCCAGTCCCTCTTCGTCGTGGACGAATTCGGTCACGGTGGAACGCTGCTGGGCATAGAAACCGCAGGACGGCGCCAGCACACTCGTGCCCAGATCGGTGCACGCCTCCAGCCAGCCGGAGTGCGTGCCGAACCGGTACGGCAGCACGGATACGTCCAGGCTTGACAGGTAGTCCCACAGTGCAGGCTCGTCGAAGTAGTCGCGGACCTGCAGCTCCAGCCGCCCGGCATCGGCGGCTTCCGTGAGCCAGCGGTGCAGGTCCGGTCGGAACTTCTCCCCTCCGGGCGTGAGGATGTCCGGGTGCCCGTTCACCTGCAGCACGGCACCGGGAAGCTGCTCCACGGCGTCGAGCAGATCCGGCAGCACCGCCCCGTCCATCATGTTCGGGCGCAGGCTCTTCAGGTGCACCCCGACGCGGAACTCCCCGCGGGGACCGGCCTCGAGCCGCCGGGCCTGGCGCCGCTCCAGCTCGTCGAGCCCGACAACGTGCGGGTGCGGCAGCACCTGCGGGCGGCGGCCCCATCGACGCTCGACGACGTCGGCCGCCCCGGGCGTGAGCGTGATCAGCGCATCGGCTGCGGAAATCAGCACGTCAAGCTGCGCGTCGTGCGCCTCCGGCGTGAGGTGGTGCGGATTGCGCAGGTCGTGGACCGTGTAGACCAGCGGTTTTCCCTGCGCCTTCAACTCCGCGGTGACGGCCCGCAGATCGGCGGGGGAAATGGCATCAAAGCCGAAGTGGATGTGCATCAAGTCAAAGCTGTCCGCGTTCTCCCGGATCCAGGCTGCGTCCAGCATGACCGGCGGCCACCACGTCGCTTCCGTGGACTGGCCCGGATTGCGGGGATCGGGGTCCGGCAGGCGCACTACGGGATTCCGCTCGCCGGGGACGGCACCGGTATGCCGGATGTAGACCTGGCTGTGCGGCACTGACGCCACCCTGATCATTGAATCTGCCGCCGTGCCCACGCCTGCTCCTTCTCCGCCGGAAAAACCTTCTTCAGTATACTTAGTGGTTTCGGGCGCCCGGGTCGGGCACCCCAGGCGGAAGGGAAGAATGCAGCCTCGGCATACGGGCTCCCCCCAGGAGTTTTCGGTCCTGATCATCAGCTCGGGACGGGACGCCCACCTGGCCAATGCAGTCCGCGGCATTGGCCGCTCTACGTGCCGGCCCGCCGAAATAGTGGTTTGCTACCTGAACCAGCCCTCGGCTGTTCCCCCGTCCAGTGAGGTGCCTCTGCGGGTGGTCCACACGGCGTCGGCGCCCGGCGGGCCGCTGCCGCTGGGAGCGGGCCGGAATGCCGCCGCTGCCGCCGCCCGGTCCGGCGCTCTGGTCTTCCTGGACGTGGACTGCATTCCCGGCCCGGAGATGTTCGAACAGCTGCTGGCCGATCTGGACCGCGCAGGCGGCCTGGTGATGGCCGCGCCCCGCTACCTCGCGGCGGACGCGGACGTCCAGGCCTGGGTAGCCGACGGCGACGAGTCAGTGCTGCTGCGCGATTCCGTGCCGCACCATGCCCGCGCTGCCCTGGCACCGGCGCCGGGAGAGCCGGCAGCCGCCTCGCAGGAATACGCCCTGTTCTGGTCCCTGGGATTTGCGGTCCGCCGGGATACCTTCGACCGGATCGGCGGCTTTGACGAATCCTTCGCCGGCTACGGCGGCGAGGACACGGACTTCGCCTTCACGGCCCGGCGGGAAGCCGTCCCCCTGGCGTTCTCCGCGGCAACCATGTTCCACCAGCACCACGGGGTGCACCGGCCGCCGCTGCAGCACCTGGAATCGATCGTGATCAACGCCGAGGCGTTCCGGCGCAAATGGGGCACCTGGCCGATGACCGGCTGGCTCGAGGCCTTTGCCCGGGACGGCTACGTCTCCTGGGACCGCGGCGGCGGTGAGCTGCGCCTGCTGCGCCGTCCCGGTTCCGCTGAGCTTGCAGCGGTTCGGGTCAACGCGCCGTACTGACCACCCGGCCGGCAGCGTCCGCGTTCCCGGCTCCGCCGGTCACGGCCGAGTCCACCGCGGTCAGGAAGCGCTCCCGGAAGGCTTCCGGGGATACCAGCAGCGTCCGGGCCAGCAGCTCCGGATCGGTTCCGCGCAGGTCCTCCAGCGTGCGCTGCCAATCCTGCACGGAGGCGAAGTCCGCCGCGGCGGCTGCCCCCGCCGCGGCCAGCGAAGAGGCGAAGACGGCCTGTTCGCTGAACGGGCGGGGTTCGGGGATCAGCAGTGCCGGACGCCGGGCGGCAGCCGCTGCGGCCACGGCATTGTGTCCGGCGGAGGTGACCACCACATCCGCGGCGGCAAGCCGGGGTCCCGGATCCGCCACTACGCCCGGCAGCGACACGTTCGCCGGTATCTTTCCGGGTGCGCCGGCGGTGTGCCCCATGACCTCCCACTGCCATTCCGGGGTCTGGCGGGCCGCGGCGAGCACGTCTTCGAGTGACACGCCGCTGCCGCCCAGGGAGGTCTGCACTGCAACGGTCCGGGGCTGCACGGGGATGAGCCCGGCGGGCGGCGCCGTATCCGGGGCAAGCATGCCCAGATACGTGCTCTTTGCTCCGTAGGCCTGCAGATGCGCCGGGTCCTCGAGAGCTTCCGGGAAGTAGGCGATCAGCCGGTGCACGGACTCATAGGCCAGCCGGTGGGGCGGGTCCGTCCGCTCCCCGTGCATCCGCCGGTGGATCACGGGATAGCCTGCCAGCCGGGCAAAAACGGCCGCCTCCACGGACACGTCCACCACCACTACGTCCGGGGAGAACTCCTCCCAGAGCCGGTGCAGCTGCCCAAACCGGGCCTGCAGTGCCGGTCCCGAGGGTGCATAGTGCAGGAACTCCCCCGGTCCGGGCGCGTAGGGGCCGCCGGGGCCGACGTCGGGCGGCAGCGGAGCGAACCGTGCGCCGCCGGGCAGCCGGGGTTCCCCTGAGGCAGGAGCGGTCCCGGTGACCAGCAGCTCCACGCCGCCCAGCCGGGCAATGTTGGCGGCGTGGCGCAGGTGTCCGGTGCCGTGGTGGTGGGCGTAATAGGCGACGCGGGGCAGGCGCGGGGAAGGCAAGGACGACTCCGGTTACGGGACGAGGGCTTCGGCGGGCGGGGCGGACGGCAGCCCGTCCGGGTTGAGCAGGAACCGCACCTGCTCTTCGTAAGAGTCCACCATGGCGGCCGCACTGAAGCGGGCCGCCGAATTCCGCACACGGTCCCGGTCCAGGCGGCGTGCGGCGGTGACCGCGGCAGCCAGGGCATCCGCACCGAGGCCTTCGGCGAGCCGGCCGCCGTCGGCGTCGATAATCTCCGGCATGGCGCCCAGGGGCAGGGCCGCCACCGGGGTGCCGCAGGCCATGGCTTCAAGCGCTGTGAGTCCGAAAGGCTCGGACCAGACCGGCGAGGCGATGAAGACCTCGCCCGATCCGAGGAAGGCGGCCAGGTTCCGGTGGTCGAGGTGGCCGACGTGGCGGACCCCGCGGCCCAGATGCGGGGCCACGGTGCGTTCAAAGTACTTCGCGTCGCTGATCGGCCCGGCAAAGTGCAGCTCCATGCCTGCCGCGCGCGCCGCGTCGATGGCAATGTGCAGGCCCTTTTCCGGGGTGACCCGTCCGGCCCAGACTGCGGTCCCCGGGCGGGACCCCGTGCCGGCGGGCCAGTCCGCCAGGCGGATGCCGTTGTGGATGACGTGCAGGTCCGGCAGGTGGGTGGACCAGCCGGTGGCATTGCGGGCGGAAACGCTGACAAACCGGTGCAGCGGTGACAGGGGTGCCCGGCCGTCCTCGACTGCCTCGATGATCCACGGCAGCGGCGGTGTGTGCAGGATGGTCAGCATGGGCACATCCGCGAGCCCAAGATACGGCAGCAGGCTCAGCGAGTTGTTGACGACGACGTCGAACCCGCCGTCCCGGACGGCCGCAATGGCCGAGCCAAGCGCACTGTCCAGGGTCTGCTGCTGCCGGCGGTCCGGAGCAGGACTGCGGCGGAAGTCAAAGCTTTCCGGGAGGACATCCACCACCCGGCCCCGGGAAACGGACCCGGCCTTGGCGAAAAGCGTGACGTCATGGCCGCGCGAGGCGAACTCGTCCGCCATCAGCGAGGTGTGCATTTCCAGGCCGCCGAGGAACGGGCTGGAGATCGGATGGTGCAGGTGGGCCAGGATGGCTATCCGCAGCGGCTTCCCGGCCGCCGCGCGCCCCTGCGGCAGGGGGAAGTCGAGACTCATATGAGTAAGTATGCCTTGAATCCCCCGCCCGGGACGGGAGGGCGCAGGCTGGCAGGACGGGCGTTGCGCTAGAACGGCTCCGTGCCGAAAGGCACCGGCGGAATGTGCTGGGACGGGATGCGGTCGCGGTCGTAGCTGATGGTGGTGTAGCCGTGCGGGACGGGTTTGCCGTGCTCGTCCAGGTTGACGAACACAATCTTGTCGATCGTCAGGATGCTGCGGCGGGTGATCATGTTCCGCACCTCGGCCTGCATGGTGAGGGACGTCCGGCCGAACTTGGTGGCGGTAAGCCCCATTTCGATCAGGTCTCCCTGCACCGCCGAGCTGACGAAGTTGATTTCCGACATGAACTTGGTGACCACCCGGCCGTTGCCCATCTGCAGGATGGCATACACGGTGGCCTCTTCGTCGATCCAGCGCAGCAGGCTGCCGCCGAACAGGGTGCCGTTGGCGTTCAGATCCTCGGGGCGGACCCACTTGCGGGTGTGGAAATTGATGTTCTCAAGGGCCATATATTCAGCTTATCCACAGGTCCGGGGCGGACCGGACCGATCCGTGGATGCCTTGATCACAGACCCGTGTTAGCTGCCCGACCCTCTGTGGCGGCCGGGGCCTCAGTCCGGGGTCTCGTTCAGAAGGTCTCCGAGCCGGGTCAGATCGCCGTCCAGCGGTACCGCCATGGCTTCGAACGTGCCGGCCTGCAGCAGGTCGCTGATGAGTTCAACCGACCCGCCTACCAGCGTGGAATCGAAGTCGATCTCGGAAGCGAGGAACCATGCCGCGTCCTGGGGCCACAGCAGGTTCGGGCTCTGGAGCGGGTCCCAGCCGTTGCGTTCCTGCCATCCCGGGTCGGCGAAGACCGCCAGGTCCCCGGTAAACAGCAGGTAGTCGCGTGCCGGCAGTTCCAGGCGCGGTACGCGGTCCGCCGCGGCATACCCCGGAAGCGGCAGTGCGTCCTGCGGAGCCGGCCCGCCGGCGGAAACAGCGGAGGTTTCCCCGGCGCCGGTGACCCAGCCCCACCCGTCCCACAGCCCGGCAAGGCAACGGCCGGGGGTCTGCGTGTGTGCGGCGAGGAGGCGGACCACCTCGGCCAGGGTTCCGGCGGGCAGTGCACCCACCAGCGGGTCTTCATAGTGCCAGCCGCGTTCGTTCCATACCGGATTACGGTAGCCGGCGAGGACGGCGGACCACTGCATCAGCGGGTGCGCAACCGTTCCCCGCGCCTCGGCAAGTTCCTCCCACCGCATGTTTCGGGATTCGACGGTTACCGGTCCGTCCGGCCGCCAGTCCAGCAGCTGTGCCCGGATCGGATGGAAAATCCGGGCATAGGCGGCATACCCCTCCGGAACCGTACCCGAGACGGTTCCGGCCTGAGCCAGCCGCGCGGCAATCCAAGCCCCCGACTGAGGGTCGGCAAGCGGCCCTTCCAACCTGGTCATCGGGCCAGTATGCCCTACGGGCCGCGCCGCGGACCCCGGTGACGGACCAGAAATGCGCCCCGCGCTTCTGGCCGCAGCCTTAGCCGGCACGGGCCGCGTCACCGGCGGGCGGCAGGTCGCGGGCGTCAACCGGCCCCTGGTCCAGCCGGAACGGAGGATACTCGTCGCGCATCAGCGCCGTGTAGGCGAGGACCCGGTAGGACCACCGCTGCAGACCCATCACGAGGTCGAAGAGCGCACGCGGATAGCGGCCGGTAAACAGCAGCGCGACGGCGGCAATCATCACCAGCAGGGCCAGCAGGGAGATTCCGACGGCCCAGCCGCCCACTGAGCGCAGGCTTTCGGCTGCAGGGTCCGTCACCCAGTCCACCGGCCCGTCCCAGTCCCCGCCGCCCACGCTCGGGTCCCAGCCGCCGAGCGGACCTGCCTGCCGCACCACAACGTAGCCGGAACCGCTGAAGGCCCCCACGACCAGTGCCTGCGGGAGGACCAGCAGCCACCATTTCACCAGCACCAGCCCGCGGGAGAGACGGTCCGGGTATGCGACGTCGAAGTCCGCCGGATAGTCGGTCCGCTCCAGGCTGAAGGGCGGATACCGGTCCGTGCCCAATACTCCGGTGGCATAGAAGGCCACGCGCCAGCTCCACCGGATGACGCCCACATTGAAATCGAACAGTGCCCGTGGATAGCGGGTGGTGAAGAGGATGGCGAATCCGGCAACAACGGTCGCCACACCAAACGCAATCCACAGGAAGGCAAGCAGGATGTAGTGCGGGATGGCCAGGAACCACTTCACGAGCCACAGCCAGCGGGACAGCCCCGGATCCAGTTCCCCGTAGAGACGCGCCGGGTACGGCCCGCCGTATCCTCCCGCGGCCAGCTGCCCCGCCCCCGCGGCGGAGAACACGGGCGCCTCGGGGGCGGCCGCAGCCACGCCGTACCCGTAGGGGCCGTGTCCACCTTCGGGGCCCGGATACCCGCCGGCCGCCGGATATGCGCTGCCGGGCTTCCGGCCGGTGAGGATGCCGGCCAGGATCAGCGCCACACCGCCGAGCACCAGGACAACGGCTCCGAGGACGAGCCACCAGGTGAGCGGACCGAGCACGTCCGAGCGCACACCCGCCTGGAGATCGGCCGTGACCCGGGGCGCGGCGTCGGCGTTCATCACGACGACGGTCCATTCCCCCTCTTGCAGCGGCCAGTCTATTTCCCGGGTTCCGGCACCCTCGGAGGACGCAGCCCAGAAATCCTGTTCCCCGGGCGGTGCCGGTGCTGCGGTGCCCGGGATCTCCTCGTACTCCGCAGAGAAGGGTTCAAAGGTCACGTCACCGAGTTCGGCGTGCGCCACTCCGTCGAGGTACCGCTCGACGTCGGTCTCTGAGGCGATCCCGATGAACAGCTCACCGTCCGGATTGGTGCCCCGGATCTGCACCGTGCCGACGTTGTCCCCGGCGCTGATACCGGAGCTCACCTCGATGTTTTCGCTGGTCAGGGCATACGAGCCGACGCTGTAGGTCTCTTCGGGAACCGACAGGTACCCGTCGTCGCGCTGGGCGGCAGCCAGCAGCCCCAGCGCAGCGGCAGCCGCCCCTGCGGTCAGCCCGGCAAGGACCAGCAGGGAGCCGATAATGATCAGGACGATTCTGCCCGGGTTCATGACGGTGCCCTTCGCTCGCAGCAAGGCGGAAACCCGGCGGGTTCGTCTTCAAGCGTTCGCCGCGCCGGGAACAGAGTCAAGCCGGCAGGGCCTGCTGCCGCCGCCCGGCTAGAAGTTGATCATGTGGCCGGTCAATCCGTGGAAGGCTTCCTGCAAGGCCTCGCTCAGGGTGGGATGGGTGTGCACGTTGCGGGCGAGCTCATGGGCGGTCAGGTCCCATTTCTGCGCCAGCGTCAGTTCAGGCAGCAGCTCGGAGACATCCGGCCCGATCAGATGACCGCCCAGGAGCTCCAGATGCTCCTTGTCCGCCACAAGCTTCACGAAGCCGACCGGTTCACCCAGGCCGTGCGCCTTGCCGTTGGCAGTGAACGGGAAAGTACTCACCACCACATCGTGCCCTTCGTCGCGGGCCTGCTGTTCGGTGAGTCCGAAGCTGGCCACCTGCGGCTGGCAGAACGTGGCCCGCGGCATCATGCGGTAGTCGCCCAGCGGCAGGGTTTCCGCCTTGCCGATGGTTTCGGCCGCCACCACGCCCATCGCCTCGGCCACATGGGCGAGCTGCAGCTTGGCGGTGATGTCACCGATCGCGTAGATGTGCGGGACGTTGGTGCGCATGTAGTCGTCAATGCCGATGGCACCGCGTTCGGTCAGCTGCACCCCTGTCGTTTCCAGCCCGTAGCCCTCGGTGCGCGGGGCGAAGCCGATGGACATCATCACCCGGTCCGCTTCGATGCTGCCCTGTTGGCCGTTCTTATCCGTGTAGGTCACGGTGACGGAAGACCCGTTGTCCTTCACTGTTTCCACCTTTGTGGAGGTCAGGATGGGGATGCCGAGCTTCTTGTACTGCTTGGCGATTTCCTTGGACACATCCGCGTCCTCATTGGGCAGTGCCCGGTCTAGGAATTCGATGATGGTGACATCCACGCCGTAGCTGCGGTGCACATAGCCGAATTCCATCCCGATGGCGCCGGCACCGACAATCACGATCTTCTTCGGCAGTTCCCGGTCCATGATCTGGGCCTCATACGTCACCACGTTCTCACTTAGTTCGACGCCGGGAAGCAGCCGCACATAGGTGCCGGTCGCGATGATCGCGTTATCGAAAGTGATCATCGCGCTGCCGCCCTTGGACAGGGCCACCTCGATCGTGTGGTCATCGGTGAAGACGCCGTGCCCGTCATATTCGGTGATCTTGTTTTTCTTCATCAGGAAGTGGACGCCCTTGACCCGGCCGTCAGCCACCTGGCGGCTGCGGTCAAAGGCAGCACCGAAATCGAAGCTGACCTCGCCGGTCATGCCGAAGGTCTTGGCCTGGTTGGTGAAGATCTGTGCCAGTTCGGCATTGCGGAGCAGCGCTTTGGAGGGAATGCAGCCCACGTTGAGGCAGACTCCGCCCCAGTATTTCTCCTCAACGATTGCCGTCTTCAACCCCAGCTGGGCGGCACGGATGGCCGCCACATATCCGCCCGGGCCGGCCCCCAGGACCACGACGTCGTAATGTTCGCTCATGGGAACCAACTCTCCTTGCCTGGGGTGCGGGAAAATCTCTCAGCCGGCTTAAGGCTCTCACGAGGTGACGCTGAGGGCACGGGTGCCGGGAACCTTCAGATGTAGCCCCGGTAGCCTGACCAGGCCCGGCGCCGTTCCGGGAACGGATCCGATTCGATCCGGTCATGCTTGTCGAACACGCGGGTGTGTCGGTGGAACTCGTCGTAGGCGGGCCAGCCGGCGCCGGGGTGTGAATGCCTGGCGAGGCTCAGCAGCGAGCCCTGGAACCGTTCGGACAGGGCCTTCAGCTCTTCGGTTCCGCCCAACAGGGTCAGGGCCCTCGCCGTCCCGGTTCCGATGTCGCCGAACATCACCGGCACATCGAAGGAATGGGTCGCGCCGAACCCCAGCAGGTTCATGGCCGGCGTTGCATAGTCATAGCGGTATGACCACGTGGGAGCAATGCGTGAGTGCCCTTCGGCAACCATCTGGCTTGGATACCAGAACACCAGGTCACCGCTGATCTCCTCCGACCGCCTGCGGGACGGGTAGCCCGGATAGGCGGCAACCACCCGGTCCCGGGCCAGCGGGTCGGTGCCCGCGAACATTTTTTCGATCAGTTCGGGTGTGGAGGGCAGAATGTTGGAGACCTTGGCGAAAAGCGCACCTTCCCGGGCCATGGTGCCCAGCACGAGGGGAACCGGAGTGGATTCGCCCGCAAAGAAGGAGTCGATCGGATGCCTGGGGAGGAAGTCCCCGTCAATGACCGGAGAGACGCTGAGCGAGCCCGGCTGCTTGGCCGGGCCGATCTTCGTCGTCAGTTTCCGGGTGGCGTTGACCAGCTTCGCCGCGTCAATGCTGGTCAGGGCTTCGGCGGCTGCAGAGGGTTCAACCCCCAGAATCTCCAGCAGGTCGGCCGCCCAGGCCGCATGCAGGTCCGACGAATAGGCTGCCGACGGCGCCGCGCTCTGCGCATAGGCCTGATGGAACAGGCCCCGGGCGGCGGGAACACACATCAGGGTGGTGACGGCGAGACCACCCGCCGATTCGCCGAACAGGGTGACATTGTCCGGGTCGCCGCCGAAGGCTTCAATGTTCTGCTGCACCCATTCCAGGGCGGCGAGCTGGTCCCGCAGGCCCATGTTGGCGTCGAACGGCCGTTCCGGCGTCGAGTACGCGCGGAAGTCCATAAACCCCAGCGCCCCGATGCGGTAGTTGAGCGAGACGTAGAGGACGCCGCCGTCCCGGACCAGCTTGGTTCCCCGGTACGTAGGCTCCGCGGAGGAACCGGAACTGAAGGCGCCGCCGTACAGGTAGACCAGCACCGGCAGCAGCCCGTCCGCCGGATCCAGCGGTGCGGAGACGTTCAGGGACAGGCAGTCCTCATCCATGGCCACCCTTCGCCGGGTCCCGGTGAGGCTCGGCGCCTTGGACTGCGGGGGCACCGGGCCGAACCTCCCGGCGTCGCGGATGCCGTTCCAGCTGGGGGGCGGCTGCGGCGCACGGAGCCGGAGTCGACCGACCGGCGGAGCAGCGTAAGGGATGCCGCGCCAGGTGCGCACGCCGTGGTCCACAATGCCCTGCACCAGTCCGTTGCCGGTCTCAACCACCAGCGATGCGACGTCAATAGCCACGGTCGACTCTTTCCAGCCGGGGAAGCTGCCTTGCGACTATCTACGATAGGCGCGCCCCGGGGAGGCCACCAGAGACGGTGTCGGTTACCGGTGGCACCGGCCCAACATCAGGGTCCGGCACGCCGGAGAAGTGCCTAAGCGGCGGAGACGAGCTGCCGGCGTACCCCGGCGCTGCGCCGCCCATGCACCGGGCGGGACATCAGGCGGCGGTGCATGACCACTTCCTTGAGGCAAAGGGCAGCAACCGCTGCGATGTTAAGGGCGATCTTCGTGCCGGTGGACCAGTCGGTTCCCACGCACAGCATCCAGACGAGGATCAGGACCGGCACCTCCGCCGACCGCAGCGCCTTCACTGGCCGGTTCCGAATTGCCCGAAGGAAGCGTGTGTAGTCACCGCGAGCCCATGTCGAACCGTCGTTGCGCTGCGGCTGCCCCTGCTGCCGTGCGCTGCAGCTGAGCTGCGCTTTCTCATCCATGAAGCCATGAGGACACTTCTTCCGTGAAATCGCCCGAGACCTGCGTGCCGCACCTCCCAAGGGTGCCTCACAGCATACTTTGTATCACATTCCGCGCGCCGGGGCGTTCCCGCCGCTTCGGGGACGGGCCGGGGACGGTCCGGGCTACCCTGCGCGGACCGTTCCGTCCTTCACTTCCCAGCGTCGGTCCAGGCGCACGTTCTCCAGCAGCCGGCGGTCGTGGGACACCAGCAGCAGTGCTCCTTCATAGCTTTCCAGCGCCTCTTCGAGCTGCTCAATGGCGGGCAGGTCCAGATGGTTGGTGGGCTCGTCCAGGACCAGCAGGTTCACGCCGCGGGCCTGCAGGAGAGCCAGCGAAGCGCGGGTACGCTCCCCCGGAGACAGTGCGTCAACCCGGCTGGACACCTGGTCCGCCTTGAGCCCGAACTTGGCAAGCAGGGTCCGCGCTTCCGCGGAGGAGAGTTCCGGAACGGCGGCTTCAAAGGCCTCCCCGAGCGGCAGATGCGCAGGGAGCTGGCCGCGGCCCTGGTCGATCTCCCCCACGGCCACGGAGGCGCCCAAGGAGGCGGTGCCGGAGTCGGGCACCTCACGTCCCAGCAGCAGCTGCAGCAGAGTGGATTTCCCGGCGCCGTTGGGACCGGTAATGCCGATCCGCTCCCCCGCGTTGACCTGCACCGACACGGGGCCCAGGGTGAACCCGCCGCGGTTCAGCACGGCGTCGTTCAGGGTGGAGACCACCGAGCTGGAGCGGGGCGCGGATCCGATGCGCAGCTGCAGCTGCCATTCCTTGCGCGGTTCCTCCACCTCGTCCAGCCGGGCGATGCGGGATTCCATCTGGCGGACCTTCCGCGCCTGTTTTTCGGACGATTCGGTGCTGGCCTTGCGCCGGATCTTGTCATTGTCGGGGTTTTTCTTCATGGCGTTGCGCACGCCCTGCGAACTCCATTCCCGGGTGGTCCGGGCGCGGGAGACCAGATCTGCCTTCTTGTCGGCGAATTCGTCGTAGGCCTCGCGGGCGTGCCGGCGGGCGACGGCGCGTTCCTCCAGGTACGCCTCATAGCCGCCTTCATAGACCGCGGTGCTGTTCTGCGCCAGGTCCAGCTCGACAACCGTCGTCACGCACCGGGCCAGGAATTCGCGGTCATGGGAGACCAGGACGACGCCGCCGCGCAGGCCCCGGACAAACTGTTCCAGGCGTTCCAGCCCGTCCAGGTCGAGGTCATTGGTGGGTTCGTCAAGCAGGACAATGTCGAAGCGGCTCAACAGCAGTGCGGCCAGCGCCACGCGCGCCGCCTGCCCGCCCGAGAGCCCGGCCATTGCGGTGTCCAGGCCGAGCCCCAGACCCAGATCCGCCAGGACCGCAGGTGCCCGGTCCTCCAGATCGGCGGCGCCGGAGGCCAGCCACCGGTCCAGGGCGGCAGCGTAGGTATCGTCAGCACCCGGCAGTTCCGATCCCAGCGCTTCGGCCGCCGTCTCCATCGCCTCGGTGGCAGCTGCCGCCCCGGTGCGGCGGGCCAGATAGCCACCCACGGTTTCGCCGGCCAGCCGGACGTGTTCCTGCGGAAGCCAGCCTACGAAGGCATCAACAGGCGAGGTGCTGACCGTGCCGGCCTGCGGTTCGGCTGCCCCGGCCAGCAGCCTCAGCAGCGTCGATTTTCCGGCACCGTTGGCGCCCACCACACCCACGACATCCCCCGGGGAGACGGTGAGGGAAAGATGCTCGAAAAGGGTGCGGTGCGCGTGGCCGCCGGAAAGGTCCCGGGCGACGAGGGTTGCAGTCATTCCTCCATTCTATTTTGTGTCCGCACCTGTTTTGGCCCGGTTCCGCAGCGGTAAGGTGGCATCTGACCCGCAGCAAAGGACGATCATGACCTCCATGCATCCATCCGGCCCCGGAAACCTTCGGCTGATCTTTCCGCAGTGGCAGGGAGCTGCCGGAGCAGGCGCGGTCGGGTCGCTGCCCGCGGGGCAGCCGCACCAGACCCAGCTCTCCTACCATCTCGGGCCGGCACTGCTCGAGCTGCTTTCCCCCGCGCACGACGGTCCCACGGGTTACGTGACGGTAAGCACAGACACTTCGGATGAGGCCGTGGAGACGGTAAACGGTATTTATGCCCGCTCTGCCGTACTGCGCCAGCTCCGGGACGGGCTGCGGGTGGTGTCCGAACACGCTCCGGCCTCGGTGGTCACCTTCGGCGGGGAATGCTCGGTGTCCGTGGCGCCCTTCAGCTACCTTGCCTCGCGATACGGAGCGGATCTGGCGGTGCTGTGGGTGGACGCGCACCCTGACACCGGGATGCCGGGTGACAGCTATACCGGCTTCCGTTCGATGTCCCTGGCAACCCTCGCCGGAGAGGGCGACCCGGAATTCCTCGCCGCCCTCCCCGCGGTGGTGCCGCCGTCGAATATCCTCCACGTCGGCCTGCAGGACTGGCAGGACCCCGGCATTGCCAACAAACAGCGGATGGGCATCGCCAGCGTCGGAATCACGGACACCCCGGAGGACACCCGGAAGATCCTGGATTGGCTGGCACTGACGGGCGCCGCCAAACTGGCTGTCCATGTTGACCTGGATGTGCTGGACCGGCGGGACTTCTCCGGGGCCACGGGCGGCGGCACCCGCGGTATGCGGGTGCCTGATCTGCTGCGGATCATCGATGCCCTGGGCGATGCCGGCGAGATAGTGGGCCTCTCCCTGGCCCAGCACGCGCCGCTGGAGCTCCTTCGGCTGGGCGGACTGCTTCGGGACCTTCCGGTCTAGGTCAGCGGAAGCCGCGGTAGCCGTTCCAGGCCTCCCGGCGGGCCCGGTGCGGATCCAGCATGACCCGGTCGGTGCTGTCGAAGATCTTGGTTGTCCGGGTTCCGGTGTTGTAGCCCGGCCAGAGTCCGGGACTTCCTGTACGGGCAAACCGCAGCAGGGCTCCGCGGAAGCGGTTGCCGACGGACACTGCGGTCCGCCTGCCGCCCGCCAGGGTCAGGAACCGGCCCACGCCGTCGTCGTAGTTGCCGAATACCGCGGGGATGTCCATGGCGTGGGTGGCGCCCATCCCGAGCAGGTTTGCCATCCGCGGGGCGTAGTCGAACCGGTAGGACCACGTGGGGGCGTGGGCGGAGTGCGCCTCCGCCACCTGGACGCTGGGCAGCCAGAAGACGGCGTCGCCGCCCACGTCCACGGCGGCGCGCCGGGCCGGATAGCCGGGGTAGGCCGCGAGGACCTGGTCCTTCAGCTCCGGTTCGGTGCGGGCAAACATGGTGTCGATCCGTTCCACCGTGGTCGGGAGGATGTCCTGCACCCGGTCGAACAGCGCACCCTCGCGGAACATGTTGCCGATGACCAGGGGGATGCGGTGTGCCTTTCCCGCCCGGAAGGCATCGATGGGATGCAGCGGAAGGAACTCGCCGTCGACCACCGGCGCCACCGCCCGGGCGCCGGGCTCGGACTCCGGCGTGACCCTGCGGGTGAGCCTGCCCACCGCTTCCACCAGGCGCTGCGCAGGCAGCGTAGCCAGGGCATCCGGTGCGTCCTGCTCCCGCACCCCCATCAGGTCCATCAGGGTGCCGGCCCACTTTTCCGGCAGCCCGGGGCCGTAGGCGGTGGCCGGTGCCGAGCTCTGGACGAAGGCCCGGTGGAAGAGTCCTTCGGCGGACGGAACGCACATCAGCGCGGTAATCGACATACCGCCGGCAGACTCGCCGAAAACCGTGACGTTGTCCGGGTCGCCGCCGAAGCCTGCAATGTTGCGCTGCACCCAGCGCAGGGCAGCGACCTGGTCCGCCAGTCCGACGTTGACGTCAAGAGGCCGGCCGGGTGTCGAATACTTGCGGAAGTCCATCCAGCCGAGGGCGCCCAGCCGGTAGTTCATGCAGACGTAGACCACGTCCCCGTGCTTCACCAGGTTCCGGCCGTCGTAGGCCGGGGACGACGCCGCGCCGATGGTGAATGCTCCGCCGTAGAAGTACACCAGGACGGGGCGGGGCGGCGCGTTATGCAACGGGGCCGTGACATTGATGGTGAGGCAGTCCTCGTCCATGGGTGTCTTCCGGCCGGCGCCCATGGACGGCAGGCCGCGTTCCTGCGGCGGGACCGGGCCGTAACGGGCGGCGTCCAGCGTCCCTTTCCAGGGCTGCACGGGCCGGGGCCGGCGCAGCCGCGCCTCCCCGGTCGGCGGCGCTGCGTACGGGATTCCCCGCCACGTCCGCACGCCGTCGGCGAGTGTCCCCCGCACCGTTCCCTCCGCCGTCTGCACAGTGAGGTCCGGCGGTGCCGTAGTTGTTGCCACAGTGTTCCTTCCGAGATTTAGGCGCCCTGCGCGATCATAAGCACGCCCCTGAGCCCGCCGCCATCCCCGCGGTGCTATTCGCCGCCGTCAGCTAAGCCCTCGGCGGACGCCGGGCGGAATCCCGGCAAAAAAAGGACAGCATGCTTATGGTGGAAGGACCGCTATCAACTGAAGGAGTGCAATATGTCCCGCATCGCCATTATCGGAGGCCACGGAAAAGTAGCCCTGCACCTGGCCCGCCGGCTCAGCGACAAGGGCCACAGCGTCACCTCGCTCTTCCGCAACCCGGACCACGCAGCCGAAGTTGAACAGACCGGCGCAGCGGCCGTGGTGGCCGACGTCGAAAACCTCTCCACGGAACAGATCACGGAACTGCTTCGCGGCCAGGACGCCGTCGTCTGGAGCGCAGGTGCCGGCGGCGGTACTCCCGAACGTACCTTTGCCGTGGACCGTGACGCCGCGATCCGTTCCATGGACGCCGCGGAAGCAGCCGGAGCGGACCGCTATGTGATGGTTTCCTACTTCGGTGCCGGCAAGGACCACGGCGTTCCCGAAGATGACGGCTTCTTTGCCTACGCAGAGGCCAAAGCCGACGCCGACGAGCACCTGCGTGCCAGCCGCCTGAACTGGACCATCCTCGGCCCCAGCGCGCTGACTCTGGATCCCGGCACGGGCCGGATTGAAACCGGCGCCGGTGTGGAGGGCGGATCCGTTTCGCGTGAGGACGTTGCCCACGTGGCGGCCGAAGTCCTCGAACGCCCCGAAACCGCCGGAAAAACCATCGAGTTCAACAACGGTTCCACTCCGGTGGCTGAGGCCCTGGACTCGCTCACCTAACCGGTCCACCAACAGCAACGGCAGCCGCACCTGCGGCTGCCGTTGTCATGTGTTCGGTGCTAGCCCGTGATCTTGTACTTTTCGCGGTCCGCGGCGTCGAGGACCTGCTGCTCCTCCACGGCCATGGCGCTGCCGCCGCGGCTCCGCGGCATCCACCACGCACCGGGTTCGGGCGTCACGGGGTAGGTATCGATGCAGTAATCAATTCCCTCCTGCAGTTCCTCCTGCAGCCGGCGGGTCTCTGCGACGACGTCGGCATCCTTTTCGACGCGCATGATTTCACCGACGTGCACGCGGACCGGGTTTTTCCAAGCGGCCTTGATGCTCAGGCCGTGCCCGCGGGTCAGCATGCGGTGGCCGCCCCAAACGGATACCGGAATGATCGGGACGCCGGCCTCGGCGGCCATGCGCACGGCGCCGGTCTTCAGCTGCCGCACGGTGAAGCTGCGGCTGACGCCTGCCTCGGGCAGCACCGCCAGGTAATCGCCGCCGCGCAGCTTTTCAACGGACTCCTTGTAGGCTGCTGCCCCGTCGGCACGGTCCACCACAATGTGCTCACACCAGTCGCAGACGGCCTTGACGAACTTCTTTTTGGTGGCCTTCTTGGTGACGAGGAACCGCATGTGGACCTTCAGCTTCCGCCACATCAGCAGCTCGGCAAAGGCAAAGTCCAGGTAGCCGAAATGCGTAATGGCCACCACTGCCCCCTTGCCGGGGACGACGGTGCGGTTCAGGCCGTGGATGTCCTCGTGGGCGGGAAGGTTCTCCAGGCCGGAGGGGATTACGGGAACCCTGAAGAGGCTGCGGGCAGTGAGGCCCGTGAATACGATGCCTCGATAGACGAACTTGTTGGGGTTACGCTTTGCGGGCAACGTCGGCTCCTGAGTAGGGGGATTTCGGGGCAGGCAAAGGAATTCTACCGCGGAGGCGGACGGCGGCAGACCCGCCGGTCCGCCTCGCGGGCAAATGGCCGGACACCGCGGTCCGGGCCACCGGAACAGGCGACGGCGAATGGTTTGACGGTTATCTTTTAGCCATGGTGATACGCGGGAGGTTCGCTGGCAAAGGGTCTCCCGGCAGGGTGCGCACCGTACCGCCCGCGACGGCGGATCCTGCAGCGGTCCGCGACGCGGAACTGGGCGAGGTCGACTGGTTCGCGCTTCCGGACGGTGCGGTCCGTTCGCGGTTCCCCGCCCCCAGCGGGCCGCTGGCTGCCGTGAGCATGGGAGACCCGGGCGGGCCTGCGGTGGTCCTCGTGCCCGGAGCCATGGGGTCAAAGGAGGACTTCTCGTTGATGCTGCCGGAGCTTGCATCTGCAGGGTATTTCGCCTTCACCTTTGATCTTGCCGGCCAGTACGAATCCGCCGGCGCCGGCCCGGAGCACCTGTGCCCGCCGCGCCCCCGGTACGACTACGACCTGTTCACGGGCGATCTCGCGGCAGTGCTGTCCGCCTACGGCCCGGCCCACGTGGTGGGCTATTCCTTTGCCGGCATCGTCGCCCAGCTGACACTGCTCCAGCGGCCGGACCTGTTCCGCAGCATCACCCTGCTCGGCTGCCCGCCCCGGGGCGGGCAGAGTTTCCGCGGGGTGAGCCGCATCGGCTGGGCTTCTCCCCTGGTCGGGGACAGGATCAGTGCCGACCTGATCGTCTGGGGTGTGCAGCGCAATTTCATCCATGCGCCCCCCGGGCGGATGGCCCTGGTCGCCCACCGGTTTACGCTGACCCGGAAGGAGTCGATCCGGGACATGGTGGGACTGATGCGCCATGCCCCGGACCTGCGGACCCCGCTGGCCGCCGCCGGCGTGCCGAAGTTCGTGGCCGTCGGCGAGCATGATGTCTGGCCGCTGAGGCTGCACCGGGAATTTGCGGCCGATATCGGTGCGTCGTTTGCCGCCTACGGCAGCGGGCACAGCCCCAGCGAGGAATCGCCCTACCAGTTCACGCGCGACCTGCTGCGCCTTTTCGGTTCCGCCGCCTGAAGCCGCAGAGCCGCTCCCGCCGGCGCCGGCACGGCGGCTCCTGCTCGAAGTCGACCCTGAAGGTGGCGTAGGCCATGGCCAGCCGCCGGCCCAGCCCCCGCCACGTGGCAAAGGGCCGGGCCGAGACGCCCACGCGCAGGTCTCGGTCCCAGCGGATCCGCATCCCGGGGCGGAGCTGGTAACAGAGGTCGAGGTCATCATGCACCCGGGGATTGCCCCGGTGCACCCGGCCCCGCAAGCGGTTCCACATGCTGCGGTGCAGGCCGAAGTTGGAGCCGAAGAGGGGCGGATGTCCCAGCAGCAGGGTCATGGACCAGCGGTAGCCGCCGATGTAGAGGGTTTGGGCTATCCACCGGATCACCGGGCCGGAACCGTAGAACTCCCCCGGTCCGGTCACCGCGGTGTCTTCCCCCGCGGCGAGGAGGTCAGCTTCCAGCCGTGCCAGCCAGTGCGGCGGTGGAACCGAATCAGCGTCCAGCCGGGCCAGCCATTCCCCGCGCGCCTCATCAAAGCCGCGGAAGGTAGCGGAGGCAACCCCGACCTCCGGCTCGTAGATCCGGCGGACTCCCGCCGCCCGGCAGACATCCGGCGTCGCGTCGGTGCTGGCGTTGTCCACCACCAGCACCTCGTCCGGCGGCCGGGTCTGCCGGGCCACCGCCCGCAGGCAGGCGGCAAGCATGGCGGCGTCGTTATGGGAAGGGATTACCACTGTGATGGTCGACATCGCGTCCTGGCTGCCGGTTGTGCTGCCTGCCCTCCGATTCTGCCACCGTGCCCCTTTCTCCGGCCATGGCACGGACAGCGGGGACCGGCCGGACCAGCGAAGCCGGCAACGGTGCATCCCGGACCGTCCGTCGTCCAGCCCGCCGTCACGCGGCTTAACCCGCAGACATGCTGGGCCACAATCCTTGGCGGCGGGAAACCGGCCCAACTAGCGTTGCATAGCCGCGGCATCCTGCGGCGGAATCCTCTTTCCCCCTCTAGGAGCAGTTTCCATGCTTATTTCAGGCCTGGTGGTCGGGCTGGCGCTCGGGTTCGTTATGCAGCGCGGCAGATTCTGCGTCACCGGCGCCTTCCGGGACGTCTGGGTCACGCGCAATACCCGATGGCTCACCGCCTTCCTCGTGGTGGTGGCCGTGCAGAGCGTCGGCGTATTCGCGCTGGACGCCGCAGGCATCATCACCCTGCAGGCCGAGGCATTTCCCTGGCTGGCCACCATCGTGGGCGGCTTCATCTTCGGTTTTGCCATTGTGCTGGCCGGCGGATGCGCCACCGGAACCTACTACCGCGCCGGCGAAGGCCTGGTCGGCAGCTGGCTCGCACTGATCTCCTACGCCCTGTTCGCCGCGGTCATGAAGACCGGTCCCCTGTCCGGATTCAACACCGCCATGCGGTCCGTCACCGTGGAGCAGAGCAACTTCTACTCCGTTCTGGGAATCTCACCGTGGCTGCTGGTGGCGGTGCTCGTGGCGGCCGTGGCGCTGGCTGTCCGGCATCACCTGGCCAAGCCCAAATTCACCATGGCGGCCCTGCCGGCGTCGAAGACCGGGTTGGCGCACCTTCTGTTTGAAAAGCCGTGGAACGCCTTCGCCACCGCCGTCGTCATCGGCCTCATCGCCACGGCTGCGTGGCCGCTGAGCTGGGCCACCGGCCGCGAGGACGGCCTGGGCATCACCACCCCGTCCTCCAAGCTGGTCAGCTACCTGGTGACCGGTGACGCGGAGCTCGTGGACTGGGGCGTGTACCTGGTCATCGGCATCCTGCTCGGCTCCTTCATTGCCGCCAAGGGCAGCGGCGAATTCCGGGTCCGGGTGCCCGACGCCGCCACGGCAGTAAAGAGCCTCGGCGGCGGTGCCCTGATGGGCATCGGCGCAGCACTGGCCGGCGGCTGCACCATCGGCAACGCCATGGTGCAGACGGCCCAGTTCACCTTCCAGGGCTGGACCGCGCTGATCTTCATGATCCTCGGCACCGGCGTTGCCGCGAAACTCACCATCATGAACCGCCGCCCGGCGCCTGCCTCCGCACGCGTCCCCGCCGGCGTCTAATCCCCTCCAAGCTAGAAAAGGAAACACACCATGGCACAGGTCACCCTGGAAACCAACGGATCCGTCTGCCCCTTCCCCCTCGTGGAGGCCAAGCAGGCCATGACAACGCTGACGAACGGCGACGAACTCGTCATCCACTTTGACTGCACCCAGGCCACGGACGCGATTCCGCGCTGGGCAGCCGAGAGCGGCTACCCGGTCACGGATTTCTCCAAGCGCGGCCCGGCAGAGTGGTCCATCACGGTGCAGAAGGCCTAATCCTTCCGGCGGGCCCGGCTGGGCTGCACCCGAGGCGGCTCCCCCGGCATCTTCGGATAGTCCGGCGGGAAGGGCAGCTCGCCCAGCCCGTTGGCCAGGTCCCGCTCCCACCAGCCCAGCAGGACGTCGATGGACCCCGGCCGGGCGGCCATGTCCGCCCAGGGATCCCCTATAGTACGCAGGCGCTCCGGAACGGTCTGCATGGTGAAGTCTGCAGGATGCACCCGCTCCAGCTCCTCCCACGTGACGGGGCAGGAGACGGGTGCGTTCGGGAGTGCCCGGGGGCTGTAGGCGCCGGCCATGGTGCGGTCACGGTTGGCCTGGTTGAAGTCCACGAACACGCGTTCGCCGCGTTCTTCCTTCCACCAGGCCGTGGTCACCTTGTCCGGCATCCGGCGCTCCACCTCCCGGGCCGCGGCGATGACGGCGTGCCGGACGTCCAGGAATTCATAGTCCGGCCGGATCGGGGCGAACAGATGGATGCCGCGGTTGCCCGAGGTCTTGATGAACGCCTCCAGTCCGGCCTCGGCGAGGATGGACCGCAGCTCCCGGGCCGGCCGGACGGCGTCGTCAAAGTCCGTGCCCGGCTGGGGATCCAGGTCAATGCGCAGCTGGTCCGGGTTGTCCGTGTTGTCCGCCCGCGAGGGCCAGGGATGGAACACCACCGTGTTCATCTGCGCGGCCCACACCGCGGCGGCCGGCTCGTCCAGCACCACCTGCGGGTGTGACCGGGCGCTGGGGTACGTGACGGTGACCGAGCGCATCCAGTCCGGCATGCCGCGCGGCGGGTTCTTGGAGAAAAAGACTTCCCCGCCGATGCCCTCCGGGAACCGCTCCAGCGAGACGGGCCGCCCGCCGTTGGCCCGGATGAAGGCATCACCGACTTCCGCGAAATAACGGGCCAGATCCAGTTTGGTGATGCCGGGTTCAGGCCAGATGACCCGTCCGGGGCTGGAGATGCGGACCTGCCGATCCCCTTCCGGGCCGGGGACGGTCAGGGTGGTTTCCTCGCGTGCCATGGTGCTGCTTTCCCTTGACGGAGCCGTGTGGGAAAGAGGCTACCGTGTCAGCCGGCCGGAACACCCGGGGGCTTACTCCACCGGTGTGCCGGGGCGGTAGTTCTTCCGGCCGTGCACAAAGTAGTAGAGCACGGTGGACGCCAGCAGGACGGCGGCGAGCAGCCAGTACATTCCGTGGAAGCCCGTGAACGGCAGGAGCGCACCCAGCAGCAGCGGGCCGAGGCCCACGCCCGCGTCCATGAGGATGAAGAAGGTGGAGGTGGCCAGGCCGATCCTGGCAGCCGGCGCCATGCTCACGGCAATCGCCTGGGCACACGGCATCAGGGCACCGAAACCGAAGCCCACGAAGATTCCGGCCGCCGCCATCACCGTGTCATTCGGGGCGTAGGCCAGGAGGGCCAGGCCGACGGCAAAGGACACCAGGGTCGGGTAGACCACGGCGTTGTCGCCGTGCCGGTCCTGGATGCGTCCTACAAAGAGCCGCGAGACCAGCACGACGCCGGCGTAGACCACAAAGAAGAGGCTGGCACCGAGCGCCAGGCCTTCGCTCTGCGCGTAGGAGTTGAGGAAGGACAGGATGCCTGCGTACGCCGCACCGGCAATGAACATCACCGAGGCAATGGCAAGTGCGGACGGATCGATGATGTCCGTCAGGTGCATCCGCCACTTGTTCTTCTGTTCCTCGGGGCCGGGTATGCGTTCGGGCAGCCGCAGCACCAGGGAGAGCGCCAGGGCGACGGCGGCACAGCCGGCGGCGAACAGAAACAGGGCGCGGTAGCTGACGGAGTTCACCAGGAACACGGCCAGGAAGGGGCCGATTGCCGTGGCCAGGGTGGTGGAGATACCGAAATAGCCGGTTCCCTCACCGCGCCGGTGTACGGGAATGAGCCCCATGACCGAGGCGGAGATACTCGTACTCGCCGCTCCGAAGGCCATGCCGTGCAGTATCCGCACGGCCAGCAGCAGTGCCAGGTTCGAGGCCGGAATGTAGAGCAGCGAAGCGGCCACGAAGACCGCGAGGCTGATCACCAGCAGGCGCCGGCGTCCTACGAAGTCCAGGAACTTACCCGCAAACACGCGCGCCGCAAGGGCGCCGAGGACGAAGGACCCGGAGGCGAATCCGGCCGCGCCGTCCGAGGCGGCGAACTCCTGCACCGCGTAAAGCGCCATGGTGGTCATCAACAGATAAAACACCAGTGAAATAAAGAGATTGGTGATGATCGCCAGCACAAATCCCCTGGTCCATAATTTCGAACCGCTGCCAGCCACTGCTCACTCCTGTTTGTCGACATCTGCCGCCCATATTGAAAGGCTGCCTAACAATTCTACGCGCAGCCGGACGCGGCCAGGGCGCGCAAAACAGCGCCTCTTTTCGTGATCCCGCGCACATTCCCTTTCCTGATGATGCTGCCGGGATGCATGGGAACCCAGGTGTCACTTCCGTAACCGCGGCCGTTTTTTGCGGTCCCGAATATCGGACGGGAAGCCCTCGGAGTACTGTCCCCTGGTGCCCCTGTTGCCCGCGGGATTACAGGGATTTCACCTGCACGTTCGCCGAAGTTGGGACAGACCGGCGATCCTTGTTAAAATCGAGTTGGATGTTGTGCGAAGTGGCAGGTGTCGGGCAAATCGAGTAGCATACCGCGCCCCCGATCACACGCCCAAGAGAAGCAGATCACATAATGGTTATCCAACCGTAACTATCCAGTACGGTTATACCCATGCCGCTTTCTGATGCGGCTCCCCCGGGCTTGTTACCTAGCTCTGCCGCTGGTCCCGGGGTCCACAGATCGCACAACCACGGCAGAGGCGGGGGAACCATTTACGGGTTCCTGGAATCCTTGGGGTTAAGTCGACCGGTTTCCACCGGCGGCCGGGTGTCTCCCATCCGAATCCGACAGCTCACCTCGCAGGTATCGGGAGAGGTTATTACATGACTTTCAACAAGACTCGTGGACGCCACCGCGCCGAGAACATCGACGCACGCTCCACCATCGCACAGGCTGTTGCAGGCCGCGGCCGCACCATCGGAAGCACCGCTGCTGTAGTAGTGGCCGGTTCCGGCCTCATGCTCGGCATGGCCGCTCCGGCCTCCGCCGGTGTTGTCGCCAACGACAACTTCACCCCGGCACAGGCTGTTGCTCCGGTTGCCCCGGCCGCTCCGCTTGCTGCCCCCGCAGCTGCTGCCGCCACCCACACCGTGATCTCCGGTGACACCCTGGGCCAGATCGCCGCCGCTTACGGCGTTGGCCTGGACACCCTGCTGTCCCTGAACGGCCTGTCCCTGGCCTCCGTGATCTACCCCGGTGATGTCATCACCCTTGCCGGCGAGGCCGCTCCGGCGATCGCCGCTGCACCCGCTGCGTCCTACGCACCGGTTGCCGCACCGGCCGCCGCAGCCGCGCCGGCTGAGGCCGCCAACCTCGGCGTCGTCACCACGCAGGGAACGTCATTCTCCGCTCCCGCTGCCTCCGGCACCAACGCCATCATGCTGGCTTCGGCTCAGTCGCAGCTGGGCGCAGCCCAGGACTGCACCGTGCTGGTTGAGGTTGCCCTGCGCGCTGCCGGCCACAACGTGGGAGACCTCGGTCCCGCGCAGCTGGCCGCCTACGGCACCCAGGTCTCCACTCCGGAGCCCGGTGACATGGTCTTCTACGCCGACGGCGGCATGGGCCTGGCCCACATTGCCATCTACGTAGGCAACGGCGAAGCCATCCACAGCGGCTGGAACGGCAACCAGACGGTTGTCCAGTCCGTCAACGTCGGCTCCGGCCCCGTGTTCTACCGCGCATAAGGCTTCCTAGCCCCAACGTGCAAAGATGAGCGCCCGACCCCGTTAGGGGCCGGGCGCTCATTGCGTTAACGGGCAGACCCTGCGCCGGCAGAGTCAGGGCACAAACCGGTACCCCATGCCGTGTTCAGTCAGGAGGTGCGCCGGAGCAGCCGGGTCACTCTCCAGTTTCCGCCGCAGCTGCCCGATGTACAGGCGCAGGTAGCCGGAGTCCGTGGTGCCCGGACCCCAGACGTTGGTCAACAGCGTCTGCTGGGTGATCAGCATCCCCGGATGGGCGAGCAGCTCCGCCAGGAACCGCCACTCGGTGGGGGTGAGGCGGATGTCCGAGCCGTCGTCGAGCCGGGCGATCCGCCGCGCGGCCAGATCCACCCGCACCGCCCCGAAGGTGATTTCGCTGGGCCCCGCAGCGGACGGGGACCGGCGCGACAGCGCACGGATCCGGGCCAGCAGTTCCTCGGTGGAGAACGGCTTGGTGACGTAGTCATCCGCTCCGAGATCCAGTGCCCGGACCTTGTCCGCCGGATCGATCCGGCCGGACACCACCAGGATCGGCACGGCGCTCCAGCCGCGGACGGCTTCAATGACGTCCATCCCGCTCAGTCCCGGCATGCCCAGGTCCAGCACCAGCAGGTCCGGATGGGTGTCCACCGCCTTGCGGATGGCGGCGCCTCCGCTTTCCGCGGTCACCACCTCGTATCCGTACGCGCTCAGGGTGATCCGCAGTGCCCGGAGGATCTGTACGTCGTCGTCGGCGACCAGGATCTTCATCCGGCCACCGCCGACAGTCCGCCCGCGGGGATGCGGGGTGCGGCAACCGGCAGTGAGAGGACCATGGTCAGTCCGCCGCCGGGGGTGTCTTCAGTTTCCAGTGTTCCGCCCATTCCTTCCGTGAATCCCTTGGCCAGGGCCAGGCCCAGGCCGAGCCCGGTGGAGTTGTCTATGTCCCCCAGCCGCTGGAACGGGACAAAAATTTCGCCCCGCCGCTGTTCGGGAACGCCCGGTCCTGAGTCTATGACGCGGATTTCCACCCGCCCGGCAAACTCACTGACCGACAGCACGCACCGCATGCCCGCCGGGCTGAAGCGCACCGCGTTGGCCAGCAGGTTGACCAGCACCCGCTGCAGGAGCACAGGATCGGCCAGGACCACGCGCGGCGCAGCAGGGATTTCGAGTTCCACCTCCGCCGGGCCCAGTTCCAGCTCCTCGAGCGCCGGCAGCACCGCATCGGCGACGTTCAGCGGCTCCAGGCTCACCCCGACGACGCCCGCCTGCAGCCTGCTGACGTCCAGCAGGCTGGTGACGAGTCCGGACAGGGAGGCGAGGGATTCCTCGGCGGTGGCCAGCAGCTCGTTCCGGTCCTGCTCGGACCAGGTGACGTCCGTTGCCCGCAGGCTGGTGACGGCGGCCGTTGCGGCCGTGAGCGGACGGCGCAGGTCATGCCCGACGGCGGCCAGCAGCGCCGTGCGGACCTTGTCCGCTTCGGCCAGCGGGCCCAGTCCCCGAGCGGTTTCGGTCAGTTCCCGGTGCTCCAGCGCTGCCTCCAGCTGGGCGGTAATGACCGCCAGCAGGCGCCGGTCCGACGCCGCCAGTTCACGGCCCCACAAGTCCAGGAAGCACCGCTCCCCGACCGGCAGCCGGGTGAAGGCCGGGTCGTCGGGCGCCACTGACGCCGGCCAGTCGCCGTCGGCGTACAGGTCTTCGCCCTCGGACCGCATGCGCGCGGCGCTGACGTTGAAGGCCTCGCGGGTCCGGCTCACCAGGGCACCCAGTGCGTCCTCCCCGCGCAGCACGCTGCCGGCCACCGAGGCCAGCAGTTCGGACTCCGACGCCGAGCGCCGGGCGGTTCGAGCCCGCCGGGCGGCGGCATCCACCACGTAGCTCACGAGCATGGCGTTAACGATGTAGAGCCCCAGTGCCAGCATGTGCGACGGGGTGGCCACGGTCACGGTGTAGAGCGGAGAGATAAAGAAGAAATCCAGGGTCAGGCCCGAGAGCAGGGCGGCGAACAGCGCCGGCCAGATGCCGCCGACCAGGGCCACCAGGATCACCAGCAGCTGGTAGCTGAGCACGTCGCCAGTGATGGTTTCGGCGCTGCGCACGGACACCAGCCCGGCGGTCAGCAGCGGGCCGCCGATCAGGGCGAAGCCGAAGCCGAGCAGGCGCCGGCGCACCGAGAGGGCACTGCCGAAGTGCGGCAGCACCAGGGTCCGGGCGGCCGCCGAGTGGGAGACCATGTGCACGTCGATGTCACCGGACTCCCGGATGACCGTGGCCCCGATTCCCGGCCCGGACAGCAGCGCCGCGATCCGGGGGCGCCGGCTGACGCCCACCACCAGCTGGGTGGCGTTGACGCTGCGGGCAAAGTCCACCAGTGCCCGCGGAACGTCGTTTCCCACCACCTGGTGGAAGCTGCCGCCGAGCTTCTCCACCAGGAGCCGCTGGGAAGCCAGCTCCCCCGGTTCCGGTCCGCGCAGTCCGTCGGCCCCGGAGACGTGCACGGCCAGCAGCTTGCCGCCGGCGGACCGGGCGGCAATCCGTGCTCCGCGGCGCAGCAGGGTGCGCCCCTCGGGGCCCCCGGTGAGCGCCACCACCACCCGCTCCCGTGCCTCCCATTTGCGGCTGATGCCATGCTCTTCGCGGTAGCGGTTCAGCGCCGAATCCACTTCGTCGGCCAGCCACAACAGGGCCAGCTCGCGCAGGGCCGTCAGGTTTCCGAGACGGAAATAGTTGGACAGGGCGGCGTCGACCCGTTCGGCGGGGTAAATGACGCCGTCGGCCAGACGGCCCCGCAGCGACTGCGGAGTGAGGTCCACCAGCTCCACCTGTTCGGCGCCGCGCAGGACGGCGTCCGGCACGGTTTCGGCCTGCAGAGTGCCGGTGATCTGCTCAATCACGTCGTTCAAGGAGTCAATATGCTGGATGTTCACGGTGGACAGGACGTTGATCCCGGCGTCAAGCAGGGCCTGCACATCCTGCCACCGCTTTTCGTGCTTTCCCCCGGGCACGTTGGTATGGGCGAGTTCGTCCACCAGCGCATATTCGGGCGCCCGCGCCAGGACCGCGGGCAGGTCCATCTCCTGCAGTTCCAGCCCCCGGTGCCGCAGGACCGCGCGCGGGATAGTCTCCAGGCCCTCGGCCACGGCTGCCGTCCCGGCGCGTCCGTGCGTTTCCACCAGCGCGACGACGACGTCGGATCCCTCGTCCCGGAGGCGGCGCCCCTCTTCGAGCATTGCGTAGGTTTTGCCTACACCGGGTGCCGCCCCCAGAAAAACCCTCAACTGTCCTCGCGTCATGGACTAAGTGTCCAGCTCCGCCAGCGAAATGTTCAAAAGCAACACGTTGACGGTGCTGCTGCCGAGAATTCCGGCGAACGGGGCCTGTGTGGCGTCGTCCACCAGGGCAGAGACCTGCTCCGGGTCCAGCCCGCGTTCGGCGGCCACCCGGTCCACCTGCATCCGGGCGTATTCGGGGCTGATGTGCGGATCCAGCCCCGAACCCGATGCCGTGACGGCATCGGCGGGGACATCTTCCGGAGCCACACCTTCCAGCTCTGCCACGGCGCCCCGGCGCTCCGCCACGGCGGCGGCCAGGTCCTCGCTCAGGGGGCCAAGGTTGGAACCGCTGGAGGCGCCGCCGTCGTACCCGTCGCCCGCCGCGGAGGGCCGGGACTGGAACCACTGGGGCAGGGCCGCGCCGTCGGCGTCCGTAAAGGACTGGCCGATCAGCTCCGAACCCACGTCGCTGCCGCCGCTGCTGACCATGGAGCCGTTGGCCCGGCCGTGCAGTGCGGCCTGGCCGATTCCGGCCACTGCCAGCGGATATCCAACGCCGAGCAGGAGCGTGAGCACCGCCAGGACGCGGAGGGAGACGCCAAGCTGGCGCATGCTGCTGCGGACGGGGTTCATTTCCTGCTCCTTGTAAGGGACGTGCTGCGTTTGATGAGGTGCATGCGGATGATGGATGCCATGTCAGAACCCCGGGATCAGGCTGATCAGGAGGTCGATGAGCTTGATCCCGATGAACGGAGCAATCACGCCGCCCACCCCGTAGATCAGCAGGTTGCGGCTGAGGATCGAGGAGGATCCGGCGGCCCGGTACTTTACGCCGCGCAGCGCCAGCGGAATCAGTGCCACGATGATCACCGCGTTGAAGATCACCGCGGAGAGGATGGCCGAGGCCGGCGAATGCAGCTGCATCAGGTTCAGCGCGGCCAGGCCCGGGAAGACCCCGACGAACATGGCCGGGATGATGGCGAAGTACTTGGCAATGTCGTTGGCGATGGAGAAGGTGGTCAGCGCGCCGCGGGTGATGAGCAGCTGTTTGCCGATGCCCACAATGTCGATCAGCTTGGTGGGGTCCGAGTCCAGGTCCACCATGTTGCCGGCTTCCTTGGCCGCGGAGGTGCCGGTGTTCATGGCCACGCCGACGTCGGCCTGGGCCAGTGCCGGGGCGTCGTTGGTGCCGTCGCCGGTCATCGCCACCAGGTGCCCGCCGGCCTGTTCGCGGCGGATCAGGGCCATCTTGTCTTCAGGGGTGGCTTCAGCGAGGAAGTCATCCACTCCCGCCTCGGCGGCAATGGCCTTGGCGGTGTACGGGTTATCGCCGGTGATCATGACGGTGCGGATGCCCATGGCCCGCAGCTGGGTGAAGCGTTCCTTCAGGCCCTCCTTAACCACGTCCTTGAGGTGGACGACGCCGAGCACCCGGGTGCCGCCGTCGGCGTCCCGGACCGCCACCAGCAGCGGAGTGCCGCCCCCGGTGGAGATCTTCTTTACCTGGTCCTCGACGGCCATCAGGACGTCCACCTCTATTCCGCCGGATTCGGCGGTCCAGTCCAGGATGGCCGAGGACGCACCCTTGCGGATCTTCGCTCCGTCGGGGAAGTCCATGCCGCTCATCCGCGTCTGCGCAGTGAACGGCACGCTGACGGAGCCGACCGGCGGTTCCGGGCGGCAGCCCTTCGCGGCGGCCAGCTCCACCACCGACTTGCCCTCCGGGGTGGGATCACCGAAGGAGGACAGCACGGCGGCGTCGATCAGGTCGGTGCTCTCGGTGCCGTTGATCGGGATGAACCCTGCGGCCTGGCGGTTGCCGTAGGTGATGGTGCCCGTTTTATCGAGCAGCAGCGTGGTGACGTCACCGGCGGCCTCCACGGCGCGGCCGGACATGGCCAGGACATTACGCTGGACCAGGCGGTCCATGCCGGCAATGCCGATGGCTGAAAGCAGCGCGCCGATGGTGGTGGGGATCAGGCAGACCAGCAGTGCCACCAGGACGGGGATGCTGACGGTGGCGGACGAGTAGCCGGCCAGCGGGTTGAGCGTCAGCACCACCACGATGAAGACCAGGGACAGGGTGGCCAGGAGGATATTCAGTGCAATCTCGTTGGGCGTCTTCTGCCGTGCGGCACCTTCGACAAGCCGGATCATCCGGTCCACGAAGGTCTCACCGGGCTTGCTGGTGATCCGGACAACTATCCGGTCCGACAGGACGCGGGTGCCGCCGGTGACGGCCGAACGGTCTCCGCCTGATTCGCGGACCACCGGAGCGGATTCGCCGGTGATTGCCGATTCGTCCACCGAGGCAATGCCGTCAATGATGTCGCCGTCGCCGGGAATAATCTGCCCGGCTACGACCACCACCACGTCATCCAGGCCCAGATCGGCCGAGGGGACCTCCGAGACGGCGGCCCCGAGGGCGGCGGGATCACGGCCGGAGTCGTAACCCTCCACCCGGTAGGCGGTGGTGGTGGCCCGGCTGTTGCGCAGGCTGGCAGCCTGCGCCTTGCCGCGGCCCTCGGCTACCGCTTCAGCGAGGTTGGCGAAGATCACGGTGGCCCAGAGCCAGCCGGCAATCAGCCAGGAGAACGCACCGGGAACGGGGGTGCCGCCGGAATCCTGCGGACCGCCGAGGAAGGGTTCGGCGACGGCGATTGCAGTGATCAGGGCGGCCCCGATTTCGACAATGAACATCACCGGGGTGCGGACCATCAGCCGCGGGTCCATTTTCCGGAAGGCTCCGGGCAGGGCGGCGGCCAGCGAGCCCGCAGTGATGCCGCGGGCGGCAGGAGCCGGCGCCGGAGCCGCTTCGGACTCCAGGGGTTTGGTAAGTGTGGACATGGTTATTGCAGTCCTTCCGCCAGGGGACCCAGCGCGAGTACGGGAAAGAAGGTCAGGGCGGTCACGATCACGGTGACGCCGCACAGCAGCGTCACGGACTGCGGCCGGTGCGTAGGCAGGGTGCCGGCCGAGGCGGGGACCTTGCCCTGCTCGGCAAAGGCTCCCGCCAGGGCGATCACGAAAATCATCGGCAGGAAGCGTCCCACCAGCATGGCCACACCGAGTGCCGTGTTCAGCCACGGGGTGTTGGCCGTAAGCCCGGCGAACGCGGAGCCGTTGTTGTTGGCCGCGGACGTGAAGGCGTACAGGACCTCACTGAACCCGTGGAGCCCGGTGTTCAGGATGGAGGTGCCCTCAATGTCGGCCCGGATGCCCGGGACCGCGAAGCTCAGCGCAGTTCCCGCCAGGACCAGGGTCGGCATGGTGAGGATGAACAGGCTGGCGAGTTTGATTTCCTTCGGACCGATCTTCTTGCCGAGGTACTCCGGGGTGCGTCCCACCAGGAGTCCGGCCACGAAGGCGGTGATGATCGCCAGGATCAGCATGCCGTAGAGCCCGGAGCCGACGCCGCCGGGGGCCACTTCGCCGAGCATCATGTTCAGCATGGCCATCATGCCGCCCAGCGGACTGAAGCTGTCATGCATGGCGTTCACCGCACCGGTGGACGTCAGCGTGCTGGTGGAGCCGAAGAGCGTGGACGCGGCGATGCCGTACCGCTGTTCCTTTCCTTCCATGGAACCGGCTGCACCGTCCGCGGCACCGAATTCGAAGGCCGTCATCGCGGCCAGCGACACCGTGAAGATTGCGGCCATGGCCGCCAGGATGGCGTACCCCTGCCGGCGGTCCCGCACCATGGTGCCGAACGTGCGGGGCAGGCTGAACGGGATAACGAGCATCAGGAAGATCTCCACCAGGTTGGTCCACCCGCTGGGATTCTCGAACGGATGGGCGGAGTTGGCGTTGAAGAACCCGCCGCCGTTGGTGCCCAGCAGCTTGATGGCTTCCTGGGAGGCCACCGGCCCGCCGGGGATGGTAGAGGTGCCGCCGATGAGGTTGGTGACCGAGGTGAAGCCGTTGAAGTTCTGAATCACGCCGCCGATCATCAGCACCACCGCGCCCAGGACTGCGCCGGGCAGCAGCAGCCGCAGCACGCCGCGGGTCAGGTCCACCCAGAAGTTGCCGATGGTGGATGAGTTGCGTCCGGCCAGCCCGCGGATCAATGCCACGGCTACGGCCAGTCCCACAGCTGCCGAGAGGAAGTTCTGCACAGCGAGGCCGAGCATCTGCACCGCGTAGCCCATGGTCACTTCCGGCGAGTAGGACTGCCAGTTGGTGTTGGCCACGAAGGACGCCGCCGTGTTGAAGGACAGGGCCTCGGGCACCGCCGGAAGTCCGAGCGAGCCCGGCAGCAGAGGCTGGATGCGCTGGAGCAGGTAGAGCAGGAGCATACTCGCTCCGGAGAACACCAGGACGCCACGCAGGTAGCTCTGCCAGGCCTGGCCGGAGGAACCGTCCACTCCGGCCAGGCGGTAGAAGCCGCGTTCTACGCGGAGGTGCTTTTCGGAGGAGTAGAGCCCGGCCATGTAGTCGCCGAGCGGCCGGTGGACCGCAGCCAGCAGGACCACCAGGCTCAGGGCCTGCGCAACCGTTACCCACCCGCCCATCAGAACCGCTCCGGGCGGATAAGAGCAACCAGGAGATAGCCGGCGGCGGCCACCCCGAGGCAGAGCGCCAGGACGTTGAAAACGATCACAGCTTTTCCACCGCCCCGGCCATCAGGACAAACGCAGCGAAAAGCCCTGCGAAGCCCACCACAAATAGAACATCAAGCACGGGAATTGCCCCCAGCCGGTCGACGTGCCGCCCCTGGCAGCACGGGCACGCCTTGTGCCGCATACGATTAGATGCCTCCGCCGGCGCCCGGATGACCATCCTCACGTTTCCCTCACGCAGGGGTGCCAAACCCTTACGGAATGCATGTACCGGGCGTTTTATGACCTCGTCTTCCGGGTCTGCCCCGGAGTGCCGCCCGGGCCGGTATACACTGTAAACTGACGCCCACCGAAGGAACACCCTTGTCACGGAACCTGCCCCTCAGCCCCGCTGCCATAGCTGCGGCCGCCGTCCGCATCGCTGACGCGGACGGTTTGGATGCGGTATCCATGCGCCGGGTGGCGGCTGAGTTCGGGGTTTCCGCCATGGCGCTCTACCGCCATGTGGCGGACCGCAGTGCCCTGCTGCTGCTGATGGCCGAGGCCGCGGCCGGGGATTACGCGCTCCTGCCGGGACGCGGCCTGGGCTGGCAGGAAACCCTCGAACATCTGGCCGACGCCCAATGGCGTGCCTTCACGGCGCACCCCTGGCTGCTGCGCATTGTTCTGACTCCGCGGCGGCTCGTGAACATGGCAACGCCGGCCGAGGTGGAACTGGTCCTTACCCGCCTGCGCTCCGCCGGCCTCAGTGAAGAAGACGGCTTTGACTGCCTGCTGGGCATCTCGGCGGCCGTGATCGGCACGGCTGCCATCGCGGCGGCGGCACACTCCGGGGCACCGGAGAAGTCCGGGCAGCCGGCAGCCGGGCATAGCCGCTGGACCACGGACGATGCAGTGGAGCATCCGCAGGCAGCCCGGTTCCAGGCCCGGGGCATCAGCTATCCGGACTCGCGCCGGTCACTGGAGTTCTTCGTCGCGAACTTCATTGCCGGCGTCGAACAGAACCTCAACAAAGCTCCGGACGCTGACAAACCGTCCGGTTTTACGGAAGGAAACAAATGAAACTGAACAACAAGACCGCGATCATCACCGGAGGCGCCGGCGGCATCGGCCAGGGCATTGTCCGGCGGTTCCTCGCCGAGGGCGCCAAGGTGGCAGTAGTGGACATCGACCAGGCGCAGGGCGACAAGCTCCTGGCCGATCTGGAGGGCAAGGGAGAGGTCATCTTCATTGCCAAGGACATCTCGCTGGCCGAAAACGCCGCAGCCATCGTGGCCGAAACCGTGGAGCGCTTCGGCGGCCTGGACATCCTGGTCAACAATGCGCACGCCTCCAAGCAGGCACCCATCATGGAAACCACGCAGGAGATCTGGGACCTGTCCTTCAACACGGGCACCATGGCGACCTTCCACCTGATGCGCGCCGCCTACCCGGAGCTGAAGAAGACCCGCGGCAGCATCATCAACTTCGGCTCGGGCGCCGGTATCAAGGGCCTGCCGAACCAGGTGGCCTACGCAGCGGCCAAGGAAGCCATCCGCGCCATCTCCCGCACCGCGGCCAATGAATGGGCCGTGGACGGCATCCGCGTGAACGTCGTCTCCCCCGTCGCGCTCACTCCCGGCATTGTCCAGTGGAGCAAGGCGTTCCCGGAGGCCTACCAGGAAGTTGTCGACGGCGTCCCGCTGGGCCGCCTGGGCGATCCCGAAACGGACATTGCCCCCATCGTCGTCTTCCTGGCCAGCGAGGATTCGCAGTACCTGACCGGCCAGACCCTCATGGCCGACGGCGGCACCATCAAGCTGTACTAAGCCAAGCTGTACTAAGACGCAGGGCCGAGAACGGCCCAGCCCAACGCCTGCAGGGCCAGCCGCCCGCTCGTTCCGTCCAGCCCGCCTGCGCCGGCGAGGACGTCCCGGGCGGCGGCCGGCACCTGCACGGTGACCGAGGTGTCCGCGAGGTTCATGGCCACGAAGAGCGAGTGGCCGGCGTCGTACACCTCGTAGACGAGCTGCTCGTTGGCCAGTGTGTGCACCCGGGTGCGGGCGGCATGCACCCAGTGGTGCCGGCGCCGCAGCCCGATCAGTTCCTGGTGCAGATGGTAGAGCGGCTGCCCGACCGCCGAGAGTTCGTCCGGCGAAGCGGGGAAGGACGGACGGATGTCGTCGTCTCCCCCGGCGCGGTCTTCCTTGATGCCGCGGTACCCCTGCTCGTCGCCGTAATAGACCACCGGCGTGCCCGGCAGGGTGAACAGGAGCACCAGTGCGTGTGCCAGCGTGCCGGAGGGATCCAGCCGGCTGGCAATGCGGGTCACGTCATGGTTGCCGATGAACGTCAGCGGAACGAAGGTGGCCAGGAAGGTGTTGTGCCGCTCCAGCGCGGCCGCCAGTTCATAGAAGTTCGCCTCGGCAAGGGAACTCCAGACCGCCTTCCACAGTTCATACTGGGTCACCGAATCCAGATGGCCGGCGAGCACGTCCGCCGGATAGTCGCCGTGGATGTACTCCCCGACGAAATAGGCTTCGGGGAACTCGCTGCGCACATCGTCCAGCACTGTGGCCCAGAACGATGACGGCACGGCGTAGGCGGCATCCAGGCGCCAGCCGTCCGCGCCGCGGCGCAGCCAGTGCTTCATCACGTCGGCCACGAAGTCCGCCACGGCCGGCTCGGCGTGGTTCAGGGCGACCAGGTGGTGGTGGCCCTCGAAGTCCGCGTAGTCCGGTTCGGTCCCGGGAGTCCAGCCCTGCGGCCAGGTGATGCCGAACCAGTCCGCCGTCGCCGCCTCCGGGCCCTGCTCCAGCGCCTGCCGGAAGGGTGCGAAGGAGCGGCCGGTGTGGTTGAAGACGCCGTCCAGCAGGACCCGGATTCCGCGGGCGTGCGCCTGCGTCACCAGTTCGTCGAAATCTGCGTCGTCGCCCAGCCGAAGGTCGATGCGGTAGTAGTCCGTGGTGTCGTACCCGTGGGTCTCGGAGGCAAACACCGGCCCGAGGGCGAGCCCGGAGGCGCCCATCTCCACGAGGTAATCCAGCCACGGCACCAGCTTCGCCAGCCCGTGCTGCGCGGGGGCCTGCTCCGGAAGTGCTGCCTTTTCGGAGCCGGCGAAGCCCAGCGGGTAGACCTGCCACCACACCACGTGATCCACCCAGTCCGGCGTCGTCATACGATTTCTTCCCTTCGCGTGGTGGAGTAATGCCCCTTACAGTCTGCCATCAGCACGCTTACCTTCGGGAATTTCCTCCCCGCCGGCTGGTTTCCGGCGCCCTAGCGCAGGCGGTCGGGGACCGAGGGGAAGTCCTTCGCCTCGTACAGCTTGGCGGCCGAGCTCATGTACTCGGTCCACTGCGCGCCGGCGATGGCGGAGCCGTCAACATAGGAACGGGTCACGCCGTTGATCGACTGGTTGTTCAACGTGGAGTACGAGTTCCAGTTGCCCACCCAGGACGCGGTGGAAATGCCGGTGGTGTAGCCCACGGTCCAGGTCTGCTCGGACATGTCGGTGGTGCCGGTCTTGGCCGCCGCCGGAACGCCGATCGGGTGGATGCTGCCAGGGGAACCCTCGACCAGTTTCTGCAGCGGCTGCGTCACGGCAGCGGCTACGTCCGCACTGATGGCGCGGGTGCATTCCCCGCCGGCGACGTCGTAATCATTGCCGGAGCCGTCGGTGACCTCGGTGATCGCGGTGGGCGTGCAGTACTCGCCGCCGCTGGCGAAGGTGGCATAGGCCGAGGCCATGGTCAGCGGCGAGACTTCCTGGCCGCCCAGGACGAAGGACGGGCTGGTGACCTCCAGCGGTTCTCCGTCGACGGCCCGGTGCACGCCCATGCTGGTGGCGGTATCGCGGATGTCGCACAGGTCGAGCCGGGCAGCCTGAGCCACGGTGGCGGTGTTGACGGACTGCGTCAGGCCCTCGGCCACCGTCATCTTCTTTTCATAGCCCTCTGAGGCGTTCTTGAATTTCCATTCGTCGAACTCCGCGTTCGCGCCGAGGCAGCTGGCCTTCCAGTCGAAGCCGGCCGGGTAGGACGTACGCGTGGCGTCGATGGTGTCGCTGAGCTTGTGGCCGGCTGCCAGCCAGGCAGCGGTGGTGAACGGCTTCATGGTCGAGCCGGGCTGGAACCCGTAGGGGGTTCCACCCATGTCCGCGTCCACGTTGAAGTTCAGCTGGGTTTTTCCGTTGCCAAGCTCCGGGGTGTACTCGGTGTTCTGTGCCATGGCCAGGATCTTGCCCGTGCCCGGTTCTACGGACACGATGGCGGAGCCGGCGCCGGAGGCGTCCCCCACCGGAACCTGTGCCTCAATCTGCTTCTGCGCCTGCGACTGCAGCCGGGAGTCCAGCGTGGTCCTGATGGTCAGCCCGCCCCGGGCCAGGAGCTTGGCGCGGTCCTTGACGTCGGCACCGAAGGCTTCGGACTGCAGGACCGTCTGTTCCACATAGCTGCAGAAGTACTGGGCCATCTCGGCTCCGGTGCAGCCCGAGACCACTGTCTGCGGGTTCAGGTCCAGTCCGGAGGCCACTGCCTCGTCATACTCCGCCTGGCTGATCTTGTCGTTCTTCAGCATGGCGGCAAGCACGGTGTCCCGACGCGCCTTCGTTGCTTCGGGGTTGGTGAACGGGTTGAAACGGCTGGGTGACTGCACCATGCCGGCCAGCATGGCCGACTGCGCCGGTGTCAGCTCCGCGGCGGAGATGCCGAAGAAGCTGCGGGCGGCTGCTTCAACCCCGTAGGTCTGCCCGCTGAAGAGCACGATGTTCAGGTACCCCTCGAGGATTTCCTCCTTCGAGTACTCCTTTTCCACTGCCACGGCCAGCTTGGCTTCCCGGAGTTTGTCGCCCAGGTCCTTGGTGCCGCTGAGCGTGAGGTCGCTGCCGCCCTTGCCGGAAGCGATGTCCCGGCTGATGAGCACGTTGTTGACGTACTGCATGGTCAGGGTTGAGGCGCCCTGGGTGTCCGAGCCGGACGCGTTGGAGGCAACGGCGCGGGCAATGCCCTTGAAGTCGATGCCGTTGTGCTCATAGAAGCGCGCATCCTCAATGGAAACGATCGCATCCTGCATGCTCTGCGACATCTCGTCCAGCTTCACCGGAACCCGGTTCTGGGCATAGAAGGTGGCCAGCAGGACGCCGTCGGCGCTGTAGATCTTCGATCCCTGGTCGAGGGGGCCGGTTTCCAGCTCATCCGGCAGCTGGTCCAGCACTCCAACGGCCATATCCGTTCCCGTGGCCGCCACAGCAGCAATGGGAATCAGGGTGCCGGCTGCCAGCACGCCGGCAAGCACGCTGACGAGGAAGAACGCAACGAGCCGTCCGGGCACGGAGAGTTTCCGGAAGAATGAGGATTTGGGGGGACGCATTCGCCCAATTTATCGACACTGCCTGTGAAGCCTCTTGACCGTCCCTGTGCCGAAAGGTATAACGCGCGGATGTGTGCATGGCCTGCAGGACCCGCGAAATCCGCGCCGTTACTGGGAAGCGGAGCAGGCTTCGGGTCTGCGGCGGAGAACCCGAGGGGCACGGGAGGCGTGTTACGCAGAGAATAAAATCACACGAAACCCGCATAGCAAAGGGAGGGGCCGCCGTCGAATATTCGACGGCGGCCCCTCCCTTTGCGGTGAGGCGGGCGCCTCACATGAACGGCTCTTTAGGCGTCGACGACAATCGCGGTGATTGCCGGGGTGCGGTTGTAGAAGCGGCGCATCCAGTTGGCGACGGCGCGTTCAATGACGTCTTCGAGCTCCTCGCCCTTCGGTCCGCGGCCGGTGGCGGCGTTGGCCAGGGCCTTCTCCACCGCCTCCTCCGCCTTGCGCAGGTCCTCGGACTTGACGGTGAAGCCCTTGGTGAAGAACTCAGCCGGCTCGGCGATGGTGCCGGTGTCGGCATCGACCAGGGCCAGCACCGTTACGGCACCTTCCTCGGCCAGCTGCATGCGTTCCTTCAAGGTTTCCTCGGTGGTGTGGCCGACGCTGTCGCCGTCCACGAAGACCAGGTCCACCTGGTGCTTGCCGGAGATCGTTGCCCGGCCGCGGCGCAGGTCAACGGTCATGCCGTTTTCCGCGATGACCACGTCGCGGGCATCCATGCCGGTCTCCACCGCAATGGCTCCGTTGGCCTTGAGGTGGCGCCATTCGCCGTGCACCGGCATCACGTTGCGCGGCTTGACGATGTTGTAGCAGTAGGCGAGTTCGCCGGCGCTGGCGTGGCCGGAGACGTGCACCTTGGCATTGCCCTTGTGCACGACGTTGGCGCCGATCTTGGTCAGGTTGTTGATGATGCCGTAGATGGCGTTCTCGTTACCCGGGATCAGCGAACTGGCCAGCAGCACGGTGTCGCCCTCGTGGATGCGGATCTGGTGGTCCTTGTTCGCCATCCGGGACAGCGCGGCCATCGGCTCCCCCTGCGAACCGGTGCAGATCAGCACCACCTTGTGGTCATCGGTGCGCTGCAGCGACTTGAAGTCCACCAAGATGCCCTTGGGGATGTTCAGGTAGCCCAGTTCCTCGGCGATGGTCATGTTGCGGATCATCGAGCGGCCCACGAAGGAGACCTTGCGGTTGTAGCGCGATGCCGCGTCGATGACCTGCTGGATGCGGTGGATGTGGCTGGCGAAGCTGGAAACGATGATGCGGCGCGGCGCGGTGCGGAACACCGTGTCGATGGCCGGGGCCAGTTCCTTTTCCGAGGCCATGAAGCCGGGAACCTCGGCGTTGGTGGAGTCGGTGAGGAACAGGTCCACGCCCTCCACGCCGAGCCGGGCGAAGCCGGTGAGGTCGGTGATGCGGCGGTCAAGGGGGAACTGGTCCATCTTGAAGTCGCCGGTGTGCAGTGCCATGCCGGCCGCCGTGCGGATGGCAATGGCCAGGCCGTCGGGGATGGAGTGGTTCACCGCGAGGAACTCAAGGTCGAAGCCGCCGATGGTGCGGCGGTCGCCTTCCTTGACCTGGATCAGCTTGGGCTTGATCCGGTGTTCCTTCAGCTTGGCTTCGATGAAGGCCAGGGTCAGCTTGGAGCCGACAATGGGGATATCGGAGCGCTCACGCAGCAGGTACGGCACGCCGCCGATGTGGTCTTCGTGGCCGTGCGTCAGGACCACGGCGACGACGTCCTGCAGACGGTCGCGGATGGCAGTGAAATCAGGCAGGATCAGGTTTACGCCCGGGTGTTCTTCTTCGGGGAAGAGCACGCCGCAGTCAACGATCAGCAGCTTGCCGTCGAATTCGAAAACGGTCATGTTCCTGCCGATTTCGCCAAGGCCGCCGAGGTTCATGACGCGCATGGTTCCCTTGGCTAGTTCCCGGGGGGCTTTCAGGACGGCAGGTGTTCTATTCACGGATGAGGGTTCTTTCGTCGGGGATGGGATTTGCAGGTGGAACGGCAGCCGTGCGGCGGCATTCCGGAAGTCTGTGGTGCGGCCAGAACAGGGCCGGCAGCTGTTGTGCTTCTTTCATTCTATTGACTTTTCCGGCGCGCCGGGGACACCGGGCTCTCCCGGAGAGTCTCAGGGTGCTTCGGCGGGGATCCTGCGGGCGATCGGCGGAGACGTGCGGGCGGCTTTCGGTGCTGCTTTTGCCGGCCCTCAGGCCCGCTGGAGCGCGTTCTTCTGCGACCGGTTGATCCCTGTGCTGCGGCCGCAGTTGGTGCAGGTAAACGCATAGCGGCGGCTGGTGGTGAAGATCGGGATGAAGAAGAGCGTCAGGCGGTTGGCACGTTCCTCCACCTGCTGCTCCGCGTAGACACCGCAGTACTGGCAGGTGGCGGGGCGGGAGAAGAGGGTGCGGAGCACGGTTTTGAATCCAATGAGCACGAACATCCGACCAGCCTACGTCGCGGGGGCAGGCCGGGGAACGGGGACACGCGGGCTTTACTAAGGTTGCTTAGCAATGATTGGGGTGGATATCTTTCCCGCATGGACGACCGCTCTCCGCATTTGGACCCTCCGCGTCTGGAGTACCTGCTGCCGCTGAAATGGAGCGCGGACACCGGCCTGGCTGAGCTGGCGGACTACTTGAAGCTGCTCAGTGCGCATGTCCGGGTCCTGGTGGTGGACGGCTCCGGCGACGAGCTGTTTGCGGCACACGCCCGGTCCTTCCCTGCCGGGGTGCGCCATTACCGCCCCCGGCACCCCGAGTGCCGAAACGGCAAGGTCAACGGCGTCCTCACCGGCGTCGACATGGCCGAGGCTGAATACCTCGTGATTGCCGACGACGATGTCCGCTACACCCCGGAGCAGCTGGAAAGAATCTGCGCCCTCCTGGGGGACGCCGACGTCGTCCGTCCACAGAACTACTTTGCTTCCCTACCTTCCGCGCGCTCGTCCCTGCCGTCCTCCGTACCGTCTTCCGTGCACCCTCGCCTTCCCCTGCCGTGGCACGCCCGGTGGGACACCGGCCGGACCCTGCTGAACCGTGCGTTCGGCGCCGATTACCCGGGAACGCTCGCGGTGCGGACAGAGGTGCTTCGGCGGACGGGCGGTTACAGCGGGGACGCGTTGTTCGAGAATCTCGAGCTGTTGCGCACTGTCCGTGCGGCCGGCGGAACCGAGGTGCGCGCCGACGACCTGTTTGTTGCCCGGCTTCCCTCCTCCACGTCGCAGTTCTTCCGGCAGCGGGTACGCCAGGCCTACGACGATCTGGCCCAGCCGCTGCGGTTGGCTGCCGAGCTGTCTCTGCTCCCGGTGCTTTTGCGCAGCGCCCGCAGGCCTGGACGACTGGCGGCTCTTTCTGCTGCCGTTGCCGCAGCGGCCGAATATGGACGCCGGCGCAACGGCGGGCGGCAGGTGTTCGGGCCGACGTCGGCCCTTTGGGCTCCGTTGTGGATTCTCGAGCGGGCGGTGTGTGTCTGGCTCGCGGTGCAGTGGCGGCTGCGCGGCGGGGTGCCGTACTCCGGTGTGCGGCTGAAGACTGCAGCGCATTCGGTCCGCCGGATCCGACAGCGAATGCTGGGCTAAGCCTCCGGGTTCCTGCGAGCGCTGCCGGGTTTGCTGCCGGGTTTGCAGGCGGGTTTATGGAGGTGCCTCTTGGTGGCGTTTGGGAGAGCAACTCACCGAGTCAGGACCGTAGATCGCCTGCAGGTGTTTGGCTCGGGGGTTGGCCGGTTGCCTTGGTCCGGTTGTCGTGGTCAGGTGCGTGTCGCGGTTCCTGTCGTGCGTTGGTTTCGGTGCTGCGAGCGCGATCGGACACCCCCTGCGCAAGGGTTCTTCGAGAGCAGATGAGATCCGCGGGTCAGTACGCCGGGTCCACTCCTACGGAATAGTGCCGCGTGGAGCTCCACGGTTAACGGCGGGTCGAAGGAGTAGCCACGCTGGGTTTGGCCTCCCACTCAGGATTTGGCCTCCCACACCGGGGATGGCATTCGTCCGGGCCCGGCATGGGATTCCCCCGGGGCCCGGCATGGCTCGGATTCAGCTGAAGTGCCGGCGACCACGGGCTCCGTGCCCTGCGCGCCGTACTCGCACCGGCGTCGGCGTCGGCGTCGGCCGGACCTCCCTGCGCCGTACTGGCGGGCGTCGGGCACCGTGCCCCTATACACCGTGCAGATCACCGGATTCCTGCCCCAACGCCGAACACCACCCTCGCCCGGCAAAAACAGGTAGTACATCGCGTATTTAGTTCCTTCCTCTTGCCGTCCGGGACCGATAAACTCGAACACATGTTCGAATATTCACCTTCTCAACGGCACTACGGACCGGACAAGTCCCGTGTCAGCAGCGTGCTGGTGAATACGTGGGTTGGCGCGCTCAGCGACGAGAGCGAGACCGAACCCGCACAGCAGCCTGATGCCGAACTCATCGACCGGATACGTGCCCTTGAGGAATTGAAGGCAGCGGCATCGGCGGCACAGGCCCGAGCGGCTGCGGCGTTCGATGCCTCCCAGCGCCGGAAGCAGGCACTGGCGGAAGTGCCAAAGGACAAGCAGGGCTGTGGAGTGGCGTCGCAGATCGCTTTGGCCCGGAGGGAATCGGCTAACCGCGGCGGCCGGCTGCTGGGGTTCGCCAAGGCGCTGACGCAGGAAATGCCCTGCACCCTGCAGGCGCTGAGTCAGGGAAAGATCAGCGAGTGGCGGGCAACATTGCTGGTGCGGGAGACGGCGTGCCTCAGCGTCGAGGACCGGCAGCGTGTTGACCGGGAGATAGCAGGGAATCCGGAGTTGCTGGAGACTCTGGGTGATCGGCAGATCATCTCCCGCGCCAGGACGGCGGCCTACCGTCTGGACCCGCGGGCCGCCGTGAACCGGGCTGCGAAGGCCGCCTCGGAACGTTTCGTGTCCTGCCGTCCGGCTCCGGACACCATGACCTACCTGACAGGCCTGCTCCCAGTGGCTCAGGGGGTGGGCGTTTACGCTGCCCTGTCACAGGAGGCTGACCGGCTCACCGCTGCCGGCGACGGCCGCACCCGGGGACAGATCATGGCGGACACCCTTGTAGGACGGATTACCGGCCAGGCACACCCGGACTCGATGAAGGTGGAGGTCCAGCTGGTGATGACGGACCGGACACTGCTCGCCGGAGAGTCGGAACCGGCATTCGTTCCCGGGTACGGCCCGGTTCCGGCGCAGTGGGCCCGGGATCTTGTCCGGAGCCGGAGCCGGGGAAAGGGCAAGGGCAAGAGTTGGGGTCAGGACAAGGGCCAAGGTCGGGGCCAGGACAAGGGCCAGCAGGAGAGCCAGACTAAACGTAAGCAAGAAGGTCGGGGGCAGGACAGGAACGTCCAGACCTTCATTCGCAGGTTGTATGCGGCTCCCGGAACCGGTGAGCTGGTGGCCATGGACGCAAGGGCACGCCTGTTCCCGACTTCCCTTGCCCGCTTCATCGCCGCACGGGATCAGACCTGCCGGATGCCGTGGTGTGGCGCACCAATCCGGCACTTCGACCACATCCGCCCGCATAGCAGGGGTGGTCCCACCAAAGCCGAGAACGGACAGGGACTTTGCGAGGCGTGCAACCATGCCAAGGAAGCCCCGGGCTGGTCAGCCGAGGTAGTCAAACCTCCGGGCACTGGGGGCATCGCAGGGGCGTTGGGTGGTAACGGTGCAACAGGGGCAATCGGTGCGCCGGGTGCGCCGGGTGCAGCGAGCGCAACAGGTGCAGCAGGGGAAATCGGGATGGTCGGCGGGCCCGGGATGGTCGGATCACCCGGACACACCGTGGAGACCTCCACCCCAACCGGGCACACTTACCGATCCACCGCGCCACCCTTGGTAGGCACGCCGGAGGACGTCTCGGCTGTTGTTGATCGGGTGATGGCCGACCTCGTTTGGGCAGCATAAGGCTGACTCCCCCGGCGCTCGCCGATCCGACCCCCGACCCGACCCTGCCCCCACCTGCCACCCTCTGCCCGACTGGAACGCCTGCAGGTAGCAGGGGTCCCGGTCAGTCCCGGACAGCGGCCGCCGCCGGTAGGCTGGTGGAATGGCCAGATACTTTGACGTACACCCGGATAATCCGCAGCCCAGGGCCATCAGCCAGATTGTGAACCTGCTCGAATCCGGCGGTTTGATCGCCTACCCCACCGACTCCTGCTACGCACTGGGGGTACAGCTGGGCAACCGCGAAGGGCTGGAACGGATCCGGCAGATCCGCCAGCTGGACGACAAGCACCACTTCACCCTGGTCTGCCGGAACTTCGCCCAGCTGGGACAGTTCGTGCAGCTGGACAATTCGGTGTTCCGCAGCATTAAGGCCGCCACCCCCGGAAGCTACACCTTCATCCTGCCCGCGGTTAAGGAAGTCCCCAAGTGGCTGCTCCAGCCCAAGAAGCGGACCGTCGGCGTGCGCATCCCGGACAACACAGTGGTGCAGTCGATCCTGGACAGCCTCGGCGAACCGCTGCTCTCCAGCACACTGCTGCTGCCCGGCGACGAAGATCCGATGACGCAGGGCTGGGAAATCAAGGAACGGCTGGACCACCAGGTGGATGCCGTCATCGATTCCGGGTTCTGCGGCCCCGATCCGACCACCGTCATCGACTTCTCGGGTGATTCCCCGGTGATCGTCCGGCGCGGAACCGGAGATCCAGCACCCTTCGAATAACCCCTGCGGCCGGTGTCCCTTTATCGGCCCCTGCGGTTGACTCCACCCTGGCGCGCACTGAGTCTGGCACGCGTCAGGGGGAACCATCGCTAGGCACTCGCAGGGGAATCCACATGAAGAAAACGGCCACAACACTATCAACGGCGATATTGAGCATCTGTGTCCTGGCGGGATGCGGTGTAGGTACCGGGCTTCCGGGCACAATCGGCGGACCAAGCGATCCCGCCGATTATCCCGGGCCCACCAAGACCTCCACACCCACTCCCACCACGTCGCCCACCGGTACGTCGACGTCGACACCTCCCGCACCGACATCCACCCCGTCGCCCACGCACGACGAAGGCGACGGCGGAGGGCACGGGGACGGCGACGGCGGTGGCCATGGCAACGACGAGGCCGTCAATGTGATCCTGATGGTCGGCGACGGAATGGGCACCGCGCAGCGGGACGCCATCCGGCTGGCCTCGGTGGGACTGACCGGAGAGCTGGCCATGGATTCGCTTCCCGAAGTGGGACGGGTACATACCAACTCCGCGGACCCCGGCACGTTTATCACTGACTCGGCCGCCGCCGCCACGGCCATGGCCACCGGGGTGAAGACCTACAACGGTGCCATCGGCGTGGACCTGGACCAGCAGCCGGTCACCACGGCCCTGGAAGTCGCCGAACGGCTCGGAAAGTCCTCCGGCCTGGTCACCACCGCACAGGTCACGGATGCAACTCCTGCTGCCTTCGGCTCGCATGTGCTGGACCGGGATGAGCAGAGCGCCATTGCCGCCCAGTTCCTGCGCAGCTCCCGCCCGGAAGTGATCCTGGGCGGCGGCGAGGATTACTGGTACCCCGCGGGAGACCCGGGGCGGCTTCCCGACAACCCGGCGGAAGACGAGTCCGAGGAGAGCGCCGGCACAGAGGGCAACCTCGTGGAAGAGGCCCGGGAGCAGGGATACGAATATGTCTGGGACCTGCCCGGCCTGCAGGCGGCACAGGGCGACATGCTGCTCGGACTGTTCGCCAACGAGGAAATGTTCCAATACGGAGACGACGTGGACGAGGTCTACAACCCCACGGTTCCGCTGACCGAAATGACCCGGAAAGCCATTGACGTCCTGAACGGCAACCAGGACGACAACGGCTTCTTCCTCATGGTCGAAGAAGAAGGCATTGACGCCATGAGCCATGTCAATAACGGGGCGCTGACCATTGAGTCCGGCATCGAGTTCGACCGTTCCGTGGCCCTGGCCAAGGAGTTCGCCGAGAAGGACGGGAACACCCTGCTGATCACCGTGGGCGACCACCAGACCGGCGGCATGACCATCGAACCCCTGGGCGACGACTCCAACCCGGACAGCCCGGTGCAGGAAGGACCGTTCGACGTCGCAGGCTCGGACCAGCAGTTCCGGATTGACTGGACCACCGGCGGCCACACGGGCGACGACGTCCCGCTGACCGCCATGGGGCCGGGCGCGGAAATGCTGACCGGTGTCTACGAGAACACCCGCATCTTCGACGTGATGGTCTCGGTCATGCGCTCAGGCACGGACCGTGGCTTTGACCTCCAGTCCCACCGCGGCGGCCGGGGTGAAGTAACCGAAGAATCCCTGGCTGCCTTCGCGCACTCGCTGGAACTCGGCGTCACCACCCTGGAACTGGATGCCCATCTGACCGAGGACGGCCGAGTGATCGTCTGGCATGACGACATCATCCTGGACACGAAGTGCGCCGATACCGCGCCTGCAGTGGCCGAAGATCCGGAATACCCGTATGTGGGCGACCGCGTGGCGGACCTGAGCCTTTTGCAGCTCCAGACCTTGAACTGCGGCTACCAGCCGTTGCCGGGCTACCCGGAGCAGGATGTCGCGGAGGGCAACCGGATTGCGGAGCTGAGCGATGTCTATCGCCTCGCCCGGGAGTACCGGGCCCGCAAAATCCAGTTCAATGTCGAAACCAAGGTCGAGGATGGCCAGGCCGGCGGACCGCGCAGCGTCGCCCTGACCGAGGCAGTGGTGGACGTGGTCCGCGATGCGAACCGGGAGCGCCGCACCACCATCCAATCCTTTGACTGGTCCACCCTGAACCTGCTCGAGCGGATCGCCCCGGAACTGACACGGGTGGCGCTGGCCGGCACCGCGGAGGATCTCGGCGTTGGCCAGCCCGGAGCTGCCCCGGAGCTGGGCGGAATCGACATTGACGACTTCGGCGGTTCCGTGGTCCGTGCCGCCCATGCCCAGGGCTATGACGTACTCTCCCCCGTTTTCACCACCGTCACGGCGGAGATGGTGGCCGACGCGCACAACCTCGGCATGACGGTGATTCCCTATACCGTCAACGAAGTGGCCGACATGCACCGGCTCATTGACCTGGGCGTGGACGGGATCATCACTGACTACCCCACCAGGCTGCGCGCGGTGATGGCGGAACGGGGCTTCGATCTGCCCCGGGCCTACCAGCGCTAAGCGTCAACGCAGCACCGTGCCGGGACCACAGCACCGGTCCCGGCACGGTGGCCCGTTTCGGCACGCAGCAAGTACCAATGGCATGCTGAAGGGATGCCCGGTCTCTACATTCTTCCTTCCAGCTGGCTGCTCGATGCGACCCCGGAGGCGGTCTGGGAGACCGTTGCCAGCCCGGAGATGAGCTGGCCCCGCTGGTGGCCGGGGTGCACGCTGCAGGACCTTGCCACCGACCCCTCTGCGGACGCCGCGGATCCGGTCACCCGGCTGCTCGGCACCACCGTCCGCCTGCAGTTCCGCGCCTCCCTGGGCTACCGGCTGTCCATCACCGTCCATCCCACGTCTGCGGCCCGCCCCCGGATCATAGAGTTCGACGCCGGCGGCGACTTGGCGGGCACCGGACGGATCCGCCTGTTCCCCGTCGCGTCCCCGGCCCCGGGTGTCCCGGCGCAGACCCGGATGGACATTGACTGGCGGGTCCGGCCCACCCGGCGCTGGATGCGTGTGCTCACCCCGGTGGCCCGGCCCGTCTTCACGGCCGCCCATGCCCTGCTGATGCGGCAGGGCGAACGCGGGCTGCGCCGGGAACTGGCTCAGGCCACCCGCCGCGGACAGCCGAACAGCGTCCTCACTCCGGGCGAGTAATGCACCGCGTCCGGCGGCCCTTCGACGGGCAGCCCCGCGGCCGGCACCAGCTCGTCGTGGAGGTGGGTCAGCCGGGCCGGATGCAGCGGCCACGGCCGGTGCGAGATCGGAATAAAAACCGTCCTGCCCGCCAGGCAAGCATGCAGCCCGAAACGTGCGGTGAGCAGGATGGACAGATCGTCGTCTGCGGTACGCCCATAGTCCGGCACCACGGCGAAGGATGAGCGGGCCTGCCTGCCGAACCGGGCGACGTCGTACCCCAGCCCCCAGCCGGAACGCCTGGGCCGGCACCGGGACCAGACGTACGGAATGTGCAGCGAACGGGCCGCCAGCACCGGGGCGAGCCGGGAGGCGTCCAGGCTCCGGAACAATACCCCGCGGCTGCCGTCACGGCCCCGCGAGTACAGGCGTACGTTGATCTCGGTGTAGGAACCGAAAAACGGCACCGGAACCCTCCCGAGCCGGGTCTCCGGTGCGCGGAAGCCGATGAGCCCCACCCACGTGGAGCCGTGGAAAACATCGGGTTCGACGCCGGGCGGCATGTAGGGCGCTGCCAGGGACGGATCGATGCGCCAGTGCAGGAACACAGCCGCGGCCCAGGTCTGGGCCATGAGGACCGGCGGGGGAACCCGCGGTCCGGCAGGCGGGGGGTCCGGCACGCGGCGCGCGTGTGAAGCCATGGCGCCAAGGTAACAGCGGGACCGCCGGGCGAACAGCGCAGACCCGGCGGCCGGAGTCTAGACCGCGGTGTCCGGCCGTTCTTCACCGAAGCGTTCCACTGCCGTCTTCTTCCGGATCCGGTCCAGCCGGTTGATCAGCGGCGCCGCCGTGACGCCGTGCAGCACGACGGATGACGCCACCACCAGGCCAACCAGTCCCCAGAGCTGCTCCGCATGGTCGAAGTGTCCCTTGCCAAGGGCATAGCCGAGGTAATACAGCGAGCCGATCCCCCGGACTCCGAAGAAGGCGATGGCCATCCGCTCGCGGGGGCCCGGCTTGCCGCCCAGCAGGCCCAGCCATCCGGCGAGGGGACGGACTGCCAGCAGGAACGCCGCCGCCACCACCATTTCACGCCAGCCGATGCCGGACAGCAGTCCGCGGGCAATGGCGCCGCCGAGCAGGAGCAGCAGGACCACGGTCAGCAGCCGTTCCAGCTGCTCCACGTAGCTGTGCAGCACGCGGTGGTAGCCGTGGGTACGTTCCGCGGCCCGGATGGTGACTGCGCAGACAAAGACGGCGACAAACCCGTACCCGTCCAGCATTTCGGTGATTCCGTACGCCAGGAAAGTGGCCGCCAGGGCCACGAAGCCTTCGGAGTGGTTGGACAGGCGGATGCTTTCCAGCCGTGCGGAGAAGAAGAGCCGGCTGAGTACTTTGCCGGTCAGGAAACCCAGAAGGACGCCCATGCCGATCCGCCAGGAGACGTCGACGGCAATCCAGTGCGGGAACCAGTCGGACGGCGCCGTCCCCACCAGGCTCATGCCGATGGCGAGGTACACGAACGGGAACGCCAGGCCGTCATTGAGTCCCGCTTCGGAGGTCAGGCCGAACCGGACCTCGTCCTCAGCTTCACCTTCGGAGTCCTCCTCTTCGTCGTCGGCGGGTTCGCCCACCTGGACCTCGGAGGCCAGGACCGGATCGGTCGGGGCCAGCGCGGCGGCCAGCAGGATGGCCGCGGCGAGGCCGACGCCCAGGACCCAGAGGTTCAGCAGGGTCAGGCCCAGCAGGCTCAGCGGCATGGCGATGCCCAGCATCCGCCAGGTGGTGGACCAGCGCCGCCAGCCGACCGGACGGTCCAGTGCCAGTCCCGCACCCATCAGGGAAATGATCACGCACACCTCGGTCAGGTGCGTGGTGAATTCCCCGTAGCGCACCGGATCCGGGTCCGGCAGGTCCTTCAGAAGGCTGAACGCCAGGATCCCGGCACCCAGGAAGACCATGGGCATGGACACCGGAACATTGCGCAGCAGTTTGGGCAGCACGGCGGCAAGGAAGACTGCAAGGCCGGCGGCGAAGAATACGAGGCTGGGTCCGTCAAACACCCCCCGAGATTACTCGGTTCCGGGCGCGCTGACAGGTGCCGCGCCGAACCGGCGCGGGCGGTTTACGCCTCGCGGATGTCGACCTGCCCCGGTTCCGCTCCTTCGGCCCCGAACACGAGCCAGCGGGTGGCGATCTTTTCGGTGAAGAACCGGTCGTGGCTGACCACAATGACGGCGCCGGGGAAATGCAGGAGGGCGCGTTCCATTACCTGGGTGCTGGACATGTCCAGGTGGTTGGTGGGTTCGTCCAGCAGCAGGACGGGAGCGCCCGAGAGCAGGCACTGGGCCATCGCGACGCGGGCACGCTGCCCGCCGGAGAGATTGCCGATCTTGGAGGTCAGGTCCGCCTCGGAGAACTGGAACATGGTCAGGAACCGGTTCACGGACTTTTTCGTGGCACTGAACGCCAGCGAACCCGGTAGCGAGTTCACCGCGTGGGTGACGGTGTCGGCGTCGTCGAGCTCCGTGAGCATTTGGTTGTAGGACACCATGGCGGGGCCCTTCGGCCAGGCGACGTCGCCGGCGTCGGGCTTCTCCTCGCCGGTGAGCACGCGCAGCAGCGTGGTCTTGCCGCTGCCGTTGGTGCCGGTCACGGCGATGCGGTCGCCCTTGTTCACCTCGAAGCTCAGGTCCTCAAAGAGCACCTTGTCGCCGTAGGACTTGGACACACCGCGGACTCGGCCCAGGACGTCCTTGACGTGAAGTCCGTCGTAGATTCCGGTGATGATTTCATCCACCGGACGCGGCGCCCGGGATTTCTTGATGCGGGCCAGCTGGGTGCTCAGCCGTCCGCCGGCCTTGGCTGCCTCGCGGCGGTCCGCGATGCCCTCGGCTTCGAAGGCCAGCAGCTCCGCCTCATGCACGAACTGCGCCTGGAGGTTCTTGAGCCGGAACTGTTTCTGCACCACGTACTCGGCAAAGTTGCCGGGGTATTCGTGCAGGTGGAAGTTCTCCACCTCCACGATGCGGGTGACGACGGCGTCCAGGAACTTCCGGTCGTGGGAAACGATGATGGCCGCTCCACGGAAGTCGCGGAACCAGCCCTCGAGCCATTCGACGCCGGCCACGTCCAGGAAGTTGGTGGGTTCGTCGAGCAACAGGACATCAGGCTGTTCCAGCAGGATTTTTGCCAGTGCCGCACGGTTCCGCCAGCCGCCGGAAAGCGCATCGATGGGGCAGATGCGGTGTGCGGCAGTGAATCCGAGCGTGGTGAGCACGGTATCGATGCGGCGCGGGTAGTCCCAGCCGTCCAACCGGTCCATGGTTTCGAACAGTTCCGACTGGCGGCGGATCAGCCGGTCCATTTCCTTGTCCGCGGGATTGGCGGCGATGGCTTCATCAATCCCGGCCAGCTCGGCCTCGACGTCCTTGATCTCCGTGAAGACGGCGTCCAGGATCTCGGCGATGCTGGCCTGTCCGTCCAGTTCCGAGAACTGGGAGAAGTAGCCGATCCTGACTCCGGGCTCCACGGTCACGGTGCCGGAATCCGGCTGGACCTGGTCCAGGACCAGTTTCAGGAGGGTGGACTTGCCGGAGCCGTTCCTGCCGATCAGGCCGATCCGGTCCTTCGGCTCGAGCCGCAGGAACGCTTCGCGCAGGACCTGCTTGTTCTCGAAGGAAGTGTTGACGTCCTGCAGCCGGATCAGGCTCATGGTGTCCTCTCAAAGGGGTTGGGTTTTCTCGCCCCGCGGGACTTTCGACCATTCATCCTACCGCCGCAGCCCGGTGCTAGCCGACGTACGTGACGCGGGCATCCCCGAGGCCGACCGCCACGGGATGGACCACGGCGGGCCACTGCTCGGGCAGGCGGTAGCAGGCCCGGTGCACCACCGACCGGAGCCACATGCTGGCGGGGTCCTCCGCCAGCGAGGGGTGCCAGTAGAGCGCCTCGACCAAAGCGGCGGCACCGCTGTCCGCCAGTTCGAGGATCGCGATGTCTGCGCCGCGCTGCGACCGTGCGGCCAGCATCCGCGGCACCAGGGCCACGAGGTCCGTGTCCTCCACCAGCGTGGGCAGGGCCAGGAAACCGGAAACCACCGCTGCTGTGTTCCGCTTCAGGCCGCGGTCGTCGAAGAGCCGGTCGGCGGGGGTCAGGATGCCGTCGCCGATGTAGCCCACAGCCTGGGGTACGGACGCCAGGTCCAGGAGGGTCAGGGATTCCCGGGCCAGGAGTTCGTTGCCGGTGCCGGTGACCGCCACGAATCCGTCGCGGAAAAGCTCCCGGTGGGTCCCCTGCATGCCGTAGCCCACGGGACCCACCAGGAGGTCCGTCCGCGTCAGTTCGGCCAGTTGCCCCGTAAAACCGGAATTCGGCACGAAGTCAACGGAAACTCCTGGCGCCTCCTCACGCAGAATGCGGCGCAGCGGCCCCACGATGAGGGCGGAGGCATAGTCCGACGCCGAAATCGTGAACCCCCGGGTGCTTGTCAGCGGCTCGAAACCGGACCGGATACGGATGGCGCGCCGGATCTGCAGCATCGCTTCGTCAACCACGGGAACAAGTGCCTGGGCGAAGGGGGTGAGCTCATAGTGGCGGCCGCTCCGAACCAGCAGCTCGTCGTCGAAATGCCGGCGGAGCTTCGCCAGCGCAGCGCTCGTGGCAGGCTGGCTCAGCTTCAGCCGTTCCGCGGTCCGGGTCACGTTGCGCACTTCGAGGAGCACCTGCAATAAAGGCAGCAGGTTCAGGTCCATGTTCTTCATGCCGTTACAGTACCCAGCAGCACCCCGGCAGGCGGTTTATGGCCGGCCGCGGGCTTAGCCGCGCAGGGTGTAGGCGCCCTCGGGGCGGCGGTTGCGGTACGCGGAGGTGTCTACGTAGCTCCCCATGTTCCGGGGGCGGGTAACGGCGCGGCGGCCGAGCGAGACGTAGCTCCCGGCGGGACGCGGGGTTCCCTGCGGGCTGTCATAGCAGGTGGTGTACGTACCCCGGCGGCGGGTCCGGGCAGCCGGAGCCGCGGCGGTGTATTCGTTCGACGCGGCGCGTTCGGCAGTGTGGGTCGTAGTCGGTCGGTTCATCAGGGTGGTCATGGTGTCTCCTCAGTTGACGCTAGCGGGGTGAGACTCGGGCCACCGCGGCGACGGATTCCGGGCAGCGTTAAGCCCGGTAGTGTGTCGCCGTTGAATAGTGCCCGCCCTTAGTAGTGGCGGTAATGCGCCTTAGCGGGCGGAGGTCTCCGCCTGCTGTGCGCAGGTGCTGCAGATGCCGCTGAAGGTTACTTCGGCAGCCAGTACGGTAAAACCGGAATCGTCGGCCGGGGTCAGGCAGGGCGCCTGGCCAATCACGCAGTCGACGTCCTTGATGGCTCCGCAGCGGATGCAGACCAAATGGTGGTGGTTGTCCCCCACCCTGGATTCGTACAGTGCAGGCGAACCGGCGGGTTCAATCCGCCGTGCCAGTCCGGCCTCGGTGAAGGCGGACAGGATGCCGTAGACGGCCTGGGCGGAAATACCCGGCAACTCCGATCGAACGGAAACCAGAACGGTGTCTGCGCTGGAGTGCGGTGCCTGCTGCAGCGCTGCCAGGACGGCAACGCGTTGTGACGTGGACTTCAGCCCCGCGGACCGGATATTCCCGGCCAGGGTTTGTGCTGTGTCCGCCGCTTCCTGCATAACAAAAACCCTATCAGTTGTTTTGATTGGCTCAAGACAACTAGCGGCCTTTTGCGCTGTGATTCCGGACGCTGTGACCGTTGCCGCAGGAGACGCCCGGGTAGGGGACGATAGAGGGAAGTGACGAAGAACCAACAGAAGGAACACCATGGGCACTTTGAAAGAACAGCTGCAGGCGGACATGAAAACCCACATGAAGTCGGGCAACCGGACGGCCCTGACCACCGTGCGCAACGTCCTGGGTGAAATCACCACCCGGGAAAAGTCAGGCAAGACCCCGGTGGAGCTCGATGACCTCCAGATTGTGTCCCTGCTGCAGAAGGAAGCCGCGAAGCGCCGCGACACGGCCCGGATCTACACGGAGGCCGGCGAGGCTGACCGCGCTGCCTCAGAGATTGCCGAAGCGGAGATTATCGAGGCCTACCTGCCCGCTCCCCTGACCCGGGCCGACGTCGAAGCCATTGTGGACGAAGCCATCGCGGCACTGCGCGCGGGCGGCGAAGAACCCTCGATGCGCCAGATGGGTTCCGTGATGAAGCCGGTTACCGCCAAGGTGGCAGGGCGGTTTGACGGCAAGGCAGTGAGCGAGATTGTCCGGTCCCGTCTGGCCTGACCGCAGCGCGATCCCCCGCTGTTACTCTGGTTGCTGAACGCTCATTCCGCTCACCAACGGAGGTACAGGTGCCCGCAACCGGCACGGGCCAGCGCCTGCTGGATTCCGCTACGGAAGCCTTCGCAGCAAAAGGTTTCCACGGCACCACCACCAGGGACATTGCGACGGCGGCGGGGGTCACCCCCGGCGCCGTCTATGTGCACCACCGCTCGAAGGAAGAGCTGCTGTACAGCATCTCCCGGGTCGGTCATGAGCGCACGCTGGACCTGGTGCGCACCGGGGTGGCCTCCAGCACCGATCCGGTGCAGCAGATCCGCACCATGGTGCGCGACTTTGTGGAATGGCAGGCGGCCAACCGCACCAAGTCCAGCGTGGTGAATTTCGAGCTCGCGGCCCTCACGGAGGATCACCGGGCCGAGGTCCTGGAAATCCGGCGGTCCGTGGACGCCGAGTTCCGCGCCGTCGTCGACCGCGGGCGCCGGCAGGGACTGTTCGACGTCGAGGACACGGGCCTTGCGGTCCTGGCCCTGCTCTCGCTCTGCGTGGACGTGGCCCGCTGGTACCGGGGGGACGGACGGCAGACGGCCGCCGGCATCGGCGAACACCACAGCCGGCTGGCGCTGCGGATGCTGGGCGCCGCGTCGTCGTAACCGGCCGGCAATACCTCCGGGAGCCTGTTGTCCGCTCCGGAGCGCGCGGCATACTGGAAGCCGGATCCTCTGGAAATCGAGGTGCAGCATGGCGGAACTTACGACGCTGGTCTCCGGGATCGGCATGGGCGAATCAGCCCGGTGGCATGCCGGCGAGTTCTGGTTCGCGGACTGGACGGCCGGAACCATTTCAGCGCTGGATTCCTCCGGCAATGTGCGGCGGGTGACGGCGGTTCCGTCATTTCCGATCAGCTTTGACTGGCTGCCGGACGGCCGGATGGCGGTGGTCTCCGGAACGGACGGAACGGTCCTGCTGGAAGTACCCAATGCCGGCCTGGTACCCCATGCGGACCTGGCCGGACTGTCGGATTATCCGTGGAACGAGATCGCCGTGCACCCCTCCGGCGGCATTTACGTCAACGGCATAGGCTACGACTATTCCGCCGACCCGCAGGCCAGCGGGGTGATCGCACTTATCCGCCCGGACGGGTCCGTGGAACAGGTGGCGGACGGCCTTGCGTTCCCCAACGGCATGCTGGTCTCCGACGACGGCGGCACACTGGTGGTGGCCGAGTCCAATGCCGGCTGCCTCACGTCCTTCGCAATCAACGACGACGGCGGCCTCACCCCCGCCGGGGAATGGGCCGCGGTCTCCGGCAGCGCACCTGACGGCATCTGCTGGGACGGCACCGGCGGCATCTGGTTCGCAGAGGTGCCGGGGGAACGCTGCGTCCGCGTCCGTGAGGGCGGAACGGTCGTGGAGACGGTGCAGCTGGACCAGGGGTGCTTCTCCTGTGCCACCGGCGGCGTTGACGGCGGACTGCTGTTTATGATGACTGCCCGGTGGCCGGAAGTGATGGATCCCGCAGCCCCCGGCAGCGGCCGGGTGCTGGGGTTGCGGGTCCGCTAGGCACTGCCCGCCCCTCAGTACTACGGCTCCGCTCCCGCGGGTCAATGCACGAAAACCCGCCGCAGCCTACTATCGTCTGCTCCAGGGGTTAGGAGCCGTACGCCGGCAACCGCCATCACATCATTCGAAGGACGGCTGCGTGCTAGAGGAATACAACTGGGCGGGAAACCTGCGTTACTCCCCCGAAGAGATCACCCAACCCGCCAGCATTGACGAAGTGCGCGAAACCGTCGCGGCGGCTGCCGCGGTCCGCACCCTCGGCACCCGGCACTCGTTCAACGGCATTGCCGACACCCCCGGCGTCCTCGTGAACCTGGAAAAGCTCGGCGGCCCGATGGTGCTGGATGCAGACGCCCGCACCGTAACAGTGAACGCAGGCACCCGATACGGGGAGGTCGCCGGCTTCCTCGTGGAGCACGGCTTCGCGCTGCACAACATGGCCTCTCTGCCGCACATTTCCGTGGGCGGGGCCGTTGCCACTGCCACTCACGGTTCCGGCACGGGCAACCTGGCGCAAGCCGTCGCGGCCCTGGAACTGGTCACGGCAGACGGCGGCCTGCTCCGGGTCGACCGCAGCAGTCCCGACTTCAGCGGCATGGTGGTGCCCCTGGGCGCCCTGGGAGTGGTCACCCGGATTACGCTGGACATCGAACCGGCGTACGAGGTCCGCCAGGATGTCTTCACGGACCTGCCGTGGGCGGCTGTGGAGGAGCACTTCGACACCATCACCACTGCCGCATACAGCGTGAGTATCTTCGGGAACCTCACCGGCGCCGCCGCCTCGCAGGTGTGGCTCAAGAGCCGGATGGACAGGGAGCAGCCCTATGCCGGCAGGCAGGACTTCTTCGGTGCAGCTGCCTCCGACGTCCCCCGGAACCCGGTGCCGGGCATGAGTCCGGTGAATTGCACCGGGCAGCTGGGTGTTCCGGGATCCTGGTCCGACCGGCTCTCCCATTTCCGCCTCGGCTTTATGCCCAGCAACGGAGATGAGCTGCAGAGCGAATACCTGGTGGACCGGGCGTCCGCGGTCGAGGCACTCCGGGCACTGCGTGCCATGTCCGGACGGATAGCGCCCCTGCTGCTGGTGGCTGAAATCCGGACCGTGGCCGCGGACGATTTATGGCTGAGCACCAGTTACGGCCGGGATACGGTGGCCTTCCACTTCACCTGGAAACCCCGGCAGGACGCCGTCGAAGCCCTCCTGCCGGAGCTGGAAGCCGCTCTGGCCCCCTCCCGGGCCCGCCCGCATTGGGGGAAGTTGTTCACTCTGGAGCACGCGCAGCTCCTGCAGCTGTACCCCCGGCTCGGCGATTTCCAGCAGCTGGCCCGCCGGCTGGATCCGGAGCGCAAGTTCGTGAACCCGTTCCTCGCCCGGAAAGTCCTGCCGGCAGGCCTCCTCGCCGGCTAGGCGAACGCCGACAGGCCGGTGATGTGCCGGCCCAGGATCAGCGACTGCATGGAATCGGTGCCCTCGTAGGTGAACACCACCTCCATGTCGGTCAGGTGCCGGGCCACGTGGTTTTCCAGCAGCAGGCCGTTGCCGCCCATGATGTCGCGTGCCTCCGAGCAGATCCAGCGGCCCTGCCGGGCGGCGAACATCTTGGCCATGGACGCCATCGGGCCGGTCATCTTGCCTTCGTCGCCGAGTTCGTTGAGCCGGAAGCAGGTCAGCTTGATCGCGGTCAGCTGCGCAAGCATATTGGCAAGCTTGTTCTGCACCAGCTGGAACCCGGCAATGGGCCGGCCGAACTGCACCCGGTCCTTGGCATAGGCGACGGCAATCTCATAGGCGGCCACCGCGTGACCCAGTGCCTCCCACGCGACTCCCCCGCGGGTCGCCGCCAGCACCTTGTTGACATCCTTGAAGGAGTTGCAGTTCTCCAGCCGGTTCGCCGCGGGGATGCGCAGGTCCTCAATGAGGATGTCCGGCTGCAGCACGGCCCGCTTGCCGATCTTTCCGGTAATCACATCCGCGCGGTAGCCGGCGGGGTGGTTGCCGTCCGCATCCTTTTCCATCACGAACGCCTTCACGGCGCCGTCGGCTTCGTCGCGGGCGTAGATGATGACGACGTCGGCAAAGCTCGCGTTGCCGATCCACCGCTTGCTGCCGTTCAGGATGTAGGAATCGCCGTCGCGCCGGGCGCTGGTTTCCAGGGAGACCGAGTCGGATCCGTGCCCCGGCTCGGTCAGGGCAAAGGCCCCGATCTTCTCGAACCGCGCCATGGCGGGCAGCCAGCGCTTCTTCTGTTCCTCGCTGCCGAGCATGTCTATGCTGCCCATGGCCAGGCCGGAGTGGACGCCGAAGAAGGTGTTGATGGAGCCGTCGCCCCGGGCAAGCTCGGCGGCCGCCGTGGAGGCGGCGATCCGGCTCAGCCCCGGGCAGCCGTGGCCGGAGATGGTGCCGCCGGCAATGTTCAGCGCGGCGAGCTTGGGGACCAGTTCGAACGGGAACTCGGCCCGTTCCCAGTAGTCGTTGATGACCGGCAGCAGATCATTGTCCACGAATGCGCGGACCCGGTCCCGGACGTCGCGGGCCTGGTCATCGAGCAGCTCATCTAGGAGGTACAGGTCGGCGTCGATGCCGTCCAAAGCGGTGGGGTCGAAGGCGGCACGCGCGGACTGTGTGACGGTCATGGGAGGCTCCTGGGGTTCAATAACTAATCGTTCAGTTAGTATGACCGGCATCACACCCGTGGTCAACGGCGATTCCTGCCCGTGCGGATGTGGCCGGCGACGAGTTCGCCTATCAGGACAGCCGTGGCTGCCGGTCCGCGCCGCGGTGCCGTAGGCAGGATCGAGGTGTCCGCCACCCGGAGTCCGCGGACACCGTGGACCCGGCCGAAAGGGTCAACAACGGATTCCGGATCATCCGCCGGTCCCATCCCGGCCGTTCCGCTCATGTGCAGGGCCGTCCCCAGGCGTAACTGCATCCACTCATCAAGAAGCTCGTCCCGGGCCAGGGTGCCCGGCAACGGTTCCGTGATCCGGGCGACCAGCGGCCGGAATGCACGCGTCGAAAGGAGGGCCACCGCCGTCCGTACCGCGTACCGCATCCGCTGCCGGTCGGATTCCACGGACAGGTAGTTGTACTCCAGCCGCGGCTGCATGTCCGGGCTGGAGGACGTAAGGGTGAGCCGGCCTCTGGCATGCTCGTCCTGGAGGGCAACCAGGAATTCCAGGTCCTCGCGGCCACTCCCTCGGCCCACCCGCGGGTTGCCCGCTGACAGCAGATAACCCATCGGCTTCACCAGAGGCAGAATCTGCAGGTCACCCGCACCGCGCACCTGCTGCCCGCCGGCATTGAAATTCAGGGAGCTTTCCATAATCCGCGGAACCGTGGTGTCCACCACGCCCCGCCGAGGGGACCACTGAACCGCGACCTGCGGATGATCGGTAAAGCCGGCACCCACACCGGGCCTGTCGGCTATGACCTCGATGCCGTGCGCCCGCAGGGCCGCTGCCGGCCCGATCCCCGAGAGCAGCAGCAGATGCGCCGACTGGATGGCGCCGGCGCAGAGCACTATCTCGTCGCCCCGGAGAACCGATACCTTCCCCGCGCACTCCACCTCGACGCCCACTGCACGGGCACCCTCGAAGAGGACCCGGCGGACCAGGGTCTGCCCCCGAATGGTCAGGTTCGTGGGGACGCGCCCGGACACCAGATAGGCGAGCGCTGTATTCCACCGGAGGCCTCCTGCCACGTTCATGGGTACCGGCCCGACGCCGGGTTCACCGTCGCCGTTCTTATCCGGCTCCTCGGGGAACCCGAGCTCCCGGGCGGCCTGATGGAAGGCACGGGTGACGGGGTGCGACTGCGGCGGCCGCTGCACCGGCACCGGGCCCGCCGACCCGTGTCCCGGCAGGGTTCCGAAGTCCTGGTCCGACTCGAGCGCCGCATACAGCTTCGTTGCCTCGGCAAAGGACCACGCCGGTCCGCCCACTCGGGCCCACTGGTCAAAATCCCCCTTCGGTGCACGGACAAAATAGCCCCCGTTGAGCGCCGTCGAGCCTCCGAGGATCCTGCCCCGGGCAATTGAGTACGGCCTGCCGGGAGTGAGCTCACCCAAAAAGGACCAGTTGTTGGGATGCCCGGGCATTGCGCCCTGCACAGTGCCCGCGTCCAGAAGCTCCGATGGGTACCCGGCGCGGCCTCCCGGAGCCAGACCTGCCTCAAGCAGCAGCACCCGGCGGTCCGGATCCTCAGCCACACGGGCAGCGAGGGGTGCTCCGCTGCCCCCGCCGCCCACCACAATCACGTCGTAGTGCTCCGGCATGTCCATCCCCCCGTGTCCGTACCGGCTAAACCCCGGCCTGTCCGTCCAGAACATCAGGAAACAGCTTCAGGGATTCCTGCAGGATCCCGGTAAGTTCCGTGTCCGTTGTTTCCAGCCACTGCTCGTACGCTGCCAGGCATAACCCCAGGAGCGCCCAGGCGATCGCCTGCGGTTTGAGGCTGCCCTCCGGCAGATCCAGCCGCTTGCCCGCAAACCTGGCCACCACCCGCCGCCAGGCAGCGTACCTCAGCGTCGAGTGCGCCTGCAGCGTAGGAACGCCGAGCAGGAGTTCCATCCGCTGCCGGTGATACGGAACCTCCTCGGGCGGCAGCCGGTTGAACTCAATGACTGCGCTGCAGAGTCCGCCGGCCAGCGGCACGGTTTCCGGCAGCGAATCCAGATATCCGTCCATCCGGGCCAGGAGCTCCTCAAAGTCTCCCCACGGCAAATCGTTCTTCGACGGAAAGTACCGGAAAAAGGTCCGTCTGCCGATGCCCGCTGCAGCGGCGATCTCGTCCACGGTGACCTGGTCAAAACCCTTCCGGTCAAAGAGGACCAGCGCCGTATGGCTGAGCTCTGCCTTGGACGTGACCGGTTTCCTTCCGGCTCGTTCCGGTTTCCCCAACGCCGCTGCAGTTGCCACGAAATTACCTCTTCCCAATGGCACTCGGTGCCGTTACTCTCGCCGGCACACAGAGTATCGCCGCCGAAGCCGGATTCTGCCAGAAGGAGCACCCATGCGAGCCGCCCAAGACCCGATTGCAACCCCGCTCACCGAAGATTCCGTCCCCGAAGGAGCCGTACGCACCGGAGCGGAACCGGAGGCAACGGAGGACCTGCTGGTGGAGGAAGTCTCCATCGACGGTATGTGCGGCGTTTACTAGGGCCGGCGCGGAATGCAGATGTTTGATCTCAACCGCCCCTGGCGGCTGCACCCCCAGGTCTCGGTCCGTCCGGAACCTTTCGGCGCGCTGCTGTACCACTTCGGCACCCGCCGGCTGTCCTTCCTCAAGGACAGGACCCTCCTGGCGGTCGTGCAGCAGCTGCGCACTGAACCGACTGCCGGCGCGGCCTGCACATCGGCCGGCGTCGGCCCCGCGGACCTCCCCCGCTACCAGCGGGCCCTGGGCGCACTGGCCTCCTCAAATATGGTGATCGAGAGGACGCCATGACGGTGCTTTCCACTCCCCGGCCGGGAACCCTGGTCGATCTGTTCGAGACCGGCCTCGACGCCCCGATCTGCCTCACCTGGGAACTTACCTATGCCTGCAACCTCTCCTGTGTCCACTGCCTCTCCAGCTCCGGCCGGCGGGACCCCCGGGAACTGACCACCCAGGAGTGCAAGGCAGTGATCGACGAACTCGAACGAATGCAGGTGTTCTACGTGAACATCGGCGGCGGGGAGCCCACGGTCCGCCCGGACTTCTGGGAACTCGTCGACTACGCCACCGCCCACCACGTGGGCGTGAAGTTTTCGACCAACGGCGTGAAGATCACCCCCGAGGTGGCCGCCCGGCTGGCGGCGAGCGACTACGTCGACGTGCAGATTTCGCTTGACGGGGCCACCGCGGACGTCAACGACGACGTCCGCGGTCCCGGTTCGTTCGACACGGCGCTCCGTGCCATGCAGAACATGGCCGACGCAGGGTTCACCGGCTTCAAGATCTCCGTTGTCTGCACACGGCAGAACATTCCCCAGCTGGACCGGTTCAAGGCCATTGCGGACAAGTACCAGGCCCAGCTGCGCCTGACCCGGCTGCGGCCCTCCGGCCGCGGCGCCGACGTCTGGGACGACCTGCATCCCACGGCCGCGCAGCAGCGGGAACTCTACGACTGGCTGGTGGAACACGGCGAGGACGTGCTTACCGGTGATTCCTTCTTCCATCTGTCCGCGTACGGCGGATCCCTGCCGGGGCTGAACATGTGCGGTGCCGGCCGGGTGGTCTGCCTGATCGATCCGGTGGGAGACGTCTACGCCTGCCCCTTTGCCATCCACGACGAGTTCCTGGCCGGCAGCATCCGCAATCCCGGCGGGTTCTCCGAGGTATGGCGGCACTCGGAGCTCTTTACCCGGCTGCGCTCCCCGCAGACCGGCGGGGCCTGCTCCGGTTGCCCGTTCTTCGACACCTGCCGCGGCGGGTGCATGGCGGCCAAGTTCTTCACGGGGCTGCCGCTGGACGGGCCGGATCCGGAGTGCGTCCGCGGACTGGGCGAGGCGGCCCTCGAGGCCCGGGCGGGGGAAGCCCTGCCCCGTCCCGACGGAGACCATTCCCACCGCACCGCTCCCCCGCGGCCCCGGAGCGGTGCCGTTCCGGTCACCATTTCCCGGCGCCGGCCCGCTGCCGCGCCGGTCAGTGCCTGTGCTGAAGATCCGCTCGCAGGCTTCAACCCTGCTGAACCATCGGGCTGCGGCGGGAGCTGCGGCACCTAAGGTCCGGGCCGCACCCGGCGGCCCGCCGCAAAAGAAAGAAGGTACACGCAATGGGGCGTGTTGAAGGCAAAGTCGCATTCATTACCGGAGCCGCCCGCGGTCAGGGCCGCAGCCATGCGCTGCGGCTCGCGCAGGAGGGGGCGGACATCATCGCCGTCGACATCTGCGGCCAGGTGGACACCGTGCACTATCCCATGGCTACCCCTGAGGATCTGGCGCAGACCGTCAAGGATGTGGAGGCACTGGACCGCCGCATCGTGGCTATCGAAGCCGACGTCAGGGATTACGGCACGCTCAAGGCGGCGGTCGACGACGGCGTGGCCCAGCTGGGCCGGCTGGACATCGTCAGTGCCAACGCCGGGATAGCGGGCTTCGGCGCCGTCGAAGAGCTGACTGACGAGGAATGGCGGGACATGCTGGACATCAACCTGACCGGTGTCTGGCACACGGCGAAGGCCGCCATCCCCCACCTGCGGGCCGGCGGCAACGGCGGATCCATCATTCTCACCAGCTCCACCGCCGGACTGATGGGCATTGGAAACCTTGCGCACTACGTGTCGGCAAAGCACGGCGTCGTCGGGTTGATGCGCGCGCTGGCGCTCGAACTCGCGCCGGACATGATCCGGGTCAATTCGGTTCACCCCACGAGCGTGGACACGGACATGATCCACAACAGTGCCACCTACAACCTCTTCGCACCCGATCTGGACAATCCGACACGGGAGCAGATCGGGGAACGTTTCCAGGCCCTGAATGTGCTGCCGATCAAGTGGGTGGACGCGGTGGATATCTCCAACGCCGTCCTGTTCCTCGCCTCCGACGAAGCGCGGTACATCACGGGCGTGACCCTGCCCGTCGACGCTGGATCCACCGCCAAGTAACCCTTTCGACCATCAGAGGAGGCATGCCATGGGGCGTGTAGAAGGAAAAGTCGCTTTTATTACCGGAGCTGCCCGCGGGCAGGGCCGCAGCCATGCAGTCCGGCTGGCGCAGGAGGGCGCGGACATCATCGCCGTGGACCTCTGCGACACCCTGCCGGGGGTCGGCTACCCGTCCGCCACGGAGGAAGACCTGGCCCAGACCGTCAAGGAAGTCGAGGCACTCGACCGGCGCATCATCGCCGCCAAAGCCGACGTCCGGGACCGCGGCGCCCTGCAGAAAGCCATCGAGACAGGCGTCGCGGAGCTCGGCCGGCTGGACATTGTGGTGGCCAACGCCGGCATCTGCATCATGAAGCCGTGGAACGAGGTCACCCCGGAAATCTGGAACGACACCGTGGGCACCAACCTGACCGGAGTCTGGAACACGGTACAGCTGGCGGCGCCGCACCTGGTGGAAGCCGGCGGCGGCTCCATCATCCTCACCAGCTCCGCCGCGGGCCTGAAGGGACTGCCGTTCCTGACCCCCTATGTCGCCGCCAAGCACGGCGTGGTGGGCATCATGCGTGCCTTCGCCACGGAGCTGGCCGAGCACAACATCCGGGTCAACACGGTCCATCCCACCGGCGTCGACACGGCGATGGCGTCCGGCGACGGAATGGCGGCCATGGGCGCAATGCTGGAGGCCCACCCGCGGATCGGCGGCATGATGACCAACCTGCTGCCGGTGGACATCACGCAGCCGGTGGACATATCCAACGCCGTCCTTTTCCTGGCCTCGGATGAGGCCCGCTACGTCACCTCGCTCGCGATGACGGTCGACGCCGGCAACACCCAGTACTAACCAACCAACCGAATCGTCGAAAGGAGCGCGTCATGGGGCGTGTGCAGGGAAAAGTTGCTTTGGTCACGGGGGCGGCCAGGGGTCAGGGCCGCAGCCACGCCATCCGGCTGGCGCAGGAGGGCGCGGACATCATTGCCGTGGACCTCTGCGACTCCGTGCGGGGCGTAAGGTACCCGGCTGCGACCGAGGAGGACCTCGCGCAGACGGCCAAGGAAGTCGAAGCCCTGGACCGGCGTGTCGTCGCGGTCAAGGCGGATGTCCGGGACCGGGGCGCCCTGCAGAGCGCCATCGATGCGGGTGCGGCGGAGCTGGGCAGGCTGGATATCGTGGTGGCCAATGCGGGCATCATGATCATGCGGCCGTGGGACCAGACAACCCAGGACATCTGGGATGACACCGTGGGAATCAATCTCACCGGTGTCTGGAACACCGTGCAGCTGGCCGCCCCGCATCTGGTGGAGGCCGGCGGCGGTTCGATCATCCTCACCAGTTCCGCCGCGGGGCTGAAGGGACTGCCGTTCCTGGCGCCTTATGTCGCCGCCAAGCACGGCGTGGTGGGACTGATGCGGGCCTTTGCCACGGAGCTTGCCGAACACCATATCCGGGTCAATTCCATCCACCCCACCGGGGTGATGACTCCCATGATCAGCGGTGAGGACATGCAGTCCTTTCCCGTCTGGCTGGAGGAGCACGCCCGGCTGGGCGGCATGTCGACCAACCTGCTGGACGTCCAGGCGGTCCAGCCGGCGGATATTTCCAATGCGGTGTTGTTCCTGGCCTCCGACGAGGCCCGCTACGTCACGTCCCTGGCCATGACCGTGGATGCAGGGGTTACCCAGTACTGAACAGACCGGCAACACACTCCCAGGAAAGGAAAGCACCATGGGAAACCTTGACGGAAAAGTAGCGTTTATCACCGGCGCAGCCCGCGGCCAGGGGCGGGCGCACGCCCTGCGGCTGGCCCGCGAGGGGGCGGACATCATCGCCGTCGATCTCTGCGGGCCGGTGGAGACCGTGACCGAGTTCTATCCCCCGGCAACCCCGGAGGATCTGAAGGAAACCACGCGCCAGGTCGAAGCTCTGGACCGGCGCATTGTCGCGGTCGAGGCCGACGTCCGCGACATCGAGGCGCTGACTGCGGCGGTGAACGACGGGGTCGCGCAGCTGGGCCGGCTGGACATCGTGGTGGCCAACGCCGGAATCTTCACCTTCGGTCCCGCCACCCACAAGGTCGACGAACAGTCCTGGCAGGACCTGATGGACATCAACGTCACCGGCGTCTGGCACACCTACAAGGCGGCCGCCGAGCACCTGATCGCGTCCGGACCCGGCGGCTCCGTCGTCATCATTTCCTCGCTGGCCGGGTTCAAGGGGCTGGCAAACGTCGCGGCGTACACCACCACCAAGCATGCGGTTGTGGGCCTGATGAAGGTGCTTGCCAACGAGCTCGGCCCGTACGGGATCCGGGTCAACACCATCCACCCGAACTCCGTGGACACCCCCATGGTGAAGAACCGGAAGACCTACCAGTTGTTCCGGCCCGAACTGGATGATCCGCAGGCCGCGGACGCCGAAGCGGCATTCGCGGGCACCAATCCCATGGGCAAGGCATGGATTGAGCCCGAGCATGTGTCCAACGCCGTGGCGTGGCTGGCCTCCGACCAGTCCTACTACGTCTCCGGCGGCCAGATCCCGGTCGACGCCGGCGGCGCCGTCCACTGACCGGCCGGGAAAGGAACCCTGTGCAGACCACGGATATCGGGGCCACCCGGGACCGCATCGCCGCGCACCTCGTCGGCCGTGAGCGTGAGCTGGAACTTACGCTCGCGGCCGTCGCGGCCGGCCGCGACATTGTCCTGGAGGGCCCTCCGGGCACCAGCAAGACCACCATGCTCAAGGCCATCACGGCAGAATGGGGCATTCCACTGCTCTTCGTCGAGGGGAACGCGGATCTGACCCCGGCCAAACTCGTAGGACACCACAACCCGGCACGGGTACTGCGCGAGGACTACAGCGCCGACAACTTCGTAGCAGGCCCCCTGGTGGAAGCAATGCAGACCGGCGGATTCCTGTACATCGAGGAGTTCAACCGGGCTCCGGAAGACACACTGAATACGCTGCTGGCTGCCATGGCGGACCGTTCCATTGCGGTCCCGCGCGTCGGCAGCATCCCGGCCAAGGACACCTTCCGGGTCATCGCGTCCATGAATCCCTACGACAACCAGGGCACCACCCGGCTTTCCACTTCCGTGCATGACCGGTTGAACCGGCTAGCCGTCGGCTATCAGGACGACGACGCCGAACGCGGCATCGTGGCCCTGCGCACCGCCGCGCCGGGGGCGCTTGGAGAAGCGCTCATCGCCGATGCCGTGGCGCTGACGCGCGCCACCCGGGACCATCCGGATATCCGCCAGGGCTCCAGCGTGCGCGGCGCCATCGACTGCGTGCTGGTGTCCGGCCAGCTCGCCGGCCTCCGCGGGATCACCGACCCCGGCGACGCCGGCTACCGCGAGTTGGTCTACGACGCGATGACAGTCTGCCTCTCCGGACGCATCCACCTGGACGAAGCCGCCGAGACGACTCCGGAACGGGTGCTGCGGGAGATCTGGGAGGACCACTTCATCCTTCATCCTGCGGCGGCGGCACCCGGTTGAAGAGAAGTTTCCGCCGATTCGCCGGTATCCCGCCGCACCGGACGCCGACCCGAACGGCGCCCGCCGTTGCGCCGTGCCCCCAAACAGCTGACCGAGGATCCCGCCGTGTTTGAGCCGGCGCCCGGTTCAGGGCCGGGCGCAGTGATCCAGCCCGTCGGGGCACGCCGCCGCACTCCGGCCGGCGCGGCCCCTCCGGGGTCATCCCGCCCGGGATTCACCGACGAGGCTGCTGCACCGGCGGAAGCCGGGACGGCCGCGGTACCTGTCGACCCGGCGGTCCGCGCACGGGTCCGGCATATCGCCGCACTGCTGTCCGTGCCCCGTCCGCGGGCGGACGCGGTGCCGCGCCGCGGCAGCGGATCGCTCGCCAGCCTGCCCTACCGGGGCGGCAGTGATGACATCGACCTGGACCGGACCCTGGAGGTGCTGGCCGAGCGGCCGGTCCCCGACGACGAGGACATCGTGGTCCGGGACCGGGTGCGCACCCGCCGGTCCGTGGTGCTCGCGGTGGATGTTTCGGGGTCGATGAAGGGCGAACGCCTCCAGACGGCCGCTGCCACGGTGGGGGCGCTGGCCGCCGAACTGCACCGGGATGCGCTGGCCGTCATTGCCTTCTGGTCCGATGCCGCGCTGCTGCTGCCGCTGGGCGCCGAGCTGAAGCCGATGGAACTGCTGGACACGCTGCTGCGCATCCCGGCCCGGGGGCTCACCAACATCAGCTTTCCGCTGGAGCTCGCCCACCGTGAACTGCTGCGGATCCCGGTTCGGGACGCGAGGGTGCTGCTGCTCTCGGACTGCGTCCACAACGCCGGCCCGGATCCCCGGATTGCCGCAGCACGCCTGCCTCGGCTGGACGTCCTGATCGACACCAGCGCGGAAACCGACGTCGAACTGGGCCGCCAGCTCGCCCGGGAAGGACACGGTACCGCCCGAACCATCCATACCTACCGGGACGTTGCGCCAGCCGTAAGCGCAGTGTTCGCAACCTGAAGGTCCAGTCTCAACCACGAAAGGCCGTGCCATGTTCACCAATCCCTGGTTCGAAACCGTTGCCGAGGCCCAACGCCGCGCCAAGAAAAACCTGCCGAAATCCGTCTACGGCGCGCTGGTCGCCGGGTCGGAGCGAGGTGTCACCGTGGAGGACAACATTGCCGCGTTTTCGGAGCTGGGCTTCGCTCCGCATGTGGTTGGACAGTCCGCAAAGCGTGACCTGAGCACCACGGTCATGGGACAGCAGATCGCCCTCCCGGTGATCATCTCCCCCACCGGCGTGCAGGCCGTGCACCCCGAGGGTGAAGTCGCAGTGGCGCGTGCTGCCGCAAACCGCGGGACCGTGATGAGCCTGAGTTCGTTCGCCAGCAAACCCGTGGAGCAGGTTGGAGCGGCTGCTCCCCAGTTGTTCTTCCAGATGTACTGGAGCGGAACGCGGGAGGCGATGATCCAGCGCATGGAGCGTGCCCGGGCGGCCGGTGCCACGGGACTGATCTCCACCCTGGACTGGTCCTTCTCCAACGGCCGGGACTGGGGCAGTCCGGTGATCCCGGAAAAGATGACGCTGAAGGCCATGACCCGGTTGGCTCCGGAGGTGCTTCCGCATCCCCGCTGGCTGCTGGCCTTTGCCCGGTCCGGCCGGGTACCGGACCTGACGGTGCCGAACCTGGTCCCGCCGGGAGGCGAAGCCCCCACCTTCTTCGGGGCGTACGGCGAGTGGATGCAGACGCCGCCGCCCACCTGGGAGGACGTGGCCTGGCTGCGCGAGACGTGGGGAGGGCCGTTTATGCTCAAGGGCGTCAGCCGCGTGGACGATGCCCGCCGGGCGGTCGACGCCGGCGTCACCGCACTCTCGGTCTCCAACCACGGCGGCAACAACCTCGACGGCACCCCGGCCACCATCCGGCTCCTCCCCGCCGTTGCCCAGGCGGTCGGCGGCCAGGTTGAGGTGCTGCTCGACGGCGGTATCCGGCGCGGCAGCGACGTGGCCAAGGCGCTGGCCCTGGGTGCCCGGGCCGTGATGATCGGCCGGGCCTACCTGTGGGGGCTGGCCGCGAACGGCCAGGCAGGGGTGGAGAACGTCCTGGACATCCTCCAGGGCGGCCTCGACTCCGCCCTGCGGGGGCTGGGAAAAACCTCCATCCATGAACTGCGCCCCGAGGACCTGGTCATTCCGTCCGGGTTCACCCGGTCAGTGGGAGACCCGCCCAAGGACCGGGAGAGCTGAGTGGCCCCGTCCGCGCCCTTGCCGCCGTCGGCGCCGCCGTCGTGGAGTCTGGCGGCACGCACCTGGCCGGAGGTGCGCAGGGGTGCCACGGTCCTGGTGCCCACCGGCTCCACCGAACAGCACGGCCCGCACCTGCCCCTGGACACGGATACCGTGATTGCGGCGGCGGTCGCGGCCGAGGCTGCCGCGAGGACCGGACGGGCCGATGTCGTCGTCGCCCCGGCGCTGGCCTACGGCGCCAGCGGGGAGCACCAGGACTTTCCGGGCACGGTGTCGCTGGGGCATGAGGCACTGAGCCTGATGCTGGTGGAACTGGTCCGCTCGCTTTCGACCTGGGCGCACCGGGTTGTCTTCGTCAACGCGCACGGAGGAAACGCTGCGGGACTGGTCCGGGCGGTGGGGCAGCTGCTTGCCGAAAACCACTCGGTCGGATGGGTGCCCTGTACCTTCGGACCCGGGGATGCCCATGCGGGCCGGACGGAAACGTCGCTGATGCTGTATTTGGTGCCCGGGAGCGTCCACCTGGACCGGGCAGTCTGCGGGGACACGCGCCCGCTTCCCGAGCTGATGCCGGTGCTGCGGTCCGGCGGAGTGAAGGCTGTCTCCCCGCTCGGCGTCCTGGGCGACCCGGCCGGGGCCTCCGCGGCCGAAGGTCATGAGCTCCTCGCGGGCGCCGCCGGGGCCGTTGCCGCCCGCCTGGCCGGCGCTCCGGATCGGTACGGGTGCCTCCAGCCGCTGCCGGCGGCAGTTCCGTGACCGGCCTTCCCGTCGGCTTCGGCATTCGGCTCTCCGAAAGCGTGCGGGTGGGCGGCAGGGCGCAGGTACTCACCGGCGGCTCTCCCCTGCGCGTACTGTTCCCGGGAGCGGCGGCACGGGAGCTGCTCGAAACAGGCGGGTTCTCGGTCAGCGACGGTCCTTCCGCAGCGCTGGCGGAGAAACTGCTTGCCTTCGGCATGGCCGACCCCGCAGCCGCTACCCTTGCGGTACCGGCCGGCCAGGCCGTGACGTTCGTGGTGCCCGTGCGGGACCGCCCGGACAACCTGCGCCGGCTGCTGCAGAGTATCGGTCCGGGACAGCGGGTGGTGGTGGTGGATGACGCTTCGCTGTCCCCGCAGCCGATCGCCGACGCCGCTGCCGGCTACGCCGCCGAGTATGTCCCCCTAGCCGTGAACGCGGGGCCGGCCGCTGCCCGCAATGCCGGGCTGGCACGGGTCCGGACACCCTACGTGGCGTTTGTTGATTCGGACATGGTGCTGGATCCCGGGACCGTTCCTGCGCTGCTGCGGCATTTCGCCGATCCGGGCGTAGCCCTAGTTGCGCCGCGGATCCTGGGCTGGAATCCGGGCAATGACGCCGGGTGGATCTGCCGGTATGAGGATTCCCGCTCCTCCCTCGATCTCGGCAAGCGCCCGGCCCTGGTGCATCCGCGCGGGACGGTGTCATGGCTCCCCGCGGCGTGTCTGGTGGGACGCGTCGAGGCCCTGGGCAGCGGCTTCAGCGCCGAGCTGCGCGTCGCGGAAGACGTGGACCTGGTCTGGAATCTGGTCCGCCAGGGCAAGCGCGTGCGGTACGACCCGTCGGTGGCTGCGCGGCACGAGCACCGGCGGGAGCTTGTGCCGTGGCTGGCCCGCAAAATGTTCTACGGGACCGGGGCGCACGAGCTTTCCCGGCGGCACGGCAGCAACGTGGCCCCGGCGGTGCTGGCACCGTGGAGCGTCGGGTTCCTTCTTGCCCTGCTGGCCCAGCGCCGCTGGTCACTGCCCGTGGCCGCCGTTCTGGCGGCGGCCACGGTCCTGCGGCTGGCCCGACGCCTCCGGCGCAGCCCGAAGCCCCTGCAGCTGGCAGCAGTCCTCGTGGGACAGGGGGTCCTGGCTGCGCTGGGGCAGGGATCGGCACTGCTGCTGCGGCACTGGTGGCCGCTGACAGCCGCGGGCAGCCTGTTCTCCGCACGCCTGCGCCGGGCAGCGCTTCTCGCCGGAGTGGTGGACGCCGCCGTGGAGTACCGGCGCACCGGGGCCGATCTGGATCCCGTGCGGTTCGCTGTTGCCCGCCGCCTGGATGATCTGGCCTACGGCGCCGGAGTGTGGCTCGGGGCGGTCCGAGGACACTCAGTGGGAGCGCTGCTGCCCGAAATCACCGGTCTCCATGCTTTCCGACGGCGGCTGCGGCCGCTAGTGGATGGCCACGCCTTCGGGCAGTTCGTTGGTGGGCCGGCGGACGAAGAACGACGCCGCGACGGCGACAAGGGAGACCACCGCACCCCAGAAGAACGCCGTATGAACGCCGGAGGCGGCAGCGGAGACCGCTGACGCGCCGTCGGCCAGGGCCGCCGTCGTGCCGGTGGTCATCAGGGTGATGAAGACAGCAGTGCCGGCGGCGCCGGCAAGCTGCTGCAGCGTGTTGATGATGGCGCTGCCGTGCGAGTACAGGGACTTGTCCAGCGAGCCCAGTGCCGAGGTGAACAGCGGAGTGAAGATGAAGCCCAGCCCGGCGTTCAGCAGGCAGTGCATCAGGATCACGAGGCCCACCGGGGTTTCATCCGTCAGCAGGGTCATGCCCCACAGGGCGGCACTGAGCACCACGGCGCCGGGAATCACCAGCGGGCGGGGACCGAAGCGGTCAAACAGGTTGCCCACGATCGGCGACAGGATGGCCATCACGGCACCGCCGGGAAGCAGCAGCAGCCCGGTGCGCAGCGTGTCCAGTCCCAGCACGTTCTGCAGGTACAGGGGCAGCACGATCAGGCAGCCGAACAGGGCCATCATGGAGACCAGCACCATAACGATCGCAACCACGAAGGGCTTGCTGGTGAACGTGCGCAGGTCCATCAGGGCACGGTCGGTGCGCTGGAGCACCAGCTGGCGCAGGACGAAGCAGGCCATGGCGAGGACGCCGACGGAGAGCGGGATCCACAGCGGCATCAGTTCCTTGCCCTGCGCGGCCTCGCCGATGCTGCTGAGGCCGAAGATGAGTCCGCCGAAGGCAAAGGTGGACAGCACGATGGAGAGCACGTCGAAGGGCACGCGCTTCGTTTCGGTGAGGTTCTGGACCTTCATTGCGCCCACAGCCAGTGACAGCAGGGCAATGGGCAGGACCAGCCAGAACATCCAGCGCCAGTCCAGGGCGTTGAGGATGATGCCGGAGACCGTGGGGCCGATGGCCGGTGCCACGGCGATAACGATGGAAATGGTTCCCATCATCTGTCCCCGCTTATGTGCGGGAACCGCGTTCAGCACCGTGGTCATCAGCAGCGGGAGCATAATGGCGGTACCGCCGGCCTGGATGATCCGGCCGCCCAGCAGCGTGCCGAACCCGGGAGCCAGCGCCGCCAGCAGGGTGCCGGCACTGAACAGGGACATTGCGGTCAGGAACAGTCCGCGCATGGAGAACCGCTGCAGCAGGAAGCCGGTGGCGGGAATGACCACGGCCATCGTCAGCATAAAGCCGGTGGTCAGCCACTGGGCGGTTCCCGCAGTGATGTCCAGGTCAGCCATGAGCCGGGGCAGCGCCACACTCATGATTGTCTCGTTCAGGATGACCACGAACGAGGAGACGAGCAGCAGCCCGATCACGGTCTTGGTGCGCGGATCCAGCGTGGCCGGAGCCGGCTTCTTTCGTGCGCGCCTGCCGGTTCCGGCAGTGGACACGGGTGTTGCGGAGGGATCGATACTCAAGGAGGCAGAATCCTATTCATGGTGCGCGGGCGCCGCTTGGAGGGCGCAGGGACGGACGGCACTTCAGCGGGCCCGGCCTGCCATCGTACGTGGTTGAAGGATCAAGTGTTCGGGATATTCGCCCAACGCGGAAAGCCGCGGTGCGCTAGAACCCGGTGACAAGGAGTCCGAACCCCAGCACAAACAGCACCACCAGCCAGCAGCCGCCCGCGATGGCGGACGCTGCGGTCAGAACCAGCGACACCCAGGGACGCTGGAACCGCTGACGCAGCCACTCGAAAACCAGCGGGGCGGAGAGCAGCAGCATCACCGCCGAGCCCAGGATCAGACCGAGCAGGACGGTGGCCTGCACCGTTTCGGGAAAGATCCACAGCTGCAGGACGACGACGGTGACCGCCAGCACCGCCGCCGCTGCGGACTGCACGATCCAGGCAACGCCGAGATGCGGCCAGGCTTCCACGTTCTTACTCATGTTGGGGAAGTCTAGTGGCGTTCCGGGCGGTCCATGGTAACGGTGCGCAGATCCAGGCGGCGCAGCACGCGGTCCACGGCCTCCGGATCCATGCCGCGCTGCCGGCGGGCCTCGAGCACTTCCCGGCGCGCTGCGTCCATGGCTTGGCGCTGGACCACGTCCATGACCTCCAGGGTTGCCTTCCGGTCCAGCATCTTCTGCGATTCATCCTCTTCGTCGCTCTCCAGCATGGAGTGCAGCGAGGCCATCCGTTTGGCCAGTGCGGCGCGGCGGTCCGGCGGCAGCTGCTGGATGGCTGCCGAACGCTTCATGGTCTCGACGGCGACCCGTTCGGCCCGGAGCGCGAGTTCGCGTTCCATCCGGTCGGCCTCTTTATGGTCGTTGGGCAGCTTCAGGGCCCGCATCAGCCACGGCAGCGTCAATCCCGGTACCACCAGGGTCACCACGAGGACCGCGCAGGCGCAGGCGACCACGAAGTTCCGTCCGGGCAGCGCGTCTCCGGCAAGCGTGGTGCCCGGCAGGGCGAGGGCAAGCGCCAGGGTTGCCAGGCCGCGCATGCCGCACCAGGAAAGGACCAGGACCTCTTTCAACGAACCCGGGACATGGTTCTTTTCGGTCCCGCCCATCCGGTAGATCGCCATCATCCACAGGAACCGGACCAGCAGCACGGCCGCGCACACGGCCAGGATGCCGGGGATGAAACTCAGCAGCTGGGCACCCTCGTCCTCGATGATGTACCGCATCTCGATGCCCACCAGGCCGAACGCGGCGCCGGTGGTCAGCAGCTCCACCACGTCCCAGAACGCGGTGCGGGTCAGGCGCTCCTCCGAGTCCTGCGGGCGGGCACGACGGCCCAGTTCCAAGGCGGTGACGACGACGGCGACCACTCCGGAAAAGTGCACTTCTTCGGCCAGCAGGTAGACGGCGAAGGGTGCAACGAGGGTGGAGGCCGAGCGGGCCACCAGGTTCGGCACGAAGCGGTTCAGGCTGCCGACAACCCAGGCCATCGCCAGACCCAGCACCACGGCACCGGCCGCGGCGATGAGGAAGTCCGGCACCACGTCCCAGCCCACGTGCCCGCCGCTGGTACTCGCCGCAACGGCAGCCTGGAAGATGACAATGGCGATCGCGTCGTTGAACAGGCCCTCGGTCTGCAGCACGGTGATCAGCCGCCGCGGCATCCGGACCTTCCCGGCGACCGCTTCCACGGCCACCGGGTCGGGCGGGGCAACGATGGCGCCAAGTGCAATTGCGGCGGGCAGCCCGAGCGCCGGAACCATCGCCCAGGCGACGCCGGCCACCACGGCGACGGTGACCGCGACCAGCGCCACGGCCAGCAGCACCAGGGAGCGCCAGCGCAGCCGGAAGACGGACCAGGAGCTGCGTTGCGCGGCGGCGAAGAGCAGCGGCGGAAGGAAGAGGGGAAGGATCAGTTCCGGGTTGATATGGACTTCGGGAATGATCGGCAGGAACGCGATGAGGGCCGAGGAAATCAGCATCAGTACCGGATACGGCAGCCGGATGCGTTCACCGATGCCCGCGGCCAGCACGGTTCCGAAAAGCAGCCCGATCAGGAGTATCAGGAAATCCACCGGTTCAGCCGTCCGCTCGGAGCTTGCTTCGGACCGACCGCGCCGCGTATTCCATCTCCGCACCTGCTTCTTTCGGATGTGTAAGTATTTCGTTAATTATTGCATTGAGTGCAGATAATGCCGGGGAGGTTTGCGGTGTGGGCGCGGCCCGCGGAATGTTCCCCGGGCGGGCGGGGAGATCATAGGGGCGGGTTACTGAGATCACCGAAAACCAAAGCCCGGGGCTCTTCGCGCCGCACTCGAAAGCGGCTAAAATTGAACGGAAGTTTTGTGCGTCCAAGGACGCCTCTGCGGCGTCCACCAGCGACATAAGCAAGATCCCGGTGATATGAGTTGAAGGTCTTCTTCTCCCCCGTTGCATTAGCTCCTTCCGCCGTCCCGAAGGGGGCGCTGCATCCATGACTGCCGTCTACGGAGTGGTGAGGGAAACCCACAATCCTTCCGCTGCGGTGAACGCGTTGAAGGGTGATGCCGGCACAGCCGTGCAGCACGGAAAAGATGACCGGCACAGCGCTCCTTCCGCTACCGGTGCCGTCATTGCCTGGGATCCCGATGACCTGCCCGGGGCCCTCGATCGGCTCATTGCAGCACACCCGCGCCATTTCACCGCTCCGGAGGCACTGCCGGTGCGCCCTATCCCTTTCCGGATGCACCTCATGGACGCGGACGTACCCAAGTCCATCCAACTGCACCCGCAGCCGGACCAGGCGCTGGCCGGCTACGTTCGTGAGCAGACCCGCGGGGTCCCCCTGGGCGCAGGAAACCGGAACTATAAGGACCGGTACGCCAAGTTCGAAGTGGCGGTGGCAATCACTCCCCTGCGCGTGCTGTCCGGACAGCGCACCAGGGAAGAACTGCGGACCATTGCCGACGGAGTCGACCTTCCGTGGCTCCACGCCTTGCTGACGTTCCGCCACGAGATGCCGGTGCATGCTCTCCTCCGCATGGAGCCGTCCGAGGTTGCCCGGGCACTCCGGGAAACCGAGGCTGCCCTGGCCGCCGTGACGGAAACCGAGGGTCTTGCCGCAGATGCTGCTGCCGTCTTCCGCCGGCTGGCGCCGCTTTTCCCCGGCGACCGCGGGATCCTCATAGCCATCTGCATGAACCTCATCAAGCTGGCCCCGGGGCAGGCAATGGTCACGCCTGCCGGCTGCCTTCACTCCTATCTGTCCGGGCAGGCGATGGTGGTGATGGGCCTCTCGCACAATGCCTTGAAGGCAGGGCTGACCAAGGACTACGTAGACATCGCCGAGCTGCAGCAGATTCTGGGCAGCGGCCAGCCCGGTCCGGCTCCCCTGGAGGTGGCCCGCATCACTGAGTGCCAGGAACGTATTCCGCTCTGGAGCGACGATCTGGACCTGCGTCGGACGGTGATCGACGGCGGCACAGCATCCATCCCGCTGGAACGTTTCACCGTTGTGCTTGCCGCACTGGGCGGAGCGGTGGTTACGGTGGGCGACGTGAGCACGTTCCTGGAGCAGGGCGCGAGCATGCTCTACCTGGGCGACCCGACCACGGCCGACGTCGAGGGCTCGGCACAGCTCTTCAGCGCGTCGGCACGCTAACGCCGGGGTTACATCCGTGCCTTTGTCCTGGCGGTGGCCTTGGCCGACCACGGATCCTCCGGCCACGGGTGCCGGGGATACCGCCCGCGCATTTCGGCCCGAACCTGGGCATAAGGACCGGACCAGAAGGACGCCAGGTCATCGGTAACAGCCAGGGGCCGGCCGGCCGGGGACAGCAGATGGAAGAGCACCGGCACCCGCCCCTCCACCAGCCGCGGCGTTTCGGCCCAGCCGAAGCATTCCTGCAGCTTCACCGCAACCACCGGCCGACCGCCGTCGTCCTCCGCCGGCGGGTAGTCGATGCGGACCCGGGAACCGCTGGGAACCTCAAGCCGCTCCGGGACCAGGCTGCCCAGCCGGGATGCCTCCGGCCAGGGCAGCAGGCGCCGCAGCGGATCGGTGAGGTCGATGCTGTTGGCGGATGCGCCGCGCGCCAGTGCGTCCAGCTCGGGAGCGAGCCAGTCCTGCAGCCGGGCGAGCAGGGCCGGCTCGCTGACGTCCGGCCACGGATCCCCAAGTTCCCGGCGCAGCAGGGCCAGGCGCCGGCGCAGGGCATCGGCGCCGCCCGAGAAACCGACCAGGTCCAGGCCCCGTGCCGTCAGGGCGCGGGCGACGGCGGCGCGTCCCTCCTCGGCGGACGGACGTACCGGGGTGGAGCCAAGCAGGATCGAACCGAGCCGGTGTTCCCGGCGAGCGGTGACCCGGCCACCGGCGAAGTCTGCCTCCACCGCATCCGTCACGAGGTGTTCGGCAGCCGCTTCCGCGGTGTCCAGGGCCAGGGGTGCGGCGGCCCGGATGACAGCACCTGTGCCGGCGGCGTCGCGCCCCTCGGCCCGGGCGACATCGGCGACGGCCAGCCAGTCAGAGCCTGTGAGGGAGCTGCCGGAGGGAAGTCCGGCGCGGGTTCCGGAGGCCAGCAGGTACCGCTCGGGACCTGAGCCGGGAACGCGCCGCGCAATCCGGTCCGGGAACGCCAGGGCAATCACGTATCCGAGGGCTTCGCCGTGGGAAACTTGCGCCGCGGCCGGCGCATCTCCCTTCTCCCGGCGGGCCAGCTGCTCCAGCCGCCGGACGTCGTCGGACCAGCGCCGTTCCCCGGGATCGCGGCCGGTCCGCAGCCCGGCGAGCAGGCGGGTCAGGTCCGCTCCGGGTGCCCGTATGTCCCCCGCGAGCAGGGCAACGGCTTCGGCCGCAGTTCGAACGCCCACCGCACCGGCGCCGTCGAGCAGGGCGCGGGCCAGCCGCGGATCGGCCGGTACGTGTGCGAGGGCCTTGCCCCGGGCCGTCGCCTGCCCCTTCGCGTCCACCGCGCCGATCCCGCGCAGCACTTCGGCGGCGTCCCGCATGGCCGCCGGCGGCGGCGCATCGGGCAGGGACAGGCCTTCACCCGCAGGTGCACCCCAGCAGGCCAGCACCAGGGCCGCCGCGGTGAGGTCGGCGACGGCGATTTCCGGCGTCTGGTGTGCGGGTGCAGCACCGAATGCCTTGTCGTCGTAGCAGCGGACCACTGTTCCGGGGCCGAGCCGGGCGGCGCGGCCGGCCCGCTGCTCGGCGGAGGCGCGTGAACAGGACAGGGTGACGAGGCCGGACATGCCGCGCAGCGCGTCCCGGCGCGGTTCCCGGGCCAGACCCGAGTCGATGACCAGCCGCACGCCCGGCACCGTCAGCGAGGACTCCGCCAGGGACGTGGACACGATGATGCGGGCCGGCTCGCCCGGACCGCGGCCGGAGACCGCCCGGTCCTGCTCGGCCGGAGGTATCTGCCCGTGCAGCTCGAGGACTTCCGTTCCGGCCGGCACCCGCGAACGCAGCCGGCCTGCCACAGTGGACACCTCGCGTGCACCGGGCACAAACACCAGGGCATCGGTCCCGGGGTTCCTGCTGACGGCCCGTAAGTGTGCGGCCAGGGCGGTGTCCGCGACATGGTCCAGGAAGCCGCGGGTAACTCCGCGGTCGTCGAGCCGCGGCACCGGCGGGGGCGCCCAGACGGTTTCCAGCGGATGGAGCGCCGAGGGACAGCCGACGACGGGAGCCGGTCCGCCGCCGTCGGGCGCCCCGATCAGTGCGGCAAAACGCGGCGCATCGAGGGTGGCGGACATGGCGACGAGAGTCAGGTCTTCGCGCAGCTGGCGGACCTCGGTGAGCATGCCGAGGAGCAGGTCCGTTTCCAGGCCGCGTTCGTGGACCTCGTCCAGGATGACCGCGGCGGTTCCTTCGAGGCCCGGGTCTGCCAGCAGGCGGCGCAGCAGGATGCCCGGGGTCACGAATTCGACCAGCGTGGAAGGGCCGGTGCGGCTCTCGCCCCGGACCGTGTAGCCGATCCGTCCGCCGAGGGCAGTGCCGTCAAGGGCTGCGAGCCGGCGGGCCGCCGAGCGGACGGCCACGCGGCGGGGCTGGGTGACCACCACCCGCGGGCGGGTCCCGCCGCCGGCAAGGATATTCGCCACGAGCGGCGGCACCAGCGTGGTCTTGCCGGTTCCCGGCGGCGCCTGGACGACGGCGGTGCCGCCCCGCGTATCACCGGCACCGCCGCCCAGCACCGCCGCGAGCTGCGGGACCGACTCGGCAAAAACCAGTCCGCGGCCGATGCCCGCAAGGTCGAAGGGCGGGTCGGTTGGGTGCGGAGAGGCCGGAGAAGTCACTCTTCCATTCTGCCTCCTGCCGGAAGCGGTAAAATGTTAAGGGTCTCGTCACTCGCCCCTGCCTTTCCTCTTCCCTGGAGGTAGCAGTTGCCATTTTCCAAAGGCCAGATCCTGGTCCACCCCCATCACGGCCCCGCCGTTGTCAGCTCTTTCCAAACCCATCCGCGCATGCAGAAGAACTGCATTGTCCTGGAGGTCCAGTCCTCCCACCTGATGGTCTGGGTGCCCGTTGACCAGGTGGACCACGTCGGCCTCCGCCCGGTCCTGGACCGGACGGGACTCGACACCCTGTTTGGCGTCCTTCGCGCTCCGGCGGACAAGGAAGACCCCCAATGGTCCCGCCGGTACAAGGACAACGCGGAGAAGATTGCCACCGGTGATCCGATGGTGATAGCCGCCGTGGTCCGCAACCTGATGCTTCGCGAGGCGGACCGCGGTCTCTCGCAGGCCGAGCGGGAGATGCTCCGGCATGCCCGCCGGCCCCTGCTGACAGAAATCTCGCTGTCGCTTGGGCTCTCCGAAGGAGCAGCCGGGGAGAAACTCGACGCTGTGTGGCGTCCGTCCACCGCCGTCGCCTAGACGTATCTGTCCGGTACAGAACGGCACATCCTTCGGGATGTGCCGTTTCTACTGCCTCCGTGCACCCAGACGTGTGAGGGACATCACCGTCGATGCCGCCCTCGTTCCGCCCTCCACGGGGTTTACTTGAAGCGTCAAGTGTCTAGGGACACGAACCGTTACCCCAAGGAGGTGTGCTGCGTATGAACGACGGCACTCTGGAATCCATCCCCGCCATCGATGCCGCAGCCCTCGGCCTCCTCTTCCGTGACGCGCGCACGGTCTCGGAATTCACTTCGGCTGCTGTCACAGACGAGCAGCTGCAGTCCATCTACGACTTGACCAAGATGGGCCCGACGGCGATGAACATCCAGCCGCTGCGGATCACCTGGGTGCGCTCTGCCGCGGCTCGGCAGCGGCTGGTGCAGCACATGGCAGAAGGCAACAGGGCTAAGACCGCTGCCGCTCCCATGGTTGCCGTGCTGAGCTTCGACCGCGCCTGGCCTGAGCACTTCCCCACCGTTTTCCCGCCGGCTCCGCAGCAGGGTGCAGTCTTTGCCGCCAACCCGGAGCTGAGTGCCGTGATGGGCAATGACAACGCACATCTGCAGGCCGGCTACTTCCTCCTGGCAGTTCGTGCACTGGGCCTTGCCGCTGGGCCGATGGGCGGTTTCGACGCCGCCGGACTGGACGCTGATCTGCACGCGGGCCGGAACCTGCAGTCTTTCCTCGTTGTCAATATCGGTGTGCCTGCCGGCGAGCCGCGCCACCCCCGCCTGCCTCGGCTGGATTACGCGACGGCGACCACCGAACTCTAGGCCGCAGAAAAACGCCGCCACCCATGCCACCGGGGTGGCGGTCGCTGGTGAACCTCGCCACCGAGCAGGTGGCGCCGGCTGTCGGCGCTGTGGCTTAGTTCAGCCGTTCCCGCAGCGTCGGAACGCCTGGGCCGCTTAGGTCGTCGAGGTATGCCGGCCGGCCTGCCATGCTCATCACCAGGGCCAGGGTCGGTCCGGTAACCAGCGGGCCCCTGCCCGTGGTGAACGGTCCGTCATCGGCGCGCAGGTACAGTCCCGCGATATGCGTCCGGCTGGCCACGGCAAAGTCCCGTCCGGCGAAAAACCCGGCAACCGAGGTCAACGCCTCAACACTGGGCTGCCCGCGAAGGCCCAGCGGCCTGCGGATGTCCTGGCTGTGGACCACCACCTCGCCCAGATACGCTGGAATGTGGCCCGAGGGCGCCGTCGTACTGCCGATAACCGCACGGAACCGACTCAAAGTAGATGCCGGATCCACACCCCGGTGTTGGTCCATCCGCCGCTGGTTGTGCACGTCGGGCCGGAAGCCTGCGCCGGCTATGCTGCGCAACCACTGCCACCGGTTCACGCTTGCTGCGGCAATCAGGTGCGCAACCACTTCTTCGACGTTCCACTCTCCGCACAGGGTGTCGTGTCGCCACTGTTCGGCGTCCAGCTCACCGAGGTCGTCCGCCAGCGCCCGCCGCTCCGCGTGAACCAGCGGCCACAGGGCACTTCGCCGCTGCGCCGTCACGTCCGCCTTCTCGCCGGCTCCTGCTCTAAACCCCGTCACAGAGCAGATGGTGCCAGCTGTCGGCAAGCATCTCAAGGACGTGCGCACATCGGTTCGGCGTTCCGGCGGGTCCCGAGGGATGGCCCTCGGCCGAAGCGGACGCAAACGCAGCAGAGGACGGACACCGTATCGGTGTCCGTCCTCTGTTTTTAATGCTTTATCCCTTGGCTTTACTCCGGGATTAGGAAGCCAGCGCCGGGATCTTCATGCCGTGCATGGTGACCAGCAGGTTGTGCGCGAACTCGACCTGGCGGCGCGTTTCGGCGTCGTCCCAGCCCAGCTGCGGAGCCAGCAGGTCCGCCAGCTCGGTCAGCATTTCCTCGGATACCAGGCCGCGGAAGGCCAGCGAGGTGCGGCGGATCAGGATGTCGGCGAGCTGCGTGATCTGCTCGTTCTCCACCATGTAGGTGAGCTCGCGGGTGCTGAGCTCCTTGGTGGAGGCCAGCAGCTGGTCCCCGCCCTGGGACAGGAACTCCAGGACGTCGACGGCGCGGGTGCCGTAGCGGGTCAGCAGGACGCGGACGCGGTCCCGGTCGGCTACGTCGGAAGCCATGCGGTTGACCCACAGGCGCTCCTCAGCCTCGGTGCGCGGGAAGTCCTTGCCGCCGCCGATCTGGAGTTCCGCCGTCGTCGTCTTCCGCGGCACGCCGAGGGCAGTCATTGCCTCGGTTGCCAGCGTCTCGGACAGGGCACGGAACGTGGTCCACTTGCCGCCGACCAGCGACAGGCTCGTGACGCTGCGGCCGCCGCGGTAGTCCGAGCGCTTTTCCACGCGGTAGTCGCGGGATACGAAGCCGGGCTGCGTGTCGTCGTGCTTGGGCAGCGGGCGGACACCGGAGAAGGTGTACACGATGTGGTCGCGGCGCACGTCAACCGTGGGGAAGACGTGGGCGATGAGCTCGAAGAAGTACTCGATCTCTTCGTCGGTGCAGACCGAGGCCTCGTTGATGTCGGCGTCGATGTCCGTGGTGCCCACCAGGACGCGGTCACCCATCGGGTAGATGAGGACGATGCGGCCGTCGGTGTGCTCGAAGAACATTTCGCGGCCGGCGCAGGCTTCCAGCAGTTCCGGGTGGTCCAGGACGATGTGCGAGCCCTTGGTGCCGCCCATGAAGCTGGTGCGCTTGCCGAAGGAATCGTTGGTCTCGTCGACCCAGGCGCCGGTGGCATTGATGACGACGTCGGCGTCGAAGACGAACTCTTCGCCGGTGACTTCGTCGCGCAGCACGGTGCCGGCGTCGGTGGTGCCGACGGCGCTGACGTAGTTGCTGGCGCGGGACTGCGGGTTGGCTTCGAGGCCGTCGCGCAGCACGTCCAGGGTGAGGCGCTCGGGGTTGTGCACCGAGGCGTCAAAGTAGGTGGCGGTGTACTTTACGTCCGGGCGGAGCTTCGGCAGTTCCTGCAGGGACTTCTTCTTGCCGACGAAGTTGTGCTTGGGGGCCACGCGGCCGCCGCGGGAGAAGAAGTCGTACATCAGCAGGCCGGCCTTGATCAGCACGGCGCCGCGCTCGGTGTGCTTGCCCTGCTTGTGCGTCAGGAAGCGCAGCGGAGCAGCGGTGATGCCCGAGAAGGTGGTGGTGATCGGGATGGTGGTCTGCAGCGGCTTGACGTAGTGCGGTGCCAGACGGAGCAGGGCGTTGCGCTCGACGACGGACTCGTGCACGAGGCGGAACTCGCCGTTCTCCAGGTAGCGGATGCCGCCGTGGATCATGTGGGACGACGCACCGGAGGCGCCCTGGCAGTAATCCCCGCGCTCTACGAGGGCTACGTCCACTCCCTGCAGCGACAGGTCCCGGAAGGTGCCGACGCCGTTGATGCCGCCGCCGATGATCAGCACTGAGGCCTTGGGCCGGTCCTTCAGCTGCTGTACCACCGGACGGGTCCGGGCGGCGGTCTTTGCCTTGCTGGGGTTCACGGAATTGTCCACGTATCTCTCCAAACGCTTCTGTGGCTGCATTGCCATATCTACTCAATGGTCGAAGCCTGCGGCTCCAGGGGCCCAACCAATGCACATACGTGCACCCTGCGATAATGGATTCATGGAGTACGCAGCTGTGTCGATGGACGGCAAATGAACATTGGTGTCAGTGGCAGGTTCCCGGACCCCTCCGGCACCGGGCCGGGAGCGGGCGAGAAGGAAAGCCGCGACCGGGATGCGCTGCGGGCGGCGCAGATGTACTACCTGCAGAGCCTGACCATGGAGGCCATTGCGCGGGAACTGAGGATTTCCCGCTCCACGGTGTCCCGGCTGCTCTCTTATGCCCGAAGCACCGGCCTGGTCCGGATTGAGATCCGCAACCCCTCGGACCGGGCCCCGGCGCTGGAACAGGAGATCGCCTCCCGCTTCGGCATCCAGGCCCATGTGGTCCCCGTTGCCGAAACAGTCTCGCCAGCCCAGGCCCTGCAGCGGGTCGCCGTCCAGGCCGCCCACCTGATCGGTCCGCTCATCGATTCGGACGCGATCATCGGCGTCGCCTGGGGCTCCACACTGACGGCGGTGAGCCAGCACCTGCCCATCAAGAACACGCATGACAGCACCATCGTGCAGATGAACGGGGCCGGGAACTTCCGCACCTCGGGCATCACCTACGCCAGCGAGATCCTGCAGCGTTTCGGCCACGCGTACGGTGCCCGCGTGGTCCAGTTCCCCGTCCCGGCCTTTTTCGACCATGCCGAGACCAAGGAGGCCATGTGGCGGGAACGCCCTGTGAAGCGGGTGCTGGATCTGCAGGCCCGGATGAACACCGCCATTTTCGGGGTCGGTTCCATGGAGGCGGGGGTGCCCAGCCACGTCTACAACGGTGCCTACCTCGATGAAGAAGACCTGGATGAGCTGATGTCCGAGGGTGTGGTGGGCGACGTCGCCACCATGTTCTACCGGGCCGACGGCACCTGGGACGGGATCAAGCTCAATCACCGCAGCACCGGTCCCGACCTTTCCACACTGCGGCAGGTCCCCCGCCGGATCTGTGTGGTGGCCGGGGAAACCAAAACCACCAGCCTGCTGGGTGCCCTGCGTGCGGGACTGGTCACGGACCTGATCCTGGACGAGAACTCCGCGCGGCGGCTGGCGTCGTCGTAGGCGCCGTTCCAACTGATCGAGGAGGAACCCGCGTGGCCAATGAACCCGACCCCGCTGTGCTTCGGCTGCAGGAACTGCAGGCCGGGACCGACGCCGGCACCGCCCTGGCCTTCTTCGATTCCCTGCCTCCGGTGCAGGTGCCGGAACTGAACGGTTCCTGGCGGGGCACGGAAGTGCCCACCGGGCACCGGCTGGCCGGCCTGCTGGAGCCGCTGGGCTGGTACGGAAAGCGGTTCGACGGCGCGGAGGAGGTGTTCCCACTGGTTTTCTCCGGTTCCGGCGGCGGCGTGTTCAACGTCAATCCGGCGCTGGTTCCGCTTTCTGCGGTGCTGCGTTTCGGCCCCTTGCTGCGGAAGCCTGACGTGCTGGCAGCTGTACGCCCTGCGTTGCGGGCGGCGCGGACCCGGCGGCCCGGCGCCCGGCTGCGGATGACCGAGTACCGCGGGGTGTTGAGCGCGTCAATGATCTACGACGCCCTGCCGGTCCTGGACGTTTTCCGCCGGGTCGACGCACGCACGGTGCTCGGTGCCATGGACCTCCGCGGTCCCGGGGCTCCGTTCTTCTTCGCCCTGCGGCGGGACTAGCTGTACGCACGCGATGCCGCATCCATAGTGCAGTAAGTGCTGCCTGCCGACCGGCCAGGCGACATCTACTGCACTATGAATCAGCCTGAGACCCGGCCCGTCATCCCGACCAACAACCCCGGTCACTTTGTGAGCATTGCCACCGAACGGTTCCAGAGGCCCAAAGCCAGCGCGGCGTCCCCGGCCTGCTTGTTGGGCTTAGCCACCTTGCTCCGGACAAAGTACTTGCCGGTGGGATAGTCCGTTCCCGGGGTTCCCTCGGCCAGGAAGACCAGCGTCCTGGCACCCTTTTCCGGCGTCGGCAGCAGCCTGCGCAGCAGCGGCGACTGATAGACCGCACGCATTGCCGATCCTTCCGCGCTGGAGAAACTCGACCCGATCACGCCCGGGTGGAAGGCGGTGGAAGTTGCCCCGTGCGAGCGGTAGCGGCGGTCGAACTCCTCCGTGAACAGGATCTGCTCCAGCTTGGCGTTTCCATAGGCCTTGCTGGGGTTGTACCCGTTTTCATTCTCCAGATCGTCCAGGTCCACGTTGCCGAACAGCCGGTTGGCCATGCTGGAAGTGTTGATGACCGTGCCCTTGGATTCAAGGAGCCGGTCGGTCAGCAGCTGGGTGAGCAGGAACGGCGCGAGGTAGTCCACCTGGAACGTCATCTCGTGTCCGTCCCCGGTGACCTGGCGGACATTGCCGAAAACAGCGCCGGCGTTGTTGGCCAGCACGTCAATGCGCGGGTAACGCTGGAGCAGTTCCGAAGCCAGGGTCCGCACGCTGCCCAGGTCCGCGAAGTCGGCCAGGAAATACTCGCCGCCCGTATCCTTTGCGACGGCGGCGGTCTTCTCGGGCGACCGTCCCACCACCACGACGTGATGCCCGTTTTCGGTCAGCCGCCTTGCCGCAGCGGCACCGATTCCGTCGCTGGCGCCGGTGATCACGATGGTTTTGGGAGACACAAAATCCTGCTTTCCTCAGAGCGCGGCCGTGAGCGGCAACACCGTTCCCACCTTAGCCGGGGGTGCTGCGGAGTCTAGCCCTGGAGCCGGATCAGCTTGTCCGGGTTGCGCACCGCGTACACCGCCTGCACCCGGCCATCCGCCAGTTCCAGCTGGAACACAGTGGTCACAGTGCCGTCTTCCCGGAACGCGACCGCCGGCAGCCCGTTGAGTTCAACGAATTCGGGGACGGACCCGGCGCCGTACTTGTCCGCCAGCCCGATCATCAGGCGCGCCACCTTCTCCGGCCCGTGGACCGGACGCAGCGCGGCGCTGACCTTACCGCCGCCGTCGGATACCAGAACCACGTCGGGGGCCAGCACCTCCAGCAGGGACTGCACTTGTCCAGTCATGGTGGCGGTCAGGAAACGTTCGACGGCGGCGCGGTGCTCGCCGGTGTCCGGCGCAGTCCGGGGCGTGCCCGATTTCAGCCGGGTCCGCGCCCGGTGAACCGTCTGCCGCACGGCGGGCTCGCCCATCTCGAGGGTCGCAGCAATCTCCGGATATCCGAAGTCGAAGACCTCGTGCAGGATGAAGGCGGCCCGCTCCGGCCCGCTCAGGGTCTGCAGGAGTACCAGCATGGCCGTCGACACCTCGCTGGCGGTCAGGGCCGCTGCCTCCGGATCCGCCGGCAGCCGCGCGGGTCCGGTAGGCAGCGGTTCGGGCAGCCACTCGCCCGGATAGTCCTCCCGCCGCCGGGATGCAGTGCGGAGGGAATTCAGTGCCTGGCGGGAGGCGGTGCGGGCCAGGTAGGCCCGTGGGTTTTCCACTGGAGTCTGCACCGCACGCCACCGGAGATAGGTCTCCTGCACCACGTCCTCGGCATCGGCCACGGTGCCGAGGACGTCATAGGCAATGGTGAAGACAATCCCGCGGTGCCTCAGGAATTCGGCGTCACGGCCAGCCCGCGCACCGCTCACCTGCGTGTCATCGGCACGGGACCCGCCGTCGTCGCCCTGCCCACCTGCGGACCTGTTGGCCATGTGTATGCTCCGCTTCGTTTGGCTTCACCGCGGATCCACCGCAGTGTCATCCGGCAGATGATTTCCTTCTGGACGGCCGCCGTCCTGCCGTGCAGGTGAAAGCGGGTCGGAGAATCGTCGGCGGACAGGAACTGCACCGCTCCGTCGCTGCGGCCCAGACTAATGCACAGGCCGCGGAATCCGCTGTCGTGCCGCACGCCGTCGTCCCCGTCCAGTGCCCGGAGGATGTTTCCCGCAGCGTCGGCTCCCATCGGCAAGGCAGCCGCACAGCACATCCGGAGGTAGTCGTAGAAGGGTTCGTCGATCACCGCGGCATCGCCGGCTCCGTAGATGCGGTCCTGGCCGCGTACCCGCAGCGCCGGATCCACATGCAGCCTCCCGCCGTCGTCCACCGGGAGCCCGCTCTCCCTGGCCAGTCCGGGCACCCCGAACCCGGCGCACCACAGCACGACGTCGGCACCCAGCACCGTCCGCACGTCGCCGTCGGCAGGCACCGGCGTGCCGCTGTGCAGTTTCACTCCGGCCCGGCGCAGGCTCTTCTCCACGGACCGGCGGGTTTGTGTGCGCAGCCGAGGAACCACGGGACCGGCGCTGTGCAGGCTGACTTGGAGGTGGGCATAGGACCCGGCGGCTTCAGCGGCAGTCTCCACGGCGGTCAACCCGCCGCCCACCACCGCTACATGTGCCCCGGACGCAAGTTCTCCAAGCCGGCGGCGAGCCGCCGCTGCCCCGCTGAGCTGTTCGATCCGCACTGCACCGTCCGGTGCCGCCGCCGCGGAAGAGCCCACGGCGTACACCAGATAGTCGTACGTAAGGGTTCCCCCGCCGGCCAGCTGCACAGTCCGCTCCCCCGGCAGGATCCGCTCCGCACGGTCGGTGATCCGCCGCACGGCCGGATGCAGGATCGATGTGAAATCAACGGTGGCGTCCGCACGGGTGCCGGCCGTGTACTCGTGAAGCCGAATCCGCTCCACGAACCTTTCCTCCGGGGTGGCCAGGACGACGTCGAGTCCCGGCCTGCCGCTTCCGGCGAGCCGGTTGGCGGCCATGACCCCTGCGTATCCCCCGCCCAGAATGACTGCTGTGGTGCCCATGAGTGCACTCCCTGATATCCGTCGCTTCCGGCTTCCGCGCCGGCTGCACATAGGACACCGCCCGGGAACGCGTTGTGACCGGGTACGGGGAAATTACTCCGAACCTACGGCAGGGGGTCCAGCGACGGGTGCGGCGGCGGCGCCGGCGTTCCCGGCGGGTGGTACAGCCCGGCATACTGCTCCAGCGTGATGCCGGCGTCGTGGATCGTCCCGGCCGCAGCGGGACCCACATAGCGAAGATGCCAAGGCTCGTACGCGTAGCCGGTGACGTGCTCGGCACCTGCCGGGTAGCGGATGATGAACCCGTACCGATGGGCGTTGGCCGCTGCCCATGCCCCGGCGCCCGTCCCCTCGAAGCAGGCCTGCAGGGAGCACGCCCCGTCGGCGGCGCCGATATCCACGGCCAGCCCGGTCTGGTGCTCGCTGTGGCCCGGCTGGGCGGAAATCGATTCAGCCAGGGCGGATCCGTAGCGCCCGGCATAATCGGCGTGCAGCGCGGCCTGGGCTTCGGCCGTCCGGAAGCCGCTCACCGCGGTGATGGTGACGCCGGCCCCGGCGGCATCGGCTGTCATCCGGGCAAACGCATCGGAGGCTTCCCGGCGCAGTGCCACGCCGCCGGCGTCGGCCAGGTCCCCGGGCGCATAGGCGGGGTCCAGGAGCGGACGTTCCTTGTTGACGACCACAAAGACGCTGGCCGGGGAGTCGAAATCCTGTCCGGCAGCCGGAGTCGTTCCGGCCGAGACCGGCTGGTCGAGATGGAAGAGGTAGGCCTGGAGCCCGAGGCACACGCAGCCAAGGATGGCGATGTGTGCGGTGATGTGCTGGCGCGGCATGGTGTTTCCCTCCCCGTCCACTTTCCCATAGGCAGGGGCCCTGCAAAAACCTTGTTTCCCTCAAAAGCCCACGATAAATTTAGGCGGCCGATCCTTTTCCGTTCCACAGAGCCCCTCCGCGGAACCCGCCGTAAAAGCTAGGTGAGCTTCGTTTTCCGGGAGAACACCTTCTGCAGCAGGATGAACAGCAGCAGAAGCGCGCCGATGACTATCCGCGTCCACCAGGAACTCAGGGTCCCCTGGTAGGAGATGAACGTCTGGACGATGCCCAGCACCAGCACCCCGGCCAGGGATCCGACAACATACCCGTAACCGCCGGTCAGGAGGGTTCCCCCGACCACCACCGCGGCAATGGCGTCCAGTTCCATCCCCTGGGCGGCCAGGCTGTAGCCGGAGAGGCTGTAGAAGGAAAAGAGGATGCCGGCCGTGGCGGAGCAAAACCCGCTGACCGTATAGACCAGCACTTTGGTCCGGGGCACGGCCAGCCCCATCAGCCTTGCCGAGGCTTCTCCCCCGCCGATTGCGTAAACCGTCCTGCCGAAACGCGTGTGGTGAAGCAGGTAGAACGCGCCGGCCACGAAAAGGAGGGCAATGATGACGCCGGGCGAGACGAACATGTCGCCCGGCAGCGGGATCCGTGCCTGCGCCATGGAGGTGAAGAAGGGGTCGGTGACCGTGATGGCGTCGAGGCTGATCACGTAACACAGCCCGCGGGCCAGGAACAGGCCGGCCAGTGTGACGATAAACGGCTGGATTTCAAACACCTGGATCACCAGGCCCATGGCCAGCCCGAATGCTGCGCCGGTCAGCAGCACCACGGCGATCACGGCGAAAGGGTTCCAGCCGGCCTGCAGCAGGGCGGCGGCGATCATCATGGAAAGCGCGACAACCGACCCCACGGACAGGTCGATCCCCCCGGTCAGGATGACAAACGTCATCCCCACGGCCAGCACAATCAGGAAGGTGTTGTCGATCAGCAGGTTCAGGAACACCTGTCCGGAAAAGAACCCCGGATAGATCAGGGATCCAGCGGCAAACATCGCGAAGAACAACGCGATGGTCGCCGCGGTGGGGGCGTATTTGGCCTTGCCCTGCAGCCGGCTCATGCGCTGCCGCGTGGCCGGGGCGGAGGGACTGGTGAGGACTGACATCAGAGCGCCGCCTTCGTTGCGGGAAGTGCCGGAGCCGGACGCCTGCGTCGCCGCAGCAGTGTCCGCGCCTTCGGGGACTGAAGCAGGCACACCAGGATGACCACGAGCGCCTTGAAGACCAGGGTCACCTCGGGCGGAATGCCGAGCGTGTAGACAGTGGTGGTCAGGGTCTGGATGATGAGGGCCCCGATCAGGGTGCCCACGAGGCTGTAGCGTCCGCCGGCCAGCGAGGTGCCGCCGATGACGACGGCGAGGATGGCGTCCATCTCGATGAAGAGCCCGGCGTTGTTCGCATCGGCAGCGGTGACGTTGGAACTGATCATCAACCCGGCGACGGCGGCGCAGAAGCCGCTGAAGATGTAGACAATCCAGAGGATCCGCCGTGCGCTGAGGCCGGCCAGCCGGCTCGCCAGGGGGTTGATGCCCACCGATTCAATCTGTGTTCCCAGTGCCGTTCGCCGGGTCAGCAGCGCTGCCCCGGCGAAGGCCAGTGCGGCAATGAGGATGGAAATGGGCAGGGTGAGGAAGAACCCCGCTCCGATCGCGTGGAAGGATTCGTTGGAGACGGAAATGATCTGTCCGTCGGTCACGAGCTGGGCCAGGCCGCGGCCCGCCGTCATCAGCACCAGCGTGGCGATGATGGGCTGGATGCCGATGATGGAGACCAGCAGCCCGTTCCAGGCACCCAGCGCCAGCCCTGCGGCCACCGCGATGGCGACGGCGGTGGCCGCCGTCGAGAACGATCCCGGATTGTCCGAGTTGTAGATGTAGGTGCAGGAGACGGCGCCGGCAATGGCCGCCACGGCCCCCACTGAGAGGTCGATTCCCCGCGACGCGATCACGAGCGTCATGCCCAGGGCAATCAGGAGGGTGGGCGCACCGTTGCGCAGGATATCGATCAGGCTGCCGTACAGGTGGCCGTCCTGAACCCGGACCAGCAGGAAGTCGCTGCGGAATCCCTGGTTGAGCAGCAGCAGCAGGACAAGGGCCAGGACCGGCCACAGCAGCCGGTGCCTGAGTACCCCGGTCATTCGCCTGTCCCGGCAATAATCGTCATGACATCCTCCATGCTGACTCCCTGGTTGGGCAGGTCAGCGACCATCCTGCGGTCCTTGAGGACGGCAATGTGGTCGCTGAGGCGCAGCACTTCCTCGAGTTCCGCGGAAATAAAGACAATGGACATGCCCTGGTCGGCCAAGCTGCTGATATGCATCTGGATCTGCGTCTTGGCGCCAATGTCGATGCCGCGGGTGGGCTCATCGAGAATGAGCAGCGCCGGGTTGGTGATCAGCCAGCGGGCCAGGAGCACCTTTTGCTGGTTACCGCCGCTGAGGTCGCGGATCAGTGCGTCCTTGTTCGCGGGCCGGATATCCAGCGTTTCAATGAACTTGTCCGCCAGCTGGTCCTGCAGCTGGCGGGGAACTTTCCGAAGCCATCCTTTTCGCGCCTGCATGGCCAGGACCATGTTGTCCTTGACGGAAAGGTCGCCCACCAGGCCCTCTTCCTTGCGGTTCTCCGAAGAAAAACCAATGCCCTGTTCGATGGCCGTACGGGGGCTGCGAAGGGAGCGCTCCGCGCCGCGGATCCGGAGTTTGCCGATGTCCGCGCGGTCCGCCCCGAAAAGCAGCCGCGCCGTTTCCGTGCGCCCGGACCCCAGCAGGCCGGCGAGGCCAAGGATCTGCCCCGGGCCGATCGAGACCGTGACGTTCTCCACCGACCCTTTCCGCCCCAGGTTCTCTGCCTGCAGCACCGGCCGGCTGTCCCGGTCGCCAGCTGCCGGCCGGATGTCCCCGCGGTCCAGCTCCTCCAGGACTTCCAGGTCCTTGCCGATCATCTTCTTGATCAGTTCCATGCGGGGCAGTTCGGCCGTCCGGTACTCCCCCAGCAGTTTGCCGTTCCGGAGTACGGTCATGCGGTCGGAAAGGTCGTAGACCTGCTCCAGGAAGTGCGAAACGAACAGGACGGCGACGCCGCGGTCCCGGAGGGCGCGGACCACGTCAAAGAGCTGCTGCACCTCGTCCGCGTCCAGGCTCGAGGTGGGTTCGTCGAGGACCAGGACCTTCGCGTCGATCTGGACGGCACGGGCGATGGCCACCAGCTGCTGAATGGCTATGGAGTGGGTGGACAGCACGGAGCCGGGGTCGATGTGGCCGAGTTGGAGTTGCGCCAGGACGGCACGGGCTGCCCTTCGGACCTCTTTCCAGCGGATGTGTCCGAACCTCCGGGGTTCCCGGCCCAGGAGGATGTTCTCTTCGACCGTCAGGTTCGGGCACAGGTTCACCTCCTGGTAGACGGTGCTGATCCCCGCCTCCTGTGCTGCCGACGGCGTGGCAAACTCCCGGGGCCGGTCCGCAACGGTGATGGAACCGCCGTCGGTCCGGTAAACCCCCGTGAGGGCTTTGATCAGGGTCGATTTACCGGCCCCGTTTTCGCCCATGAGGGCGTGGACTTCCCCGGGAAAGAGGCGAAAGTCCACGCCGTCCAGAGCCTTCACGCCCGGAAATGCGACGGTGATGCCGCGCATTTCCACCACGGGAGAGATTGCTTCCATGGTTAGTACTTGCGGTTGGGCAGGGCTTCCTTCGCCTGCTCAGGGGTGAATGCAGTTTCTTCAACAACCACGCGGGCGGGGACGTCTTCGCCGTTGACCACCTTCTCGGCGAGGTCCATCAGCTGCTCGCCCAGCAGCGGATTGCATTCGACGATGAAGTTGATTTTGCCGTCTGCGAGGGCGGTCATGCCGTCTTTGACCGCATCCACGGTGATGATTTTGATGTCTTCCCCGGGCACCATGCCCGCAGCCTCAATCGCTTCGATGGCGCCCAGTCCCATGTCGTCGTTGTGGGCGTAGACCACGTCAATGTCCGGGGTGTTCTTCAGGAATGCCTCCATCACCTGCTTGCCGCCGCTGCGCGTGAAATCGCCGGTCTGGGACTCGACGATCTTCAGGTCCGGATCCGCGGCGATGGCCGCTTCGAAGCCTTCCTTCCGGTCGAGGGCCGGGGCGGCACCGGTGGTTCCCTGCAGTTCCACAATGTTCACGGGCCCGTCGGTGGCTGCGCTTTCTTCGACGAGCCACTCCCCGGCCGTTTTGCCTTCTTTGACAAAGTCCGACCCCAGGAAGGTTGTGTAGAGGGTCGTGTCCGATGAATCGATGGCACGGTCGGTGAGGATCACGGGGATGTCGGCGTCCTTGGCCTCCTTCAGGACGGTGTCCCAGCCGGATTCGACCACCGGCGAGAAGGCAATCACGTCCACCTGCTGCTGGATGTAGGAGCGGATCGCCTTGATCTGGTTCTCCTGCTTTTGCTGGGCGTCGGTGAACTTCAGGTCCACGTCCGCGGCCTTCGCGGCGTCCTGCACGTCCTTGGTGTTGGCCGTCCGCCAGCCGCTCTCGGCGCCTACCTGGGCAAAGCCCATGGTGATGCCGTCCTCCGCATCGTTCCCGCTATCGGAGCCGCCGCCGCAGGCAGCGAGACCGAGGGCTGACACGGCCAGAACCACTGTAAGGGATTTCCGAAACACTGCTGCCTCCTGAAGTCAGTCCGCAGCCAGGGAAAACGCACCTTCATTGCTGCGTGGGCGCCATGCCCTGGCGGTAGTGTTACCGTTCACATTGCTGAGGTCAAGGGTAGTTCCGATATCGGGCGCTTCCTGCCATCCCCCGAAAGTCCGGGCCGCCCTCAGCATTAAACAGCCATGGGCCGCTGCAACTGCAGCGGCCCATGGACGGATGGCTCCTTGCGTGCCGGCTAAACGCCGGCCGGCACCTTGGCGTGCTTCGGCCCGTGCGCAGCAGGGGTCGTGTCCACCGGGTGGCTCTCGGTGCGCGGCGGCTTGAAGTGGTCGATAACCGTAACCACGGCCAGCGACACCGCACCCCAGATGCCCAGGGTTCCCAGATGGGACCAGACGGTGTCCGAGCCGAAGTAGAGGATCGAGCGGATCGATTCCACCGCGGCCGGCATCGGCAGCACCTCATGCAGGAAGCGGAAGATCTCCGGTTCCATGTAGATGGACATGGCCGCACCGGAGGCCGGCACACCGAGGAACATCAGGATGCCGATCACCGGAAGGATCGCGAGCATGCCCATGAACCGTTCGAAGACCGCGGTGAACATGGCCATGGAGAAGATCGCGACGGCGCCGGCTCCCCAAAGCGGCAGGAAGTGCCCGTCGATCGCCCCGACGAAAACGTCGGCGATGACCCAGAGGAAGGCCGACATGCCGACGGCCCAGGCCGCGACAATGGGGATCAGTTTACGCAGCGGACGGCTGGCCGGAGCCGCCGTCGAGCCGACCACGATGATCATGAAGCCGGCCATGATCCAGCCCATGGCGAGGTACATGGTGGCCATGCCCATGGAGTCGGAATCCTTCAGCGGGGCCACGTTGTCCTGCGTCAGTTCCATCTGCTGGCCTGCGGCCACCTGACCAAACACGGACGTAAGCACCTGCTGCTGGCTCATGCCCGCTGCCTGGTTGGTGATGAGCGTGGCGGCGGGGTTTTCGGCCGAGGGCAGGACGTAGGCGCCCACCACCGTCCGGTCCTGCACCTGGCCGCGTGCCTCGTCGGCGGAATCCATGGCACGGAGGTCAAACAGGCCGGACATGTTTTCGTCCAGGCCGGCGACGGCCTGTTCTGCCTGTTCGGCGGTGGAGCCGACGACGGCGACAGGCATGTCGCGCGGCGTGGGTTCGTACATTGCGCCCAGCATGAACGAGAGCATCATCGTGACCATGGCCAGCGGGAAGAAGGCCAGGGTGCCGTAGCGCCAGCGGCGGGTCTTCGGGCGCGGTCCGCCGTGCAGCGAGGCGACGTTGATTGCCGGCGGAGCGGCGTTCGGCTTGCGGCGGCGCTTGACCGCATCGAGGATGAGGGTGAGCAGCAGCGCTGCCACGGCACCGATCACGAGCACCAGCAGATGGGGCCCGGCGCCGTTGCCGTCGAAGTACAGGAAGGACCGCAGCGACTCACCGGTGGCGGCCGCGGGCAGGAAGCTGTGCAGATACGGGTAGAGACCCGGCATGGTGTGCACGGACATGCTCATGTTGGATGCCGGAACGCCCAGCACCATGAGGAACAGCATGCCGGCAAGCACGGCCATGGGGCCCAGGATCCGGGTCAGGAACAGCTGGACGCTGCCGACGGCGAAGACCGTCAGCCAGGACACGCCCAGCACGGCGGCGGAGTGTCCTTCCACAACGCCGAGCATCGGACCCGTGACGGCCCAGACCAGGCCGGCAATCAGCGCGGCCCATCCGGCCAGCAGCGGAACAAAACGGCGGAACCGAAGCAACTCGGGTGAGTTGGACAGGACCAGGCTCAGCGGCATGTAGCCGGCAAGCAGCAGGGCGGTCGTGAGGAACATTGCGCCCAGGCCGGCCATGTCGTGGTCGGGCAGCGGAGCGAGGTCCTCGGACTGCAGGGTCAGGCCCTGTTCAAGAACCTGCGGGGCCAGCAGTGCCGTCACGGTGCTGGACTGCGAGGCGCCGGCGGCACTTGCCGTGTACACCGACGCGGTGCCTTCGGTAAGCGACACTGCACCGGAGATTTTCCGGTCCAGGATCAGCTGGCGTGCCTCGGCGTCGGAACCGACCACGCGGACGTCGACGGCGTCGGGATCGGCAGCTTCCAGGGAGTCCGCAAAGGGTTCTGCCTGCTCGCCGGTGACGGCAATGGGCATGTCGTTCGGTGTCGGTGCATGCATCGCAGCGAGGTAACCGCCCACCAGCATGGAGACCATCAGCAGCGGCATCAGGAACATCGCCACGTAGCGGCCGATCTTCTCTGCCTTTGCGCGCTTTGCCGCGGCAAGGTCCGCGGCATCCGGAGCCTGGGTTTCGCCGGTCGGATCCGTATCCGGCGGAGAGCCCGGGGATGTCGGGGAAGTACTGGTCAAGGACGTGCTCCTGTAGCTGAATTCAAGGGTGATGGTGCGAAGTGCGCGTCGACGCGATCGTCAAGGCGGGGTCTGTGGGACCGACTCGTCAAAATTACGCCATGTGGCGTAAATTAGGTAATCGAAGCCGCAGTAACGCCGACGCAAGGGATCACATATGGGACAGCACGGCGAGAAGGCACGCGAAACCCTGCTCGATGCCGCCGAGGAGCTCTTTGCCCGCTACGGCATCGACGCCGTGTCCAACCGTCGCATTGCCGAGCATGCCGGCACTGCCAACCATTCCGCCGTCGCCTACCATTTCGGCGGCCGGGACGAACTGCTGGAAGCCCTGATCACCCGCCATCTGGAAGACACCCACCGGCGCCGCGCAGCGCTCACCGAACAGCTCGACGACGACGGCGCCGCCCTCCACGATCTTCTCGCCTGCCTGATCCTGCCCTGGGTGGACCATCTGGCATCCCTTCCGGTGCCGAGCTGGCGGGCGCGTTTCCTGCATCAGATGCGCGCGGTGCCCTCCATGAAGGCCCTCTTGAACCGGACGGCCGTCGCCAGCCCCGTCACGGAGGACCTCATCCGCCGTACTGCTGCCGCCGTGGGCGACATCCCCGCCTCCGTGCTCCACGGCCGGTCGTGGATCCTGGGCAGCATGATCATCGGGGTCTGCGCCGAGTACGAGTCGCGCATCCATGACGGAGCGGAGACCCCGAACTGGATCGGGGTGGGTTACTTCCTCATCGATTCCTGCGCGGGGATGCTGTCCGCCCCGGTGACCCATCCCGGCGACTTCATGACGCAGCCCTCCCCGGTCTTCCTGCTCTAGTGCGGCCTGCTCCGGGACTACCCGGCGAGCCGGCGTGACGTGGATTCGGTGACGGCACGTTCGGTCTCTTCAGCGATCAGGTCCGCGTTGACCGCCGCACCTGCCGCCAGCCCTGCCGCTGCCGCTCCGGTCACCTGCATCGACGGGACCACCATATTTCCGGCGGCATAAACCCCGGGAACAGCAGTGGCCCCGGTCGGGTCCGCCGCCGGCACCGCTGTTCCGGTGGACCGCTGCCGGTGATCTCACCGCGTCCGACGCCGGCGAGCTCCGACGGCGAGGCACCCTCACGTCCCAGATGGTTGTGCACGTGGGCTGCCGGGGCATTGCGCGGATCTGCCGAGTCGACCACCGCAACGGACCGGCGGGCACGCGCCAGGATCAAGGCTCCGCTCAGGCCTGCCGCCGCGCCGCCGACCACCACGACGTCGTACTCGCCGGTTGCCATGTCCGCTCCTTGGGGGCTTCGAGAATCACGCCGGGACCAGCTCGGCCTTCCGGCGGCCGAACATCCGGTCATAAAGCACCGCGAAGACCAGAGCCAGCGCAACTGCTATCAGGATGAGAATAAGCATGCCGATAATCCCGCTCTGCAGTCCGGCGTCGGCCTGGGCGTCAAAGTACAGGACCGCCCGGTTCGCCGTGGTCATGTGGTACAGCGGCTCGGCGCGGGCGATGAAGGTGAAGAACCCCGGCAGCGCCTCCAGCGGCACCACTCCGCTGGCGGCCGGCAGGCCCATAAACACCACGTAGATCAGCGAGAGCACCATGCCGATACTGCCGAACAGGGTGATCAGCGCCGTGGTCACCGCCGAGACCGTGACAATGGACAGCCAGGTGGTGAGGAAGAACCAGCCCCCGTGCGGGATGGGCATTCCGACGGCGGAGGCCACCCACATCATCAGCCCCGCCGTGGGCAGCGCTCCCAGGACCACGATGCCCCACTTGATCAGATAGGTTTTCCAGCGGGCCGGCTGCAGCCGCGGGCCCAGCGCGAAGCGCGGCCCCATTTCCACCGGCGCCACCCCGAGCCGCGAGTCGACCAGGAAGTGGATGGCCACGGAGCCGCTGACTCCCACCACCATCAGCAGCACCGAATAGAAGAACGCCCCCATGCCCAGGGCCGTCCCTTCCGGCGGGGTTTCATAGGCGGTGGTGGTGACGGAGATCGGTGCCCGGAGCAGGTCAGCCGATGTGCCGTCAACAGTTGGCGCCACCTGCTGCTGCACCTGTGCCGGCAGGCCCAGCTCCCCGAGTTCGCGCTGTTGCTCGGCCCGGGCTTCGCCCTGTGCCGCCTGGGCAGCCGAAGTCAGTTGCTCGCCAAGGCCCGTGTTCGCACGTTCCAGGGCCGGGTCGACGGCGGACGTGGCCAGGCTGCTGGCCAGGGGCCCCGCCTGTGGATTTGTGTAGACGGTGATGGACGGCTGCGTAGCTTCCGTGTCGCTCAATGCACCGCTCACCAGCCCCAGCGCATCGGCTGAGAAGGATTCCGGAATGAGGACGGCGGCATGGATCTGTCCCTTGCGCAGCTGCTCTTCGGCCTCGTCCGGGGACAGGACCCGGAGGTCGATTTCGTCCGACTCGGAGAAGCCCTGCTGCATCTGGTCGGTGATGTTACGCCCGAGGTTCTGCGGGCTTCCGCCGTCGGCCGGCGTCGCACCACGGTCCTCGTTGACCACGGCCACCGGAAAGTGCTTCAGATGATCCCCCGGGCTGCCGAGTCCGCCGATGTACAGGGCGGTCCCGGCGCCGCCCAGGAGGAGGAGCACCAGCAGCGGCAGCAGCCAGAACCGGGGTGACGCGTAGGTGCCCGAACGCGCTGCGGGTCGGGACTCCCGTTGCCGGGGAGTTTCTGAATGTGCGGGCATGGACTGACCTCTCAGCTGAGCCTGAGCGCGGATGCGTCCTACCGTTCGAGGGTAACCGCGGCGCGGGGGCTGCGGATATAGCGCTGCGCCCGGCTGCGTCAGGATGGCCGATACCCGTGCCCTCACCTCGCCCGTTGCCGGGCGGGGCGCGTGAAGCTAGCCTCGGGATGTGGATGACCTCACCCTTGCCAGCCTGCTCCGGCTCGAACACGAAGGCTGGCAGTCGCTGTGCCACGGACAGGGCGGCGATTTCTACGGGGAGCTTATGACTCCGGACGCCATGATGGTCCTGGTCAACGGCATGGTGCTGGACCGCCCGGCTATCGCCGTTTCCCTCAATGCGGCGCCGCCGTGGTCTTCCTACCGCATCACGGATGAACGGTTGGTGGCGGCGGGCGCCGGGGCAGCAGCGCTGGTCTACCGTGCGACGGCGCACCGCGACGGGCAGGAGCCGTTCGAGGCGCTGATGTCCAGCGTTTACTGCCTCCTCGACGGGCAGCTCCGGCTGGCCCTGTACCAGCAGACCACGGTCACGCACTAGCTCCTTGAGCTTGCCGCGGCGTCCCGGCAACTACCCGCCCCGAATAACTCCGCTACGCCTCCCCCAGCACCCGAAGCAGTGCATCCAGCACCTGTGCCTGCCCCTTGACGAGCTTCGTCCGGGCAGCGGGCTCGGGAAACCAGCCGGCCCGGTCGATCTCCGGATACTCGCGCACCTTGCCCGAGCCCCTGGGCCATTCCAGCTCGAACGTGTTGCTGGCAATCCGCTCCGGGGCAAAGTCCGCCTCCGCGGCGAACACCGTGACGGTTTTTTGCGCCGACTGCCGGAAGCTGCCCAGCAGCACATACTCGGCCTCCGGCGCCTCAGTCCCCATCTCCTCGGCGAACTCCCGCAGCGCAGCGGCCAGCGGTTCCTCGGCCGGCAGGTACTCCCCCTTGGGAAGAGACCAGGCGTGCTCGTCCTTCCGCGCCCAGAACGGTCCGCCCATGTGGCCGATCCACACCTCGACCCCCGCCGCAGTCCGCCGGTACAGCAGGATCCCCGCACTCGTGATCATGGCCGAGGGCCGTCGCCGGTGCCGGCGTCCGCAAACCCGAAAGTGACAATCGGCGGCAGGCCTGTCCGCAGCCGCTCGAAGACATACCTTTCATGCGGCACGACGGCGTCCGGCAGGTCGTCGAGGGAGAACCATTCCAGCCCGGCCGCCTTGCCGGGTTCCATGATCCGCGGCTCCCCCTGCCACGCGCTGCACAGGAAAAAGAAGTCCACCCGCTCATCCACGGCCTGCCCGCCGCCGTTGCTCCGATGCATGGAGGTCAGGGGTACAACGTCGCCGGGGGCTACCTCGATGCCCAGTTCCTCCCACGCCTCGCGCACGGCCGCCTGCACCGCTGACTCCCCGGCTTCCACGTGGCCGGCGGCCGCCGTCGCCCAGTAGCCGTCGAGATAGCCGGTGCCCTGCCGCAGCTGCAGCAGCACTTCGTCCCTGCGCTGGAACAGGAGGTAACTGGCGGGCACAACTTGGAACCGGACGGTCAACGGACTTCTACTCCTCGGTGGAAGGCAGGGGGCTTCAGCCTAACCGAGCCGGACCCGGCCGCCGCTGCCCATCACGGCCGGATCCGTGCAAGGATCGGCCCTATGACCCAGCGCCTTATGCTCCTCGACACCGCATCGCTGTACTTCCGTGCCTTCTACGGGGTGCCGGACAGCATCCGCCGGTCCGACGGTACCCCGGTCAACGCCGTGCGCGGCCTGTTGGACATGATCGCCCGGCTCACCACCGACTACGAAGCCACCCATCTGATCGCCTGCTGGGATGACGACTGGCGCCCCCGGTGGCGGGTAAAGCTGATCCCCACCTACAAGGCGCATCGGGTGGCCGAAGAAGTGAACGGCAACCCCGACGTCGAAACCGTCCCCGATCCCCTCGAGGCCCAGCTCCCGATGATCCGCCGGACGCTGGAGCTGGCGGGCATCGCCGTCGTCGGGGCCGCCGAACACGAGGCCGACGACGTGATCGGCACCTACGCGTCCACCGCATCCATGCCCGTGGACGTGGTCACCGGTGACCGTGACCTGTTCCAGATAATCGACGACGACAGGGACGTCCGCGTCATCTACACCGCCCGCGGCATGAAGAACCTGGACGTGATGACCGACGCGTCGGTGGTGGCGAAGTATCGGGTGCTGCCCGGGCAGTATGCCGATTACGCGACCCTGCGCGGCGATGCCTCGGACGGCCTCCCCGGCGTCTCCGGGATCGGCGAGAAGACCGCGGCGTCGCTGCTGGCCGAGTACGGCACCCTCGACTCCCTGCTGGAGGCTGCGGAGGACCCGGACAGCGGCCTTTCATCCCCCGTGCGCTCCAAGCTCGCCAAGGCCGCCGACTATCTGGCGGTCGCCCCGAAGGTCGTGAAGGTGGTCCGGGACCTCGAGCTGCCCACCCCGGCAAAGGCCGGCGCCGAGCTGCACCCGACCACCGGCGACGAGCGCGCCGAACTGGAGAAGCTGGGTACGGAATGGAACCTGGGCGGGTCCGTGACGCGGCTGCTCGAGGCGTTTGACCGGTACAAGTAGGACCCAAAACAAAACACCCCCGGTCCGCAGACCGGGGGTGTTTCGAGAAGCAGCAAAAACGGTGCCCGAAGTGGGACTCGAACCCACACACCTTTCGATACTGCATTTTGAGTGCAGCGCGTCTGCCAATTCCGCCATTCGGGCGTGCGCCGCGTCACGAAGTACGAGTACTTACCGTGTTGGGCGCAAAACAACTCTACATGCGGATAGGCTGAATCTGTGAACTGCCGGCCTGCCGGCAGGAGAGACCGTATCTGAGGAGCATCTGTGTCTGAGTCCCCCGAGTCCGCGCCCGCCGCGTCGTCCAACGCCGCACCGTCCAACGCCTCCAACGGCCCGGCCCGCCGTGTACTCGTCGCCGAAGACGAGACCCTGATCCGCCTGGACATTGTCGAGATCCTCACCGGTGAGGGTTACGACGTCGTCGGCGAGGCAGACAACGGCGAGAAGGCTGTCCAGCTCGCCAAGGAACTGAAGCCGGACCTGGTGCTGATGGACGTGAAGATGCCGCTCATGGACGGCATCACCGCCGCCGAGCAGATCGTCAAGGCCCGCATCGCCCCCGTGGTGCTGCTGACCGCCTTCAGCCAGAAGGAACTGGTGGAGCGTGCCCGCGAAGCCGGCGCCATGGCCTACGTGGTCAAGCCCTTCACCCCGGCGGACCTGATCCCGGCCATCGAGATCGCCCTGTCCCGCCACGAGGAGATCAAGGCGCTGGAAGCCGAGGTTTCCGACCTGCAGGAACAGTTCGCCACCCGCAAGCTGGTGGAGCGCGCCAAGTCGCTGCTCACCACCAAGATGGGCCTGACCGAGCCCGAGGCTTTCCGCTGGATCCAGAAGACCTCCATGGACCGCCGGCTGAGCATGCGCGAAGTCGCCGAAACCATTATCAACCAGGTCAACTAAGCCAACAGATACAGAACCAACAGGAAAGGTCCCGTCCAAATGGACGGGACCTTTCCTGTTGGTAAAGGGAAAACCGGAACCTAGATGGCCTTGGCCTGGCCCTTCTTGCTTTCCTTGACCGGCCACGGGCCGACCTTTTCCTTGACCCGCTCCTGGCCGTCAGCACGCTGGCCTGCGTCGGCGATGTCGCCTACGCGGTGCACCTTGATGCTGTTGGTGGAGCCGGCCTGTCCGGGAGGCGAACCGGCAGCGATGACCACCAGGTCATCGTCTTCCACGAGGCCCTCTTCGAGCAGGGTGCGGTCCACCTGGGCGGTCATCTGATCGGTGTGCTCAGCGAACTCCACCAGCATGGGTGCCACGCCCCAGAACAGGGTCATGTAGCGGTAGGTCTCCTCCACGGGGGTGAAGGCGAACACCGGCTTGGACGGGCGCAGGCGGGACAGGCGGCGGGCGGAATCGCCGGACTGGGTGAAGGTACAGATGTACTTCGCATCCAGCTGGTCGGAGATCTCCACTGCGGCGCGGGTGATGGCGCCGCCGCGGGTCCGCGGCTTGGAGCCCAGCGGCGGAACGCGGTTCAGGCCGTGCTGCTCGGTGGACTCGATGATCCGTGCCATGGTTTCGACGGTTTCGATGGCGTAGGAACCCACCGAGGTTTCACCGGAGAGCATCACTGCGTCCGCGCCGTCGAGCACGGCGTTGGCGCAGTCGGAGGCCTCGGCACGGGTCGGGCGGGGGTTCTCGATCATGGACTCCAGCACCTGGGTGGCCACGATGACAGGCTTGGCCCAGCGGCGGGCCAGTTCAATGGCCTTCTTCTGCACGATCGGAACCTCTTCGAGCGGCAGTTCGACGCCGAGGTCACCGCGGGCAACCATGATGGAGTCGAACGCGTCGATGATCTCTTCGAGGTTCTCCACGGCCTGCGGCTTCTCGATCTTGGCGATGACCGGCACACGGCGGCCTTCCTCGTCCATGATCTCGTGCACGCGGGAAATGTCACCGGCGTTGCGGACGAAGGACAGGGCAACCATGTCGACGCCGCGGCGCATGGCCCAGCGGAGGTCGTCCTCATCCTTTTCGCTCAGCGCGGGCACGTTGACGGCCACGCCGGGCAGGTTGATGCCCTTGTTGTTCGACACCTTGCCCGGTACGACTACCTCGGTGACAACGGTGTTGGCGGTTACGTCCACGGCGCGGAGCTTGACCTTGCCGTCGTCGATCAGGAGGAAGTCGCCGATGTTCACGTCGCCGGGGAGGCCCTTGTACGTGGTGGAGCAGATGTCCTTGGTACCGGGAATGTCATCAGTGGTGATCGTGAAGGTATCCCCCACGTTCAGGAAGTGGGGTTCCTCGGTGAACCGGCCGAGCCGGATCTTGGGGCCCTGGAGGTCGGCGAAGATGCCCACGGGCATTCCCAGCTCAGCAGAGGCCTTGCGCACGTTTTCATACGTGGCGTTGTGTACGGAGTGGTCGCCGTGGCTCATGTTCATACGGGCGACATTCACGCCCGCGCGAAGAACCGCTACGGTATTTTCGTAGCTGGCGATCGCTGGTCCAAATGTGGCAACAATCTTTGCGCGTCTCATACTTCTAGCCTAGTCTCCCTTGGCAGTTTGCGCATGGGAACAGGCCGTTGGTCACGCCGGAAACCCGGGCGGGAGCCCCGCCAAGCACCTATTCGCCCCGGCCGGTAGTGGGGGAGCCTGCACAGATTCCCAGAAAGCGGGAAAAGCTCGGTTTCAGGGGGCAGACGGGCGGCCCGCCTGCCGACCGTCGTGGGAATCTGTGCACGCGGGTCCGGCGCCGGCCTGACCCTAAGCCGGCTGAACCGCCTCCGCCAGCACGCAGTGGGTCTTCCCGTAGACGGTGAACATGCACTTGTTGCAGTGAATGCAGAGACCGGGCTTGGTGGGGTCCTCCGCCAGGCGGTTGATCAGGTCCGGCTCGCGCAGCAGCGCCCGGCCCATCGCTGCGAACTCGAATCCCTCGGCCATGGCGGCCTCCAGGTGGACCATATTGTTCACCCCGCCGAGCAGGATGAGTTTCGCATTCTTCACTACCGGGCGGAACTGCCGGGCGGCCTCCAGCATGTAGAGATCGTAGTAGGGGTATTCCCCCAGGATCTTCTTTCCCAGCATTTTCACGCCGGTCTTGAACGGCTCCTTCATAACGGCCGCCATTCCGTCCACCGGCACGTCGCCGCGGAAGAGGAACATCTGCCGCTTCACCGAGGAACCCATGGTCAGCTCGATGGCGTCCAGCACCTTGTCCGAGTCCAGCAGCTGGGCGGACTGCAGGGATTCATCCAGCCAGATGCTTCCCTTGATCCCGTCGTCCATGCTCATTTTGGCAATCACGGCAATGCGGTCGCCAACGGCTTCCTTCACTGCCTGGGCAATTTCCCGGGCGAAACGGGTGCGGTTCTCGATGCTGGCCCCGTATTCGTCCCTGCGCTTGTTGATCCAGGGGCTCATGAAGGAGCTGGGGAGGTACAGGTGGCCGAAATGCAGCTCGACGGCGTCGAACCCCGACTCCACCGCAACGAGCGCCGCGTCCCGGAACTGCCCGACGACGCCGCGCATCTGCTCCCGGGTGATCTCTTTGGAAAGCTGGAATGACGTGGGGTTCAGGAAGGTGCTGGGAGACAGGGCGTTAGTCCCGGTAACGGCACGGCTGGCGACGACGCCGGCGTGGCCCAGCTGCGCGGAGATGGCGGCACCTTCGGCGTGGACGGCGGCGGTGAGGCGCAGCAGTCCCGGTACGGCTTCGGCGGACATGATGATCTGGCCCGGGGCACTGCGGCCCTCCTGCGCCACCGAGCAGTAAGCCACCGTCGTCATGCCCACGCCGCCGCGGGCGAACCCGACGTGGAAGTCGATGAGGTCCTGGGTGACGAGCCCGTCCGGTGACCTGCCCTCCGACGTTGCGGCTTTGATAATCCGGTTGCGCAGGCGGACCGGCCCCAGCGTCTCCGGGGACAGCGGCGATGGTACGGGCGGACGGGTGCCCAGGGTGACATCAACAGACATGGCGGAGACTCCTTGGTGGCGGGAAAAACGCTCAGTACCAGGAACTGTAGACCAGTGTCTGAGGCGGAATCAGTTCATCCGACGCCGGTAAATGGCCGTGGCGCCGGCGTAGGCGAGGCCGAGGATGCCGGCCAGCCACAGAAGTGCCACCCAGAAGCCGCTGCCCACGGGTTGCTGGGCAAGCAGCGCCCGGAGGGTGTCCACAATGGAGGTCACGGGCTGGTGTTCGGCAAACCATGCCACCGGGCCGGGCATCGTATCGGTCGGCACGAACGCGGAGCTGATGAACGGCAGGAAGATCAGCGGGTAACTGAACGCGCTGGCGCCGTCGACGGTCCTGGCGGTCAGCCCGGCTATCACGGCCAGCCAGGTCAGGGCCAGTGTGAACAGGACCAGGATGCCGACGACGGCGAGCCATGCCGCTGCGGAGGCGCCGGAGCGGAATCCTGCCATCAGGGCGACGGCGACAACCAGCGCGAGCGAGACCAGATTTGCGGTTACCGAGGTGAGGACGTGGGCCCAGAGCACCCCGGAGCGGGCAATCGGCATCGACCGGAAGCGTTCGAAGATGCCTCCCTGCCTATCGAGGAACAGCCGGTAGGCCGTGTAGGCGACGCCGGATGCCACGGTAATCAGCAGGATGCCCGGCAGCGTGTAGTTAATGTAGGACTCCCCGGATCCGGTGCTGATCGCACCGCCGAAGACGTAGACGAACATCAGCATCAACGCGACAGGGGTGACCGCCGTCGTAATGATGGTGTCTGGACTGCGCAGCACGTGGCGCAGGGAGCGGCCCGTCAGGGCAGTGGTGTCGCTAATGGCGGTCATCGGCTTTCCTTACGTCCGCGGCCACGGAGGAACCGCCGCCGGGTTCGGTCCGTCGGCCGGTGTCGCCGACAAGGGTGAGGAAAACGTCCTCCAGGGACGCTTGCCTGATCACGGATTCCTCTGTCGGCGGCGGCAGGAGCTGCTGCAGCTCGGCCAGGGTGCCGTCTTGGATGATGACGCCCTGGTGCAGGATGCCGATGCGGTCGGCCAGCTGCTCGGCTTCTTCGAGATACTGCGTGGTGAGCAGCACGGTGGTTCCGCCCGTAGCCAGTTCCCGAATGGTGTGCCAAACCTCGTTGCGCGCCTGCGGATCAAGACCGGCAGTTGGCTCATCCAGGAAGATGATCTCCGGTTCCCCGATCAGGCTCATCGCGATATCGAGGCGCCGGCGCATTCCGCCCGAATATGTCCCCGCCCTGCGGTTTCCCGAGTCCGTAAGCCCGAACCGATCCAGCATGTCCTCAGCAATCCCGCCCGGATCCTTCCGGTGGCGGAGTTTCGCGATGAGCGCGAGGTTTTCCCGGCCCGTCAGCACTTCATCGATGGCGGCGAACTGGCCGGTCAGGCTGATGGAGCGGCGGACCTCGGCGGGGCTGGCGGCAATGTCGAACCCGGAGACCGCTGCGGTCCCGGCGTCGGCCTTCAGCAGTGTTGCGAGGATCCGCACCAGCGTTGTTTTTCCCGCTCCGTTGGAGCCGAGCAAGGCATAGATACTGCCGGCACTCACGTCAAAGCCGACGCCGCGCAGCACCTGCAGCTCCCGGAACGATTTTTCGATGCCCTGTACCCGGATGGCGGGGTCGAGGGTGTGGTCGGTAGGCATATCCGGTTCTCCATTCCCGGTGAGCTATCCCTCTTTGGCGGACCTGTCGATGGTCTCGATCAGGCGCCTGCGCTCCTTGTTGATCCACTGGCCGTCCGCGTAGTTCGCAATAAAGGCCTCGGCGAATTCCACCGGGTCCTCCCCCACGACGCTGCGGACGGAAGTGCCGTCGACGGCGGCACGCTCGACCAGGTCGGCGAGGTCTTCCAGCATCTGGAGGTAGACGTCTCCCCTGGCAATCGGTCCCGCGTACATGAAGTAGCGTTCGAGGCCGTCCATGGCGGTGCGGTACCCCGCGGGCAGCTGTTTCTTGCGCTGCTTGAGCCGGCGCCACCGCCTTTTGTCCTCCCACGGTCCCGTGACCAGCTCGATCCATTGTGCGGCCATCATTCCCCTCCTTCGTTCTGCGGGTTCTCGGCGTGGCGTTGAAGCTGGTCGATCCGTGCCGCCAGGAAGCTCCAGGTGCCCCAGAACTCCCGGAGGTACTCGGCACCCTGGGCGTTCAGGGCGTAGACCTTGCGCGGGGGTCCCTTTTCCGACGGCATTTTTTCGACGTCGACCAGTCCCCGCTTCTCGATCCGGAGCAGCAGTGCATACACGGTTCCCTCGGCAATATCGGTGAAACCCTGCTCGCGCAGCCGCGCCGTGATGTCGTAGCCGTAGGCAGGCTCGACGGCGAGGATCGCCAGGACAATGCCCTCGAGGGTGCCCTTGAGCATCTCGGTCATCTGTTTACCCATGGAGCCGTACCCGTCTACTCAGTGTTGCTGACTACCACTAGAAAGTAACACTAAGTACCGACTGGGCAAAGGGGTTTAGGGCAAAGAAAAAAGCCCGGAGACCAGGCCGGTGGGGCTGGTCTCCGGGCTGTTGCTCTTAAGGGCACTTCTTACTGGCTGGCGTCCGCGGCATTGTCCTCGCAGCGGAGCACGAACATATCCCCTGACTTCCCGATCAGCACCGGATGCAGGGCACCCATGATGAACACGCAGGCGATGCTGAACACCCAGGTGGGCAGTTCCGAATCCGCGGACAGCAGCAGTGCTGCCCACAGCAGCACGCCGATGGCGCCGATGAACAGGACCACCCCACGGAATCCCCGGGGGCGAAACTGGACCTGCGACATTCGGTTCGGATGCTTTTTGTCCACTTTGCGCAGCTTTTTCAGGAAGAGACCGAGCGCAATTATGCCCACTGTGAATGCTCCGCAGACGAATGTTGCGACGACTCCTACCACCATGTGCTCTCCCCCAACGTGCTCATCGGAAAACGCAGGCGCGTGATCCACCCGGTACTCTACCCAGTCCCGGCCGAAGCGGAGCTACAGTGCGGTGATCGCCCGGTCGGTCGGCGCCACCGGCGCCGGCAGGCGGGTCGATCCCATCAGCCACTGGTCCACGGCGGCGGCCGCGGCCCGTCCCTCGGCAATGGCCCAAACAATCAGGGACTGCCCGCGCCCGGCGTCGCCGGCGGCGAATACACCCGGGGTGCCGGTCATGTAGTACCCGTCGCGGACCACGTTGCCCCGCTCGTCGAACTCCGCGGAGACCTGATCGGCCAGGCCGGCCGGCTCCGGACCGGTGAAGCCCAGGGACAGGAACACCAGGTCCGCCGGAAGAATCCGTTCCGTGCCGGCCTTCGGCAGCCGCTTGCCGTCCACGAACTCGGTCTCGGCCACCTTCACGCCGGTGAGCCTGCCGTTCTCCCCCACGAACTCCACGGTGGAGGCCAGGAAGGTGCGTTCGCCGCCTTCCTCGTGGGCGCTGGCCATCTCGAACAGCGTCGGGTACATCGGCCAGGGCTGGTGGGCGGCACGCTCGGCGGGCGGCTGCTGGCCGATCGCCAGCGTGGTGACCGAGGCGGCCTGCTGGCGGTGCGCGGTGCCGAGGCAGTCCGCGCCGGTGTCGCCGCCGCCGAGGATGACGACGTGCTTGCCCTCGGCACTGATCTGGTTCTTCACGGTGTCACCCGCGACGGCACGGTTGGACTGCACCAGGTAGTCCATGGCGAAGTGCACGCCGGACAGTTCCCGGCCCGGAATGGGCAGGTCGCGGGGCACGGTGGCGCCGGTGGCGATCACCACGGCGTCGTAGCGGCGGCGCAGCTGCTCCCAGCTGATGTCCCTGCCCACTTCGACGCCGGTCCGGAACCGGGTGCCCTCGGCGCGCATCTGGTCCAGCCGGCGGTCAACCTGGATCTTTTCCATCTTGAAATCCGGGATGCCGTAGCGCAGCAGCCCGCCGATGCGGTCATCGCGCTCGTACACGGCCACGGTGTGTCCGGCGCGGGTGAGCTGCTGGGCGGCGGCCAGGCCGGCGGGGCCGGAGCCGACGACGGCGATGGTCCGGTCCGTCAGCCGCTCCGGCGGGTGCGGGGTGACCCAGCCTTCGCCCCAGGCTTCGTCAATGATGGAGACCTCCACCTGCTTGATGGTGACCGGCGGCTGGTTGATGCCCAGCACGCAGGACGCCTCGCAGGGGGCCGGGCAAAGCCGGCCGGTGAACTCCGGGAAGTTGTTGGTGGCGTGCAGCCGCTCAATGGCCTCGGCGCCCTTGTCCCGCCGCATCAGGTCATTCCACTCCGGAATGAGGTTGCCCAGCGGGCAGCCCTGGTGGCAGAACGGGATGCCGCAGTCCATGCAGCGGCCGGCCTGGGCCTGCAGCACGCCCTTTTCCTGCGCTTCGTAGACTTCCTTGTAGTCCATGATGCGCACCGGCACGGGGCGCCGCGGCTGGGTCTGGCGTTCGCGTACCTTCAAGAATCCGCGTGGATCAGCCACCGGTAACCTCCAAAATCTTGTTCCAGGCCTCGGCGCCGTCGGGATCGAGTCCCGCTTCGGCAGCGGAGGCGCGGGCGCCGAGCACTGCGGCGTAATCCCGCGGCAGCACCTTGGTTATACGGGACACGGTGTCCTCGAAGCTTTCCAGCATCTTCTGGGCCAGGTCGGAGCCGGTCTCCTCGAGGTGCCGGATCAGCAGCCCGCGGACAATGTCGATGTCCTCGGCGTCCGGAGCCTCAAGCCGAAGCTCGCCGCGTTCCAGGGACTCCTTGTTCACGCGGGCCGGGTCCAGGTCCACCACAAACGCGGTGCCGCCGGACATACCGGCGCCGAAGTTCCGGCCGGTGGGTCCCAGGATCAGGGTCTGCCCGCCGGTCATGTATTCGCAGCCGTGGTCGCCGATGCCTTCGACGACGGCGGTGGCCCCGGAGTTGCGGACCAGGAAGCGTTCGCCCACCTGGCCGCTGAGGAACATCTCGCCGCTGGTGGCGCCGTAGCCGATCACGTTGCCGGCAATGACATTGCGTTCGGCTGCGAAGACGTTGCCGCGGTCCGGGCGGACGATGATCCGGCCGCCGGACAGGCCCTTGCCCACATAGTCGTTGGAGTCGCCGAACAGCCGCAGGGTGATGCCGGCGGGCAGGAACGCGCCGAGGGACTGCCCGGCCTGCCCGGTGAGCGTGACGTCGATGGTGTCCGGAGCGAGGATGTCCACCCCAAAGGTCTTCGTGACGGTATGCCCGAGCATGGTGCCCACGGACCGGTCGGTGTTGACCACGTCCAGTGCAATCCGGACCGGGGCCCGGTTCTGCAACGCGTCGGCGCTCATCTCGATGAGCTTATTGTCGAAGTGCAGATCGAGTTCGTGGTTCTGCTGCACCATGTTCCGCAGCGGTGCGCCGGGATCCACCTCGGGTCCGCGCAGGATCGGTTCCAGGTCCAGGCCGTCGGCCTTCCAGTGGTTGATGGCTGCCTGCGTATCCAGCAGCTCGGTGCGGCCGATGGCCTCTTCGAGGGTCCGGAACCCGAGCTCGGCCAGGATTTCGCGGATCTCCTCGGCAATGAACTCGAAGAAGTTCACCACGAACTCCGGCTTGCCGGTGAACCGCGCCCGCAGTTCGGGGTTCTGCGTGGCGACGCCCACCGGGCAGGTGTCGAGGTGGCAGACGCGCATCATCACGCAGCCGGACACCACCAGCGGCGCGGTCGCGAAGCCGAATTCCTCGCCGCCCAGCAGTGCCGCCATCACGACGTCACGGCCGGTCTTCAGCTGCCCGTCCACCTGGACCACCACGCGGTCCCGCAGTCCGTTGAGCATCAGGGTCTGCTGGGTTTCGGCCAGGCCGAGTTCCCACGGGGCGCCGGCGTGCTTGAGCGAGTTCAGCGGCGAGGCGCCGGTGCCGCCGTCGTGCCCCGAGACCAGCACAACGTCGGCCTTTGCCTTGGTCACGCCGGCCGCAACGGTGCCGATTCCGGCTTCGGAGACCAGCTTCACGTGCACCCGGGCGCTGGGGTTGGAGCGCTTCAGGTCATAGATCAGCTGGGCGAGGTCCTCGATGGAGTAGATGTCGTGGTGCGGCGGCGGGGAGATCAGGCCGACGCCGGGCGTCGAGTGCCGGGTGCGGGCCACCCATGGGTAGACCTTCTGCGCCATCAGCTGGCCGCCCTCGCCGGGCTTGGCGCCCTGGGCCATCTTGATCTGGATGTCCTGCGCGTTGGTCAGGTACAGGCTGGTGACACCGAAGCGGCCGGAGGCGACCTGTTTGATCGCGGAGTTGCGCTCCGGGTCCAGCAGCCGCTCCGGATCTTCTCCGCCCTCGCCGGTGTTGGACTTGGCGCCGAGGCGGTTCATCGCGATGGCGAGGGTTTCGTGCGCTTCCTGGGAGATGGAGCCGTAGCTCATGGCTCCGGTGGAGAAGCGCTTCACGATGCTGGAGACGGGTTCCACCTCGTCCAGCGGCACCGGAGTCCGGTCGCCGGTGCGGAAGTCCAGCAGCCCGCGCAGGGTCATGAGGTTCTTCGACTGGTCGTTCACGCCGTTGGTGTAGGCCTTGAACACGTCGTACCGGCGTTCGCGGGTGGCGTGCTGCAGCCGGAAGACGGTCTCGGGGTTGAACAGGTGCGGCGGTCCTTCGCGGCGCCACTGGTATTCGCCGCCGTTGTCCAGGGCGCGGTGCGGTTCCTCGATGCCGTCACCGGGGTACGCCTCGGCGTGCCGGGCGGCGGCTTCGGCGGCAACCACGTCCAGGCCGACGCCGCCGAGCTGGGTCTGGGTGCCGTGGAAGAACTCGTCCACCAGTTCCTGGCCCAGGCCGAGGGCTTCGAAGGTCTGCGCGCCGCAGTAGGAGGCGACGGTGGAGATGCCCATCTTGGACATGATCTTCAGGACGCCCTTGCCCAGGCCCTTGATCAGGTTGGTGACGGCCTCTTCGCCGGTGACTCCGGTGATGTCGCCGTTGCGGACCAGTTCCTCGCAGCTTTCCATGGCCAGGTACGGGTTCACCGCGGAGGCGCCGTAGCCGATCAGCAGGGCCACGTGGTGGACCTCCCGCACGTCGCCGGCTTCCACCAGCAGGGAGATCTTGGTGCGGTTGGCGCTCTTGAGCAGGTGGTTGTGCACGGCGGAGAGCAGCAGCAGGGACGGGATGGGTGCCCACTGGGCGTTGGAATCCCGGTCCGAGAGGACAATGTACTGCACACCCCGGTTGACGGCGCCGGAGACCTTTTCGCAGATCTCGCTGATCCGTGCCCGCAGTTCGGCTTCGCCGCCTTCGGGCCGGTAGAGGCCGCGGACCTTGAGCGCTATCCGGTCGCCGTCGTCGTCGGTGAGGTTGGCAATCTTGGCCAGTTCATCGTTGTTGATGACCGGGAACTTAAGTGCGATCTGGCTGGTTTTCACCTGCTTCAGGGACAGCAGGTTGCCGTTGGGGCCGATCGAGGCCTGCAGGGAGGTGACCAGTTCCTCGCGGATGGAATCCAGCGGCGGGTTGGTGACCTGGGCAAAGGACTGCACAAAGTAGTCGAAGAGCAGCCGCGGCCGCTTCGAGAGCACGGCGATGGGAGTGTCGGAGCCCATGGCTCCCAGCGGTTCGGCACCGGTGCGGGCCATCGGGCCCAGCAGGATCCGCAGTTCCTCCTGGGTGTAGCCGAAGGTCCGCTGGCGGCGGTTGATCGAGGCCTTGGTGTGCAGCACGTGCTCGCGCTCGGGCAGCTCCTCCAGGCGGACCTGGTTTTCCTTCACCCAGTCCGCCCACGGGTTGGCGGCGGCTACCTCGGCCTTGATTTCCTCGTCTTCGATCAGCCGGCCCTCGGCGGTGTCCACCAGGAACATCTTGCCGGGCGAGACGCGGCCCTTGCGGACCACCTTGGCGGGGTCGATGTCCACCACGCCCACCTCGGAGGCCAGGACCACCAGGCCGTCGTCGGTGACCCAGTAACGGGCGGGGCGCAGCCCGTTGCGGTCCAGCACCGCGCCCACGGAGACGCCGTCGGTGAAGGACACGGCGGCGGGACCGTCCCACGGCTCCATCAGCATGGAGTGGTACTGGTAGAAGGCCCGGCGGGCCGGGTCCATGGTGGCGTGGTTCTCCCAGGCCTCCGGGATCATCATCATGATCGCGTGCGTGATCGGCCGGCCGGAGAGCATCAGCAACTCGGCCACCTCGTCGAAGGAGGCGGAGTCGGACGCGCCGGGGGTGCAGATCGGGAACAGCTCTTCCGGGGTCTGCCCCAGCAGCGGGTTCTTCATCTGCGACTGCCGGGCGCGCATCCAGTTCCGGTTGCCCTTGACGGTGTTGATCTCGCCGTTGTGCGCGATAGCGCGGAACGGCTGGGCCAGCGGCCAGGACGGGAAGGTGTTGGTGGAGAAGCGCGAGTGGACAATGCCCAGCCGGGTCTTGAACCGGGGATCGGACAGGTCGGGGAAGAACGGCTCCAGCTGCGCGGTGGTGACCATGCCCTTGTAGACCATGGTTCGAGAGGACAGCGAGGGGAAATAGACGCCGAACTTGTTCTGTGAACGCTTCCGGACGCGGAAGGCCCGCGCGTCCAGGTCCGAGGCGCCGGTCCCCTCTTCGGGGGCCAGGAACACCTGTTCGAAATGGGGCATGCAGGCCCGGGACATGGCACCGACAAGCTCGGCCACGACGGGCACCTCGCGCCAGCCCAGCACACGCAGGCCCTCGCTGGCGGCCATGAGTTCGACGCCGGCGCGGGCGGTCTGCTGCTCGCGGTCCTCGGTGGGCAGGAAGGCGGTGCCGACGGCGTAGCCTCCGGCCCCGGGAAGCTCGAAGTCCACTACTGCACGGAAGAATTCGTCCGGGACCTGGGTCAGGAGCCCGGCGCCGTCGCCGGTGCCTTCGTCAGCGCCCACGGCACCGCGGTGTTCAAGGTTGCGCAGGGCCGCGAGGGCGGCGTCGACAATCCCGTGCGTGGGCTCACCGTGCAGGGTGGCAATGACGGCCAGGCCGCACGCGTCCTTTTCGTTCTCGGCCCGGTACAGGCCGGCGTCTTCCGGAAGCGCGGCAAAGCGGATGAAAGGCGACATCGCAGTGTCAGGGTATGCAGACAGGGAATCAGCCATAAGAAGTGAGTCCTTCCCCCTTGTAGAGCGTTGGGAGGGGACAGCATTGGCCCCAGCGGGATCCCCGAGGGGGCGCTCCGCGGCATTGATTGATTTTACGGCTCACTTCACCCTTATAAACCCGGAAACTGATCCGTTTTTATAAGGAATTCTGGATGCCGGTAACCGCCGCGTTCCGGAAGGGGTGGCCCGGTGCTGCAGCGCTCTGGCGCCACGTCTCTGTGGCTCCGCCTGCAGCACCGGGAGGGTAACCCTGTGGGTCAGGCAGAAGGTCCGTTGTTCCTGGACCGGTGAGGAAGGGATTCCTCGGTTTTTGTCTCTGCGAGATTAGCACGCACCGGGCGTTCTGCTGACGCCGATTCCGCATTCCCCGCTTCTGTTTCATTCTTGTTATCTGCTGCGGTAATACCGCTTCCCTGCGCAGGTTCACGGCCCGGGAGGTACAGCGAGCCCTCGCCGCCCTTGCGTGCCTTGACTGTCAGGTAAATGAACATCGCGATGGAGACGGCCAGGATCAGCACGCTGGTCCACACATTAAGGCGTTGTGTGACGCCGAGCAGCGTAATCATTTCGGCATCGTCGATGCGCAGCACCTCGATCCAGAGCCGTCCGGCGGTGTAGAAGGCGGCGTAAATCCAGAACAGGCGGCCGCCGCGGAGCCGGAACCGGCGGTCCAGCAGCAGGAGCAGGGCTACGCCGGCCAGGTTCCAGAGCGACTCGTAGAGGAAGGTGGGGTGGAACGTGGTGCCGGGGGCGGCACCGGCGGGGAAATTGGCGTTGTCCGCGTCGATTTCCAGGCCCCAGGGAGCATCCGTTTCGGAGCCGAACAGTTCCTGGTTGAACCAGTTGCCCCAGCGCCCCACGGCCTGGGCCAGCAGCAGCCCGGGGGCGCCGGCGTCGGCGAAGGTGGAGAGCTTGATGCCCGCCCGGCGGCAGCCGATCCAGGCACCGACGGCGCCGAGGGCCACCGCACCCCAGATGCCCAGCCCGCCGAGCCAGATCTGCGGAATGAGGGACAGGTCCCCGTCCGGTCCGAAGTAGGCGTCCGGGGAGGAGAACACGTGGTAGAGCCGTCCGCCGATAATGCCGAACGGGATGGCCCAGATGGAGATGTCCCAGACCGCGTCCGCGTCCAGGCCGCGGGCCTTCCACCGCCGGGCTGTGAGCCACAGGGCGAGCATGATGCCGGCCAGGATGCACAGCGCATACGCGTGGATGGTCAGCGGCCCCAGCGAGAAGCTGCTGAACTCAGCGGGCGGGCTGGGGATGCTGGCGTACACGGACATCGGGTTCATCGGCTGGCCTTCGGGGTTCCGGTACTGAGGTCACGGGTGAGGGCGGCGACGGCGTCCGTGCCGCCGTCGCGCAGGGCCGCCACCAGGGCGGTGCCCACAATGACGCCGTCGGCGTAGGCGCCGATTTCGCGGACGTGTTCGGCACGGGAGACGCCCAGTCCCACGCAGACGCGTTCGGCGCCGGCGTCGCGGGCTGCGCTGACAACGCTCTGGGCGGCGTCGCTGACGCTGTCCCGTGCGCCGGTGACGCCCATGATGGAGACGGCGTAGACGAAGCCGCGGCCGGCGGCCACGGTGCTCTTCATCCGGGCCTCGGTGGAGGACGGGGCGACCAGGAAGACGCGGTCCAGGCCGTACTTGTCGGAGGCTTCCAGCCATTCGGAGGCTTCATCCGGAACCAGGTCCGGGGTGATCAGCCCTGCTCCTCCGGCGTCGGCCAGGCGGCGGGAGAACTCGTCCACGCCCATCCGGACCACGGGGTTCCAGTAGGTCATGACCAGCACGGCGGCGTCGGTGGCGGCGGTGATGCCGGCAACGACGTCGAAGACCTGCGCTACACGGAAGCCGTCTGCCAGTGCCTGCGTGGTGGCGGCCTGGATGACGTGCCCGTCCATCACGGGGTCGGAGTACGGGATGCCGATTTCGATCAGGTCCGCACCGTTTTCCGCCAGGGCGATGCCGGCGGCGATGGTGGCTTCCACGGTGGGGTAGCCGGCGGGCAGGTAGCCGATGAGCGCGGCCCGCCCCTGGGCGGCGGCCCGGTCAATAGCTGCGGCGGACTTGCTCTGCGTTGCCTCGGTGCTCACAGCTGTTCCCCTTCTTTGCCGATTTCGGCTTCGGCTGAGCGCTCGTCCAGCAGGTTGAACCATTCCGCGGCGGTTGCCACGTCCTTGTCGCCGCGGCCGGAGAGGTTCACCAGCACGATTTTCTCGGAAACATTTCCGTCGGAGCCGGCCGCCTCGGCGGCCAGACGCTGGCCCACCTTGATGGCACCGGCCAGGGCGTGGGCGGATTCGATTGCGGGAATGATGCCTTCGGTGCGGCAGAGCAGCTGGAAGGCGTCCATCGCCTCGGCATCGGTGATCGGTTCGTAGCTGACCCGCCCGATGTCGGCCAGGTAGGCGTGTTCGGGTCCGACGCCGGGGTAGTCCAGCCCTGCGGAGATGGAGTGGGATTCGACCGTCTGGCCGTCGTCGTCCTGCATCAGGTAGGAGCGGGCGCCGTGCAGCACGCCGGGCCGGCCGAGGGTGATGGTGGCGGCATGGCGGCCGGTTTCGACGCCGTCGCCGCCGGCCTCGAAGCCGTAGATCTTCACTTCGGAGTCGTCGAGGAAGCCGTGGAAGATGCCGATGGCGTTGGAGCCGCCGCCAATGCAGGCACACACCGCGTCCGGCAGCCGGCCGGCCTGCTCCAGCATCTGGGCGCGGGCTTCTTCGCCGATCACTTCGTGGAAGTAGCGGACCATGGCCGGGAACGGATGCGCCCCGGCTGCGGTGCCGAGCAGGTAGTGGGTGTTGTCCACGTTCGCGACCCAGTCCCGCAGCGCCTCGTTGATGGCGTCCTTCAGCGTCTGGGAGCCGTTGGTCACCGGAATGACCTTGGCGCCGAGCAGTTCCATCCGGGCCACGTTCAGGGCCTGGCGGCGGCAGTCCTCGGCACCCATGTACACCACGCATTCCAGGCCGAGCAGGGCGGCGGCGGTGGCGCTGGCCACGCCGTGCTGTCCGGCGCCGGTCTCGGCGATGACCCGGGTCTTGCCCATCCGCTTGGCGAGCAGGGCCTGGCCCAGGACGTTGTTGATCTTGTGGGAGCCGGTGTGGTTGAGGTCTTCGCGCTTGAGGAAGATCCGCACTCCGCCGGCGTGCCCGGAGAAGCGCTTGGCTTCGGTGAGCAGCGACGGACGGCCGGAGTAGTTCTTGTTCAGGTCAGCCACCTGGGCGGTGAACTCCGGATCGGCCTTGGCCTTTTCGAAGGTGTCTTCCAGTTCGTCCAGGGCAGCGATCAGGGATTCGGGCATCCAGCGGCCGCCGTACTCGCCGAAGTACGGGCCGGAGGCGTGGCGCAGGGAGGACACTCCCCCGTTCAGGAAGGCCTCCGTGACGCTTCCGCTTCCGGTTTCCGCGGCAGCTCCTGCTGCCTGAGCCTGTTCCGACTTCCCGATCATGGGCTTTGTGTCCTGTCCTGCTTGGGCCCGGGCCGTTCCTGCCCGGACAGGGTGGTGGTGCTAGGGGTCAGCTTTCACCGTGGAGCCGGGCGCGGGCAGCCAGGGCCTTGGCGCCGGCGGCGGTGAACTCGCCGATGGTTTCGGCCGGGGATGCGTGCTTCACGAGGGCCTCGCCCACCAGCACGGCGTTGGCTCCGTTGGAAGCGTAGTGCTCGACGTCGGCGGCGTCACGGACGCCGGACTCGGCAATGACCACGGGACCGGCGGGAATGCTGCCGGCCAGGGCGGCGAACACCGAGCGGTCGACGTCGAGCGTTTTGAGGTTGCGCACGTTGATGCCGATGATCCGCGCCCCCAGGGCGACGGCCCGGTCTACTTCGTCTGCGGTGTGCGTCTCGACCAGGGCGTTCATACCCAGTTCGTGCGTGAGGTCCAGGAAGCGGCGCAGCTGCTCGTCGTCCAGTGCGGCGACAATGAGCAGGATGACGTCTGCGCCGTGGGCGCGTGCTTCCCAGATCTGGTACTCGTCGACGGTGAAGTCCTTGCGCAGCACGGGGATGCCGACGGCGGCGCGGACGGCGTCGAGGTCCGCGAGGGAACCCCGGAACCGGCGCTGTTCGGTGAGCACGCTGATGACGGCGGCTCCTCCGCGCTCATACGCTGCGGCCAGCGAAGCGGGGTCGGCAATGTCTGCAAGCTCGCCCTTGGAGGGGCTGCTGCGTTTGACCTCGGCGATAACCCGCAGCTCGGTGCGGGGTTCGGCAGTTCCGCCCAGGGCTGCGTAGGCGTCCAGCGGTGCCGGCGCCTGCAGCGCCTGGCCGCGGACCTGCTCGAGCGGGACACTTTGCCGGCGTTCGGAAAGGTCCTCCCGAACGCCGGCAATGATGTCGTCGAGAACGCTCACTCAGTGGCTGCTTTTCTTCAGCTTCGATCCGTTGACGCCGTAGCCTGCCTTGCGCATGATGAAGCCGACCAGCAGGCCGACCAGCATCACGGCGATGCCCGCAAAGAAGCCAACGTAGCTGGCCATGCAGTAGGCAACAGAGGACACAGCAGCGCCGATAATCATGATCAGTACGCAGGCCCAGGCGGCGGGGGTGTTGCCGTGCCCGATGGTCTCGTCGTGAATGCTGGCGTGGCTTTCGCCCGCGTTTTCCTGGCCCGCTCCCAGGTGCTGGTCTGTGGCGTTTGTGCTCATGATGAATCTCCTCGTTAACGAATCTGGTTTCCATTCTGCCATTACTGGGCGGAAACCCTTTCACATATTGCTCCGGTGTTCGGCGCAATCCGGTGGTCTGGTGGATCTGCGGGCCGCAGGCGCGGTCCTACTTCGAGTCGGTGGGGTCCTCGCCGCGTGTGAGCTGGTCCCAGCTGTCGATCTCGTCGATAGGCGTGCCTGCTTCCGCATCTTTGCCGGCAACTTGCGCGGTGCCTCGGTTGTCCGCGCTGCCTGCGGCGGTGTCCGGGCGGGAGTGCACAGAACCGGAGTCCGCGGCGGTGGCTCCGGCGGCGGGCTCCGCCGTCGGGGCGTAGCGACGCGACGTCGTCCAGTACCGGCCCGCGAGGGCGAGCCATACGCCGGCCAGGGCAATCAGGATTCCGATGGCCAGGGCGGCGTACGGCATGACGGTCAGTTCCGCCACGGTGCCCTCGGCGGAGCTCACGCCGATCGCCTTGCCGATGGCGCCGGCCGCGCCCTGCAGGGGGTCGGTGATGATCCGGTAGCTCGCTACGGCCACGCCGATCCCGGAGACCGCGATGATGACGGCAATGACCCAGCGGGCAATCCGGCCGGCAATTCCGGCGGCCAGGGCGGCGGCGACACCGACCACGGCGAACGCCGTGACGGCGGTGGCGGCATCGCTGCCCGAGACGGCGACGTCGGGCGTCACTACGTCCGTGGCGGGGAGGGTGACGTTGAGCCAGGTGCGGGTGGTGGTGCCGAAGGCCAGGGCTGCCAGGAGGACGGTCCCCATGATAACGGTGCCCTTGCGGCCCCAGCGGGGGGTGGTGGTGCTCACTTGTCTGCTTCCTGTGCGATGGTGCCGGCGGGAGGCGCCGCGACGGTCTCCAGTGATCCGGCGAGGAGGGCGGCACGCAGCGGCGCGGCCGCCTTGTTGACGGTTTCCTGGGCTTCCGCTTCCAGGTCCGAATCGTTGACGATGCCGCCGCCGGCCTGGACGTATGCCTTGCCGTCCCGCAGCAGGGCGGAGCGGATGGCAATGGCCATGTCCATGTCCCCGGCGAAGTCGAGGTAGCCCACCACCCCGCCGTAGATCCCGCGGCGGTGCGGTTCCACCTCGTCCAGCAGGCGCAGCGCGCGCGGCTTCGGTGCGCCGGACAGTGTTCCGGCCGGGAACGTCGCGGCGAGCACGTCATAGGTGGTGGAGGCGTCCGCGAGCCGGCCGACGACGGTGGAGACCAGGTGCATGATGTGGCTGAACCGCTCCACCTCCATGAACTGGGTGACGTCGATGCTGCCGGGACGGCAGACCTTGGACAGGTCGTTGCGGGCCAGGTCCACCAGCATCAGGTGTTCGGCCCGTTCCTTTTCGTCTTCCAGCAGTTCCTCGGCCAGTGCCCTGTCCAGTTCGGAGGTCCGGCCGCGGGGCCGGGAGCCGGCAATCGGATGCGTGATCACGTCGCGTCCTGTCACGGTGACGAGGGCTTCCGGGGAGGAGCCGACCACCTTGAACGGATTGCCGTGCGCATCCTCGAAGTTGAACAGGTACATGTACGGGCTGGGGTTGGTGGTGCGCAGTACTCGGTAGACGTCCAGTGCTTCAGCCCGGCAGTCGGCTTCGAAGCGGCGCGAAATGACCACCTGGAACACCTCGCCGTCCACAATGGCCTGCTTGCCGCGTTCCACGGCCCGGGTGTACTCCGGCTTGGGCCAGCTCTCCTTGACGTTCGCAGCGACGTCAATGGTGGTGCCCGCGGCCAGCACGGAGACGGCCTGCGGGGTGGGGGCCGCGAGCCGGCCGAGCATGGAGCGGACGCGAGCCACGGCGTCGTGCCAGGCCTCGTCCACGCGTTCGTCGGAGCCGTCGAAGTTGATCGCGTTGGCCACCAGCGTGACGGTGCCGTCACTGTTGTCGTGGATGGCCATGTCCGAGACCAGGTTCATCGCAATCTCGGGCAGGTCCAGGTCATCGGCCGGCGGGTTGGGCAGTTTCTCCCAGTGCCGCACGGTTTCCCAGCCGACAAACCCGACCATGCCGGAGGTGAACGGGGGCAGCTCGTCGAAACGGTCGGTGGCCAGCAGGTCCACGGTGCGGGCCAGGGCCTCGACCGGGCTGCCGTCCTGCGGTACGCCGGCGGGCGGTTCGCCTAGCCAGTGAGCCTGCCCGTCCAGCGTGGTGAGGGTGGCGCGGGAGCGGGCGCCGATGAAGGAGTAGCGGGACCAGACGCCGCCGGACGCGGCTGATTCCATCAGGAAGGTGCCGGGCTCGCCGTTGGTGAGCTTGCGGTAGATGCCGATGGGGGTGTGGGCGTCCGCCAGCACGGTGAGGCGCACGGGGATCACCCGGCGGTCGCGCGCCAGGGCCCGGAATTCCTCCAGGGTGGGGCGGATGGCTCCTAGATCCTGCATGTTGTTCCTACTTCTTCCCTGCGGTGGTGGTGGAGCTTCGGTCTTAGGCAGCGCCGACGACGGCGGGCAGCTCACGGCCGTCGAAGCAGGTGCGGGTGCCGGTGTGGCAAGCCGCTCCCACCTGGTCCACGCGGACCAGCAGGGCGTCACCGTCGCAGTCCACTGCTACGGACTTCACCCACTGCACATGTCCGGAGGTGTCCCCCTTGCGCCAGTACTCCTGCCGGGAGCGGGACCAGAACGTCACCCGGCCCGTGGTCAGGGTGCGGTGCAGGGCTTCGTCATCCATCCAGCCGAGCATCAGGACCTGGTTGGTGTCGTACTGCTGGATGACGGCGGCCACCAGCCCGGCGTCGTCGCGCTTGAGCGACGCGGCGAGCTCCGGATCGAGGGCAGCCGGCGGATTCTGGGGGGAAGGTGAAGGAAGCATCGCTACCGATTCTACTGCCCGGCGCTAAAACGCCGCCGCGCGCGCGAATTGGAGCCGCAGCCCCGCCGAAACACCGGGTTCCATGCTAGTTTCAGCAGTGATGCATTTCGTTGATCCGTCCCGTGAAGTCCTGGCCGAGACGCTGCTTGCAGCCGGGCCCAATGCACCCACGCTTTGCGAGGGGTGGCAGACCAAGGAGCTCGCAGCTCATCTGTACCTGCGCGAGCACCGTATGAGTGCTGCCCTGGGCATGTTCATCAAGCCCCTGGCGGCGCGCACGGACAAGGCGCTGGAGGAAACGGCGCAGAAAGCGTCCACCACGGAAGGCTACGGCAAGCTGGTCCGCGCCTTCCGGGCCGGCCCGCCCCGCCTCTCCCCCATGCACCTCAAATCGGTGGACAACAGCGCCAACCTCAGCGAGTACTTTGTGCACACCGAAGACATCCGCCGCGCCTCGGACCGCTGGGCGCCGCGCGCCCTGGATTCGGACTATTCGGATGCCTTGTGGGCCGAACTGATCAAGCGTGCTGCCATCCTGTACCGCGGCGTGGACCTGGGCATTGTGCTGGTCCGCCCGGACGGTCCCCGGCACGTGGCCAAACGCGCTCCGGTGTCGGTGGCGATTGTCGGCGAGCCCTGTGAGCTGCTGCTGCACGCCCACGGCCGGACTGGGCATGCCCTGGTGATGTACGAGGGCCAGCCGGACGCCGTCGCCCTGCTGGAAAGCGCCGACATCGGGCTTTAGGCTGCCGCCGGCCTTAGTCCGTCAACCCCAGTAGTCGGCTTAGGACCCGTGTGGACCGCTGTTCCGGTTGGCCTGGCGGCTGATCTCATGGCCGTCGCAGACGAAGGCGCCGAGGGTATGTATAAGCCCGTGATACTCCGTGGTCAGGACAAGATCGGCTGAACCGTCCTCTTGTGCCACATATCGATCAGGGATGCTTCCACTGCCTTGGTATTTAAAGGTTTCCCTAATCCAATTACGGGTATCACTTAGAGTCTGATCGGACCTATCACGGTCCAGTCTTTCTGCGAGCTTTTTACAATTCTCGCCCAGCTCCGGGAGTCCCACCAGGCTCAACAGTTCAGCGAACCTCGATATATTCCGTACAGCATCGTCAACATAATTCACGGTGACTATTCCAATCCCGAAGTACTGAGGACGTCACGTTGCTCCCACATTGCTTCCGCCGCCTCCGCTCAAGTAGTGCTCGATGAAGTCCTGGGAGGCAGCGAGGAACCAGTCCTCCATGGAGGCGTACTCACGTGCGACCCAACGCAGCGGCGCCCCGTTCTTCCAAATCAGATCCCAGTCATCGGTTACTACAACCTTGCTGCCGGTCCAGCACGCCACGTCATCATTATCAGTCCGACGGGCAAAGGGAATGACCTCCCAGCCCGGGAATACCTTCTCAATATGCTGAGCTCGCCATAACTGGTCTCTCCTCGCAGAAGAAACCATGGGTGAAGGTCGATTATCCCGTACTCGATCATGTGGCCGTACAGAGCAGGCAGTGATTCATTTCCTACCATTGGTTCAACGGTCTCCTTGACTATTAGTCCCAGGTCGAGCTCTTCAGAACAGAAAGTAGGACCGAGGCGGTACCGCCCGCCTTGCGAACCGCCGCACAGCCTGAATCGTCTCCATATAGTCCTTCGTGCGCTCAACATCCGGCGTCCCGTCTGGGTGAGCAAAATATAGGTCAGGAAGCCGACCGGATCCAGCCCCAAGGGCGCTAATGATTTTGCGTCAAACCTCATGCAGTTCCCTGTGTGAAGGTTTTCCGTGCGTTCATTTGCTGAACGGTCCCACCGACTCCCGGCACTCCTTCTACATATGAGACTCGTCGTGCTCTGGCTTCGTCTTCCTAACCGCCAAAAAGATCCGCACTGGTGATCACGTCTCCAACCCGAAGGCGTTCATATGACTCGTCCCACGGCTCCAAACCAATGTGGGCTTTCATAGCCATTTCAAAACGAATTGGCGAGGTGTCTCGTCTGAACGGGATCATCTCTTCCTCCAATGGAGTGGCCGGTCACCACACTTCTCCCTTGAAGTTCTCGATCATGCAGTTCCCCAACTGCCTCGTGCCTGTCTTATATGCAGGCAGGAACTTTTCGCTATCGACCGGTCGCTGGTCAACTACCCGCCAGTGCCCGTGACGAATAAGGGCATCGAAGGTTAGCCCAGCGAGGAAGGGTTTGGTTTGGAGCACCTCTGGAATTCGTAATGGAACTTCGTTCGCTGGTACCGCAGAATCGAATACGACTATGTAATACGCGGCATGAAGCGACGAGATAACTTGCCCCAGCGCAACCCGGTCATCATCTAACGGAATCGTGAAGATGTCGCCGCCTTTCGGCGCTGAAACTCTTCGATTCTTGACCATGGGGCTCCTCCTGAATTTTCGTATCTTCGGTCGCTCATTTGGTGGGCCCCACTCACCCGGACGGGTCAGGCAGTAGCCCTGTCACGGCCCTTCCTGGGTCGCCCGGTTTCAGTCGCCGAAGAGCTCCGCACTGGTGACGATATCCCCTGCCCGGAGCTCATCGTAGTACTCGGCCCACGGCTCCAACCCAGCGTGAGCCCGGATAGCATTGTCAAAAATCGCGGAAGAAAATGTGTCCCTGAAAGGGAGTGTCTCCCTCTCCAAGTCCGTGGCAGGGCGTCTCCGGGTGCCCCAGAAGTCCACGACCATGCACCGTGCCGGGGTGTGCCCCCCGATTTTGTATGCCGGAAGGAACTTCCGGCCGTCCACCGGTCTGTTTTCGAGCATCTGCCAGCGCCCCGGGCGAAACAATGCATCAAAGGTGAGCCCGGCAAAGAGAGGCTCAGACTCGAGCACCTCCGAGACCAAGGACGGCACCTCTTCCTCCGCTGCGATGAAATCGAAAATCAGTACGTAATAGGTGCCAGAGAAGTACGTGGAAACAACCTGGCCGACAGCGGCCCTGCCGTCGCCCAGAGGGATCTTGAAGACGTCCCCATCTTTCAAGGAAGGCCACTTTTGCTTATTCACCGTGGATCGCCTCCAGCTTCCTGATACCTCGCATCATTAGTCCTTTTCCGCAGCCGCCACGAGGCTGGGGCAGAAAGAGAAACCTGTCCAGCGAACCGGGTCCGCGGCGCCAGTGGACCGGAAGCGTTACGCGGACCGGGGCTTGGCACCGGCGCGAGCCGGGCCGTAGCCCTGTCACAACCCTTCCTGGGCCGCCCCATGTAAGCCCGGTTTTCAGTCGTCGAAAAGGTCCGCACTCTTGACGTATCTCCCCACTCGGAGTTCGTCGAAGACATCTCTCCAGGGCTCCAACCCGACATGGGCTCTCATCGCCCGCTCAAAAATCGCAGCGGAAAATGTGTCCCGGAAAGGCAGTATCTCTTTCTCCAAGTCCGTGGCAGGTCGTCTCCGGGTGGCCCGGAAATTCTCGGCCATGACGTTGCCGGGACCGCCAATCACGATCCGATACGCCGGAAGGAAATTCCGGCCGTCCACTGGCCTGTTCTCCAGTACCTGCCATCGCCCTGGGCGGAACAGAGCATCCAGGGAAAGTCCAGAAAAGAGCGGTTCGGACTCGAGTGCCTCCGTGACCCGCGAAGGCACTTCTTCCTCGGGGGCCACAAAATCGAAGATAACCACGTAATACTCAGACAAATGCTCAGATACAATCTGACCAACGGCCGCTCTGCCGTCGCCCAGAGGGATCTTGAAGACGTCACCATCTTTCAAGGAGGGCCACTTTTGCTTATTCACCGTGGATCGCCTCCAACTTCCTGATACATCGCATCTTTATTCCTTCCCCGCAGCCACCGGGGGGGCAGGGGCAGGAAGAGAAACCTGTCCAGCGAACCGGGCTCGCCCCATCAGCTGACCGGAAGCGTTAGGTGCACCGGGCACGGCACCGGCACGAGCCGGGCCGTAGCGGTCACAACCCTTCCTGGGTCGCACCACGCGAGCCCGGATCCCAGTCGTCGAAGAGCTCCGCACTGGTGACTACATCCCCTGCCCGGAGGGCATCGTAGTACTCGACCCACGGCTCCAACCCAGCGTCAGCCCGGATAGCATCGTCAAGAATAGCGGACGAGCGTGTCTTCCTGTGAGGAAGCGTCTCCCTCTCCAAGTCCGTGGCAGGGCGTCTCCGGGTACCCCGGAAGTCCTCGACCTTGCACCGTGACGGGATGTGCCCCCCGATGATGTAGGCCGGAAGGTACTTCCGACCGTCCACCGGCCTGTTCTCGAGCACCTGCCATCGCCCAGGGCGAAACAATCCATCATAGGTCAGCCCGGCAAAAAGCGGCTCAGACTCGAGCGCCTCCGTGACCAACGACGGCACCTCTTCCTCCGCTGCGATGAAATCGAAAAAAACCATGTAATAGCTAGTCAAGTACTTAGAAACAATCTGGCCAACAGCGGCCCTGCCGTCGCCCAGAGGGATCTTGAAGACGTCACCATCATTCAAAGAAGGCCACTCTTGCTTACTCACCGCGGATCGCCTCCAGCTTCCTGAAACCTCGCATCATTAGTCCTCCCCCGCGGCCACCGGGGGCAGGGGCAGGAAGAGAAACCTGTCCAGCGAACCGGGCCCGCCCCACCAGTGGACCGGAAGCGTTAGGCGCACCGGGTACGGCACCGGCACGAGCCGGGCCGTAGCCCTGTCACAACCCTTCCTGGGTCGCACCACACGAGCCCGGATCCCAGTCGTCGAAGAGCTCCGCACTGGTGACGATAGTCCCTGGCCGGAGCTCATCGTAGTACTCTATCCACGGCTCCAGCCCAGCGTGGGCCCGGATAGCGTTGTCGAAAATCGCGGGCGTGCGTGTCTTTCTGTGAGGGAGTGTCTCCCTCTCCAAGTCCGTGGCAGGGCGTCTCCGTTTGGCCCAGAAGTCCACGACCATGCACCGTGCCGGGTTGTGCCCCCCGATGATGTATGCCGGAAGGAACTTCCGACCGTCCACCGGCCTGTTTTCGAGCATCTGCCAGCGCCCAGGGCGAAACAATGCATCAAAGGTGAGCCCGGCAAAGAGAGGCTCAGACTCGAGCGCCTCCGAGACCAAGGACGGCACCTCTTCCTCCGCTGCGATGAAATCGAAAATCAGTACGTAATACGTGGCAGACAAGTACTTGGAAACAACCTGGCCAACAGCGGCCCGGCCGTCCCCCAGAGGGATCTTGAAGACGTCACCGTCCTTCAAAGAAGGCCACTTTTTATTCACTTTGGATCGCCTCCAGCTTCCTGATATCTCTTATCACTCATTTGGTGCCGCTTATTGGAAAGCCCGCCATCCGGGTTCGCCTTATTTGTGGGCCCGCCCCATTCGCGGATATAAAACTCCTCCAGTCTATCCAACTCGATGCCCGGCTCTGCTCGGTCCAATTCGTCGAATTCAAATGTGATCCCGGGAATGCTTCTGTTGTGTTCTGCTTTTCGCGCCTCAAACCTCTCCGGACTCTTGGACTGCCCGATGTAAGGCTTCACCTGACCTGACGGGTCAGTGCGCAGATAGACGATCCCTTCCGGTTCAGGTGAGAGATCTTCCAGCCTCTCCTGTCCAAGAACTTTCTCTCCGAGCTCGTCAACAGCGCTATCCACGCCGTTTGACACGGCCTCACGCACCACGGAGTTGCGGAAGACTCTGGATGCAACCCCGCCGGCACCGAAACCCACCAGGTTCAGGCCGGCCGAAAACCAGTTCACCTCACCCGTGGTGGCCTTCTGGATCACCACGTCGGCACCGAACATGATCAATGCTGCACCGAAGCCCTGGCCGCCGGGCACGAACATCAATGCGACCCCGCCCAGAATCGCCGCACCGCCGACAACGTATTCCCAGTTATCCGCAAACCAATCACCGGTAGCAGCCAACGCGCCACGGTTGGCCGCGTCGTACGCCTTCAGGTCCTCATCCGTCAACGGACGCAGGCCGGTGGGGTCACTGGCGTTCAGCGGGTTATTGCCTGCATACGCGTAGGGGTTGCCGTCCCAGCCTGCACCCAGGACCGGTGCCAGCGGGTCGGTGGAGAGGAAACCACGGGCTGCCGGGTCATACGCCCGGGCTCCCATCCACTCCAGACCCGCAACATCCAGGCCGCCGTTACCGGTCAGACCGATCCCGGCCGGTAAACCACCCGACACCCCGGATACCGCACCGGGTTCGGGGATGACCGACGCCCCCAGTACTGCCCACGGATCGGTTTCATCAGTGGGCCGGGCGGCCCGCCACCCCGGCGCGGTCCAGGCCTCGCCAATGCCAGTGACACCGCCGGGCAGGGACAACACCTGCTCGTCCCCGATGCCAGCCAGCGTGGGGATCGGGCTCGCCGTGTCCCACCACACTGGGCAGCCGTCAACCGACGCCAGTTCGCCCAGGGCATCCACCCACAAGTTATGCCGGGAAGTCTCCGTCCCTTCCGGAGTCCGCTCGACCGTGCCCTGCAGGTACCCGGTGTCGCCCCAGGTGTATTCGGTCCAGGATCCGTCGGCACCGATCAGCCGGGACCGCCGCCCGAGACCGTCGTAGACGTACTCCGTCCGGGACCCGTCCGTCTCCATGACGGAGACCAACTGCCCGGCCATGTCATAGGCATAAGTGCGGGGCCCAGCCGGGGTGTGTTCGCGGACCAGGCGGCCGCCGGCGTCGTACTCCCACTCCGAGACCTGCGCCCGGACGGTAGCGGCAGCATCCGACGCACCCAAAGGCGTGGTCGCAGCCGCGACCATCTGCCCGGCACCGTCATACCCGTACCGGGTCACGGCGCCCCCACGGGTCAGGCCGGTGATCCGGCCGTCCCCGTCCCGGCCGATCAGCGTGATATCCGGACCGTCGCCAGCTGCACGGTTGGTGCGGGTGTGCTCGGCCAGGTACCCGTTCCGGTACACCCATTCCTGGACCAGATCCCCTGCAGTGACGGCAGTCAGCCGCCCGGACGCGTCATGGGTGAACACGGCCTCCCCCAGCCGGGGGTTCCCCACCGTCTTGATCCGGCCGGCGGCGTCCCGCTGATAAGTCGTGGTGGTTCCGGTGGCGTCGGTGAACCCGGTGCGGTTTCCATCCGCGTCGTACTCCCAGGACATCCCCTGCCCGCCGCGGGTCCGGGATACCAACTGATGACGGCGGTTGAAGCCAAGTTCATGCTCAACCGCCAGCCCGTCGTCCCCGGTGAAATCGGTTATGACTACGCGGCGGTTCTGCCGGTCACGGTCCACGGAGGAGAGCAGCTTCCCGTTATAGGAGGTGCTCTTCTCCCGGCCAGCCGCGTCATAGGTCCAGGTGGTGGTGTTTCCGTCGGGATCCGTCTGCGAGAGCTGCCGGCCCGCCTGATCATAGGTGGCCGTGGTGACCCGGCCGAGCGGGTCACTGACCGAATCGACCTTGTCGGTTCCGGTGTAGGTGCGGGTGGTGACTCCACCGAGCGGGTCGGTGATCCGGATCAGCCGGCCTCGGACGTCGTACTCGAACCGGGTCCGCCCGCCCACGCCGTTGATCGTTTCGACCAGTTCCCCGGCCACGTTGTACTTAAAGCGGCGGGTGCCGTACCAGGAATCCTGGGAGAAGCTCAGCCGGCCGGCCTTGTCGTACCCGTACCGGGCATTGCCGTTCCCGGGGGTCATCCGCAGGATGAGCCGCCCGGCCGCGTCGTACTCGAAGGTTTCGGTTTCACCGGTGGGCAGGATCCGGGCGGTGACGCGCTGGTCCGCGTCGTAGAGCAGTTCCGTGACCGCGCCCAGGGGGTCGATGGTTTTCCAGGGACGTCCGCAGAGGTCGTACTCGTACCGGGTCACCGCACCGGAAGGGGAGGTCACGGAAGTGATCTTCCCGGACACATCCCGTTCCAGGCGGGTCAGTCCGCCCTCGCCGTCGATGAGCTCGACAGGGTTGCCGGCCGCGTCGTAGATGGTCAGTTCCGCGGACCCGTCTGCCCCTTCAACCCGGACCGGGCGGCCGTATTCGTCGAAACTGTAGGTTGCGGAGGAGAACGCGTCCGCCACGGTGGCGGTGCCCGCCCCGCGGTCGGTGGCGGCCTCGGTCCGGACACCGGTGGGGTCGACGACGGCGGTGAGGTTGCCGATCTTGTCGTATTCGCGGATCCAGTCGTGGCCGGCGGGGTCGGTGATGCCGGTCAGGCGGGAGAGGGTGTCGTGGGTGAAGCCCCAGCGGGCGCCGTCGGGCAGGACCGTCGCGGTGACGTTGCCGAGTTCGTCGAAGATCCGCTCCGTGGCCCGGCCCAGCGGGTCGATGGTGCGGACCAGTTCACCGTTGGCGGCATACTCCAGCGTGGTCCGGCCGCCGTCGGGGGCCACCGCTGCGGTGAGCCGCCCGGCGGCATCGTATTCGAAGGACCAGGTGGCCCCGTCGGCTTCCTCCCGCCGGACCAGCAGGCCGGCAGTGTTGTAGGAGAAGCGGGTCTGCGCCCCGGAAGGGCTGACCGCCGCTGTGGGGCGGCCGGCAGCGTCGCGGAGGATCCGGGCCGTGTCCCCGACCGCGTTGCGGGTGGCGACCAGATCGCCGGACCCGTCGTAATCGAACTCGACGGTTACTCCGGCCGGGTCGGTGACGCGGGTCAGGAGCCCGTTCCGCCAGGACAGTTCGGTGCGCCCGCCCAGCGGATCGAGAATGACCGACGGGTCCCGGGTGAGCTCATCAGCGTATTCATACGTGACGACTGACCCGGATTCGGTGACCAGAGTGGTGATCCGGTCCTGCCCGTCCCACCCGTAGGTCAGGTCCGCCCCCTCCGGGGTAACCGTGCGGGTGCGGCGGCCCCGTTCGTCGTAGGCGTGGACCGTGACGGACCCGTCGCGTTCGGTGAGCGAGACCAGGTTGCCGTGCTTGTCGTAGGCCATGGACTGGCGTTGGTCGTGGGAATCCAGCACCCCGACCAGCCGGCCCTTGGCATCGGCAATCCACGAGTTGGAGCGGGTGCCGTCCTCATCCGAGACGGCGGTGACGCGGCCGGGGAGGTAGGCGAACCGGGTCCGGCGGCCGTGCTGGGTGACCTGCAGGATCACCCGGCCCTGCTCGTCGTAGGTGTTTTCGGCTTCCAGCACCCCGGCGGCGGAGTAGACGGCATCGATCAGACCGGCTTCGTTCCAGCGGTAGGTCCGGGTTCCGGTTTCGGTGGTGACCGAAACGAGCCGCCCGGCGTCGTCATACCCGTATTCCACCCGGCGTCCGTCCGAAGCCCGGACCACGGCGGCCAGGCCGTTCACGTAGTCGATGTCCAGGAACCGGCCGCGCACATGGGACAGGCGGGTCACCTGACCTGGGCGACCGGCGTCGTTATCCCCCGCGTCCTCCCGGTGCACGGAGACCGTCCGGCCGGGACCCGAACCGGCACCGAGCCAGACGCCGGCCAGGGTGTAGGCCCACCAGCTACCCTCGTTGTCCCGGGCTACCAGCAGATCGGTGCTGCCCTCGGGTACGGAAGCCAGTTCCGCGAATGCAGCGGCGCCGGCAGGTTCGCGGGTCAGCCAGTAGTTCTCCCCCACCGCACGTTCCCAGGCCTCGCCCTCGCGGGGGAAGTCCACGGCACGGCCGTCGGCCAGCACCCAACGGCAGCCCTCATCCGAGAGCACCAGGTGCTGGTCCAGGACGGATGCCCAGCCGGGGCCGAACACGCCCGGGGTCGCCAGGCCTGAGGCCAGCGAGTTGTACATCCGTGTAAGGACCAGGTTCGAGGCTGTGCCTGGGAAGCCCAAGTCCGTTTCCGGTTCGATGAAGTTGCCCGTGGCCGTGTTCACCGGGTCGTTGGCGTACCCGGTGGTCGGCACTGCTCCGTAGGCTGTGGGCGGGTCAATCTTCAGTGCATCACGGGTCGCATCCACGCCTGCGGCGGCCAGTGCTGCGGCCAGGGCCGCGTCCGAAACCGTCGAGACGTTCGCTTCCCCGCCGGCGGCCGCGAACGCATCTGCGACGGTCACCGCCCAGCGCGCATCGTTCTCATTGGCCGTCAGGTATTCGTTGTAGGCCCGCATCACCCCGGATGCCTCGATGGTCCCCCAGGTGCACAGAGACGCAAACGAGGACAGGTGGCCTTCCAGGGTGCCCGGAACCGCGGTCAGCTCGCCGTCCAGACCGCGGGATCCTACCGCGAAGGAACGAAGGTTTTCCGGCCGCGCCGAGGACGTCCCGCCGCCGTGTCCGCCGCTGCCGGGCGGCGGTGTGTCCCTGTCCCCGGGGACCGCCGTCGCCGGTTCAAACGTCGGCGCCGGACCGCGATCTTCGTTCGGGCGCTTTCCCTCCCCCCAGATCCAGTCCCCGATCTCCTCCAACATGCTGCGGTTGTTGTGCCGGTAGACCCATTCATTGTTTTCCCGGCGGCGGTCGTCTTCGTCATGGCCGGCGTCGATCATCTGCCCCGCGTACTTGGCCACTGTCCGCAGTGCCTCGGCCAGATTCCTCGCGTCCGCGGCCGCAACTCCGGCGTTGTCCTGGAACTTGTTGGCGAATTGCCCGTTGAACTCCTGCTTGCCTGTGGAGACGTAAGAGGCCCGGGATCCGGCCTGGCCGTCAAGCCGGGAGGCAGCATCTTCGAAAGCGGATTTCAGCCCCTCGGCCACCGAATAGACAAACCGCCCCCGGGAATCCTCCGGCAGCAACGGCACCTCAACGAAAGTTTCAGAATCAGACATGCTCAATGCCCCCCACTGGACAAACCCGGAAAAGATCAACCAAGACGCTGCCGTTTACTTCCGGGACATAACACCGGAAGCAAAACGGCAGAACACTTCTAAAAATCGAAGCCCTGAAGCTCGGGCGCGGAAAATACGCGGCCGGTCAAGATAAGGGTTCGAGGGCCGGGCAGCCGCCCGCCGAAGCGGTGCGGCTACCCGGTCATTACTCGAAAAGAACTAGAGGCGCTTAAGCGCCGCCGCCTGCGGAGAAGATGTTCTCCGAGATCTGCTGCAGCTGGGTACGCAGCTGCTCGAGTTCCTCCCGGGCCTTATCCAGCGCAGCCTTGGTTTCCGGCCACACGGAACCGCGGAACTGCGTGGCCAGGGGGCCATCCCAGGTGTTCGGATCGGAAAGGATCTTGCCCTGCGCATCCAGCGCTGCAATCTGTTCCGTGAAACCGCCGTTGATGATGGACTGAACTTGGCTGATAGCAGTCTTAGCCTGCTCGGTAGACAACACACGTGACATGAAAATTTCCCCCTGGCAATTAATGCTTCTCCGCCGGACTCAGAATCACCAGCGACTGGACGGTGGTGACCATACCAATACCTTCTGCATCAAACAAGGGTAAAAAATTACTTATGTAAAAATGCCGCCCCGCACTCGAAAAGAGGAAAAACCATAGAAACCCAAACAGTAAACAGCGGGGCACTGAGCCAAGTGCTGCGCGAGCCATTCAGGAAAAACGCTTTGCTACCGGGGCAGCAATAAGGCGCCCCACCAAACGGTGGGGCGCCTTTGTTGTCAAACGGTGAACTTAGGTCGGCGGCGAATGCATCTGCGACGGTAACCTCACGGCACCGCAGTGCCGGTGATTAGCCGGCGGGATCGGTATCCTGTTTCTCCGCCGCTGCGTGCCCGGCGGCTGATGGCTTGGCCTCACCGGCATGTGCGTCCTTCTTACCGAACGGCAGAACCTTCATCAGCGGGTGCAGAACCGCCATGATGACCAGGCCCCAGGCCAGTCCGACGATGGCCGAACAGAGCGTATTCACGAGCCAGCCCAGGATGCCGCCCACCACTGCAAGACCGGCCACGGGGTGCTCCAACGTGTGGACCAGGTCGTACGGCGCGTGCCAGCCGAGGTCGGATGCCCCTACCAGCATGATGTGGCCGCCCACCCACAGCATGGCGACGGTTCCCACCAAGGTGATGGCAGCCAGCACGGCGGGCATGCCTTTCACCAGCAGTCCGCCGAGGCGCTGGGAGCCTGCTGACTCCTTTTTCGCCAGATGCAGGCCAATGTCATCCATCTTGACGATCAGCCCCACGGCCCCGTACACGAGGATGGTGATCGCAATGGCCACGACCACGAGGATGGCCGCGCGGGCCCAGATGGACGCGTCGCCCACCTCGTTCATGGAGATCACCATGATCTCGCAGGACAGGATGAAGTCGGTGGTGATGGCTCCCTTGACTACCTTGGACTCGGCGTCGGGACCCCGCTCCACCGCCGGCGCCTCTTTGTCCTCATGGTGGCCGAAGAACTTGTGCCAGACTTTCTCCGCACCCTCATAGCAGAGGTAGGTGCCGCCGAGCATGAGGATGAAGGGGATCACACCGGGGATGAAGGCGCTGATCAGCAGCAGTGCCGGCAGGATGATCAGCAGCTTGTTCCGCAGTGAGCCCCAGAAGATCTTCTTGATCATCGGGAGTTCACGGGACGGGTCGGCACCGGATACGTACTGGGGGGTCACGGCGGCATCGTCAATGACGACGCCGGCAGCCTTGGCTCCCGCCTTCGCGGCACCGGCAGCAATGTCATCCACCGAGGCGGCGGCTATGCGTGCAAGCGCGGCAACGTCATCCAGCAGGGCGACGAGTCCCCCGCTCACAGTCCGGCTCCATGATGTGGGACGGGCAGGTGGTCGTAGATGGCGTCCTCGAGACGCAGAATTGGCATATAAGAATAATAAGTCCGCCGGGGACCAGTCCCGGACAGCGGCACCGGGGCGGTTGAGGGCGTTACCCCCGGGAATGCCCGGCTTTACGCCATAGGTACGGAGGTGATTTACGGGACGTTCGCGGAGCGAGCACGATTACCTGCACATACGGCAAAGGCGCCCCACCAAACGGTGGAGCGCCCTTCCTGCGAACGATTAAGAATTAGATAGTCGCCGCGTCAATGACGAACCGGTAGCGGACGTCGGACTTCAGCACGCGCTCGTAGGCGGTGTTGATGTCCTCGGCCTTGATCAGCTCGATCTCGGGGGCAATGTTGTGCTCGGCGCAGAAGTCCAGCATTTCCTGGGTTTCGCGGATGCCGCCGATGTTGGAGGCAGCGTAGGAGCGCCGCTTGCTCATCAGGGTGAAGACGGAGATCGGCAGCGCCTCGGGCGGGGCACCCACGCTGACCATGGTGCCGTCCAGGCGCAGCAGGGACAGGAACTGCTGCAGGTCGATCGGCGCGCTGACCGTGTTGATGATCAGGTCGAACGTGTTCGCGAGCTTCTCGAACGTGCTCTCGTCGCTGGTGGCGTAGTAGTGCTCGGCACCAAAACGCAGGCCGTCTTCCTGCTTACTCAGCGTCTGGGACAGCACGGTGACCTCGGCGCCCATGGCGACGGCGATCTTCACGGCCATATGGCCGAGCCCACCCATTCCGACGACGGCGACCCGCTTGCCCGGTCCCGCGTTCCAGTGTGCGAGGGGAGAGTAGGTGGTGATGCCGGCGCAGAGCAGCGGAGCGGCTGCTTCATACGGGATGCTTTCCGGAACGCGGAGCACGAAGCCGTCATTGACGACGACGGAGGTGGCGTAGCCGCCCTGGGTGATGGTGCCGTCGCGGTCCTTGCTGGCGTAGGTGCCGACGTTGCCGTTGAGGCAGTAGTTCTCCATGCCGGCCTGGCAGTTTTCGCATTCGCCGCAGGAGTTGACCATGCAGCCCACGCCTACGCGGTCGCCGACCTTGTGTGCGGTGACCTCGGTGCCGACCTCGGCCACGGTGCCCACGATTTCGTGGCCGACAACCTGCGGGTACGCGATGGGTCCCCATTCGCCGCGGACGGTGTGGATGTCCGAGTGGCAGACACCGGCATAGGCAATGTCGATGAGGACGTCATGCGGGCCGACCTCGCGGCGTTCGATCGTGGTGGGAACCAGCGGATCGGTGGCGGAGGTGGCTGCGTAAGCGCGTGCGGTAGTCATATTTCTCCAAGCTGTGGGGGAACCGTGCCTTACGGCACTTAAAGCACAAGTCCGATCCGGCGTCGTTTATTTCCCCGGGGTTCCGACGACGGCGGATCCGGCCCGCTTCGAGCCCCGCCGCCGGTACGCCAGGCCGATGCCGCCGCAGATCAGGTAGGCCGCGCCGATGGACAGCCACCCCGCGAGGAAACCGCCGGAGTACTGGAGCAGCAGTCCCATCGCCAGCGGTCCCAGCGCGAACCCGGAGTACATGCCCAGGGAGACCGCTCCGGACGCCGAGCCCACCCGTTCCGGCGGCACTTCCCGGAGCACCCCGGCCATCACCACCACGTTCACCCCCAGCACGGAGGCGCCGTGGAAGACGACGCCGGACCACAGCAGCGCGGGCGCTCCGGTCTGTCCGGCGGCCAGGAGCAGGGCTGCACCGCAGACCGCGCCGGCAGCCAGGATCAGCAGCAGTGTGGAGGCGCGGACGCCGTCAGCCATCCGCCTGCCCCACAGCACCCGGGAAGTCACGCCGACGACGCCGGCCACCGCGGCGGTGACGCCGCCCATCAGCAGCGAGAAGCCGATTTCCCGCTGCGCAAAGAAGGGCAGGTACACGTTGGTGGCCTGCATACCCGCACCGGAAAACAGGGCGAACGCGGCCAGCAGCCAGACCGAACCGGGAAACTTGCGGTCTGCCGTCCGTCGTCCCGAGGCCTGCGGGGCTGCAAGCCGCGGTTCGGGCGGCAGCCGGAACCACGCGTAGGCCAGCAGCAGGAACAGGACGACGACGGCGCCGACGGCGGCACCGCGCCATCCGGCAACCAGGGCGGCTGCCGGGAAAAAGAGACTGGAGAACAGCTGGCTGGCCTGCACCCCGGACTGCTTGATGCCCATCCACCCGGGCCGTTTGCCGGGTTCGACCGCGCGGATGATGATCCGGTTGGTCGTGGGGTTGGAGATGGCCTGCGCCGGTCCGGAAAGCAAGACGGCGGCGAGCAGCCAGAAGTAGTTGCCGGAGACGGCGGCGAAGCCCAGGGCCAGGGCGGTGCCGCCGAAGATGATCAGGAGCTGGGAGCGGGCGGCGATCCGGTCGCTCAGCCGGCCCAGCCACATCGAGGACACCGCAGCTCCGGCGAAGCAGGTGGCCGCCAGCACGCCGAACTGCGCTTCACTGATCCCCAGGTCCGCCATGATCAGCGTGCTTGTGGCGGAGAGCCCGTAGTTCATCATCGGGCCGGCGCCCATGGCGCAGACCAGCACAAACAGCAGGCCGGGTCCGGCGGTGGAGCGCACGCTCTGAGTCCCTTCGTGGAGTAACAGGACCCATTGTGGCCTGCCGACCCGGAAGTTACCGAGTGCGACGGCCGGGGCGTCCGGATATCATTGGTGGGCACCCGCCCCACTTCGATGCAAGGAACCCGAACCCGTTGAACAGGAAATCACTCAAGGATGACGGCTTCACCGGTTTCCGGCCCATCGACGGTCTGGACATCAACCGGATCCCGCAGCGTCAGGGCATTTTCGCCGTGCTGCGGCCCGAGGGGTTCGAACCGCGGTTCCTCAAGGAAAGCACGGCCGGGGTGTTCAAAAAGAAGAAGCCAACGCTGTCCCGGGAAGAGCTCGCCGCCGAGTGGGTGGCGGATGCCGACGTGCTGTTTCTCGGCAAGGCCGGCGCCGGCAGCCAGGGCAACCGCGGCCTGCGCCGGCAGATCTCCGAATTCGTGGACTTCGGCAGGGGAAAGCCGCCAGGGCACTGGGACGGCCGGCTGATCTGGCAGCTGCTCGATGCAGATGATCTTCTGGTGGCGTGGAAGGAACTGCCGCCCGACGCGCTCAACCCGGCCCTTGCAAAGTACCAGGCGGAATTCATCCGGCAGTACGGCAGGCTTCCCTTCGCCAATCTCATCCAGACCCGCGCTTAGGATCTGTTAACCACGGTCCGGCACGAAGTTGACCCGTTTTGCGCCACATGGACTCCGGAGCGGTTAGACGAACTCGTTGCGGAGGGTGCCGATGCCCTCCACGGTACTGGTGAGGACGTTGCCTGGCTGCAGCGCAATGCCATGGGCCTTGCCAACCCCGGCAGGCGTCCCGGTGAAGATAACGTCGCCCGGGAAGAGAGTAACAATTCGGGACAACTCGGCGATGATCTGCGGCACAGAGAAGATCATGTTGCGGGTGTTGCCGTCCTGGACCTTCCATTCACCGGCTCGGCTGCCGTGACCCTCGATCACCGTTGAGAGACGCAGCCCCTCATAACCCGGCAGTTCATCGAGCGTAACGACGGCTGGGCCGAAGGGAGAGAAATTCGGGAAGGACTTGCCCAGGCTGAACTGCGGGACCGGCGGGCGTAGCTGGATTTCACGCTCGCTCAAGTCCTGACCCACACTTAGCCCGGCAACTCCGTCCCATGCGTCGGCCGCGTCGACCTTATGCATTTCCTTCCCGATCACAGCGACCAGTTCCACCTCATAATCCACGGCCTCTGAGGGTAGCTCGACGACGGCGCGGGGACCGGCGATCGATGACTGGAACTTGGTGAACACAAACAGGTGCTCCGGATAGGGCAGGCCCGCTTCGTCGGCGTGATCCTTGTAGTTCAAACCGATCGCGAAAATCTGCCGCGGGTTGGGGACGGGGGCGTCCAGTTCATTCTCGTCGTACGGCCGAGCGTCCGAGTAGTCGGCTCCCTCGGCCCAGGCACGGAAAGTGTCCCAGTCCTCATAGAGGCCGAGGGGTGCAGGGCCGAACTTACCGGCTGAGGCCTTCTCGATATCGAGAGCCTGTCCGTCGCGGACCAGGACGGCTCTGCCATGAAGATTTGCGATGCGCATAAGAGGTGTCCTTTAGCTGGGAAGCAGGTCTTAGCCGATGGGGAGGGCGCCTTCGAGGATGTCAGCTTTGCAGACCATGCTCGATAAGGCAATCAATTATCGATAATGCGAAGATTCACCGGAAGGCAGTACTGTTTTTCCATGGCTACGCAACTTCGCTCCGCATCGCTGACTGCGCATGTTCACGAACAGCTCCGCACCGAGATCCTCAGCAATGTTTTCGCGCCCGGCAGTCCGCTGCGCCTTGCGGTGCTATCCAAGCGGTATGGAACCAGCATGTCGGTCATTAGGGAAGCTCTTGTCCGCTTGGCTGAACAGCATCTGGTGGTACTGCTGCCCAACCAAGGGTTCCGCGTGGCCGAAATATCCCGGGAAGACCTGATTAACCTCACCGAACTACGCATCATGCTGGAGGGTCTCGCCCTGCGCCGGTCCATCGAACACGGCGACATGGAATGGGAGGCCAAGGTTGTCTCCACGCACCACGTGTTGGAGCGGGCCGAACTGCACCGCGAGGGTGAGCCTGGCACAACCGCCGAATGGAGTGCGGCCCACGCAGCCTTCCATGACGCATTGGGCACGGCTTGCGGCAGTCCGCGAATGATCGCCATGGTTCGAGGACTTCGGGACAGCTCGGAACTCTACCGCCAACTCTCCGGAGCGGGTGGGGCGGAAGCGAAGCGGGACATACCCGCCGAGCACAGGGAGTTGATGGAGCTGGCCTGCGATAGGCGTGCCGACGAGGCAGTTGCGGCGTTAGAGCGCCACTTCCAACGCACGACAGACTTGCTTCTGCAGTCAGTGTTGGCCGAAAACGGCGGCCAACCGCACGACTAATTGATGACAATCCTTTGATTATCGATAATTCCTTGCGTTATCTAAAAAAATAGTCGATGCTGGCTGAACCACGGACGCGTAACGACGCGCGTCGCAGTCCAAGGGGGATATTCATGACCAGCTCTTCTTCCTCGGGAGCACATTCTGCTTCGGCCGCCAACCCCGGCTCCGCCAATTCCGGCCTTACCCGGAGCCTCGGCACCACTATGCAGGGAGTGCTTCTGCTGCTGGGCAGCTGCATGCCAGTCCTGGGCGCGGTTCTCCTGTCCCCCGTCTTGCCGACCATCGCCGCGCACTTCGCGGACACACCTGGTGTCGCTATCCTCGTTCCGATGGTCCTGACCGTTCCGGCCCTGTTCGTCGCATTGGTTTCGCCGGTCGCAGGCGCTGTCGCAGATAAGGTGGGGCGCAAAAACCTGCTGCTTTGGGCGATGTTCGCCTACGCTATCTTTGGCACTGCACCCTTCTTCATGGATACATTGGTCGGGATTGTCGTCACGCGGGCCCTCGTAGGGGTCTGCGAGGCCTTCATCATGACCTGCTGCACTACGCTCATCGGCGACTACTTCCACGAGACACGCCGCAACAAGTACCTGTCCCTTCAGACGGTCTTCACCACCGTCAGTGCGGTGGCATTCCTGACGATCGGCGGCCTCCTGGGTGCCGGCGGCTGGCGCAACACCTTCTGGATGTACAGCGTCGCCGTGGTGCTCGCGGCCATCATGCTCCCGGTCCTCCGGGAACCGGTCAAGAGCCCGACGCGCAATCTCCGCCAAGCGGTCCCCTGGCGACAACTCAGTAAGCCGGCCCTGGTCACATTGTTTGGCGGCATCGCCTTCTACACGCTGGTCGTCCACCTCTCCTACATCCTGACTGAGCTCGGGCTGGCTGATGTCGCCAGGATCGGTATGATGTCGGCCCTAGCCTCGCTGGCCACAGCGATGGGAGCCTTCTCCTTCCGCCTGGTCGGTGGTTTCGGTCCGTACCGGCTACTTCCTATCGCTTTCGGTTTGACGGCCATCGGGTTCGTCGTGATCTGGGCTGCCTCCTCAATTCCGGCGGCAATGATCGGCGCCGTATTGGCCAGCGCGGGCACTGGTTTGCTGCTGCCGTCGCTGATCACCTGGGCTCTAGGCGTTCTGCCGCAGGAGGTGCGCGGGACGGGCACAGGAATCTGGACCAGTTCGTTGTGGATTGGCCAGTTCATCTGCCCATTCGTCATTGCTGCCCTCGGCGCAGCCGCGGGCGGTCTTGCAGCCGGCATAGGCATTCTGGGACTGCTGGCGGCCGTGATGGCAGTGGTCAGCTTCTTTGCAGCGGGCCGGTCGGCCAACACCAACAACCTCACCCTGACCGAAGCCTGAGATGGAATTTTCCATCCTCAATGACGAGAGATACGGCCAGCGGAAACGTCCGGCCCAACCTGGAAGGCAACCATGAACCACCTTGAAATTCCCGTACTAATTATCGGAGCGGGTGGCGCGGGGCTGACGGCCTCGATGCTGTTCGCGGATCTCGGCATCGATTCCCTCACGATCAGCAGCACAGCATCCACCTCCGTGCTGCCAAAGGCCCACGTGATCCAGCAGCGTTCCATGGAGGTTTACCGGAAGCTCGGTGTCAGTGACGACATCTACGCGCAGGGCACTCCGCCGGAAAACATGGCGGCCACCGGCTGGTACGCCGGCCTCGTCGGCAAGGACCCCATCTACGGCAAGGAGATCGCCCGTCAGGAATCGTGGGGCGCCGGCTATCAGGACCCGGACTACATCGCTGCAAGCCCGTGCCGACAGACCAACTTGCCGCAGATCAGGCTGGAACCCATTCTGCTGAAACACGCCCGGGAAAAGTCACCCGAAGGTGTGTGCTTCAACCACGAACTGATCTCTTTTGAGCAGGACGACGACGGCGTCACCTCCACGGTGCTCAATAAGGAGACCGGTGAAACGTACACCGTTCGCAGCGCGTACCTGCTGGGCTGCGACGGCGGCAGGACCGTCGGCAATGCTCTCGGCATTGAGATGCAGGGGGAACGGAACATCCTCTACAGCGTCTCCGTACACTTCTCAGCAGATCTCAGCGAGCATGTCAGTGACCCCAGCGTGCTAATCCATTGGATGTGGCCCGCCCACACCGGCCTGCTCACGTTGCTGATTCCCATGGGTCCGGAGAAGTGGGGCCCAGAGTCGGAAGAGTGGGTCTTCCACGAGAACTACGCCGCGGATGACAAGCGGATCTTCGACGATGAGGCGATGGTTGCTGACATGAAGATGGCGTTGGGGCTGCCTGACCTTGAGCCGGAAGTCCACAAGATTACGCGGTGGTCCTTCGAGGCGCTGGTCGCGGAACGGTTCCAGGAAAATCGGGTGTTTCTGCTTGGCGACGCTGCCCATCGGCATGGTCCGACGGGCGGACTCGGCCTCAACACAGCCATTCAGGACGCCTACAACATCTGCTGGAAGATCGCCGCCGTGCTGCGCGGACAAGCCGCGCCCGAGCTACTAGCCACCTATGAACAGGAACGTCAGCCTGTCGCCGTCACCAACGTCCGACGATCCACAGAGAACGCCTTGAACCATATGGCCATCGGCCAGGCGCTCGGAGTCTCTCCAATGCAGACCGAAGAGGAAAACCTCACCGCCTTAAAGCAAATCTGGAGCGATGATCCGATGGACGAGGAGTTCCGTGCCAAACTGCGGTTCGCCATTGCCTCGCAGTCCATGGAGTTCCGGGAACACAACATCGAGTTCGGATACCGATACGAGTCGCAGGCTGTCGTAGCGGACGGCAGCCCCGAGCCACAGCCGACAGAAGAGATCCGCATATATGAACCCTCGACCAGGCCTGGTTCGCCTCTGCCACACGCGTGGCTCGAGGACCACCGTGGAAACAGAGTTGCTATCCAGGACCTCGGAAGCGTCGGACAGTATGTGCTGGTCGCGGGGGAATCCGGTGACGGATGGGTGGATGCCGCCCGCTCCGCCGCTGATGAACTAGGCATCGATGTGCTCGCGTTCACGGTCGGTCATGCCACTGGCGATTACCTAGACCCCCGATGCGCGTGGACACGCTACCGCGGCCACGGTCCTGCAGGCGCCGTCCTGATCAGGCCGGATAAATTCGTCGCCTGGCGTTCAGGCATGGCGACGGAGAATCCCACCGCGCAGGTTCGGGATGCTCTCCTCCAAGTCACGCGGAGGCGGTGAAATCACGGCAGGGAGCTCGAACGCTACCGCAGGTGTCAGACCGCGTTGAGCGTCTTGCTGAACAGCACATATTCGCCATCTTGGCCCGTGGCCTCATAGCCCGCGGACCGGTAGAGCAGATCGGCCTGGTTGCTTCGGTGAACACCGAGTTCCACAACGCGGCCGCCGCTTGGCCTGGCCTGCTGCTCGAACGCCTCCAGGAGCAGCCGCCCGAGTCCTTGGCGACGACGGCTGCCGAGGACACTGATCGAGACCAGGGTTGCGGTGTCACCATCGAGGCTCCACATCGCATACCCGAGCGGGTGCCCATCTGCATCAAGGCAGAAGAGCGTGCGGGGAAGGCAATCGATCCAGAGTGCAAGGTTCTGGTCGAGAGCTGCCAGCCATCCCTGGAGCTCATCCGGCTCGATGGCCTCCATGTACTCGCGCTCCTGGCGGAGGATGAAAGGCAGATCGCTTGCTTCGGCGGGTCGAAGGCGCGTTGGCAGAGTCATGGACGTGAGCATGCCACAGTCATCCGCGCTCACAGCGGAAGACGGGCGCGCTGACGCCCGCCTTCCGCTGCCGTCCTACAGTTCGGAATCGCCCGGAGCGGTTTCCGACCGCTAGCGGACGTCGAACCCGGCGTCGCGGATGGCCTGCTTCACCTCATGGATCGCATCGTCCGGGCCGAAGTGGAACACCGAGGCGGCCAGGACGGCGTCGGCCCCGGCGATCACCGCGGCCGGGAAGTGTTCCGGCTTGCCGGCCCCGCCGGAGGCGATCAGCGGCACGTCGACGGCGGCGCGGACGGCGCGGATCATTTCGATGTCGAAGCCCTCGCGGGTGCCGTCGGCGTCGATGGAGTTCAGCAGGATCTCCCCCACACCGCGGTCGGCGGCCTCCTTCGCCCAGGCGACGGCATCGATCCCGGTGCCGGTGCGCCCTCCGTGGGTGGTGACCTCGAAGCCCGACGGCGTGGCGCCGTCGTGCGTGCGGCGTGCGTCCACGGAGAGCGTCAGCACCTGCGAGCCGAAGTGCCGGGTGATTTCGTCAATCACGTCGGGGCGGGCGACGGCGGCGGTGTTGATGGAGGCCTTGTCCGCGCCGTAGCGCAGCAGCCGGTCCACGTCCGCGATGGAGCGCACTCCGCCGCCGACTGTCAGCGGAATGAAGACCTCTTCGGCGGTGCGGGCGACCACGTCGAACGTGGTGTCGCGGTTGCCGGAGGAGGCGGTGACGTCGAGGAAGGTCAGTTCGTCGGCACCGGCGCGGTCATACCGGTGCGCGAGCTCCACCGGATCGCCGGCGTCGCGCAGGCCTTCGAAGTTGATCCCCTTGACCACCCGCCCGGCGTCGACGTCCAGGCAGGGAATGACGCGGATGGCAACACTCATGGCGTGTCCCCTTCCCTAGATCCGGCAGGCGTGGATGCTGCTGACCAGGATGGCGCGCGCGCCGATGTCGTAGAGCTCGTCCATGATGCGGTTGGTGTCCGACTTCTTGATCATGGAGCGCACTGCCACCCAGTCGCTGTTCTGCAGCGGGGAGACGGTGGGCGATTCCAGGCCCGGGGTCAGCGCCGCGGCCTCGTCCACGAGGTCCTTGCGGACGTCGTAGTCCATCATCACGTACTGCCGTGCCACCAGGACACCGCGCAGACGGCGGATCAGCACGTCGACGCCGGCGGGGCTGGCACCCTTGCGGCCGATCAGCACGGCCTCGGACTTCAGGATCGGTTCGCCGAAGATTTCCATGCCGGCGGCGCGCAGGGTGGTGCCGGTTTCGACGACGTCGGCAATTGCGTCCGCGACGCCGAGGCGCACGGAGGATTCCACGGCGCCGTCGAGCCGGACCACGGATGCGTTGATGCCGCGTTCGGACAGGTAGGAGCGCAGCAGGCCGTCGTAGCTGGTGGCGAGGCGCTTGCCTTCGAGCTGGTCAATGGAGGAGAAGTCCCCCACCGGGCCGGCGAAGCGGAAGGTGGAGGCGCCGAAGCCGAGGTTCATCAGTTCTTCGGCGTCCACCTGCGCGTCCAGGAACAGGTCGCGGCCGGTGATGCCGACGTCGAGCGTGCCGGCGCCGACGTAGACGGCGATGTCGCGGGGGCGGAGGAAGAAGAATTCGACGTCGTTATCGGGGTCCACCATGACCAGTTCGCGGGTGTCGCGGCGCTGGCGGTAGCCCGCCTCGTTGAGCATGGCGGAGGCGGATTCGGACAAGGCACCCTTGTTGGGTACGGCTACACGGAGCATGGGAGCATCTTTCGCTGGAAGTTCGATTGGAGAAAGGTTCGACCGGCGGGCCACACGCTGAAATTCAGCGCGCGGCTAGAGATGCTTGTAGACGTCCTGCAGGGTCAGGCCTTTGGCCAGCATCAGGACCTGGAGGTGGTAGAGCAGCTGGGAGATTTCTTCGGCGCATTCGGCATCGGATTCGTATTCGGCGGCCATCCACACTTCGGCGGCCTCCTCAACAACCTTCTTACCGATGCCATGCACGCCCGACTCGAATTCGGCCACGGTGCGTGACCCGGCGGGGCGGTCCTGAACTTTCTGGCTCAGCTCGGCAAAGAGGTCTTCGAAGGTTTTCACAGTGCAAGGGTACGCTGTGGCGCGCCGTGGGGCGGAATCGTGAGGCGGGGTGTGACCGCAAGGGACGGGCCGTAGGCCCCTGACCACGGGACGATAGTCTTGTTTCCGCTCAAACACTACGCACCATCCGGTCCTGGCCGGCGAAGGAACAAATGAAAAACTCTCTGGCAGCCATGGCGCTGCTCACCATCATCCTCACCGGCTGCTCAGCTAACGACGAGACCACAGCGCAAGGCATGGAGGCCCCCACAGTGTCTCCGGCGTCGGAACCCTCGCCCAGCCAGGTCGAGCCGGCGAGTTTGGAAGAAGCCATCGCAACCGCCAAGAAGGAGTACGGCACATCCTTGGAGACGATGAGCGCCCTGGCCGACGTCCGCCGTTTCGCAGAGAAACAGCTCCAGCCCGTAATGCCCACTGAGGAGTGGAACGACATCATGGTGTTCGAGATTAGGACCGAAATGGACATGCTGGGAGAGCGCAGTACTGACCGTGAGTTTTCCGTAGCCACCCAGAAGTACGCCGTCATGGTCGAAGAAGCTGCTCTGGACGCCGGCCTCATCCACTAGATCGCGGCGTACCCTGAGCTATGGAATCCGCGATCCGGAATCTCCCGCTGCACACCGGCATCACGGTGCCGTGCCTCGTCCAGGGCGAGCCCGACGCACGACCGGTCTTGCTGCTGCACGCATGGGCCGAATCGCGCCGGAGCTTCGACAGGCTGCTGCCCGGGCTGGCCGGCTTCCGGATCTATGCCCCGGACCTCCGCGGCCAGGGCGATGCCGACAAACCGCAGGACGGATACTCGCTGGCAGAACAGGCCCAGGATGCCGCAGCAGTTCTCGATGCACTTGAGGTTTCTACGGCGACGGTCCTTGGCTCTTCGAGCGGCGGCTATGTCGCCCAGCAGCTGGCCATCGAGCACCCCGACCGGGTGGCGTCACTCGTGCTGGTGGGCGCTCCCTTAACCCTGCAGGGCCGGCCCGGGTTCGCTGACAACGTCGACGGCCTGACGGACCCCGTTGCCGAGGACTGGGTGCGCGGTTTCCTCGCCTCCTTTCCCCTCATCCAAAAGGTTCCCCCGTGGTTCATCGAGGACCGGGTGCGCGACGGCGTCAAGATGCCCGCCCACGCGTGGAAGCTGAGCCTGCGCGGCTTGTACACGGCCGTGCCGCCCACCGAGTCGGGCACCCTCGACGTTCCCACGCTGATCCTGTGGGGCGGACAGGACGAGCTGCTGCCCCGCGCGGACCAGGATGTCCTGGCCGCCCGGATTGAGGGCGCGGAACTGAAGATCTATCCCGATGCCGCCCACCTGGTTTTGTGGGAATGCCCGGAACAGGTCGCAGCAGATACGACGGCGTTCCTGGCTTCTCTCGCTTGAGGCCGGGTCAGCGAAACCCGTCACGCATCGGCAGGTACCCGGCGGGCCGTCCCGCGGTTGAGCGCAAGATGCCCGCCCAGAAATCCGGAACCCACCAGAACCGCGTTGCCCGCAAGGGCCAGGGCCACGCCCAGTCCGTGCCGGCCGCGTGCCCGGGCGATCAGGGATCCGAGGTTGGCAAACACCGCCACATCAGTACCCAGCGCGTGAACAGCACCGATTCGGCGCGCGTCGCCGGTCATTCCTGCCCAGTCGCTGGCACCGGCGATAGCGGTGGGCACCGCCGCGGCCAGCCCCGCGCCCACCAGGACGGTCGCACCGTGCCGTGACTGTGATCCGCCGGCGAGATCCAGGATGGACGCGCTGCCCCAGCAGCCAAGTGTCAGATCAGTGAGCGGCGGATGGATCGAGTGGCCCAGGACGCCGGTATGAAACGGGCTTTTCCGCGCCCACTCGAGCACCGGCTTGTAAAGGAACTCCTGCGCGGCGGCAACGCGTTCCGAGACCGGGCTGGTGCCCACGGCCCGGGCCAGACGCAGCGGCAGCGAAACTTCACTCACGCTTATCGACGCTACGCCCGCCCGGCACAGCTGCATAGGCTCCGCCGAAACCCGCGGAAACGGCCAGCAATTCCATGTCGAGATTCCCTTCCCCATTCCGTCCCAGCATTAAGCACAGCCACAATGGCGGTGTCGTTGGGGGAACAGTTGCAGGAGAACAAGGGAGACCGTCATGGCCAAGTATCTGTTGCTCAAGCACTACCGCGGCGCACCCGAAGCGCTCAACAACGTACCGATGGACCAGTGGACACCGGATGAAGTCGCAGCCCACATGCAGTTCATGGCGGACTATGCCGAACGGCTGCAGGCCAACGGCGAATACGTGGAGGGCCAGGCCCTCTCCCCCGAAGGAACCTTCGTACGGTACGACGGCGAGGGCCGGCCCCCGGTGACGGACGGACCGTTCGCGGAAACGAAGGACCTGATCGCCGGCTGGTTCGCCATCGACGTGGACGGCTATGACCGCGCACTCGAACTGGCCGGAGAACTGTCCGCGGCACCGGCCGCCGGCGGCAAGCCGCTGCACGAGTGGATCGAGGTCCGTCCGTTCCTGGCCCAGCCCGTCACGATCACGGAATAACCACCGGTGGAGGAAAGCCGGCTGCGGGTTCTCACCCCGCAGGTCATCGCCGCCCTCGTCCGCCGCGGAGCCAACTTCGCGGCAGCCGAGGACGCGGTGCAGGACGCCCTGCTCGAAGCCCTGGACACCTGGCCGGAGAATCCGCCCCGGGACCCGAAGGGCTGGCTGGTCACCGTCGCGTGGCGCAAGTTCCTGGATGCCGCCCGCGCGGAATCGTCCCGCCGTCGTCGTGAACTAAAGGTCGACGGCGAACCCGCGCCCGGTGTCGTTGGCTCCACTGACGACACGCTGCAGCTGTATTTCCTCTGCGCCCACCCGTCACTGTCCGCGTCATCGGCGGTGGCGTTGACCCTGCGTGCCGTGGGCGGGCTGACCACCCGGCAGATCGCCGCCGCGTACCTGGTGGGCGAGGCGACCATGGCGCAGCGGATCAGCCGGGCCAAACGGACCGTGGCCGGCGTCCGCTTCGATACTCCCGGAGATGTCACCACCGTGTTGCGGGTACTGTACCTGGTCTTCAACGAGGGCTACTCGGGCGACGTCGACCTCGCCGCCGAAGCGATCCGCCTCACCCGGCAACTGGCCGCCGCCGTCGACCATCCGGAGGTGCAGGGACTGCTGGCGCTGATGCTGCTGCACCACGCCCGCCGGTCGGCACGGACCGACGACGGCGGCCGGCTCGTTCCGCTGGCACAGCAGGACCGCGGCCGCTGGGATACCCGGCTGATTATTGAAGGGGTGTCCATCCTGCAGCGGGCGCTGGGGCGCGACCGGCTGGGTGAATACCAAGCCCAGGCTGCCGTCGCCGCCCTGCACGCGGATGCGCAGACGGCGGAGGAGACCGACTGGCCGCAGATTGTCCAGTGGTACGACGAACTGGTCCGGCTCACGGGCAGCCCGGTCGCGAGGCTGAACCGGGCCGTCGCCGTCGGGGAGGCGGACGGGCCGCGTGCCGGCCTGGCCGCCCTGTCGGACCTGGATCCGTCGCTCCCCCGGCACACCGCGGCGCGGGCGTACCTGCACGAGAAGAGCGGCGACGTCGAACAAGCCGCACGGCTCTATTCGGAAGCCGCGCTGCTGGCGCCGAATCTGGCCGAGCGCGACCATCTGACGCTCCAGGCCGCGCGGCTGAACGCGGCTGCGCGGCACGGCTCCGGGTAAGCGCATGGATAGGCGGAGGGCAGCGGGACGTACGTTATGGAATTAAAGTGTCTCCGGAATTTCACGCCCGGGAAACAGCGTCGAATATTGTCGCCGATACATTCGGCGCCCCACGAGGCGGTAAGCAAGTCGGACCGGCGCAGGGATTTCCTTGAAGAAAGCCTTTCGGTCGTCCGGAGGGTTCGTGGCCATCATCATCCCGAGGTAGCCCACCAAAAACTTCTTGTCGAACTGTTCAATCCCGTGCTGACCGACCGCGTCCATTTCCTTTTCGCTCAACACCCTGTCCACCACGGGCATCACCTCAGTGACTTCGCGGCGCAGGTGCACTTTAAGCAGAGCAGAGAGGTCCTCATAGCGTTCAGCGAGTTCCTCGCCGGCCGCCTCGTCTGCCGTCTCCATCCAGCGTCTCCGGACAGGTTCGATTTGTTCAAGCCGCTGCCCCACCTGCCGATGCTGTTCCAGCATCTGCGCTACATGCAGGGCGCACCCCGGTGCCCGGCCCTCCAGCTGGGGATACATGAGCAGGTCCTCGCCCTCGTGGTGGATGTGCAGCACGCCGTCGAAGTTTCCGAGCACTTCCCCAACGTATGCGGCGCGATCCGTATCGCCGATAGGGGTGGAGCGCACCAGGCCGGGTGCCTCGTCGTAGGCCCAAAGGAAAAAACGGTGAACGCGCCGCATTCCGACCGTCCCGGTACAGAGGATGGGCCCCGGCGGCAAGGGAGCCGCGGTCTCGCCCGGTTGGGCTGTAAAGAAGTCAGTCATTTGGATTGCCCCTTACGGGATTCATGTAAGACCAAGGGCTCCCCCGCGAACATTTTAAGAGCCCTACCTCATACGGCACAATGGTTTAATCCAGCGGGGTTGCGGTGAGTTTCACCTTGCAGACTGAAGGAGACGCACTAATGAAGGCTTTGTTTACCGTTTCGGGAGTACAGCTTGCCCTCGGCCTGGCCGGCCTCCGGAAGGCACTGCGGGATCGGACCAGCTACGACGTCTGGAAACTCAAGGGCGACCCCAGACACGTCGCACGCGACCAGTGGGTCATGGGAACCAATCTTTCTGCCCCGGGCCTGATGCTGATCCTTCAAGGGCTGGCCACAGCAGGGCTACTGAGCCGCAGGTGGCGCCGCACCGCCGCCAAGACCCTCGCCATTCTGGGCGCGATAATGAGCGGCGGCTACCCCGCAGAGAAATCTATCCGTCAGGCCTGGCGCGGGAAGTCCCCGGACAAATCACTGCTGCCAATGACGGCGGCGGCGACGGCCCTCGCAGCACTGATGACCGTGCTCGGCCGGCAAGACATGAATCGGCTACCGAAGGCGGGTTGAAAGACAGGCGGCCCGGCCCAACGCCGTTGCGGCACGGCCCCCGGCTCGGCACATAAATCGGCAGGTCGGTAAAGTTCTGATGGCCAGATTTGTCCCGCACCGAGAGTAAGACCCCATGAGCACCCCCGCAGCATCCAGCAGTCCCGAACGTCCGGAACCGGAGCCGATCCCAAACCCCGAACGCACGCTCACCGTGTGGGAGGACGGGGTGCAGCTGGACTTCACCTTCGCCGACTGCATGAAGTACCACGGCCCGGGCTTCCCCGGCGGCGTGGCGCATGCCTTCGCGGCGCTCGGACGGGCGCTGCCGGAGCTTGCCGCCCGCACCCCCTGCGGCCGGGTGGAGCGCCGCGAGATCCGGATCCGCACCCCCTTCGGCGGTCCCGGCGCCCGGGATGCCTTCGAACTCGTGACCCGCGCGGTCACCGGTGACCGCTACGCCGTCCTGCCGGAACTCGCCCGGCCCGAGCGCGGCAACACCCTGGCCCGCTACGTCTTCGAGCTGACCGCCGGGGACGCAACCGTCACCTGTGTGATCCGGAACGAGGGCATCGTCGGGGACGAGTTCATCGAGCTCACCGCCAAGCCGGACAAGACCGCTGCCGAGCTGGCCCACCTGGAAGTCCTCAAGCGCGAAATGCGGGACCGCATCCTCGAGCGCGACCCGGCTCAGGTTTACGATCTGGAGAGCTGAGCCCCTACACCGCGTGCAGGTTACTCCGGCCGGTGGCCCGCCCGCGGTGGTCCAGGATCTGCCCGAACTGCTTGACGCTGCGCAGGGCCACCGCCCGGTCCGTCGACACCCCGGAGAGCTTCACCTCCGGATGCTGTTCCAGCCGCTGCACCTCGGCCAGGCCCTTGACGCGGACGTGCAGCACGACACCAAGACACGGGTACTGCTCGCCTGTGAGGGAGCCCCCTTGGCAAACCGGCTGCAGCTGGTCCTGGGAGCAGGATTCTCCCGCCTACCTGCCGGTGCGCCAGCACAATGAGCTGCTCGGTCTTTGGAACCACCCTAGTGTCGTTCGGAGGGATGGTCCTCCTCTGGAGTGGGATGTTCTTCGCAGAGGGAGGCACCCACTTTTGTGCCCGTTTCATCCGGGCTAATCCGAATATTGACCGACCGCCTGTACTGATCGGTAGCCGGTATGTCGTAGGGATTCAGCCTGGGCTTGCTCTGGTCCGTCAGGATCAAAGTTTTGACGGTCAACCGTGAAGCCGTAATGCCAGCGCAGCGATTCGGCGATCCGACCTTTGGCTGCGGACAGTTTCCGCGTGGCGGAGACCCCGACCTTGATGAGCACGACAAGAGAAACAACGAAAACGATAAGGAGAAAGACGATACCCAGCATCAGCCAGTCTTCGTAACCCTCAACCTTGGGATCGTCCATGGTTTCGCTGGCTAAGATCATTCCCACGATCGAAGCGATAGCCAGCACGACTGCCAGCCATGGCGCGGTCACTCTCGGAACAAGGGTTTCGCTTGGCTGTATACCGGGGATTTCTTTCGCTTTAGACACTTCGAGATCTAACGATAACGGGCGGGAGGACCAGATAACTTCAGCAGTAGCAGTGTAACGATTCCGCGGATTCATGCAGGAAGAGGAGTAGACGTAGACCAAAGCCTGATTTAGGCACCATGAACGGTCACCAAAAGCTCCCCCACCTCGCACTCCAGCGCATTGCAGATCGCAGTCAGCGTGGAGAACCGGATGGCCTTGGCCCGGTCATTCTTGAGCACCGACAGATTCACCAGGCTGACACCGACCTGCCGGCTCAGTTCCGTCAGTGTCATGCCCCGGGCTTCCAGGAGTTCATCAAGACGGCAGTGGATATCGGAAGAATCGTCCGCAGGCACTAAACCAGCCCCTCGGTATCCCGCTGAAGCCGGCGTCCGTATTGGAAGACTCCCGCAACCAGTATCAGGACGAGGCTAAGCACCAGCGGCCAGGGGCTCAGCGTGCCTTCAAAGAGGACCAGTTCGTCGCCCGTCTGCCGCTCCATAACAACCAGGTCCGCCACGCGGGGCACCGCGATTCCGTAGAGGCCCTGGCTGAACGTCCCGACCAGCAGCAAGACGATACCGCAGGCACCGATGATCCGTACGGACGCGGCAGTGAACAGGACCGCGCTGCGGAGCCGGTAGGCCAGCAGGAAGACCAACGCCTGGACGGCCAGCACTCCTGCCTGGTGCAGCGCAGCGGACCAGGCCAGGAGCGCTGCGGGGCCGGAGGGAAGAGCGGGAACCGTAGCCGTCAGTGTTGTGTAGTGGGCTGTCACCCCGGCCCTCAGCCCGTCCACACTCTGGTCCCGTGCGTCGACCGGAAGCTCCAGCGTCACCGGGCCCGTGAAGTACCCGACGATTTCGGAGATGGAAAAGACGGTGCTTACGACCGCGGCCAAAGCCGCGACGACCATGAACACGGTCGCATCCGTTCGTGAAACGATTCTCTTTTCGCCTGCCGGTGCACCGGTGTCTTTCGTAAGCTTCACGGTTCCCCATATCGACTTTCGTTAATAACGATTGTCGATAACATACTGCGCTGCGGTGCCGCCGTCAATGGCACCCCGACAACCGTCTCGCTCTGGCCGCCCTGCCCGGGATGTCCTAGGAATTCAGCCCTGGGCTTGCTGCGGCGGTCCCTGCGTTAGCGACGGTATCCGGCAGCTTGAACGGTCAGCAGCGCAAGGCCGCCGGCCAGGCCGAAGGGCAGCAGGTACACACCCATCAAGTGGAACTTCATCATCACCACTTCCTGCCGGCTCATGGTTCCCGTGGTGCTGTACATAGCCGTCATCGCTTCGAGGTTGCCGAAGAGCCAGAACAGTCCCAGGACAAGCATGATCGCCACAACTGCCCACGCGGCACACAGATAGGGATTGAACCGGCTCCCGGGAGCAGCAGCCGAGTCAAAGGGCCATTCAGCAGCGGTGTCGTCACCGCCCGCGTCACCGAACTCCGCTTCGGCATGGGTGGTAGGGCTGGACGCCTGCGGAGGTTCACCGCCGTCGGCTACCACTTCCACCCAGTCCCCGCTTTCCCCCGACACGGGCCGGGCGTAAAGCCGGTAATCCGATTTACTGATGCTTCGCCGAGTTCCCATGGCCCAAAGCCTACGGGGCCGCTTCGTCCTTTCCCTGCACCTAAGGCGCGACTATCCGTCCACTGGTCTCGCCCGCGCACGGGCCTCGGTGCCAGGGCAGGCTGTACGTTGACCACATGAAGTCTGCGAAGGAAATGTTCGGCAGCGGCAGTGGTCCGTTCATCAACCTGAACTGGGCCGGGAGGGTTGAAAAGCCCGAGGCCGTCGCCGCACGTCTGGCGGGCACGATGTCGCTGCTGTCCGCGTGGACCGGCCTGCAGTGGTACCACGACACCGGTGAGCGGAACAGTACCGCCGTCAGCTATGAGGTCATACCGGCCGAACAGCAAAGCCTTACCGGACTTATCAATCCGAGACCTGCCAGGGAACGCGATGCTGCACCCCAGTTGAGCAGCTATTTCATGTCCATGCGTTCCAGCCCGGATCCAAACGGCACCTATACGGTTCTCCTGAGCGGCTCGGCCGGATCCGATCAGGAACTGACCAACCAGGTCAAGTTGCAACTCGCAGATGATTTCCCGGTGGGCGTTCCCCCTGAGGCTGCCCGGTGGTTTCTGGATCTCGTCCGGCTCTGGGAGCCTGACCGAGCACGGCTTAGCAGTCAGTCCGTGGAGCAGGAAATCTGGTTAACCCGGGCAGCGTACCTGTCCTGGACCTCGGCCAAGGCCTACCCCGAGCCCCTCAGTGACAAGGAAGTCCGTATCCCGTTTGGTGACGGCGGTCTTGGGATTGCACGCACATGGACTGTGGAGGGCATTGCCGCACTAGACCGGGATCTTCGGCACGCAGGTGCACCGAAAGCAAGCAACCGGCCACCCACACAGGACCAGCCTCAGTTCCCGAGCGGTTACCCGAAAGAGCTGGACTCCCTGGCCCGGGAACTGGACTATAGCCGGCGCGATTCGGTAACCGGCCGGGAATCACCGAGCGGAACTGTTTAGAGCCGATGCCCGTGGTCCGGTGATGGAACACGGGCATCGACGCCAGGAGAATAAGGATTAAGGCGGGCAAACCGTGCACCGCTTAGCCCTCTTCCACCTCCGAGAACAGGGCGATGAAGGTGGTCCCGCTGGCCTTCAGCTGACCGAAGAGGTCCGCAGCGTGAGGTGTTGTCACGGCCGCCGAGGCCTCCTCATAGCTGTCGAAGTACAGGTCAAGCGTCCGGTGGGCAGGGGTGGGTGAGCCGTTTTCCTTCGGCCAGACCTTGCCGGCCTCGTAGCGACGCAGCTTCGGGAGCTGCTTGGCGCTGTCCGCGATGCCTTTGTAGGCAGTCTCAAACGCGTCGGGGTCGGCGGGGTTGTCAATGACGAACGTGATCTTGGTGGGCATGGTGTTCCTTCCTTCCGGGGGCGGGGATGGTTGAAGTTTCCGGGCAGGTTGCGCGGTTGTCTACCGTGCGCCCCTGTGCAGCTCCCGGGCGGTCATCAAGGCCGGCTCACCCGCTGTCTTGGCGCCAGCCGTGCTGCCGCTCCAGTCGGGTTCGACGCCGTCCGCCGTCGTCCGAGCCGGGAACACCGCTCAACATGTTGCTGGTGGAGTCGACAGCAGGTCCGCGGTAATGTCCTCGATGCTTTCCGCACCGATACCGGCCATAGTGGTGCGCAGTTCCTCGGTGAGTCCGCCCAGGACGGCTGCTGCACCGTCCTCTCCCCCGGTAGCCAGTCCCCACATCACGGGCCGTCCGATAAAAACGGCGCGTGCACCCATGGCCAGGGACGCCGCAATATGGTCCCCGGTGCGGATACCGCTGTCGACGTAGACCTCGCAGTCCCCGCCGACGGCCTGGACCACCTCGGGCAGCGCCTGGATGGACGTGACCGATCTGCCGAGCCGACGGCCGCCGTGCGTTGACACGAGCACGCCGGCGGCTCCCGCATCGACCGCCCTGCGGGCATCATCGCCGCGCAGGATCCCCTTGACCACCACCTCAAGACCCGAACGTTCGCGCAAGTCACTGATGACGTCCAGCGTCAGGTTCTCCGCTGCCTCCGTGGCGCCGCCGGGAAGTCCGGATAGATCCTCTTCCAGGAGGTTGGCCAGCCTCGTCTTGCCCGGTACCTCCGGCCACAGCAGCGGATCGATGAGTAGTCCGCCCGAGGACAGCCGTGTCGTGTCCACGGTGAGGAGAAGCGCCCTGGCGCCGGCGGCAGCAGCCCGTTCAACCAGGGCATCGGACAGGCCACGGTCTTTCATGACGTACACCTGGAACCACCACGGCACCCCTTCTGCCGCGATCTTCGCGAACGGTACCGATGTATTGGTGGAGACTCCCAGCAGCGATCCGGTGCGGCGCACTGCACGCGCAGTGGCGAGTTCCGCCAGGGGCGTCGCAGCGTTCTGCTGCGCCATCGGCGCCGCCAGGACGGGCGTCTGGAGCGGCACACCCAATACGGACGTCGCGGTTCCCCCTGCGGACGTCCGGGTGAACGCCCGCGGACGGAACCTGACGTCGCCCCACTGGGCGGCTGCATCCTGTACGGATTCGCCGCCGCCGGCAGTCCCGGCGAAGTAGCCGTACACGTACTCCGGAAGTGCGGCTTTTGCCGCCTGTTCCAAATCGTTTAACGCCTGCCCGGCATTCCACTGCATGGTGTTCCCCATCCTTCCGTTCCGCTCAACCTTCGTGATTGCGCTGCCGTTGCGCACCGGCTGCCGTGCGTCGTCGTCGTGCACGTCATGGATTCTCAGCGTGCGGCAAGGTAGGCGTCCTCGCGGGCGTAGTCGGTGTAATACGTGAAGAACGGATCCTCGCCGGCGGGCTGATGGGCCGGTGAAGACAGGAGCCAGTCGACGGCGGCCGGAACGGTCTCCGCATAGGTGCCCACAGGGCGATAACCCAGGGCCAGCGAGGCTTGGGTGTCGAGGACCAGCGGCGGCGTGAGATCCCAGGGATGCGCGCCGAGGCCGGGATCGTCAGTGGCCCCGAGGAGGATCTCCTCCCAGTCGTGGCCCAGGTACGCCGCGACGGTGCGGGCAATCTCCCGGGCGGTGGGGGCGTCGGGGTCCGCGCTGTTGAGGATCCGACGGCCCGGCCGGCCGGCAACCGTTTGGACCAGGGCGGCGGTGTTGACGGCAGCGGTGGTGTGATCGCCTCCGGCACCGCTGCCGGCGAGGAAGACCGCGGGCCGGCGGTCCAGGACGCGCTTGACGAACATCCATTCCCGGGGCCGTACCGCGCCGGCACCGTGGACCTTCGAGGCACGGATGACCGTCACCGGATGCCCGCTGTCCAGGAGCACCTGCTCGGCTGCAACCTTGTTGGCCCCGTAGCCCTCCCGGGAATCGTAGTTGCCGTGGGACGGCTTCATGATTTGCTGGCTTTCCTGCACGGGACGCTCGAAGCGAGGCGCGACGTCGGAATTGACGTGGTTGCCGTCGTCGTCGACGTAGACCGCTTTGCTGGACAGCATTACCGCCGAGCCGATGGACCCTAGATGGGGAAGGAGCAGCTCGGCGTCCGCCGCGGTGTAGCAGGCGGCGTCGACCAGCAGGTCCGCACCCTGGCCGATCGCGTGCGCCAGGTCGCGGGCACTGCGCCGGTCCGACGACACGAATGCCGCCCCGGCTTGCCGGAGTGCCGCCGGCATTTTCGAAGCGTTCCGGCCGGTCATCCGCACCTCCCACCCGGATCCCAGCAGGCGGTGCGCCATGGCTTGCCCGAGGACACCCGTCCCTCCGAGAATGACTGCCTGTTTCATTTGCCCCCAACGCGCTGCCGCCGAACGTAGATGTCCGTCCGAGAAGGATGAGCCTACCGCCGGGTCACGGCTGGCGTTCGCATCCACGGTCGTCCTGCAACCGGGAAGCAGGCTCGACGTCGACGGCCCTGTTAGGTTCGGACCATGGGGACAATCGAGAACCGCACTTTGCATGCACTCGTGGATGCCGCCGTCGAAGGGCTGCCCCCGGCGGCACAGGCGGCTCCCCGGTCGATTGTGGAAATTGGAACGGCGCATATTGTTGTCCTGCTGGACGGCAACGCCGCCGTGCGGATCGGACGGAATCCGGGCATGGCACCCGCCATGCGGAAGCGGCAGCAGCTGGTGGACAGCATTCCGGAATCGGTCGGCTTCCTCCTCCCCCGCTCCCTGGGACCCGTCGTGGAACTCGAGGGACTTTCGGCTGTCGCGACCCGGCTGATCCCGGGCGGGCCGTGTCCGGCAGGTGACGGCGGACCCGGCCAGCTACAAGACCTGCTGAGCTCCGTCTCCTCCATTCCCATGGAGCCGCTCGAGGGCTTGCTGGCCGAACCCCTGGCCTTCTGCGGAGGCTCGGACTGGTACCGGATCCAATGCGAAGAGGTTCTGCCGCGTCTCGATCAGGACGTTCAGGAGCGGGCGGCGGATGCGGTCGCCGCCTTGGCGGACCTCGAACCGGTCCGCGAGGTGTTCGCCCACGGCGACCTCGCAGGACACAACGTGTTCTGGGAAGGAAACCGCATAGTCGGCGTACTGGATTGGGATCTGGCGTCCCGGAGCGACCGCTCCACCGATCTTGCCTGCATCGGTGCCTGGAACGGGTGGGACAAACTGCCCCTGATCGCCGGCTCCCCGGACGTGCGCCGTGCTGCGGTCCGGCGGAACACCTTCCGGCTGCAGCAGGTCGCGTTCGCTTTGCTGAACGGCCGGCCAGCGGACGAGGTCGGGAAAGCGGTCGCCCGGGCCAACACCTGGCTCCGGGAACGGCTCTAACCGGTGGACTTCTTCAGAGACGAAGCGCTGGCGCAAACGTCGCCTTCATTGTTCACTGATATCCATGCCGACCGTCGAAATCCGCCGAGCCACCGAACACGACGCCGAGTCTCTCGCGCTGGTCCATGTCAAAGCCTGGCAGTGGGCCTACCGCGGCCTCATGCCGGATTCCCTTTTGGACGGGCTGGACGTTGAGCGACGGTCGGCAGGTTGGAAGCGGCTGATCCGTGACGGGCTGGCACCTACACCCCATCTGGCCGTTATCGACTCGAAGATAGCGGGGTTCTCCCACGCAGACACGAGTGGGGACGACGACGCCGATCCGCAGGTCGGAGAGGTCACCGCCCTCTATCTCCTGGCGGAATTTGTCGGCACGGGAGTCGGACGCCGCTTGTGGGAGGCAGCGGTCGACCAGTTGCACGGGAGCGGACATACCGCTTTCTCGGTGTGGGTGCTGGATTCAAACAAGCGGGGAAGAACCTTCTACGAACGAAGGGGAATGTCCCTGGACGAGGCAACCAAGGAACAGGTCTTCGCCGGGTCCACACTGTCGGAGGTGCGGTACCGCTCCAAGCTCGTTAGTCGTCGGGGCGGTCAATAGTCCAGTAGCTCACGCCGTCGTCGGGAAACGGCCGCTCCGCCATTCCGATCTTGCGCGCTACCCGTTTCGACTCCTCGTTGCCGGCATCAATCGTCGCGGCGACGAACTCCAGGCGAGAGACCTCGAAGACGTAGGCGAGCATCGCCCGGCCTATTTCGGTGGCATAGCCCTTGCCCCAAAACCTTTGATGGAAAACGTATATCAGTTCGTCAAAGTCCTGGCCGGGCGCCCGGATGACGCCGCAGTAGCCGACGAATTCGCCGCTGTCCCGTTCGAAGACGGCTGAGGTGCCATAGCCGCGCTTCACATATTTTTCTTTGCAGACCTGAATCCATCCTGCGACTTCCGACCGGTCCAGTGTCGTCCCGTCACCGACGAACCGCATGACCGCCGGATCCGCGCAGAGCGCTGCAAAGTCCTCCAGATCCTCATCCGCAAAGTGGCGGGCTTCAAGGCGGTCGGTTTCAAACATCATCCGGGAACGATAACCCACGGCGGCCGCATAACTCGTTGCCTGCCTCAGGGATGCAGCTTGATCCCGTCCGAGGGGGCAATGCTGAAGCCGGTGAAACGGACGGTCAATCCTCCGCGCTGGGGCGAACAGGCCATCACCCCTACCTGGCAAAGGCTTTCCATCGGAAGGTAACCCAGCCGCAGGCTTTTCCACTGTCCGGCCGTGGCGCCGGGTTCCAGGTATTGCACATGGACCGCGGTGCCCTGCCGGGACAGCCGCAGGGTTATCTCATCCTGGGCCGTTCCGAGAGGACACAAAGACCAATCCGAGGTGCCGTTCGTTATCACCGTACTGAGCTGGAGTGTGCCGTCGCTGTACTCGACTCCCGCCTTCAGCCACGCCCGCTCATCGATCCGGAGCATCAGTCCCGCCTGATCATAAAGTGCGGTGAAATCTCCGCTCAGCGTTACGGTAGCCGTGAAGTCACCGGCAACTTCAGCGGAGAGAAAGTGGCCCGTGTCGCGAATGAATCCGTAGTGGGTTTTCCGCCAGAAATCCGTACCGTCAGCGGTTTCCAGCGTCAGCGAGTCGCCGTCGTCTTTCCAGCTGGCTGGTTCGTTCAGCCATGTCATGTCCTCGAACATCTTCATCCATTTCCTGGTGCAGAAGCGTGCAGGGTGCGGCGAAGCATCGTCGGCGCGAGGAAAACGAGAACGACGCCGAGGGCAGCCAGAGCGATCATCGCACCGGGCCGCCCTGCCGCGTCCACCCAGAACCCAACATAGACGGGGCCGAGCAGGAACCCGATATAGGACACGGTTGCGAGCACGCAGTACCAAAATGCCAGGTGCGTACGTCATTATGGTCCTGCTCTCCAGCTGTTCCCAGGCGAATGATTCAGCTCCTGCATGCGAGGATGCAGGTCATGGACGCAAACCAGGAATTCGTCAGGTACGAGGCAACCGAACCGAATGCCCGGGGAGCCAGAATCGGGATATTCGGTTTAGCCAACGGTCTTGCGATGGAGGGCAGGCTGTCCCGTGAAGACTACGAGTGGTGGACCAGCGCGAACGTCTGGTACGACGATGCCTACCCGGATCCAAGCACAACCGATCCCGCTGTATACGACCGTGCAATTCACCCGCACGCGCAGGCATGGTTTCGGGTTTCCGCAGACCACCTGCTGGCCAGGATCCCCGGATACATCGGCCTGCTCACCCGCTACGGGGTCAACTGGCAGGAAAGGCGGTCAACCGATCCGGGCCGGGTTCTCTATGAAGACGAGGTCCAAGTAGTAGTGGATCCCTACCCTTGACAGCAGCAGAAATGTAAAGCTCACTGTACGTGTAAAGCAAGCTGTACACCGCGGGGAGGCCACCAATGTCTGTTGAGCAAACACGTACAAAGTGGGGATACGCCAAGTTCGGAACCGGCCGGGTACCGGCCCTGGCTATTGCCGTTCCGGGCGGGCTGGCACTCGGGGCGGCAGGAGGTTTGCTGGCTATCCTCGCGGGTGCCGCCGGTTCGCATCCCGTCCCGGGATTCTGGGTCTTTGCCGTCTGCCTCGCGATGCCGGCTGCGGTCCTGATGTATCTCGTCGTAGTGGACCGGGACACCCTCGACGGCGCCCTTGAACGCCCTGACGACTCCGTTGAATCCGGCTGGTATGACAAGGCGGCAGCGGGTTCCTTCACAGACCTGGTCCTGGTCCTGGGCATAGCAGCTACCGTTCTGGCCTTCATTCCCCGGGACTTTCCGGTTGATCTGAAGCTCGCCCTTCCAGCAGTGCTCGTTCTTTGCTTTGCCTCCTTCGGCATCCGGTACGTGGTGCTGCGGCGGCGAGGCTGACGTGAAGAATCGAGTCAGCGATTCCCGTCAGCACCTGGCTTGGTCCCAGCAGCGGCTCGCTGACGAGCTGGGTGTCTCCCGCCAGACCGTCATCTCCATTGAGCGCGGACGCTTCGACCCGTCACTTCCCCTGGCCTTCCGGATCGCTGCCGTCTTCAACAGCACCATTGAGGAGCTTTTCTTTCCCGATGGGCAGGAATGAGACGCGCTGGCGCATGTGGGCCTTTCTTAGGCGTCAGGGAAAGGTGAGACGGCAATCCCGAAAACCCTGTCATGGCTGTGCACTGCGGACCTATGTGGAGGAGGAACGAAAGTCCCGCTTGGACTGGTCAACGCCGTCAAACGTGCGTCGCGGGGCGGCGGTGAAAGCTGCTGCTCTAAAGTGCCGGCTGCCCGTTCCGACGTCGATACTCCAGAACGGAGCACGTTAGGAAAGCAGAAGCAGCTAGCACCAGGACAAGGATCGACACCGGCCGCCACCATTCCGGCAGCTTCTCAGCGAGCATTATCGTGCCCACCCCGAAAATAATCCAGACCCCAAACAGGTAGCGGCTCCATGCACTCATATCCACAGCCTAACCGCCGCAGATATTCTGAGATGAGCTGCCCGAAAGCCGGTCCTCCGTGGGATCGCGGCGAGGCCTCGGTGGTGAAGCGACCCGCTGCTTTCTGGCTACTTGCCAGGGGTCCTTGGTGGACGCCGTTTCCAATGCCCGCCTTCATGCTCGCCGGTCGTTCCTCCACCATACGTAGAGAAGCCACACCGCCAGGCCCCAAAGGAGTACCGCCAAGATGATGGTGGACGGCGGCGGCCCAAAACTGCATTCACCCGCCACGGCAACAAAGTCAGAACAGGTCCCCGACCGCGAAACCATCGTTACAACGCCTGCAATCGACGCCGCAATGGCAGCAAGTAACGACATGAAACGACGTTTCCCCCGCTTGATCACAATTTCCTCCCGACGAGGCCCGCAGCTCTGACCTTTCAGCGTCCGCTTCCATTGATATTGGTTCGATGGCGGGTGATTCTAAAGCGCGTAATGCGCTGGATCATGACGGGATACAAATGAAGGATCATCCCGAAAAGCATAATCTGTGCAGCACCGCGAGGGTGTGATGTAGCCGCGGCCATGATGGCTAGTACTGCGGTAGCGGAGAAGCCGAGAAGGTGACCGGTTTCGGACTGCTCGGTCCCTCTAAGGAAGCGGGCCGTGCCTGATGCTCCTTGCTCGGTTCGACGCATCTGTTCGATGATCCTGTTCCAGCCGACGAGGCCGAGTAAGCGTCGGAGTGCCTCCGCTCCCAGCAGGGTGTAAATCCGCGGCTCGAATGGTCTGACCCGGTAGCGGTAGCGGGCAACGTCCACCAGTGCTGGACCCGTCAGGAGCGCCATGAAGAGAAAGGCGCACTGGACAACGAGTGCGTAGACGAGGTGATCGGGTCCTATGGCGAACCAGCCAGCGACCGCTAGTCCGAGACCGAACACCAGACCCGCAGTCGTCGAGCCAGGTTGTCCACTAGGCGATGCCATCACATCACCCGGATACCGCGCGCGGCACGATTAGCGGCTGCGGTTGAACGGACGTTCATCTCGGTACGTACTGCTGCTCTTGTTCGTCGATCCCCCGTTGTCATGCCCCCGACTCTACCCAGAGCCTTCCTCCGGGCTGTCCCTAAGGGCGATCCTTCATCGGGTCTCTGTAGGCCAGCAGCAATCTAAGCCAGGGCCTGTTTCCAAGCATCTTTATTGCGTAGGACATAGTCAGCCGCCCCGCGCCAGTGATCGCCGTGTCCGCTGACATACATTTCTGCCCAAGGCTGGAATCCGATTTCATGTGAAGATTTCAACAGCTCGTGCATGGCCACCGTCCTCTTTCCTAGGGCCTCGGGCAACGCTTCCCGTAAGACCTCGTCAGCTTCATATCCGTCGATAACAGCACGCAGCCTCGCGGCTGCCTCTGGAACCGGTTGGCCTTCAAAGAGCATTCCAAAGGACTGCGCTGCATATGCAAGGTCCCAGAGGCGCGTACTCGGGCCCGCGGCGTCCCAATCGATGAACACCCACCGTTCACCCATGATGAGGTTCCACGGCGCCAGGTCGTTGTGGCACATCAGGTTCGCATTCTCGGCAGGCAGCAGAAGGTTCCACCCGGTCGTATCCGGGAGACCAAATCCTTCGCTCGCATCGTGAATCTGGTGAATCAAACGGCCGACCCGCCGGAGGTCATCCTGTCCTAGGGGCAACTGGTCCATCGCAGATACACCCCCGACGTACTCGATGACATGTCGCTCATCGTGATCCTTGCCCAGGGGTTTGGGCACGTCAACGCCAGCCATCTGGAGAGCTTTCAGGTACTTCTGAACAATGGCAGAGTTTTCCTGCCACGGTTTACGGACAGTATCGCCAATACGAACGACACTCTCTGAGGCGTTTCCGCCTTCAAGTTCTTCAGCTTCCTCATTCACCCGAAGAACGCTACTGCGTGCAAACAAGCTGGCCAAGCCATCTCCCGGGCGGAACCAATAGAGGTCCCGCTAAGGGATCCACAACCGTTCACCTTCAGGAGGTGGTAAATCCCCTTCACCAAATGTTCATCCGCCGCATGGTTTCGGATCTCAGCTCGTCTACACCGCCACGTTCACCGAAGCGTGAAGATGCATGTCGTGCCACCCATCCTCATGCCTGAGGCCACTGCGCTTGATTCCTTCGAAGGAAAAGCCCGTCTTTACAGCGATTCGACATGATGCCTCGTTTTCCGTGGAGTGGGAGAGCTGGAGCCGCTTGAGTCCCACGGTATTGAATGCCCATTGACGTAGCGCGATCACAGCTTGGGGGGCGGCTCCGCGGCGGCGAGCCTTGGGAAGAGTCCAGTAGCCGACTTCTCCGTCGCCTTCGAACAGGTTGATCCTGCTGATCGCTGCCCGACCAACAACGGATCCCTCATCATCACAGACGGCCCAGGAGGCACCGGACTCCTTTTCCCATTGCCCGCGCCACCGTCGAATCAAATTCTGGGCCTCATCGAGTCCCTCGATCCGGCGGCGATGCCACAATGCGATTGTTGGATCTTGGTGGGCAAATAAGACAACCGCGGCATCTCCCTCGGTCCAGGGCCGCAGGGCGAAAGTCTCCGCCGTGAGAACCGGTTGAGGGACTCCGCTAATGGCTCCGGGCGGCAGGAATGGGCTAATAAGTGCCATCGACACATAATGTCATGTGACGCCTTTCGCGAAAGCACATCTTCGCGAACCCAGATACATCCAGACCTACTACCTGGAGGGTCGAACGAGAAATTGGCAGACAGCGTCGATAGACCAGATTTTGATTCATCGTGACAGGCAGCGGATCCAGTGCGTCAACGCGCCCATAAACCGATCCCCCAGCGAGACAGATGTTCGGCGGGATAGGAAACCGTCGATCTTAATTCTCGTGCCAGCTAGAGCCTATCGGCCAGCAACCAGTAGACCTGTCTACGCCAGATCTTCGCGCTGGGTGCCAGGTAGTAAGCGCGGGGAGTCCTTCACGAGCAGGCTTAGTCGACCAGTGTTGTGGGTTTCAGGAGCCTGAACGCTTCATCGAGCAGTACCCGGGATGTCACCGCACCGTTGCGGTGTACCAACTCGGCAGAGGAGACGTCGAGGCAGGTCAGAGCGCACAGCGTGATTGCCCGGGCGTGATACTGCCGTTCCGCCTCGGGGCCGTTCAGGGCGGCGGCGACCAGCGGCACAAGAACGGTCATCCAGGCCAAGTGCTTCTCCGTGTTCCGGGCGCGCAGAGAAGGCGTACTGATCATCACTCGCGTTGCACGCAGGGCCCGTTCAGGGTCCGCTTCGATTGTCTCCACGACCGCCTCGAACCCCGCCCGCAGGGCCTGCCATACGGGCATCGATTCCAGGCTTTGGGCCAATCGCTGTCGAACGGGCTCGCCGTAGAGCATTGGGGCGCCCAGAACCACGTCTTCCTTGGAAGCGAAGTACCGGAAGAAGCTCCGGGGCGAAATGCAGGCAGCCGCTGCAATTTGGTCGACGGTGGTCTCGTCGAAACCCTGCTCGTCGAAGATTACGAGAGCAAGCTCCGCGATCTGCTTGCGTACGGCATCGCGCGTGCGCTGCCTCAACCCGACCCCGTCGCTACTTGCACTCATGCGTCGAGCATACATTGCCTCTGTTGACAGTCTCTGCCACGCAAGGCATAGACTGCTCGCACGTTCGGCCGGCATCTTGGGCGCCGCTCGATCCCCCCATGAGGAGACAGAATGCAGACACGCACTTTAGGCACGCAAGGCCTGACCACCTCCGCCATTGGCTACGGCTCGATGGGGATCTCGGATTTTTACGGTCCCGGCGACGAGCAGCAGGGTATCGACGCGATCCGGAAAGCACACGAGCTGGGCGTGACACTCTTTGACACAGCCGAGATGTATGGCTGGGGTGCGAACGAGGAAATCGTAGGGCGGGCCGTGAAGTCCTTCCGTGACGACGTCGTCATCGCCACGAAGTTCGGATTCAAGGCACCCGACCACGCCCTCGACAGTCGCCCGGAACACATCCGCGAGGTCGTCGAGAACAGCTTGCGTCGTCTCGGGGTAGACCACATCGATGTGCTTTACCAGCACAGGGTGGATCCCAACGTCCCCATCGAGGACGTCGCCGGGACCGTGAAGGAGTTTATCGACGCCGGCAAGGTGAAGTACTTCGGTCTCAGCGAAGCCGGCCCGGAGACCATGCGCCGCGCCCATGCCGTTCAACCCGTCTCGGTCCTTCAGACCGAGTACTCGCTCTTTGAGCGTGAAGTGGAGGTGCTGTTCCCCGTCCTGAACGAGCTCGGCATCGGCTTCATCCCCTACTCTCCCCTCGGGCGCGGGTTCCTCACCGGCAGCGCCAAGCCGGCCTCCGAGTACGACGAGACCGACATGCGCAGCTGGGACGCCCGCTGGCAGCCCGGCAACTTCGAAAAGAACGTCGAAGCCACCCGCCAGCTGACTGAACTCGCCACATCCAAGGAGGCCACCGTCGCGCAGCTCGCCCTCGCCTGGCTGCTCGCGCAGGGTCAACACATCGTCCCGATCCCCGGCACCCGCAGCGCCAAGCGCGTCGAGGAGAACGTCGGCGCCGTCGACCTCAGCCTCACCGAAGCCGATCTCGCCCGCATCAGCGAGATCCTTCCGAGCGGCGGATTCGGCGCCCGCTATCCGGAAGGCATGAGCCCGACCTGGCAGTAGTCAGCTAAGGGAACACCGAGGCACGGGACCCGTAAGGGCCCCGCGCCTTCTCTTGCGCCGACTAGGGGGTGCCCGAGAACATCTGTTCAAAACTGACGACATAGCAGCACAAGCACGGCGCCTGATTGGGGGTCCCCCAGCGCGACGCGCGGCCACCGCTTCCCCGCCGCGGACATCGCTATGTCGATGACGCCGGCACATGTGCGTATCGCGTTTGATCTCCAGTTCCATCTGCGTGGTCGGCGCACCGCAGTCGCTTGGCAGGGCAGGCAGTTAACCGCTAGGTTGACACCACCGTCTACGCCTCCCGGGGGAAACCATGAGAAAAGCTGCCGCCGTCCCTGTCCTCGCGCTGCTGCTCGTCAGCGGTTGCAGTGCAGCCACCACGGAGGCTGAAGCTAAGCCGCCGTCGCCTCCGGCCTCAGCGGCGCCCTCGACCGAACCAGTGGTTGAGGATACGGAAGAGCAGTCCTGCCTCAAACTCCTCGGGACAGACGGCCAAGGACCACTGAACCAGATGATCTCCATTGTGAGGATTGGCGGCGGGACAAGCAGCGTGGAGATGAGCGCGGAGGACGCACGCCCGCTCCACAGTGAAGTCCTCGCCATAGCCGGGGATGCATCTGCAGACATGGCCCCGTTGCTGAAAGAGCTGTCGTCACCCACTGAAAACGTCATTATGCAGGCCGAAAAGCCTTCCCGGGCGTGGATGTTCAACGCCGAGTCCTGGACCACGGCCGCCACGAAACTCCAGACCCGGTGCGAGCCCTATGAGGCCGCCAGCTAGGTCTCGCTTTCTTCTACTAGGCCACCGCCACCCAGCGCACCACGCTCCGTACAGGCGTTCGCTCGGCCGAGCGCGTCGTCAGTCCGGACGGACCGGCTCGACTTTGAAACCGGCGCAGACCACCGGCCGGGATGCCGGCTGAGAAAACGCGTTCACCAATAACTGTGCCGGCAGCGGCGGTTTCTTAGTGGACTGAGAATCCTCCATCGACGGCTACAAGCTGCCCGACGACGTAAGTCGATGCCGCGCTGGCCAGGAACACGGCGGCGCCGGCGAAGTCCTCCGGCACACCATTTCGTCCGACGAGTGTCCGCCCAGCCAGAGCTTGGACGGCAGCCGGGTCCTTGCTGAGCCGCTTGTTCAATGGGGTTTCCACAAAGCCTGGCACCAGTACGTTTGCGGTGACGCCGTATGGCGCCCACGCCTCGGATTGCGATCGGGCCAAAGCCTCGATTGCTGCTTTCGATACTCCGTAGGCGCCACTTGAGGCGGGTTCACGCCTGGAACAAGGATCATTCGGTGCATTATCCGGTGATATAGTCCATCCCTGATAAGGCCGCCCACGGCACATTCACGGCCCAAAACAGGGGGAGTTTTAACGTGGAACTGAGTTCTGACGGCGCGCGGAATATTGAGGTCCTGCACGCCAGCCAGTGTGAAAAGTGCAAGAGGGGCGAAGAATGCGACCGCTCCCCCAACAAGAAACAAATGAGTAGTTGGAGCGCTTTGCTTGTTGGCGTCTGCATCTTGCTGTTCGGCCTGGGCTTTGGGATCCCTGGAATCGTAATGGCATATTCAGACCATAAGCTCGTCTCAGACGGCGTCCCCTCGGTAGGAACAGTCGCCGACGTTCGGTTCGGCGATGGACGCAAAGCCAAACGCTACAAGGTCATGGAAGTTTCCTACGCTGTCGAAAGCGGCGTGGCCTATTCCGTTGATTACCGCGAGCGGTATTACCAGAAGCGCGAAGGCTCGGAATCGGCAGTGGCCCACAAGCTGCGCGGTACGGAAATGACCGTTTTCTACGACCCTGAGGAGCCCCGTAAGGCCGTTGTGGAGGGCGACGAAGACGGGTACTTCGGCCCTCTGCTCATTCTCCTATTCATGGGTGGAGTAGGAGGCTTCATGACGTGTGCAATGGCCGACGAAATGATCCGCAAGAAAAGGAAAAAGAATACGGCCGAAACGGTTTAGGCACGCGAACCGGGGCGCCTCGCACGGCAGGCGCCCCGGCCGCTCCTATTCCTGCTCTGCGGACCGCCCGTGGGCCAAGCCCGTCGGGATGCCCAGGAACGCAGGAGCGGGTGCCGAGCAGCAGGATTCGGCGGGCGCAGCGGGTGCAGCAGCTTCAGGCTCCGGTGTCCCGCAGCACGACTCCGCAGCAGGTGCCGCAGCCGGTTCCGCCGTCCCGCAGCAGGACACGTCACTCTGATCAGCTGCGTCGCCGGTGTCACAGCCGGCCACGGTGTCACAGCTTCCACCCAGATCCGTGGAACAGACCCCGGTTTCGGGCAGGACGAGTTCGACGTCGTCGGCCGCCTTCTGGTCGCCGGCCAGGGCCGCGGCGATGGAGCGGACCTGCTCATAGCCGGTGGCCATCAGGAACGTCGGGGCCCGGCCGTAGGATTTCATTCCGGTGATGTAGAAGTCCTTCTCCGGATGGGCCAGCAGCCGGGCGCCGTGCGGCGTCACGGTGCCGCAGCTGTGGAATTCCGGATCGATGAGCGGCCCGAGTGCCCGCGGAGCTTCCACTGCCGGGTCCAGATCAAGCCGGAGTTCGCGCAGCATCTCCAGGTTCGGCCGGAAGCCGGTGGCCGGCACCAGCAGGTCCACATCCAGCTGCGCCTCCCCGCGCGGCGTGCTTCCGACGACGGTCAGCGAGTCCCCGCTCCGCAACCCTGTGATGGTCAACGAGGTATGCAGTTCGATGCGGCCTTCCTCGACCAAGGCCCGCAGCCGGCTGCCCAGCGCGCCGCGGGCGGGCAGCCCGTCGAGGTCGCCGCCCCCGTACACACTCGCCGCCGAGGTCCGGCGGATGGCCCAGCTGATCCGGGTGCCCGGTTCCTGCTCGGCCAGCTCCCCCAGTGCCAGCAGCGTGTTTGCCGCCGAATGGCCGGCGCCGACCACCAGGATGTGCTTGCCGGCGAAACGGCCACGGTCGCGGCCGGTCACATCCGGCAGCGGAGCGGTGATGAAGCCGGCCGTGTAGGCCTCGGGCTCCCCCGGTGCTGCGAGTCCTGCCGAGCCCAGCGGGTTCGGCGAGTTCCAGGTGCCGGAGGCGTCGATGACGGCGCGGACCCGGTGATCCACGGTTGTGCCGTCGGCGTTCCGGACGCGCACCAGGAACGGAGTGGCATCCCGTCCGCCGGTGCGGGTCTTGTCCAGGCCTTCCCGACTGACCGCAACAACCTCGTTGTTGATGTGCAGCGCGTTCCGGATGGCGGGGACGGCGGCCAGCGGCTGCAGGTACTGCTCGAGGAGTTCGACGCCGGTGGGCAGTGTTTCGGCTTCCGGTTCCTGCCAGCCGGTGCCGGCGAGCAGGCGGCGGGCGGCGGCGTCGACGTCGTACTGCCACGGTGAGAACAGCCGGATGTGTCCCCAGGCGCGCACGGCCGCGGCAGGTGCGTCGCCGGCTTCGAAGATGACCGGCGTCAGCCCGCGTTCGATCAGGTGGGCGGCGGCAGCCAGGCCGACAGGGCCGGACCCGATGACGGCGATGGGAAGCTGGGACAGATCAGTGTTCATTGGCGCTTTTCCTCAAGGAGTACGAAGGGTCTACTTAGCCGGCAGCAGGTCGGCAATGAGTGCGGTGATCCGCGCCTTGATGTCGTCGCGGATGGGGCGGACGGCGTCCACGCCCTGGCCGGCCGGGTCGTCGAGCTTCCAGTCCTCGTAGCGCTTGCCGGGGAAGATGGGGCAGGCGTCACCGCAGCCCATGGTGATCACGACGTCGGACTCATTCACTGCCTCGGTGGTCAGCACCTTGGGCAGCTCGGCGGACATGTCGATGCCCTCCTCGGCCATCGCTTCGACGGCGGCGGGGTTGACCGACTCAGCGGGCGCGGATCCAGCGGAACGGACTTCGATCCGCCCCTCCCCCAGGTGTCGCAGGTACGCAGCGGCCATCTGGGACCGTCCGGCGTTGTGCACGCAGACGAACAGGACGGAGGGCTTGGCTGCGGTTTCGGTGGTGCTCATCGGTTCATCTTTTCTGTCGAGGCGTCTGTGGAGGTGGCAAGGGCGGAAGCGGCGGCGGGCCAGTATTTCTTCTGCGCCCAGAGGGCGACATAGACCAGCGCGACCAGGACCGGGACTTCGATCAGGGGCCCGACGACGCCGGCCAGCGCCTGTCCGGAGGTCACACCGTAGGTGCCGATCGCCACGGCGATGGCCAGTTCGAAGTTGTTTCCGGCGGCGGTGAACGCCAGCGTGGTGGTACGGGCATAGCCCAGGTCGAGGAGCTTACCCAGCAGCATGCCGGCGCCGAACACCACCAGGAAGTAGACCAGCAGCGGCAGGGCAATGCGGGCGACGTCGAGCGGGTTCGAGGTGATCTCATCCCCCTGCAGGGCGAACAACAGCACGATGGTGAACAGCAGGCCGTACAGTGCCCACGGGCCAAGCTTCGGCAGGAACGTGCCCTCGTACCACTCGCGGCCCTTCGCCTTTTCGCCGAGGGTGCGGGTGAGGAAGCCGGCCAGCAGCGGGATGCCCAGGAAGATCAGGACGCTGGCCGTGATGGACCAGAAGGAGAAGCCGGCGCTGGTGGTTTCCAGTCCGAGCCAGCCGGGCAGGACCTGCAGGTAGAACCAGCCCAGGGCACCGAAGGCGAGGACCTGGAAGACGGAGTTGATCGCGACCAGCACGGCGGCGGCTTCGCGGTCACCGCAGGCGAGGTCATTCCAGATCATCACCATCGCGATGCAGCGGGCCAGCCCGACGATGATCAGCCCGGTACGGTATTCGGGCAGGTCCGGCAGGAAAATCCAGGCCAGCGCGAACATAAACGCCGGGGCGGCCACCCAGTTCAGCACCAGCGAGGTGATCATCAGTTTCCGGTCGGCAATCACCCGCGAGGTTTGGTCGTAGCGGACCTTGGCCAGCACCGGGTACATCATCACCAGCAGCCCGACGGCGATGGGCAGCGAAACATTCGACACCTTCACCGAGTCCAGCGCGGGACCAATGCCCGGAACCAGGCGGCCCAGCAGCAGTCCGGCGGCCATCGCGGCGAGGATCCAGAGCGGCAGGAAGCGGTCCAGCATGGAGAGCCGGGCGGTGACCTGGCCGGTCTGGGGTGGTGCGGTGGACGTGCTCACAAAACTCCTTGGCAGGGACATCGACAGGGCTACCTACATTGAAGAACATCGATATCCTTCGATGTTGAGTATCCCGGGATATATCGATGCCTGTCAATCTGTGCATAATGGGCAGGTGACCACTGCACTGACAGTTCCCGCTCCGGCCGTCGAGGCCTGCTGTACCCCCCTGACTTCCGAAGCGTTGAGCGTCGAGGACGCCCAGCGGTTCGCCCAGCTGCTCAAGGCCGTGGCCGAGCCGACCCGGCTGCGCCTGGTCTCGCTGATCGCCGCTCAGGAGAACAAGGAAGCCTGCGTGTGCGACCTCACCGAGCCGATCGGGCTGGGTCAGCCAACGGTGTCCCATCATCTGAAGATCCTGGTCGACGCCGGCATCCTGCACCGCGAGAAGCGCGGCGTCTGGGCCTACTACTCCATCGTGCCGGGTGCACTGGAACGCGCTGCTGCTGTTTTGTCGCCCCGGTGAGCAGCACATCTGTTGAGTTGGAAGAATAGACGAACATGCGTATCGGAGAACTGGCGAAGAAGACGGGTGTGCCTGCCCGGATGCTGCGGTACTACGAGGAACAGGGCCTGATCAGCCCCCGGCGCCTCCAGAACGGATACCGCGTTTATGACGATTACCTCGTGGACAGAGTAAGGAAGATCCGCGGCCTGGTCGACTCGGGAATCCCGACCCGCATTGTTGCGGATATCCTGCCGTGCCTGGACAAGCCACAGAGCATTGTCGTGGACAATCCGGACCCCGAGCTGCGGGATCTCCTGTTACAGGAGCGGGACCGGATGAATGTGAAGATCGACTTTTTGGCTCAAAACCGGGACGCGCTCACCCGCTACATTGATGCCCTGGACCGCGCCGCGTCAGGAACCCGGGAGTCTGCCGCGAGCTAGGTCGTACATCGTCTAAATGCTGCCGATTTGACCTTGACACTAGTGGCAAGGTTGCACCATTAGTGCATGACTGAACCACGTGTTGATTCACCAACACCAGCCCGTCCTCCGAACCGGGCGAAGCCAACCCCGAACGCCCTGCGCCATGCCCTGTCGGGCTTCGCCACGGGGATCACCTTCGTCGCAGCAGAGGTGGAAGGCCGGACCGTGGGGATGCTCGCGAATTCATTCACCTCGGTCTCGCTGGATCCACCTCTGGTCTCGATCAGCTTCGCCCGCACCTCCACCACCTGGCCTTCCCTCCAGCAGGCAGATCATTGGGGCATCAGTGTCCTTGGCCAGGAGAGCCGGCACCTGATCCCGCTGCTCTCGCGTCCGGCGGCGCAGCGGTTTAACGACGTCGAGCATGAAATCGGCGGGAACGGCAGCGTACTCCTTCCGGGTGCGATCGCTTCGTTTGTCGTCGCCAGGGACACCGAAATCGATGCAGGAGACCACATCCTGACGCTCCTGCATGTTCTCGATACCCACCGGGATCCTCAGCAGACACCCCTTGTGTTCTACGCGAGCACGCTCCACCGATTAGCCGCCTGATCCGCAAACCGGCCCGACCACTTCTCCGATTACTTTCCCCTTCATTCCTAAAGGACGCTCATGAGCAAGCGCAAAATGATTCTCGGCATGCAACTCAACAACGGTTATGGTTCCCAGCCCTCCGCCTGGCGGATGCCCGGAGTTGATCCGTCCAACTACACGGACTACGACGCGATGGTCCGGTATGCGCAGGCCGCCGAACGAGGGAAAGTCGCTTTCCTGTTCCTCCCGGATACCCCTGCCCTGACCGGCGACGTGAACCACGACGCTCCGCAGATGTCCCTCGACCCGATGATGGCCCTGGCGGCCATCGCGCGGGGAACCGAACGCATCGGCCTCGTTGCCACCGGATCCACCACCTTCAACGAGCCCTACAACATTGCCCGGCAGTTCAAAGCGCTCGACGTCATGAGCCACGGCCGCGCCGGCTGGAATGCCGTAACCACGAGCGACCCGTCGGCTGCAGCCAATTTCGGGCAGGAAATAGCTCCTCGGCCGGAGCGCTATCAGCGTGCCCACGAGACGATCCAGATCGCCCAGTCACTATGGGGAAGCTGGCAGAAAGACGCCTGGACCAGAAACAAGGAGACCGGACGTTTCGCTGATTCCTCGAAAATCCGCCCCCTCGACCTCCGCGGCAGGTTCGTGTCCTCGCGTGGCCCCCTGCCGATTCCGCCGTCCGAGCAGGGACAGCCTGTCATCTTCTCTGCAGGAGGCGGCGAGTACGGCCTGGGACTGGCCGGGCGGTACGCCAGCGGAGTCATCGGTGCGGCCTTCTCCATCGAGGACGCACGCGCCCAACGGGAGGCAGCCCGCGATGCGGCCCGCCGGGCCGGCCGCAACCCGGACGAAATCAAATACTTCGCCGGCCTCATGCCTGCCATCGGCACCACCAAACGGGCCGCACTGGACCGGCGCCTTATGCTCGGCGAACGGATCTTCCCGCAACGGGTTCCCTACCTTGGCTCAATGCTGGGACTGAGCCTGGAACCGGGCCAGCTGGATCAGCCTCTCACCCCGCACCAGCTGGCAACGGCCCAGGCAAGCCCGTTCGACCCGCGGGCGCTCCGGGCCCTCGAGGTGGCCCGCGAAGGCTGGACCATTCGCGAGATCCTCGCCCACGGCGTCATCGACTACCACCCCACCCCGGTCGGCGAGGCGACCGTCACCGCGGACCACATGCAGGAATGGTTCGAGGCAGGAGCAGTGGACGGCTTCTGGGTATCCGTCGATATCTACGAGGACGGCATCGACACCTTTGTCGACGAGGTCGTGCCGATCCTTCAGGAACGCGGCCTCATGCCGGCCGACTACGAAGGCACTACCCTCCGCGACCACCTCGGGGTGCCGGAACAGTACGGGCTCGACAGCAGAGTCCAGTAACTTCGAGCGCCTGCACAGCCTCGTCATTTTTCGTAGGCTGTGCAGCTGAATCCTCCCGAAACAACCCGGCTCCGCTTCCGGGAAATGGAAGACAGCGACCTCGACAACATGGCCGCCATGCTCGGAGATCCCGCGGTGATGAAGTTCTATCCCGCCCCGAAAACGCGGTCCCAGGCCCAGCAATGGATCGACTGGAACGAGAAGACGAACTACGCCCCTGCCGCGACTACGCCCGCCGCCTCGGGGCGATCCGTCTGGTGGCGATCATCCATCCCGAAAACACGGCCTCGCGGCGGGTTGCGGAGAAAATCGGCATGTCCTTCGAGCTGACAGCAACAGACGGCGGGCAGGAACGGTCGGTCTTCGGCTTCGATATAGCTTCCGCTTAGACTTCGTCCATGTCAGTCTCCCCGCAGTTATCCCAAGTAACCTTCATCCGCTCCACCCAGCTGTCCGACGCCGCGGAGTACGCCTATGCGGCCACGGCACCCGCCGACGCGCGGCTGATTTTCCTCGCGGGATCCTGCCCGCTGGAAGAAGACGGCTCGACGGCGGCTATTGGCGATTACGCCGGGCAGGCTGCAAAGTGCATGGAGAACCTGAAGCTGGCGCTGGGCGCGGCGGGGGCGAGACTCGATCACGTACTCAGCACCCGGGTGCTTGTCGCATCCAGCTCACAGGCGGATCTGGTCACCGCCTGGGAAGTAGTCCGGGGTGCCTTCGGCAGCCACGACGCACCCAGCACCCTTCTGGGAGTCACGGTGCTGGGTTACGACCATCAACTCGTCGAGATAGAAGCGGTAGCTGCCGTCCGCGACTAGCCCTTCCACTGCCTTACTGCGCCGGGCCCGGAGAATAGCCCGACGACATTATCCGGTCAGTACTGCACAACGCCGGTGAGCACCAGGATCGGGAACACAACCGCCGGGGAACTCGTCATGAGGTTCACGAGCAGATGCGCGATGGTGACCGGCAACAGGCGCCCCTGGGCCCGGACGATGAGTGCCGACCCGAGTCCCCACACGGTGAAGGCAACCACGTACACGACCATCGCGTCAGTAGTCGGAGCGAAGAACGCATGCTGCGCTCCGAAGGCCAGGGAACAGACGAGCATCGCGGGCCACGGCGACCATGCCGCCGTCAGCCGGGACTGCGCGTAGCCGCGGTAAACGGCTTCCTCAGCCGGGGCATTCAGCGGAGCGAACGTGAATACCGCGAGGATGCCGAGGACCAGTGACCAGGCCGGTGAGGCGATCGTAGCGGCGTCGGGGTCGTAGAACACGGTGGCGAACGCAGCGAACATTCCGGATCCGTGCAGCACCCACATCGTGGCCATAACGGCGAGGACAAACGGTATATAGAGGACGGCGATCCACAGCAGGCCCCACCCGGCGTCCCGAAGCACCGACCGCCCCGGCGCAAAGAGTGACCGCAGGCTCGATCCCTCGCTTCGCAGCAGGTGCGAAACGAGCAGCAGCGAGGCTATGTTCACCGGGATCAGACTGAGGGAGGCCAGCATTGGATCGGGCGGGAAAGCCGCCGTATCGTCCAAGACGCGCATGATGAGCCAGGCCGCTACCGTTGCTGCCGCCACCATTCCAAGGCGGGTCAGCAGGATCCACGCTCCTCGCTGCCCAGCGGGTTGGACCTCGACGGTGGACGTCCCGGACTGCCTGACCGTGGCTGATTTCATGGGCACAGGCTAACAAGCCGTGGGCTTCGGGGACGCTAGAGGAGCAGATCAAACTCCAGCCGGCCGTGCCGGATCCCGTTGATCTGGACTTCCAGGGCATGCGTGCCCGCGTAATGCCGCCGCGTGGTCATCTGCCGGAACCCGTGCCGGCCGTTCAGCGGCCGGGACTCCCCCGGTTCCAGGGACACGGTCGTCAGCTTGAAAACCTTCTCCGCCGTCGCTCCGTTCGCCTTGACGTAGTGCACCGCATAATCAACCGACAGGCGGGCCGGAGTGTCCCCGGTGTTCGTCAGGACAAAGTCGAAGGCCAGCTCACCGGGCAGCTGCAGGATGGATGTTTCCGTACGCAGGCCGTTGACGCTCACCTGTGCCGGCGTGAAGCCCATCAGCTCAAGTGCGCCGGGATTTCCCTTTTTCACCAGGGTGCGCAGGCTGCGCCGGACCACCCAGGCAGCGCCGGGCGTGCCGGTCTGCTGCCAGCGCGCGGCCGCTTCAAGCACCAGCTCGGGCGCGTGCCGTGCGAGGTCGTTGGTGTGGTTGGCGACGGACCGGCGCACATACTCGGACTCGTCATTGTGCATCGCGTCCAGCAGCGGCAGCGTGGCTCCCGACGTAGCGAGCAGCAACGGTACGCGGACGGCCCACGGCAGGTAGGGGCGCGTTCCCTCGCTGGCCAGCCGGCGGACGTGTTCGTTGGGATGGTCGGTCCAGGTCCCGATGATGGCCAGTGCCCGTTCGTGATCGGCCCGCAGCAACCGGCGGATGGCGAACTCGCTGGTCAGCCGCGGAGTCAGTTCCGCGAGCAGAGCCAGAGCATCGTCGAAGGCCGGAGTGCCGCCGTCGGCCAGTGCCAAGGTGACGGCCGCCTCGGTGACCGGCCACAGCGCCCAGCCGGTGAACGTCGGATCCTCCAGCGCGGAGCGGAACGCAGCTGCAGCCGCCGGATAGGTGCCCAGCGCGCTGACGAGGGCGTGCGCGACGGCGTCGGTCCGGCCGCGCAGCGAGAGTGGTCCCAGTTCGGCCCGGGTGGCCAGCACTCCATCCCAGGAAATCCCGGGTGCCGCAGCCGCCAGCACATCATGCAGGACCTTGACCTCCTTCGGTCCCAGCAGATCATCCATCGCGCCCATGGTGCTCCCCCGTTCCGGCTTGCTTTGATGCCCGCATCGGGCCAAGCCAGCCTATCGGAACAGAGTGAGAGGTTTTTCAGGCTCAGGCGTCGTCGATGCTGGCCACCAGGCCGCGGCCGCCCTGCTCACTCATGAGTCGTCCTTCGAGTGGATCCAGCTGCCTGGGGTTTCCGCGGTAACGCGCCGGTAGGACTCGGCAATGATCCCTCCGAGGATGTCGAGGTCCACCTTAGCCAGATCCTTGATGTACAGGCAGCCCGCACCCGTCTTGTGGTCGCCGAGGAGGGACAGTTGCTCGGTGTACGTGTCCACCCCGTCAGGAAGATAAACCGTGGTGGCGTCCTTGCGCGGAGAAAATGCCGCCGCACCGGCGTCCCCCTCCCGGCCGCTGGCATATTTGTAGTGGTAGCTGCCGAAACCGACAATCGACGGCCCCCACATGGCCGGCTGCTCGCCGGTGATCCGCGCCATCAGCGCGACCAGGGTCTGGGCGTCGCGGCGGCGAACGGGCGACGCAACGCCGTCGATAAAACTGCTGACGCTGGTGCTGGTTGGTTCCATGGTGCGCCTCCTCGTTGCCGGGGCCGGCGTCCAGGGTTTTACCGGGTACGCGGATCCGGCATCATCACTTCCACCTGCGGCTTCTCATCCCGCTTGGCCTTCCACCAGACAAAGAAGCCGGCAAGGGTGAAGCCGCCGTAGAAGAGGTACATAAAGGCGGTGGCGTAGTAGCCGGTGCTGAAGAGCAGCGGCACGCCAACAATGTCCACGGCCACCCAGATGAGCCAGAACTCGACCCAGCCTTTGGCCATGCCGTAGGTGGCCAGCAGCGAGCCGACAAAGGTCCAGGCATCGGCCCACACCGGTTCGTAGGAACCCAGCCGGGCGAAAACGGGGGTCAGGGCAACGGTTCCCAGCAGCATGATGGTGACCAGCCCGATCCGCTGACGGCCGGTGGCCCACTGCGGGGTGACGGCGTCCTCGCCGTTGGTCTTGCTCTGCTGCCAACGACGCCAGCCGTAGATGGACACGGCGATAAACATGATCTGCCGTCCGGCCTGGCCCAGCAGGGTGGCGGTATCGGCCCCGCCGAACATGGAGCCGAGGAAGACAGTCAGCAGCAGCAGGTTACCTAGGATGCCGACCGGCCAGGCCCAGACTTTGCGGCGCATACCGCCGAAGGCGCTGAGCAGCCCGAAGATGTTGCCCACAAGTTCGCGCACCAGCAGTGAGCTTGAGCCCACCGGAATCTGTGCCTCAAAGAGCCATCGCAGAAAATCCATGTCGTCCTATCCCTAAGCGGGTGCTCCGGGGTACGACAGTGCGATGCGTCGCCGGATGCGTCCGGTTCGAGGGGTCTCCCTTGGAAAAGGGGACCTCGAAGGGTCAGCAAAGCCGGCGGAACAACATACTGCACGTGCTTCTCCCATCCAGACTTTAACTGTCGGTATCGGAATTTCACCGATTCAACCGAACCGCTTCCCCGAGGTTCTCGGATCAGCAGTGCGGGTCGCGGACTATAACCGCCGGTTCGGAATTACACCGACCCCGGAGCACGTTTGTTGCTCTATTCTTACACAGCCGCTTCGGCAGATGCGCGTAGTTTGCGGATAGCGTCATTTGGATCACCCGCGCCGTACACCGCCGAGCCGGCCACGAACACGTTTGCACCCGCCTCCGCTGCCCGTTCGATGGTCTCCTGCGAGATTCCGCCGTCCACCTGGATGGCCAGCGGCAGCCCGGAGCCGCGGACGGCCTCGGCAGCGCGGCGGATCTTGGGCAGCGTGACGTCCAGGAACTTCTGCCCGCCGAAGCCCGGCTCCACCGTCATGATCAGCAGCATGTCCAGCTCGGACAGCATGTCCAGGTACGGCTCCACCGGGGTGGCCGGGCGCAGCGCCATGCCCGCCTTGGCGCCGCGCTCCCGCAGGTCGCGGGCGAGCTTGATCGGCGCCGTCGATGCTTCCACATGGAACGTGACAGACGCGAGGCCGGCCTCGGCGTACAGCGGCGCCCAGCGGTCGACGTCGGCAATCATCAGGTGCGCGTCCAGCGGCAGCGCGGACACCTGCTGGATCCGTTCCACTACGGGCAGCCCGATGGTCAGGTTCGGCACAAAGTGATTGTCCATCACATCCACGTGCACGGCGTCCGCGGCGCTGATCCGCTGCAGCTCGGCTTCGAGGTTCACGAAGTCGGCCGAGAGGATGCTCGGGTTGATGCAGCACTTGCTCACGAAGGGTCTCCTAGATCTTTCGGCGGATCAGCGCCAGGAACATGGCGTCAGTGGCGTGGATGTGCGGCCACAGCTGGGCGGTGGATTCATGGCCCGCCTCCAGTGCGCCGGGCAGGCTGACGGCGTCGAGGGCAGCACCGGCGTCGAGCAGCTCCAGGTCGTTACGTTTGCGCATCACATCGGCGACGACGGCGGTGGTCTCGGCCGGGTGCGGTGAGCACGTCACGTAGGCCACCACTCCCCCGGGCTTAACCGCATCCACGGCGGTGGTGAGCAGTTCGCGCTGCAGGATGCCGAGCTCGCCGACGTCGGTGGGCTTGCGGCGCCAGCGGGACTCCGGACGGCGGCGCAGGGCCCCCAGGCCGGTGCACGGAGCGTCCACGAGAATCCGGTCGAAGGTTTCCGGGTAGTCCTCGGCGATGGTGCGGCCGTCTCCGGTGCGCACGTTCCAGGTCTCCCCCGGCACCGCGTCCAGCGCCTGGCGGACCAGCTGCGCCCGGTGCGGAGCGGGCTCATTGGCCAGCAGCACGGCTCCGGATTCGTGCGCGAGGGCGGCCAGCAGAGCGGCCTTGCCGCCGGGGCCGGCGCACATGTCCAGCCACTTTTCCACGCCGTCTTCATCCACGGAAGCACCGCCGAGGTCCAGTTCGGCCAGGGCGCGTGCCACCAGCTGCGAGCCGGCGTCCTGCACCCGGGTGGTGCCGGCGCGGACCGAGTCCAGCCGGCCGACGTCGCCGGCGGAGAACAGTGCGGAGTCCTTCACGAGCTCGCCGTCCACGGCTCCGGCGGCACGGGCCTCATCGAGGTTTCCGAGTCCGGGCAGGGCGACCAGGTTCACGACCGGGGCGTCGTTGTCGGCGCGCAGCAGGTCGGTGATTTCGTCGACGCTGCGTCCGTGCGCCACCAGGGACTGGCGCAGGGCACGGACAATCCATTCCGGGTGCGCGTGCTCGATGGCGGAGCGCTTCACGGCGTCGGTTTCACCCTCGGTGAGGATCTGCACCCACTCGTCCAGGCTGCGGGCGGAGACCTTGCGCAGCACCGCGTTGATCAGTGCCGACGGTCCGGCGCCGATGACGGCGCGGGCCAGGCCCACGGTCTGGTCAAGGGCGGCATGGGCCGGCACGCGCATGGCCAGCAGCTGGTGCGTGCCGATGCGGAGGGCGTCCAGGACGGCGGGGTCCAGCCGTTCCAGCGGGCGGTCCACGCACTTGGCGAGGATGGCGTCATAGGTTCCCTGGCCGCGCAGTGCCCCGTAGGCCAGCTCAGTGGCGAAGCCGGCGTCGCGCTTGTCCAGCCGGTGCTTGCGGATGCTCTTGGGCAGCACAAGGTTGGCGTAGGCGTCCTCGCCGGAGACGGCGCGGAGCACCTCGAAGGCAACCAGCCGGGCCGGATCAGCGGCACGGGTGCGCTGGCCGGGGGCGGAAGCGGTCCGGGTCTTGACGGCGGCGCGGCGGCGTTCGTGGCCCTTGTCGTTACGGTGTTTGTTGGGCTGGTCGGGCTGGGGGGTCATTCGAAGACCACGTCCTCACGGTTGGCGAGGCCACGGGCCCAGTCGGCCCCCGGCATCATTTTTTTGCCTGCGGGCTGGACACGCAGCAGTTCGAGTCCGTGTGAGCCGGTGCCCACGACGGCGGCGGCGTCCCCGCCGCCGGTGAAGCGGACCTGGCCGGGGCGCAGGTCGGTGACGTCGGAGCGCAGCTGTGCAGCTCCGATCTTGAACCGGGCGCCGTCCCAGGTCGTCCAGGCGCCGGGTTCGGGCGTGACGCCGTTGATGCGGCGGCGGATGGCCAGGGCGGGCTGCTGCCAGTCCACGCGGGCATCGTCAATGCTGAGCTTGGGTGCCAGGGTGATGTCGCCCTGCTGCGGCACGGGCACGGCCGCGCCCGCATCGATCGCGCTGAGGGTCTGTGCCAGCAGCACGGCGCCGGAATGCGAGAGGCGTTCCAGCAGGTCGCCGCTGGTGTCCTCGGGCCGCACCGTTTCGGTGAGCGTGCCGTACACCGGGCCGGTGTCCAGTCCGGCTTCGAGCAGGAAGGTCGAGGCCCCGGTGATGTCGTCCCCCGCGATGACGGCGTGCTGCACGGGAGCGGCACCGCGCCAGGCAGGCAGCAGGGAGAAGTGCAGGTTGATCCAGCCGTGCTTCGGCACCGTCAATGCACGGGCGGGCACCAGGGCACCGTACGCAACGATCGCGGCGACGTCGGGCTCCAGCGCGCCAATGGCGGCGATCGCTTCGTCGTCCACCTTCGCCGCGCGGATCACCGGCAGGCCCAGCTCCTGGGCGCGGGCGGCCACCGGCGACGGCGTCAGGACCTTCTTGCGGCCCAGCGGCGCGTCCGGACGGGTAAGGACGCCGACGACGTCGAACCCGGCGTCAATCAGTGCGTTCAGGGACGGCACGGCCACCGCGGGGGTGCCGGCGAACAGGACTCGCAGTGTCACGCTTACCTAAGCTCCGGCCTGGGTGCCGAAGGTGCCTTTGGCAGCGGCGGCCTGGCCGAAGGTGCCGAAGCTGGAACCCACGCTTTGGGCGCGCAGGGCCACGGTGCGGTCCGCGACGGCGTCGTATTCGCGCTGCCGGATGGCCCGCAGGGCTTCCTTACGGTGTTCGCCTTCGAGCCGGTCGATGTAGAGCGACCCGTTCAGGTGGTCCGTCTCGTGCTGGAAGCAGCGGGCGAGCATGCCCTCACCCTCGATGCTGATCGGGTTGCCGTGCAGGTCGACGCCGGTGACCCGGGCCCAGCGGAAGCGCGGGGCCGGGTAGCCGAGTCCGGGGATGGACAGGCAGCCCTCCAAGTGGTCCGGCTGGAGGTCTTCGCTGAGTTCCAGGACCGGATTCACGACGTGGCCCGACTGGCCGTCGACACTGTAGGTGAAGACCCGAAGACTGACGCCGACCTGCGGCGCAGCCAGTCCCGCCCCTTCCACGTCCTCCATGGTCTCCTCCATGTCCGCTACCAGCTTCGCCAGTTCGGGGCCGAAGTCGGTCACGTCTTCGGCGCGGGTCCGCAGGACCGGGTCGCCGAGCGTGCGGATAGTCAGGATGGCCATTGGAGTTTCGTTCCTTACTGTTGCTGCATGGGATCGGAATCCAGTCTAGTTGGCTCCGCTGCTGACCGGGACGATCAGGGCTGCGGAGCGCCTGCCGGCACTGAAGTCTGCGGATCTGCGGTCTCTGGAAGTGCAGCCTGCGGGGCAGGGGTTTCATGTGCGCCCACCGGGGGCGGCGGCACGGGAAGCAGGGCACGGCCGGCGGCAACGGCGTCGATGCTGGTCTGCCAGACCCGCCGCAGCGCACAGAACTTGAACCAGTGCTGGGGCAGCACGTCCGGGTTGGCCCGCATGGGACGCACCTCGGTCTGTCCAACGGCGACTCCGAGCAGCAGCGGGTCCTGGCCGTATGCCCACGGCTCCCAGGTGCCGGCAGCGGCGTCGACCAGGGATTCCTGTGCTTTCATGCCTGCAACCAGCTGCATAACTACTTTGTCATCCAGCTGTTTGACCTGGCCGTCGCGGTCAGTGTTCTTGGTTTTGTAGTCGATCAGGCAAAGCCGGCCGCCGATGCGCGCCACGAGGTCCAGGGTGCCTGCGTAGCCGAGTTCGGCATTCCACACGGTGATTTCCGGGGCGATGGGCTGGACGTCGTAGAGCTTCCACCATTCATCGAACCGGTCCGCGAACTGGTGCTCTCCGCGGGCGGCCAGGTCCTCGCGGGCGCGTTCAACTTCATGCGGCCGGTCCAGGGCACGGAGCGCCACCTGTTCGCAGTAGAAGTGGACGCGTGTACCCCGCTGGGCAGCGGCGTCGCGGTAGCGTTCGGAGGCCGAGGACGCTTCCTTCACTACGGAACGCAGCTGCGACGGGCTGCCGAGCGCGGCGGTGAGCTTGGGATCCTTCACGACGGCGGAGGCCGCCATATAGCTGTGCCAGCCGTCCAGCGAGGTGGAGCCCTGCGAAATCACCGTGGTGATGGACGGGACCGTGGGCGGCTCGGAAAGCGACCGCGAATACATGCGGCCGTATTCGGTGGCGTGGGCCAGTGCTGGTTCAGTCATACCTCCAGTCTGCCACCCGGCGGGGACAGTCGGCTTTCAGCGACCCGTCGGCGACTACCGGCTTCCGCCTGCACGGACCCGGTCCGTAACGGCGTCGACGCGGCTTCGAATCTCGTCCTTGTCCCCGACTAATCCGAAAGGAGGGCCGTCGTCGGTAGTGCCCCACGGCACGAGTACGTCAAAGTCCAGATCACGGACCAGAGCGAGGCTGTCGAGGTAATCACCTCGAAGGTGCTCGTCAAGAATCACGGCTTTCCACTCGCCGTGCTCAATCCAGATAAAGTCCCCGGTGAACAGGAACCGCCTGTCCCCGTTGTCCCATAAGTAGCTTGTTGTGCCCGCAGTGTGTCCCGGCGTCGGAATTACCTCCAGGTCTTCTCCGATCATCTGACGCCGGTCAAACACGGCGGACACTGGAAGTGAACCGGCCACCTCGGCACGGTCTCGTTCATGGACGTATACGGGGATGTTCAACTCCGGCATTCCGTACATCGCTTCGTGGGCATGGTTGATCAGCAGCCGGGCAGCTCCGCCCCGGTCCATGATGGCCTCCGCGGAGCTGTTTACGCCCGGCGAGTTGTAAACAATCAAGTTGCCGCCGGGGCGCTCGAGGACGAAGGATCGAAGCAGCACATTGTGCTGATAGGGCAGGCGCACGGCGGGCGTGGCAAGCAGCCCGTCCAGGGGCGCGTGCAACGGGCTGGTTTCCGAAAGGGTCACTATTGGCTCCGTAGCTGGGTCCGTAGTCTGGATGCAGGACCCATAACTACGCCTCACGAAGAGCCGGCGCCAGATAGACGCAAAAAAGCCGCCACCTTCCCGAAGGAAAGTGACGGCCTGTGAAGGGTGGGCGATACTGGGTTCGAACCAGTGACCTCTTCGGTGTGAACGAAGCGCGCTACCACTGCGCCAATCGCCCTTCTCTGCTAAATCGCGTCGATGCGCCCGGAAGCACTCCAACGTGTAAAGATGCTAGCCCACATCCGGCGCGAGTCCAAACCAGCGCTGATCCCGGGGCCGATTGGACGAACCCGCAAACGTCCTATAGAGTTTTTCTTCGTTGGAAAGCGGGGGTTCGCCGCGGAAAGCGCAAGCATTCCGGGGCACTTAGCACCTCGACTCATCAACATGCGGACGTAGCTCAGCTGGCTAGAGCACCACCTTGCCAAGGTGGATGTCGCGGGTTCGAATCCCGTCGTCCGCTCGCAAGTCACTGTACAAGCCGCTCCCGGTTGTTTACGGGTTCGGTTCTCCAAAGCTTTATGCGGCGGTTACGGTGGGGTGGCCGAGAGGCGAGGCAGCGGCCTGCAAAGCCGTATACGCGGGTTCGAATCCCGTCCCCACCTCCACAGTGGATTGTAAAGAACCCATTTATGGGCGCGATTGGCGCAGCGGTAGCGCGCTTCCCTGACACGGAAGAGGTCACTGGTTCGATCCCAGTATCGCGCACGAATAGTACTGTTTCAGTACTTTTCTTGCGGACGTAGCTCAGCTGGCTAGAGCACCACCTTGCCAAGGTGGATGTCGCGGGTTCGAATCCCGTCGTCCGCTCTCCCTTCTGCTTATGGTTTTCCAGGAGTAATCCTGAACGGGCCGAGCAGTTTAGGGCGCGATTGGCGCAGCGGTAGCGCGCTTCCCTGACACGGAAGAGGTCACTGGTTCGATCCCAGTATCGCGCACGGACAGTTTCGACTGTTTTTATTTGCGGACGTAGCTCAGCTGGCTAGAGCACCACCTTGCCAAGGTGGATGTCGCGGGTTCGAATCCCGTCGTCCGCTCTCCCCCGGCTTTGACCGCCGGAAAAGAAGGAACAGGTTTTTGCCTGTTCCTTCTTTTGTTTAAGCGTCTCCTCCACAAGGCCGACCCCCGGGCGCCAAATGTAAGTTTGCTTATTAGTTCTCCTACGCATAAAGTCTTTCGAGTAGAGAAAATGTCGACATGGTTTCAGTAGCGGGATCAAAGTTGCATGGCCGTCAGGCCGCTCACACCACTACTTAGGAGACCCACATGGCGAATACGCAGACTCACAACGATCACAACACCACCGTTCGCAACGCCAACGACATCAAGGTGTCCACTCGGACCCTCGAATTCGCCGTTTACGTCCTGGCGGTTATCGCCACGGTCATCACGGCTGCAGTTGTCGGCGACAACGCCAGCGAAAACGGCCTTGACGCGTTCAACGCCGCACAGGCAATGGAATACATCACCTTCCTCACGGTCGGTCTGATGGTTGCCCGCGGCCTGGCCAAGTCCGGCCACCGCGGACACAGCAACAACAACAACGCGTAACCAGCGTTGACCGGCCCTGTGCCGGTAAAACAATTCCGGCGCGGCACCCACGGGTGCTGCGCCGGAATTGTTTTAACTGCCTAGAGTGTCGTCCATGGACATCCGCCCGCTGGACCTCACTGATGATGCCGGCATGGCTGCTGCGTACCGCGTTGAGTGCGCAGCCAACCAAAATGTCCGGACCGGATGGACTCCCCTCGGCCGGGAAGCACGCATTCTCGGGTGGCGCACACCCAACGGCTGGCAGAATCGCCTCGTCGGTGCCTGGAACGGGGCCACGCTGCTTGGCTTTGCTGCCGGGATGAATTCAGTGGACACTCCGGACACCACATGGATATTCGTCTGGGTCGATCCTGCCCACCAGAATACGGGAGTTGGATCCGCACTGGCCCGTGCAGCGGAAGATGCGAGTCCGGCGTCGACCATGAGGTTCGTGGCAAGCGCCTGCCGCTCCACCACAGCCGAAATCGATGCGCTCGCCCGGAAGTTCGCCTCCCCGCTGGGCAATACCGCGGCGACCACCGAAACCGTCGTCGAACTTGACCTCCGCGACGCACAGTTGACCGGCTCGACGACGGCGCCGGGCTATGAGATCTCGACGTACGTCAACGGCGTCCCGGAACGGTTCCGGGAACTAGTGGGACAAATCAAAGGCCTGGTGGATGCCGAGGCCCCCAACGGTGAGCTCGGCTGGGGCGAGACCCCGGTCTCCCCCGCTGAATACGCTGAAGAAATCGATCTGTGGGTGGCCCAGGGACACAGGGTCATTGAATCCATTGCCGTGGACCGGAACGGAAACGTGGCGGCGTGGACCTGTTTGCTCGCCGCCGCCGATCCCGACCGCCCGGCGCAGATTGAGGGAACGCTCGTGGTTACCGGGCACCGCGGCCACGGTCTCGGGGCAGCTGTGAAGCTGGCGTCGCTGCACCGTGCTGTTGAAAGTGGAAATGTCTCAAGAGTCCGGACCAGCAGCGATGATCAGAATGTCTGGATGCGGTCCATCAACACCCGGCTTGGTTTTACGCCCGTCGAGACGGAGATCATCCTGCAGAAGAAAAACGTCAGGGCGTGATCCGCTTCTGCTCCATATGGGCCGCATACAGGGTCTCCAGAGTGGAATGCAGCGGCCAGAACTGTGCGTTGGGAAGTGCAGCACCGGCGACGGCGGCCTCCAGATACGTCAGGTGGGTGATCCAACCGGGGCCGTAGGAATCCACAAGAGTCCCGAGATCGTGATGCGCGAATTCCAGCAGTGTTCCGGCATCGGCGGTGCGCAGCCGGATGGCGATCCGGGAAACCGGTTCCTCCGGGAACTCCCAGGTCATGGCCAGCTTCTCCGGGCGGGCCATTTCCGTGACCACGCTGCGGGATAGGTAGCCTTCGCCGTGGTCGACGGCGACCGTTCCGCCGGTCCGCACGTCGCATTCGATCGGCCGGCCCAGCCATTGGGACAGCAACCCGGCATCGGTCAATCCGTTCCAGACGGCCTCAACCGGCGCGGTGAAGGACCAGACAATCCTCAGGGAACCATTGTCGACGGAGACGGAAGTCAGCGGCATGGCCACGATTGTGGCACACCTCGGCGCCGGCCGCGGATCAGGCCCTGAGCACCTCGGCCAGGTCCTCGGCGGCAGAAAGATCCTCCAGCACCACTTGGTAGCGGTGGCTGCCGCCGTCGGAGAACGTCACGGCACCGGCGCCGCCCAGATTAAGCCTCGTCAGGGAACCGTGTGCGTGCCGTGTCACCGGCCAGTTCACCAATCCGGTATTCAGGCCGTGATCTTTGGCCACCGTGATGTCCTGTATGTTTTGGCGCTGAATGGAGCGCTTCCACAGAGGTCCTCTCAGGGTGGCGGCCTGCTGGTCCACCGCGACCGTGATCCGTGCAAGGAAGCACCACCAACCGGCGGCGAGCAGGAGTCCTGCGGCGGCTAAATACAACGGCCAGACGGAATCGGCAGCTGCCCCGACGGCCAACGCGCCGCCAACAGCCGCCAGGAAGGCACCGCCTCCCCACCGAAGCCATCCGGGCGGGCGCTCTACGAACCTGACGCCCCCGGCCAATCTCTGCGAAGCCATGGTGCCCCCTTCTGCGTCTGCTCGGCTGGCTGCCGGCTGTCGATGTGCAAAACGGTACCGTCCACTTGCCTCGCTGGCGACCTAGGCAGCGGTGTCCTACTCTGTCACCGATTCCTGCCGCCGGGATGGCCTCCCGGATCCTCGTTGAAAGGAACCATCCATGAGCATTGCCATCTTCGGTGCAACCGGACAGCTCGGCGGCCTCACGATCGACTCCCTGATAGGACGCGGCACCGCCCCGGGGAACGTTCTTGCCCTCGGCCGCAACCGGGACCGCCTGTCCGAGCTTGCCGACCGCGGCCTGCGTACCGCACGGGTTGACCTTAACGACGCCGCCACCGCAGCCGGTGTGCTGGACGGCGTCGAAAAGGTCCTGCTTATTTCCATGAGCGAACCGGGACGGCGCGTGCCGCAGCACGCCACCGCGGTGGAAGCGGCGCAGGATGCCGGGGTTCGTCATCTGGTCTACACGTCGGTTCTTGACGCGCCGACGACGGTGCTCGCCCTCGCTCCGGATCATCGGGCCACGGAGGAGCTCATCACCGCCTCCGGCATTCCGTCGACCTTTCTGCGTCACGGCTGGTACACGGAAAACCACCGGCAGGAGTTCGACGCCGCACGCCGGACGGGCGTCGTTGCCAACAGTGTGGGTTCAGGCCGCATTGCCAGCGCTCCGCGCCGGGACTATGCCGAGGCGGCCGCCGTCGTGCTGAGCACTCCGGGCCATGAGGGCAAGGCCTATGAGTTGTCCGGGGACACGGCCTGGACCTACACGGAGTTCGCGGCTGCCGCGCAGGAGGTGCTTGGCACCCCCGTCCGCTACGAGGTCCTGACACCGGCGGAGGAACAGAAACAACTGATCGGCCTCGGACTCGATGAGGGGACCGCTGGATTCCTGGGCACGCTCAATGCCAACATGCGCGACGGCGCGCTGGCTCCGGCGCCGGGAGAGCTGTCCAAGCTGATCGGAAGGCCTACCGAGCCGCTGATCGAAACGATGCGTTCCTGGATCGGCTGAGCAGCGTCTTAGGCCGACGTGCGGCGGCGCCTGACATCCACGAATTCGAAGGCGAGAAAAGCGCCGATCCCCAACGGAACCCATTGTGCCGACGCAATACCCGGCGAAAACACGGGTGCCACCACGAGCGCCAGAATCAAGCAAAAAACCGCAACACCGAAAATCACGACTTCCGCGGACGACCACTTCGCCTTTTCCATCACTGCTCCCCCTGATATCGCATTGGAATATCCGCTAATGCACGGGCTTCCGGCCCCGCGCATTAGTGAAACTATTGCGTGGGCCGCGAATACCGTCAAGCCCTAGGCGGCGGTGTCCGGAGTGGTCTCGCGCAGATTCGATAATCTCTCGGCTTGGTATGTGTAATGCTTTCGCCGCGCTGAGTCCTTGCCGGAAGGCCGAATGGTTCGCCAGCCTAGCGATCGGCAACGAACCATATGGTTTGTTAGCCTAGGGACATGAGCACGTACCCCCACATCTCTCCGGCCAAGGCGGGGCGCAAGGAATGGCTCGCGCTCATCGTCCTGATCCTGGCCGTGACCCTGCTGGCCATTGATGGAACCGTCCTCTACATGGCTGTCCCCGCGCTGACTGCCGAGCTTGCGCCTACCGCGACACAGATCCTCTGGATCGGTGACATTTATTCGTTTGTCCTCGCCGGGCTGCTGGTAACCATGGGCAACCTCGCGGACCGGATCGGCCGTAAACGGCTCCTGATGATCGGGAGCATCGCCTTCGGCGGTGCCTCTCTGCTGGCGGCCTTCGCGCCTTCCGCGGAGATCCTGATTGCAGCCCGCGCTTTGCTGGGTATTGCCGGCGCGACCATCATGCCGTCAACCCTGTCGATCATCCGCAACCTGTTCCACGATCCGGTCCAGCGGACGCGGGCCATAGCTATTTGGTCTGCCGGAGCAATGGCAGGCGGCGCGGTCGGGCCGCTGGTAGGCGGCGCCCTGCTGGAATTCTTCTGGTGGGGTTCGGTCTTCCTGATCAACGTTCCGGTGATCGCCCTCATCGTGGTCCTTGGCATTTGGCTCCTACCCGAGTCGCGCAATCCCGACGCCGGAAGAATCGACCTCGTTTCCGCCGTGCTTTCGGTACTGGCCATTGTGCCGGTGGTCTACGCCGTCAAGCAGGTGGTCGGTCAAGGGATCGACTGGTCCGTCTTCCCGGGCCTCCTCCTTGGTCTGGCCGCCGGGTGGGTTTTCGTCCGGCGGCAGCAAAGGCTGGAAACACCCCTGGTCGACATCAGCCTGTTCCGCATTCCAGCCTTCGGCGGAGCGGTTGCCGCCAACGCGCTTTCGATCTTTGCCTTCTTCGGACTGCTGTTCTTCTTCTCCCAATACCTGCAATTGGTTCGCGGATACTCCCCCTTCAGGGCCGGCATGGCCGAAATGCCCGCGACGGTTGCGTCCCTGGCCGTTGTAGGTGTGGTCGGGTTCGCCTTGTCCAAGCTGGGTCTGGGGCGTGCGATTGCAGCCGGCCTGCTCATCGGTGCCCTCGGGCTGGCGATGCTCGGGCTGACCGAAGGGCTGCCCAGCTACCTGGGCATAGGAATTGCACTGGCGGTGATCGGCCTGGGGACGGGCCTGGCCATGACGCTGTCCACGGATGCCGTGGTGGCTGCGGCTCCGCCGGCACGTGCCGGTGCCGCATCCTCTATCGCCGAGACGGCCTATGAGCTCGGTGTTGCCCTGGGCATCGGTGTCCTCGGATCGGTCCAGACCGCCCTCTACCGGGCGCAGCTGGAGGTTCCCGCCGGCACGCCGCCCGAAGCGGCGGCAGCGTTGCAGGATTCCCTGGCCAGCGCCGCCGGTGAACTGGGCGGAACCGATGACGCATTGCTGGCCCTGGCGCAGCAGGCGTTCACGCACGGCATGCAGGTGACATCGTTTATTGCTGCCGCGCTGCTGGTGGTGGCCGCGGTTATCGCCTGGCAGCTCATCCCGTCGGACAAGAACACCGGAGGACCTCATGGAACCCGCTGAATCGATAGCAACACGCGACAAGGAGCGGACCCGGCGAGCGATTATCGACGCCGCGTCCCGAATGTTCTACACGCACGGCGCGAACGTCAGCCTGGCTGACATTGCGGCAGCAGCCGGAGTGTCCAAGGGTGCGCTGACCCACCACTTCACCACCAGAAGCGCCCTTGAGGAAGCAATCCTGGTAGACGTGTCACAGCGCTTCCGGGACGCGGTCCACGAGCGCTTGGATTTATCAGAGGACCGGCCGGGCAGGCTGCTCCGCGCGTACATCCGGACTTTGACCGACGACGACGCCGCAGCACGAGACGTCTTCTCGGCCGGTTCGCTCCTGCTCATTATCGGGAGTGACCAGACCGGCCAGGAGGTGCTTAAGGCAGATGCGGAGAAATGGCGGAAAGCTTTCGACGCCGACGGTATCGATTCCGTCCTGTCGTTGATTATCCGCTATGCGGCTGAAGGAATCGCTGCCTCTGTCGGAACCCCCTACCTGACTGCGGCTGAACTCAAAGCCGCCCGCGCCCGCCTTCTTGCGATGGCGGAACCTGCTTAGCGGGAGCCCGTTTCCCCCGACCCCGCTTGGCCGGCCCGGCGCTCCAGCCGCCGCCGTATGGCTACGAAGACAATGCCGGCAAGGACTATGTGCACCAGGACAAGAGCGATAGCGTCCGGTTCAACAAACGTGATGGTCCATCCTGAGTCGAGCCATCCCGTTCCGCCGAGAATCGTGCGGGTGACCGTCAGCTGCGTCCAGTGGAATGCAACCGCCACCAGCAACGCCCCGGACAGAGGGATGCGGCGGGCCGCTATGAGCGCCAGCCCGAACAGCACCAGCTGCACGATATAAACAACCGGGTCATTGCCTGCCGGGAACACCTCGATGTGCCCGCCGTCGCCCCCGAGCATCGTGCTGACAGCCCACCGCACCGGACCAACCACCACTCCAATGAACGGGAACAGGGCCGTGGTCACCAGCGTCGCGACCGCGGTCCCCCAGCCGTCCCGCAGGTTCGTCCAGACATACCCGCGCAGGGCCAGTTCCTCCGGAAGCGCCTCATAGAGGGCCAGCACCACGCCGTTCAAGAGGAGGAAGCCCAGGAAAGCGGCGACGTCGACCTCTTCCACACGTATCCACCCGGCCAGTCCGGCGGGTAGCCAGACCAGAAGTCCGGTCACGGCGCCGACGGCGACGCCCAGGGTCAGCGGGCGGACGGCTGACCGGCTGAGGCCGAGCCCGTCCAGACCGCGGTGGTCCAGCCTACGACGCAGCAGCACGATGCCCGGCACCACAATGGCGGTCATCAGGAGTGCCTGTAGCAGGACTACAGCCAGCCGCCCCCACCCAAAAGCCTGACCTAGGGCTTCCGAGATTCCGATCGCCACACCCAGGCCGAGTCCAAGGAACACCCAACCGAGGACCGCTGTCAGAGCTGCCCGTCCATGCGCTATTGGCCGGCGGGTGTGCTCCGGTAGCGGGGACGGGGCTCCGGGGGTCAAAGTGCGTGCAGGCATCGATCGGTCCTCGTGCGTGGGCGGTAGGGCATCGGTGATATGGCCCCAGTCCACCACTCGAAACCCCATGACCTCTGGAGCCACGCCCGGGCGGCGGACAGCACCTCGAGCCCGGCGTGCAGCCGGAATACTCACATAGGCGCCCGCGGACTACTTGGTTTTTCTGAGCGCCGAGCCGGCCCATGTGCAAAAGCTACGTGTTCGCGGAACTCAGCCGCCCCTAGGCTCGAACTGCCTCGGCCGGGGGCGTGGCGGGGAAACCACGGGAGGCCTGGAGGCAAGTCTCGCATTGCACCCACCAATGCTGAGGAGAACACCGTGAAGAAATCATCACCTGCCCTCGCCGTCCTTGCCGCAACTGCAGCTCTGGGGCTGGCGGCCTCACCTGCGTCCGCCGGCGGCCGGCACCACCCGCCGTCACCATCACCTGCTCCCGTTGCCGGGGAGGTAACCACCGTTGCCGACGGGCTGGTCAGTCCCCTCAGCTTCGCCGTCGGCCGAAGGGGCACCATCGATGTAGCCCAATCTTTCGCCGGGATCGTAAGCCGAGTCACCAACGGCGGCGGAATTGAAGTCCTTGCTGCGGCCCCGCAGGACCAGGAGTATGGCACCGCTTCCGTTTCCCGCACACGCGGCACCACTTACTTCTCGGTGAGTGCCGGGCAGGACTCGCGGGATCCGGCAACAAACATCGGGCTGCTGCAGTCCGTTGACCGGAACGGCAACGTTCGGACAGTCGCCGACATTGCCGGCTATGAATATGCTGCGAACCCGGACGGCATCAATACCTATGGCTTCGAGGAAGCGGTTCCCGCCGATTGTGCCGCTCAGCTGCCGGAAAGCATTCAGCCGGCGCCTTACACAGGCCTGCGGGACTCCAACCCGGTTGCTTCCCTGCCGGGACGGAACGGAATAGTCGTGGCCGACGCCGGGATGAATGCCCTGGTCCTGGCCGGCTACGACGGTAGTGTCTCCACGGTTGCCGTGCTGCCGCCGATTCCGTTTACGTTCCCTGCCGGCCTCGGGTTTCCCGAGTGCATCGTCGGACTCACCTACATGGCGGAACCCGTCCCAACCGACGTCGAACGCGGACCCGACGGCGCCCTGTACGTGACTTCGCTGCCGGGATGGTTTGACGCCGGCGCCCCCGGATCGGTTTACCGAATCAATCCGGTTACGGGCGCGCCGGAGCTGGTGGCCTCAGGATTCGTCGGGGCAACCGGACTGGCGGTGAACGACAACGGGGACATCTTCGTGGCAGAACTGTTCGGCAACCGGATTTCCGTGGTGCCCGCCGGGACAGGCACCCCCCAGCTGTTCCTGGAGGTCAACCAGCCGGCCGCCCTGGAACTGCGCGGGGACGGCTTGTACGCGTCCGTGGATGTGCTGGCCGGAGGTGCACCGCAGGAGCCGGGTGCGGAGGAACCGCCGGTCGCAGAGCCGCCGGCCGAACCCGCGCCGCCGGCCAGCAGCATCATCCGGGTCGAACTGGATGACAACTGCCGCGGCTACCACCATCACCACCGCGGCGGACATCACGGTCACGCCGGTGACGGTGTCCGTGACGGCGGCGAGCGGGACTAGCGAAGGCTATGCCGGTAGAGGAAAGTCCTTTCCTCTACCCCCTTGCGGACCTACCATGGACGGGAACGGGAAACGAGCGGGTTTCCCCTGTGAAAGGAGGTGATCCGTGTCTGTATTTGACGAGCTCAAGGGCAGGGCCGGTGAGCTGAAGGAAAAGGCCACCGGATTTGTCGGACAGAATGCCGACAAGATCAAGGGCGGCATCGATCAGGCGGGGAACTTCGTGGACCAGAAGACCGGCCGCAAGTACTCCAGCAAGATCGACGGTTTCCAGAGCAAGGCCTCCGAAGCGGTTGATAAGACCAACCGCAACCGGGAGCCGGGTGCCGGCAACGGCCCCGAGCAGACGCCTCCGGCCTAATCAGCCCCAGGAGCACGACAAAGAAGCGCCGGTCCCGCCGAGAGGCGGCACCGGCGCTTCCTTCGTTTAACCTCCGGCGCGGCCGGACTCAGAGACTCAGGACGCTTCGCCTGTCTGGCCTTCACGGGCCAGGGCGGTCAAACGGGAGACGGCGCGGAAATACTTCTTCATGTAGCCGCCGGCCATCATTTCCTTGGTGAACAGCTGATCGAACGGAACACCGCTGGCCAGGATCGGCACATCCTTGTCGTACAGCCGATCCGCCAGCACTACAAAGCGCAGCGCCACGGACTGTTCGGTAATGGTCTGCACGTTGTGCCAGGCCACGGCGTCGACCCCGTCGATCAGCTGGCGGTACCGGCTGGGGTGGACCTGGGAGAGGTGGTTGATCAGTTCGGAGAAGTCGTCAACGGCGACGGTCCGGCCGGAGAATTCCGCCTCCATCCGGCTTTCCAGTTCACCGTCCGAGACCGGCTGCGGGGATTCGGGCAGTCCGCGGTGGCGGTAGTCCTCGCCGTCGATGCGGACGACGTCGAACTGGTCCGCCAGGACCTGGATCTCGCGCTGGAAATCAACGGCGGCAAAGCGGCCTTCGCCCAGGGAACCCGGCAGGGTGTTGGAGGTCGCTGCGAGCTTCACGCCGGCGTCGGCCAGCTCACGCATGAGGCGGGACATCAGCACCGTGTCGCCCGGATCGTCGAGTTCGAATTCGTCGATGCAGACCAGGTTGTAGGTGCTCAGCGCCTCCACGGTCTTGCGGAAGGACAGCGCGCCCACCAAGTTGGTGTACTCCACGAACGTGCCGAAGGCCTTGGGGCCTTCCACTGCGTGCCAGAGGGAGGCCAGAAGGTGGGTCTTTCCGACGCCGAAACCACCGTCAAGGTAGAACCCGGCTTTGGTCTCGGGCTTTTTGCCGCCGAAGAACTTCCGCAGGGCACTGGGCTCCGGAGTGTCGACGTCGGCGGCGAAGGTGCGCATCGCGCCCACGGCTTTGGCCTGCGACGGCTGCGCCGGATCGGGCCGGTAGGAATCGAAGGACACGCTGCCGAACCGGGGCGAGGGGAAGAATCCCTGCAGCAGTTCATCCACCGATACCTGGGGAGTACGTTCTGTCAGGTGCTCGAGTTGTGCCACTGCGCGCTTTCCGTCCGTTTGATGCCTGCGTCCGGCAGGTGCCTGGACTGCTTTCCTGCGGCGTTTCGCCGCCCTCGCAACGATACGCCAATGCGTCTGGGAATTTGGAAACGCGGCCGATGGACGGAGCAGGGCCTGCAGCCCATAGTCGGAGCATGACAATGCGGAAGGATGTCGGATGGTTCCGACGGTATTCGGCGGGCGAGCTGGGGCTTATGGGGTTGGAGTTCGGTACCTCCGCTGCTGCCGCGGGTGGCGGCATGCTCCTGGCTCTGCGTCCTGACGGCGCGTTTCTGCATGCCGATCCGTCCGTGCTGCGGCGGACCCCGTTTCGGAACTGGCGGCTTCCCGGCCTGCTCCTGGCCGCGGGTTGCGGCGGGGGCTATCTGGCTGCGGGGCTGCTGCACCTGCGGCGGCACCGTTTGGCGCGGTTGGTTTCGTTTGCGGCCGGTGTTTCTCTCATCGGTCTCGAAGCGTGGGAAATCGTGGTTGTCGAGTATCAGCCACTGGAGGTGATGTTCGCGGCGGTCGGTGCCGCCGTTGTTGTGCTGGCGTTGCGTCTGCCGCCGGGGACTTTCGCTGCAGCCTTTCCTGCGGCGGCACCTGCGCCACACTTCTGGCGTGGTCAACCGCGACATCGCGCGGACGTCACCAACTGAACGGACGTCGCCAATTGAACTGAAATCGGTGCCGCCAACTGAACTGAATAAACAGTGCCGTGATTATTTAATCTGCTCGCTCAGTAGGTCTGCTCAGAACGGCGGTATCGAGTCCTCCAGATGTTCTTGCAGCGCTGATTTGGTTTGTCCCGGCTTTCTCTGCTTGGAATCCGGTCGCGGGTCAGGGTCCGGTGCTCGGCTTGGTGTTGTTTCCGGTGGTCCGAGTTCCAGGAAAGGTTCGGTCCGGTAAATGCGTCCGGTCGGCGAGGTCCACTCGATCACTCCGGGGGTCGGTTGGGAGGCTTTCCAAAGGCCCAGGGTCTTGAAGCGGTGATGCCTGCGGCAGAGGTGTTCCAGGTTCCCGTGGTCGGTGGGACCGCCGCGCGCCCAGTCGATGGTGTGGTCGATGTCCGCGTTCGCGGTACTGACCCGGCAGCCGGGAAATCGACAGGTTCCGTCGCGGGCCCGAAGCCAGCGGCGAAGCCCGGCCGGAACTTTCCGGCGCCGTCCCACCCCCAGGATTTCTCCCGTCTCCGGATCCTGCACCAAACCGGTCCAGCCGGCAGCGTTCCGGGCGAGCCGTCGGGCCGCTTCGGCGCTGATAGGTCCGTAACCGTGCAGTTCGGCCGGCTTGTCGTCGACTCCGAAAAGTGTTTCGGCGTTGATCAGGACCATGATCTCAGCCCGCGGCACGACGCTGCCGTCATCACATCCAGTCCCACCGGCGCCGGCCGCCCTGGTCCCGCCCGCACTCGCCTTCCCGGCTGCCCGGCCACCACTGTCAGTCGTGCCGCCCGCCTTGCCACCGCCGTCAGTCGTGCCGCCCGCCTTGCCACCGCCGTCAGTCGTCCCGCCCGAGCCTGAGCGGAGCCCGCCCATCAGCAACTGGGCCAGAATGTCGGCACGCAGCTGATCCGTGGACCGGGAATCCCCGGCCGCCTGCTCACCACGGGCTGCGGTACTGAGGGTCGTGTAGATCTGCTGCGCTTCCTCGGCCCGCAGATACGCGGACAGGCAGGACATGCCGTCTTCTTCCTGGTCCAGGGTGACCTTGCGCTGCTCGAACGCGGTCAGGTGTCGTTTGCTGATCGTGTCCGGAAACTTGGTTTCGCGCAGCCGGCGGGCCTTGCAGGCAAACTGGGCTCGGGTCTTCCCCTCAGCAGCCTTCAACAGGTCCGCCTCAAATTCCGGGAGCACCTCCGACGGAACCTTCTGGCACTGATCCAACACGACCTGCGCGTGCTGGTAGGACAGCCGTCCTTCTTCCAGAGCGGTCAGTGTGGCGGCATGGGTGCTGCAGAGCATGCCCGCTTCGAACAACAGCCGCTGCCCGGTGACCTGCGGGACGTTCAGGATGGCGGCGCATTCAGAAGCTGCGAGGCTGAACGCCATCCCGGGTTCGAGTCGCCCCGACGCGGCATGGAAATCGTCCCGGAAAATCTCCTTCATCCGGTTCATCAGGCGGGCCTCCTGCGCCTGTATCCAGGACATCGCATGCGCCATCCGGGACAGGGCTTCGCCGACCGTTGTTTCGTCAAAGGATTCAATGTTCTGAAGGGCGAGAGTCCCGGTAAAACCGTCCGGATATCCTTCGGCAGGACTATCGGCTTCGGAATCGGAGGCTGTGGGACCTCCGGGATCGGGTGCTGAACAATCGTCTCCGGAATCGGAGGCGGTGGGAGCTCCGGGATCAGTTGACTCGGATGGGTCTCCGGCACTAGGCCCGGCATCAGGAACGGGAATGTCGGCTGACCGGGTGCCGGCCTCGGCGTCCTTCTCGTGAGCGGTGGGAGCTCCGGGCCCAGATGGCTCGGCATCGAAAGGAGTGGCAGCGGAAGTGTCCGTACTCGCGTCAGCAGTCCCGGAAGACTGGGCAGCCAGTTCCGCCCGGTACACCGACAGGGTGCAAGGCTTACGGGACGCATCTGCTTCACCAGCCTTGCCATCGGGCTGCTGGTCTTCACTGCCTGGTTCTTCGGTTGTCCGTCCGGTGTTCCCGAGCTGATCCATACCTCAGGATTTCATCCGGCACTGACATTTCCGGTCCAAAAACAGCCCCAAAACAGCCCCTCCAAGAAACCGAAAATACCTGTCTTTCCAACCCCACTACCTACCTCAGGACGCTGATACTCCAGACTCTGCATCCAGGGCCAAACAGAGCCCCTCGCCGGATCGGTCCGTCCAACCCGAGCTGCACCCGCGATGATGATTTGCGGGGTCAGCCAGTTGGTTTGCGGAGTCGGTCAAACCGCAGGACACCGGCACCCGCAACACGCTCGCAGGCCCCGCCCACCTCTCCGATTCGGTCCGTTGGAAGTTTTCCGTCCCCGTCGTCGTTAGGCTAGATAGAAGCCCAATTGTCGAGGAAAGAAGTTTCGCGTATGTCGATCGCAGCTGACAGCAGCCCCAAGTTCACCGCTTATGCCCATCCGGAACGTCTGGTCTCCACACAGTGGCTGGCCGACAACCTGGACGCGGAGAACCTGGTGGTCCTCGAATCCAACGAGGACATCCTGCTGTACGAAACGGGACACATCCCCGGTGCCCGGAAGATCGACTGGCACACCGACCTCAACGATGCCGACACCCGCGACTTCGTAGACGGCAAGGCCTTCGCCCAGCTGATGGCCCGCAAGGGCATCGCCCGGGACTCCACCGTCGTCATCTACGGCGACAAGAGCAACTGGTGGGCCGCCTACGCCCTCTGGGTTTTCACCCTGTTCGGCCACGAGGACGTGCGCCTGCTCGACGGCGGCCGCGACAAGTGGATTGCCGAAGGCCGGCCGATGACCACGGACAAGGTTTCCGTGGACCCCACCGAGTACCCCGTCGTGGAGCGCAACGACGAGAAGATCCGCGCCTTCCTGCCCGACGTCGTCGGACACCTGGGCAAGGGACCGCTGATCGACGTCCGCTCCCCCGCCGAATACACCGGCGAACGCACCCACATGCCCGATTACATGGACGAGGGCGCCATGAAGGGCGGGCACATCCCCACCGCTAAGTCCGTCCCGTGGAGCAAGGCCGCCGCAGAAGACGGCACCTTCCGCAGCCGGGAGGAACTTGAGGCGCTGTACAAGGACGACGCCGGGCTGAAGGAGGGCGACGACGTCGTGGCCTACTGCCGCATCGGCGAACGTTCCAGCCACACCTGGTTTGTCCTCAAGCACCTGCTCGGCTTCGAATCCGTACGCAACTATGACGGCTCCTGGACCGAATGGGGCAACGCAGTCCGTGTGCCGATTGCCCGCGGTGAAGAACCCGGCAACGCCCCCAGCTGATCTTCCACCGCTTCAAAGAAAGAACCACGCATGACTGCCACCCCTGAAACCGCCGTCCCGGACTCCCTGGCCGAGATCATTGACGACTTCCAGGCCATGGAGGAATCCGACCGCCTGGAACTGCTGCTGGAATTCTCCCGCAGCCTGCCCGAGCTGCCAGCCGAAATAGCCGACCGCCCCGAACTGCTGGAACAGGTCGTGGAATGCCAGTCGCCGGTGTTCCTCAGCCTGGACGTGGACGACTCCCCCGAACACCTGGTGTCGCTGTTCTTCAAGGCACCGCCGGAGGCTCCCACCACCCGCGGGTTCGCCAGCGTCCTGTACGAAGGCCTGAACGGGCTGCCGGCCGCGGACATTCTGGCCGTTCCGGCCGATGTTCCTGACCGTCTTGGCCTCACGCGGGCCATCACCCCGCTGCGCATGCGGGGAATGTCCGCCATGCTGGGACGCATCAAGCGCCGGCTCGCCCAGCACGAAAAACTGGCACAGCAGCCGTCGCAGCCGTAACCGGCCGCGCCCAGGTGTAACTAGGGCGGCCGCAGGAGCACAGGAGGCGCAGCTATGTCAGGACACCGCGACAAGCATTCGGGCAAGGGCGCGACGCCGGCCACGCGGGTGCTGGACGAAGCGGGGGTTACGTACGCGGTGCGTCATTATGAGCACGACGCCGGCGCGCCGTCGTACGGGCTGGAAGCCGCGGAGAAGCTCGGCGTGCCGCCCGAAGCTGTCTACAAAACGCTGATGGTGGACCTCGGCGGGCACCTCGCCGTGGCTATGGTTCCGGTGGCCCTGAACCTGGACCTGAAGAAGTTCGCCACGCTGATGGGTGCGCGCAAGGCCGTGATGGCCGACCGCCGCGACGCAGAGCGGCGGACCGGCTATATGGTGGGCGGCATTTCGCCGCTGGGCCAGAAGCACTCCTCCCCCGCAGGAATCGATTCCCGAGTGGAACTGCTGGACACGGTGTATGTATCGGGCGGCCGGCGGGGCCTGCAGATCGGACTCTCACCCTTCGATCTCATCCGCCTGACCCACGCCGTTGCGGCGCCGATCGCTGCGGTGCCTTCGTGACGGAACCGGTTATGCTTCTCTTGCACTAAACAGGCCAGATGAGTATGGGGAACCGGCGAATTGGGTGAAAGAAGAGCGAGACGGCTGAAAGAGCTGACACAGGGTACTGCCTCAGCGGATCTGCCAAAAAGCCCGCCGAGATCGTTCTTGAGCAACCTGCTTTTCTGGGGAACCGTATCCATATTGGCGGTCGTCATCTTGTTGAGTTCGGTTGGAGCGTGGGCTCTGGGCGCCTACGACGACGGGCATCGGGATCGAATCGAATGCACTGTAACTGGTGCCGTAGCCGATGATGGCAATCCCATGGGCCGTCGTTCCTGGTCCACGCCGGCTGTCGAGATCAACACTTCCGATTGCGGGTCTCTGGTGTTCACCGGCGGAGCCGGCAAGGACGCAGACAATGCCATAGCGGAGGAACTGGCACAGGGAGGACGCTTCTCGTTTGAGATGGGGCGGGCGACCCGGTCGCTGAGCGGGTTCTTTGACGCCGCCGGCATTAGCTGGACACCAGAGGTTTTGTCCTACCAGAAGATCGACTGAATCAGCCGGCGGCTGCCTCCGTGCTTTCGTGAGTCAGTGCTTTCCTGAGTTAGTGCTTCCGAAGGTGGTGCAGCGCGAAGCCGTAGCTGAGCCGGACCCGCTGCGGATCGGAGCTTAGCCAGTCATCGGAAGTCCCGCTCGGGAACTCCATGCTGATGACATCAACCAGATCCTGCGGCTGATCGAAGGTCCAGCTGCTCATAACGAAAGATGTCGAGGCATCCTTCTCCGCCCACCAGCTCTTGATGTACCCGCCCTCGCCTTGGTGGGCCGACGCGTTAGCCGCTTCAAGCAATGCCGCAAACTCGCCGTCGTGCTGATCGTTGTCGATCACCACCAGCGAGCCGCCCGGACGCAGCACCCGCAGGACTTCCTCCAACCCTGCCGTGCAGTCGTTCTGCGGTGACGGAAAGAAGTACGCGAACCGGGCATGGACAACATCCACCGAAGCGTCGGGCACCGGGATGTGTTCGGCCGATCCGTGCAGGACCTCGGCTCCGCCGGGCCGCGCACGGGCAGCGGCGAGCAGCTCAGGATCAGGCTCGACGCCGACGACGGTATCTGCGCGTTCGGCGTAGCGGGGCAGCCAGAAACCGGTGCCGCAGCCGAGGTCGAGGAGAGTCCGTCCCGCCCATGGGGCCAGGAGCTCAAGTGCTGCCCAGATCACGCCTTCACGGTCCAGTGCCTGATTCTCGACTTCATACAGGTCAGGATGTGACCCCTGGTTCCAGGCACGGAAGAAGTCCTCCGGCGCTGCGGTCTCCTGCTGGTCCGGCATTTTGTCCCCCGTAAGCGTCTAGGTGCGCCTTTAACCTACTCTGGGCCGGGTGAGGTTCTGTGCAGGCTGAGCATGCCGGAATTTCCCCTGTGGTTTGTCCGGATCCCTGCGGTTTGTAGCAAACCCTCCGGGGAACCCGGAAGTAACCCGCTACTCCGCGTCGACCCGGTGCTCCGAGGGATGCCGGGTGCGGCCCAGGGCATCGTTCAGCCAGCTCAGCACCACACGCTCCCACCGCTCCGGATCCACGTTGTATTCCTTGGTGTGCCGGGCCCTGGTGAAGGGCTCGAACGTAATGACGTCCGGGTTCTTCTCCGCCAGTTCCGCGGACGGGCCGTACGGCACAAAGTCGTCATCCTTGCTGTGCAGGATGAGCGTGGGGGTCCGGATTTCCTCCGCCCGGGTCACCCAGTCCATGCTCTTGAGGTCCAGCGGCGCGGCCAGGCCGGTCAGCGCGCGGCCGGCAGCATTGGAAATCAGCCACTGGCCCAGCCGGCCGGCCTGCGCCGGAATCCGGTTCACCCGGGCATGGTGGGCCAGCACGTCCACCCAGTTGATTACCGGACCGTCCAGCACCATGGCGCGGATGTACCGGTTCAACGGTGAACGGTCGGCAGCCTGCAGGCTGATTGCCCCGCCCATCGACCAGCCGAACAGCACCACGTCCTTGGCGCCGTGGTCCAGGGCATAGCGGATGGCCGCCTCGACGTCCTGCCACTCGGTCAGGCCCAGCCCGTAACGGCCGTCGGGAGCGTAAGGGGCCTCGCCGTCGTTGCGGTAGGAAATCACCAGGCTGGTCAGTCCGGCTTCCCGGGCGGTGTGCAGTGCCCGCAGGCACTCGGTGCGCCGGGCGCCGCGGCCGTGGACCATGATCGCCCAGGTCTCGGCCCCGGGGGTACGCACCAGCCAGGCCGGCGCTTCTCCCCCGTCCACGGGAATGGAGACTTCCTCTTCCGGAAGGCCGACGGCGGCGGGCGAGGGATAGACGGAGCCGCTCCACCAGCCGCGCCGGGCCTTGCCCAGGTCGCCGCTGTACACCTCCTCTACATCCCGCTGCACGGTACCCTCGCGCGGCACATAGGAGCGGATGGCACCGATCCGGGCGTGACCGTCGCCGTTGTCGAAGTACAGGCTGTAGGTGCCCTCGACCGTGGTGTCGAGGTTGGCCGGCAGAATGATCTGGCGGCCGTGCTCGCTGTCGGGGACAGCCAGGATTTCCAGGTTCGCGTCCCGCGCGCGCGCCGGCGTGACAACCTGGCGCGCGAAGTAAATGCCGAGGCCGGAGGCGGCCGCCACGACGGCGGTGGATGCTGCGGCGCCGATGCCGGCACCGAACGCCGTCCAACGGACCCACGGAACCGACAGAACCGGGGTGGTGCCGGCGGACGCATCAGGAGGAACGGAAATACCCATAGAACATTTTTACCGGATGGGCACAGGCTCCGTGTAACGGCAGGCCGGTGCGGCCCTGATGAGAGCTTCACGGAGGGGCGTACTAGGCTGGTGCGCATGACTTCGACAATTGTGGTGCTGACGGAAGAATCGCTGGGTAGCCGCGATATTGAGAACCTGCGGTCCCTGGTGGGCGATGCCCCCGTCCGCTTTGACGTACTGGTGCCCGCCGATCCGGGACGGAACCTGCTGGTGGACGTGCTGGACAACCTCAGCCTGCTGGATTTCGCGGAAGCGTTCCGGAGCCTGACCGGCGGCCGCCAGTCCAAGGCCGACGAGGTGAAGGAAGCTGTCACCTCGCTCGCCGACTCCCTGGAGCAGCTGCACGCGGCCGGTATGGAGGCCACCGGCACGGTCACCGGTGAAGACCCGGTGGCCGCCGTCGTCGAAACCGCCAAGCGGACGTCCGCGGACCAGGTGGTCGTGATCACCCGGCCGCACGCCGTCGAGGATACGTTCCGCACCGACTGGGCCAATGAAGCCCAGGACCGCCTCGGCGTACCCGTGCTGCATCTGTACACCGGCTCGGGATTTATTGGCGAGTCTTAAGCGTTGACGCGGATATGACTACCGAAGAGAACACCGGAACCGTCCCTGTCCAGAAGACCGACGAGCAGTGGCGCGAGGAACTCACCCCGCAGGAATTCGCGGTGCTGCGCAAGGCCGGCACCGAACGGCCGTACACCGGCGAGTACTGGGACACCAAGACCGCCGGCGTGTACCAGTGCCGCGCCTGCGGCAGCGATCTGTTCACCAGCAGCGAGAAGTTCGATTCGCACTGCGGCTGGCCGTCCTTCTTCGCCCCGCTGGCCGAGGGCAAGGTGCGCTACCTGCATGACCGCAGCATGGGCATGGACCGGGTTGAGGTCCGCTGCGCCAACTGCGATTCGCACATGGGCCACCTGTTCGAGGGCGAAGGTTTCGACACACCCACCGATCAGCGGTTCTGCATCAACTCCATCTCCGTGAAGCTGGTCCCGCAGGACGCGTCCGCCGGCACCGCAGAGTAGGACCCCATGGAGCACGGAGTCTTTCCCGGGGAAACCGTGGCCGGGCCGGACGTCCCGGACGAGGTCATTGACACGTACCGGGAGCTGAGCGCGGACATCGCGTCCGGCGTCGGCGTGGTGTCCACCCGGCTGCGCGGACGCGACTACGCGGCTACGGTCAGCGGGTTCCTCTCCGTCTCCTACGATCCGCCCACCCTCCTGGTGAGCCTGTACGCCGAGGCGCGTATTGCAGAGGCAGTGGTCGACGCCGGCAGCTGGGTCCTGAGCCTGCTGCCGGCCCGGCTGCGCGGCACCGCCAACTGGCTCGCCAGCCCCGGCTCGCCGCTCGAAGGGCTCCTGACCCAGGTCGACTACGGCAGGGCGCCGGAAACCGGGGCCGTCATCATCGAGGACTCGATCGCCTGGTTCGAAGTCCGCACCACGCAGGTGACGACGGCGGCCACACACCAGCTGGTCATCGGCGAGGTGGTGGCCATGGGCCGCCGGGCCAACGCCGACGACGAGGCGGACCCGCTCGTGCACTTCGCCTCCGCCTACGCCCGGCTGGCCCGCTGATCCTGCCCGGAACCATTGTTTCCCCACCGCGTCCCACGTAACGTCGAGGAACGGGGGAAACGTTCCGCAGCCGCATGGACGGCGGGACCACCGGTCCTCAGGAGATGCAAATGGCCACAGACCAATACCATGAGCCGCCTTCCGAACTTCCCGCAGAAACCCGGACCTTTGCACGCATGTGCGCCAGTCTCGCCGAGGAAGCCGAAGCCATCGGCTGGTACGTCCAGCGGATGGCCGTGGAGCCGGATGCCGAGTCGCGGGCCATCATGCTCGATTCACTCGGCGAGGAATTCAAACACTTCAGCATGGAACTGGAATTCCTGCTGCGCCGCACTCCCCTCTGGCGGGACATCGCCCGGGGCATCCTCTTCACCGACGGCGACATAGTCCGGCACGGCGAGGCCTCGGAGGCTGAAGCCACCGGCGACTAGCCGTAACCGTTTTTCCTCCGCTCAGGGAGGTGCCGCATGGCACGCAACAGCCTGCTGGACCGTTTCCGTCCCGTCGGCGCGCCCGGGCCCGCCGGACCCGCCGGTGTTCCGGCCACCGACGACGAGGGTATGGCCGCTGAGCTCATCCCGGTCTTTGAATCCCTCGACGCCACGATCAGCGAAAGCCGCGGCCGCACCGAATCCGCCGAGGCGCAGGCCCAGCAGACGGTGGCCGCCGCCCGCCGGCAGGCCGCGGCCCTGGTGGAGCAGGCGCGGATGGACAGCGCCGCCGTACGGGCCGATGCCGCGGCGCGGGTGTCCGCCGAAGCCGCCCGCGAGGACGAACAACTGCTCGCCGCCGCCAAAGAGGAGGCCGAAACGCTCCGCAGGCAGGGCGAATCCCGCGTACCGGAGCTCGCCTCCGCCATCGTGGCAGACCTGGTGCAGGACCTCCTGGGCCGCGGAACGGACACCGGCGAATGAGGGCGGATTGGGTGGCAGCCTCGGTGCGGGCCCGGTCCATGGCGCAGCGGCGGGTAGGCGCCGGCACGTGCCGTGAACTGTCCACGCTGCCGGACCTGCCGGCTGCCGTCGAGGCGCTCGAGGGGTCCGTGTACTCCGACCAGCTCTCCAGCGCCCGTACGCTGAGCTCCGCGCAGCAGGCGACCCGGCGGACCGTGCTTTGGCAGCTGCGTGTCCTGGCCGGCTGGCTGCCGGCCGGCGGCACGCCGCTGGTGCGGGCGGCAGCGGCACGGTTCGAGGCGGACAACATCCTCGCCCTCGCCGCCGCCCTCCGGGCAGGCCCCGGCACCACGGCCGGCCCGGCCGCTCCGGCAACGCCCGCCTCCACGGGCGTTGCCGCTATGCCGGCATCCGCTCCGCCGGCGTCCGTTCCCCCCGCCGCCGCTGCCTTCGACCTGGGCGGCCTCGCCATGGCCTGGCCGCGGCTGCGCACCGCAGACTCCACCGAGACGCTGTTCGCGATGCTCGCTGCCTCCCCGTGGGGGGACCCGGATACCGAAACGGCGCTGCCGGACCTGCTGACCGCCGTCTGGCTCCGCCGGCTGGCCTCAACCGCGCCGGCGGCACGCCCGTGGGCCGTGGCCGGTGCCGTGCTGACCGCAGCCCGTCTGCTGCTGGTGGATCGCATCCGACCTTCGGACCGGCTGGTGTCCCTGCTCCGCCCCCTGATCGGCACCGGCTGGACCGAAGCCGCTTCGCTGGCGGAACTCACCTCTGCCCTGAGCCCCGCGGCAGGCCAGGTCCTGGCCGAGGTGCAGGAGCCGCACGAACTGTGGCAGGCCGAAGCCCGCGTTGCCGCACAGGTGGAAGCAGACGGCTTCAACCTGCTGCGGGCCGGACTCCCCGGCCCGGACGTGGTGCTCGGCGCCATGGCGGTCCTGGCCGCGGATGCCTGGCGGGTCCGGGCCGCTCTGGCCGCGGCAGCTGCAGGATTCGGGAGAAGCGAGGTGCTCGATGCCGTGGCGTGAAACCCTCAGCCCGGTCCGGATGGACCGCATTGCCCTGGTCTGGCCGGTCGATGCCGCCCGTCCCGTGCTCACCGAGGTGGCCGCCAGTGCCGCCGTCGAACTGGATCTGCCCTACGAACCCGGCAACGGCCCGGAGGAACTGGACCGCGCTGCGGACGCCGCCGTCGTGCACGGGCCCGTGGCCGGGCTCGTCGGCTGGTCCCCCAGCCGGCAGCTGCCGGAGCTGCGGAAGGCTCTGGAACCGCACGGCGCTTCCGCGGTGCCGCTGCGCCGGCCCCGCGGGGTGCAGCCGCCCACCCAGCTCACCGGGGAGGAACGACGCCGGCCGCGGCTGTCCCGGCTGCTCGTGGACACCTACACCACGGTCCCGTACGCGGACCTGGACCCGGCACGGATAGCCGCGGTGGCCTACGTCGTGATGTTCGGAATGATGTTCGGCGATGCCGGACAAGGCGCGCTGCTGGTGATCGCCGGACTGCTGATCCGGTTCCTTCCGGTGCCGTGGCTGGACCGGTACCGCAAAACCTGGCTCTTCATCACCGGCGCGGGTGCCGCCGCGGTGTTCTTCGGCGTCCTGTACGGGGAGTTTTTCGGCCCCACCCATGTGCTGCCCGTACTGTGGCTGGAACCGCTCGAAGAACCCATTCCGCTGATTGTCGCCGCCCTGGTGCTCGGAGCGGTGCTGCTGGCCGGATCCTACGCGCTGGGCAGCATTAACCGGGTCCGGGAAGGCGGCTGGGGCTATGCCCTGTACGCCCGCTCCGGGTTGGCCGGGGCGCTGCTGTTTACCGCCATCGGGCTGGTGGCCTGGGGACTGCTGGCGGGCAGCCCGGTGATCCTGGTGGCCGCCGGAACCGTCGCGCTGGTTGCCCTGGTGCTCATCTTCATCGGGCTGTTCGTGGAATCCGGCGGGGGTCCCACCGGCGGGCTGCAGGCCACGGTAGAGCTGGTGGACACCGTGGTGCAGCTGGCATCGAACCTGGTGTCCTTCACCCGCCTGGCGGCGTTCGGGCTCACCCATGCCGCCCTGATGATGGTGGTCTGGCAGGCGACAACCGCCATCTGGGAACCGGGCTGGCGGATCATTCCCGCCATCCTGATGTTCGTGCTGGGCAATGTGCTGACCTTCGCCCTGGAAGGCCTCGTCGCCGGTATCCAGGCCCTGCGGCTGGAGTACTACGAGCTTTTTTCCCGCGTCTTCACGGAGGAGGGACGCCGCTTCCGGCCCTGGGCCCCCGACCTCGGTGCAGCCTCCGCCTCCCCGGCCACCGCCTCCCCCGCCGCGGCCTCCGCCGTTCCCGCTGCCTCCGCCCTTCCCCCTGTTGAAAGGCACCTGCCGTGAATCCCTGGTTTGCCGTCCTTCCTCTGGTCCTGATTCTCACCGTCCTTCTGGCCGGGGGCGCCCTGGCCCTGATGCGCCGCCGGCGGCGGGCCGGGGTCCGCGCATTGCTCGCGCTGAACGCCTTCCTCATGGCCGGAGCGTTGGCACTGCTGGTCTCGGCATTAAACGCAGCCCCGGCCACGGCGGGCAGCGGCAGTGCCGCGGCCACCGCTGTCGCTGCCGCCACGGACGGCAGCGACAGCAGCGGCGCCGCCCTGCTCGGCGCAGCGATCGCCGTCGCCGGATCCTCCATCGGCGCAGCCATTGCCGTGGCCTACACCGGTTCAGCCGCCCTGGCGGCCATGAGCGAACGGCCGGAAATCTTCGGACGGGCCATGGTGGTGGTGGGCCTGGCGGAAGGCATTGCCATCTACGGACTGATCATTTCCATCATCCTCATCGGCCAGGCATGAGCCGCCGGGAAGGAACCGTGGCCGCGGTGGGCAGCCCGTCCCTGCTCGAGGGGTACCGGCTCGCAGGGGCGGGACTGTACCCGGCCGCGGGGGCAGCGGATGTGCGGGCGGTCTGGGCGGGGCTGCCGGACTCGGTCTGCGTTGTCCTGCTCACGCCCGACGCCGCGGCGCATCTGAGCGACGAACTGGCGGATCCGGCGTCGCCCCTGACGGTGGTGCTGCCTTCATGACCCGGTTGCCGCAGGGTGCCGAGACAGCCCTGGAGCCGGTGCGCCGGGCACTGCAGCAGGAAGCCGAAACGACGGTGGCCCGCTCCGATGCCGAGGCACGGCAGCAGGCAGCGGACCTTCTGGGCCGGGCTCAGGCCGAAGCGGACACCATCCACCGCACCGCGCAGCGGGAAGGTGCAGAGGCCGCCCGCGCCGAAGCCGTTGCATCCTCCGCCCGTGCCCGGCGGCAGGCCCGCCGGACGGTGCTGGCGGAGCAGGAGCACCTGCGCAGCCTCTTGGCCCAGCAGGTGCAGGAGCAGGTGCGCGAAGTGCGGCGGGACCCGCGCTATCCGCAGATCCTGCGGAGGCTGACCGCGCAGGCGGACCGGATCCTCGGACCGATGGCCTCGGTCACCGAAAGCCACAAGGGCGGCGTCATCGGCACCGCAGGCTCGCGGCGGCTGGATTTGTCGCTGTCCACCCTGGCGGAGCAGGCACTAGAGGACCATGCCGGGGAGGTGCGGCGGTTATGGCACGACGCGTGAGGACTCCGAACCCCGCTGAAACAGCAGGCAGCGGCCGGATCACCCGGGTCAGCGGACCACTCGTGGAAGTCAGCGGGCTGCCCGGGCTGTCCATGCTCGAGGTGGTCAACATCGGGCCCGACGGCATCGCCGCGCAGGCGGTATCCATCAACGGAGACGAAGCCACGCTGCAGGCCTACGAATACACCGGCGGACTGAAGGCCGGCGACCGCGCCGAGCGGACCGGACACCAACTGGCCGGACTGCTGGGGCCGGGGCTGCTGGGCACGGTCTTCGACGGGCTGCTGCGTCCGCTCTCCTCCGCTCCCCTGTGGCTCACGCAGGAGCGGCAGAGTTCGGCCGAAGACCCGGCGGTGCTGGAGACCCTGTGGGAGTTTGCGCCCTCGGTCACGGTCGGCGACACCGTGCGGGCCGGTCAGGTCCTCGGGACCGTGCCCGGAGTGGGGACGGTCGAGTTCCGGGTGCTGGCACCGCCGTCGGTCTCCGGGGAGGTGACGTGGCTGGCCGAAGGCAAGGTCCGGCCGCTGGACCCCGTGGCCCGGATCGGCGGCGTGGAGGTGCCCCTGGCGCAGCGCTGGCCGGTGCACACTCCCCGGCCCTTCGGCGAGCGCATCACCGATGTGGTGCCGCTGCAGACGGGGCAGCGGGTCCTGGATCTGCTGTTCCCGGTTCCCCGCGGCGCCGCGGCCGCTGTCCCCGGCGGCTTCGGCACCGGCAAGACCCTCACCCTGCAGCAGATCGCCAAGTGGTCCAACGCGGACGTGATTGTCTATGTGGGCTGCGGCGAGCGCGGCAACGAGATGGCCGACGTCCTCGAAGGACTCTCCGGACTGGACGACCCCCGCACCGGCGGCAAGCTGATTGACCGGACCGTCATCATCGCCAACACCTCCAACATGCCCATGATGGCCCGGGAAGCCTCCATTGCCACCGGCGTCACCGTGGCAGAGTTCTTCCGCGACATGGGTTACGACGCCGTCGTGATTGCCGATTCCACCTCCCGCTGGGCCGAGGCGCTGCGCGAGTTCGCCAACCGCAACGGCGACCTCCCCGCGGAGGAAGGCTATCCGGCCTCCCTCGCCAGCGAACTGGCCGCGTTCTACGAGCGGGCCGCCCGGGTGCGCACCCTGGGCGGGGCGACGGCGTCGGTCACCGTGATCGGGGCGGTCTCCCCTCCCGGCGGCGACATGAGCGAACCGGTCACCACCGGCACCCAGCGCTTTGTCCGTTCCCTGTGGCTGCTGGACCGGGACCTGGCCTACTCCCGGCACTACCCCGCGGTCAGCTGGCGCGGTTCCTTCTCCCGCGACGCCGAGTCCCTGGGCCGCTGGTACGCCGCCCACGGGGATCCGCAGTGGGCGCAGCGCCGGGCGCAGGCCTCCCTGCTCCTGGCGGAGGCTGACCGGCTGACCGCCCTGGCGGAAATCATCGGTGCTTCCTCCCTCCCGGGACACGAGCAGATGGTCCTGCTGGGCGGGCGGCTGCTGCGCGACGGGGTGCTGCTGCAGAACGCGCTCAGCCCCAATGACGGCTACAGCTCGGCCGGGAAGGGCGCCGCCCTGCTGCAGGCCGTGCTGGACGTGGTGGAAACCTGCCAGACCCTCGTGGCGCGCGGAGTGCCGCCGGCCGACGTCGACCGTTACGACTTCACCCCAGTCCTGCGCCTGCGCGAGGACACCGGGCCCACAGACGCCGCCGGTGTGGAGGAGCGCGGCCGGGCCTTTGTGCGGCACCTGACCGAGACCCTGGACCAGCCGGCGACAGGAGATGCGAATGGCTAGCAGCAACCGGGCGCGGGTGGGCCACAGCGATGTGCGGGAACTGCGCGGACCACTGCTGGTCCTCGGGGACACGGAGGGCGTGGGCTGGGACGAGTTCGCCACGGTCGACGTCGAAGGCTCGGCCCAGCGGCACGGGCTGGTGCTGGAGGTCGACGGTGACGAAACAACCCTGCAGGTACTCGAAGGCACCGAGGGGATGGCGCTGGGCGGGGTGGAAGTCCGGTTCTCCGGCCGGCCGCTGGCGGTGCCGGTGGGCACCGGGTGGCTGGGCCGGGTCTGCAACGGGCGGGGTGAGCCGCTCGACGGCGGTCCGCCGGTCACGGCGGAGACCAGTTCACCGGTGAGCGGCTGGCCGCTGAACCCGGTGTACCGTGAACCGCCGCAGGACCCGGTGATTACCGGCATTTCCGTGGTGGACGCCCTCACCACCCTGGTCCGCGGGCAGAAGCTGCCGATCTTCTCCATCCCCGGGCTGCCGCACCTGACCCTGGCCACGCAGATCGCCGCGCAGGCCACCGTGTCCTCCGGGCGGGCCTTCCGGGTGGTATTCGCCGCCATGGGGATGACCCACGCCGATATCGCCTATATCCGTGACCGGCTGGAGGAACGCTCCGCGGCCGGTGAACTGGTGCTGCTGCTGAACGCCGCCGACGATCCGGTGATCGAACGCATCCTCACCCCGCGCATTGCGCTCACCATCGCGGAGTCCCTGGCCTATGACGACGGGTCGGACGTGCTGGTAGTGATGTCGGACATGACCAGCTACGCCGAGGCGGTGCGCGAGGTGTCCGCGGCCCGCCGGGAGATCCCGGCCCGGCGGGGCTACCCTGGCTACCTCTACAGCGACCTGGCCACCCTGTACGAACGCTGCGGACGAGTCCGGGGACGGGAGGGGTCGGTGACCGTCGTGCCGGTGCTGACCATGCCCGCCGGGGACATCACCCACCCGGTGCCGGACCTGACCGGTTACATCACAGAGGGGCAGGTGGTGCTCGACGGCGACATCGACGCCCGCGGCATCTACCCGCCGGTGGACGTGCTCTCCTCGCTGTCACGGCTGATGCGCAGCGGCGCCGGCCGGGGCCGGACCCGGGAGGACCACCTCGACGTCGCGGCCCAGATCCTCTCCGCCATGGCCCGCGCCCGGTCGGCTGCGGAACTGGCCGAACTCGTGGGGGCCGCCGCGCTGAGCGAAACCGACAAGGCCTACATCGAGTTCCGGACCGTGGTGGAGAAGGAACTGCTCAACCAGGGACGGGACGAGCTGCGCACCCTGGAGCAGACCCTGGACCTGGCCTGGCAGGCGCTGTCCCTGCTGCCGCGGCGTGAACTGACCATGCTGTCCGGCGAGTTCCTGGACCGGTACCTGCCGTGAGCGGGTTCCGGTCCGGCGGCAGCCGGGCCGAGCGGTCCGAAGTGCAGCGGCGGCTCGCCACGGCCCGGCGCGGAGCCGAGCTGCTGGACCGGAAGCAGCGCATCCTGCAGGCCGCCATCGACGGACTGCAGGAGCAGGCTGACGCCGGCATCCGTGCCTGGGAGACCGCCGCCCGGACGGCAGCGGTGTGGCTGCAGCGCAGCACCGGGCTGGACGGTGCGGACCGGCTGCTGGAGGCCGCGCCGCCGGACCCTGCCGTCGCCGTCGTGCAGTGGGGCGGGGCCATGGGCATCTCCTATCCCGAGTCTGCGTCCTGCACGGTGCCGCCCGCCCCGCCGCCGGGCGGCAGTTCCGCCCTGGCGTATACGGCTGCGGCGCACCGGACGGCACTGGAGGCGGCCGTGTCCGCTGCGGCCGGGCAACGGGCCCTGCTGCTGGTATCGGAGGAACTCGCCGCCACACGCACCCGGCAGCGGGCTGTGGAGAACCGGTGGATCCCCCGGCTGGAGGAACAGCTGACCGCCATCGAACGCCGGATTGCCGAACAGGAACTGGAGGAGAGCCTGCGGCTGCGCTGGGCCGCCGGGCTGATGTGAGGGCGGGAGCCCGGGGTTAGGTCCTGAGGCGTGCCAGGAGTAGATTCATGCGCGTCGGCACAGCGCAGGGGGAAGGAAACATGGGGCTCTTCACACGCGGGGATTCTCCAGCGGTACACCCGATCACGGGGTTTTGGCAGTGGTGGACCTCAGAGGGATCTGCTCGGTTCACCGCGGCGGCGGATAGCGGAGAATGGGGCAGTCTTTCCGTGGAGATGGGCGAACGGCTGGCTGCCGTCCATCCCGATCTGGCCTGGGACACCGGCGCCGGACGGAGAGCCCGCCATCTGCTGGCCGTCAGTTCCGACGGAGATGCGGTCCTGCGGCGGATTGCGGAACAGTGGCTCCGTGCGGCTCCGGCGGCAGACGACGCGTGGGAATACGCGGCCGCCCGGCAACCCGTTCCCGGTGTCAGCGGCCAGGCCCTCATGATCGACGGTTATCGCCTGGATGCCGGTGATGTCCGTTTCCGTATTTCGGAGGATCCCGGCGGGCAACGGCTCAACCTCGAGGTGCATCATCCGGTGTTCCCTGACCTGCCCGAAGGCGTCCCGCTGCAGGTCTCTTTCCTGATCCTCGACTGGATTCTTGGTGAGGACGGAGTGGAGCGATGGGTGGGTGCCGTCGATACAAGCACCAACGGGGCAACCGCAACGGCCACAGTGTCCGATCTTGCTGCAGCGGCCAAGGCTCTCGCGGACCGGGAACGAGGCGGAACCTGGGTCCTGATGGAGGCCGTGACGCCCGCCGGGGAAAGGGTCATGGCCAAAGCCCGCCGGCCGCTGCGCTGGATCGATTACCCGATGTTCGACCTCCACACCGAGGTGCGCCTCACCTACAGCGATTACCAGGACGACGGCCTGCCCACGCAGGCATCCCTGGACCTCCTCCGCCGAGCCGAGGACGGGATCTCTGCCGCACTCGGAACCCGCGGGATCCTGGTGGCCCAGGAGACGGCAGCCGGCACGCGGGTGCTGCACTATTACTCCGACTCCGAGGACCAAAACAGCGGCGCGGTAATCGAGACTGCGGCCCGTGCTGCCGGCGGGGACACCCGGCACCTCCCCGACCCGGGCTGGAAGCACATGCGTAAATTCTCCTGAAGAAGCGGGTCAGGGCCTAAAAGCCACGGCGCGTACGGGCGAGCCGTCCAGTCCCTCCAGCCGCAGGGGCAGCGCCGAGAACCACGGGTCCGGCACCGGCACCGCGTCCAGGCGAGTCAGGTTCTCGACGATCCCGCCCCCGGCACCCAGAAACACATTGTGGAACGGCAGGAACGGTCCGCTCTGGGACTGTCCGGGGACCGCCGGTCCGGGCGTTGGATCGGGGTTGAGGGTATCGACGCCGACCAGCCGCACCCCGGCCGCCACCAGACGCTCGGCGATCCCGGCATCGAAGGTCGGATGCTCCAGGTAGGCGGGCGTATCGAAGTGCCGGGACCAGCCCGTGGAGAACAGCACGATGGTTCCGGGCAGCAGGTTTTCCAGCTGTCCGCTCACGTCTTCCCAGCGGAGGACGGCATGGGCGGCAGGCTCCGGCAGGGAAACGATCCGCGCCGGGCCCATCAGTGCCTCCAAGGGCATCGCGTCTACTGGCGCGCCGCCCGGCACGGTATGCAGCGGCGCGTCCAGGTGGGTTCCGGAGTGGCTGCCCAGGTGCAGCTGCGCCACGGCGAAGCCGTCCGCGGCCACGGTGGCGGCGCTGCGCAGCTCCACGGACGGGTCGCCCGGGAACACCTGCATTCCGGTGCGGACCGGATGGCTGAGGTCAACAACCTGCATCGGCTAGACCGCTCCGCCGGCTGCGGCTGCCGGGGCGGTCTCGCTGAGGTGCAGGGACTGCGGCCGGCCCTTGACCACGCGGCCGGTCACCGCACACCAGCCGAGGTAGAGCACAAAGGTGACCGCGAAGGTGGGGATAGTGGCTCCGAGCGGGCTGGGCAGCACATAGGTCAGCAGCACGGAGGCACCCGCGCCCACCAGCCAGGCCGCCAGTGCCGCCGCGTTGACACCGCTCCGGAACCAGTACCGACCTCCGTCGCCGCGCAGGATGTCCGCGCTGTACGAACGCTTCTGCACTACGTAATAGTCCGCGATCATCACCGCGAAGACAGGAATGAACAGGGCGCCGATGACGGTCAGGAAGGACGTGAAGCTGTCCAGCAGGCCCAGCCAGGTGGAACCGAGGATGGACACGGCACCCAGAACGAGGGCCGTGGGCAGGAAACGGATCCGCCGGGACGGCACCATGTTCACCACCGAGGAGACCATGCCGTACACCACCATGGTGTTGGTGGCCATGACGGACAGGAAAATCACCACGGCCAGCGGTGCACCGAAGATCCCTACGATCAGGGCCGGATCGAAGCCCACCGCTTCGCCGCCGTCGAGCACCACATAGCCGATGGCGGTGGCCCCCAGCGCCATGGCCAGAACTGTCGAGACCACGTAGCCGACGGCTGAGCCGGCCACGCCGGCGGTCTGTGACTTGGCCAAGCGGTTGAACTCGGCGGAGAGAACGGTCCAGGAGATGGCCGTGGCAATGACGACGTCGAGCACCGAGATCGCGGACATCCCGGCGGCGGCGTCCCGGGGAATGGCGGCGAAGTCCGCCACCGGGAATTCCCGGAACGCGACCGTGAAGACGTAGGCCATGATGGCCAGGATGACCAGGGCCAGCCACGGCTCCACCCGGGCAATGCCCTTATGGCCGAAGATGGCCAGGGCCACCACCAGCAGCTGGCAGAGCACGGAGAAGAGGACCGGACTGGAGAACCCGGTGGCGCGTTCCACCAGGAAATTCACGGTCACCCCGGCAAGCATTGCCTGCACCCAGCTCCAGCCCATGAGGATGACCACGTTCGCGGCCACGGGCAGGAACGAGCCGCGCAGCCCGAAGGACCCCTTGGTCAGGGACATGGTGGGCAGGCCGGTGCGGGTGCCCATGTTGCCCACCAGCACCAGCACGGCGCCGCCGATGAGGGTGCCCAGGACGATCATGCCCAGGGCCATGGGCCAGCTGACTCCCGGAACGAAGAGGGTTCCGGTGAGCAGGGTGGTGACCACCAGGTTGGCGGCCAGCCAGATCATGCCGATGCGTCCGACGCCGAGGGTGCCGCGGAGCGGGCCGTAGCCCTCGGCGTCCTTATCAAGGCGGCGGGACAGACGGGTCCAGGCGGACGGCTGCGCGGTTGCGGACATCGGATCCCCTTAGGCGACGACGACGACGGGCGTGGCGCCGGCGTCGGCACCCGCATCGGCACCGGCGGCGGCACCCGCATCGGCCGGCTCGAGACTGAAGCCGGGGTCCGGCACCGGGGAAAGATGCTCGTGGACTGCCAGGATCTGATCCCCGGACCGGGTGAAGACGATGGTTTCCCGTTCCCGGGTGGTCTCCGTGGCACCGGGCGTGCCGGCCGTTGTCAGCACCGTGTGGCTGAACACCGCGCTGGTGCCGTACACCTGCACATGCGCATCGGTACTCTCACACGCCGTGACGGACCAGCCGTCGGCGAGCCAGAACGCCCAGAGCGCCTCGTATTCGGCCCGGCTTTCCAGCCTGGCCGGTTCCGTGTGGAAGACAAAGGTTGCCTCCGGAGCGAACGCGGCGAAGTACTCCGCCGTGTCCGTGCGCGCAAAGGCGGCGACCAGGCGTGCCGCTGCTTCGAGGACGTCGTTTTCGGACAGGGACCGGGCCGGAGTGGGAGTATCCATGGGCCAGCCTTTCAGAACGGGCTGCGCGCAGCCTCAGTGGGTGGGGTGTTCTTGAAGTACGCTCCCAGAAAACAAGTGGTGCGTATTAGAAAACCTGCTCCAGTCTGAAGTGAGCCGGGTCACGTGTCAAACGCCCGATCGTGCCGCCCCGCATCCCCTACAGCCTGAAGCCTTCATCCAGCCGCTCGATGATGGTGACGTTCGCCTGACCGCCTCCCTCGCACATGGTCTGCAGGCCGTAGCGCCCGCCGGTGCGCTCGAGTTCGTGCAGCAGGGTGGTCATGATCCGGGCACCGGTGGCCCCGATGGGGTGGCCCAGGGCGATGCCGCCTCCGTTGACGTTGACCTTGGCCATGTCCACGCCGAGCTCACGCTGCCAGGCGAGCACCACGGAGGCGAAGGCCTCGTTGATTTCGAGCAGGTCCATGTCCTCGATGCTCATTCCGGTCCGCTTCAGCGCATGCCTGGTTGCCTCAATGGGTGCACTGAGCATCATGACCGGATCATCTCCGCGGGCGGAAATGGAATGGATCCGGGCGCGGGGCTTCAGCCCGTAACGGCGCACCGCGTCCTCGGAAGCGACCAGCAGGACGGCGGCGGCGTCGGAAATCTGCGACGAGGTGGCGGCGGTGAGGTGCCCGCCCTCGGCGAGCGGCGCCAAGGTGGCAATCTTCGCGCGGTCCGGATCCCGGGGACCCTCGTCGGCTGTCACACCGTTCATCGGCAGGATTTCGCGGTTAAAGCGGCCTTCGGCCTGGGCGGCGATGGCGCGCAGGTGGGATTCGACGGCGAAGTCCTCCATCTCCCCGCGGGTCAGGCCCCATTGCTTCACCATCATTTCCGCGCCGATGAACTGCGAAATCTGCTGGTTTCCATAGCGCTTTTCCCAGCCCACAGAGCCTGCAAACGGGTTCGGGAAGCCCAGTTCCTTAGCCGCGGAATTGGCAAAGGACAGCGGGACGGAGGACATGCTCTGCACGCCGCCGGCAATCACCAGGTCGCTGGTGCCGCTCATGACGGCCTGCGCCGCATAGGACACGGCCTGCTGGCCGGAGCCGCACTGACGCTCCACAGTGGTGCCGGGAACCCGTTCGGACAGCCCTGCCGCGAGCCAGGAGGTGCGGGCAATATCCATGGCCTGCGGTCCTACTTGGTCAATGGCACCGAGGATGACTTCGTCATATTCCTCCGAGTCGATCCCGGCACGCCGGACCGTTTCGGCAATCACGTGGGCTGCAAGATCAGCGGGGTGGATGGTGCTCAGCCCACCCTTGCGCTTGCCGACGGGAGTGCGGACGGCGTCGATAATGAACGCTTCAGCCATTTTCAGGGCCTTTCGTCGTTGTAAGGCGGGGGCGGACCACGGACCAGGTGCCCGAAGCCGCTGCGTATGTGCCGTGCACCACAATAGGCGATGCGGACGCGCGGGTAACCAGACCGGCGGTATGGCCCTCGCATTGCAATCTAAAGAACCCTTGCTAAAGACTCCTTTAGCATCTACCCTCACTCCATGACCTCGACACCGGACCCGGCGGATACCGGCCCGAAACAGCACGCGTCCACCCCGGGAGCGTCCGGCGAGCAGGTGTTCGCCGATCCGGTGCAGATCCGCGCCCTGGCCCATCCGGTCCGGCTGGAACTGCTCGGGCACCTGGACGACGTCGGCACGGCGACGGCGACCGAGTGCGCCGCAGCGATCGGCGAATCCGTGGCCAGCTGTTCCTACCACCTGCGCATCCTGGCCAGGCACGGCTTCATCGAACAGGTCGAGCGGCAGGGGCGCGAAAAGCCGTGGAAGCCGGTTTCGCTCCACCGGTCCCACGTCATCGATCCGGAAGCACCCGGCTCCGTGCACGCGGTCTCGGCCGTGGCCGCAATAGAGGTGGACCGCCAGCTGAAACGGATCCAGTCCTGGCTCCGCCGCTCCCCCGCGCTTCCCCCGGAAGACCTCGAGGTCTCCACTGTGCACGAGGCCCGCACCTACGCCACGCACGAAGAGATCCTCCAGCTGCGGGAAGAGCTGTGGCATCTGGCCCAACGCTTCGAAGGCCGCTGGGAGAACCCGGAACAGCGACCCGAAGGAGCGGTTCCGGTCCGCCTGTTCTCCGTCCTCAACGTGGATCCGGGGCAGGAATGACCCCGGCGGCACCGGTGACCGGCACCAATCGCGACGTCCTGCGAGTCCCCGGGTTCCGCAGACTCGCTTTCGCCTGGGTGTTCTCCAACTTCGGCGACTCGGTGCTGTTCCTGACTGCGGCCATCTGGGTCAAACAGCTCACCGGCAGCGACGCCGCGGCGGGTCTCGTGTTCGCTGCCCTCGGCCTGCCGGCCCTGCTCGCCCCCTTCACTGGCCGCATCGCGGACCGCTACCGGCGCAGGCCGCTGCTCATCTTCAACAACCTGGCCGCCGGCGTCGTCGTCCTGGCCCTCCTGGCGGTCCGGGACGTCAGTTCCGTCTGGCTGGTCTACACAGTGATACCGGTGTATGCCGTCAGCTCATATATCACCGGCGCCGCGCAGTCCGGGCTGCTGCGTGACCTTCTGGAGACCCGCCTGCTCGCCCCGGCAAACGGCATCCTGAGCAGCATTGACCAGGGGCTGCGCATCATCTCGCCCCTGGCGGGAGCCGCGATTCTCGCTCTGTGGGGCATGGATCCCGTGGTGCTGCTGGCCAGCGGCTGCTTCCTCACGGCGGCACTGGTCCTCGCCACCCTGAAACTCGCCGAAACGGTCCACCTGCCGGATGCGGCGGAGAGTTTCTGGCACAGCACGACGGCGGGCATCCGGTTTATGGCCCGGCATCCGCTGCTGGGCCGCGCCCTGTTGACGCTGGGCATTGCCATCGGCGCCACCGGAATCCTCAACGTGACCGTCTTCGCCACTGTGGAGCAGGGACTGGGCAGGCCGCCGGAATTCCTCAGCATCCTGCTGGGGGTGCAGGGAGCTATGGCCGTCCTTGGCGGGGTCACGGCGAGCCTGGTGATCCGGCGGATCGGAGTGCGCTCCTGCATGGTCCTCGGTGTCTTCCTGCTGTCCGCAGGCGTCCTGGGCACCGCGCTTACGTTCCTGCCGCTGGTCCTCGCCGCCGCCGCGGCAGCGGGTGCCGGTGCCTCGTGGCTGATCATCGCCTTCGTCACGCTGCGGCAGACCGAGACCCCGCCCGGCATGCAGGGCCGGACCGCAGCGGTGACGCAGGTGATGGTGAACCTCCCCCAGGTCGCAGCCTCAATGCTTGCGGCGGTGCTGATCGGCATCCTGCCGTACCAGGTACTGGTCACGGCCATGGGCGCCGGCTGCCTGCTGGCGGCGGCACCCCTGCTTTCCCGCCGTGCCCGGTCGCACACCCCGGATGACACGGACAGTGACAACGGCAACGCAGCCGCGGCGACGACGACGGCACCCGCCCCGCCGTCATAGCGCCCCGTGGGCGGCGGGTAGAATGAGAAAGCTGTGTTCTGAGCAGCCGGCTGCCGGGTACCACGCAGTTCCACCCACCGGCAGTTCCATCACCAGAGTCTGAAAGCAGCGGAGTGTCCCAACAGGTTTCCACCCCCGTCAGCGCCACCGCCACCAAAGAGATCGTTCGGGAGTCCGCCCGCCGGCGCACCTTTGCCGTGATCTCGCACCCCGACGCCGGTAAGTCCACGCTCACCGAAGCGCTGGCCCTGCACGCCCGGGTGATCGGCACGGCCGGTGCCACCAACGGCAAGGAAAACCGCCGCGAAACGGTCTCCGACTGGATGCAAATGGAAAAGGACCGCGGCATCTCCATCAGCTCCACGGCCCTGCAGTTCGCCTACCGCGACACCGTGATCAACCTGCTGGACACCCCCGGCCACGCCGACTTCTCCGAGGACACCTACCGCGTCCTCGCGGCCGTCGACTGCGCCGTGATGCTGGTGGATGCGGCCAAGGGACTGGAAACCCAGACCATGAAGCTCTTCGAGGTCTGCCGTGCCCGGAACCTGCCCATCATCACCGTGATCAACAAGTGGGACCGGCCGGGCCTGGATCCGCTGGCCCTGATGGACGAGATCACCGAACGCACCGGCCTGGAGCCGATGCCGCTGACCTGGGCCGTGGGCATTGCCGGCGATTTCCGCGGCGTGTGGGACCTGCAGAAGGACGAATACGTCCACTTCGAACGGCAGAACTCCGGTGCCTCGCTGGCCAAGGAAGAGCACTTCAGCCCCGAAGATGCCCTGGCCCGCGAAGGTGACGTCTGGACCGATTCGCTGGACGAAGCCGAACTGGTCATCGACGGCCGCGAGTTTGACCGGAACAAGTTCCTGGACGCCAAGGCCACCCCCATCCTTTTCTCCTCCGCAGCCCTGAACTTCGGCGTGAAGCAGATCCTGGACGCACTGGTGGACCTGGCGCCGTCGGCCTCCGCCCGCGAGGACAAGGACGGCGGACTCCGTCCCGTCGAGGCGCCGTTCTCCGGCTTCGTCTTCAAGGTGCAGGCGGGCATGAACAAGGCCCACCGCGACCACGTGGCATTCATCCGTGTCTGCTCCGGCATCTTTGAACGCGGCATGGTGGTCACGCACTCCAACACCGGCAAAACGTTCGCCACCAAGTACGCCCAGCACCTGTTCGGCCGCGAACGCGAAGTCATTGACCAGGCCTACCCTGGCGACGTCGTCGGGCTGGTCAACGCCTCCGCCCTGCGGGTGGGTGACAGCCTCTATGTCGAGGAACCGGTGGAATACCCGCCTATTCCGTTCTTCTCCCCCGAGCATTTCCGCGTGGCCCGGTCACAGGACCCCAGCCGCTACAAGCAGTTCCGCCGCGGCATCGACCAGCTCGAGCACGAGGGCATCATCCAGGTGCTGCGCTCGGACCGGCGCGGCGATCAGGCTCCGGTCCTGGCCGCCGTCGGCCCGATGCAGTTCGAAGTGGTCGAGGACCGCATGACGCAGGACTTCAATGCGCCCATGCGCTATGAGCAGCTCTCCTACTCGCTGGCCCGGCTCACCACAGCAGACGCCGCCGAGAAACTCAGCAACGTGCACGGCGCCGAAGTGCTGGTGCGGACCGACGGCGCGTTCGTGGCCGTGTTCAACGATGTCTGGGCACTGCGCCGGGTGGAAAAGAACCACCCGGACATCAGCCTGACCGTCATCGGCACCGAATCACCCAACAGCCGCGGCTACTAGGCGCTGCAACTCCGGTTCCGGCACCTTTTGCGGCGGCTACGCGGTTTTTGCGGGGTTCCCGGACCCACCGTTCGGCTCCAATCTGCGCTAGCCTGCCCGCATGACATGTAAAGGGACAGCGGCATGCTGCCTGGTGCTGGCTGCCTCACTGCTAGCGGCGGGATGCGGAAGCGGCACGGGCGCGGAGCCGGCTGCATCCCCGGACCCCGTGCTGCCGGCCCACTCTGCCCCAGAGATCGAGTGCGGGAGCGGCACGGACACCGGGCCGGCGGAACCGGCGGAGGAGTTTTCGCCCGTGCTGCCGGCCCAGCCTGCCCCTCCGGGCGAGGCTGTCCCTCCCGAGGAGGCTGCCGCTCCGGATGATGCTGCCCCGGAGGCAAGTGACTCTGATCCCTGCTCACTGTCCGTCTCTCGGACGGCAGAACCCGGCGAGGCTGCCGACGCGCTGGAGTACTGGACGCCCGAGCGCATGGAAAGCGCCATCCCCGAGATGCCCACGGTGGACAGATAACGCCCGGACAGGCGGGGCACCCGATCCCGGGCACCCCGCCTTTCGGTCCTAGGATTCGAAGGCGGTCGGCAGGTACTCCTCGACGTTTTCCTGCGTGACCACCGGCGCATTCAGGACAATGCGCTTCGGGACTTCGACTTCCACGAGGTCGCTCATTGCCTTGTCCTGCACGATCAGCCTGGCCAGGCGGATTCCGTCCGCAGCCTGGGTGGAGGGATAGATCACCGTGGCCTCCAGGACGCTTTCCCCGGACTGGATTTCGCGCATGGCATTTGCTGATCCGGCACCGCCGACCATGAAGAACTCATCCCGGCCGGCGTTGTCGATCGCGGCCAGGACCCCGACGCCCTGATCGTCGTCGTGGTTCCAGATCGCGTCAATCTTCGGGGCGGCTGACAGCAGCTGCGACGTTGTCGCTTCGCCGCCCGCAACCGTGAAGTCCGCTGCCACCCGGTTATCCACGTCCAGTCCGCAGGATTCGAGGGCGTCCGAGAAGCCCCGGCTGCGGTCCTGGGTCAGCGGCAGGGAGTCGACCCCGGCGATTTCCGCGACGACGGCGTCGTCATTCCCGCCGAGCTTCTCGCAGATGTAGTTACCGGCGCTCACGCCCATGCCGTAGTTGTCCCCCAGGATGGTGGCACGGGCTGCGGCAGGGCTGGAGAACTCACGGTCGACATTGATCACGGGAATGCCGGCCTCGGTAGCCTGCGTTGCGACCTGGGTCAGGGCCGCACCATCCGTCGGCAGCAGCACAATGGCATCAACTCCGTCGTTGATGAACTGTTCCACCTGGCTGATTTGAAGGTTGGCATCATTGGTGCCTTCGGCCACTCTCAGGTCTACGTCCGGCATCTCCTCCGCCGCCTCGAGAGCAGCGCTGTTGATGGCACCGAGCCAACCGTGGTCAGCAGCCGGTCCCGAGAATCCAATGACTACTGTGTCCCCTTCGGCCTGATTCCCTTCCACCGATGCATTTGAGGGCTGGCTGTCACCTTCGTCATCGCCTGCCGTGCACCCGGTGACCAGCGAACCTACAGCCAGGAAGGCACCGGCGGTGATGAGAATTTTCCGTTTCTTGAGAACTGCGGGCATCTGTGTCTCCTCGTTGAGTAGGTGCGTCTTCGCCAAGGACACGGCCACCCCGAAGCCGCAACTTTGCGTGACGTGCATCACAATAACAGAAGATAGAAAATAATCGACGACCTTATACCGAGCCCCGACGTAATGTGCTACGTTCCACACATGTTCGATGGAGACCAGCCCCCTTTGCTCGAGGTCCGCGGCATCACGAAGCGGTTCGGTGCAGTACAGGTACTCAAAGGCGTGGACCTGCAGGTGCGCCCCGGAGAGGTCCACTGCGTGATGGGCCAAAACGGTGCCGGGAAATCCACACTGATCAAGACCCTCTCCGGTGTGCATCAGCCGGAGGGAGGGGTGATCCTCTGGGAGGGCCGGGAGGTCTCGCTTTCGCATCCCACGGAGGCCCTGGACCTGGGCATTGCAACGATGTACCAGGAACTGGACGTAGTGGACGGCCTGACGGTGGCGGAGAACATTTTCCTCGGCCACGAAAACGCCAGCGGGGGGATCCTGCATGTCCGGAGTGCCAACGCCCTCACCCGGTCATTGCTGGAACGGCTCGGCCACGGCCGGCTCGCGCCCGCCACCGAGGTGGGAGAGCTGTCGGCAGCCAACAAGCAGATCGTCAGCCTGGCGCGTGCGCTGTCCCGCGACACCAAGCTGATCATCATGGACGAGCCAAGTGCCGTCCTCGATTCGGGCGAGGTGGCAAACCTCTTCCGGGTAGTACGGGAGCTCACCGCCCAGGGGATCGCCGTCGTATACATCTCCCACCGCCTGGAGGAGATCCGCCAGATCGGTGACCGGATTTCAGTGCTCAAGGACGGAAGAAGCACTGCCAGCGGGCTTCAGGTTGAGAAAACCTCCAGAACCGAGCTGATTCGGCTCATGACGGGACGGGACGTCGAAAACGTCTTTCCCGAACGGAAACCGGTGGATCCAAACGCGCCAGTCGTTCTCGACGTGGAAGACCTGGCGTTGCAGGGGCAATTCCGGAAGGTCAGCTTCAAGGTCAGGGCGGGTGAGGTCTTGGGCTTTGCCGGATTGGTCGGATCCAAGCGCTCCGAGATTCTGGAAACGATCTGCGGAGTCCGGAAGGCAACGTCGGGCAGAGTCTCGGTCAAGGGCCGGAGAATCCGCCCGGGCTCCGTGAGCTCCGCGGTCAAGGCAGGGATCGGGCTCTCCCCCGAAGAACGGAAAAGCCAGGGGCTGATACTGGACGAGCCGCTGTTCAAGAATGTCACGCTGTCCACGTTCGACCGGTTCGCACGTGCGGGTTACCTCAACGAAAAAGCGGAGCGGGACGCCGCCCGCCGCCAAATCCGCGCCCTGGAACTGCGCCCGGCCGATCCTGACCGCACCACCCGCACCCTTTCCGGCGGGAATCAGCAGAAGATCCTCCTTGCCCGCTGGCTCGTGCACGGAACTCCGGTACTGCTGCTCGACGAACCGACCCGCGGCGTCGACGTCGGTGCGCGCGCGGAAATCTACAACCTGATCCGCCGGCTCGCGGCGGACGGGACGGCCATGATCATCGTCTCCAGCGAAATCGAGGAAGTGCTGGGACTCGCGGATACGGTGCTCGTCATCGATGACGGCAACGTCCTCACCGAAACCAATCCAAGCGACATTGACGAGCATGGCGTGCTCGATCTCATTATGAAGGGAAGTGCCGCGTGAGCGAGCCGAACACCACTGTCGCCAATCCCGCTGATAGCCCCGCCGGCGGCACCGGCACTGCCAGGTCGAACCCGCTGAAGGGCGCCCTTGGCGGTTCCGTGGGACGCAGCCTTGGGCTGGTGATTGCGCTGGCCCTGCTCTTCGTGGTGGGGGCCGTCACGAGTGGCGACCGGTTCCTGAATGTGGAGAACCTGCTCACCATCCTGCGGCTTGCGTCCGTTATCGGCGTCATCAGCATTGGCGTCACCTTCGTGATTACGGCCGGGGGCATCGACCTTTCCGTAGGGTCCGTCATGGGCCTGGCAACGGTGGTCGCCAGCCTGACGAGCGTCCAACTCGCGGCAACCGAATCGTCGTGGCTGCTTATGGTCCTGGTTCCCCTGGCGGTCGGCGCGGGAGTCGGGCTGTTGAACGGGGTGGTAATTGCCTACGGAAACGTGGTTGCCTTTATCGCCACGCTCGCGACGCTTGTGGCAGCACGAGGCGTGGCTGAACTCATCTCCGGCCGAAGCACCCAAATCGTGACGAACCGGGACTTCCTCAAGGTCATGAGGGGAGAGTTCCTTGGCGTTCCGGTTCTCGTGTGGATTTTCATTGTGGCCGCTGCAACGGGGTGGTTCCTGCTGAACCGCACCACCTTCGGCCGGAGGACCGTTGCGATTGGAGGAAACCGCGAAGCGTCCCGCCTGGCAGGCATAAAGGTCAATCGGCACTTAGTAACTCTGTACGTTCTCTCCGGACTCTGCGCCGGCATTGCCGGAGTCATGATGCTTGGCCGAACAACGGCAGGAACCTCCACCCACGGCCTGCTCTACGAACTCGACGCGATCGCCGCCGTCGTCGTAGGAGGAACCCTGCTTATCGGCGGCCGCGGAACAATTATGGGCACGGTCCTCGGTGTGCTCATTTTCAGCACCCTCACCAACGTCTTCACGCAAAACAACCTGGACACCTCTGTCCAGGCCATCGTGAAAGGCTTGATCATCGTGGTCGCGGTCCTCCTCCAGCAGCGTTTCGCTGCCACGCGGCCATCCAAGCGGGGAGGATAGTCCCGCACGCAGCGACGGCATCGGCAGCGAAAAAGAAGCAGGGGGCGCACCAGTGAACTTCCCTAACACCGAGTACGCAGTGGAAACGGACGCCGACCTGGGCCTGGTTGAAGAAGTGCTGGATTGGTTCTTCACGGACGCCAAGCTGCGCGCGGTCTCCGTTCATCCGGCCTACCTCAGCCTCTGGGAAGCCATCGAACGCAGTGCCGCCAGCGGAAAACGCTTTCGCCCCCGCCTTCTTATGCTGGCCTACCGTCAGCTGGGAGGAACGGAGTCCGCCGCCGCGGCCAGGCTCGGAGCCGCTTATGAACTCCTCCACAATGCGTTCCTCATCCATGACGACGTCATCGACAGGGACGTGCTGAGGCACGGCGTTCCCAACGTTTCGGGGCACTACAGCAACAAGGCCCGGCGCGCGGGCGCTTCCGCCGCGGCCGCCCAGCATGCCGGCATGACCTCCGGGCTCCTTGCCGGAGACCTCGTCCTTGCCGGAGCCTACCGCCTCCACGGAAGCGTGGAAACGTGCCCCAAGGTCCGGGAGGAACTCAACGGCATTCTGGACTACGCAGTTTTTTCCACGATCGGCGGAGAGCTCTTGGATGTCGAATTCGCCCGGGCCCCGGAGATGCCCTCGCCGGAGGAGATCCGGACAGTGGCCCGCAACAAGACTTCCGTCTACTCCTTTGAGGCGCCGCTTCAGGCCGGCGCAGTACTGGCCGGAGCCACGGCCTCCGTTGCAGCAACACTTGCAGCCTTCGGGCGCGACGCCGGGATTGCCTACCAGATTGCCGATGACGTTCTCGGGGTTTTCGGGCAGGAACAGCACACCGGAAAGACAAACTGGGGAGACCTCAGGGAAGGCAAGCGGACAGCCATGCTCTCCTACGCGGCGACGAAACCTCAGTGGGCGCAGATTTCGGAACTCATAGGCTCAGACCGGATGACGGCGGCGGAGGCACAATGGGTCCGTGCCCTGCTGACTGAATGCGGGGCACAGGAGCACGCGGTCCAGCTGGCATCCGAACATGTACAGGCCGCCCTCAAGCAGTTGGGAGACGAAGTGCCGGCCGGGCTGGGAGACAGCCTGGAAAACCTCCTGTCTTCAGTTCTTGCCGGTCTGCGTTCGCTCTGAGCCTGCTTTCCGGAGGTGGTACCCGGGAGCAGGAATACTGTGGGAAACTAGTCCGGTTCTGGCGCCGTCCGCCAGAGGGACCTACAACGGGGGAAGAATATGCAGGCGTGGAATCGGACCTCACCGTTTAGTCAGTCGTTGGTCGGGCGTCCTCCCCACCGCGGTGCCGGACGAACGCCTGCCGCATGACTTCCGCAGCACAGGGCAAAAACACGGCACGCACGTATCTCGGCAGCAACAGGGATTCGAACCGCCAGCACAACCTCTCAACAGTGCTGCAGCTCGTGCACTCCACCGCTGGCGTATCCCGCGCCCAGCTCACGCGGACCACTGGACTCAACCGTTCCACCATTGGGGCGCTGGTCTCCGAGCTGTCACAGCTGGGGCTGGTGGTCGAAAGTGACATTGACCAGGCCCAGCAGCACGGCCGTCCGAGCAGGATGATCGAGCCGAGTCCCGCCACCCTGGCCTTGTCCGTCAACCCGGACGTCGACGTCGTCAGCGTTGCCCTGGTCTCCCTGGGCGGCCGCATCGTCAACGCGGTCCGTTTCCACACCGTCAGGGCTCCGTCAGTTATCGAAGTGGTGAATATCGTGTCCGCGGTCTACACCGGAATGCGGACTGCGCTGCCGCCCGGGCACCGCGTCGTGGGTGTCGGACTCGCCGTTCCCGGGCTGGTGGAACCCGGCGGCGGAAAAGTCATAGAGGCACCGCATCTCGGCTGGCGGGACGAGCCGCTTCCCGCACTGCTCAGCGACGCGCTCCAGCTGAAGACAGTCAGCGCCAACGACGCCGTAGTGGGTGCCATTGCACAGGCGGCCTTTGGAGCCGGGCAGGATGTTCCGGATCTGGCGTACCTCTACGGCGGGGCAAGCGGGATTGGCGGCGGAATCATGAGCGGCGGCCATCTGCTGAGGGGTGCAACCGGGTTCGCCGGGCAGCTGGGCCACACACATGTGCGCACAAACGGTGCCGCATGCACCTGCGGTTCCCGTGGCTGCCTCGAGGCCGAGGTCACCAGGGAAGCGCTCATCGAGGCAATCGGGCTGCCGGCCGGCGAGACCGAGAACCTTGAAGAAATCCTCATGGAAAAGCTTATGGACGGATCCGACGCCGATGGGGTGCGTTCGGTGATCCAGCGGCAGATCGAATTGCTCGCTGTGGGATTGAAAACAGTGATCAGCCTCGTCAACCCCTCAGTGGTGGTGCTGGGAGGGTTCCTTCGCATCTTGGTGCGTGCCGCGCCCGGCGCCCTGGACGAGGCGCTGCACGGGCCCGGAACCCGCGGGCCCTGGGACAACGTGAGAATCGAGCTTGCTCCGCTTGGGGACGATCCCATCCTGATAGGAGCAGCGGAGCTGGTTTTCGAACCCCTGCTGTCAGATCCGGCAGGCTTCCTGCAAACGCCGGCAGACGAATAACAGCGTTCAAGGGAAAGGACCCTGTGCCGGGTTTCCCGGCACAGGGTCCTTTCCTGCTTATGCTCCGTATTCCAGCAAACGTTAGTTGGAGGGAGTCAGAACAACTTCGGCAGTACCGGTCAACGGACCCGTTCCACCATCACCCGCATCGGTGTAGGAAGCACTGAAAACGCCCGACAGATTGTCGACGGCGGGATCATGCCCCTCCGGCACGGTGGTGGTGATGGTCCCGGTGCAGCCCGAGGTGCTCGTCTGCGGGTGGCCGTGGGCGTCGTGACCCAGAATGTAGGTGACCTGGACACTCGAGCAATCCACCGGCTGGTCATCTGTGACAAGGACTTCGTAGCTGACGGTGTCACCGAATTGGAAGGTTTGACCAGCAACAGGCGTCACGAACTCCACCACCGGCGCCTGGTTGCCTACTTCAACAACAACCTCCGCGGACGAGGACTTGCCCCCGTGCCTGCCGCCCCGATCGGTCACCTGAAGGCTTGCCCTGTAGGTCCCGATCTCTTCATAGGTGTACGTCGGATTGGGGTCCCGCGAGTCCACCACTCCATCGGAGTTGAAGTCCCATGCGTAGCGCAGCCTGTCGCCGTCGGCGTCCGTTGTGCCCGCGCTGGAGAACTGGACGGTCAGGGGCGGCAGGCCCACCGTGGGAGTACCGGAAGCCACGGCTACCGGGCTGTGGTTCCCGCCCTCGCCGATGTAGTCGATGCGGGAGAGCTGGGCGTCCGGGTTCTCACCGAAATAACCGTCACCGTACTCCAGCACATACATCGCGCCGTCAGGGCCGAACTCCATATCCATGGGGTTGTCGACCACGATCGAGCTGACAACGTCCTCGATCGAGACGAGCTCACCCCTCCTCATGGTCATCGCCTTGATGTAGTCACGTGTCCACTCGTACATGAACGACTTGCCGTCGTAGTATCGCGGCCAGGCAACGGAATCCCGGCCCTTGCTCGCCCTCTTATCGAAGTTGTAGACCGGGCCGGCCATCGGGCCGATTCCGCCGGTCCCCAGTTCCGGGAAGGTCTCGGAAACGTCGTAGGAATACCAGACCTCAGGCTGGGCTACCGGGGGCAACTCGCGCAGGCCCGTGTTGTTGGGCGACTCATTGACGGGTGCCGAACAGTCGAACGCCGCACCGGAGGTATTGGTGGCGAAGTCGTAGTCCACATAAGGGAGCTCCGCGGTGGCGCAGTAGGGCCAGCCGTAGTTGGACGGCTCTGTCACAACTGCCCATTTGCCGGTTCCTGCCGGACCCCGGAGTGGATCGGCGGTGCCGGCGTCGGGTGAATAATCCGCGATGAAGAGCTCGCCGGTTTTCCGGTCCAGTTCAATCCGGAACGGGTTGCGCAGTCCCATGACGTAGATTTCAGGACGGGTGAGTGGAGTCCCCCGCCTGAAGAGGTTTCCCCTGGGGATGGTGTATCCGCCGTCCCTTTGGGGGGTTATCCGCAACACCTTGCCGCGGAGATCGTTTGTGTTGGCTGAGGTCCGCTGGGCATCGTATGCCGGGTTGCTTTCGGGCCGTTCGTCGAGCGGGCTGTAGCCGCCCGACGAGAAGGGATTGGTGTCGTCGCCCGTAGAGAGGTAAAGGTTCCCCTGGGCGTCGAAGACAATGTCGCCCCCAACATGGCAGCAGAGGCCACGGTCTACGGGAACCTCCAGCATCCGCTGTTCGCTGGCCAGGTCGATGGTGGCACCGTCGAACCGGAACCTCGACAGCTGGAGGTAGCCCTTGAAGGGCTCAAAATCCTCCGGCGTACCCGTGGCAGGCGCATCGCCTTCATTGACACCCGGGGTCGCCGGATCATCAACCGGCGTATCCAGGGGCGGGGAATAATACATGTAGACCCAGTTGTGGCCTCTATGCCCGAACTTCGGATCAATCGCGATGCTCTGCAGACCTTCTTCGTCATGCTCATAGACGTCGATTGTCCCCGCGAGGGTATTGAGGCCCGTCGAGGAATCGTTCAGCCATACCTCACCCTGGCGGGTGGTGTGCAGGACGTCCTTATTGGGCAGCACCGCAAGGTCGACAGGTTCGCCCGGGAAATCGTTGAGGGTTACTTTCTGGAACGCCGAGTCCGGCGGAGGTGTTGCGGGTGCTCCCGGCCGCGGCTTCGCCTGTGCCGGAGCTACCGCAAGCGATACGGCCATCAGCGCGGCCAGCGCCAGCGCCATGCTGCCGCGACGTGCACGTTTGGCCGAGGTTTTGCTGGCATCCGTCCGATGCCCGGGTGATTGGGCTAACCCGCGTCTTGTGACTGTCATCGCTCTCTCTTCTCGCCATTGAGGGACCCGGACGAGCCGGAGTCAGGTTCGATGAACGGTAACGGAGGCCCACCCCAAGCGCCAGTGGTTTGAAAAAACAAAGCCAGCTTTCAAAAACACTCTTTACACCCGCTCCCCCGACGAGCGCACAACAAAGCCGTTCCAAGCGTTCGGAGTGATTCGAAGGGTTTGTTGTTTGATAAATAAAAGTCAGCTGATGCTCATTCAGGAAGTCCCTGTGTCTGGAGGACGAGGGATTTTACCGCTGCAGCAGGGATAGGCTTCCCCCCGCGCATCAGCTCTTCGACAAAAGGCGGCAGCCGGTCCTCGGAAGAGATCACCACCGGAGTGCTGTTGCGGGAGCCGGGAAGCCTTCCGTGCGTCCCCCGGACGTGCGCCGGGTTCAAGGGCACGGTGCTCATGGCATAGCGCAGCCCGGCTTTTTTCCTGAGCAGGTTCAGGCCTGCCTTGGCCTTCGCGAGCTTGTCAGCCGGGTCGAAGAAGAGTTCGCCCGGGTCATATCCCGGCTTTCGATGGATATCCACGCCGCGTGCGTATTCGGGCGCACGGGCATCGTCCAGCCAGAAATAGTACGTGAACCAGGCGCCCGGCTCGGCAATGACGACGAGCTCTCCGGACCGCTCATGGTCCAGCCCGTACCTCGCCTGGGCATGACGGTCCAGGACTTCATCGATCCCCCGGGTCGCCCTGAGGATATCCGCCGTACGGGCAACGTCGCCTGCATCCTGAACGTAAACGTGCGCCACCTGGTGGTCCGCGACGGCAAAGGCGCGGGAGGCCCACGTATCCAGTTGCTCCTTCCCGTCCTGCACATAGACCTCCAGCAGGCCCTCCCTGCGCAGGACCCGGTTGATGTCCACGGGTAAGTGCGCGTCTTCGATCCCGTACTCGGCCACAGCGATGACCGCGTACCCGTGGAACCCGGCTTCATCCAGCAAGGGAGCAAGTGCTGCATCGAGCTCGGCAGCGGCGCGGGCGGCCTGGGGATGGGTGGGGCCAAAACGCTGCAGGTCATAATCGAGATGCGGAAGATACGCCATGAGGAGCTCAGGTGCCTGGCTTCGCATGACGTGCTTTGTGGACTCAATGATCCATTGCGTCGATTGAATACCGGCGCCCGGGCCCCAGTACTGGAACAGCGGAAATTCGCCGTTTCGGGACACTAATTCGTCATGCAGCGCCGGTGGACGGATATAGGCGTCCGGAGATTTCCTTCCGTCCGCGTGATAGATCGGGCGGGGAGTTATTGTTATGTCCGTTGTCATGCCCATGGCGTACCACCAGCAGATGTTGCCGGCGCGGTAATCCGGATCTTTGCGCCGGGCACTTTCCCAGATCTTTTCCCCGGCGACCAGCTTGTTGTGCTGGCGCCAAAAGAAGACGTCCCCCAATTCGCGGAAATACCAGCCGTTGCCGACAATCCCGTGTTCCGACGGCGCCAGGCCGGTGAGCATAGTGGACTGGACTGTGCAGGTGACGGCCGGAAGGACGGTAGCCAGTTCGGATGACCACCCCGCCGCAGCGAGTTTGGACAGACGGGGCATGTGCCGCAGTGACAGGGCAGTGAGTCCCACGACGTCGAGCAGCAGTACCGGTTTCAAGGGTTCTCCTTAGGTCTCCAGGGGTATGCATGGCTGTCGTGGCGCCGGAGCCAGGAGGCGGGACCGGGCCCAGGCGATTTCTCCTGCTATTCCTTCCACGAGATCGGCTTGTTTCCCGGGCAGGACACTCCAGGTGTAGGTTTCAATGTCCAGGTGCGCTTCCTTCCCGTACGGCAGGCTGCCGACTTCAGCCACAGTCATTTCCAGCACCTCAACCGTCGTCTCCAGCGGAAGGGCCGGCACCAGGTGCAGCGGCATGTGGAAATGGACTCTCCATGGGCCTCTGCCCGGCAGCTCGCTGAGCGCCTCCGGCAAGTCGTCTGCCTTCAGGACGGTCCCGTCGCGTCGCAGCTCCCGGACCTGGTGCAGGTAGCGCGGTTCCGCGAATGCCTCGAGCGCGGTGCGGGCGGCCGCATCTGCGGGCGCGGCCACGTGCAGTGCGGCGGAAGCTTGGACTTTAACGATGCGCAGGCCCGCTGCCCCCACGCTGCGGACAGCTGCAACCGGGTCGGCGAAGGACACCGCCAGGTGGCAGGTGTCTATGCACAGGCCGACGTAATCGGGATCGATGCCTCCCGGGATGCGCGCTTTCAGCCATTCCGCAACATCCGAGACAGTATCGAGCACGCATCCCGGTTCCGGTTCCACAGCTATGCGGACCGTCTTCCCCGTGCGCTCCTTCAGCGTTCGCAGACCTTCACACAGCTCAGCGAACGCCATAACGGCGGCGTCGTCGTCGTCGGCCGTCCAGGGATCACGCCACCCCAGAGGCAGCGTGGAGATTGACCCCGGGGTGCCGTCCGGCAGCAGGGCGGCAAGGACCTCCGCGCACTCCAGCGTGTACTGCAACCGCTCCCGCTGTGCCCACGTGGGCCTGTACACGTCTGTCTTCACTACCTCGTTGTGGAAGCCGCCGTAGGGAAATGCGTTCAAGGTATGGATCTGCAGGCCCTGCTCGGAGAGGACCTCCCGAAGCACAGCGATGTCCGCGGCGCTTCCCGCCAGACGGCCGGCGAGCCCTGCAGGCAGCCACAGCCCTACACCGAGAACGTCCAGTCCTGCCCTGCGGCGGACAGGGCCGGCATAGTTTCGGAGCTGCCGGATGACCCCGTCGAGATCCTCCGCCGGATGCACGTTGGTGCAGTAGGAAAGCTGCATCAGGCGCGGACACCCCGCAGCAGTGAGTTACCTTCGAACGTAGCCCCCGCTCCCCCGAGGTCAGCGCCGTCGAAACCGGGGATCGGTTCGAGGATCAGCTGTCCGCTCTGGCCGTAGAAGTCGACCGGATTCTGCCACAGGACCCGGTCGACGTCGTCCGCCGAGAACCCACCGGTGAGCATGGCTCTCGCCGTGCTCACCGTCTTGAGCGGGTCGGACTTGCCCCAGTCCGCCGCAGAGTTAACCAGCACCTTGTCGGTTCCATACTCGTGGAGGATCGCGACCAGGCGTTGCTCGTCCATCTTGGTGTCCGGGTAGATGGAGAACCCCATCCAGGCTCCGGCGTCCTTCACCATGCCTACGTTCGTCTCATTGAGGTGGTCCACCACAACCATCGAAGGAGGAAGCGCTGACTCACGAATGATGTCCAGTGTGCGGCGCGTGCCCTGGAGCTTCTCCCGGTGCGGGGTGTGCACCAGCGCGGGGAGGGAAAACTCGTGGGCCAGTTCCAGTTGGCGGATGAACGCCTTATCCTCGGCGGGGGTCATTGAGTCAAAGCCGATCTCTCCGACCGCCACGACGCCTTCCTTCGCCAGGTACCGGGGAATCTCGTCCAGGACGGGCACGCATCTGGGATCGTTTGCTTCCTTGGGGTTGAGGGCGATCGTGGCGTGGTGGCGGATTCCAAACTGGGAGGCCCGGAACCGCTCCCAGCCCAGCAGGGAATCAAAATAGTCGATGAACGATCCAACGCTGGTCCTGGGCTGTCCCAGCCAGAAGGCGGGCTCGACCAGTGCCCGCACCCCGTTGGCGTAGAGCGCGGCATAGTCATCGGTCGTGCGGCTGGTCATGTGGATATGCGGATCGAATATGCGCATGGCTAGGACTCCTTACGAGAGACGGTGGGACTGGCTGCACGGTTCAGCAGGAGAACGACGTCGTCGGGTACCGGACGTCCCGCAGCCTGCCGTTCGGCGGCGAAATCGGCGGCCATGCGCGCCAGTTCATCGTCCGCTCGATCGTCCAGATCGGTGACGGCGGCAAGGCTGACCCCCATGAAGACCAGTTTCAGGACAGCGTGGCGCCAGTTGTGCTGATCAAGGTAGGCAGCCGCGAAAGGGCCGACGGCGGCCGCCACGAGCCCGGTCTCGTTCGTCCGCAGCGCCTCAACCGTCAGCCGCAGGCCCGCTGCCAGGACCGGTGCCGGCAGGTCCGGATCCTCAGCTGCCAGTGATCCCAGTCCCCTAAGCACGCCACGTCGTTCCGAGGAGTCCCCCCGGTCATAAAGCGAAAGGACGGTCCCGGCCAGGTCTTCCGGGGGGAGAAACTGTTTCAGGCGCCGAATGAGCTCGCCGCGGGCATAATCGCTGCTGCTGCCATGGAGAACCCCCGTGGGATCGGTGTCAGGGTGCACCGGACTTCGGCCCACCCTGCGACCGGCTGCCACGAAGATTCCAGGCAGGGCCCCGGGATCTGCGGCGATCCTGCCCGTACTTTCCTGCAGCCACTGTTCCGCTGCCTGGCTGGCCTGCACATCCCGCCAGGCGGCCTGCAGCGCGGCCATGCTCCGGACCGCCAGGCCCGGGGCATCGAAGGAGTGGCGGGGCAGCTCCACCGCGGCCACGCCGCGGTAATCCAGTTCCGCCAGCGTTGCCAGAGCGAGCGGAACGTCGACCTCCCCCTCGCCGAACGGAAGGTGTTCGTGGGCAGCGGATCGCATGTCGTCGAGCTGGACGTTGGCCAGCAGCTCTCCGGCTTCCATCAGCGCACCGCGCACGCCTCCGGGCTCAACCACCACGCAGTGTCCGATGTCGACGGTCACCCTGAGTCCTCGCGGATTGCCGAGCCGTCGCCGAAGCTCGAGCGCATCGGCGACCGTCTCTACGAGCATCCCGGGTTCCGGCTCAATGGCGAGCAGGACCCCGTTTTCGGCGGCGTGTCCGAGGACCTCGGCGACCCGTGTTTCCAGCCGCTGCCAACCGGACTCGGGGCTGGTTCCCGGAGGCAGGATCCCCGAAAAGAAGGAGACGCATTCGGCGTCGAGCACCGCCGCGATGTCTACCGCGCGGCGCAGGAAATCGACACGGGCGGCGGCCTCTTCGTCAACGAGAGCGGGGCGGTGCTTCTCACGGCGGTTGAGCAGGAATCGCGTTCCCGTCTCTATGACCAGGCGAAGCTCCAGCTCGTCGAGACGGCTGCGCAGGCTGCTCAGCCGGGCGTCCAGGTCAGGGGCGAACGGGTCGAGGTGGGGATGGCCGAGGGTCAGGGCCACGGACCCGTAGCCGAGTTCGTGCAGCAGCTCCAGTACGTCGGACAGGGGATGGTCCGTGAAGCCGTTGGTACCGTACCCGATGCTGAAGGGAACCGGCGATGCCATGGTGGTCATGACTCGCTCACCATCCTGGCCTTGGGACGGGACCGGAGGATCTTGCCCAGGACATCCACTGCAACCAGTGCACCTGCAGCCGTCGGGTGTCCATACCGAACCGCGAGCGCTGCCTGGAGCGGAATCATCGCGCGGATGCCGGCCCGGGTCGCAGCCAAGGCGTTTGCTGCCGCCGGACTCCGCGCTGCCCTTATCTGGGCGGGCCCGCACCTTGCGGCATAGGCAGCAGTGGCAGCGAGAACGGCAAGCATCCTGGCCGGCGGCCCGGACGAGCCGGCCACCACTGCGGCGGCAACCAGTCCGGTGGTTGCGGCGACGCCGGAAGCGGTCACAGCGTCTGTTCCTTCGACTTCACCGCGGGAAAGGAGCGTCACGGCGACGGTATGGCCGCCCATGATGCCCGCCGCCCCGAGTGCCGGCCTCATCTGCCCTGCGCCTGCGCCCATCAGGACGTCGAGGGCCCGGCAGCTGCCCATCGAGACTGCTCCTATGAGCGCGTGGTTCTTCGCGATCAGGTCATATGTCCAGATGGACCCCGCGAGCGGGACCCCTACAGCGAGCGCGCTCCGTCCACCGGCCACGGCACACAACCCGAGTCCCGCGACGGTGAGGGCAGATGCCGCGGCCAGGGCACTTCCGGCGCTTACCCTCCCCGACGGAAGGGGACGCTGCGGGCGTTCGCGGGCATCGACGTCGCGGTCTGCGTAGTCGTTCAGGGCCATTCCCCCGGCATAGAGGCACGCGCTCGCCAGAGGCATCCACATCCGCCTGCCGCTGAGGGCGCGGCCGGCAGCAGCGCCGCCTGCCACGGTGTCGCCCAGGACGGTGAGGACGGCAGGAGCCCGGACCAGCTCGAGATAATCGCCGAACGGGGTCACGGCTGATTCCCGTCTGTAGTGGAAGTAAGCCGGGCAGAGGCAGCAAGCGCCCACTGCACCAGGTTGTTCGTCTGCTGCGCGAAGGAATGCTCACCGCTGCCCCATGGATCTTTGAAGAAGAAACCAAGGGCACCGACATGTCCGGTTTCTCCGACGGCGTCAGCGAGTGCCATAAGGCGGGCCAGGTCGAGCACCATCGGAGCTGCCAGCATGGAGTCATAGGCGCTCCAGGTTGTCTGGATCGTCAGCCGGGACCCCAGGAAGCCTTCGACGTGGATGTGGTCCCACGCCACTTTGGTCTCGCCCAGATCCGGTACGTTGTCAATGTGCAGCGGAGTCACTGCACCTCCGGCGAGCTCCCTCAATCCCCTGTTCTTGGACTGCAGCTTCCCGGAGACTGCCCTGCTGTCCGCAAGCGTGGCCCCGTCGCCGCCGCCAAGCAAATTCGTTCCAGCCCAGGAGAGCACCCGCAGCCCGCGTGCGGAGAGCGCCGGAGCCAGCACCGACCGCAGCCATGTCTGGCCCGTCTTGCCGTCCTGTCCCGCTGTCGGAACCCGGTCAGCCCCGGCAAGCTCATACAGCGCGGGAATGTTCAGGGCGGGCGACGGCGTGAAACATATATATGGTGAGCCCGACAGAACCGCCGCATAGGCCCCTACCGAGCTGGCGGGCAAGACTGACCGTGCCGGATCCTGCAGGGCCGCCTTCAGGAGGCCGACGTCGTGGAATTCGTCGAGCGGGTCCGGCGGTGCCTCTGTAGAGGCGACGTCCAAGACGATAACCCGCTGCAGGCCGTGGAACTCCCGGAACGCAAGGATATCGCCGGACAGACGAAGCGCAGCATCAGCCTGCGGCTCTGCAGTTCCGGCGGGGTCGTACCCGGGACGCACCCGGCTGTCCGCCTCAAGGAGCTGGGCGCGGACAGACTCAAAAACATCGCCGGGGAGCATACCGGCAGCAACAAGGTGCTCCGCCCGCTTGGCCATGGAAACACCGCTGATGTCGTGTCCACCGACCACAAGGTCCGCGTAGTCCGGGAGATGCACGCCCCGAAAAGCATCCTGTTCTGTGACACATCCCCGCGGTTTCACCAGTCCGGCTGCGATGGCGGCCAGGCCCATCGCCGCCGTCGTTGCCACCGACCCCCGTGCGCCGATGAGCCAGATGCCTGTCCTGCCGTAGAACCGGCCCTCCAGACCCGCACCCGTTCCATCCTCCGTCCCAGCTGGCATTCCCATGTCAAACTTCCTCCTCGAAGCCATTCCGCAGGTGACTGCAGGCCCGGCGCCATAAGAACCTGGCGGAGGGACGCGTGTTATCGGGGAACCTAACATAGGTAACGTCAGGGAACAACGTACTTATGAGGTATTCCGATATATCTGCGCTTCGCAGTACCGTCATTCTGTCGATGCGCCGTGGAGGCGGGGTGGAACTTTGATTTTCCCCTGTCCCTGAAGGCTGTTTTGCCTTCGCCAGCGGTCCCTAAGAAGGGCCGTGGTGTCGTTCCACGCGAAGGTCTTGAAGTCAGGGGTTCCGTCGCCTTTATGCTGTAATGAGTCGGTGAGTGACATAAGTAACGTAAGCGGTCTTGCATCGTCCGGAGCGAGCGAGCTCTTTCAAATCCTCCGCGACGGGAAACCACGGACCCGGTCAGAGCTCGCCGAGCAGATGGGGCTGGCGCGCTCCACCGTCACACTTCGGATCGAAGCCCTTATGGACCTGGGCCTCGTAGGGTTCGTTCAGGATGCCGTATCCACCGGTGGGCGGCCTTCGTCCCGGATTGCGCTCAAGGCGGGCAGCCGGGTTGTGCTCGGAGTGGACATTGGCGCTTCCCACCTCCAGGTGGCCGTCACGGACCTCACCGGGCATCTACTGTCCCAATCTGCACGCACATTGGAAATCACACGGGGTCCGGAGGCAGTCCTGGAGGCGGTCGTCGAACTCGGCACGGAACTGCTCAAGGGCACCGGCCGTTCCCTGGACGACCTCCTGGCTGTCGGCATCGGACTCCCCGGACCCGTGGAACACCGCACCGGCCGGCCCATCAATCCACCCATCATGCCCGGATGGAACAGCTATGACGTGCCTGGCTATCTGGAGGCGCAATTCCATGTACCGGTCCTGGTCGACAATGACGTCAACATCATGGCCCTGGGCGAGCGCAATATGGCCTGGCCCCAGGTCGACAACCTGCTTTTCGTCAAAGTTGCCACCGGAATCGGTTCAGGCATTGTCTCCAGCGGCATGCTGCAGCGCGGGGCGGACGGTGTCGCCGGAGACATCGGGCACATCCGCGTGCACGGCGGCAGCGGAGTCCCCTGCCACTGCGGAAATACTGACTGTCTGGAGGCAATAGCATCCGGCCCTGCCGTGGCGTCCAAGCTGCGGCAACTGGGATTGGAGGCCAGCGGCAGCGAAGACATCGTGGAACTCGTTCGTGCCGGAAGCACGGAGGCCATCCATGCCGTGCGGCAGGCCGGGCGCGACGTCGGCGAAGTGCTTTCGGCATGCATCAGCCTTATCAACCCATCTGTGATTGTCATCGGGGGATCCATGGCCCTCACGGGCGAACATTTCATCGCCGGCATCCGGGAAACGGTGTACTCGCGTACCATCCCGCTTGCCACCCAGCACCTTCGGATCGTGCACTCCAACTCCGGTGTCGACGCCGGTGTGCTGGGCGCCAGCATGCTGGCAATCCACCATGCCATGTCCCCTCAGCGCATCGACGCCATGGTCTCCCGGCTCTCGTAACGAGTAGCCACTGAGCTTACCCGGCGCCCTGTCGACGACTTTTGCTTGACAGACACCAAAACCCCGTCCTAGCCTCATGCGACGGACTCATTTCCAGTCACCCCCTTTGCTCCAACTCGTACCTGAAAGGGTAGGACCGATAGCAGGCATTGCTTTTCGAAGCTTGCCCTAACGGTACGCCCGGGCGTCTGGTAGTGGTTTCAGACAACAAAAGGACATCTTGGCCCAAGTGCTAGATACCGAGTTGTGGCGGACAGCTTGTCGGCGACGGCGGCCTTTCTTCATCAGCCCGGTGAATCACCCCAGTGACGCCCCAGCGCGTGTTCTCGCTATTGCCAACGAAGGCGGCGAAAGAATGCGTTTTACTGTCAGAAAGGCAAGAGTATGTGCTTTGGATTTGACGCATCAGGTGCACTAAATCGTTCTCTTGAAAAAAAGGGGGTGGACCGACGCAACTTCATCCGCGGAACGCTCGCCGCGGGCGTGGGGGTCGGCCTGGCCGGTGCCGGGGCAGCTCCCGCCGTCGCACACGGACCCGGACACCACGGCAAACCGGGCCACGGACACCGGCCGAAGCAGACGGTTCCCCCATGGCTCATCAGTATTCAGCTCTACACGCTGCGGTCGATCATTACCGAGGAGAATGTCGACGCGACGTTCCAACAACTTGCACGGTTCGGGTACAAGCGTGTCGAACTGGCCGGGTACTACGGGCGAACAGCCAGGGAAATGCGCAGAACCCTGAAGCGTACCGGAATTCAGGCCACTTCCAGCCACGAAGGGATAAGTGCGACGCCCGCGGATCTGCAGGCAAAGATCTCCAACGCACTGACGCTCGGTCAGACGTACATGGTTGTTCCATACCTTGCGTCGGACAGTGCAGATGACTGGTACCGGTGGGCAGACCAGATGAACGCGGAAGCGGCTGTCGTACGGAGGGCCGGGATTAAATACGGCTATCACAACCACGCGCACGAGTTCACTACGGATCTCGGGGGCGGGCTCACCCCCTGGGACATTTTCACAAGCCGCCTCGACCCGAGGCTGGTCCACCTGGAAGTCGATCTGTACTGGGCGGTCACCGGCGGTGTTGGCGTGGGAGCTTCCGACCCCGTCCAGTTCGCTATTGACACGATAAAAGAGGCACCCCAGAAGGTTCTGCAGTACCACGTGAAGGACCGCGATGCTACCGGCGATTTCGCTGATCTAGGTGCCGGAACCATCGACTTCTCACGCATTTTCGATGCGCACCAGCCGCAGGAGTACATTGTGGAAAACGACCAGCCGGACGTCACCCCGCTCCGGACTGCGGCGGTCGGCTACCGGTATCTTCGGAACGTGCGCTTCTAACGACGCGCGCTAACCACCGAGCGAGGGGGCTGTCCCGGACCAGGGGGCAGCCCTTCGTTCTGTTCCGGGCGCCACCGCGTGCTGCCCACGTGCGTCAGCCGATGCGGCAGGCAAAGCCCGGCTTATGGTCGTTACGACGAAGTCGGCGGGAGCATAAGAGTTGCTTATCAATAGGTGGGTTTTCAGTAAGCGTTAGTTTTTCGTGAGTATGCTGGCCGCAATTCCCATGAGCCCTTCGGAACGGCTCCCGCACCTGAAAGTTGCAGCCATGTCTCTTCACGCGTTCCCTCCGCCCTCCCGCACCTCCTTCCCTGCACCGGCACCGGGCAGCAATCCCGCGGATTCCGAGGCATGGCAGGCGCTGAAGCAGGCAGCCACCGATCTGCAGCCGCTGCAGAACAAGAACGGATCCGTGGATTCCGAGCATCACGCCGAGGCAGTAGAGCTGATCGGAACCATCACTGCCGCCGTTACGGCACTGGCTCCGGCTTTCGAGCACGACGCCGAGTATCTCCGCCTGGTAGTGCAGGACTTCGAGCGCTGGGTGGCCGGCGGCTTGGACAACGAACCTGATTTCCTCGATTCCCTGCTGGCCTTCTCTCCCCAGCGGGACCGCGTCAACGGGCTGGCGCACCTCGTGGTCTTCCCCATGTACACGCAGAACGGCTCCACCAACCGCTTCGTGGAGGCAGTGCTGATTGAGGTGATCTGGCCCGAGTTCGTCGCCGAGCTGGAGGCAGGCGAATATTCCAACGGCCTCTTCGTACCGATCCGTTTCCTGGACTTCACCCCCGGCTATGACACCAACTCCGCCGTGCTCTTCCCGGAAACCGTTGCAGTCCGCGCAACGCCCGCCTTCACCTGGGGTGCCATCTTCGCCGACCGCGAGGCAGCCCGTTTCCGGAAGGTCCTGGCCGCCGCCGCGGACACCACTTCCCTTCAGCTGCCGGCCGAAGCCGCGGAACTCCTGCATAACCAGAAGCTTGCCGAGGAAACCTTCATCATGTGGGACCTCATTCACGACCGCACCCACATGCGCGGCGACCTCCCCTTCGATCCGTTCATGATCAAGCAGCGCATGCCCTACTTCCTCTACTCGCTGGAAGAACTGCGCTGCGACCTCACCGCGTTCCGCGAGGCCGTGAAAATCCAGCGCGACGAGGACGCCCCGGAGGACACCCGGCGGCATGCACGCCTGGTGCAGTACGCAGTGATCTTCGACCGCATCTTCCGCTTCGCCATCACCGGCAGCCGGGTACGCAACTATGACGGGCTCGGCGGCCAGCTGCTCTTCGCCTGGATGCACCAGAACCATGTCCTGCACTGGACCGACGGGAAACTGAGCATCGACTGGGAGGAGACCGCCGACGTCGTCGTCCGCCTTGGTGCGGAAATCGAGGAACTCTACTGGCGCTCCATCGACCGGCCCAAGACGGCGCACTGGCTGGCCGCGTACGACCTGGTGGCAGGGACGCTGACGCCCAACCCTGCATCGGTTTGGGCCCAGGGGCCCAAGGCCCTGCCGTTGGACGGGCCGCCGCGCGGACTCACCGACCAGGTGCTCGACGACGAATTCCCGCTGTCCATGTTCTACGAAGCCCTGTCCAAGAAGATGGCCCCGGTGATCGAATCCACCGCCGGAATCACGGGAAGCACCGCCGAATGAGCACTGAGCCCGGCGCGCCCGCTGGTGCAGCCCCGCTGACGGGCCGGACCGTCCTGGTGGCCGGAGCGGGCAGCGCCTCCGGCACCGCCGTCTGCCGGGCACTGGAAGCGGCCGGCGCCAAAGTGGTGGCTGTCGGCCGCGACGCAGCACGCCTGGCAAACACGTTGGCCGACGACGCCGATCGGCGCACCTGCGATCTCGGCGACTCCGGGGAGGTGGCGGCCCTGGCGGCCGATCTGCAGGAAACCTACGGCGGCATCGACGGGCTGATCCACCTGGTGGGCGGCTGGCGGGCCGGTACGGATATCGGCTCCCAGAGCGAGCAGGACTGGGACTTCCTGGAAACGAACATCCTGCGTACGCTCCGCAACGTCAGCCGCAGCTTCTACGACCAGCTCGCGGCCTCCCCGGTCGGACGCCTGGCGATCGTTTCCTCCACGGCGGTGGATTCCCCCACCGCTGCCGGCGCCGGCTACGCAGCCGCCAAGGCCGCCGCGGAAGCCTGGGTCCGGGCCGTCGCCGCGGGGTTCCAGGGCAGCCAGTCGGGACGGAAGGAAAACCCCGCACCGCAGCACTCGGCCGCCGTCGTCTTCGTCGTCAAGGCCCTGGTGGACTCCGCGCAGCGCACCGCCGCCCCGGACCGCAGGTTCCCCGGCTACACCGACGTGGAGGACCTGGCCGACGCCGTCGTCCGGCTCTTCCAGCAGGATGCCGCAGAGGTCAACGGGCAGCGAATTCGCCTCGTACCGTCGAAGTGACCTGAACTACATCAAGGTAAGAGATACTAGGACCGTGACTGACATACTCCCCCTGCACGACACCGCAATTAAGGCTTTTGCTTCCGACAACTACTCCGGTGTCCATCCGGAAATCCTCGCGGCGCTCACCGCCGCGAACCAGGGCCACCAGGTGGCCTACGGCGAAGATGTGTACACCGCGAAGCTGCGCGAGGTCCTGACCGAGCAGTTCGGAAACCACATCCGCGCGTTCCCGGTCTTCAACGGCACCGGCGCCAACGTCACCGCCCTGCAGTCCCTGCTGCCCCGCTGGGGTGCGGTCATCTGCCCGACGACGGCGCACATCAACGTGGACGAGAACGGCGCCCCGGAGCGCATCGGCGGCATGAAGCTGCTGGGCATCCCCACCGACGACGGCAAGCTCACCCCCGAGCTGATCGACCGCGAGGCGTGGGGCTGGGGCGACGAGCACCGCGCCCAGCCGCTGGCCGTGTCCATCACCCAGTCCACCGAGCTCGGCACGCTGTACACGGTGGAGGAAATCGCCGCGATCGCGGACCACATCCACGCCCGCGGGATGAAGCTGCACATGGACGGTGCCCGGCTGGGCAACGCCGCCGCCGCCCTCGGAGTGTCCTTCAAGGAGATGACCGCCGATGCCGGCGTGGACATCCTTTCCCTGGGCGGCACCAAGAACGGAATGATGTACGGCGAATGCATCATCACCTTTGACCCCGAGGCCTCCCCCGGCCTGGACTACCTGCGCAAGATGAACATGCAGCTGGCCTCCAAGATGCGCTTCATCTCCGCCCAGTTCGTCACCCTGTACGGCACTGATCTGTGGCACCGCTCTGCCTCGCACGCCAATGCCATGGCCAGCCGGCTGCGCGCCGCCGTCGAGCAGATCGACGGCGTGGAAATCACCCAGCCCAGCCAGGTCAACGCCGTCTTCGCCAAGCTGCCCGCCGGCGTTGCCGACCGGCTGCGCGGCGACTTCCGTTTCTATGACTGGGACCAGTCAACCGGCGAGGTCCGCTGGATGTGCACCTTCGATACGTCCGAGGATGATGTCGATGCCTTTGCTGCGGCAATCGCCCGTGAAGTTGCTGCCGATCCGGCACCGCTGAACGCCTAGAGCAGCATGAACAAACCGCATAGAGCGCGGTCCCGGGTATATCCGGGACCGCGCTTTTTGTTTTTTATACAAATGCCCGGCATCAGGACCCGGGCATCTGCCGCATTCCGGCAAGGTGACGATTATGCAACGATAAGTCCCGAAGTAATACCCTGACCGAATGTTGTGCCAAAAGGCTATAGGCTCGCTATCGCACGGTCCGCGCCATTCCTTCATGGCTTAAACCGCCGTGAATAGTAATTGCAAAGTCCCGCGGTGCTGTCTCGTTTTATTGATATAGCCGCGATTTTTCGAGGAGCAGCTTTGACCAACGACCTTTCCCCCGGCCGCGAAACCGGTTCATCAGTTGATGCGGACGATGCGGCAGACACGGGCACCGTGCAAGACCTTGATGCGGTGGCAGGCTCCGCGGAGGATTCCGCGGCTGAACCGCCTGAGGAAATCCAGGCTGATGCTCCTGAAACCCTTGAGACGGCAGGCGGAACCCTGGAGGCAGCCGGCGGAACGCCCATCCCCGATGACAGCACCGCCCTGCTTGGCCGCATCAATGCTGCACTCGAGTCCTTCCACTCGCGGGCAGAGCACTACGAAGAAACCAACAGGCTCCTTCATACCCGTATCGAAAGCCTGCAGAGCGATCAGGTCCGTGTGCTCCTCAAGCCTGTTTTTGAGCGGCTTGCCACGATGCAGGCACAAGCGGTCGACGCCGCTGCGGACGCCCGGGGCCGCGATTCCTCCAGCGCCGGGGATTTTGAGTTCTTTGCGATCTCCATTGACGAACTACTGGCTCTTTACGACGTGGAACCCGTGGGGGCGGCACCCGGAATCACCTTCGACTCCAAACTTCACCACGGCGCCCGGATTGTTCCCACGGCGGACCTGGAACTCGATGGACGGATTCAGCGGGTCCAGCGCCAGGGGTACAGATATGCCGGGGCTGATCGGGTAATGCTCCCTGCCCGCGTCAGTGTCTACCGCTACACAGCACCGGCTCCGGAGACAGCCCTCGATTCCGACCGATCCACCAGCTAACTTCCGGGACATCCCCGCAGCCACCAGAACATCACGGAGCAAAGGACTTTCGATTTACATGAATGACAGCGTTTACGGCATCGATCTTGGTACCACATACTCGGCCATCGCCCGGATCAGTTCCCTCGGGGCTGCGGAAATCATCCCCAATTTCGAGGGCGAGCAGACCACTCCCTCGGTCGTTTACTTCGAAAGTCCTTCAGCAGCCATTGTCGGTTCGGAGGCGAAACGCGTCGCCATAACCGATCCGGATAATGCAAGCCTACTGATTAAACGGCATATGGGGACGGAATACCCGCAGCATTTTCAGGGGGAAACATACTCACCTGAGGCCATTTCGGCGCTGATCCTGAAGGAACTGGTCAGCGCCGCGAATCAGGAGTCGGGCGGGGAAGCAACCAAGGTTGTCATCACGGTCCCGGCGTATTTCGGCGTCCAGGAACGCGAGGCTACGCGGCAGGCCGGCACCATAGCCGGGCTCGAGGTCATCGGCATCGTCACAGAGCCCGTGGCCGCAGCGCTGTCCCTGGGAATCAGCGGCGGCAAAGCGGAAACCATCATGGTCTACGACCTGGGCGGCGGAACGTTCGATACTACCGTGATGCGGGTCGACTCCGGGCGGGTTGAAGTAGTAGCCGTTGACGGCAACCGGAAGCTGGGCGGCGCTGACTGGGATTCCGCACTAGTGGACCTGATTGTCGAAAAGTTCGTGGCGCAGGCCGATCTGGGCGACGATGACCCCCGTTACGACGAAGAGTTCATGCTGGACCTGCGTCTTGGTGCAGAAGAGACCAAAAAGTCCCTGACGAAACGGGAAAGCGCTACTATCCGCTGCTCCTACGAGGGCAAGAAGGCCAACATCGAGGTGACCCGGGCCGAGTTCGAGGCCGCTACAGAGCACCTGGTGAACCAGACCATTGAAATCTCCTCGCGCACCCTTGACGCAGCGTCGGAAAAGGAAGCGGGCCTGTCCATTGACCGGGTTCTGCTGGTGGGCGGCTCCTCGCGCATGCCCATGATCTCCGCCGCTCTCACGGACCGCCTGGGCTGGGATCCCCAGCCGACCGACTTCGATCTGGCTGTCGCCAAGGGAGCGGCGATCTACGGCCAGTCAGCCGTCGACGAGGTCCTCCTGTCCGAGGGAGAAGACGCCATGCGCGGCGACGCCGCAGATGCCGCACCCCGCCCGTTCCTCGGCGGTGCCACGTCCCTGACCATCGAGAACGTGCTGGCACGCGGAGTGGGCGTTGAGTTCTCGCGTGACGAAAACGACGAGATCGGGTACATCTCGTTCTTTGCCAGCGCCAATGACTCCATCCCCAAGACCCCTGAACCCATCGGGGCCCGCACGTTGGTCAACGGCCAGCGCTCGGTCAAAATCTCCATCTACGAGCAGGGCGGGGAGCGCGAATCGGAGGTCCCCGCGGACAATCGGGAGCTGAAAACAGCATCTCTGCCGCTTCCGGCAGGGCTGCCCAAGGGGTCCCCCATCGACATCACGGTCACCATTACCGGCGAAGGGATCGTGAAGATGATCGTGACCGACGACGTCAGCAAGGAGCAGATCGAGCTCGAGGCCATGGTCTCGGTACTCACCCAGGAACAGGTCGATGAGGAGACTGCCAAAGTCACCGCATTGGCTCTTCGCTCTTAGGCCACCGACGCAATGGCAGGTTTCGACGCAAAAAAATACCGCGACACGGTCCTGAAGCCTACGTCCAAGGGGGAAGGTTACGAACAGCTCCGGGAAGTCCTTGCCGAGCTGCGCCAGGATCCGGACAGTACGTCCTATGCCCGGCTGGATCTGAATGTCCTCTACGACATACCAAGTCCGGTCAAGGCGGAAGAGCTCAAGGGATGGAAGGCACAGATTGTCCCTGCCCTTAATAAGGCCGGCCAGCTGCCATCGGCACCGCTTCTCAAAGCCCTGCTGGAGCTGTTGGAAAAGCAGGGACATGTCCTGACCGATCCGTCGTTCTGGGGCCGGCTCCAGGAACAGCGGCAGAAGCGGGTCCGCACGGACCTGGAGGAAGGTCTCCGCAAGCTCCGGGCCGAGTATCCCCTCGGTTTTGTTGAGAGCGGCGAACTGCTGTCCCGGCTCCAGACCGTTGGAGTCGCGGGGGTGACGGACAAGAGCATCTTTCATATTGCAGGCGAACAGGGACTGCAGGTCTTCACGAAACTGCAGCTTGACGCCACGGGGGTTCCGGAAAAGCTCAAGAGCGTCTGGCGTGCCGCTGCCCGGAACCCCGAGTACCGGTCCGTTCTCGACCTGCTGCTCCTGCACCGAAGCGGCGATATCAAGGATGTGCGTTTTCTCGACGAGCTGACCGCGGGCGGGAAGCCGTTCACAGTTGCCGACATTGACGCCGCCCGGCGCCAAAGTGAACGCGGGCAGGACACGGATGCACTGCAGGACGCCCAGAAATTCCTGGGAGCGGCCAAAGACATCGCCGTGTCACAGACGGACCTGCAGCAGCTCGTGCTCGGCACGGTCATGGACTGGGTCGGCGCACAACTGGGCCGGGGAAAGCCGAAACTCGAGGTCCGTGACGACCTGGTCCGCAGGGGATTCCACGTTGACGACACCTCGCGCCTGGTCAGTACCCTCAGCAGCGGGACGGGCGCGGCCCGCACCGGCCTGGGAACAGTACGGGACAAACTCAGCGAAGGACTGCTGGCGGAGGCGAGCGCTGCACTGACGTCCATCGTTCCCGCCGAGGACGAGGAAAACGAGTACGGCATCCTCACGGCACGGATTGCAGAGCTCACCGATAAGAAAAAGGCACTGCTCCAGCGTTACCACCAGGCCATGGAAGCGGGCGATTTCCCCGCCGCTTTGACGGCCGTCACGGACGCCATGCGAATCGACCAGGCGGATGATCGCCTGGCCTCCCTGCAGGACGCCGTCCCTCCGGCAGCACCGTCATCCTTGACGCTGCGGGTGGAAAGTGCCGGCGTTATGCTGCGCTGGCCGCAGGCCGATTCGCTGGTGTATACGGTGGTCCGCGACGAGGGCCGCGCCCCCGCCACCCCGCAGGACGGCAAAATCCTGGCGGCAGGAATCCGTGCCGGCAGCTACCGCGACGCTGCAGCGCCGGCAGGCCGGAGCGTCAGTTACGCGGTGTTTGCCAGCCGGGACGGCACGGTCTTTTCCGGTCCGCGAACCGACACCATTGCGGTACTTCCTGCGCCCTCGGACCTGGCTGCGTCGTCGGCTCCCACCAGTGCCCTGATCACCTGGTCCCGCCCCTCCCACGCTGCGGGGGTAGTAGTCACCCGGTTGGGCCCCGATGGGAACAGCATTGAAACGGAGGTGTCGACCGGCTCAACGTTCCGCGCCACGGGACTCAAGACAGGGGCCAGCTACCGCTTCTCGGTCAAGGCCTACTACCTGCTCCCGGACGGGCGGAAGTTCTCCGAGGCCGTGTCGATCGTCGTCGTCCCCCGGGGCGAAGCCTCTGCCGTCACCGATCTGCTCCTGACCAGTCCGGACTCCGACGGCGTCGTCCGGGCGACGTGGAGCGGCCCCGATGGGTTCGACGTCGAGCTGTGGAGGTTTCCGCCACTGAGCGAAGTACCGGAACACCGCATGTCCCTGCAGCAGGCAAAAGCCAGCGGCGGGCAGGCCATCCAGCCCCTCCCGGGCGGTGGAAAGTCCGGCACCCAGACCCGCGTGCTGTTCAGGGCATTCCCCGGAATCAACACGGTTGTCCCCCTGACCGTGGACGATGAAGGTTTCCTGGTCGGCAACCGGGTCCTCTCGGGTTCGGCCCCGCAGCCAACCGCTGTGGTTGCGGAAGCCTTTGGCGATGATCTCCGGGTTTCCTGGGAGTGGCCGCAGGGTGACTACATCATGGAAGTTGCCTGGAAGCTCGACGGAGTTCCCCGGACGCGTCGGGTCACGAGGGCAAGATACCGGGCGGACGGCGGTGTGAAAATCGTCAACGGAGCCGCAGCTGACGGCCTCACCATCGCAACCGTCATTACCGTCGACGACGAACGGCTCACCTCGACACCCCTTCCGGTGCCGCTGCAGGCCCGTTCCCGGCTGACGATCCACTATGAAGTGCGGATCAAGCGGAGTTTCACCGGAAACGTGACATGCGTTGTCTCAGCCGAGTCCAGCGCCGCCGGTTCCACGGTTGACACGGATCTGATCCTCAAAGAAGGAAAGATCATGCCGACAAGCAGTACCGACGGCAAGCTGATTGAACACCTCGCCCTTGACTTCACCACGGGGACCAGTTCCCGGCACGAAATTCCCCTCGGCAAGGTCAAGTCGCCCTTCTGGCTGTCTCTGTTCACACAGGGCAACGGCGAAACCAATCTCATTGCCCCGCCGACCTCCCAATTGAAAGGCTGACAGTGCTTTCCTCGCTGCTTCCCTCCAAGGCAACCGCCTGTCCTTACTGCTACGCCGAACTCAACGTGAACAAGGTTGCTTTCCGCTGCAGCGGCCGCGGCGCCCCCGGCCGGACTCCCTGCAAACCGGTCCCCGATCCCAAACGCGGGGAGGCCTTCTCCGACGGCACCCCCGTCCTGCCGGCGATTTCGGAACCGGGACAGCAAAGGGATCTCCTGGGGAAATCCACAGCTTCCTGCGGCAACTGCGGCGGTGAAAGCGGAATCCGGATGTGTCCGTCCTGCCACAGCATCCTGCCGCGGGGACTCGACAATAATTCACCGCTGTTCGGCCTTATCGGAGTCCGCAACTCGGGTAAGACCGTCCTGTTGTCCGTCCTTCACCGCGAGCTCGTCCAGAGCGTTGCCCGCCGGTTCGACGCGGCTATCGATACACCGGGCGGCTCCACGGGCCTGGCCCGGGACCTGGCCCAGTATGAAAAGGACATGGCCCGCGAAGGCGGCTCGCTCCCCCGGCAGACGCCCGCAAGCGGCACCGTGAAAAAAACGCCCGCTGTTTACGAATGGAAATACGCCCGCAAGGGCAAAACGGCGTCCACCATCTTTTCCTTTTACGACACCGCCGGCGAAGACGTTTCCCGCCAGGAAACAGCCATGATGCAGCAATACCTGGGCCAGGCGTCCGGAGTCATTCTTCTTCTGGACCCCTTCGCCTTCCCGGAAAACCATGAGCGGGCCGAGCAGCTGGGCGCTGCAGCCAGTGACTCGGACACGCCTGAATCAGCTCTCGACGGCATTACCTTTGTCCTGCAGAGCGCTCACAACGTCAAGAGGAACAAAAAGATCAAGGTCCCCCTCGCGGTGGTCGTTTCCAAGATCGACGCTTTCTTCGACCAGATTCCTGCCTCCCACCCGCTGCGCCAGCCGTCCTCAGGCAGCGGTTCCTTCGACGACGACGAATCCCGGACAATTCACGACCACGTCATGGCGTTGGTGGCGAACTGGGGCGGGGACGGCCTGCTTCGAAAACTTGATCTCGAGTATGACAACTTCCGTCTGTTCGGTGTTTCAGCGCTTGGAGCGGAACCCGATTACCGTTCCGGTTCCGTCAGTTCCCGCGGTGTGCTGCCGCACCGCGTTGCCGACCCTTTGTTGTGGCTGATGGCCGACCGCGGTTTCATCCCGAAGAGCGACGGATAGGGGTTCGCGGTGGCATTCGAGAGCAGCATCTATACCGATGTCCGGGCCGGTGAAGCAGTTGACGGCGTTGACGGCTTCAATTTCCAGTCCGTTTCGCCGGGCATCGACGGAGCCGATCAAAAGGCCATCCGTGAGCTTATGCTTCACCAGATAAGCACCCAGTGGCCGATGGAACGGGAGGACCGCGATCATCCGCCGTCAGCAGCATTTATGCAGCGGGACGGACGGTTCTACTTCTCGCGGGGCCTTTCCACCGGCACCACGGAAAACGGCCGCCGTGGAAACCAGCTGACCCAGGCCGTGGTGACAAAGTCAGCGGAGGACATCCGCCCTTACCGCCCGGCACAGATCCTGGCGGCCGTGAACTGGAACCTGGAAAAGGCGGACAGCACCACCTGCGAGCCATGGTTCGCACCCCTTGAACTGAGCAGCGGTTTTGAAGCCGATGTCCTGCTTTCCTGGCTGCGCAGCGATACCTGGGTGCAGCAGGTCCTGCCGGAGTTCCTCACCATGCTTGAAAGTGCCACAGGCGAGAGCCCTCAAAAGGTCATCCTCATCCATGATGACCTGCAGGTTGTTCTGCGGTGGATGGCACTGGGGACACTTCTGCTGGATGCCCAGGCAGCCGACCGCCTGGAACTTCGGGCATTCGTCACGGATCCGTACCAGACCAGTGCCGGACTCGTGGGTATGCACCCGGATCTGATGCGGGGGCCGGTTTCAGGGGCTCACACGATCAACATTCTGGAACGGACCATCTCCGGGATTGACCCTTCCGACTCAGCCAGGCTGGTGCTGGACTGGGCGCTGAGGCTGGAAACGTTCGATGCCCTCGAGGTCATCGACATCGCCCAGCGGTGGATGCCGGCCATCGGTGTCCGGTACGGCGCGGCAGGTGCCGAAGTAGTCACAGGCACGCGCACGGCCCGCGTAGGGCGTGAGGAATGGGACCTCGGGGTGTCAATCATCGAGGGGCTCGCCAGCAACGGGCTGCGCAGCGACCTGGAACTCTACCTCGACGAGTTGGCGGAAGCCGTCTCCTCCTACCAGCTCCAGAGCGCGGAGGACTTCGCCCGGGCGGCCCGGGCCACCCGCTTTGCCGCAGAGTCGGGGATCCCCGGACTGGCTGAAGCGCTCCTTGCCCCCACGTTCGAATCACTTGCCGCCGCACCTGAGTTCTCCTTGACATGGGTGCAGGAGATCAACCCCGACGGCGCATGGGTGTGGCCTCAGCTGGATGCACCGGAGTCCCTCGTGGAAAACCTTACCCAGGTCATCAGGGAGGCTCCGGCGCCGGCCCTCAGCCCGCTGCTGGTCCTGGTTCAGCCACTGACCGGACTGCTGCCCGCCGACAAACTTGTACCCGCGATTGACCGGGCGGCCGCGTATCTGCGGCGAAACAGCCGCAGCATGCGTGAACTCGATGGCTGGTACGGCGCTCCGCGCGCCCGGACCACACTGCGCGAGCAGCTGGTGAACGAAATCGATGCCGTTGATTCCGCGTCGGTGAGCGCTGCGTTCGAGGAGCTGCGTGCCGGAACATGGGACTCCCTGGACCCCACGGATGAACCGCTTACGGGCGCTTCCCTGCGCTTCCTGCCCTGGCTCGACGCGGCCCGGGTGGCCCGGGCGGCCGTGGACAAACGCGAAGCTCTCCTGCGCACCGCAGGGATGCGACCGGGCCCGGAGTCCTGGCGGCGTGTCCTCTCCGCCGACACACAGCTGCCAAAGGACGCGGATTTGTGGGCGGCGTGGGTCGAGACCGTCGGCGCCAGCAGCAACATGCAGCAGTACATCAAAGCGCAGGTGGAGGGGATACTGCGGCAGGAGCCCAAGGAGGCAAACGCCAGGGAGACCAGGCGCTGGCTACCCCTCGTCGAAACCCTGTCCGCCAAGTATCCCCGGGACTCTGAACTCGAAACAGCCGTCGCGGATCTGGACGCATTCATTGAGTCGATTCCATCCCTCAAGGAACGTGCGTCGGACGCCGGCAGCAAGGTCAAGGGCATGTTCACCCGCCGCAGCAAGGAAGAGTAAGCATGCCCTACGTCATTGCCGTCATCGTCGTCCTGATCATCCTGTTCTACGTAGTTTGGATTGCCAGCATCTATGCCATGAGGGTTCTCGGATTTCTCATTGCCTGCATCGTTATTGTTACTGCCTTCACCTTCATTGCCGGACTGATCTGGGGTGTTGTCCTTCCGCTGCGGGTACTCCGCGGCCACGCTGCTGAGACCGCGAAAGTCGCGACACCCCAGAGCGTCAGAGACGGGAAAATCTTCAAGGGAGCCCCGAAGGGGGCCGCCAAAGAATTCGGCTGGGACCATGCCTGGCCCCTGTATGTGCCCTATCAATTACGCTTTGACGCCGCTGCTGTCCGCCGTGAGGCAAAGTACCTCGCTACTGCCGTACATGACGTGTCCACGGTATGGTGGCCCACCTCCGGCAAAGTCCTGATGAAGGCGTTTCTGGGCGCAACCCGGTTCCTGATCCTGAGGATTCCGGCATACGGGTTCATTCTGGGTTTGTTCAGCGGGATTCTCCTCTGGATGACCATCGTGGCGCTTATCCAGGCCCTGGTTGTAGGTGCGCAGTGGATTACCACGCGGTTGCTGCGGATCCGCGAGAGCCGGCATATGAAAAAGCATTCCGCCACCGTTAAATGCACGAGATGCTACCGGGAAACCAATATGCCAAGCTATCGCTGCCCCAATCCGGAGTGCCCGCGTATCCACCGCGATGTAAACCCCGGTCCGCTGGGCGTCCGTTCGAGGATCTGCGAATGTGAGGCAAAAATTCCGCTCACCGTAGCCGCTGCGTCCCGGGTCCTCACGGCGCACTGCCCCTTCTGCGAAGCGGAACTTCCCCAGGGCGCCGGGTCGCGCCGCGTTGTTGTTGCACCCGTCTTTGGGTCGGTGGGGTCCGGTAAGACCCAGTTCCTCGCGACCACAGCCGTTTCGCTCCGGTCCATGAGCGAGGACGAAGGCACCCCGACTAAACTAACTGCGCTGACGCCGGCGGCAGAGCAGTTCCTGGCCAGCTCAGTCGAGGAAACGTCCGCTGGCAGCGCACCCCTAAAAACCCAGCACCATGACCGCCCGGAGGGGTACCCCTTCCTGATCACCGGGCACGGCTCCGACGTCGAACTCCACCTCATGGACGCCGCCGGCGAGAACTTCGTCCACTCCGGCAGTTCCGAGTCCCTTGGCTACCTGGACCTCAGTACCTCGCTGCTGTTCCTCCTGGATCCGCTGACCATCCCCGAAGTCCGCGAGCAGCTGGGGCCGTCCGGAGTTGCCGTGCAGGTTGCCCAGGGCCGCGCCAGCGATGCCTATGCCAGCGTCGTCGACCGGCTGCGGGACAGCGGTGAAGACCTCAGGAAAAAGAAGCTTGCAGTGGTCGTGACGAAGGCCGACGTTGTAGCGCAGATTTTCGCCTCGGAACCATTGCCGAATGACAGCGCAGGCGTTCGAGCGTGGCTCTACTCCCACGGAGGTGACAACCTTGTTCGGCGGATTGAAGCGGACTTCCAGGAGGTTGGCTACTTCGCCGTGGATTCAACCCCGGGCACGCCCCTTGATTCCCCTGCCCATCCGCTGCGGGTCGTCGACTGGGCGCTCATCAACGGCGGAGCCGGTTCGTTATCCGCCGGTTCCGGGAGCCCTGCAGCAGGGGCCGTCGACAGCGAGACCTCCGGGCATAACGCACCGGAAGAACACAGCAAGGAGGCGGCACGCTCGTGACCGAACGAAAAACCGTATCAAAGGGCCAGCCCGTCCGCTATTGGGTCTTCCGGAATGTGGTCTCAACACTCCAAGTCCTGGTGGTTGCGGCGCTGTTCAGCGCCGTGACGCTCTGGCTGCTGGCCGACAACAACGGCAAGGACCTGTGGAGCGGGTACCTGGACTTTTCCCGGGGAGTGTCGGACTGGGCGCAGGGTCTGAGGCTGCCATGGGAGTAAAGCTCCGCGTTCTCCTCAAGCTGTGGTCGATGGGTAAGCCGGCCGCATCGAAAGCCGGAAACCGTTCCGCGTCGCCGTCGAACGCCCGCCGTCCCGATATACCCCGTACGGGAACGAAAGCCGGAACGCCCCGGCGGCAGTATGAGCCTGCGAAACCGGCACCCGAGATGGGCGTCATCCGCGCCAGGCCCTCTGCCAAAGGGCAGATGACCGGTTTCGAACCAGCCAAGCTGCGCTCGTACCACGCCCCCGTCTCCCTTCGGGCACATGGGCTGGCAGGCCTGGGCCTTTTCGACTCGGGCTTTGACAGCAGCAACATCTACAACGGGCAGCGCGGCGAGGTGGGTTTTTACAAGGCCCTGTGCCTGGAGGACCTCATTGACGACTGCTCGTCCTACTGGTCTGTGGCAATGCCCGGCGACGACGGCGTTGCACGTCCGGACTCGAAGTTCCAGACTGACGTCGACTGCATAGTCGTACAAGGCAAAACCATGTACCTCATCGACTTGAAGTACTACGCATCCGGCGATGTCACCTGGCACACCCGCGACGGGCAATGGCTTCTTTGCCGGGACAACGCGACCGGGGAACAAGTCGGTAAACCGCGGCACATGTCCCGGAACATGGCCATGGCCCAGGACCGTTTCCAGCGGATTTTCCCCGGGCTGCAGATCAAGAGCTACGTTGTGCTGATTCCCACCCAGGACGGTCTGGGGAACATTGCCTCCGGGACAGCTTGGCCCGGGGAGGTGGAACTGATTAATCTGCCCCGGATGCTGGCCATTATCCGGGCCGGCGGCGCGGGGTTTGCCGAGGACAGCACCCAGCAGAAACTCCTCGCCCTCCTCAAAGACTGAGCAGGCAGTGAATCCGGCGGGATCGTTTCCCGCCGGCCTGCCGTCTTTCCCCTTTTCCACCAGCTTTTACCGATAGGAAGGCGAGACCGCCGCCATGAATGATCTGCTGAACGCGCTCGGAAGCATTGTCGCGCTGCTTGGAGGTTTCGCCGCCATGTGGTGGGTGACCACGCCCAAACGCTTCCCCGGCCGGAGGCACACCCGCGGACTTGTGGCAGTAGTTTTCTTCGGGGTGTCCATCATGCTCTATGCCTTTGCAGGGAACTTCGAATGAGCACACGCCCGTCGCAGGACGTCCAACCGCCGAGTGTTGCCCCGCATCGGGGGTACTGCCGCCGCGCATGTCCTGCTATACCGAGAGGAACGCTTCGGTCTTCCGTCCCCCTGTAGGCCGCGGTCCGGCGGGATCCGGCGCGGAAGCGGCAGGTAACGAAACGGCCACAGCGGCGAGCCTGCTCCACCCCGGTGTTCTGCAGGCCATAGTCTGCGGAGGTGAGTGCAATAGGTGACCTGTCCCAGGTGCCCCCGGATTTCCTGACTGCCCTCGGCGCCCTGCGCCGGGCGGCCTGCCGGGCCGAGTTGAAGCTGGAAGAGATCCCGGCGCCCACCCGGCTGGCTCCCTACGCAGTTTCCCTCGGTGCGGAGGTGCTGACTCCCGGACCCGTCGGGCCCGGCAGCCTGCACGACCCGGGCGTCCCGCTGGTCCCCGACCAGCTGGAGCTGGCCACCGGCCGCTTCATCCTTCTCCACGATCCCGCCGGTTCGCCCGTGTGGAACGGGACGTTCCGCATTGTCACGTACATCCGCGCTGAGCTGGAACCGGACATGGGCAACGACCAGCTCCTCGGATCGGTGGCCTGGACCTGGCTGGTGGAGGCACTGGAGCAGCACGGCGCGCGCTATTCCATGGCAGGCGGCACCGCCACCCGTGTGCTCTCGGAAAGCTACGGAACGCTGGAGCGCCGGGATGATTCAATCGACATCGAGCTCCGGGCTTCCTGGACCCCGGCCGACGCTGACGTTCAGTCCCATTTGGAAGCATGGTCGGACATGGTGTGTACCTTCGCCGGCCTGCCGCCGCTGCCGTATGGTGTCACTCCCCTTCCCGGCCGGCGCAGGAGCTAGCCGCTGCCGGACGGGCCGCCCGCCCGCCGCTGACCACTGTCCGGCGCTGTCCGCGGCCGCTGTCTTCCTCGGTAGAATGGAATCCTTATGACCGCGCACATACCCGGCAAGACCGAAAACCAGTCCAGCACCACACCTGCCGAAGCCGGGGAACTGCCCGATCCGCAGCCGATACCGGTCCTGGAGACTCCCCGGGACGGTGTGCCGCTGGTCATTGACTCCCCCCGCGGCCTGGAACGTGCCGCCGCCGCGCTGGCCGCCGGCACCGGGCCCGCTGCCGTCGACGCTGAACGCGCCTCCGGGTTCCGCTACGGCCAGCGTGCCATGCTGGTCCAGATCCGGCGCGAAGGTGCGGGCACGTGGCTGATTGACCCCGAGGCCTTCGATGACCTGCGGATCATCAACGAGGCCCTGAGCGGCGTTGAATGGATCCTGCACGCCGCCACCCAGGACCTGCCCTGCCTGTCGGCGCTGGGTATGTGGCCCGACAAGCTCTTCGACACCGAACTTGCCGCCCGCCTCGCCGGCTTCCCGCGCGTAGGCCTGGCCGCCGTCATCGAAAGCCTGCTCGGCTTCTCGCTGGCCAAGGAACATTCGGCTGCCGACTGGTCCACCCGCCCGCTGCCCGAACCATGGCTGCGCTACGCCGCGCTCGACGTCGAAGTCCTCACCGAGCTGCGCGTGGAACTGATCCGGGTGCTTGAGGAAGCCGGGAAGCTGGAACTGGCGGAGGAGGAATTCGAAGCCATCCGTACCGCGCCGCCGGCACCTCCGCGGGTGGACCCGTGGCGCCGTACCTCCGGGATGCACCAGCTTCGGGACCGCCGCCAGTTGGCCGCCGTCCGCGAACTCTGGACCGAACGCGAGCACCTGGCTGAACTGCGGGACACTGCACCCGGCCGCCTGATTCCGGATTCGGCCATTGTCGCCGCCGCCCGGGCCATGCCCACCACGGTTCCGCAGCTGCTCAAGACCCCAGGCTTCCACGGCCGGGCCGCGCAGAAGGAGGCGCCGCGCTGGCTGCGCTGCATTTCCGCGGCGCGCTCCACTGCGGATCTTCCTCCGCTGCACATTCCGACCCATGCCCCGCCGCCTCCGCGCGTCTGGGCCAAGAATGATCCGGCAGCTGCCGCCCGCCTGCAGACCGCCAAGCCGCGGCTGACCGCTCTGGCGGAGAAGCTGAACCTGCCCCTGGAGAACCTGCTCACGCCGGATCATCTGCGGCGGGTTGCCTGGCGTCCGCCGACGGAAATCAATCTGGACACCGTCAGCGCCGCGCTGCGCGGGCTGGGTGCCCGGGAGTGGCAGATCCGGGAAACCGCCGCGGTCCTGACCGTGGCCTTCCTCGATCCTGATCCGCTGGAGGACAAGCCGGCAGAAGACAAAGCCGGCGGGGAGCAACCTTCCCGGGGCCGGCGCCGCTAACCGGGCAGGGCCGCAGCCACTCATTGACAGCAGGCCGGCGGCCTGCTGGGATCGGCCCGTGCCCAGTCGAAATGCTTTCCTTACCTTCGCAGTCCACGGGCTGGTTTTTGCCGTGCTGTTCGGAGCTTTCGTGGAACCAGGCCTCCCGTTCCTGACGGAAAGGTACTGGTTCATTCCGTTGCAGTTCCTGGTTCTCGTGCTGGCGATCCGTGCCGGCACCCGGCGGTCGAAGGCACGTTTCCGGGAACGCTGCGAGTTCGCCTGCCTGCTTCGGGAAGTACCGGGCGGAGGCGCCGGCCTCTCCGGCCGCTGGAAAAGCGCCGCGGTCATCCCCTATCAGCATCGATTGAGCATCACAGGTCATGCGGCGGACCGGCCACCGGCCTCCCACCTGACGTGGGATGAACCGATCGAGGAGGGCCTGGTGCAGTTGGAGAATCCGGTCGAGGTGTCCCGGCGTGATCCTTCCCTGCCGGAGGTGTTCCGGTTCGGGTTCGCATACCCGGTTGCGCGGTACTCCGCCGACGGAGCGGTAGTGGAAATAGCTGCACCGTCTAGGTACCTGGATGCTGCCCGTGCCGTCGTGCACGGGACGGTACCGGCGGCTAGTCCGTAGCTGCCGGCTGCCCCAGGTCCAGGTCCAGGTCCAGGTCCAGGTCAAGGTCAAGCACCAGCGCATCTGCGGTCTCCCCGCGCGGATCGATTCCGAATCCCAGCCGGCGATACGCCCGCAGGGCTACCGTGTTCCCTTTGGCGACCCGCAGCCCTGCGGTCCCGGCACCCCCGGCGCGCGCCCGTTCCAGGACCAGCCGCATCAGCTGCTGCGAAAGGCCCCGACCGCGGAGCAGCGGATCAATGATGACCCGGGCAATATGCGCGTGTCCGCCCCGCAGGCAAAGTTCCGCGTGTCCCAGCACCTGCCCGGAACCAGGCGCGGCATACATCACCCAAGCGGTAAGTCCGGGCACGGCCGCCAGTTCCGCGAATTGGCCCCTCGTCGGCGGCCATGCCATCCGCGGGCCGGTAAACATCAAAAGGGCGGCTTCGTCGGGAATCCAGCTGATCACGGTGTCGATGTCGGACTCACAGCGCCTGCGGAGGTATGGCAGTTCGGACATGCATGCATTATCGTCCGCTACGGCACCTCGAAGTGCCGTCCTTCCGGAAAGAGGGTTCGCTATGAACGAAACACCGTCCACGGTGTACCGCACGCACATTGCCGCTTCCCCGGCCCGTCTCTGGGCGGAGCTGACGGCCGTTGATGTCCCCCGGCCCTGGATGTGGGACTCCGTCCTGGCCGGCTCAGTGACCGAAGGCAGTTCCTATGCTTTCCGCATCGCCGGTGAGGACCAGATCACCGGAACGGTCCTGGCGGTTGAAGCGCCGGTACGCCTGGCCCTCACCTTCAACCCGCAGTGGGATGGAACGGTGGCCCGCGAAGCTCCCGGGGTCCTTGAATACTCCTTGGAGCAGGCCGGAGACGGATGCGACCTCACCGTCAGTATCAGCGGGCTGCACGGGGCATCCGCCATTTCGGTGGACCACGACACGCCGGGTATCTATGCGGGCCTGAAGACTCTCCTGGAATCATTTCCGGTGGCCTGATGCGCGGAGGCAGAGAGGGGGTTGGGGCGGCTGCACAGTGAATGCAACAATGACGCATGCCTCTTCCGACGCCCACCCCGGACACGCTCCAGGCGGGGAGGTTCACCCTCCACATCCTGACGGCAGCGGACTGGCGCCTGGAGCAGGCTCTGTCGAGGGACGACGACGTCATCCGCTGGACGCTGTTCCCGCCGGACCTCAGTGACGACCGCGCCCGTTACCGCATGAACCGTGCGGCGGAAGCACGCGGCGAGAGCCTCCTGGCCCGGTACTCGCTGCGTGAGGGCGAAGAGGTCTTGGGGACAGCGGGAATCTCCTCCACCAGGGACGGCACGCCGGAACTCATGTACGCACTGTTACCCTCCGGGCGCGGCCGCGGGGCCGCCACTGCCGCGACGCGCGGACTCAGCGACTGGGCCTTAGGCAGCGGTTTTCCCGAGGTCGCGCTGCGCACCATTTACGGGAACAGCCTGAGCGAGGCCGTTGCCCGGCGCGCCGGTTTCCATCCCCTGCGGACTGAACGCCAGCGCCAGCGCGGTGCGCTGGTAAAGATGCTTTACTGGACCCGGTCCGCCGGACACGGCCTGCCGGTCTAGTCTCCGGTGGAGCCGTCCAGCAGCTCACGCAGAATATCCAGGTGGCCGCAGTGCCTGCCGGTTTCCTCAATCATGTGCACCAGCACCCAGCGGACGCTCTGTCTTCCGTTGCCGCCCCGGCAGCGGTCCTCCAGATCGTACCGCGCCAGCACGTCGCGGGACCGGCGGCAGGCAGCATCATAATCGGCCAGCAGCCGGACCAGGCTGTCTGACTCGGAAACTCGGAACTCGCCGTCCGGGTCCTCTTCTGACCACCGAGTCCGCACTCCCGGCTGCCCGTCTATCCGGCCCTGAAACCAGAACTGCTCGACGTCGGTCAAGTGCTGAACGAGTCCGGAGACCGTTGTCAGTGAGGGCAGCAGCTGCTTGGCGCCGTCGGCGTTGCTGAGTCCTGCCGCCTTCAGGTGCACCGTGGCCCGGAAGTAGTCCAGGAAACCGGTCAGGGTCTCCCGTTCTCCGGCCGCCTCGGGCGGCTCTACACGAGTGTCTGTCTGCATGCGGCTAATCTAACCGGCCTCGTCCGGGAATCCGCGGCACGGCACGCACGCCATCGGGGCGCCCTGACGCAGCGGCCCGTTTAGGCTGGGTGATCGAATATTCCTACGCCGCTGCCGGCGAATTTTCCGTCTCCGACGTCGTCGACCTCTACTCGTCTGTGGGCTGGACCGCCTACACCGATGACCCGAAGACACTGCTGCAGGCGCTGTCAGGTTCTTCGACGGTCGCGGTGGCGCGCGAAGAAGGGCGGCTGATTGGACTGGCACGGGTTATTTCCGATGGCCACACCATCTGCTGCCTGCAGGACATCCTGGTTCATCCCCGGTTCCAGCGGTTGGACATCGGCGGGGCGCTGGTATCTGCGGTGCTGCGGCCCTATCCCGCCGTGCGCCAGAAGGTGCTGCTCACGGATGACGAATCCGGACAAAAGGCATTCTACGAGGCGCTCGGGTTCACCCAGTCGACGGCGTTTCTCGCCGGGCCGATGAACGCCTTCGTCCGGTTCGACTAGCCCGCCGGAGCGGCGGCAGCGGCTTGCCGCGGGGTCAGCCCGCAGGGGCGGGAAGCCGTGTTTGCTTTCGCCGTGGAAGGCGCTATCGTAGATGCTGGTTCAGACGCGGGCCTTGGTTTCCTCTGTAAGGACACATATGCCCCCGCGCCCCATTATCTCCGTGGATGTCTTCCCGGATTTCTCCGCCATGACGGACAGTACCCTTGAGTCCCTGTGCGATCAGGTGTTCACCCAGCTTGAAGACGGCCCCATCGTTGAAGGGCTCTTCGCGTTCTACCTTTCCATCCAGACGGAAATTGAAGATCGGCAGTCCGCTCCCGCCTCTCCGCTGACCGCTTCGGCAGCGCCCGAGCAGAGCACGGCCCCCATCCCCGCCTGAACTGAAGCGCGGCCCGGAGGACCACCGGGACATGCGGCAGTCCCCGCAGGTAAACGGTCTCCGACACAAAGCGTCCCGGCACCCATCGCGTACTACGCGTCGGGTGCCGGGACGGCTTAGTTAGTGGTGCCGGGCTAGCGGCGTACCTGGTTGCCCTTGCCTCGGCCTGCAACAGCCTCGGCAACGCCGATCAGCAGGACCGCGGCGATGACGGCCACGATGAATCCAAGGAAGTTGAGCTCCCAAATGTTGCCGGTGCCCAGCAGGCTGGCAATGGATCCGCCGATAACGGAACCGACGAGGCCCAGCAGCAGAGTCGCCACCATCCCCAGGTTCTGGCGGCCCGGCTTGATCAACCGCGCGAGGGCTCCGATGATTAGCCCTGCAATGATGAATCCGATCATGGTCCTGGTCCCTTCGTAGCAGTGCATACAACGGGAGCGGGGAACTCCCGCAAATCCGTTCTGCCATCAATCCTAGACAAGACCCGCCGGATTTCCTAAGCGTACTGTCTATTTCGGTCCGGGGCGGCCGGGATAACCCCGCCCTTCAGCGGCTATTCGAAGACAGGCACGCCGCTGCGTACCAGGCGCCAGTTGTTCTCGGCGAAGTCCGCCGGATCCACCGCCCCCTGGGCCACTACGTAGTCAATGAGCAGCTGGCGGATTTCCGTCTGCTGGTTGACCAGCACCGGCGCACTCGAGATGTGTGGGAAGTTGCCGCCGCCGGACTGCCGGTAGTTGTTGGTTGCCACGGCAAACCGCTGGGCCGGATCCACCGGAGCACCGTTGAAGCTCAGGTTGACGATGCGCTCCCCCACCGGGCGGCTGATGTCGATGTCATAGTCCACGCCGGACATCATGTCGTAGTTGTAGTCGGGGGTGCCGTTGGCGTTGGTCAGCGTGGCCGGATCCACCGGAGCACCGGGGGCGGTCTGGGTGAAGTACTTCGCCGAGTACTCCAGGTACTCCTTCACCTGCGCACCAGTCATTTCCACGCCGAAGAGGGTGTTCGGGAAAACGTACAGTTCGGCCAGATCGCGGATGGTTACCGGACCGGCGGGGATTTCTGCAGTGCGGCTAAAGGGTGCCACCAGCGAGAGCACCGGCAGGTCGGCGTTGGGACCGCCGTCGAGCGCCCGGTCCACGGCAGAGGCCTGGACGTAATTCACGAAGTCCATGACGGCGGTGTCACGGTACCGGGACTCCTCTGCGGGCATTGACTCGGTGGCGGTGCCGACCGGGGTATTGACGTAATCGATGACCCGCTGGTGCTGTTCGGCAACCAGTTTGGAGACCACAGGGTCCGCCTCAACGGTGTTCGCATTCAACAGCAATGCCGACGCCGACGTCACGTCCCACTGGCCGCGGGTCTTGGTCAGTTCAAAGTCCATGACGGACAGGCGCATGCCCCAGTTCAACGGCTCGGTCAGCAGGACCTGCTCGCCGGTGGTTTTGTTGGTCACGAAGCGTTCCGGGATTTCCTGGTGGGCGTGCCCCACCAGGATGGCGTCGATGCCGGGCACGGTTTCCGCCAGCTGGGTGGAGGCGTTCTCCAAGGGCAGCTCGTCCCCGTAGGAGGAGGTTCCCGAGGTGCCGGAGTGCGAACTGACCACCACGACGTCGGCGCCGCGGGCCTTCATTTCCGGCACATACTTCTGTGCCTGCTCCACGATGCCGGGGAATTCGAGCTTCCCGTCAACATTGTTCTTGTCCCAGATGGCTACGCCGGGATTGGTGAGGCCCAGGATTCCCACCTTTACGGGTTTGTTGCCCTTGGTCTTGACGGTCTTGATGATGTACGGGGTAAAGGCCGGCTTGTCCGTTGCGGAGTCCACCGCGTTGGCCCCGAGCAGCGGGAAGTTCAGCTGGGACTCGAATTTGCGCAGCATTTCGAGGCCGTAGTTGAATTCGTGGTTACCCAGCGCAGCGGCGTCGTAGTCCATGGAATTCATGGCCGCGGCCATGGGATGGATTTCCCCTGTTTCGGTAATCGGCTCCGTGTTGGCGAAGTAATCGGTCAGGGACGTGCCCTGAATGGTGTCGCCGGCGTCGATCAGCATGGTGGACTCCGGTCCCCGGTCGGCCCGTACCGAATCCACCAGGGTGGAGATCTTCGCCAATCCCACATCGTTGTGCGCGGCGTCGTCATATTCGGCGTCGTTGAAATAGTCCCAGTTCTCGACATAGCCGTGCATGTCCGAGGTTCCCATAACCGTGACGCTGGTTTTCTGGTCCTTGCCGGCATGCTCCGGCGGCGCGGCCGCTGCGGGTGTCATCGACACGAGTGTAACTGCCACGGCTGCGGTGACTGCGGTGGCAGCACCCCGGCGTCGGGCGGATGAATGCATCAATTACAACAACTCCTCATAGTGCGGAAAATGTGACCTTAGGCACCCTTACAGGGTAAGGGACCATTTCGGAAGACCCCGGCGTTCTTTCGCTTCCGCTTTTCGTAACAAAGAAAAAAGGACCGACATGCCGCGTGTCACAGCCGACCGGAAAATGTAGCGTAATGCCACCTCACTCACACTCTGCACTAAGGGGAAACTTTGAAAATTGACATGAGACACCGGAGTTTCCGGTGCGCATTGGTGCTGGCCATCGGCAGCGCCGTTGTCCTCTCCCCGGTGGCGGCCGTTGCCGCCCCCGCCAAGCCTGCGCCGGCACCCAGCGGGTTCTCCGGCGCACCGGGGCCGGACGGGAAAGCCGTCAAATCCGACGACCGTTCGGATCCGGCAGCCGATGAACGCCGCCAGCTGAACCAGCAGGCCGTAGAGAAAGTTGTCCGGGGTGAAGCGCCCGTGCAGGCCCGCGGCGGTTCCAAGTCCGTGCAGGTGGCACCGGGCCAGTGGGCCGAGTACGGGCTGGAGGACAGCGACCAGATCCTGTCCTTCCTCATCGACTTCGGCGACCAGGTGGATCCGCGGTTCCCGGCCGCGCCTGCCGGGCCGCAGCACAATGAGATCCCCCAGCCCAACCGCGCCACGGACAACTCAACGTACTGGGAGCCCGAGTTTGACCGGCAGCACTACCTGGACATGTTCTTCGATCCGCAGGAAGAGTCGTTGAAGACCCTGTATGAGGAAATGTCCAGCGGCCGCTATACGGTTGACGGCGATGTCAGCGACTGGGTCACGGTCCCCTACAACTCCGCCAGCTACGGAGAAACCGAGAGCCAGGAGGACATGACCCGCTTCGTACAGGACGCTGCCGACGCCTGGTACGAGGCGCAGATCACGGCTGGCAAGAGCCCTGCCGAGATCGATGCCTATCTGGCCGGCTTCGACCAGTGGGACCGCTACGACTACAACAACAACGGCAACTTCGATGAACCCGACGGCTACATCGACCATTTCCAGGCCATCCATGCAGGCGAGGGTGAGGAGGCCGGCGCTCCGACGTCGACCATCTGGGCCCACCGCTGGGCAGTAGGCCAGGCCGGCGCCGGCACGCAGGGACCCGCGACCAACCCGTTCGGCGGCATCCGGATCGGCGATTCGAAGGTCTGGATCCGCGACTACACCACGGAACCGGAAAACGGCGGCCTCGGCGTCTTCGCACACGAGTACGCCCATGACCTCGGACTTCCGGATCTCTACGACACCAGCGGCGGCGAAAACAGCACCGGATTCTGGACACTCATGAGCTCCGGTTCCTGGCTCGGCCACGGCAACGGAACAATCGGCACCACACCGAACCACATGGGGGCCTGGGAAAAGCTGCAGCTCGGCTGGCTGGACTACGACACGGCGACAGCCGGGACAAAGTCCACCCACAAGCTCGGCCCGTCCTTCCACGCAACCAAGAAACAGCAGGCTCTGGTGGTCACCCTGCCCCGGGATGCTGCCGGAAACGGCCGTTACTACATCGCCGAAAACCGGCAGTATGTGGGCTATGACGACACGTTGCGGACCGGCCCGTACAACTTCGGCTGGGGGGTCAACGCCCCGGACCGGGTGGAGCATTACCCGTACCAGGACGGCCTGCTGATCACGTACTGGAATGCAGGACAGCGGAACAACAACACCCGCCAGCACCCGGGTTCCGGCCTCGTCCTCCCGGTTGACTCGCATCCGCAGACCCTGAGGTTCTCCGACGGCAGCATTGCCCGTAACCGCATCCAGAGTTTCGATGCAACGTTCGGCAAGGAGGCCACGGATCCGGTCCTGCTGCACAGGGAAACCGCCACCGGGATGACCACGCTGAGCGCACCGTCCCGCCCCGGCGTGCCGGTGTTCGATGACACCAATCCGAATGCCTACTACGATCCCGCGAACCCGCAGGCGAGCGTGGTGGTGGCCGGAACGGGCACGAAGATAACCGTGGTGAACAGTAATCCGAAGGGCATGATGACGGTGCGGGTGAACTAGTTCGCCCTTTGCTGGCACCGGCGGCTTGGGCCGCCTGGGTCGCCTGCGGGGCCTGGCTCCGGCGGCAACGAAATTCCAAAGCTCGCAGAGCTCGCTTGGAATATTAAAGCCGCCTCCGCCAGGCCCCTACGGCTAATCCGGCAGCGTCACCGCACAAAAGACAAACGGCAGGCCAGGGACTACTTCCCCGGCCTGCCGTTTCGTTGGTGCTTCGTCGTTTGGCCGCTAGATCGTTGGCGGGGCGGAGTCTTCCCAGGATTCTTCGCCGTCGGCGTCGAGACGGCCGGTTGGGGTAAGGCCGAGATTGCGGGCCACAGCAGCGGAGGGAAGGTTTTCCGGATGGATGGATGCCGTGATGCGGACCGGTGGGTGCCGGCGGCGGAGCCAGGCGACCATGGCGCGGGCGGCCTCGGTGGCAGCACCCCGGCCCTGGAAAGCCTCGCCCACCACCCACGCCACGTCCGACGTCGGGCCCTCGAGCTCCAGGGTCGCCTGGACGAAGCCGATGCTCCGGCCCTCTTCGCGGATAATCCAGTTCAGCCAGACCTCTCGTCTGTCCGCTGATGTTCCGACTGTTTGGGCCGCGTACCGGGCGGCCAGGATCTCCGCCGTCGGTGCCTGTCCGCCGATATACCGATAGAGGGCGGTGCCGGCCAGGACCTGCACCATTTCCGCCGCATGGTGTACACCCAAGGGTTCAAGCGTCAGCCGATCCGTGGTGATCAGCCCGGCACGAAGGGTACCCGTCATCGCCGGAACCTAGAGAATCCGCTGGAAGAGCAGATGGTCCTGCCACTCCCCCGCAATTCGAAGATAGTCCGGCGCCATACCGATCCGCTCGAATCCGGAGCGGGCCAGGACTTTCTGCGACGCAGGGTTGTCCAGCAGGGTCGCCGCCTGGATCCGATGCAGTCCGAGCTGGCTGCGGGCCAGCTCGACGACGGCTGCTACCGCGGCGGTGCCGATCCCTTGTCCGGCGTAGTCACTGCCCACCCAGTAGCCCAGATTGGCCGACTGAAAGGGGCCCTGCACTATTCCGGTCAGGGTGATGGTGCCGGCGATCCGTTCGTCCTGGACCAGGACCCAGGGGACCTCGGTACCCGCTGCGTGCTGCACCAGCTTTGCCCGGAGGACTGCGCGCTGGCCTGCCGGGGTATAGAACGTGTCCTCCCGGAGCGGCTCCCAGGGCGCCAGGTAGCTCCGGTTCCGCTGGTAGGCGGCGGCGAGCGCTTCGGCGTCGGACAGGTCTGCCACCCGAAGCCGGATGCCGTGCAGCAACTGTGTGTCGGGGAAAGGTTCGCTAAGCACACCCGAAGCCTACCTGCCGTGTCCCGGGTCACTGGGTAAGCCACATCCAGCCGCGCCGCCTCAGGACGTCCAGCCGCAGCGGCGGGCAGTCCGGCGATCCGCGGACCGTTGCGGGCGGCCACGCGGCCAACTCGCAGGTTGGTGTGGCAAGGTGACCCAATGAACAGGACCGAACGGATTCCAGCATGGCTGCGCCGCACCGGCATCGAGGTGGCCGGCTGGTCCCTGGTTGTCCTGGGCGTCGCCGCACTGGTACTCCCCGGACCGGGACTGCTCATGGTGGTTGCCGGGTTGGCGGTGCTGTCGCTCCGCTACGCCTGGGCCCACCGCTGGCTGCACCCCGTGAAGGCCCGCGCCTTCCGTGCTGCGGCGCTGGGTGTGCAGACCACCCCGCGGATTGTGGGCTCGGTCGTAGGCGGGCTGGCAGTGATAGCCGCCGGCGTGCTCTGGGGTCTCTGGCGGCGGGTGCCGCACTGGTGGCCCCTGCAGGATTCCTGGTGGCTGCCGGGCGGCTGGATCACAGGTACAACGCTGATCGCGTCGGGCTGCATCGGCCTTGCCCTGATTGCCTACAGCTACGTGCGCTTCCGGCATTCCAGCCGACGCTGAGACGCTTCGGAAGCGCCGCCGCACGTCCGACCCGATCCGAAAGTCCGCCTGGGAACGGTTCCGTTCCGGAGCCTGGCCCCGCGTTGCGTTTCCCCGGATCCCTCCGGGACCGGCTAGGGTGCTTTCACTGCACAAAGCACCGCTGCTGCCTACCCGCACAGCCTGCAATCAAAGGAGATTGGCATGCCGAAACCCGCACCCGCCCGCGCCCACACGGCACAGGACACCACAGTGGACCTCCTGGTCATCGGCTCGGGAACCGGCATGGCAGCCGCCCTTGCCGCCTCCGAGCTGGGTTCTCAGGCCCTGATCATTGAGAAGACCCCCTACGTCGGCGGCTCCACGGCCCGGTCCGGCGGAGCCTTCTGGATCCCCAACAACCCGGTGCTTCGAAAAGCGGGCGCAACGGACACCCCCGCCCGGGCCGCCGCCTACGTTGACGCCGTCGTCGGCGGGACGTCGCCGCGGGCACGCTGGGAAACTTTCCTCGCCCACGGCAGCGCCGCCGTGGAGATGCTGCAGCGGATGACGCCGATGCGCTTCATGTGGGACAAGGAGTACTCGGACTACCAGCCGGAGCAGCCGGGCGGCTCGGCCATGGGCCGCAGCTGCGAATGTGTTCCCTTTGACGCCAACGAGCTCGGTTCCGAACGCAGCCGCCTGCGCGGCGGAACCATGGAAGCACCGCTGCCTATGCCGGTCACCGGCAAGGACTACCGCTGGCTGAACCTGATCGCCAAGGTGCCCGGGAAGGGACTGCCGACGGCGGCAACGCGGGCCATCCAGGGCATCGGCGGGCTGGCGCTGCGCCGGGACTACGTCGCCGGCGGGCAGGCACTGGCCGCCGGACTTTACGCGGGTGTGCTGCGGGCCGGCATCCCGGTATGGACCGAGACATCCCTGGTCCGCCTCGTCAGCGAGGACGGGCGGGTCACCGGCGCCGTGCTGGAGCAGGACGGCCGGGAGGTCACCGTGACCGCACGGCAGGGCGTGGTCCTGGCCGCAGGCGGATTCGATCATGACATGGCCATGCGGCACAAGCACCAGTCAGCGGCGCTGGAGAACTGGAGCTTCGGGGCCGAGGGCAATACCGGCGACGCGATCAAGGCAGCCACGGAAATCGGAGCGGGCACCGCACTGATGGACCAGTCCTGGTGGTTCCCCGCCGTCGCACCGCTGCCCGACGGCGCACCGTCGGTGATGCTGGCCGAACGGTCGCTGCCGGGGTCCTTTATTGTCGACGACGCCGGACGCCGGTTCACGAACGAAGCGCAGGATTACATGTCTTTCGGGCAGCGCGTGCTCGAGCGGGAACGGCAGGGCGATCCGGTGGGCACCATGTGGATGGTCTTCGACCAGGAATACCGCAACAGCTACCTACTCGCCGGCGGCCTGTTTCCGCGCATGCCCCTGCCCGCAGCCTGGTACGAGGCGGGCATCGCGGCCAAGGCGGACAGCCTGTCCGAACTGGCCCGCGGCATCGGCCTCCCCGAAGAGGCCTTTACTGCCACCGCAGAGCGGTTCAATGAACTGGCCGCGGCCGGCGTGGACGAGGACTTCCACCGCGGCTCCAGCGCCTATGACCGCTACTACGGCGATCCCACGGTCCGGCCCAACCCGAACCTGCGCCCCCTGTCCGGCAAGACTTTCTATGCGGTCAAGGTGGTCCTGGCGGATCTGGGCACCTGCGGCGGCGTGACCGCGGACGAACGCGGCCGCGTGCGGCACGAGGACGGCAGCCCGGTGGAGGGGCTGTACGCCATCGGCAACACGGCGGCGAACGTCTTCGGCAAGAGCTACCCCGGTGCCGGAGCCACTATCGGCCAGGGCCTGGTCTACGGCTACGTGGTGGCCCGCGACGCCGCGGGCCGGCTTATGGAAGCAGCTTGAGCGCCGCCGACAGGTAGGGTGCCGTCCGGCTGGCGTCGCACGCGGCGACGTCGCCGGCGGTCCCGGCGCAGATGATCCGGCCGCCTTCCTCGCCGCCGGACGGGCCCATGTCGATGACCCAGTCCGCGGACGCCACCACGTTCATGGAGTGTTCCACCACCACCACGGTGTTGCCGGCGTCCACCAGCCGGTTCAGCTGGCGCAGCAGCAGCTGCACATCCTGCGGGTGCAGGCCGGTGGTCGGCTCGTCGAGCAGGAACAGTGTGTGGCCGCGCCGGGCACGCTGCAGCTCGGTGGCGAGCTTGATCCGCTGGGCCTCGCCGCCGGAGAGTTCGGTGGCGGGCTGGCCCAGGCGCAGATAACCCAGTCCGACGTCGAGCAGGGTCTGCAGGCTCCGCGATGCCGCGGGCACATCGGCCAGGAACTCGGCGGCGGTTTCCACCCGCATCCCCAGCACGTCGGCGATGCTCTTGCCGCGGTAGGTGACTTCCAGGGTTTCCTCGTTGTAGCGGGCGCCGTGGCAGACCGGGCAGGGTCCGTAGGTGCCGGGCAGGAACAAAAGTTCGACGGCGAGGAAGCCTTCGCCCTGGCAGGTCTCGCAGCGTCCGCCGGTCACGTTGAAGGAGAACCGGCCGGCGTTGTAGCCCCGGGCACGCGCTTCCTCGGTGCCGGCATACAGCTTCCGCACGGCGTCGAAAAGGCCGGTGTAGGTGGCCAGGTTGGAACGCGGGGTGCGGCCGATGGGGCGCTGGTCCACCCGGACCAGCCGGTCCAGGTGCTCCAGCCCGGAAATGCTGCGTACGTGGGCGCCGGGATCGTTGTCCTCCGCCGCCTCGGGATCCTCGGGCTCCGCGGCCACTCCGTTGACCTGGCGTCCCACCGTTTCAGCGAGGACCTGGCTGACCAGCGTGGACTTGCCGGAACCCGAAACACCGGTGACCGCCGTGAACACCCCCAGCGGAATCTCGGCGTCCAGGCCCTGCAGGTTGTGCCGGGTGATCCCCTTCAGGCTCAGCCACCGGTCCGGTGTCCGTCGGGCCGGTCTGGCGGTTTCCGCGTCGCCGAACAGGAACGGACGGGTGGCGCTTTCCGTTACCTCGGCCAGTCCCGCGACGGGGCCGCTGTAAAGCACTGTTCCGCCGCCGTCGCCGGCCTGCGGGCCTACGTCCACAATCCATTCGGCGCTGCGCACCACGTCCATGTTGTGCTCGACGACGAACACGGAGTTCCCGGCGTCCTTGAGTTCCTGCAGCACGGTCAGCAGCGGCTCGGCGTCGGCCGGATGCAGCCCGGCGGAGGGCTCATCCAGGACATAGATGACCCCGAACAGGCCCGAGCGCAGCTGGGTGGCAATCCGAAGGCGCTGCATTTCCCCGGGCGAGAGGGTCGGCGTGGCGCGGGACAGGCTCAGGTAGCCCAGGCCCAGTCCGATCAGCACCTCCAGCCGTCCCAGCAGATCCCGGGTGATGGTCACGGCCACTTCGGTGTCTTCGTTGGACGCCGCGGCCCGGGAGGCGGTGCCCGCGGACTTCAGTTCCGCCGTCGGCCGGATAATCTCGGCCAGCTCTGCCAATGTGGCGCCGTTCAACTCGGCGATGTTCTTGCCTGCGAACGTCACAGCGAGAGCCTCCGGGCGCAGGCCCGCTCCCCCGCAGACGGGGCAGGGACCCGAGACCATGTAGGCCAGGACCCGTTCACGCATCTGCGCACTGCCCGAATCCGCCAGCGTGTGCATGACGTAGCTCTTGGCGCTCCAGAACCGTCCCTTGTACGGTTTGGCCACGCGGTCACGCTGCGGGGTGATCATCACTACGGGCTGTTCTTCGGTGAACAGGATCCAGTCGCGGTCCTTCTTGGGCAGCTTCTTCCAGGGCACGTCGACGTCGTAGCCGAGCTGGATGAGGATGTCGCGCAGGTTCTTTCCCTGCCACGCGCCGGGCCAGGCGGCGATCGCGCCGTCCCGGATGCTGAGGGTGGGATCCGGCACCAGGGAGTCCTCGGTGACGGTGTGGGCGATCCCCAGCCCGGAGCATTCCCGGCAGGCTCCTGCCGCCGTGTTGGGTGAGAAGGCGTCCGAGTCGAGGCTGCCGGGTTCGGCGTCCGCCGGATAGGTGCCCCCGCGGGAGAAGAGCATGCGCATTGAGTTGGAGAGCGTGGTGAGAGTGCCCACGGTGGACCGTGAGCTGGGGGCTCCTCGGCGCTGCTGGAGGGCGACGGCGGGCGGCAGCCCGGTGATTTCCTCCACCTTCGGGTTGGATCCCTGGGCGAGCAGCCGGCGTGCGTACGGGGCCACCGACTCCATGTAGCGGCGCTGCGCTTCGGCGTAGATAGTACCGAAGGCCAGCGAGGACTTGCCTGATCCGGACACCCCGGTGAAGGCGACAATGGCGTCGCGGGGAACATCGACGTCGACGTTGCGCAGGTTGTTCTCCTGCGCTCCGCGGACGCTGACCATTCCGGATGTGCTGGGCGTGGGGGCAGTGTTCGGGGAGATTTTCGCAGTACTCATCATTCTCAGATTAGCGAGGTGCCCGGCGCGAAACGAATTAGTAAGCATGCTTCCGCCCAAAGCATCAGTGATATGGTTCACAGGCGAATACTCACGAGACCTTGGGGGATCCATGAAGAGAAAACTGGCAGCAACTGCCGTCCTGCTCCTGGCCGCTTCGCTGACCGGATGCGGCGGCGGGGACGAGCCGGCCGACGCCCAGGAGCCGGCCTCGGAGGAAGCCAAGACGCACACCATCCTCTTCGAGGTGAGCAGCGACAGCCCCACCTCCCCTTCCGTCATCGTCTCCGGCAAGGTCGGCGCGAATGAAGACGAGCAACTCACCGACGTCGCGCTCCCGTTCACCAGGGAACTGACGGACAAGAACGAGACGGAATACGAGAGTTTCTACGACGTCTCCGCCACCAAGGATGAATCGGCCACGTCCATCACCTGTAAAATCACGGTGGACGGCGAAGTGATGGAAGAGCAAACGTCCACAGGGGCCGAGAGCGCCTACTGCGCCGTCACGCCTGATCTCTGACGTAACGGGCAAGAACTTTTTCTCCGGCGGGAATGACCGCTGTGCCGCCTATTGGCAGGCATAGGCAGCCCCGATGTCACGGTTCACTGGTCCCGCAGCGGCGAGGGCCGGCCACCGCACGGTGCCGACATGGCCGGGCGCATCAAATAAACGCAAGCAAATGGGGGACAGTTGAGCAACAACCCGAGGCCACCCGGCTACCCGGAGCCAGGCGCTCCGCAGGCGTCTGTGCCTGAGCCCGGTGCGCAGTATGGGGCCCGGCAGGAGCCCGCACAGCAGGAACGCCGCGGGCAATACCCGCAGTACCCGCAGTACCCCGGACAACTCGCAGGCACCGGGTATGCCCAAGGTCAGCTGCCGAAGAAAGAGACGGGCAAGAAACTTGCCACCGTCGTCATGCTGGTCATCGGGTACGCGACAGGCGCCTTATTCCTGCTCGTTGTGCCGGGGAGCCTGGCGATGACGCTGGAAGAGGGAACCGGAGGCATCGCCTATTCCATGGGCGCCGTAATCGGCGTTCTCCTGCCCCCTGCCCTATGCGCCGTTGCCCTGTTTTTCACGCACCGCTGGCGTGGCCGCATCAAGCGCCGCGAGGTAGGGATAATCAAGCTCCGCGAAGCACGGATGACCGATTTTCGGCCCTAGATCCGGATTCTTCCTAGCATTTTCCCGTACCGCCGGAGCAGGGTATCGCCGGCCGTCCGCGCGGCCGGCGATACCGTATCCAGCGTCATAAATCCGTGGACCAGGCCGGGGTGTGGCAGATACTCGACGTCGGTTCCGCCGCGGGCCAGCTCGTCGGCCAGCTGTTTTCCTTCATCCCGCAGTGGATCATGTTCGGCAGTTGCCAGCAGCGTCGGCACCGGCATGGGGCAGCGGCGCGCGCCGTCCACGGGGCTGAAGCCCGACAGGTTCGATGCTTCCGGAATCCACTGGGCTATGTAAAAGGCGAGATCCCGTGCCGACAGCCCCCACCCCTCTCCTTTCTCCCGGACACTGGGCAGGCTGAGGGTCAGGTCCGCATTCGGATACGCCAGGAACAGAAGATCGGGCCGGGCCGGTGTGCCGACAAGCCGCTGGGCGGCAAGGAAGGCAATCAGCCCGCCGGCGCTGTCACCGGCCAGTCCGACTCGTGGGTTCAACGGCCCCAGCTCCCCCGGCCCCCTTGCCGCCCAGGCCAGCACCGCCGCGACGTCGTCCACCGCCGCCGGAGCCGGATGCTCAGGGGCCAGCCGGTAGTCCACCGCCAGTACCGCCGTTCCCGCCAGCAGCGCCAGCCTGCGGCACAGGCGGTCATGCGATGCCAGGCCGCCGAACACGAAGCCCCCGCCGTGGACAAACACCGTCAACGGCTGCGGCCTCATGCAGGAGCGGTACAACCGGGTCCGCACCGGGACATCGGCGGGAACCGTCACATCCTGCACCTGCACCAGCTCGGGACCGGGCGGGCGGGCGCGCGGCAGCCGCAGCTGCCGGATCTGTTCCAGGGAGGGTTTCCCGCCTTCGGCGCGCTGCGACTCTGCAAGCCAGGCCGCCAGCTGCGGGTCCGCGACAAAATCCACCGGGCCAACCTAACACCGGGTTTCTCGAACGCCGGTATGTCGATAGGGTCGGTGCTGGCGCCGGCGTGATCCATGCCATATCGGACCTTCTTTCCGCAGTCACCCGCGGCGTCCTTGCAGGCTATGTTACCCGCGAGTAACATCGAGCCCGGACGTAGTTCCGTTTCATATCTCAAAGAGGAGTAAGTACGTGAGCCCACAAAGCCGATCACGGCAGATCAGGGACGTAGTTTTCGTTGACGGAGTGCGGACACCCTTCGGCAAAGCAGGCGACAAGGGCATCTACGCCGGAATGCGTGCTGATGACCTGGTGGTCAAGTGCATCCGGGAACTGATGCGCCGCAACCCCTCCCTTCCTCCGGAACGTATTGATGAAGTAGCCATCGCCGCCACCACGCAGTCCGGTGACCAGGGCATGACCATCGGGCGCACCGCAGCCCTGCTGGCCGGCCTGCCGCGCACGGTGCCGGGCTTCGCCATTGACCGCATGTGCGCCGGTGCCATGACGGCCGTGACCACCACCGCGTCCGGTATCGGCTTCGGCGCCTACGACGTCGTCATTGCCGGCGGCGTGGAGCACATGGGCAACCACCCGATGGGCAAGGACGCCGATCCGAACCCGCGCTTCATGACCGAGCGCCTGGTGGACCCGGCTGCCCTGAACATGGGCAACACCGCGGAGAACCTGCACGACCGCTTCCCGCACATCACCAAGGACCGCACCGACGCGTACGCCGCCGCCAGCCAGGAAAAGCTTGCCAAGGCCTACGCCGGCAACTCCATCCAGCCGGATCTGGTCCCCGTCGCCACCAAGAAGCCCGGCACCGGCTGGACCCTGAACACCGTGGACGAGCCGCCGCGCCCGGGCACCACCGTTGAAGACCTCGCACAGCTGCGCACCCCGTTCCGTGCGCACGGCCGGGTCACCGCCGGTAACGCTGCCGGCCTGAACGACGGCGCCACCACCGCGCTGCTGGCCTCCGCCGAAGCTGCCGAGGAACTCGGCCTGGGCGTCAAGATGCGCCTGGTCGGCTACGCCTTCGCCGGCGTCGAGCCCGAGGTCATGGGCTACGGCCCGGTCCCCTCCACCGAAAAGGTGCTGAAGCAGACCGGCCTGTCCATCGAGGACATCGGCCTCTTCGAAATCAACGAGGCCTTCGCCATCCAGGTCCTGGCCTTCCTGGACCACTTCGGCATCGCCGACGACGACCCCCGCGTGAACCGCTACGGCGGCGCCATCGCCGTCGGCCACCCGCTGGCCTCCTCGGGCGTCCGCCTGATGAACCAGCTGGCCCGCCAGTTCGAGGAAGACCCGAGCGTCCGCTACGGCATGACCACCATGTGCATCGGCCTGGGCATGGGCGCCACCGTGATCTGGGAAAACCCGAACCACCCCGACTACAACACCGATTCCACGGAGGCCACGAAGTAATGTCTGCTCCTGACTACCAGCGCCTCGCGGGCCTCTTCCCCACCGAGGTCATCACCCACTCCTACGTCTCCGACATCCAGCTGCCGGGCAACGCCGGCACCTTCGCCCTGATCACCCTGGACAACGACGTCGACCACTCACGTCCCACCACGCTGGGCCCGAACACGCTCCTTGAGCTGGGTCAGAAGCTGGACGAGCTCAAGGCCCGCGCGGACAAGGGCGAGATTGTCGGCGTCGGCGTCACCGGCAAGCCGTTCTACCTCGTGGCCGGCGCCGACCTTTCCGCCGTGAAGTCCATCTCCGACTATGAAGACGGTGCGGCCATGGCCCACCTGGGCCACGACGTCTACGCCAAGCTCGGCAACCTGGGCGTGCCCAGCTTCGCCTTCATCAACGGTGTAGCCCTCGGCGGCGGACTGGAGATCGCCCTGCAGTCGGACTACCGCACCGTCTCCACCGGTGCCGGTGCCCTGTCGCTGCCGGAAGCGTTCATCGGCCTGGTGCCGGGCTGGGGCGGCGTCTACCTGCTGCCGCGCCTGATCGGCCCCGAGAACGCCGTCAAGGTGATGATCGAGAACCCGCTGAGCAACAACCGCACCCTGTCCGGGGCTGCCGCCTACAAGCTGGGCATTGCCGATGCCCTGTTCGAGCCGGCGGATTTCCTCGAGCAGTCGCTGGCCTGGGCCTCCCGCGTGATCAGCGGCGAGGAGCAGGTGTCCCGGCCCAACGCCGTCGAACCCGCCGACGCCGGCGAAGCGTGGGATGCCGCCGTCGCCAAGGGTCGCGCCTTTGTGGAGGCCAAGACCTCCAACGCAGCACCTGCACCGGCTAAGGTCCTGGACCTGCTCGAAGCCGGCAAGACGTGGACCCGCGAGGAGTCCCGTGACGCCGAGTGCAATGCCCTGGCCGAGCTGATGCAGACCCCGCAGTTCCGCTCCACCGTCTACGCGTTCCTGGACCTGGTCCAGAAGCGCGGCAAGCGGCCCGCCGGTGCTCCGGATAAGAAGCTGGCCCGCCCGGTCACCAAGGTGGGCGTGGTCGGCGCCGGCCTGATGGCCAGCCAGCTCGCCCTGCTCTTCGCCCGCCAGCTCAAGGTGCCCGTGGTGATGACGGACATCGACCAGGCGCGCGTGGACAAAGGTGTGGGCTACGTGCACGCGGAGGTGGACAAGCTCCTGGCCAAGAAGCGCATCTCCCCCGACGCCGCCAACCGTACCAAGGCCCTGGTCACCGGGTCGGTGTCCAAGGAAGCGTTCTCCGACGCCGACTTCGTCATCGAAGCCGTCTTCGAGGAACTCTCCGTGAAGAAGCAGGTGTTCGCCGAGGTGGAGGCCGTGGTCTCCCCCGAGTGCATCCTGGCCACCAACACCTCCTCGCTCTCCGTGACGGAGATGGCGGCTGACCTGCAGCACCCGGAGCGTGTGGTGGGCTTCCACTTCTTCAACCCGGTGGCCGTGATGCCGCTGCTGGAAATCGTACGCGCTCCCAAGACCGACGACGCCGTGCTGGCCACCGCGTTTGTGCTGGCCAAGCAGCTGAAGAAGACCGCCGTGCTGGTCAAGGACGCTGCCGCCTTCGTGGTGAACCGCATCCTGGGCCGTATGTTCGGCGAGATCACCATGGTCTTCGACGAGGGCACCGATGCTGCCACCGCAGACAACGCGCTGCGCCCGATGGGCCTGCCGATGTCGCCGTTCACCCTGCTGGCCCTGGTGGGCCTGCCGGTGGGACAGCATGTGCAGGAATCCCTGCACTCGGCGTTCGGTGAGCGCTTCTGGCTCTCGAAGAACTCCCAGAAGATCATCGACGCCGGCATCAAGTCCCTGTGGCAGAAGGACGAGGACGGCAACGCCTACATCCCCGAGGAAACCCTGGCGATGCTGGACTTCGGCACCACTCCCTCCACCTCCGAGGAAGTCCTGCGCCGGACGCAGGATGCCCTGGCCGAGGAAATCGGGCTCATGCTCGAAGAGGGCGTTGTGGCAGGTCCCGAGGACATCGACCTGTGCGTCATCCTCGGTGCCGGCTGGCCGATGCACCTGGGCGGCATCACGCCGTACCTGGACCGTGTCGGGGCGTCCGAGCGCGTGAACGGCAGGAAGTTCCATGAGGCTGCTGCTGCCTAGTTAGTCCGTTCGCTTCGCCCGCGCCGGGCGGACCGGAACGGCGGCAACGAAAATCCTTTGCTCGCAGAGCTCGCAAGGATTATTAAAGCCGCCTAACCCGGTCCGTCCGGCGCTTTTGCGTGTCCGTCCCGGTGCATTTCATTCGGGTCTGGTCAGCGGGCAGCGGCCGCGCTAACCTCCCTGCATGAGTCAGGACCCAGCATGGTCGCAGACGCGTACAAAGCGAATGGTGCTGTTCATGCTCAGTGCTTGCGTCTCTTTGTGGCTGGTTCTTCTCCTACCGTTCGACGAGCCGTGGAATTGGTTGTTGATAGGTCTTTTCCTGGTACTGGGCGCTGCTTTCATCAAGCTGCTGGCAAGCTTCGTCCTACAGCAGCGTGAGAGTTACCGGCAGGAACGCGAGGAAGAGACTGGCAGCTAGCGCTCCTGCAACCAACCCGGCGAATCCGCAAAGTCAGCTCAGGATTTTAGGAGAACCAGATGTCTTTCCAGGCCTACCTCGACGCCATCGAGGAGAAAACGGGACTAACACCCCGCCAGCTCGTGGATATTGCCGCCGCTAAAGGATTCAGCGGCGGCAACGTGAAAGCCGGGGAAATCCTCGAATGGCTCAAAACCGACTATGGAATCGGGCGCGGGCATGGGATGGCACTCGTCCATGTCATTAAGAACGGCGCCTCCATAGATCAGAAACATGTGGGCACTACGGGAACCCACCGGGACGACTCCGACACCCTGTGGCTCGACGGCAGGGCAACCAAGCCCGCCTGAGCCTCCCGCGGGTCAGGGCTAGGCGGAGGCTTGCGGAGGCACCGTTGGGCCCGGAGGGTCCGGGTTAGGCGGCTTTAATAATCTCGGCGAGCTCTGCGAGCAGGGATTTTCGTTGCCGCCGTTCCGGACCCACCGGGCCACCGGACCCACCGGGCCACCGGACCCACCGGACCCACCAGCGCACCCAAGGCGAGTGACAAGACTAGAACAAAGCAACCTTCGGCGTCCGCGGGAAGATCCGGTCCAGTTCTTCAAGGTCCTTCTCCGACGGAACCCAGCACACGGCCTCGGCGTTCTGCTGCACCTGCTCCACCTTCGTAGCCCCGGCGATCACGGACGCGACCGACGGCTGAGCTGCGAGCCAGGAGAAGGCGACCTGCACTTCGGTCAGACCGCGGTCCGCGGCGAACCGGCCGAACTCCGCCAGCTGCTCCATATCGGCGTTCTCCAGCAGGTTCTTCCGCGAATGGGTAAGCCGGCTGCCTTCGGGAGCCTTGCCGCTGCTGTACTTGCCGGTGAGCAGGCCGTTGGCCAGCGGGAAGTAGGGCAGCACACCCAGCCCGTACGCTTCGGCGGCGGGAGTGACCTCGAGCTCGGCCCGGCGGTCCAGCAGGTTGTAGTGGTTCTGTGCGGAGATGAACGGGGTGTATCCGCCCATGCGCGCGGTGAACTCGGCTTCGGCAATCTGCCAGCCCGTGCGGTTGGAGTGTCCGATGTAGCGGACCTTGCCGCTGGTCACCAGATCATCCAGGGCCGCAAGGGTCTCTTCGATGGGCGTCAGGGGGTCCGGTGTGTGGAACTGGTACAGGTCAATCCAGTCCGTGTTCAGCCGGCGCAGGGAGGCTTCCGCGGCCTTCACGATATAGCGGCGCGAGCCCCGGGCACCGAAGTCGGCACCGTTGACGCCCTGCATGTCCATACCGAACTTGGTAGCCAGCACAATGTCATCGCGCCGGGAGCCCAGCGCCTTGCCCAGCATTTCCTCGCTCAGCCCCGGCGTGCGCCCATACGTATCGGCCACGTCGAACAAGGTGATGCCGGCGTCGATCGCGGCGTGGACGACGGCGTCGGTGCCCTCCTGCGATTCGGTGGGTGTTCCCGGTCGGCCCAGGTTGTTGCAGCCCAGCCCGACCGTGGAGACGGTCAGGCCGGAATTTCCAAGTCTGTTGTAAGAAGTCATGGAAGCTACGGTATACCTCGGAACTCCGCCTCGTTGCGGCCGCAGGTTCCGCGACGCCGCCGGAACTCAGCCCGGGAAGGTGTCCAGGGTGTTGTTGGGTCCGGGGGCCTTGTCCGTTTCAAGGATGTACTGGATGGGGATGGCCCCGGTGGGGAGCAGCCCGGTGTAAACCTGTTCACTGCGCCGGCGCTCTGCCTCTATCCCCTCCCCCTGGACCGCGGCGGAGAAAACCTGCATGCCCTGCGGTTCCATCCCCTGCTGTTCACTCCAGATCATGTACATGCCGTAGAGGTCGGCCACGGGGGTCACCTCGTCATCCAGATCGCCGACTGTGCATTCGGCAAGAAACCGCTGGATATCCGGGAATATGTCCTGAGCCATACCCATGACACTATCCTCTGTTCCCCCCGCACGGCACTCCCCTTCGAACGCTTACTTGCGGGGTTGCTGCAGGTAATCCTCGAACCTCAGCGGAGCAACGCCGGTGATCTGTTCAATGTCCGGGCTGGCCGGTGCCAGCTGCCCCGCCGCAATGGCCTGGTAGCTGCTGGTCCAGGCCTCGGCCTGCCACTGCGCGGCCCCGGCCTTTGTCCGCGACGCCATGGCCTCGTCGTAGGACTCCGGCTCATATCGCACGCGCCTTCCGGTCACCGTGGACAGGATGCCTGCTGCCTCGGCCATGGTCAGCTCGGCGGGACCGGTGAGGGCGTAGGTGCGGTTCCGATGCCGTTCCGGGGAGAGCAGGATCTTCACAGCGGTACGGGCAACATCGGTCCGGGCCACCGGCGCAAAACGGCCGTCCCCCGCCGGGCCGCGGATGACGCCGTCGGGCTGGACAAAGGTGGGCAGCACATCCTGATAGAGGCAGTCGCGCAGGAACGTGTACGCGAGCCCGTTCCGGGAGGAAATGTACTCCTCGGTGGCGGCATGGTCGCGGGCCAGGGTGAAGACGGCATCGGGTGCCGCGCCCATGAATGACGTGTACACAAGGTGCTCCACCCCGGCCTCGACGGCGGCATCCACAAACGTGCACTGGTCTTCCACCCGGTGCGGGCTCTCGTCGGCAGACACCATAAACAGTGTCTGCACGCCGCGCAGGGCGCTGACGGACTGCGGCCGGTCCAGGTAGGACGCTGCAAAGACGGGAGTATCCGGCAGCTGAGGCAGCCGGGCGGTGTTCCGTGCCAGCAGCCGCTGACGGACTCCGGCTTCCCCGAGCAACCGGGCGACGGCGCCGCCCAGGGCGCCGGTCGCCCCCGTAACGGCAAGGGCAGGAACGTTGTCCGCCATGGCTACTCCCCTTCACAGTGGTCCGGCCGCCCGGACCTGCGTGACTACTGGATCTTCGGCACCTGCCCCGTCGGCATTTCGGAGCCGGGCAGCGGACGGGCAAACGGAACCTTGGTGCCCAGGACCTGCGCGACGACGTCGTTGGCGATCTGCCGGGCGGTCAGTCCCACCCGCTCGAGCACCTCGCTCCGGCTGCCGTGATCCAGGAACTCCGCCGGAAGCCCGACTTCGTTGAGTGCTGTGTCGACGCCGGCGGCCCGCATTTCCTGCCGGATCCGCGATCCGACGCCGCCGGCCCGGACGCCGTCTTCGATCACGATGACAATCCGGTGCTCGGCAGCGATGCTGATGATGGACCGCGGGACGGGCAATACCCAGCGCGGGTCCACCACGGTGGAGCTGATGCCCTGCGCGCCGAGGCGGTCGGCAACGTCAAGGGCCATATCCGCCATGGCACCCACGCTGACGATCAGGACGTCATTGGAGCTGTCTCCGGTGGGACGGCGGGCCAGGATGTCCACGCCGTCGGAGGTCCGCTCCACGGCGTCAATATCGCTGCCCACGGTGCCCTTGGAGAAGCGGACAACGCTGGGGGCATCCGAGATGGCCACGGCTTCGCGCAGTTCTTCCTTCAGGCGGGTGGCGTCGCGCGGTGCGGCGAGGTGCAGCCCGGGAACAATCTGCAGCATGGACATGTCCCACATGCCGTGGTGGCTGGCGCCGTCGGGGCCGGTCACGCCCGCCCGGTCGAGGACGATCGTGACGCCGGCCTTGTGCAGCGCAACATCCATCAGCAGCTGGTCGAAGGCCCGGTTCAGGAAGGTGGCGTACAACGCCACCACCGGATGCAGGCCGCCGAAAGCCATGCCTGCAGCGGAGGTGAGGGCATGCTGCTCGGCGATGCCGACGTCGATCACCCGCTCGGGGTGCCGCTCGGCGAACCGGTGCAGTCCGACCGGAATCAGCATGGCGCCGGTGATCCCGACGATATCGCTGCGTTCGTCGGCAATCTCGGCGATCTCCGTGGCGAACACGGAGGTCCAGGATTCCTTGCCGCCCGGCTCCACCGGGGCACCGGTTTCCGGATCGATGATGCCGACGGCGTGGAACTGGTCTGCCTCGTGCGCGCGGGCCGGGGCGTAGCCGCGTCCCTTCTCGGTCATGGCGTGCACGATGACCGGGCCGGCGTAGTTCTTGGCCTTGTGCAGGGCGCGTTCGACGGCGTCAAGGTCATGGCCGTCGATGGGTCCCACGTACTTCATGCCGAGGTCCTCGAAGAGGCCCTGCGGGGTCCACCAGTCCTTGATGCCCTTCTTCGCGGCGTGCAGGCTGCGGTAGGCGAACCGGCCGGCAGGACCGCCCTGCTGCAGACGGTCGCGCCACCAGCCGAGGGTGTTTTCATAGGCGTGGTGCGTGCGCACGGCGTCAATGGTGGGCCGCAGGGAGGCGAGGTAGTCGGCCAGGCCGCCGATGGTCGGGGCGTAGGAGCGGCCGTTGTCGTTGACGACGATCACCACGCGGCGCCGCTGGTCAGCGGCGATATTGTTGAGGGCTTCCCAGGCCATGCCGCCGGTCAGGGCGCCGTCGCCCACCATTACTACGGTGTAGCGGTCCCCTTCGCCGTTGAGCTGGCGGGCACGGGAGATGCCGTCCGCCCAGGAGAGGGAGGAGGAGGCGTGGGAGCTTTCCACGATGTCGTGGACGGACTCGGCGCGCGCCGGATAGCCGGACATGCCGCCCTGCTGGCGCAGCGTGGCGAAGTCCTGGCGGCCGGTGAGGATCTTGTGCACATAGGACTGGTGCCCGGTGTCAAAGACAATGCTGTCCCGCGGGGAATCAAAGACCCGGTGGATGCCCATGGTCAGTTCCACCACGCCCAGGTTCGGCCCCAGGTGCCCGCCGGTCTGTGCGACGTTAGTGATCAGGAACGAACGGATCTCCTCAGCAAGCCGCTTCAGCTGTGTCAGCGAAAGCCTGCTGAGGTCCCGAGGATCCCGGATTGTTTCCAGAAGTCCCAACAGGGGTGCCTCCCTTGAGTCGTATCGGCGGCACTGCACACCGTCGCAATGGATTAACTCTAACGCGCGGCGTGCGCTCCGCGGTTCCTACCCAACGCTTCAGGGCCCCGTTTCCCTTCCTCCGCCTTCTGGACGGATCGGGGAAACGGGGCCCTGAACGTGGTGCGTTTACTGCTACTTAGCGGAAATCTGGCGCAGTACGTACTGCAGGATGCCGCCGTTGCGGTAGTAGTCGGCTTCACCCGGGGTGTCGATGCGGAGGACCGCGTCGAACGTGATGGCTTCGCCGTTTTCGGGGGTGGCCGTGACCCGAACGGTCTTGGGCGTGGTCCCGTTGTTCAGTTCGGTGACACCTTCAACGGAGAAGGTTTCCGTACCGGTGAGCCCCAGGGACTCGGCGTTGACGCCGGCCGGGTACTGCAGCGGAAGGACGCCCATGCCGATGAGGTTGGAGCGGTGGATCCGCTCGTAGCTCTCGGCAACTACTGCCTTGACGCCCAGCAGCGCGGTGCCCTTGGCAGCCCAGTCACGTGAAGAACCGGAGCCGTATTCCTTGCCGGCCAGGACAACCAGCGGGGTGCCGGCGGCCTGGTAGTTCATCGCGGCATCGTAAACGGCAGCCTGCGGTGCGTCGGCCTGGCTGAAGTCGCGGGTGAAACCGCCTTCAACGCCGTCGAGCAGCTGGTTCTTGATGCGGATGTTGGCGAAGGTGCCGCGGATCATGACTTCGTGGTTGCCACGGCGCGAGCCGTAGGAGTTGAAGTCCTTGCGGGCCACACCGTGTTCCAGCAGGTACTTGCCTGCGGGGGTGTCGGACTTGAAGGAACCGGCCGGGGAGATGTGGTCGGTGGTGACCGAATCGCCCAGCTTCAGCAGGACGCGTGCGGCCTGGATGTCGGAGACGGGCTCCGGCTCGGCCTTCATGCCCTCGAAGTACGGGGGCTTCCGGACGTACGTGGACTCCATGTCCCACTCGAAGGTTGCACCTTCGGGGGTGGGCAGGGACTTCCAGCGGTCGTCGCCTTCGAAGATGGTGTTGTAGCTGTCGCTGAACATCTTCTGGTCGATGGAGGCATCGATGATCTGCTGGACCTCGACCGGGTTCGGCCAGATGTCCTTCAGGTAGATGTCGTTGCCGGCTTCGTCCTGGCCCAGCGGGTCATTCTCGAAGTCGAAGTCCATGGTGCCGGCCAGGGCGTAGGCGACTACCAGCGGCGGGGAGGCCAGGTAGTTCATCTTCACGTCCGGGTTGATGCGGCCTTCGAAGTTGCGGTTGCCCGAGAGCACTGCGGTGACTGCCAGGTCGGCTTCGTTGATCGCCTCGGAGATTTCCTCTTCAAGGGGACCGGAGTTGCCGATGCAGGTGGCGCAGCCGTAGCCGACCACGAAGAAGCCGAGCTTCTCGAGGTACGGAATCAGGCCGGACTTCTCGTAGTAGTCGGTGACGACCTTCGAGCCCGGAGCTACCGAGGTCTTGACCCAGGGCTTGGACGCCAGGCCCTTGTCCACCGCGTTGCGTGCCAGCACGGCGGCGGCCATCATCACGGAGGGGTTGGACGTGTTGGTGCAGGAGGTGATCGACGCGATCGTTACTGCACCGTGGTCCAGATCGAAGGTGCGGCCGTCCGCCATGGTGACCGGAACGGAGTTGGTGGCACGCTCGGCGGGAGCATCCGCCTCGGCAACCAGGTCGTGTTCGTGGTCTTCAACCGTCGTGGCGTTGGCGTTGAACGAGGGTGCGTCGGAGGCCGGGAAGGTCTCTTCCAGCGTCTCGTCTACGGTGCCGTTTTCGGCTTCAACGGTTTCGTGGACGTAGTTCTTCAGGTCATTGCGGAACTGCGTCTTGGCGTTGGTCAGTTCCACGCGGTCCTGCGGGCGCTTCGGGCCGGCGATGGAGGAAACCACCGTGGACAGATCCAGTTCCAGGTACTCGGAGTACTTGATCTCCTTGGACGGATCGTGCCACAGGCCCTGCTCCTTGGCGTAGGCCTCAACGAGGGCCACGTTCTCTTCGGAGCGGCCGGTCAGGCGCAGGTATTCCAGCGTCACGTCGTCGATCGGGAAGATCGCTGCAGTGGAACCGAATTCCGGACTCATGTTGCCGATGGTGGCGCGGTTGGCGAGCGGAACAGCGCCGACGCCTTCGCCGTAGAACTCCACGAACTTGCCCACAACGCCGTGCTTGCGCAGCATTTCGGTGATCGTCAGGACAACGTCGGTGGCCGTGGCTCCGGCGGGGATCTCGCCGGTCAGCTTGAAGCCGACGACGCGCGGGATCAGCATGGAGACGGGCTGGCCGAGCATTGCTGCCTCGGCCTCAATGCCGCCAACGCCCCAACCGAGCACGCCCAGGCCGTTGACCATGGTGGTGTGGGAGTCGGTGCCGACGCAGGTGTCCGGGTAGGCACGCAGGACGCCGTCAACTTCGCGGGTCATGACCGTGCGCGCCAGGTATTCGATGTTGACCTGGTGCACAATGCCCATTCCCGGGGGAACGACCTTGAAGTCATCGAAAGCCGTCTGGCCCCAGCGAAGGAACTGGTACCGCTCGCCGTTGCGCTGGTATTCGATCTCCATGTTGCGCTCGAGGGCGCCGGAGTTGCCGAAGGCATCAATCTGCACGGAGTGGTCAATGACCATTTCGGCAGGTGCCAGCGGGTTCACGCGCTTCGGGTCGCCGCCGAGCTCGGCCACGGCCTCACGCATGGTGGCCAGGTCAACGATGCAGGGTACGCCGGTGAAGTCCTGCATGATCACCCGGGCCGGGGTGAACTGGATTTCGGTGCTGGGCTCTGCGTCTGCGTCCCACTGCGCCAGGGCACGTACGTGGTCCGCAGTGATGTTTGCACCGTCTTCGGTGCGGAGCAGGTTCTCCAGCAGGACCTTGAGGCTGAACGGAAGGCTCTGGGCGCCTTCGACGGAATTCAGCCGGAAAATTTCATACTCGGAACCTTTGACGTCTAAGACGCCCTTGGATCCGAAGCTGTCCACATTAGTCATAACAGGACTCCTCTCGCCACCTAGTTATCTTTGTCCACGTCACAACTGCCCGCCAGTTAGGTTTCCCTAATAGCCGGGCAAGGGGGGCGGCAGGAAAACCGGTGGTTCATTTCCCTGCCGACACATGCCCCCTGCCTGGGCAATAACCGCTCGAAAGCGGGAAACTCCCCCGGGAAACCCCCATAAAGGCGCAGGACTGGACAACTGCCTCCCATCCTAGCCTTTACAGGGGCGCCCGCAGGAGATATGGGCCACGACGCGTCGTGACGGGGCTCGCTGGCCGCCTTCCGGGCGGTTTCGGGGGCGGTTCGCCTAGCGCTTGCGCAGGACGGCGAAGGACTCCATGTGGTGGGTATGCGGGTACAGGTCAAAGACCCGCAGGCTGTCCATGTCCCAGCCGGCGCTGCGGAAATAGCCCAGGTCGCGGGAGAACGACGCCGGATCGCAGGACACGTAGCCGACCACGCGGGGCGCGGCGGCATCGATCTGCTGCACCACCGTTTTTCCGGCCCCGGCACGCGGCGGGTCCAGCAGTACGACGTCGAGGTCCCCGACCTCGCGGAGCATCTTGTCCACGCGGCCCTGGCTAATGGAAACCTGGGGTGCGGCGAAGAGGTTCTTGCGGGCATCCCGGCTGGCACCCGGGGATCCTTCCACCGAGAGCACCCGGCCGGATTCGCCTGCAGCCTCGGCCAGCGGTGCGGTGAACAGCCCGGCACCTGCGTACAGGTCAGCCACGGATTCCCCGGACTGCACGTCGAGCCCTTCGAGGACGGCGGCTGCCAGGGTCTGCGGTGCGGAGCGGTGGATCTGCCAGAACCCTGCACCGGTGACCCGGTAGTCGTGGCCGAGCACTGTTTCCTGCACCCAGGTCCGGCCCTTGAGGCGGGTGAGTTCATGGGTTTCCGGATCCCAGGCTGCCACGGACACGCCGTCCGGCAGGTTCTGGGCAATCCGGGCCGGCATCCGCGGATGGGTTCCCGGTGCCGGGATCAGCAGGACCAGGGGCTGCCCGCCTGCCGCCGGCGCGGCGACCTCTACTCGGTCCATACCCGTGAAGTCCGCTTCCCACAGCCGCAGGGCGTTGATCGCCTCAGTGGCCAGCGGCATGGCCTCGACCGGAATCAGCTCGTCCGAGCGGTGGGCATGCATGGCCAGCCGGCCGCTGGGTGCCACCGAGAAACTGACGCGGGTGCGCCAGGCCAGGCCGTCGGCACTCTCCTCCAGGGCGGGTTCAACCTCGGGGACCAGGTCGGTGCCGCCGAGCCGGCGCAGCTGCTCGGCGAAGATCTCCGCTTTCAGCCGGCGCTGGACATCAAGGTCGATGTGGCCGAACTCGGCGCCGCCCACGGGCAGCTTGCCCCGGGCTGCGGCGCGCAGCGCATCGGCGTCCTTCCAGAAATGCTCGCGGCGCCCCTGGGCGGGCTCCAGGACCTCGACGACGTCGGCACGCCAGAATTTGGCGTCCTCGCCGGATTCGGTGAGCCGGACCCGGACCCGCTCCCCCGGCAGGCCGTGCCGGACAAAAATGACGCGCCCTTCGTGCCGGGCAACGAAATGGCCGCCGTGGGCCGGGGCGCCGATGGTGAGTTCAAGTGACATGGGGTGGTTCTGCTTCTTTCAAGAGGCCTAAAACTCCATCTCACCACGGGAGCCGGGCGCGGTGCTATTTGGGCCGCCGACGGGACTAAGCTGGCGTTGATTGTTTTTTATGCACGGACGGCCGGACCGACGGTCCGGCACAACGGTGCAGCCGCCTCTGAAGGCGGAGCAGCCACCCAGAGGACCAAACCGAAACCGAGGTAGGGCAGTTGGCCCATTACGTGATCATGGGGTGCGGGCGCGTAGGCGTCAGCCTGGCCCATACCCTGGACAATGCCGGCCATTCGGTGGCCATCATCGACCAGGACGAGCGGGCGTTCCGGCGGCTGCGGCAGACCTTCACCGGCCGCAAGGTGACCGGCGTCGGGTTTGACCGCGAGACGCTGAAGGCCGCGGGCATCGAAGAGGCCTACGCGTTCGCCGCGGTTTCCAGCGGCGACAACTCCAATATCCTGGCCACCCGCGTCGCCCGTGAGACCTTCCACGTCGGGCACGTCGTTGCGCGCATCTACGATCCGGGACGCGCGGAAATCTACCAGCGCCTTGGCATCCCCACGGTCGCTGCAGTCCGGTGGAGTGCGGACCAGGTGCTGCGCCGGATCCTGCCGGAGCAAAGCATCAACGGCGATTTCCGGGAGTCCTCCGGGCGGCTGATCCTCGGTGAGCTGTCCCTGCATGAAGGCTGGCTGGGACGCTCGCTGGGCAGTATCGAGACCGCCGCCGGTGTCCGGATTGCCTACATCACCCGCTTTGGGGAAGGGATCCTGCCGCGGCCGGACAGCAGCTACCAGGAGGGTGACGTCCTGCACGCCATGATGTCCGTGGACCGGACGGCCGAAATCAGCAAGATCCTGTCCAAGGAACCAGTCAAGGAGTCCCTGTGAAAGTTGTGATTGCCGGTGCCGGCAGCGTGGGCTCGTCCATTGCCAAGGAGCTGCTGTCCCACGGCCACGATGTGCTGCTGATCGACGAAAAGCCCGAGTGCGTGGGGCGCAGCGGCCTGCGCGGAGCGCGGTGGCTGATCGGCGATGCCTGCGAGCTCACCACGTTGAAGGATGCACTGCTGGAGGAGGCCGACGTCGTCGTTTCCGCCACCGGCGATGACAAGGTCAACCTCGTGGTTTCGCTGCTGGCCAAGAGTGAATTCGGCGTGGCGCGGACGGTGGGCCGGGTAAACAACCCGAAGAACGACTGGATGTTCGACGATTCGTGGGGTGTGGACGTGGCCGTGAACACGCCGCGCCTGATGACCGCCCTGGTGGAGGAAGCCGTCGAGATCGGCGACCTGGTCCGGCTGCTGAGCCTGCAGACCGGGGTGTCCTCCATGGTCGAGTTCACCGTTCCCACCGATTCGCACCTCACGGGCCGGACTCTGGGGTCGATCGACTGGCCGCAGGATGCCACCGTGGTGGCGATCCTGCGCGACGACGCTCCCATTACTCCGAGCAACGACGACGTCGTCGAGCCCGGTGACGAACTGTTCTTCATCACCACCATCGCGGCCGAGGACGAGCTGCGGGCGGTCCTGTCCCCCGCCGCGGCTGAGGCTGCTGCGCAGGCACGTCGGGAGTCCCTCGACGCCGAGCCGGCTGCTGCGCAATCCTCCGGAACTCAGTCTCCCGGTACCGGAGAGGATGCGGACCCGCTCGCTGCTTCCGGCACGATGGCCGAGGGGCGGGAAACCACCCACGCCAGCCAGAGCCCCAGCGCGTAGAGCGGTACGCCCATCGCCAGGCGCATGGTGCCCAGCGCGGCCACGTTCCCGGCCAGGAAAAGCGGAAGCTGGACGGCCAGCCGGAGCGCGAAGACCGCCACGATGATCCAGCTGGCCCAGGTGTAGGCCTTCAGCCGCACAGGTTCGGAGCGCCAGTCCAGGTTCTCGCCGCGGATCATCCCGAACAACAGGCCGGCAACCGGCCATTTCACTGCGATTGAGACCAGGAACGCCAGGATGTAGGCGCCGTTCAGGTAGAACCCGGGCACGAAGTACGTGGCGCCGTCGCCGCTGCGCAGTGCCACGAAGGCGCAGATGGCGACGCCTGCCACACCGGTCAGGGACTGCATCAGCGGGCGCCGCTGGATAAGGTTGGCCACCGAAAACACGGCGGCTGCGGCCACGGCTGCTCCCAGCGAGACGTTCAGCTCGGCGCCCACCGTGTGGAGCAGGGTGAAGAGGAGCCCCGGAATAATGGCCTCGGCGAGCCCGCGGACACCGCCGACGGACCTGAGCACATCAATCTGGCCGTCGTCCCGGCGTTCCACGCCGGCCCGCGCCGCGTACTGGCCTGCGAGCTGGTTCAGGTCCGGCTGGCCGTCCTCCGGCTGTTTGGGGGTGCTCATGCGTCGGCCTCCGGGCGTCCAATGATTTCGTAGCGGGGATTAAAGATCGTGGGGCGGCCGTCCACAGTGGACACCATGCCCTCGAACGCGAGACAGGTTCCCGCCTCGATCCCCGGCACCCGGCGCTGGCCCACCCAGACCAGGCGGACCTTGGCCCGTGCCGTCGCCGGGTTTTCCCGGTACTCGGCCATCGAGTCCTCGACCACCGCCGTAAAGCGGGGCGGATCGTTGACCGGAACCACGGTGATGGCCGAAACATAGCCGCGGCAGGACGCACGGCCGCGCTCCGGCAGGGATTTGATGCTCACGCTGTGCGTAGAAGCGGTGACTGCTGACACGGTTAGCCGATCGTCGTGATTTCCGGGCCGCGCTCGGGCGCGGCGGGCTTGGCGGCAGCCTTGTCGGGGCGAGGGAGCGGGGAAGCATCGCGCGGCAGGCGCAGCTGCAGCAGGTCGCGCGGCGGCAGGGGCTGATCGCCGCGGACCACCACGACGTTGCGGAAGACTTCCTCGAGGGGGCCGGCGGCGTCGGGGTTCATTGCGGCCGGGCCGCCGAAGACGCCGCGGAGGAACCAGCGGGGACCGTCAACGCCGATAAAGCGGGCCACCCGGTATCCCTTGGAACCGTCCTGGGCCTGCGCGGGCACCCGGGCCAGCAGCTCAGTGCCGAAGATGCCGGAGCGCTCATCCACTGTTCCGCCCTGCGATGCCACCGATTTGCCGATCTGTTCCCGGATATCGTCCCAGAGGGTCTCGGACCGCGGAGCGGCGAAGGCCTGCAGCTGAAGGCTGGAACCTTCCAGATCCAGTGTCACGGCAACCACGCGCTGGGTCTTCTCCTCGACTTCCAGCCTCAGCTGAAGTCCCTGGGACGCGGCAATCCGGAGGGCTCCGAGGTCAATGTAGCCTTCCTCGGAGGGACGCTCGCTGAGATCGTAGGGACCGCCGGCCGCCTGCACGGCGCCGCTGCCGGCGTCTGCCGGCTCCCCGGCCGCTGCGTTCTCCGCGGCTGCCTCGGTCCCGGCCGTTTCCTCTGCCTTGGTTTTCCTACGGCGCCCAAATGCCATAACCGACGTTCCTTCTCTCGTGTGTCTGCAAGTTCTTAGTATGGCCGCCGCAGTGTCTGCTGCCGCCCGGGACCGGAAAAGCGGATCAGGCCGGAACGGCGGTGAACCCTCCGGTGGAACCGAATCCGCCGGCTCCCCGGACGGAGTCCGGCAGCTCGTCAACGGGATCAAACTCTGCCGTTTCCACCCGCTGGATCACGAGCTGGGCAATCCGGTCGCCGCGCCGAAGCGTCACTGGCTGCGACACATCGGTATTGATCAGCGTGACCGAAATTTCGCCGCGGTAACCGGCATCCACGGTCCCGGGTGCGTTGACGATGCTGATGCCGTGCTTGGTGGCCAGCCCGGAGCGGGGATGGACAAAGGCTGCATAGCCGAAGGGCAGTGCCAGGGAAACACCCGTGGGAATGAGCTGCCGTTCCCCGGGTGCGAGGGTGAAGTCTATCCGGGAGCGAAGGTCGGCTCCGGCGTCGCCGGGGTGCGCGTACGACGGCGGTTCCAGCCCGTCGTCGAGCATTTTCAGCTGTACCTTCAACGTGGTCCCTGCACCTTGCACCAGTTTCTCCGGTTTCCATAGATTTCCGACAGCTGCTGCCCCGGCGGACTGCACGGGGTGTGGAAGCTTCCCGGCGGGCGGAGCCGTCCAGGGCCCGGCCGCCGTGCCAACCCCCACACTTTAGCGCGTTTTCCTGTGTGGCCGCCGGGCATCCGGCACCCGGCACGGCGCGGGATGAAATGCCCCGCCAAAGGTGAAAAGCTGGGGGTATGTCATCCCCTTCCCCACAGAGCCGTTCCTCAAAGAGCTCCGCCGGCACCGTGCTGTATTCCGAACGCCTCACTCCCTCCCTCGGGATCTGGTTGGTCGCGGCCCTCCTCGCCGCCGCCTGCATCTTTGTGTTTGTCCCGATCAGCCTTGCGGCCGGAATCACTGGTGCCGTAGTTGCCGCCGTTATTTTTGCCGTCCTGCTCGTTATATCGACCCCCCAGATCCGGGTCACTCCGGAAACCCTGCAGGTTGGCCGGGCACAGATCGAGCGCCGCTTCATCGGCAAGGTGGAGGCCTTCCGCGGTGAAGACGCCACCATGCAGCGCGGTCCGGCACTTAACGCCACGGCCTACATGTGCATCCGGGGCTGGATTTCGCCGGTGGTCCGCATTGAAATCACGGATCCGGCGGACCGCACGCCCTACTGGCTGACCTCGACGCGGCGTCCCGAGAAGCTCGTGGAAGCCCTCACGCAGGACCGCTGAACTACCCTTCGCAGTCCACGCAGTACGACATTCCGTTTTTCTCCAGGGCTATCTGCGAGCGGTGGCGGACCAGGAAGCACGACGCGCAGGTGAACTCGTCCGCCTGGGCCGGAAGGACCCGCACCAGGAGCTCTTCGCCGGAAAGGTCCGCCCCGGGCAGCTCGAATCCGTCCGCGGCCTCGGCTTCGTCCTCGTCGACAACGGCCGACTGCGGGTCGGTACGCCTGGTCTTGAGCGCCGCTATCGGCTCGGAGACGATGTCTTCCTCGATCTTGCGGGGGGCGTCATAATCTGTCGCCATAGTGTCTTATCTCGCCGTTCGGTTGAGTGGTGTTCGCTGCTGCCTGAGCCCGGGGGCCGGACCGGCTGTCCGGCCCGAGTCGGTGCTCTGAGATATCAACGCCACGGATACCTGTTTTGTGCCCGTAAGGCAGAGATTTTTACCCACATGCCGCCAAAAAGCGAACCGGCACCGCCCCGGGACACGTACCCGGGTGCCGGACCGGCGTTCCGCGGCCCGTCCCAAAAGCGCCACACCCGGGCAAAGCTTAGGTTTTCGCCGCCGGGGATGGCATTGTGTCAAGAAGGAATTGCTATCGGGTGGAGGACTTTTTGATGCAGGATCTACGGCTGGTGGGTGTCCAGGAAGGTGGCGAACATCTGCTGTTAAGCGGCAAGGGCGGGGAAACCTTCCGTCTCCGGATTGATGAAGCCCTCCGGGTGGCGGCATCACGTCCGCACCGGTCCGCACCGCAGGCCGCTCCCTCGGCCGGCACCAGCATGTCCCCGCGGGATATCCAGGCACGGATCCGTTCCGGTGCCAGCGCCGAAGAGGTTGCCGAACTATCCGGCCTCGACCTTGCCCACATCCACCGCTATGAGGGTCCCGTCCTCGCCGAACGTGAGTATGTTGCACGGCAGGCACAGGGCGTGGAAGTCGCTGCGCCGATGTCCGCCACCCACGACGGGTACCGCAGTGCCTTCGGCGAAAACCCGGTCAACCTCGGAGACATGGTGCTCCACCGGCTGCGTTCCTTCGGCGTCGACCCCGATTCCGTCGAGTGGGACGCCTGGCGCCGCCCCGACGGCACCTGGGAAGTTGTCGCACGTTTCGCACTCACGGAAAAGTCCCGCGTCGCCATCGGTGAAGAACCCCCGGCCCGCTGGATCTTCAGCCCGCTGCGCAAGAGTGTCACCAACACCAACCGCTGGGCGCAGGTCCTCAGTGAGCTGGAACCCCTGGATACGCCCGTGCCCACCCGCCGCCTGTCAGCCGTCGCGGACCGGGTCTTCGATTTTGAAGCCGAAGGCAGCCCGTCTCCGGACGATACCGACAACATCCTCGAAGTCCTCAAGTCGCGCCGCGGCCAGCGGCTGGGCAGCGATGAAGACGGCGACGACGCCCTCGCGGCCCTGCTCTCCAAGGGCAGCATCCCCGCAGCACACCCCCGCGACGGCAGCCCCGACGCCGAGGACGAGGACAGCAACGGCAGAAGCCCGCGTACCGGCCGCCTGACCCTGGCGCCGTCCGTCGATTCAGCTGACTCCGACGATCCGGTTGATCCCGTAGCCCTTCCCGGCAGCGTGACCCAGACGCGGGAAATCAGCGTCCTGGCACGGCCCTTCCGCCGGCGCGCAGCCCGCGCTGAGGAACCCGCAGCGATCGATACCGAAGAGGCCGCGGCGACCCCGCCCGCGGAGGCGGACGAGACTGTCCCGGAGGAATCACCGGCTCCCGCGCCCGCCGAACCGTCCGGCCGCAAGAATGCCGGACGTGATTTCCCGTGGGACCGACTGCCCAACGGCGGCAAGGGCCAGCAGGAATCCGACGCGGATAAGGGCAAGGATGACGCCGCCCAGGAACGGCGTATCAAGCCGAAGCGTTCCTCGGTTCCTTCCTGGGACGAGATTGTCTTCGGGACCAAGGGCGACTAGGTGGCTGGAGACTGCGGGCTTCCTCATCGCCGCTGAAGGCGTTGCCGGCTAGGCTCCGAAGGTTTCCGGCCGGGACTCTACGGAGCACAACGACGGCGACTGCCCGGTCTCTGCGTGGGCGGCACCCTGCTGCGCGGTTACCCGGCGCATGTAGTGCCGTCGGCACAGCGTTTCATAACCGATGACGGGGCCGGATCCGGCCGAAGTGCCGGACGAAGAACCCGGCTCCTTGGCCGGCAGGAGATCGCCGGCGTCGAACAGCGGCTGATCATCGAACAACGGCCGGTCCTCAAACAGCGGCTCGTCTTCAAACACGGCCCGCTCCGTGTCCGCGGCGGCGGCCGGAGCCGGAGTGCGGGACTCGACGTCGCCCACCACCACCTGGTCCCCTTCCGTCACCATCACGCCGTCAACGGTGCGCGCGTTGTGCGTGGCCCGCCGACCGCACCAGCACAGGGCCCGGACCTGGAGGACTTCCATGCGGTCCGCCAGCTCCACGAGCCGTTGGGATCCGGGGAAGAGCCGGGTCCTGAAGTCGGAGGTGATGCCGAAGGCAAACACGTCAATGTCCATCTCGTCCACAATGCAGGCGAGCTGCTCCACCTGCTGCGCGCTGTAGAACTGCGCCTCGTCGCAGATGACGTAGTCCACGTTGCCGGACTCCCGGCAGCGCAGCACCTCCGCCCAGAAGTCGGTGTCGTCGCGCACCTCGACGGCCGGAGTCTGCAGGCCGAGGCGGCTGGAAATCATGGATTCCCCCGCCCGGTCATTGCGGCTGAACAGGATGCCGCCGCGTCCGCGGGCGCTGTGGTTGTAATCCATCTGGAGCGCGAGCGTGGACTTGCCACAGTCCATGGTGCCTGAGAAAAAGACCAGTTCCGCCATGGCTACTTTCCGCCCTGCGCCGTCGAGGACTTGGCTTTGCGTGTTTCGGGCCGGGCGAGGACCAGGAGCGGAACCTCGCATTCCGCCTTGGTGAGGGATCCGTGCTGGCCGGTGACCTCCATAGCCGACGCGGGTGCCCGGCGGCCGTCGAACAGGGCAATCGGCTCCCGCGCGGCGACCATCAGGTTCCCGATGCGCGGCAGGACGGCGGCATCCACCTCCGGACCGAAGTAGCCGGCACGCACTGCTTCGTCCCGGGTGAATACCCAGGCCCGGGTGCCGTAGGCGGCCTGCCAGGCAGCTTTGAGGCCGGCCAGCGCGGCTTCGCCTGCCTCCGGCTCCAGGTACAGATGAACCATGCGCGGCTCCCCCGCCGTGTGCCGGACGCCGTCGATCAGTTCCGGCCGGGTACTGAAGTCGAACCGCTGCGACACCGGAACATCCACCATGCCGTGATCTGCAGTCAAAACCACCAGGGTGCCGGACGGCACTCGGGCCACCAGCCGTTTCAGGGCACTGTCGAGCTCTTCCAGCTCGTTGCCCCACTCCGGGGATGCTGCACCGTACCGGTGCCCTGCTTTGTCCAGCTCATTCCAGTAGAGGTACATCAGCATCCGGTCCGCCCCGGCCAGGGCGTCGACGGCTGCGGAAACCCGGGCGTGGACCCCGGACGCCGGGATGAACGTTCCTCCCCGGAGCGCGGCACGGGTCAGGGCTGAGTCGGCGAAGCGCGGCAGGCTGACCGTGGTGACCGGGATGTGCTCTGCGGCCTTTTCGAGGACGGTGGGATAGGGCTGCCACCGGAGCGGGTCGACGCCGGGATCCCAGGACCCGAGCATGTTGACCACTTTGTCCTGCTGCGGATCCAGGACGTCATATCCCACCAGACCGTGCCGCCCGGGTGGAAGCCCCGTGCCGAGGGACGCCAGCGACGCCACAGTGGTGGTGGGGAAGGAAGCACTGAGGCTGCGGGCGGCCGGAAGGAACCCCTTCAGGAACGGCGCATGCCCGCCGCGTTTCCGAAGCAGGGACAGGCCCAGCCCGTCCACCATGACCACAACAACGCGTCGGGCGGCGGGCAGGTCCAGCCGGTTCTCGTAGCCCGGGACACCCAGCACAGCGGCGGCGCTGGAGAGCACGTCCGCTACGGAACGGGTTCCGTAGGCCGGTGCTGCGGGCAGGAGGTCAGGGACAGCAGGGATCGAAGCCACGGTTCTAGCGCTGCGGGTGGGCGCGGTTGAAGCGGCCCCCGATGCCGGGCATGCGCTGGCGCGCATCGCCGCCGTCGAGCGGGCGCGGAACTGCAGTGGTATCGGTGTTGACCTTGCGCAGCGCGCGGGCGAAGGCCTTGGCGTTCTGGACCGCCTGCGCGCCGTCGGCTTCGGCGCTGACCCGGAGCACAATGTCTTCCTGCGCGATGGTGCCGGTGTAGCCGTGGTCCGCATCGCACTGCGGGTCTGCGCAGCCGGCCGGACCCATGTCCAGCCGCTGGCCGCCTGACCAGGCGATGGCAAGGGTCATTTCCCGCACCGGGTCGGACGGCTTGTAGTTCTGCGGCTGGGCATACATGTAGCCCAGCACCACGGAGCGGATCTGCGTCACCGGGACCGATTCGGTGGAAACCTGCGCCATCATCTGCTCACCGGCGTCGTCCAGCTGCTGGTCGTCCACGTGGGTGATGACCAGCATGTCCTCGGTCAGCACCAGAACCGTGATGTGGCGGTGCACCTCGGTACGCTCAAAGTGCGTTTCCAGGTGGATCAAATGGGAAAGCGGTTCGCGGCCGTCGAGGGCATCGTGGACCACGTCGGCCAGAAGCGTCGGGTAGAAGCCTGCCCGTTCCATGGATGCGTCAAGGCTGCGGCGTTCAGCGGAAAGTAACGGCGACATGGTTCCAGTTTCCCCCAGATCAGCCCTTCCTGCCTAAATGGCGCGCGGGTGGTGGAAAAGATCAGTCCCGCATTGCCCGCCGGGCGCTGTCGGTGCGCCGCTGCGGGTTGCCCAGCCGGACGTCCGCACTCAGCACGGTGATGCCGTCGGCAGAGACCAGGACCGGGTTGATTTCGATCAGGGCGATCTGCGGATGCTCGTCCTTCAGGACGGCCAGCCGGGCCATCAGGTCCTCCAGCGCCGCGATATCCGCTTCCGGCAGCCCCTGGTAGCCGAACAGCTTCGCCGCGGCACGGGGCGTCCGGACCAGATCGGCAATGTCGCGGTCCGTCAGCGGGGGAACGCCGTGCGCCCAGTCGTCCAGCAGGCTGGTGGCATCGCCGGCCAGCCCGAAGGAGACCACCGGCCCCAGCAGCGGATCCTCGATGGCCCGGATGCGGCAGCCCTGCCCGCTGGCGGCCATGGACTGGACTTCCATGTCGAATTCCCCGTAGCGGCGCAGGGCCTGGCGCATCTGCTCCACGGTGGTCCGCAGCGCCTCCGGTGTGGAGATGTTCAGCCGTACTCCGCCCAGGTCAAGGCGGTGCCGCAGGTGCCCTTCACGGGTCTTGACCGCAACCGGCCAGCCAAGCTGTTCGGCGGCGGCAACGGCTTCGTCCGGAGTGGCGAAGCCGACGGCGGGCAGCACCGAGATGCCGTAGAACTCCAGGAGCCGGGCCGTCTGACCGGGGTCCAGCCGGGTCAGGGCATCTCCCTGAACCGAGTCCATCAGTGTATCGATGTAGGCCGCCGCTCCCCCGGTGTCGACGCCGGCCGGTTCCACGAAACTGCCGTGGTCCCGGTTCGCCCACTCGGTGTAGCGCACCACCGATGCCAGGGCGGCGACCGCAGCTCCGGGGCTGCTGAAGCACGGCAGTCCCTCGCCGGGGACGCCCGGATCCGCCGCGAGCAGTCCTTCCACGTGCGCACTCGGGTCCAGGATCCCGGTAAACGCAGCGACCAGGGGCTTGCCGGTGGCCTGCACGCACTCGGCCAGGACGGCGGCTATCGCTTCCGTCTTCAGCCCCGGCGCCGGCAGGATGGCGACGACGCCGGCGTCCACGGCGTCGTCGGACAGCACCTCGGTGACCGTCCGGCGCAGCTGCGGCAGGGCCACGCTCATCCCGGTGTCCAGGGCCAGTTCGGTCTCGAGCCGGGTGATCTCCAGGTCCAGGCCGGTGCACGCATCCGCCAGGACCCGGCCCAGGGCCGCCGAATTGCTGAACACGGCGACGCGGCGGCCGCGCGGCAGCGGCTGGCTGACCGCGATCTGCGCCACGTCGATCAGCTGCTCGTTGGTGCTGACCCGGATGACGCCGGACTGGCGCAGCATCGCGTCCAGGGCGCCCGGAGGCGCCTGCGTGGTCCGGACGGCGTGGCCCGGCGGCAGCTGGAGGCCGGTGACATCCGACTTGGCGACGATCACGGGCTTGGTCCGTGCCAGCCGGCGGGCCAGGCGGGAGAACTTGCGCGGGTTCCCCACCGACTCAAGGTACATCGCCACAACGCGCGTATCGGCGTCGTCCTCCCAGTACTGCATGGCGTCATTGCCGGAGACGTCCGCACGGTTGCCCGCGGAGATGGTGGAGGACAGTCCCAGGTCCCGGCGCTGGGCGGTGGCGTAGAGCAGCACGCCGATGGCGGCGGACTGGCTGAACAGTCCCAGTCCCCCGCGGCGAGGCAGGGCCGGTGCCATGGAAGCGTTCAGGGACACCTCCGGCCGGGTGTTGATCAGGCCCAGGGACGCCGGGCCGACCACCCGCATGCCGTGGGCACGTGCCCGGCGGACCAGGGCGCGCTGCTGCGCCAGCCCCTCCGGTCCCTTGGGACCGAAACCGGCGGTGACCACGAGCAGGGCCTTCACTCCTGCGGCGGCGCACTCGTCCGCCACTGCCAGGACCTGGTCGTACGGGACGGCGATGACGGCCAGCTGGACCGGTTCCGGCACTTCGGCGATCCGGGCGTAGGAAATCATTCCGGCGAGTTCGAAGGCTTCCGGGTTGATGGCGTACACAGAGCCCTTGAAGCCGCCCTCGATGATGTGCTCCAGCAGCTGGTAGCCCACCGAACCCCATTCCCGGCTGGCTCCGATGACGGCGATCGACGACGGTGCGAGCAGGTCCGCGACACTGCGGGCCTCGGCGCGGTGCTCGCGGGCCTCCATGACCGCCAGTGATTTTTCCGTGGGGTCGATATTGAAGTCCAGGGCGATCACGCCGTCGTCGAAGTGCCGGCTCACCTCGTATCCGGCGTCGGCGAAGACCCCGATCATTTTGCGGTTCTCCGGCAGGACCTCTGCCGAGAACCGGCGGATCCCGTTCTCCCGGGCGGCGGCGGCAAGGTGTTCCAGCAGGATGGATCCCAGGCCGCGGCCCTGGTGTCCGTCGGCAATGTTGAAGGCCACTTCGGCCTCGGTGGGATCGTCGAGGCGGTCATAGCGGCCGATGCCGATGATCTCGTCGCCGATGGTGATGACAAACGCCACCCGGTCCCGGTAATCCACGTTGGTGAAGCGCTCGAGCTCCTTGTTGCTGAGCTTCGCCTTGTAGGTGAAGAACCGCAGGTAGATGGAGCTCTGCGACTGGCGCATGTGGAACGCCTGCAGCGCGTCCGCATCCGCGGGGGACACGGGCCGTAAATGGCCGGTCCCTCCGTCCCGCAACACGACGTCGGCTTCCCAATATTCGGGGTAATGTCCCTGCTCCACCATAGAATCAGAGTAGTGGGCAATCTTCCCCCTAGTCATCCACCCGCTCCGTACCGTGTTGATCCGCACCGCGGCGACCGTCTACGGCACGGGCTCTCTGTCCCCTAACACTGCAAGGATTCGACACAGCATGGCCCGGCGCCAACCCGTCTCCAAATCAGTCCCCGGCGAAAAGATCGCCGAGAACATCATCGATATCGATGTCACCACCGAGATGGAAGGTTCCTTCCTCGAGTACGCCTACTCGGTGATTTATTCGCGTGCCCTTCCCGATGCGCGCGACGGCCTCAAGCCTGTCCAGCGGCGCATCCTGTACATGATGTCCGACATGGGCCTGCGTCCGGACCGCGGGCATGTGAAGTCCGCCCGCGTGGTGGGCGAGGTGATGGGCAAGCTGCATCCGCACGGAGACACGGCCATCTACGACGCCATGGTGCGCATGGCGCAGGACTGGGCGCTGCGGCTGCCGCTGATTGACGGCCACGGCAACTTCGGTTCGCTCGACGACGGCCCGGCCGCCGCCCGGTACACCGAGGCCCGGCTGGCCGCACCTGCCCTGACCATGACGGACCACCTGGACGAAGACGTCGTGGACTTCGTTCCCAACTACGACAACCAGCTCCAGCAGCCCGAAGTGCTGCCGGCAGCCTTCCCCAACCTGCTGGTCAACGGTGCCACGGGTATTGCCGTGGGTATGGCCACCAACATGGCACCGCACAACCTGGGTGAGGTCATCGCAGCCACCCAGCACCTGATCGCCAACCCGGACGCGTCCCTGGACGAGCTGATGCGGTTCATTCCCGGCCCGGACCTGCCCACCGGGGGACGCATTGTGGGTCTGGACGGCATCCGCGACGCGTATGCCTCCGGCCGCGGCTCCTTCAAGACACGGGCCAAGGTGGAGGTGGAGCAGCTTACCGCCCGCCGCACCGGCCTGGTGGTCACCGAACTGCCCTACATGGTCGGCCCGGAAAAGGTCATTGAAAAAATCAAGGACGCCGTCACGTCCAAGAAGCTGCAGGGCATCTCCGACATTGTGGACCTGACCGACCGCAGCCACGGCCTGCGGCTGGTGATCGAGCTGAAGAACGGGTTCAACCCGAACGCCGTGCTGGCCCAGCTGTACAAGTTCACGCCCATGGAGGATTCCTTCGGCATCAACAATGTGACCCTCGTGGACGGCCAGCCCCGGACCCTGGGCCTGGTGGAGCTGCTGCAGGTCTACGTTGCCCACCGTCTCGGCGTGGTCCGCCGCCGCACCGCCTACCGGCTGGGCCGGAAGAAGGACCGGCTGCACCTGGTCGAGGGCCTCCTCATTGCCATTGTCGACATTGACGAAGTCATCCAGATCATCCGTTCCTCGGATGAAACCGCGCAGGCCCGGGAACGGCTGATGGCGGTGTATGACCTGACTGAAGTCCAGGCCAGCCACATCCTGGAACTGCGCCTGCGGCAGCTGACGAAGTACTCGAGGATCGAACTCGAGAAGGAGCAGGACGAGCTGCGCAGGGCCATCGAGGAACTCGAAGCGATCCTGGGATCCGAGGAGCGGCTGCGGTCCCTGGTCTCGGAAGAGCTGGGTGAAGTGGCGGCAAAGTATGCGACGCCGCGGCGTACCGCGCTGCTCGAATCGGAGGCTGCCGCTCCCCTGAAGGGCGCCGCAGTGACGGCTGCTGCGGGTGCTCCGGGCAAGGGCGCCAAGGCGGTGCTGCCGCTGGAGATTCCGGACGACCCCTGCTGGGCCATCCTGTCCGCGTCCGGCCAGGTGGCCAGGACCTCGGACCGGGAGCCGCTGACCGAGGGCGGGCAGCGGGTGCGCCATGACGTGTTCCGTTCGGTGGTCGGCACTACTGCCCGCGGCGAGATCGGGGCGCTGACCTCCTCCGGGCGGATGATCCGGATCTCCGTCCTGGACCTGCCCGCGCTGCCCCCGACGGCCGGGCTGCCCAACCTCGCCGGCGGTGTTCCGGTGAAGGACTTCATGACCCTGGGCAAGGGCGAGAAGCTCGTGGGGCTCGTCCCCCTGAACTCCGTGGTGGCCATCGGCACCCGCAACGGCGTGGTGAAGCGGGTCAACCCGGATTACCCGCTGAACCGCGACGACTGGGAAGCCATCACGCTCAAGCCCAAGGACGAGGTTGTCGGTGCGGCAGTGGCTGCCGACGAAACCGATGAACTGGTGTTCATCACCCGGTCCGCGCAGCTGCTGCACTTCCCTGCCTCCACCGTCCGTGCCCAGGGCCGCACCGCCGGCGGCGTGGCCGGGATCAAGCTGGCCGCTGACGACGCCGTAGTGTTCTTCGGCGTTGTGGCCGCGGAGGATCCGGACGCCGTCGTCGTCACGGTGTCCTCCACCACCGAGGCACTGCCGGGAACCCCCGGCGGGTCGGTCAAGGTCACGCCCTTTGCCGAGTATCCGGCGAAGGGACGGGCAACGGCCGGAGTCCGTGCACACCGCTTCCTGAAGGGCGAGGATTCGCTGTCGGTTGCATGGGCCGGCCACGGACCCGCGAAGGCCTCCGCCGCCAACGGCGTGGCCCGGGCGCTGCCTACGGAGCACGGGCGCCGGGACGGATCCGGCGTCCCGCTGACCAATGCGGTGGACGCCGTCGGCCCCAGCCAGGGCTAGGCCATCGGCAGTAGGCCGTCGCCTGTAACAACGGCAACGGGCCGGTCCGGGGAGCTGAATGCTCCGCGGACCGGCCCGTTTTTTCTTGTCTGCCTGCCGGGTTTCCTACTTGCCGAAGCTGCGCAGCCGCAGCGAATTGCCGACCACCAGCACCGAACTGGCCGCCATGGCGGCTCCGGCGATCATCGGGTTCAGCAGTCCGAAGGCAGCCACCGGGATGCCCACGGCGTTGTAGAAGAACGCCCAAAACAGGTTGGTCTTGATAGTCCGCAGCGTCCGCCGGGAGAGCTCGACGGCGGTGGCCACCTGCTCCAGGCTGCTGCCCATCACGGTCAGGTCCGCTGCTTCCATGGCGACGTCGGTGCCCGATCCCATGGCGATCCCGAGATCGGCCTGGGCGAGTGCCGCGGCGTCGTTCACGCCGTCCCCTGCCATGGCCACCGTGCGTCCCTGCGCCTGGAGGCGGCGGACGGCGTCGACCTTGCCCTCGGGACGGACGTCGGCCAGCACGTCCTCGCCGGGGATTCCCACCTGTTCGGCAACCTGGGCTGCCACCACCGCGTTGTCACCGGTCAGCAGCACCGGGTGCAGACCCAGGCGGCGGAACCGTGCAACGGCAGCGGCAGATCCCTCCTTGACGGTGTCCTGCAGACTGATGATTCCCGCGGTCCGGCCATCGACCGCCACGAAGACGGCGGTGGCTCCGGCGTCCTGTTCCTCGCGCAGTGCTGCATAGGCGGCATCGGGCAGGTCGATGCCGTTCTCGTCCAGCCAAGCCGGACGGCCGGCCACAATGCGCTGCCCGTCCACAGTGCCCCGGACTCCCCCGCCCGGGGCGGAATCGAAATCGGTGACCTGCGCGGTGCCGGGGCCGGAGCGGGCGGACGCGGCGACGGCCCGGGCAATCGGATGTTCGCCGGCGTCCTCTACGGAGCCTGCCAGGCGCAGCAGGCCGTCTGCGGTGAGGCCGGAGGGAGCGCTGTCCAGCAGGCGGATCCGGGCCACGGACAGCCGGCCTGAGGTGATGGTGCCGGTCTTGTCCAGCACGATGGTGTCCACCGTGCGGGTGTCCTCGAGGACCTGGGCGCCCTTGATGAGAATGCCGAGCTGCGCGCCGCGGCCGGTCCCGGTCAGCAGGCCCACCGGGGTGGCGAGGCCGAGGGCGCAGGGGCAGGCGATCACGAGCACCGCGACGGCGGCGGTAAAGGCGGCCTGCAGGTCGCCGGTGAGGACCAGCCACAGGACGAAGGTCAGGACGGCGATCCCAAGCACCACGGGGACGAAGACGGCGCTGATGCGGTCCGCGAGCCGGGCGATGGGTGCCTTGGAGGACTGGGCCTCGCTGACGAGCCGCCCCATCTGCGCCAGCGTCGTTTCACTGCCCACGCGGGTGGCCCGGACCAGCAGGCGGCCGGAGGTGTTGATGGTGGCGCCGGTGACGGTGCTGTCCACGTCCACTTCCACCGGCAGGGACTCTCCGGTGATCAGCGAGGCGTCCACTGCGGAGCGTCCCTCGACGACGACGCCGTCCGCAGGAATCTTTTCCCCGGGACGGACAACAAATACGTCGCCGACTTCCAGCCGGTCCGCCGGGATCCGGACTTCCTGCCCGTCCCGCAGCACCGTGGCGTCCTTCGCACCCAGGTTCAGCAGGGCTTTCAGTGCATCGGCCGCCTGGGTTTTGGCGTTGGCCTCCAGGTAGCGGCCCAGCAGCAGGAAGGTGACCACGACGGCAGCCACCTCGAAGTACAGGTGCGGCTCGGACCCCATGCCCGGATCGGCAGTGAGACCGGGACTGACCACCAGCTGGCCCAGCGAGAACAGGTAGGCCGCTGCGACGCCGATGGAGACCAGGGTGTCCATGGTGGAGGCAAGGTGCCGGGCATTGATTGCCGCGGCCCGGTGGAACGGCCACGCGGACCAGGTCACGACGGGCAGGGCCGGCAGCGCCACCACCCATCCCCAGTTCGGAAAGGCCAGGGCAGGGACCATGGAAATGAGCAGGACCGGAACGCTGAGCAGCGCTGCGAGGATCAGCCGCGGCCGCAGCTGGGCGGCGGTTCCGCCGTGCGACATGTGGTTTTCGTGCGACATGTCGTCGCCACCGGACATGTGCCCCGCGCCGTGCTCCGCCGGCGTTTCATCCCGGGTGTCCGCTCCGGTTGCCGAGGCGGCGTGCCCCCCGTGGGCGGAAGACCGGGCAGCGTGCCGGGTTTTCAGCCGGGCGCTGTAACCGGCAGCATTCACGGCGTCGACAATCTGCTGGTCCGTCACCGATGCCGGCACCGTGACCCGGGCGCTTTCCAGCGGCAGGTTGACGGACGCCTCTACTCCCTCGATCTTTCCAAGCTTCCGCTCCACCCGGGCCACGCAGGAAGCACACGTCATACCCTGGATGTCGAGCTCAACTGCCCTGGATACTTCTTGTTCACGAGTGTCCATGATGATTCCCTTCTGCTGGATCCCGGGGGTGCGCGGCTGAGTGCGCCGGCTATGCTTCGGCGTTCACCACCGAGTACCCGGCTTCGGCCACTGCCTCGACCAGTTCTGCGGGGGTCAGGCTTCGGTTCGCGGTGACGGTTGCCGTGGAGATGCCGCCGGCGTTCAGGTCGACCGAAACCTCGTCGACGCCGTCGAGTGCTTCGAGTTCCTCAGTCACCGAGGCGACACAGTGTCCGCAGGTCATTCCGGAAATGTTCAGTGTGGTGGTTTCCATGGTGCTCTTCTTCCTGTTGATGAATGGGGTCTGCGTGCTAGCGCAGCAGCCTGCCGATGGCGTCTGTGGCTTCCTGGATCTTCGCGGAGACAATCTCCGGGTTGCCGGTGCGCTCGGCTTCCTGTGCAGCTCCGACGACGCAGTGCGACATGTGGTCCTGGACCAGCCCAAGGCTCACTGCATGCAGTGCCTTGTTGATGGCTGCGACCTGGGTGAGGATGTCGATGCAGTATTGATCTTCCTCGACCATGCGGGCAATGCCCCGCACCTGTCCTTCAATCCTGCGCAGCCGCCGCAGATAGGCTTCTTTGTCCGAGGTGTATCCGTGCGGGCCTTCGTGGTTCTCCAGGGTTCCGGAGATGCCGTCAGTGGTTGCTTCCATGGGGTGCTCCAATCTCGACACCTCCGAAGTTATACCCCCTTGGGGTATGCGTCAAGTACCCCCTGGGGGTATCTTTCCGGGAGCGGGCGGGGCGGTTCCAGTAAGGTGGAGCCCGTGGTGCACAGCGAACTCTCGACAGCAAGCCAGGATTACCTGAAGGTCATTTGGACCGCGCAGGAGTGGACGGATGAGCCGTTGACGGTGTCCGCACTGTCCATGCACATGGGCTTTTCGCCGTCGTCGGTGTCCGAGGCGGTCAAGAAGCTGACCGGCCAGGGCCTGCTGACGCATGCGCGGTACGGATCGATTGCGCTGACGGAGGCGGGCGAGCTGGCCGCCGTGGGCATGGTCCGCCGCCACCGCCTGATTGAAACGTTCCTGGTGGAGTACCTGGGCTACCGGTGGGACGAGGTGCATGACGAAGCGGAGCACCTCGAGCATGCCGTGTCGGACAAGATGGTGGATGCCCTGGCTGCCCGCCTGGGCCACCCGGTACGCGACCCGCACGGGGATCCGATCCCGGCCCGCGACGGGAGCTACCCCGCGCTGGATGCAAAGCGGCTGAGCCGCTGCGAACCGGGCACCCGCGGGCAGGTGGCCCGCGTTTCCGACAACGAGCCGGAACTGCTCCGCTACATCGCCGGGCTGGGCCTGCACCTGGACACCATGGTGTCGGTGGTGCAGCGCCAGCCCTATGCGGGCACCATCACCATCGAGGCCGGCGGGCGCACGCTGGACCTCGGCCTGCCCGCGGCGGAGGCCATCTGGATCCTCACGGCCGCGGACGCTGCCGCTTCCCCGGCCTTGTAGCCGCCGGTCCTACAGCACGGTTTTGTCGAAGACCACTTCCCGGTGCGTGGGCCGATAGCCCAGGCTTTCGTACAGGCCCAGGGCACCCGACGGGTTCTCCGTGTCGACGCCGAGGCCGGCGTTATCCATGCCGCCGTTCCGGAAGCGGCGCATTGCCTCCCGCAGCATGGCCGGCGCCAGTTTCCTTCCGCGCCACTCCCGCCGCACCCCGAGGAGCATGGTGTAGCCCTCTTTGTACCCGTGGATGTCCTTGCTTTCCGGATCAAAGCTGGCCAGCTGGTAGGCGGCCACTTCCCCGGAACCGGTGTCCACCACGGCGAAGCTCCACTTCGGCCGGAACTGCGGATGGTCGACGGTGAATCCCCAGCGTTCCTTGTTGCGCGGCTCGCTCCCCCAGTGGTCCCGAAATGCCTCGTTGTGCGCCCGGCGCACGGCGTCGGAGATTTCCTCGTTGAAGGTCCGGAACTCCATTCCCTCCGGCAGCTGGGCGTCGGGAAGTTCCCCTGCCAGCGGCCGGCTCATTTCGGTGAAGTACCGGACCACGACGGCACCCTCGGACTGCAGCAGTGCCACCTGGGAGGCATTGGATTCCTCGGCGTAGGTGCGCAGCACCCCGTGCTTCCTGTGTTCGGTGAGCAGGCGCTGGCGCAGCCGGGTTTCCTGCCAGCGGTACACCTGTGCGCCGATGCCGCGCCGGCGCCACTGCGGGTCCACGCCGCCGAACCCTGAACCGGTCTCGGAGCCGGGGTTCAGCGCAATCCGGCCGTAGGCCCGCGCGGCCCCGGTCTTGTCCAGCCCGATCAGGGTGTCCAGGGCGGGGTTGCCGGACGTGGTCTCCAGTGCCTGCTCGAGGTCCCTGCGGTCCTCCACCCATCCGGGCCTGTCCGCCTCCGCCATCCGGCGGATCAGCGCGTACCAGGCGTCCACGTCGTCAGCGCCGATGGACCGCCAGCGGAGGCCGGTTTCCGGCCCGGGGAACAGGGGTGGGGATGGCGTCTGCATCCATCCACCCTAGGACAGAAGTACCGCCCCCAGTGAGACCTCCCGTTCACACCAGGCGGCATCGGCTTGATTATGCGTAACCACCACAACCGCCTTGCCCTGCAGCCCCGATTTCAGGTCTGCCATCAGCTGCGCGCCGGCTGCCGCATCCAGGTGGGCGGTCGGTTCGTCCAGGAGGACGACGTCGGCCTCCGCCAGCAGCGCACGGGCCACGGCAAGCCGCTGGCGCTGGCCGCCGGAGAGGAAATGCCCGCCGGCACCGATGGGTGTATCGAGTCCGTCCGGGAGCGTATCGAAGACCGATCCTAGGCCGACGGCACGCAGGGAACCGATCATTTCCGCCTCCGTCGGGGCGAGGGCGCGGTCGCGGGCCAGCAGCAGGTTGCCGCGCAGGGTGGAGTCGAAGAGGTGCGCTTCCTGCGGGCACCACGCCATCCGCCGGGCCGCCGGCGGCACCGACCCCGCGGGAACGCCGTTGATTCGGTAGGAACCGCTGCGGGGCGGCAGGAAGCCCAGCAGCACGCCGAGCAGTGTGGATTTGCCGCTGCCGGACGGGCCGGTGACGGCCACCCACTCCCCTGCCGAGAGGCGCAGGTCCACCCCGGTCAGGACGTCTTCCGCCGCCCCGGGGTAGCGGTAGCGGATGTCGTTCAGTTCGAGGGTGCGGACTGCCCCGAAGCTGCGACGGGCCGCGGTGTCCTCCCCGGTCGTGTCGGCGTCGATGTCCTCGGTGCCCAGGTCCGGCAGGACCTTGTCCCCCAGGGCCCGCCAGGCGGTGAACTGCTGGATGGATCCGTTGACCGCCACAAAGGGTTCAATCAGGGCAAGCTGGACCAGGACGACGACGGCGGCCACGGTGGCCGGTGCGTCCTGTGCGGCGCGGATCATGTAGACGGCTGCCAGGGAGCAGGCCAGGGCAGTGAGCGCGTTGGCTGCGCCCTGGGCCCAGGCGCTGCGCCGGACCGCCCGGGCAGCGGCGGCTTCGTATTGCTGCTGCCGGGCCAGCACCGGGGCGGAGCTCGAGTTGGCTTCCAGATCGGTGGCCGCGGAAAGGAGGCGCGCCATCGAGGACATGGACCGGGCCTGCAGGTTCACGGTGGCGGCGCGTGCGGCGGCGTCGGCGAACAGGGCCAGCAGCGGGGCAACCACCATGCCCACCACGGTCAGCGCCACCTGTACGGCGAAGCCTTCCGGTACCAGCAGCCAGGTGACCAGGCAGGCGCCGGCCGCGGTCAGCAGTCCGGTCAGGGGTGCGAAGACCACGCGGGGAGCAATGTCCCGCAGCTCGTCCACATCACCCACCAGGCGCTCCAGGGCTCCCGAGCCCCGCGCCACCCGGCGCCAGCCTTCGGGGCGCTGCAGCAGTCCGTTCCAGAGCCGCACCCGCAGCGTGTTGGTGGCCCGGAAGACGGCGTCGTGCAGGGAGAGGCGCTCGAGGTAACGCAGCAGTGCCCGGCCGATGCCGAAGAACCGCACGCCGACAATCGCCATGAGCAGGTAGAGGATCGGCGGCTGCTCCGCCGCCCGCACGATCAGCCACGCGGACAGGGCCGTGAGCGCGACGGCGAACATGGTGGCACCGGTGCCCAGCACCAGGGCCAGGACGAACTGCCTGCTCCACGGCTTCAGCACCAGGAGGTTCTTCCAGAGCGGTTCACGGGGAGCGGGCTCCGCGGAGGCCTCCGCGGCGGCGGGGCCGGAAGCTGCGGCCGCCCCGGTGGATCCAGGGGCCGCGCCGGCACCGGCCGCAAGGTGCGGGGCGGACGGATCGACGTCTGCTGCGGCGGCGGGCAAGGTGTGCCTGCCCTGGCTTCGGCGCAGGGTCGCTGCCCCGGAAGCTTCCGGATCGACGGGGATCATGACGTCGGCAATGGCCGCGGTTTCGGCATCGTGGGCCACCAGCAGAACGGTGGTCCGGCCGCGCAGTGCCCGAAGGGCTGCACGGACAGCGGAGGCGCTGTGCGCGTCCAGGTGCGCGGTGGGTTCGTCCGCCAGCAGGACCCGGACCTCGGGATGTGCTTCGATGCGGGCCAGGGCACGGGCCACGGCGACCCGGCGCTGCTCGCCGGGGCTCAGGTCCGCGGTGGCGGCGTCGAGGAGGTGTCCGGCGTTGATCTGTTCCAGAGCGGCGCGGGCGGCCGCCCGGCCTGTGGTGTCCCTGTTGTTGCTGTCGCTGTCTGCGGCAGGGTGTCCGTCGGCGGCATCGGCGACGGGGAAGCCCGCGTAGAGTGCGATCTCCTCTGCAACGGTGTCCTCGACGAGCACGGGGTGCTGCGGAATCCAGGCCTGCGTGGTGCGGGTGATCCCGTCGACGGTCCCGGTCAGCCGGGTGTCTCCGCCGTTCCGGCGCAGCCCGGCCAGGGCTTCCAGCACGGACGTCTTCCCTGCCCCGCTGGGGCCGGTGAGGGCGGCGATGGTACCTGCGGGCACGGCGAAGCTGAGGTTCTCCACGGCCGGGTGCGGCCGGCCCTCGTAGGCGATGGTCAGGTCCCGGACCGTCAGCGCTGCGGCGGGAAGCGGGCCCGATGCGCCGGCTGTCAGGGGCCGGGCCTCCGGGGCGTCCAGCACCGCGTTGGTCCGGTTCAGTGCTTCGAGGCCGTCCTCGCTGGCGTGGTGCGCGGTGCCCAGATCGCGCAGCGGCTGGTAGCACTCGGGCGCGAGGATCAGGGCAAGCAGACCGAGTTCAAGCGGCATGCCGCCGTGCACCAGGCGGACACCGATGAAGACGGCGACCAGGGCCACCGAGATGGTGGCGATCAGTTCCAGGGCAAGCGAGGACATAAAGGCCACCCGCAGGGTCGCCAGCGTGGTGACGCGGTAGCGGTCGGCCACGTCGCGCAGCGCCCGGGTCTGGGCGCGGGCCCGGCCCAGGCCCACCAGCACGGGTAGCCCCTTGGCCAGCTCCAGCATGTTGTCCGACAACCGGTTCAATGCGTCCACCGCCGCCGCGGTCTTGTCCTCGGTGTGGAGGCCGATCAGGATCATAAAGACCGGGATAAGGGGAACGGTCAGCACAATCGTGACGGCGCTGACCCAGTCCGCGGCAAGGATCCGGGCTCCCACCAGCAGGGGAACGACGGCGCAGGTCACCAGGGCGGGAAGGTACTTGGAGTAGTAGTTGTCCAGCCCGTCCAGGCCGCGGGTCAGCAGCACGCTCAGCGCACCGCTGCCCATCCCCGGGACCGTGCCCCCGTCAGCCAGGACGCGTTCAGCCAGCTGCCGGCGCAGTTCGTCCTTCACCCCGGCGGCGGCGCGCTGGGCCACGCTGTCCTGGCCCCACGCGGCCACGGAACGCAGCACGGCGCCGGCAACCCCGAGGAGGAACACCCGGTTCCAGTCCGGGCCGCCGGCGGCCAGCCCGGCGATGCCGTGTGCCACGGCGTCGGCCAGCAGGACGAGCCCCGCAGCCTTGACGGCGGCAAGCAGCCCCAGGAGGTACAGCGCCCGGCGGCTGGTGGCGCTGACGGGCAGTACCGGTTTCACTGGTTCTTGAAACTGTGGGGGGCAGGAATGGCCTCGGTGGTGACCCGCTTACGGAACACCCAGTAGGTCCAGCCCTGGTACAGCACCACAACCGGCAGGCCGAACAGGGCCACCCAGCTCATGACCTTCAGGGCGTAGGGCGATGCGGAAGCGTTTTCCACCGTAAGGTTCCAGGCGGCATCCAGCGTGGAGGGCAGCACCACCGGGTATATGGAGGCGAAGATCGTCGCCGCGCCGGCCACCAGGAAGACGCCGAGGCTGATGAAGCTCAGGCCGTCACGGTCCCGGCGTGCGTAGATCCATGCAAGGACGGCTCCGACCACGGCAATCACGAGCAGGGGCAGGGTCTCCACCTTGCCGTTCATGAACTGCACAATGATGGCCCATGCCGCCAGGGGCAGGATGCCCACGGGCAGCCAGCGCGTCACGATGCGCTTGGCGCGCTCACGGATCTCACCGTCGGTCTTGAGCATCAGGAACGCGCAGGCGTGGATCAGGCAGAAGGCCACTACGGCCAGGCCGCCCAGCACCGCGTACGGGGTGAGCCAGGCAAAGGCTCCGCCCACGCGGTCGCCGTTCTCGTTCAGCGGCAGGCCGGTGGTGGTCAGGCCGAGCGCGGCTCCGACGCCGAAGGCGGCCGTGAACGCGCCGAGGGCATGGGCCCAGTCCCAGCGGTTTCGCCACCTGTCGCTGTCATGCTTGCCGCGGTATTCGATGGAGACGGCCCTGAAGATGAGTCCCATCAGCACAAAGACCAGCGGGATATACAGGGCGGAGAACAACGAGGCGTACCACATCGGGAAGGCTGCGAAAGTCATTGCACCCACGGTGATCAACCAGACTTCATTGCCGTCCCAGACCGGGCCGATGGTGTTGAGCAGCACCCGGCGGTCCTTCTCGTTGCGGGCCATGAGCTTCATGAGCATGCCCACGCCCAGGTCGAAGCCCTCCAGGAACAGGTACCCGACCCATAGGAAGGCAATCACAATGAACCAGAACAGCGGTAGCGACATTACTTTCAGAGCTCCAGAAATGCCGGCGGCCGGCAGATTGCAGGGTGGTCGGACAGGGTCCGGAGGGCGGCCGCATGCGCGGTTGCCCTCCGGAGAATCTCAGTAGGCAAAGTCGAGGACATCGCCCTTCTTCTTTCCGGGGCTGCCGTCAGGATCGCCGCCGGCGGAATCCAGGCCGCCCGTGCCGCCGTCGTCGCCGTGCAGCAGGTCAGGCATCGCTGCCGGAACGCCGCCGCGGACGAACTTGAACAGCAGCCGCACCTCCACGATCAGCAGCGCCAGGTACACGACGGTGAAGGTGATGACGGAGAACAGCAGCTCCGCCATGCTCACCCCGGGCGAGACGGCTGCGGCGGTGAACATAAACACGCCGTCGGAACCGGTGGGGTTCGGTGCCACAACGAACGGCTGGCGGCCCATTTCGGTGAAGATCCACCCCGCGGAGTTGGCACCGAACGGCGCGAGGATACCGAACACGGCCAGACGCATCAGCCACTTGGATTCAGGAACCGTACCCTTGCGGACCACCCAGAGGGCGAAGGCGGCGGCAACGGCTGCGATGCCGCCGAAACCGATCATGATGCGGAAGCCCCAATAGGTGACCGCGAAGTTCGGCGTGTAGTCGATTTCCATGCCGGAGTTGGCGCCGTACATCTCGTCAGCGGGCAGGTGGGTGCCGTAGGCATCCTGGTACTGCTCCAGCAGGGTGTTCACCCCTCGGATTTCAGTGTCGAAGTCACCGTTGGCGAGGAAGGACAGCATGCCCGGGATTTCCACCAGCGTCTGTACGTCCTCGCAGTTCTTCGCGCCCGGGTCACCGATGGACAGGACGGAGAAGGAGGTGCCGTCATGGCATGCTGCTTCCGCAGCGGCCATCTTCATGGGCTGCTGCTCAAACATCAGCTTGCCCTGCAGGTCACCGCTCACCGCGACGCCGGCAAAGGAGATCATGGCGACGACGGCACCGATGCGCAGGGACCGCAGCCACACGGAATGGTCGGTCTTGTCCCGGCCGATTTCGGGCCGCTCACCCACTACCACGTTGCCTTTGGCGTCGACGGTGTCGATGCCGTCACGGCGCCGCTTCCAGAGGTGGTACCAGGCGATGCCGAGCAGGAATCCGCCGGCAACGGCGAAGGCACCGAAGATCGTGTGCGGGAATGCAACGAGGAGGGTGTTGTTGGTCAGGACGGCCCAGATGTCGTTCATGACCGGGCGCCCGTCCACCATTTCCACGCCCACGGGGTGCTGCATCCACGAGTTCGCGGCGAGGATGAAGTAGGCCGAGAGCATGGAGGCGAGTGTGGTGATCCACAGGCACGCCAGATGGATTTTCGGGGGCAGGCGTTTCCAGCCGAAGATCCACAGCCCCAGGAATACCGATTCGGTGAAGAAGGCCAGGAGTGATTCCAGCGCCAGCGGAGCGCCGAACACGTCACCGACGAACCGGCTGTACTCGCTCCACGCCATCCCGAACTGGAACTCCTGAACGAGTCCGGTTGCCAGGCCCAGGATGAAGTTAATGAGGAACAGCTTGCCCCAGAACTTCGTCATTCTCAGGTACTGCTCTTTGCCGGTGCGCACCCAGGCTGTCTGCATGGCTGCCACCACAATCCCCAGCCCAATGGTCAGCGGAACCATGAGGAAGTGGTAGACGGTCGTGATGCCGAACTGCCACCGGGCGATATCCAGTGCTTCCACGCTTATGTCCTTCAGTCGAGGAACGACTTCTACACGTTGTAGAACCCCTTACTTCTACACAGCGTAGAACAACTCGGCGGAGATTTCTACGTGATGTAGAACAAACGGATGAAACACGGTACATTAGTAAGTCTGGACCTGATACCGGGGTCCACCGGGGTCTCGATCAAAAAAGGATGCACATGGCAACGCTCGGCGATTTGGAACGCGCGATGATGGACCTGCTGTGGGAATCGACCGAAGCAGCAACCGCGAATGAACTGCGCGAGAAGCTGGCGCAGCGCGAAGACTCTGCGGACGGCAAGGGCCTGGCCGTGACCACGGTGCTGACCGTGCTCTCCCGCCTGGAGAAGAAGTCGCTGGTGGTCCGCGAACGCGATATCCGCCCCCACCGCTACCGCGCCGTGACCAGCCGCGCCGAACACACTGCCGAACTTATGCACGAAGCCCTCGGAACCGCGAATGACCGGGAAGCCGTGCTGGCCCGGTTCGTCGGGTCCGTCTCCGACACCGAGGCCCAAATGCTGCGCAGGCTGCTCGGCGCCTAGTACCCCGGGTGTTCTGGGCCTCCTACGCACTGGCTGCGCTGGCGATCGTGCTGGCGTGGCCCGTTCCGGTTCTCCTTTCGCGGGCGCAGTGGCCCGCGCGCTCCCCTTTCACCGCGATGGTCCTCTGGCAGGCCATAGCCCTCGCGGGCGGCCTGTCAATGATCGGCGCCATGCTTACCTGGGGCCTTGAACCGCTCGGTGACAACCTCCTGGCCGGCCTGCACGGCCTCTGGCGCATCCTGCTTGAGGGTGCCCCTGCCAGCACCCTGGGCCTGGTCCACGTTTTCGCCCTGAGCGCCGCGACCCTGCTGAGCGCCCACCTGGTCTTCACCCTGCTGCTGACCTACTACCGCATTCAGCGCGGCAGGCGCCGGCACCGGGACATGCTGAACCTGCTCAGCAGCCCGTCGGCGGATACTCCTGCCACCCTCGTGATCCAGCATCCGACCCCGGTGGCCTACTGCCTGCCGGGCGGTGCGCGTTCCGTCACCGTGCTCTCCGACGGACTGTTGAACATGCTCTCCAAGGAAGAGCTGGGCGCGGTCCTGACCCACGAGCGGGCCCATCTGGCCCAGCACCACCATCTCCTGCTGTGGGCTTTTGCCGCCTGGCGGGCGGCCCTGCCGTGGCTGCCGACGTCGCTGCTGGCCCAGCGCTCGGTCAACGAGCTGATCGAGATGCTTGCCGATGACGAGGCGCTGCACGAGGCGGACAGGATGACCCTCGTCCGCGCAGTGGCCATTGTCGGTTCGGGCAGTGCCGCTCCGGAGGACGGAGCTGAAGCGAAGCTGCCGCCGGCCCTGCCCGCCCCGGGGAACACTCCCCTGCCCCTGGGCGGCCCGGATGCGTCCGAACCGCTGGGCACCGCAGGCCGGCTCAGCCGCCTGCTGACGCCGCAGCCGCCGCTGCCGCGCTGGCAGGAGTGGAGCGTGCTGTGCCTCTCGATCCTGCTGCTGGCCGTACCGACAACGCTGCTGATCGCCCCGGGACTGCTTAACTAAGGCACACCCCTGGTGCGCGTGGGATTCGGCGGACCCGGCAGGACATCCCACCCGGTGGAACCAGACCCGCCCACTCAATCCCACCGGTCACAGCAGCACCACTGCGTGGACAAACCTGCGCCAGCGGGCGGGAAGGTGGCGCTATGCGTCGATCCGGTCCCGGTCCAGCATGGCGGCTCCGGCAATGATGAAGTCCTTGCGCGGCGCCACGTCGCTGCCCATCAGCAGTTCGAACGCCTGCTCGGCTGCAGCGGCTTCCGAAATGCGCACCCGCCTGAGCGTCCGGTGCCGCGGGTCCATGGTGGTCTCGGCCAGCTGGCCTGCATCCATCTCGCCCAGGCCCTTGTACCGCTGGATTGGTTCCTTGTAGCGCTTCCCTTCCTTTTCCAGCCGGGTAAGCACCTGGTGCAGTTCCTTTTCGCTGTAGGTATAGACCATCTCGTTGCTCTTGGAGCCGGCGTTGATGACCTCGACGCGGTGCAGCGGCGGAACGGCGGCATAGACCCGCCCGGCATCCACCAGTGGGCGCATGTAGCGGAAGAACAGCGTAAGCAGCAGGGTCCGGATGTGGGCGCCGTCGACGTCGGCGTCCGTCATGAAGATGACCTTGCCGTAGCGGGCGGCGTCCAGCTGGAAGCTGCGGCCTGAACCGGCGCCCACCACCTGGATCAGGGCTGCGCATTCGGCGTTGGACAGCATGTCCGCAACGGACGCCTTCTGCACGTTGAGGATTTTGCCGCGGATCGGCAGCAGCGCCTGGTAGTCCGAGGACCGGGCGAGCTTGGCTGTGCCGAGGGCACTGTCACCCTCCACGATGAACAGTTCCGAGCGTTCCTGGTCATCGATGCGGCAGTCCGCCAGCTTCGCCGGCATGGTGGAGGTTTCCAGCGCGTTTTTCCGGCGCTGGGTTTCCTTGTGCACGCGGGCGGAGATCCGGGACTTCATCTCCGCCACCACCTTTTCCAGCAGCTGCGAAGCCTGCGTCTTGTCGGCGCGGGCGGTGGAGTTCAGCCGGGCGGTGATTTCCTTTTCCACGACCTTGCTCACGATGGCCCGCACCGCGGAGGTGCCGAGGATTTCCTTGGTCTGGCCTTCGAACTGCGGTTCGGCCAGGCGGACGGTCAGCACGGCGGTGAGGCCGGCGAAGACATCGTCCTTTTCGATCTTGTCATTGCCGGCCTTGAGCTTGCGGGCGTTGGCTTCGATGACCTTGCGGAAGGTTTTCAGCAGTCCCTGCTCAAACCCTGCCTGGTGCGTTCCGCCCTTCGGCGTGGCAATGATGTTCACGAACGAGCGGATGTTTGTTTCGTAGCCGATCCCCCAGCGCAGGGCGATATCCACCTCCGCCTCGCGCTCGACTTCGGTGATCCGGCTGTGCCCGCTGTCATCCAGCACGGGTACGGATTCCTTGAACTTGCCCGAACCGTGCAGGCGCCAGATGTCGGTAACGGCGGCGTCGGCGGCCAGGTAGTCGACGAACTCGGCGATGCCGCCGTCGTGGTGGAAGACTTCCTCCACCGGTCCGTTTTCCCCCGGCGTGCCGGGCAGGCGCCGTTCATCCCGGAGAGTGATCCGCAGCCCGGGCACCAGGAACGAGGTCTGGCGGGCGCGGGCCTGCAGCTCCGTGTAGGAGAACTTGGCATCCGGCGTGAAAATCTGCCGGTCCGCCCAGTAGCGGATGCGCGTGCCCGTGACGCCGCGCTTGGCCTTGCCCACTACTTCCAGCCGTGAACTGTCCAGGAACGGAGAGAATTTGGCCTCGGGGCCGGGCTTCCTACCCGTGTCGTCAAAATGCCCGGGCTCGCCGCGGCGGAACGCCATCTGGTAGGTCTTGCCGGCACGGTCCACCTGCACATCGAGGCGGGAGGACAGGGCATTGACCACGCTGGCGCCGACGCCGTGCAGGCCGCCGGAGGCAGCATAGGACCCGCCGCCGAACTTTCCGCCGGCGTGGAGCTTGGTGAAGACGACTTCGACGCCGGACAGGCCGGTTTTCGGTTCGATGTCCACGGGGATGCCGCGTCCGTCATCGTGGATCTCCACGGAGCCGTCCGGGTGGAGGATGATCTTGATGCTCTGCCCAAAGCCGGCAAGGGCTTCGTCGACCGAGTTGTCGATGATCTCCCAGAGGCAGTGCATCAGGCCGCGGGAGTCGGTGGACCCGATGTACATGCCGGGACGCTTGCGGACGGCTTCCAGTCCTTCCAGGACGGACAGGTGCCGGGCGGTGTAATCAGAACTAGGGGGCGCCACGTGCGTTGAAACTCCTTGGTGCCGGCTGTTTTGCCGGTAGAGATATCCGGGAACAATCAGGGACTCCTTCAAGGTTAATCCCAGGCGGTGACACTTCCGCTCAACGACTCAGCTGCGTGAGACTGCCCACAGGAGCCGCGCCGGTTTCCTACGCGTAGAGCGAAAGGCGGACCCTCCTGCGCGGGAGTGGGTGTCAAAGGTGGTTATATAAAGTATCAACACCCCTTGAGGAGGCAACTCATGACAGCAGCAGTAGCAACCCGTGAGCTGAACAGCCTGGACCGCTGCGACCGTTGCGGCGCACAGGCCTACGTACGTGCCGTACTGGAATCCTCCGGTGGGGAACTGCTTTTCTGCGGGCACCACGCCCGCGCGGTGGAGGCAAACCTCCGTCCGCTCACTTCGGAATGGCAGGATGAGACGTCACGCCTGAACGAGAAGGCACCCGTCTCCGCAGAGTAAACACGCAGTCGCCTGCGCGGTCTGCGGCGCCGCGGAGTAAAGTCCGACGGCGGCGCAGCGTACCAAGCTTGAAGAAGTCCCCTTCCGGGTCGGAAGGGGACTTCTTTTTTGCGCCGCCGTGTCTGCCGGCGTCGCCGCCCTGCACTGCATCACCCAGCTGTGCCGTCCTCCAACAGCGCTGCCGCAGACAACAGCACCCCGCCCGCGGAAGCGGACGGGGTGCTGTTCGTTCGACCTGCCGGCAGATGCCTAGTCCAGGTAGTCCCGCAGGACCTGGGACCGGGACGGGTGGCGCAGCTTGGACATGGTCTTGGATTCGATCTGGCGGATCCGCTCACGGGTGACCCCATAGACCTTGCCGATTTCGTCCAGCGTCTTCGGCTGGCCGTCAGTGAGGCCGAAGCGCATGGCCACAACACCGGCTTCGCGCTCGGACAACGTGTCCAGTACGGAGTGCAGCTGTTCCTGCAGCAGCGTGAAGCTGACGGCATCCGCGGGAACCACGGCTTCGGAGTCCTCGATGAGGTCGCCGAATTCGGAGTCGCCGTCTTCACCCAGCGGGGTATGCAGGGAGATCGGCTCGCGGCCGTACTTCTGTACCTCCACCACCTTTTCGGGGGTCATGTCCAGTTCCAGTGCCAGCTCTTCGGGGGCGGGCTCGCGGCCCAGGTCCTGGAGCATCTGCCGCTGCACGCGGGCCAGCTTGTTGATGACTTCGACCATGTGCACCGGGATGCGGATGGTGCGGGCCTGGTCTGCCATGGCACGGGTAATGGCCTGGCGGATCCACCACGTGGCGTACGTGGAGAACTTGAAGCCCTTGGTGTAGTCGAACTTCTCCACGGCGCGGATCAGGCCCAGGTTGCCTTCCTGGATCAGGTCCAGGAACAGCATGCCGCGGCCGGTGTAGCGCTTGGCCAGCGACACCACGAGGCGCAGGTTGGCCTCGAGCAGGTGGTTCTTCGCACGCTTGCCGTCATGGGAAACCCACTGCAGCTCGCGCTTGAGCTTGGGATCCATATCCGGATCCGCTGCCATCTTTTCTTCGGCGTACAGACCGGCTTCGATCCGCAGCGCGAGGTCGACTTCCTGCTCGGCGTTCAGCAGGGCAACCTTGCCGATCTGCTTCAGGTAGTCCTTGACCGGGTCCGCGGTTGCACCGGCGGAAACAACCTGCTGCGCAGGTGCATCATCGTCGTCGGCATCCGAGTACACGAAACCGGAACCCGTGGGTGCGGCTGCAGTGTCTCCGCCTTCAACGGCGTCGGCGTCGGGCTCAACATCAGAGCTCTCGACTTCTTCGTCAGCCTCGGCCTTGGCAGCCTTGGCGGTCTTCGCAGCGGTCTTTCGACCGGCTGCAGTGGTGCCGGCCTTCGCCGGAGCCTTACGGGCGGCAGCGGGCTTGCGGGCCGTCTTGGCAGCGGTCTTTTCGCCGGAAGCAGCCTCCTTGGGGGCCGCCGCGGACGGGGCCTCAGTTGCGGCAGTGCGCTTATTTGCAGTGTCAGTCTCTTCGACTGCAGTTGTCTTTCTCGGCGACACAGAAAACCTTTCATACGGCGGGTTGTGGCACCGCCATTGGGGGCAACACCACTATGACCCTGTCAAGTCCGTGCTTATTTCCAAGTGTTCGGCTTGGCATGTCCTGATAGAACACACCGTGCCGGTGTTTTGTTCCGCTGGTCACAGGGACCGGCAGTTCAAAGGACACTTGATACACGAACCCGACCGGGTCTCGGTTCCCATTGTCGCACGTTTTCCGTTTCTCCACAGCACGGCGCAGGCCGTAAGGCGGACGGTCTCCGCGGGTCAGTCGTCCGGAATGCCCGGCCAGGAGCCGCCGCGCGAGCGGGACCAGTCCGGAAGGATTCCGGTGCCGAGCAGCTCCCGAAGCAGAAGCGCCAGGCGGTAGCCGGGACTGGCCTCGGCTGCGTGCTGCAGGTAGATCTGCGCCCGGGACCCCCGGCCCCTGGCCCACTCGATCCAGGCCAGCAGTGAAAGCAGGGCGGCCTTGGAATCACCGCCGGCCACCGGGACGAGGTCGGTGAACACGGCGTGCGCCCGGTCCAGCAGGGTCCAGTCCGGGGCGCAGGCACCCCGGCCCACCAGGATGCTGCGGAAATCCGCCGCGGCGGAAGATCGCCGCCGGGCCCGCGGCAGCAGCGGGACCACCGAGGGCTCCCCGGCGGGCGGGCCGGCAGCCCCGGGCAGGACCAGGGGGTGCAGCTGCGGGCGGACCATGCCGTTGGCTTCGGCGCCGTCCACCGCTGCCGCTTCGCCCACAGCGGCCAGGATCAGCAGGGCATCCCGGATTCCCCGGTCGCCGAGGCTGGCCAGGAGGAATCCGGCGCATTCGGCATCGCGGCGCAGCCGATCCCCTCCTCCGGAGAAGCACTCGGTCCACAGCCGGATTGAGCGCCGGAACTGGTCCCGCTCACACCAGCGCCCGGCCAGCACGCCGGCAAAGCGTTCCTGTTCGCTGCCAACCTCCCGCCGGTTCGGCCATTGCTCCGGGAAGGAGTCCCTCACCGCCCGCTCGAGTGTCGCGGCGAACGCACTCCCCCGATACACCAGCTCCGTGTTGAGCATGCTGTCCGCTATCTGCGACCGCGGAGCCCCCGGCCAGGGGCAGCAGTCCGGCCGGATGCAGAAATAGTCCCGCCAGGTCCGGGCGCCGACCAGCCAGCCGTCCTGCAGCGGGATGCCTGCCGCGGCCAGTTCCTTCTCCAGCTTCCGGACCAGCTGCCGGTACGGCGGCTGTGCCGGATTTTCCCAGGGGGCCTCCGTGTACATCGCCAGGAGGACACCGTCGGCCTCGGCATCAGAGGTCAGGAACTGACGGGCGGTGGCTGCATACGCGGCGGTTCCCGCTTTGGCCGCCGGCCAGTGGGGAAGGTCAAGGCGAAGCGTCGCTCCCAGCCGGCCTCCACACAGCGCCATCAGCACCAGGGACTCGTGGGGCTCAAAGCCCAGGGTATGGGGAATCAGGCTGAGGATGTCCGCCGGAGCGCTGACGCGGTAGGGATTGCGCGGGGTGCCGTCGGCCGGTTCTGTGCTCATGCCACAAGGGTCCGCGGGCACCTGTCTTCGCCGCAGATCCGGACCGATACCTGTGCATCCGCCGCAGCCTGGACCGCCGCGTCCGCGGGTGGTGGAGGACGAGTGATCCCCGGCAGTCCGCCGGAGTCATTTCCAGCGGAAAACCCTCGCGGCCACCACGGCGCAACTTACCGTCCAGCCGAGCATGACGGCAAAGGGAGCAACTGTGACTGCCCCTCCATACCAGGCGGCGGTGAGTGCCTGGGTCATGGCACCGAGCGGAGTGAAGGCGGCGACCTGCCGGACCCCCTCGGGCATTAATGGTCCCGGCGTCCACAGTCCGGCGCTGAACATGCACACCATGAAAACCAGGAACCCGATGGCGTAGGCGTTCTGGGCGGTCCCGGCGAGGGCGGCGATGAGCGATCCCACGGCCATCATGGCGGCAGCACCGAAGAGGAGCACAAGGACCACCAGTGTCCCGCTGCCGGGCATCCGGCTGGAAAAGGCGACTCGAGCCAACAGGACGGTGACCGTCACCGCCACGGCGAGCGACACGGCGCTGACGATCCACTGGGCAAAAAGGATGCGGTGCGCCCCCACTGGCGTCACGCCTAGGCGGCGCAGGACCCCGCTTTCCCGGTAGCCGCTGATGGCGGACGGATAGTTGGTGACCGCCACGCTGGCCAAAGCCACCGCAATGGACAGCGGCACGAGAAGATCGATGGGGCGCAGGGCTGCGTAGACGGGATCGGTGCCGCCCAGCGGGGCCCTGGTGCCCGGAATAACGAAACCCTGCAGCAGCAGGATCGCCGAGGGCAGCACCAGTGCCATGAAAACGCTCAGCGGGTTACGCAGGTACAGTGCTGCTTCAGTGCGAGTCAAGGCTCCCAGCGCCCGCATGCTTCCCTTCAATCGGCTGTCGTCTGCTCAATGAAGGCCAGATAGGCGTCCTCGAGGCCGCCGGGCCCACCGGTACCCGTGCCGGAGACGGCCAGCAGTTCCGCCGTGGTGCCCACGAAGCGCGTCCGGCCGGCGTCGATAATTGCCAGGCGGTCGCACAGTCGCTCGACGTCGTCCAGGTAGTGGGTGACGAGCACTACCGTGATGCCGTCATCCTTCACCTGCTGGATCAGCTGCCGGACGTCACGCCGGCCCTGGGGGTCCAGCCCCGTGGTCAGCTCATCGAAAACGACGACGTCGGGGTTGCCTACGAGCGCGAGGGCAATGGAAAGCCGCTGCTTCTGGCCCCCGGAGAGCTTGCCGAAGGGGCGTTTTCGGTGTTGATCGAGCCCGACGGTCCGCAGCAGGTCCGGCACGTCCGCAGGCTCGGGATAAAAGGCGGCAAAGAGGCGCAGGGCCTCCTCCACCCGGAGTGCCGGAGGCAGTGCGGCGGCCTGAAGCTGATAGCCCACGCGCCCGCGCACCGTTTCGCGGTCCTCCGCGGGATCCACCCCCAGGACCGTGACCCGGCCGGCGTCGGGCCGCAGCGTACCGGCAACGCACTCCACTGTGGTTGTCTTGCCGGCCCCGTTGGGACCGAGGATTCCGAAGGCTTCACCGGCCTCAATGGAAAACGTTACGTCTTCGAGGGCCGCGACCTTCCGAAAGGATTTGGCGAGTCCGTTCACGCTTACCACTGTGCCGGTGGGCATCTGCGCCCTGGTCATGCCGACAATTGTGGCGGCGGTGCCGCGGAGGGTCAAGAGTTCCGGCGCCGGGGGTGACGACGGCACCGGCGGCGGAGTGCTAGGGGGTTCCCGGCCCGCGTCGTTCCTCCCGGCGCCGCTGCCGCTCACGGGCCAGGGCTGCACGGAGCGGCGGCAGCGGAGTTCCTTCGTCGGCCAGGCGTGCGCGGATCTGCCCGCGGGTGCGCAGGATACCCACGACGCCCACCGCCATGACGGCGAACTGCACCGACAGGGCAATCCGGAACGAGCCCAGGGCGTAGAGGTTGCCGCCGGAGAAACCGCTGTTGTTCAGCATGTCCAGCACCACGCCGATCAGGTACATGCTGACCAGTGAGGCAATAAAGCCGCCGATGTTCACGATTCCGGTGGCGGTGCCCAGCCGGGAGCTGGGGTTGTACGTCCGGGCGAAGTCGAAGCCGATCATGGATCCCGGACCGCCGACGGCGAGCAGCGTCACCAGAAGGACCAGCAGCCACAGCGGAGCCGGTCCGGGGTAGAGCATCACGGCCGCCCACCCCGCGGCCATAGCTGCGGCGATCAGCAGCACCATGGTGGACCGGCGCAGTGGATGCCGGCCCACCCACGAGCCCATCCAGGGACCGCAGATGATGCCGACCACAACGAAATAGGTCATCAGCCCGGAGGCGACGGCCGAGGACACGCCTTCCGCGCTGACGAGATAGGGGAACCCCCACATCATCACGAACACCGTGCCGGGGAACTGGACGGTGTAGTGGGTCCACATCCCCAGCCGGGTTCCGGGCTGCGCGAAGGCCTCCGCCAGGGAGGTGCCGGTCTGCCTCAGCGGAAGCGGCACCGGCGCCTCGCCGCCGTGGGGCCGGTTCCGCACGCAGGCGAGGACCAGGACGAGCGACAGCAGTGACAGGGACGCAGCCGAAAGAAAGGCCGGGCTCCAGCCGAACCGGTGCAGCACGAAGGCGAACGGAATCGCGCTGACAATTTGCCCCAGCTGGCCGACGATGCCGGTGTACTGGGTCAGGACGGGAATCTTCCGGCCGGAGAACCAGGCCGGAAGCAGCCGAAGCACCGAGATGAAGGTCAGCGCATCCCCGGCACCCACCAGCGAGCGTCCCAGGATGCCGGCGCCGACGGATTCGGCGGTGGCCAGCTGGAACTGCCCCGCGAACATCAGTGCCGCTCCCCCCGCGATCAGCAGCCGGGGGCCGAAACGGTCCACCAGCACGCCCACGGGTATCTGCAGTCCGGCGTACACCAGAAGCTGAACCACGGTGAAGATGGACAGGACCGATGCGGTGGCGGAGAAGCGCTCGGTGGCTTCGATACCTGCCACGCCAAACGAGGTGCGCTGCGTGACCGCGACCAGATAGGCGAAAACGCCGACACCCCAGACGATCCAGGCACGGGTTCCGTTCATCGGGAGACCTGCCCCGGACAGGGGCGGCGGCCCGGGGCTTTAGGCCGTCCCGGGCCGTTCGTTCCCGTCGTCGCTGCCGTGGCCCTCAGCCGTGCCCTCGGTGGCATGTGGTGCAATCTCCTGATCCGCGTTTTCGCTCGGTTCGCTGCTGTCGGGCCCGGCTGCCTGCTGGGTTTCCGGCCACAGTGCCTCGGATTCCTCTTCGGCCTGCGGGCTGGCCAGGTAGGCCTCCACCGCGGCGCCGATTTCCTCGGCATCCGCGAGTTCGTCGTTGCCCTTGACCAGGAGGGAACGCCGGACTGTGCTTTCGGTGTATTGGTCGTAACGCTTCTCCAGCGTGGACACGACGCCCTTGACCTCCGCCGAAGCGTCGACCTGTTCGGTGATCTGGCGTTCCACGTCGCGGCCCGCTTCACGCAGCCGGTCGGTCGGCAGCACCAGTGACGCGGCGGCACCGAGGTACTCGAGTCCGGCGACGGCGGCGGGCGGGAACTCAGCCTCGGCCAGGTAGTGCGGCACGTGCACCACGTGACCGACGACGTCGACCCCGGCCTCCACGAGCCGCACCTCCAGAACGTGACCAACCGCGGCCTGGACCTGGGCGATCGGGGTCCAGGAACTGATCCCCTCCACCAGGTCGGGCCGGTTGCCGTGCGTCGTCACGCCGATGGGCCGGGTGTGCGGGACAGGCATGGGGATCGAGTGGACCCAGCAGACCAGGGAAACCTCGAAGGCCTTCACCAGGTGCAGCACGGCCGCCGTGAAACGCTCCCACTGCAGGTCCGGTTCAAAGCCCGTCAGGAACAGGAACGGCTCCCCCAACCCGTCGTACATCCGGTGCAGTTCGAGCCGCGGCGGCTCGTAGTCGCTGAGGTGGTCCTCGATAAAGGAAATCTGCGGCCGGCGGGTGCGGTAGTCAATCAGCTGGTCCGCGTCGAACGTGGCCACCAGGTCATGGTCGAGGGCATCGAAGAGCTCATCCCGGATCTGGCTGACCACGTGGCCGGCTTCGGCAAAGCCGGTAAAACCGGCAAGGAGCTTCAGGCCGGACAGGTCCCCGGATTCCGCGACCTCAGGATTCAGATTAAACAGGGTCAACGGATCAAGCATGTCTTACCCCTTCCGGGAACTCACGTGCGCTCTCGGCACAGGACGGTGTCCGCCGGTGTTCGGCTGCTGCTGACCGCTGCTGTGCCCTTCTTCAAGGGTAAACGCCCGGACACGTGTGTTTCATTCCGGGGCCGGGCGCGAAGGGGCCCAGCGGATGCAGGACCGGGCGCAACGTTGCGGCGTGCGGGCGTTCTTCAGACTACGATCGGTGGAATAAGCGCAAAGCAACACAGAAACGTGAGGAAGCAGCTTCGTGAACAAAGCCAGTGAACCCAGCCTGTCGGCAGTATCCAGGGACGGGCGGAAGGTTGCCGCCAGCGCCCTCGTGATCGGCGTCGGCCAGACCCCCGACGGTCCCGTCCTCGTCGAAAGCCCGCTTTCGCCCAAGGCCTCTGCTGCCCTGGCTGCTTCGCTGCCGCTCCTCGGCGTCACCGGTGCCGCCGATGAAGTCCACCGCCTGCCGGGCCTGCCCGAGGCCGACGCCGACATGCTGGTCCTTACCGGCCTGGGCAAGGTTTCGGCCGGGGTCGCCCTGACCGAGGAAGCCCTGCGCCGCGCCGCCGGATCGGCCGTCCGCCAGATCGCCGGCACCGCATCGGTCGCCCTGGCGCTGCCGGCCGGCACCGTGGCCGACGCCGCCGCCGTCGCCGAAGGTGCCCTGCTCGGCGCCTACAGCTTCACCGAACACCGCAGCGCCGCGACCGCCGGCAAGGTTCCCGCTCCGGTCGCCGAGATCACCGTTATTACTGCAGCCGCCGACGAGAAGGCCCTGAAGCCCGCCCTCGAGCGCGCCCGCATTCTCGGCCGGGCCGTCAATGCGACCCGCACCCTGGTCAACCAGCCGCCGAGCCATCTTTACCCGGAGACCTTCGCAGCCGCCGCCAAGGACCTGGCCAAGGCGCTGCCCGTGAAGGTCACCGTCATGGATGAGAAGAAGCTCGAACGCGAAGGATTCGGCGGCATCCTCGGCGTGGGCAAGGGCTCGGCCCGCCCCCCGCGCCTGGTCAAGCTTGAATACACGCCGGCGCGTCCCAAGGCCACGCTCGCCCTCGTCGGCAAGGGCATCACCTTTGATTCCGGCGGATTGTCCCTGAAGCCCGCTGCCGGCATGCAGGCCATGAAATCGGACATGGGCGGCGCCGCCGTCGTCCTGAACGCCCTGCTCGCCATCGCGGAACTGGGCCTGCCCGTCAAGGTGACGTCCTGGCTGTGCATTGCCGAGAACATGCCGTCCGGCACCGCCCAGCGCCCCTCCGACGTGATGACCACCTACGGCGGCCGCACGGTTGAGGTCCTGAACACCGACGCCGAAGGCCGGCTGGTCATGGCTGACGGCCTGGTCGCCGCCAGCGAGGAAGCCCCGGACGTCATCATCGACGTCGCCACCCTGACCGGCGCCCAGATGATTGCCCTCGGCAACCGTGTGTCCGCGGTCATGGGTGAAGAAGGCGTCCGGGATGCCGTGAAGGCGGCAGCAGACCGTTCCGGCGAGCTGTTCTGGCCGATGCCGATTCCCGAGGAGCTGCGGGCCAGCCTGGATTCCCAGGTGGCCGACATTGCGAACCACGGCGAGCGTTTCGGCGGCATGATGACCGCTGCCACCTTCCTGCAGGAATTCGTCGGTGAAGTCAACGGCACCAAGATCCCGTGGGCACACCTGGACATTGCCGGGCCGGCCTTCAACGACGGCGCCCCCTACGGCTACACGCCCAAGGAAGGCACCGGCGTCGCCGTCCGTACGCTGGTGGCCTACGCCGAAGACGTCGTGGCGCGCGCCTCATAGCATCCAAAACGGTTCCGTGAAACGGAACTGACGCTTGTGGCAGGTGTTTCTCATTACACTTCGCCCCCTACCGCCTGTGTTCAAGTGGATGCCGGTGGTGGGGGGCGATAGGGTGAGGACTGATCACAAACGCCCAATAACTCACCGGCGCGCATGGGCGCGTCCAACGAAAACGCGAGGGAGCGTCCAAGTGGCCGATAAGGCAGCTGCGCAAGAGTTCGACATCCTGATCCTCGGCGGAGGCAGCGGCGGCTACGCCGCGGCACTGCGCTCCGTGGAGCTGGGATTCTCCGTAGGTCTGATTGAGAAGGGGAAGCTGGGCGGGACCTGCCTGCACAACGGCTGCATCCCCACCAAGGCGCTCCTGCACTCCGCGGAAATCGCAGAGAATGCCAAGACGGCCTCGAAGTACGGCATCAACGCCACCTTCGACTCCATCGACATGACCGCCGTGAACGCATACAAGGACAACATCATTGCGGGCAAGTTCCGCGGCCTGCAGGGCCTGATCAAGTCCAAGGGCATCACCGTCATCGAGGGCGAAGGCAAGCTCACCAGCGAGAAGACCATCGAGGTCAACGGCGAGACCTACACCGGCAAGAACATCATCCTGGCCACCGGCTCCTACTCCCGTTCACTGCCGGGCCTGGAAATCGGCGGCAAGGTCATCACCTCCGACCAGGCCCTGAAGATGGACACCGTGCCCAAGAGCGCGGTCATCCTCGGCGGCGGCGTCATCGGGGTCGAGTTCGCCTCGGTCTGGAACTCCTTCGGCGTGGACGTCACCATTGTCGAGGGCCTGCCCTCCCTGGTCCCCAACGAAGACGCAGCCATCATCAAGCAGCTGGAACGCGCGTACAAGAAGCGCGGCATCAAGTTCAGCACCGGCATCTTCTTCGACAACGTCCAGCAGAACGACGACGGCGTCGTCGTCACGCTGGCCGACGGCAAGACCTTCGAAGCCGACCTGCTGCTCGTCGCCGTGGGCCGCGGCCCCGTCACCGCCAACCTGGGCTACGAAGAAGCCGGCCTGACCATGGACCGCGGCTTCGTCATCACCAACGACCGCCTGCACACCGGCGTCGGCAACATCTACGCCGTGGGCGACATTGTTCCCGGCCTGCAGCTGGCCCACCGCGGCTTCCAGCAGGGCATCTTCGTTGCCGAAGAAATCGCCGGCCTGAAGCCCGTTGTGGTTGACGACGTCAACATCCCCAAGGTCACCTACTGCGAGCCGGAAATCGCCTCCGTCGGCCTGACCGAAGCCAAGGCCAAGGACAAGCTGGGCGCCGAGAACGTCCAGGTCCAGGAGTACAACCTGGCCGGCAACGGCAAGACCTCCATCCTCGGTTCCTCCGGCCTCATCAAGATGGTCCGCGAGAAGGACGGCCCCATCGTGGGTGTGCACATGATCGGCGGCCGTATCGGCGAGCAGATCGGTGAAGCCCAGCTGATCGTCAACTGGGAGGCGTACCCTGAGGATATTGCCAGCCTGATCCACGGCCACCCGACGCAGAACGAGGCGATCGGCGAAGCCGCTATGGCACTTGCCGGCAAGCCCCTTCACGGTTAGCACCTGAGATTCACTCCCCCGGGCCGCATCCCGCCTTGCGGCTGCGGCCCGGGGAAATCATCACCAGCACCAGCGGCACGGCTGGTCACAAAAAAGATCTATCAAGGAGAAACGGGGACAATATGTCTGAAACCGTGAACTTACCAGCCCTCGGCGAGTCCGTCACCGAAGGCACCGTCACCCGCTGGCTGAAGAACGTGGGCGACCGCGTCGAGGTCGACGAGCCGCTGCTCGAGGTATCCACCGACAAGGTCGATACGGAAATCCCCTCCCCCGTTGCCGGCGTGATCGAGGAAATCCTCGTAGCCGAAGACGAAACCGCCGAGGTCGGCGCTGCGCTCGTACGCATCGGTGACGGCTCCGGTTCCGGCGAGCAGAAGGACGACGGCGGCAGCGCCGCCAACCAGGAAGCTCCGGCACAGGAAGCTGCCGAAGAAGCTCCCGCTCCCGCGGCTGAAGAGGCTCCGGCCGCTGAAGAAGCTCCCGCCTCCGATTCCGGCTCCGGCGAGGGCACCGAGGTCACCCTCCCCGCCCTCGGCGAGTCCGTCACCGAAGGCACCGTCACCCGCTGGCTCAAGGCCGTGGGCGACGACGTCGAAATGGACGAGCCGCTGCTCGAGGTTTCCACCGACAAGGTCGACACCGAGATCCCCTCCCCGGTAGCCGGCAAGCTGCTGGAAATCCGGGTCAACGAAGACGACACGGCTGAGGTCGGTTCCGTCCTGGCCGTCATCGGTTCCGGTGCGGCTGCCCCCGCCAAGGCCGAGCCCAAGGGAGCCGAGCCCGTAGCGGCCGCCTCCAAGGACGAGCGCGAAGCGCCGGCCGTTGAGCCGGAGAAGAAGGAAGCCCCCAAGGCCGAGGCTCCCAAGCAGGAAGCCCCCAAGGCCGAGGCTCCTCAGCAGGAAGCTCCGAAGCAGGAAGCGCCCAGCGCTTCCAACGACGGCGGCACCTACGTAACGCCGCTGGTGCGCAAGCTCGCCAACCAGCACGGTGTCGACCTCGCCGGCATCAAGGGCTCCGGCGTCGCCGGCCGCATCCGCAAGCAGGACGTCCTCGAGGCCGCAGAGGCCAAGAAGGCTGCGTCCTCCCAGCCGGCTGCTTCCGCTCCTGCCGCCCCCGCCGCCCCTGAAAAGGCAGCACCGGCGCAGATCAGCGAAGCCAGCGCCAAGCTCCGCGGCACCACGGTGAAGGCCCCCCGCATCCGCCAGACGATTGCACGCCGCATGCGTGAATCCCTGGAGGAGTCGGCACAGCTGACGCAGGTGCACGAGGTCGACATGACCCGCATTGCCGCGCTCCGCCAGAAGGCCAAGAACAACTTCCAGCAGCAGAACGGCGCGAAGCTCACCTTCCTGCCGTTCATTGCCAAGGCAGTGGTCGAGGGCCTGAAGCAGCACCCGGTCCTCAACGCCTCGTACAACAACGAGACGCAGGAAATCACGTACCACGACGCCGAGCACCTCGCGATTGCCGTGGACACCGAAAAGGGCCTGCTGGTTCCGGTCATCAACGACGCCGGTGACCTGAACATCACCGGCCTGGCCAAGAAGATCGCCGACGTAGGCAGCCGCACCCGCAACAACAAGATCGGCCCCGACGAGCTCTCCGGCGGCACGTTCACCATCACGAACATCGGCAGCGTCGGAGCCCTCTTCGACACCCCGATCATCAACCAGCCGCAGGTCGGCATCCTGGGCACGGGCGCGATCGTCAAGCGTCCCATGGTGGTCACCGACGCCGAGGGCAATGACAACATTGCCATCCGTTCGATGATGTACCTCTCCCTGACGTACGACCACCGCCTGGTGGACGGCGCCGATGCAGGCCGCTTCCTGCAGACGCTGAAGGCACGTCTGGAAGAAGGCAACTTCGAGGCAGATCTGGGGCTCTAGTTCCGGTTCCGCTTAGGCAGGGCGCTCTCCCGTTACCGGGAGGGCGCCCTGCGACTTTAACCGGCGGCAGCCCGGCGGAAGTTTCTCTACAAGTTGTAGAAAAGTTACCGCACAACCCCCGGTTTCCGGCGGGTTACTGACTGCGAGTCGATAAACTCGGAGTATGGACTTCCTTCACAACTTCCTCGTTTTCCTGCACATCCTGGGTGCAGCCATCATCGTCGGCCTCTGGATTGCCCGAATCAAGAATCCGACGGTACTGCCCGGCCAGTTCCACGGTGCCCTGCTGCAGCTGGTCACCGGCCTGGCGCTGGTGGCCGTCAATGAAATGGGCGACGGCGACGTCAACCACATGAAGGTCGGCATCAAGCTGCTGATCACCCTGGTGATTGCCGTGCTGGCCTTCATCGGACAGCGCCGCTACAAGAAGGACGAAAAGGTCTCCCCGGCACTGGCGAACGGTGTGGGTATCCTCGCGGTCATCAACATTGCCGTAGCCACTATGTGGTAGTCCGCACAACAGCGGAAATAGGATGGGATGGTGCGCCGGCTTGTTGCCGGCCCCGTCCCATCACTGTTTTAAGGAGACCCCCATGGCTACAGTCCGTTCAGCCCACACCGTCTGGAACGGCGACCTCTTCAACGGCAAGGGAGACGTCACCCTCGACTCCTCCGGCCTTGGAACCTACGACGTTACGTGGAAGGCCCGCGCCGAGGAGGCCAACGGGAAGACCAGCCCTGAGGAACTTATTGCCGCGGCCCACTCGGCCTGCTTCTCCATGGCTTTCAGCAACGCGCTTGCCGAGGCAGGCAAGACGGCAGAGCGGATCTCCACATCCGCTGACGTGACCTTCGTTCCGGGCACGGGCATCACCGGCAGCCACCTCAAGGTCACCGCCGTCGTTCCCGGCCTGACGGCGGAGCAGTTTGACGACATTGCCGAGTCGGCGAAGACCGGCTGCCCGGTCTCGCAGGCACTGACCGGCATCGAGATCACCATGGACGCCACGCTGGAGTCCTAGCAGCCCGCTCCCAGCAGCACAGAGGGCCCCTGTTCCGAACGGAACAGGGGCCCTCTGTGCTGCTGGACGGGCCGGTCCCCGTTTTCCCGGGCCAGAAGTCCCCGTTGCAGATTTGAGCTTCGGCCCCGGCACTTCGGCGCATGTGACCACTTAGACCCAGACCAGGGTCTACCGCATGGACCATGACTACGCCTCCGCGCTGATGAACATCACGGTCGAAGAAGGCGCCCATGTGGAGTACTTGCCCGAGCCAGTGGTGCCCTTCGCAGCTTCGCGCTATTACCAGCAGACATCGGTGGTGATCGACGAGTCCGCAACCTTGCTGCTCGGCGACACCATGTACGCGGGCAGGCTCGCACGCGGGGAGCGGCATGCCTACGATGTGTACGCCTCCGACCTCGAGGTGCGGCGGCCCGACGGCCGTTTGGTTGCCCTGGACCGGGTTCGGCTCAGCCCGGGAGCGGAAGCCGACGGAGCGGTCTCCGGCGTCACCGGGCTCGGCGTGCTTGCCAACCACGATGTGCTGGCCATGCTGTACGTCTTCACACCCCTTGTTCCGGCGGCCCGGCTCGCTGATACCCTGCACCGTGCGCTTGGCGAAAGCGGCGGTGACCTGATCTTCGGGGTGAGCACGTTATCCGGTGATGCAGGCGTGTGGATGCGCCTGGTGGGCAACGACACCGTAGCTGTGGCGGCCGCAAACACGGCCGCCGCAGCGGCGGTGCACGAGTTGCTGACAGGGAAGCGGGCACCCGCAATTCGGAAGAGCTAGAGAGGGGTCTAACGGTGAGTGAACAAGCGAACACGCAAGAGAAGGCTGTCGGCCCGGGGCGCTCCTACCGGGCGCAGGTGGTGCTCGCCTTCATTCCGGTCGCGCTGCTGCACATCGCGGGCTTCGGACTGTTCTTCTTCCTGGTCGAACCGCTGCATCTGCAGCTGGGCTCCTCGGTCTTCGGGGTTGGCATCGCCGTGGTGGCCTACGTCCTCGGCGTGAGGCACGCCTTCGATGCCGACCACATCGCTGCGATCGACAACACCACCCGCAAACTCGTGGACCTGCGCAAGCCGGCCGCCGGGGTCGGATTGTTCTTCTCCCTGGGGCACTCCACCATCGTCTTCCTCATGGCAGCGCTGCTGGCGCTCGGAGTGAGTTGGGCGGTAGGGCTGAGCGACGACGGCAACGAGGTACGCAACGGCCTCGGTGTCTTCGGCACGGTCGTCTCCGGAGTCTTCCTGCTGCTCATCGGACTCATCAATGCCGTGGCGTTCATCGGAATCCTCAAGGTCTGGCGGGCCTCGCGCAACGGCGACCTCGACGAGCTGGAGCTGGAGCGGCATCTGCAGGGCCGAGGCCTCATCAGCCGCCTCATCCGGCCGATGCTTCGGACGATCGACCGCCCGGGGAAGATGTATGCCGTTGGCTTTTTGTTTGGGCTCGGCTTCGACACCGCCAGCGAGATTGCCCTGCTGGTGCTGGCCGGAACCGGGGCGGTTACGGGGCTTCCCTGGTACGCCATCCTCTGCCTGCCCCTGATTTTTGCCGCAGGCATGAGCCTGTTCGACACACTCGATTCGGCCGTGATGGTGAAAGCCTATGGCTGGGCAAGCGTTAACGCGGTTCGCAAGCTGTACTACAACCTCACCGTTACCGGCCTCTCAGTCATGATTGCCGTCATGATTGGCGGCATTGAACTGGTCGGGCTGTTGAATGAGAAGCTCGGGCTGCGGGACCCGCTCACCGGGTGGGTAGCCGCCATCGACCTTGAGAACGCGGGCTACATTGTCGTGGCCACGCTGATACTGGTCTGGTTGACCTCTACCGCCTACTGGCGGTTGGGCCACGTGGAGGAACGATGGGCGCTGGCAAGCGGCGGGGCGGGCACATCTGGCGGCGCAACCGCGCACAGCGGGCCGGAGTTGAGGCAGGGGCCTGAAAAGGGCGCTCCGCCTGACGATGCCCCGCGAACGGAGCAAGCATGAGCAGCGCCGGCGCGGCCTCGCCGACCCCATCCATCTCGGGTGCGGGCTGGTTGAAAGGCTGGGGGCAGGGTCTGTCGCAGATCTTCTTCCAGAGCAATATCTACACAGCGCTGCTGATTCTGGCCGCCTTCGTTGTGGCCGGCTGGCGCCTGGCCCTGCTCGTGCTGATCGGCTGTGCGGGAAACACGGTGGCCGGGCGTCTCCTCAAGGCTGATTCGTCATCGGTGACGTCGGGTCTGGAAGGCTTTTGCGGCGCCGTCAGCCACCATTGATTCCGAACCGCTGGCTTTTGCACGCTCCCTGCTGACGAATGTGTCAGAGGTGGTGCTGATCAACAACGTCTGGTCCGGTGCCCTTATCCTGCTCGGGTTGTTCGTGGCGAGCTGGAAAGTAGGGCTGGCGGGGCTGCTGGGCAGCGTGGTGGGGAGCCTATGCGCATTGGCGATGGGCGAGAGCCTCACCGAGACGGCGAACGGCCTGGCCGGCTATTCCGGTGTACTCACCGCGATTGCCCTCGCCGTGGTCTTCCTCCGCAGCAGCACGCTCTCGTGGGTTCTGGCTGTGGTTGGAACCGTGGTGACGGCGGTGATGACGGTGATCATGCACGATTTTTCAGCTCCCACCTACACCTGGCCGTATATCCTCACCACTTGGGTGTTCCTGGTGATCGCCCAGTACATTCCGGCAGCCAGACGCACGTGAGCGGGACATTTAGAGCGCTGCGCCCACCCAGAGGCCGACGGCGGCCGCCGCCACCGAGAGCACGAGCATAACCACACCGCTGATAAACGACGCGCCGTGGCGGCCCTGTTTGATCAGCTGAACCGTCTCGTAGCTCGCCGTACTGAAGGTGGTGTAGCCGCCGAGGAAGCCGGTACCGATGATATAGCTGAGGTCGGTCGGCACCAGGTGCACGAACACGACGCCGGTGAGCAGGCCGAGCACGAGGGAGCCGGACACGTTGATGATCGTCGTTGCCCACTGGAACGTCGTCTTAAGGTGGGCTCGGATCAGCCCGTCCACGATGAACCGCACCGCGGCACCGAATCCGCCGGCCAGCGCCAGCAGCAGGAAAATCCCGGGAGTCATGCAGCAGCCTCCTTCCCGCCGTCGTTCCGCCGGCCGGGACCATTGATGGCGCTCGCCACGGCGATGCCGGCCCAGGTGGCGCAGGCACCAACAAGCACCGTGCCAAAGGCGTAGATCAGCGCGGCCCAGGGCAGCCCGTCACGAAAGAGCACGGCGGTGTCGGTGGCCAGCGAGCTGTAGGTCGTGAAGCCGCCGCAGAAGCCGGTCCCGAGCAGCAGTTTGAGATTCTTGCCGGTCGGGGCGCTGCCGAGGCGGGTGACGGCCTCATAGAGGTAGCCGAGGAGAAAGGCGCCGACCACGTTGATGATCGGAATCGCCACCGGCACCTCGCCGAGGTTCGGGATGAGCAGTGTAAGACCTTCGCTGCTGGCGGCACCGGCTGCGCCGCCGAGGAACACGAGACTGATGGGTGCCCAGCGCAGGTGCGGTGGGCGGAGACCGGCGCTCATCGTCCGGCCCGGGGCCGGCCCGGGCGAGCCCCGGTGTCACGGACGCGAATCCCGGCAGCATCAATGCCCGGGCGGGAGTCGAAGAAGACCACGCGCCCGTCGTCGAAGTCGGGGTCCATCGGGGAGGTGTGCATTAACCCGTCATGGGACTCGGCGGCGGCAAAGCCGGCAAGGACCACATGCGGCGGCCGGCCGGAGGAAACGCAGACTACGACCGGGTGGCTCTGTAGGGAATTCGAGCTGGCGCCCTTGTTTCCGAAGGTACTCCCGGGGCCACCCGTCTTCAATGCCGGCAGGCCGCCGGTCCGCTGAGCGGCTGGGAACAGCACCACGTTCGAATGTACCGGCTGTACGCCAAGGACCCGGCCCCGCCGGAGCCGGGCCTTTGGTGCGGACATCAATGCCGGCTGTCCCTGGTTCCATCGGTGCTGCCCGTGCCGGCCGATACCGGGGCCGGAATGGGCAGGTCACCGTCCTCCTGCCGGCCCTCCCCCGCCAGGCCCTGCGGCCGCGGCGGCAGCGGAGCCGGCTGGAGGCTGCGGTACCCGGCAAGCGCCGGCGGTTCGTCCGTAGGCAGCTCTGACAGCATTTCGCGCAGGATGCCCACACCGTGTTCCAGCTGCGGGTCGTCTCCGGCAACGTAGGCGTGCGGCGGGAAAGCCACCTCAATGTCAGGCTCAACGCCGCGGTTTTCCACGTCCCAGCCCACGCCGCCCGTAAACCAGAACGCGTACCGCGGCTGGTTCACCGCGGTTCCGTCCACCAGGTTAAAGCGTCCGTCGATTCCGACGACGCCGCCCCAGGTGCGCGTGCCGACCACGGGGCCGATGCCCCGCAGCTTGGAGACCTGGGTGACGATGTCGCCGTCGGAACCGGCAAATTCGTCAGTGAGGATCACCACCGGTCCCCGCGGAGCATGCGACGGGTACGGTGTGGGAGTGCCCGCCCGGGGGCTGCTCCAGGCCGTGACCTTCCGGCCAAGCAGCTCGGCAACCAGCTGGGAGGTGTGCCCGCCGCGGTTCCGCCGGACGTCCACCAGCAGTGCGCCCATGGACGCCTCCTGGTCCAGGTCCCGGTGCAGCTGCGACCAGCCGTTGGCCACCATGTCCGGAATGTGCAGATAGCCGAACTCGCCGTTGGAAGCTTCGCGGACGATGCGGCGGTTGGCGCTGACCCAGTTCTGGTAACGCAGGCGTTCCTCGCTGCGCAGCGGGACGACGGCGATCCGGCGCTGGGACGGCGCGCCGTCGTCGCCCGTGGTGACGACCGTCAGTTCCACGGTCCGGCCGGCGGCACCGGCGAGCAGGACTGCGGGTCCTTCCCCGGCGGGAACCGGCTGTCCGTCCACGGCTGCGATGACGTCGCCGGGGTGGACATCGGCGCCGGGGGCGGTCAGCGGCGACGTGGCCTGCGGATCGGAGGACTCTGCCCCGAGAATCCGGACCACTTCCCACCCGCCGGCCCCGGGACGCAGATCGGCGCCGAGGAAACCCTGGCCACCGGATCCTTGTTCGGTGACCGGAGCGGGCGTCACGTAGGCATGGGAGGTACCCAGTTCGCCGTGCATTTCCCACAGCAGGTCCACAAGGTCGTCGTGGCTGCCGAGGTTCTGCACCAGCGGGCGGTACCGGGCGTGGACGCCTTCCCAGTCCAGCCCGCCCATGTCCGGAGCCCAGAAGAAGTCCCGCTGCAGGCGCCACGCTTCATCGAAGGCCTGGCCCCACATCTTCACGGGGTCGATCCGGACCCGGATGCGGTCAAGGTCAACGCGGACGTTGTCGGCGGAGTCCTCTTCCACGCGGGCGGCAGCGGGCACCGTTCGGACGCTGCCCTCGTGGCGCAGCACTACCTTGGTGCCGTCGCCGCTGACTTCGAAATCGTCCAGCGCCGGTACCAGGACGGAGACGTCCTTCTTCTCCAGATCAAAGCGTTCAAGCCGGGAGGCAGGGTCCCGGTCGGTTGCCGATGCCCGTCCGTCGCCAGTGACGCCGTAAAGGTCCGAAGCCTGCCACAGCAGGGCCCCTTCGGCTGTCCGGAGCTTTTCATAAAGCCCCTGCGGGACGGGGACCGCGATCAGGCGGTCGCCGATCCGTTCGGCGTCGATCTGCACGGGGGCCACCGTTCCTTCCGGTTTTTCAGCCGCCCCGCCTGTTACGGCCGGGGACGTTCCGGAGACCGACGGGCCGAACGGCGAAGGTGTTCCGGCTGCCAGTGCCACCAGGAACGGCTTCGTGGAGGACGGGAAGCTGAGGTCGAACCGGTGCGTGTCATACACCGGATCGAAGCTGCGCTCGGAAAGGAAGGCCAGGTATCTGCCGTCGGTGGTGAAGGAAGGATCATGGTCGGTGAACCGGCCGTCGGTGACGTCGATGACCGGTGCGGCCGGATCCAGCACGGACCGCAGGCGGATCCGGGACCGCCCTTCGCCGCTGGACGGTTCCGCCCAGACCAGCCACTGCGAGTCCGGTGAGAAGGCCAGCTGGTCGACGGCGCCGAAGCCCGAGGATGCCACGGGGAACAGTTCTGCCGTGGCCACGTTCAGCACAAACACCTCGCCGTATTCGGTGGACACGCCTACGCGCTGTCCGTCCGGGCTGGGGACAAGCTGGCTCACGCGTGTCGGGCGCTCGAAGCCTACCCGGACGACGCCGGTAGTGGCGTCGGTAGTGGCGTCGGCTGCGGCACCCTCCCGCGCGCCTGCGCCGGGTACCGCGGCGCCGCCCGTCCCGGCAACGCCGGCTTCGTCGCTGTTCACCGGCGGGGCCGGAACGGCAGCGCCGGAGGCAGACACCGGACTCGGCAGGACAAGACCGTTGGTTTCACCGGCAGGTGCGGCCGGCTTCTCCGGGGAGATTCCCTCCTTGGCCGCCGGGACTGCCGCCCCTGCGGGGAGGTCCGCGAAGACGTCCTTGATATAGATTGCTTCTTCACCGTCTTTATCCGCGACGTACACGGCGCGGGTGGGATCCAGCGGCCTGCCCAGGCGGCTGCGGACGGCCGAGTCGGCTTCAATGACACGGGAGGGACCGTCGCGGTGGGTCAGCCAGTGCAGCGTTCCGTGGGTTTCCACCACGCTCGCGGTTCCCTTGGCGTCCGGTACAACCGCTGACAAGTGCTTTGCGACGTTCAGGGGACGCGGGCGGCGGGCTGTGCCGGCCGAGCCCAGGACGATGTCCAGCGGCTGCGCTTCGGCGTCCAGCGAAGACAGGAGCCAGATGCGTCCTGCCGATTCGAACACGATCCGGCTGCCGTCGGAGGACGCATGCCGGACGTAAAAGCCTTCAAAGTCCGTGTGCCGGCGGAGGTCCCCACCCTGGGGAGTGACGGAATAGAGGTTGCCGTAGCCTTCGTGGTCCGAAAGGAAGACCACCCTGCCGTCGATCCACATCGGGTCCGACAGGTTGCCGTCCAGTTCGGGCACCAGGCGAAGGAACTCTCCGTTGCCGTCCGCGTCAATCCAGAGCTTTCCTGCAGTTCCGCCGCGGTAGCGCTTCCACCATGCCTGTTCGCGGGTGAGCATGCTGCCGATCACCATCGGGCGTTCGTCACCGATTACGGGTCCTTCGGCGACGGTTTCCACCGGCCCGTACGGAAGCTTCACCGGTGCCGTGCCGTCGAGGGGCACGGCGAACGCCCAGCGCAGCCGGTTGTCTTCCTGCTCCACGGAGCAGGTGGCAATGACGTGTCCGGCCGAGTTGAATCCCTTGAGCCGCGTGCTTTGGCTGCCCCAGAAGGTCAGCTGCCGGAAGTCCCCGCCGTCGACGTCGGCCGTAACGATTTCCGGGGCTCCGCCCTGGACCACCTGCCACGCCAGCCGGCTCCCGTCCGGGGAGAACTTCGGGCTGCGGGCGGGCAGCTGCATCGCGGAAACCCGCCACGCGCGGCCGCCGCTGACGGGAGCCATCCAGACGTCATCTTCGGCGACAAAAGTGAGGAGGTCCCCGTGCAGGTCAGGGAAACGGAGGTATGAAGTAGGACTCATGGCTCGATCCTATCTTTCACCGTGGACATGTCCGGTGAGCAGCCGGCCTCATGACGCGGCCAGAACCCGGCTGATCCGCCACATGCCCTCGTTTCGCACCAGCACCAGCAGCACCTCCTGCTGTTGTGCCGGCTCCTGCCGGAGCACCTCGCCGGTCCGGTTCATGTGTGTGTAGGCGGAAACCTGCATCCGGACACGCAGTTCCGCAGACCCCGGAGTCGGGTCTGGCGGCAGGGCTGCCTCCGGCGGTGCCGGCCCGCTGCGCCCCAGCACGTCCACCGTCATGACCAGCCCGGCCAGGGTATCTCCTTCCGAAGCGAGCCGGCCCACCTGCTCCTGATCGGCCAACTGTGCTTCTGACTCCGGAGCGTTAACGTGGTCGAGCAGCGCAGGGTCGGCACCGGTGAAAGCTCTTGTCCGCAGTTCGGCGAGCGCGGGCAGGGCCTGTGCGGGATCCTCGGCTGCGGTTTCCGACAGCAGCGAGTCCACGCTCTTCCCTGCCGTCCCGGGCAGCTCCCCATTCCCGTGGGAAGGTGCAGGTGCGGCAGGTGCTGTTGTGTCCCGGGCAGCACCCGTGGAGTCGCCTGCGGACCCATTCCGGGCCTCGGGAGCGGTACTGCGGACACTCAGGAGTTCAGGGGCTGCGAGCGCTATTGCCGCAAGCACCAGCACTGCGGCAACCACGGCTGCGGCGGCAACCGGCACAATCCGCCGTTCCCGGGGCGGACCGGCGGCACGCCGTCGCCGTCGCCGTCCCTGTCGTCCCGTCTCCTGCTCCCGGTCCAGGTCCCGACTCTGCTCCCGGGTCCGGTCCCGCTCCCGGTCCCGATCCCGTCTGCGCTCCCGGTCCCGCTCCCGTCTGCGCTCCCGCCTGCGCTCCTTCCTGCGGTTCCGTCCCCGACCCTGCCGCACTCCCCGTCCGGCGGCACCAGCCCCGCCCCGCCGCTGGCCGGGCCTCCGCCACCAGCGCTTTCGTCCCCCTGCACCGGAACCGGCCGATTCTGTCCGGCGGGTCAGCAGTTCGGGATGAACGTCCGGATGAACGGCAGCCACCAGGTCCACGGGCAGGGCGGGAACACTGCGGTAGACAGCAGCCGCGAATTCGCCGGCACCGGGTCGCACTGCAGCATCCTCCGCCAATCCGGCCTCCAGCAGGGCCGGCAGCTCCCTCCCCACTCCGGGAACCAGGATCGACAGCGGGGGCCGGGAACGGCTGGGCGGGGGAATCCGTCCAGTCAGTAAAAACCAGCCCACGGCGGCCAGCGAGTAGATGTCCGACGCCGCACCCAGCCCGGCGTCCGCTCCGTCCCGGCGCTCGGGGGCAGAGAACCCCGGTGTCCCCGGATGTGGCGCCCCGGGTTCCCCCAGCAGCCGGCCAGAGCCGAAGTCAGCCAGCAGCGGCCTGCCCTCGGGAGTGAACAGGATGTTCCCGGGCGATACATCGCCGTGGGCCGTACCCCGCGCGTGGAGGTAACCCAGGGCACCGGCTATCCCCACAAGGATGCTGACGGCTTCCCCCGGCTGGACCGGCCCCCGGGCTGCAACCAGGCCCGCTGCGCTGCCGCCCGCGGCATACCCGCCGAGCAGGCCGGTACCCTGGTCCGTTTCGACCACCGCGTGCACCTGCAGCAGGTGCGGATGTTCCAGCCGGGAAAGGATATTCACTTCACGCCGGGCTTCAAAGGCGTTTACTCCCCCGTCTGCCCCGCGCACCGGGACCTTCAGGGCGAACGGGGCGCCATCCGAGTCCCGGACTAGCCAGACCGCGGCAGTGCCTCCGACACCCAGCAGCCGGTCCACCCGGAAACCCGGCACGTCCGGTGCAGGAGACACCGGGATGCCGCGTCGGCGGTCTCCATCAGGGAGGTCAGGCAGCGGGGTCGTGTCCATGGGAGCAGAGTCTTCGCTACTCCCCGACCTGCACGGCAGTTATCCACAGGGTATTTCTCCTCGGCCGGGGCAGGAAAACCCGGCCGGCCAAACCCCCGCGGAGTGTGGTCCACATTACAGCTGCGGGGGTCTAGGCTGGTGGCCATGGCTTTGGAGTTCACCCGCGTAGGCCTGGCTCCGCACTACGTGGACTATTCAGCAGGCTGGGATCTCCAGCAGCAGCTGCACCGGCAGGTACTGGAGGGCAAGGTACCGGACACGGTGCTGCTGCTTGAGCACACCCCGGTCTATACGGCAGGGCGTCGTACCGAGCCGCACGAGCGTCCTTTCGACGGCACCCCGGTGATCAACGTGGACCGCGGCGGAAAACTGACGTGGCACGGACCCGGCCAGCTGGTGGGCTATCCCATCCTGAAGCTCGCTGACCCGTCCGCCGTCAGGGCGTATGTTGATGCCCTCGAAGCGGCCGTCATCTCCGTGCTGCGGGACTACGGGATTGCCGGTGTCCGGGTTGAAGGGCGCTCCGGCGTCTGGATCCGGGGAGACGGGCAGCCCTTCGGCGTTCCGGACCGCAAGATCGCCGCCGTCGGCATCCGCGTCCACCAGGGCGTCACCATGCACGGATTCTCCCTGAACTGCAGCAATGACCTGGCGCCTTACAGCCAGATCGTTGCCTGCGGCATCACCGACGCCGGAACCACATCGATCAGCACCGAAACGGGAGACACCGTGTCCCCGGCCGACGTCGTCACCCGGATTGAAGCCGCACTTGCCGCCCGCGAGGCGGCCCTGACCGGCACCACCCCCTCGAAGAACCTCCCCGGCATCGGCGCCGTCCCTGCCGGCAGCCGGCCGAAAGGAGCCCTGCTGTGACCCTCGCCCCTGAAGGACGGCGCCTGCTGCGCATTGAACAGCGCAACGTCGCCGTCCCCGTGGAACGCAAGCCCGAATGGATCAAGGCCAAGGTAAACATCGGCCCTGAATACGTGGAGCTGAAGAAGCAGGTGAAGCAGGAAGGCCTGCACACGGTCTGCGAGGAAGCGGGCTGCCCCAACATCTTTGAATGCTGGGAGGACCGCGAGGCAACCTTCCTCATCGGCGGGTCCGAATGCACCCGGCGCTGCGACTTCTGCCAGATTGACACAGGCAAGCCCTCGCCGCTGGACCTGATGGAGCCCACCAAGGTGGCGCGTTCGGTACAGCAGATGAACCTGCGCTACGCCACGGTCACCGGCGTGGCCCGCGACGACCTGGCGGACGAGGGTGTCTGGCTCTATGCCGAGACCATCCGGAAAATCCATGAGCTCAACCCCGGCACCGGCGTCGAGATCCTGATCCCCGACTTTTCCGGGAAGGTGGAGCACATCATCGACATCTGCGAAGCCCGGCCCGAGGTCTTTGCCCACAACGTCGAAACGGTTCCCCGCCTGTTCAAGCGGATCCGGCCGGCGTTCCGGTACGAGCGTTCCCTCGACGTCATCACCCAGGGGCAGAACATGGGCATGGTCACCAAGTCCAACCTGATTCTCGGCATGGGTGAAACGCGCGAAGAAATCTCCGGCGCACTGAAGGACCTGCGGGATTCCGGGTGCGACCTGATCACCATCACCCAGTACCTGCGCCCCAGCGAACGCCACCTGCCGGTGGACCGCTGGGTCAAGCCGCAGGAATTCGTCGACATCAGTACCGAAGCCGAGGAACTGGGCTTCCTGGGCGTTATGAGCGGACCGCTGGTGCGCTCCTCGTACCGTGCCGGGCGGCTCTGGGCCGGTGCCATGCGCCGCAAGGGCCGCGAGCTGCCCCCGCAGCTGGCGCACATCGAGGACTCGGGGAGCACGCTCCAGGAAGCCTCCTCCATCCTCGCCCGCGGATAACTCCGCCGACGGCGCCCACCGTCCCGCACTGCAGACGCACCGGTTCCGCCGAACCGAAGGCACTTCATAACCGCACGCCTTCCATCACGTAGAATGAACTCATTATGGCCAAAAGCACCGATTCAGACGCATCCCAGAGCGCCCGCAAAGGCGTCTTTTCCCGCAAGCCGAAGGGGGAAAAGAAGCCCAAGAAGGACGGGCGCATGAAGCAGATTGCCCAGGTCTTCAAGATGACCCGGCGCAACGATCCCAACGTCGTATGGCTGATGCTCGGCGCGTTCCTCGGCATTATCGCCGTGGGCCTGCTGATCGGCTTCCTGATCGACAACTGGATCACGATGCTTATCATCGCCATCCCCCTCGGCCTGCTTGCCGCTGTGTTCATCCTCTCCCGCCGGGCCGAACGGGCGGCGTTCACGCAGATTGAAGGCCAGCCGGGAGCTTCCGGCGCAGCCCTGAGCGTGCTGCGCCGCGGCTGGATCCTGGAGGAACAGCCCGTCGCCGTGAACCCGCGTACCCAGGAAGCCGTCTTCCGTGCCATCGGCCGTCCCGGCATCGTCCTGGTCACCGAAGGTTCCCCCTCCCGGGCGAAGGCACTGGCCGACGGCGAACGCCGGCGCATGAACCGCATCGTCCCCAAGGTTCCGATCACGGTCATCCACACGGGCCGCGGCGAGGGCCAGGTTCCGCTGTCCAAGGTAGCGACCACGGCCAAGAAGCTTCCCAAGGCACTGACCAAGCAGGAAGTCGCCACCGTCAACAAGCGGCTTTCGGCGCTCGGCACCCGGCTGCCGATCCCCAAGGGCATCGACCCCTACCGCGCCCGTCCGGACCGCAAGGCAACCCGCGGACGCTAGCCGATTCTGCACCCAAAAGGGCCCCTCTTATGAGGGGCCCTTTTGTTTTGTCCCTCAGGCTTCCGGCACCAGGGGATCCGCGTCCGCCAGCCGGGCCAGCAGGTTCCGTTCTTCCTCCCGGGTGAGTCCTGCCCCGCGGGGACGCTCGACGCCGGCGGCTTCCTCCCAGGCAAGGGTGTCAGCAAGGGTCTGCCGCAGCGGCCGCAGCTGAAGTCCCGCGGAACGCGCCCGGACATTGGAGCGGGCATTCATCCCGTGCCAGTCCGGATCTTCCAGCCAGAGCGGCAGTGAACGGGGGCCTGACCATTCATTGACGCCCTGCCCGCGGAGCCACCGGGTTGGAACCGGTATGGCAGTTCCCGGAACACCCCCACGGCCTGCGTCTCCCTCGCCCGCTGCCCCGGCTTCTCCCGCTGCGTCCGCAGCCGCCTCCAGATGCGCTGCGAACGGCACGGTGTCCCCCACGGCGTTGAATACCCCGGCGCTCCGTTTGCGGGCCACCTGTACGAGCCACCGGGCCAGGTCACGGACATCTATGAGCTGCGTGGGCTGGTCCGGGGCTTCGGGCACGAGCACGGAGCCTCCCTGCGCAAACCGCAGCGGCCAGTAGCCGCTGCGTCCCGAGGTGTCCCCCGGACCCCCGATCAGCCCCGCCCGGATGATCGCGCGGGCACCGGCGCCGAACCCTCCGGTGACGGCCTCTTCACACGCGACCTTGGCGGGGCCGTAGCTTTCCATGTCCGCCATGACGTCGCCCGCCAGGGGTGCCAGCAGGGCGGCATCCTCGTCCTGCCCGAACTCCCGTTGGCTGGCGTAGACGTTGCCGGTCGAGACGAAGACGTAGAAGTCGGCGGCATCCCTCAGGTCGCGGACGGCGCGGCGCACCTGGCCCGGTTGGCGGGAAACATCAATGACGGCGTCCCAGTGCTGTTCGGCGGCTGCTGCCAGGCCGTCGTCGGCGTCGCGGTCCACCCGCAGGAAGGAGGCTTCGGCCGGCGGTTCGCCGGAGCTTCCCCGGGCAGCGCAGGTGACCTGGTGGCCTTCGGCTGCAGCGGCGAGGGCGGTCTGATGTCCCAGCCAGGCGGTTCCGCCCAGAATCAGTAGTTTCATACCCGGAATCTGCCAGATCCGCGGGCTGATTCAAAGCCTAGTGCTTCACCTTCACCAGTACCGTGCCCATGGCGCGGTCATGCAGGCCGCGCTGGTCGGCGTCGAACACCACCGCCGGAATCACCAGGCACAGCAGCAGCGTGCGGACAATCGCTGCAGGAATGTTGGCGGGCCGGCCGTCCATTTTCTGCACCTGCAGGCTGAAGACGCGGTGGCCGATGCTGTAGCCGAGGAGGCTGACGAGCAGGATCTGCTCGACGGCGAAGATCGCCAGAATGGCAAAGTCGTCTCCGCCGAAGAGCCAGTAGGCAATGAGCGAAGCGATGGCCCAGTCGATAACCAGGGCTCCCAGGCGCGGGCCGACGCGGGCTATGGACCCCGGTCCGGTACGCGGGCGTCCGAGGCGCTTGCCCGGCCACGTGCTCTCGTCGGAGGGAGGGCCTTCCAGCCAGGAACCTATATCGCTTCTATCAACCACGGTTAAAGACTACCCGGGGGGCTGTGATGTAAATAAACCCACTATTATCACTGTCTCCGGAGGTTGCGGATAGGGTGGAAGGGAGGCCATCGGCTGCGTAACCTTCCGGAAACACATGTGTCACCGCTGGGAAACCCGACCCCCTTAGGGTCAAGGTGATGCGCCGGACGGTCAAAGGGCCAGGCGCCAGCTTTGGTCTTGCAGCCCGAGGTCTTCCACCCAAAACAGTTGTATAGGAGCACATAAACGATGTTCAAGAACGCGGACGAAGTCCTCAGGTTCATCGCTGACGAGCAAGTGAAGTTCGTCGACATCCGATTCACCGACGTACCCGGAGTGCAGCAGCACTTCAACGTGCCGGCCAAAACCGTAGATGCCGATTTCTTCGTCAACGGTCAGCTGTTCGACGGCTCATCCATCCGCGGCTTCCAGGGCATTGCAGAGTCCGACATGCAGCTCATCCCGGATGTCACGACGGCGTTTGTCGATCCCTTCCGGATCGAGAAGACCCTAGCGCTGAACTTCTCGATTGTGAACCCGCGCACCGGGGAGCCGTACCACCGCGACCCGCGCGGCGTTGCCGAGCGTGCCGAGGCTTACCTGGCCTCCACGGGCATCGCCGATACGGCTTTCTTCGGTTCGGAAGCCGAGTTCTACATCTTCGACAACGTCCAGTACGAGTCTTCCCCGAAGGGCAGCTTCTACAAGGTGGACTCCGAGGAAGCTCCGTGGAACAGCGGCCGCGAGGAAGAGGGCGGCAACCTGGGCAACAAGACCCCGTACAAGGGCGGCTACTTCCCCGTGGCCCCCGTGGACAAGCAGGCTGACCTGCGCGATGCCATCAGCGTGGAGCTGGACAACGTGGGCCTCGAAGTCGAGCGTGCCCACCACGAAGTCGGCGGCGCCGGCCAGGCTGAGATCAACTACAAGTTCACCACCCTGACGCACGCGGCCGACGATCTGCAGAAGTTCAAGTACATCGTCAAGAACGTTGCCGATTCCTGGGGCAAGTCCGCCACCTTCATGCCGAAGCCCATCTTCGGTGACAACGGTTCGGGCATGCACTGCCATCAGTCCCTGTGGAACGGCGGAGTGCCGCTGTTCTACGACGAGAAGGGTTACGCCGGTCTTTCGGACCTGGCCCGCTGGTACATCGGCGGCCTGCTCAAGCACGCCTCCGCCGTGCTTGCCTTCACCAACCCGACGGTCAACTCCTACCGCCGCCTGGTCAAGGGCTTTGAAGCTCCCGTGAACATGGTCTACTCGCAGGGCAACCGTTCCGCGGCTATCCGCATCCCGATCACCGGCTCGAACCCGAAGGCCAAGCGCCTCGAGTTCCGCGCTCCGGATCCCTCCTCCAACCCTTACCTGGCGTTCTCCGCCCAGCTGATGGCTGGCCTGGACGGCATCAAGAACCGCATCGAGCCGGCGGATCCGATCGACAAGGACCTCTACGAGCTGCCGCCCGAAGAGGCCAAGCACATCCAGAAGGCTCCGGCGTCGCTCGAAGAGGCACTGGTTGCCCTGGAGAACGACAATGAGTTCCTTCAGGCCGGCGGCGTGTTCACCCAGGACATGATCGACAGCTGGATCTCGTACAAGCGTGAATTCGAAATCCAGCCGCTGGCACTGCGCCCGAACCCGTTCGAGTTCGAGCTCTACTACGGCGTCTAAGCGTCTGAGCAGCGGCCGATAGCAGCCGATGAACCGCCTCCGCCCCTCACCGGGCGGGGGCGGTTTTTCATTCCGTCCACCCGCGACGTTACGTTTGAGTAGTTGCGGACCTGCCGGACGCCCCGGCGCCGGCTACAGGGTCACGCCGTCGGGAAGTTCCGGTGCATCGAATTTCTGCCGCTCGCACTCGGCCTGCAGCTGCGGGTAGGTGGAAGCGATCAGGTCCAGGATGCGGTTGCGGACCACCAGGTAAGCCTCGCCGACGCCCACCACGCCCTTGAATTCCTTAAGCTCCTCCTCATAGGAGGTCTGCTGGTGCCGCAGGTAGTTCACCGTCAGCCGGTTCAGCCGCGACGGTGCCGTGGAGAGGCTGGCCGGGGACTGCTTGCCGCGGAGGCGTCCGTTGAAATGCTCGACCGCCTTACGCTGCATGGTCTCCCACGGCTCGGGAACAATGCGCAGCTCCAGCGCTTCGGCGACGGCGACCGCTGCCTTCTTCTTCACCAGGGCACGCTCCCGCGCCGCCAGCTGCCGGTTACGGGAGGCTTCGCGGGCCTTGGCATACTCCGGTGTGGCCTCGATGGCCTCAACGCGCTCCAGAGCGTACAGCTTCATGGGGGCTGCCTTGCGGGAAAACGGGTTCCGTGCGGTCTTGTCCGGTTCGGGCAGGAAGGTCTTGATCTGTCCGTCGGTCCAGCCCCGCTCCTTCTTCAGGTCATTGGCGATGAGCATGCCCTCGCTATTGGCCGGTTTCGGACGCGGCGGATGGTGTTTGCCTCTGGGCACAGTGCTCCCCGGATGTAGAAATGGTGTTCTTCCATTCTAGGAGAGCACCGGTGTCCGTTAACGCAAAAACGCCGCCATTCCCGGGTGGGAACGACGGCGGAGACCTCTTCTGCGCGCTAGGCGGTTGCTTCGGCGAGAACCTGGCTCGAGGCCGGTTCTGCGTTCAGCATCGCGATTTCGGCTGCCGATACTCCCCCGGCAACCAGCGCACATCCGGCGGCAATGGCCGTGATCTGTGCGGTGAATCGTGAAGTGGTGGTCCTGGTGCGCGTCACAGCAACGTGCTTCAACATATAGCTGATGCTCCCTTCGAGAGGCATGGGATGGTACTCCGGGCACGATGAATCGATGTGCCGCAAAGCGGTGGCTTCTGTGCCGGAGTGGTGGTGTTGCGGTTCGTCGCCCAAGGCGGACCGCGGATTTCAGGAGAGGCTGCGCGTGGTGCCGATACCGGCTGCGCTTATGGGGCCTTCGGATCCTGTCCGCTTTCCATTCTAGTGGTATTACCTTCTACGCTCAAGGTGTTCGGCCCGGGATGGCAGTACGTTTGAACACATGCACGTTGATCATCTTGACCTGTCCATTCCCGTCGGCGGAGGGCACGTATCCGCCGTATTGTCCCGACCTGAGGGCGCGGATGTGACCGTCGTCGTCGCCCATGGAGCCGGCACCGGTATGGAGCACCCCTTCCTTACCGGGTTTACCGCAGCCCTGAACGACGGCGGTGCGGCCACCCTGCGCTTCAACTTTCCGTACCGGGAGGCCGGGAAGAAGGTTCCGGACCGGGCTCCCGTAGCTGTCGAAACGTGGAAGGCCGTTATGGCCACGGTGGCGGAGCGCGACGACGGCGGGCCGGTCTGGGCGTGCGGGAAGTCCTTCGGCGGCCGCATGGCGTCCATGGCGGTGGCGGAGGGCATGGACGCCGCCGGGCTGGTGTACCTGGGCTACCCGCTGCATCCGCCGGGCAAACCGGAGAAGCTGCGCGACGAGCACTTGTACGGCCTGACCCTGCCGATGCTGTTTCTGCAGGGCACCCGTGACACGTTTGCCCTGCCCGGCGAGCTGGAACCGGTGGCCGAGCGGATTGGCCCGAACGCGGAAGTTCAGCGGATTGACGGCGGAAACCACTCCTTCGAGGTCCGGGGGCAGAAACGGACACCCGACGTCATAGGGGCCGGACTCGCTGATCCGGTGCTGCAGTTTATCCGGGCAGCGGCAACACCCGGGAGGAGGTGATGGCAAGTCTGCCTATGAGGCTCCTGGAGCCGTATCTGCGGCTGACCCGGAAGCCGCTGACGGCCACGGCCGAACGCACCGAGGCGAGACTCTACACCGTAAAGCCGGCTGCTGAGCCGCCCCGCGGGCTGTTGCGAAAGTTTCGAGTCGAGCAACGGCACGTGGACGGGTTCTCCTGCTACTCCGTGACGTCCCGGAACCCCGGCGTTGCCTGGGCTTCCGCGGTACCCTCCGCGGTCCTGTACCTGCACGGCGGTTCGTACATCAGCCCGATCAGCGCCTGGCACTGGCGGTTCATCGCCCGTCTGGCGGCAGCGGGCCACCGGGTGGAGGTTCCGCTGTACGGTCTGGCGCCCGGGTACAGCCATCGGGATGCATCCCCACTGCTGGCGTCCGTGTACCGGCGGCTGCTCGAAGACTGCGATCCCCGGGACGTGGCTTTTGTGGGCGACTCAGCCGGGGGCGGGCTCGTTCTGGCCTTTGCCCAGCAGCTGTCGGAATATGCTCTGCCTCAGCCGCGGCGTTTGGTTCTGCTGTCCCCCTGGGTGGACGTCGCGATGGAAAATCCGGAGCTTGCCGCGGTTGAAGCCGTGGATCCCTGGCTGAGCCGTGCCGGGCTTCGGATTGCGGGCCGGGCCTGGGCATCCGGTGACGACGTGGCGGACCCGCGCATCAGCCCCATCAACGGCAGCCTGTCGGGTCTGCCGCCAACGGACCTGTTTGTCGGAACCCATGACCTGCCCTATCCCGATGTGCTCCGGCTGGAAAGCCTGATGAGGACGGCCGGAACGCCTGTTTCGCTGCATGTCGCTGACGGCGGTGTCCATGTTTACCCGTTGCTCCCCGTGCCTGAAGGCAGAGCTGCGCTGAGGACGATTCTGAGACTGCTGCGGGCCTGATTACCGGAGCCGCGGGAGGTGCAGCGGGCCGTTGACCGCGGGACAGGACGGGAGAGGCAGGGACGGGAAGGTCGGCGGCGGGACAGGGGAAATCAGGCTGCCTTTTACTACCGGTGATGCCGTCAGAAGGGCGGAGTGCTCTCGTCTGGCTCCCGACTCGGTCCGCCGGTTCCTGCCTGCACGGTTCCCGAGCATCCGGCCCCGGAAGTACCAGATCCGTTGAAGTCGCTGCCCTGGGCGTCCGTGCGGTAGATCCGACCCATCGGCGAAGTCCACTCGATTACCCCGGGTGCCGGTTGCCTGGCCTTCCACAACCCGACTGTCTTGAAACGGTGGTGCTTCCTGCATAGGTGAGCCAGGTTCCCATGCTCGGTGGGACCATTGCTCGCCCAGGGCAGAGTGTGGTCTAGTTCGCAGTTCTCTGCTGCCACGCTGCATCCCGGGAACCGGCAGGTCCCGTCGCGGGCCTGCAGCCAACGTTTGAGCGCAGGCGGAATCCTGCGCCGCCTGCCGACTGCCAGGATCTCCCCGTCACCGCTCTGCAGCAGCCCGGTCCACCGTCCCATGCTCGCCAGCAGTTCGCGCGCAATCCCGGCACTGATCGGACCGTAGCCATTCAACTCCGCTGGCGCGTTTGAGAATCCCAACAGCGATTCGGCAGAGACAAGCACCATCACCTCCGCCCGCAGTCCCCCGGCTGGCCAGCTCTCTCCCGCGGTTGGTTCCCCTGCCGAGCCTGCCTGCATCCCTGCGGGCGGTTCCGCCACCGTTCCCGGCAGTCTGGTCGGCGCCGCCATGGATCGTGTCTCTTGGCCGGTAAGCGCCGCAACGAGGACGTCGGCACGCAGCTGGTCGAGAGTCCGGGAATCCCCGGCTTTCTGCTCCCCGCGTGCGCAGACGGTCAATCCGTTGAAGATCCCGTGCGCGGTAGCAGCCGGCAGGAACGCCGAAAGGACACCGATTCCGTCCGGCAGGTCCTCTACCCAGACCCTGCGATCCTGTGCGGCCCTCCGGTGGCGTTCCGGAATGGTATGAGGGAACATCCCCTCCCGCATCCGGCGGGCCGTGCGGTCGAACTGCGGACCGGTCTTCCCGGGAGCCAGTGGCAGCAGCTTGGCCTCAAGCAGCCTCCCGTCCTCGAGGCGCAGGCCGCCGGTCTGCTCCACAACGGTGCGGGCCCTGCGGTAATCAATACCACCGTGTTCGAGAAGGGCCAGCGTCTCGGGGCATCTGGTGCACAACTGTTCCGAATCGGCGACCAGCCGCTGCGCGGTAACTCCGGGCAGGCACAGCAGGGCACCGATCTCGGCGGCGGTGGTACGCAGAACCCACTCCCCGTCCCACGGTGTGAAGGCAGCGTTCGGCTCGGGAGCCGCATCAGCCGCGGGCACCGGATCCGGAGGTGCCGGGTATGGGTCCGGATGCGGGTAGAGGTTGTGTGCGGTGAGTTCCTGCAGCCGGTACACGGTGCGCGCCTGTTGCGCCTGCACCCAGCAGCCCACGGCATTGAGACGCTCCAGGGTCTGCAGCGCCGCTTCCTGCCCCAGTTCTTCCGGACTTTGGAGGGAGAGCATCCCCATCAACCCGGGCGGCAACACCGTGCCTGCAGCAGGAGCATCACCGGCGGACACGCAGAACACGCCCGGCAACTCCAGGCCCATGTCCGCCTGGCGGGATGCGCCGGTTGTCCATGCGCTGGATGGCTCCCGCGGCCCTTCCGCGCGGCCCCCGGCATTTCCGGTACCCGCAGTGTCCGGACGCGGGCGTGCGCCCGGACGACGGTCGGAAGCCGCTCGGCTTCTGGGGTGCGAATTGCGGGTAGTGGCCTGTTCCATGAGCAAAGTCCACCAGCATGAAGGCCTACCCTGACCAGTGGGCCGGCACTTTGTGGAAAACGGGGCTAGTGCTTTCATGACGGCTCAGCCTGTGGAGGAACACTCTGCTCCTGACCCTCACCCGTCTACAGTGACCAGGTCACAAAAGCCATGACACCGGCCGTGCCAGGGGAAGCGCCTCAGTGGGGCCGCTGCCGGAAGTTGTTGCCCCGGATCAGTGCCGCTCCTGATTCAACGATCCGCCCTATCGTGTCGCTTCTCCGTAGGTTCAGTGCCGCCCGCCGCAACAACCCGTTTCGCAGCATGGTTCGCCCGGGAGGCCGCCGCAAGAATCAACGCAAGCACTCCAAGGCTTCCTGCAATGGCACCGACGGCGAGCACTCCCTCGGTGCCGTCAAAGACCAGGGTGAGGATGCCCGTGACCATAAAAACGGCAGCTGCCGCGTGCGTGAGTCCGCGGGCTGCCTGATGTCCCGCCAGCCAGGCCTCCGGCGAAGCCGTCACGTATCCCGTTCGGATGCCGATCAGGCCGTTGACGCAGACCTTCCCCCGGGCAGTGGCTTCAGCTGCCCAGGACAGGCCGAGTCCGCACATTAGCATCACTATTCCCGTAAACCCCATGGCTACAGGCTACCGGGTGCGCTCATAGCGCCAGAAGGTTTTGTCCATCACGAGCCGGTGTCGCGCCGGCAAGGAAGCACCCGACGCTGGAGTAGAAGCCCCACCGACACCCCCGCCCGCGCCGTCGTACTCGTCGTCGCCCTCCCAGGCAAAAACGGTCACGGGCTCATATCCGGCGAGGGAGCGGGTCCGGAAGGTTTCCGGTTCAGCACGCGCAATCCGGGCAAGGGCCGCATCGGCAGAGGCGTCGGTGGTCAACGAGTGCAAGGTCACCCAGGTCGGCGGAACCAACTGCATCAGCCCGTTGCGGTGCCGGTCCAAAGCTTCCGCCGGCAGCAGCCACAGATGGTTGAGCAGTTCCCCGGGGTTAAGGTGAATATCCCCGGCAGGAGCCTTCGCGGCAAAGAACCAGGTCTGGTAGCGCCGTGGGATGTTTTCCGGAGGGATCCAGCAGGAAAGCGGCACCAGGTCCCCGGCGCGGAGAACCAGCCCGGTCTCTTCCGCTGTTTCACGCACTCCGGCGCGCACAGCCGCGCTCTCTTCAGCCTCTCCATCGGCACGGTCTTCCGGGTCCACCCGTCCGCCGGGGAAGACCCAGGCACCGCCGAACGAGCCGGCAGTAGGCCGTTCCAGCAGCAGCACCTCGGGGCCGGCGTCGGAATCCCGAAGGAGTACGACAGTGGCCGCCGTACCGGTTAGTTCACTCATTCGAAAGAGCATAACGAATACCGGCGGCGGCCACTGCAAAAAACGTCCGGAGAGCTAGAGCACCTTGGCCAGGAAGTCCTGCAGGCGCGGAGCCTGCGGGCTGCCGAAGAGCAGCTCCGGGGTGTTCTCCTCGACGATGTGGCCGTCGGCCATGAAGATCACGCGGTCGGCCACTTCGCGGGCGAAGCCCATCTCGTGGGTGACCACAACCATGGTCATGCCTTCCCGGGCCAGGTCACGGATAACCTGCAGCACTTCACCGACCATTTCCGGGTCGAGCGCCGAGGTGGCCTCATCGAAGAGCATGATGTCCGGCTGCATTGCCAGCGCCCGGGCAATAGCCACACGCTGCTTCTGGCCGCCGGAAAGCTGCGCGGGGCGGGCATCGGCCTTGTCTGCCAGGCCCACCCGGTCCAGCAGGGCAAGGGCGGTCTTGCGGACCTCGGCCTTCGGTGCCTTCTTCAGCTGCACCGGCGCCAGCATGATGTTGTCCAGCACGCTCATGTGCGGGAACAGGTTGAAGTGCTGAAACACCATGCCGATGTGCTGGCGCACCTCGTTCAGGTTCACCTTGGGATCGGTGAGGTCGAAACCGTCAACCATGACCGTGCCGCCGGTGATGTCTTCCAGCTTGTTCAGGCAGCGCAGGAAGGTGGACTTGCCGGAGCCGGACGGGCCGATGACGCAGACTACTTCGCCTTCGGCCACGCTGACGTCCAGTCCTTTAAGGACTTCGTTGGACCCGTAGGATTTCCGCAGTCCAATGGTTTGGATCTTGCTCACTTGTTAAACCTCTTATCCAGGACGTCCGCCAGCTTGGTCAGCAGCGTAATGACGATGAAGTACAGGGCAGCCACGATGATCAGTACTTCAGCGGTACGGAAGTTCACCGCGTAGATCTGCTGGCCCTGGTACGTCAGCTCCGCAAAGCCGATGACGGCAAGCAGGGAGGTGTCCTTCAAGGTAATAACGAACTGGTTGATGAAGGACGGCGTCATGATCTTGATGGCCTGCGGAATGATGACCTTCTGCATGGTTTTTCCGTAGCCGAGTCCGAGGCTGCGGGCCGCTTCCATCTGGCCGGGATCCACGGACTGGATGCCGCCGCGGACAATCTCGGTCATGTAGGCGCCGGCGTTCAGGCTCAGCGTCAGCACGCCGGCAGTGAGTACGTCCACCGGCTGGCCGATGATCTGCGGCAGGCCGAAGTAGAAGAAGAAGGCCTGCACCAGTACCGGGGTGCCGCGGAAGATGCTCACGTAGACGGTGGCGATGCCGCGGAGGATCCGCGAGGACCCGACCTTCAGGAAGCCGAAGAAGACGCCGAGGACGAGGGCAAAGAGCAGCGACAGCGCGGTTGCCAGCAGGGTCAGGCCCATGCCCTTGGCGAAGGCGGGGCCGTTGTCCGTGATCAGGGACCAGAAGCTGGAATCCTTGGCACCGGCCTCGAGGTAGGTGTCCAGGATCTCGTCGTACTCGCCGCTTTCCTTCAGGTCGGCGAGGCCGTCGTTGAAGGCGGTCAGGAGTTCGGGATTGGCGCCCTTGTTGACGGCAAAACCGTAGGCGCTGCCGGCTTCCTTCTCGGTGACGGTCTTCAGCCCGTTGCCGGAGGCAACGCCGTAGGCAAGCACGGGGTAGTCGTCGAACACGGCCACGGAGCCGCCGGCCTTGACGTCGTCGTACATCTGGGCGGACTGCGCGAAGGCAACCACTTCGAAGCCGTAGTCGTCCTTGATGGACTCGGCGAAGGTCTGGCCTTCGGTGCCGGTCTTGACCGCTACGCGCTTGCCGCGCAGATCCTCGTACCCGGCGACGTCGTTGTTGTTCTCGGCGACGGCCATCTGGATGCCGGACTCGAAGTACGGGTCCGAGAAGTCGAAGACCTGCCGGCGTTCGTCGGTGATGGACATACCGGCAATAACGCCGTCCACCTGGTTGGACTGCAGCGACTGCAGTGCCGCGTCGAAGCCGAGGGACTGGATTTCGACGTTGAAGCCCTCCTCCTCGGCAATCGCGTTGAGGAGGTCCATGTCGATGCCCACGAGTTCGCCGTTTTCACGGAATTCGAACGGTGCGAACGTGGTATCGGTGCCGATGACGAAGGTCTCGCCTTCGACGCCGTCCGCTGCGACTGCTCCGGCCGCAGGAATCCCCAGCAGCAAAGCCAGGGTTGCGAGGAAGGTGGTCAGCGGTACGGCCAGTTTAGCCGGGCCCTTTAAGGCCCGTTTGCCACTAAGCAAAGTAAACGTCTCCTAGCTCTATCACTGCGGCACACGCCGCAAATGCCCTCATAGAGCGTACCTAGAGCAGTGGCAATGCAACGAACCGATTGGGCCGTCAGCGACGTGAGCTAGGTCCCGTATCCGTAGAAATACCGTTCGAAAACGGCCCGGGCATGCCGGGTGACCTTCAGGTAATCCTCCTCCAGAACCCCGCCCTGACCTGCACCGTAACCGCACCAGCGGGCCACCGCGTCCAGTTCCCGGCGGGAAGAGGGCAGCACATCGGGGTTCCGTCCGCCGCGGATAACATTTGCGCTACGGACCCGGCTGGCCAGCAGCCAGGCCTGCCGGAGGGTCTCGACGTCGACGGCGGGAAGCAGCTCGGCCGCCTCGACCGCCTCCAGCGCGGGCAGGGTCGCCGTCGTCCGCAGCTCCGGCACCCGGCGGGCATGCTGCAGCTGGAGCAGCTGCACGAGCCACTCCACGTCGCTGAGGCTGCCGCGTCCAAGTTTCAGCTGCCGGGAAGGATCCGCTCCCCGGGGCAGGCGTTCGGCTTCCACGCGTGCCTTGATCCGGCGGATCTCCCGGACGTCCTTGGCCGTGACGTCCTCCGGGTAGCGCACCGGGTCGATCAGTGCCATGAAATCCTCGGCCAGCGCGTCGCTGCCGGCCATGGGACGCGCCCGCAGCAGGGCCTGCGCCTCCCAGACCACTGACCAGCGTTCGTAGTAGCCGCGGTAGGACTCCAGGCTCCGCACCAGCGGGCCCTGCCTGCCCTCGGGGCGCAGGCCGGCGTCGAGAACCAGGGGGCGCTCGGCCCGGACAGCCGGGCTGCACGGCTGCTGCAGGTAGGTGGAGATCTGCGAGACGACCTTCTCGGCCTGGGCCTGGGCTGCCGCCGGCTCGACGCCGGGCAGCGGGCGGTGCACGTACATCACATCCGCGTCGGAGCCGTAGCCGATCTCCCGTCCACCCTGCCGTCCCATTGCAACCACCAGCAGATCCGTGAGCTTCTCGCTGCTGCCGAACACCTCCGACTCCGCAACATTCAGGGCACCCAGGACGGCGGCACGGTCGGCGTCCGCCAGGGCGCGGCCGACCTCCTGCTGGCTGAGCAGCCCGGCGCTGTCGGCGATCGCTATGCGCAGCATCTCGCGGCGGCGGATCAGCCGGATGAGCCGCATGGCTTCACCCGGGTGCGGGTGGCGGGACATCTTCGACTGGATTTCCAGCCACTGCGTGTCGAAGGACGCCGGCACCAGGTCCTTGTCGGACCCGAGCCAGGCGGTCGATTCCGGCGAGACCTCCAGCAGGTCGGTAATGAACCGGCTCGAGGAGAGGATGGAGCACAGCCGCTCCCCCGCTGCCGAGGAGTCGCGCAGCATCCCCAGATACCAGTGGGTGTCGCCCAGGTTTTCGCTCAGCCGGCGGAAGCCCAGCAGACCGGCGTCGGGGTCCACGCCGTCGGCGAGCCAGGCGAGCAGCACCGGGAGCAGCTGCCGCTGCAGGGCGGCGCGCCGGCTCACACCCACGGTAAGTGCTTCAATGTGGCGCATCGCGCCGCGGGGGTCCACATAGCCCAGCGCGGCCAGGCGCGCCTGGGCGGCCTCGGGGGTCAGCCGGACTTCATCCGCGCTGAGGTGCGCGGCCGTACTGAGCAGCGGCCGGTAGAAAATGCTTTCATGCAGCTGCCGCACCAGGCGTTTGGTGCGCTGCCACTGTTCGCGCAGGCGTTCGGCGCTGGGGCGTTCGGAGGACAGGGATCCGGCGCTGGCCTTGGCCAGTGCCCTCAGCGCTGCCTCCTCCTCGGGCATCAGATGGGTCCGGCGCATATGCACCATCTGGATGCGGTGCTCGAGCACCCGCAGGTAGCGGTAGGACTCGTCCAGCGCCCGCGCGTCGCTGCGCCCGATGTAGCCGGCCTCGCTGAGCGCCGCGATGGCAGCGGTCGTCGCGCGTACCCGGAGGCTTTCGTCGACCCTGCCGTGCACCAGCTGAAGCAGCTGGACAGTAAATTCGACGTCGCGCAGTCCGCCGCTGCCGAGCTTCAGCTGCCGTGATTCTTCGTGGCCGGGGATGTTGTCCGTGACCCTGCGGCGCATCGCCTGCACCGATTCCACGAAGCCGTCCCGTTCGGAGCTGCTCCAGATCAAGGGGGCAACGGCTTCCTCATAGCGCCGGCCGAGCTCCCGGTCCCCCGCCATGGCCCGGGCCTTAAGCAGCGCCTGGAACTCCCAGCTGTGCGCCCAGCGCTGGTAGTAGCTCACATGCGAGTCCAGGGTACGCACCAGCGGGCCGTCCTTACCCTCGGGACGCAGGTTGGTGTCCACTTCCCAGAGCGGAGGCTCCGGCGCCGAGGCGTTGATGGCGCGCGAAATCCCGGCGGCCAGCGCGGTGCCGATGGTGGACGCCCGCTCTTCCGGCAGCCCGGAGGCCTCAATCACGTAGATGACGTCCACATCGGAGATATAGTTCAGCTCCCGCGCGCCGGCTTTGCCCATTCCGATGACGGCGAGGCGCACGGCGGAAATCTCTTCGGCCGGAAAGCTTGCCGCCAGCTCCGCCCGGGAAACCGCCAGGGCAGCCTCCAGCGCTGCGCCGGCCAGGTCGGCAAGCTCCCGTCCTGCCGCCGGCAGGTAGTCCGTCGGGGATGCCGCGCCGAGATCCCGCACGGCGAGGTCCAGCAGGTGCCGCCGGTACCGGGACCGCAGCGCCACGTAGGCTTCGGTGCCCGTCAGGCCGGCCACGGGCGCCGCACCACTGCCCGCGTGCACGGCGTCGAGCAGCGAGGCCCGCAGAGTGGGCTCATCCGTGCTGCCCGGTTCCGCGCGCAGCTGGCGGTGCAGGACGCCGACGTCGCCCGGATGACGCATCAGGAACTCCGCCAGGGCGTCGGAGGCCCCCAGCAGGCGGAACAGGGCTTCGCTGCGCTCGGTCCCGGCGTTGACCAGGTCCACCAGCTCCGGGGCGCGGCCGATCAGCCGCACCAGTGACTGGAGGGCCAGATCCGGGTCCGCCGAAAAGGCGAACCCGGCAAACAATGCTTCTTCGTCCACGCCCTCGAGTTCCCGGGCTGCCAGGAACCGCGTGCTTTTTTCCAGGTCGCGGAAACCTGTGGCGATCAGCCGTCGGGTCAGGCTCATCGGTGCTCCCTCTAGAGAATGCCCAGGTTCTTCTGCAGTTCGAACCGTGTCACTTGCTGGCGGTATTCGTTCCAGTCCGCGCGCTTGTTGCGCAGGAAATTCTCGAACACCTGCTCGCCCAGGATGTCGGCGACGAGCTCGGATTCCTCCATCACGCGCACCGCGTCATGCAGCGAGGCCGGCAGCGGGTCATGGCCCATGGCACGGCGTTCGGCGGCGCTCAGGCTCTCAATATCGTCTTCGGCACCCGGCGGCAGCTCGTATCCCTCTTCGATGCCCTTCAATCCGGCGCCCAGCAGCACCGCGTAGGCCAGGTACGGGTTGGCCGCGGAGTCAATGCCGCGGTATTCGATGCGGGCCGACTGGCCCTTGTTCGGCTTGTACAACGGCACCCGCAGCAGTGCGGACCGGTTGTTGTGGCCCCAGGAGAGGTAGCTCGGGGCCTCACCGCCGCCCCAGAGCCGCTTGTAGGAGTTCACGAACTGGTTGGTCACGGCCGTGAATTCCGGCGCATGCCGCAGGATGCCCGCCATGAACTGGCGTGCCGTGGTGGACAGCTGGAACTCGGCGCCGGCCTGGAAGAAGGCGTTGCTGTCGCCTTCGAAGAGCGAGAAGTGGGTGTGCATGCCGGAGCCGGGGTGGTGCGAGAAGGGCTTGGGCATAAAGCTCGCGTAGCAGTTGGTCATCAGCGCGACCTCTTTGACCACTGTGCGGAAGGTCATGATGTTGTCGGCGGTCTGCAGCGCATCGGCGTAGCGCAGATCGATTTCGTTCTGCCCGGGCCCGGCCTCGTGGTGGCTGAACTCCACGGAGATGCCGACGGCCTCCAGCATGGACACTGCCGTGCGGCGGAAGTCCTGGGCCACGCCGCCGGGAACGTGGTCGAAGTAGCCCGCCTGGTCCACGGGAACGGGCTGGCCGTCTTCGCCGAGCTCGTCCGACTTCAGCAGGTAGAACTCAATCTCGGGGTGGGTGTAGCAGGTGAAGCCCATGTCAGCGGCCTTGGCCAGCTGGCGCTTGAGGACGTTGCGCGGATCGGCAGCCGACGGCTGGCCGTCCGGGGTGAGGATGTCGCAGAACATCCGCGAGGTCTGCTCCTCGTCGCCGCGCCAGGGCAGGATCTGGAAGGTGGCGGGATCAGGCTGGGCCAGCAGGTCCGACTCGAAGATCCGAGCCAGGCCCTCAACGGAGGAACCGTCAAAGCCCAGGCCCTCCTCAAAGGCGCCTTCGACTTCCGCCGGGGCCAGCGCCACGGATTTCAGCTGGCCGACGACGTCGGTAAACCACAACCGCACAAACCGGACATCGCGCTCCTCGATGGTGCGCAGAACGAATTCCTGCTGGCGGTTCATCCTTACCTTCTTTCCTCTTCACGGCTCAGAGACATGTGAAACCTTCTTCACTCTACCTAGGTGTGGAGGGTTTGGGCGGCAGCCCGCCCGGATCCCCGCAACCGGGCCGCCGGGAGGTTCCTGCGGGGCGTTCTTTAGTAGGCTCGAAGCATGACCAGTGCCGAACAGCCCTCCCCGTACGCTGCCGCTCCCGCGGCCCCTTCCGCTCCTTCAGCACCGGCGCTGAAGAAAATCCGCATCTCCCACCTGCAGCAGCTCAAGGACAACGGCGGCAGGTTCGCCATGCTGACCGCTTATGACCAGTACGCCGCGGGCATCTTCGACGAAGCCGGCATCGAGGTCCTCCTGGTGGGCGACTCGGCTGCGAACAACGTGATGGGCCACGCCACCACGCTGCCCATCACCATGGACGAGATGATCGTCTTTGCCCGTTCCGTCACGGCAGGCGCCAGCCATTCACTGGTGGTCTGCGACCTTCCCTTCGGCTCCTACGAGGTCTCCCCCGCCCAGGCGATCGAATCCTCGGTCCGGCTCATGAAGGAAGGCCTGGTCCACGCGGTGAAGATGGAGGGCGGGCGGCACTATGCGGACCACGTCCGTGCCATGACCGCCGCGGGGATTCCCGTGATGGCCCACGTGGGCTTCACTCCGCAGGCCGAGCATGCGCTCGGCGGCTACAAGGTGCAGGGCCGCGGCGAGGCGGGAGCCGCTGTGGTGCAGGACGCCGTCGCCCTCGCGGAGGCGGGCGCGTTCTGCGTCCTGATGGAAATGGTGCCGGCCGATGTGGCGGCAGAAGTCGACGCCGCCGTCCGCGTGCCCACCATCGGTATCGGTGCGGGCAACGCCACCACGGGACAGGTGCTGGTCTGGCAGGACATGGCCGGGCTGCGCGGCGGGAAGCAGCCGCGTTTCGTCAAAGCCTTCGCCGACCTGCGGACCGAGCTGTCCCGGGCGGCAAAGGAGTACGCGGACGAGGTCCGCAGCGGTTCCTTCCCCGGCCCGGAACACAGCTTCTAGGGCACGCAGACTTCTAGGGCACAAGCCGCTAGTCTTCGTCGGCGTCCCAGGCCTTGTTCCGCGCCTGCACCTTCTGCAGGGCCAGTTCGGCTTCCTCGCGGGTGGGGTACGGCCCGAGCAGCTTCGTCCAGTCGGACTGCGGGCCTTCCTCCACCTGGTGGGTCACTACGTTGAACCAGTAATCGGCCATGGGGTCCTCCTGTTGCCTTGGGATGTGCCTGTGCCGTGCCCGGCGGCTCGTCCCGCCTCCGGGCACGCTGGCGATAAGATCGATGGTATGCCCCAGAAACTCGACACTGCACCTGCTGGACACCTGACACCGGGAAGCATCAGCCCCCGGCTGCGTGTTCCGGCGTCGATCCCCCGGCCCGAATACGTGGACAAGGAAGCTCCCGCACCGTTCACCGGGTCCGAGGTCAAGTCGCCCGAAACCATCGAGAAGATCCGCCTCGCCAGCAAGGTGGCCGCGCAGGCCATCGTTGAGGTCGGCCGGCACATTGTCCCCGGCGTCACCACCGACGAGCTGGACCGGATCGGCCACCAGTTCCTGTTGGACTCGAACGCATATCCCTCCACGCTGGGTTACCGGGGCTTCCCAAAGTCCCTGTGCTCCTCGGTCAACGAGGTCATCTGCCACGGCATCCCGGACACCACGGTGCTCGAGGACGGCGACATCATCAACATCGATATCACGGCCTACATGAACGGCGTCCACGGAGATACCAACTGGACCTTCCTGGTGGGGGACGTGGACGAAGAGTCCCGCCTGCTCGTGGAGCGCACGCAGGAATCGCTGCGCCGGGCCATCAAAGCCGTCGCGCCGGGCCGCGAAATCAACGTCATCGGGCGCACCATCGAGTCCTATGCCAAGCGGTTCGGTTACGGTGTTGTCCGTGACTTCACCGGCCACGGCGTCGGTGAAGCCTTCCACACCGGCCTGATCATTCCGCATTACGACGCCGCGCCTGCGTACAGCAGGCTGATCGAACCCGGAATGGTGTTTACGATTGAACCTATGCTCACTCTCGGCACCATTGAGTGGGACATGTGGGATGACAACTGGACAGTCCTCACTAAGGACCGCAAACGCACCGCACAGTTCGAGCACACCCTGCTCGTGACTGATGACGGCGCCGAAGTTCTGACCCTTCCCTGACCCGCTAGCCCGAGCTCAGAACTACTACTGGAGAACCATGGCCAAGAAGCATAAGTCCGACAAGCACGTCGACGCCGTCATCGGAATTGATATCGGGGGCACTGGCATCAAGGGCGGCATTGTCGACCTGGCCAAGGGCAAGCTGATTGGCGACCGTTACCGCATTCCCACCCCGCAGCCGGCGACCCCCGAAGCCGTAGCCGGCGTCGTGGGGCAGATCGTGGCGGAACTGTCCTCCCGCCCCGAGGGTCCCGGACCCGAGGTTCCCGTGGGCGTCACCTTCCCGGCCATCATCTCCCACGGCATTGCCCGTTCCGCAGCCAACGTGGACAAGAGCTGGATTGACACGGACGTCGACACGCTGCTCACCAAGGCGCTCGGCCGCGACGTGCAGGTCATGAACGACGCCGATGCCGCCGGCCTGGCGGAGGCCCGCTACGGCGCCGGGCGCGAAGTGGACGGCACCGTCCTGGTGATCACCCTGGGCACGGGCATCGGCTCGGCCCTGATCTACAAGGGCATGCTGGTCCCCAACGCCGAGCTCGGCCACCTTGAAATCGACGGGCACGACGCCGAGACCAAGGCCTCGGCCTCGGCCCGCGAACGCGACGGAATCGGCTGGGAGGAATACGCCGAACGGCTCCAGCGCTACTTCTCGCACGTGGAGTTCCTCTTCTCCCCCGATCTGTTCGTGGTCGGCGGCGGAATTTCCAAGCGCAGCGAGGACTTCCTGCCGCTGCTGAACCTGCGCACGCCGCTGGTCACCGCCAACCTGAAGAACAACGCCGGGATTGTCGGAGCCGCCCTCCAGGCAGCCACGCACTTCAAGTACCTCAAGTAACCACCCGGACCGGGACAACGCGAAAGCGGCGGAAGGATAACCTTCCGCCGCTTTTTCCGTGTCTGGAATCAGTACTGCGAGATAATCAAATACTGCGGTGCTTATTGACGGCGCATGTCCATTTACTGCGCGGTAAGCGGCCGCTGGGCACCGGACGGCACCCGGCCGGAGTTTTCCCGGGCCTCGTTCCGCAGCTTCTCAATAGCGGTCTCGAAATCCTCGAGGGAATCAAAAGACTGGTAAACGCTGGCAAAGCGCAGGTACGCCACCTGGTCCAGCTTCTGCAGCGGCGTGAGGATGGCCAGACCCACCTCGTGGGCATCGATTTCCGCCACCCCGCTGGCCCGGATGGATTCCTCCACTTCCTGCGCCAGCATCGCGAGGTCGTCCTCGCTGACGGGCCGGCCCTGGCAGGCCTTGCGCACGCCGTTGATCACCTTGCTGCGGCTGAACGGTTCACCCACCCCGGAGCGCTTGATCACGCTCAGGCTGGTGGTTTCCACAGTGGAGAAGCGGCGGCCGCACTGCGGGCACTGCCGGCGGCGGCGGATTGCCGAGCCGTCGTCGGCCAGGCGGCTGTCCACGACGCGGGAATCAGCGTTGCGGCAAAACGGACAGTACATATCCCGTCCTTTCGCGAAGGGGCCTTATGGTGCTCTCACTATAGGGCCCGCGCTGCTGCATCACCAAGCGGGCAACCACTACATGTAGTACCTGTACAACTACATGTGGGTAGTGGGGAATACCCGCCGGGTTACTCGAAGCGGATGCTCACCGCATCGCCGTGGGCCGGCAGATCCTCTGCACGGGAAAGCGCCACGATATCGGCACTGACTTCTTCCAGCGCCTCACGGTTGTAGTTGACCACCTGAATGGCCCGCATGAAGGTGGTCGTGTTCAGGCCCGAGGAAAAGGCCGCCGTACCGCCGGTGGGCAGGACATGGTTGGAACCGGCGCAGTAGTCGCCCAGGCTGACGGGACTGTAGTTCCCCACGAAAATGGCGCCGGCACTGCGGATCCGCGCCGCTACGGCCTCGGCGTCGGCCGTCTGGATTTCCAGGTGCTCGGCGGCGTAGGCATCGCAGACGGCAATACCCTGCTCCAGCCCGTCCACCAGGATCACCCCGGACTGCGCTCCGGAAAGGGCAGTTTGTACCCGCTCGCTGTGCTTGGTGTCCCGCACCTGGCCTTCCAGTTCCCCGCGGACTTTGGCGGCAAGCTGCTCCGACGCCGTGACCAGGACGGAGCCGGCGTTGGGATCATGTTCGGCCTGGCTGACCAGGTCCGCCGCTACCAGGCGGGCGTCGGCGGTGTCGTCGGCCAGGACCATGATCTCGGTGGGTCCGGCTTCGGAGTCGATGCCCACCACGCCCTTGACCAGGCGCTTGGCGGTGGCCACGAACACGTTGCCGGGACCGGTCACCACGTCCACCGGCAGGATCGCGGCGTTGTTGGCGTCGGCCTGCACACCGTAGGCAAAGGCGGCAATAGCCTGGGCGCCGCCCACGGCGTACACCTCGTCGATGCCCAGCAGCTTCGCAGCGGCCAGGATGGTGGGGTGCGGCAGTCCGCCGAATTCCTTCTGCGGCGGGGAGGCCAGGGCCAGGGACTCGACGCCTGCGGCCTGGGCCGGCACCACGTTCATGACCACCGAGGACGGATACACGGCCAGGCCGCCGGGAACGTAAAGCCCCACGCGGGAGACGGGCATCCATTTGTGCGTCAGGACCGCGCCGGGACGGATCGAAACCTCGGCATCGGCGGGACGCTGGGCCTTGGCGAAGATCCGGGTCCGTTCAATGGCTGTTTCGAGCGCGGTGCGGACGGCCGGGTCCAGCTGTTCAAGCGCCGAGTCCAGGGCTTCCTGCGGCACCCTCACCTGCTGCTGGTCCACGCCGTCGAACCTCTGCGCCAGGTCCGTCAGTGCGGTGAACCCGCGCGTGCGGACGTCCGTGATGATGGCCTCGACGGCGTCGGAGGCGGCGTCGAACGTCGTCTCGGCGCGCGGCATGGCACCTTTCAGCTCCGCGGGGCTGAGATGCTGCCCGCGCAGGTCGATGGTGCGGAAGGATTCAAAGGCGGCGGGGCTGGATGAATTCACACCCTCATTCTACCCAGCCCCGGCCGCGGCCCGCCGGATTGTGTCGCCCGCGGGAGGCCCGGCCGCCGCCCTCCGTCCTGATCAGGCGTCGAGGCAGGCGGGCCCCAGCAGCACCTTCAGGTCGCCGAACAGCGACGGGGTGGGGTTCACCCGCATGTCCACGCCCAGCTTCATGACTTCGACCGTGCGTGAACCGTTGAGCCGGATCTGGACTTCCGAGGTACCCGGATGCGTCCGGAGCACATCGCCCAGCTGGGAGACCACGGTTTCCGTGGCCTTGTACGTGGCCATGGAAATCACCACGGGTCCGGAATGGCCCTCGCTGAGGTCGGGAACGGTGAGTTCCTGCGCGTTCAGCGTAACGGCGCCGTCGTCGCGGCGCTGCAGCCGGCCGCGGACCACCACAATCAGGTCTTCTGCCAGCACGGCCGCAATGGGCCCGTAGACCTGCCCGAAGAACATCACTTCCATGGACCCGGCGAGGTCCTCGATCTCGCAGCGGGCGTAGGCGTTGCCGCTGTTCTTGGCAATGCGCCGCTGCAGGGACGTGATCATGCCGGCGATGGTGACGATCGCGCCGTCGGGCGGACCTTCCTCCCCCACGATGTTGGTAATCGTGGAGTCCGCGTGCTGGCTGAGGATGCCTTCCAGGCCCTGGAGCGGATGGTCCGAGACGTACAGGCCGAGCATGTCGCGTTCGAAGGAGAGCTTGTCCTTCTTCTCCCACTCGGGCAGGTCCGGGATGTCGATGCTGATCGAGTCTTCCGGTTCCTGGTCGGAGATGGCGGCGAAGAGATCGAACTGGCCCACGGCCTCGTTGCGTTTGAGCACCACCACGGAGTCGATGGCTTCTTCGTGGATCATCGCCAGCGGACGCCGGGCGTGGCCCATCGAGTCGAAGGCGCCTGCCTTGATCAGCGATTCGATGGTCCGCTTGTTGCAGACCACCGCCGGGACCTTCATCAGGAAGTCCTTGAAGTTGGTGTACGCACCCTTTTCTTCGCGGGCCGCCACCATCGCCTGCACCACGTTGGTGCCCACGTTGCGGATGGCGCCCATGCCGAAGCGGATGTCCTTGCCCACAGGGGTGAAGTTCACCGAGGACTCGTTCACGTCCGGCGGCAGCACCGTGATGCCCATCTTGCGGCACTCGTTCAGGTACAGGGCCAGCTTGTCCTTGTCATCGCCCACCGAGGTGAGCAGGGCGGCCATGTACTCGGCCGGATACTGGGCCTTCAGGTAGGCGGTCCAGTAGGAGACGACGCCGTAGGCCGCGGAGTGCGCCTTGTTGAAGGCGTAGTCGGAGAAGGGCAGCAGGATGTCCCAGAGCGCCTTGATGGCCGCTTCGGAGTAGCCGCGGTCCACCATGCCCTGGTGGAAACCGGCGTACTGCTTATCCAGCTCCGATTTCTTCTTCTTGCCCATGGCACGGCGGAGGATATCTGCCTGGCCCAGGCTGAAGCCTGCCACCTTCTGGGCGATGGCCATAACCTGCTCCTGATAGACAATCAGGCCGTAGGTGGTGTTCAGGATTTCCGCGAGCGGTTCCTCAAGCTCCGGGTGGATCGGAGTGATTTCCTGCTGTCCGGTCTTGCGCAGGGCGTAGTTCGTGTGCGAGTTCGCACCCATGGGACCCGGCCGGTACAGGGCGATGACAGCGGAGATGTCTTCGAAGTTATCCGGACGCATGCTCTTGAGCAGCGACCGCATCGGCCCGCCGTCGAGCTGGAACACGCCCAGCGTGTCACCGCTGGCAAGGAGGTCGTACGCTTCCTTGAGGTCCAGCGGCAGGTCTTCCAGGACCAGGTCCTCGCCGCGGTTGTTCTTGATGTTCTCCACCGCGTCGGAGACGATCGTCAGGTTCCGCAGGCCGAGGAAGTCCATCTTGATCAGCCCCAGGCCTTCGCAGGTGGGGTAATCGAACTGCGTGATGACCTGCCCGTCCTGCTCGCGGCGCATGATCGGGATGATGTCGATCAGCGGGTCTGAAGACATGATCACGCCGGCGGCGTGCACACCCCACTGGCGCTTCAGGCCTTCAAGTCCCAGCGCGGTATCGAACACACGCTGGGAATCCGGGTCGGTGCGCAGCAGTTCGCGCAGCTCCTCGGCCTCCCCGTAGCGCTTGGCTTCCTTGTTGTGCACGTCGGCCAGGGACAGGCCTTTGCCCATCACGTCCGGCGGCATCGCCTTGGTCAGGCGTTCTCCGACCGAGAAGGGGTAGCCCATCACGCGGGAGGAGTCCTTCAGCGCCTGCTTGGCCTTGATGGTGCCGTAGGTGACGATCATGGCAACGCGCTCGTCGCCGTACTTCTCCGTGACGTAGTGGATCACTTCGGAGCGGCGCCGATCATCGAAGTCGACGTCGAAGTCAGGCATGGAGACGCGGTCCGGGTTCAGGAAGCGCTCGAAGATCAGGCCGTGCTGCAGCGGGTCCAGGTCCGTGATGCCCATGGCGTAGGCGGCCATTGAGCCGGCGCCGGAGCCTCGGCCCGGGCCGACCCGGATGCCGTTCTTCTTCGCCCAGTTGATGAAGTCGGCAACCACCAGGAAGTAACCGGGGAAGCCCATCTGGACGATGATGCCTACCTCGTAGTTGGCACGCTGGCGCACGGCGTCGGAAATGCCGCCCGGGTACCGGCGCTGCAGGCCCGCTTCGACTTCTTTGACGAACCAGGACTCCTCGTTCTCCCCCTCCGGAGTCGGGAAGCGCGGCATGTAGTTGGCCTTGGTGTTGAACTCGACGTCGCACCGCTCGGCGATGAGCAGGGTGTTGTCGCAGGCGTCCGGGTGGTCGCGGAAGATGGCCCGCATTTCGTCCGGGGACTTGAGGTAGAACTCGTCGGCGTCGAACTTGAAGCGCTTGGGGTCCGCCAGGGAGGAGCCGGACTGCACGCACAGCAGCGCTGCGTGCGCGGAAGCGTCTTCGGCGTGGGTGTAGTGCAGGTCATTGGTGGCTACCAGGGGCAACTGCAGCTCGCGGGCCAGCTTGATCAGGTCCGCCTGCACGTTGCGTTCGATGTCCAGGCCGTGGTCCATCAGCTCGCAGAAGAAGTTTTCCGGCCCGAAGATGTCGCGGAAGTCCGACGCCGCCTGCACGGCTTCCTTGTAGAGGCCCAGGCGCAGCTTGGTCTGGACTTCCCCGGAGGGGCAGCCGGTGGTGGCAATCAGGCCCTTGCCGTAGGTCTGCAGCAGGTCCCGGTCCATGCGCGGCTTGTACAGGTAGCCTTCCAGCGAAGCCAGGGAGGACATCCGGAAGAGGTTGTGCATGCCCTCGGTGTTCTCGGCCCACATGGTCATGTGGGTGTAGGCGCCGGCGCCGGATACATCGTTCCTGCCGCCGTCGCCCCACTTCACGCGGGTCTTGTCCCTGCGTGCCGTACCGGGCGTCAGATAGGCCTCCACGCCGATAATCGGTTTGATGCCGGCGCTGCGGGCCTTGTTCCAGAAGTCGAAGGCGCCGAACACGAAGCCGTGGTCGGTGGTTGCCAGGGCGTTCATGCCCAGCTCGTCGGCGTGGCTGAACAGATCAGTCAGCCGGGCAGCCCCGTCGAGCATCGAATATTCGGTGTGGTTGTGAAGATGGACAAACGATTTCGACGTACTAGTTGCTGAAGCCACCTGTACATTCTAGGCCCCGGCGCCCGGCGTGCCGGACGCCGCCGCGCCGGGCCGCCCACGGTGTGCCGCGGCTCTCCGGCGGGCTAAACCTCGCCGCTGCGCAGGGCGTCGACGGCGTACTGCAGGTCCTGCGGGTACTGGCTGGTGTATTCCACGTACTCCCCTGTGGCGGGGTGGGTGAAGCCCAGTTTCCGGGCGTGCAGCCACTGCCGGGTCAGCCCCAGTTCGGCGGCCAGCTTGGCGTCCGCACCGTACGTCAGGTCTCCGGCGCAGGCGTGGCGCAGCGCGGAGAAGTGGACGCGGATCTGGTGGGTGCGGCCCGTCTCCAGGTGCACCTCGACCAGTGAGGCCTTGCCGAACGCTTCCAGCACCTCGTAGTGCGTCACCGACGGACGGCCGCCCTCCACCACGGCGAAACGCCAGTCGTAGCCGGGGTGCCGCCCGATCGGGGCGTCGATGGTTCCCTTCAGCGGATCGGGCAGGCCCTGGACCACTGCGTGGTACATCTTGTCCACCGTGCGTTCCTTGAACGCCTGCTTCAAAAGCGTGTACGCGTGCTCGGTCTTGGCAACCACCATGACACCGGAGGTGCCGACGTCGAGCCGGTGGACGATGCCCTGGCGTTCGGGGGCGCCGGAGGTGGAGATCCGGTAGCCGGCCGCGGCCAGCGCGCCCACCACTGTCGGGCCCACCCAGCCGGGCGAGGGATGCGCGGCCACGCCGACGGGCTTGTCGATCACCACAAAGTGCTCGTCGTCGCCCAGGATCAGCAGGTCATCCACCGGCTCGACGACGACGGCCAGCGGGTCCCGCTGCTCGGGGACGTCCGCGGTGATTTCCTGCCCGGCGCGCAGCTTGTCTGATTTCGTCAGCACCTTGCCGTTGGAACTGAAGTAGCCGTCCGTGCACCAGGTGGCCGCAACGGAACGGGAGACGTCAAGCAGGCCTGCCACTACGGCGTCGGCCCGCTTGCCGTCGGCTTCCTCGGGGACTGCAAAAACTGCGTGGAGCTCATTCATCGTGTTGCCTCGTCGTCATTTTGCTGCTGGGTGGAATCTGTCTTGCCGGACGGGATGCGTACCCCGTCCATGCCGATTCCGCGCAGGGTCAGCAGGCAGACAAGAATCACGCCGCAGACGACGCAGGAATCGGCAATGTTGAAAATCGCGAAATTAGGGAAGGCGATAAAGTCCACCACGTGGCCCTGCCCGAAGGACGGTTCGCGGAACAGCCGGTCGGTCAGGTTGCCCAGGGCGCCGCCAAGCACCAGGCCCAGGGCCGTTGCCCAGGCCAGGGAACGCACCCGGAACATGAGGTAGATCAGGAAGCCGGAGACAAGCACCATGATGATCGTGAAGACCCAGGTGTAGTCGGTGCCGATCGAGAACGCCGCCCCGGGGTTGCGGATAAAGTGCCAGCGCAGGACCGGCGGCAGGACGTCGGTGACCTGGCCCTCGGTCATGGTTCGGACCACCCAGAATTTGGTGAGTTGGTCAAGGACGACGGCGGCGGCGGCCAGGGCAAGCATGATGAACGCCGGCACGCCCCTGCGGGCGCGGCCGCGTCCGGGTCCGGTGCTGTCCGGGGTCTGCGGTGAGGAAGGAGTCATGGTGCTTTCATGATGGGAATACCGGCGGGAGTCAGGGTGCAGGCGTGCATTGCGGGTGGATCCGGAAGCCATGCGGAAAACCTAAGGGCCGGTGGCCGGGGTGACCCGGCCGCCGGCCCTTAGGTTTTGTCAGTCAGCTTCTGCGCTGCCTGTTTTCTGCATTGTTCAACTTCTGAATCGCTGCCTGTACATCAGTTTAACCGATTCTCCAGGCGAGCTGTGCCGGAGGCAGTTACGCGTCGGCCGTTTCGGAGGCTACGGAACCGCGTGCATCCAGGTCACGCAGCTGGCCTTCGATGTAAGCCTTCAGGCGTGAACGGTAGTCCCGCTCAAAGCCGCGCAGCTGCTCGACCTTGCGCTCCAGGACAGCCTTCTGCTGCTCCAAGGTGCTGAGGATCTTGCGGCTCTTCTCCTGCGCATCGGTGACAAGTCCGCTGGCTTCGATCTGCGCTTCGGCGATGATCTTGTCGCGCTGCTCAATGCCGGCACCGACGTAGTCGTCGTGCATCTTCTGTGCCATGGCCAGGATGCCTGCTGCGGTCTCCGTGTTGCTGACGGCGGGGGCCGGAGCCGGTTCGGGCTTGGCCTCGACGGGCGCCGGAACCTCTTCAACGACCGGGGCTTCAACCTTCGCCTCGGGCTCGGGCTTGGCCTCTTCCGGAACCTTCTCGACCTTCGGGGCAGCAGCCACCGGAGCCGGGACGGAGTCTGCCGACGCGGCGGCGGATCCTCCGGTCGCGGCCGCAGCCAGCTGGCTGCGGAGGTCTTCGTTTTCCGAGTTCAGCCGGCGCAGTTCGACCACGATCTCGTCGAGGAAGTCATCGACTTCGTCCTGGTCATAGCCTTCCCGGAACTTGGTCGGCTGGAACCGCTTGTTGACAACATCTTCTGGCGTCAGAGCCATCTGGTCACCTCATACTGGATTATAAGATTCGCCTGCCAGTCAAGCAGACGGTTCTACGTAGAGAATTACGGACATACAAAAATGCAGGGTTGTATTCGGCTTCACACTATATCGTTTGGTTTCCGAAAACTAACCGGACCCTGCGGCGCCGGCAGCGCTAGCGCGCGACCCCGACGACGACCTGCGTGAGGATTGAAACGAGGATAAACAGGACCAGGAATGCCAGGTCCAGCGCCACTCCTCCGAGGCGGAGCGGCGGGATGATGCGCCGCAGCAGGCGGACGGGCGGGTCGGTGACACCGTAGACGCCCGTGGCGAGCAGCAGTGCGGGACCCTTGGGCCGCCACTGACGCGCAAACATCTGCACCGCGTCGTAGACAATCCGCAGAATAAGTGCGAGCTGGAAAAGCACCAGCACCAGGTATACCAGGGGAAGAATGATATTCACGCGCAGGGTTTCATTTCCGGAAGTCGGTCGGCAGCCCCCGCGGCCCGTTGGTACGGCGCCACGTTAGCTCTGGTTGAAGAAGGTGGACTGCGATTCACTAATCTTCTTGTCGTCGCCCAGGACTTCAACATAGGAAGGCGAGAGCAGGAAAACCTTGTTGGTGACACGCTCAATGCTACCGCGCAGGCCGAAAACGAGGCCGGCGGAGAAGTCTACGAGCCGCTTGGCATCTGCTTCTCCCATGTCGGTGACGTTCATGATGACGGGGATGCCGTCACGGAAGCTTTCACCGATGATCTTGGCGTCGTTGTAGGACCGGGGGTGGACGGTCGTGATCTGACGCAGGCCCGATACGTCCTCGCGGGACGACGGTGCACGCTTGATGGGTGTCACGGGTGCGCGGTACTCCTCAACTGCATTGCGGACGACGGGGGCGGGAGCCGCCTCCGGCGCCTCTTCATCGGGCTCATGGACGGGAGCGAAGTCTTCCTCCCGGGCAGGGGCTTCCCGCAGGTGCCGCTGTTCGGACTCGTAGTGCTCGTCACCATCGGCGAGCCCAAGGTAGATCATTGTCCTGCGCATTGCGCCAGCCATGGTTGCTCCTCATAATCCTTCAACGCCTAGCTGCCCGTTACTGTACTGGTACTGCATTGTTACTGCATCTGCACGGTACAAACGGTGCTGCGCGGCGGCTGTCTGGTGTTCGTACTTTGACGCTACCGTACCTGCGGTCGCGGGCCCAGAACATCGGACCCGATCCGCAGGTGTGTCGCCCCGTGGGCCGCGGCGGCCTCGAGGTCTGAACTCATTCCGGCGGAGATGCTCCGCGCCCCGGGATGGTCGGCCTGCAGCTGCTCCGAGAGCTTCCCCAGATGCGCGAAGGCTTCGCCCGCATCCCCGTCCAGGGGCGCCACGGCCATCAGGCCGGACAGCACCAGGCCCGGGGTTCCGGCTACGGCCTCGGCAAGGCGCGGCAGATCCGCAGGCAAGGCTCCCCCTCGTCCGGGGTCTGCGGCCCTCGCGGGGTCCGCGCGCAGGTCCACCTGCAGGAAGCAGTGCAGGTCGGGGCGGGCGGGCAGCCCTTCTCCCCCGCGTCGCTGCTGCTCCGCTGCCATGGCCTTGCCGAGGGCGGCCACGAGGGAAAGGCGGTCCACGGAGTGGACGGAGGCGGCGTAGCGGACCACGGACTTGGCCTTGTTGGACTGCAGCTGGCCGATGAAGTGCCAGTTCAGGCCCAGTTGCGCCAGCTCCGCGGCTTTCGCTGCGGCTTCCTGGTCCTTGTTTTCGCCGACGTCGCGCACGCCGAGTCCGGCAAGGATCCCGACGTCGGACGCCGGAAAGTACTTGGTGACCACAATGAGGTGCGGTTCTGCGGTACCGGCGGGGCGGTCGGCCGCAGCGATGCGCTCCCGAACGCGCTGCAGCCGGTCGCGAAGCTCGTCGGCCCGGGAAGGAAATTCGGAGAGTAAAGTCATGGTCTTTCCATTATCCCCGGCCGCTGCGGCGGATCCGCCGCAGGGTCAGGGGCGCTGCCAGATCAGGCCGGCAAGGCGTCCGGTTGCCGGGTCCCGGCGGTGGGAGAACAGATCCTCGTTCTCCAGGGTGCAGCCCGCAACGCGCTCCACGGCCACCCCCAGGTCCTCGAGCTGCGCCTGCGCCCCCGCCGGAAGATCAAGGGCGGGCGTGCCGCTGCGGGTGGTAGCGGCCGTGGCCGGCAGCAGGGCAACGGACTCGGCCTGCATGTCCGCGGGCACCTCGTAGCATTCCCCGCAGACGCAGGGGCCGATCCACGCCTGGATACCGGTTCCGCCGGCGGCCCGCATCCGGTCCACGGCTTCGGGCAGGATGCGGTCCAGCAGGCCGCGGCGGCCGGCGTGGACCGCGGCTGTGACGGAAACTCCGTCCGCACGGGTCCCGGCCAGCAGGACGGGCACGCAGTCGGCCACCATGACTGCGAGTGGTGCAGAGCCATCGGTGCTGATCAGTCCGTCGGCGGTGGGGGCTTCACAGTCCGGATCGGCGGCCTCTTCCACCACAGCGGAGTGGATCTGGTTCATGAACCGCAGGGAACCGGCAGCGACGCCCATCTGAGCCTCGAGTGCGGCCCGCCGCTGCAGGACCGCCGCCGGATCATCGCCGACATGCAAAGCGAGGTTGCCCGCGGATGTATTCGTGAAGGCCACCTGCAGGTTGTCGCCAACCTGCCTGTGCCACCAGAACATCCGGGACAACCCCCCTGCCATGCTCAGCTGCTCTTACTCTGCTGTTTCGCCGATCCGTCTTCCTACTTCAGGAAGTCGGGCACATCCAGGTCATCCGGACGGCCGGTGGACAGATCGGATTCGACGACGGCCGGAAGGTCGATGTCGAAGCCGGCGTCGGCCGGGACGTCACTCTGCTGGCGGGACCGCTGCGACCAGGCAGACAGGCCGGCGGAAGCCGGAGCGGCAGCACCGAAGCCGCCTGCAGCCGCTGCCGAGGCAGGCGGTGCGGCGGGTTCAGCGGGCTTGTGCTGTGCAGGCTGCGAGGTGACATCCACTTGGTCGAAGCCTGCTGCGATGACCGTAACCCGTGCTTCGTCGCCCAGGGCGTCGTCAATGACGGCGCCGAAGATGATGTTGGCTTCGGGGTGGGCAACTTCCTGCACCAGGCGTGCGGCCTCGTTGATCTCGAACAGGCCGAGGTCGGAGCCGCCCTGGATGGACAGCAGCACGCCGTGCGCGCCGTCGATCGAGGCTTCGAGCAGAGGAGAAGCTATTGCCAGCTCGGCGGCCTTGACGGCACGGTCCTCGCCGCGGGCCGAACCGATACCCATGAGGGCCGAACCGGCGCCCTGCATCACGGACTTGACGTCCGCGAAGTCGAGGTTGATCAGACCCGGAGTGGTGATCAGGTCGGTAATGCCCTGGACACCGGAGAGCAGGACCTGGTCCGCGGAGCGGAAGGCGTCCAGCATGGAGACGTTGCGGTCGCTGATGGAGAGCAGGCGGTCATTCGGGATAACGATCAGCGTGTCGACTTCGTCGCGCAGCGTATCGATACCGGATTCGGCCTGGTTGGAGCGGCGCCGGCCTTCGAAGGTGAAGGGGCGCGTCACAACGCCGATGGTCAGCGCGCCGAGCGAACGGGCGATCCGGGCAACAACGGGAGCGCCGCCGGTACCCGTGCCGCCGCCTTCGCCTGCGGTGACGAAGACCATGTCTGCGCCGCGGAGGACTTCCTCGATCTCCTCGGCGTGGTCCTCGGCGGCCTTGCGGCCCACCTCGGGATCAGCGCCGGCGCCCAGGCCGCGGGTGAGTTCGCGTCCGACGTCGAGCTTGACGTCGGCGTCGCTCATCAGCAATGCCTGTGCATCGGTGTTGATGGCGATGAACTCCACGCCGCGGAGGCCTACATCGATCATCCGGTTTACGGCGTTCACGCCACCGCCGCCGATGCCGACGACCTTGATGACGGCCAAGTAATTCTGCGGTGCTGCCACGTCCTGTGTCCCTTGTTCGAATCTCTGCAACTTTATGTTTTCTACAACTGCGTGTTTCCTGCACAACTGCCTGCGTTCAGCAGCTGCGTATGTTCCTGCGAACCGGCCTTGCCTTCAGACCGGTTCCCGGCCGCCGGCACCCCCGCGGTCCCCAGCGGAATCCTGGGGTACCGCCGGACGCCCGGCCGAAAACCTTGAACCAACAAAACCCTAACCCTCAACTTGAGGGTTATAGTTATGTCAAGTAATCCATTACTTGGAACGCTATGGGGCCAGCGCCGCTTCCGCAAATACCGGACCCGCGTGTCGGCTTAATCTTTCCTCACGCACCGGTCAACGTGTGACCGGGCGCTCGGGAGTGCTGACATCGTAGACCTGTACCGGCGGATCCGACGGTTCCATCTTCAGGAGCGCTTCAAGCACCCGCGCCTTAGCCTCGTTGGCATCGGCACTCCCCCAGAATACTGTCTGTCCGCTGTTGAGCTTCAGCTCGACTGAATCCACTGTCTGGGCGGAGGCGTTTTCCAGCCGTGCCAGCACCTCCGGCGGCAGCGCCGCCAGCACCGCCGTGATGCTGGGGAAGACCTTCGCGTTGACGGCTTCGCCGCCGCCGGCAATCAGCGGCAGCGGCACCGCGGCCCGGTCCGGCGCAGCCGCCAGCCGGCGTCCCTCTTCATCGATGAGGACATGTCCCCCGCCCTCCTGCAGCACTGCTACGGGAATGCGTTCGGTTACCTTGACCACCAGGGTGGAAGGGGGCTGGGCCGCCACCTCGACCTTTTCGATTTCCGGACGGTCTTTCAGCAGGTCTTCCACGTCGGCGTCGGAGATGGTGGGCAGGGTCTGCCCCTTGAGCGGTTCCAGTGCCGCTTCGGCCTGCGCACGCGGCAGCAGCGAGGTTCCCTCGACCTCCACGGTCTTCAGGGCCAGCATCGGCGAGAAATACAGCAGGACAAAAAACAGCGCCGTGGCGAGCAGGGCGGACCCGACCGTGATCCAGGCAATCCTGCGCCGCCGGCGGGCCGGCGGTTCCGGGAACGCCAGGACCGTTCCGGCGGTGTCTGCGCCGCTGCCGGACGGTGCCGGAGATGCGCCGGCCGGCCGCGGAGCGCCCGCTGCGCGGCCCGCGGCCCTGGGGACTGCCGCACCGGTGGACTTTCCGGTGGACTTGCCGGCGGGCTTCCCGGAGGTGCTGACTGCGGGTCCGGCCGCGGGGGCCGAATCTTCCGGGTCGAGGGCACGGGTGGCTGTGATGGTCTCGTCGCCGCTCCCCGGGCGCTTCCTACCGGCCATCGGCAGCGTTCCCGGCGGAGGCGGCCGAGCGGGCCGGAACGGCTGCCAGCCGGGCCACCAGTTCGGAACCGAGGCCGGTGACGTCACCGGCTCCGACTGTCAGGATGATGTCGCCGGCGTCGGCGGCGTCAGCAACCTGTGCCACTGCCTGGTCCGTGGTGCCGGCATAACCTCCCGGGACATGCAGGCGGGAGGTGATCAGCTCACTGGTCACGCCTTCGATGGGATCTTCCCGGGCCGGGTAGATGTCCAGCACGGTGGCGGTGTCGGCGAGGTCGAGCGCTGCGGCGAACTCCGCTGCGAAACTGCGGGTCCGGCTGAACAGGTGGGGCTGGAACAAGACGTGCACCCGGTGCGCGCCCGCAACGGTGCGGGCCGCTTTCAGTGCGGCGTTTACTTCGGTGGGGTGGTGGGCGTAGTCGTCGAAGACCTGCACGCCGCGGGCGGCGCCGCGGGACTCGAACCGTCTGGCTGCTCCGGAGAACGTGCCCAGCCCTGCCGCGGCCGCCTCGGGATCAACACCCAGTTCCAGGGCGACGGCAAAGGCCGCAGCGGCATTGAGGATGTTATGGGCGCCGGGAACCTGCAGGACCAGCTGCACCTGCCCCTTCCGCCCGTCCACCGCGAAATGCAGTGTGCTGGTCGAACCGGCACCGTCCGGGCGGGTATCCGAAACACGGATGTCCGCTCCTTCGGTGTAACCGTAGGTGGCTGCGCGGACGTCCGGGCAGCGTTCAACGAGGCTGACCGCACCGGCGTCGTCCGCGCACGCCACAAGGAGCCCCTCGGGCGGGAGCAGCGTCGTGAAGGCGTCGAAGGAGGCAAAGACCGCTTCCTCGGTGCCGTAGTGGTCCAGATGGTCGGCCTCGACGTTGGTGACCACGCTGATACGCGGGTCGTAGTTCAGGAAGGAACCGTCGGACTCGTCGGCTTCGGCCACGAAGACGGGCCCGGCGCCGTGCGCGGCGTTGACGCCAAGGGCGGCAACATCCCCGCCGATAGCGAAGGACGGATCCAGTCCGGCCTCGCGCAGCATGACGGTGATCATGGCCGTGGTGGTGGTTTTGCCGTGGGTGCCGGCCACCGCCACCAGGTCCTGTTCGCCCATGGCCGCGGAGAGCGCGACGGAGCGGTGAATGATCCGCAGTCCGCGGGACCGCGCCCGGGCCAGCTCGGGGTTCGTCTCGCGAATGGCCGTCGAGACAACCACGGTGTCCGCATCCGCAACGTTGGCGGCGTCGTGCCCTACGAACACGGCCGCGCCCAGCGCTTCAAGGGCACGCAGTCCCGGAGAGTCCTTGGCATCGGATCCGGAGACCGGGATGCCCTGGGCGAGGAGCACCCGGGCCACGGCCGACATGCCGGCGCCGCCGAGGCCGATGAAGTGGACCTGTCCCAGGTCGGATGGATTCAGCCGGTTCATGCCTTTGACCTATCGCTTGCTTCGAGGATGAATGCAGCCATCCGGGCGTCCGCGTCGCGGATGCCCAGCGCCGCGGACGCCTTCGACATCGCGTCGAGGGCCGCCGGATCGGCCAGCAAAGGTATCAGCCTTTCGGAGATCCAGTCGGCTGTGAAGAGGGAATCGGCGACCGTCAGTGCCCCGCCCGCAGCCACGAGGGCTTCTGCGTTGAGGGCCTGCTCGCCGTTGCCGTGCGGCAGCGGAACCAGGACGGCAGGAAGCCCTACGGCGCTGATTTCACAGACCGTCCCTGCCCCGGAACGGGCCAGCAGCAGGTCCGCGGCCGCGTAGGCCTGTTCCATGCCGTCGATGTACTCCACCTGCGTGTAGCCGCGGGCCGCAATCGGTTTTCCGCCGGCGTCCAGCAGGGACTTGCCGCGGCCGGTGATGTGCAGCGTCTGGATACCCGCAGCAGCCAGCGCCGGAAGGGCCTGCTCCACGGCACGGTTGATACTCGCGGCGCCCGAGGAGCCGCCGGTCACCACCAGTGTGGGCCGGTCCTGCTCGAGCCCCAGCGCCGACCGCGCCGCACCCCGCGCTTCGGCCCGGTCCAGCGAGGAGATTTCCCGGCGCATCGGCATGCCCACCCACGTTGCCCGCGGCAGGTTTGTGGACTCGAAGGCCACCCCGGTGACGGCGGCGAAGCGCGCGCCCACGCGGTTAGCCAGGCCCGGACGGGCGTTGGCCTCGTGCACGATCACCGGCAGCGAGCGGCGCCGGGCCGCCAGGTACACCGGAGTGGAAACGTAGCCGCCCACGCCTACGACGACGTCGGCCTGCGCCGAGTCCAGGATCTCCCCGGCCTGCCGCACGGCACGCACCAGGCGCGCCGGCAGTTTCGCCAGGTCCGCAGAGGGCCGGCGGGGCATGGGTACCCGGTCAATGGTGGCCAGCTCATAACCCGCTGCCGGTACCAGCCGCGTTTCCATCCCCGAGGCGGTCCCCACTACGGTGATGCGGGCGTCGGGGCGGCGTGCCTTCACGGCATCTGCGACGGCCAGGAGCGGACTGATGTGCCCGGCGGTGCCGCCTCCGGCCAGGACTACGGACAGGGAATGCTGCGTCATGGAGCTGTTGGTTCACTTTCGGGGATTTTGCGGGCAAAGGAAAGCAGGACGCCGACGGCGGCGAGCGTGAAGGTCAGCGATGATCCGCCGTAGGAAATGAACGGAAGCGGAACACCGATGACGGGCAGCAGCCCGGTCACCATGGCAATGTTCACCGAAGCCTGGCCGATGATCCAGACCAGGATGGCGCCGCAGACAATGCGGATGAACGGATCGGTGTGGCGCATGGTGACCCGTACCGTGGCGATGGCGAGGACCGCGAAGAGGCTGACCACCACGAGTGTGCCCAGCAGACCGAACTCTTCGCCGATGATGGCGAAGATGAAGTCATTGTGCGCTTCCGGGATCCAGTTCCATTTCTGCCGGCTCTGTCCGATGCCGAGCCCCAGCCAGCCGCCGGAAGCCAGCGCGTACATGCCGGCGTTGGCCTGGTCGCAGAGGCCCGTGCTGCAGTCCAGCTGCAGCCAGGCGCTGATGCGGCTGGAGCGGTTGCTGCTGACGAGGGACATCAGCACGGCACCGACTGCTGCGCCCGCGGCCAGGACGCCCAGGAAGCGCAGCGGTGCTCCGGCGAAGAACAGGGCGGCGACCATGATCATGCCCATCACGATCACCGTACCGAGGTCGCTGCCGAGCATGACCAGCAGGATCAGGATTCCGCCGCCGGGAACCACCGGGATCAGGGCGTGCTTCCATTCGGTGATCAGCCGGCCCTTCATGGACAGGACCGCCGCGAACCAGATGGCCATGGCCAGCTTTGCGGCCTCGGAGGGCTGTCCGGTGATGGGACCGATCTCGATCCAGTTCTTATTGCCGTTGACTTCCTTGCCGATCACCAGCACCAGGACCAGCAGGATGAAGGCAAGGGCGTACAGGAACCAGGCGAGGGCGCGGTAGTGCGACGGGCCCAGCCGTGAGAGTCCCAGCATGGCGAGGACGCCTGCTGCGGCGAACATGGCCTGCTTCAGGAACAGGTCGAACGTCGTGGCGGCTCCGGCGTCGCTCCCGGCGGCAGCGGCGATGGACTCGACCGAGGAGGCCGAAAGCACCATCATCAGGCCGATGGCGGTCAGGGTCAGGGTGGCACCGAGGATCATGTAGTAGCTCGATCCGGTGGCACTGCGTCCGCTTCCCTCGAGGAGGACGAGGAAACGCTCCACGAACGACGCCGGCTTGGACTGTCGTTTCGCGGCGTACGGGCGAGCGGGCGCCGCCTTAGTCCCGGTTCCGGGACCGGCTTTCACCTCGCCCGTGCCGTTACCGGCTGTGGCCGCGGGGTTTCGGCGCAGGACCGGCTTGCGTTTGCTGCCGGTGGGCGTGGTGACCAATCTAGGGCTCCTTTGGAGTCTGTGCCTGTCCCGGTGCCTGCTGTTCGCTCACATACCCCGCAACGGCTTCGATGAAAGCCTCGCCGCGGTGGGCATAGGAAGTGAACTGGTCCATGGAAGCTGCTGCCGGAGCCATCAGCACGGTGTCTCCGGCTTCGGCCACGGCAGCCGCCGCAGCGACTGCCCGGACCATGATTTCTTCGGCGCTGGTGACGGACGCCGCGGGCTGCTGGTCCCCAGTCTGCTCCCCCAGTGCGTGGATGACCGGCACATCGGGTGCGTGTTGCGCCAGAGCTGCCTGCAGTTCGGCACTGTCGGCGCCGATCAGCACCACTGCCTTGAACCTGCCGCGGTGTTCGGCCACCAGGTTGTCGTAGCTGACGCCCTTGGACAGGCCGCCGGCAATCCAGACCACGCTGGTGAACGCAGCCAGCGACGCCGACGCGGCGTGCGGGTTGGTCGCCTTCGAGTCATTGACCCAGAGGATGTCGTTGAGGCGGGCCACCGGCTGGATTCGGTGGTCTCCGGGCGAATAGGCGCGCAGTCCGTCCCGCACCGCGGCCGGTTCGACGCCGAGGGCACGCACCAGCGCGGCCGCGGCCAGGGCATTGGCGACCATGTGGCGGGGGGCGTACTCCCCCAGGTCGGACATGGCCGCAAGTTCGGCGGCCGAGTCCTTGCGCTGTTCAATGAAGGCGCGGTCCACGAGCAATCCTTCGACCACTCCGACCATGCTCACGGCCGGCACGCCGGTGGTGAAGCCGACGGCGCGGCAGCCTTCCACTACGTCGGCTTCCTCGACCATGTGCTCGGTCTCGTACTGTTCGGCGTTGTAGATGCAGGCGACCTGCGTGTTTTCGTAGATCTTGGCCTTGTCGGCCAGGTAGGCGTCGTAGGAGCCGTGCCAGTCCACGTGGTCTTCGGCGATGTTCAGGCACACGCTGGCCAGCGGGGAGATGGAGTGCGTCCAGTGCAGCTGGAAGCTGGACAGCTCCACGGCAATGGCGTCATAGCCCTCCGGATCCCGGATCGCGTCCAGGATCGGGGTGCCGACGTTGCCGGCGGCAATCGCGCGCAGCCCGGCAGCCCGGAGCATGCTCTCGGTCATGGACACCGTGGTCGTCTTGCCGTTGGTGCCGGTGATGGCCAGCCACTGGGCCGTCTTCCGGCCCTCGCGGATGCGCACCCGCCAGGCCAGTTCGACGTCGCCCCAGATGGGAACGTCCGCCGCTGCGGCAGCCGCCAGCACCGGGTGGGTGGGCCGGAAGCCCGGGGAGGTCACGACGAGGTCGGGGGCGGCGCCGTCGACCTGCGGAAGCCCGGCCACGGCGTCGGCACCCAGCAGGATGTCGGCGGCGCCGACAATGCGGAGGGTGTCCGCCTTGGCCCGGTTTTCCTCGGTGTCCCTGGCGTCCACCACCACTACCCGGGCGCCGAGTTCAACCAGCGTGTCGGCAGCGGAAAAACCGGAGAGGCCGATGCCGGTGACCACTACGCGCAGTCCGGCCCAGTCGGCGTCCCAGGTGGTCAGTTCATCGAGGGGCGCGCTCACAGTCCCACCACCCATTCGGCGTAGAAGATGCCCAGCGCCACGGCGACGCAGAGACCGGCGATGATCCAGAACCGGACCACCACGGTGACCTCGGCCCAACCCTTGAGCTCGAAGTGGTGCTGCAGCGGTGCCATCTTGAAGACGCGTTTGCCGCCACTGAGCTTGAAGTAACCCACCTGGATGATGACGGATAGCGTGATGATCACGAACAGGCCGGCAAGGATCACCAGCAGCAGTTCGGTCCGGGAGAGGATGGCGAAGGCGGCAATTGCACCGCCGATGGCCAGCGAACCGGTATCGCCCATAAAGATCTTCGCCGGCGAGGTGTTCCACCAGAGGAACCCGATCAGCGCGCCGGCCATCGATCCGGCTAGCAGGGCCAGGTCCATCGGGTCGCGGACCTCGTAGCAGACGCCCCCGGCGTCTGCCGAGCCGCAGCTCTGGTTGTACTGCCAGATCCCGATCAGGAAGTAGGCGCCGAACACCAGCACGGAGGCACCCGCAGCGAGGCCGTCGAGGCCGTCTGCGAGGTTTACGCCGTTGGTGGTGCCGGTGATGATGACCAGCGACCAGATGACGAACAGGATCGCGCCGATCACGGTGCCCGCGAAGGCTAGATCGAAGTTGGTGTCGCGGATGAAGGACACGGCGGTGGACGCCGGGGTCCGTCCCTGCTCGTTGGGGAACTGCAGGGCCAGCACGGCAAAGGTAATGCCGACCACGGCCTGCAGGATGATCTTCGCCTTGGCGTTCAGGCCCAGGCTGCGCTGTTTGGAAATCTTGGTGTAGTCGTCAATGAAACCGACCATGCCCATTCCCACGGTGAGCAGCAGGACCAGCAGGCCGGACGCCGTCGGGCTGAAGGACCCGAAGCCCAGCATGCCGCTGACGAGGTGGGTCAGGAAGTACGCAGCCACCACCGAGGCCACAATGACGGCGCCGCCCATGGTGGGCGTGCCGCGCTTGGTGTGGTGCGAGGTGGGGCCGTCGTCGCGGACGAACTGGCCGTAGCCTTTCCGCACCAGGAAACGGATGAACAGGGGTGTTCCGGCAAAGGCGAAGACCAGAGCCAGCGAAGACCCTACAAGCAGGGAGATCACAGGTTGTCTCCTCCGGTCCCTTCGGTGCGCGCCGGCCCGGAGGCCGGATCAGTTGCTGCGGACGGTGGTACAGGGGTCAAGGCTATCCGATCGCCGAGGAAGCGCAGGGCCGCCCCGTTGGAGGATTTGAACAGGACAAGATCGCCGGGGGCCAGGGATTCTTCAAGGATGCGCTCGGCATCCTCGGCGGTCTCCACGAAGGTGGATTCCTCGCCCCATGAGCCTTCCATGACCGCACCGGTGTGCATGGCGCGGGCACCGGTGCCGACAACGATGAGTTTGGAGATATTCAGCCGGACGGCGTAGCGGCCGATGGCATCGTGTTCGGTGACGGCATCGTCGCCGAGCTCCAGCATTTCGCCCAGCACTGCCCAGGTGCGTCGTTCCCGGCCGAGCTCGGCGAGGGTACGCAGTGCGGCACGCATGGATTCCGGGTTCGCGTTGTAAGCGTCATTGATGACGGTGACGCCGTCGGCCCGGTCGGTGCGCTCCATGCGCCAGCGGCTGGCCGCCGTACGGCCGGAAAGCCCCTCGGCGATCTGCTCGCCCGGAATCCCGGCGGCATAGGCTGCTGCGGCGGCGGCCAGGAGGTTCGCCGTGTGGTGGGCGCCGATGAGCCCCGAACGGATGTCGTGCCGGCTGCCGTCGGGCAGCAGCAGCGTGAAGACCGGCCTGCCCTCGGCGTCGGTGCGCGCGTCCAGGGCGCGGACGGCGTTCTTTGCGCCGTGCGCTTCCTCGGGCGAGGAGGTGAAGTACAGGACGGGTGCCTCGGTGCGCTCCGCCATCGCTGCAACGCGGATGTCGTCGGCGTTGAGGATGGCGGTCCCGCCGGCCGGGAGGGACTCCACGAGTTCACCCTTGGCGACGGCGATGTTGTCCACGCCGCCGAACTCGCCGGCGTGTGCGGAGCCGACGAAAAGGACGACGCCGATGTCGGGCTTCACCATCTCCGCCAGGTAGCGGATGTTGCCGATGCGGGTGGCACCCATTTCCATCACGAGGTAGCGGGTGCCGTAGCCGGCCGTGAACACCGTCAGCGGGAGGCCCACTTCACCGTTGTAGGAACCCACCGGAGACACGGTCGGGCCGGCTTCGGCCAGCACGCCGGCCAGCAGGTCCTTGGTGGTGGTCTTTCCCGCGGATCCGGTGATGCCGATGACGGTCAGCTCGCCGTGTGCCCGGAGCCGGCGGACGATCTCCGCGGCGAGGGTGCCCATGGCAAGGACAACGTCCGGAACCATCACGGCCGGGTAGGGTGTCCCGGCGTCGTCGGACACCGGCCGCTCGACCAGTGCCAGCATGGCACCGCGCGCGAAGGCCGCATCCACGAACAGGTGGCCGTCGGAGTTCTCGCCGGGCTTCGCGATGAACAGCGATCCCCGGACAATCTCGCGTGAATCCGTGGTGGCGGAAGTCACGACGATACCCGGAGTCTGTGCGGCCGGGCCGATCAGCTCGCCGCCTGTAATTGCCGCTATTTCGGCTGCATTAAGTTCAATCATGACGACTTAGGACTCTACCCCGTCGCTGGAAAGGGCAGTGAATCCGTATCTTGTCAAAGCCCTGCGCAGCTCCACCCGGTCATCCAGGGCAAGGTTCTCCCCCATGACCTCCTGCCACACTTCATGGCCGCGGCCGGCCACGAGGACGGTGTCCTGCGGACGGGCCAGTTCCACGGCACGGTCGATGGCAGCTGCCCGGGGGGCCACTTCCTCGATCACGCACGCGAGGGCTTCACCTGTCCGTGCGGCTTCGGCGCCGCGCAGGACATCGGAGCGGATGGCTGCGGCGTCCTCGCCGTGCGGGTCGTCGTCGGTGACAACGACGACGTCGGCGCCGCGGGCTGCGATGGCCCCCATCAGCGGGCGCTTGGTCTGGTCCCGTTCGCCCGTGGCGCCGAAGACGATGATGACCCGGGCGTCGCTGGCGGGACGGCGCACGGAGGCCAGGGTGCGGCTCAGCGCATCGGGATTGTGAGCAAAATCAACGATGGCTGCCGGTTCTTCACCGATCAGCTGCATGCGGCCGGGCACCTCGACCGTAAACGGGTCGCCGGCGTCCAGGGCCCGCTGCACGTCGTCTGCGGGGACGCCGGAAGCCAGCACCATGAGGGTGGCCAGCGCGGCGTTGGAGACGTTGAAGGTGCCGGGCAGGGCCGTGGAGACCCTCAGCTGCTTCCCCTCCGGGCCGCGGAGGAGGAAGCTGTGCCCGAGTCCGCGGGGCTCGATGCCGGTGACGGACCAGTCCGCACCGCGTGCGGTGCCGTCGGTGGCCAGGGTCAGGACAGGCACCCCGGCCCGGGCTGCCATTCGGGCTCCCCATTCGTCGTCGATGGTGACAACGGCCCGGCGGGCACGGTCAGGCTGGAAGAGTGCTGCCTTGGCGGCGAAATACTCCTCCATCGACCCGTGCAGGTCCAGATGGTCCTGCGTGAGGTTGGTGAATCCGGCGACGTCGAAGCGGACCCCGTCCACGCGGCGGTAGGTGATCGCGTGGGAGGACACCTCCATGGTGGCGGCGTCCAGGTTCCGTTCGCGCATCAGCGCCAGCAGTCCGTGCACCTGCGGTGATTCCGGTGTGGTCAGGACACTCGGAATGGCTTCGCCGCCGGCAAGGATCTCAATCGTGCCGATCAGGCCCGTGGTGCGCCCGAGTGCCTGCAGCAGCGAGTTCACGAAGTAGGAGGTGGTGGTTTTGCCGTTGGTGCCGGTGATGCCGAACAGGGTGGGGCGGGGGCCCTCCGCCGGGACACTGTTGAAGACGGCGGCGGCCAGCGGCCCCACCAGCCGGCGGACATCCCCGGCCACGAAGACCGGGATCTGCAGGCCGGCCAGGTGTTCCAGGCCGGCTGCGTCGGTCAGGACCGCGGCGGCACCCGAAGCCTGCGCTGCAGCCGCGAAACGGGCGCCGTGGTACCGGGCACCGGCTACGCCGACGTACAGGTCGCCGGGGAGCACCTCCCGGGAATTGATGGTCAGCCCTGAAAGACCGGTCTCCCAGGCTGATTCCGCCGTTCCCGCAGCCGGCGCCACGTCCTGCAGGTCCGCCGGCAGTGCCTGTACCGCGGCACGCACGGTGACCGGCTCCACGGCACCGGGGCGGAGACCGGATCCGGCGGGGGAATTTTCACTTATTGGCACTTCAATGCTCCAGGAATTAGTACTCAATGGGGTAGGTCTCAGGCTCACCGGTGGAGGGCGGCACGTTGTTGCTGACGAGCGCCTGTTCCATGACCTTCTGGAAGGACTGGCCCGGAATGATGTAGTAGAGGTCGCCCTGGGGCCGCTGGAGGGTCACCACAACCACGTACTTCGGATCATCCATGGGTGCAATACCAGCATAAGAGAGCGTGGAGCCTGAATAGCCGCCGTTCGGCCCCGGAGCTTCCGCCGTGCCCGTCTTGGACCCGACCCGGTACTGCTTCAGGGCTCCGGTCTTGCCGGAACCGTCCTTGGTAACGGTTTCCATCATGTGCTGGACCTGCTCCGCGGTCTCCTCCGAGACAACCCGCGTGCCCGGTTCCTTCTCGACGGGCTGCTCGGTGCCGTCTTCGGTGATGACGGAGTCAATGATGCTGGGCTGGATGCGCACGCCGTCGTTGGCGATGGTCTGGTAGACGCTTGCCGTGTGCAGGGCGGTCTGGGTGAGGCCCTGGCCGAACAGCACGGTGTACTGCTGCCGGCCGTCCCAGTTTTCCGGCGCCGGAAGGAGGCCTGCCGTCTCACCGTTCAGTCCGACGTTAAGGGGCATGCCGATGCCGAATTTCCGCAGCCAGTCGTACCGCTCCTGCGGGGTCAGCTGCTGGCCGATCTGCACCGTTCCGGTATTCATGGACTTCGCCAGAATCCCGGACGCGGTCATCTTGACGGTCCCGTGTTCGAAGGCATCCTTGAAGGTCTGGCCGTCGACGGTATAGGTGGAATCCAGCTCGAACCGCGATTCCGGCGTGGTGAGGCCCTGCTCAATGGCGGCCGCCATGGTGATGACCTTGGTGGTGGAGCCCGGTTCGAAGGAATCGGTCACGGACCGGGCCTTGCGGGAATCCGCCGGCGTTGCCCCCGGGTTGTTGGGGTCGACCGTGGTGGATTCGGCCAGCGCGATCACCCGCGCGGTGTCGGCCTCCATGACCACGATGTTGCCCCATTCGGCTTCATATTCATCCACCTGGGCGGCAATCGTCTGCTGGGCGAACCACTGCAGGTCCTGGTCAATGCTGAGCTTGATGGACTGCCCGTCATGGACGGGGACGTCCTCATTCGTGGCGTACGGGATGCGGATACCGTCTCCGCCGATTTCGTAGGTCTTGCTGCCGGCCTCGCCCGCGAGGATCTCATCCTGCGTCAGCTCCAGGCCTTCCTGCGCCCCCTCGGTGCCGAGGAATCCGACAATGGAACCTGCAACGGCACCGGAGGGATAGGTCCGCAGGGTGGTCCGGTCCGCGTAGACGCCGGGGAACTTTACCGCGAGCACCTTCTCCTTGATTTCGGGAGTGACCGTCTTGGCGACGAAGTTGAAGCCCTTCTCCCCCAGCAGTGCCGAGCGGAGGGTTTCAGGATCCTGTCCGAGGATGGCCGCAAGTTCCCCGAACGCCTGGTCGAATGTGACGTCCTGGAGCTTGCCCTCCGCGTCGCGGCGCTTGAATTCGCCGCCGATGTCCTGTGAGAGGCGCTGGTCCACCACAATGTCGAACCGCTCCACGCTTCGGGCCAGGTAATTGCCCTTGGAATCGAGGATGCTGCCGCGCAGCGCCGGTACGCTGACCGTCACGAGCCGGTTGTCCACGGCGCTCTGGGCCATGCCGTCCGGATCCAGCGCCTGGACCTGGAAAAGCCGGACGCCCAGTGCCACAAGCAGCACCAAGGCAAGGATCAGACCGGTACGCAGCCGTCCGGTAACGATGGCCACCCTGTGGTTGTCCGGGCCGGATGTTTTTGCCACAACGTGTCCTCGTTTTGCCTGAATTTCTGGGAACTGCCTAGCTTGGGTCAGTAATCGCTTAGCTGCCCGGGTGCGGGGATGGTCCCGCCGTTAAGCTCCCCTTCGGGGACGGCGTCGGGAGCCTGTACCTGCGTCTCCACGGGCACCTCCACCGGCGCCTCGACCGGGGCCAGGGCAGCTGCTTCGGCTGCTTCGCGTGCAGCTTCTTCTTCCTCCAGCGCCCTCACCGTATCCTGCGGTTCCGCAGGAACCGCAGCCGCCGCCGGCATGACCGGCTGGTTGAGGACATTCGGCGCGCCGATCAGAAGTTCTGCGGGCTCGCCTTCCTTGGCGGCCTCGGGACTGCCGGTCACGGCCAGTGTCTTGAGGTCGATGGTGCCGAAGCTCGGCGAGGAGACCATGCCGAGGTCCACGGCAGCTGCGGCCAGGACCTGGGGTGCCTGGTGGTTTTCGATGTCCTGGGTCAGGGCTTCGTTGCGCTGGGCCAGTTCCGCTTTCTGGCTCTGCAGCTGCACCAGTTCATACTGTCCGCTCGACACCGAGATATTGAGCAGCAGGACGGAGGCCAGTCCCAGCACGAGCGCTGCGAAACAGAAGATGGCAAAGGGGGCGCGCCTGCGGCGCGAGGCAGCAGGCACCAGCGACAACGGAGTGCGCCGCCGGACGGGGGCGGGTGTCTCCGCATCCCAGTCGAGGGCCCGCGCCGTATTGCCTACGACGGCGTTCGACGCCACGGTGTTGAATCGGGCCGATGGCCGACGTTCACTCATTTTTTCCAGGCCCCATCCATGGGTTTGCGGATTCGTTCTACTGCGCGGAGCTTTGCTGAGGCTGCACGGGGATTTTCTGCGATTTCCTCGTCCGTAGGCACCTCGGTGCCCTTGGTCAGCCTCTTGAGCTGGGCCTTGTGTTGTTCAAGTTCAACGGGGAAACCCTTAGGGGCGGAGGAGGCTGCGCCGGCGGCGAAGATGCCCTTGACAATCTTGTCCTCCAGCGAGTGGTAGGACATCACCACCACGCGTCCGCCCATATTCAGCACGGACAACGATGCCGGGATGGCCCGTTCGAGGACGTCCAGTTCCTCGTTGACCTCGATCCGCAGCGCCTGGAAAGTCCGTTTCGCCGGATGCCCGCCGGTGCGGGCGGCGGCTGCCGGGACAACGCCTCGGATAGCTTCGACCAGTTCACCGGTAGTGGTAAAAGGCTTCGCTGCACGCGCCGCAACGATGGCCGATGCAATCCGGCCGGCGAATTTCTCCTCGCCCCACTTCCGGATGATGCCCACCAGTTCGGCTTCGCTGTAGGTGTTCACGACGTCGGCAGCCGTACGTCCGCGGCTGGTGTCCATCCGCATATCCAGGGGCGCGTCGTAGGAGTAGGCGAAGCCCCGGTCCCGCTCGTCGAGCTGCAGCGAGGAAACGCCGAGATCAAACAGGGCTCCGTCGATGCCGTCAAACCCAAGATCGGCTACGACTTCTGCTATTTCGTCATACACCGCGTGGACCAGGTCGATGCGGTCCGCAAAGGGCTCCAGCCGTTCGCCGGCCAGTGCCAGCGCCTGGCGGTCCCGGTCGATACCGATCACATGGAGCTGGGGAAAGCGCTGCAGCATGGCCTCGGTGTGCCCGCCCATGCCGAGAGTGGCATCTACGACCACCGCACGGCCGTGGTCGGCAACGGCGCTTTCAATGGAAGGAGCCAGGAGATTGATGCAGCGGTCGCGCAGCACCGGAACGTGCCGTTCCTCGGTGGGGCGCTCTTCGCTCATCTAAGGCTTCCTTTGCGTACATAGTGGTGTGTGCCTTGCGGCGCGGCTCTGCAATCAGACCCCCATCCGCGCCTCACCGCTGTGCTCCGCCTGGCTCCGGGGAAGGGAAGCCAGGTGGGCCGTGCGGTGGGGCGGCGGGAGATCTCATTACAGACCCGGCCCCGGTTGGCCCGGTGCGGGCCGGTACTGCTAGAAAATCCCGGGAATCGCGTCTTCGTCCGTTTCCGAAAACGCGGTTTCCTGTTCTGCCAGGTAGTTCTGCCAAGCGGTTGCATCCCAGATCTCGGCCCGTGTGCCGGCGCCGATGACGACCAGTTCGCGTCCGAGTCCTGCATACGACCTCAGTGCCGGAGGGATGGTTACCCGCCCCTGCTTGTCCGGAACTTCGTCAGAGGCCCCGGACAGAAAGACCCGAATGTAGTCACGCGCCTGGCGGGAGGAAAGTGGAGCTTCCCGCATTTGGTCGTGGACCCGTTCGAATTCCTTCCGGCTGAAGACGTAGATGCAGTGCTCCTGGCCCTTGGTCAAGACCAGGCCGTCGGCCAGTTCCTCGCGGAATTTAGCCGGCAGAATGAGCCTCCCCTTCTCATCCAAACGCGGTGAATGTGTTCCTAGGAACATCACGCACCGCCCTGTCTGATTGGGGGTAAACCCCTCGAGTACCGCCCCTACCCTCTTATGTCCCCCACTTTACTCCACTTCCCTCCACAGTCAACGTCCGCGCCGGTTATATTCCCGGCGCGTCGGACCGGAAATCCGCATGCTGATGCGGTTGCCTGCCGGTGGAGGACAGTGGAGGGGCAAATGCTCCCGCCGGGGATCCGGGGAACGGCGTCCGGACTGGCCCCGGGCACAAAAAAGGACCCGCCGAAGCGGATCCGTTTTTGAAACTTATCAGCCTGCCGGACGGCCGTCATGTGCGGTCAGGCAATGCCGGCCCCAAGTCTGCGGAGCGGAGGTTCGGCGCACCTACGGCTGGTCGCGTTTGCGTTCATCCCACTTGTTTTCCAGGTTGTTCATGAATCCGCGCTGGGTACTGGACTCACGCTCCCTGCGGCCGTCCGCCGCCGTGGGCGGGTTCTTCCGTCCGCGGGTGGTTGCGTAGTAGACACCGGCACCCATGATGAGGAACCCCAGTACGCCGACAGGGATCCCCGCTTCCGTGATCCCCAGCAGCAGTACCCCCAGCCCGACAACAGCCAGCAGGGCGCCAAGTACGATGCGTCTTGTCGAGATCCCCCGGCCGGCGGACGTCGCCATTGAGTTCGCGAATTTAGGATCTTCGGCGTGTAATTGCTGCTCCAGCTGATCCAGCAAGCGCTGCTCGTGTTCCGACAGTGCCATTACTGCCTCCTTGCCGTCCGGTTCTGCCCCTGTAAACCAACCAACGAACGTATGGCGCCGGATGTTCCCGCCCAGGCCCGCTGCTGCTTTGCACTTAGTCCAAGGATAGGGGGCAACGGGTCAGCACGAAAGCGGCGGATCTACGTATTCGGCCGGGCGTCCGGTCCGGACCGCGGCACGGCCTATCCGGGACGCTGCCCGGGCCCGCCGGAAGCGCCTCCCGGGGACGGATCCGGCTCCGCAGGCGGCTTCCGGGGAGACGGGGCAATCAGCCGGGCCGGAACAACACCCAGCTCGCCGAACCGCCGGTTGATCCGGTCCAGGGCATCCTCGGCCGAACGCCAGCTGTCCTCCCGCCCGTCCAGCGTCAGCTGCATGGCAGCACCTTCGGCGGACTCAAGCTGTTCCGCCCGCAGGCCGATCAGCCGGACACTTTGGGGCCGCGGCCCCAGTGCCGCCAGCAGCCCCTTGGTCGTCTCGTAAATCATCTGCGCACTGTCCACCGGCTCGGGGAGGGTGCGTGTGCGCGTCAGCGTCGTGAAGTCGGCGTAGCGCAGCTTCAGGGAGACCGACCTGCACTGGAGACCTGCGGCCCGCAGGCGGACAGCGCTGCGGTGCGCGAGCCGCAGCAGCTCTGTGTGCAGTGTGTCGTCGTCACTGACGTCGGAGGCGAAGGTTTCCTCTGCGCCGATGCTCTTTTCCCTCCGCACCGGGGTTACCGCCCGGGGATCCCGCCCCCAGGACAATTCGTACACGTGGTCGCCCACGGCGCCGAGCAGCCGGCGAAGCACGGTCGGCGGAGTATTGGCGACGTCGGCAACAGTGGCGATCCCGACCCGCGCCATCACTTCGCGGGTCTTGGCCCCGACTCCCCACAGCGCGGAGACGTCGAGGGTATGCAGGAAGTCCACCGTCTGTTCCTTGGGTACCAGCAGCAATCCGTTGGGTTTGCAGCGGGTGGAAGCAATCTTGGCTACGAACTTGGTCGCAGCAATGCCGACACTGGCAGTCATGCCCAGCTCGTCGGCGACGCGCTGGCGGATGAGCTCCCCGATGACGCGCGGAGGTCCGAGCCTGCGCATGGATCCGGCTATATCGAGGAAGGCCTCATCCACGCTGAGCTGTTCCACAAGCGGGGTGATGGACTCGAAGATCTGCATCAGCTGCCCGGAGAAGGTCCGGTAGACGTCCTGGTGCGGCTCCAGGACCACTGCCTGCGGGCACTGCCTGCGGGCCACTGCCATGGGCATGGCCGAGCGGACTCCGTAACGCCTTGCCTCGTAGGACGCCGACAGGACTACGGACCGCCCTCCCAATCCGCCTACGATGACGGGCCTGCCTATCAAATCAGGCCGCTTGAGGAGCTCAACCGACACATAAAAGGCATCCATATCCACGTGCATTATGGTGCAGTCGCGGTTGCCGCCGGCGGCATCTGAACCATTACTCACTCCCTCATCGTAGCCAGCCCCACCCCCTTTCCGGAGTTGCCTGCCGGAGCACGCTTATCCGCGGCCCCCCGCCCTCCCCCGGGACGGATTCCGGTTCGCCTAGACTGGGTGGCAGGACCCTGCCCCCCACTGAAGCGGAACCCGATGAAAAACACCCTCACGATGCTCTCTTCCGCGGCCCTGATCCTGGCGGCCGCCGGATGTTCCACCGGCTCCGGGGAGGGCAGCGCTTCCCCGTCCGGCACTGCTTCGGCTGCCTCCTCCCCCGCTTCCGGGACAGCAGGTTCCCCTTCGCCGTCGGCGTCGCCGGTCACCCTCGCGGAGGACTTCCCCTCCACGCTCATTCCGGTTCTGGACGGCGCAGAGATCCTTTCGAGCACAGTGGACCGCTCCAACGGCACCCTCACCGCAGTCCTCGTGGAGTCCTCGGACGCACCCGCCGCCGAGATCCTCGCTTTCTACGATGCAAAGCTCACCGCGCAGGGATTCGCTGCCGCGGAAGCGGCCCCCGGCTCGCCCTCTTCGCGTGACTACGTCCGGACCGGCGCCGGGGATCCCGAAACCGTCAACATCACGGCTATTGCCCAGGACGGCGGTCCGGCAACTGTGACTGTCGGCGCGACGGTGCTCGCAGAAAAGGCGAAATAACCGTGACCGTTACCCCCGTCGAAACCGCGCAGGAGGAACAGTCGGCATATCGGGGCCTGCTCGGCACCGAGCTCGAGGATTTCCTGGCGCTCCAGCAAACCGTCCTCGCCGAAATCTCGGCCGAGGCGCTGCCCCTGCTGGACGCGGTGCACAACCTCGCCCAAGGCGGAAAGCGGCTGCGCGCCCTTCTCTCGTACTGGGGCTGGCGCGGCGCGGGAGGCGCTCCCCTGCACCTGGAAGCCGTCCGGGCCGGCGTGGCTCTGGAACTGTTCCAGAGCGCGGCGCTGATCCACGACGACATCATCGACCGGTCGGACACCCGCCGGGGCGGGCCCAGTGTCCACCGCATCTTCTCCATGGCGCACGCAGACTCCGACTGGCACCTTGACGGATCCCACTTCGGCTCGTCCGCCGGCATCCTTGCGGGCGACCTCTGCCTTTCCCTGAGCGAAGAAATGTTCTCCGCAGTGGGCCCGCGCGCCGCGTACGGCACCGAAGCGCGGCGGATCTTCAACCGGATGCGCACCGAGGTGATGGCCGGGCAGTACCTTGACATCCTGGAAGAGGTAGTCGGCCCCGGACACGATCCCGAACATGCCGTGGTCCGGGCCCTGAACATCCTCCGTTACAAGGCCGCGAAGTACACCACGGAGCATCCGCTGACTCTTGGCGGCGCGCTGGCCGGTGCCGGGACGGATCTCCTGGCCGGGTATTCCCGCTTCTCCCTGCCCCTGGGCGAAGCCTTCCAGCTTCGGGACGATGTCCTGGGCGTTTTCGGGGATCCGCAGACAACAGGCAAGCCGGCCGGCGACGATCTGCGCGAGGGCAAGCGCACGGTCCTGATTGCCTATGCCCTCTCCGGCGGCAGCGGGAACGCACGGAAGGAGATCACCGCCCGGCTTGGGGATCCGGACCTGGACGACGACGGCGTGGCCCGCCTGCGGGGGATCCTCCTGGACACGGGGGCGCTGGAGGCAACCGAGGCACTTATTTCGCAGCATACGGAAACGGCTTTTTCCGCCCTGGCCGCACTCCCCCTTGACGATGTCCCCAAGGCGGCACTGGACGCCCTGGCGCACTCGGCGGTAAAACGCAGCGCCTAAACCAAAACGCCGAATACTAAGTGTGCATATAAATAGGGAGCTTCCCGTCTGCTGACGGGAAGCTCCCTATTTAGGTACTGCGGGTGGAATTATTACCAGCCCAGAGCCTGGGCGCGGCGGCGGATCTCCGTCTTGCGCCCCTCGCGGAGCGCGTCCACGGGACGGCCCGGCAGTGTGTCGTCAGCCGTAAACAGCCAGCGGATCATCTCGTCGTCGTGGAAGCCTGCGTCATCGAGCACGGAAATCGTGCCCTTCAGGCTGTCCAGCACGGAGCCGTCGGCAATAAAGGCAGCCGGAATACTGCGGATCTTCCGCTCGCCGAGGCGCACGGCCACAAGGGCGCGCTCCTCCAGCAGGCTATGCACCTTGTTAATAGGGAGATCAAGTTGTTCAGCCACATCGGGCAGGGTCAGCCAGTCGGAAACAAGTTCCTCGAGTTCATTCACTCTTCAAGGGTGCCACGTCCGGGGCGGCCCGGGCCACTTTGCCGTTCGGCACCGGAACCCGTTTGTCAAAAGTCACCACCGGGTATTGTGCGCCCGCCTCATTAGTGTAAATTCACATGGGTACCTGTAATCACATGAGTAACTATCACACCATCAGTCACTCAAACAACAGAAGTAACACCCGTTTCATTACTTGTAATGAATCCTAGGATTTGCAAAGTAATGGGCCGCCATACAGATGAGGAAACACCACTCTATGAACACTCAGTCGACGACGGGACCGCACACAGCGCGTCCCGGTGCCAACTCAATGCCGCGCAAACTGAGTGTTGCCGTCACGACCGCCGCCATTCCTGCAGTGATGATCTCCGCGCTGGCTCTCGCGGAACCGGCCGCCGCAGCGCCCGCTGCACCGCAGAACACCCTGTTCCCGCAGCTTCCCCTGCAGGCCATCAAGAACCTGAACACCGGTACGTCCACCGGTGTTGCCGCCTCACAGCTGGCTACGCAGATGCCCGCAACGCTGCCGGCCGAGTCCGCGGCGCCCGCAACGCACCGGATCGTTTCCGGGGACACCGTCAGTTCCATTGCGGCACAGTACGGCCTTTCCGCGGCCGACCTGCTGCGCGTGAACAACCTGCAGCCGACGTCGCTGATCTTCGCCGGCGACGAGCTCCGCCTGGGCGGGTCATCCGCCCCCGCCTCCGCCGCGGCCGCTGCGCCTTCCGCCGGCACCTACACGGTGGTCTCCGGCGATACGCTGGGCGCCATCGCCGCCAGGCACGGCGTCAGCCTCTCCAGCATCCTCGCCGCCAACGGACTGAGCCTCACCTCCGTCATCTACCCGGGACAGAGCATCCGGATCGACGGCAAGTCACCGTCAGCGGCGCCCGCCGCCCCCGAGCAGGGCCAGACAGCACCCGCCGCCGGTGCCAGCTACACCGTCGCCGCGGGCGACACCCTCGGCGCCATCGCAGCCAAGCACGGTGTCAGCCTTTCGGGCGTCCTCGCGTCCAACGGCCTGACTCAGGGCTCGGTCATCCGTCCCGGCCAGCAGATCCGGCTCGACGGCAGCACCGTGAGCATCACGGCTGCGGCGCCTGTTGCGGCCCCCACGGACCTGGTGCCCAACACCTTCCTGCACTACACGTACCCCGAGCACACGGTCGCCGATGCCAACCTGAACAAGCAGGCGCTGAATTCGCTGCCGGTTCCGGACCGTGCACAGATGCAGCAGATTGTGGCCGACACGGCAGTGCAGATGGGCGTCGACCCGGCCCTGGCGCAGGCCTTTGCGCTCCAGGAATCCGGCTTCGACCAGCGGGCGGTCTCCCCCGCCAACGCCATCGGCACCATGCAGGTCATCCCCTCCTCCGGAGAATGGGCCTCGCAGCTGGTGGGCCGGCAGCTGAACCTGCTGGATCCGTATGACAACGCAACCGCGGGCGTAGCCATCATCAGCGCGCTGATCCGCAGCAGTGACAGCCTGGAAAACGCGATTGCCTCGTACTATCAGGGCCAGTACTCGGTCACCACGCACGGCATGTTCGCCGACACCCGCGGCTACGTGAGCTCGGTGCTTGCCCACCGCGAGTCCTTCCGGTAAAGCAGTCCACGAGTGCCTCGAAAGGGTCCGGATCGGGTGTCGATCCGGTCCCTTTCGCGTACCGCCATTAGGATCGAAGAGTGCATGAGCCCGTGAAAGACTCCCTCGTTGAGACGCTGGTAGACGACCGTTACTTCGTCAGGTCCCTGGTGGCGCGCGGCGGAATGTCCAGTGTCTACCTCGCTACCGACCGCCGACTGGACCGCGACGTGGCGCTGAAGGTGCTGTACCCGCACCTTGCAGCCGACCGCGGCTTCCTTCGGCGCTTTGAAAGTGAGGCCAAGTCCGCTGCCCGGCTTTCCCACCCGCATGTGGTGGGCGTCCTGGACCAGGGCATCACGGACAGCCTGGCTTATCTGGTCATGGAGTATGTACCGGGCCGGACGCTGCGCGGGCTAATGGACGAGCGCGGCCCGCTGTCGCCGCGCCTCGCACTGGCACTGATGGACGCCGTGGTTGAAGGACTTGCCGCAGCACACGACGCCGGGCTGGTCCACCGCGACGTCAAGCCGGAAAACGTACTCCTTGCGGACAACGGCAGGATCAAGATCGCGGACTTCGGGCTGGCCCGTGCCGTGTCCACCAGCACCAATACCGGCACACTCGTGGGCACCGTTGCCTATCTGGCCCCCGAACTCGTGACCGCAGGCGGTGCCGACGAACGCAGCGACGTCTACTCGGCCGGCATCATGCTTTACGAAATGCTGACCGGCCGGCAGCCCTTTACCGGGGACTCCCCCATCCAGGTCGCCTTCGCACACGTCCATTCCTCGGTTCCCGCCCCGTCCGCCCTCTGCCCCGGGCTGGCTGAGGACCTGGACGACCTGGTCCGCTGGTGCACGGCCAAGGACCCCGAGGAACGCCCCGTCAACGGCCGTGCCCTGCTGGGCGAGCTGCGCCATATCCGCACCTCCCTGAGCGACGGCGAGCTTGATTTCCGGTGCGCCCCGCGCCCGGACCACAGTCCGGCTGCGTCCGGCTCACCCACCGAAGCCCTGTCCGGAGCCACGGAAGTCCTTACGGGGGCCGGCGCCGCCACCAGTGTCATCGACACGTCAGCGCTGCACCCGGACGGGGCCGACGGCAACTCCACCGAGGTTATCCACCGCAGCGGCAACCCCACTACGGTATTCCCCTCCGGCGGGCGCCCGGGCAGCCACGACGGGGGACGCGGCACAGACGGCTACCCGGCCGACGAAAACGATGACACGTACGACGACGGCGACGGCGAGGACGGAGGCGACGACGGGCAGGGCCCGCAGCGGCGCCTGAGCAAGCGGGATGAACGCGCCCTTGCACGGCACAACGACCGTGAAGCTCATCGCCCGCAGATGTCCCTCCGCAGCGGCAAACCCCGGCGGCGAGGCATCCTGGTGGCCGTGCTGCTGGCGGTCCTGATCGCCGGCGCTGCCTTCGCCGGCTGGTTCTTCGGCGCCGGACCGGGCGCCCTTGTCTCCGTACCGGACGTCAGCAATACCGCCGTCGAAGATGCCGGGACGCAGCTGGGCGACGCAGGGCTGACATATACCACCGACGAGGTTTTCGATGAAGTCGTGGCAGCCGGACTGGCCGTGGGCACTGATCCCGCCGCACCCCGGGAAGTGCGGCGCTTCCAGCCGGTGATCCTGCTCGTATCCAAGGGGCCGGAGCTTTTCCCGGTGCCCAACGTGGTCCAGCGGACGGTCGAAGCCGCCGCAGCGGACCTTCAGGAGGCTGAACTCACCCTCGGCGCGGTTACCGAGGAATACAGCGAAAGCGTTGCCGCCGGCAGCATCATCAGTCAGCAGCCGCTGCCCGATACGCTGCTGCGGCTGGACGCCCAGGTGAACGTCACGGTTTCCATAGGACCCGCACCCGTTGAGGTGCCGGCGGTCACCGGCCTCGGCGAGGAGGCCGCCGTAGAGGCCGTCGAGGCCGCCGGGCTCACGGCCGCCGTCGCCCCGGACAAGGTGAACAGTGCTTCCGTGCCCGCGGGTGCAGTAGTTGCCCAGACACCGGCTTCCGGCCTGCTGGAGCGGGGCTCCACCGTCACCCTGACCATTTCCCTCGGCCCGCGGATGGTCGAGGTCCCGAACTACGTGGGACAGCGCGCCGAATCCGCACGCGCCGATCTGGAAAGCCGCGGGTTCACCGTGGAGGTGGAGAACCTGCTGGGCGGACTGCTCGGCCTGGTCCGGGACCAAGACCCGGGCGCCGGAACCGCCCCCGAGGGCTCCACCGTCATCCTGAAGGTGGTGTAGCCCCCGGGGCAAGGTCCTGGATCAGCTCCTGCGGGACAGGGCGCCGGCCACCAGGAAGGCCATCTCCAGGGACTGCATATGGTTCAACCGCGGATCGCAGACCGACTCGTAACCTTCAACGAAGGCCTCCTGGTCAACGGGGTCCGCGCCGCCTAGGCACTCCGCGACGTCGTCGCCCGTCATTTCCACGTGCAGGCCGCCGGGGAAAGTCCCCAGCGAATCATGCACCTCGAAGAAGCCCCGCACTTCGTCCATCACATCGTCGAAGTTGCGGGTCTTGTAGCCGTTCGGCGACGTCACGGTGTTGCCGTGCATGGGGTCCGTCACCCACAGCACCTGGGCGCCGGAGGCGGTCACTTTCTCCACCAGGGAGGGCAGCTTCTCGCGGATGTTCCGGGCACCCATCCGGGTGATGAAGGTCAGCCGTCCGGGTTCGCGGTTCGGATCAAGCCTGTCGATCAGGGCGAGGGCGTCTTCGGCGCTGGTTGACGGGCCCAGCTTCACGCCGATGGGGTTGCGCACCCGGGAAAGGAAGTCCACATGCGCGGAATCCAGGTCGCGGGTCCGCTCCCCGATCCACAGGAAGTGCCCGGAGGTGTCGTACGGCTGGCCGGTGCGGGAGTCCACGCGGGTCAGTGCACGTTCGTAGTCCAGGAGCAGCGCCTCATGGCTGGCGAAGAACTCAACGCGCTTCAGTGCTTCGAAGTCAGCGCCGCAGGCGTCCATGAACCGGACGGCCCGGTCAATCTCCCGGGCGAGGGATTCATAGCGGGAGTGTGAAGGATTGGAGGTGAAGCCCTTGTTCCAGTGGTGCACCAGGCGCAGGTCGGCGAAACCGCCCTGGGTGAAGGCACGGATCAGGTTCAGCGTGGAGGCGGACGTGTGGTAGGCACGCACCATCCGTGCCGGGTCGTGTCTGCGGGATTCGGGAGTGAAGTCGTAGCCGTTGACCATGTCGCCGCGGTAGGCGGGCAGCGTCACGCCGTTCCGGGTTTCATCATTGGACGAGCGCGGTTTGGCGAACTGGCCGGCCATCCGTCCCATCTTGATCACGGGAACGGAGGCGCCGTAGGTCAGGACGACGGCCATCTGGAGCAGCGTCCGGACGCGGGCGCTGATCTTGTCTGCAGTGGCGGCCTCGAAGGTCTCGGCGCAGTCGCCGCCCTGCAGGAGGAAGGCACGGCCCTGCGCAGCCTCGGCCAGGCGGCCCCGGAGCACGTCTACTTCGCCTGCGAAGACCAGCGGCGGAACCATGGAGAGCTCGGCAATGGCAGCGTCATAGCCGGGGTCGCCGCGCCAGGACGGCTGCTGGGAAATCGGCAGGGAACGCCAGTTGTCCAGCTCTGGGTGGCTTGCCGACGTCGCCGCCGCGCCGGAGAGCATGGTGGGAATGGACTCGCGGTGTACGGGTGTGTCAGTCACGGCTTAAGCGTACTTGGTGCCCCGCAGGAGCAAACAACACCGTCACAATTGCCTTCGGAGCACGCAACACGGGCTCCGCGGCGCGGACGCGGGGATGCCAGGCGCGGACGCGGAGATCTGACGCGGACGCAGAGGTGCCAGGCGTCGACGCGGGGACCTAGGCGGTGTGGGAACGCGGATCCGTGTCGCGGTCGTCGCCGGCAGTACGGGCAGCGTCGGCTCCGGTTTCGCTGGAACCGGCGGCGCGGGCACCGTTGGTTCGGGGCATCCGGCTCCGGAACTTCTTCCGGAGCGTGGTTCCCGCTTCAGCCACGGCCGCGCCGGCGTCGCCGCCGGCAGGCTTCCGGGCTTTGTCCCTGCCTTTTGCCGTGCCGGAGTTTTTTGCCGTAGCCGAGCCGATGACGGTGATGGAACCGGGACGCTTGCCGCCTGCTTCGGCGGGGAGCTCCGGGCCGGCGTCCGGGGTTCCCGCACCGGCGTCGGAGCCGGCGGTAAGGCGCACCGCCGCACCCCGCGCCTCGGCAGCTTTGCCGCCCTTGCGTGCGGCCAGCTTCTCCTTGACCGTGCTGGCATACACATCCACGTATTCCTGGCCGGAAAGACGCATGAGTTCATACATGATCTCGTCAGTAACGGACCGCTGGATGAACCGGTCATTCTCCAGCCCGGCGTACCGCGAGAAGTCGAGCGGTTCGCCTACGATGATGCCGATCCGGCGGATATTGGGGAGCCGCCGTCCAATCGGCTGGACCTTATCGGTGCCGATCATTGCCACCGGGATGACGGGCACACCGGTGGAAAGCACCAGCTTGGCCACGCCGGTCTTGCCGCGGTAGAGGCGTCCGTCCGGGCTGCGGGTTCCTTCGGGGTAGATGCCCAGGAGTCCGCCGTTCTCCAGTACGTCGACACCGGCCTTCAGCGAGGAGGCAGAAGCCGCCCCGCCGGAACGGTCCATGGGCAGCTGGTTGGCAAGTCGGAAGAACGTGGCAGTGAGCTTTCCCTTGATCCCTTTGCCGTTGAAGTACTCGCTCTTCGCGAGGAAGCTCACCGGCCGGGGCACGGCCAGCGGAAGGAAGATCGAATCGGAGAACGACAGGTGATTGCTCACCAGGACGGCAGGCCCGGATTCGGGAATGTTGTCCATTCCCTTAACCCAAGGCCGAAAGAGAAGATTCACCACCGGCCCGATGAATATCGTCTTCATCACCCAATAGAACACGCGGCTTGATCTCCTGTCCGGACAAGACAATAACTAGGGACCCGATTGGTTCCCCAGACTCTACTGTATGCGTGCTTATCCCTGCTGGTTAACTTTGCACGTACCGCGCCTGCGGATAGTTTCCGCCGCCCGGGGTCCAAAAGACCCCCGCTAATGCAACCATAGACACATGACTTCCCTCCCCGGCGCTGCTTCCTTCACCTCCGAGGGGCACGGCGCCAACGCGGGCGTAGGCGTGCTCCTCAGCCACGGATTCACCGGCTCCCCGGTGAGCCTGGCGGCTTGGGCCCGTTACCTCGCGGACCGCGGCTACGCCGTGAGCCTGCCGCTGCTGCCGGGGCACGGCACCAGCTGGCAGGAGCTGCAACGGACGCCGTGGCAGCGCTGGTACGAGGAATACGAAAGCGCCTATTTCACCCTGCGGGAGCGGACAAGCTGTGTTGTGTCCGGCGGTCTTTCCATGGGCGGTGCCCTGGCGCTGCGGCTGGCAGCACGCCAGCCAGTGGCCGGCGTCGCCGTCGTTAACCCCGGCCTGACGTTCGGCGACCCCCGGGCCCGTTATTCGGGCGTGCTCAAGTACTTCCTGAAATCGGTCCCCGCCATCGGCAACGACATCCGGCTTCCAGGGCAGGATGAAGGCGCGTACCCCCGGACGCCGGTGGGTGCCGTGCACCAGCTGCGGCAGCTTTTCCGCGATACTGCCGCCTCGCTGCCGGCTGTTACCGCCCCCGTACTGGCCTTCCGTTCACGGGTGGATGCGGTGGTGCCGGAGTCGAGCATGGAGGTGCTCCGCCGCCGCCTGCTGAACGCGGAACTTGAGGTGGTACCGCTGGAGAACAGCTACCACGTGGCCACCATGGACCACGATGCCCCGCTCATCTTTGAACGGTCGCACGAGTTCATCCAACACGTCAGCTCCGGGGTCCGGGCATGAGCGAACGCGAGCCGGACCACAACAAGTCAACGGACGAGGAAGTCTGGCTGGATCTGGTGGCCCGGCTGGAGCACATGGACGCCGCCTATCCCGTGCAGCCCGAGCCGGACCCGCCGGGCGCTCCGGACGGATCCGCGGACGGATCCGGCGGCCGGGACACCGGAAAGACCGGACCGTCCCCTGAACCGGCGGCACCGTCTCCGGCCGAACCCTCTCCGGCCGAACGAACGCGGGCGATCTTCCGGAACCAGCCGCTGGCAGCGGCGGGACCGCGGGACTATACCGCGGAGGATGACGGGGACGACGACGGCGGTTTTGTCCCGCCGGAACCTCCTCCCCTCGGCATGGGCGAACCGCTGGTGGTGCTCAGCTGGCTGGGTACACTGGCCGGGCCGCTGCTGCTCCTGGTGTTCGCCATGTTCTGGCGCGATGCACCCCTGGCCGTCATCCTGGGAACCATTGCGGTCTTTGCCGGATCGGCCGGCTACCTGCTTTTCCGACTACCCCAGCACCGTGATGAGGGCGACGACGGCGCCGCCGTCTAGGGCCGGCCTTCCCGCAACGGGACGCCGCGGCTCAGCGGCGTGCGGCGATCCGGGACAGGTCGGCGGCGCCGATCATTCCCGCCGCAGGACCCAGGGCGGAACGCTCCATCCCGGCCGCCGGGCGGAAACCGCGTCCGGTGAGGTTCCGGGCAAAGGACCGCCGGGCAGGTTCCAGCAGCAGGTCACCGGCATCGCTGAGCCCGCCGCCGATGACGAACATCCCCGGGTCAAGGGCCGCGGCCAGGTTGGCCAGCCCCAGCCCCAGCCACTGCCCCACCTCATCCAGCAGTTCCACGCAGGCCGGATCGCCCTCGAGGGCGAGGCGGGTAACGACGGCACCGGTCACCTGATTCGCATCGCCGTCCACCGCCCGGAGCAGTTCCGAGGCCACCGGCGAGTTTGCCGCCGCCAGCTCCCGGGCCTCCCGGCCCAGGGCGTTGCCCGAGGCGTACTGTTCCCAGCAGCCGCGGTTGCCGCATTCGCAGCGGTGCCCGCCGGGCATGATGATCTGGTGGCCGAACTCGCCCGCCACACCGTACCGGCCGCGTTCGAGGCGGCCGTCGAGCACCATCGCCCCGCCGATTCCGGTGCCCAGGGTGACGCAGACCATCCTGCTCTCCCCCGCGCCGGCTCCGAACCGGTATTCGGCCCAGGCGGCGCCGTCGGCGTCGTTGACCAGGAAGACCCGGCGGCGCAGCAGCCGCTCCAGGTTCTCGCGCAGCGGCTCGTTGCGCCAGGCCAGATGGGGGCTGAACAAGACCGTGCTGCCGGCGAGGTCCATCCACCCGGCCGCGCCGATTCCCACGGACCACACGTGGTGATCGGCGGACAGTTCCCGGACCAGGTCCACGATGACTGCTTCGACTTCGCGCGGATCCTGGCCGGGCGTCGAACGGCGTGCCTGCTTCAGGACCCGGCCGTCGCCGTCGACCAGCCCGGCGGCGACTTTGGTCCCGCCGATATCGATGCCGATGGCCAGGCCCCGCCGCCGCATCCGGTTGGGCAGCCGCATGGGCCTGCGGGTCCGGAACGGCTCCGCTTGCCGGCGTTGGAGCGGGGTGGAAAGGGATCGGGGAACGGGTGCTGGGGTAACTGGACGCATCAGAAACCTATTCTAGGGAAACGGCAAGAGCAGCGACGCGTTCGTTATCGATCCGCAAGGTTACCGACGGGTATGAAAATGTGATCTAGGTTATAGGCTGAACAGTGCCTACGGGCGTAACGGATATCAAAGGAGCTATCGTGCGAGAATTCAGTGTTCCCGTCCTAGCGGAGTCCCCGCCGCAGACGAACATCACCAACATGCTGCTCGATCAGGCAGCCAAGCCAAGCAACCCCGCTCTCTTTGCCGTCCGGAACGGCCAGGGCGAATGGCAGCGGATCAGTGCCACGGAATTCACCAAGGACGTCCGGGCGCTGGCAAAGGGCTTTATGGCCAGCGGTATCAAGGCAGGCGACCGTGTGGCCATCATGTCCCGGACCCGGTACGAGTGGACCCTCGTGGACTTTGCCCTCTGGTTCGCCGGAGCCGTTCCGGTCCCGGTCTATGAAACCTCCTCCCCCTCGCAGGTCGCCTGGATCCTCAGTGATTCCGGTGCCGTCGGCATTGTGGTGGAGGCTGCCAGACACGAGAACATTGTCCGCACGGCGGCGGCCGATGAGGACCTTTCCATGGTCGCCAATGTCTGGCAGATCGACGGCGGCGGACTGGATGCGCTGCGTACCGAGGGTGCCTCGGTGAGTGATGAAGATCTCGAGAAACGGCGCTCAACCGCGCAGATGGCGGACCTGGCGACCATCATCTATACCTCCGGCACCACGGGCAAGCCGAAGGGCTGCGAACTCACCCACGCCAACTTCGTCGACGTGTCGCGCAACTCCGAGCTGGCGGAGCCCGAGGTGGCGACCGAAGGCTCGCAGACCATCATGTTCCTGCCGCTAGCGCACGTCCTTGCCCGGTTCATCTCCGTGCTCTGCGTGGCCACCGGCGCCACCGTCGCGCACACCCCCGACGTCAAGAACCTTCTCCCGGATCTGCAGAGCTTCAAGCCCAGCTTCATCCTGGTGGTCCCGCGCGTGCTGGAGAAGGTCTTCAACGCCTCCATGCTGAAGGCCGAGGACGGCGGAAAGGGCAAGATCTTCCATGCCGGCGTGGCCACCGCAGTGGCCTGGTCGAAGGCAAAGCAGGAGGGGAAGGTGCCTCTGAGCCTGACCCTTCGGCACGCACTCTTCGACCGCCTGCTGTACGGCAAAATCCGCGAGGCGATGGGCGGCAAGGTGGAATACGCCGTGTCCGGCGGAGCTCCCCTGGGCGAACGGCTGGGGCACTTCTTCCACGGCATCGGCCTGCTGGTGCTGGAAGGCTACGGCCTGACCGAAACCACCGCACCGCTGACCACCAACACCCCGCAGCTGGTCAAGCTGGGCACGGTGGGCGCACCCCTTCCCGGCAACAGTGTGAAGATCGCCGACGACGGCGAGATCCTGGCCAAGGGCATCAGTGTCATGAAGGGCTACTACAACCGCCCCGAGCTGATGGGTGAAACCTTCACGGACGGCTGGTTCCATACCGGCGACATCGGTGAACTCGACGCCGACGGCTTCCTGAAGATCACCGGCCGGAAAAAGGAAATCATCATCACGGCCGGGGGCAAGAACGTGGTCCCGTCGCACCTGGAGGATTCCATCCGTGCCGATTCGATTGTGTCCCAGTGCGTTGTCGTCGGGGATGCGAAGCCGTTCATTTCGGCCCTGATCACGTTGGACGAGGAGGCCCTGCCCGGGTGGCTGGGACGCCACAAGCTGCCGGCCACCATGACGGTGACCGAAGTTGCCAAAACCGATGAGCTGCAGAACGAGCTGCAGGCCCTGGTGGACCGCGCCAACAAAAAGGTCTCCTCCGCCGAGGCCATCAAGAAGTTCCGCGTGGTCCCGACGGACTTCACCGAGTCCAGCGGACACCTGACGCCGTCGATGAAGATCAAGCGCGCCCAGGTCCTGCGGGACTTCTCGGACGTCATCGACGATATCTACAGCGGCCAGCGCGTCTGACGCCCGCACCCTGCCGGGCCGGAGCCGTCTCGACTAGAGGCGGTTCGGGCCCGGCTTTTCCTTTGTGTTCAGCGAGAGCAGCGCGTTTTCCACCACTTCGGTCAGCGCCGGGTGGATCCAGTACTGCCCGCGGGCCATCGTGGCTGCGTCCAGCCCGAATTCCATTGCCTGCACCAGCGGCTGGATCAGCATGGACGCCTCATGGCCCATGATGTGCGCGCCGAGCAGCCGGCCGCTTTCCTTCTCCGCCAGCAGCTTTACAAAACCGGTCGAGTCCTCCATGGCCCAGCCGTACGCCGTCGACCCGTATTCCTGGACCGCAAGAGCCAGTTCGACGCCGCGGGCTTCCGTGTCCGCCAGGGCCTCGTCCTCGGTCATCCCCACGCTGGCGATCTGCGGGCTGCTGAACACGGCCGCCGGAACGAAGCGGTGGTCCATGGCACGCAGATCCCCGGGGTGGACCAGGTTGTGCGCTACTACGCGGGCCTCATGGTTGGCCACATGCTTGAGCTGGTAGGGGCTGCTGACGTCGCCCAGCGCCCAGATCCCCGGCACGGGCGCACCGGATGCCAGCACACGTCCGTAGCTGTCCACCGCCAGGCGCCGGTCCCCGGTGACGTCGAACCCGGCCGCAGCGACGTCCAGCCGGTCGGTGTTGGGTGTCCGGCCGGTGGCCACAAGCACCAGGTCCACGTCCAGTGCCGATTCGCCGGCGGGACCGGAGAGCACGGCGTGCACCGACCCGTCCGCGTTTTCCACCAGTGAGTCCACGGTGGTGTTCAGCTGCAGGTTCCACTGCTTGGACGCCTCCGCGGTGAAGCGCTCGGACACCGTGGCGTCCAGGGAACGAAGCAGCGCACCCGACCGCACGGCCACGGTGACGTCCGAACCGAAAGCGGAGAAAACGAACCCGAACTCCGCGGCGATGTATCCGCCTCCGATGATCAGCACCCGGGCCGGCAGATCGTCGATGCGCATCACCGTGTCCGAGGTGTGGACCTGCGGCAGGTCCATCCCCGGGACATCCGGCAGGACCGGACGGGAGCCTGCGGCCACGACAATCTGGCCGGCCGTAATCTTTTCCCCCGACGCGGTCACCAGGGCGTGCGGAGAGACGAAGCGGACGTATTCGCTGTAGAGGGTGACGTTCTCGAGCTCCTCGTCCCGGTAGCGGCGCCCGCCGTCGGAGATGGCGTCAATCCGCGCGAAGATCCGGTCCCGGATATCCCGCCACCGCACCCCCGCGGACACCGAGTCCACGCCCAGCCGGGCGCCGTCGACGGCGGCGGCGGCCAGCTGGGCCGGATACACGAACATCTTGGTGGGAATGCAGCCGACATTGAGGCACGTTCCTCCGAACGTGCCTCCGTCGATGATCGCTACCTTCTTGCCGTCCCAGTCCGGGGTGATGAGCGAGTTGCCGGAGCCGGAGCCGATGATTGCCAAATCGAAGTGAGTCACGCTCTTCAGTCTATGCAGTTCGGCTTCCGCCACCACTCGGGGTTCACTTCGGAGCAATGACCAGGAGCAGGTCTCCGCCCTGGACCTGTTCCACCCGGGAGATGGCGACCCGTTCTACCGTGCCGGCAACCGGAGCCGTAATGGAGGCCTCCATCTTCATGGCTTCGATAGTCGCCACGGTCTCGCCGGCGGCCACCTCCGCCCCTTCCTTGGCCGTGACGGTGACAGCTCCGGCGAACGGAGCCGCAACGTGCCCGGGCTCGGCCGGATCGGCCCGTTCCGCCGTCTTGGTAGTGCTTTCAATGCTGCGGTCCCGGACCGAGACGGGCCGCATCTGCCCGTTCAGGGTCGTCATGACCGTGCGCATGCCCTTTTCATCCGGTTCGGACACTGCGTCCAGTGCCGCGATCAGGCGCACACCCTTTTCCAGTTCAATGACGTGCTCTTCGCCGCGGCGCAGCCCGTAAAGGTAATCGCGGGTTTCGAGGACCGAGACGTCTCCGTAGGTTTCCCGGACAGTGGCAAACTCCTTGGCCGGGCCTGCGAAGAGCAGGCGGTTCAGGGTTTCCTGCCGGGTGGCGGAGTCTGCGTGCAGGCCTGCCTTGTCCACCTCCGTCAGGTCGACGTGGCGGGGCTTGATCTCGCGTCCCTGCAGGGCCTTGGTCCGGAAGGGTTCGGGCCAGCCTCCGGGCGGGTCTCCGAGTTCGCCGCTGAGGAAGCCGATGACCGAATCCGGGATGTCGTAGTTCTGCGGGTTCTCCTCGAAGTCCTCCGGGGAGACGTTGGAACCCACCAGCTGAAGCGCGAGGTCACCGACAACCTTGGACGACGGCGTGACCTTGACCAGGCGGCCCAGGATCCGGTCGGCGGCGGTGTACATGTCTTCGATGGCTTCGAAGCGCTCCCCCAGCCCCAGGGCAATCGCCTGCTGGCGCAGGTTGGAGAGCTGGCCGCCGGGGATTTCGTGGCGGTACACGCGTCCGGTCGGACCGGCCAGCCCGGATTCGAAGGGAGCGTACACACGCCGCACGGCCTCCCAGTACGGCTCGAGGGCACCCACGGCATCCAGGCTGATCCCGGTGTCCCGCTCGGTGTTGGTCAGCGCGGCGACCAGCGAGGACATGGACGGCTGGCTGGTGGTGCCGGCCAACGGGGCACTGGCGACGTCCACGGCGTCGACTCCCGCCTCCGCGGCCGCGAGCAGGGTGGCCAGCTGGCCGCCTGCGGTGTCGTGCGTGTGGAGGTGGACGGGCAGGTCGAAGCGCTCCCGCAGCGCCGCGACCAGCTTGGCGGCCGCGGCGGGGCGCAGCAGTCCGGCCATGTCCTTGATGGCCAGAATGTGGGCGCCTGCGTCCACCATCTTCTGTGCCAGGTCCAGGTAGTAGTCCAGCGTGTAGAGGTCCTCATTAGGGTTCAGCATGTCGCCGGTGTAGCAGAGCGCCACCTCGGCCACGGCGGTGCCCGTCTTGCGGACGGCCCGGATGGCGGGCTCCATCTGCGACACATCGTTCAGGGCGTCGAAAATGCGGAAGATGTCCACACCGGTGGCGGCGGCTTCCTCCACGAACGCTTCGGTGACTTCGGTGGGATACGGCGTGTAGCCAACCGTATTCCGTCCGCGGAGCAGCATCTGGATGCAGATGTTGGGCAGCTGGTGCCGCAGGGAGGCGAGCCGTTCCCACGGATCTTCGCCCAGGAAACGCAGGGCGACGTCGTAGGTGGCACCGCCCCAGGCTTCCACGGACAGCAGCTCCGGAGTCAGGGCGGACACCGCAGGTGCCGCCGCGACCAGGTCCCGGGTCCGGACCCGGGTTGCCAGCAGCGACTGGTGGGCATCGCGGAAGGTGGTGTCCGTGACGGCCAGTGCGGTCCGCTGCCGCAGGTCCGCCGCGAAACCCTCGGGGCCCAGTTCCAGGAGCCGCTGCCGTGAGCCCGGCACGGCTTCGGGCAGGCCGCCGGGAAGCTTCTCCGCCGGGTTGGTGTGCGCGACAGGGTCGCCGTACGGCTTGTTGACCGTAACGTCGGCGAGCCAGTTGAGCAGCTTGGTGCCGCGGTCGGCTGAGCCGCGGGCATTGAGCAGTTCGGGTCGTTCCTCGATGAAGGAGGTGGCTACGTCTCCGGCCACGAAGTCCGGATCATCCAGGACGGCCTGCAGGAAGGCGATGTTGGTGGCGACGCCGCGGATGCGGAACTCGGCCAGCGCCCGGCGGGCCCGGTTGACGGCGATGGGATAGGTGCGGCCCCGGCAGGTCAGCTTCACGAGCATCGAGTCGAAGTGCGGGCTGATCTCGGCGCCTGCGTAGACGGTGCCGCCGTCGAGCCGCACACCCGCACCGCCGGCGGAACGGTAAGCGGTGATGCGGCCGACGTCGGGCCGGAACCCGTTGCTCGGATCCTCGGTGGTGATGCGGCACTGGAGGGCGGCACCGCGGATCTGCAGTTCATCCTGCTGCAGGCCCAGGTCCGCCAGCGTTTCCCCGGCTGCGATCCGGAGCTGGGACTGGACAATGTCCACGTCGGTGATTTCCTCGGTAACCGTGTGCTCCACCTGGACGCGGGGGTTCATTTCGATGAAGACGTGCTGTCCGGCGCGTTCTCCGACGGTGTCAACGAGGAACTCCACCGTTCCGGCGTTGACGTAGCCCAGGGCCTTGGCGAACTTGACCGCGTCCCGGTACAGGGCCTGGCGGATGTTCTCATCCAGGTTGGGAGCCGGGGCTATCTCCACCACTTTCTGGTGGCGGCGCTGCAGCGAGCAGTCGCGCTCGAACAGGTGAACGATGTTGCCGTCAGCGTCGGCCAGGATCTGCACTTCGATGTGCCGGGGGCGCAGGACCGCCTGCTCCAGGAACACCGTGGCATCGCCGAAGGCCGCCTCGGCCTCGCGCATGGCTGCCTGCAGCGCCTCGGGCAGCTTGTCCGCCGTGTCGACCCGCCGCATGCCCCGGCCACCGCCGCCGGCCACGGCCTTGACGAAGATGGGGAAGCCGATGTCCGCTGCCTCGCTGAGCAGCTTTTCCACGTTGTCGCTGGGCTCGGTGGAGCGCAGCACCGGGATGCCGGCCTTCCGGGCGGCGTTCAGGGCGTGGACCTTGTGGCCGGCCAGCTCGAGGATGTCGGCGGGCGGGCCCACGAAGGTGATGCCGGCGTCGGCGGCAGCCCGTGCCAGGTGCGCATTTTCGGACAGGAAGCCGTAGCCGGGGTAGATGGCGTCGCAGCCGGATTCCTTGGCCACCCGGACGATTTCGTCCACGTCCAGGTACGCCCGGACCGGATGTCCCTCTTCCCCGATCAGATAGGCTTCATCGGCTTTCTGGCGGTGGATGGAATTGCGGTCCTCATGGGGAAACACGGCCACGGTCTTAGCGCCCAGTTCATAGGCGGCACGGAAAGCACGAATGGCAATTTCGCCTCGGTTCGCGACCAATATCTTCGAGAACATGAATCTCCTGCGTCGACGGACGGGGCACCCGGGAAGATGCGCCTTTTACGGATTTTAGCCACGACGTCAGCGGAAACACCCAGGCCGGACCTCGCCGGCGGACGGAGCCCGAAGCTGCCGTGTTGAACATCACACGGCACCAGTCTAAGCGCCACCCCTGCAAAAGCCTGCTGCCAAGGTAACGGTTGTCCGTCACATAGAATGAGTCTGCAGCCGTCCAGTGATCCCTAGACACGATAGGTTTTGGTTCAACAAGTGCAAGTAGTGAGCATCAGCAGCCTGAAGGGCGGCGTGGGCAAAACCTCCGTGACCCTGGGTTTGGCATCCGCCGCGCTGGCCGCGGGCATTCCGACGCTCGTCGTGGACCTGGACCCGCATGCCGATGCCACCACCGGACTGGGCGTGAGCCCCGGGAACCAGCTGGCAATCGGCGAGATGCTCCGGACTTCCCGTCGGGCACAGCTCTCGGACAATGTGGTGCCCAGCGGCTGGGTGGCGAACGCCCGCCGACTCGGGAAGGATTCCCCCGTGCTGGACGTTGCCATGGGGTCCGCGTATTCCGGCATCTATGACCGTCCGGACCTGGGTAAACGCGACGTTCGGCGCCTGACCACCCTGCTGTCCCGGCTGTCCGGGTACGGACTGGTCCTCATCGACTGCCCGCCGTCGCTGAACGGCCTCACCCGGATGGCCTGGACCGCCAGCAACCGCGTGCTGCTGGTAGCCGAGCCGGCACTGTTCTCCGTGGCCGGCACCGAACGCACGATGCGTGCCCTCGAACTGTTCCGGGCGGAATTCGCCCCCAATCTGGGCGCCGCCGGGATTATCGCCAACCGGGTTCGTCCCAGTTCCAACGAACATGTCTTCCGGCTTGCCGAAATGAAGCAGATGTTCGGCGACCTGCTGCTCAGTCCCACCATCGCGGAGCAGGCGAACTGGCAGCAGATCCAGGGTGCCGCCCACTCCGTGCACCACTGGCCGGGCGAGTCTGCCAAGCAGGCAGCAGCGACCTTTGACGCCCTGATGAAGAACCTGACGGATTCCGGCAGCGTACGCAACCGGGTCATGCGCCGCCCGGTCGCCTAGGCTCCGGCGAAGGGCACAATAAACCTATAAAGGAAGGGCATCCCCGAGGGGATGCCCTTCCTTTATAGGTTCACCGGCATGCGCGGGCTGTGTGCCTTAACTGATTTTCCGGGCGATACGGCGCTGGCTCAGCTCGTCGCCGGGAAAGTCATGCTCATTGACGTGCTCACTGGGCAGCTGCGCGAGGCTGCCCTCAACCTCTCGCCAGACCCGGCCCACGGCAATGCCGAAAACGCCCTGGCCGCCCTGGACCAGATCAATGACCTCATCGGCGGACGTGCACTCGTAGACGCTGGCGCCGTCGCTCATCAGGGTGATCTGCGCCAGGTCCTCCACACCGCGTTCACGCAGGTGCTCAACGGCGGTACGGATCTGCTGGAGTGATACGCCGGTATCCAGCAGCCGCTTGACGACTTTCAAAACCAGGATGTCGCGGAACCCGTAGAGGCGCTGCGTGCCGGAGCCGGCAGCACCGCGTACGGCGGGTTCCACCAGGCCCGTGCGTGCCCAGTAATCCAGTTGGCGGTAGGTAATTCCGGCTGCCTTGCAGGCAGTGGGTCCCCGGTAGCCTGCGTCTTCGTCGAGAAGAGGCAGATCCTCGGTGAACAGCAAGCCCTGGGCGCTCCGGGAAGGGATGCTCCCCGGTGCCACGGCGTGTTCGCCGGCATCGCCTTTCGGACTCACGTGTGCCTCCTAGTAACGGTTCCCGTGGGGGTCGGCACTGGCCGGAGCTGTCAGGGTTTCTTCAGTGTGCCCCGAGAACTCCCCCGGTGCAATGGGAACTCTATTCTTCGACGTTAGAACCGACGGGCACCAAGGTCAAAGATGCCGGGAACTTTTTCGCCAGCGTGTCGGCAGGCTCCGGCCGAAGGGGCGGTCAGCGCTCGAAGTCTTCGGGCTCGACGTCGGCCAGGAACTCCCGGAACTGGCGCATCTCCTGCTCTGCGTTGTCCTGCTCTTCTTCGCCTTCGGGCTCGGCGTCGGCAATCCGGACGCCGGCTTCGTTGAGGACCTCGTCCGCGCAGTAGATAGGGCACGGGATCCGCAGGGCAACGGCGATCGCGTCGGAGGCCCGCGAATTCACCGCGGTGCCGTCTTCGAAGACAATTTCCGCGTGGAACACCGTGTCTTCCACCGAGATCAGCCGGACGAAGGTGACTTCACGCTTCAGGGCGTGGATCAGGTTCACGAGCAGGTCATGGGTCATGGGCCGCGGGGGAACAATCCCCTGCTGCACGAAGGCAATTGCACTGGCTTCCGGCGCCCCGATCCAGATGGGCAGGTGCCGCTCGCCGTTTACTTCCTTGAGCAGGACCAGCGGCTGGTTGGACGGGAGTTCTATCCGTACACCGACAACTTCCACTTCCTGCATCTCAGCCCTCCATCCGCGCGATCTGGCCGTGCACCAGGGCACTGTGCAGGCTCAGGCAAAGGTCGCTGATCTCGCGGGCGGTCTCGGCGGCACGCGCCTTGGAGGCAACGTCGCGGCGGGAGGCGACGGGTGCAACCACCCGTTCCACGAGGCCGAGCTCCCGGTCCGCGGCGGCACGGAAAGGACGCAGGTGCCGGGGCTCGATGCCGTGGGCCTCCAGCTGCACGCAGGCCTTGGCCACTTTCAGTGCATGCTCGTCATAGTTTTCATCCGCGCCGCTGATCAGGCCGTAGCTGGCCAGGCTGTGCACCAGTTCGGTACTCGCTCCGGATTCCTGCACGAGTTCGTTGAAGGTCAGGGTCCGGGCGTGGGCCCGGGCGGACAGCTCCCCGGCCAGCTGGTCCGACACGGCCCGGGGCGCGAGGGACATGCCCCCGGGCAGGGATTCCGGCCGCTCGCCCCTATCGATGGCATCCAGGTAGTCCTTGATGACCTTCAGGGGCAGATACTGGTCCCGCTGCAGTGCGAGCACGAACCGCAGGCGCTCGACGTCGGCCGAAGTGTATTTCCGGTACCCGGCGGCGGTGCGCTGCGGCGTCACCAGGCCCTTTTCCTCGAGGAAACGGATCTTGGACGCGCTGATGGCGGGGAACTCTGCGCTTAGCTCGCTCAGGACCTCGCCGATATTCAGCACCCTGCCGCGCAGCCGTTCGGTTCCGGTGGTGCGTCTGACGGGCTGTGATGCTGACATGTTTACTACCTTATCTGCCCGACGCCGGGGCCTGAGCCTAGTTTCCGGCGGATGCGGGGCGGGCAGCGTAAAAAGTGAGTCGGAACTTGCCGATCTGCACTTCGCTGCCGGTGCGCAGCAGCACGCTGTCGACCCGGTCATGGTTGACGTACGTGCCGTTCAGGCTCATGGAGTCCACCACCCGGAAACCCTCCGGGGTGCGGCGGAACTCAACGTGCTTGCGCGAAACCGTGACGTCATCAAGGAAAACGTCGGCGTTGGGGTGCCGGCCGGCGGTGGTGATGTCCTGGTCCAGGAGGAAGCGTGCACCGGCATTCGGACCGCTGTGGGCGATCAGCAGGGCCGACCGCGCAGGCAGAGCCGCAACGGCCGCCCTCTCGTCCGGGGTCAGCTTGGGCTCGACCGAAGTGGAATCCGACATCGGGGGAAGACTGATGGATGTGGTGTCCTCCGCGCCGGGTGCCTGTCGGCTGCCCGCCCGTTCGGCGCTGTACTTCTCGCCCGCCATGTGCAATTTCCTCCCCAAAAAAGAAAACTGATCAGCCAAAAATAACTGGCTGATCCGGTTCCGATGACTGTTTCTGCCTTACATGCTGTATCAGACTACCCGTAACCGGCCCGGCGCGGCACTGGTTTACAAGTACTGCTTGCTGCTTTCACTCGCTGAGGCCGTAATTCGCCCGGACGTGGCTGCCTGCCGGCCGGTTCCCTGCCGTGTTCCGATGGGCCGTGCACTGCTGCTGGGTGGGTCTGCTTCCGTTACTCCGGCCGGCAGGTTACGGTACGAGGAATTCGAGGCGAAAGCGTATCGAGTGCACCAGCTCAAGGGAACTGCGAAATGATCGAGGTCCACCCCGCCACCGCGGACCGGTTCGACGACGTCGCCGCGGTCCTGGCGCCCGGGAACCCCGGCGCGCAGGCCTGCTGGTGCCTCAGTTACCGCCTCCCGACGTCGGAGTTCCGAGCCCTGCCAGGCTCCGAACAGCAGGGCCGGCTGCGACGGTACGCCGAGGAGGGCACCCCGCCCGGCGTCGTCGCGTACGTTGACGGTGAGGCTGCAGGCTGGTGTTCGGTGAGCCCTCGAGCCAGCCACCACCGGCTGCGGTCCTCACGGACCATCCCTACCGTCGACGACGTGCCGGTGTGGAGCGTGGTCTGCCTGGTTATCCGGTCGCAGTTCCGCCGGCAGGGGCTGGCCCGGCATCTGCTCGACGGCGCCGTCGACTATGCCCGGTCCGCCGGAGCCCCGGCGCTGGAGGCCTACCCGATCGACGCCGGGGGCGGGCGGATCAGTTCCCCGCTCGCGTTCGTCGGTACTACTGGATTGTTCGAGGCCGCCGGCTTCGAGCGCGTGGTGGAGACGGCGTCGAAGTCCGGTGGGAAAACCCGGTGGCTGATGCGGAGAAACCTCGCCTAATCCGTTGCCAATCGGAGAATCCGGTCGTCATCCTGCCCCGGCCTGCCGCGGCCATCGGTGTTGTTGGTCAGGATCCAGACACTGCCGTCCGGAGCATTGACGACGTCGCGCAGCCGGCCGTATGCGCCGGCCAGCTGCTCGGTGGAGGTACCGGGATCGTCCAGCGGGACCTCCCGCAGCCGTTCTCCGCGTAGGTTGGCGATGTACAGGGAGGTCCCCGCGACGGCGATGCCGCTGGGACTCGCTTCCCCGGGGGTCCACTGCTGGACCGGGTCGATGAAGTCGTTGTCCCCGGCGATGCCCTCCACCTCCGGCCAGCCGTAGTTCCCGCCGGCCTCGATCACGTTCAGTTCATCCCAGGTGTTCTGCCCGAATTCGCTCGCGTAGAGGACGCCGTTGCTGTCCCAGGCGATGCCCTGCGGATTGCGGTGCCCGTAGCTGTAGATGAGCGTTCCCGGGAACGGGTTGTCCTCCGGGACACCACCGTCCGGGTTCATCCGCAGGATCTTGCCGGCGAGCGAGTCCCGGTCCTGGGCGCTGTCCCGGCTGCCGGCGTCGCCCGCCGTGGCGTAGAGCAAGCCGTCGGGGCCGAACGCGATGCGCCCGCCGTTGTGGACCGGCCCGGCGGGGATGCCATCGAGGATGGTTTCGGGGTCCTCCAGTGCGAGTGAGCCGGGCGCACCGGTGATCCGGCGGCGCTCGATCCGGTTCCCGCCGTCCGCAGTGAAGTACGTGTACAGATAGCCGTCCTGCACGGCGATCCCGAGCAGCCCGCCCTCTCCCCCGCCGCCGGCGTCCTCGATGGTGCCGGCCTCCCGGACATTGCCGTCGGCGTCGATCTCCAGGACGCGTGCGGAGTCCCGCTCGCTGACCAGAGGGATCCCCTCATGGAAGGCGATGGACCAGGGTGCGTCGAGGCCGGCGGCGAGGACTTCCGGGGTGCTGGAGGCGGCGGCGCCGGGGACACCGGTAGCGGCCGGAGGGCCTGGCTGCTCATCCGCTGCCGTGCACCCGGTCAGTGCTGTAAGGAGAGCGGCAGCGATCAGAGCAGCACGGCGCCGCGGCTTTGCCCTAGTCAACATTCACACCCCCTTGACCTCTGAGTTTGCAGACGGCCAAGCTGGCCTGGAAGAACAGGCGACGCAAATCCGGCACGGCAATGAAATCCCTGGAGAACGCATGGAGATCCTCTTTGTCCATGGAGCCGGCGGTTATCAGGACGACCTGCCCCTTGCAGAAGAACTGCACACCCGCCTCGGCCTGCCCGTTACGACGCCCCGATTCCCCGACGCGGACATGTCGGCCGCGGACTGGCGCAGCGAAATCGAACGGCATCGGAACACCCTCGCCCCTGACCTGGTCATCGTGGGGCATTCCTTCGGGGCGTCGATGGCCCTGCTTCACCTCGCCGATGGGTTTCAGGGCACCCCGCCGCTGGGACTTGTCCTCCTGGCAATGCCTTTCTGGGGGTCGGAGGGTTGGCAGGCGGAGTACACGCTGCCTGCGGACGCCACGCTGCCGACCGGCTTCCCGGTCTGGCTTCACCATTGCGTCGACGACGAGGTGGTGCCCATCGACCACTTGGACCGGCACGCGGCTCGGTTGCCGCAGGCGCAAGTCCGCCGACATACGTCCGGCGGGCACCAGTTCGAGGGGCGGATGGCTGCGGTGGCCGACGACGTGGGCACACTCGCGGGCTAGTGGCGAGGCCTCGACCGTCACGCCCGCGGGCCTCAGGAAAGGGACAGCTCGCGGAGCTGACGGCGCGAGGTGACGCCCATTTTGCGGAAAATATTGCGGAGGTGGGCATCAATCGTCCGTGGGCTGAGAAAGAGTTCCGTGGCGACTTCGCGGGAGGTTGCACCGGTGGCCACCAGCCGGGCGATGTGCATCTCGTGGGCGGTGAGGGAGTCGGCCGGCTGGGCGCTTCGCTTGCGGGGGTGCTCGCCGGTGGCGCGAAGTTCGCGGGCGGCGCGGGCGGCGAACGCCTCGGCGCCCATGTCCAACAGCATCCCGTGCGCGGTGCGGAGCTGTTCGCGGGCGTCCTGGCGGCGGCCCTCGCGACGGAGCCACTCGCCGTAGACGAGATGCGTTCGGGCGAGATGGGTGGTTATCCGGCAGCGGTTGAGTTGCTCGATCGCCTCGCGGAAATGTTCCTCAGCGGCTGTCCCCGTAGAAGTCAAAGCCCGTGAATGCGCCGCCAGACCGAGCCCCCACGGCGTACCGCTGGCGAGGGCGCGTGAAGTGAGTTGCTCCAGCGCATCGGCCGCACTCTCCGGCCGGCCGGAACGGCACGCCGCTTCGACGAGTTCAGAGTGGGCCAGGTTGTTGAACCTCACCGCTTCGGCGTCGATGGCCCGTGCCGCCGCGGCATGAGCTGCGGAGTAGTCGCCCAGACCGTTATGCAGCACCGCCATGGCGTACTGTGTCAGGGCATCCTCGGTGCTGTGCGCCTGTCCGGCAGCCTTGCGGACAATGCTCGCGCGCATCCCGGCGGTCTCGTCTGGACGGCCGCGCCAGGCAGACAGGAGGAGCTGCGCGTGCAGCAAGGGCACAGCCCCGGTCGCGGCTGCGATCGCTGCGTGCTCGGCGGCGCGGTCGAACTCACCCGAGAGCACTTGTATGACGGATTGGCCCAGAAGTGCGTCCGGGAGGGCGGCAAGCGCGCCGGTCTCCCGGGTCAGACGGACATGACGGATGGACACCGCGTGGAGCATCTCGTCGTCGAACACCGACATTGCGGTTCGGCTGGCGAGCCACCCCCAGCGGCAGGTGTCGGCGACGCTCAGCGCATCAACATCCTGCTCCTGGCCTCCGAAGGCCGCCAACGCCCGCCGCAGCCCCGGCACACCGGCCGAATACCCCTGAGTGAAGGTCGTCACAAGCCCGTCAAGCAGCAGATCCGCAGGCCGCGGAGACCCCGTCGCGGCGGGCGCCGTCAGGGCAGCCTCGGTCACTTCCGGTATGCCGCGGCCGCGGCGGAAGTCACCGGTGACGATCGCCGCTTCGAGCGCGCGCAGATACGTCTCACGGGACAGCACCGGGTCCAGCGGGGCCAGGCTCTTAGCGGCTTCCAGCAGCATCCTCTGCCCTTCGGCGTCGCGCGCGAGGTGGAACGCGATCCGCGCGCGCAGCAGTTCGAGGCGAGCCTGCTGCAGGGTATCGAGCGGCCCGGCCGAAGCGACCGTCAGCAACTCGGAGGCGTCCGCACCAGCCTCGTGCTTCTCCTGCGCGGCCTCCAGCGCCCGGCTCGCGCGGGTGGCAGGGTCAGGGGTCAGTCTGGCCGCATGCTCCATGAACGCCGCCGCAGCGGCCAGCCCGCCGCGGGCGCGCGCCCGGCCTGCTGACCGCACCAGCCCAGCGGCGGCGTCCTCGTCGGTGCCCAGCACGGCCTGGGCCTGGTGCCAGGCGCGGCGGTCGGGGTCGACGCCTGGATCGATGGCAGCGGCCAGCGCGTCGTGTGCACGGCGACGCTCCAGCGGGGCGGCGGACCGAAGCACAGCTGAACGCACCAGCGGATGGCGAAACCTCACCCGTGTATCAATCTCCAGGAGTCCGGCGGCCTCTGCGGGCGCGGCAGACTCGCCGGCGATCCCCAGGTGCGCGGCCGCACGCCACAGCAGCGCCACCTCGCCGGTAGAATCGGCCGCGGCAACCAGCAGCAATAGTCGAGTAGGTGCCGGCAGGCTGTCCGCGCGGCGCCGAAAGGTGTCCTCGATGCGGTGCGTGATGCCCGGCACCGGCTCGAACCCGCCGGCCACCCATGCCGCCGGCGCGCTTCGGGCCAGCTCCAGCAGCGCGAGAGGGTTCCCGTGCGCCTCCGCGACGACATGCTCGCGCATCCCGTCGTCCAGGGGTACGTAGTCGGCTGCTGCCAACAGCTCCCGCGCGTCGGCCTCGTTGAGCCCGCCCAAGCGTAAGCCGGGTATGCCGTCGAACCCGCGAACATCGCGGTCGGTGGGCTCCCGCAGGGCGAACACCAGCGCCATCGGCTCCGCGGCGACCCGTCGTGCCACGAATGTGAGGACCTGAGCCGACGCCTCGTCCAGCCACTGCGCATCGTCAACGAGGCACAGAAGGGGCCCTTCCTCAGCGGCCTCGGCCAGCAGGTTGAGAGTAGCCAGCCCTATCAGGAACCAATCCGGCACTGCACCGCTTCGCTGCCCGAACGCCACGCCCAGAGCGATCTGCTGCGGCTCGGGCAGGGCACCCATGCGGTCCAGCAGGGGCGCGCACAACTGATGCAGGCCCGCAAAAGCGAACTGCGTCTCGCACTCCACCCCGACCGCGGACACTACTCGGAACCCCGAGGCATCAGCCCTGCCGCGGGCGTACTCGAGCAACGCCGTCTTTCCGATACCCGCTTCCCCTCGGACGATGACTGCCCCGCTCAGCCCGGCTCGTGCCTGCGCGAGGAGGTTGTCGACCGTTGCGCGGTCCGCGGAGCGGCCCAGGAAGTCCATCAGTGTCGCTCCCTTCAGAGCATGACGGCACCTTATTAGGCAATTTTCGCCTACGCAATCGAAGTCGCTCCGGCCCAAGCAGCTAGGCGGAAACCGGCGGAAAGGCAGGGGTTTCCACCGACGCGAAGACCCCGTCTCCGCTGCGAATCTGAAGACTCCGGTGCAGGCGAAGCAGTACGGCCCAGCCCAGACCTGGGAACACGGTTTGCGCTGGACCGTTTCGAGAATCGCACGAATCCACGACCCGCATAAGACATAAGAAAGAAGCGCCGAACCATGAACCCCATTCAGGAACTGATCATCAACTTCCAGGATCTGGCGGCCCAAGTGCCCGAGATCATCCGGCCCGTCATCGTGATGCTCGCCGGGGCCGTCCCGTTCATCGAGACCGAAGGGGCCTCCGTGATCGGCATCCTCGGCGGCCTCCACCCTATCGCTGCCGGTATCGCGGCCGCAGTCGGCAATTTCCTGAGCGTGGTTTTCGTGGTGCTCTTCACCTCCCGGGCCCGCACTGCGGTCACCAACCACAACAGGGACCGTGTCTCGGCTGCCCGGAGCGCCGAGCGCGTCCCGGCCTCCCTGGGTTACCAGGGGTCCGCTGCGTTCGAGGAGACGGCGCCGGCCAAGCCCGTATCCAAGGGGCGCCAGCGCTTCATGAAGTGGCTCGTCCGTTTCGGCGTCCCCGGCGCGAGCATCCTCGGTCCCCTTGCAATCCCGACCCAGTTCACATCCGCGATCCTCATCGCGAGCGGAACCCCCCGTGGCTGGGTGCTGCTCTGGCAAGGTGTGGCAATCGTCATATGGACGACAGTGGCCACCGTCTCGTTCTGGGCCGCCCTCACCTTCGTCGTCGGAGTCTGAGTCACATGAAAGGCCGGATCGAAGATCCACCGGCGGAACGTAGCCGCGCCGGCAAGGCAGCTCCGAAGAAGCGATTCCGGGAGGAACAAGTGACACCCAAAGAGACGCTGGAACCCGGGGACGGCCATACGCTTCCGCGCTATCGATGGTGGCAGCTGGTCTCGCGTTCCCTCTTTCATCTGCAGCTCACCGGCGAGGACGGTGCACCGGAGATCTGGTCCGTAGAGGTCCGGCCCGGGGGTGATTCCGACGGCGAAGTGCGCGCGCAGCTCTACCGCAACGGGATCAACCAGGCCCGATCGAAACTTCCCGCGGTGTTCGCAGTGCCGGGTGGCGCCATCGAGGTCGAGGTCAGCATCTACGGGCTCAGACGCTGCCACTATGTGACGCCCGACGGGTCCGAGCGACAGCTTCTACCTGATCCTGCCTCGGCCGAAGGACTGCGCGCCCGACTGGAACGGACCAATCCGGCGCTGAGCCGTGCCGTTGGCATCGTATCGGCCAGCGTACTCGTGGTCGCGCTCGTGCTCGGCGTTCCGCAGATCATTGAGCAGATCATGCAGCTCCCGCCCATCGCGGAGAACATCGGCACGTTCTCGAGCCCGTTCCAACTTCCGGCATCGGCGAACTTGGTGCTGCTGCTGGTAACGCTGGCAGCCAGCACCGAGCGCGCACTCCGGCTGCGCTACAACTGGGTCCTCGACGGCGGCTTCCTTGAGGGTGGTGACTAGAGCATCGGCCGGGCTCTGCGGCAGGCTCAGCCCGGCACCCGCTTAAACGACAAAAGCCTGATGAAACTTCCGTTTCATCAGGCTTACCGTCGGGTTGACAGGATTTGAACCTGCGACCCCCTGACCCCCAGTCAGGTGCGCTACCAAGCTGCGCCACAACCCGCAGTTCTTCCGGAATCTCTCCGGCTGAACCACCTCAAATACCTTACACCACAACCGGCGAATCCGTCGCATCGAGGCTCGCGGGCGTTGCGGGCACCGGCGTAGCCAAAACAGAGCGCGCACCAGCTCCCCCGCTTCCCGGCCGCGCTGCTTGTACAGATAACGGGCTTATCCCAGCTGGATAGCCCCGTTATCTGTACAGTGATGAGCCACCGGACTCCCGGGCCGCTGCCACAGCCCCGAAGCCCGCTGTCGCAGCACCGCAGCCTGCACCCCCGCAAACGCAGAAACCCCGGCCCCGCTCCCCCGACAGGGAGAACGGAACCGGGGTTCACGAGGCCAAGAGACTTAGCGCTTGCTGTTCTTGCCGCGCTTCTCGCGCACACGCATGCTGACCTCGATGGGCGTGCCCTCGAAGCCGAAGGTTTCACGAAGCCGGCGGGTGATGAAGCGGCGGTAGCCGGGATCCAGGAAGCCGGTGGTGAACAGCACGAACTTCGGCGGACGCGAGGAAGCCTGCGTGCCGAAGAGGATGCGGGGCTGCTTGCCGCCGCGCACGGGGTGCGGGTGGGCTGCCACGAGCTCGCCCAGGAAGGCGTTGAGCTTGCCGGTGGGGATGCGCTTGTCCCAGTTCTCCAGGGCGGTATCCAGTGCAGGAACCAGACGGTCCTTGTGCCAGCCGGTCTTGGCCGAGATGTTCACGTGCGGGGCCCATTCAACGTGGGCCAGGTCGCGCTCGATCTCGATCTTCAGGTAGCGGCGTCGTTCGTCGTCGAGCAGGTCCCACTTGTTGAAGGCGAGGACCAGTGCGCGGCCGGATTCGATGGCCAGCTGCAGGATGCGGACGTCCTGCTCGCTGAGGACTTCGTCCACGGCCAGGAGCACGACGGCGACCTCGGCCTTCTCCAGGGCGGCCTGGGTACGCAGCGAAGCGTAGAAGTCGGCGCCCTGGGCCATGTGCTGGCGGCGGCGGATACCGGCGGTGTCGACGAAGCGCCAGGTGCGGCCGCCGAGTTCGATCATTTCGTCCACCGGGTCGCGGGTGGTGCCGGCCGTGTCATCCACGACCACGCGCTCGGAACCGGCCAGCTTGTTCAGCAGCGAGGACTTGCCCACGTTCGGGCGGCCGATCAGGGCGATGCGGCGCGGGCCGCCGGAGCGGTCCAGGCCGCCGTAGGCGGAGTACTCGGGCAGCACGTCGAGGACGGCGTCGAGCATGTCACCGGTGCCTCGGCCGTGCAGCGCCGACACCGGGTACGGCTCGCCGAAGCCCAGGCCCCAGAGGGAGGAGGCGTCGGCTTCGTTCTGGATGTCGTCCACCTTGTTGGCGACGACGACGACGGGCTTGCCCTTGCCGCGCAGCATCCGCACCACGGCCTCGTCAGTGGCGGTGATGCCGACGGTGGCGTCGACCACCAGCATGACGGCGTCGGCGTGGTCGACGGCGATTTCTGCCTGGTCAGCCACACGGGCGTGGATGCCTCGGGCGTCGTGCTCCCAGCCGCCGGTGTCAACCAGCGTGAAGTTCACGCCGTTCCAGGTTGCCGGGTAGGACACCCGGTCACGGGTCACGCCGGGGGTATCCTCGACGACGGCCTCGCGGCGGCCGAGGATACGGTTCACCAGGGTGGACTTGCCCACGTTCGGGCGGCCAACGATGGCGACCACGGGATCCTGGCGCAGCGGTGCGTCTTCGTCGTATTCTTCGAAGCCGCCGGCGAGCAGCGCGGCGTCTTCTTCATCAAGCTCATAGTCGTCGAGACCGGCGCGGAGGGAACGGGCGCGGATATCGGCCTCGTCGTCGTCCAGTGCCGCCAGGCGCTCGTCGATGGAGTCTTCTCCGGACGGGATGTACTCGTCCGTGGAGGTCCCGTCACCGGCGGTGTCGTCGTTGAGAGGTTTTCCGTTCATTGAATTGCTTTCTTTCCGTTGAGGTCTGCAGCACTGCGTACAGGCCGTCGCCGGACGTTCAGCCCGGTAAGTGTGAGGGAGGATCGCTGCGGCGTTTCCGCCGGATGTCCTCCTCCCATTGAAACACGGGCGGGTGCCCGTAGTTGGTGCCGGGTTCCCGGCAGGGAGTTAGTGGGTGCTGGTGAAAACGACTTCCAGTACCGCGGAAACGGTCTCTTCGAAGTCCAGATCGGAGGAATCGATGGTGACGACGCCGTCGGCTGCCTGCTGGAAATCCACCACGGTGGAGTCCTTGGCGTCGCGGACGAGGACCTGTTCCTTCAGCGCCGCGGCGGTCTGCGTGCCGCCCAGTTGGATGCCGCGGCGGCGAAGCCGTGCTTCCTCACTGGCGGTAAGCAGGATCCGGACCTCGGCATGCGGGGCCACCACGGTGGTGATGTCCCGGCCTTCGGCAACAATCCGCAGACCGGAGTCCCGGATCAGCTGCTGCTGGCGGCGGACCAGCTCTGCACGGGCACCCAGCGTCGTGGCGACGGCGCTGACCGAAGAGGACACGACGGGTTCGCGGATGGCGTCGGTGACGTCGCGTCCGGAGACCCGGACCCATTCCTCGTCCGGGGACAGGCTCAGGGCAATGTCGGCGTTTTCCGCCGCGGCTTCGACGGCCACGGAGTCCGTTAGGTCAATGCCGGCCTCCATGCAGGAGAGCGTGACAGCGCGGTACATGGCTCCGGTGTCAAGGTACGCAGCATGCAGGCGGCGGGCTACTTCCCGGCTGATGCTGGATTTGCCCGAACCCGACGGTCCGTCAATGGCCACCACCAGCGGTTTACCCAGCCGGAACTGGGCCGGATTTACATTTGAACTCACTGCACTACCTTCCACCCGCGGGCGCTTAATTCAGAAACAAGGTCATTCACCCGGCCGGGCAGGACGGAGATTTCCGCCCGTCCCACCTGGCGTCCGGAGGCATGCTCCAGGCGCAGGTCTTCCAGGTTCACACCGATCTCACCGATCTCGGTGAGCAGCCGGCCAATCTGGCCCGGGGTGTCATCCACCAGCACGGTGAAGGACACAAAGGTCTGCGCCGGCCCGCCGTGCTTGCCCGGAATCCGGGCCTGCCCCGCGTTGCCTTCGGCAATCAGCTGCGCCATGTCCAGACGCGCACCGTCCGCCACCGGATCCTCGAGCGTGCGGATCAGCCGGTTCAGGTCCTCGCGGACCCCGTGCAGGATCGGCACCAGACGGCCGGCGTTGCCGCTGAGGATCTGCACCCAGAGATTCGGGTCACTGGCGGCAATCCGGGTCACGTCGCGGAGGCCGTTGCCGGACAGGGCGAGCGACTGCGGCGGGGTTTCCTGCAGCCGGCTGGCCACCAGGGAGGCCATGACCTGCGGCAGGTGCGAGGTCAGCGCCACGGATGCGTCGTGCTCCTCGGCGGACATCCGGGACACCACGGCACCCAGGTCGAAGGCGAGGGCCTCGGCACGGCGCACGGCGTCCGGGGCAGCTTCCTCCGGAGGGCAGATCACCCAGGGCATGCCGTTGAACAGTTCCGCCCGTGCAGCCACCGGCCCGGATTTCTCCCGGCCCGCCATCGGGTGCGTCCCCACGTAACGGCTGAGGTCGGCGTCGCGCTCCCGCAGGTCAGCCAGGACGGCGGACTTGACGCTGGCAATATCGACGACGACGGCGGCCGGCCAGTCCTTCAGCGCTGCCGCAGCCAGGGACGCGGTGACGTCCGGCGGCGCGGCAACAACCACGAGTGACGGCTCGAAGCCTTCGCCTGCGGTACTGAGCAACCGTCCGGCACCGATGTCGCGGGCCACGGCCTCTGTCGAGGGAGACAGGTCCGAGAGCACCACATCGGCACCCCGGGCCGAAAGCCCGAGGCCGATACTGGTGCCCAATAGTCCCGTGCCGATAATCAGCACGGATCCGGACAGGTGGGTGCCCCCGTCAGCGGCAGCGGCCATTCGCTACAGTCCTACGGAGGCGAGCAGGTGTCCGACCTCGCCGCGGCCGAGGACGCGGATGCTGCCCTGGCGCTGGTCGCCCAGGCTGATCGGGCCGATCTTGGTGCGGACAAGGCGCTCCACCGGGTGGCCGACAGCGTCGAACAGCCGGCGGACAATGCGGTTGCGGCCCGAGTGCAGGACTACCTCAACCAGGAGGTGGCCCGGGGTGGAGTCGACGAGTTTGAAGGAATCAACCTTCTGGAAGCCGTCTTCCAGCTCAATGCCTTCCCGCATCTGTGCGCCCACACCGTGGTTCATCGGTCCGCGGACCTGCACCAGGTAGGTTTTGGGCACTTCGTAGGAGGGGTGCGTCAGCCGGTTGGTCAGCTCGCCGTCGTTGGTCAGCAGCAGCAGGCCCTCGGTTTCGTTGTCCAGCCGGCCAACGTGGAACAAACGCTCGTTCTTGCTGGTGGACTTAAGGAAGTCGCTGATGCAGGGACGCCCTTCGGGGTCTTCCATGGTGGAGATGACGCCGCGGGGCTTGTTGAACACGTAGTACTTCTGGGTTTCATCCAGCTGCAGGCGCATGCCGTCCACATGGATGGCCACCGTCTCCGGGTCGACGCGGACGCCGAGCTCGGTGACAACCTGGCCGTCAACTTCGACGCGGCCTTCGGCAATCATTTCCTCGCAGACGCGGCGTGAGGCGACGCCGGCGCTGGCCATGACCTTCTGCAGGCGGACGCCTTCGGGGTTGTGCTGTTCGGAAATCACCGGGGCCGCGGGGCGGCGGGTGGTGGAACGGCGCACGGGGCCCAGGTTCTGGCCGAAGCGCTCCCCGCGGAAAGCGCGGTCGCCGCTCTTGCGCTGGCCTGCCTGCGGGCCGCCGAACTTGCCGGCACCGGACTTGGTACCGGACTTGGGAGCGCCGGTCTTGGGTGCACCGGTGCGGGCGCCACCGGATTTGCCGGTGCTGTTGCCGAAGGCCTTCACGGCGTCGGACTTGAACTTCTCGGGACGGGCGGCTTCGGGGCTGACGCTCCGGTAGCCGTTCGCGCGGTCTTCGCCGGGCTTCAGGCCCGATGCGGAGCGGGGTCCGCCGGTGCGGGGCGAGGAGGGCTTGGAGCCGCGGCCGACGCCCTTGCCGCCGGCGGGGCCACCGGCACTGCGTCCGCCGCCGCGCGGGGTATTGCGGCCGGATCCGGAACGGGGTGCTGGGGTCATGAGTAAGTCCTTTGGGTGTAGCGGTTAATAAGTAGTGTCTTCAAATTCGGCCAGGTTTTCCAGCCCGGGCAGGTGCGGTGCAATCTGCGGAAGCTCGTCGATACTGCCCAGGCCAAGCCGTTCCAGGAAGTACGGCGTTGTCCGGTACAGCAGCGAACCGGTTTCCGGTTCGGTGCCGGCGTCGACGATAAATCCACGCTGCACCAGCGTGCGGACCACCGAATCGACGTTGACTCCGCGGATCGCGGAGACCCGGGCCCGGGAGACGGGCTGCCGATAGGCAATGACCGCCAATGTTTCCAGTGCGGCCTGCGACAGCCGGGCACTCTGGCCTTCCAGTACAAACTTCGACACAACGGGCGCATAGTCAGCGCGGGAAAAAATCCGCCATCCGCCTGCAACATCGCGGAGTTCAAAACCACGCGGTGCGCCCTCGGGTCCACCCCCAGTATAGCCGTCATACTCCTGCTGCAGTTCCGTGAGGGCAGCGAGCACTTCCTGCTCCGGCACGCCGATCACGGAGGCCAGCAGTGCGGGGGCTGCGGGTTCGTCCACCACCATCAGCACCGCTTCCACGGCACCCTTCACACCTCCGGGCAGTGCATCAGCCTCATCGGTGCTTTCCCCGGTACCCTTCCCGGTACCGAAAGCCGGTTCAGCCGTCATGACCCTCCCCTTCCACGTTCGTGTGTTTCCCCGGGTGGTCCCCGCCGCCGGCGGGTTCCCGCTCGTATTCATCCACTCCGGCGAACCCGGTTTCCGGATCCGCATTCCCGGTCCAGGTGATGAGCAGTTCCCCCAGCGGAGTTTCCTGCTCAAAACTGACGGCCCCGTCGCGGAACAGTTCCAGCAGCGCCAAAAAGCGCGCCACGGCGACCGGACCGTCGGCGTCGGAGACCAGGACCGCGAACGTTGCGGCGCCTCCGCCGGTCAGGCGTTCGGCCAGGATCAGTGCCTGTTCCCGGACGCTGGTCTTAGGGGCATGCAGGTGTTCGAGCCCCACGGTCGGGGGCTGCTCGTCGTGCGGCTGCAGCGCACGGGCGGCAAGGTCGGCGAACTGTTCCGGGGTGGTGCGCCAGACAAGTTCCGGGAGCATTGCCGCAAAGTGCGGGTCCAGGGATACCTGCCGGGGGAAACGCTGCGCTTCATCTGACAGCCTCTCCCCCAACAGGGCGGCCATCTCCCGGAACGCCTTGTACTGCAGCAGCCGGGCGAACAACAGGTCCCGGGCCTCGAGCAGGGCAACGTCTTCCTCGTCTTCAACGTCCCCGGCCGGAAGCAGCCGTGCGGCCTTGAGATCCAGGAGTGTTGCGGCGATGACCAGGAATTCACTTGCCTCGTCGAGCGCCACCTCGGGCCCGGTTCCGAAGAGTTCGCGGATGTAGCCGAGGAACTCGTCGGTGACGGCCGCGAGGGCAATCTCGGTGATGTCCAGCTCGTGCTTGGAAATCAGGCCCAACAGGACGTCGAACGGTCCGGTGAAGTTTGTCAGGCGGACTTCGAATCCGGTGCGGGGTGCTGATTCCCCGGCGTCTGGTTCCCGGGGATCCGGTTCCCGGGCGTCCGGCAGCGCTGCGGTCAAGGGCACCGTCTCCGCGGACGCCCCCTTAGGGCGCGCCGCCGCGGGCAATCAGTTCCTTGGCGAGGCGGCGGTAGGAATCGGCGCCGGGGTGGTTGCCGGCATAGGAGGTGATCGGTTCCGCAGCCACGGTGGCGTCTGCAAACTTGATGGTCCGCTTGATGACCGTTTCGAAGACCTTGTCGCCGAAGGCTTCCACCAGGCGGGAAATGACCTCGCGGCTGTGCAGGGTGCGGGCGTCGTACATGGTGGCCAGGACACCGTCCACCTGCAGTCCGGGGTTGAGCCGGTCCTGGACCTTCTCGATGGTCTCCACCAGCAGGGCCACCGCACGGAGGGCGAAGAACTCGCAGATCAGCGGGATGATCACACCGTGCGCCGCCGTGAGGGCGTTGACGGTCAGCAGTCCCAGGGACGGCTGGCAGTCGATGAGGATGACGTCGTAGTCATCCGAAACCTTGCGCAGGGCACGTTCGAGCACCTGCTCGCGGGCTACCTCGTTCACCAGCTGGACCTCGGCCGCGGAAAGGTCGATGTTGGCCGGCAGCAGGTGGATGTTCTCGATGGAGGTTTCGTGAATCGCGTCGCGGATATTCACCTTCCGGTCCATCAGCACGTTGTAGACGGTGAGGTCGAGTTCGTGCGGGTTGGCGCCCATACCTGCGGACAGGGCACCCTGCGGGTCAAAGTCGACCAGCAGTACGCGGCGGCCGGCCTCGGCGAGGGCTGCTCCCAGGTTGATGGTGGAGGTGGTCTTACCGACCCCGCCCTTCTGGTTCACCATCGCGATGATCCGGGCAGGACCATGCGAGGTGAGGACGGGAGGCTCGGGGAATACCGTCAGGGGACGACCCGTAGGGCCCATCACCGTTTCGGTTGCGATTGCGTCCTGCAGAGTTGATGAACTCTGATCGCTGCTCACGTATAAATCCACGCTTCCATATCTAGCTGTGCTGCGGGCTGTCTTCGTCAAGGTTACAGCCGCACAACGGCCATCCCGCTAATCAGGGCCGCGGCGACCGGCGAGCCTTGACGCTCAAGTAGAGGTCGAACGTTGCGGCCGCACCACCGCATGGAGGTGCATATCGTGCCAGCCGTCGGCATGCCGCAGGGCGCTGCGCTTGGTTCCCTCCAGGTCGAAGCCCGTTTTCCGGGCTACCCGGCAGGAGGCCTCGTTGCGGACCGAATGGGAAAGCTGCAGGCGTTTGAGGCCCACCGTCCCGAACGCCCAGCTTTTCAGCGCCTGCACGGCGCGCGGTGCAACCGACTTTCCCCGTTCCGCCGAAAGCATCCAGTACCCCAGCTCGCCGTCACCTTCGTAGAGGTTGATCCGGCTTAGCGCCGCCCGCCCCACGACTCTGCCGTCACCGGCACACACCGCCCAGTTGGCCCCGGTCTCTTCCTGCCACCGGACTCCCCAGCGGCGGGTCCACTCAACGGCCTCATCCTCGGTCGACATCGACCGGCGGTTGTAGCGCGAGATGCCCGGTTCGCTGTACGCCTTCAGCACCACCGCGGCATCGGCTGCGGCCCAGGGACGCAGGAACAGGCCGTCTGCATCGAGAATGGGCTGCTCCTCTCGGTTCAGCGTCCCCCGCGGCAGATACGGGGCAAGTGCTGTCATCGAAAAACCACCGTTACGTTGAGCGGGAAGTGAGGACCATTATCCACGCCGTGGCTTGCCGTGCCGGAAGCAGCGGCGGCACGGCAAAAAGGAAACGCGCCCCGCCCCCGGGTCAGCCGGGGCGGGACGCGTTCTTCGGTGCTGCCGGTTCTGATACTCCGGGTTAGTGCCGCGTCCCGGCGGACGCGCCGGGAACTGCGGTGCTGCCTGCCGGGCCGGGCACCGTTGCAGCCAGTTCAGCGGACTCCGCCGTCTGGTGCGGTTCGTCGGTGCCGGCGTCGACGTTCATGCTTGCCTCGTCGAAGGGACGCTCGCGGTTCAGGACCGCATTGACCTGTTCCTTGTCGATTTCCTTGGTCCAGGTGCCGATCAGCACGGTGGCGACGGCGTTGCCTGTGAAGTTGGTCAGCGCACGGGCTTCGGACATGAACCGATCGATGCCGACAATCAGGCCCACGCCTTCGATCAGGTCGGGGCGGTGGGACTGCAGGCCGCCGGCCAGGGTGGCCAGGCCGGCGCCGGTGACGCCGGCGGCACCCTTGGAAGCCACGATCATAAAGACCAGCAGGGAGATCTGTTCACCCAGTTCCAGCGGCTTGCCCATGGCCGAGGCAACGAACAGTGCGGCCATGGTCAGGTAGATGGCTGTTCCGTCGAGGTTGAAGGAGTACCCCGTCGGAACCGTCACGCCGACGACGGGCTTGGAAATACCCAGGTGCTCCATCTTCGCGATCAGGCGGGGCAGGGCCACCTCGGAAGAGGAGGTGGAGAAGATCAGCAGGTATTCACGGCCCAGGTAGCGCATGAGCTTGAAGATGCTGAACCCGGTGACCAGCTTCAGCAGTCCGCCCAGGATGACGACAATGAAGAGGATGCAGGTGATGTAGAAGGCAACCATCAGGGTGGCCATGCTCACGATCGCCTGGATGCCGGTCTCGCCGACGACGGCGGAAATGGCACCGAAGGCTCCGATGGGAGCCAGCCACATGATCATCATGAGGATGCGGAACACCAGCGCCTGGATGTAGCCGATCCCCTTGAGCACCGGCGCGCCTGCGGGGCCCATCTTCTGCAGGGCAAAGCCGACCAGCAGGGCAACAAACAGGGTCTGCAGAATGGACTCACCGGTAAGCGATGCCAGCAGCGTGGTGGGGATGATGCTCAGCAGGAAGCCCGTCATCCCTTCCCCCTCCTCGGGAGCGGCCGGAGCGGCACCGCTGGAGGCCTCCAGGTCCAGGCCTTCGCCCGGGTGGATCAGGTTGCCCACCACGAGGCCGATGGCCAGGGCGAAGGTGGACATGATGATGAAGTAGCCAAGCGCCAGGCCGCCCACCTTTCCGACCGTGGCTGCTTTGGCGATTGATCCGATGCCTAGGACAATGGTGCAGAAGATGACGGGGGCAATCATCATCTTGATGAGGTTGATGAACCCCGTCCCGAGGGGCTTCAGACCCTTCGCAAACTCGGGGGCAAGGAGACCGAGCACGGCACCGAGCACCACCGCAGCGATGACGGCGATGTAGAGGAAATGTGTTCTGTCCCGCTTACGGCTCTTCTGTGAACCGTCGTAGGGATTAGCGGCAGCTGCCATGGCGGTACTCCTTGATGCGTTTGGTCGGCTTCCATCTTCGATGATGATGTGATCACAGTCACCCTTGTGTTCATACTGTTCTCAACACCACCGCTTACGCCCTCGCAAGGAACCGCAATCAAAGGACCGAATGTGCACCGAGGCAGCCTGGCCGGCCGGCTGTTCCTGGCCCAGCTGGGCTTCATCCTGTGTGCCTCGGGCGGGATCGCCTGGGGTCTGTACCAGCAGGCGGAAGAGAACACCTACGACGAAACCCGCTCACGGATGCTGGCCGTAGCCAAGACCGTGGCCGCCGGAAGCGCGGTTCGGACCGCCGTCGACTCCCCCGACCCCGCCGTACTGCAGGGCTACGCCCGCGAGGTGATGGAGCGCGTCGGCGTGGACTTCCTCACGATCATGGATACCGACCGGACGCGGTTCACACACCGGAACCCGGACCAGATCGGCAGGCCCTATATCGGTTCCGTGGATGCCGCCCTGGCCGGGGAGAGCTTCACAGAGACGTACACGGGGACGCTCGGCCCCTCGGTCCGCGCGATCACTCCGGTGTACGACGACGCCGGCACCGTCACCGCGCTCGTCGCCGCCGGCATCACCGTGGACCGCGTCGGCATTGCCCGTGACGCCCGGCTGCCGGAACTGTTTGCGATTGACGCAGCCGCCCTGGCGGCGGGAGCCGCGGGTTCTTATCTGCTCAGCCGGTATCTGCGCCGGGCCACCGCCGGACTGGGTCCTGCCGAACTCATGCATATGTACGCCTTTTACGATTCGGCTCTGCACTCGGTGCGTGAGGGGCTGCTGCTGCTCAATGACCGGGGACAGCTGGTGCTCTACAACGATGAGGCCGCCGTTCTGCTCGGCCTGCCGCCGGCAGGCACCTCTGCTTCGGACCAGGAGCTCCCGGACCTCCCCGCACCGCTCGCTTCCCTGCTGCGCTCGGGCCGGGATGCCAAGGAGGAAATCCATCTCACCGGCGAGCGCATCCTGGTGGTCAACCAGTCTGCCGCGGTGTCCGCGGGACAGCATGGCCGGCGTTTCGGTACCGTCACCACCCTGCGGGACTCCACCGACGTCGAATCCCTGACCGGAGAGCTCGCCTCCATGCGCACGCTCGCCGAGGCCCTGAGTGCCCAGGCCCATGAACATGCCAACCGGGTGCACACCCTGGCCTCACTGATCGAACTGGGGCGCAGCGACGAGGCCCTCCGATTCGCCACTGCGGACCTGGAGCAGTCCCAGCACCTCAACGACGAGGTGCTGGCGGCAGTGGAGGAACCTGCGGTGACCGCCCTGCTGATGGGCAAGACCGCACAGGCCCGCGAGCGCGGCATCGCCCTGGACGTCGAGGTGGAGCCGGCAGCCGAGCGGTTCACCGGAGCAGGCCTGGACCCGGTGGAACTGGTGACCATCATCGGCAATCTGCTGGACAATGCCTTCGACGCTGCGGAGCACTCCGTGATCCTGCACCTGGGCAGCGGCGACGGCGGACTGCTGATCGAGGTGCAGGATGACGGCCCGGGGGTCGACCCGGACATACTCGAACATATATTCGAACAGGGATTCAGTACGAAGGAACTGCAGGGGGGACGGGTGCTGGCCGGCCGCGGGATCGGATTGGCACTGGTCCGCCAGGCAGTAACCCGGCTGGGCGGCACCATCCGGGTGCTCAGCGGCTCCGGGGCCTGCTTCAGCGTAGAGCTCCCCGTGCAGCCCGGGGACCAGGTTCCGGGCTCCCTCGCTAAGGCAGCATCGTGACCCGGCACTCCCCCGGGTCCGACGTCGGCGTGCTGGTGGTCGAGGACGAGGAAATTCCCGCCGAGGCCCACGCGGAGTATGTCCGCCGGGTGCCGGGATTCCGGTTGGCCGGCGTCGCCCGCACCGGAGCGGAAGCCCTGGAGGCGCTGAAGACCGCAGAGTCCGCACCGGTCGGCAGCGAAGCGCAGATCGGCCTGGTGCTGCTGGACATGAACCTGCCGGACCTGCACGGCCTGGACCTGCTGCGCCGGATCCGCGGGGCAGGACTCCCCGTGGATGTCATAGCCATTACCGCGGTCCGGGACCTGGCAGTGGTCCGCAGTGCTATGTCCGGAGGCATTGCCCAGTACCTGATCAAGCCGTTTACGTTTTCGGCCTTCAGCGCCAAGCTCGCCGCGTATGCCGAGTACCGGCGCCGCATAGACGAGCAGGCGGTGTCGACCACGCAAAGCGAGGTGGACAGTGCGTTCGCCGCCCTGCGTCCCGCCGTCGCCGGCCCGCTGCCCAAGGGCCTTTCCGGGGAGACCCTGGAAGCCGTCGCGGACCTGCTCAAACGTGCCCGGACGCCGCTCTCCGCCTCCGAGGCCGCGGACGCCCTGGCCATGTCCCGGATCACCACGCGCCGCTACCTGGAGCACCTGGCGGACCAGCAGTCCGTGCTGCGCTCGCCGAGGTACGGCACCCGGGGCCGGCCGGAGCTGGAATACAGCTGGCGCTGGTAGGGGCGCAGGGCCGGGTTAGGGAACCGGACGCAGCACCGCGGTCAGGGCCTCCAGCACGCCCGGGTCCTCGATGGTGGAGGGCACGGTGTGCGGGACGCCGTCGGCGATCTGGCGCATGGTCTTGCGCAGCACCTTCCCGGACCGGGTCTTGGGCAGGGCGTCCACCACGTACACGTCCTTGAAGTCCGCCACCGGGCCGATCTGCGAGCGCACCCGGGCCACGAGCTCGGCACGCAGCACCTCGGCGTCGATCTCCGTACCGGCCTTCAGCACCACGTAGCCGGAGGGACGCTGGCCCTTGACCGGATCCGCGATGCCGATCACTGCGGCCTCGGCGACCGCCGGATGGGAGCCGACGGCCTGTTCCATGGCACCGGTGGAGAGCCGGTGGCCGGAGACGTTGATGACGTCGTCGGTGCGGCCCATCACGAACACATAGCCGTCCTCGTCCACATACCCGGAGTCACCGGTGGCGTAGTAGCCGTCGAACACCTCCAGGTAGGCGGCACGGTAGCGTTCGTCGCTGCCCCACAGAGTGGACAGTGTTCCCGGCGGCAGCGGCAGCTCCAGGGCGATGTTGCCCTCGGTCCCGGCGGGCACCTGCCTGCCGTCCGGTCCCAGGATCCGCACGGCAAACCCGGGAACCGGCACGGTGGGTGACCCGGCCTTGACCGGCAGTTCCTCCAGGCCCACGGGGTTGGCGCAGATGGCCCAGCCGGTCTCGGTCTGCCACCAGTGGTCAATCACCGGCACGCCCAGCGCGGTCCCGGCCCATTCCAGCGTGGCCGGGTCAAGGCGCTCGCCGGCGGCAAAGAGGTGCCGCAGCCGTGAGAGGTCGTAGCGGCCGGGTTCGACGGCGTCGGGGTCGGCTTTCCGGATGGCCCGCAGCGCGGTGGGCGCGGTGAAGAGGACATCGACGCCGTGCTCGGCCGCCACCCGCCAGAACGCCCCCGCATCCGGAGTGCCCACCGGTTTGCCTTCGTACAGCACGGTGGTGGCGCCGGCGATCAGCGGGCCGTAGACGATGTAGGAGTGGCCCACCACCCAGCCGACGTCCGAGGCCGTCCACATCACCTGCCCCGGACCCACTCCGTAGATGTTCTCCATGGACCAGGCCATGGCCACAGCGTGGGAGCCGTTGTCCCGCACCACGCCCTTGGGCGAGCCGGTGGTGCCGGAGGTGTAGAGGATGTACAGCGGATCGGCGGCGGCCACGGGGACCGGGCCGGCGGGCAGCGCATCTGCGGCGAGCGCGTCCCAGTCATGCCAGGCCGCCCCTCCCGCGCCGTCGAACTCTTCACGCGTTCCGTTGAAGCCGGTCCGTTCGGCGACGACGACGGCGGCCACCCGGTGGGTTGCGGTTTCCAGGGCCTCGGCGACGGCGGGCAGGTATTCGACGGCCCGCTTGGGTTCGAGTCCGCCGCTCGCGGTGACAATGACGGCGGGTTCGGCGTCGTCGATCCGGGCGGCGAGTTCGCGCGGGGCGAATCCGCCGAAAACCACGGAGTGGACCGCACCGAGCCGGGCGGTGGCCAGCATGGCAATCACGGCTTCGGGGATCATCGGCAGGTAGATGATCACGCGGTCCCCCGGCCCTACCCCCAGCCCGCGCAGTACCCCGGCGAAGCGTTCCACCTCGGCGAGCAGTTCGCGGTAGGTGTACGTACGGCTCGTCCCGAGCATTGCCGAGTCGTAGATCAGCGCCTCGGTGTCTCCGCGGCCGGCGGCCACGTGCCGGTCCAGCGCGTTGTAGGAGGTGTTGAGTTCCGCCCCCGGATACCAGGAGTACAACGGAGCGTTGGCGTCCTCCAGGGCACGGGACGGCGGCGTGTCCCAGTCCACCAGTGAAGCGGCAGCGAGCCAGAACCCCTCGGGATCGGAACTGCTGCGCTCATAGGCCTGTGCGTAGGCTCCGGTGCTCTGCACGTCCATGAATCCTCCTTGATTCCAGTGGGACCCGCCATGCTAGTTGACGCGTTCCGGGCCCCACAAGGGCGATTGTGTATACAGCGAGGCCTTCCGACTGCCTTCTGTGCGCTCCACAGTACGCATATGAGCCAGCTCATGTATACACTGACGGATAACGTGACGCAGTTATCAGTCGTGAGGAGGCGCACTATGCGGGCAAGTGACCGCGCGTACGCCGCCCTGCGGCAGGACATTGTGGACTGGCGCCTGCCGCCCGGCACCGTCCTGGGCGAAGTGGAGCAGTCCGCCCGCCTGGGCGTCTCCCGCACCCCTCTGCGTGAAGCACTGAGCCGGCTGACCGCTGACGGCCTGGCTGCCCCGCACAGCGGACGCGGCGTCGTCGTCACCGGCATTTCCCTGGACACCGTGGCCGAGCTCTTTGAGCTGCGGCAGGCCCTGGAATGCAAAAGTGCGGCGCTGGCTGCGGTACGCGGACAGGCACCGGTCTTCCGCTCCCTGGCACTCCGGTTCCGCGATGCCGGGGAACTGATCGGCAGCGGCGGAACGGATGCGGACCGCGGCGGCTATTACGAACTGGTCGCCGAACTGGACGCAGCCATCGACGCCGCCGCTGCGAATTCCTACCTCACCCAGGCGCTGGGCAACGTCCGCCTTCACCTCGCCCGCGTACGCCGCCTCGCCAAGGACAACCCGGAGCGGCTGCTGGAAACCGCCGGGGAACACGCCACCATCGCAGCCGCAGTTGCAACAGGCGACCCGGACCTGGCGGGCGCCTCCGTCTCGGTCCACCTGCATAAGAGTCTTGAACACCTTCGATCCGCCCGGATCGCCACCCCGGAAATCACCACCCCTGAGATAAGGACAATCCCTTGAACCTGAACAAAGTACGGGTCTACCGCAGCGACGAAAAACTGGCCCGCGAAGACCAGCTGGCCTACAAGATTGCCAAGGTTGCCGCCGATCCCGTTGAAGTCACCGACGACGTCACGGACATGGTCATCAACCGCATCATCGACAACGCCTCCGTGGCCGTCGCCTCCCTGAACCGCGGCCCGATTGTCGCCGCACGTGCCCAGGCCCTGTCCTTCTCCCCCTCTGCCCACGGCAAGGGCGCCTCCGTCTTCGGCGTGCTGGCCAAAACCTCCCCCGAATGGGCCGCCTGGGCCAACGGCGTGGCCGTGCGCGAACTGGACTACCACGACACCTTCCTGGCCGCCGAGTACTCCCACCCCGGAGACAACATCCCGCCCGTCCTCGCCGTCGCCCAGCACACCGGCGCTTCAGGTAGGGACCTGATCCGCGGCATCGCCACCGGCTACGAAATCCAGGTCAACCTGGCCAAGGCCATCTGCCTGCATCGGCACAAGATCGACCACGTGGCCCACCTCGGCCCGTCCGCCGCCGCCGGCATCGGCACCCTGCTGGGGCTCGACGTCGACACCATCTTCCAGGCCGTCGGCCAGGCCCTGCACACCACCACCGCCACCCGCCAGTCCCGCAAGGGCGAGATCTCCACCTGGAAGGCACACGCTCCGGCGTTCGCCGGCAAGATGGCCGTCGAGGCCGTGGACCGGGCCATGCGCGGCCAGACCTCCCCCACCCCCATCTACGAAGGTGAAGACGGCGTCATCGCCTGGCTGCTGGACGGCCCCGACGCCGCCTACGAAGTGCCGCTGCCCGAGGACGGCGAGGCCAAGCGCGCCATCCTGGACACCTACACCAAGGAACACTCCGCCGAATACCAGGCCCAGGCCTGGATCGACCTGGCCCGGAAGATCAACGCCGAGCACCCTGAGGCAGCGGATGCGGCCAACGTGGAAAGCGTCCTGATCGCCACCTCGCACCACACCCACTACGTGATCGGCTCCGGCGCCAACGATCCGCAGAAGTACGATCCCACCGCCTCGCGTGAAACCCTGGACCACTCGATCCCGTACATCTTCACCGTCGCCCTGCAGGACGGCGCCTGGCACCACGTGGACTCCTACTCCCCCGAACGCGCCGGCCGGCCGGACACGGTTGCGCTGTGGCACAAGGTCACCACGGTGGAGGATCCGGAATGGACCCGCCGCTACCACTCGCTGGACATCAGCGAAAAGGCCTTCGGCGGCAAGGTCACCATCGTGCTGACCGACGGCACCGTGATCACTGACGAAATCGCCGTCGCCGACGCCCACCCGCTCGGCGCCAAACCCTTCACCCGCGAGCAGTACATCAACAAGTTCCGCACCCTGGCCGCGGGCCTGGTGTCCGCCGAGGAAATCGACCGCTTCCTCGCCACCGTCCAGCGCCTGCCCGAACTGGCCGCCGGCCAGCTGGACCAGCTGAACATCACCGCCGCCGAGGGTGTCATCAACCCCGCCGCCGCACCGAAGGGACTCTTCTAAATGCTGTACTCCTCCGTAACGCCCGAGGCCAAGCGGATTGCCTTCCGCGAAGGACTGGCCTCCGGCACCCTGCAGCAGTTCCCCGGGGCCTTCAACCCGCTCTCCGCACGCCTGATCGAGGAAAAAGGCTTCGACGGCGTCTACATCTCCGGCGCCGTCCTGGCCAATGACCTGGGCCTGCCGGACATCGGCCTGACCACGCTCACCGAGGTGGCCACCCGTGCCGGACAGATTGCCCGGATGACCAACCTGCCCGCCATCGTGGACGCGGACACCGGCTTTGGCGAGCCGATGAACGTGGCCCGCACCATCCAAGAACTCGAAAACGCCGGCCTGGCCGGCTGCCACATCGAGGACCAGTTCAACCCCAAGCGCTGCGGCCACCTGGACGGCAAGAACGTGGTGGACACCGACACCGCGGTCAAGCGCATCCGCGCCGCCGCCGATGCACGCCGGGATCCGAACTTCCTGATCATGGCCCGCACCGACATCCGGGCAGTGGACGGACTGGAAGCGGCACAGGACCGTGCCCGCGCACTGGTCGACGCCGGAGCGGACGCCATCTTCCCGGAGGCGATGAAGTCCCTGGAGGAATTCGCCGCCATCCGTGCCGCCGTCGACGTGCCGATCCTCGCGAACATGACCGAGTTCGGCAAGAGCGACCTGTTCACCTATGACGAGCTGGCCTCCGCGGGCGTGAACATGGTGATCTACCCGGTCACCCTGCTGCGCAGCGCCATGGGCGCCGCCGAACGCACCCTCGAGACCATCAAGGCGCACGGCACCCAGCAGGCCGATGTTCCCAACATGCTCACACGTGCGCGTTTGTACGAACTGGTGGATTATGAGGCGTACAACCAGTTCGACACGTCCGTTTTCAACTTCCAGGTTCCGGGCACACGCTAGGACCCGCCACTCATTTCCTGCACGACGAAGGAGTCAGCACCAATGACAGACACCCAGATCCACAAGGGCCTGGCGGGGGTACTCGTAGACACCACCCGCGTTTCCAAGGTCAACCCGGAAACCAATTCCCTGCTCTACCGCGGCTATCCCGTCCAGGAGCTCGCCGCCCGGTGCAGCTTCGAGGAGGTGGCCTACCTGCTCTGGAACGGTGAACTTCCCACCGAGGAACAGCTGACGGAATTCACCGACGGGGAACGCGCGCAGCGTGCCCTCACGCCCGAGCTGAAGGCCGTCATTGACGCGCTGCCCGTGACCTGCCACCCGATGGATGTCTGCCGTACCGCGGCATCCGTGCTGGGCGCGTCGCATGAGCAGGCCGGGGATTCCTCCGTCCAGGCCAACATGGACAAAGCCGTCAGCCTCTTCGCTGCCATGCCCGCCGTCGTCGCCTATGACCAGCGCCGCCGCCGCGGCGAGGACGTCGTGGAACCGCGCGACGACCTGGATTACTCCGCGAACTTCCTCTGGATGACCTTCGGCGAGGAAGCCGCCCCCGAGGTCGTCGAGGCCTTCAACGTCTCGATGATCCTGTACGCGGAGCACTCCTTCAACGCGTCCACCTTCACCGCCCGCGTCATCACCTCCACGCTCTCGGACCTGCATTCGGCCGTGACCGGTGCCATCGGCGCGCTCAAGGGCCCGCTGCACGGCGGCGCCAACGAGGCGGTCATGCACACGTTCGCGGAGATCACTGAGAGTGCGGCCGGCGGCGACGTCGCGGCACACGCTGCTGCCTGGCTGGACGAGGCCCTGGCGGAGAAGAAGAAGATCATGGGCTTCGGCCACCGGGTCTACAAGAACGGCGACTCCCGGGTGCCGACCATGAAGGCTGCCTTGGACAACATGGTCAAGCACTATGACCGGCCGGACATGGGCGAGCTGTACACGGCACTGGAATCGGCCATGGGTGAGCGCAAGAACATCCTGCCGAACCTGGACTACCCCGCCGGGCCCGCCTACCACCTGATGGGCTTCGACACGCTCACGTTCACACCGCTGTTCGTGGCCGCCCGGATCACCGGGTGGACGGCGCACATCATGGAGCAGCTCGAAGCCAACTCCCTGATCCGGCCGCTGAGCGAATACAACGGTGCGGAGGAGCGGCACCTGCCGTAGGTTTCGCTTTCCCGGGGTCCCTTGGGTCCCTTGGGTCCCGTCGGGGGCCCCGGAACGGCGGCAACGAAATTCCCCGCTCGCAGAGCTCGCAGGGAATATTAAAGCCGCCTTATCCGGGGTCCCCTGTGGTTCCCCAAGGCACCCGGGTGCCGGGTGCCGTTGCGCCTATACCGGGCATCGTGGCCTTCGAGCCGGTTGGTTCCCCCGCTAGGAAAAGTCGACGCTGGCTACGTTGACGTTGTCGGCAGCGATAGTGATGACAGCGTTGAAATAGTCGCCGGAGAGAAGGCGGGGCATCCAGAGGGCCGAGTCCGGCCACATCCTGGAATAGGGCAACTCCGTAGCCGGATACCAGGCTGGGAGGATCTCGTCAGTCTCCCCCGGTTCGCCGTCCCATCGGTGTGCACGGAACAGTACGGTCGACATGTCCAGGCCGGGCTGCGCCGGGAAGATCCACTCGATGGTTCCGGCACGCTGCAGGTCCTGTTCGGCGACGACGACGCCGGACTCTTCCTCCACCTCGCGCACTGCAGCCTGTTCGGGGGTTTCTCCGGGTTCGATATGGCCGCCCAGGGTGACGACCCGGCCCAGGCCGAAGCCGGTCTTCTTCAACCCCATCAGCACCTCCCGGCCGTCCTGCTCCGTTTCCCGGAACAGGAAGCAGAGGACAACGGGAGAGGCGCGGAAGTCCACTACAGTGCCCGCGGGTGGGCTGCGGCGTAGACCTCGCGCAGGGTTTCGGCGGTGACCAGCGTGTAGACCTGGGTGGTCGTCACCGAGGCATGGCCCAGCAGTTCCTGCACCACCCGGACATCCGCCCCGCCCTCAAGCAGGTGCGTGGCGAACGAATGCCGCAGGGTGTGCGGGGACACGTCCCGGCCGATGTCCGCCTTCTCGGCGGCGTTCTTCAGGATGGTCCAGGCACTCTGCCGCGACAGGCGTCCGCCGCGCGCATTCAGGAACAGGGCCGGGGTGCCCTTGCCCTTGGCCGAGGCCGCAGGGCGGCCACGCACGAGATACTCATCCAGTGCCCGGGCCGCATAGGAGCCCAGCGGGACCAGCCGTTCCTTGGATCCCTTGCCGAACAGCCGCACCACGTCCGGGCCCTTGGCAGGGATGCGTTCCAGCGACAGGTCATCCACGTCCAGTCCCACGGCCTCGCTGATGCGGGCGCCGGTGGAGTACAGGAACTCGAGCAGTGCCCGGTCCCGCAGCCCGGAGGGCGTATCCAGGGAGACCGCTTCGAGGATGCGGGTGACTTCGTTGACGCTGATGGCCTTGGGCAGGCGTTTGCCGGGCATGGGCGGGTGTACGTCCGACGCCGGATCGGCAGTAGTCATGCCCTCCAGCGCCCAGAAGCGGTGCAGTCCGCGCACCGCGACAATGGTCCGGGCGGCTGACCGGACGCTCAGGGCGGAGGCGCCGTCGGACCCTTCGGAGATGGACTGGGCAAACGCCGTGACGTCGTGACGGGTGATGCGGGAAATATCCTCCACGCCGCGGGCACTCAGGAAGCGGGCATACCGCAGCAGGTCCCGCCGGTAGGCATCGAGGGTGTTGAACGCCAGGCCGCGTTCCACGGCCATGTGCTGCAGGTAGCTGCCGATGGCCCGGCCGGCAGGCGTGGACCGGAGTTCATCCGCGGCCGACTGCATTGTCGCGGCACGGGAGCGCGCCGCGACTGCGGGTTTGGAGGCCGGTTTGCGTGCCGGCGCTGACTCCGGCGCAGCATCGGGCCTGCTTGCATCGGGCCTCCCTGCAGGTGCTGCAGCGGCCTGCGCCGGCCGCATCGAACCGGTCCGGTCCAGCTCGGCCAGGTCTGCGTCGCGGAGCCTGCGGGCCTCTTCCGATTCCAGATCCAGCTTGAGCGTGGGGTTCAGGGAGCCGTGCAGGTTTATGGCGATGGTGTCATTATTCGGAGAGCCGGCATCAGCGTCAGCGCTGGGCATCAGACTTTCCTAGCGCACCGGGCCATTGGCCCAGGAGGAGTGCTGTGAATGGTGTTCCGGCCACGGTGCATCGGCAGGACGCAGCCCCGGTACCCGTTGCTGCGGGCGACGGCGGCGGCCAGGACGGCGGCCACGGCGGAGGGGCTGTGCATGCGTCCCTGCAGGGCTGCCTGCACGGCGTCATCCAGGTCCACCCAGGCCGTGGTGATTTCGGCTTCCTCATGGGTCCGGGTGTGCCGCTGTTCCTCGGGAACGTCGGAGATGCCGCGGGCCAGGTAGATGCGGAGGGCTTCACGGGAGGAACCGGGCGAGAGGAACAGGTCCGCCAGGACCTGCCACTCGGCGGCCTGCAGGTCGGCTTCCTCCGCCAGTTCGCGGGCGGCGCCGACCTGGAAGTCTTCGCCGTCCACGTCCAGCAGTCCGGCCGGGATTTCCCACAGGGTCATCCGGACCGGATGCCGGTACTGGTTGATCAGCAGCACCTGGCCGTCGTCGTTCATGGCCAGGATGGCCACGGCGCCCGGGTGGGCAATGTAGTCACGGACCAGGGGTTCGCCGTCGTCGGTCAGGGTGAACTTCTCCTTGACCACGTCCCACACCGGACCGCTGTACACCGTTTCCGATTCCAGCAGCGGGCGCGGACTTTGTGCGTCGGCGAACCCCTGTGCCATGGCTAGGCCCGGCCGCTCTGGTGGGCCAGGGCGGCCTTGACGAGTCCGGCGAAGAGCGGGTGCGGACGCGTCGGACGGGAGCTGAGCTCCGGGTGGGCCTGCGTGGAGACGTAGTACGGGTGCACGTCGGCGGGAAGCTCGACGAACTCCACCAGTCCGCCGTCGGTGGTGGTTCCGGAGAACACCAGGCCGGCGTCGGCAATCTGGTCGCGGTACTGGTTGTTGACTTCGTAGCGGTGGCGGTGGCGTTCGGCCACCTCCGTCTTGCCGTAGGTCTTGGCAACCACGGATTCCGGTTCCAGCTTCGCATCCCACAGGCCCAGGCGCATGGTGCCGCCCATGTCGCCGCCGCCGGCAACAATGTCCTTCTGCTCGGCCATGGTGGCGATCACCGGGTACTGGGTATCCGGTTCGAACTCGGAGGAGGAAGCACCTTCCAGGCCCACCACGTTGCGGGCGTATTCAATGACCATGCACTGCAGGCCAAGGCACAGGCCGAGGGTCGGAAGCTTGTTCTCCCGGGCATAGGTCAGGGCGCCGAGCTTGCCCTCGAGGCCGCGGATGCCGAAGCCGCCGGGAACGCAGATGGCGTCCGCGCCGGCCAGGGCCTTGGCTGCACCTTCGGGGGTATCGCAGTCATCCGAGGGAACCCAGCGGATGTTGACCTTGGCCTTGTTGGCGAAGCCGCCGGCGCGCAGTGCTTCCGTGACGGAGAGGTAGGCGTCCGGAAGATCCACGTACTTACCGACGAGGGCAATGTCCACGTGGTGCTTCGGGTTGTGCACCGACTCCAGCAGGCGGTCCCACTTGGTCCAGTTGACGTCCTTGAACTTCAGGTCCAGGTGCTGGACGATGTACGCGTCCAGGCCCTGGGAGTGAAGCGTCTTGGGGATGTCGTAGATGCTCGGGGCGTCCGGGCAGCCGATCACAGCGTCAACGTCGACGTCGCACATGCGACCGATCTTGTTGCGCATGGCATCGGGCACCGGGCGGTCCGAGCGGATGACAATCGCGTCCGGCTGGATGCCGATGGACCGCAGGGCGGCCACGGAGTGCTGGGTCGGCTTGGTCTTCAGTTCCTGGGACGGGCCGATGTACGGCACGAGGGAAACGTGCAGGAAGAAGACGTTGCTGCGGCCGATGTCCTGGCGGACCTGGCGTGCCGCTTCGAGGAACGGCTGGGACTCGATGTCGCCTACCGTGCCGCCGATTTCGGTGATGATGACGTCCGGGGTCTTCTTCGCCTCGGAGGGCAGGCGCATCCGGCGCTTGATCTCGTCGGTGATGTGAGGAATGACCTGGACCGTGTCGCCGAGGTATTCGCCGCGGCGTTCCTTGGCGATGACCGTCGAGTACACCTGGCCGGTGGTCACGTTGGCGGAGCCGTCGAGGCTCTCGTCAAGGAACCGCTCGTAGTGTCCGATGTCGAGGTCGGTCTCGGCGCCGTCGTCGGTCACGAAGACTTCACCGTGCTGGAAGGGGTTCATTGTGCCCGGATCCACATTCAAATACGGATCGAGCTTCTGCATGGTCACCGCTATGCCGCGCGACCTCAACAGATGGCCGAGACTTGACGCTGTCAGTCCCTTGCCAAGTGAGGACGCCACGCCACCGGTGACGAAGATGTGTTTTGTCGTAGAAGACGACTTGGGAAACCTGGAATTTGATCGCTGCACCACGGAGTTCGAGCCTATCACCTTTTGTCGTTTCGGGTGGAACCTGCGCCTGTATTCATTCGGGAAGTCACCGGCGGTTCACCTATCACTGTAGGTGTCCCGCCGAGTCCAGCAGCTCCTCGGCGTGGGCACGGGCCGACGCCGAGTCCTCCTGCCCGGCAAGCATCCGGGCGAGTTCCTTGATCCGCTCCTCCTGGCCCAGCACCCGGACGTCGCTGGCAGTGACGCCGGAGCCGTCGTCGGTGGCCGTGGAGGTCTTGATGACACGGATGTGGTGATCGGCAAACGCTGCCACCTGCGGCAGGTGGGTGACCACGATCACCTGGACATGCCGGGCCAGCATGGCGAGCCGGCGGCCGATTTCGACCGCAGCCTTGCCGCCGACGCCGGCGTCCACTTCATCGAAGATGAACGTGGGGACCGGGTCCACCGCGGCCAGGACCACTTCGATGGCCAGCATCACCCGGGAAAGTTCGCCGCCGGAGGCGCCCTTGCCCAGCGGACGGGCCGGCGCGCCGGGGTGCGGCGCCAGCAGGAAGGAAATGCTGTCCGCGCCGTGCGGCCCCGGTTCGCCCGTGGGCTCCACCTCGATCACCAGGTTGGCGTCCTTCATCGCCAGCGCCGTCAGTTCGTCGCTGACACGCTGTGCGAGTTCGGCGGCTGCTTCGGTGCGCAGCTTCGTCAGGGCGGCCCCCCTGGTGGCCAGGCGTTCGGCGAGGGCCCCGATCTCGGCCTCCAGTGCTTCGATCCGGGAGTCGTCGGAGCTCAGCTCGGCGAGCCGTTTGGCGCCTTCGCCGCTCCACTCCAGGACCCCGTCGATCGAGGGGGCGTACTTGCGGACCAGGCCGGCCAGCTCCGCCCGGCGGGATTCCACTTCGGCCAGCCGCTCCGGACCCTCGGAGTCCAGCGATGCTCCGTAGCTGGCCAGCTCGGTGGCGATGTCGGCAAGGATGTATCCCACTTCGGCCAGCCGCTGCCCGGAGGCGGCCAGCGCCGGGTCATGCTCCCCCGCGGATTCCAGCTGCCGCTTGGCGGCGTCCACCAGCGACGTAGCGTCCCCACCGTCGGCAAAATCGTCCGCGATGAGGGCCGCATGAGCGCTCACCGCGGCGGTGCGCAGCTCTTCGAGGTTGCTCAGGCGCATGGCCTCTGCCTTGAGGGAATCGTCCTCCCCCGGCTGCGGGTCCACCGCTTCGATTTCCTCCAGTGCGGCGGTCAGGTATTCGGCTTCCCGAAGCCGGTCCCGGGCCTGGTCCCGCAGCTCGGACAGCTCCTTGGCTGCGGTCCGCCAGCGGGCGTAGTCCTCGCGGTAGGTGCCGAGTTCGGCGGCGAGCGGAGCCCCGGCGTACTTGTCCAGCGCCTCCCGCTGGGCTGCGGCGCTCTTCAGCCGCAGCTGGTCGGTCTGGCCGTGGACCACCACCAGGTGTTCGCCCACCTCCGCCAGGACGCCTACCGGCGCGGAGCGTCCGCCCACATGTGCACGGCTGCGGCCGTCGGCATTGACTGTACGGACCAGCGTCAGTTCGGCGGCGCCGTCGTACTCTTCCAGCTCCGCCCCGGCCTCGGCTGCGCGTACGGCCGCCGCGCTCTGCGGATCCACGCGGACGAGCGCCTCGGCGACGGCGGACTTGGCACCGATGCGGACGGCACCGGCGTCGGAACGCGCACCCAGGAGCAGTCCCAGGGCAGTGATCACCATGGTCTTGCCGGCGCCGGTCTCACCCGTCACCACAGTGAAGCCCGGGCCCAGGTCCAGGGTGGCGTCGGTGATAACACCGAGGTCCCTGATCCGGATTTCCTCAATCATTCGACCACGCCTCCACTGTCCGAAACTGCTGCGTCCCTGACTTCCCAAGTGCCGTCTTTTGCTGCGCTGCCGCCGTCGGGCGTTCCGCCCCGGACCGGCCGTTCGGATACCGCGCTGAGCTGGGTGCCGGCAGCGGCAGCCGGCGCCGGACCCCGCCATCCGTGGGTGGGCAGCTGGAACTTACGGACCAGCCGTTCCGAGAACGGTGTGAGGTGCGTGCGTGCCAGGCGTACGGGTGTCTTGGAACGGGTTACCTCCACACGGGATCCCGGCGGCAGGTCAATGCTGCGTCGGCCGTCGCACCAGAGCACGCCAGCGGCGTCGGTCCGGGTCAGGATCTCCACCGCCAGTACGGAGGTAGGGGAAACCACCAGGGGCTTGGCGAACAGCGCGTGGGCGCTGATGGGCGCCAGCAGCAGTGCCTCAACCTCGGGCCAGACCACTGGGCCGCCGGCAGAGAAGGCGTAGGCGGTGGAGCCGGTGGGTGTGGCCAGCACAACGCCGTCGCATCCGAAGGAGCTGATGGGCCGGGCATCCACTTCAATGACCACTTCGATCATCCGCTGGCGGTCGGCCTTTTCCACGGCTGCCTCGTTCAGCGCCCAGGTGCGGGCCAGCAGTTCGCCGCCGTGCCAGACCTTGACGTCGATGGTCATGCGTTCTTCAACGGTGTAGGCGCGCTCCACCACCCAGTGGACGGTCTGGGCCAGATCGGCGCGTTCGCTTTCGGCCAGGAACCCCACGTGGCCCAGGTTCACACCGAGCAGCGGCACATTGGTGCCGCGCACCAGTTCCGCCGCCCGCAGGATGGTTCCATCGCCGCCGAGCACCATGCCCAGGTCCACATCGTCCAGTGCGACGTCCTCGTCGAGGATTTCGGTGGGGGCCGTGAGCACACCGTATTCGGCCTGGATGTCTTCGAGGTCAGCCCGCCGCATCACCGGAACCAGGCCGGAGGAATGAAGCTGGGTGCACGCCTCCTGGGCAGCGGTCATGGCGGCCCGCCGTCCGGTGTGGGCCAGAACCAGTATCCGTCTGCTCATCTGCGTCTTTATCCTCTTCGTCTTACGCGTGGATGCCTGGGGCATTGTCCATCCGTCAGTCTTCTACGCCGGGCTTAGGCTCCGCAAACCCGGCAAACGCTGCGTCGACCAGCGCGGACGCTGCATCAGCGGCCCGTGTGCCGGCGGTCTGTCCCGCGCCGGCAGCTTCTTCGCCTGTGGAGGCAGGGTTCTGTTCCGGTACCTGCAGCCACATAAAGAACTCCACGTTGCCGTTCTGGCCGGGAAGCGGACTCGGAGCGATGCCTCCGATGGTCAACCCTGCCTGAATGGCTGCAGTCGCCACCGCTGCGACAGCTGACCGGTGCTGCTCCGGATCCGTGACTACCCCGGTGCGGTCCAGCCTCTCACGGCCCACCTCAAACTGGGGCTTCACCATCAGGAGCAGGCTGCCGCCGGGACGGGTGGCTGCTGCCAGCGGCCCCACCACCATGGTCAGTGAAATGAAGGACAAATCGGCGACCGTCAGATCGACTGTGCCGCCGATGTCCTGCGGGTCCAGGTAGCGGACATTCATGCCTTCATAAACGCTGACCCGCTGATCCTGCCGGAGCTGTTCCACCAGTTGGCCGTGGCCGACGTCGACGGCGGCCACGTGCGCTGCGCCGGAGCGCAGCAGGACGTCCGTGAACCCTCCGGTGGAAGCACCGGCGTCCAAGCAGCGCAGCCCGAGCGGCCGGACCTCCGGGAAAGCCGCAAGGGCGCCGGCTAGCTTGTGGCCGGCGCGGCTGACGTAGTCCGGGAGGCCGTCGTCGAGCACCTCCAGCCGTTCGGCGGCATCCACCGGAGCCGAGGGCTTAGCCGCCGGCGTCCCAGCGTGCAGCACCCGCCCTGCGGCAATGAGTCTGGCGGCCTGGGTGCGCGAGCGTGCGAGTCCGCGGGTGACGAGTTCCTGGTCGAGTCGAGGCATGTCTATCCTGCCCTGTGGTTCCCGGGCGCCGGGGACGACGCTGCGGGTTGTTTGTTCAGTTCGCCGAGCAGGGCGTCATGCAGTTCGGCATACACCGCTGCATGAGCGGACACCGGCAGGGATGCCACCGGGCCGAGTCCTTCGAGGAGGGAATCGACGGCGGTGTCCTCCGTGGACACCGCTGCGTGCGGCCATGGCGCCGCTGGCTGGGATTCGGGCATCGATCTTCCTCCTGCGGGTTGCCTGCTGGATGCATGATGAGGGATGGGTTCCTGCTGGAAGCCTATCCGCGTGCGGTGACAGTCCAGCGGATCTCGGGAGCCTCTGCGGAATCGACGTCCGGACGGGCAGCCCACCAGGCGGCGCAGGCAGCGCGCCAGCTGTCCAGGTCGGAGGAATCACCGGCAATGACCACAGCCGCGTCCTCCACCCAGGCAAGGGCGGCGCCGCAGCGGTACTGCCCGGCGTCCAGGACGGGCACCGGATACGGCTCAAAGAGCGCCCGGAGATTCTCAATCAGGTACACCGGCCGCTCCGGGGTCCGTGCGGCAAGCGCGGTCAGGGGGGTGTCGACGCCGGTGAGCACCAGGGCGGTGTCAAAGCCTGCGTTGCTGCCGCCCAGGATGTCCGTGTCCAGCCGGTCCCCCACGACCAGCGGACGCTCAACGCCCAGGTGCCGTGCCGCCGTCGTAAACAGCGGTGCCTCCGGCTTCCCGGCGACGAAGGGTATCCGGCCTGTGGCAGCGCCGACGGCGGCCACGAGGGTCCCGTTGCCGGGTGCGATTCCGCGGGCCTGCGGGATTGACAGGTCGGTGTTCGTGGCCACCCAGACAGCGCCGCGTCCGACGGCGAAAGCCGCTTCAGCGAGGTCGGCCCATCCCAGGGAAGGATCGAAGCCCTGGATGACGGCGTCCGGCGCGTCATCAGCTGAGGTGACCCGGACGAGCCCCTGAGCTTCGACGGCTGCCACCAGGGTGGCGCTGCCGGTCACGAGGACCTTGGCCCCCGGAGCAACCTTGGAGGCCAGCAGTTCCGCCCCAGCCTGCGCGGACCCGAAAACATTATCCGCGGTGGCGGGTGCTCCGAGCTCACGCAGGTGGGCGGCTACCGTCTCCGAGGAGCGCGACGCGTTGTTGGTGACGTAGGCAAGCTGGACCGATACGTCGGCCAGCCTGCCCAGGGCCTCCACGGCCCCCGGTATTGCGTGCGGTCCGGCGTAAACCACGCCGTCCAGGTCGGAAAAGACCGCGTCGTAGCCGGAGACCAGTGAAGGATTAGTCTTCAATGCGCTGCTGCTCCGTTTCTTCGGCGTCTTCGCGGGGAGTTTCCTCGTCGTCGTCGGCGTCTGCGTCGAAGTCCGAGACAATGACTTCCACAGCCTCGTCTTCGTCGTTCACATCGCCGGCCTCGGTGAGGAGGCCCTCCTGCTCGTCGCTGGGCAGCGCATCGACGTCGTCCGCCGGGTCAAGAGTGTCCTTCGGCGCGTCTTCAACGGGCGCGAAGTACGCGCCGGAGCGGTCTTCACGGGCTTCGGAGTGGCGCTTGGGGCGTTCCTCTTCTTCGGGGACGAGATCGAAGATTTCCGGTTCGGCAAAGTCGCCGAAGCCCAGGGCTTCGTCAGCGCGCAGCGCCTGCTTCCGCCATTTCTCCGCTTCTTCTCCGCGTCCGGCAATGTCCAGGGCATCGGCGTAGGCGCGGAACAGGCGCGGGCTGTAGGAGAACGCGCGGTTGCGGTCCAGCTGCGGGATTTCCAGGGCGGCCACGGCAGCGTCGAACTGTTCCATGTCCATCCGGGCGCCGGAGACAACAATCGCCAGCTCCACCTGTCCGGCGGTATCCAGGTCCTTGGCGTCCTCGGAGCGGGCCATGTCCAGCGCCTTTTCCGGGTGGCCCAGACCGCGTTCGCAGTCGGCCATCATGGGCAGGTAGGCGTTGGATCCGCTGATCCTGCGGTATGTGCGGAACTCGCGCAGTGCTTCACCGAAGTGTCCGGCTGCGTAGGCGGTCAGGCCAACGGCTTCCCGGACTACGGCCATGCGTCCGCCGCGCCGGCTGGCGGCCAGGGCGTGCTGGAACGCGAGCTCAGGCTCGTCGTCGATCAGGCGGCCGGCCATCACCAGGTGCTTGGCCACCCACTCGCTGTTGACTTCCTCCAGGTTGCGCAGCTGGGCGCGGGTGACCTTGTCGAGTTCCTGTCCTGTGACGTCCTCATCGATTTCGGGGGAACGTTCACGGTCGGGACGGTTGGCGCTGCGAAGATCCTTGGCGTTGCGGGGACGCGCTGCGGCAGGGGCATCGTCACGGCTGAACGACGGGCGGTCTGAACCGTACGAGGGCCGGTCACCGCGGGGCGGACGACTGTCACGCTGCGGACGATCATCCCGGGAAAACGGCTTACGATCCCCACGATCACCAAACGGCTTACGCTCACCATCACGCGGCGGACGGCTGTCACGCTGCGGACGGTCGCCGCGGTCGCCAAAGGACTTACGCTCAGCGGACGGACCGCGGTCGCCAAAAGGTTTACGCTCGCCGTCGCGGGGCGGACGGCTGTCACGCTGCGGACGATCATCCCGCGAGAACGGCTTACGATCCCCACGATCACCAAAGGACTTACGCTCACCATCACGCGGCGGACGGCTGTCACGCTGCGGGCGGTCGCCGCGGTCGCCACTTCGTTCGGAGAACGGCTTACGCTCACCGTCACGGGCGGGACGACGGTCGTCGCCGCCGAACGACGGCTTACGGTCGCCACGATCGGCAAAGGGTTTACGCTCGCCGTCGCGGGCGGGACGACGGTCGTCGCCGCCGAACGACGGCTTACGGTCGCCACGATCGGCAAAGGGTTTACGCTCGCCGTCGCGGGGCGGACGGCTGTCACGCTGCGGACGATCATCCCGCGAGAACGGCTTACGATCCCCCCGGTCACCAAAGGACTTACGCTCACCATCACGCGGCGGACGACGGTCATCGCTCCCCCGGCTGGCGCGGTCATCCCGCTCGGAACGATTGCTGAAGGGAGGCTTACGCTCACCATCGCGGGCAGGACGACGGTCATCCCCGCCAAACGACGGCTTGCGATCGCCACGATCACCGAAGGGCTTACGCTCACCGCTGCGCTCGGAGAACGGCTTACGCTCACCATCGCGGGCAGGACGACGGTCGTCACCGCTGCGGGCGGGACGGTCGCCAAAGGCAGGCTTGCGGTCCTTCGAATACGGCTTCCGCTCGGAAGAGGCACCGCGGTCACCGAAAGATTTCCGCTCACCGTCACGCGCAGGACGGCCGCCGAAGGCCGGCTTGCGGTCTTCAAATCGCTTGGGAGCGTTGCGGTCGTTTGTCGCAGGACGGCCGCGGTCGTCGCGGCGGTCTGACGAGTTGCTGCCGCGGGCGGCGTTGTTTCCGTCGCTGCTTCGCTGATCCCTGTTGTTTTGCTCTGACATGCTGCTGAGTTCCTCTCGTCGTGAGCCGACCAACGGAATTACTGCAGTCGCTCGTCACTATGTACCTGTAAGAAATGAAAAAGTTATGGGAGGCGGTGGCGCCTCAGGGTAATTCTAGTGCAGTGGCCACCCTGGCGCCGATTCGCCGGGCGCTCTTTAGCCCCGGAGAAGGGGTGAGCCTCGACACCCGGACGGGGGATCGCCATCCTTGCCTGGGCCTGGGCTACCGACGCCGTTGCAAGGAGGGCTGCACGCCACCCTCGGGTACCGGAGTCCATGGCTGGTTAAACAGGAAGAGCCCGCACCAACACTGGTACGGGCTCAACCTTCAAATATTGTCCGGCGGTGACCTACTCTCCCACATCCTCCCGGATGCAGTACCATCGGCGCTGTGGGTCTTAGCTTCCGGGTTCGGAATGGGACCGGGCGTTTCCCCCACGCTATGACCG
>NZ_JANFLT010000006.1 GCF_024385505.1 Arthrobacter zhaoxinii
ACCCACAGCGCCGATGGTACTGCATCCGGGAGGATGTGGGAGAGTAGGTCACCGCCGGACAATATTTAGTAGAGAGGGTCAGGTCCCGCACCATTGGTGCGGGACCTGACCTGTTTAACGCCTAAACACGGCAGGTAGGGTGGAATGCATGAGTGCTTCCCTGTTTTCCCATGCCGCCGATCCGGATCCGGACGAAGGGACGCCCGGCCACGTCACGTCCGTGCCGGACGTGGTTGCGGTCCGGACGGTTCCCCGCGATGCTGAGGAAGCGTTCAACGGATTCACCGATTATCTCCATCTCTGGTGGCCGGAGGACCTGACGGACTTCGGGGAAGGTACACACGCCGAGTTCGAAGGCGGGGTGCTGACCGAGACCGGTCCCGACGGCGAAACCGCAGTGTGGGCCACGGTACGCACCCGGGAACCGGACACACTGCTGGAACTGGAGTGGGTGGCCGGCCAGGACCCGCGGACCCCCACCGACGTACGCGTGGAGTTCTCCGCCGTCACCGACGCTGCCACCTCGGTCACCCTGCGCCACTCGGGCCTGGGACGGCTCCCGAATGCAGCCCGCGAATATGATCGGCTCGAGAGCGAATGGGCGCAGATTCTGGACCGCTACGCCCGCTTTATGGGGGCACGGTAGTCTGCTGGCATGAACGCTCTGCACGGTCTTACCCTCGACGGCCCCGGCCGGCTCGTCGAAACCGCGCCTGATGTTCTGGCCGCCTTTGCCACCGACCAAGGTCCCGTCCTGGCCTATGCGGAGCCGCGAGCGGTTGTCTGGCCTACCAGCGTCCAGGGCGTCCAGGACGTGATGCGCTGGGCGGCGGCAACGGGTACTGCTGTGGTCCCCCGTGGAGCGGGCACCGGAGTCTCGGGCGGCGCCCATGCGACCGGCGGGTGCATCGTCCTCTGCCTGGACCGGATGAACCGCATCCTGGAGCTTAATGCGCAGGACGAGGTCGCCGTCGTCGAACCCGGCGTGATCAATGCCGACCTGAATGCGGCGGCAGCGGCCCACGGGTTGATGTACGCCCCCGATCCGGCCAGCTACCGGACTTCCACGATCGGCGGGAATGTGGCCACCAACGCCGGCGGCCTTCGCTGCGCCAAGTACGGCGTGACCCGGGACTCCGTGCTGGCGCTGGACGTGGTTCTGGCCGACGGATCGCTGATCAGCACCGGACAGCGCACCTTCAAGGGAGTCGCCGGTTATGATCTCAAGGGCCTTTTCACCGGCTCGGAAGGTACCTTGGGGATCATCGTCGGTATTACCGTTCGGCTGCGGTACCTGCCGGTGGCGATCCGGACCGTTGCAGCCTTCTTTACCGATTTTTCGACGGCGGCCGCAGGAGTCCTGGCTGCGGGGGCCGCCCGCGTTCAGCCGGCCATCATGGAGCTGCTGGACGGTGCCACCCTCAGTGCGCTGGACGACGCCCATGGAAGCAGCCTCCGTTCCTGGGGAAACGCGTTGCTGCTCATCCAGACCGATGGCTTCGGAGCCGACGCCGAGGCGGACGTTGTGCGCCGGTTGCTGGCGGCACTGGGCGGAACAGTGAGTACGGAAGGGTCGGTGGAAGCCGAACGGCTCCTGGAGCTGCGACGGCACAGCCGCGGCGACTCAATTGCCCACCAGTTCCGGGTGGGGGAGGACGTCGCAGTCCCGCGCTCCGCACTGGTACGGTACGTCGACGAGCTCGAGCGGATGGCGGCACAGCACCGGGTAAACCTCAAGGTGGTGGCCCACGCCGGGGACGGCAACCTGCACCCGACGTTCTGGGTGCAGGCGGCCGACGACGGCGGGCGGGAACGCCTGGACGCAGCACTGGATGAGTCCATCACCGTTGCGCTGTCCATGGGCGGAACCATCACCGGCGAGCACGGCATAGGCCAGTTCAAACTGCCCTGGCTGCCGCAGGAGCAGCAGGCAGAGGTGCTCGAGCTTCAGCGCAGGGTCAAAGCGGTGTTCGACCCCGCCGGCATCCTCAACCCCGGGAAAGCCATTCCCGGCGGCGAACCCCGCTAGTCCAGGCGCAGCCAGACCGCGCGGTTGGGGCGCAGCCGGTCGCCCTCGAGAGCATCGGGTGCGCTGCCCAGCAGCAGCGGAAGATCCGGCAGTTGCACCGGGGCGTCGCCCATGTTGATCGCGACGAGAACGCCATCATTGACGAACGACACCAGCCCCTCGTCGTCGTGCTCCGGCCACCACGCCAGGGAACCGTCACCCAGCCGCAGCTCCCGGCGCAGGGCGAGGGCGTTGCGGTAGAGGTTCAGGGTTGAGTCAGGATTGCGCTGCTCGATGTCGCGGGAGTGCCTGCCCCAGATCGGCGGCTGCGGGAGCCAGCTCTCGCCCGTCGCGCTGAAGCCGTAGCTGGGGAGGTTGGCCTTCCACGGCAGGGGGACCCGGTTCCCGTCCCGTCCCACGCGGACACCTGCGGTGCGGTGGAACGTGGGATCCTGACGGAACTCATCCGGAAGCAGCGTGTGGTCCGGCAGGCCGAGCTCTTCGCCCTGGTAGAGATAGACGCCGCCAGGCAATGCGAGCATCAACAGGGTCGCGGCCCGGGCCCGGGCAAGTCCAAGTTCAAGGTCCGGCTGTTCATCCTGCGGTCCGAGTCCGTCCCCGCTCCGGGGCCCGGCACCGGTGAGGCCGAAACGGCTGGTGTGCCGGACGACGTCGTGGTTGGACAGCACCCAAGTGGTCGGAGCCCCCACTTTGTCGAAGGCGCGCAGGGAGGACTCGATGACCTCGCGCAGGGCCGGGGCGTGCCAGGGGTGGTGCAGGTAGGCGAAGTTGAAGGTCTGGTGCATCTCGTCCGGCCGGACCCAGTCGCTGAGCCGGTCGACGGGATCAATGGTCGCTTCGGCGCAGAGCACCCGCTCCCCGTCGTAGGAGTCCAGGATTTTCCGCCAGGAACGGAAGATGTCGTGGATGCCCGGCTGGCCGAACATCGGGGCGGCATCGCCGGGGAACCCTTCGGAGGAGGACCCGTCGGCGCGCCCGCCCCAGTCCGGAAGCCCGGACTTCTTGATCAGCGCGTGGGCAACGTCCACCCGGAATCCGCCGACGCCGCGGTCCAGCCAGAAGCGCAGGATCTTTTCGAACTCGGCGTGCACGGCGGGGCTGTCCCAGTTGAAGTCCGGCTGGGAGGTATCGAACAGGTGCAGATACCACTGTCCGGGGGTGCCGTCCGGTTCGGTGACGCGGGTCCAGGCGGGCCCGCCGAAGTGGGACTGCCAGTTGTTCGGCGGGTTCTGGCCGTGCTCGCCGGTGCCGTCGCGGAAGATGAACAGATCCCGGGCGGGGGAACCGGCGGGGGCGGCCAGGGCTGCCTGGAAGAGGGGGTGCTGGTCCGAGCAGTGGTTGGGGACCAGATCCACGATGACGCGGATACTGTGGCGGGAGGCTTCGGCCACCAGGGCGTCGAAATCCTCCAGGGTGCCGAAGAGCGGGTCCACGGAGCAGTAATCGGCGACGTCGTAGCCGGCGTCCTTCTGCGGGGAACGGTAGAACGGGGAGAGCCAGACGGCGTCGATATCCAGATTCGCGAGGGCGGGGATCTCTGCGGTAATACCCTGCAGGTCTCCGATGCCGTCACCGCGCAGATCGCGGAACGAGCGTGGGTAGATCTGGTAAATCACCGAAGACCGCCACCATTCGCGGCCAGTCGCCGGTTTATGGACAGGGACCACGCGCAGCCGTGTCCGGCTGGGGGTAGCCAGTTGTTCAACCATTCGAGGCGTCTTCCTTCCGCAGATTCATCGAGTCTACAGTTCCATTTAACGACCCCGGGATCCCGGCCGGGGGTCGAATGCCGCGGAGATCACAGGAGATCCTGGACACGCCGGAGGGGCTTGCGGAGGATCTTTCCCTGCGCGATGGAACCGGTAGCCGCGCGTGTATAGGATTGGCGTACGTCACACTGACTTTGCGTAGTCGATCGATCAACCGTCCCGGCCACGCTAACCACTTCTTCAGGGGGAATACCGCGTGTCAGACAATCGACCAGAATGGCAGCCCGGGGCGGACCCCGCCGGCACCGATAATGCTGCGGACAGCGGCCAATACGCGTCCGGGTCCTCTGCCGCCGACCCCGGAGCCCAGGAGGGGCAGGACAACACTGCCTATCCGTCCTACGGCCAGCAGGAAGGCCAGCAGGATTCCAATCCCTACGGCCAGCAGGATTCCAATCCCTACGGCCAGCAGGACTCCAATCCCTACGGACAGCAGAACACTAATCCCTACGGACAGCAGAACACTAATCCCTACGCCCAGCAGGACGCCGCCCCTGCGCAGCAGGCAAGCTATCCGGGCTACGGCCAGGAAGGCTCGGCGTACAGCCAGCCGGCCGGTTACCCCGCCTACGGCCAGGGCGGCTACCCGCAGCCGCAGGCAAACCCCGGACAGGCGATGGGCATCGCCGGACTCATCACGTCCTTCTTCTTCTCCGTGGTGGGCCTGGTCCTGAGCATTGTGGGCCTGAACCAGTCCCGCAAGGCGGGGATGGGCAACACTCCCGCGGTCATCGGCATTATCGTCGGCGGGTTGGGAACCCTCTTCGGGGCGCTGATGCTCATCTTCATCATCGTTGCCATGTCGGCCCCCAGCGGCTACTGACCGCTACCCGAGCAGCATCCAGGGAGCCTCGGCCTTAGGCCGGGGCTCCTCCTGCATCCAGGATCTCCATGGTCCGGGTATCCGTGCTGAGCAGGATCGCGGCCTCGTCGCGCCGGTGGCGAAGGATGGTGTCCATGTAGGACTGCACCGCCTCTGCCATGGGCACGTTGCGGTTGGCCTTTTCAGACATGTACCAGCGGTGCTCCAGGACCTCGTGCACCACTTCGGCGGCTTCCAGCTTGCTGCCCAGATCCCGGGGGACGGCTTTGACAATCGGTTCGAAGACCTGCGTGACCCACAGATGCGCACTGAGCTCTTCGTCGAGTTCGGGATGGTTGGTCACCCGGTAGGAGTCCAGGTCATTGAGCAGCCGCCGGGCCTGGTTCTCCTGGGCATCGATTCCGGTCAGGCGCAGCAACCGGCGCTGATGGTGTCCGGCGTCGACCACCTTGGGCTGGAGCTGGACCTGCGTGCCGTCGGGGGTGGTGCTGATGCTGAGCTCGTCGACGTCGAACCCCAGGTCATTCAGGCGGCGGATGCGGGCGTCCACCCGCCAGCGGTCCGCCATTCCGAAGGACTCCCGTTCGGTCAGCTCCGCCCAGAGCCGGCGGTAACTGTCCATGATCCGTTCGCTGGTGGCCAGCGGATCCACGGATTCCTCGACCAGACCGCCCTCGGCCAGGTCCATCAGTTCTCCGGCGATGTTGACCCGGGCAATCTCCAGGTCATATTCGCGCTGGCCGTTGGACAGTTCGGGGTAGAGCTCTCCGGTCTCCGCATCCACAAGGTAGGCGGCAAACGCGCCGGCGTCGCGGCGGAAGAGAGTGTTGGACAGGGACACGTCCCCCCAGTAGAAGCCCGCCAGGTGCAGGCGCACCAGCAACAGTGCCTGGGCATCAATCAAACGGGTCAGCGTGACCTCGCGCAGGGTCTGGGAGAAGACTGCACGGTAAGGAAGGGAGAAGCGCAGGTGCCGGGTGACGAGGACCGGCTGCAGCTCCTCACCCGCGGGATCCATGCGCCCCGTGATGACCGCGACCGGCGACACCGCGGGAACATTTAACCGGCGAAGCTTGCGCAGCATGTGGTATTCCTGCCGCGCCACATGTTCGCTGGTTTCCTTGATGGCAATCAGCGAATCGCCCAGCGGGGCGAAGCGGACAACGTGGCGGGAGATGCCGCGGGGCAGGGCGGCCAGGTTTTCCTTGGGCCATTCCTCCAGCGGAATGTGCCAGGGCAGGTCCAGCAGGGCCGGGTCCATGGACGCGGCCGTGATGTTGAGCGACCCCAGGGTGTTGATCCGGTTGGTCGAAGAGCGTGTGGTGCGGGGCAGCTTGCCGGTCTGCTCCCAGTCCGTGGGTTCGTTCTGCCAGCGGGCAGGTACGGCGTCGGTCATAGGCGAAAGCCCTTACGTCTCGAGCATGCGTTAACGAAAAAGCGGCGGCTCCCCGTCTCACAGTTTAGTTGAGCAGGGGAGCCACCGCATGTCGCGTCGGTCCGGGTTACGCCTGCTCTGCGAGCCGTTCCCCGTTGGCGGTGTCGAACAGGTGCACGTGGCCCTGCTGCGGGCGGACGTGGAGAGTGTCGCCCTTCAACGGCGGACGCCGCCCGTCAACGCGGACCACCATGTCATGGTCCTTGCCGTCGATGGTGCTGTGGCCGTAAACGTAGGCATCGGCTCCCAGCTCCTCGACGACGTCGACCTCCACGCGCAGGCCTTCACCCTCGGGCACCGTTTCCAGGTCTTCGGGCCGGACGCCCAGCGTCACGGTGTTGCCTGCGGCAGCACCCAGCACGGCGCTTTCCACCGGGTAGACAGACCCGCCGAACGCAACTCCGCCGTCCACCACCGGCAGTTCAAGCAGGTTCATGGCGGGGGAACCGATGAAGCCGGCCACGAACACGTTCCGGGGGTGGTCGTAGAGGTTCCGCGGGGTGTCGACCTGCTGCAGGACACCGTCCTTCAGCACTGCCACGCGGTCACCCATGGTCATGGCTTCCACCTGGTCGTGGGTGACGTACACAGTGGTGACGCCGAGCCGGCGGGTCAGCGACGCAATCTGGGTGCGGGTCTGCACGCGCAGCTTGGCATCCAGGTTGGAGAGCGGTTCATCCATCAGGAAGACCTGCGGGTTACGCACAATCGCGCGGCCCATGGCAACGCGCTGGCGCTGGCCGCCGGAGAGGGCCTTCGGTTTCCGGTCCAGGTAGTCTTCGAGGTCCAGCAGCTTCGCGGCCTCGCGGACGCGCTCCATGCGCTCTTCCTTGCCGATGCCGGCGATCTTCAGGGCGAAGCCCATGTTGTCCGCCACGGACATGTGCGGGTACAGCGCATAGTTCTGGAAAACCATGGCGATGTCGCGGTCCTTGGGCGGAACGTCGGTGACGTCACGGTCGCCGATGAGGATCCGCCCGGAGTTGACGTCTTCGAGCCCTGCGAGCATCCGCAGCGAGGTGGATTTTCCGCAGCCCGAGGGGCCGACGAGAACCAGGAATTCGCCGTCGGCGATTTCGAGGCTGAGGTTGTCTACTGCGGGGCGTTCCGTCCCCGGGTAGAGGCGTGTTGCCTGGTCAAACGTTACCGTTGCCATGGTATTTCCCTTCACGGGCAGGTACGTGCCCGACGATCCGTTGTGAATGGAGAGCTATTGAGTTGGATTGAGGGCCGCGGCGGCAGATCATCTGCGATCTGTGACGCGGCTCACGGGGACAGTATTGCACACGTTTCCCGGTGCGGACGCCGGCCCGGCGCCCCGGGTTAACCGGCGACGGCGGCGGCGCGCAGCCGGGCAAGTTCGGTGAGCACCCCGGTGAACGCTTCGGGGGAGGCGACCCGGTACGCGGCGGCGGTGGTGCCGTCACCGACCTTGATCCCGACGTCGCCCGGTTCCAGGGCCTCGAAGCCGCGTTCGTCGGTGACATCGTCTCCGGCGAAGAGCACCGCCGTCGCGCCGGTCAGCCCGCGCAGGGCACGGATGCCCTCACCCTTGTTGGTGGAAACCACCGAGGCCTCCAGTACGGACTTGCCGTCGGTGACGTGCACACCGTCGAGCCGGCCGAGTTCCCGCCGCGCGTCCTCGGTGGCAGCGGCTGCCACCGGATCAGACACGCTGCGGGTGTGCAGTACGACGCCGGCCGGCTTGTCTTCCAGCCGGCAGCCCGGGTGCCGGGCGACCACGGATTCCACCGCCGTGCGGGCACGGGCCAGCAGCTGGGCCTGCTCGGCGGTGAGCTGCAGGGGTTCCTGGTTGGGCCCCGTCCAGGTCTCGGCGCCGTGGCTGCCGATCAGCAGGGTTTCGGGTTCCGGGGTGGCAACGGTGCGCAGGCTGTCCAGCGCGCGTCCGGAAATAAACGCGGTGACCGTGTCCGGCAGGGCGGCAAGGGCGCGGACCGCGGCCGCCGATCCGTCCAGCGGGCGGGCATCCTCGGCATGCTCCACCAGCGGGGAGAGCACGCCGTCAAAGTCCAGCGCCACCAGGAGTTTTCCGGTGCGGGCCAGCGAATCCAGCGCCGCCTGCAGATCCGGCTCCAAGGCACTCATGATTGTTCCCGTTCCTGATCCTGGCCTTGCTCCGGGTCCTGGTCCTGGTCGAGGGCCTCCAGGAAGTTCCGGGACCAGCGCTCGACGTCATTCTGCAGCACCTGCCGGCGCATCAGGCGCATCCGGCGGCTCGCTTCCCGGGTCGGCATGTTCACAGCGGTGAGGATGGCGGCCTTCAGCCCGTCGATGTCATGCGGGTTGACGAGCACCGCCTGGCGCAGCTGATCCGCGGCGCCGGTGAACTCGGAGAGCACCAGCGTGCCGGTGTTGCCGGTGCGGGCAGCCACGTATTCCTTCGCGACGAGGTTCATGCCGTCGCGCAGCGCGGTGACGAGCATAACGTCTGCCGCCAGGTAGAGCGCCACCATTTCCTCCACCGGATAGCTGTGGTGCAGGTAGCGCAGGGCGGTGTTGGAGATGGTGTCGTAGGTGCCGCTGATGCGGCCCACGGTGCCTTCGACCTCTTCGCGGAGCAGCCGGTACTGTTCAACGCGCTCGCGGGAGGGGCTGGCGACCTGGATCATGGCGGCGTTTTCCACCGTGATCCTGCCGTCTTCCAGAAGTTCCCCGTAGGCCTTGAGCCGGTGGCTGATGCCCTTGGTGTAGTCCAGCCGGTCCACGCCCAGCAGCACGGTGTCCGGGTTGCCCAGTTCACGGCGGATCTGCTTGGAACGTTCAATGACGTCTTCGCGCTGCGCCAGCTCCGCGATCTGGGCGGCGTCGATGGAGATGGGGAAGGCCTCGGCCCGGGAGACATAGGACAGGCCGTCTTCGGTGGTGACATTCACCTGCTGCTGCCGGATGGTGTAGCCGGCGAAACGGCGCACGCAGCGGAGGAAGTTGCTCGCGTCCGAGGGACGCTGGAACCCGATGAGGTCTGCACCCAGGAGGCCTTCGATGATGTTCCGGCGCCACGGCAGCTGGGCGAAGATTTCCAGCGGAGGGAACGGAATGTGGTTGAAGAAGCCGATCTTCAGGTCGGGGCGGGCCTGGCGCAGCAGCTGGGGGACCAGCTGCAGCTGGTAATCCTGTACCCAGACAGTGGCGCCCTTTGCGGCCACTGACGCGGCGGCGTCGGCGAACCGGCGGTTGACCGTGCGGTACGCATCCCACCACGTGCGGTGGAACTCCGGGGTGGCGATCACGTCGTGGTACAGCGGCCACAGCGTCGTGTTGGAGAAGCCCTCGTAATACAGCTCGACTTCGTCGGTGCTCAGCGGCACCGGCTTAAGGTGCATGTTGTCGTGGTCGAAGGGTTCCAGTTCTTCATTGGGGGAGCCTGGCCAGCCCACCCACGCGCCGTCGGCTTTTGCCATCACGGGAGCCAGTGCCGTGACCAGCCCGCCCGGTGAGCGGCGCCACGTTTCACCGTCGGGCCCGCTGATCCTGTCAACGGGAAGCCGGTTGGATACGACGATGAAATCAAAATCGCCGTAGTTGCCAGGAGCTTCGTCCTTGGAACTCGGCTCCGCGTCAGCGTTCACGAATGGCACCCCTTTGTTGATTGGCCGTATATTGCCACTCTAGCGAAGCAGCGAAACTTTGTACCGCCCGCAGGCGTTGGTCCAACGGCGGCGGACTTCGTTCCGCCTACACTGGTGATGAGCTGAGAGGCCCCGGAAACGGAGCCTGCGTTGAGAGACATGAGGAATAATGACTGACCGGAACCCCAAGCTGACCAAGGCAGAGCGCACTGTCGCCGCCCGCGAACAGGCCCGCGCACTGCGCGAGGCCCAGCAGAAGAAGGAGCGGCGCAACCGTCTCCTGGTGATCTGGGGCGTGGTGGTTGCCGTTGTTGCGCTGATCACGATCGTGGCGGTGATTGTGTTCAGCAGCATGAACGACAAGGTGCCTAATACCGGGCAGTCGCCGGCGAACGCCAATCAGTACGGCGGCTTCACCCTCACGTCCACCAGTGAGCTGGAGCCCACGGAGACGTTCGACTTTGATGTCGAGACGCTGCCTGCCGCCCCGGAAGAAGCTGCGGAAGAGACACCGGTTCCGCCGGGCGTTGCTGCCGCTGAGCCGGGCCAGCCGATCCAGATCGTGGAATACGTGGACATTAACTGCGTGCACTGCGCTGACTTCGCCGCGATGTTTGACGACCAGATTTCCCAGTGGCTGGATGCCGGGGAAGTCACCTACGAGTACCGTACGGTGGCGTTCCTGGACCGCAACTCGCCCACCAACTATTCCTCCCGCGGCGCCAACGCCGCGGCGTGCGTCGCAGCAGAAAGCCCCGAGTCCTACTGGGACTTCATGAAGGCCATCTTCGCCCAGCACGCCTCCGGTGAAGTGAACAACGACGGACTGGTGGACATGGCCGAGTCCGTGGGCGCCGACACCGACGGCATGGAAGACTGCATCGACGACGGCACCTACCGTCCGTTTGTGAAGTATGCGGACCAGCTGGCCCGCGTGGATGGCATCAACGGCACCCCGACGGCCTACGTCAACGGCGCCGAAGCGGACCTGAACACGTTCGCGGAGACCGTTCAGTCGGCGATCGACGCCAACAAGTAAACCCTGATTCGTCCGGGCCCTGTTCCCCGTGAAACCTTTCCGGTTTCACGGGGACGGGCGCTCTGGGCTAATCTTGTCTAGCGCTGTTTGTTCGGGCCTGTTTAGTCAGGCGGACGACGGCGGCGTTGCTCGCCTGGTTGTTTGAGGCAGCACGCCCCCTTAGCTCAGTTGGCCAGAGCACCTGTCTTGTAAACAGGGGGTCGCCGGTTCGAATCCGGCAGGGGGCTCCACTAAACCCCTCCTGATCAGGCATAACGCCTGACCAGGAGGGGTTTTTCTATGGGCTGCCAGGGGCAGGACCCCACCCCCCCCACACGGACCGGAAGGCTTTCATCGGGGTGGGCATGGGCAACGTCACCATTGCGCCCCGGGCGTTGTCCCCGGACATGCTGAGGTCCCACGATGTCCGCAAGGGCGATCAGCCTGCACCGGATCTGTCCTGGATTTATATGTCGCGCCGGCGCTTCCGCTTAATGAGGCGATCAGAAACAGTCCACACAAGGACGATAACCAGGGCTGTGATGAGCAATTGCATGAGACTTATCGTTCCACCAAGGACGACAGCATAAACAAAGACTGCAATCAGGAACAGTATTGGCGGGCCAATTCGATTGAGTAATTTGCGATCCAATATCCTGCCTCGATCCAGGCGGCGGATGGGGCTCTGTCGCCACTTACCCTAGCTCTGTGCGATGAAGCTAAGCGGCCGACGGACTGGCAGCGCTGGCCGCAACTCTACGCCGATAGAGTGTCCGGGGGAGCAATACCGCGGTATTTGCGCACAGCGCCCGGATCTGCAATGCACTCAGCTTCCGCGCTCCAGTCTCTTTACCAATATCAAATGGGGAAAACACCGATGAGAAATATTGCCAAACGCAAATACGCTGCAGCCCTGCTCGCTGCTGCCGCTCTTGCCCTGTCCGCCTGCTCTGCTACGGAAGAGGCGCAGGCCGGCGACACTACCCCGTCAGCAACGCCCTCCACGGCACCGACGCCGACGGAAAAGCCTCAGGCCGGGCCTGAACCGGTGTCCTTCGATCCCTCCAGGCTGGAGATGGTGGACGAGTCATCCCTGCAGACCAACCTGGCCCAGCAATGGGTGGGGAACGTGAGCACAAACGCCTATGGGCTCTCCGGCCAGTACACGCTGGACGGCAACGATCCGGCCAACATCGCCAAGCTTTGGTCCAATTACTTCAGCGACGATCTCTTGGCCAAGCTCACGGCCGCCGGAGTGAACGGTGATGTGTCCGGCTTCGGGTCCTGGGCCATCATGGCGCTCGCCCCCTCCGACAGCACAGACCCCATCAAGGCGTCCCCGTCCTGCAGCATGGAGTTCACCAGCTGCAACCTGGTGACCACGGCAGCCGACGGATCCCGATCCGTTTCGGGAAATACGCGCTATGAAACGCTCGATACCTCGGTTCCCAACAGGGTTGCCTACGATTACGACCTGATGGTCCCCGTCTCCCTGACTGACCACGGCAACGCCGAAGGCGTGCTCAAGGGGCTGCTGAAAGTGGACATCACGTTCGTGGAGAACCCGACTCCGGGCGACGGACGTCCGCCGTTCCTGATTGATTCGATCAAGAACGATCTGGTGGATGCGAACGCAGATCTGGCGACCAACTTCCCCGAGCTGGCTTTCGCCGGGGGAGCTAGGTAAGGCACTTGCAGCAGCAGCAGCAGCAGCGGCCGCCAGGCAGTCAACGGCGGCCGCTTTTGTGTCCGATGCCGCTGCGGCTCGAAGGGGTAAGCCTCGTCCTCCAGCGGCGTGCAGGCATCCGGGAGCCAGCCGAACCCCGGCTCTCGAGGGCGATTGCGAGGTCACAGCAAGAACCCTCACGGGCAACCTTGTCCAAAGCGATCCCTGGGTCCGAGGGATTCAATGATGCACAGGCGTTGACGTGATGTCGCAGCCTCGGTAGTTTCTGTATGAGATATTTTCAAATGAAACTAATTGGGCCGAGGCTCCTCGGAGGTGAACCATGAGTGCAGTGGGACTGTTCTATGTCGGTGCCGTGCTCTTCATAAATGGGCTGATGCTGCTCGGGCGCATCTCCGCCAGAAGCGCCGGGATCTTCAACATTCTCGTCGGGGCGCTGCAGTGCATAATGCCGCTGATGATTCTGGCCCAGTCCGGCGGGGATCCTGCCACGCTGCACGCGACGTTCACGATCCTGCTCTTCGGCTTCACCTATCTTTATGTCGGTATCGCTAATCTGTCGGGGATTTCCGGTGAGGGCATTGGCTGGTTTTCCCTCTTTGTGGTGATGGCAGCCATTTATGCCGCCATCGACTCGTTCTTCGCGGGCGACCTCACCTTTGGTGTGATCTGGCTGGCTTGGGGTGTCCTCTGGACGATGTTCTTCACCCTTCTTGCCCTGGAGAAAACCGCCTGGACTGCCTTCGCCGGATGGCTGGTAACACTGTGGGCGATTCCCACGACATCCCTTCCGGCGGTGCTCCTGATGCGCGATGCCTGGGTGCCCGGGGGTGCGGGAGCCGCGGGGCTGTCCGTGCTGCTGGGTGTGCTGGCTGTCGCAGCCTGGAGCTTGGCGAAGCGAACTTCCATGCCTTCCGGTGCCTCGGGCGGTGCGGTGCAGGAGCTAGCGGGCCAGCCCGTTTAGCATCCGGAGGATCTGCTCGGCAGTCTCGGTGCTGCCAGCCAGATCCTGTTCGAGGGCTGTCATCTGCGGTGCCAGTTTGGCGTGGACGGCCCAGCCTCTTTTGGACGGGCTCACCAGCACGCGCCGACGGTCACCGGGGTCGACCTCGCGAAACATAAGGGCCGAGGTTACCAGTTTGTCCACCGCCCGTGTGAGACTGGGGCCGGTTAAGCCCACGGCCTCAACGATCTCATGCATGGCCACCGGGGCGTTGGATCTTGCCACGAAGTCCAGAACCGACCACTGGTCCGCAGTGAGCCCCTCGGCTGAAGACAGAGCATGGGCGCGCTCGTGAACGCGCCGCGTGGCGGCTCCGAGAGCCGCGGCTAAGCCGACATCCGCTGTTGTCACCGACATTCCGACGACTCCTGTTCACGACAATTAACTTCCAAACTGAATCTTTACATGTGGAAGCAATCTATGGCAACGTGAGGGGCGCACACCTCTTACCGGAAGGGTGACTGGATGTCGAGTCAACCGTTGAACTGGCGTGTCGGTATGGTTGTTCCGTTGGAGGGAAGCGCGGGCATCTTCGGCCCCTCGTGCCAAGCAGTGGCCGAGCTGGCTGCCGCGGAGTTCAACAAAGAGGACGGCGTCCTGGGCAGGCACGTTGAGCTCGAGTTCATCGACGCCGGCCAGGCTCCCCGGGAGGTGGCCGCACAGGTGGCTGCCTTGGCCGACGAGGGCCGTCTCGATGCTGTGACGGGATGGCATATCTCATCGGTGCGCAATGCCCTCGTACCTGCGATCGCTGGAAGGCTTCCTTACGTCTACACATCCCTCTACGAAGGCGGAGAGCGCCGCCCGGGTGTTTACTGCAGTGGAGAGGTGCCGAACTTCCAGATCGTTCCGGCACTGGCTTGGATGGCGTGCCAGCTGGGCAGGAGGCGCTGGTTCGTGGTGGGTCATGACTACGTTTGGCCGCGGCAGACTGCTGCGGTGCTGACCCAAGCATGTGCCGGGCTGGGGATCGAAATTGTCGGAGAGGCCTTTGTGCCCATGGACGCCGGCCGGGTGAACATGCTCGTGAACGAGGTGGCCAAATCTTCCTGCGACGGGGTGCTGATGCTCCTTGTGGGACAGGAAGCAGTTTTGTTCAACAGGCTCTTTGCCGAACTTGGTCTGAGCGAGCGGATGGTGCGCTACAGCCCGTTGATGGAGGAGAACATGGTCATGGGCAGCGGTCCCGAGGCCACGGACGATCTCTATGTATCAGCGGGGTTCTTCCGCACCCTCGTCACAGCCGGGTCCTTCGACCTGCAGTCCCGGTACGCAGCCTTCCACGGTGTGGGAGCTCCACCGCTGAACAACGTGGCCGAGTCCTGTTATGAAGGTATGCACACCTTGGTCCACCTAGCGCGGCTGGCCTGCTCGCCCCTGGTCCAGGATATGAATCGGGTTATCGGAGAGCTGGGCTATGACGGGCCCCGGGGCACAGTGCAGTTCCACGGTAACCAGGCCACCCACCCGGTCTATCTCGCCCGGGCGGATGGCTTGGACTTCGAGATCATCGAGCAGTTATGACTCGACGGGAATGACAGCCACGGCACCGTCTCCGACTTCGGCGAGCAGCTGCACAGACTCTCCGGTGGCTCCCCTCAGGCCGAGGGCAGCTCGGGCGACGGGGGTGGCCAACTGGTCGCGCACCAGGAGCTTGATGCTGCGGGCTCCGTAGGTTTGGTCGAATCCCTGCCCGGCGATGAAGACTGCCACCGCAGGGTCTACGGCCAAATTGATGCCACGCAGTGCACACCGCCGCGCCAGGTCTGAGATCTCAAGGCGGACCACTCCAACGGCATCCCGGCCGGTCAATGAATTGAACACGACTATCTCGTCAATTCTGTTGATGAACTCGGGCTCGAAGAATCCTTCCAGGGCCTTACGGACCACCATTCCCTCGTTGGCGAGGGAGAATCGCCGGTACACCGTGGACTCCGCCACACCTATGCCGCGGGCCGTCTTGTCGAGAATGCCGCGTACTCGGCTGCGACTGCGGGCCAGCAGCTCAGCCGATCCCAGATTGGAGGTCATGAAGACATAGGAGTTTCGGAAGTTGATTGTTTCCTGCCCGTTTGCGAGCTTGAGCAGCCCGTTGTCCAAGACGTGGAGCATGGCCCGGTGCACGGAACGGTGTGCCTTCTCCACCTCGTCGAAGAGAGCGATTCCCGGGGTGTAGGGGTCTCCGGAGATTTTCGAGCGGTCGAAAAGCGAGAAGCTCTCCTTCGCCCCGGCGTATCCGGGAGGGGCACCGGTCAGGGAAGCCATGTAGTGCTCCTGGGAGAGCGAACTCATGTCGATGCGTGAGAGGTCGTCAGGATCCGAGCGCAGGATTCCAGCGACTTGGCGCACCAGTTCGGTCTTGCCGACTCCGGTCGGACCCAGCAGCAGGATGTTAGCCAACGGGCGGTCGCGATCGTTGAGGCCGGCCTGGCCGATGGCCACTGAGCGGACGACAGCCTCGATGGCTTGATTCTGACCCACGATCCGGTGGCGCAGGCGGCGACGAATGGCTTCCAAATCGGCCCCGTCGTCGACCGCCGGAAGACTCTCGGGTGGACCGCTGGGGTTGATTGGCTCGATGGGCCGGCTCCTGTCCTCCTGGAGCATCTTCTGCAGGTCTTGCTGCTGCTTGATTTCATTAAGCCGGTCGTTGATGAATGGCATGGCGCGCTCCAAAAAGGTAAGGGCGCCAGACCTCGGTCCGGCGCCCCTACCGTCGTAGTACGGTGCTAAACGGTCATTTCTTTCTTAGAGGGAAGCGACCCGACTTGGCACTCGGCGACGCCGATAGTGTCTCGAGTGATAGCCTCGACGGCTTCCTGGGCCTTCTGGGCGTCCGTGACCCACAGCTTGTAGAAGTCGAAGGGGCACTCTGCCACGCCCTTGTCACCGTCCCCGGCCGCGTGAATCCCCGTGTACCCGCGGTGCAGGAGCTTGAAGAGGTGGTTCTGGGACTGATCGTTCTCCCGGGCGTCGCGGATTGCCGAGACGGAAAGCTGGGCATACTGGATGCCGTACTCCTCTTCTCCCGTCTCGCCGAGTGTCCGGCCGTCGAAGCCGATGATGGCACTGTGGCCAAAGTAGGAATACACGCCATCGAAACCGGCAGCATTGGCCACGGCAACGTAGCAATTGTTTGCCCAGGCCATGGCCTTGGACATCAGCACCTGCTGGTCCTTGGCCGGGTACATGTACCCCTGGCAGCGGACGATCAGCTCCGCACCCTTCATCGCGCAGTCGCGCCAGATCTCGGGGTAGTTGCCGTCGTCACAGATGATCAGCGAGACCTTCATGCCTTTGGGCCCCTCGGTCACATACGTGGTGTCCCCGGGGTACCAGCCCTCGATCGGGTTCCAAGGCAGAACCTTGCGGTACTTCTGGACGATCTCGCCCTGGTTGTTCATCAGAATCAGGGTGTTGTACGGCGGTTTCTTCGGGTGGTCCTCGTGCCGCTCACCAGTGATTGAGAAGATCCCCCAGGTGTCAGCCTCCCGACAGGCGGCGGCAAAGATGTCTGTCTCATCGCCCGGAATCGTGGATGCCGTCTCGAACATCTCATCGTTGTCGTACATGATGCCTTGTGTTGAATACTCGGGAAAAACAACCAGGTCCATCCCCGGTAGTCCCTGCTTCATTCCCACGACCATGTCTGCTATTTTCCGAGCGTTCTCCAGCACCTCGGCCTTATTGTGAAGCCGTGGCATTTTGTAGTTGACGACAGCCACGCCCACGGTGTCGGGGCTGGAAGAGATATCACCATGACGCATCGGAAACTCCTTCGTTCAAAGTGGAATACTTTCATTTGAAAGTGTCTAGTGGTCTGAACCACCTGTCAACCCCTTTCCGCGTTCATGACACCTCACGCGTGCCGCCGCCCAAATCGTCTTGCCCACCATCATCAACACGCAGACTGGAAGCCGCTGAAGATTCCAGGATGAGGGCATGCTGGTGAACGAGCGGTCACCCGGACCATGGACGTTGATTTCAGCGCCTGACACGCGGACGCGGCAGGGAGGCGCCGCCGTCGTATCTAAAATGAACAGCAGAACCTGCCCACGTAGAAGGAGTCTCACATGGTCATGCCCCGGAATCTGTTCCTCGTCCGCCACGGACAGAGTGAAGCGAATGTGATGCAGCGGGCGGCCAAGGCGGGGGACCCCAGCCTGTACAACGAAGAGACGATGACCGTCCCGGACAGGTCCTGGCGGCTCACGGACCTCGGGGTACAGCAGGCCAAAGTGGCCGGATCCTGGATTGCCGAACAGAATATCGAGTTCGACCGTGCCATGGTCTCCGTGTACACCCGGACCCGCGAGACTGCCGCGCATCTGGGATTGGATGTGCGCTGGGAGGAGAACCGGGTGATCCGTGAGCGGTCCTGGGGCGAGATCGGGTCCATGTCGAAGCAGGACTTTGCACGCAAGTACTCGCAGAACGCGGCGTACCGGGACAGTGATCCGTTGTACTGGGCCCCGCCGGCAGGCGAATCCATTGCGAATGTTGCCGAGAACCGGGTGCGGAATATCCTGAGCACCCTGCACCGCGAAAACGCCCGGGACAACGTCCTGCTGGTTACTCACGGGGAATTCATGTGGGCTACGCGGCTGGTCCTAGAGCGCTGGAGCGACGAGGAATTCCTGGAACGGGAGGCCGACCGGGAGCAGATGATCCACAACTGCACCGTCCTGCAGTACACGAGCACCGATCCGAGTGACCGGAACAATGTCCGGGAGAAGCTCAACTGGGTCCGCCGCTGCTGGCCGGTGCAGGTTGACGGCGAGTGGACCATGTTCGTGGGCGAGTGGGAAGCCTTTGACCGGAAGCGCTTCACCGGGGAGGAACTCCTGGTGCGGGCCGAAGCAAACCGGCATTTTCTGGAGGGATCGTTCGGCAGCTGAACGGGTCTTGCCGTGCATCTGCAATACTCAGGGCATGGGTGCATGGGGGACAGGCATTTTTGCCAACGACACAGCCGCGGATGTCCGTGATGAATACTTCGAATACCTCGAGGACGAGGTGCCGGATGAGGAAGCGACACGTCGCCTTATCGACTCATTCGCTTACCTTCTGCGGGAGGACAACGCGGCCGAGTTGTGGGTGCCGCTTGCTGCGGCGCAGTTCCAGGTGGGCCGGCTCGACGGCCAGGTAAAGGCAGCAGCGCTCGCCGCCATTGATGAGGGCGCCGGCCTTGACCTATGGGAAGAAGCGGGCCCGGACGAGCTGGCCGAACGGGTGGCAGCTCTCCAGGAGCTGCGCGGCCAGATCACCGGGCCGCAGCCGGCACGGAAAACCTTCCCTACGTCTTAATTAGTCGTGTTTCGCCGGTGCTGGTCCATCGCCTTGAAATAGGCCCGTGAGGGTGCCCAGTACAAAAGCACCGTCGCTGCGACCATGGTCAGGATGGCGCCCCAGCTCAGAAGGTTCGTCCCGGTAAGGAAAGTTAGTACCGAGACCGCGGTGTAGGCGGTGAGCAGGATTCGGGCCCAGTGATGGCCCTTGCGGATAAATCCGGCTGCCACAGACGTGACAGCGAAGCCGATGCCCAGCGTCACCAACCAGACGGCACCCTCGCCGGTGACACCATCGCCGGCATTTAGAAGGGTGATTCTCGTGAGAATACCCAGTGCGGTCAGGCTCAAAGCGCCCAGCAGGAGGCCAAAGGACGAATCGACCTGCTTCGGCCGTATCGGCGTTCCGCCCACTGCTGCCGGGACCGGACCCGCTCCGGAACGGCCGTTGTAAGGATTGATATAGCTGGTGCCGGGCGGCACGTGTTCGGACATGTTTCCCCCATGCGAGCCTGCTGACGATGCGGCGGTTTGCCGTGATGCCCGACAGCATAGTCCGATGCTGGAAAAACACCGCCGGACCGGCCACCGGCTTAGACCACCGGCGCTGGCTTTGGCGGCGGCAGGTGGGGGAGGGACAGCACGAAAAGCGGCGCCTCCCGAAGGGGAGACGCCGCCGTTGGTCCGCCGGGATTCAGCGGACCATTTCGGCCAGCGCCGAGTAGGAGGACTGCGCACCCTCGCGGGTGGCCGCCAGCGCACCGGCACGGGCAGCGAACTCGGCCGCCTGGGCCAGCGAGTCACCGGCGGCAAGCCGTGCGGCTGTAGCGGCGGTGAACGCGTCCCCGCAGCCGGTGGTGTCCACGGCGGTCACCCGGGTGGGCGCAATGACGGCAACCCGGTCAGCACCGGAAGCGGTGCCGTCCAGTACGACGGCGCCCTCACCGCCCAGCGTGACGATCGTGCGGCGTACGCCCAGACGGGCCAGGGCAGCAATTACCCTTTCCCAGTCCGACGCCGGATCCGCCAGCCCCGTGACCAGCGCCGCCTCGTGTGCGTTGAGCAGCAGGACATCGGTCAGGGCCAGCAGCTCGGCGGGAACCTCGCGGTACGGCGAGAGGTTCAGCAGCACCTCGGCGCCGGCGTCGTGCCCGGCCTGCGCCGCGGCCGTGACCGCTTCGAGCGGCACCTCCAGGCTCAGGCAGAGCACCGCGGCGTTCTCAAACAGGTCTGCCGGCAGTTCCGCGCCGGTGACCGTGCCGTTGGCGCCGGGGGAGACGATGATGGTGTTCTCCCCGGCAGCGTCCACCACGATCATGGCCGTGCCCGTCGCGGTGCCGGGGCGGCGCAGGACGCGGGAGGCATCGACACCGGCACCGGCAGCCGCCTTCAGCAGCAGGTCCCCGTGCCCGTCGGCCCCAACGGCACCGAAGAGCCGCACATCGGCGCCCAGCAAGGCGGCGGCAGCGGCCTGGTTGGCACTCTTGCCGCCCGGGACAATGACCAGTTCCGATCCGTTCAGGGTTTCCCCGGGGGAGGGGAAACGGTCGGTGCGGACGGTCAGATCGGCATTAAGCGAACCGACAACTACAACTTTTCCGGCGGACATGCAGGGATTCTCCTTGGGTGGCGGACAGGGTCAGCGGTGGTCGGTCTCGGCCGCGGCGTCAACCTCGGCGTCGGCGGGCCTCGGGATGAGGAAGGACGAGGCTAGGGCCAGCGCCAGGATGATCAGACCCGCAATGATACCGGCGTAGTATCCGGTGGACCCGGCGCCGTCAGCCGGGGTGGCCGCCGTCTTCACCGCGTAGATCACGGCGAAGCTCAAACCCGCACCCAGATTGAATGCCCCTGCGTTGAGGCCGGGCAGGAAGCCGGGGTTCTCCTTTGGGGAGAGCACAATGCCCAGGCCGTTGAGCATGATGTTGCTGATGCCGGCGTAGGTGATGCCGATCAGCACGGATACGCCCAGCAGGCCCAACCGGGAGTCGCTGCCGACCATGAGGAGCATCAGCGCCAGCGTGATGACGGAGCCGATCAAGCCGATCCGCAGCACCTTGCCGTAGCCCCAGGTGGCGGCCAGCCGGCCGGCAATGGGCCCCAGGAGCAGCCCGGCGAGGGCGTAGGGGGTGAGGGTCCACCAGGCGGATTCCTCGGCGCCCATGCCGAAACCGACAACGCCGTCCTGTGCCAGGGCCGGGATGATGCCGTTGATGACGGCGAAAACACCGGTCATGGTCAGCAGCGTGGTCAGCAGCAGGGCCCAGGTGGAGCGCTGCTTCAGCAGGTAGGTAGCTACCAGCGGCTGGTCGGTGCGGTTCTCCACCTTCCAGAACGCCACGAAGGCGATGACGCCGATGACGATCAGGGCAGCCACCAGTGTCCAGTTGGCGTCCGCCAGTTTGCCGGCCTCGTTGAACGCGGTCAGCAGGGTGCCCACGGAGATGACCAGGGGAACAACGCCCACCCAGTCCATCTTTTCCTTCTTCTCGGCCCGGGATTCGGGGGCGAGGAAGAAGAGCAGGGCAGTGGCGACGGCGCCGACAATGGCCATGGCCCAGAAGACCGAGGCGAATCCGTGGTTTTCCGCAAGGTAGCCGCCGGCGACGGCGTCGACTCCGGCGATGCCGCCGTTGACGGCCGTGATGACACCCATCAGGGTGCCGTACAGCTTGGGGTCGCGGATTTCCACGCGCAGCATGATCAGTGTCAGCGGCACCACGGGTCCGGAAACACCCTGGATCAGGCGGGCGATAAAGAGGACTTCAATGCTCGGTGCCAGTGCAGCCACCACGGAGCCGATGGTCAGGACCACCAGCATGCCGGTCAGGACCTTCTTGCGGCCGATGATGTCGCCGAGCCGGGGCAGGAACAGGGAGAACAGCGCGGCGGCGGTGAAGAACGCCGTCTGCGTCAGGCCCACCGCTGCCGAGGTGGTGTTCAGTTCCTCCTCGATGCTGACCAGCGCCGGGGAGAGCATGGAGGCGTTGAGCTGGAACGCCACGCAGGCCGCCAGCAGGGCGGCCATGAGGGCGCCGACGTTTACGCGTCGGCGGGCGGTTTCAGTCACCGGTTTACCCCGACTTTGGCTCGGGCGGCATCCGGTATGGCGGCCTCCGGATCACCGCTGATGTCTGCAGGCTTGGGGATGAGGAAGGACGTGGCCAGGGCCAGGGCCAGAATGACTGCGCCGGCAATGATGCCGCCGTAGTAGCCTTCGGTGCCGGACCCGTCCGTCACCGTGGTTGCCGTCTTCGCGGCGTAGATCACGGCGAAGCTCAGACCGGCGCCCAGATTGAACGCACCGGCGTTGAGGCCGGGAAGGAAGCCGGGGTTCTCCTTCGGGGAAAGCATGACGCCCAGGCCGCTGAGCATCACGTTGCCGACGCCGGCATAGGTGATGCCGACCAGGATGGAAATGGCCAGCAGTCCCAGCCGGGAGTCGCTGCCGACAACCGGGAGCATCAGGGCCAGGGCGATGACGGAGCCGATGGTGCCGATCCGCAGCACCTTGGCGTAGCCCCAGCTGCCTGCCAGCCGTCCCGCGAACGGGCCGATGATGAGGCCGGCGAGGGCGTAGGGCGTGATGGTCCACCAGGCGGACTCTTCCGCACCCATGCCGAAGCCCACGGTGCCGTCCTGGGCCAGGGCCGGGATGATCCCGTTCATCACGGCGAAAACGCCGGTCATGGTCAGGACGGTGGTCAGCAGCAGGGCCCATGTGGAGCGCTGCTTCAGCAGATAGGTGGCGATGAGAGGCTGCTCGGTCCGGTTTTCGACCTTCCAGAACACCGTGAACGAGATGACGGAGATGACGATCAGGCCAATGACCAGCGGCCAGTTGGCGTCCGCCAGCTTGCCTGCCTCGTTGAACGCGGTCAGCAGGGTGCCAACCGAAATGACCAGGGGAACGACGCCCACCCAGTCCATTTTTTCCTTCTTCTCGGCCCGGGATTCAGGGATGACGGCAATGACGAGGGCCGTGGCAAGGACGCCGACGACGGCCATGGACCAGAAGATCGAGGCGAAACCGTGGTTCTGCGCCAGATAGCCTCCGGCAATGGCATCCACGCCCGCGATACCGCCGTTGACGGCGGCAATGACACCCATCAGGGTGCCGTATTTTCGAGGATCACGGACTTCCACGCGCAGCATGATCATGGACAGCGCCACGGTGGGACCGGAAACGCCCTGGATCAGGCGGGCGAGGAAGAGGACCTCAACGCTCGGCGCGAGGGCGGCGATCACGGAGCCGATGGTCAGGACCACCAGCATGCCGGTGAGCACCTTCTTGCGGCCGATGATGTCGCCGAGGCGGGGCAGGAACAGGGAGAACAGGGCAGCAGCGGTAAAGAATGCCGTCTGCGTGAGGGCTACGGCAGCTGAGGTGGTGTTCAGTTCCTGTTCGATAGTGAACAGGGCGGGGGAGAGCATGGAGGCGTTCAGCTGGAACGCCACGCAGGCGGCCAGCAGGGCGGCCATCAATGCACCGACGTTTACCCGTCGGCGGGTCATTTCACTCACAGGTCAACCTCGCCAATGCGCTGAAGTGCGTCGACAACCAGGTCCCAGAACTTCTGGTGATCCAGGTCGACGGCTACGGATGTGTTGCAGTCGTCGGGAGCCGGTGCGCGGAAGTCCGCCACCGTCATCCCCAGGGTCAGGGTGCCGGTCAGCTCCACGTCCAGCGGCACGCGCCGGGTGGTCATGACGGAGGGGTCAATGACGTAGGCAACGGCGCACGGATCGTGCACCGGCGGGAAGTCAAAGCCCTGGGCGTCCTTATACGCCTCTCCAAAGAAGTCGAGCAGCTCGCCGACGAATCTGGCCGGCTTGGTGCCGACGGCGGCGATGCGCTTGGCCACTTCATCGGTGGCCAGCGCCTGATGCGTGAGGTCGAGACCGACCATGGTCAGCGGCCACTTCTCGTTGAACACGATGTGTGCGGCTTCGGGGTCGATCTTGATGTTGAACTCGGCCACGGCGGACCAGTTGCCCACGTGGTAGCCGCCGCCCATGAGGACGACTTCCTTGACCCGTTCGGCGATGCGCGGTTCCTTACGCACGGCCATGGCGATGTTGGTCAGGCCGGCGGTGGGGACGATGGTAACGGTGTTCGGCTCGTGTGCCATCACAGTGTCGATGATGAGGTCTACCGCGTGGCGGGAATCCAGCTCAAGCGTCGGCTCGGGCAGTTCGGGGCCGTCCATGCCGGAGTCGCCGTGGATGTCCGGGGCGTTCTCGATGGTGCGGACGAGGGGTCGGTCACAGCCGGCGGCGAAGGGAATGCCTGTGATATTTGCGACACGGGCAATTGCCAGTGCGTTGCGTGTCACCTTCTCCAGGGTCTGGTTTCCGACGACGGTTGTCACCGCCAGGAGGTCGATCTCCGGGCTGCCGTGTGCCAGCAGCAGGGCGACCGCATCATCATGCCCGGGATCGCAATCCAGGATGATTTTGTGGGGCATTACGTCTCCGCTTCGTTGAGGTTCTAGCTCCGGGACCGCAGTTCCGGCATTGCGGCACCCGGTTCCGGTACTCCTGCAGCGGTCCGCGGCGGTGCAGACATGGGGGAGTGCCTGCCTGGCACCAGAATTAACGATATCGACGTATTGCAGACCACTCCGCCGGAGCTCCTGTTCGGCACCGGACGGAACTTCGCCCCGATTTGCCATCTGCCGGCCCGGAAATTATGCTGTCTGCCGCTCTTTTGCGGGCGGGCGCGGATGCCGGCCGCTGCCTCCCTTCCAGCATGACGGAACGGCCCCGGACCCCACCAGACGGCACCTTGATTCGGGCTGCCGGTGCGGCCCTTTCGATGAACGTTTCCCTGCTCCCGGCGGGGAGTTAAGGTGGCAGCCCCGCTCGGGAGGGAGCGGGGCTGCCGACGATGCCTTTCAGGTTTTTACCAGCGGACCTTCCGCTCCCGCGGGCCTTGCTTCGTGTTCGGGTGGGTGGGTTTGTGGTCCTTGCCCAGGCTTTGCCAGCCGGGCAGGGCACTCTCGGGAGCGGAGCCGGGCAGGTGGGTGCCCGCCTGGCTCAGCCGTGCTTCGGCCGCCGGAGCGAGATGGATCTCCACGGGCGGAAGGACGGGTTGCGCGGATTCGGGCTTTTTCTTTTTCGGTGCACGCATGGTGTCTCCAAGGGGTTACGGCCGTTGAAGCGAAGATCAGGGGCGCCGTCCGGGCACAATGGCGTGCAGGTTCCACCAGCGGGATCTGCGGGCAGACGGACGGGCTCGGAGGCCGGGCCTCAACAAGCTCTGAACTGGTTGTCTGCGGTCGGTAACGGCAGCGCTACTCGAATATGAGGAGTCCCATGCCGATGACCATAACAGCGGGTCCGTCCGCCGGGTAGTCCCTCTCGAAAACCTGCTGCAACAACGACGACGGCGGCACCTGGGGCAGGTGCCGCCGTCGTCGTCGGGCAGGTTAGAAAGTGAGCACAATCCGGCCGCGCAGGCCGCCGGCCTCCAGCCGGCGGTGTGCTTCGGCCGCCCGCTCGGCAGGCAGGACATCGGCGATCCGCGGGCTGAGCAGGTCCGCTTCGGCCAGCGCCCGCAGCCGGTCCAGCTTCGCGCCGGAGGAGTATTCCTCGCCGACCCGGATCGGATGCACCGTAATGCCGCGGCCGGGATCGCCGTCCCACCCGCGCACAGTGGCGAAGCCGCCGCCGTCGCGCACGGCACCCGCCGCCAGCTCGTTCATCACGGCTGCGTCCGCCACGGCGTCCACCCCGTCGGGGAAAAGCTCCCGGATCCGTTCGGCCACGTCGTCGCCGCGTTCCACCACATGGTCTGCGCCCAGTGCCGCCACTAGATCGGCGTCCTGTTCGGCGGCATCGGCGACGACGGTCAGCCCGGCATCCTTGGCCAACTGGATCAGGTAGTTGCCGAGCGTTCCGGCGGCACCGGTAATGGCCAGCACGGAGCCTTCGGCAAGGTCCAGCTTCTCCAAGGTCTGCACTGCGGTGAGGCCGTTCATCGGCAGGGTGGCGGCGGCCTCTAATCCGATGCCGGCCGGGATGCGGGCAATGGAGTCCGACGGCGCCACCAGGTATTCGGTGTAGGCGCCCCGGCGTGCGGCCCGGGGCAGGGCCAGGGCCATGACTTCGTCACCGATCCGCCAACCGGCGCCGGCGCCCACCTCGTCCACGACTCCGGCGGCGTCCATGCCCGGAATATAGGGCGGTTCCTGCCCGCCCATGTCCTGGGCGCCGGACCGCAGCACGGTGTCGGTGGGGCTGACGGCTGCAGCCCGTACCCGGATGCGCACCTCGCCGGGTCCGGCGTGGGGTTAGGGTACGTCGAGGACCTCCAGGGCCTCGGGGCCGCCGAAGGCACGGATGCCAACAATCTTCACTTGGAACTCCTCTTACTGATGCAGCGGGGCCGTGGGCCCCGGAATGATGCGCTGTTGTGCCAGCCGGTCAAAGAGCTCCAGGAACCGGTCTTCCGAGTCCAGGCAGTCGGTAAAGCCGGCCTGCCGTGCCTTGATGGTGGAGGAGACGTTGTCGAACTCCGAGCGGAAAATGAAGTCGGCGAATTCCCAGCGGACCAGGTCCTCATAGGGAATCTGTTCGAGGCCGTACCGTTCGGTCATCTGCTCCCAGAGGGCACGGTACTGCGGCATCGCGTCCGTGAGGGGCACCGGCTGCGGTTCCGCGTACTCCATGCCGAAGTACTTGGCGAAGGCCGGCCAGAGCTGCCGCCAGCGGAACTGGTCCCCGTTGGTGATGTTGAAGATTTCCCCTGCGGCGGCGGGCTCCGAACCCGCCCATACGGCTGCGCGGGCCAGCAGCTCGGCGTCGGTGACCTGGTACAGGGCATCGTAGGCAGCCACGGTGCCGGGGAAGCGCAGCGGCTGGCCCAGTTCCTTGCTGATGCTGGCGTAGACCGCAATGGCCATGAGCAGGTTCATCGGGTTGCCGGTGGCGTAGCCGATCACGCCCTCGGGACGCAGCACGCTCAGGGTGAAGCCGCGCTCTACGGCCACCTCGCGCAGCAGGTCCTCCTGGTCGTAGTAGAAGTTCGGCTGGATCAGCCGCGGATCCCGTTCCTTGGCCGGGGCGTTGAAGTAGCCCAGGTGTGCGCCGTACGCCTTTCCGCCCTGATAGAGCGTGACGTGGCGCAGCGGTGCACCGGCGGCGTGCAGGCCGTCCAAGGTGTTGCGCAGGAGAGCGGTGTTGACCTCGGACAGTTCGGCCGACGTCGGGCGCTCAATATAGGCACCGAAGACCAGATGAGTGGTGTCCGACGCCGGGGCCAGGCCTTCGCGGGCCTTGCCGGCATCCAGCAGGTCCACCGACAGGTGTTCCCAGCCTGCGCCGGGCACAGGACGGCGGCTGGCGCCGCGTACCTTCCAGCCGCGGCGGGCATACTCGTCCGCGGCGTGCCGGCCGATGACACCGCCGGCACCGGCCACAAGCACGGTGCCGGTGTCCTGCGCCTGGGGCCGTGCTGCGGTGCGGGCCTGGTCCTGTTCGATGATGCCGGGCGTCGGGTCGGTGCCGGCATGTGATTCAGCGGCTGATTCCGGGATGTTGTCCATGGTTCTCCTGGTGATTCCGTAATACCTGGTCAACGGCCAGTACCACGACGATATCGATCATCAGGGTGCTTATGAAATCCGGAAAGGTGGATGCGCACCAACTTGACGGTGATCCTCCGCCCCGCTGCCGAACGTAGGGTTGAAAGGTGAACACTCTTACGCTTCCGGACCGCACCTGGGCCGAGACCGCCATCCGCCGCATCGAAGCCGAGGGGGCACGTTCGGCGGACACGCACCTGTTCCAGGTTCCGGTCCCCGCCGGCTGGTCGGTGCAGATCTATCTCAAGGACGAGTCCACCCACCGCACCGGCAGTCTCAAGCACCGCCTGGCCCGTTCCTTGTTCCTCTTCGGCCTGGTGAACGGCTGGATCACGGAGGGCACCACGATCGTGGAGGCCTCCAGCGGTTCGACCGCTGTCTCCGAAGCCTATTTCGCCCAGCTGCTGGGGCTGCCGTTCGTGGCAGTGATGCCGCAGACCACCAGCGCGGAGAAGATCCGGCTGATCGAGCACTACGGCGGGCGTTGCCACTTTGTCCAGGATCCGTCGGAGGTCTATGCCGCTGCGGAGGCTGTCGCGGCGAGCACCGGCGGCCACTACATGGATCAGTTCACCTACGCCGAACGCGCCACTGACTGGCGGGGCAACAACAATATTGCCGAGTCGATCTTTTCGCAGATGGCAAGGGAAGACCATCCGCTGCCGGACTGGATTGTCGTGGGCGCCGGCACGGGCGGCACCAGCGCCACGATCGGCCGCTATATCCGGTACCACCGGTACCCCACGCGGCTGGCGGTGGTGGACCCGGAGAATTCCGCGTTCTTCCCCGCCTGGCAGAACCCGGGGGAGCCCGCCGTGGGGCGGCCCTCCCGGATCGAAGGCATCGGCAGGCCTCGACGGGAACCCAGCTTCGTTCCGGCCGTCATTGACCACATGATCCAGGTCCCGGATGCTGCCTCGGTGGCAGCCTCACGGCACCTGCGCCGGCTGACCGGCCTGCATGCCGGGCCCTCCACCGGCACGAACCTCTGGGGCGTGTGGCAGCTGGCGGCGGCCCTGGAAGCGGACGGCCGTGCCGGGAGCATCGTGTCGCTGGTGTGCGACTCGGGGGACCGGTACACCGCCTCCTACGGCGACGACGCGTGGCTGGCGTCGCGCGGACTGGATCCAGCGCCGGCCGCGGCCGTGCTGGAGGAACTGTTCCGGACCGGACGGTGGCCGGCGGGCTGATCCGTCCGCAGGACCGGCCCGGGGCGGCACCCGCAGACAGGGGCTGCAGGAACCCCATTGATCGTTACCCGAAATTGTTGACAATCATGTTTACCAAAAATACCGTGTGTGACTTAGCTAACTTTTCATCACGGAACCGGGGAATGACAATGAAGCCACTTCTTAGGGTGCTGGCAGCCTCCGCTGCGGTCCTGGCTCTTGCCGGCTGCGGCTCGGGCTCGCCCAGCGGGGAAACCGAAGGCACCGGCGGCGCCGGCGGGGACCTCACCCAGGTGACGGTCGGAGTCATTCCCATCGTTGACGTTGCTCCGATCTACCTCGGCGTCCAGGAGGGATTCTTCGAAGCGGAGGGCCTGGAGCTGGAACTGCAGCCCGCTCAGGGCGGCGCGGCCATTGTTCCCGCTGTCATGAGCGGCAGCATGGACTTCGGGTTCAGCAACATCTCCTCGATGCTGTTGGCCCAGTCCAAGGGCCTGGATGTGCAGGTGGTGACCGCCGGTGCAGCGTCGACAGGTGTTGACGGCGCGGACTTCGGCGGCATCTTGGTCAGCCCGGGTTCGGGAATCGGATCGGCGGCGGACCTCGCCGGCAAGAAGGTGGCCGTAAATACGCTCAACAATATTAATGACACCACCGTCCGCGCCGCGGTGCGCAAGGCCGGCGGCGACCCGTCGGGCATCGAATTCGTCGAGCTGGCCTTCCCCGATATGCAGGCTGCCCTGGAACGCGGCCAGGTGGACGCCATCCAGGTGGTGGAGCCCTTCCTGACGGGCGGGCAGAACGCCGGGTCCACCCGGATCGCGTCCAACTACGTGGATACCGCGGAGAACCTCGCCGTCGGTGCCTACTTCACGACGTCGGCAAAGGCCGAAGAGGACGCCGAAACGGTGGAGAAGTTCACGGCGGCCATGAACAAGTCCCTGGAATATGCGCAGGAGAACCCGGACGCCGTCCGCGACGTCCTGCTCACCTACACGAAGATCGACGCCGAGACCGCACAGGCCCTTATCCTGCCCAGCTTCACCACGGAGATCAACCGTGCAGGCGTGGAAACGCTTGCGGAGCTTTCCCTCAGTGACGGTTTGATCAGTGAAGAGCCGAAACTGGATGAGCTGCTGCCGTAATGAGTACTGAAGTGCTGAAACCCGGCCGGGCTGCGCAGCCACGCGCAGCCCGAACGGGCACGCGCCGCCCCGTGCCGAAGTGGGTGCTGGGCCTGGCCGGGGTCCTCGGCTTCCTGTTGATCTGGGAACTGGTTCCGGCAGTCGGCCTGGTCGAGCCCCGCTTCCTGCCCCCCGCCTCGGAGGTGATCATGGCCCTCATCCGGGACTTCGGACTCACAGCCTTCTGGGTGGCCGTGGGCCACACCCTGATGGCCTGGGGCATCGGCCTCGCGGCCGCCGTCGTCGCCGCCGGCATCCTGGGGCTGGTGATCGGCATGAGTCCGTTCCTTCGCCGCTTTACCAACTCCACCATCGAGTTCCTGCGCCCGGTTCCCTCCGTGGCCCTGATCCCGCTGGCCGTGCTGCTGTTCGGCGTCAAAATCGAATCGTCCTTGATGCTGATTATTTATGCCTGCTTCTGGCAGGTGCTGATTCAGGTGCTCTACGGGGTGGCCGACGTCGACAACGTGGCAACACAGACCGCACAGTCCTATGGCTTCTCCAAACTGCAGCGGATCCGGTACGTGGTCTTTCCCACCGTGCTGCCCTACCTGATGACGGGCATACGCCTGGCGGCCTCCGTGGCTCTGATCCTGGCCATCACTGCCGAACTGATCATCGGCTCGCCGGGGCTTGGGAACGAGATTTCCATGGCCCAGTCCGGCGGTGCCGTCTCCGGCATGTACGCCCTGGTGCTGGCCACCGGCCTGCTGGGTCTGGCGATCAATATCGTGATGCGTCAGGCCGAGCAGCGCCTGTTGGCCTGGCATCCGTCCGTCCGCGGAGAGGTAGTGCTGTGAAGACGCTCAAGAGTGTGGGCTACGTAGTTGCGCTGCCCCTGTTGCTGGTGCTCCTGTGGTGGGCATCCACCCGCGGCGAACCGAACTTCTTCGTGCCCACCCCCGCTGCCCTGGCGGAGGTCTTCGGCCCCACCTGGTTGGAGGGGCGGATCACCGCCGATGTCCTGCCGTCGGTGGGCCGGCTGCTCGTCGGGCTGGCCATCGCGATCAGCCTGGGCATCGTCGTCGGACTGCTGGTGGGCCTGAACCGGACGCTGCGGGCGCTGACCGAACCCGTCTTCGAGTTCTTCCGTGCCCTGCCGCCCCCGGTGCTGGTGCCGGTGCTGCTCCTGCTGGTGGGGCTTAATGACGGCATGAAGGTTGCCGTGATTGTGGTCGGCTGCATCTGGCCGGTACTGCTGAACACCATCGAAGGAGTGCGCTCCATCGATCCGGTGCAGAACGAAACAACCCGGTCCTACGGCATCTCGGGGCTGAACCGGATCCGCTACCAGGTGCTGCCTTCTGCCACACCGGTGATCATGGCCGGCATCCGGCAGTCGCTGTCCATCGGCCTGATTCTCATGGTCATTTCGGAGATGTTCGGTTCCTCCTCGGGGCTGGGCTTCACTATCCTGCAGTTCCAGCGCTCCTTCGCCATCCCGGAAATGTGGTCCGGCATCCTGGTGCTCGGCCTGATCGGCCTGGCCCTGTCCCTGATCTTCCAATGGTGCGAACGGCGCGTGCTGCGCTGGTACCACGGCCTTAAAGAGGTAGAAAATGCAGCCTGACGCCATCCCCGCCAAAACAACTCCGGCACCCCAGGGCCCTGTACCCTCCGGGCGTACCCTGCCCGAGGGGGAAGCGCTGCTCTCGGTCCGCGGGCTGAAAAAGGTCTACTCCACCGACGGCGGTCCCATCGAAGCGGTCCGCAACCTCACCTTCGATCTGGGCCACGGCGAACTGGCCTGCCTGGTCGGTCCTTCCGGCTCCGGCAAGACCACCCTGCTCAAGTGCATCGCCGGGCTGCTCGGAGCCACCGAGGGGGAGGTGTTGCTCGACGGGAAAAAGGTGACCGCGCCGCCCAAGAAGATGGCGGTGGTGTTCCAGGAATACGGCCGCTCCCTGTTCCCCTGGCTGCGGGTCGAGGACAACGTGGAGCTGCCCCTGAAGAATGCCGGCGTGCCCAAGCCGGAACGCCGGCAGCGGGTTGCCGACGCCCTGGAAGCGGTGGGGCTGGCGGACGTGCCCAAGTCCTACCCCTGGCAGCTGTCCGGAGGTATGCAGCAGCGGGTCGCCATCGCCCGCGCGGTGGCGTACCAGCCGGAGGTACTGCTGATGGATGAGCCGTTTGCCGCCGTCGACGCCCAGACCCGCGCGGACCTGGAGGACCTCACCCGCCGGCTGTGGAAGGACCTGGGGATGACCATCCTGTTCGTCACGCACGACATCGACGAATCCGTCTACCTCGGCGAACGCGTCATCATCCTGTCCTCCTCGCCCACCGTGGTGCAGGAGGACATCCGAATCGATCTCCCGGAGGACCGCGACCAGCTGGAGACCCGGGGAATGCCGCGCTTCACCGAGCTGCGCCACCATGTCTACGAGCAGATCCAACTGGCGAAGAAGGGCCACCGGCCGGACGCGGCGCTCGCCTAGGTCCTGCCCGCTCGACTCCTAATCGACGACGGCGGCCCCTCCTGCACAAGGAGGGGCCGCCGTCGAACATACGTACCCGGAGGGTTGTCCTGCCCGGCTAGCCGGCGGGCAGCTCCACCGGGGGAGTGCCGTGGGTATGGAAGGTGCTGATGGTCTTCATGCCCCAGGCCTGGCCCTTGGCACGCTCGGCTTCGGACCATTCGATGGTTTTCCAGTCCGGAGCCAGGATCAGGCGGGCACCGGCGTTGCAGAATTCGATCCGGTTGCCGCCGGGCTCGTACACGTACAGGAAGAAGGTCTGCTGGATGGCGTGCTTGTGCGGCCCGGTTTCAATGTGGATGCCGTTTTCCAGGAAGATGTCCGCGGCTTTGAGGATGTCTTCGCGGGTGTCGGTGGCGAACGCGACGTGGTGCAGCCGGCCGCTGCTGCCGGTCCAGTCACCGCTGTACACCAGGTCATAGGACTTGTTGGAGAAGGTAAACCACTGGCCGGACAGCGTGCCGTTGTCCAGCCGGATCTGCTCGGTGGGTTTGCCGCCCAGTACCTCCTCGACGAAGCGGCCGTTCTCGGCGACGTCGGCGCCCAGGAAGTTCACGTGGTCCAGCCGGCGGGCATTAACCCCGCGGCCCGGGAAGCGGTCCGCCTGGTTCTTCAGGGCCGGCCGCGACTCCTCGGTGGGGACGTGCCATTCGCTGTCGAAGTAGATGTCCATCGGATGCCCGTCCGGGTCCGTGAAGGCGTAGGTCTTGCCCATGCCCGGGCCGCCGTCGTGCCAGCCGACACCGCGCCCAGCTGCCTCGATGGCTGCGACGCGGCGCTGTAGCGCTTCCTCGCTGGCGGCGCGCAGGCCCAGGCGTCCGACGCCGGAGGTCTCGTGGGCGGTCAGCTTGATGGTGTGGTGCTCGTAGTCGTCCCAGGCATGCAGATAGGCGGAATCGCCGTCCCGCGCGACTTCGCGCATTGCCAGCAGCTCGGTGAAGAACCAGAGGCTCCTGTCGAAATCCGGGGTATAGAGTTCCACGAAGCCCAAGTGGGCCACGTCGCGAAAAGCACTAGCCATAGCGGTGTCCTTTGCAGTCTGCTCGATCGGCACGGGCGTCGTTGCCTGCCTGCCGTCCCTGAAGCGGTGCTGAGAGTCAACCAGCGGCTCCCGGTAGTGTCAACAATTTCGCAGACAATGCCGTGCTCATGCGGTGCTCATGCGTGCTCGGCGGCCAGGGCGGACAGCCAGTGCAGGGTGCCTTCGGTCATCCATGCCGGCGTGGAGAGCGAGCCGAGGTAAGCAAGGGAATCCTCCACCTCGTGGGCGCGCCGCACCGCGTGCGTGTGCGAGCCCTGAAGAAGGCGTGCCACCAGCTCCGCGCCGCCCGGGCCCAGTTCCCCGGCGATTTCCGCCAGGAGCCACTCCTCGGAGCCCGCCGCCTGTCCGGCCGCCTGGCATTCCAGTACCAGCCCTGCCAGCCCCTTCATAAACACACTGCGCAGCAGCTTCCGCCCGGCTGCTGCTCCGGCGGCACCGGGAACCGTCTCCACCGGTGCGCCGAGACCTGTCATCAGTGCCGCGAATCCGTCCGCCGCAGTCCCGCTGGCGAGCAGCGGGGTCCGGCTGCCGGCACGGGGTACGGGTGCCATAACCGCCACGTCCACCAGCGGTATGCCGAAGCCCGCGGCGAGGTCGGCCAGTTCGGCTTTGCTCTCCGGGCCGGAGGTGTTGAAATCCGCGAACACCGCACCGGGCGGAAGCAGCGGGAGCACCTGCTCCGCGACGCTGCGGGCGGCAGCGGCCCCGACCAGGCTGATCGCCAGGTCGGTTCCGGCCAGGGCCTGCGCCGGCGAGTCGAACTGGCAGATGCCCGCGCCGCGTGCGTCGGTGAAGGGGTCATAGCCGCGCACGTCCGCGCCGGCCGCCGCCAGTCCGAGGGCGTACAAGCGTCCGGCTTCGCCCAGCCCCAGTACGGTCACCGCAGTCATGGTTCATTCCTTTCGTAGCCGTCCGCCGATTATTGCCATGATTGTCAACAATTCCAAGCGCGGCGGCGGTACCCGGAGCTGAGAGCCTGCGTTGCAGTGATAACTTGACGTGACAGTAAAAATGACGGGGAAACGGAAGCCGTTTCGCCAAGGAGTAACCGATGACACCAGCAGTGCCCACGAGTAACGCTGCGCAGGTGGCCGACGCAATCCGTACGGCCATTCTTGACGGCGAGCTTGTTCCGTCCCAGCGGCTCGTGGAAGCAGACCTCTGCACCCAATTCGGTGCGAGCCGCAGTGCCGTTCGCTCCGCCCTGGCCGAACTGGCCGTCGAGGGCGTGGTGGAGCGGGTGCAGAACCGCGGAGCCCGCGTACGGTCAGTGCCTGTGGAAGAAGCCGTGGAAATCATTGAAGTCCGCGGCGTGCTGGAGGCACTGTGTGCCCGCAAGGCTGCGGAACGGATCGACGCCGGCCAGGTCGCCGAACTCCGGCAGATGGCCGAGGAGATGACCTCCGCGGTGAAGGCCGGGGAACTGATGCGCTATTCGGAGATCAACTCCAGGCTGCACCGGCGGATTGTGGAAATCAGCGGGCAGGGCACCGCCGGGGCCACCATCGAAAGGCTGCGGGCGCAGAATGTGCGCCACCAGTTCCGGCTTGCGGTTCAGCCGGGGCGTGCCAGTGTTTCCCTGCCGGAACATGTGGAGATCATCGAGGCCATTTGCACCGGGGAAGGTGATCAGGCTGCCGAGATCATGGAAGCCCACATGGCGAGCATCGCGGACGCCATCCGCCGGGCAGGATCTGCTGCCTCGCACTAGCTGGGCGGGGCCCGTGCGGTCTGGAATGGCCTCGACAGCACAGGGTCCCACCGGGTGGGGCTGATGGTGCCCGTGGGGTCACATGCGCCACTTCAGCACCACCGGCTGGGATGGCCTGCGGCCTGGGGCGGTCTTGCAGCACAGCGTCCCACTGGGTGGTGCGGTTGTTGCTGGTGGGGTCACATGCGCCACTTCAGCACCACCGGCTGGGATAGCCTGCGGCCGGACCCGGTCTCGACAGCACAGGGTCCCACCGGGTGGGGCTGATGGTGCCCGTGGGATCACATGCGCCCCTCCAGTCCCACCGGCTGGGAAGCCCTGCGGCTGTGCGAGGGAGGTGAACCCCCTCAGTACATCTAGTCCCCGTCGACGGAGCGCGCGGCGCGGTTGGCGGCTGCGGCAGCCCGGAAGAGGATCACCATCAGGAAGACCAGGGTCAGGAAGGTAATACCGATACCCGTCGGGCCGCCGGCCAGCACCTGTGCGGCCACCGCCGCCAACAGTCCGAGACCAGCAACAGGCCACATTTTCTTCACCACAGGCAAGGCTGCCCTGTGTCCGGCAATCCACGCCGCATCGGACGCCTTTGTGTGGCGGGTGCGGATCCCCATGGAAGCATTTGCCCCGATAAGCCCTTCAGCTGCCTGGCGTGTAACTGCAACGCAGACGCCCGGCAGGAGGATGAGGACAAGCAACAGGGGAATCAGGCCGCCGAGCTCCTCAGACATGGTCTGCCGCCCCCAGATGAGGCAGGCCGCAACCGGCCGGCAGTGGACTGCCCAAAACATATATCCCCGTAGTCATGCATCGAATCTAGCGCATAGGGCAAGCACCGCCGGGAGAGGCTGACCTCCCGCGGTGGGCGGAGAGCGCGGAATCCGCCGCCTCGGCCTTTGTCGCCGTTATTGTCAACAATATAGTTGACGAGGTACATTCTGGTGGTGCAGACCACAGCAGCGTCCCCCTCGGTTCCCTCCGGTTCCCTGCGCGGCAGCCAGCTCGGCATTCCCTGCTGGTTTATGCGCGGAGGAACCTCCCGCGGGCCGTTCTTCCGCCGGGCAGACCTGCCGGCCGGCAGGGACATCGAACGCCGGGACGCGGTCCTGCTTGCCGCCCTCGGCTCCCCGCACCCGCTGCAGATCGACGGGCTCGGCGGCGGCAATCCGCTCACCAGCAAGGTGGGGATAGTGGACGTCAGCAGCCGGGACGGTGTGGACCTCGAATTCCAGTTTGCGCAGCTGCAGCCCGCCGGCGACACCGTGGACACCACCGCCAACTGCGGAAACATGCTTGCCGCCGTCGTACCGTTCGCGGTGGAGGCCGGGTTGCTCGTTCCCGACGGCGACACCACCACTGCCCGGGTCCTGACGCTGAACACGGGCATGGTCGCTGACATCAGCATTCCGACGCCGGCCGGGGACGACGGCAGGGTTGTCGAGTACGCCGGAGATGCGGGGATCGACGGCGTTCCCGGAACCGCGGCGGCCGTCACCATCAACTTCCTGGACACGGCCGGTTCCGTGTGTGAGTCGCTGCTGCCCACCGGCAGCCCCAGCGACACGGTGGAGCTCGACGGCGTGAGGTTGGTCCGCGTGACGTGCATCGACAACGGCCAGCCGCTGGTGATGATCCGGGCCGGGGACCTGGGCCGCACGGGCTACGAATCCGCCGCTGACCTGAACCGTGACGCCGAGCTGAAGCAGAGCCTGGAGGCACTGCGGCTCCAGTGCGGGCACCTGATGGGCCTGGGCGACGTCACCGCCAAGAACTACCCCAAGATGACGCTCATAGCCCCGCCGGCACACGGAGGCACCATCACCACCCGCAGCTTCATCCCGCACGTCTGCCACGAGTCCATCGGAGTACTGGCCGCTGTCACCGCTGCCACCGCCTGCGTCATTGACGGCACCGTGGCACGGGACGTCAGCACGGTGACGGATGCCGGCCGCGGCGGGGACGTGACGGTGTCGGTGGAGCATCCCTCCGGGGAATTCACCGTGGAACTCGGGCTGGACCCGCAGGACCCGCAGCACGTCACCAAATCCGCACTGCTGCGCACGGCCCGGCTGATCATGGCCGGCGAAGTTTTCGTTCCGCGCAGTCTCCGGAGCACCGGGGCAGCAGCAGCAGAGGAGAATGCCCGATGATCATTGACTGCCACGGCCACTACACCACCGCTCCGCCGGCCCTGGGCGCCTGGCGCGACCGGCAGACCGCGGCGCTCGCGGAGCCCGGCTCAGCTGCCCCGGACCCGGCGGACCTGATCATCAGCGATGACGAACTGCGGGAAAGCATCTCCGCGAACCAGCTGCGCCTGATGGATGAGCGCGGCATTGACCTGACTGTTTTCTCGCCCCGGGCCTCCTTCATGGCGCACCATGTGGGGGACTTCTCCACCTCCGCCGCCTGGGCGGCTATCTGCAATGAGCTGTGCTTCCGGGTCAGTGAGCTCTTCCCGGAGCGCTTTGTTCCGGCGGCCATGCTGCCGCAGTCACCCGGCGTGGACCCGGCAACCTGCATCCCGGAACTGGAACGCTGCGTCAACGAGTACGGTGCCGTGGCGTTGAACCTCAACCCGGACCCCTCGGGCGGCTACTGGACCTCCCCGCCGCTGACGGACCGCTCCTGGTACCCGATGTACGAAAAGATGGTCGAGTACGGGCTGCCCGCGATGATCCATGTGAGCACCAGCGTGAACCCCGCCTTCCACACCACGGGCGCCCACTACCTCAACGCGGACACCACGGCGGTGATGCAGCTGATCCAGGGTGACCTGTTTAAGGACTTCCCGGAGCTGAAATTTGTCATTCCGCACGGCGGAGGAGCCGCGCCGTACCACTGGGGGCGGTTCCGCGGGCTGGCCATGGCCCTGAAGAAGCCGCCGTTGGAGGAACACCTGCTCAACAACGTCTTCTTCGACACCTGCGTCTACCATCAGCCCGGCATTGACCTGCTGCTGGAGGTGATGCCCACCCGCAATATCCTGTTCGCCTCCGAGATGATCGGTGCGGTGCGCGACGCCGACCCCGCCACGGGCTTCAACTTCGACGACACCGGACGCTACCTGGCCAACGCCGGGCTCACCGGCGAAGAACTCGAGGACATCCGCGAAAACAATGCCCGTGCCGTCTATCCGCGCCTCGATGCGCTGCTGACGAGGCAGGGCCGCGAACCCCAAAGGAGCAGCACCCATGCATGAACTTGGAGTGGTCCACCGCAGCATCACCCGTGCCCCGCAGGCCGACGTCGATGCCCTGGCTCCGTATGGAACCAGCACCGTGCACGAGGCTCTGGGCAGGCTGGGGCTGATGCGGCCCTACATGCGCCCCGTCTACCCGGGTGCCAGTCTCTGCGGCCCGGCCGTGACCGTGCTGCTGCAGCCGGGGGACAACTGGATGCTGCACGTGGCCGTTGAACAGCTCCAGCCCGGCGACGTGCTGGTGGCAGCCTGCACCACGGAAAGCGAAGACGGCTTCTTCGGCGAGCTGCTGGCCACCTCGGTGCGTGCCCGCGGCGGTGTGGGTCTGGTGATCGACGGCGGCTGCCGGGACGCAGCCGCCCTGCAGGAAATGGACTTCCCCGTGTTCTCGCGGGCCATCAACTCCAAGGGGACGGTCAAGGCGACCCTGGGATCGGTGAATGTTCCCATCGTGTGCGCCAACGCCCTGGTGAACCCCGGGGACGTGGTAGTGGCGGATGTGGACGGCGTCGTCGTCGTTCCTGCCGCCCGCGCCGCCGACGTTGCCGCCGCCTCGAAGAAACGGGAAGACAATGAGGCGGCCAAACGGAAACGCCTCGCCGAGGGAGAACTCGGACTGGACATGTACTCGATGCGGGGGCCACTGGAAGCTGCCGGGCTCCGCTATATCGACTAGCCGGACGTCGGCGATGCGTGGGCCGGCGGAGATACCGCCCGCTACGGCAACGGCGGGTAGTAGCGCTTGAACCCGATGTGGGAGGCCTCAAAGCCCAGCCGCTGATAGAAGCGGTGGGCAGAGTCCCGCTTCGCGTTGGAGGTGAGCTGGACCAGCTCCGCACCGTTCCGCCGCCCCTCGGCCGCTGCCCAGTCCATCATGGCGGTGCCGAGTCCGTTGGACCTGAGATCGGCCCGCACATGGACGGCCTCTATCTGCAGCCGGGTTGCTCCGCCTACGGCCAGGCAGGGAATCAGTGTCAGTTGCAGTGTCCCGGCAATCTGTCCGGTCGCATCCTCAACCGCAGCCAGGAAGTTGGCCGGATCCGCGGCAATGGCGTCAAAGGCCCGCTGATACGGTTCCAGGGCCTGGCCGTCTGCCGGAGTCTCACTGGAGTCCGGGGCGTCGGCCTGGAGCAGAGCCACAATCGGGGCGACGTCGTCGGGCTCCGCCCGTCGCACGTGGAAGGAACCGTTGAGCAAGGCGGCGGGCCGGATTTCCATGCCCGCAGTCTCGCACAGGGCCCGCAATCCGGCGTCTTCCATTGACCGGGCGGGCAGGGCACGGGCAGGGTTAATGGAACCGGATCACCGTTGCCGCCGTCAGGAGCCGTTGAGGCGCCGCATCCGACGGGGCGCTCTTTCCTGGTCCAGCGACCGACCGTAGAGAGGCAGCTGTGGGCGAAAATCTCAGGCGGGTCCGCAGAATAGCGCAGGCGCAGTTCGGAGCTTCCGAGCCGGTGGACAGCTACAGCCAGACCTGTGCCCGGCTCGACACCGCGATTGTAGCCACGGCCGGGCGCCGGGAGGTGCTGCGGAACCAGGTCCGCGCCGCCTGGGAAGTGATGCGGCACTACAGCATGGTGATGCGCTCCTACGAAGCCCGGTTGAAAGCGCTGGAGGCCGTTATTGCCGAGGAGCGCCTGGCCGGAGGGCAGGCCGTCACCCTCGCCGAAACTGCGCGCCGCATGTATGAGCTGGCGGTACGCATCGAAGCCACGGCGCACCACCATTTTGAGGTTGTCCGTGCGAAGGAATCCCGTGTGGAGGAATTGATGCAAAAACTGACAAGTTCCAAGGCGCAGTTGAAACTGGCGCAGACGGCGGAGAACCACCGAAGCCGGCTGCGCTCCCTCGAAGCGGCCGCCGAAGAGGACCCGTTGATCCGGAGCCGAAGCCGCTACGACAGCGAGCTGCGCGATGCGGCGCGGCTGGCACGCGAGGCAGAGGCACTGGCAGGCCTGAAGGGAGGCTGGTCCTGATGGCGGCGCAGGTCCAACCGGTTCTGGTTACCGTTCCGCTTCACCCCCGGCATCCCTACTCCGTCCGCACCATTGTGGGCCTGGGCATTGCGGCGATGCTGTTCCTTGTTCTGGGCGGCGGTGATCTGCTGACCCTGCTTATCGGGATCGGTTTCCTTGTTCATCCTGTCCAGGCAGCCGCGGACAAGCTGGTCCGCTGGCCCCGGCAGGACCGTGCGGACGCGGAATCACTCACCCGCGTGGTCCGCGAGTATTTCTACAACGCCCCTGCAGTGGACGCGAAAGGCGTCCGGGAACTGGCCGCGAAACGGCAGCTGCAGGTCAACGACGACGGCGGCGGGCAGCTTCGCATCGCGCTCACCGGACGGCGGAAGCCCACCGCGGCCGGCAGCAGGCCGGAAGCCAGGCTGTCCTTCAAATGCGGGGACGTGGGGCTGATGGACTTTGACCGCCTGCTGCAGAACGCTGAAGGCGATCCATTGGTCCGGCGTGCAACCGACCGGATGCGCCGGCCAGGCACGGAGGCAGCCGCCTGATTCGAGGCTGTGCGGAAGGCCACGTACCCCGTCCGGCGGAACGGCGGCGGGCTTTGTGCCCGACGGCTGAGACCATAGAAGTATGCAGACACTCAGCCTCAAGGAAGCCACCGACCTCGCAGAACAGGCAGCAGCCGTGGCGGAGACCCATATTCCCTACGGGTCAGGGCTGGGAGCTCCGACATCCTTCACCCTCGCCTGGCTGATGGCAGCCGCCGGGCTGGAGGATGTGCGGGTGGCCAGCGGCAGTTCGGGCATGGGGGACCACTTCTGGGTGGAGACGGATCAGTGGCGGATCGATCCGACCCTGCGGCAGTTCGCCCGGATGCATGGCCGTCCGCTGGTGGGCCCCGTTACCGAACCGGGCAATTTCGCCGCCGTCAAGTACCACGCCGTGCCCCGCTCCCGGCAGGACGCAGTGCGGGAAGTGTCCTACGGCTTCCGGAATGCCGCCGAGACCGAGGATTTCGTCAACGAGATGGCCGCGGCCATCCAGCTGTAGGTTTCGAGCCGCACAGGTCGCCGCGGCCCCGCCGGGCCGGAAAACCCACGGCTGTGAACGTGGAAAACTGGAAGCATGCAGCCGTTCGACAAAGTCCAGCCCATCGTCCTGCTCGTGGATAAAACAGATCCCGCCGCGCACCGGGACGCCGTGGCCGCCGCCGCCGTCGCCAGTGTCCGGGCCTACACGGCCACCGAGGACAGCGAAGCGTGGGAAAACTGGCTGTACGGCCGGTTCACGAAAACCGTCCGCCGGGCAAATCCCAGCACCTTCGAGCGGCTGGCCGGCGAAGCGCCGTCGGGATCGGTCACGGTAGGCCGTGCACAGGCCATCGCTTTCGAACCGGTCACCTACGAGCAGATGCCCAAGAACCTCGCCAAGCTGCAGGTCTCGGGCACCCAGCTGCCGGACGAGGAGCCTGCCGCCTGGCCGGAGAACGCCCCGGAGATTGTCCTGAACGCAGACCTGGACATGTCCACCGGCAAAGCCTCCGCGCAGGCCGCCCATGCGCTGCTGTCCTGGTACCTGCAGCTGGACCCGGCCGCCCGGCACGCCTGGCAGGAAGCCGGTGAACCTGCGGGCGTGCGCTTCACCACGGGCGGGCAGTTCGCTGAGCTCGCAGCGCGTCCCGGCGCCGGGCCGTTGATTGTCGACGCCGGGATGACCGAGATTGCACCGGACACCGCGACCGCGTTCGTCGCCGGCTTCAGTCCCGCCGCCGCTTCCTCCGCCTGACACATAGGTTTTATGAGGCAAGCCCGTGATAAAAAGGCTCGGGTGAGCGAGACCAGGAAACCACGGGAAACAATGACCGGGCGCGGGCACCCTCTGCCCTTCTGGCTGGTCGGCAGCGCCGTGGTTCTGGTCGCCCTGAACCTGCGCCCCGGGGCCTCGTCTGTAGGACCGGTCCTGGCGGAGCTGCAGGCCGGACTGGGTCTGGACGCCACGGCTGCCGGGGTGCTGACCGCCCTGCCGGGCCTGGCCTTCGCGGCCGTGGGAGCGCTCGCCGTCGCGCTCTCCCGCAAAACCGGAATCAACGGGTCTATTGCCCTGGCCCTCGCTGCGGCGGCCGCCGGACTGCTGGTCCGTTCGTTCGTGGATTCCGCCGCGCTGTTCCTGGTGCTGACCGTCCTGGCCTTCGCCGGCATGGCAGTAGGCAACATCCTCGTCCCGGCGTTCATCAAGCGCCACGGCGGCCGGCACCTGCCCGTCCTGAACTCGGTCTATGGCACCACCCTCGCCCTGGGCGCCACGTTGCCGCTGCTGTTCGGCGGCCTCCTGGCCGGAACGGGCCCGGAGGGCTGGCGGCTCAGTCTGGGACTGTGGGGTGCCGTGGCACTGGCGGCCTTCATCTTCTGGGCGGTCCTGGCTCTGCGCACCGGGCGGGACCCGGTAGCTGCTGCCGGCGGAACACGCACCAGGACACGCATGCGTTCCTCCCGCACCGCCGTCGCCCTGAGCCTCTTCTTCGGCGTGCAGTCCATGCACGCCTACGTCCAGTTCGGCTGGGCCGCGCAGATCTACCGCGACGCCGGGCTGGAGCAGGCCACCGCCGGCGTGATGGCCGCGATCATTGCCGGACTCGGCATCCCGGGCGGGCTGATCATGCCCGTGCTGGTAGCCCGTTCGCCGCGGCTGCGGACCTACATTGTTGGCCTCGGCACCTGCATGGCGGCCGGCTACAGCGGGCTGCTGCTGGCCGCGGACACACTGCCCTGGCTTTGGGCAGTGTTCCTGGGCGTGGGCGGGTTCGCCTTCCCCACCGCGCTGGCCCTGATTACCGCCCGTTCCCGTGAACCGCGGGTGACCGCGCAGCTCTCGGGTTTCATCCAGCCCGTCGGCTATTTGCTGGCCGCCATGGGACCGTTCGCCATCGGCACGCTGCACGATGTCTCCGGCAGCTGGACCCTGCCGCTGGCGCTCCTGATTGCCTCCGCCGTCGTGATGGTCGGGGCCGGCATCCGCGCAGCCGCTCCGCGGTTCGTGGATGACGAACTCGAGGCGGCAAAACGCCCGGTGACAGCTTCGTAGGGACTAGCGACCGGCCCGGCACTCTGCTTGAGCGCTGTGGCGCCGGGCCTGACCTGGATCGAGCGGCCGGCGCTGTCCCGGGTGGGTCAGCGCAGGTGCGAGGCGCCGTTGACGTCGATCACCGTACCGCTGACCCACTCCGGGGCGGCCGTGGCGAGCCACGCCACGGTTGCCGCGACTTCCTCGGGTTCCGCGACCCGGTTGAACGGACTCTGCGCCCGGATGGCGACGCCGCTGGCACCCTCCAGTGCGGGGCGTCCCATTCTTGTGTCCACGAACCCGGGAGCAACGGCGGCGGAGAAGATCCCGTGCGGCGCCAGCGCGACGGCGAGGGACTGGGTAAGTGAGTGCAGCCCGGCCTTGCTCGCACCGTAGGCGGGGTTGTCCGGTTCACCGCGGTAGGCGCCGCGTGATCCCACGTTCACCATCCGGCCGCCTGCGGGCCCCTCGGGACGCTGGAGGAGATGTTCGGCCATGAGCCGGCAGAGGTTCGCCGGCGCCATGAGGTTGAGGTCCAGAGTCTGCCGCCACGCGTCCTGCCACTCGGCGAAGGACCCGGACGTCGCCGACTGGGCCCGGAAGATTCCCGCGTTGTTCACCAGGACATCCAGCCCGCCCAGCTGATCCACGGCCTCGGCGAAGACCCGCTCGCACTCGGCCGGTATTGCCAGATCCCCGACGACGACGGCGTGCCCGGTCCCGGGCAGCGCCTCGGCCACCCGCCGGGCGGCCTCGGCGTCATGCCCGGCGTGTACGGCCACCGTGTGGCCGGCTTCCGCGAGGGCCGCTGCGATTGCTGCTCCGATGCCCCGGCCTGCGCCGGTGACCAAAGTGTTTGTACTCATCGCCCGAGCGTACCCGGCAGCCCCTACCGTCCCGCGTTCCGTGACGCCTCCAACGCACGGATCAGGGTCGCAGTGTCATAGGGTCCGTGGTGTCTGCGGTGCCCAATGAAGAAGGTGGGCGTTCCGTGCAGGTCCATGGACTCGGCGTCCAGCGCATCGTCCAGCACGCGGTTGCTGACCTCTGCCGAGCGCAGGTCCGCCTCGAACCTCTCCATGTCCAGGCCCAGGCTTTCGGCCGCTGCCAATAGGTCTTCGGGGAGCAGATTGTCCTGGTTCTCGAAAAGGTGCGCACTGTAGTCCCGGAAGCGCCCCTGCCGGTCCGCGGCCTCTGCCGCCTCTGCAGCCGCCACGGCATGGGGATGGACCCGGGACAACGGCAGATGGCGCCAGACATAGCGCAGCTCGGAGCCGAAATGCTCGCGCACTTCGAGGATGGTTCCCGTGGCCCGGCTGCAGAACGGGCACTCATAGTCCCCGTATTCCACGAGGGTCAACGGGGCGTCGGCGGGTCCCACAATATGGTCGCGGGCCGGGTCCACGGGCCGGGCCAGGACTTCCCCCGCGGGAACGGCAGGGCGGCGCCGCTCCACGATTCGGAAGATGATGGTTCCTGCAACGAACGCCAGCAGCGACGCGGCCAGGACCGCCACCCGTGCTTCGTTCTGCACCTCGGGGTCTTCGATGGCGAGGCCGATGATGAACAGGGAGATGGTGAAGCCGATGCCGGACAGGGCAGCTCCGCCTGCAATGCGGCCCATGGTCAGTCCGGGACCGAACTCGCCGATCCGCAGCCGGTGGAGCACTGCTGCGGCACCGAAAATCCCGGTGAACTTTCCCAGCACCAGACCGCAGACAATGCCCCAGGCAAGCGAGGAGTGGAGGGCGCGGTCCAGCGTGGTTCCGTCCAGTTTCACCCCGGCATTGGCCAGCGCGAATACCGGCAGAATCAGGTAATCCACGTACGGGGTGTAGGCGCTGTGCAGCCGGTCATTGATGGAAATGGACTCGCGCACGCTGTGCACCGCCGCCCGGGCGTACCGGGAACTGGGGGACTGACGGAAGACACGGGTCTGCTCCAACGCATGCTCCACGTCTCTCCGGGCGGGCGGAAACACGGGGACCAACAGGGCAATGCCGACGCCGGCCAGGGTCGGATGGACGCCCGAGGCGTAGAAGGTCAGCCAGACCAGTACCGCCAGCACCGCGTACACGGCGCCGCGCCCGTACGGCAGGTACCGGGTCAGTGCAACGGCAGCCAGCCCGGCGAAGGCCAGCAGCAACGGCACGGGTTCCAGATGGTCGGTATAGACCAGGGCAATGATGCTGAGCGCGGCAACGTCGTCGACCACCGCGAGGGTCAGCAGGAAGATCCGCAGCCTGCCGGGAACCCGAGGTCCTGCGACGGCCAGCGCACCCAGCAGGAACGCGGTGTCGGTGGAGATGACCACGCCCCACGCACCTGCATCCTCCGTACCGGCAGTGAACAGCAGGAAGACCACGGCGGGCACGGCAATCCCCGCAGCCGCGGCGACCACCGGAATCACCGCCCGGGACCGGTTGGTCAACTCCCCGAGGGCAAACTCCCGCCGCACCTCAAGTCCCACAACGAAGAAGAACACGGCCATGAGTGCGTCGTTGACCAGCTCCCGGGCCGTCAGCTCCAGGTCCATGCTGCCTGCACGCACCTCGACGGTGGATTCCCAGAACTCCTCGTAGGAGGCGGCAAACGGTGCATTGGCCCAGAGCACCGCCAGAATGGTTGCCAGCAGCAGCAGGGCGGCAGGACGCTTTTCCGCGCCGCCCCTGCCGGTGGCAGCGGTGGTGGCAATACGCTGCGGGCGGTCCGGCATGGCCTACACCTGGGCGGGTGTGACGGGTTTCGACATGGCAGGCTTCCTCCCGAGGGGTATCCCGCCGGGCACGGCCGGCGGCGCACCGGGCACCATCTTAGGCACGATCAAAATCCGTGTGCCCGGACACCCGGCTATGAGGCACGGCTCACAGGGCGATAGGGTGAGTTTGATCTCGTTCTTCGAAAGGCTCCACCATGCACCGTCGCATTTCCCATCCCGGACTCCAGAAACTCGTTATGACCGCCGAGCAGGCAGCGGCCCTGATTCGACCGGGAATGACGGTGGCCATGAGCGGCTTTACCGGAGCCGGCTACCCCAAGGCCGTTCCGCAAGCGCTCGCCGCCCAGATGGAAGCGGCACATGCCAAGGGCGAAGAATTCCAGATCAAGGTACTTACCGGAGCCTCCACGGCTCCGGAGCTCGACGGCGTGCTGGCCAAAGCCGGCGGGATGGAACTGCGCCTGCCCTACCAGTCCGATCCCACGCTGCGGAAGCGGATCAACGACGGCGAACTCGAGTACATCGACATCCACCTGGGGCACGTGGCCCAGTACACCTGGTTCGGGTTCTACGGGCACGTTGACCTGGCCGTGATCGAGGTGGTTGGCATCAATGAGGACGGCAGCCTCATTCCGTCCTCATCGGTGGGCAACAACAAGACCTGGCTGGAGCAGGCGGATAAGGTCATCATCGAGGTGAACCGCCAGCAGCCCGAAGCCATGGACGGCATGCACGACGTCTACTACGGCACCGCGCTGCCCCCGCACCGCAAACCCATCATGCTGGTGAATCCGGATGACCGCATCGGCGAGCCCTACCTGCGCCTGGACCCGGAAAAGGTCATTGCCGTGGTTGAAACCGACGCCCCGGACCGGATGACGCCGTTCGCAGCCCCGGATGAAACCTCCCAGCAGATTGCCGGGCACCTGCTGGACTTCTTCGACTCTGAAATCAGGGCCGGACGGCTGACCGACAAGCTCCTTCCCCTGCAGTCCGGGGTCGGCAATATTGCCAACGCCGTCCTCGCCGGGCTCTCCACCGCCGGGTACACCGGACTGACCGCGTACACCGAGGTGATCCAGGACGGGATGCTGCACCTGATCCGCGACGGCGTGATCCGGGTGGCTTCCGCCACGTCCTTCTCGCTCAGCCCGGCAGGCATCGAGGAATTCAACTCCAACATCGACTTCTACCGCAAACGCATCATCCTGCGGACCCAGGAAATCTCCAACCACCCGGAACTGATCCGCCGGCTGGGCTGCATCGCCATGAACGGCATGATCGAAGCGGATATCTACGGCAATGTGAACTCCACCCATGTGGCCGGCACGGCCATGATGAACGGCATCGGCGGCTCGGGCGATTTCGCCCGCAACGGCTTCCTCTCCGCTTTTATGTCCCCGAGCACCGCCAAGGGCGGCAAAATCTCCGGTATCGTCCCCATGGCCGCCCATGTGGACCACACCGAACATGACACCATGCTCATCATCACCGAGCGGGGCCTGGCCGATCTGCGGGGACTCTCACCCAAGCAGCGCGCCCGCGCCATCATCGAAAAGTGCGCCCACCCGGACTTCCAGCCGCTGCTGCAGGATTACTTCGACCGCGCCAGCCGGGACAGCCTGGGCAAGCACACCCCGCACCTGCTGGACGAGTCCCTGTCCTTCCACCAGCGGTATGTGGAAACGGGAACCAGCCTGCCCGAGCCGGCCGTCCGCTAACAACGGTCGGAGGCGGCGGGCTAGCTTCCGCGCAGCCGGTCCAGCTCGCGGCGGTCCTTCTTCGTGGGACGGCCGGCACCCCGGTCCCTTACCGGAATACCCAGTGCCGGAGCCGCCGGGCGCGCGGGCGTGGAGTCCGTGAAGCAGTGCGACGCCGCCTCGGCACCTACCCGCTTATTGATCAGCTGCCGGACCTCGAGGATCCGTTCGAAGCCGGGCTGCCGGATCCGGACGGTGTCCCCGGGCTGTACCGGCTGCGCCGCCTTGGCCGGGTTGCCGTTCAGGCGGACATGGCCGGCGCGGCAGGCAGCGGTAGCAGCGGACCGGGTTTTATAGGCGCGGACAGCCCACAGCCAGGCGTCCACCCGGACGGATTTGGAAGTGCTCGCTGGAATGCTCATGGAGTTCCGAGTCTAGCGAAGTCCGCGCAGCCGGGCGGCGTCTTCCAGCGCCTGCTGCTGCTCCGGGCTCACCATGGACCCGACGACGACGGCGGCCCCCCATCCGGCAGGCCCCTCCCGCCCTGCTGCATCCGGGGCCGAGGCAAGCAGGCCGCGTACCTCCGCGGGGGAGTAGGGGACCGGAACCCGGGTGTGTGCCACCGCGTGGCAGGTGGGACACAGCGGCACCAGGTCGGACACCGGATCCAGCACGTAGTCGACCGGCAGGTCCGTGCCGGGCACCAGATGATGCACCTGCAGCAGCGCGTCGGTCCCCGGGCCGTACCGCTGGGCGGGGACCAGCCCGCAGGCCGCGCAGCAGATGCCGTGGAAAGCCAGGCAGAGCCTCCGGGCCTCGGCGTCGTGCTCATAGTTATTGACCTGCTGCAGGCCCAGCGCCGCGGCAGCAAGCGTGCCCGGAACCGGACGGACCGGATCCGGTCCGGCGCCGAGGAATCCGGACCACAGCCGCCGCAGTGCGGGAACCGAGGCGGCCGGAACGGAGACCGCGTCCCCGCTCCGGGGCAGGTCCGGCAGATGTTCCTCGAGGAGGGACTCCGGCACCTGTTCGCCCAGGGGAAGCAGCCGGTCGAAATTGACGGCGACGGTGTCGGCGTCGTGCCCGCTTCCCGAAGAAACGACGACGCCGTGTCCCGCCAGCCCCCGCGGCCCCCGCCCGCTGCTGCCGCGCAGCACCAGCCACACTTCGGTTCCGGCAGCCGGGCGCGGGCCGGACAGCGGGACACACCGACGGACGGTTCCGCCGTCGTCGACGACGCTCAGGGCCGGGCCGTAGCCGCCCGGCCAGGGATCCGGCAGGTCAACATTCCAGGCCAGAAGGACTGAGGCCACCGGTCAGCGGGGCTGGTACGTGAGGCAGTCAGCCAGTTCCGCACCGGGTCCCACCCGCACGTCATGGGCGTCGCACATGAGGTGGTTGTTGAACCGGCACTCGTTGCGCTGGCAGGCCCCCACCTGGGCGAGGACTTTCGGCAGGCCGCCGGTGGCAGATGTGTCGATGAAGGTGGCGCAGCTGGCATGCTCCGGCGTGCCGCCGACCGTGATGGCATAGGCGGTGCAGCCCTCATGGTTGAAGTCGCAGCTGGACACCGTGCAGTCCTGCACATGGGCAACATGATCGGTCATGGTTCCTCCAAAAAGGTGGTCCTTCGTTCCGTGCCTGGGTTCGAACGTACCACCGCCTCACAGGAATAATTAGCGCGAATTTCCTTACCCTATTTGACGGGTTTGGTCTGCGCTGTCCGGTTGGGTAGAACGGAAGGATGACCGCAGCCCAGGCAACAGACGCCGCCGACGAATTCCTCCTCGCAGCCGGCGGACAGGGTCTAGTCCTGGATGCTGCCCAGCTCGCCGTCCTGCCGGCGCTGGCCCGGGCGGCCGAGGCGGCCCGTTCGCCGGAGCCTGCGCCGGACTGTTCCTCCGTCTACCTGTGGGGGCCGCCGGGGCGCGGCAAGACCTGGCTGCTGGATACGCTGTTCGATTCCGTGGACATCCCGGACAAGCGCCGGCTCCATTTCCACGACTTCTTCCGGGAACTGCACGCGCTGGTCTTCGCCGGCTACGGCAACCCCGGCTACCGGCAGGATTCCGCCTTCGCCGCAGCCCTCGACCGGATGCTGGGCTCGGTCCGCCTGCTGTGCTTTGACGAATTCCACGTCAACGATCCGGCCGACGCAGCGTTCATCACCCGCCTGCTCCGCACCGTGCTGGACCGCGGGATTGTCCTGGTGGCCACGTCCAACTACGCGCCTCAGGAGCTGCTCCCGGATGAAATGTTCCACCATCTGTTCGAACCCGGGATTGCCCTGATCACCGGGCACCTGCAGGTGAGGGAACTGGACGGGGAGGTGGACTACCGCACCGTGGCCCGGCCCCGCCACGCCGCAGGTTTCGCCGCCGGGCACCACCTGCGCAGCAACGACGCCGGGCTGCTGGCCTCCGCCGGGCTCCTTCCACCCCGTCCGGAAGAAGCGGTTCCGCTGACCCCGGGGACCCGAACGCTGCGGGCGCTGCGGGCGGACGGCGCACAGCTGTGGTTCGACTTCGAGGATCTGTGCCACGCGGAGTCGGCCACCTCGGACTACCTGCACCTGGCGCAGGCGCACCGGCACTGGGTGATCAGCGGCGTGCCCCCGACCGCCGGGTCCAATCCCTACGGCTGGCAGCGCTTCGGCAACGTCGTGGACGTGCTGTACGACGCCGGGTGCCGCCTGGACATTATCGGGCTGCCGGATTACGACGGCGTGTTCCCCGGGGTCGCGCACCCCACGGATCTGGCGCGGATCCGCAGCCGGTTCTCCATGCTGCAGCAGCTGTCCGCAGCCGGTACCGAAGCGGCTGCACGGCCCTAGGTCGCCGGCCCTAAGACCTGCCTGCCCTAGGTCCCGCCGTCTGCCGCATCCTGGGCGTCCGCGAGCTTCTGCCGGGCCTTCTCCGCCGTCCGTCGTGCGGAACGGGCGATGCGCCGGGCGTTGTCCCGCTCTCGTTCCAGCTTCCCGGAGCGCCGGTCCACGGCGGCGACCTCCCGCTCCAGCTGCCGGATCCGCTCCCGCAGCTCGTCGATCTCATCCGTGAGCTCGTCCCGGCGGCCGGCGGATTCGTCCACGTCCCGCTGGGCGGCGTCGAGCGCTTCCTGTGCCTGCTGCTCGCCGTCGGACGCTTCCTCCAGCTCGGCCTGCGCCTTCCGGACCGCCCGGCGGGCCTCGGCCTGCCGCCGTCGTGCCGCGGCAGTGTCCGCTGTCCCGCTTTTGTCCTTCGGCGCCCGGGCCCCGCCGGACGCCGGGCGGGAACCCGCCCCGCTTCCGGCGCCGTGCGGTACCGACTCCGGGTCGGCCACTGCACCGTCCAGATCCACCTCTTCCCACCCGCTCGCCGCGAGGGAACGGAGCAGCTGGCCGCTGGCAACGGCATCCGCCGCCGAGGGATCGGTCATCGCGGCCCAGAGGGTCTGTTCGGCCTCGGCCGCCAGCGATTCACTCACCGGATGGTCCAGCTCGGCGGCCAGGTCCCGGGCTTCCCGGACAATCGCCCGCAGCAGCCGCTGGCGTTCGGTGCTCAGCCGGCGCAGCTGTTTCTGATCGAGGTCCTCCTGGGCCTCGCGCAGCGCAGCCCCCAGCTCCAGCACCTGGTCCAGGTCTTCCCGCCGCCGGTCCGCCAGCAGATTAACGAGCCACGCCGCCGTCGAAGGCTTCGGGAGTGCCTTGATCCGCTTGGCCAGCTCCTTGTCGCCGGCCTTCCCGGCCTCGGCGGCCAGGGCGTTGCGGGCCGCCGTGAACTCCGAAGGCAGCAGCGCGTAGAGACCTGCGACGGCGGCACCGAGCGACGGCGGGCCTGAGTCTTGTCTGGGTGCGGCGTTCACCCGAAGACGCCAAACCGTCCCAGCGCCACCACCAGGGAAAGCACCAGCAGGATGAGGTTCAGGGCAATCCGGTTGCGTTCGCCGCGCCGTACGTGGACCAGCACGGCGAGGGCCATCAGCACGGTCAGCGCCGACGCAGCCAGCGGAGTCAGTACGGGCAGGATGCCGGTGGCCTGCGGGACGATCAGTCCCACGGCGCCCAGGACTTCGAGGACACCGATCAGCTTCACGGTGCCCGCCGGGAAATCCTCGGGCCAGCGCAGGTTCTCTGTGAGGCGCGCATGGTTCTGGACAATTTTCATAAAACCGACTCCGGCAAAAAGCAACGCCAGTATGAGTTGAACAAGCCACAAGACCAGGGACAGCATGGGTATCTAAGCGACTTTCTGTATGCGGGCAGGAGTCAGCGCACGGAACCGCTGTGGAACCATAACAACCCAAGCATGGTCTGCCGGCCGGGAACTGCGCAACAGCGGGCGTGGCGCGGTACAGCCGTTCAGAACCCGGCCACGGGCCGGGGGCGGTAGAACTCCTCGAGCGTATTGAATTCCTCTTCGGTGAGCTGGATGTCCAGGGCCGCGACGTTCTCATCGAGATGGGAAGCGGCCGTGGCACCGATCAGCGGGGCGGCGACCACCGGGTTGGCCAGCACCCAGGCGAGGGCAATCTGGGCGCGGGTGGCGCCGAGCCCCTCGGCCACGTTTCCCACCGCATCGATGATGCTGCGGTCCACGTCTTCGTTGCCCCGGTAGAGTTCATGGCCCTGCGCGTCGTAGTCCTGCCGGGCCGTCCTTGCGCCCCAGGGACGGGCCAGGCGTCCGCGGGCGAGCGGTGAATAGGGCAGCGTCCCGATGCCCCGGTCCGCGCAGAACGGGTACATCTCCCTTTCCTCTTCCCGGTAGAGGAGGTTGTAGTGGTCCTGCATCGTGACGAACTGCGCCCAGCCGTGCTGTTCCTGCAGGAACAGGGCCTTGGCGAACTGCCACGTGTGCATGCTTGACGCGCCGAGGTACCTGACCTTGCCGTCCCGGACCAGCTGGTCCAGGGTCTCCAGCGTCTCTTCCAGCGGCGTGGTGCCGTCCCAGCGGTGCACCTGGTACAGGTCGATGTAGTCAGTCCCCAGCCGCCGCAGGCTCTGCTCCACCTGCCACAGGATGTGCTTGCGGGACAGTCCCCAGCCATTGGGCCCCGGACCCATTTCGCCGTGGACCTTGCTGGCGATCACCACCTCGTCCCGCCGGCAGTATTCCGCCACGGCAGCTCCGAGGATTTCCTCGCTGTGGCCGGCGGAATACACATTGGCGGTGTCGAAGAAGTTGATACCCAGCTCCACGGCGTGCCGCAGCAGTGATTTGGCCTCATCCGCCCGGAGGGTCCATCCGTGCGCACCCCGGTCCGGGTCGCCGAACCCCAGGCAGCCCAGACCAATGACCGAAACGGTTGCCCCTGACCTGCCGAGCTTGGCGTATGTCATCGAGTTCATTCGCTGGCCTCCGCTGCTGCAGTGCCGATCCTTTACGGCGATGCTACCGGGACGCGCACCGGCTTCGGTAGGCACGGGGCCCGGGGACTCCCGGCAGCAGCCGTTGCGGTCCTATACTGGCGCACATGGCCGCCGGAACAGGTACCGCAAGCCGTTTCTCCGTTGACGAAGCACAGGTGCTGCCGCCGCTCCATGAGCTGGCGGGGATCGCGAAAGTGGCACAGCCACGGGAAGGCCACCGCACCGAGGTGTGGTATGACACCCCGGACCGGTCGCTGAGCCTGCGCGGGTTCCGCCTGACCCGGATCACGGACGACGACGGCCCCCGCTGGGAGCGCAGCGCACCGGCACTGGAGCCCGGTACAGCTGTTCTCAGGGAGGTCGCCCTCGGGATCCCTCCGGAACTGCTGGAGGACGTCCGGGCGGTGGTCCGGGACCGTGAACTGGTGCCGGTGCAGACCCTGGCCACCCGTTATCTGGAGTACGAGCTGCTGGACGGTGCGGCTACAGTCCTCGCCCGCGTCCGGGACGAAAGCACACACGACACCGGAGCGGGCAGGTCCGGCACAAACCGCCGGGCCTGGATCATCGAGGCCACCGATGCCGTCCTGGTCCGGGACGCCGAAGCTATGTTCCGTACCTCCGGTGCCGTACCGGGGGACGCGCAAGCCGGCGGGGAACGGGGGGAGAGTCCGGCGGGTACGACCCCGGACAACTCTGCCGTAAGCGGTGGTGGTCCGGGCGGCGCAGACGCCGATCCCCTGGACGTGGGAAGCCCGTTGGCACTGCTGCTGCTGCACTACCTGCGCGGCCAGTTCGAAGAGCTGCTGCGCCACGATCCGCGGGTGCGCCGGGGGGATGCCGACGGGATCCACAAAATGAGGGTGGCCACCCGGCGGCTGCGTTCGGCCCTCTCCAGCTACCGCAGCACCATGGAGCCGGAGCCGGGACGTTCCCTGCGGGCGGAGCTGCGCTGGCTTGCCCGGGTGCTCGGGGAAGCCCGCGATGCGCAGGTGATGCGGCACCGGCTGCGGGAGCTGATTGCCGCCGAACCCGAAGACCTGGTGATGGGGCCGGTGGCCGCGCGCGTGGATGAAGAGCTGCTCCATGACTACCGGCAGGCCTTCGGCCGCATCCTCGAAGCGCTGTCTTCCCCGCGGTACTTTCGGGCGTTGGACGAGTTGGAAGCACTGGTGGACAGCCGGGCCTGGACGGAAGCGGCCAAGGAACCGGCGGGACCAGCCGCCGCCCGCATCATCCGGCGGGACCGGAAACGGCTGCACCGCCGGGTCCGTGCCGCACGGAAACTCGCAGGCGAGGAACACACGGAAGCGCTGCATGATGCCCGCAAGAATGCGAAGCAGCTTCGCTACGCGGCCGAAGTCTGGGCGCCAGTGCAGCCGAAGGAAGCGAAGGAAATGGTGGACGCCGCGGAGCACGTGCAGAAAATCCTCGGCGAGCACCAGGACAGCGTGGTGACGCAGGCGTACCTGCGGCGCATGGGGGCAGCGGCGTCGGCCGCCGGAGAGAACGGCTTTACCTACGGACGGCTGCACGCCCTGGAACAGGCCTCTGCCCAGTCGGCCCGGGAGCGTTTTGCCGGCGCCTGGAAAGGTTTCCCGGCCAGCCCCTGACGGAGGGAATCAGATGGAATCACCCTGGGCGCCGCTGCGCCGGCGGATGTTCCTGATCCTGTGGCTTGCCCAGCTGGGCTCCAACATCGGCTCCTGGATGCAGACCGTGGGAGCCCAGTGGTTCCTCGTGGAGAGCAGCGAAAACCCGGCCCTGGTCTCCCTCGTCCAGACGGCGAACCTGGCGCCGTCGCTCATGCTCGGCCTCATCGCCGGGGTGCTGGCGGACGCGTTCAACCGCCGCCGGCTGATTCTCGGTGCCAATATCTTCGCTGCGGGTGCGGCCACTGTGCTGACGGTAGTGGCCACCCTGGGGCTGCTGAACCCCGATTCGCTGCTGCTGTACACATTCCTCATCGGCTGCGGCATGGCACTCAGCTCACCGGCCTGGCAGGCCATTACGCCCGAGCTGGTCTCCCGCGACGAAATCCGGGCGGCCGCGGCCCTCGGGAGCGTGGCGATGAATGCGGCCCGCGCCGTGGGTCCCGCCGTGGCGGGCCTGCTTGTGGCCGTTGCCGGTCCCGCCTTTGTGTTCGGCCTCAACGCGCTGTCCTTTGTGGGTACCTCCGTCGCCATCTACAGCTGGCGGGCACCCCGGCAGGATCCGGCGGAACGGGAACATGTGGGGGAGGCGCTCGCCGCGGGCATCCGCTACATCCGCGCCGCCCCGCGCGTCCGGCGTATCCTGCTGCGGTCCGGGTTGTTCATCTTCCCGGCCAGCGCCGTTTATGCCCTGCTGCCCGTTGCCGTCAACGGACATCTGCGCCTCGGCTCGGCAGGTTACGGGCTGCTGCTCGGAGCCCTGGGCCTCGGTGCCGTGCTGGGAGTCCTGCTCCTGCCGCGGCTGAGGACGGTCCTGCCGGACAACGCCCTGCTGGGCGGCAGTGCCGTTGTCTTCGCCGCCGGGGCCTTCGCGTCCGGTTACCTGCCTCCGGGAGCAGTTGCTGCGCTGCTGGTGCCCGCCGGATTCGCCTGGATCTGCACCTTCTCCACCCTGAACGCCGCGATGCAGCTGACGCTGCCCGAATGGGTGCGTGCCCGCGGCCTGTCCGTCTACCTGATGGTCGCCGCCGGTTCGCAGGCCGTGGGGGCGGTGTTCTGGGGATCCGGTGCCACCGGTGCCGGATATGCTCCGACGCTGGCCTTCGCCGCCGGGGTCCTGGTGCTTTCGGGTGCCAGCGTCCTGGTGCTTCCGCTGCTGCCCGGCACCGGCCACCTCGACCGGAGCGTAGCCGGCACGGAACTGCATCTTCCGTCCGGCGGGGAACCTCAACCCGGCGCCGGTCCGGTGACCGTCCTGATTGCCTATGAGGTGCCTCCGGACCGGAACGACGAATTCGTGAACGCCATGCACAGGGTCCGGCTGACCCGCATGCGCACCGGCGCCACCGACTGGGAGCTGGTGCACTCGGTCACCGATCAGGACCAGTTCCGGGAGATCTATGACGTACCGACCTGGCGCGAATACCTGCGGCAGGAACAGACCCGCACCACGGGGGAGGACCGCCAGATCATCCAGCATGCCTGGGACCTGGCTGAGGAGGAACCGCGGGTGCGCTGGTTCCTTCCTGCTTCCGCCTGAGGGTTCGGTCCCGCGGTGCTGCAACGGATAGACTGGGACCCGGTTCGACGGCCGTATCCACGGCGGGCCGGTGCGTTGCAAGAGACGCGCTGAGAACGATGCAGTGAACAAACCATTAGTTGAGGTATTTTGCGAGATTTTAGTGCACGCCTGGCCACTGCCGAGGAGATCGCCAACTGGGACAAGCACGTGCTTGCCAACCCCGGCGGCGGCAATGTCCTCCAGTCTGCATCCTTCGCGGAAGTGAAGTCCCACCACGGCTGGAATCCCGTGTACCTGGCCTTCACCGGACCCGACTACACGACGTACACGCTGGCGATCGAGAAGAAGGTTCCGGCACTCGGCAGCCTTTGGTACCTGATCAAGGGGCCCGACGTCGCCGCCCCCGAAGACGTGCCGCTGGTGGTGAACGCGCTCACCCGGTTCATCAAGCAGACCCGCCGCAAGGTCTTCGCCATCAAGGTCGAGCCGGACATCGTAGACAGCGAAGAGGTCCAGGCCCTGTTCACCGGCGCCGGCTTCATCAAGACGTTCAACCTGCAGCCCAATGACTCAACGGCCCTGCTGGACACCACGCCGGACGAGGAACAGCTGCTCAAGAACCTCTCCTCCCGCGGCCGCAATGCCGTCCGCCGGGCCATCCGCGAGGGTGCGGATGTCCGCCGCGTCGAGCCGACCGAAGAGAACATGCGGACCATGTACCGCCTGATGGCCCACATTGAGGACCGTTCCGCGGCGCGGCTGCGTTCCTACGAGTACTACCACCGGTTCTGGTCCAACTTCGTGGCTGCCGGGCAGGGCCGTTTCTACTTCGCGTTCGAGGACGGCGAACCCACCGTGGGCGCCTTCGTGATTGCCTACGGAAACAAGGGCACCTACAAGGACGGCGGCTCCAAGCCCCGGCGGTCCCAGTACGGGGATTCGCATCTGGTCCAGTGGACTGCGATCACCGAGCTCAAGAAGGAGTGCGGCATTGTCGAGTACGACTTCTGCGGCACACCGCCGAGCAGCCAGCTCAAGGACAAGAGCCACCCGCACCACGGGCTGGGCCTGTTCAAGACCAGTTTCTCAAAGACGGTCACGGATTTCGTTGGCTGCTATGACTTCGTGGTGGATCCGGTCCGCTACCGGATCTGGAACACCATCGGCGAACGCGTGGCACGCCAGATTTACTGGCGCCGCCACCAGCAGCCGTTCTACTAAGCAGCAGTTACACCAGGCAATAACCCGGGCAGGGCCCGGAACAGGCGAAAGGCTAGTCCTTGGAGAACACCTCCGATCCGGGTGGGCACAAGCCCGGATCGAATCGGGATTCGGCACCGAATCCGGACCCGGTCGCCGGGCCCATTCCGCTGATCAGCGTGCCGTCCGGCCGGCGGGTCCAGACCGGCAAAGCGCAGCCAGGGAAAGCGCAGTCGGGAAACGCGCAGCCCGAGAGTCCGCAGCCCGGCAAAGCGCAGTCGGGGAACCCGCAGCCTGGGAGCCCGCAGACCGCTAGCCCGCAGGCCGGCGGCCCCTCTGCGCAGAGGGGAAAGCCCGGCAAAGCGACCCGGCAGGGGCAGGGTGCGGCCGCGCGGTCCCTGCGGCCCGCCGTCAAGGCCCCGGTTCCGCCGTCGAAAGGGCCGGGGCAGCCGCCCGCGGGTATGGGCATGCCTACTGCCGCGCTCCGCAGCACCCGGCCCAAACCCCCGCCCCCCACCACATCGGTGGTTCAGCCGGCGGGGTCCAAGCAGCTTCGGCCCCAGACAAGCCGTATCCGCACCACCGCAGACCCGCGTGAGAAGCGGCCCGCACGCACGCGCAAGAGCGTGCCGCCGGGAACCGCACCGCTGGGCTCCTCTTCCATCCGCCCCGACCGTTCCTCCGCGGCAGCGCGGCGGATGCTGCGCAAACTGGTCCAGGGCGAGAGCCCGCCCACCCAGGCCATGTCCATTGTGGAGCGGCTGGCAGGCAGCCCCTACGCCAACCCGCTGGTGCGCAGCGGCGGGCCGGATGCCAGTGCCCGGAAAACGCTGGACCTCGCCCTCGGCATGGCCGAGACGATGTTCCGCTACGGTGCCGGTGCCTTGGAAGTGGAAACCGCCATCATCGCGGTGACCGCGGCGTTCGGGCTGGAAAGCATCGAAGTGGACATCACGAACCAGTCGGTCCTGCTGAACTATTCTCCGAAGGACCAGACGCCCATCACGGTGATGCGTGTGGTGCGTTCCTGGACGAACAACTACGCCGGGCTCGGCCTGGTCCACCAGCTGGTTACCGAGATCATCGACGGCGGGCTCTCCCGCGCCGAGGCTGCCAACCGGCTCAATGAAATCACCCAGCAGCCCAAGCCGTTTCCGCGCTGGGCGGTCACGGTGTCCGCGGGCGTCTTTGCCGCAGCCATTGTCGGGTTCATCGGCGGGGGTCCGCTGGCCTCACTGGTGGGTTTTGCCGGCACTGTGATGGTCAGCCTCCTCCAGCGCGTGCTGGGCAAGTGGCGGGTTCCGGACTTCTTCACGACGGCGGCCAGCGGCTTTGTGGTCACCGCCATGGCCATGCTTTTCTGGTCCATGGAAGTGCCGATTTCGCCCGGCATTGTCGTGGCCGGCGGCATCCTGGTCATGCTGCCGACCGGCCGGCTGGTTTCGGCGGTGCAGGATGCGATTAACGGGTTCCCGGTCACGGCGTCGGGCCGGTTCCTGTCCGCATTCCTGACCTTCGGCGCCCTGGTGGCAGGCATCGCCGTCGCGCTCGTGATGGGAGCGCTGATGGGGATGGGCCGGTTGAATGTCACTGACGTGGCGTCGTCCCAGTATTCCTTCGCGGTGACGCTGCTGCTGCTGGCCATTGCGCTGGGTGCCATCTGTGTTGTCGAACAGTCCCCGCGGCAGCTGGTGCTGCCCACGGTCCTGATCGGCGTGGCAGGGTTCCTGGTCTACCAGGCGGCGGAAGCAGGCGGCATGGGACCGCGCCTGACTCCGGCGGTGTCTGCCATCTTTATCGGCATGGTGGCCCGCATCGTGGCCCTGCGGATGGGCGCCCCGCAGCTGATCGTAGCCGTTCCGGCCATTCTGTTCCTGTTCCCCGGGCTGGCGATCTTCCGGTCCATGTACGGCCTGAGCATCGGCACAGACGAGATGTACCAGGGCGTGGTGGGACTCTTCGATGCCCTGACCGTCATCCTGGCCATTTCCGGCGGCGTGGTGCTGGGCGACAACCTGGGCCGTCCCTTCACCCGCAACCTCAACGGCAACGACCGCCGCAACCGCCGGCGCTAGCTGGAACCGAAAAAGGCCCGGACCGCTGCAGCGGTCCGGGCCTTTTTCGCGTTCGGCTAGAGGATCTTCCCTACCGGGGTGCGTTTCTCGGCCTGGAAGACTTCCTCTGTGCGTCCGGCAGCCCAGTAGCCGGAGAGGGACACCTGCCGGCGGTCCAGCCCGCGGTGGCTGAACAGGACGTCCCGCAGGGACTTCATCACTTCCCGCTCACCATGGGCAAAGACCTGCACTGCCCCGTCGCGCCAGGACGCGGTAGCGACCGCCTCGGTCAGCAGCCGGCTCCGGCCGGCGGGGGTGTCACCGCGGAACAGCCAGGTCAGCTCCACCCCGTCCGGTTTGGGAACCGGCTGCCGGTCCTCGGGACCAGCCACTTCGATAAATGCCTGACCGACTGCGTCCAGCGGCAGGGCGCGAAGCACGGTGGCCACCGCGGGCAGGGCGGATTCATCGGCAGCCAGCAGGTACCAGTCGGCGTCGGGGTCGGGATTGAACGCTCCGCCGGGGCCGGAAAAGGTCAACGGCTCACCCGGCTGGGCCGAGGCGGCCCACGGCCCGGCCAGTCCTTCGTCGCCGTGGACTACGAAGTCGATGCTGATCTCCCGGGCCTGCAGATCCACGTCGCGGATGGTGTAGGTGCGGGACACCGGCCAGTGCTCGCGTTCGCTGCGGGAGCGGATGGAGTCCAGGTCCTCCGTGCCGTCGATCGGGCGTCCCTGCGGGCCGAACCAGATTTTGCAGTAGGCATCGGCGCAGCTGTTGGGCTGGAACCGGTCAAACCCGGGGCCGCCGGCAACCACGCGGACCATATGTGCGCTGACCTGCTCCCGGCGGAGAACCTCGAGGGTCAGCAGCGGGCGCTGCCGCCGCGGAGCAGGAGCGTCGGGCTCCGGCGGGCGCGGTGGAGTCATTGATTCTGGCATGGGGTGTCTCCTAGGGAAGGACCTGTTTACTACCGTACAGCGCCCAGACGCCAGTCCACCGGCTCCGCGCCCTGCTGTACCAGCAGCTCATTGGCACGGCTGAACGGGCGGGAACCGAAGAACCCGCGCGAAGCTGAGAGCGGGCTGGGATGCGCGGATTCGACCGTGGGCGCACCGCCGAGAAACGGGACAATGCCCTGGGCATCGCGGCCCCACAGGATGGCTACCAGGGGAACTTGTGTGCCGTCGGGACGACGGCGGGACGCCAGCGCGCGGACGGCAAGTTCGGTGACTTCCTCCCATCCGCGTTTCCGGTGCGAGCCGGCCTCGCCGGCACGCACCGTCAGCACACGGTTCAGCAGGACCACACCCTGGTCTGCCCAGGCGCTGAGGTCCCCGGAGGGGGAGGGACCAATTCCCAGGTCAGCCTTCAGTTCGGTGAAGATGTTGTTCAGGCTGCGGGGAAGCGGGCGGACGCCCTTGCCTACGGAGAACGACAGCCCCACGGCATGCCCGGGGGTGGGATACGGATCCTGGCCGACGATCAGCACCCGGGCACTGGCCAGAGGACGCTGGAAGGCCCGCAGGATGTTTTCGGGTGCGGGCAGGATATGCTGCCCGGCGCGTCGCTCCGCCTCCAGCTCGGCGGCAATTTCCTCAAGGCGCGTCCTGGCCGGCGCCATGACCTGCGCCCAGTCGGGGGCCATGAGGTCCTCGAGCCGGGTGGGGGCGGCGAAAGGGAAGGGGGTCTTTGGTGCAGGCTCGCCGGTGTAGGAAAAGAGCAGGGGTTCGTCAGTGGTCACCGGACCATTTTGTCACCGCTCCGATTGCGGTGTCTTCCACGGTCCTTGGCCCAAATGACAACCCTGTTATTCCCAATTAGCATGGGCGGTACATATATACGGGAATCTTTTGGGAGTGAATGTGGCGGAATCGACCGAAGCCGAGCGGTTCTCCCTCGATGACGCAGTGGATCCGGAAAGCCCGCTGGGCGTTCAGGAACAGCAGATGCTCGCGTTGGAGCGGGCGTGGTGGAAGTATGCGGGTGCCAAGGAGCAGGCCATCAAGGACCTGTTCGGGATGTCGGCCACGAGGTACTACCAGGTCCTGAACGCCCTGATCGATACCGAGGAAGCCCTCGCGCATGATCCGATGCTGGTCAAGCGGTTGCGTAGACTACGTACGACCCGCCAGCGTGCCCGTACCGCCCGCCGACTGGGCACCGGAATATAGCGCCGGTTCCCACCAACGTTGGCAGCCTAGGATGCGGTGCCACCAGAACAAGGATTGAAACGCCACTATGAGCCAATATCCCCGGGACGAGTTCGACAAGGTCCCCGAATCCTCGGCGCGGCAGGGCGTGCACCGCGAACGCCTCATCCCCTCGCGTTCGACCGGGCTGGGGCTGCTGATCACCGTGGGTGTTCTCGCGCTGCTGATTGGCCTGGCAGCCTATTTTGTCCTGCCGCGCCTGGGCATCGGTGCCGGCTCCGGCGATCAGTCCCCCGCGGCCGGTGCGCCTGCTTCCGCATCCGCCACCGCCACCGCTGCCGCGTCTGCCACCGCTACGCCAACTTCGAACACTGACGAGGGCGAGGCGGAGGCATCGCCGAGCCCGACCGCTGCCTCCACCCCGACGCCGAGCCCGACGCCGACGGTACCGGCGATCGACCCCACGCAGCCGGTGGCGGTCTTCAACGCCAGCGGCGTCAGCGGCCTCGGCGCCGGAGTTTCCGGCCGGATGTCGGCTGCAGGATGGTCCGTGGGCGCGGTGGCCAACTGGACCGGTGCACCCCAGCAGGGATCCGGCGTCTACTACAGCGCGCCGGAGCTGGCAGCAAATGCTCAGGCAGTCGGCGCTCAGCTGGGGATCCCGGTTCTGGAAACGCCCGGCTTCACCAGCGTCACCGTGGTCCTGGGACCCGAATACCAATAAGCGGGGCCTGGCGGGTAAAAAGACCATAACGTTATTGACCCCCGCGTAGGTGATCCGGATCACCGTGGTTAGAGTGATGCCAGCCGGTTTGCGCCGCTGACCTCGGCCTCCCTTGGGAACCGACAGAGGCGCCGGATCCGGCGCCTCCGGCGTCCAAGCATGCCGCCGGAGGGCGGCATCTGGAATCGAGGTTGGAGAAGCATCATGGCGCAGGGGATCGTCAAGTGGTTTAACGGTGAAAAAGGGTACGGCTTTATTACCCTCGACGAGGCGGAAACGGACGTGTTCGTCCACTGGTCGGCCATCCAGGCATCGGGTTACCGGACTCTGGAAGAAGGCCAGCGGGTGGAGTTCGAAATCGGCGAGGGTCAGAAGGGGCCGCAGGCCGAGGAAGTCCGGGCACTGTAAACCACTCTGAACTACATCTTCCCGGCTTGGGGACGGGATCGGCAGCGGCGGAGCCTCGGCTCCGCCGCTGCTTTTGCATCCCGTGCCGGCGGTCCGCCGGTTCCCTGTGAACCCGGCATCATGTCGGCGTGATCGCTTGCACTCAGTGTGTGGGAGTGCTAATTATTGACTTAGCACTCTTGCCGGATGACTGCTAAATGTCCGACGGTGTTGAGTGAACAAGCAACCCACTGGGGTGAGGAACGGGGAGCGCGTAAAGAGATCGCGCGAGCCGTACCGTCCGTCGCGGGCACTCCAGCCAGGAATGCAACATTTTGCTCCAAGCATGACTGTTCCGGAAGGACGATAGCCGTTATGGCCAAGATCATTGCATTTGAAGAAGAGGCACGCCGCGGCCTCGAGCGCGGGTTGAACATCCTCGCCGACGCCGTCAAGGTCACCCTCGGCCCGCGTGGCCGCAACGTGGTCCTCGAAAAGAAGTGGGGCGCCCCCACGATCACCAATGACGGCGTTTCCATCGCCAAGGAGATCGAGCTGGACGATCCTTACGAGAAGATCGGCGCCGAGCTGGTCAAGGAAGTTGCCAAGAAGACTGACGATGTTGCCGGTGACGGCACCACCACGGCAACCGTTCTCGCCCAGGCACTGGTCAGGGAAGGCCTGCGCAACGTTGCCGCCGGCGCCGACCCGCTGAGCCTGAAGCGCGGCATCGAGAAGGCTGTTGCCGCTGTCACCGCCGAACTGATTGCTTCCGCCAAGGAGATCGAAACCAAGGAGCAGATCGCCGCTACGGCTTCCATCTCCGCCGGTGACCAGCAGATCGGCGACCTGATCGCCGAAGCGCTGGACAAGGTCGGCAAGGAAGGCGTCATCACGGTCGAGGAGTCCAACACCTTCGGCCTGGAGCTGGAACTCACCGAAGGCATGCGCTTCGACAAGGGCTACATCTCCGGTTACTTCGTCACCGACGCCGAGCGCCAGGAAACGGTCCTCGAGGATCCGTACATCCTGATCGTCAACTCCAAGATCTCGAACGTCAAGGACCTCGTTGCCGTCCTCGAGAAGGTCATGCAGTCCGGTAAGCCGCTGCTGATCATCGCCGAAGACGTTGAAGGCGAAGCCCTGGCAACCCTGGTTGTCAACAAGATCCGCGGCACCTTCAAGTCCGTCGCCGTCAAGGCACCGGGCTTTGGTGACCGCCGCAAGGCACAGCTGGCCGACATCGCCATCCTCACCGGCGGCCAGGTCATTGCTGAAGAAGTTGGCCTGAAGCTCGAGAACGCCACGCTGGACCTGCTGGGCAAGGCCCGCAAGGTTGTTGTCACCAAGGATGAAACCACCATCGTGGAAGGCGCAGGCGACGCCGAAGAGATCGCCGGCCGCGTCAACCAGATCCGTGCCGAGATCGAGAACTCCGATTCCGACTACGACCGCGAGAAGCTGCAGGAGCGCCTGGCCAAGCTGGCCGGCGGCGTTGCAGTCATCAAGGCCGGCGCGGCAACCGAAGTTGAGCTGAAGGAACGCAAGCACCGCATTGAGGACGCTGTCCGCAACGCAAAGGCTGCAGTGGAAGAAGGCATCGTCGCCGGCGGCGGCGTGGCCCTCATCCAGGCCGGCCTTAAGGCCTTCGCCAACCTGTCCCTCGAAGGCGACGAAGCAACGGGCGCGAACATCGTCCGCGTTGCCATCGACGCTCCGCTGAAGCAGATTGCCTTCAACGCCGGCATGGAGCCGGGCGTAGTTGTCGATAAGGTCCGCGGCCTGCCCGAGGGCTTCGGCCTGAACGCAGCAACCGGCGAGTACGAAGACCTGCTGGCTGCCGGCATCAACGACCCGGTAAAGGTCACGCGCTCTGCCCTGCAGAACGCAGCCTCCATCGCCGGCCTGTTCCTGACCACCGAAGCTGTGGTTGCGGACAAGCCGGAGAAGTCGGCCCCCGCTATGGGCGGCGCTGACGAAATGGGCGGCATGGGCGGTATGGGCGGCTTCTAAGCCCTCAGCAGCTCTTGCTTAAAGCGTAGGCAGACGCGGCACCCTTCTTCGGGTGCCGCGTCTGCTTTCGTTTAACCGCGCATCAACGGCCCGGGCGCAGCCCGGGTGCCCTCCGGCAGGTGCGCACCCGTGCCGGAGGTGGCCGCCCGCCCCGGGACCAGTGCTCCAGGACGATCAGTGCATAAACAATGACGTGTTCGCCGCCTCCGTTTCGGCGTATTGCGCTGAGGCAAAGGCCAGCGCCTGGTTGATGCTGTCCAGGGATTCCTCCACCCGGGCCTGGGTCGACCGCCAGTCGGTGATGAGGCTCTGGAAGTTGGCCGATGCCGATCCCCGCCAGATCTCACTCAACGAGGCCAGCCCGGCCTGCATTCCGTTGACGTCGGCGCGCAGGCGCTCGATGGTTCCCTGCACTTCGGCACTCTTGGCGGCCAGCGCTTCACTGTCCACGGCAAATAAGGGCATGATGTCCTCCTGGTAGCGGTTTGGTTCCGATACCCGGAAGGCTAGGCTGCCGGTTCCGCCGCCGGTGCGGGACGGCACGGGGATGTGGACAGCCGCAGCGGCCCGCGGCGGCTGAGCACCCTGTGGAGGACATCCCGGCCCCGCCCGGCCCCAGCTCGTGCCCTGCGCACCCCTGCGCGGCCGTCAGGCGGGTGCAGCCGGAGCCTGCGGAGAGGTCAGCGGTCGTCGGCGTCGTCGGGGTGCTCGGGGAACTGCTCCGGTGCCCGGTAGGGCAGCCGGATGGCCAGGGTGGCGCCGCCGCCCTCCGTCTCGGCCAGCCGTACGGTTCCGTCGTGCTGGGCCACCAGGGCGGCGACGATGGCCAGCCCCAGGCCCGTGCCGCCGGTTTCCCGGTAGCGGGAAGAATCGGCGCGGTAGAAGCGTTCGAAGACCCGTGCGGCGTCGTCTTCGGAAATGCCGGGACCGTGGTCGCGCACCTCGAGCACCGCATCCATCCGGTCGTGGATGACGGGGGCAACTCCAACCGCCACTTCGATCGGTGACCCTGCCGGGGTGTAACGCAGTGCGTTGGTCATCAGGTTGGCCACGACCTGCCGCAGCCGGGCCTCGTCGCCCATGGTGGGGGCGCTCTGCGGGGCGTGGCCGTCCAGCCCCACTACTTTGATGTCCCGGTCCGGGGCACTGGCACGGGCATCCAGTGCGGCGTCATTGCCCAGGATCATCAGGTCCACCGGTTCGTATTCCAGCGGCCGCTGCTCATCCACCCGGGCCAGGGTCAGCAGGTCCTCGACCAGCTGCCCCATTCTCTTGGCTTCGCTCTCGATCCGGCCCATGGCCGCGGAGATCTCTTCGGGTTTCTGCAGGGCGCCGTGCCGGTACAGTTCGGAGAACCCGCGGATGGTCACCAGCGGGGTCCGCAGTTCGTGGGAGGCGTCCTGGACGAAGCGGCGCATCTTGCGTTCGGACTGGGTGCGCGCAGCGAACGCGGTTTCAATATGCGCCAGCATGGCGTTGAGGGACCGGGACAGCCGGCCGATCTCCGTGGCGGGGTTCCCCACCTCCACGCGGCGGGACAGGTCACCGGCCGCAATGGCAGCAGCGGTCTTCTCCACCTGGCTCAGGGGACGGAACTGCCGGGTGACCGCCCAGTAGGCGATTCCGGTGGCGCCGAGGGTCCCGAGCAGGCCGACGGAAAACACCAGGGACGCCGCCTCGTCCACGGCCGCAGCCACGGAGTCCAGAGGGATGGCCACGGCAACCGATCCGGGCAGGTTCTGGTAGTCGTAGATCCGCACCCGCCAGCCCTTGGATGTCGGGGACGTGCCGCGGACGTCGAAGCCCTCGGTATCCATGGCCGCTACGTCGTCGGCTGTGTAGTTCCCCAGCTCCGGGATGTCGTTGGCGGATTCCGAATGGGTGGCCGGGCCGTGGCTGCCGTCATCGTTCAGATAGAGGCCGTAGTAACGGAACAGGGAGGCATCGGTGCTCGGCTCGTTGACGAGCAGGTAGCGCGAAACCTTGGAAGCGTTTGCATCAATGTCCGCGTCCAGGCGGTCCACCAGGATCTGCCGCAGCAGGGTGATGGTGGCGATGCCCGTGATGGTCACCGTGACCACCATCAGCACCGCCATGATGGCGACCAGCTGCGACCGCAGCGAAGCGGATTTCCAGCGCCGTACCAAGGTCCTAGCGCTTCTCCGAGGAACGGAGCAGATAGCCTACGCCGCGCTTGGTCTGGATCAGTGCCGGCGCGTCCGGGCTGCGGTCGATCTTGCGGCGCAGGTAGGAGATGTAGGACTCCACAATGGAGGCGTCGCCGTTGAAGTCGTATTCCCAGACGTGGTCCAGGATCTGGGCCTTGGACAGGACGCGGTTGGGGTTCAGCATCAGGTAGCGCAGCAGCTTGAACTCGGTGGGGGACAGGTCGATGGTGACGCCGCCGCGGCGCACCTCGTGGGCGTCGTCGTCGAGCTCCAGGTCATCCACGCGGATCACGGCGTCGTCGTCCTCCAGCGGCTGGGTGCGGCGCAGCACCGCGCGGATGCGGGCCACCACCTCGTCGAGGCTGAAGGGTTTGGTGACGTAGTCGTCGCCGCCCACGGTGAGGCCGGTGACCTTGTCCTCGGTATCGTCGCGGGCGGTCAGGAAGACCACCGGGAAGTGCTGTCCGGCAGCGCGCAGGCGCCGGGTGAGCGTGAAGCCGTCCATGTCCGGGAGCATCACGTCCAGGACAGCGAGGTCCGGGTTGTGGGAGTCGACGGCGGCGAGGGCCTCCCGGCCGTTGGCTGCCGCCACGACGTCGAACCCGGCGAACCGCAGCGAGGTGGACAGCAGCTCGCGGATGTTGGGCTCATCATCAACAACGAGGAGGCGTGCTTCGGGTGCAGACGATTTGTTCACCCGCCTAGTTTCTTACATTTAGCTGGACGTTGTCTGTAGGTGCGCCGAACGAATTCTGAATGTGACCAGTAAACACCTGGTGCAAATCCGTGGAAGCTGCCGGAACGGCGGCGGGTTTAGACCGGCTTTTCGATATCCGCCGCGTCCAGGATGGAATAGGCGTACCCCTGCTCCGCGAGGAACCGCTGCCGCTTGGCTGCGAAGTCCTGGTCCAGCGTGTCCCGGGCGACCACGGTGTAAAAGTGTGCGGCCTTGCCGTCCGCCTTGGGGCGCAGCAGCCGGCCCAGCCGCTGGGCCTCCTCCTGCCGGGAGCCGAACGAGCCGGACACCTGGATGGCCACGGAGGCCTCGGGCAGGTCGATGGAGAAGTTGGCCACCTTGGACACCACGAGGGTGCTCAGGGCGCCTTCACGGAATTCCTGAAACAGCCGCTGCCGTTCCTTGACCGGGGTGTCGCCCTTGATCACGGGTGCGTCCAGGCGTTCGGCGAGTTCGTCCAGCTGGTCCAGGTACTGTCCGATCACCAGGGTCTGCTCGCCCTCGTGCCGTTTCACCAGCTGCTCGACGACGCCGGTCTTGGTTTCCGACGTCGAGCACAGGCGGTACTTGTCCCCGTCTTCGGCCATGGCATAGGCCACCCGTTCATCCCGCGGCAGGTCCACCCGGACCTCGATGCACTCGGCCGGAGCAATGTAGCCCTGCGCCTCGATGTCCTTCCAGGGGGCGTCATAGCGCTTGGGTCCGATCAGCGAGAACACCTCGCCCTCGCGGCCGTCCTCGCGGACCAGCGTGGCCGTCAGTCCGAGGCGGCGCCGCGCCTGCAGATCCGCGGTCATCCGGAAAATCGGTGCCGGCAGCAGATGCACCTCGTCATAAATGATCAGGCCCCAGTCGTTCGCATCCAGCAGTTCCAGGTGCGGATACAGTCCGCCCCGCTTGAGCGTCAGGACCTGGTAGGTGGCGATGGTGACCGGGCGGACTTCCTTCACCGCGCCGGAGTATTCGCCGATTTCGTCTTCGGTCAGGGACGTCCGCTTCAGCAGCTCGTCCTTCCACTGCCGGGCGGAAACGGTATTGGTCACCAGGATCAGGGTGGTGGTGGAGCTGGTGGCCATGGCCGCCGCCCCTACCAGGGTTTTGCCGGCACCGCAGGGCAGCACCACTACACCGGAACCGCCGGCCCAGAAGTTCTCCGTGGCCAGCTTCTGGTACGGGCGAAGGGCCCAGCCGTCTTCGTTGAGCAGAATGGGATGCGGCGTGCCGTCCACGTAGCCGGCCAGGTCCTCGGCAGGCCAGCCGAGCTTGAGCAGCAGCTGCTTGAGCTGGCCGCGCATGGCGGACTGCACCACGACGGTTTCGCCGTCGATCCGCGGGCCGAGCAGCGGCTGGATCTTCTTGGCGTGCATTACTTCTTCGAGCACCGGATAGTCGGTGGTGCGCAGCACCAGCCCGTGCTGGGGGTCCTTCTCCAGCCGCAGCCGGCCGTACCGGGACATGGTTTCTTCAATGTCGATCAGCAGCGAATGCGGCACCGGGAACCGGGAGTAGGTCAGCAGCGTGTTCAGCACCTGCTCGGCGTCGAGCCCTGCAGCCCGCGCGTTCCACAGGCCCAGCGGCGTGAGCCGGTAACTGTGGATGTGCTCGGGTGCACGCTCGAGCTCGGCAAACGCTGCTATCGCGTGCCGGGCTTCGGTTGCCTGTTCATGATCGACCTCCAGAAGAATCGTCTTATCGCTCTGGACAATCAACGGTCCGTCAACCATGTGCCGGGCTACCCTCCACTATTTCCACGTCCATAATCCGGTGTACTGACACTGTGCGTTCGACGTCGTGGCGCGGGTCGTAGACGCGGACCCTACCGTCGCTCACTGACAAGGGAACGAAAATTTCCTGCCGCTGATTCCCCTGGGCATCGACTACCCCCATCCGAACCGAACTCCTGGTCCGGATCGCCTTGCGCAGGGTCTCCAGACTGACCAGGGACTGGCTTTCGCCGCCGGTGTGCGGGACAGGTCCGCCGCCGCGCAGCGCCGCGAGCTGCCGGTCCAGGTCCTCGTCCGTCAGCTCCCACGGGTTCAGCCGGGTGGTGGAAGAGGACGGCGCCGGAACCGGAACCATCCGGTGGGAGCCGACGGGTTTGCGGGCCGGGCCTTCCAGCGCCGGGGGATACCCCAGCTCGCGGAGGGAAAAGGTGAGTTCCTTGGCGGGCACGCCGGCGGCGACGACCGTCGGGGCCAGCCGCACCAGCCCCAGGGAAGCGGTCCGCGGATCCGCCAGCAGGGCGTTCAGGCCTGCCTCGTCATCGCTGCGCAGATATGAGCCGGCAGCCCCCACCCGGAGCCGGCCGTACCGGGCCGCGGTGTCCTCCACCAGGTAGCGCAGCGGCTGGGGAACCTCCGTGGCCGAATGCTGGTGCAGGAATGCCAGGATGCCGTCGGCGTCGAGCCCTTCGTCCAGTGCGCGCCGCACGGACTCGGCCGAGAACCGGTAGATCGTGGCCGGCCCCTGACCTTCGGGTGTGGCCACCAGGGCAAGTTCACGGGCGACGTCGGGCTCCAGGTAGCCGGGCGCCACCGCGGTGAGGTCGGCCTGGAGCAGGAACGAATTCAAGGGTGCGGGCAGGGCATCCCGCAGGACCGAGGTGGCGCGGGAATAGTCGCTGCCTGCCACGGCCGAGCCCAGCACGGTCAACGCGCCGGACCCCAGCAGCCCCAGCTGCGCCGCTTCCTTCAGGATGCCCGGAACCAGGCGGGCAAAACGCCGCTGCAGCCGCGGCTGGTGCCAGGTCAGTGCACTGATGAGGTCCGCGGTTTCGAAGGCACCCACTGTTTCTTCTTCGCCCGGTCCGTCGAGGTCGGACAGCAGGGCCAGCATTTCCAGGGCCCGGCGGCGGACAACGGGTGCGTCCGGCCGGGAAACTTCAGCTGCCAGCGCGTTCACTGCTCCGCCCGCCGGCAGGGGTGCCCCCACCAGGGACGGCGCCCGGTCCGCCGCCAGCCAGGCCTCCACCAGCCGGCGCCACTGCTCTTCACGATTCTGGGTCAGCCAGGTTCCCTCGGTGGCGCCCCAGCGCGAGGTCGCGGCGTCCAGCGTGATCAGGCCGGCCAAGGCAGCCAGCTCCAGCAGCCAGGACGTAGTGGCTCCGTCCAGGCGCAGCGATTCCGAGAGCCGGCGCACTTCGCGTACGCCCACGCCCCCGGAGCGGAGCGTCCCCACCGGATTCTCAGCAGCGAGGGCCACCAGTTCCGTCACCAGGCGCAGGGTTTCCGCCACTGCACCGAACGCGGCGTTGTCCCGCAGGCTGCGGGTGACCCTGCGCGGGACGGGCCGCGGGGCTTCCAGCTGGAAGTCCGCGACAATGACGTGCCCGCGCGAGGCCTGGCCGACGGGCCGCGGAAGTTCAACGTGGAGCGCGTCCAGGGGAACCAGGAGCCCGCGGGCCACCAGCCATTCGACGGGGGTGGGGGAGGGGTTGTCCAGGACGGCCCGCCCGAGGGCCGCCTTCTTCGGGATGGTGCCCACCGGAGAATACTTGAACCGGCGAAGCAAGTCGGCGGTCTGCGGCGGAGCGCCCTCCATGAGCGCGGCCCAGCCCGCCGGGTCGGAGACCAGATGATGCAGGGAATGTGCGGCGGTGGCCGGAGTGTCGGCCTTCTCTATCGGCAGCCCGCTGCCGCGCAGCCCTTCGACAATGCCGACCAGGCGCTGTCCGAACTCGGGATGCTGGGCCGCCAGGGTGGAATACGGGCGGCCGAGCCCGGCCGGATAGGCACCCAGTGCCTCGCCGAGGACCGAGACCGGGAGGTAGAACCGGCGGGAGGCATCGGCCTTCGGTGCCCCGGGGTGAGGTTTGGCTCGCCGGAGCAGGGCCAGGGAATGCAGATGGCCCAGGATCACGTCCAGGGATTTGATGGTTGAGCCGGCGATGGCCGTTTTTAACCACGAGGCGGTGGTGCTGAGCTGGGAATCCTCGTTGGTGGTCAGATCCACCGCTTCGAGGACCTGAAGCTCCGGGGCCGTCAGTTTTTCGAGAATCCGCTGGACGCTGACGCGCGTGGAAGCCCGGGCAGCCAGGGCCTGGAAATCCGGAACGGCAGGCAGCGCGAGGTCCGGCCTGGCAGTAAGCAATTCACGCAGCTGTTCGTCACTGCGTGCAGCTAAATCTTCGGCCAAAGCTCGAATCGCGGACATCAGCACCACGTTACCTGAGTGGGGAGAAAAACGGACCGATCAGCCCCGGCGCCGGCGCCTGATTCCGTCGATCACCAGGCCCGCCATCAGCAGGAACGCGAGGGGCAACGCGTAAAGGGACGCGGCCACGAGCCACGGCGCCACTGCCTGGCCCTGGAGGGAAAGGAGCAGCACCGCCGCGAGCGTCCCCAGACCGAACAGGGCCAGCACCGCTGCCAGCACGCCGGCGACCCGGCGGAGCGGAGACCTGCGCGGCGGAAGCCGGCGTTCCGGCGAGGCGGGGGAGACCGGCAGCTGCTGCTCTGCGGATGCCGCAGGGACCCGGACGTTGTCCGGCGAGGTGTTGCTCATGGTGATTAACGCTAACAGCGGAAAACCGCGGGACAAAGGGGAGGCCTTGGTGTCCCAATCGCTTGTGGGGATATTCTAAAGGGAACAGACTTCACCGTAGTATCTCTGCAGATGCTCCATCTCTTCCGTCTCTGCAGGTATCCGGGCGCCGCTTCGGGCCTGGCGGGCCAATGCGGGTGACGATTATTCCTGCGGCAGGTGTCCTGCTGCAATTAAACTAAGAACGAGGTAACCGAAGTGCCCATCGGCAAGGTCAAATGGTTCGACACTGGTAAGGGTTTTGGGTTTCTGGCCACGGACGAGGGGCAGGAAGTCTTCCTGCACGCTTCGGCCCTGCCCGCGGGAGTCAGCGAGGTAAAGCCCGGTACCCGCATGGAATTCGGTGTCGCCGACGGCCGCCGCGGCCCGCAGGCCCTTTCGGCACGCATCCTCGAAGCTCCGCCGTCGGTGGCCAAGGCGACCCGCAAGGATGCTGAGGACATGGCCGTGATCACCGAAGACCTGATCAAGCTGCTGGACGCTATCTCCAACGGTCTGCGGCGGGGCCGCTACCCGGACAAGAAACACGCGACCAAGGTGGCCGCTGTCCTGCGGGCCGTTGCCGATGATCTGGATGTATAGGGTTAGTGCGCTGAAGTGACTATGACACCGGTAACTCCCTCTCCCGATATGCCCTCTGAACCCGAATCGGAGCCCGCCGCTGCGGCCCCGGCTGCGCGGAAGCGCGCCCCGCGGCGGCCGGGAAAGCCCGACGCCGTCCTGGCGGATGCCGTGGCGGAAGCCCGCACCGGTCTGCTCGAAGTGGTGTCCGAGGAAGAAATAGGCAACTACGTCGGTGCAGTTGCCGACGCCGAACGGCTGGTGACGCACCGGTTCGCCTCCCGCCGTCCCGGCTACGGCGGCTGGTTCTGGTACGTAACGGTGGCCCGTATGCCCCGAAGCAAGAAGGTGACGGTCAGCGAGGTGGGGCTGCTCCCTTCCAATGAGGCACTGCTGGCGCCCGAGTGGGTGCCCTGGTCTGACCGGCTGCGTCCGGAGGACATCGCCGCCGAAGAGGAACTGCAGGCCCAGGAGCGTGCCGCCCAGGAGCAGGCTGAGCTGGAACAAAACGGTGACGGCCAGACCGGCCACGACCAGACGGAGCCGGATCAGTCCAGCGAACAGCACGTCGACGCGACGGGTGCCGAGGAGAACGAATAATTCCGTGACGGTGCGCGGCAACAGGTTCACTGTCCCAAGGGAGCGCTGAACTGATGTTCCGTTCCCTTCGCATCTTCAACTACCGCATCTGGTTTATCGGTGCCCTGGTTTCGAACATCGGTACCTGGATGCAGCGTACGGCCCAGGACTGGCTGGTCTATGACATCCTGACAAACCAGGACGCGGCAGCCATGGGAGTTGTCATGGCGCTGCAGCTGGGGCCGCAGCTGCTCCTGGCCCCGTGGTCGGGCCTGATCGCCGATACCTACAACCGGCGCAAGGTCCTCCTGCTGACCCAGGTCAGCATGGGCACGCTTGGCCTCGCACTGGGCCTGCTGGTGCTCTCCGGGCACGCTGAGCTGTGGCACGTCTACGCCTTCGCGCTGGCACTGGGGGTTGTGTCCGCCGTGGACGGCCCGGCACGCCAGGCCTTCGTCTCGGAAGTAGTCTCCGAACGGGACCTGCCCAACGCCGTCGCCCTTAACAGCGCGTCCTTCAACGGCGCACGCATGGTCGGCCCCGCCGTCGCCGGCCTCCTCACCGTAGCCGTCGGACCGGGCCTGGTGTTTGTGCTCAACGCCGTGACGTTCGGCGCCATGGTGATCGCCCTGCTGAAAATGCGTGCCGGGGAATTGCGCGTGCTGCCCAAGGCACCCCCGGGTAAGGGGCGCATCCGGGCCGGGCTTGCCTATGTACGCCACCGGCCGGACCTGATGATGGTGATGCTCGCGATCTTCATTGTGGGCACGTTCGGCATGAACTTCGCCATCTATATAGCGGCCATGGCGCGTACCGAGTTTGGCCGGGATGCCGGAATCTTCGGCGTCCTCAACTCGGTGATGGCGATCGGATCCGTGGCCGGCGCGCTGCTCTCCGCCCGCCGGGACCGGCCGCGCCTGCGGTTTGTCTTTGGCGCCGCCGGAGCCTTCGGCCTGTCCTGCATCCTGTCCGCTTCAGCACCCACCCTGATTCTGTTCGCCCTCTCGCTGATCCCGGTCGGCCTGTCGGCCCTGACCCTGATGACCAGCGCCAATGCGTATGTGCAGACCACCACCGCGCAGATCATGCGCGGGCGGGTGATGGCACTGTATTTCGCCATCTTTATGGGTGGCACACCCCTGGGCGCGCCGGTGGTGGGCTGGGTCTCGAACTCCTTCGGCCCGCGCTGGAGCCTCGGGGTTGCGGCTGCGTCGGGTCTGCTGGCGGCCGCCATCGGTTTCGTCTGGGCCTGGCGGACGTACGGCATGCGTTTCCACTACGACCGCAGCCTGCCGCGCCGGCTCAGCATGACCACGGACATCCCGGAAAAGCAGCAGGACCCGGACAGCGCCTAGCGTCCGGGTCCTGCGGCGGGGAGGTGCGGATCAGGAATTGGCAATCACGTAATCGATGCACTCCAGCAGCGCGCTGACGTCGTCGGGGTCGATGGCTACGAAGGTGGCGATCCGCAGCTGGTTGCGGCCGAGCTTGCGGTAGGGCTCCACGTCCACCACACCGTTGGCACGCAGGGTCCTGGCAACGGCAGCCGCGTCGATGCCCTCCGCAAAGTCGATCGTGGCAATAACGTTTGAGCGGTCCTCGGTCCGCGCCACGAACGGGGTAGCCACGGATGATTTCTCCGCCCAGGAATAGATGCGCCCTGCCGAGTCGGCGGTGCGGCCGGTGGCGAACGGCAGTCCGCCGTTGGCGTTCAGCCAGTCGATCTGCGCGTTCAGGGTCACCAGCGTGGACAACGACGGCGTGTTGTAGGTCTGGTTCAGCCGCGAATTGTCGATGGCGGTCTGCAGGTTGAGGAAGTCCGGGATCCAGCGCCCGCCGGCATTGATTCGGGCAGCCCGCTCCAATGCAGCGGGGGAGAACATGCCGAGCCACAGGCCGCCGTCGGAGGCGAAGTTTTTCTGCGGAGCGAAGTAGTAGACATCGGACTGGGTCAGGTCCACGTCCAGGCCGCCGGCCGCGGAAGTGGCATCGATCAGGACCAGGGAACCGGCGTCGGCGCCTTCCACACGCCGCACCGGGGCAGCGACGCCGGTGGAGGTTTCGTTCTGCGGCCAGGCGTAGACGTCGACGCCGGACTCCGCCGCAGGCTCCGGACGCGTGCCCGGCTCGGACTTGATGATGCTCGACGCCGAGAGGAACGGGGCCTTATTGGTGGCCGCAGCAAACTTCGAGCCGAATTCACCGAACGACAGGTGCTGGGCCTTTTCCTCCACTAGCCCGAAGGAGGCGATGTCCCAGAAAGCGGTGGACCCGCCCACACCCAGCACTACCTCGTAGCCCTCCGGAGCGGAGAAGAGCCCGGCGAGGCCCTCCCGCACACTGCCCACGAGGTTCCGCACCGGGGCCTGGCGGTGCGAGGTGCCGAGCAGGCCGGTGCCCGCTGCTGCGAGTGCGGCCATCTGCTCAGGCCGCACCTTGGAAGGACCGGCACCGAAACGGCCGTCCTTCGGGAGGAGCCCGGCGGGAATTTTCAGTGTGGCTGTATCGCCCATGAGGTAACACTCCAAGCGTGTTTCGAAGGTGGCGGATATGCACTTCCATTCTGCCGCACAGCCCTGGACCCCGGCGATATATGACCCGCACCACCAGTTCCTGTGAAGGGCGCCGCGCAATTATCGGGCGGTCCGGCCAATAGGCTAACGTGTTGGCGTATCCCCGGTCAGCGGTGCGCTGTCCTTCTTTCTCCCTAACTAGGAGCGGCCCGTCATGACGGATCTCATTGACACCACTGAGATGTATCTCAGGACCATCCTGGAACTGGAAGAAGAGAACATTGTTGCCCTCCGTGCGCGGATTGCCGAACGGCTGCGCCACTCCGGTCCCACTGTGTCCCAGACCATCGGGCGGATGGAACGCGACGGACTTGTGGTGGTTGCCGGCACCCGCCGGCTGGAACTGACGGAACTGGGCCGGCGCCGGGCCACCGAGGTGATGCGCAAGCACCGACTCGCCGAACGGCTCCTCTCGGACGTGATCGGACTCGACTGGGCCTATGTGCACGACGAAGCCTGCCGCTGGGAACACGTCATGAGCGAGCGGGTGGAACGGCGGTTGTATGAGCTGCTCGGCCACCCCACGGAATCTCCGTACGGCAATCCCATTCCCGGACTCGAAGGAATCGGCGGTGTGGCAGCGGAGGTCTCTCCCGACGGCGTCGTCGATCTGGTGTCCACTGTCGCGGCCACCGGACCGGGGACGAAGCTAAGGCTGGTCCGGCTGGCCGAGCCCATCCAGGTTGAGCCCGAACTGCTGTCCCAGCTGGACGAAGCCGGACTGCGGCCAGGCGCGCAGATCACTGCCGAAGTAGTGGGCGGCTACATCTCCGTGCGCGTTCCGGGCATCGAAGGAGCCCTGGAATTGCCCGCCGAAGTGGCTGCCCATGTTTTCGTTTCCACAATCGGGTAACGGAATGGTTACTTTTGTGACATTTACCCTATAGTGAGTTCCGACGCTGAAACACCATCGTTATCCGGTCCGTCCGCCGAGCCCTGCCAGCGGACCGGAGCACTACACTCGTCCAGGCAGGGGCGGAGGACCCATTTCCGGCAGTTCGACTGCCTTGGGGTGAAGCCTTCCGGAGGTCCGCGGCAATTGTCTGCATAGCTGCAGCAGATGCCCCGCATTTCCGGAGGCCGAGTTTCTCTACTCGAATCCGACAGCTAACTTCGCAGGCGATCCATGAGAGGGAAACACTTGTCGAAGCATGCTGCTTCGGGCCGGCGCCGCGCGCCCGCTCACAATGCGCCAATGCGCCCGCGAAACGCCCCAACATCAGGCCGCCGGCGCGCCGAAACCAAATCCGTGTCTGTTGGCGGTGCCGCCCATAAGGTGGCCATTACCGCTGCAACATCGGGGCTGATCCTTACAGCTGCCATGCCGACGCATGCGGCAGCAGACAATCCTCCGGTCAAGCTCGAGCCGGTAGTCGTTGACGCGCCCGTCTCCGCTGACCCCAACGCCGCCATCGGATTCGAGCGGACCGGCGTGAGCAGCAAATATGACCCGGATGCCAAGCTGGCGTCCATTTCGGTCGCTGCCGGGTCGCATGCGGTTCCCGCTGCTGCCAAAGGCACGCTGTCCACGCCCCTGGACTCCGCGCTGGTGCAGACCTCCGGGTTCGGCCACCGGACCAGCCCCATCACCGGGGAGGCCGGCGAGATGCATAACGGCCAGGACTTCGCCGCCACCTGCGGGACCGCCGTCAATGCTGCGGCATCCGGCACCGTGGTCTTTGCCGGCTGGCACCCGTACGGCGGTGGAAACCGCGTAGTGGTAGATCACGGCAACGGGGTCCAGACAACGTACAACCACCTTTCCAACATTGCCGTCACCGTGGGCACCGAAATCGATCGGGGATTCCTGGTGGGAGCAAGCGGCACCACCGGCTCTTCAACCGGCTGCCATCTGCATTTCGAGGTCATGGTTAACGGTGAAGTTGTCGACCCGTTGAATTGGTTGTAACCGCATCAAATGAATGCACCGTAACCGGTTGAATATCATTTCGTGACCGGAACGTGACATACCTCAAATGTTGCTGTACGCTCACACTCGTGCCTGATTCGCCAACGATGGGGCACCTTCGAACAGATCGCCTAGCTCTGCCACTGTTTGAAGTCCGTTCGCAGAATCGCATGGCAGAGGCGGGGGAACCAATTTCGGGTTTCGAAAGAAACCCTTGGGGTTAAGTTGCAAAAGGCCATTAGGCCGGGCAACCGGGTGACTCCCATCCGAATCCGACAGCTCACCTCGTAGGCAATTGGGAGAGGCAAACCTGTGTCATCAATTACTCATGGCCGCCGTCGTGCTGCCACCGTACAGACCAACCCGATCGCTGCACTTTCCAAGGCAGTCAGCAGCAACGCCGGAACAGTAGGCCGACAGGCCGCCGTCGTCGTTGCAGCATCCGGCCTCGTGCTGGCTGCAGGACTTCCTGCACAGGCATCCGTCAGCACGGACCGCCAGGCACTCGCAGCAACCCCGCTGAACATCGTGACCGGCAGCGTTACCGCTCCCGCCAACGCACCGTTCGAGCTTCCCCTGGTTGCCCCGAGCTCCACGTCCGGCGCCGAATACCGTGCACAGCTCGCCGCCGAAGAGGCCGCAGCCAAGGCAGCCGAAGAAGCGGCAGCCGCACAGGCAGCTGCAGTTCAGGCCGCCGCAGCCCAGACCGCTGCAGCCCAGACTGCCGCCCGCACCGCTCCGGCAGCTTCCGCACCGACAGCACTGGCAGCCACCTCCGGCTACGAAGCTCCGGCTAAACCGGCGGCAGCACAGGCCCCCAGTAACGTCGCATCCGCCCTCGTCGCTTCCGCCTACGGCCAGATCGGCGTTGCGCAGGACTGCACCGCCATGGTTGAGAAGGCCCTGCGCTCCGTCGGCAAGTCCGTCGGTGACCTGGCCCCCGGCCAGTTCTTCCAGTACGGCTCCGTGGTTTCTTCCCCGGCACCCGGCGACCTCGTCATCACCGGCGGCCACGTTGCCATTTACATCGGCAACGGCCAGGTCATCAGCGGTGGCCTGAACGGTATGAACACCGGCCTGCATTCCCTCTCCGATCTGCCGGGCGCCAGCTTCGTCCGCGTCAGCTAAGCCCGGTCCCGAGACATCATGACCTCAACGACTGAGCGCGCCCGCCACCGGGCGCCGGTGGCCCGCGCCACCACGCTGAACGCCCTTGCCGGCGCCGTCAGTGCCAACGCCGGAACGGTCGGCCGCCAGGCCGCCGTCATTGCGGCAGCCTCCGGGCTGGTACTGACCACCGGTGTTGCAGCCAATGCCTCCGGAGCCGACGCACCCCGCGACGTCCGGACCAGCGCACTGGATCTTTCGTCGGTATCGACACTCCATGTCCCCGCAGACGTGGCCGTGTCGTTCGAGCGTGCCGGAATCGCCGGTTCCACGCCGGCACCGGTCGTAGAGCCCGCAGCCCCGGTTGAAGCTCCGGTTGCCGACGCACCGGTGGCCGTTGCCCAGGAAGCGGCGGCCGCTGCTCCTGCCCAGGCCCGCGGCAACGCCGGCGCACCGGTTTCCAGCTTCAGCACTGAGGCTGTCGCCAAGCCCGCAGCGGCTGCCCCGTCCGGAGCAGCGTCCACCATTGCCGCTGCTGCTTATGCACAGCTTGGCGTCGGCCAGGACTGCACCATGCTGGTGACCAATGCCCTGGCCGCGGCCGGCATCAACCACCACGGCTGGCCTGCCAGCTACCTCTCCCTTGGACGGACGGTGAGCGCAGCTGAGGCTATGCCCGGCGACCTGATCTACTACGCCGACGGCGGCATGGGTATGGCCCACATTGCTGTGTACGTGGGCGGCGGACAGGCAGTGCACGGCGGCTTCAACGGTGGCTCCACCGTTGTGGCTCCGGCTGAACTCGGCTCCGGCGGCGTCTACATCCGTGTAGGCGGCTAAGCAGCCCCGGCAAATCAGCATCGCAAGGCCCCTCCTTCGGGAGGGGCCTTGCTGCGTTAAGCCCGGGTCGCCATGTTAGGCCCGGGTCGCCGCGGAGAGGCCCCAGCGGGTACTGCGGTTCCGGTTCCGGTCCCGCAGCACCGGCATAAATGGCCAAGATCGCGATCCCGTTCTACTCTTGCATAGACAATCGAAGTGCCGTTTGCGGCAAAGGTGTCTTGTACTCACCGGCTCGTGGGCGGCAGACGAAGAGGTATGTGCAATGCGCACTCTCGTTCTGAACGCTGGATATGAACCACTGGCCGTGATCACCTTCCGCCGCGCTTTGGTGCTGGTACTGAACGGAAAGGCGAGCGTGGTGGCGGAGAGCGGTGAGCCGGTGGTCGGGCCCAATGAAATCCTTCCCCGACCGTCGGTCATCCTCCTTCACCGGTATGTCAAGATTCCCTATCGCGAGGGCACCGTTGCCACTCGCCGCGGCGTCCTGCGCCGGGATAACCATGAATGCGCCTACTGCGGCAAGGCCGCCGCTACCGTCGACCATGTGGTCCCGCGGTCCCGCGGCGGTGACGACAGTTGGGAAAACCTAGTCGCCTGCTGCCTGCGCTGCAACAACACCAAGGGGGACCGGACGCTGGCCCAGCTCGGCTGGGAGCTGCGGATTTCCCCGAGAGCGCCCCGCGGAGCGCGTTGGCAGATCCGCGAACTCGAACGCCCGTCCCCGCAATGGGATCCATTCCTGCAGAATGACACCGCTGCCTGATGTCCGCTACACACCGCTATGACGCCATCATCCTTGCCGGCGGCCGGTCCACGCGCCTTGGGGGGACGCCCAAGGCACTGCTGCTCGCTGACGGCCGAACCCTGCTGGAAACCACCCTTGCCGCCATCCCGGACGCCCGGCATATCGCCGTAGCCGGGCCGCCGGAACTGGCGGCCCGGCTGGAGGCTGCCCCGGCCGAAGGAACCCGGCGGACGCCGGTACTGGTCCGTGAAGAGCCGGCCTACGCCGGTCCGGCCGCCGCGGTCGGGGCGGCCGTCACCGCTCTGGCCGCCATGGAGAGGGACACGGGCACTCCACGCGGCAGCAGCACGGACGACGGCGGCGGCGGGAGCCCGGCCGATAGCTGCCCCTGGACGTTGGTCCTGGCCTGCGACATGCCGCAGATCGCCGCTGCCGTCCAGGTTCTGCTGACAGCGTCTGCCTCGGCCCCGGCCGGGAGCCTGCTGGCAGTGGATTCCACCGGAAACCGCCAGCCGCTGGCGGCGCTCTACCGCACACAAGACCTTCGCGCCGCCGTCGCTTCCGTGGCCGCGGAAGGTTTAGCGAACAAGCCCATGAAGGCGTTGCTTGCTAGGGTGCAATGGAGGGGTGTTGATGTTCCCCCAGGAAGTACAGCCGATGTTGACACCTGGAACGATGCACAATCGCTGGGTGTGAGCGCCGGGGACGTGCCGTAGGACCAGGCAGTCCCCAAGCGATACGAAGGAGCACGAATGGCAAGCCAGAAGGAACAACTCGAGGCATGGAGCAGCAGGCTGCTGCAGGCATTGGAGCTCGAGGGTACGCCGGTGGATGTCTCCGCTGTCCTCGACCTGGCTGCGGTTGCAGCGCACAGCGTGGTGCGGCCGGCAGCACCGCTGACCACTTTTATTGTCGGGTACGCAGCAGGACTTGCAGCCGGCACCGGACAGGCTGACGACGCCGTGGCGATGCGCGCGGCCATGGCAGTAGCGGCCGATCAGTGCCGTGACGCCGCGGCGGAAGGAGACGCCCAGTGAGCGACCCCGCCGCACCCGTCATCCTTCCCGCCCAGCCCAACGCATCCTGGGTCCAGGCCCGGCACGCTGCCTATGCAGCCGCCCGCCCGCTGCCCTACGAAACCGTGCCGCTTGACGAGGCCCTCGGCCGGATCCTGGCCCTCGACACCGCGGCCCTGCAGCCCGTTCCGCATTACGCCTCGGCAGCTATGGACGGGTGGGCAATCGCCGGACCGCCGCCATGGACGGTGATAACCCCCGAGGAACCCCAGGTGGAGCGCTGGCAGGTCCATCGTGAATCCGGGCGCCGTGCCCTGCAGCCGGGCGAGGCCGTGGAAATCCTCACCGGCGGCTTGATCCCCGAAGGCGCGGACGCCGTCCTGCGCTCGGAAAGCGGTACGGTCTCCGCCGCCACGCCGCCGCAGCTAACCCTCGGCGACCGTGCACGGGAGTCGGAACCGCGGCCCGGCGAGCATATCCGGCCGGCCGGCGAAGAGGCATCGGCGGGGGAGACCGCCATTCCCGCGGGAAAGCTGCTTAACCCCGCCCACATTGCCCTGGCCGCCGTGTGCGGGCATGACACCCTTCCGGTGCTGCGCTCCCCGCGTGTCTCGCTGCTGCTGACCGGTGACGAGGTCATCGAAGCCGGCCTGCCCGAGCCCGGGCAGGTCCGCGACACCTTCGGTCCCCAGCTGCCCCAGCTGATCACGATGCTCGGCGGGCGGATCGACGTCGTGCGGCGCCTGCCGGACCGGCTGGAGGAAGTGGTGGCAGCGCTGAGCAGCGAAGCGACCGACGAACACTCCATTGCCATGTCTTCCGGTGACGTCCTCGTTACGACCGGAGGCACCGGGCGTTCCGACGCCGACCACCTGCGCCGTGCCCTGGAGGACGTCGACGCGGAACTTCTCATCGACGGCATTGCCATGCGTCCGGGCCATCCCACGATGCTCGCCCGCCTGCAGGACGGCCGCCTGCTGGTGGCGCTGCCCGGCAATCCGCTTGCTGCCATGATGGCGGTCTTCACCATCATCCAGCCGCTGCTGGACGGACTCCGGGGTGCCCCGATTTCCCGTGAACGCCACGTTCTGGCCGGTGTGGACCTGGAACCGCTGCCCGGAAGGACCCGCCTGGTCCCGTGCAGCATCCAGGAGGACCGCGCCATGCCTTCTCCGTATTTCCGGTCCGGGATGCTCCGCGGACTGGCCGAAGCGGACGCCGTGATGGTGGTGCCGCCGGAGGGCTGCATCAGGGACCAGGCCGTGATGGCCCTGCCCCTGCCGTGGCAGGTTAACCGCGCGCCCGCCGGGTAACCCCGGAACCACGGGACCCCGGTAACTCCGAATAACGCACTACCCGGGCGGCGCCAGTCGCCCGGGAATCGAACCAAAGCACCAAAGACAGGGAGACAGCATGGGACGGGTTACCCAACGAGGACGGGTTACACGGTTCCGACTGGACGGCAACGTCAGCCGGCGGGACGACGTATTGGCGGGGGAGGAACCGCTGGAAATCCGGATCGGCGGCAAGTCCTTCACGGTCACCATGCGCACGCCGGGCGACGACTTTGACCTGGTCGCAGGGTTCCTGGTCTCGGAAGGGGTGATCTGGGATCCGGCACAGCTGGTCAGCCTGCGGTACTGCTCGGGAGTGGATGAGGAAGGCAATCAGACCTTCAACGTGGTGGACGTCCAGCTCCGGCCGGGCACCCCGCTTCCGGACACCGGGATGGAACGGCACGTCTACACCTCCAGCTCCTGCGGCATCTGCGGCACGGCGTCCATCGAGGCTGTCCGGAAGTCATCGCACTTCGACCCCTCCGAGGACGAGGTCCGGCTGCCATTGGACATGCTGGCCGCCCTGCCGGACCGGCTGCGCGAAGGGCAGAAAGTGTTCGACAAGACCGGAGGCGTCCACGCTGCCGGACTGTTCAACGCCGACGGCGAGCTGTTGTGCCTGCGCGAAGACGTGGGCCGGCACAACGCCGTGGACAAGGTGGTGGGATGGGCTCTGCGCGCCGGGATGCTTCCGCTGCGCGGCATGGTGCTGCAGGTCTCCGGACGTGCGTCCTTCGAGCTGGTCCAGAAGGCCCAGCTGGCGGGAATCCCGGTGCTCGCGGCCGTCAGTGCACCGTCGGCCCTTTCCGTGGATCTCGCCAAGGACGGCGGACTGACGCTGATCGGTTTCAGCCGCGGTACGTCCCTGAACTGCTATTCCGCGCCGGAACGGATTCTGGCCGCAGCCCCCGCTCCGGTGTAGGCAGCGGAGGCAGGCCCGCCGCTCCGGACCGGCACGGACCGGGCGGGGTCCGGGGCCGGGCCGGCCCCGGTCCCGGTCCCGTTGCTCCGGATCCGCCCCTAGCGGGCGGCCGGAAGCTGGACCGTGGCTGTGGTGCCCTGGCCCACTTTCGAGACGATGCCCAGTTCGCCGCCGTGCTGGAGCACAATGTCCTGGACAATGGCCAGGCCCAGCCCGGTTCCCGGGATGGCAGCGGAGGTGGCGTTGGAGGCACGGAAGAAGCGCCGGAAAAGATTGGGAAGGTCCGCTTCCGGAATGCCGATGCCGGTGTCGCGGATCTGCACGCGCACCCCGGGCCCGGCACCGTCCGGCTGCACCAGCGCGGCACTGATTTCCACTGATCCGCCGGCAGGGGTGAACTTCACCGCGTTTGAGCAGAGATTGGTGAACACCTGCTCCAACTGGGCACGGTCTCCGTCCACCAGCAGCGCATCGGAGCCGAGCTCCAGCCGGAGGTCCAGGTTGTTGGTGACGCCGGCGGGTGCCAGCGAGGCGGCAACGGCCCGGAGGAGTTCCTCCAGATCCACTTCTTCCACCTCGAGGCTGCTCTCGTCCGCGTCCTGCCGGGAAATGGTCAGCAGGTCGCTGATCAGCTGGTTGAGCCGGACAGCGTTGCGCCCCACAATCTTCAGCATCTGGGCGACGTCCTCCGGGATGTCCCCGCCGGAACCGTCCAGGATGAGGTCCAGATACCCGGTAATCGAGGTCAGCGGCGTCCGCAGCTCATGGTTGACCGTGGCCACGAAGTCGGTCTTGGCCTGGTCCAGCTCGCGCTGGCGTTTGAGCACCATCCGCTGGGCCGTGATGAGGTTGCCCTGCACGAGGCCGTGCGCCAGGTTTCCGCTGACATGCTGGATCAGCGACATCTCCGTGCTGGTCCAGTCCCGCGGAGAACCCTCTCCGGCAAGCCAGAGCAGGCCGAAGGCCTGGTCCCCGTGGCCCAGCGGCACAATCACCGAGGTCCGCAGCCCCGCAGCGCATGCCGCTGCGCTGATCGGCAGCGGCTCGTCGCCGGGCTGGCCATGGTCTTCCACCGCCAGCGCCCGGCCCCGCTCCCACAGAGTCTCAGCCAGCTCCCCGGCGGTATGGGCGCCCAGCTCAGGCATGCCTCCCGAGGCGGTTCCCTCCCGGCTCCAGGCCAGCGTCAGCACCGGGACGCGCTCGTCCGGGAACGTCACCAGTTGTACATGGTCCGCTTCGAAGGTGGCTCCCAGCCCGTGAACCACCACCTCGGCCATCTGCTGGGGATCGTTCGTGGCCCGGACCGCGTCCGAAATGCGGCGCGTCTCCTCCCGCAGCCGGGCCGCGGCCATCCGCCGTCCGCGGCGGGCGGAGGCAGTGGCCAGGATGAGGTTGACCCGGCGGGCCAGGTCCTCCGGATCCACCGGGCTCGCCACGAAGTCGGCAATGCCCAGTTCCACCATGAAGTCCATGTCCACGCCGGCCTCGCCTGCCACCAGGATGACCGGCAGCTTGGTGATGGCGGGTTCGTGCCGCAGCCGCTTGAGCATGTCCATGCCGGCAACCTGCCGGATGGTGGAATCCACCACCGCCAACACCGGCGAAGCGGTCCGCGCAGCCTCCATGGCTTCGTCTACGTCTTGCACCGGAACCGCGTCCAGTCCCGCGTCGGAGAGGATGCCGGCCACAACGGAGAAGACAGCGGGCTCCTCCACGGCAACCAGGGCCTTGGGGCGGGGGCCTGTGCCGGGTTTGTCGCCCTCCGTAGAGGTGTCTGCCGTCGGAAAGGCAGAAGTTTTTAGTGCCGGGGACATAACGACCTTTCGTCAGTGCCCGGTTCAGCTCTAGGGGCAGCGTTAGGAAGTGTAACAGCACCCCGGAGGCCCCGAGGTGATACGACTCACCCTCGCCGGATGCCGCGGACCCTGATTTCAGCCCCTGGCGATCGGCCGGGAACAGCCCCCGGACGGGCTTAAGCTGGAACGTGCAGATATCGGAGGAACAAACATGAGCATGGAAGGCGCAGCGTGGGGTTCGCTGATGCAGATCTCCCGCGCCAAGGGCGGCGACGGCAAGATCTCGCGGGACACGCTGAAACGGATTGTACGCTTCGCTGCTCCCTATCGGACCCGGCTCCTTGGCTTCGTGCTGTTGTCGGTGGTGGGCGCGTTCCTGGCCGTGGCCACACCGGTCCTGGCCGGCGAGGTGGTCAACTCGATCGTGGCCGGAACAGCCCCCGCAGTGGTGATCCGGCTCGCCCTGCTGATTGCCGCCGTCGCCGTCGCTGATGCGGCCGTTTCCCTCGCCACGCGCTGGTTTTCCTCGCGCATCGGCGAAAGCGTCATCCTGGACCTGCGCACGGCCGTGTTCGACCACGTCCAGAAGATGCCCATCGCCTTCTTCACGCGTACCCGGACGGGCGCCCTGGTCAGCCGGCTCAACAATGACGTAATCGGTGCCCAGCAGGCTTTCAGCGGGACCCTTTCCGGCGTGGTGAGCAACGTCGTCGCCCTGATTCTGACCCTGATCGTGATGCTCGGAACCTCGTGGCAGGTGACCGTGCTGGCCATGCTGCTGCTGCCGGTGTTCCTGCTGCCGGCCCGGCGGATGGGCGGCCGGCTTGCCGCACTCCGGCGGGAGGCCGCCAACCACAACGCGTCCATGGGCACGCAGATGACCGAGCGGTTCTCCGCACCCGGCGCCACCCTGGTCAAGCTGTTCGGCCGGCCCGACGCCGAATCGCGGGAGTTCGCGCTGCGTGCCTCCCGGGTGCGGGACATCGGCGTGAAGATGGCCATGATGCAGGCCGTCTTCGTGACGGCCCTGACCCTGGTGTCCGCGCTGGCGCTGGCCCTGGTCTACGGGCTGGGCGGTTATCTGGCGCTTCAGGGCAGCCTGAACACGGGCGACGTCGTGACCCTGGCGCTGCTGCTCACCCGCCTGTATGCGCCGCTGACCTCCCTGGCCAACGCACGCGTGGAGATCATGAGTGCCGTGGTGAGTTTCGAGCGCGTCTTCGAGATCCTGGACCTGCGCCCGCTGATCCGTGAAAAGGAATCTCCGGCACCGGTGCCGGCGGGACCGCTGAGCGTAGAGTTCGACGACGTCCGGTTCGCGTACCCCACCGCGGACAAGGTGTCCCTCGCGTCCCTGGAGGAGGTGGCCGTCCTAGACAACCGCGGCGGCGAGGACGTCCTCCACGGAGTGTCCTTCCGGGTTGAACCCGGGCAGACCGTCGCCCTGGTCGGAACCTCGGGAGCAGGGAAGTCCACCATCGCGCAGCTGCTGGCACGCCTGTACGACGTCGATTCGGGGGCCGTGCGCTTCTCCGGCACCGATGTGCGGGACCTGAGTTTTGCCGGCATCCGGCAGGCCCTGGGCATGGTGACCCAGGACGGGCACCTGTTCCACGAGACCATCCGTGCCAACTTGCTGCTCGCGCGCCCGGAGGCCGGCGAGGACGAGGTCTGGGATGCCCTCCGCCGGGCCCGGCTGGAGGATATGGTCCGGTCGCTGCCGGACGGTCTGGAAACGCTGGTGGGGGAGCGGGGCTACCGGCTGTCCGGAGGCGAACGCCAGCGCATGACCATTGCCCGGCTGCTGCTGGCCCAGCCGCGGATCGTGATCCTGGACGAAGCCACCGCCGCACTGGATTCCACCTCCGAGGCAGCGGTCCAGGCGGCCCTGGGCGAGGCCTTGGAAGGACGGACCGCCGTCGTGATTGCGCACCGGCTCTCCACCATCCGCAACGCGGACCGCATCCTGGTGATCGAGGGCGGGCGGATTGCCGAACAGGGAACGCACACGCAGCTGCTTGCACGGGGCGGGCGTTACGCAGAGCTGTACAACACCCAGTTCGCGCCCGAGCCGGCGGACGCAGTGGAATAACAGCTTCTTCACTGAACCGGGGGTCCGGTTAAAGAAAAAAGTGCCCCCGGCCGGAATCGAACCGACGACCTGCCCTTTAGGAGAGGGCCGCTCTATCCTACTGAGCTACGAGGGCGGACCGCCGGGTTACCGGCGGGCGGTACCAGCTTACCCGTTTCTCCCGGTGCGCGGGTGCAGCCCCTCCGGTGCGGCGCCGTCTGCGGGCACCGCGGTGCCGCCGGCCTGCTGGGCCGAAATGTGCCGGTCATAGCTCTCGCGGATGGACTGCATAAAGCCCAGGATGGTGCGCAGCTCCGTTTCCGAATACCGGGACATGACCTCGTCGGTGAGGGCGCCCAACGGGCCGAAGTAGGCGCCGGCCAGCTGCATGGCCAGCGGTTCGAAGTGCAGGGTGACCTTCCGCCGGTCCGCATGGCTGCGGTTGCGGTGGATATGGCCGATGCGTTCCAGCCGGTCGATGACGGCGGTGGTGGCCCCCGAGGAGGTGCCCAGCCGGGCGCTGAGCTGACCGGCGGTGAGGGCCTCATGCCGCATCTCGGCCTCCATGATGAGCACCAGGGCGCGCATGTCCGTGGCGTTGAGGCCGTTTGAATGCGCAAAAGCGTCCGCGACACGCTGCCCGTCCAGGCTCATGCCGCGCAGTGCGTCGACGATATCCCGTCGTAGCTCTTTGTCCTCCACAGCCCAATAGTAACTGGGAATTGAAGTATCTCTATATCTGAGATACTTTCGAGCAGAGATACTTTAGACGGCTGGGAGAAGCACATGTACGCAGGGATAGTGAAGAACGCCAAGACGGCGTGGATCACGCTGCTGATCGGGGTGGCCGTCATCATCGGCCTGTTCGCCCTGCCCGCACAGGAAAACGACACCACCGGCGTGGGCGGGCTGAATGACAAGTACCAGTCAGCCCAGGTTGCCGAACTGCTCGAGGAGTTCCCGGACGCGCAGGAATCCTCCGCGATTGTGGTGGTCTCCCGCGAAGACGGCGAACCGCTGACTGACGCGGACACCGCCGGCATCGCCGGGATCAACGCGGCGGCTGCGGAGGCCGGCGCCTCAGGCCCGCCGCCGCAGGTTCCGCCGGTGGTTTCGGACAACAGGCTCGTGGCGATTGTTCCGCTGACACTGCAGGCCGCCGCCGACGACGGCGACGCCGTGTCCGCGGAGGTCGAAAAGCTGCGGGACGCCGTGTCCGAGGCAGCGCCGGAGGGCGTCCGGGCGGAACTGACCGGCGGGGCCGCCTTCAGTGCCGACCTGGCCGGGGTGTTCTCCGGAGCCAACTTTGTGCTGCTGACCGTTACTGCCGGCGTCGTTGCCGTGCTGCTGCTGATCACCTACCGTTCGCCGTGGCTCTGGATCGTGCCCCTGGCCATTGTCGGCGCTATTGAACAGCTGGCCGCCAAGGTGGTGGACCTGCTGGCTCCGGTCACCGGAATCACCGTGGATCCCTCCGCCGTCGGCATTACCAGCGTCCTGGTCTTCGGCGCGGCCACCAACTATGCACTGCTGCTGATTGCCCGCTACCGGGAGGAACTGCGCGTCCACGACTCGGTGTACGAGGCGATGCGCAAGGCCCTGACCCGGACCCGGGAGGCCATCATTGCCAGCGGCGGCACCGTGATCCTGGCACTGCTCACGCTGTTGTTCACCGACACCCAGAGCTACCGCGGCCTCGGTTTCTCCGCCGCCATCGGCATTGTGCTGGCCATCTTCAGCGCCCTGTTCCTGCTGCCGGTTGCCCTGGTGCTGCTGGGCCGCAGGCTCTTCTGGCCGTTCGTGCCCAAGGTGGGGGATCCGGCCAAGGAAGGCAAGTTCTGGGGCCGCCTGGGTGAAGCCACCGCACGCCGCCCCAAGACCATCGCCGGCACCGCCGTCGTGGTCCTGCTGGCCCTGGGCAGCGCGCTGTTCACCCTGCAGATCGGGCTGAGCGAAAACGAACAGTTCCGCGAGAAGCCGCAGGCGGTCACCGCGGCCGAGACCCTGTCCGAAGGCTTCCCCGCCGGCTCCTCCTCGCCCGTCACCGTCCTGGTGGATACGGACACCGCGGGTGACGCCGTCGCCCAGCTGTCCGGCATCGAAGGCGTCACTGCCGCCACCCCCGGAACCGAGCATGACGGCCGCACCCGGGTGGAACTGATCACCGGCTACGAGGCCGGCACCGACGAAGCCAACACCTTCATCACCGACCTGCGCGCGGACCTCGCCGATGAGGATTATGAGGCTCTGGTAGGCGGGGAAGCCGCAGAGCGGGTGGACCAGCTGTCCGCGAACCAGCACGACACGGTCCTGGTGGTGACCTCGGTGATCGTCCTGGTGTTCCTGGTCCTGATGATCCTGCTGCGCTCCCTGGTGGCGCCGGTGCTGCTGGTTGCCTCGGTGCTGCTGACCTTCCTGGCCGCCACCGGGCTGAGCTGGCTGGTGTTCGAGAATGTCTTGGACTTCCCGGCCATGGATGTGCAGACGCTGCTCTACTCCTTCCTGTTCCTGGTGGCCCTGGGTGTGGACTACAACATCTTCCTGACCACCCGGGCACGGGAAAACGCGGTGTCCATGGGTACGAAGCAGGGCATGCTGGCAGCACTGCGCTCCACCGGCGGCGTGATCACCAGCGCCGGGATCCTGCTGGCGGCTGTGTTCGCGGTGCTCGGCGTGCTGCCGCTGGTGACCCTGACCCAGGTGGGCATCATCGTGGCGATCGGCGTCCTGTTCGACACCCTCCTGGTACGGACCGTGGTGGTCCCGGCCCTAACCTTTGTCCTGGGCGACAAGTTCTGGTGGCCGTCCAACCCGGCGGGTAAAGACGGCCACCACGGACGCCACGAGGCTAAGCCCGAGCAGGATCCAGCGGGCGACGGTCAGCGCACCGGCCAGGGCGGCATCACCGCCCGTTAGCTCGGCGGCACCGAGGACGTTGTCAATGGCAATGTTTTCCCACAGATCGGCCACCACGAAGAGGATCGGCGCACTGAAGAGCACCCAGCGCAGCGTCCGGCGCTGGGTGCTCAGCCCGATGATCAGCAGCCAGGTCATGCCGAAGACCAAGGGAAACAGGGTGCCTGCGGTCTTGTGCACATAGCTGAGCCGGCCGAGGGCGTCTGCGTCCATCGCAGCGCGCAGGGCGGCCAGATGGTCCTGGCCGTAGCCGAAGACCAGGGAATCGGGCATGGCCAGGCCGTCCGCAAGCTGGCTCAGCTGGCCGAGCACCATCAGGTGCAGGTACCAGAACAGGAACAACGTTGTCACCACCCCGGCAATGACAATCAGCCCGGGGCTGCTCTTCCCCTGCGGGCCCGTCCCCGGGCCGGCTTCCGTTGCCCCCGGACTGCCCGTGCGGGGAGAGCCTGCGGATGGTCCGTGTTTGGCGGCGCGCTGCGCGGCGGTTTTTCCCATAGGTACAGTATGGCCGCACCCCTCCCGCGTCCTGCGCCGCCGCCGGTGCCCGCCTGTCCCGCGCGGAGACGGACGGCTAGGCTGGGAATTATGACTGCCGATGCGCGCCCCGAAGATCTCGCCCTGGCCGCCGAGCTGGTCCGGGAGGCCGGGCAGCTTGCCCTCCGGATGCGGGCCGAAGGGCTGACCGCGAGCGAAAAAACCTCGGTGTCCGACGTCGTTACCGCCGCGGACCGCGAGGCCGAGGCCCTGGTGGTGGCCAGGCTGCGCGAACTGCGCCCCGACGACGGAATCGTGGGGGAGGAGGGGGCCAGCCACCGTGGCACCTCCGGCAGGTCCTGGGTCATCGACCCGGTGGACGGCACGTACAACTTCTTCGCCGGATCCACCTACTGGTGTTCGGCGATCGCGCTGCGGACCGAGCCCGGTCCGCACGAAACGCCCGGAGATCCCGATGTGCTGCTTGGTGCCATCTACCAGCCGCAGGAAGACCGGCTGTGGATCGGCGGCAAAGGCTCAGCGGCCACGCTCAACGGCTCGTTGATTGCGCCGCCGGCGGACGAACCGCTGGACCGCCTGTCGGCCGGAACCTACATCCATCCCACCTGGCTGCTGCGCCCCGAGGTGTCCGGACCCTGGACGGCGGCGGCCTCCCGTGCCGCGACCATCCGGATGATGGGATCAGGCTCCTGTGATCTTGCCCGTGTGGCCACCGGCCAGTCCGGTGCCTGGTTCCAGCACAGCTGCCCGGAATGGGACTGGCTGCCGGGCAAGGCCATAGTTCGAGCCGCCGGCGGCAGCACCGCCGTCGTCGAAGTAAACGGCTTCCGCTGGCACATTGCCGGGACCGCCTCGGCCGTGCGGGAAATCCACGGCGCGCTGACCTCCAACTGAACCGGAAGGGGGCCGCCGGGGGCGCCCGGTTCGATGCTCGCCGGAATGTCGGCCGCAGCGCCTAGACTTAAAGCCATCATGGACTATCTCTTTGATCCACTCTTCCCCGCACCCCGCAAGAACGAACCGGCGCCCGCCCCCACGGCACCGCATGCCGACACTGCCCGGCGGGGCTCCTCCTACGCGGATGAAAGCCGTGCCGCGGACCTGCTGCAGGGACTGAACCCGCAGCAGGAGGAAGCGGTGAAGCACGCCGGCCCGCCGCTGCTGATTGTTGCAGGCGCCGGGTCCGGCAAGACCCGGGTGCTCAGCCACCGGATCGCCTACCTGCTCGCCACCGGACGCTCCAACCCGGGACAGATCCTGGCCATCACGTTCACCAACAAGGCCGCCGCCGAAATGCGTGAGCGCATTGAAAACCTGGTGGGCGGCGTCGCCAAGACCATGTGGATCTCCACCTTCCACTCCTCCTGCGTGCGGATCCTGCGCCGGGAAGCCAAGACCGTGGGGATGAACTCGAACTTCTCCATCTACGACTCCGCTGATTCGCTGCGCCTGATCACCCTGGTGGCCAAGGGGCTGGACCTGGACCCGAAGCGCTTCACGCCGAAGTCCATCATGCACAAGATCTCCGCCCTGAAGAACGAACTCATCGACGAAGAGTCCTACGCGGAATCGGCCAACTACGCCGATCCCTTCGAGCAGGCCGTCGCGGATGTCTACAAGGGCTACGCGCAGCGGATGCGCCAGGCCAATGCCATGGACTTCGACGATCTGATCGCCCAGACCGTGTTTATGTTCCGTGCCTTCCCCGGCGTGGCCGAGTACTACCGGCGGCGCTTCCGGCACATCCTCGTGGACGAATACCAGGACACCAACCACGCGCAGTACGCCCTGGTCCGCGAGCTGGTGGGCAGCGACGACGACGCGCTGGACCTCCCCCCGGCCGAACTCACCGTCGTGGGCGACTCCGACCAGTCCATTTACGCCTTCCGCGGTGCGGACGTCCGGAACATCAATGACTTCGAAAAGGACTACCCGAACGCGCGGACCATCCTGCTGGAACAGAACTACCGCTCCACGCAGACCATCCTCAACGCCGCCAACGCGGTGATCTCCCGCAACCCCAACCGGCCGGAAAAGCGGCTCTGGACCGCTGAGGGCGACGGCGAAAAGATCATCGGCTACGTGGGCGAGAACGAACACGAGGAAGCCCGCTTCATCGCCGAGGAGATCGACCGGCTGCAGGACGAGGAAAACCTGCGCCCCGGCGACGTCGCCGTGTTCTACCGGACCAACGCCCAGTCCCGTTCCCTCGAAGACGTGCTGGTGCGCGTGGGCCTGCCCTACAAGGTGGTCGGCGGGACCCGGTTCTACGAACGCAAGGAAATCAAGGACGCGCTGGCGTACCTGCGCGTGCTGGTGAACTCGGACGACGTCGTAAACCTGCGCCGGATCCTCAACGAACCCAAGCGCGGCATCGGCGACCGCGCCGAATACTCCGTGGCTGCCCTGGCCGAACGCGAACGGATCTCCTTCATGGCCGCCCTGCGCCGTGCCGAAGAGGCTCCCGGACTGGCGACCCGTTCGCTGAACGCGGTCAACGGCTTCGTGAAACTCATCGATGACCTCGCCGAGGTCGCCAGCGGGTCCGGCGCGTCTGCGGCACTGGAAGCAGTGCTGGAACAGACCGGCTACCTGGCCCAGCTGCGCTCCAGCAATGACCCGCAGGACGAGTCCCGGGTGGAGAACCTGGCCGAGCTGGTGGCCGTGGTCCGGGAATACGAACGGGACAATCCCGAGGGATCCCTCGGCGAGTTCCTGGAACAGGTCTCCCTGGTGGCGGACGCCGATTCCATTCCCGATGCCCCTGGCGGCTCGGCCGAGGAAGTCGCCGCCGCCGTTGAGGAATCCCGCCGGCAGGGCGTGGTCACCCTGATGACCCTGCACACCGCCAAGGGACTGGAATTCCCGGTGGTCTTCCTGACAGGCATGGAACAGGGCCTGTTCCCGCACCAGCGCTCCGCCACGGACCCGGCCGAACTGGCCGAGGAACGGCGCCTGGCCTACGTGGGCCTGACCCGTGCACGGCAGCGCCTCTACCTCACCCGGTCCGAAGTCCGCAGCATGTGGGGCCAGAGCCAGTACAACCCGGCCAGCCAGTTCGTGGGCGAAGTGCCGCCGGAGCTGATCGAATGGAAGCGCGAGGGGATGGACCGTCCCACCTGGGGCGGCGGCGGCAGCATCACCTCCAGTCGCTACGGCGGCTCCTCCTGGGGTGCCGGATCACCCATGGGGACCGGCGGCAGCACCGCCAACTCCCCGGTTGCCAAGGCCATCGGCCGCGTGCAGCCGCAGAAGGAAGTAGTGTCCGTGGCGGCCGGGGACAGGGTCAACCACACATCGTTCGGCTCCGGCACCGTGCTCGCGGTTGAAGGAAGCGGAGATAAGACCGTGGCCAAGGTGAAGTTCGACGTCGGTGAAAAGCGCCTGCTGCTGCGGTACGCGCCGCTGGTCAAGGAGGGGTGAGAAGGAACTTTTTTCATAACCCAAAGCGGGCATCTTCTACAAACGATAGAACTGTGTCCTTTACCACTAAAGGGGTAGTCTGGGATCGGCGTTCAGCCCTAAGGGACTAAAGTTCCTCGTGGGGCAGACCGGCCGGATGCATCTGCCCTGCGATCGAAAATGATCGTATGTAAACCTACTTCGACGTAGAAGGACACTAGCCCGTGGACCTGTTTGAATATCAGGCGCGCGATATGTTTGAGGCGCACGGTGTACCCGTGCTTGCCGGAATCGTGGCGCACACTCCTGAAGAAGCCAAAGCTGCTGCTGAGAAGATCGGCGGCGTTGTAGTCGTCAAGGCGCAGGTCAAGGTTGGTGGCCGAGGCAAGGCCGGCGGCGTGAAGGTTGCCAAGACTGCCGATGAAGCTTTCGAGCACGCATCCAACATCCTCGGCATGGACATCAAGGGTCACACCGTTAACACGGTGATGATTGCCCAGGGTGCCGACATCGCTGAGGAATACTACTTCTCGGTCCTGCTGGACCGAGCAAACCGCAATTACCTGGCCATGTGCTCGGTTGAGGGCGGCATGGAGATCGAGCAGCTGGCCGTGGAGCGTCCCGACGCCCTGGCCCGCGTTGCCGTTGATCCCGCCGTCGGCATCGACTCCGCCAAGGCTGCAGAGATCGTCGACGCCGCCGGGTTCGCCCCCGAGCTGCGCGAAGGCGTTATGAACGCCATCATCAAGCTGTGGGATGTCTTCACCAAGGAAGACGCCACTCTCGTTGAGGTCAACCCGCTGGTGAAGACCGGCAACGGTGAGATCCTCGCCCTTGACGGCAAGGTCTCCCTGGACGAAAACGCCGACTTCCGCCAGCCCGGCCACGCCGCGCTGGAAGACAAGGACGCAGCGGATCCGCTCGAGGCCAAGGCCAAGGAAAACGACCTTAACTACGTCAAGCTGGACGGCGAAGTAGGCATCATCGGCAACGGTGCCGGCCTGGTAATGTCCACGCTCGACGTCGTTGCCTACGCCGGCGAAAAGCACGGCAATGTAAAGCCCGCGAACTTCCTGGACATCGGCGGCGGCGCCTCCGCTTCCGTCATGGCTGCCGGTCTGGACGTCATCCTGAATGACTCCCAGGTGAAGTCCGTCTTCGTGAACGTCTTCGGCGGCATCACCGCCTGTGACGCCGTGGCCAACGGCATCGTCAAGGCCCTGGAAATCCTGGGCGACGAAGCCAACAAGCCGCTGGTTGTCCGTCTCGACGGCAATAACGTCGAAGAAGGCCGCCGCATCCTTGCCGAGGCCAACCACCCGCTGGTCACGCTGGCCACCACCATGGACGAAGGCGCCGATAAGGCTGCCGAGCTCGCTTACGCCGCTCGCTGACCCAGAGCCTGTCGAACCTTTAGAAAGAGAATCCCCTTATGTCTATCTTTTTGAACAAGGACTCCAAGGTCATCGTTCAGGGCATCACCGGCGGCGAAGGAACCAAACACACCGCCCTGATGCTCAAGGCCGGTACCCAGGTTGTCGGCGGCGTTAACGCCCGCAAGGCCGGTACCACGGTCACCCACGGCGACGTGGAACTGCCCGTCTTCGGTACCGTCACCGAGGCCATGGACAAGACCAACGCAGACGTCTCCATCGTCTTCGTGCCGCCGGCCTTCACGAAGGACGCCGTCATGGAAGCGATCGACGCCGGCATCGGCCTCGTCGTGGTCATCACTGAAGGTGTGCCCGTGCAGGATTCCGCCGAGTTCTGGGCCCACGCCCAGTCCAAGGTGGACGCCGACGGCAACCAGGTCACGCGCATTATCGGCCCGAACTGCCCCGGCATCATCACCCCCGGCGAAGCACTGGTGGGCATCACCCCCAACAACATCACCGGCAAGGGTCCGATCGGCCTGGTCTCCAAGTCCGGCACCCTGACCTACCAGATGATGTACGAGCTGCGCGACCTCGGCTTCTCCACCGCCATCGGCATCGGCGGCGACCCGGTCATCGGCACCACCCACATCGATGCACTTGCTGCCTTCGAAGCGGATCCCGAAACCAAGGCCATCGTGATGATCGGTGAAATCGGCGGCGACGCCGAAGAGCGTGCCGCAGAGTTCATCAAGGCCAATGTCACGAAGCCGGTCGTCGGCTACGTGGCCGGCTTCACGGCTCCCGAAGGCAAGACCATGGGCCACGCCGGCGCCATTGTCTCCGGTTCCGCCGGAACCGCACAGGCCAAGAAGGAAGCCCTCGAGGCTGCCGGCGTCAAGGTCGGCAAGACGCCGTCCGAGACCGCCACGCTGCTGCGCGAAGTTTACGCAGCTCTCTAGGTCCGTACCTGCACGCCCCCGTCCACCGGAACCATGTGGTGGACGGGGGTTTTGTGCGTCCCAGAAGAAAGACGGAAATGTCCACCTCAGTTTCACACGGCGCGGCCCGGGCCCCGAAGGCCGGCCAGCACCGACGGGCGCTGCGCCGCGCTTCCTGGATCGTCACCCTCGGCGGTTTCCTGTTCGGTTATGACACCGGCGTCATTAACGGCGCCCTGCCCTACATGCAGGACGATCTGGGACTCACCCCGTTTACCGAGGGCCTGATCACCTCCAGCCTGCTCTTCGGCGCGGCCTTCGGCGGAGCTATCTCCGGGAAATTGACGGACAGGTTCGGCCGGCGCCGGATCCTCACGGCCCTCGCCGTCGTCTTCCTGCTGGGTACCCTCGGCACCTCCCTTGCCCCGACGATCGCCGTGATGGTCCTGTCCCGGATTGTGCTCGGCCTGGCCGTGGGCGGCGCCTCGGCGCTCGTCCCTGTGTTCCTCGCCGAGCTTGCCCCCGCGGAACGCCGCGGACAGATGGTGACGCGGGACCAGCTGATGATTGTGACGGGCCAATTGGTCGCCTTTGTCGCCAACGCCGTCATCGGCAACATCTGGGGTGAGGACCAGGGCGTGTGGCGCTGGATGCTGGTCGTGGCCACCCTGCCGGCCATTGCCCTGTGGATCGGCATCGCGTTTGTTCCGGAAAGTCCCCGCTGGCTCGCCTCGAAGGGTCGTTTTGCGGAAACCCTCGCCGCCCTCCAGCGGATCCGCAGCGCCAACGACGCCCAGGCCGAATACAGCGAGGTGCGCGGCCTGGCGGAAAAGGAGTCCGCGGAGGCAGGCACGCTGCGCGACTTCGCCGTGCCCTGGCTGCGGCGGGTCCTGCTGATCGGTATGGGACTGTCCATCGTCCAGCAGATCACCGGCGTGAACGCGATCATGTACTACGGCACGCAGATCCTGGCCGACGCCGGTTTCGGCACCGAAGCGGCACTCACGGCCAACATCGCCAACGGTGTGGTGTCCGTGGCGGCTGCGATCGTCGGCATCTGGCTGCTGGGCCGCGTCCGCCGCCGGCACATGCTGATGACGGGGCTGATCGGTACCGGGTCTTCGTTGCTGCTGATCGGGCTGGTGTCGATCTTCGTCACCGAAGGCACTGTCCGCGGCTACCTCATCCTGGCCCTGACTGTCACGTTCCTGGCCTTCCAGCAGGGTGCAGTTTCCCCGGTGACCTGGCTGATGCTCTCGGAGATCTTCCCGCTGAAGGTCCGCGGCCTCGGTATCGGCCTGTCGGTCTTCGTGCAGTGGATGACCAACTTCGCCGTCGGGTTCTCCTTCCCGGTCCTGATGGACGCCATCGGCATCTCGAAGACCTTCTTCATCTTCGTGGTGCTGGGACTGCTGGCGCTGGCCTTTGTCCGTCGCTTTGTCCCGGAGACCATGGGGCAGAGCCTCGAGCAGGTGGAAGAGCAGCTCCGCGCAGCCGGCACCAAGTAGGAGTTTCCTCAGCACACGAAAAAAGGGAACCTGCCGCGGGCAGGTTCCCTTTCTTCGTTGGACGGCTTCTGGGGAGTCGCTAGGGGATTGCCGGGTAGTTCGCCACCGTCGGTACGGTGACCGACGCGGTGAAGCTGGTTAACGCGGTTGCTTTCGGCAGGGCGTAGACGGAGGTGGCGGGCGTGATCTGCAGGACCAGCCGGGTGTTGGGCCCGGCGGTATAGGAGACCTCTTCCAGCGGGAGGGTCAGGGTGTGCTCCTTCCCGTCCAGGATCACCGGAACCGGGGTGACCTGATTGCCCAGCACCAGGGAGGACCGGGACCGGTCAATGATCTGGGCATAGACATGGGTGTTCGCCTGCCGGGCGGAACCGCGGTAAGTGAGCGTCAGCTGCGGGGCACCGTAGACCGATGTCGTCACCGTGGGTGCGCTGATGGGGACATTAACTGCCACCGGTGCGACGGCGGCCGCCACGACGGCACCGCTCACGGCAGCGGGGGAGAGGATGATTGATCCTCTTCCTGCACCGGACAGGGCCCCGGTGGCCTGCGGGTAACCCGGAGCTCCCCGGGTCACGCCGGCCTGGTCGATGAACTGGAACGCAGCACCGGTGTCCACCGGCTCGTTCCGCAGATAGCGGGCAAACCAGTTCAGCACCGCGGGGGTGATCCGGTCCGGCCCGGCAACGGAGTTGCACAACCCGTGGCCGCCGCAGAACTGCAGCATTTTGGTAGGTGTGCCGGTGCCGCGGATGAGCTCATAGTTGCGCCGGGCCTCGTCGAGGGTAAAGAGCGTATCCGCGGTGCCCTGAATGATCAGGGTGGGGGCGGTAATCGAGGTGAACAGGCTGTCCGGGGTGAGGGACTCGAAGTAGGCGATGGATGCGGCGCTGAGCTGGTTAGGGTAGGTCAGGCCTTCCTGGCAGGCCTTGCGGACCGGGGCCGCGAGGGCACCCTGGTTGCCCACGAGGGATCCCAGCTGTCCCAGCGCCGTTCCTTCGGCGCAGAGCAGGGCGCCCCAGCCGGTCTTGAAGGAACCGGCCTTGTACAGGCTGGTGGTCAGGTCATTCCAGGCGATGGTGGGAGTGATGGCGTCCACGCGCTGGTCCTGCGAGGCGAGGACAAACTGGATGCCGCCGCCGTAAGATGCACCGGCCATGCCGAGGACGGGGTCGCCGGGGGAATCCAGGCTGGCTTCGGGCTGGGCAGCGATGTAGTCGATGATGGCGGAGCCGTCCCGGCCTTCGTAGGCGGGGTTGTTGACGTAGGCTTCGCCGCCGCTGAGCCCGAAGCCGCGCGGATCCCAGGTCACCACGTTGTAGCCGGCGTCCCGCAGGGGAGCGATGCCGATGGAGCCGATCAGCGTGCTGGTGGAAGACAGCGGGATGCGCCCTCCGGGCAGTCCGAACCCGGGCCCCACCATCACGGTGGGTGCCTTTTGTCCGGCGGCAAGGCCGGTGGCCGGGAAAAAGTTCGTGTGGATGGGGGTGCCGTCGAAGCTGGTGATGACGACGTCGGTGCGGATGGCGGGTGCAGGCGCAGCGATAGCCGGTGCCGCCGGTGCTGCGACGGCGGGTGCGGCGGCCAGTGACGAGCCCAGAAGTGTGGCGGACACCGCCAAAATGCCCAGATGTTTCCTCATAATGACCTCATTGTCTGCGGAAAAAGTGCGAGTGGTTACCGGGCGGTAACCTTCCGCAGATTATGAGGAAGTGGAGGAGGTGCACAAGGTTGCAGGGAACATTCGGGTTGTCGGAGACGATCTTGGCCGGTATCTATTGCTCCAGAAAGGTTTCACGGCTAGGCGGCCCGCGATACCGGCCGGGCTGCCTCACGGGGCGGTTTGCGAGACCTCGTTGTACATGGAAGGGTCGCTCGAGCACTCACTGGTGAAAAGGAGCGACTGCTGAAGGGAATTGGACCAGTACTTAGTCCGGCCGCCGTCGTCTGTCTCGGCCGTGACCGTCCAGGTCGCCTGCGGTGGATCACCTGGTTCCGGCTGGAACTCAGCAGTGATGGTCATGCCCCTGCTCTCAAAATACGCCCGCATCTGCTCACGGGCTCCTTCAGGGTCCTGGGGAGGGGGACCAAAGACGTGCTGTTCCATGTGCCACGGACCCGTGCTGCCATCAGCACCCTCGCAGGGGCCGGGATAGAGCACCTGATCATCTTCGAGGGACCAAGATGTGCCGTCACCGAGCTTCCAGCCTTCGGCTCCGGCGGCCAGGATTACTGCGTCCGAAGACGCCAGGAACTCGTCGTAGATCTCCCGGGACGTCCGATGGGTGTCCGGCATTCCCGCCGAGACGCTGTCGGATTGGGGTTCCATCTGATCAGTCCTTTCGGTGCAGGCCGTGGTTACGGCTGGGGATAGGACTAGCAGAAATCCTATTCCGAGAAGCCTTGCGGAATTCACGGATCGGGGGCGGTGATCTGGGCTCCGGGATTCATCATGGTTCATTTTCCGACGCTCCCTTCCATGAGTTGCTTTCCTTCGCCGGTGGTTGCCATGACGATACCGCGGAGGCTGCTGGAATCCACTTTGAGGTGCTCAGCGGCAACGAACTCGTCTACGCCCGCTGATCCGAGGTATACCGCAGAGTTAGCGGATAGAGGGTTTGGCCGAGGGCCTTGGTGGTCCTGCCGGTCCCGTAGGAGTGTCGCTCATCACTTCGGGCAGGCCCGGCGTTTCGTAACCCATATAGGCTGAGACGGCCTGATTGCTGCCCGTGGACGCTTTTTGCTCGCGCGCCAGAAGCAGTGCGTTGTCGACCAGATCCCCATATGGGTGGAGTAACTGTTCATGCCGGGGACAAGGTAGCCATGCGGAAGCACAGAAAGATGAAGCACAGAAAAATGCAGGAAGGTCCCCGCACGGTTCGTGCGGGGACCTTCCTGCATTAACTGCTGCCTTTTGTTAAAGGCTTTGGGAATTCCTGCTCCTGGTTATTTGCGTTCCGGCGCAGCGTTTACCCGTGCTGCGGTTTCCGGGCCGTCGTCGTGCTCGGTGGTGTGCAGATCGAAGGAGGAACCGTGTTCCTCCACGCCGGACTGGATAGCCCGGTCCACCACGGAAACGGCAAGCCGGCGCCGCAGCGAGAGCGGGTCCTTGGCCAGGTCCTTGGCGAGGGCGATGGTCATCAGCAGCATGACCACGGCAAAGGGCAGCGCGGCCACAATGGTGATCCGCTGCAGGCCGTCCAGCGCCTCGGCAGGGTCATCACCGCCGGCCAGCATCATTACCGCCGCCACGGCGCCGGTGAGGACACCCCAGAAGACCACGACGCCGCGGGACGGGTGCTCGGCCCCGTTGGAGCTCAGCGACGCCATGATGATGGACGCCGAATCCGCTCCGGTGACGAAGAAGATGGCCACCAGGACCATGGCAAGGATGCCCACCGCGGCGGCCAGGAGGTTCGGCATGGGGAGGGCTGCGATCAGATCGAACAGCGAGCCGTCGAAATCAATGGTGGGTTCGCCGTCGACCATCGTGGTGAGTCCGGGCGTACCGTTGGCTTCCGCTTCGCGCTGAATGCCGATCGCGGCGCCGCCGAAGATGGAGAACCAGACCACGCTGACTACGAAAGGAACTGCCAGGACGCCGGTGACGAACTGGCGGATGGTGCGGCCGCGGCTGATGCGGGCGATGAACATACCGACGAACGGCGTCCAGGACAGCCACCAGGCCCAGTAGAAGATCGTCCAGCTGGAAAGCCAGGCGCGCATGGATTCGTCGCCTGAGACCTCGGTGCGGGAGGCCATGGACGCCATGTTGGCGGCGTAGTCCCCGATGGCTGCCGGGATGACGTTGAGGATGAAGAGCGTCGGCCCGACAACAAAAACGATGGCGGCCAGGACCACAGCGAGGACCATGTTGATGTTGGACAGCCACTGGATGCCGCGGGAGATGCCGGAAACCGCGGACGCCACGAAGCAACCGGTGAGGATCGCGACGATCGCGACCAGAACCGTGGTTCCCGCGGTCCCGAGGAAACCAACGGACTGCAGGCCGCTGCCGATCTGCAGGGCGCCGAGGCCCAGCGAAGCGGCGGTACCGAACAGGGTCGCGAAGATGGCGAAGATGTTCAGCACCTTGCCCAACGGTCCCTCTACCCGCTTCACGCCGAAGAGTGAGGTGAAGGCCGAGGAAATCAGCTGGCGGCGGCCGAGGCGGTAGGTGCCGTAGGCCATGGCAATGCCGACAACGGCGTACATGGCCCACGGATGCAGGCCCCAGTGGAATAGTGACGTACCCATGGCGGTCTGCAGGGCCTCAGGGGTCTGGCCGTCAACGGTGCCGGGGGGAGGGGAGATGTAGTAGAACAGGGGCTCGGCCGCGCCGTAGAACATCAGGCCGATGCCCATGCCGGCGGCGAACATCATTGAGATCCAGGAAACCGTCTTAAACTGCGGTTCCTCGCCGTCCTGGCCCAGGGGAATCCTGCCGTAGCGTCCCACAGCCAGCCAGATCACGTAGACCACGAGGAACGAGGCAAGGAGCACAAAGAACCAGCCAGCGTTCGTGATGACCCAGTCCAGTGCCGTCGAGGAGACGGAGGCCAGGCTGTCTGTCCCGAAGAAGCCCCAGGCAATGAAGGCGATTGCAAGGACACCGGTGACGGCGAAGATCACTCTGTCGAGCTTCGCCGGCACGCCGCGGGTGAGTGCCGCTTCCTGCTCCCGCTGCCCCTCGAGCATTTGCTGGACGAGTTCGTGCTCCTGCTCCACGATGGGCATGGATGACGTCGAGGGATCTTCCGTTGCCACGGAGGAGTGGGTGGAGGCGGGAACCGGGGCGACGGGGTCAGCCGCATGCCTTCCGGCGTCGCGCGGTGGACCTTCTGTGGTAGCCATAGGCCTTCCTTATGTCAGCATGTCAGCGCAAAAGGGCCCGAGTCCTCGTTGAAGGATCCGGGCAGGCAGAATGGCAGCCACTCTTTATTTGAGCGTGTGGCGGACGGTACACCGCCCGCCGGAATCGATAAAGTAACGCTGCCTAGCTTCTGCGTCCCTTTACATAATTCGCGAGTGTTAGTTCCAGACTCGCGGCCTGCGGCGGATCAAGTCAAATTGGGCAACGGTGCTGTGTTTTAGGCCACGGACGCTGAACCGAGGCTGGGGGCTGCCCCGGCCGGACCCCCTAAAGTGCCGTTGTACCGAAGATCATGCCCAGCAGATATGTGGCACCGGCAGCACCCAGGCCGATCGCCAGCTGGCGCAGCGCCCGCTTGAGCGGGGAGGCTCCGGAGAGCAGGCCGACGACGGCGCCGGTCGTCAGCAGCGCCAGGCCCACCAGGACGCAGGAGAGGACGACGGCGGTCATCCCGGTCAGGCCGAACAGATAGGGGAGTACCGGAACCACCGCTCCGGAGGCGAAGAAGCAGAAGCTGGATGCCGCAGCGCCCAAACCGGTGCCTACGGACTCGTGCTCGTCGCGGTTTTCGTCGGCGTCGGCTTCGGGGTTGAGGGAGAAGCTCGGGTCGCAGTCGCAGGTGAACAGGCCCATCCGTTCCGCGGCACGGTGCTCGGCCGCTTCCTTGCTCATGCCACGCGCCCGGTAAACCAGCACCAGCTCGTTGGCGTCAATGTCCAGGGACTTCGCCGCAGAAAGCGTGATCTGGGTGGGCCGGGAGGCATCCAGGAGTTCGCGCTGGGACCGGACCGAAACATATTCGCCTGCGCCCATGGACAACGCGCCGGACAGCAGGCCGGCCAGGCCGCTGATCAGGATGAAGGTGCTGGACACGCCGGTGGCGCCGATGCCCATGATGAGGGCGAGGTTACTGACCAGCCCGTCATTGGCGCCGAACACTGCCGCCCGGAAGTTCCCCGACAACCGGGTCCGTCCCCGGGTGGCCAGCCCGCGGATGACTTCTTCGTGGATTTGCTCATCGGCCGCCATCGCACTGGTGGCGTTGGGATCCTGGGCGTAGGGGGAGCGCCCCTCGGCGCGCTGCGCCAGTGCCAGCACGAATACTGAGCCGAAGCGGCGGGCCAGCAGCCCGAGAACCCGGTTACGGAAGGAAGCGCGCGTCCCGCGGCCGGCGTCGTCGCCCAAGAGGGTCCGCCAGTGCTCCTCATGCCTTCCCTCGGCTTCCGCCAGCGCCAGGAGGATGTCACGTTCTTCACCGTCGCGGCGTTCCGCCAGATAACGGTAGGTGGCGGCTTCGGCCTGCTCATCGGCCAAGTACTGCCGCCAGCGCTTTAGGTCGGCGTTGGACGGCAAGGCGGGGTCGCTGGATGAAGGCTCCGGCGGGGAATCGGAATTCACGGTGCTCCTGACAGGGACCGGAAACGGGGGAATCCGGTCAGTTAACAAACAACTCTTCTGACCGAAGGTCTCGCTCGCCCGCGGCTGGTGCCGGCGGGTGGACTGCCGGGACGCCGCAGCGTCCAGTATGTCGACAGGCCTCGGTGGACGGACCATCACAGGTCGTACCGGAGCTACTCCCCTTCGCGTACCCAGTGTAGTTGAATCCCGCGGCGGAGCCCGCCGGAACCCGTCGGATCCTCCTGATCCAGCGGATATCACCTTGGGTCCCTAAGTACCCTGACTTTTTGTCTCTGACGGGCAGGCGCTACAGTCAGATCGTGAGCAAAAACTTCCCTCTTACGGATCCGGACCGCCCATGGACCCGCCACTACAGCGAGGGAGTTCTGGAAGGCTTCAGCCTCCCGGACGAGTCCCTCGTTGACGTGGTGGAGAACTCGGTCCGCAAATACCGGTCAAAGCCCGCCCTGCAGTTTTTTGGTGCCACCACCTCTTATGAGGAGCTGGGTGATCAGATCCGCCGTGCCGCGGCAGGATTACTGAAGCTTGGCGTCCGCAAGGGCGACCGGGTGGCGCTCGTGCTGCCCAACTCGCCCCAGCATGTGGTCGCGTTCTACGCGGTGCTGCGGCTCGGTGCAGTGGTCGTGGAGCACAACCCGCTCTACACGGACCGTGAACTGCGGCACCAGTTCGAGGACCACGGTGCCACCGTTGCCGTGGTCTGGGACAAGGTAGTGGAGAACATCCAGAAGCTGCCGGGGGACATTCCGGTCCGCAGCATCGTCTCAGTGGAATTGATCCCGGCCATGCCGCTGGTCAACCGGCTGGCGCTGAAGCTGCCGATTCCTGCCCTTCGCGCGGCGCGTGCGGCACTGTCCGCCGAGAAGCGTCCGCCCCGGCACCCACGGAAGCTCGTCCGGTGGCAGGACCTCTTGGACAACCGTCCGCTGCGCAAGCGTTATCCCCGGCCGGAGCCCGCGGACCTGGCCGCCATCCAGTACACCAGCGGAACCACGGCCGATCCCAAAGGCGCGATGCTCACGCACGCGAACCTTGTGGCCAACACCGCGCAGGGACGGGCCTGGGTCCCGGGCCTGCGGCCCGGACACGAAACCTTCTACGCCGTGCTGCCCATGTTCCACGCGTACGGGCTGACCCTGTGCCTCACCACCGCCATGAGCCTGGGCGCCCAGGTGGTGCTGTTCCCCAAGTTTGACGTGGACATGACGCTCAAGGCCATGAAGAAGACCCCGGCCACCTTCCTCCCCGCTGTGCCGCCGATTTACGAGCGTTTGGCCGAAGCCGCCAAGGAACAGAACATTTCCCTCAAAGGCGTCCGGTCCGCAATTTCCGGTGCCATGAACCTCCCGCCCCGAACGGTCGAAATCTGGGAAGAAGCCACCGGCGGCCTCCTGATCGAAGGCTACGGCCTGACCGAAACGTCTCCGATCGCCCTGGGCAACCCGTTCGCCAAGTCGCGGAAACCGGGAACGGTGGGCGTTCCCTTCCCACTGACCGATATCCGGGTCGTGGATCCCGAGCATCCGACCGTCGAGGTGCCCCAGGGCCAGCGGGGTGAACTGCTGATCAAGGGCCCGCAGGTCTTTGGCGGCTACTGGAACAAGCCACGCGAAACCGAGGCGGTACTGCTCGACGGCGGCTGGTTCCGGACCGGGGACATTGTCACCGTGGACGAGGACGGCTTTGTCAGCATCGTGGACCGGATCAAGGAGCTGATCATTACCGGCGGCTTCAACGTTTCCCCGTCCGAGGTGGAAGCCGCCCTGAAGCGCCATGAATCCGTGGACGACGTCGCCGTCGTCGGCCTGCTCCGTTCAGGCGGGGGAGAGGAAGTGGTTGCGGCCGTAGTACCGAAGGCAGGCACCCGGTTCAACGCCGAGGAACTGCGGGCCTACGTGCGCAAGGAACTGGCAGCCTACAAGGTGCCGCGCCGGATCGTGGAAATCCAGGAACTGCCGAAGTCCCTGATCGGCAAGGTCCTGCGCCGCCATGTGCGTGACAGCCTGCAGAACAGCCAGACCGGTTCCGAGACCCCGAGCGCGCCGGCGGACGGTGCCGGTGACTCCATTTCCCCCACTGACCTCCAGAACAAGCCCTGAGCAGGAAAGAGCGAACATGAGCGCATCAAGCCCGGAACGGGCTGCACGGGATACCCAACCTGACCACGCGAGGCCCGGCCGCTACTGGAGCGGTGCACTCGGCCACGCCGGGCAGCGCTCGGCCCAGATCCTGCTGATCCTGCTGCTGGTTTCCGTGACGGTCTACGGGCTGCTTCAGGTCACGCTGGTGGTGATCCCCGTCCTGCTGGCGCTCATTCTCGGTGCCGCCATTGCTCCGTTCGTGAACTGGCTGCGCCGGAAGGGCTGGCCCAGTGCCCTGGCGACAGGGCTGTCCTTCCTGTTGCTGCTTGCCCTCTTCGGCGGGCTGGTGACCGGCATCGCCTTCGCCATCCGCAGCGAGTGGAGCGACCTGGTGGACCAGGCCGTTGCAGGCTTCGAGAAGCTTTACGACTTTGTGCTCAACGGGCCGCTCCCGGTTGACGACGCCATGCTCGCCAACGCACGGGACAGCGTGATCGACTTCGCCACCAGCAGCACCGTCAGCAGCGGGGCCATTGCGGGTATATCCGCGGCAACCTCGTTTGCCACCGGATTCCTGCTGATGGCAGTGGTCCTGTTCTACTTCCTCAAGGACGGCGACCGGATCTGGGCGTTCTTCCTGCGGATGTTCCCGGAAGGGGACCGGCGAGACAAGGCCCGCCTCTCCGGTTTCCGTGTGATGGAGGTCCTGGGCGGATACATCCGCGGCACTGCGATCGTGGCGCTGGTCGATTCCGTGTGTATCGGTGCGGCCCTGTTCATCCTGCAGGTTCCGCTGGCACTGCCGCTGACCGTGATTGTTTTCGTCGGTTCCTTCATTCCGCTGGTCGGCGCCACGGCAGCCGGGGTCTTCGCCGCGCTGATCGCCCTCGTCGCCAATGGGCCGGTTGTCGCCCTGATCGTGATCATCGTGATCATTGCGGTGAACCAACTCGAGGGTAACTTCCTGCAGCCGGTGGTGATGGGCAAGTCCCTCAGCATCCATGCCCTCGTGATCCTGCTGGCCCTGACCGCCGGAACCATCCTGGCCGGTATTGTCGGCGCCATCCTGGCCGTCCCGATCGCGGCAGTGGGCTGGGCCGTGATCAAGGTCTGGACCGGAGAAGACGACGGTGAAGACCTCGACGCGAAGGAAATCCCGGATCCGAAGGACCAGCCGGAAATGGAATCTGCGGAAAGCTGACCGCCGGCAGGTCTACGGGGCCGGCACCTCTTCCGCTTCCACGGAACCGGTGCCGGCCACCCGCTTGTCCCAGGCTGCACGGACCTCAGGATCCGTGGGCCGGGAGAGCAGGGAAACCGCCCAGTAGGCGAAACCCGAGGCGATAAGGCCGAAGTAGATCGGTTCATTGGCGTACACGCCGTCGTACGGGGCGGCAGCCTGGATCTCCAGGTAGATCATGGCCCCCAGGGTCACGACTGTTCCCACGCCCATCGAGACGGCTGCACCCAGTCCGGTGCCGCGCTTCAAGACCAGTCCGCCCAAGATGCTCACCAGCAGGCCACCCACCAAAATGTCGTAGGCAATAGTCAGCGCGGCGACCACGTCCTGGACCACTATGGCGACGATGATCGCGACAACGCCCAGCCCGAGGAAACTAGAGTGTTCTCAGTCACGCCGTCAATTTAGCCGCCCTGCGCTACAAGCGCATTACGTGCAGGTTTCCCTCGGTATGCTCGTAAATATGAAGGCCCTGCCCGTTGAACCGACCAACGCCCCGATGGCCATCGGTGTGCGCATCCGCTCTGCCCGCCAGACCCGGCATCTGACCATTGAGCAGGTAGCCGAGGCCACAGGGCTCACCAAAGGGTTCCTCAGCCGCGTGGAGCGGGACCTGACCTCCCCCTCGGTGGCCTCGCTGCTGACTTTGTGCCAGGTGCTGTCCATCAGCATCGGAGACCTCTTCGCCGCGCCGGAAACCAACGTGACGCGCCTGGCGGATGCCCCGCGCATCAGCCTGGGCGGTGAAGGCATCGTGGAACGGCTGGTCACGGCCCGGACCGAGCGCCGCGTGCAGGTGGTCCGCTCCGTGGTGGCACCGGGCGGGTCGGGGGAAGCCGATCTCTATTCCGTGGACTGCGAGGTTGAGGTGCTGCATGTGGCCCAGGGCAGCTTCGAACTCATTCTCGGCAGTGAGCGTATCCCCCTCACTACGGGGGATACGGTGACTTTTCCCGGCCGGGAGCCGCACTCGTGGCACAACCCGTCCGACGAGGAAGCCATTGTGCTCTGGACCCTCGTCAGTCCCGGCGGTGTCTAGGCCGGGGACCCAGGAGCTGCCGAGCTAGGCTGATCGGCTTCCGCCGGCTGCCGGCTCGGCCGCGGCTTCGCCGGTCAGCCGCTGCAGGTACTCCACCGCGCCGGTGATGTCCCGGCCGGAGGACCGGTAGCCCACATAGCCGTCGGGGCGGATCACCAGCAGTTCGGGCCGGCGGGAGCTCAGCCCCAGGCGGTGGAAGGCCAGGCCACTGACGTCCTTGATGATGCCGGGAGCATTGGCAATGAGGCTGCTGCCGACGGTCAGCTGCTGGATATTCAGCAGGCCGGCGAGCTGGGGCAGTGCTGCCCGGAGCTGGTGCGGGGCATCCTGCGGCCAGCCGGGTCCGCTGAGGAGGATGGAGAAGCCGGGCGTGGCCACCAGGTCCTGCAGCCGCCGTTCCCGGTCCTGGTACATAACATCGGCGTCGGGCAGGCGGTCGCCCGGCCGCGGGCCGCGGGCCAGTTTGTCCGGCAGGCGGGAGGCCCCGGCGTCGACCATGCTGCTGCCGCGGTAGTTGATGTTCAGCTGCGCCATGGTCCGGAAGAGCCGTGAGCGCAGTCCGTCCCAGGCCATCGCCTTGGGCGCCAATGCGGGCAGGAGCTTGGTGCGGGGCAGCTTCTTCAGTCCGTTGCGGCTGGTGGCCAGCTTGAAGACGCGGTCCGTCGTGGACACCACTTCCTGGCCCACGGGGCGGCGCTCGGCATGGTAGCTGTCGATCAGCTCGTCGCTGGCGAGGCCGCGGGCACCGAGCGCGAGTTTCCAGCCCAGGTTCAGGGCATCCTGGATGCCGGTGTTCATGCCCTGCGCGGCCACGGGGGAGTGGACATGCGCCGCGTCTCCGGCCAGGAACACGGAGCCGCGCTGGAAGTACTCGGCCATCTGGTGTGAAAGGCGGAAGGTGCTGATCCACTGCGGGTCCCGTACCTGCAGTGCGCCGTGCGTGAAGGTATCGGCCAGTCCCTGAAGGGTTTCCAGCGTGGCGGGCTGGTGCGGCGGCAGAATGGCGATCATCCGCCAGGTGGCCGAGCCGCCGAGCGGGAAGAGGAAGAGGAAGCCGTCCTCGGTCGGGTAGGAATGCACGGCGTCCTGTTCCGCGCCGTCAATCTCGACGTCGGCCAGAATGAAGGTGTCGGGGTAGGCGCCGCCGCGCCAGTCCATGCCTGCCTTGGCGCGCACCGTGCTCCCGGCGCCGTCTGCGCCTACGACGTAACGGGCACGGATGCGCTCGATGCCGCGGTCCATGCGCTGGATCTTCGCTTCCATGCCGGCAAACGGGTCCTCGGGATCCAGCCGCTCCAGATCCTGCAGCTCGGCGCCGCGCTCAATGCGGACCCGGCGGGAGAGCAGATGCTGGGTCAGGATGCGTTCGGTTTCCGTCTGGGACAGGAACAGCAGCTGCTGGAAGGCTGAGTCTTCCAGCCCGGTGTCGAACAGATCCACTTCCAGCGTTTCCTCCGGCAGATGGAGGTGCAGCTCGCGGGCGGGGCGCCCGGCGGCAACCAGTTCCCCGCTGACGCCGAAGGGGCGCAGTGCTTCCAGGGTGCGGGGCTGGATGGCGATGGCCCGCGATTCGGTCCCGGGCGACTGGCGCCGGTCAATGATGCGGAAGCTGGCGCCGAAAGCGGCCAGCTGCGCGGCCAGGGCAAGCCCGGTGGGGCCGGCTCCCACAATCAGGACATCGACGTCGTAGTTCGGGTCTTCGCTGTTATCGTGAGCCGCCATGCTCTCAGCCTAGTCTTGACCCCGACGGCAGTTCCACTTTAGCTTTTGGGTAAACTTTTGGTTACTCTCAGGTAACCCTCGACGCCGAGTGACGGCGACCACCCTGGAACCGGAGACAGCACCTATGAACAACCTTCCCCGCGTGAACGCCAACGGCCACATCGGACCCGTCGACGCCGCCCAGGTCCCGCGCTATGCGGGGGCCGCCACCTTCGCCCGCCTGCCCCGGCTGGACCAGGTGGAGCAGGCCGACGTTGCGGTAGTGGGGGTGCCCTTCGACAGTGGTGTCTCCTACCGGCCCGGTGCCCGGTTCGGCGGCAACCATGTCCGGGAGGCCAGCCGGCTGCTGCGGCCGTATCACCCGGCCCTCGATGCCTCGCCGTTCGAAAACCTGCAGGTGGCCGATGCCGGCGATATGGCCGTGAACCCCTTCAACATCAACGAAGCGATCGAGACCGTCCAGCAGATCGCCCTGGACCTGACGGAGCAGGGCACCAAACTGCTGACGCTGGGTGGGGACCACACCATCGCCCTGCCGCTGCTGCGTGCCGCTGCCGAGCGGGCCGGCTCCCCGGTAGCCATGCTGCACTTTGATGCCCATCTGGACACCTGGGACACCTACTTCGGTGCGGAGTACACGCACGGCACCCCGTTCCGCCGTGCCGTCGAGGAAGGCATCCTGGACACCGAAGCAATCTCCCACGTCGGAACCCGCGGCCCGCTGTACGGCAAGAAGGACCTCGAGGACGACCGCCGCTTCGGCTTCGGCATCCTGACCTCCTCCGACGTCTTCCGGCAGGGCGTGGACGAGGTGGTGGCGAAACTGCGGGACCGCATCGGCAGCCGGCCGCTGTATATCTCCGTAGACATTGACGTCCTGGATCCGGCCCACGCCCCGGGCACCGGCACCCCCGAGGCCGGCGGCATCACCAGCCGCGAGCTGCTGGAAATCCTCCGCGGACTGCGCGGACTCAACCTGGTGGGCGCCGACGTCGTCGAGGTCGCCCCCGCCTACGACCACGCGGACATCACCGCCGTGGCCGCCTCCCACGTCGCCTATGACCTCATCACGCTGATGGGACTGTCGGATGAGCACTGATTCCGCAGCCACGGTTGTTCCGGGGTCCGGTCCCGTCCGCAACGGCGGGGACCTGGTGGTGGAAACCCTCGAGGCCCTCGGTGCCAGCAAGGTGTTCGGCATTCCCGGCCAGCACGCCCTGGGGCTCTTCGACGCGCTCTCCCGCTCGCGGCTGGAATTCATTTCCTCCCGGGTGGAAAACAACTCGGCCTTTGCCGCCGACGGTTTCTCGCGGGCGACCGGGAAGGTGGGGGTGCTGTTCCTGTCCACCGGTCCCGGCGCCCTGACCGCCCTGGCCGGACTGCAGGAGGCCTACGCCACCGGGGTGCCGATGATCGTGGTGGCCAGCCAGATTCCGATTGACGGCCTCGGCGCCCGGCGCCGGGGGATGCTGCACCAACTCGATGACCAGAAGGCCTCGGCCGCCAACGTCACCAAGAGCCAGCGGCTGATCCAGCATGCCTCCGGCATCCCCTCGGCCATTCAGGACGCCTGGACCGAAGCCATTTCCTCTCCGGCCGGACCGGTCTGGATCGAGGTTCCGCAGAACGTGCTGCTCAACCCGGTGATGGTGCCGGCCGTGGAAGACGCGCTCGCGGAACCGTTCGACAACCCGCCGCGCAGCGAACTGGTCAAGGAAGCCGTGCGCTGGCTCTCCGACGCCCGCCGGCCCGCTGTCATTGCCGGCGGGGGAGTGCGGCGCAGCGGTGCCGAAACCGCACTGCTGTCCATTGCACAGAAGCTGCACGCCCCGGTGATCTGCACGCCCGGCGGCAACGGGGCCTTCCCCTGGAACCATCCGCTGTCCCTGCAGTCCTGGATGGAGGACCGGCATATGACGGAGGTGCTCGAGGACGCGGACGTACTGGTGGTCATCGGCTCCTCGCTCGGCGAAGTGACCTCCAATTACTTCACCATGGCCCCGCGCGGCCGGATCATTCAGATCGACGCCGAACCCCGGGTCCTGGAGTCCAACCGTCCCGCCCTGGGCATCCGGGCCGATGCCCGGCAGGCCCTGGAGGCCCTCGACGCCGCGCTTCCGGCAGCGGAACGCCGTCCCGACTGGCGCGGCCAAAGCTCCGAGGAGCTGGTGGCCGGCGCCCTGGCCCGGGTGCAGGCGCGGCTGGATACCCAGGGGCTGGATATGGAACGCCGCTTTATGGCGGACATCCGCGCCGCCGTCCCGGACGATATGCAGACCTACTGGGACATGACCATCTCCGCCTACTGGGCCTGGAGCTGCTGGGATGCGAAGTCCGGCCGGTTCCACTCCGCCCAGGGCGCCGGGGGACTGGGGTACGGCTATCCGGGGGCCATCGGCGGTGCGGTGGGCCTGGGGGAGCGGGTGCTCGCCGTGTCCGGAGACGGCTCCGCCATGTACTCCATCGCCGAGCTGGCTACCGCCCGGCAGCATCGCCTTCCGGTGACCTGGCTGATTGTCGACGACGGCGGCTACGGCATCCTGCGCGAATACATGGAGGACGCTTTCGGCAAGGCCACCGCCACGGAACTGGCCCGGCCGGATTTCGTGAAGCTGGCCGAATCCTTTGAAGTGCCGGCACGGCGCTGCGCTCCCGAGGACATCCGCACGGCACTGGCAGAGGCCTTTGCCGGCGAGGGCCCCAACGTGGTTGTGGTTGAAGCGCGGATAGGGCTGTTTGCTCCCACCCACCTGGTCTGACGGGGGCGGTGCGGACGCGGGGCCGCGGCGCGCCGGGGCGGTCTGGAGAAGGTGGCCCTCTGGCATGATGAGCGGGTGCGATTGGCGCGGCCCCTCACCCGTCAGGGGGCCTTCCGCACAACAGTGAATCAGGACCACCCATGCCCCAACAGGCCGCTCCTTCCGTGGAACTGCACGTCCTTGCCGGTGCTTACGTCATTGCACGGCTTTCCCCGGCAGCGGAGGTCCCCGCCGCGCTGCTGTCAGCGGCGGCTCCGGGCGGATTCATCTCCGTCACCCGGACCCCGCAGGAGCTTTCCATCGTCTGCCCCGCGGCCCTTGCCCCGGCGGACTCCCAAACCGACGGAACGTGGGCGGCGTTTTATGCCTCCGGTCCCATGCCCTTCGGCCTGACCGGTGTGGTGGCGTCGCTGGTCGCTCCGCTCGCAGCCGCCGGCTGCCCGGTGTTTGTCGTGTCCACCTTTGACGGCGACCTCCTCATGGTTCCCTCGCCGCAGTACGAACAGGCCCGCGGCCTGCTGCGGACGGCAGGGCATACGCTCCGTTAGATACGGAACGACGACGGCATCTCTGGTTGGCGGCCGCAATCTCTCTCTGATTAGTTAGTTGACCTAGGCAAATTTCCTTGTATAGTTGCCTGAGTCAACTATCAGTACCTAGCCCCGGAGACCCATCCCCATGCCTATGCACCAGGAAACGGCGGATGACCTGATCCGGAAGATCTTCGCCCTGCAACGATCGCTGCGGTGCGTGACCCAGCGCAGCGCCGACATCGGCGGACCCGGAGTGGCACTGCAGGGTGTTATGCGGATGATCGGCGAAGACGGCGAGCTGCGGGCAACCGAGCTTGCCGCGAAACTCGGTGTCGGCCCTGCCGGACTCAGCCGCCACGTCGCAGAACTTGAAGAACTCGGTTACGTCCGGCGTCGTCCGCATCCGCAGGACCGCCGCGCGTATCTCATCAGCCTGACCGAGCTGGGGGACTCAGTCCTCCGCGAGGCACTCAAGAACCGGGCCGTCCTGCTCCAGGATGCCCTTGCCGACTGGTCCGAGGACCAGGCGCAGCTTGCCTCCTCCGCCCTGGGGGCGCTCTCAGACTCACTCTTTACCTCAATCCGCCGAGCACCCGGGACCGCCGGGCCGACGCCGGAAACCCCCGTATCCGAATCCGCAGGAGCTAACAACTAAGTGACCGATTCCAAGACCGCCCGGAAGAAACACGTCCCCGGTGACATGAGCCACCGGCAGATCCTGCAGGCCCTTACCGGCCTGCTGGCCGCACTGTTCACGGCAATGCTGAGCACCACCATTGTGGCCAACGCGCTGCCCACCATCATGGCCGACCTGCACGGAACGCAGACCGACTTCGCCTGGGTGGTCACGGCCGCCCTGCTGGCCAACGCCGTCAGCACCCCCATCTGGGGCAAACTGGCGGACCTGTTCAACAAGAAGCTGCTGGTGCAGCTGAGCATCGTCATCTTCGTTGCCGGTTCCGTCCTCGCAGGCTTCGCCCACTCCATGGAACTGCTGCTCACCGCCCGCGTCATCCAGGGCCTGGGCATGGGTGGCCTGACGGCGCTGGCACAGGCCATCATCGGTTCCATCATTCCGCCACGGGAACGCGGCCGGTACTCCGGTTACATGGGCGCCGTCATGGCAGTGGCCACCGCCGGCGGCCCGCTGCTGGGCGGCTTCATCGTGGACAGCCCGCTCGGCTGGCGCTGGACCTTCTTCCTCTGCGTTCCGCTCGCCGTCGTCGCCCTCTTCCTGCTGCAGGTCACGCTGCATCTGCAGCATGTACGCCGTCCCGCGCGGATCGACTGGCTCGGCTCGATCCTGCTTACCGCAGGCGTCTCCCTGCTCCTGATTTGGGTCTCCTTCGCGGGCAAGCCGGACTACTACGAATGGCTGTCCTGGGAAACCGCTGCGATGGTGGGCGGATCCGTGATCCTGCTGGCCCTGCTGGTGCTGGTGGAGTCCAAGGTTGCCGAACCGATCATTCCGCTGAAGATCATCAGCGAGCGGACCACTGCCCTGGCCATCGTCGCCTCCGTTGCAGTGGGCATCGCGATGTTCGGTTCCACCACCTTCCTGGGCCAGTACTTCCAGCTGGCACGCGGCTTCACCCCCACCGAGGCCGGCCTGCTGATGCTGCCGATGATCGCGGGCAACCTGCTCGGTTCCGTAGGATCAGGCCTCCTCATCACCCGCTTCGGCAAGTGGAAGCGTTTCCTGCTCATCGGTACGGTCCTGGTGATCCTCGGGACGGCGCTGGCCGGCTTCATCAACCATGAAACCGACATGATCCTCGTCAGCCTGTTCATCTTCATCCTCGGTGTGGGCATGGGCCTGCTGATGCAGAACCTGGTGCTGGCCGTGCAGAACACCGTCAAGGTCACCGATGTCGGCTCCGCCAGCGCATCCGTTGCCTTCTTCCGCACCGTCGGCGGCGCCATCGGCGTCTCGGTGCTGGGTGCGGTCCTTTCAAGCTCCGTCAGCCGCCGCGTCACGGAGGAACTGGACAAGGCAGGCATGCCGACCGACGGCGGCGGCACCATAGCCACGCTGGACCTGGGAGGGCTTCCGGAGGAGGTCCAGATGTTCTTCCGGATCGCCTATGCGGAGGGTACGGCGGACATCTTCAAGATCGCCGCCGCGGTAGCCATCATTGCCTTGGTCGCGGTGCTGTTCATCAAGGAGAAGGCACTGCGCCGGACCCTGGATATCAAGCCGACGTCCTCCAACCCCGTCGAACCGGGCCTGGCTGGCGGCGCGGAGATGCTGCACACCGGTGCCATGTCCGCCGTCGAACCGGCTGCCGTTCCGGCCTCCGGTTCCCCGGCCTCCGCTGCGGCTGCGCCGGATGAGGCACCGCGGACGGACGGTACGGAAAAGGCCGGCAGCACCCGGCCGTAAGCACCTACTGCATGGTGAAACGCCGTGCCACGGCCCCGCCCAGCGCCGGGACCTGGAACATCCGTTCCAGCCCGGCGTTGCGCAGGGCCAGCATCCCCGCGGGGAGCGGCCGGCCCAGCATCATGTTGATCTGTGCCTGGGCCGAGGCAACGGCGGCGTCGCGGCGGCGCCGTCGTTCGAAGTCCCGCAGGGCACCGCCCACCGGGTCACCGTGCAGTGATGCGGCAATGACGGGGGCCACTGCCGCAGCGTCCAGCCAGCCCAGATTCATCCCCTGCCCGCCGATCGGGCTGATCTGGTGGGCGGCGTCCCCGATCAGGACCGAGCGTCCGGAAACCAGCCGGTTCGTCCGGCCGATCCGGACGCCGAAGGCACTCAGCATGGAATTGCCCGCAGCGTCCAGCCGGTGCCCGGTCCGCTGCCGGACCAGCTCCGCGAGTCCGGCCGCGGTGGGATTCCGCTGCAGCGCGTCGGTATGGACCACCCAGCGGCGCAGGCCGCCGGGCAGCGGGAAGGATTCCACAATCCCCTCCGGCTCGAGATAGAGCACACCGAGGGGCCCGTCGCCCGTCCCGTCGGGGTAATCGCCCATGAGATAGGTGTCCGGCAGTTCGCGGGAGGACCAGCGGGCTCCCAGCGCGGAGCGGATCGAGGACCGGGCGCCGTCGGCCGCCACCAGGAGCGATGCCTCCACAGTGAACGCGCCGCCGGCGGCACCGTGCACACGAACCCCGGTACCGGTGTCCTCCACGGATTCCACCCGCGCGCCCCGGACCAGTGCCCCGGGGTCGAGGGCCAGCAGGCGTTCCTCCAGCAGCTGCTCGGTCCGGACCTGCGGCAGTGTGAGCACAAACGGGTAGCGGGCCGACGCCGCGGCGAAGTCCAGGCGGGCCACCGTCCGCCCCGCGCTCCGGGCCTCCCCGGAAGTAATCCGGATGCCCTCCCGGGTCATGGTTTCCGCGATGCCCGCCCGCGCCAGGGATTCCAGCGCCGGAGGGTGAACCCCGATGGCCCGGGAATGCGTGCTGCGGTCCAGCCGCTGTTCCAGGACCTGGACGGACACCCCCTCCTGCAGCAGCAGGACGGCCAGATACATCCCCACCGGCCCGCCGCCCACCACAACCACGTCGGCAGAGCTGCGGGGAATGCTGCGGGGAGCGGGTGCGGCTGCCTGCACGGCGGGGGCGGCCGTTTGTTCGACGGAGACGGTCGGCAGCTCAGCCCGCACGCTGGTCCTCTTCCCGGGAGCTGGGTGTAGAAACCAGCAGGTTCTGCCACGGCCACTGCTGCAGGCCCTGCCAGCCCGGCGGCGTCACTGCGGCAAGTTCCGCTGCGGTGAAACTGCGCCGGATGGAGGTCAGCCCGTCGGCCCGGATGAAGGATCCCGGGAAAAACGGCAGGGTGCCGACGGCGAACAGGGCGTACGCCCAGCGGCTGCGCTCGATATCGCTGTGCAGGCACAGACGCCGTGCCAGCTGCTCCGAGTCCGCCAGCAGTGCCTGCAGTTCCGCCGGTGCCAGATGGTGCAGCATGTGGTTGGAAATCACGACGTCGTAGGACCGTCCCTCCGCCACCAGCTCGTGACTGTAGGCCCGGCGGAAGGTCAGTCCCGGCAGTGCCGGAAGTGCGGAGGCGAAGGCGTGGGCCCGCGGGTCCGGGTCAATGGCGGTGACCTCCAGTGCGAATCCGTCCCGGCGCGCCCAGCGGGCGATACTGCGGGGAACATCCCCTCCGCCGGAACCGATGTCGAGCAGCGTGCCGCCGCCGCTTTGCGCAAATACCGGCCGAAGGTAACGGACATAGTTGCGCCGCCACCCCGAGACCACCGCGTTGACCAGCCAGAACTGGGCGTAGGTGCGGTCGAGGCGCTGCCGGTCGGCGTCGGGCCGGTCCATCTCCTCCACCGCGTCCACCGCCCGGGTGCCCAGGGAGGGAAAGCCAGCGATCATACTGCGGCGGGGACTTCGGCCGGCACGGCCTGTTCAGCAGGCACAGCCGCCACCGGCTGTACCGGGCCGCCCACCCGGGTGAACAATCCGGTCTCCACGGTGAGCCCCGGACCGAAGGCCATGGAGCAGATCCGCTCATTACCGCCGGTGAAAGGCTGGTCGAGGATGCGTTTCAGGACAAACAGGACGGTGGCGCTGCTCATGTTCCCCACGGTGCGCAGGGTTTCCCGGGCCGGCATCAGCTGCTCTTCGCTGAGGTCGAGTTTCGCCTCGACTTTGTCCAGGATGCTGCGCCCGCCGGGGTGGATGGCCCAGTGTTCTATTTCCCGGTAGGGGCGGACGCCCAGCGTTCCGTCGTGGGCCAGCAGGGGTTTCAGGGCGCCGACAATGTGGTCGTCGATGATGTGCGGAACGTAGGTGCCCAGCACCATCTCGAAGCCTTCGTCGCCGATGTTCCATGCCATGGCTTCTTCGCCGACCGGGGTCAGGATGGTTTCGAAGTGGTCCAGCTGGATGGCCGGTCCGGAGTCCGGCAGGTCCTCACGGGCGGTGATGATCGCGGCGGCGGCACCGTCTGCGAAGAGTGAGGATCCCATGATGGCGTCCGGGTCATTGGAGGTGCGTACGTGCAGGGAGCAGAGCTCCGCGCTGACCACCAGCACCACCGCGTCCGGATCGGACTCGCAGAAGGATTTCGCCGCGCGCATGGCGGGGAAGGCCGCATAGCAGCCCATAAAACCCAGGTGGTAGCGCTGCACGGACGGATTCAGCCCCAGGGCCCGAGTCACTTTGTAATCCGGGCCGGGATTGAAGAAGCCGGTGCAGGAAACGGTGATGACATGGGTGATATCGGCGGCGGCAATACCGGCACACGCGTCCAGCGCCTTGGCCGCAGCCTCAATGAAAAGCTTGGTGGCCTCGACGGCAAAGATGTCGTTGCGGGTCTTGGTGCTGGGCCGCAGCAGCAGTCCGCTGGCCGCATCATAGAACCGGGGATGCTCGGAGGTGTCGGTGAGTGAGAGTTCGGCCAGCGCGGTGCGGCGCGTGTCGATGGCAGCGGAATTGAAGCAGGTGCGCACCAGCCGCTCGCCCAGCCGGGTCAGGCCGGGCTGAGTTGCGAAGGCGTCGCGCACCTCCGACTGCACCAGGACAGTGGGCGGGAGTGCAGTTTCCAGGGACCTGAGGGTAACCGTCATAGTCCATTGTTAAGGGATAGTGATGCTCCACACAATGGCCGGACCTGCTCAACAGTTGCCTCAAGCTACTGGTTTTGGGAGCGCCGGCAACCAACTGAGGAAGCCTACTGATGGCGGACGGTCGGCGTGACCGGGCCGCGCGGCCGCGCGGAGATGTACCACTGGCGGCACAGCAGCACAATCAGCACCAGCTCGAGGATGCCGCCGCCGTAATACATCACCAGCGCACCCTGTTCAGCGGCCGCCGCCGAAAGGCCGGGAGGCGGATCGGCGTAAATGGACTTGGCGAGGATGTTGTGCGCGGCGATCGACAACACCAGGACCACCGCGCGGAGCCGGTAGCCGGCCCGGTGCGGGGAGGGGTCCCGTCCGATGATGGCGGCTGTGAACAGGTAACCGGCGGCCAGCAGGTGGAAGGTCACCAGCCAATGCACCGGCATGGATTCCTGCATGGCCTGCAGCAGTCCGGTGCGGAACATAAGGATCATTCCGCCGGTATTGAGCACCGCGGCGGTGACCGGGAAGGACAGGAAACGGGCGAACCGGCTGCGCAGGAGCCGGGAGAGCCGGCGGGCAGGAAAGACATCCAGCGTGCGCAGCGCCAGGGTGAACGGCCGGGAAAGCACCAGCAGCAGAGGGGAAAGCATCCCGGCCAGCAGATGGGAAAGGCTGAGCACGGCGAAATCCTCGTGGGCCAGTTGGGCCAGCGGGTTCAGGACCGTCACCAGGACGGCGGCCACACCCAGGGTGAAGAACGCAGTACGGTACCAGGGCCACCGCCCGGAACGCGGCGACACGGCTCCCGCCCAATACGCGACCAGGGCCGCCACGGCCGGAATGAAGAACAGCGACTCCGCGCCGCCGCCTCCGCCACCGTGATTATGCATCAGCAGACGCCGTCGATTCCCGCGGCACGGCCGCCCTGGTGCGGTAGGTCAGCCACGCCCCGGCAAGGATCAGCAGCACTGCGACGGCGTTCCACACCGTGTCATACGCGAGCAGGTCCACTTCGTAGCGGATCTGGTGCAGCCCCAGCAGTTTGTGCTGCACCGTTCCGTCGTACAGCTGGAACACGCCGGCGCCCAGCAGCACCCCGCCGGTCCAGCGCTGCAGGAGGGTCTCGTGCCACCGCCGCAGGTCCGCGAAGAGGAAGAGGCCGGCCACCGCCGCAAACCAGCCGAAGGCGTGGAACAGCCCATCCGAGAACAGTCCGACGGAGGTGGTGGAACGGTCATAGAAATGGTGCCACTGCAGCAGCTGGTGGAACACCACTTCGTCTACGAAGCCGGCCAGCCCGATGCCGAAAAGCAGACCGGAAACGAGGTTGCGCAGGCGCGGGGATCTGCGCGTGCGGTGGGGAGTGCTCATGTTTCGAACATAACACCGGGGCCGTGGGCCCCGCAGGGCCGCGTGACATGCATTGCTGCTCCGGGTGAGGATGGGAACTATGTGGATAGGGGCACTTGAACTGGACCTGTTGCTGGGAGACGTGCATTCCCTCAAAGGGAAACGATCGGTGGTGCGGCCGATCCTGGCCGAGCTGCGGCGCAAGTTCGACGTGTCCGCTGCGGAGGTCGGCTCCCTGGATCTGCACCGCCGGTCCGGGATCGGCGTCGGCGTGGTGGCAGCGGACCGTTCGCACGTGGTGGAGGTGCTGGACGCTGCGGAACGGCTGGTGGCCGGGCGGCCGGAAGTGGAGCTGCTGAGCGCGCGGCGTCAACTGTTCACCGAGCAGGACTAGGCGCAACGCCCGGCATCCGCCCATCCGCGGGGCAAATGGGGAACAATTGGCCGGGTGAGTCTAAGTGCCGTAGAACCAGTCAACGTTTCCGGAGCCACCGATGAGCAGGTGATCGCCCAACTGGCCGCCGAGCTGGGGGTGGCGCCCTGGCAGGTCCGGGCGGCGGTGGAGCTGCTCGACGGCGGCGCCACGGTTCCCTTCATCGCCCGGTACCGCAAAGAGGCAACGGGCACGCTCGATGATGCCCAGCTGCGGGATCTGGACGAGCGGCTGCGCTACCTGCGTAAACTGCAGGACCGGCGGCGGGCCGTGCTCGAGGCGATCGAGGCACAGGGCAAGCTGACCGCTGAGCTGCGTGCCGCCGTCGTCGGGGCGGACACCAAATCCCGTCTCGAAGACATTTATTTGCCCTACCGCAGCAAGCGGCGGACAAAGGCGCAGACCGCCCGCGAAGCCGGGCTGGAACCGCTGGCGGATGCGCTGCTGTCCGATCCCCGGCGTTCACCGGAAGCCGAAGCGGCACGGTACCTGCACGAGGGGATCCCCGATGCTGCCGAAGCCCTTGCCGGCGCCCGCGCCATCCTCATAGAGCGGCTCTCCCAAGACGCGGATCTGCTCACTGAACAGCGCGAAAAACTGTGGCGGCAGGGACGGATGCGCTCGCAGGTGCGTCCCGGGAAGGAAGCCGACGGACGGAAATTCACCGACTACTACGATTTCTCCCAGTCGCCCTCCGGGATGCCATCGCACCGCGTGCTCGCCCTGCTGCGCGGCGAAAAGGAAGGCATCCTGGAACTGGCGCTGACCGAGGGCGACCCCGCGGATGCCGAAGCCCTGGCCAAAGCCCGGGCCCGATACGAACGCTCCGTGGCTGCGCGCCTGGGCGTGGCGGACCACGGGCGTCCCGCCGACGCGTGGCTGCTGCAGACCGTGCAGCTGGCGTGGCGCAGGATCCTGGCCAAGCTCTCGCTGGACCTGCGCGTGCGGCTCTTCACCGACGCTGAAACCGAGGCCGTGCGCGTCTTCGCGGCAAACCTGCGGGATGTACTGCTCGCTGCCCCGGCGGGCAACCGCACCACCCTGGGGCTGGATCCGGGCCTGCGCACCGGTGTGAAGGTCGCCGTGGTGGACGGCACCGGGAAGGTGGTGGCCACGGATACGGTCTACCCGCACGCACCGATGCGCCGCTGGGATGACGCGCTGGCCTCGTTGGAACGTCTGGTGCGGCAGCACGGGGTGGAACTGATCGCGATCGGCAACGGAACTGCTTCCCGCGAAACGGATAAGCTCGCTGCCGAGGTGATGAAGCTGGTCCCGGGCGGGTCGCTGCGCAAGCTGGTGGTGTCCGAGGCCGGCGCGTCGGTGTATTCCGCGTCCGCCCTTGCCTCCGCGGAGCTGCCCGGGATGGACGTCTCCCTGCGCGGCGCCGTCTCGATTGCCCGGCGGCTGCAGGATCCGCTGGCGGAACTGGTAAAGATCGATCCGAAATCCATCGGGGTGGGCCAGTACCAGCACGACGTAACGCCCGCGAAGCTGGAGCGGTCCCTCAACGCAGTGATCGAGGACTGCGTGAATGCCGTGGGTGTGGACGTGAACACCGCCTCCCCGTCGCTGCTGAGCCGGGTGGCCGGCGTCGGTCCGCTGCTGAGCGAAAACATTGTGGCCTACCGCAATGCCAACGGACCGTTTGCCCGCCGCCGGGACCTGCTGAAGGTGCCCCGTCTCGGGGCGAAGGCCTATGAGCAGTGTGCCGGGTTCCTGCGGATCAGTGCCGGCACCGAGCCGCTGGACGGCACCAGTGTCCACCCGGAGTCCTATCCGATCGCCCGGAAGGTCCTCGCCACAGCGGGGGAGACCATGAGTCCGTCGGGGGCTGTTCTGACGGAGGTCAATCCAGCTGCCTTCGTGGACGACCAGGTGGGTCTGCCCACCGTCCTGGACATCATTGCCGAGCTGCGGAAGCCCGGGCGGGACCCGCGGCCCGCCTTTGAAACGGCCACTTTCTCCGACGGGATCGAACGGATTGCCGATCTGCGTCCGGGAATGATCCTCGACGGCGTGGTCACCAACGTCGCTGCCTTCGGAGCGTTTGTGGACGTGGGAGTGCATCAGGACGGGCTGGTCCACATTTCCGCCATGTCGCGCACCTTCATTTCGGATCCGCGCGAGGTGGTCCGGTCCGGCCAGGTGGTTAAGGTCAAGGTGATCGAGGCCGACCCGGAACGGAAACGGATTTCCCTCACGCTTCGGCTCGACGACGACGCCGCGGCGCCCGCCGGGCGGTCCGGTTCCGGCACATCCGGTGCTGCGAAGCCCGGTGCTGCGAAGCAGGACAGCGGCAAACCCGGCAGGTCAGAGGCGGGCAGCGCCAAGCACGACAGGTTCCAATCGGGCAGCGACAAACCCCGGAGCAACAAGTCGGGCAACCCGAAGGCCGGTACCGCAACGGCCCGCACTCCCAGCCCGGATCCGGCCGCCGGAAAGCAAAAGCCCGGCGCCGCTTCCCGGAAGGGAGCGGCACCGGGTGCACCGGGCGCACCCGGCGGAGCCATGGCGGACGCGCTGCGGGCGGCCGGCCTGTTGAAATAGGCGGGCGTTACTCCGCGGTCTGCTCGGCGTCGACGGGACCCTCGGCCTCGGCTGCTTCGTCCGCCTTCTCCGGCGCGGCCGGCACCGCGCCGGCGGCCGAGGTTCCCTGATCGTCCCGGATGTTGCCGGCCGAATGCGAAGCGCTGCCCGGGGTACGGGGTTCCCCGGTGGGGCCGGGCTGCGGAGCGCTGGGACCGAGCGGATCCTCGGCGTCGTTGGCCGGTCCGGTGGGTTCAGTGGTCACGGGGTGTCCTCTCGGTTCTGTCTAGCTGCGGGCGATCAGTTGGCCCAGCAGGCTGGTGTCCAGGGCGGCAATCAGATCGCGGGGGTTTTCATACACTTCCTGGGCGCCGGCGTCGCGGAGTTCCGCTTCGCTGGTGCCGCCGCAGGTCAGGCCGATGGTGGGAATGGACAGTTCCCCGGCCGCCTTCACATCCCACACGGAGTCGCCCACAAAAACTGTATCTTCAGCCTGCAGCTCGCCGGCCTCGAGGGCGGCTTCGAGAATGTCCGGGGACGGCTTGCTGGCCTCGGCATCTGAGGAACTGGTGGCACCGGTGATTGCGGCATCGGCATCGATCACGGTGCGTAGGTACTTCAGCTCGGCGCCGGTGGCCGAGGACGCCAGGACCACGGTGAGGTCCTTGTCCGAGCAGGCCTTCAGGAGTTCGCCGGCTCCATCGAAAGACCGCAGCGACGGCCACCAGGTGGAGAAGATGGCGCCGTGGGTGGCGTCGAGCTGCTCGTCCTCGTCCTTGTTGCGGTCCTCGCCCAGCAGGTGCTCCACGAGCTTGTCGCCGCCCATGCCGATGGACCGGTGGATCTCGGACATCGGCACATCGTGCTCCATCCGGCGGAAGGCCTGCCACCACGCGACCGCGTGCAGGTAGTTGGAATCCACCAGCGTTCCGTCCACATCGAAAAGGACGCCCCGCTTGCCGGTGCCTGTATCGCTCATGAAGTGCCGCCTCAATCTGTGCTGGTGCTGATCTCTGGCTCCGAGTCTAATGCCGGGACCGGCACCGCCGCTGCCCCTGCGGATGAGGCTGCGGCCGGCGCCCGCCCGGGCGGGCCCAGGAAGGTCCGCAGCTGTTCTTCGAGGATGCTGCGGTCCCGCAGCTCACACTCCCACACCACCAGCACGTCCCAGCCCTCCGCCTCCAGCCGTGCCTGGGCGGCAGCATCGCGCTCGACGGTCCGGTTCCGTTTCGCCGCCCAGAATTCGCTGTTGGTTTTGGGTGCGTGCTGGCCCGCACGGCAGGAATGGAAGTGCCAGAAGCAGCCATTGACGAAGAGGACCTTTTTGCGGCCGGCAAAAACCAGGTCCGGTTTTCCCGGCAGCCGAACCTTTCCAAACGAACCGTGCAGACGGAACCGGTACCCCGCAGCGTGAAGGACACTGCGGATCAGGAGTTCGGGTCTGGTGTCCTTGCCACGGATGCGGGACATTGCGGCTGCGTTGTTCCGGACTGACGGTATCGGCCATGGGTCCAGTCTAGGAACAGATACCAATTGCATTTCGCACTACCTGACTTACGCCGCGGGGGTCCGCAAACTCCTAAGGTGTCTTAGGATTGGAGGCACTGATGACCCCTTACAAGGAGGTAAGTGATGTCGGGTTACTTCAAGCTGGTGGACGCACATGAGGGAAGTTACCGCATTAAGCTCGTTGCCGGCGACGGAACGCTGATGGCGGTATCCACAACATTCGAAACCAAGCAGGAGGCGGCAGCTGGGATTGCCCAGCTGCGGGAAATCGCAGGAACAGGTCCTGTCATTGACCAGAGCCGGGATGCGGATGTGCTGGGCGAAGCCCGGAACTCGGCCCGCAAGGCCGCTGCCAGCTGACGAGTCGACGGATCACAACAGGCCTCCGGAACCCCAGACGGGGAACCGGAGGCCTGTGTGTGTCGCGCTGACGAATCAGCTGCACTATTAAGGGCCCGCTTAGGCCTGGTCTTCGCCGCCTTCGGCCGGCTCCTGGGTGTGCTCGCGCTGTTCGTTTGCCTTTTCGGTGGTGTCCCCTTCGGACGGCTCCTGCGGATGTGTCCGGTTGGAGTCCTTTTCCTCGTTGGCGCTCTGTTCGCTCATGTGGTTTTCTCCGATTTCTCTTACCGGCCGGCACCGGCATTCGCCGGTTCTCCTTCAGAGCGGCCCTACCTGCAAGTCTAGAAACCCATGCGGAAGTCTAGAACCCCCGCCCGGACGCAACCGCCTTCCGGCAGGGGTGTTGGTGGCAGGACACGCCTGACTCGAGCTGCTGGCCAGCACCGGCCGGCGCCGGTAGCGTGAGCCGGATGCAGCCCACAGACGCAGACGTCATTGTTGTAGGTGCCGGACTTGCCGGCTTGGTAGCCACCGCCGAACTGGTGGACGCCGGGCGTTCGGTGATCCTGGTGGAACAGGAGGGCGCCCAGAGTATCGGCGGCCAGGCGTGGTGGTCCTTCGGCGGGCTATTCCTGGTGGATTCCCCCGAGCAGCGCCGGCTGCGGGTGAAGGACTCAGTGGACCTTGCCTGGCAGGACTGGCTGGGCACCGCAGGCTTTGACCGGGCAGAGGATTATTGGCCGCGCCAGTGGGCGGAGGCATACGTGCACTTCGCGGCGGGGGAGAAGCGGGCCTGGCTGCAGCAGATGGGACACCGGCTCTTCCCCGTGGTGGGATGGGCGGAGCGCGGCGGCTACGGGGCCAACGGCCCGGGCAATTCCGTTCCCCGCTTCCACATCACCTGGGGAACCGGCCCCGGGATCACGGCACCCTTCGAGGCCAAGGTGCGCGACGGCGTCGAACGCGGGCTGGTGCGCTTCGCGTTCCGCCACCGCCTCGATGACCTCGTCCTGACGGGCGGTGCCGTGACGGGAGTGCGCGGCAGTGTCCTGGAGCCGACGACGGCGCCGCGCGGCACTGCCTCCAGCCGTACCGTCGTGGGGAGCTTCGAATTCAGTGCCTCCGCCGTGGTGCTCACCACCGGGGGGATCGGCGGGGACCACGACGCCGTCCGTGCCGCCTGGCCCCGGCGGATGGGCCCCGCACCCGTAAACATGCTCAGTGGCGTGCCTGAATACGTGGATGGCCGGGGCATCGGCATTGCCTCCGCTGCCGGCGGACGGGTGATCAACCCGGACCGCATGTGGCATTACGTGGAAGGGATCCGGAACTGGGATCCGGTCTGGAAAAACCACGGGATCCGCATCCTGCCCGGTCCGTCCTCACTGTGGCTGGACGCGGCCGGCAACCGGCTGCCCGTGCCGTTGTTTCCGGGTTTCGACACCCTGGGCACCTTGGAACACCTGCGCCGCAGCGGACAGGACTACAGCTGGTTTATCCTGAACAAGGCCATCATCCGCAAGGAATTTGCGCTGTCCGGGTCCGAGCAGAACCCGGACCTCACCGGAAAATCCGTCCGCGACGTCCTGAAGCGTGCCACTGCCGGGGTTCCGGCCCCCGTGCAGGCGTTCCTGGACCACGGCGAGGATTTCATCACCGCCGATTCGGTCGAGGAACTCGTGGCCGGCATGAACCTGCTGGCCAAAGGATCCTCGGTGCGGGGCGATGCCCCGGAACTGTCCGCCGAGGCCGTGCGGCACGAGCTGGAGGCCCGGGACCGCGAAATCCGCAACCCGTTCACCAAGGACTCGCAGGTCACCGCCATCCGCGGGGCGCGCACCTATCTGGGGGACCGGCTGATCCGCACGGCTGCCCCGCATCCCATCCTCGATCCCAAGGCCGGACCCCTGATCGCCGTCCGCCTGTCCGTGCTCACCCGCAAGACCCTCGGCGGGCTGGAGACCGATCTGCAGTCCCGGGTGCTGGCCGACGACGGCGCTCCGGTACCCGGTCTTTTCGCGGCCGGGGAGGCTGCGGGCTTTGGCGGCGGCGGCATGCACGGCTACCGGTCCCTGGAGGGGACGTTCCTGGGCGGCTGCCTGTTCAGCGGCAGGGCCGCCGGCCGCGCCTCCGCCGGCTAAGGGGAGCTACGGAAGGGGCAGCCCCGGAATAAGCCTGCACCCGGCGCTGTTGAAACTCACATGCAAAAGCATGAAAAGGAGGACAGCGTGGTGGATCGCAGGATAGTAGTGGTTTCGGGCGGACTGGGTGTTCCGTCGTCGTCCCGGATGCTCGCGGATGCCCTTGCCGCGGCGGCCAAGGCGGAAATTGAGGCCCTGGGGCTCAGCGTCAGCGTCACCACTTTCGAACTGCGTGAATACGCTGTGGACATCGCCAACAACATGGTGACCGGGTACGCCGCGCCCCGGCTGGAAGCAGCCATTAACGAGCTTATTGCCGCTGATGCGCTGGTTGCGGTGACGCCGGTTTTCACGGCTTCCATGAGCGGGCTGTTCAAGTCCTTCTTCGACGTTGTCGACAACACTGCGCTGGACGGCAAGCCGGTCCTGCTCGGCGCCACCGGCGGCAGTGCCCGGCACTCCATGGTCCTCGACTACTCCCTCCGGCCCATGTTCAGTTACCTTCGGGCACGGATCGCTCCGACCGCCGTCTACGCCGCGCCGGGGGACTGGGGGACGGGTGAAACCGGAACGGGCTCGCTGGAGCAGCGGGTCCGACGCGCCGCCGGTGAACTTGTGGCACTGCTGGGCGATGCCCCCGCACCTAAGCGCCGGGATCCTGCGCAGTCGCTTCCCTTCGAGGAACTGCTCGCCCAGACACAGCGCAAGTAGGCCCGGCCCGGGGATGAACTCCTAGGTGTCGACCCGGGGGCCGGAGGCGACGTCGCCGTCCCAGCCCAGGTTGCTGGCCATCCGCTGCAGGACCGCCAGGAGGGCCGTGTATTCCTCTTCGGTGATGTTGTCCGTCATCAGCTGCCGGATGCGGTCCACCGCACCGCGGAGGTTTTCCAGGCTTCGGCTGCCGAGGTCGGTGAGGTGGTACTGGCCGTCTTCCAGCAGTACCCAGCCGGATTCGCGCAGCTCTTCGATGAGCTCCGCGGAAGTGCCGGTCTCCACCGCAGGGAAGAAGGGGCGCAGCCCGTCCGACAACTCCTTGGAGGAGGCGGGGCCTTCCACCAGCAGGTTCATCATCTGCCATTGCCGGCGGGTGACGCCGTGTTCTTCGAAGCTGGCGCCAAACTGGTCATCAACCAGTTGGTCGACGAGCTTGAGCCAGAATCCGATGGGCCGCTCCTGATTCGCCATCACTCCACTGTACAAATCATTCCCCGTGCAGGGAATGGCAGTGGTGCAGGCAGTCGGCCGCAGTTGAAGCGGGCTTGGGTGCAGGTTCCGGACCGGGCGCCCGGGGTCGGGGTCTTGCTCAGTCGAAACGGGCCTGGGTACCGCACCGGGGACAGGGGGCGGACCTGGCCAGGTCCAGGCACACCGCGCAGACGGGAAGGTCGCCGGTGTCATCGCGCAGCGGACGGTTGGGCATCTGTTTGCCGCAGTAGGGAACCGGGCGCCGCGCACGGCTGCGTGCCCGCCGCTTGCAGGGGGTGCAGAAAACGTGCACCAGGTCGTCCTCATCCTTGGGGCGAGTCTCGACCGGCCGGACCAGCGTTGAATCCTGGACGCTCATTGCCTTTCCTTGGTACGCATGTGGCTCTGCCCGCAGACGTCCGACGGCGGAAGCGGGCCCTGGTTCCAAGGTAACGGTTTCTATGCACTGTAGAATTTGGCCGAGCCGGTACCGGGGCGCAATTCAGCGGGTATCCGGCGGTGCGGCGTGCTCGAATTCACGGACATAGGCCAGCCTCACGAACACCGGAAGGAGGCCCTTGTTGCTACTGCAGCAGTGACCGGATGTCGTCCGCCGTGAGCGCGGAACTGAAGACGGCGTCGTCGTCCATGACGGACGTGAACAGCTTCGCCTTTTGCTCCTTGAGCGCCATGACCTTTTCCTCGATGGTGTCCCGGGCGACCATGCGGTAGACCATCACGTTGTTTTTCTGCCCGATCCGGTGCGTGCGGTCCACTGCCTGGGCCTCTGCCGCCGGGTTCCACCACGGATCCAGCAGGAAGACGTAGTCCGCTTCCGTCAGGTTCAGGCCGAATCCGCCGGCCTTGAGGCTGATCAGGAACACGGGGACCACGCCGTCCTTGAACGAGGCAATCACCTCGGCCCGGTTGCGGGTGGAACCGTCGAGGTAGGCGTACTTGATGCCCTGTTCGTCCAGCCGCTGGGCAGCCTTCTTCAGGAACGAGGTGAACTGGCTGAAGATCAGGGCGCGGTGGCCTTCGGCGGTAACGTCTTCGAGCTGGTCAAAGAGCACGTCCAGCTTGGCGGACGGTACGCCGTCGTACTCCTCCGGCTCCACGAGTGACGCGTCGAGGCTGAGCATCCGCAGCAGGGTGAGGGAGCGGAACACGATCATCCGGTTCCGGTCCATGTCCTGGATCAGGCCCATGAGTTTCTGGCGTTCGCGCTGCAGATGCGTCTCGTAGATCTTGCGGTGCTTCGGATGCAGTTCCACCTCGAGGACCTGCTCCTGCTTTTCCGGCAGGTCCTTGGCCACGGCTTCCTTGGTGCGGCGCATCAGCAGCGGACGGATGCGCCGGCGCAGCCGTGCCAGCAGTTCCGGGCTGTCGCCGCGTTCGATGGGCCGCTGGTATTCGTCGGCGAACTTCCGGGCGGACGGGAACAGGCCGGGTGCCACAATGGCGAACAACCCCCAGAGCTCCATCAGGTTGTTTTCCATCGGGGTGCCGGTAATGGCCAGCTTGAACGGTGCGGGCAGGTCCCGGGCGCACTGATGCACGCGCGTCACCCGGTTCTTGACGAACTGCGCCTCGTCCAGGATCAGTCCGTCCCAGTCCAGCTTCCGGTAGGAGGCGAAGTCCAGGCGGAACACGGCGTAGGAAGTAAGGACGACGTCGGCGCCGGCCACCACTTCGGCCAGCGGGATGCGGGACTTGCCGCTGGTGTCGGAGACCGTCACCACCTTCAGCCCGGGGGCGAAGCGTGCCGCCTCGGAGGCCCAGTTGGGGACCACTGACGTGGGGGCGACCACGAGGAAGGGATGAGCCGGTTTGGTCCCGCCCTGCTCCCGGGCATGGGCCAGCAGGGCCAGGGTCTGCAGGGTCTTGCCGAGCCCCATGTCGTCCGCCAGGATTCCGCCGAGGCCGTGATCCCACAGGAACGCCAGCCAGTTGAAGCCTTCCTGCTGGTAGGGCCGCAGGCTGGCCTCGAGTCCGGCCGGCAGCGGCACCGGGTCCACCGAATCCAGCTCCAGCAGGGCGGAGACGGACTCCCGCCAGGCGGCAGCTTCCTCGGTTTCCTCCGCCAGTTCCTCCAGCTCGGACCACAGTCCGGCCTGGTACCGGCTGATGGACAGTTCCCCGGTATCCCATTCCTGCAGGCCCTGTGCTTCATTGATCAGCGCATGCAGGTGTTCGAATTCAGGCCGGTCGAGGGAAAGGTAGGTGCGGTCCACCAGCAGGAGTTTGGTTTTGCCCTGGGCGATCGCTTTGAAGATATTGGCGAATGGCACCAGCCGGCCCTCCACGGTGACCATGACGGCGAGGTCGAACCAGTCGCGGCGTTCGGTTTCCACCGTGGTGATCTTCAGCTTCGGCGCCTCGAGCAGCTCCCGGTAATCGGGCCGCGTTCCGGAAATTTCCACCTGGACGCCGGTCAGCTTCTCCAGCTCCGGCAGGACATGCTCGGTGAACTCGGCGGCTTCAATCTCCCGCAGGGTCCGGTCGCGGGGCACCGCGTGCAGTGTTTTCCCCACGGCAGCCAGGATTTCCGCCTCGGCGGGGATATCGCGGTAGGAGGTGTCGTCGTCGTCCGCCGGCCTGCCTGTCCGCGGCACGCGGGTGAGCGGCAGCCGGGTGGAGGAGCTTCCGTGCCGGTAGGACCAGTTCCAGGTCAGGGTCAGCTGGTCCTCGGGACCGAATCCGGCGGTGAGGACCAGCACCGGAGGCTCGATCTCGGGGAACTCCACGGAGTCATCGCTGCTCGTGACAGGCAGTACCTGCCGCAGCCGGGGATAGAACTTTTCGAGGAAGACCGGAGCATCCGCCTTCGGCACCATCACCGGAGCGCCCTGCAGTAGCAGGCCCTTGTCCTGTTCGGTGAGGGTCTTGGCGGTGGGCGCCAGCGTGATGGTGTTCTGCGGCGAGCGGAGGTAAATGCCGTGGCTGCCGATGATCCCGGCATCCTCCAACGGGACCGGCATGCCGTCCACTTCGAGTGTGGGCAGCAGCTGCAGCGGCGCCGGAGTGTCCCCGCCGGCGGCCCGGACGTCGAGGGACAGGGTGGCCAGCTTTCCCACCCGGACCGCGGTGTCCTTCTTGGTGCCGACAAAGGGGATGCCCAGCCGCACCGCTTCATCCAGCAGCTGCCAGAGCAGGGGATTGGCAAAGTCGTCCAGATACAGCCAGGAATCGTTCTGCCCGAAGTAGCTCACGCCGTTGGAGCGGTGCAGGGCGGGGAACTGGGAGAACCAGCGGTGCTGGTCCGGATCCAGCCGCAGTCCGTAGGTCTGGTAGCTGATGTTGCTCCAGGCCAGGTTGTTTTTGACCCAGTTGCCCTTGGAGTTGCGCACCACCGGACGGACGCCCAGCCGGAAGGGTGTGGCCCGGTGCCGGCTGCGCGGGGCCGGGGCGGCACCCCACCGGGACGCTGCGGCCGCGACAATGTTCCGCAGTTCGAACTGCAGTGCCAGGGGAGTGGTTTCAACGGGCTTGGTGCTGTCCGCCAGATCCGCATCAATGAGGGTCTGCAGCGATTGCTGCCAGGCCGGCACGGACGGACGCATGGTCGGGGCGGAGAGCTCCTGCCGGGAAATCAAGTGCTCGGTGTTGCTCTGCAGGGCAGCGGCGGCCACGTGCTTGCAGTCGAAGCCCAGGGGGCAGCTGCAGTGGTTATCCAGCAGACGGTAGTCACCCTGGCGTTTGGCGCCGAGCTGGAGCATGATCCGGTAGGGAACAGCCGCACTGCCGCGTACCTGCGCACGCAGCACCTCGCCCTGGGCATCCCACTCCAGGGCTTCCACGGCGCCGCCCTTGGCATAGGTCTGGCCCCGCTGGAACGCCGATCCGCCGACCACGCGGATGACGTCGGTAACGTCTACGAGCGGAGGGGTTTCGAGCATGGTTTTATCGTCTCACGCAGTACTGACGGTTTCCGCCGTCGGGTTCCTGCGGGGGATTTGGCAGGCTTCGGGGTGCCCTGTTTAGGATGTTAGTAGCGCGGGTCACAATGGCGTGATCTGCGTGTCACTCTTCTTTTAGCGTTCGGCTCTTTCACTGTTCGGCGCAGGCCCCCTGGACAAAGCCATAGACGGCGGCCGTGAAGTCATCCGGAGGTGCCAGGCGGACCTGGCCGGAGTATCCACCCACCGTCATGGTCAGGGGCAGATGGGTTCCCAGCTTGTCCTCGGCAAGCGCATGCGCGTCGCAGCGCTGGGGCGCAACGCCCAGCGCCAGCTCTTGAGGCCCGTCGAAACCGTTCACCCTGATTTCGGTCGGCCAGGCGGGCCCCGCCGGTGCCAGCAGGGGTGTGGTATCAATCCGGTGCAGGAGCATGGTGCCGGTGCCGGCGGGTTCAATCAGGACGCGGACGACGGCGGTACGGCCGTTGGGTGCCACCTCCAGATGCGGATCGGTGGAGAAACGGGCCACCGCGGCCATGCCCTGCCGCAGGCAGTCTTGGTAGTGCAGCACCGAGAAGTCGCCGCGGGGGTCGGCCGCAGCCAGTTCTCGAACCCCTGTGGACAGTTCCACGGAAACCACAGCGGGACGGAGGTCCGGACCGTCCGGCGGGCAGGCCGGACCGGCCAGGGGGACCGGCAGGCTGATGGTCGCTCCGGAGCGCGGCCGGACCGGTTCCGGGCGTGCAGGCAGCCACTCCTGCGGATCGGAATAGCGCTCTGTGAGCAACCGGGCGCCGGAGACCTCCACGGCTTCAGGAGTGGAATTGAAGAGTTTTAGCAGGACAGTGGGTTCGGCCGCGAACAACCTGCTGGCGGACAGCTCAGCGCTGACGCCTGACGTTAGCTGTTCCGGCAGGGGATCGGTTGGCGCGCCCTCCACTGTGTCTCCGGCCAGAAGCGTCTCCGGCCAGAAGCCCGACCGTGAGACAGGTTGCCACACCGATGGACAGGGCACTGGCGGCAACGTTCGTCCGACGCCCGTGGAACCGGACAGGAACAGCGCGGATCATGAGCACAACGTTCCCACTATGGATGGCATAAACCCACCCCCCGTACTGTGCTACCTTGTGGAAGATAAATCTGATTTATTGTCCGCTGGGTCACACGAATCAGAGGTGAAGATGCGTCTGAGGGAGTGTGGCCATGCCGTCGTCCAATGTTCCGCCGCTGATCGTGATGGGCGTTCAAGGCAGCGGTAAGTCCACATCCGGACGCGCTATTGCCGAGGTCCTGGGTCTGCCGTTCATCGACGGGGATGATCTGCACCCGGCCGCCAACAGGGAAAAGATGGCCTCCGGCCATCCCCTCAACGATGCGGACCGGGAGCCCTGGCTGCGGGCCATCGGAACGGTCCTGGCGGACGGACTCGCCCGCGGCGAATCCACCGTCGTCGCCTGTTCGGCGCTGAAACGCCGGTACCGGAACCTCATCCGCTCCTTCGCGCCGGACACCCGGTTTGTGCACCTGACCGGCGACCGCGACCTCATCGCGGACCGGCTCTCGCACCGCAACCACGAATACATGCCGCCCGCACTGCTCGACTCCCAGTTCGAAACCCTGGAACCGCTCGGGTCCGACGAAGCCGGTATCCCGGTGGACATCCACCTGCCACCAGCTGAAATTGCCGCGGCTGTCGCTGCGGTATTCACCGCCAACGGACACTGACGTCCGTACCCCACCCCAGATAGGACGAAAATGACCGATCTAGAACTCAACTGGACGTTGAGTACTCCCGGCCTGCTCGCCGTCGCCGTCGCAGCCATCGCGCTGCTGCTGGTGATGATCATGAAATTCCGTATCCACGCGTTCCTGGCGCTGATCACGGTCAGCCTGCTGACCGCCGTCGCCACCGGCATCGCCGCCGCCGATCTGGTGCCCACGCTGCTGAGCGGCTTCGGCACCACCCTGGCCAGCGTGGCGCTGCTGGTGGGCCTCGGTGCCATGCTGGGACGGATGCTTGAAGTTTCCGGCGGTGCGGAGGTCCTGACCAACGCGCTGATCACCAAGTTCGGACAGAAGCGGGCCTCATTGGCCCTTTCGGTGGCCTCGTTGATGTTCGGCTTCCCGATCTTCTTCGACGCCGGCCTGGTGGTTATGCTGCCGATCATCTTCACCGTGGCCCGCCGCATGGGTGGCTCGCTGCTGACGTACGCCTTCCCCGCGGCCGCGGCGTTCTCCGTCATGCACGTGTTTGTGCCGCCGCACCCCGGCCCCGTGGCCGCCACCGGCCTGCTCGGTGCCGACATCGGCCTGGTCCTGATCTTCGGCCTGCTTGTGGCCATCCCCACCTGGTACCTGGCCGGCTACCTCTTCGGTACCTTCCTGGGCCGCAAATTCGACATCCCGGTGCCCTCCATCCTGGACGCACCTAAGGGGTCGGCGGAGTCCGAATTCCGCTCCGCTCCCAAGCTCGGCACCATCGTGCTGCTGCTCCTGCTTCCGTTCGTTTTGATCTTCCTCAACACCGGCCTGAACATGCTGGCCACCGCCGAGGTCGTCTCCCTGGACACCGGCTGGGTGCAGGTCCTCCGCTCCCTGGGTGAAACCCCGGTTGCCCTGCTGATCACCGTTTTCCTGGCGATGTGGTTGCTCGGCCGCCGCGAGGGCAAGAGCGCCTCGCTGATCGAGACCGTTGTGGACAGTGCCCTGGGCCCGGTCTGCTCGATCATCCTGATCACCGGCGCCGGCGGCATGTTCGGCGGTGTGCTGCGTGCCAGCGGCATCGGCACCGCCATCGCCGATTCCCTGGACGCGGTGGGACTGCCGGTGATCGTGGCCGGCTTCCTCATCGCCGCCATCGTCCGCCTGGCTCAGGGATCGGCCACCGTTGCCCTGACCACTGCTGCGGCGCTGGTGCAGCCGGTGGTCCTGGACAACCCGGACTTCAACGGGGTCCAGGTGGTGGCCATTGTGCTGGCACTCGCCGGCGGCTCGGTCTTCGCCGGCCACGTGAACGACTCCGGCTTCTGGCTGGTCAGCAAGTTCTTCCAGATGGACACCAAGACCACCCTCAAGACCTGGACTGTCGGCCAGGCCCTGATCGGTGTGATCGGTTTCGTCTTCGCCCTGGCCATCTACCTCATCGCAGCGCAGTTCTAGGGGCCGGGGAACAGCGATGACTACCAGCATGTTTGATATTTCCGGCCGGATCGCCCTGGTGACCGGCTCCAGCCGGGGCATCGGCAACGCGATTGCCCGCGGCCTGGCCGGCGTGGGCGCCGTCGTCGTACTCAACGGACTGGACCCGGACCGGCTGGAGGCCGCCCGCGCAGAGCTCGCCGCTGAGTTCGGTGCGGACCGGATCTTCGCCCGGCGCTTTGACGTCACGGACGCGCAGGCAGCGGCCGACGGCGTCGCCTGGGTGGAGCGCGAAGTCGGGCCCCTGCGCATCCTCGTCAACAACGCCGGAGTCCAGCACCGTGAACCGATGCTGGACCTGGACGTGGCGGACTGGGAGCGGGTGCTCCGGACCAACCTGACCAGCGCGTTCCTGGTGGGCCGTGAGGCAGCCCGGCACATGATCGCCCGCGGGAGCGGGAAGATCATCAATATCGCGTCGGTCCAGACGGACCTGGCCCGGCCGACCATTGCCCCGTACACGGCATCCAAGGGCGGCGTCCGAAACCTCACCCGCGCCATGACGGCCGAGTGGGCGGGGGAGGGACTGCAGATCAATGCGATTGCCCCGGGCTACATCCAGACGGAGATGACGCAGAGCCTCGTCGATGACGAGGCGTTCAACTCGTGGATCCTCGGCCGCACTCCGGCCCACCGCTGGGGCACTGTGGAGGACATCGTGGGCCCGGCGCTCTGGCTCGCCTCGGATGCTTCGAACTTCGTCAACGGCCAGGTCGTCTTCATTGACGGCGGCATGACCACCGTGGTCTGAAAAGGACACCCTGCCATGACCGAACTGCCAGCCACCACCCTCGGGGTAGTAGCCCACGGCGCCGGGGACCTCCGGGTGGAACACGTGCCGCTGGTACCCGCGGGGACTGATGAAGCCGTGGTGGAAATTGCCTACGGCGGCATCTGCGGGTCTGACCTGCATTACTGGCAGCACGGTGCGGCGGGGGAGTCCATCCTGCGTGCGCCCATGCTGCTGGGGCACGAGGTAGTGGGACGGGTGCTGGCGCCGGCCGCGGACGGCACCGGGCCGGGTCTCGGCACCGCCGTTGCCGTGCACCCGGCAACCCCCGGCCCGGGGAACGGAACCCGGTACCCTCTGGACCGGCCGAACCTTTCGCCCGGCTGCACGTATCTGGGCAGTGCTGCGAGGTTTCCCCACACGGATGGCGCCTTCGCCCGCTACGTGAACCTGCCGGCGCGGATGCTGCGGGTGCTTCCGGAGGAGCTGCCGCTCCGCCGCGCCGCATTGGTGGAACCCGCGGCGGTGGCCTGGCATGCCGTGTCCCGTGCGGGCGACGTTCGGGGTAAACGGATACTCGTGGTGGGTTCGGGCCCTATCGGAGCGCTGATCACGGCCGTGCTGCGGACCCGCGGGGCCGGGGAAATCATTACCACGGACATGCACGAAGGCCCCCTGGCCATTGCCCGCACGCTCGGCGCGGACCGAAGCCTTCCCGCAACCGATGCGGATGCCATTGCCGGCGTCGATGCGGACATCTGCTTCGAATCCTCCGGGAGCTACCGCGGCCTGATGTCTGCGGTGACGGGAGCCACCCGCGGCGGCCGGGTGGTGATGGTCGGGTTGCTGCCTTCGGGTGAGCAGCCTGCCCTGATCTCGCTGGCGATCACCCGGGAACTGGAACTGGTGGGTTCCTTCCGGTTCAACGACGAAATCGAGGAGGTCATTGCTGCCCTGGCCGACGGCAGCCTGCAGGCGGATGCGGTCCTCACGCACGAGTTCGCCGTCGAGGACACCCTGGCGGCCTTCGAGACGGCACGGGACGCCTCCCGCAGCGGAAAGGTGCTGCTGCGCTTCGGCGACTGACCCGCCGCGACTGACCCGCCGTGAATCCGGGCCTTCGACCATCCGGGCCGGTGCCAAACCGCGGGAGGAAAACCCGGCTGCGTTATGATCCCGGCATGAATGATTACCTGAGGCTGCAGGAATGGTCATCGGCGCTGCTCAGCGGGGAAAGGATCCGGTTCCGTGAGCTCCGGGAGCAGGATCTGCCGCATCTGTCCGAATGGTGGAATGATCCCGCTTCCGCCATCCTGCAGCAGAACAGGGTGGCCGCCCGTCCGCAGGAAACGACGGCGGACATGTTCCGGGCGTGGAGCAAAAACGAGTCGCCGTCCGGCTTCGGGTACAGCATCGTCAATCCTGCCGAGCGCCTGATAGGGCATATCAGTGTCTGGGGCATGTCCGTCCCGGAGCGTATTGCCACCATGGCGATCATCATCGGCCCCGAATTCCAGGACCAGGGATTGGGGCGTGAATCCCTGCAGCTGGGACTGCGGATTGTCTTCGAGGAAATGGGTGCGCACAAAGCCGAGCTGCAGACCTGGTCCTACAACGAGCGGGCTCTCCATCTGTACCGGTCGCTGGGGTTCAAGGAAGAGGGGCGCCGCCGTGCCGCGGTGTTCCACCAGGGGGTTTTCCACGACCAGATGCTGCTGGGGATGCTGGAGGAGGAGTACCGGGTTTCCCCGTAGCGGCTACCGGGGGAGAGCGGGCGCGTGTGCCCGGGCGCTGGTCAGCCAGTCATCCATAAGCACCGAGACTGCGGCGGGACGCTCCATGTACAGATGGTGGCCTGCGGCGTCGAGCACTGCGAACGTTCCGCGCACGTAGTGGTCTCTGAGCGCCAGGCCGTCCTCATATCCGGTGACGTGGTCCTGCCGGCCGAAGATATGCAGCGACGGCGCCTCGAACGGTTCCGGATGGGCTGCCTCCGGCTCCTGCCGCAGCGCGTAGTCCGCGGCAATCCGCCCGGTCACCTGCTGATCCGTCCCCCGAAGACCGGGAAGGACAAATTCGTTGAACGCCGCGAGGGTGCCCGGAGTCTGGATTACGGCTATTTCCAGGAAGTCATCATCGGCTGCTTGGTCCGGAAGGGCCGCGGAGATGACTGCGCGTGCGGGGAGCACCCGCTTGCGGTGGTTGGCTGTGAAGACCGCTCCGAGGGTAGCCAGCCCGAGCACCTGGCTGCGCATCGCGTGCGCCACATGGCGGGCAACCATGCCGCCGAAGGAATGTCCGATGATCGCGAACGGCTCGTCTCCCAGTCGGTCCCGAAGCTCGTTGACGACGCCGTCGGCCACGTCCTGTGCGCTGGCGACCGGTCCGGGAACCGCCTGTTCGGTCCACGGCAGGTCGAGGTAGATGCGCCGCCATGAACTGTCAGCCAACGAGCTTTCGAGGGGCAGCATGCTGCGGTGGTCGAGCTCGAAACCGTGCACCAGTATCAGCGTTGTGCCCTGTCCCGCCTCATGTGCTATCACCGCATCATCCTATGCGTGCTGTCACTGAAGGAAGGGGAGGAGTCACCGGTCTTCAGACCGATTCTGAAGAGGGCAGCGGCTGGAAAATCCGCGGCTCGTGCGCCCAGACCCCGCCGACCTCGTCCATGGTCCGGCGCATAATCTTCTCCATCGCATTCCGGGCCAGCTCAGGGTTGTGGGCCTGGATGGCGTGGGCAACGTCCATATGCAGCTGCAGGGCCTCGTCATGCGGGTGGTCCGGCATCAGTCCGTAGTGGGTCCGGCCGCGCAGCACCTCAGCAATCATGGACTGCATCTGGTTGAACATCTCATTTCCGGATGCCGCCAGCACCAGTCCGTGATACCGGATGTCGAGGTCCAGGAACAGCTCCAGGTCTCCGGTCCGGCCGGCTGCCCGCATCTGCGTTGCCACCGTCAGCAGCTCGGCTGCCAGCTCGTCGGGGGCATGGACCGCTGCCAGTTCCGCTGCGGCGGGTTCGACGGCGGAGCGCAGCTCGGTGAGTGAGCGGAGCTGGCCGCCTTTTCCGGAAGCGGCGAGACGCCACCGGATCACCGTGGCGTCAAAGACATTCCAGTCAGTTGCGGGGAGAACCCGGATACCCACGCGCTTGACGGTTTCCACGAGGCCCAGTGACTGCAGCACCCGCACCGCCTCGCGGGCAACGGACCGGGACACCTGCAGTTCGGTTTCGAGGTGTTCCGAATGCATGGTGTCTCCGGCAGCAAGGTCACCGGAGACAATCCGCATGCCCAGCGTTTCCATCACGAGGTTGTGCAGCCGGGAACTCATGCGGACCGGCGAGGCATTGCTGCGGTAAGAATCACCTCTGTATTGTACGCACCGGCGTCGTAACGTCCGTCACAGCAGTAGCTAGCCGACAGCCTGCGTTGTCGCGTTTCCCTGCGGTTTCACCACCGGGAAGCTGCCGTGCGGTTCGTCGTCCTCTTCGAAATGGTTATAGGCCCGAGCCACAATCAACGGATCAGGTGCGTGTGCAATGGAGCGATCCTTGTTCGGGTATTCCACCGTGTTCAGCACGTGGCGCATCGCCTCGAGCCGGGCGCGTTTCTTGTCGTTGGACTTCACTGCGGTCCAGGGAGCGTCTCCGGTATCCGTGTAGAAGAACATGGCCTCCTTCGCCTCCGTGTAGGCGTCCCACTTATCCAGGCTGGCCAGGTCAGTAGGTGAGAGCTTCCACTGCTTCACGGGATCGGTTTCCCGGGCAGCGAACCGGGCCATCTGTTCCGCCCGGCCCACCGAGAACCACAGCTTGTGCAGCAGGGTGCCGGAGTTGACGAGCATCCGTTCGAGCTCCGGAACCTCCCGCATGAACTCAAGGTACTGCGCCGGGGTGCAGTACCCCATTACGCGTTCGACGCCGGCCCGGTTGTACCAGGAGCGGTCCATCATCACAATTTCGCCGCCGCTGGGCAGCGTACGGATATACCGCTGGAAGTACCACTGGGTCTGTTCCTCGGAGGTGGGCTTTTCCAGGGCCACCACCCGTGCACCGCGGGGATTCAGGTGCTCGTCGAACCGCTTGATCGCTCCGCCCTTTCCGGCGGCATCCCGGCCCTCGAAGATGATGAGCATTTTTTGGCCGGTTTCCTTGACCCACAGCTGCATCTTCAACAGTTCAATCTGGAGGCGGCGCTTCTGCCGGTCATAGGTCCGCCGGTTGAGCTTGGTGTCATAGGGATAGTTCTGCCGCCAGGCGTCGTCATCGACGTTGATCTTGAGCTTCTTGCCCTTCTTTTTGAGCTCCTGAAGCTCATCGAGTTCCTGGGCGTAGTCCTCAGCGACAGCGACGCGCTGCCCGTTCAGGCTTTGCCCGTCCGACTCCGCTCCGTCGGTTACCGGCGGCTGCCGGGGCGAAACTTCTTTGGTGCCGTTCTTATTGTTTGCCATGACATCTCCGCTGCAGGTCCGTTTTTTCCGAATCTACGCGGCACTGCCCACGGATTGGAAGAGGAAACGGGTTCTGTGCACGACGGCGTCGGGCAGCTTGGGCGGCGCGCCTGACCGGGAGCCGGTGCCCGGCCGCAGATAATGGGTGGCGATGACTTCACTACGCACCAAAGCTCTGTCCTTCATTGCCCTGCTTGCCCTCGGTACCGTCGGCTGCACCCCGGTTACCGACAGCCATTCCGCACCAGCTCCGTCCGCTGACATCTCCGAGTCGGCCTCCGCCCAGCCTGCAGCGACCGAGCCCGCCGACGTCGAGCCCGCCCAGCAGGAACCGGCCGAACCGGCGGCACCGGCCGCGGCAGGCACCGCCCTGGACCAGCTGGCCGGCATCCCGATCAAGGGCCGCGCCCCGAAGACCGGATATGACCGTGAACAGTTCGGTCCGGCCTGGGCTGATACGGACCACAACGGCTGCGACACCCGCAACGACATCCTCGCCCGGGACCTGGTGGACGTCGTGTACAAGGACGGAACCCGGGAATGCGTGGTTGCTTCCGGCACTTTCCTGGACCCCTACACGGGAAGCACCATCGCATTTGTCCGCGGCAACGCCACCAGCACCGCGGTTCAGATTGACCACGTCGTGGCCCTGTCCGATGCCTGGCAGAAGGGGGCCCAGCAGCTCTCCGCCGAGGAGCGCCGCCAGCTGGCGAACGATCCGTTGAACCTCATGGCTGCCGACGGTCCGGCGAACGGCTCGAAGTCCGACAGCGACGCCGCCACCTGGCTGCCCGCCAACAAGGGATTCCGCTGCGAATATGTGGCCCGGCAGACAGCGGTCAAGGCCGAATACCGGTTGTGGATGACGCAGGCCGAGCACGATGCCATTGCCGCGGTGCTCTCGGGCTGCCCGGAGGAGCCGGTGCCCGCCCGTGAAGGGGCGATGCCCGTAGCAGCCGTTGCCGCCCAGCCTGCTCCTGCTGCACCTGCTCCTGCTGCACCTGTTCCGGCGGCTCCCGCACCGGCCGCGCCTGCTCCGGCGGAACCTGCGCCTGCCGCGCCTGCACCGGCCGCTCCCGCAGGGGCGAGCTACGCCAACTGCTCGGCGGTCAAAGCCGCGGGTGTTGCGCCGATCCGCCCCGGAGACCCCGGATGGGATCCGAAATTCGACCGGGACGGCGACGGCGTCGGCTGTACGTCCTAGGCCGCCGGCAACATCACAGGCCCCGCCCTGCAGCGAAATGCTGCCCGGACGGGGCCTGTGTCGCGTCAGGAGTTACTGCGTGCGGTTCGAAGATCCCGTGCGGGGTCGAAAATCCAGGGCTCCAGCGGGATCCGGGCAGGGGAGAAGGCGGCCAGCGCCGCGTGCAGGTCCCCGGGCAGTCCCAGCGAACCGAGGATCAGGGCCCGGACGGCATCGGCGTCCAGCCCGGCTGCGGCGAGGTCGGAAAGGGTGACGGCGCCGTCCCGCTTGGCCAGCCGCTGCCCGGCGGTGTTCAGGGCCAGCGGTACGTGGGCATAGCCGACGGGCGGCAGGCCGAGGAGGGAACCGAGATAGGCCTGCCGGGGTGCCGAGCTGAGCAGGTCATCCCCGCGGACCACCTGGTCGATGCCCTGCAGTGCATCATCCAGCACCACCGCAAGGTTGTAGGAGGGGGCGCCGTCGTTGCGCAGCAGCACCAGGTCATCAACAGCCGAGGTGTAGCTGCCGTGCAGCTCGTCGGTCACGGTGAACTCGCGAACCTCCGCCCGCAGGCGCAGCGCCGCCGGACGGTCCCGCCGTCGTCGGGCGCGTTGTTCTTCGGTCAGGTGGCGGCAGGTGCCGGGGTAGGCTCCGGGCGGTGCATGCGGAGCCGAGGCCGCTTCCGCCACCTCCCGTCGGGTGCAGAAGCACTCGTACACCAGTCCCGCCCGGCGCAGTCCGTTGATCGCGTCGAGATAGATGTCGGTGCGTTCTGACTGACGGATGATGTCTGAGTCCCAGTCCAGGCCGACGGCGGTAAGGTCGCGCAGCTGGGCGGCTTCGGCGCCGGAGCGAACCCGGTCCAGGTCCTCCATCCGCAGCAGGAACCGGCGGCCGGTGCTGCGGGCGAAGAGCCAGGCCAGCAGGGCGGTGCGCAGGTTTCCTACATGCAGCTCTCCGGTGGGACTGGGAGCGAAGCGGCCGGCGGCGGAGGAAATAGGCACAGCTTCAGTCTATTCCGGCGCCGTGGTGTCCGCCGGTCGTGCCCTTTCCGCTCCGGGCGGAAGGGAAGTACATTAGCGGGGTCTCTGAGGTGCGAGTCTGCGGACCGGGGATGTCCGCAAGACGATGGTTCATCCGCGGGGCGGTGCCTAGCGTTGCAGGCATGGGACTTATGGAGCTCGAGGTCGCGCGGATGGAACACCGCCTGCGGGTGGCCGAGGTAGAGCGCCGCCACGCCCTCCGCCGAACCCTGCAGGAGCGGAAGCAGTCGGACGGCCCGGAGCGTGCCGAGACCGACTGGCCGCTGGCCACGCTTCGCCTGGGCCGGTTCAGCTTCGCGTTGTTCCGCACCGTCCGGCTGCCGGACGAACCCGGTGTCCGCCGTTCACCAGGGACGTCCAGACTTCTTCCGGGGTAGCGGGAACAGTGGAACTCAGACCCTGTTGTCCGCGGCCCCCTGGGTTCCGGCGTCGTACGTTTCATCAACCAAATCCGCACGCACCAGGCCCTCGCCGTGGACCCAGAGACGGTAGGCGCCGAACAGGAACGCGATCCACACTGCGCCCACGATCAGGGCCACCCGGGTTTCGGGCATGATGCCGAGCAGCACCACAATGAAGACCATAAAGGCCAGCGCAGCATAGGACGCAACCGGCCAGAACGGCACGCCGAATTCGGAGGCCGGCAGGTGCCGGCGCTTGATTTCCCGCTTCATCGCGATGTGAGAGAGCAGGATCATCAGCCATACCCAGACCGTTGCGAAGGTGGCAATCGAAGCGATGATCGTGAACAGCGATTCGGGCAGCAGCGCATTCAGCACGACGCCGGCCAGCAGCACCACGGCCATGGTCGCCACAGTCATCCAGGGCACGCCGTGCCGGGAAATCCTGGCGAACGACGCCGGAGCCTGGCCTTCCTGCGAGAGACCGTAGAGGACTCGGCCGGCACCGAAGATGTCGGAGTTGATGGCGGAGATCGCGGCGGTGATCACCACGGCGTTGAGGATGTGCGCTGCCGCAGGGATGCCGAGGGCGTCGAAGATCTGCACGAACGGACTGGTTTCGCCGTTGATGTCCTGCCACGGGAAGATCATCATCAGGATGCCCAGGGCGCACACGTAGAAGAGCAGGATGCGTACCGGCACGGTGTTGACCGCGGCCGGGATGGCCTTCTTGGGGTTGTCCGCTTCGCCGGCGGTAATGCCGATGGTTTCAATGCCGCCGAAGGCAAACATCACAATCGAGAAGGACGCCAGCAGGCCCCAGAACCCGTTGGCGAAGAACCCTCCGGAGCCGAGCATCGTGTCCAGGCCGGGGTTGGCGACGTCGGGCAGTCCGAAGCCGAACACTACAATGGCCGCTCCGCCTACGATCATCGCAATGATTGCGGCGACCTTGATCAGCGAGAGCCAGAATTCCGTTTCGCCGAACACCTTCACCCGCATCAGGTTCAGTGCGGCGATCAGCATCACGACGGCGAGGATCCAGATCCAGCGCGGTACGTCTTCGAACCAGAAGCCCATATAGATACCGAACGCAGTGACGTCCGCAATGGCGACGATGGCCATTTCGAAGGCGAACGTCCAGCCGGTGATGAACCCTGCGAACGGGCCAAGGTAGCGGCTGGCGTAGTGTCCGAACGATCCGGAGACCGGATGCCGGACAGCCATTTCGCCGAGTGCCCGCATGACCAGGAAGACAGCGGCTCCGCCGATCATGTAGGCCAGCAGCACGGACGGTCCGGCGGACTGGATGGCTGAGGCGGACCCGTAGAAGAGGCCGGTGCCGATGGCCGAACCGAGCGCCATGAAGCGGATGTGCCGGACATTCAGCCCGCGGGCCAATGCCTGGGTAAAGGAGGACTTCAAGAAAACGCACCTTGGAATGTGGGGGAGGTAGGCCGATTCAGGGGCCAATCCATATTACGCCCATGGGCGGGATGCCGTTTTCAGGGGGACCCAAGCTGACATGACGGTGGGGACCCCCGTCGAGGGATCCCCACCGAATAAGGTTCTGCCGCTGCGCGTTAGTGCTGCTCCGCCGGATAGCTGATCCGTGCATCATGCGGAATCAGCGGCTTGTCCGCCCGGACCTTCATCTCCTGCACGGTCCAGGCGTTGCCGTCCGGATCCGCAAAGCTGAAGAAGGTTCCGCCGTCGCGCTCGTCAAAGACGGTCACGTCGCCGACCTCCACGCCGCGGTCCAGCAGTTCCTGGCGGGCCGCCTGCGCATTCGGCACCACCAGCTGCAGCCCCCGCAGGGAACCGGGCAGCATGCCCTGTTGGGAAGCCGGATCGCCGAGCACGATCGAGCAACCCGAGCCGGTCGGTGTCAGCTGCGCGAAATCCATCTGCTCGGTCGACGTGCGGTGATCCAGATGGAAGCCCAGCTGGTCGCGGTAGAAGGCGATCGCCCGGTCCTGGTCACTGACCGGGACGATCATTACCTCGAGGGTCCAGTCCATGGCGTTATCCTCCGGTTCGGGCGGATGCGAGCAGATCATCCAGCTGGTTGTAGCCGTCAGACATGCCCTCTTCCATGCCGTTGCCCAGGAACCCGTCCCGGGATTCCACCGATGGGTACAGGGAACGGCCGGTCACCCGGCTCCTGCCGCCGGGCAGCTCAGTGAAGGTGTTGTATTCGAGCGTCACGACGTCCGGGTAGCCCTCGAATTCGAACGTCTGCAGTACGAAATCGTCCTGCCGCACCGAGTGGAACATGCCGCGGAAGGCATATTCCACACCGTCGTCTCCGGACTGGACGACCCGGTAGGCACCGCCGGATCGCGGCTCGAACACGTCCAACCGGGCGGTCAGGTCCCCCGGGCCGATCCACTGCACATAAAGGTCCGGATCCATGTGTCCTTGGAAGACAGCGCTGACCGGGAAATCGAAGTCGCGTTGATACTCCAGGAAGGGTTCACCCGCGGGTGCGTGAATTGTCAGCGGGTTGCTCATCACGCACCCCTTCCCTGCAGCGCCTCCGGCTGAAGCTGGGCGAGGAGCTCCTCCATCCGGTCGAAGCCCTCGGAGACCCCGCCCTCCATACCGGAGGCTGCCATGCCGTCGCGCGCCTCCATGGAGGGGTAGACCGCATGGGTGGTGATCCGGGTGCGGCCGCCGTCGAGCGCCTCGAGCGTCATGAACTCCAGGCTGGTGACGTCCGGATAGCCGGAGAATTCGAAGGTCTGAATCGCGGACTCGTTCTCCCGCACGGTGTGGAAGATGCCCCGGAATTCGTAGGGCACTCCCTCCGGCCCGGTATGGACGTAGCTGTAGGACCCTCCCGTGCGGAAATCGTAGTGGTTGATGTCCATCTTCATCCGGCGTGGTCCCAGCCATTGGACCAGCAGGTCCGGTTCGGAGTACGCCCGGAAGACCTGGTCCACGGGATAGTCCAGCTCGCGGCTGAAATCGATGAAGGGGACACCGTCTGGAACGGTGAGCTGCAGTGCATTGGTCATGATGAATCCTTTGCCTGCGGACCGCCTTTCGCTGCGGCCCGTGCGTTGAGCACGGCGTCAAGGCTGCGGAACTGCTCCTCGCGGGTCAGCCGGTACTGGCCGATCCAGGCGGTGAGCGCCTCCAACCGTGCGGGATTCAGGTGGACGGGCCGGCGCTGGGCGTCACGGCTGCGCGTGACCAGCTGCGCCTGCTCGAGGACCTGGATGTGCTTCGAGATGGCCTGCTTCGAGATCTCGAAGGGTTCCGCCAATTCGTTGACCGTGGCAGGGCCCCGGGATAGCCGGGCGATGATCTGGCGGCGGGCCGGATCGGCCAGGGCCAGGAAGGCCTTGTCCAGAAGGGGTTCGTCGCTGGAGGATTCCATGCTGTTGGTCAGCTTCTGTCTGCTCGCATATTAGTAGCGGTGTAATCAAGGTGCTGGTTGTTCAACCTTTCGGTTGATTACGAACGTACGACGGCGCCGGGGGAGGGTCAAGGGGTTGGTGAAGTTTTCTTAAGGACGACTGGGCGCCTGGGGCGGCAGAACGGAGCTATGTGAGTCGCTGTGCTGTGTCGATGCCTGCGCTGTGTGTGCGGAAGGTGCCGGCAAAGCCTGCGTTAGGGTTGTCGCGCAGGCCTGATACCTGCGGGAACGACGCCTAAGGTCATGGAAAAACGGGGGACCCATGGAATACCAGTATCCGTACAACGGAGATGAGCCGACGTCGTCGTCGTCTCCGCCACCGCCACCGCCTGCTGCAAGCCCGGAATCGACGGTTGTTCTTCAGGAAGCCCGGAGCGGGATGGACGGTGCAGCCGGCGGTACCGGAGATCTGCCGCCGTTGGGCGTGCTGGGGACGACGTTGATGGTAGTGGGCAACATCCTCTATCTATTGACGGCCGTTCCCGCCTTTGCCATCTTTGCGTTAGCGACACAGTTGCTCGAGGAATCGCAGTTGGACCCGCTTACCTTCTGGGCGAGTTTCGGGTGGCTGATCTCGTTCGCCGCCGGCTGGGGCGCCTTCGTATGGCTCTACCGCGACGGGGCGGCCAGACGCGGCGCCGTGGTATTCCTCGGAATCTTCTTCTTCTGGTCTGGAACATCTCTGCTGTCTCTGTTTGCGTTCGCGTAAGAACCGGCAATCGGGGAGGCGGTCGACGTCGCGCGCCGAAGTAGGCGCTGGGGCGGGTCTTGACTGCAGGTCTGTCCCGCGGGCCGTGACTGCAGGTCTGTCCGGCGGGAACAATCACGCCTCGGCGGGAGGGGGCGCCGCTGTTTCGCCGGAAAAGGGAGGCCCCCGTACCCAGTGCTTCAGGTTCCTTCCCCGCGACCGTAAACTGGCGGCAATTTATCCCCGGCAGCCCTGTGGAAGGGATGAGCGGATGGACGAGCAGCCTCTCGATCCAGCAAAGGGATCCTCCGGAGAGCCCGGTGCTTCCGCGGCGTCGGGTGCTTCTGCGGCGTCCGGGCGGAAGCCGCGCATGAGGGTCGATCCCAAACGTTCCGCCATTCTGGGCGCCATGTTCCTGATGGCCACAAGTGCCATCGGACCCGGATTCATCACCCAGACCACCGTGTTTACCGTTCAGCTCGGGGCGGCCTTCGCGTTCGCCATCCTGGTGTCGATCCTGGTGGACATCGCCGTCCAGCTGAATGTTTGGCGCATCATCGGCATTTCCGGGCTGCGGGCCCAGGTGCTGGGCAACAAGGTCCTCCCCGGGGCCGGGCTGGTACTCGCGATTCTGGTGTTCATTGGCGGACTCGTCTTCAACGTGGGCAACGTGGCCGGTACCGGCCTGGGATTGAACGCCATGCTCGGCCTGGACCCGAAGATCGGTGCTGCTGCTTCCGCTCTGCTGGCCATCCTGATCTTCCTTTCCAAGCGGGCCGGTCTGGCGCTGGACCGGGTGGTGGTGGTCCTTGGTGCCCTGATGATCCTGCTGATGCTTTACGTCGCCATTGTTGCCGGACCTCCGGTGGGGAGCGCGCTGAAGAACACCGTCCTGCCCGAGCAAGTGGATTTCCTGGCCATCACCACCCTGATCGGCGGGACAGTCGGTGGATACATCACTTATGCAGGGGCGCACCGGATGGTCGACTCGGGAAATTCCGGGCTTGAAAACATCAAGCCCATTACCCGTGCTGCTCTGTTGGGTGTGATTGTCACCGGGGTGATGCGGGTACTGCTGTTCCTGGCCGTTTTGGGTGTGGTTGCCGGGGGAGCGGTGCTGAGCGGAGAGAATCTGGCTGCCGATGCCTTCCGCATCGCTGCTGGAGAGATCGGCATCAGGTTCTTCGGCATTGTGTTCTGGGCTGCGGCCCTGACCTCGGTAATTGGTGCCTCGTACACATCCGTTTCCTTCGTCACCAAGCTTTCCGGCACCGACCGTGTCCGGAACCTTCTCACGGTGGCGTTCATCGCGGTCTGTGCGGGAGCCTATCTGCTGCTGGGCCAGCCGCCGCAGACGCTGCTGGTTTTTGCCGGGGCCTTCAACGGGCTCATTCTGCCGCTCGGGTTTGCCATCCTGCTCTGGGCTGCCTGGCGGCGCCGGGACCTCCTGTCCGGGTATCAGTATCCGCGGTGGTTGCTCATCGTCGGTGTCCTGGCCTGGCTGCTGACCCTGTACCTAGGTTGGAATTCGCTTGCCGGTCTGCAGGCTCTCTGGGCATAAGGCTTCGTGGACATAAGGCTTCGTGAAAATCGGGCTCTGTGAACACAAGGCCTTAGGGACCTAGCCGGTACACCATGGCTTCTTCGGTCCGGACGGCGGCGGCTGCATAGTCATCGGTGCATAATCCGCTCAGAAGGGTGGAGGCTCGCAAGCTGCGGCATAGTGCTCGTTGCGGCCCTGATCCGCGGAGGCTGTCCCATTCCCTGATGTCGTTCCGGACGTCGAGGCTGCTCCATACGCTGAGGCTGCTCCATAGGCTGAGGCAGCTTCATACGTTGGTTGCGCGTCATAGGCAGGTCTCGTTCCGGCTGGTACGGAGTCTCGGTGCAGTCCGGCCTTGTTCCCATCCGTCTCGTTCCCGCCCATCTGGAGGTGCGCCCGTGTCTGGTACTTCCGCCCGGCCGGAGACGTCCACTCGAGAAGCCCCGGTTCAGGCTGCCGGGCAGTCCAGAATCCAGCGGTTTTAAGGGCGTGGTGTTTTCGGCAAAGGCATTCGAGGTTCCCATGGTCCGTTGGTCCTCCTCTGGCCCACGGGATGGTGTGGTCGATCTCGGCAGTGAGTGCGTTGGCTGAGCAGCCCGGAAAGCGGCAGGTCGAATCCCGGGCCTGCAACCATCGGCGGAGTCCCGGAGGTACCCGGCGTTGCCTACCGACGCTGAGGATCTCACCGGTGTCGCCATCCTGAAGCAGCCCGGTCCAATGTCCGATGCTGCGCACCAGTTCCCGAGCCGAATCCGCGCTGATGGGTCCGTATCCATGTAGTTCTGCGGGACGGTTGTCCAAACCAAGCAGGGTTTCCGCATTGATGAGGACCATTACTTCGGCTTTCACCCGCGGTCCAAGCGGAGCGACCGGCCGTGCGGAGGTCTCCGGGGTATTCGGGGCGGAAACACTATCCGGGGCCGAAACACGGAAGGCTCCAGAGGGGGAGTGATCAGAACGCGAAGGCACTTGATTGGAAGGCGCTTGGTTGGAAAAAGCCGGGTCGGAAGGTGCGTTGTGTGGGCGGGCGGATGTCCTGCCGCGACGGTCGCTTCGGGATGAACCGAAACTCGTGCGCTCCTCGCGCCCGACGGTGCGGCTTTCACCGAGGAGCAGGGATACCAAGATGTCCGCCCGCAGCTGGTCAACGGTTCGGGGATCACCGGCCGCCTGTTCGGAGCGGGCACACGTCGTCAAACCGGTAAAGATGGCTTGGCCTTCGGGTGCAGGAAGACGGGCCGATAGGAAGCACATCCCATCCAACTGAGGTTCGAGGCACACCCTGCGGTCATTTCTAGCCTGACGGTGGCGGACATTCATGTCCGTTTCCGGCACCAGTGCCTCATACAGCCTCCGGGCTTTGCGCTCCAGCTGCGCAGCGGTCAGGCCCTGCGCTTCGCTCAGCAGGCGGTTCTCCAGTTTGGCGCGAGTGGTCTCCGGTAGCGAAACGGCCGTGGAACAGATGATCTGTGCCTTGCGGTAGCTGATTCTGCCCGCTTCCAATTCAGCCAATACGGCGGGGCACCCGGAGCAAAGCGTGGACGAATCAATCACAAGACGCTGGGCAGTCATGGGAGGGAGGGACAGGAGCGCGCCTATCTCCGAAGCCGCCAGTCGGAAAGCGGTCTGGGAATCGCACAAGGCGTCCAGGGTCCCGTCCGGATCCACGTCGCGGGTGACCAATGCTTCGAAGCGCGTTACGGCCCGGGCCTGTTGTGCCTGCGCCCACCCGATAAGAGCGTCCAGGCGTTCCAGTATTCGCAGGAGGTCGTCGCGTCCGAGGGCTTGGATATTTTGGAGCCGCAGGTCGCCGCTGAGTCCGTCGGCAATTGAGGCAAATGAAGTCGGGTCGGTACAGGCATCACTGCCGGCGCTCGCCGACCCTGACTCCGACACATGGAACTCGTATGACTGCATGAACTGATTCCATCAAGAGGCGGGGCGCCTGTCGCCAGCAGTGAGCGCGGTTGTGGAGAACCAGCCGGTGCCATGCAGGAAGTCTCAACTGTGGAGGAAGAGTGCGGATTGCGGACGGTAAACGGAATGGATGGAGCGGGGAGGTGAAGCGTTGGACCCGGGAGGTGCGGCGGTGGAACCGCGGGTTCGAGCACTGGAACGGGAAGCGAACGGGCAGGGAACCTAGGCGATCCGGAAAACCGCCCCAGGCTCAGGAACGGATCTCCCCAAACGAATCCCCACGCCCAACAGCAGTACCAGGCTCAATATCAGCACGGGAGAAAGCACCCGTACGGTGCGCACGGACAGTGGTCTCCATCTTCATGGCCTCCAGCACCGCCACGGGATCGCCTTCGGCCAGCTCCGCACCGTCGTCGGCCACCCACTTCACCAGGTTTCCGGCCATTGGGGAGGCGAGCACGGCGTCGTCAGCCCCTGTGGAACCCGCGGAATGCGCAGCACCGCCGCCCCCAGCACCGGAACCACCCGCCCGCAACGCATTCAAAAGCGCGGCCGGAACGCCCAGCACCACAGCTCGGCCGTCGACATCTATAGTCACCGTTTCCCGCTCGGCACCGGGGACCGATGCAGCAATTTCCGGCGAAGCAGCCAACGGTTCAGCAAATTCCGACTCAATCCACGTGGTGTAGACGCCCATCCGATCGGCACGTGTAAACGCTTCAGAGCGGACAACAGCACGGTGGAAGGGAACGACTGTCGGCACACCACGGATCACCAGCTCGTCCAGCGCAGCCCGGGCACGACGCAAAGCCTGCGGCCGGTCCTCGCCCCAGACGATCAGCTTGGCCATCAACGAGTCATACTCGGCAGGCACCACAGAGCCGGACCGCACACCCGAATCCATCCGAATCCCCGGACCGGTCGGCGGCTCAAACGCCTCCACAAGACCCGGTCCGGGCAGAAAACCCCGCGCGGGATCCTCGGCATTGAGCCGGAACTCAAACGCATGCCCGTACGGAACCGGATCTTCAGTGAGGGACAGCGGCAGCCCGTCGGCAATCCGGAACTGCTCCCGGACCAGGTCGACGCCGGTGGTCTCCTCGGTCACCGGATGCTCGACCTGCAGCCGGGTGTTGACTTCCAGGAAACTGATCAGCCCGTCCGGGGAAACCAGGTATTCGACAGTCCCGGCACCGGTATAGCCGGCCTCCCGGCAGATGGCTTTGGCCGATTCGTGGATGGTCACCCGCTGCTCGGAACTCAGAAACGGTGCGGGCGCTTCCTCCACAAGTTTCTGGTTCCGCCGCTGCAGCGAACAATCGCGGGTGCCGACGACGACGACGTTCCCGTGCGTGTCGGCCAGCACCTGCGCCTCCACGTGCCGGGGGCTGTCGAGGAACCGTTCCGCAAAACACTCGCCGCGGCCGAACGCCGAAACAGCTTCACGCACCGCGGATTCGAACGCGTCCTCCACATCCTCCATCCGGCGGGCGATCTTCATGCCGCGTCCACCGCCGCCGAACGCCGCCTTGATCGCCACGGGAAGCCCGTGTTCCTCGGCAAAGGCCCGGACCTCTTCAGCACTGGAAGCCGGGCCCTCGGTGCCCGGAACCAGCGGTGCCCCGGCCCGGACAGCAATCTCCCGCGCAGTGACCTTATTGCCCAGGTCGCGGATGGCCTGCGGTGACGGACCGATCCAGGTGAGCCCGGCGTCGAGCACCGCCTGCGCAAAGTCCGCATTCTCCGAAAGAAACCCGTAACCGGGATGCACCGCGTCGGCCCCTGCCCGGCGCGCGGCGTCGATCAGCTTCGGAATATTCAGATACGTGTCCGCAGCCGAGGAACCGCCCAGCGCATAGGCCTCATCTGCCACCCGCACGTGCAGCGCGTCGGCGTCGGGCTCCGAGTACACGGCAGCCGAGGCGATGCCGGCGTCCGAGCAGGCACGGGCCACCCGCACCGCAATCTCGCCGCGGTTGGCGACCAGGACCTTTTTCATGGGGTTCCTTCCGGAAACAGCGCGGCCGTGTCCTCAGCGCCGAGCGGTGTCAGGGTATCGGGATCGACAAAAACAAAACGTATGGGGTGCCCGGGCGGCAGCTGCGCGGCCAGGGGCAGGTCCTGCGGAACGACGACGGCGATCACCGGGTAGCCGCCGGTAACGGGATGGTCGGCCAGGAAGAGGACGGGCAGGCCCGACGGCGGCACCTGCAGCGAGCCGGCGACCACGCCTTCACTGGCCAGCTCCCCGTCCCGGACGCGGTGCAGCGGCTGCGCCGCAGAGTCCTCCGGGTCGGTCGCCAGCCGCACGCCGATCCGGTTGGACTCGTTGGTAGTGAACCAGACGGAACGAGTCAGGGCCGCGGCGGCGTCGGGCCCGAACCAGTCCTGCCGCGGGCCTGCGGTAATCCGCAGCAGGGTCGGGGTGGTTCCGTGACCGAGAACGCCCACGCCGCCGGGCGCACCCAACGACGACGGCTCCGGCGCCCCGACCGGAACCACACCGGACACCGCACCCACCGGTAGCCGTGCCCCGGAGTCCAACGCCGACGGACCGATGCCGCTCATGGTGTCCGTGCTCCGGCTGCCCAGGACCGGTTCAACGGGAATGCCGCCGCGAACCGCGACATAGCTGCGTACTCCGCGGAAGGGAGCACCCAGGGTCAGGGTTTCCCTATCGAGCAATGCAAAGGGAGCATTCAGTGGTGCTGGACGGTCCCGGATGCCGTCGGGGGAGACGACGGCGGCGGGCAGCTCCGCGCCGGCAAGGGCCAGGACGGCATCCCCGCGGGCCACCAGCTCCAGACCGCCGAAAAGGTTCTCGATCACGGCGACCTCGGGAGGATTGCCGACCAGCCGGTTCGCCTGCCGTGCGGACCGGGGGTCTGCGGCACCGGACACGGAGACGCCGAGGTCGGCATAGCCGGGGCGGCCCAGATCCTCGAGGAGGGACTGGAGGCCGGGGCTGCGGACCTCCAGCGAGGTGTGGTTGCGTTGGGTGGGCGAGGGAACCTGGTCCGTCGCCTCCGGTTTGGTTTCGACGGCCCCGTCCCTTGGAGATGTAGTGGCGATGAGTTTCCGGACCGGCTTGAACCAGACCGAATCGCCGGGCCGAATCAGTGCCGGAGACTCCCGGGCCAGGTCCCACATCACAGCATTCGTGCGGCCGATCAGCTGCCAGCCGCCCGGGGATTCGCGCGGATAGACAGCTGAGTAATCGCCGGCGAGCGCCACCGAACCGGCTGGCACCGCAGTGCGGGGAGTACTGCGGCGGGGAACTTTCAAGACCGGGTCACCGCCCACCAGATAAGTGAACCCGGGCGCAAATCCTCCGAATCCGCCGGTCCACGCGGTACCGGTGTGCGCCTTGATCACGGCGTCTTCGGACAGGCCGGTGAGCCGGGCAACCTCGGCGAGGTCCTCGCCGTCGTACACCGTCTCAATGGTCACCGTCCGCGCATCCGGCACCTCGCCGTGCGTGAGGTCCAGCGCCTCAATGAGTCCTTCAGCGGCAACTGTTTCCCGTCGTCTGGCAAACCGGACGAGGACGGTGGCAGCGGCAGCCAGCACATCCACCTGCCCGGGCAGCGGCCGGGTGCGGAGCTCGGCGGAGAGGGCGACGACGTCGGACAGCGACTCGAGCTCGACCAGCAGAGCGCGCGTCCCGGCCGGCCGGATGCCCCGGACACGCGTGCCCCCGCCCCTGCTCACACGAAACTCGAAATACTCACGCCGGCGTCTTCCAGCCCGGCGCGGACCGCCTTCGCCATCGCGACCGCGCCAGCGGTATCGCCGTGGACGCAGATCGATTCGGCGGACATCGGAATCTCGGTGCCGTCGATGGCGGTGATAGTGCCCTGCGTGGCGAGGCGGACCATGTTGGCGGTGACCGTACCGGCGTCGGAAATCACGGCGTTGGCGTCGCGGCGGGAGACGAGCGTGCCGTCGGGGTTGTAGTTGCGGTCAGCGAAGGCTTCGGCGACGCCGCGCAGGCCGGAGTCGGCCACCATCTCCAGGGCGACGGCGCCGGGCAGCAGCAGGACGGGCAGGTCCTTATTGAAGGTCCGGACCGCGTCGACGACGGCACGGGCGTGCACCTCGTGGCGGACGATGGTGTTGTAGAGGGCGCCGTGCGGCTTCACGTAGCGGACCTCGGATCCCGCTGCGCGGGCCAGACCCTGCAGGGCACCGAGCTGGTACAGCACGTCGTCGAACAGTTCGGTGTAGGAGCAGTCCAGGAACCGGCGGCCGAACCCGGCCAGGTCCCGGTAGGCCACGTGCGCGCCGATGGTGACGCCGGCGGCGACCGCGTCGCGGCAGGTTTGCGCAATGGTGGACGGATCGCCGGCATGGAAGCCGCAGGCCACGTTGGCGCTGGAAACGGACTCGAAGATGGCGACGTCGTCGCCCATGGTCCAGTTGCCGAAGGATTCGCCTACGTCGCTGTTCAGGTCGATGACCGGCATGGTGGAACCTCCGCACTGATGGGAACGCCGAATGGGGAACGTGGTGGGGAGCGTCCGGTAACAGTGTGCCCGTTGAGGTCAGTGTGTTCAATAACAGGCTGTGCAGCTACCCGGTCGCAGGGGCTGGAGCCGGGTAACGGAAAAGCCCCAGCTACCCGGTTGGCACGATGTTGTGGTTGCGCCGGAAGAGGTTCTGCGGATCGTAGGCGGTCTTCAAGGCGGTGAGGCGGGCCAGCTTGTCCGGGCCGTAGACGGACGGGGCAGTGCCCTGCGCCACCGGATCCTCGGCGCCCATGAAGTTCACGTACTGCGCGCCGGAGGAGAACGGTTCCACCGTCTTCGCCAGCCCGCGGACAAAAGCCGTACGGGCGGCGTCGTCCGCCGGGTCCTGCCAGAAGCCGTAAATGTTCAGCCAGTAGGGGGCATCCCGGGTGGGAAAGGCGGTGGCGTCGTCCGCGATCCGGCCGTAGGCGCCGCCCAGATGGTGGATGTCAAAGCCGGTCCCGTGCCAGGTCTGCTCACAGCCGGCGCGGACCAGGACGTCGATGGCGGCGTCATCCAGGCGGTCGATGGACGCGTTTTTCCAGTAGGCGCGGGAGCCTGGCGGGAACGTTGAATCCATGGCCGTCTGCCAGTCCGACCAGGGCACCGCCTCCACTGCCTCCATGTCAGGGGGAGCGGCGGCGGCAAGCTGCCGGATCAGCGCGTCCCCGGCCTCCTGATCCGGGTCCGCCCAGGCGAGTCCGATTACCAGCAGCGGTTGGTCGCCCATGTCCCATTCCTCGATCGGTACCAGGCAGCTGATGATGGTGGTCATCTCGTCGGGCAGGCCGGCCGCCCACGCGTCATAGGCGCGCAGAGCCTGGCGCCAGTGCATATTGCCGTACGCCAGGTTCCCGGTGAGGACTTGCGCGGGCAGCGGATGCGCCCGGAAGGTAAAAGACGACACGACGCCGAAGTTCCCGCCGCCGCCGCGAAGCCCCCAGAACAGTTCCGAATGATCATCGGCGGACGCGTGGACCTCCTCGCCGCCGGGGGTAACGACGTCGGCAGCCTCCAGGTTGTCGATGCTCAGTCCATGCGCGCGGGTCAGCCAGCCGACACCCCCGCCGAGGGTCAGCCCGGCCACCCCCGTGCCGGAAACGACGCCCATGGGAACGGCCAGGCCGTAGGGTTCGGTGGCGGCGTCGACGTCGCCCATGGTGGCTCCCGCCTGCACGGTAACGGTGCCGCTGTCCGCGTCTACGCTGACGTCCCGCAGGGCACCCATATCCAGCACGACGCCGTCGGCGACCGTGCCGTTGCCGGCCACATTGTGCCCGCCGCCGCGGACCGCCAGCGGCAGGTCCCACTGCTGCGCAAAGGCGAGGACCGCGGCAATGTCCTCAACGGAAGCAACACGCACCACCATCGCCGGCAGGACGTCGATCATGCCGTTCCAGACGCGGCGGGCGTCGTCGTAAGTCTCGTCCTGGGGTAGGACAACGGAACCGGACAGGGACGTTCGCAGGGCGGCTACGGCGTCAGGGGAGAGTTCGGGGACCATGGGGTCCACCACCTTTGGGCGGCCCACCGCCGGACGCCCGGATGGTGTTCGGTCACTTGGTTTTCCTGCCGCACTAAGAATTCTTCGCCTACCGCCCGGGGGAATCAAGGGTTTGCCCGCTCCCACCCGTGCCGACGGAGCGCCGCGCTTCCTGCTCCGAGTTCAGAGCCAGCAGCACCACCGTGAGCGGAAAACAAAAGGCCTCCCGGACCATCTTTCGTCCGGGAGACCTCAGTGTTGTTTCAGCTCGTTTCTAGCAGGGACGCCAGGATTGGCCGCCGGGCGCATAGCAGCGCGGCCCGGTGTAACCCGGGGGGCCGCTCTGCGCCGGCGGAGCCACATATTCCGGCGCAGGCGGTGCCACATACTGCGGCGTGGCAGCGCGCCGGTTCGCCTCGGCCTGTTCCGCCGCGATTCGGTTGGCCTCGGCCTGTTGGGCAGCAACACGGTTCGCCTCAGCCTGCGCGGCTTCCGCTGCCTTCCGGTCTGCCTCGGCCTGGGCCGCCGCTACCCGCTCCGCTTCAGCTTCGGCAGCCACCCGCTGAGCCTCATCCTCAACGGCCTGACGCTCATTCTGAATGCTGACCAGCGTCTCGTGACGCTCGTGCACCTTCGTCTTGGCTGCGGCGGCACGCTCTTGGAAGACTGTCTTTTCCTCGTCGGAAAGCGCGGCCCACATCATCGACGTGCCTGCTTTCGCACCGGCGTCGAGCACGTCAAAGGCAGCGTCCGCCGTCCTCACCAGGGCCAGGACGGCGGCCGCGGCGCTAGCTGCGGTCGCCACCGAAGAACCTTCGGCCTGAGCCGCAGCCTCTTCTGCGGTCTGCTCCAACGCGTCGACCATGGCAGGCACGGTGCAGGCGACGTCGGCGTTGTACATCCCGGCCTGGTTGTCCCGGGCTTCCTCGTACGCTGCATCCACCGGAGGCCGGAACTTGGCGTTCGGTTCGTATGTGACAGGAATGCCAAGACCCTGCCGTGCCACTTCGGCGTTGATGAGACGGTCGTCAGCGTCGTAGACACCGGCAAGGGTGCGTCCGTAGCGGTCCTCGCGCTCGACGTCGAACTCCAGGGTCACCGTACTTCCGGGCGGCAGAGCGTCTTCGAGGAAGTCGGTTGCTTCCGGACCCAGGCATTCCACGGGCTTATTGGGGTCCTTGGTTTCCGGAGTGTCCACGTTCAGGAGCCGAACGGTGAGTTCCTGGTCCTCGAAGTTCACCACGAGGGTGTCGCCGTCGATGACGCGGACAACTTCCCCTTGATTTGCGTTCGATGTATCGGCGGTGGAGGCGGAGGTGCACCCCGCCGTAGAGGCGGCAACGACGACGGCGGCGGCTGCGGCCAGCGCTGCTTGGCGGCTGATCATAAATTTTCCCCAACTATTGAATTGTCCGAAAGACATCTATCGGCCGGGTTCGGCTGCCGGGTAGCGGTGGCGAGGTGTTTTGGGTCACAGGTGCGGGGTGTGCCGGGCATCACGGCCACGGTTTCGTCGTTACACAGTTGGTGCCTCGGGAGGCCCGAAACCGGGTCAATCCGGAGATCGCGGCTGAAATAATAGGAAAGGCGGCTTACTTCCTCGGGGCCGCCCGTGCCACCAGAGTCTCGTGTCCAGGAATGGAGCCCCCCAAGTGTCTTCCGAATCAGCCCAGCCGTTTGAACTTTCCGCAACGGACCGCATCACCGTTTACGGTGCCAAGAACTTCCCCGAGGTGGCCGGGCTGCTGCCGGCGTCCGCGTTCCTGGCTGAGGATGACGGGCGCTTCCCGGCCGACGTCGTGCTCCTGTTCGTCGCCTCCGCAGCGGACCTGGCCCATGACCTGGCCACCGCCGCTGCCGCCGTCGAACCCGGCGGAGCCCTGTGGGTCTGCTATCCGACCGCGCAGGTCGACGGCGGAGCCCCGGACCTGAACCGGGACACGGTGGCTTCCCTTTTCGAAACCAATGACTGGGAGCCGGTGGGCGACACCGTGCTCAGCAGCGAATGGTCGGCAGTGCGCGGACAGCCCGCGGGGAAGTAAGGCTTAGGCCGGTTTGAGGCGGCCTAGTTGCCGGTGGAGCAATGCGGACACTGCACTGTGACCCCGTTCCAGGAACTCTTTGCCCAGAACGTTTTGTTGCAGGAGCGGCAGGTATGGACCTGTGTGTAGTCCCCCGTGCGACTCGCGGATGCGGTAAACGCCATTCAAAGTCCCTCACTTTCAACTGACGCAGTGTCCGTTGGCGTCTTCCTCTCCGTCGGACTGCTGCTTTACGGCTTGTCGGGGCTCTTCCACTCGTACTTGCACAGCTGACAGACGTACTTGTACCACCCCTGCCTATCCGGGCTGCCGACATCCATTCCGGTTTTCTTGCTGCAATTCGGGCATACTGCCGCCATTTTGTTCTCCTTGGGACGGGCGAAGACTGGTGGTGGTGGAATGTACATGCGGGCCGCACTCCTGAACAGGGAGAAAGGAATAGTTAATGATCGGAATCACCCCGCGGCGCATCCGGGTGGAGTAATAAGGCTTGGATTATGCCTTCAACGTGGCCAGTGGATCGATGAGTTCGGCTCGGCCAGCTTGGATAGCAGCAATCGCTGAAAGGTAGTGCCGCCACGCAGCCGCCTGATTCTCGGTGAGTGCGTTGTTGGAGATTTCATTGGAGATGCCGTTACGGATTTCGATGAGCCACGCAGATTGGCGGCCCCAGTTCTCCGGGCCTTCCTTTACTGGTACCAAAGAGGCCAGGATTTCGGGCAAAAGGTGGGAAACCGGTTGGCCTGCTTTTGTCAGAATGATGGCGCGGTTCAGGCTCTGAATGAGAATACGCTCGGCCTCATCTGCCCATCGGGCAGGAGACAAATATGCGTGTTGGGTAACTTGGGTGGTCAATCTTTCGGAAAGATCGGGGTGGAGCCGGATCCGGTGCAGCGGCGGGCGCTGCGTCCAGCGGACCTCGCGTACATCGCGCTCGAGACGGCCGTTGTCGAGGAAAGGTGTGTGGAGCAGGGATGCCTTTCCATTGGCCAGACGAATTCCGGCGGCGCGGTGGCCCCTTCCATACTTTTGCCGGTATTCCTCCGACACTCCCGCGGGCGTCAACGCCAGAAGTTCCGCCCCGTCGCTTGATACCGCCGGGAACCAAAAGTGCGGTAGTTCGGCCTGCGCCGGAACATCCAGGGTAATCGCCGGGAAGGACCTGCCGTAGGAATTGGTAGCCAGATTAAAGAGGCGGGGCACCGCCTGGCCGCGGTCATTATCGATAGTCAGCAGGCAGCTTTCATCAAGGGGCCACCACGCGGCATTGCTGATCTGAAGTACAAGGAACCGGCCGCCGGCGGTCTCGATCAGAGTGGAGTTTTGGCTTCCGCTGACTAGGAGCCACTTTCCGTCGCCGCTGAAGCGTATCGGTTCATTTCCCACGATGCCCTCGACGACCGTAAGCACCCGCCGCTGTCCGTCCGGGCCGTAAGTGGCAACAGCTCCGGTGGAGCCGCCCAGGAACTCCAAGGCGGCAATGGTACCGGTAGCTCCGTGGAGGTCCACGGAGATCACGTCTGCTCTCGAATCGAGGGGGAGGAAGACGCCGCTCTGCGAGGAGCCCACGTACAGCGAGGATGACGGTCTCAAGAGACCGTCGGGTTTCCCCTCATTCCGAAAGGTGAACCCATTCCTGCCGTCGATGGCCCCCAGATCATATGCCGGTGGGAGCCCCCAGACTTCGTGTGTCAGGTGGCCGCTGGCTACCGCGCGTCCGGTCCGGGGGTCGAGGCAGGCGGACTGAAGCGTCAACCAGGATGGTGAAATCGGCGCATCGCCTGAGGCCCGCCATGTGTACTCGAATCCCGATCCGCCCCGGCGGGAACGCAGGTCCATCGCTAGCGCGTTCGCCGATTCGAAGGTCGAGTCCGGCACGGACTCGCGGATGCGTTCGGTTGTCGTGTAGCGGGCCAGTGCCGGCCAGTGGAATGGACGACCTGCCAAGTTCTCCTCGGAGGCAGCCTCTAACCGGTCCCACAGCGACCGGCCGTCAGCAACCGGCAGTTCGGATACAGTCAGGCGGTCCGGGGCGTCGAACGTCCCGCTGTCGGGTGGGCCGGCGAGAAAATCAGCTGCCATCCGCTCGCTGAGATCCTCGAGCCCGGCGGCGTCGATGCCGGTGGGGACATCGAGGACTAGCGCTAGCTGGTCGGCAACATGTTCCAGAGAGTATGGTCCTTTCGCAGCGAGGGCCCGGTATTTCCAAGCATCATCTCCGGACAGGGCGTCGGGCGGGGCATCAATGCTGATGAGCAAAAGGGTCCTGCCCCCGATAAGACAGAAGAGGATATTTACCGTATCGCCGTCGCCGTCCTGCAGCACGCGGCGGTACATGTCCAGCTCCAGCCGTTCCCAGGAATGAGCCGCCCGCCGTGCCCACAGCGGCAGTGTCACGTAATGGTCCGGGTCCTGGCGGAGGCGGATGAATCTCGGGCTCTCCCAGACGGGAACGACGTCGGCCCCTGCCACGAGGTCAGCGACCGTTCGCGTCGTTGAGCCTAGGTGCACGGATTCCACCGCGAGGGGAGGGCGGGCAGATTGGAGGGGCTGAAGGAGGTGCTTAATCACGAAACCGCTATCCGCGTCCGGCGCGCACAAGATCAAAATGGCCGACCCCAGAGGGCCTTCCACCGCACACCAAGTGATTTCCGTGTCTTGCTCCAGTTGGAAGAAACCTCGGGCCCGGTGGATCGATCCCATCAACGTAGGCGCAAGATCGGCAGCCTCTTCGAGAAGGTCTTCTGCTTTAACCGGTCCGCTGAATACAACGCAGAAGCCGCAGGCTTCCAACAGCGAGTACAGCAACTGCCGAGGATCCGAGGGCTCCAGTCCGGGGTTTCGAACCATAGCCGTTTCCCTGGCTTCCGGCTGCGTCGGCCTAGCGTCCGCGGGCGCAGGCTGCGGACGATTCTCTTTTCGGAACAAGCCCATTCCGGTTCTCCTCTGGTACACGACCCCGACATCCCGGCTGCCACAGTTCGTCCGTGGCACTAGTGGAGGATTCTTACCACACGGGTCGAGGTAGGCGCTCCCCCTAGTGGATTCCGGACTACCTGTTCGCAGGTAACGGCGGGTCGGACGTAGTTTCTGTCGACGGCTTCCGCAGGCACGGCCACCGGCGCATACTCGGGTGCATCCGAACCGTTCCCCCGTAAGGAGACCGCCATGCCCTCGAACATGAACCCGTACCTGAACTTCCGGGACAATGCCGCCCAAGCGATGGCGTTCTACCAGGACGTCTTCGGCGGAACGTTGGAAAGCTCCACGTTCGCGGAAATGAATATGTCCGATGACCCGTCGGAGGCAAACAAGATCATGCATTCCACGCTGACCACGGACAGCGGTTTTGTGCTGATGGCCTCGGATACGCCCAACAGTATGGCCGGCCCGGAAAGCGTGGCACCGGATTCCAGCAACGGGTATGCCATTGCTTTGAGCGGCGACAACAGCGACGAGCTGCGCGGCTACTGGGACAAGCTGCTCGACGGCGGCCAGATGACCCTGCCGCTGGAAAAGGCACCGTGGGGCGATGTTTTCGGCATGGTGACCGACCGGTTCGGGACCAGCTGGATGATCAGCATCGAGGGGGAGGACTCCTAGTATCCAAGATGCTTGGCACTTCAGCCGCCCTCGCGACGACGGCGGCCCGCATGACGGCGGCTCAGTTGCCTCCACCGGACTGCGTTGCCGCCCACTCCGCGACCCGCCGGGCGCTCTCCTCCTCGGAAAGGTCCTCAACCCGGGACATCACAGACCAGCGGACCCCGAACGGGTCACGGATACTGGCGAAGCGGTCGCCCGAGACAAAGGTTGTCAGCGGTTCACGGATAACGGCACCGGCCGCCACAGCCCGCGCCACCGTCTGGTCCACATCAGCGCAGTAGAGCCCGAGCGAGTAGCAGTCGCTGTCCCCTTCAGGGGGAAGCACCAGCCCGAACGCGGGATTGGGTTCGCCCAGCTGAAGCCGGCCCATTCCGAAGTCGAGATCGGCGTGCACCACCACCCCGTCCATCTCGGTTACGTCCACCACCCGCGCATTGAACACATCACGGTAAAACGCGATGGCGTTACGGGCATCCGGAACGGCCAGGAACGGGGTCAGGCTGGTGGCGCCGTGCGGAACCCCGCCGGTGGTGTGTTCACCGGTGAGCCCGGCAGCGGTTTTGTCTGAAGCGGTGTTGTCTGTGAAAGTCATGCTGCAAGGCTAGGCAGCAGCACCAGGGTGGCGCTTGAAGATTCGCGACAGTAAGATCTCCGACCGCCAGCAGTACACGAATAACCGGAGAAATGAGCAGGCTATGGAGGACCAGTGGCGCGGGCTGCTCTACCCCGCCCGGCTGCCTGCGTTTCACCGTCTGCTGCCTCCGGACCTGCTCCGGGACCGCCTGCGCTGGGTCTGGATTCCGGAATGGGATCTGGAACCCGGCCAGGTCTCCCGGCAGGAGGTCCTGCCTTTTCCGGCCTCGAACCTGGTGGTGCAGGAGGACGGCGTCAGTCTTTCCGGTCCCGCCACGCGGCGCTCCTTCCGCGACCTGGCGGGGCGGGGCTGGGCTGTCGGAATGCTGCTGCGTCCCGCCGCCGTACCAGTCTTCACCGACAACCCGGGCGGCCTCCGCGACACGGAAATCCCGTTCCACGCCCCGGACCTGCATGCCGCGGTGACGGCAGCAATGAGCAGCGGCGCCGGCGATGGTGAGGGCGACGGCGCCCTCCGCCGGCAGCGTGCAGCGGAGACGGCTGCCGAGTGGCTGGATGCCCGCGTCCCGGTACCAACAGCCGAAGCCGACGCAGCCAACAGGTTGGAGGACCTGATCTCCTCCGACCGGGAGCTGACCCGGGTCGACCAGGCAGCTCAACGGCTCGGCGTCTCCGTCCGAACCCTGCAGCGCCTGGCGCGCCGGTTTGTCGGCCTGCCGCCGCTGGCGATGATCCGCCGTTACCGGCTGCAGGAGGCAGCGGAACGGCTGCGCGGAAACAGCGGAATCTCCATTGCCGATGTCGCCGTCGACCTCGGCTACGCCGACCACGCCCACCTGACCAACGCATTCCGGGAGGTCCTGGGCTTCACCCCGAGCGGCTACCGGGACTCCGCAGCCCCGTAGGCGCCGCGGATGCTGCACGGTCTCGATCCTGTAACTTTTCGAGTTCAGCTTGTGATGGAAGACACTTCAGGGATATGTTGTCTTCGCCTACAAATCGTTGATGCCATGCGTCGACAGGGCGCTACAGCGTTGTATCCGCTCGATCCGGCCCGCAGCGGACCCGTAGCCGTTTCCGTCAACACCAGGCGGAACGGCTCCGCCCCGGCAGGATCCTTTTCGAAGGTTTTCCAGCATGACCAGAATTAAGAATGTTTCGGCCGTTTTCCTGGCCGTTGGCCTGGCGGCAGGCATGTCGGCCTGTGCACCCGCGGGCTCGACCGAAGCTGAAGGCGAGGCCGGCTCCTGCAACGTCGGGATCTCCATGCCCACGCGCAGCCTCGAACGCTGGATCAATGACGGTGAGGGGCTCAAGGAAAATCTCGAAGCCCAGGACTGCACCGTTGACCTGCAGTACGCGGATGACAAGACAGACCAGCAGATCAGCCAGATCCAGAACCAGGTTGCCGGCGGTGCGAAGATCCTTGTGGTCGCAGCCATCGACGGCGAAACCCTCGGCCCGGCGCTCGAAGACGCCAAGGACCAGGACGTACAGGTCATCGCCTATGACCGCCTGATCAACGGCACCGAAGCCGTGGACTACTACGCCACGTTCGACAACTACAAGGTGGGCCAGCTCCAGGGCGAGTTCATCGAAGAGCAGCTCGGCCTGGCCGAGGGCAAGGGCCCGTTCAACCTCGAGCCCTTCGCCGGCAGCCCCGATGACAACAACGCCTCGTTCTTCTTCTCCGGAGCTTGGGACGTACTGCTTCCCTACGTGGAAAGCGGCCAGCTGGTGGTTCCCTCCGGGAAGTCCCCGGCGAGCAACGACGAGTGGACGTCCATCGGCATCCTCGGCTGGCAGTCCGCCGATGCGCAGGCCGAAATGGATAACCGCCTGCAGTCCTTCTACACCGGAGGCGAGAAGGTCGACGTCGTACTGTCCCCGAATGACAGCCTGGCGCTGGGTATCGAGGCCTCGCTGGACTCCGCCGGGTACAAGCCGGGCTCGGACTGGCCGCTCATCACCGGTCAGGACGCCGACGTCGCGAACGTCAAGGCCATGCTGGCAGACCAGCAGTCCATGACCGTCTGGAAGGACACCCGCGAGCTGGGTGCCCAGGTGGAGACCATGATCATGGCCCTCGTTGACGGCGAGGACGTAGAGGTCAACGACACCGAGACCTACAACAACGAGGTCAAGGTGGTCCCCACCTACATCCTCGATCCGCAGGTGGTCACCAAGGACACCGTCCAGTCCGCGCTGGTGGAGTCCGGCTTCCTCGAAGCCGGCGACGTCGGTCTCTAACCCCCGGGCGTTACTTTCGACGGGCATAAGCAGCGGCGTGCGACGGCGGAAAACCGCCGCACGCCGCTGCCGCCTGTATTGAAGCTACTGAAGCGAGAACGACATGACTGACGTCATCCTGTCCATGGACGGCATTGTGAAGGAGTTCAACGGCATCCGGGCCCTCGACGAGGTGTCCGTGAACGTTGAACGCGGCGAAGTCCACGCCGTCTGCGGCGAAAACGGTGCCGGTAAATCCACCCTGATGAAGGTGCTCAGCGGGGTCTACCCGCACGGCAGCTTCGCGGGAACCATCACCCTTGACGGCAAACCCGTCAGCTACAGCTCGATCAACGACAGCGAGCGCGACGGCATTGTGATCATCCACCAGGAACTGGCGCTGAGCCCGTACCTGTCCATCGCGGAGAACATCTTCCTCGGCAACGAGGTGGCCCGAGGCGGAGTGATCGACTGGAACAAGACGAATCTGTTGGCCGCCGCCCTGCTGGAGCGGGTGGGGCTGGACGAGAATCCGGCCACCAAGATCCTCGAGCTCGGCGTAGGTAAGCAGCAGCTGGTGGAGATTGCCAAGGCACTCTCCAAAGAGGTTAAGATCCTGATCCTCGACGAGCCCACAGCCGCACTGAACGACGACGACTCCGCCCACCTGCTGGGCCTGATCGACCAGCTGCGCGGGCAGGGGATCACCTCGATCATTATTTCCCACAAGCTCAAGGAAATCCGCTCGATTGCCGATACCGTCACGGTGATCCGCGACGGGAAGACCATTGAAGATTTTCCGGTGGAGGACACCGACGAGATTGAAACCCGGATCATCCGCGCCATGGTCGGCCGCCCGCTGGACCACCAGTTCCCGCCCCGGGAACCGGACATCGGCGAGGAGAAGTTTCGCGTGGAGGACTGGACAGTGCACCACCCGGCGGATCCGGACCGCGTGGTGGTGAAGGACGCGTCCTTCAACGTCCGTGCCGGGGAGATCATCGGGTTCGCCGGCCTGATGGGCGCCGGCCGCACGGAGCTGGCCATGAGCATCTTCGGCCGCTCCTACGGCACCGGAATTTCCGGGCGGGTCTACAAGGACGGCGTCGAAATCGGCACCCGTACGGTGGGCGAGGCAATCCGCAACGGACTGGCCTACGTCAGCGAGGACCGCAAGCGCTACGGCCTGAACCTCATCGGCAACGTGACCGTCAACGTCTCCGCTGCCGCACTGGGCAAACTGGCCCGGCTGGGCGTCATTGACCGGCACCGGGAATACGCCGTGGCGGACGACTACCGGCAGCGGATGAACATCCGCACCCCCAGCGTCACCTCGACCGTCGGCAACCTCTCCGGCGGAAACCAGCAGAAAGTAGTCCTCAGCAAGTGGATCTACTCCGGCCCGGAGGTGCTGATCCTCGATGAACCCACCCGCGGGATCGACGTCGGCGCCAAGTACGAAATTTACGGAATCATCAACGAGATGGCGGCCCAGGGCAAAGCCGTAATCGTCATCTCCAGCGAACTGCCCGAACTGATCGGGCTCTGTGACCGCATCTACACCATCGCCGAGGGACGGCTCACTGCAGAAGTGGACCGTGCCGACGCCACCCAGGAAGAACTGATGCGACACATGACCGCCGCCAGGACCCAAGGAGTACAAGTCCAGTGACCACCACAACCCCAGAACAGGCGAAGGCACCGCTGCCGCCGCAAGCCGCGGCTGCGAAGAAGCGCCGGCGGGTAGACCTGCGCCAATACGGCATCCTGGCCGCACTTGTTGTGATCATCCTGCTGTTCCAGGTGCTCACCGGCGGCCGGCTGCTCTACCCGGGCAATATCAGCAACCTCATCCAGCAAAACGCCTATGTGCTGATCCTGGCCATCGGCATGGTCATGGTGATCATTGCCGGACACATCGACCTCTCCGTGGGCTCCGTGGTGGCCGCGGTGGGAGCCATTGCCGCCCTGGCCATGAATGACTGGGGAATGCCCTGGTGGGCCGCCGTAGTGCTTTCGCTGGTGGCCGGTGCGCTGATCGGAGCCTGGCAGGGCTTCTGGGTGGCGTTCGTGGGGATACCCGCCTTCATTGTCACGTTGGCCGGGATGCTCGTCTTCCGCGGCGTCGCCCTGGTCCTGCTGACCGGCGGCACAGTCAGCGGCCTGCCGCGGCCGTTCAACGCCATCGGCTCCGGCGCCCTGCCCTCCACCGGCACTCCGGACCTGCTCACCCTGGGCATCGGCGCCCTGGCATCGATTGCCCTGGTGGTGCAGCAGCTGAAGGGCCGGGCGGACCTGCGCCGGCTCGACCTGCCGCGGGAACGGATGGGCTCGTTCGTGTTCAAGAACGCCGTAGCCGTGTTCGCCATCATGTACCTCTGCTACCTGCTGGCCTACAGCCGCGGCCTGCCGATCATCCTGATCATCCTTGCCGGGCTGGTGATGGCCTACTCGTTCCTGCTGGGCCGAACGGTGTTCGGTCGCCACATCTACGCCATGGGCGGCAACCTGAATGCTGCCATGATGTCCGGCGTGAAGACCCGGTGGGTGAACTTCCTGGTGTTCGTGAACATGGGCTTCCTCGCCGGTCTTGCCGCCGTGGTCAGCACCGCCCGCGCCGGCGGAGCAGTGGCCTCGGCCGGTGAAGGGTTTGAGCTGGACGCCATTGCCGCAGTGTTCATCGGCGGCGCTTCGGTGCAGGGCGGTGTGGGCACCGTGGTGGGCGCCGTGATTGGCGGCCTGGTGATGGGTGTGCTGAACCAGGGCCTGTCCATCCTGTCCGTGGACGCCGCGTGGCAGCAGATCATCAAGGGCCTCGTGCTGCTGCTGGCCGTTGTCTTCGGTCTCAGCCGGAAGCGCAACGCCCGGTAGGTTTTCTCGCAGCGAACGACGACGGCGGCTTACCTCCCGATGGAGGGGCCGCCGTCGTTGTTGTTGAGGCGTTAGCGCGAGGAAAAGGCCGCGTCGAACGCCGCATCGGGCGGATCCAGCGCGAGCGAACGGACAAAGGCCAGGGCTTCCGGCGCCCCGACCAGCCGGTCCATCCCGGCGTCCTCCCACTCCACCGAGATGGGTCCCTTGTAGCCGATGCTGTTGAGCATCCGGAAGGCGTCCTCCCAGGGGACGTCCCCGTGGCCCGTGGAAACGAAGTCCCAGCCACGCCGCGGATCGGCCCAGGGCAGGTGCGAGCCGAGCCGGCCGTTGCGGCCGTTGCTCATCCGCTTCTTCGTGTCCTTGCAGTCCACATGGTAGATCCGGTCCTGAAAATCCCAGAGGAACGCCACCGGATCCAGGTCCTGCCAGACAAAGTGGCTCGGGTCCCAGTTCAGGCCGAAGGCGGGCCGGTTGCCGATCGCCTCCATCGCCCGGACGGTGGTCCAGTAGTCGTAGGCAATCTCGCTGGGATGGACTTCGTGGGCAAAGCGCACGCCCACCTCGTCGAAGACGTCGAGGATGGGATTCCACCGGTCGGCAAAGTCCTGGTAGCCGGCGTCGATGGCCTCCGCGGAAACCGGCGGGAACATGGCCACGTATTTCCAGATGGACGAACCGGTGAAGCCGATCACGGTGTCCACCCCCAGCGCTGCGGCAAGCCGGGCGGTGTGCTTCATTTCCTCCGCAGCCCGTTGCCGGACGCCCTCCGGATCGCCGTCGCCCCACACCTGGTCGGACACCATGTCCCGGTGGCGCTGATCGATCGGATCGTCGCAGACCGCCTGCCCCTTGAGGTGGTTGGAAATGGCGAACACCTTCAGGTGGTACTTCTCCAGGATGTCGCGGCGGCTCTGCACGTATTCCTCGTCATCCCAGCGCCAGGGGTCCAGATGGTCGCCCCAGCAGGCGATTTCCAGCCCGTCGTACCCCCAGCCGGAGGCAAGCCGGGCCACTTCTTCGAGCGGTAGATCCGCCCACTGGCCGGTAAACAGAGTGACTGGTCGGGACATATGCAGGCTCCTTTGCCTAGGGATTCAGGGGCTGGGTCGTCAGCGTACGGGCAACCATACGCTGGACTTGGCTGCACTGCGGGCTACGGCATCGAGGACTTCCTGGACCTGCAGTCCGTCAGCGAACGACGGCGCGGGTGCGGTTCCGGCGGCGATAGCCTCCACGAAGTCCTTGGCCTGGTGCACGAAGCCGTGTTCGTAGCCCAGCGAATGGCCGGCCGGCCACCACGCCGAGAGGTAGGGATGCTCCGGTTCGGTCACCATGATGCGGGTGAATCCCTGCCGGTCCGGCGGCAGCGTGTAATCCATAAAGCCCAGGAAATTCAGGTCCTCCAGGTCGAAGCTGATCGCACCGAGACTGCCGGAGATTTCCAGCCGGAACGCGTTCTTGCGCCCGGTGGCCATCCGGCTGGCTTCGAAGGAGCCCAGCACGCCGTCCTCGAACCGCCCGGTAAACAGGGCGACGTCGTCGACCGTCACCGGGCCTCGGGTGCCGGCCGCTCCGGCGCCTCCGCCCAGTCCGGTGCCGCGCTGTTCCGCGTCGGGCACGGGACGGGTGGGCACGAGGGTGGCGAGGGTGCCGCTGACCTCGGCCAGCGGGACCCCGGTGATGTACTGGGCCAGGTCGATGGCGTGCGCGCCCAGGTCGCCGAGGACGCCGGATCCGGCCTTGTCCTGCTGCAGCCGCCAGGTCAGCGGGGAGTCCTCGTCCACGAGCCAGTCCTGCAGGTACACGGCCCGGACCTGCCGCACCGTGCCGATGGCGCCCGATGCCACCAGGTTCCGGGCGTGCGTGGTGGCGGGCAGCCGCCGGTAGGTGAAGCCCACCATCGCCTGCACGCCCCGGGCTTCGGCGCGGGCGGCGGCGTCGGCCATCGCCCGTGCCTCTTTCACCGTGTTGGCCAGCGGCTTTTCGCAGAGCACGTGCTTGCCGGCGTCGAGCGCTGCAATGGCGATCTCCGCGTGGGAGGCACCGGGGGTGACGATGTCCACGACGTCGATGTCCTCCCGGGTGACGGCCTCCCGCCAGTCGGTGGCGGACCCGGCCCAGCCCCATTTCCGCGCGGCATCCTGCGTCCGTTCTGCATCGCGGCCCACCAGCAGCTCCATCTGCGGCTGCAGGGGCAGATCGAAGAACCGGGGAGCCACCCGCCAGGCCTGCGAGTGGGCCGCCCCCATAAAGCCGTGCCCCACCAGTGCCACCCTCAGCGGCTTGTTCATGTTTTCTCCTTTGTGCTGTGCTGCATTTGAGACCGTGCGCCCGCCCAGGAAGACTGTGCATTAGGCAAAGACAGCGGAGGTTGCCTGCGCCAGCAAGATTGTCCTGCGTTGCGATACGCGTCACAATAACAGAAGTCAGGCGATTGCGGTCCAACATACTACTGGGCATCGACATAAGTACGGGACACCTGATGGAGGGGTGATTTCCGCTTCCGCGACGGACCATTTCGAAGCAGCACGGCAGTGGCGATCCCATGTTTGAATTGCCCGGTGATCGAACTCAGGAATAACCCCGCCGCCCCCGGCGCCAGCGAACTTGTCCAGCTCCTGCGGGACGGGCAGCCCCGCACCCGCAGCGAGCTGGCCGATCTGGTGGGGGTGGCCCGCTCCACCATCACGCTGCGGCTGGAGGCGCTCATGGACCTCGGGCTCGTGGCGCCCCTCGAAGACGCCGTGTCCGCCGGCGGGCGGCCGTCCTCCCGGTTCGCACTACAGACGGGGGCACGCGTGGTCCTGGGGGTCGACGTCGGCGCGAGCCACCTGCGTGTGGGCCTCACCGATCTGGTCGGCAACGCTCTGGCCGATGCCTCCCGCGACCTGCCGGTCAGTGACGGGCCGGTGGCGGTGCTGGACACCGTGGTGGAGCTCGGGACTGCGCTGCTGGCTTCGACCGGGCGGTCCGCTGCCGAGCTGCTCGCCGTCGGCGTCGGCCTGCCAGGGCCCGTGGAGCACCGCACCGGCCGCCCGATTAACCCGCCGATCATGCCCGGCTGGCACGGCTTCGACGTCCCCGGCTACCTGCAGGAATCCTTCCCCGTCCCGGTGCTGGTGGACAACGACGTCAACGTGATGTCGATGGGGGAGCGCGAGGCCGCGTGGCCCGACGTCGAGAACCTGGTCTTCGTGAAGGTGGCCACCGGCATCGGCGCCGGGATTATCAGCAACGGCGCCCTGCTGCGCGGCGCCGACGGGGTGGCCGGGGACATCGGGCACATCCGGGTGCCTAGCGGCGAGGACCTGCTGTGCCGGTGCGGGAACCGCGGCTGCCTGGAGGCGCTGGCTGCCGGACCCGCTGTCGCCACCCGGCTGCGTTCTCTGGGGCTGGCTGCGGAGGACGGGCGCGACGTCGTTGCCCTGGTCCACTCGGGCAACCAGGAGGCAGTGCAGGCGGTGCGGCAGGCCGGCCGCGAGGTGGGCGAGGTCCTCGCCACCTGCCTGAGCATGCTCAACCCCGAGGTGGTTGTGTTCGGCGGGTCGATGGCTCTGGCCGGCGAGCACTTCATTGCCGGGGTGCGTGAAGTGGTCTATTCGCGCACGATGCCGCTGGCCACCCAGCACCTGCGGATTGTGCAGTCCGCGTCCGGGCTCGACGCCGGGATGCTGGGTGCGTCCCAGCTTGCCATCCAGCATGCACTGTCTGCGGAGAGTGTGGAGCGGATGCTGGCGGGGCGGGTGGGGGTTTAGGGCTGGTTGGCGCCGCCGCCTAAACTGAGGGTGCCTAATCTTCGAGCCGCACCTTTGGGAGAACCACCCGCATGATCACCACCCCCATCACCCCGTCCCTGGTCCGCGGTGCCGCGGAACTCGAAACGACATCGCGCGGGCTGCGGCCGCACCGGCTGCCGGGCTGGGTTCGTACCCGGTTCCCCGATCCGCAGCTGCTCAAGGTGGAAAGCGAGCCGTCCGGCGTCCGGCTGGCGCTGACGACGACGGCGGAGGTCCTGGCGGTTGTGACGCACCCGTCCCGGATGGTTTACCGTGGCGCGGACCGGCCCCGGGGCAGTCTTGATCTGGTGGTTGACGGGAAGTTGCTCGAGAGCGACGAGCTCACCGGCGGCGACTACGTCGAGATGGATATGTCGACCGGGGCCGTGACTCCTTTTGAAGGTCCGTCGCATACCAGCGTCTTCCGGCTGCCGGCGGGCGAAAAGGTTGTGGAGGTATGGCTGCCGCACAACGAGTCCGTCGAGCTGGTCGAGATGCGCTCGGACGCTCCGGTGGCACCGTATACCTCGGGCAAACCCGTCTGGCTGCACCACGGCAGCTCAATCAGCCACGGTTCAAATGCCGCCACGCCATCCTCTATCTGGCCTGTGGTTGCAGCCCAGCTCGGCGGCGTCGAGCTTCATAATCTTGGTCTGGGCGGCAGTGCCCTGGTTGATCCGTTCACCGCGCAGGTGATGCGGGATACCCCGGCCGATCTGATCAGCGTGAAGCTGGGCATCAACGTGGTAAATATGGATTCCATGCGGCTGCGGGCTTTTGTGCCTGCGGTGCACGGTTTCCTGGACACGATCCGCGAGGGACATCCGGAGACACCTCTGATGCTCATTTCGCCCATCTTCTGCGGTATCCATGAGGACACTCCGGGGCCCGGTGCCTTTGACCCGGCGTCGTTCGGCACGGAGCAGGTTCGGTTTGTCGCTACAGGTTCACCGGAGGGTGTGGCTGCTGGGCAGCTGACGCTGCGGGTGATCCGCGAGGCGTTGGAGTCACTCGTGGCCCGCCGGGCGGACGATCCGAACCTGTACTTCCTGGACGGCCTGAGTCTCTACGGGGCCGAGGATGCCGAGGCGCATCCGCTACCCGACGCGCTGCATCCGGATACGGATACGCACCGGTTGATCGGGGAGCGGTTTGCTGAGTATGCGTTCGCGGGTAGCGGGCCGTTCAAGGGGTACACAAGCTAGGGGAGCTAGCGCCAAGCTCTGCCAGCATCTCCCGCAGTCGCACGCCTCCACTGCTTTGAGCTTCATCGTCTGTGAGGCGCTTACCCAGATCCAGCAGGGTTTCCCGCAGGGAACGCTCGGATTCGGTCAATGCTCCTTCGTAGCCCTCGGTCAAAAGATACGAATGGCTGTCTGTGGACAGGGCCACGAGAAGATCCAGGAAGATTTCGAGGGTCCGTCCTGCCGCGGTACTTGATTCCTCACCCATAGGGACCACATTGAGCTGGGAAACCATCCGTCGGTCCAGGGGATCCGCGGACAGCATCAGCGCCGTTGCGGACCCATCCTCTGTCTGAGGTTCCGGAGGAAGGGCCCGCTTAACGTCGTGCAGGATCTCGTGGAAGTGGTCATCGGCAAGGCCGAAGCCGACGAACAGGATGTGCTGCGTCATGAGGGTGGCTTTCACCAGGGCCGAGAGCGCGTTGCGTGATGTGTTGAAACCAAGATAATCGTCGCGGGTGAGGACGATCGAGTCAGGGTTTGTTACCGAACCATGCAGTTTGAGCAGCCAGTCGTCGTTCTCCCCGCCGCCGTCAGGAATCACCGACCGGGGGACGCCGGAGTCGTTCGAGGCGAATTCAAAAAGTTCGTCATAGTTGAGGGTGATTGCCTCCCGGCTGCCCAGACTGGCGAGGAGTGCCGGTGCCAAACCGTAGCGTTTCAGTTCCACCAGATCGGCGATGGTCTGATTGAAACTCCGACCACCCGCTTCGGAGCGTTCCTCATAGATAGAGCGCAGAATGCCGGCCTGGTCCAGATGCCCGCGCTTCTTGAGTGACTTACATTCATCGTCTGACAGCTGCGCGGCTGTCGCCAGACGGGCGAGGAGATCGTTCCAGCTCGGTGCACCGGCACTCATGCTGACGCCCGCGCCCATGAAGGGAACAAGCTTGCCGTCCCGGGCATGCGCGCCTAATCGTGCAGCGTGCTCCTGCAGCTCCCGATCGAGGGGTTTCCACCAGTCCGGCTGACGTTTCCGAAGCTCCTGGGCGAAGGCGAAGTCCTTTTCGTTCATGAGGACCAGCGCTACGTCGACGCCGAACTCGGCCGCCGCACTGCGTGCCTCCTGGAGAAGCCGCTGAATCACGTCGCCGCGCACCAGTCCCGCCCCGCCGCCGCCGGTACCGAAAAGCGGCATGGCCAGCAAGGGAACGGGACGGGACGGGTCGCCGTTCGCAGCCCGCCGCCGTCGTTCACATTGCTCCGCTGCGACTCGAATGAATTCACGCAACGGCGGAACCAGATCCTCGACCGAGGAAATGCCGTAATACGGAACAGCAGTGAGGACCGGTAGAGGTTCCTCAGCAGGCCAGACATCGAGGGGCTGCGCGAGCTTAGCCCCGTTGACGAAGTCGGCATCCCTGCTGCCGGCTATCACTGCTTCCAGCCCGGGGAGAGCCTCCCGCCAGTGCCCAGCAATGTTGTAAGTGCGATCGGTCGGAAGCAGCCATGCATCGCAAGCGAAGTTGGTCAGGCTGCCTCTGGTCACGAAGACGTGTGATTCCCCCATATGAAATTCCTACCACGGTCGGCCCCTGGTCCACGTATTGGTGGATCCAGAGGCCGGTCCGGCCCGAATTACGCGGAGGGTCGATCCGCCGCCTCGGCAGCCAGCAGCTCCCGGAACGCCGGATTCGGGTGGGCGTTGGGGAGTGCCCGACGCACATGCTCCAGCGCCTCCAACGGAGTCACCCCGGCTACCCGCGCGCCGTAGAGCGCGGCAACCGTCGGCGTCCGCGACTCGGCCCGTACACAGTGCAGCAGCACCTTCTTGCCCTCGGCACGGAAACGTTCGACGGCGGCGGCAGCCTCCTGCAGCACGTACCCGGCGTAGGCATTGGAATCCGCGGCAGCCGAATCGACGAGCCAGAACGTGGCATGGTTCTCCGGCGCGATGCCGGGGACATCCGTCGTTCCCAGCCGGCACAGCGAAACCACTGCATCAATGCCCAATTCGGCAGTCCTGGCCACAGCGCCCACGCCGCCGAGCCAGACGCCGTCGTCGTCCGGGTGCTGGACCAGGACATCGGTCCGGCTCCACGAGCTGTAATCGTGGTGCTCGGCGCGCGGCCACTCCTGCGTGCGACGTCCCGCCCCGGAGGCGAGTTCGACGCCGAGCGTCATCAGGTCGTGCGCCCGCAGACCCGGCCAGCCGTGCAGGTTACGGCGCCATTCAAACGGAACGGCGGAGTAGCCGTAGGCCGCGCCCAGCAGGGAGCCGGCTATAGCGGCCACCGTGTCGGTGTCCCGGCCGCCGCGGACCGCCTCTTCCAGTCCGGCCCGGAGATGGTCGGGTCCGGACGCGGTGCGCGTGGTGGAGATGGCGCTCCACGCACCCTGGAGTGCTTCCACCACCCAACCGTTCTTCGCGAAATCGCGCGGCCGGGAGCGTTCGGCCGTTTTGACCCGTTCCAGCCACACCGCGGCGCGGTCCGCCGGCAGCAGGGGCAGGCCGGTGCGGATGTCCAGCTTTCCGGTCAGGACGGCGTCGCGGATGGCAACGCACCACAGCCCGCAGGCTTCCTGGGCGTCGTCTTCGACGTGAGTCAGCGCGCTGAGCACGCCGGCCGCCTCCATGAGCTCGGCGGGCTCCCGGTCCAGATAGGCCAGGGCCAGAGGAGCGGTGCGCATCAGGGAGCCGTTGCCGGCACTGCGGCCTGCGCGGGTGTGGAACTCCTGCGCGGCACGGGTGAAATCGGCGGCCGTCGGGTCGGTCCGGCCGTCGTCGCTGGCGATGCGGCGGGCGCGGGCGACGACGTTGCTGGTCTGCGCGCCGACGTCCTTGGCATCGCGTGCCCATGCGGTCCAGGAGCGGACCACGGATGTGAGCGCTTCCGGTGTGGCTCCGGCGTCGAGGAATGCTTCGGCGATGGGGATGGCCATGGAGGTGTCGTCGGTCCATTCGGCCGGGTCGAACCCGAACGGGCCCTCGCCCTTCATAGTGACCTCGGCGCCGTCCGGCAGGGGAGCGCCGAATTCGTAGCCGGCGCCGAGGGCATCTCCGGCGGCGAGGGCGACGAGGACACCGGCGGCGCGGTGGTTCTGCTGTGAGTTCAGGTTCATAGGGCCTCCATAAGTGGATGTTTGGTGTTCCAGCAAGATAGGTGGGCGAGCTGCTGCTGGCTCCGGGGAGATTGGATGGCAATTCCTGCCGCTGTGACCGCACCAATGGTCCCGGAGACCGGACGGCTTTGAGGCATGTGGTGTTCGATGTCTTCTGCCGGAAAGGGACCGTCGGAAAGCGGTCCGAAGTTTAGTGCCTGGACAACTCCGGCAAAGTCCCGGGCCAGCTGTCCCGAAGTAGGGCCGGAATGCTGTGCCTGTGAGGGCATCAGCGTAACGTCCAGCAGTGTCGAAGCGACGAGCTGGCGGTAATGCCGGCGGAACAGGGCGCTGGTACCGAAGATTTCCAGGAGCAACGGCCGGTTGCCGACACCGATGACGACGCCGCGCTGGCCATCCAGTAGCTTCGGAAACATTTTGCCGTTGCGCAGTTCGTCTTGGTTGGCACGGTCCAGATGATCCAACAGCGAATCGGTCGCGGATGGTCCTAAGACGGTGCCGAAACGGCTGACCCGTTCCCAGACCCGGCCCTGACCGTCGCGGGGACGGTGCGAGGTGCCGGCAAGCACGAGCTCGGATCGAACGTTCAGGGGTGCCCGCCGGGCCTGACGGCGATGGTTGTTTTGGCCGTGTTCCCATCGGCCGGCTTCCACACAGTAGGTGTCGATGTCCCGGGTTTCGCCGGCACCGAGAACGACGTCGCGGACGCAGGTGCGGTGTTGCTGGCCGCCTTCCAGCAGTTCGCCGTCGAGCAGAAGGGCCGGTTTCCGGCCGTTGTTGGTGACCGTCAGTCGGCCTACCTCGGGACCATTGGCCAGTTCGGAGACGCTGACATCCGCATTGGTACCGGTGGCGATGTCCAGGGTCCCGGTGGCGGCTGTCCACACGGGGAAAACGGTAAGCGGGCCCAGAGTGCTGCCTGCACCGACGTGCAATGAGGGAACTTCCATAAGGACCTCCAATCTTTTGAGCAGTTATGCGCTAATCTCTTCAGTATGCACGTCTTGCATCTTTTGCGCAACACTGCGATAAATAGTTCTATGAAAGAACCTCAGGAGTCCTCGTCCCTGCTTGCCTATCCGCGGCCCTCCGTGGCGGTGGATACCGCTGTGCTGACCGTGCTCCGGGGAAGTATCTGTGTGCTGCTCGTGAGTCGACGTGTTGGCGATTCGCCGGGTTGGGCACTGCCGGGGACGTTCCTTCATGAACGCGAGACTCTGGCGCAGGCCGTGCTGCGGAGCCTGCGTGAGAAAGCCGGAGTCGAGGGACGGGTGCCTGTACAGTTGCACGTCTTCGATGATCCGGAGCGCGATGACCGGGGCTGGGTCCTGTCGGTGGCGCACGTCGATGCCGTTCCGCTCCGAGCGCTGGAAAGTGCCCTGCAGTCCGACGCCGTTCGGCTGGCTTCGATCACGGAGGATCGGGAGCTGATCGCGGAACTTCCCTACGGGCACGCGGAGATGGTGGACAAAGCCGTGCAGTGGCTGCGGGCTGCGTATTTAGACACCCCGGATCCCGGAGGGTTCCTGGACGAGCCCTTCACTCTCAAGGATCTGCGGACCGTGCACGAGGCTGTGGCGGGGCAGCCGCTCATGCGGGACACCTTCCGTCGGCAGATGGAACCGAAGCTGGTCGGCACCGGGCTGATGTCCGACGGTACTCGGGGGAGGCCTTCGAGGCTGTGGCGGCACGGAAAGGGGTAAGCGCTCTCCAGGCCGACGAATGGCGGTTAGGTCATAAAAGACATCGCCTTGTTGGTTACGATCCGGAAAATTCTTTTGGTTACCCGGCGGACGCCCGTAAATTGTCGGTACCCCACGGTACTTTGTTGCTTATCGGCAGTGGTCAGATATTTTACGGCTGGCGACAGGTTTCGATATCAAGGGGGGGAATAGTCAATGGAAAGTGTTTTTAAGGCGGCTACAACAGGCCGTCGCCGGGAGACGGTGATATCGACCTATGCCTGACCCGACAACCCGTTACGACGTCTGGATTCCTGCCCGTGAATGGGCCAGGGTTCGGCCCATCGTTGAGTCCATGAACAATCCGAACACGGACGGCCCGCACCTGCGCTGGCCCGTCGACCCCTGGCCGGTGACCTTCGCTGTGGAGGACAACGGGGATGCCACCTACTCCGGCAACGTGTCCTGGTACAACGACACCATCGGCGAGTCGACCGGATATGACGTCTTCCAAAAGCCCGGATGGACACCGGAAAAGTTCTCCCTCTTCGTGTTCTCTCGGCACAACATGCATCTGGACCTTGGCCGGCGGAGCTACCCCACACTGGCGGCTCTGGCCAGCTATTTGCAGACGCCGATGGTGGTGGACGAAGACATGGGGTCATTCCACCGGACCTCTCTTCTCGGCACCGACGGCAACGTTGCCCTCGTCAGCCACCCAGGCGTGCCGGGAACCATTGAGCACATCCGGACCGCCTTCTTCACGCAGGACCTGGCTGCGGTGCTGGCAGTCCCCGGTGTTTCCCTCAACAGCAAAAACGTGCGGCAAACGTCCAGCATGAGCGGCGCGGCGTATGGGCGGCAGACGCAGATTCGTGACTGGATGCAGGCCCACGTCCGCGGGAAGCTGTCCGCACCCAAGGGGGCGGAACTCGCCTGGAACGACTTTAACCTGCCCTACAGCGACGACATCGGGGATACCCGGCCGGTTGTCGCGTGGGCCCGCAGCTCCAAGCACTTGTACGAAGTGATTTACCCGACGACCGAACAGGTTGGACCGTTGGAGATGCTGTGCGCCGTCGACGGGGAGCTGCAGTCCTATGTGGACCCGGATACGGGTGTGGATGAGGGGGTGGGTGCCCACGGTGCCGATTGGGCCCAGTGGGTCCTGCAGCATTCCGTCCCGGAAGGACGCCGGACTCCGAAGCAGCCTTGGGAGGGCAACAACCCCGAAGCGCGGCTGTACCGCATGGAGCACAATATCGTCAGCTACGAGGACCACGAGACGGGCACGTCGCAGTTCGAGTCTGCCCTGGAGCTGCACACCTGGCTGAAGAGGTCCCTGGGGGATCACAACGCGCCGATTAGCGTCCATGTGCTTGATGATGTGTCGTTCATGCTGGCAGAGGAAAGACTGCCGGTACTTCAGGAGCACACGTATGAGCGGATATCGGGCCCAGGGGTAAAAGTCCGGTACTCAACGCAGACCTTTTTTCCATGGGTCAACGTTCTGGACTGGCGAAAAGGCGACCATGAAGGTCATTCGTGGAATTCCTCGCTGTCAACCGCCATGGACGGGGAAACCCTGGAGTCTTTTCTGGGCACGAACTGCGTGGATTTCGCCTCTCTTGAGCCGTACCTGATGCCTGTCGGAGCGCCGGTCAGGATGAACACCTGGTTTCTCCTCCATCTTGACGGCACCAGGGTGTGCATGGCGTTTCCGGCCGTCGGCACCATGCTCGAGGTAAGCACCGACCATGACGGGGCAACGGCGCAGATTGCGGCGCGGGAATACAGCAGCCGCCAGGAGCGGCTCGACCTGGAATATCGGTTCCAGACGAGATGGGCGAACTGGCTTGATGATGACCACCGGCTGACGCACACAGAAATGCGGGAGGGAATGAAAGCCCTCGCTGAGCTGATTAAGGAGAACAGCGAATGATTGGGACGAAGGATGACACTACGGCGGGTACCGGGACGGCGGCAGACTTTGGTTCCCTGAGATGTCTGTGGCCGGAGTCGGTCTGCGTCGATCCGCCGACGCACTTCGTCGCCCAGGAGCTGGCTGACGGGAGAGACGCTGAAGTGTTCTGCGTGCGCCACTACGTGTTGACGCTGGCCCGGATCTGCGAGGTTCATCTGCCCCTCTGCGAAGGGGACTTTGCCGGACACGTCGACAGCCACGGGGAGCTTTAAGCGCTGCCCGCCGTACGCCGTGTGAAGGGCAGCCGCCGGGCACGAGAATTCTGAAGAATGTGAAATTGCGAAGTGTGCTTTTCAATTCACGGTGAACCGTGTTTTGGCTACGCTTTTGAATATTAGTGTTCGTCCTGCTATAAAAGCTATGCAAGTATACGGTTAGGTGCGCGATACTTCTTTGCGGCTTAGCCTCAAAAATGGGGGACAAATGGATATTATTGTAAAACTGGCGGAAATTCTGTCCGCCATCGGTACTGTGGGGGCGCTGTTCTTCATCGCCAACCAAACGAAGCAAGCCAACAATGCGTTGGATCAGGCGCAGGAAATGCTCCGCATCGAGCAGAAGCGCGAGTTGCGTGCGGTCGCAGACGAAAATCAGCAGCAGGCCTCCGGCATCGTCTCTTGGCCGGCTATTATGACGACCGAAGAGGGTAAGCAGGTCTGGGGATTCGTTGTCGCGAATACGTCGCCGGCACCGGTATTCGAGCTGAAAGTCTCCCGCCAATCCGGCCGGGCGAAAGGCGGGGCCCCGATAGCCTTGGTTGAAAAGGGTGCAGCCATTCTTGCGCCTGGACGCTACTTCATGTCTGACCGGAAGGACGATCGGTTCATGACGCTCCTAAAGGGCGACGAGGCTGCGCCTCTTCTGGGCAACTCCGGTTACTCGGCGTCGTTGACGTTCACTGACAGCAACGGGTCGACCTGGACCAGAGACGCGCGAGGAAGCCTGTCTCTAGTAGATTCGGCCTCCGTCGCGGCGTAAACACCCGCAGCAGCGAAGCCCTCCAGCATCCGACAGGATGCTGGAGGGCTTCGTCGTTCATCCACCAGCGGCAATGCGCCCGGTGTCAGCCGCGGGTCCGCCGCAGAACCTCGGCACCGCTCGCACGGCAGAAAATCAGCACGAGTTCGCTGACCTCTTCACCCGTGATCCGGCGGATCATCGTGGCATACGCGCCCAGCTGCCGCCAGTACGCAGCGGCCTGCTCTTCGCTGACGCTGATGTCGGTCTTGAAGTCGGCAACCACCAGAGTGCCGTCATCCTCCCGGTACATCAGGTCGATGATGCCCTCCACGGTGTGGCCGGTCTCCGGCACCACAACCGGCAGCTCCAGCCAGTGTTCACGTTCGGCAGCCCGACGGACCGGTGCACTCTCCAGGGCCGCCCGGGCGGACGCCTCCAGGTCGGCAGCGTTGCGCAGCCCCGCACCGGCGGCGACATTGGCTGCCAGACCGGGGAGCGACGGCGACAGCTTCAGATCCGTGAGTTCCAGCAGACGGTGCAGCGCGGTGCCGAACACCGTTCCATGTTCCTCCGGCTTACCGCCGAACCCGGGAAGCCGTTCCTCCGCCCCTGCAGGAATCGAGAACGTATCTGCCGTTCCGTAATCCGTCGTGACTCCGGCGCCGCTGGCCTTCGCCAGCGCGGTGACCGAGGTACGGGATTCCCGGGCCGACTCCGCGGCCCACCCGGTGCTCGAGCTCAGCCAGTCGGCAAACTCCGGCACCGGATCGGCCGAGGTCTGTGCCTTGTGCAGCGGCGGAAGATCTTCCGGCAGTTCCAGATCCGGGGCCAGCTCGAGGGAGGTGTTCTCCTTGGCCAGCAGGCCGCTAAGACTGCTTGGCGACCCGTTGTAGTGCGAGACGACCAGATGGCTCTCGGCTCGGGTGCAGGCCACGTAGAGCAGTCGCCGGCGTTCCGCGTCCTGGAACGCCTTCTCCGCTCCCGCGGCCTCTTCATAGCCGTGCGTCTCAATCTCTTTGCGGAAGCGCACGAAGACATTGCCGGCAGCGTCCCACAAAGCGGGGGCGGACGAGTGCATGGGAGCGGAGCCGGCGCCGGCCAGGATCACCATCGGGAATTCCAGGCCCTTGGACGCGTGGATGGTCATGATCCGCACCGCCTGCATATCCGTCTCGGGGACCATGGCCTCCTTGACGCGGGCGTTTTCCTCCTGCTGCGAGGCCGCCCAGGCCAGATAATCCCGCAGGCCGCCGTGGGTCGCCTCGGACCAGGCCCGCGCCTGGTCGATCACGAACCGGATCCGCCGCCACACATCGCGGTAGCGCGGGGTGTCGGTTGCCGCTTCCAGCACCCGTCGGTCGGCGGCGATGTGCTCGATCAGCTCGGCCGGGGAGAGCAGCTGCTGTTCCCGGTGCAGGGACCGAAGGTAGCCCAGGGCTTTCCCCACAGGTGAGTCTTCCTGCCCCTCCGGCACCCGTGCACACAGGTTCCAGGCTCCGCCGGCCTGCTTCCAGCGGAAGAGGTCGTCGTCGCCGCAGGCAAAGAGCGCCGAGCGCAAGGCCAGCACGAGGGCCGCCTGATCGGCAGTGTTGGCCAGCGTCCGCAGCGCCAGCAGCAGATCGGTCACCTCCTGGGTGGCGTAGACCAGAGAGGAGGCTTCGGCCCGGTACTCGATGCCGGCGGCGTCGAGCGCGTCTTCCAAGTAGGGCAGTGCGGTGCGGGTGGGCAGGAGGATGCAGACGTTCTGCAGCTCCAGCGGCCGCCGATCAAAGTCGTTCTTGTTTCCGGTCTGATGCTGCCAGGCGTCCGTGCCGCCGCTGCCGGTGGCCACCAGGATAGCGGTGGCGACGTCGGCGGCTTCCTGCCGGTTCCGGCTTGCCGCGCTGACCTTGCCATTCTCATCCGGAGCGGCGTCCTTGCGTCCGAGTACGACGACGGCGGGCCCGTCGTCGTCGTTCCAGTCCGGCCGGTCGGGGTCCGGAACCAGGGCGGAATATGCCGGCTGGACGGTTCCGTCGGCGATGATCAGCTTCTTGAACACCGTGTTGATCCAGTCCAGCAGGGGCGCGGTGGAGCGGAAGTTGGTCTGCAGTGCGGCAACATGGGAGCCGCGATCCGCCTCGGCGCGGGCCCGCGCGGCGAGGAACGTGGCGATATCGGCGCGCCGGAAACGGTAGATGGACTGCTTCGGATCGCCCACCATAAACAGACGCCCCGGGGCAACCCGGAGGTCTTCCCAGCCGTCGGTGCCGCAGGCGGTGTCCGCTGCGAGGCGGACGGCGATTTCAGCCTGGACGGGGTCGGTGTCCTGGAACTCGTCGAGCATGAGATGGGTATAGCGCCGGTGCAGGGGCAGCCGCGCGGGGGCGTCGGCTTCCGTCTCACCCACCAGCAGGTCACGGGCGTGGACGAGTAGGTCGTGGTACTCCAGTTCACCGCTGCGCTGCCGCGCATTGGCTGCGGTAAGCAGGACATCCGCTAAGACCGCGCTGACCGTGTTGACCGCCGGGGAAACCAAGCCGGCGATGAGCCCGTTCCGCTCTTCGACCAGTGCCAGGAACTGCTCCTGGACGCTTTCGACGTCGCCGCCCCAGTTCTTTTTGGAACCCTTCCTGGCGTAGCCGGTGGAGGGCAGGGCGTTCAGTACGTCGATGATGCGGCCGAGATCTCCGGAGCCGGCGACTTCCTGCAGTCGGGTCCGCCATTCCTCCACGACAGGGAAGCGCGCCATCAGCTTGTCCGCAGGGTCGGTGCAGTCGGCCTTTCGTTCGAGCACCAGCTCGGCGGCCCGGAGCAGCGGCCCGACGTCGAGCACCGGAACGCTCTGCCGCTGCGGCGGGTGGGTCCGCAGCCGGTCCCAGTTGCCGTCCAGGGCAGCGGCGACCTTCCGCAGCTGGTCCAGGGTGACACCGACGGCGAGCAGCACGCGCAGCGCGGCGTCGGCCGTCGGATCGGTGAACAGCGCCTGCTGCGCGTCTTCCCACCGGCGCTCGAAGGCGATCTGGGAGCGGAGCTCGTCCACCACAGTGATCAGCGGCGGAACCCCGGCCTCGATGGGGTATTCGCTGATCAGCCGGGCAGCGAAGGAGTGGATGGTCCCGATGGGCGCGGCATCCAGCCGGTCAAGCGCCGTATTCCGCCGTTCGGACCCGGTACTGTCCAACCCGTCGGTCTTGCCCAGCTCGCTGCGCAGCCGGTCCCGCAGTTCACCGGCGGCCTTCTCGGTGAAGGTGATGGCCGCGATGCCGCCGATGTCGACGCCGCCGTCCACCAGGGCGGCAATGCGTCCGACCAAGGCATGGGTCTTGCCGCTGCCGGCACCGGCCTCCACAAACACGGTGGTGCCCAGTTTTTCGGCTATGTCTTTCCGGGCCTGCTTGTCCTGCAGGGGCTTCTTAGTACTGCCCGCGGTGTCCGGGGAGGGTGTGACTGTCGGCTGGCTCATTTTTCCTCCTGGAAGAAGCGGGAATAGTCGCTGAGGGCGGGGTCGTCCTTGAGCCGCTCCCAGGTGTGCCGCACTCCGGCGGCGCCCATCAGGGTGGTGTGGTTGGTGTAGCGGTCTGATTCGGGCCGGGGCGGGAAGATCCCGGCCTGGAGTGCCGCCATGACCAGTCCGGCGTCCTCGCGGAGCCGGGTTTCGACGTCGGCCCCCACCTCATAGCCAACGCGTTCGTACTTCCCGTCGGCGGTGATGAACCGGTATTCGGCGCGGACCTCCGCGCCGGGATCGGTGGAGAACCGCCGGGCGAACAGGCCGTAGACCGGCAGCTGGAACCGGGTGCCGCCCGCGGTGGGATCCTCGCGGGTCAACTTCTTGTACTTGTCCGCCTTGCCCGTTTTGTAGTCAATGACAAGCACCTGGCCGCTGGAATGCCGGTCCACGCGGTCCACCTTGCCTCGGAAGCGGACGGTGCTGCCGTTGGGCAGGTCCAGTTCCACCGGCGGTTCACCGTCCTCGGCGCCGAACTCGGCTTCCACCGAGAGATGCTGCCAGCCGTTCTCGCGTGCCTGCTGGTCCGAATCATGGACCTTTTGCAGGTCGGTGCGGATCCGGGATTTGTCCCGGTCCCAGGTGTGCAGCAGCCAGGCAGGATTGGTGGTGGACTCGAAGGCTGCTTCGGCAATTTCCAGCAGCCGCTCGGAAGACACTGTCTGGCTGCCGTCTGTCAGGCCGCGGACGTAGTCCTCGAGCACCTTGTGCATCAGGTTGCCGCGCTGCAGGTTGCTGATCTGGACCTCGAGGGTCACGTCCTCAAACAGTTCGGCGCGCAGGACACGGCGCAGGAAGTAGGCCAGCGGACTGATGACCCAGTCCTCAAGGTTGGTGGGCGAGATGGCCCTCTGCGGATCGATGATCGGTCCGCAGACACTTGTGAGGTTTCCGTTGAAACGGGAGAAGGTCCCGTTCCGGCGGTCGGTCCGGATCTCGGACACGGTGGCCAGCACAGCGTCGCCGGTCAGCGACCCGGTGCTCAGGAGCCGGCGGACGCGCCATTCCTGCCCCGTGGCGGCCACACCCGTGGGGGAGCCGTGCATCAGGCCGTGCGCGAAGGAGGGCAGATCCGTTACCGTGGTGCCGGCCAGCCAGCGCGAGGCCTGGAGGGTTCCGCCGGCGCGCAGGTTGCCGCGGGGAAACAGGATGGTGCGTTCGGTGCCGGTGGCGAGAAGCTGCCGGAACTGTTCCCGCCGGGCGGAGGATCGTTCGTGGATGGTGGGCAGCTTTACCGCCAGCAGATGGCCGGCGCTGTCGGGAAGCAGCGGGTTTTCCCGGATGCGGGCGGGAGCGAGTCCGTCCGCCGCACCGGTGATGAAGACGACGTCGAGATCGCGGCCCACGCCGTCGTCGTATGAACCCAGGACCACCCCGGTGCCGATGCTGCCGGTCGGGAGGCGGCGGGCCTCGATGCCCTGGGCGACGGCGGCGCGTACCGCCGCAGCGGAGGGTGCCGGGGCAATCCCGTGCAGCAGCCCGAGGTCGCGGACCACCTCATCAAGGGCTTTGCGGGCCTTCGCCAGCTCCGGGCGTTCCGTCTCGGACCGTGGACCCAGGAATTCCGTGACGAACTCCGCCAGGGTCCCGGCGGCCTCCGTCCAGGTCCGGGCGGTGAAGACCTCGGCCAGTCGTTCGCCCAGGACTCCGACGAAGCCGGTGAACTGGGCGTAGTCCTGCTGGCGTTTCTGCTCTGCCTCGGTCGGTTCGCGGTCTTCATCCGCTTCCTCCTGCTCGGCTGGGGGAGAGGCGTGCAGGCGCTCGCAGACGGCACTGCTGGGCAGGTTTCCCTCGCGCCAGTGCAGGACGCCCTGCGACATCACATCCAGAATCACCCGGACATCGGGCTTCGCCGGATCCAGGTGAAGCAGGTTGCCCAGCCCGCGGGCCAGCCCGGTATCGGCAAGAGCGAGTGCGGACGGCCCGGCAAAGCTGATGCCGGCTTCGTCGAAGCGTTGGGCCAGCAGGGCGCGGTACGGTTCGGCGGCGGAATAGAAAACTCCGATCCGGTGGCCCGGTGTGCCTGTTCGAAGCTTCTCGATGACCAAGCGGACGACGGCGCGTGCCTCGTCGTCGGCGTCGGATGCGCTGAGGATCTCCTCGCCCGGGGCGGGGGAGGGCATGGCGGTGAGGTACGCGGTTCCTGCCTGCTGCTCCAGCGCGGCGCGGAAGGCTGCGGCGGACGGGTCCTGCTCCTCGGCGAGCTGGAAACCGATCACCGGGCCCAGAAGTTTGCGGATCCGCGGCGTCTGCAGTGCGGTGGCAGCCGCGGAGTAGAGGTCATGGCTGGTGTACCAGCTGCCGCCGAGGATCCCAGCGGCGGCCCGGTGGACGCGGGCAACCTCGCACACCAGCGGCGACAGGCCGGTCAGGGTATCGGGGCAGGCTGCGTCCAGGGCTGCGGAGGTGGCGGCGATCGCCCGCGCGGTGGCCGGCTGGTCGGCGACCTCGGCAAACAGTCCGGGTGCGTCGGCGAGTACGGCGGTGACGGCACCTTCGCGGACCATCGCCGGGAGCGGAGCGCGGCCGGCCAGCTGCCCGTCGGTGGCGGCGAGTTCCTCGGCCAGGTCAGCCAATGTTGTGGTGCGGACGGCGGCGCTGCCGCGGCCGTCGCTCAGAACCCGGCCCAGATAGTGGGCTAGGTCCTGTGCGGCTGCCCAGCTGGGTGCCAGGACGGTTACCGGCTGCAGCGGTTTGCCCTGCTGAGCCTGGGTGACTGCTTCGGCCAGGGCCTGCAGTGCCTCCGGTGTGCTGGTGTAAGTCTGCGTGGACGAATGGCCCTCCAGCACAGAGCTAGTACTCAATGAATCCGTACTCAATTAACTCCCCCTTGTTATTAAGTGTTCTTCAACCTAGCAGTAGGTTCTGATGTCTTAGCTGCGGCTTGCACAGGTTTGGAGAATTACCATTCATAGCCGCAGGCATTGTTCATGCAGTGCCATGTTCTGGGGTCATCAGAAATGACCACGCAGCCAGCCCGCCACACCTTGGGTTCAGGGTTATCCGGGTCGTGCGCCCATAGGCCACGGACGATCGGCCAGGCATCGTGGGAACATCTAGGACACGTCGTGGTGTCATCTTCCGTTTCCGCAGGAGTTTCGGGCTGGCTATGTTCCGAGCCGGAGTGGGAATCGCTCTCACTTTGTGCGAACCGAAGGGCAGCGGTCCAGTTACGGAAATAGTTGCGAATGCTCGATGAAGACGGATACTCCCGACCCACCGCGTTCATAGCGGCGGACCATTGTGTGTATTTGTCATGGCTGGGATGCAAACCCGTCTGGTTCATGTCACTGACGAAATCGCGAATAGCCTTCTGATAGAGGGCTTCAGAGAATTTGACCAGCCCCGGCGGCCGTCCCGTTTTGGAAGCAGCCAGACCTATGGATTCCAGAGCGGCATTCCAATACGTGTACCTTCCCATGACGGTTTGCCGGGTCGGCGGCCATGGAGACGCACCCTGACGGGATTCCCAACCGAGCGCCGGGACAAGTTCATCCCGTAGTTCGTCATAGCGCGACCCGGTAATCGTCGTTTCTGGATGCTCGGCGATGTGGCGCTTGGCAGCGCCGATGATTCCGAGAATAGTTGCGATGTCTTCTTCTGTTGCTGTTCCTTGCTGGAGGACGGCGACCAGCTCTGTCATCATGTCGAGGTCCAGGTTGGCTGCTGCAAAGTGCGGGTCCGGAGCCAGACCCAGCTCGGCGCCCACAAGGTAGTACAGGCCCGCTTCAACAACGGCTTTGGAGAATATGTCCTGAGCCCGGGTATCAAACCGGATACTCGAATCCCGAAGGGTCGACTCCGCCAAGTCCTTGTCCATCTCCGGAAAAAGGATCGACAGTCTCAGGACCGTTTCCGTGCGGGTCGATCCGGTTGCAGCGGCAGTCCGCGCCACTGCTCCGTATGATTCCATGAAAGATTGGGAGGCGGCTTTGGTTTCCGCTTCCCGTTTTTCCAGCCGGCGTTTGCGGGACTCGGCCGCCATGCTGCCACCTACCTTGCTGACGATTTGCCGGACGCGTTCCCGCGTAACGCCGTGGTCGGCGCCGATGGCTTCGAGGGTTTCCCCCTCGATGTACCTCTGCACCATGGCCGCGTCTCGCTCCTGGGCGGTAGGGCGCGAGGGACTGAGTGAAGTTGTCTGTGATGCCTGGGTCATGGGATCCCCTAATTCTTGACGTTGATGAGAAATGTGGTCAGGCTGCCAGTGCCATGCTGGAACGCCGGATATTGTTCAACACGTCCTCATGAGCCATCGCTGCGAGGCGCTGTACCTCTTCGAAGCTGAGCTCGGCCTCGCGGGACCTTCGGGCAAGCACGGCCAATCGGTCGGCTGCCATGTTGTGCGGGTCGCCGCTGTGGCCTTTGACCCACAGGAAGCGCACCTGGGCGTCGCGTGTGTATCCAAGGATGCGAGCTACTTCCTCGCGGCAAAAGCGGCTTGCCGACGGCGGTGCGAAACCTGGTTCCGTGAGCATGCGGAGGGCCAGCTGGCTGTCCGACCGAACAGTGATGGCGGTGCCGCCCTGCAAAGCCGATGAATAGACACCGCGGGCAGCCTGCAAGCCGAATCTGATTGACCGTAGCTCGCCTTCGAGGATGCTGTCTCCCTCGGAGACCTTCTGCCCCGGCTTCACCCGTGCTTCCCTGCCGAAGTCCAGTACCCAGCCGTGCCCGAGCCAGGGAGAGCACTTTCCACGCGACGAATCGGTGGTGATGGTCAGTTGTGCGAACCGGCCGTTGATTTCCACGGCGACTGCCTCGTCCAGGGCAGTGATGGCGACGGCTGGAGGGTACTGGAAGCTGGCGGACACCCCCAGGGCCTGGAGGCTGGTTGCAGTGTTTTCGTCGTCGCAGTAGATCTCCTGGGCGCCGGCTTCGAGCTGGTAGTTCACTGCCTGGCGCACAGTGCCGTAAAGACTCGGCTGTCCGTCGGGACACGAAGGATTCCAAATCCCGGACTGAACTGCTGAAACCTGGCTGCCCTGCGATCTGACAACAGCCCAGACCAGCAACCCGTGCTTCGGTGATACACGCACAGAGATACCGCTTCGGGCCGCAACGGTATCGGCGGCGGAAATGAAGGGCCGAGCCGGTGCTACGGGTACGGGAAAACTCATAACTGCCTCCTGATGCCGGGACGGAATTGCTGCGACACGGATCACAGTAGGTCCCGGCACTGACATTTTCTGAACGGAGGTAGCTGAATACTTTTTGTAACCTGCGAAGCTAAATTTTTGTAAGTCCATTAGCTGGGGCGGGAAACCCCGTGCATGGAGAAAGGAACCGGGAACACTACGAGCGAATAGCCACCCGTCTTAGATGCGTATGAATGAACCGGGAGTGTGTCGGCAGCGGTATATTCTGGCAAAGCGGCGCCAGGGGAGGGGTCGCTCGAAGCGTAGGGAAGTGGCATGGCGTTATCCAACCGGGAGTTCATCGGGCGAATCCTGGAAATCTTGTCCAAGGGGCTGGAGCCCTATATCGATCGGGCGATGGCTGAAGTTTCGCCGGGAGTCGATTGGCCGTTGCTGCTGTCCCAGAAGGATGAATTGGCGGGCCGCGGCCTCAAGACGTATAAGGCCAATGACGTCCAGACCCAGCTCCGCATACTCACCGAACGCCTGGGGCCGCTGGGCTATCCGTTCGCTCTCCCGCAGGAGGCCGGTGCCTACGCCAAGGAACTGCGCCAGGTCCGAAACAACTGGGCCCACAACGAGCCGTTTTCCGACGACGACGTCGTCCGGGCCATCGATACGTCCCTGCGGTTGATGCGGTGGATGCGGTTGGACAAGCAGGCTGCGGCAGCCGACCAGCTACTCAAGGACTTTCGGGAAGCTAGCACGGCAGTTCCGGCTCCCGCTGCCGTCCCGACCCCCGTCCCCTTGTCCCTGGATAAAGAAGCCGTACCCTCGTCTGTGGCTCCCGTCCCCTTGTCCTTGGATAAGGAAGCCGTACCCTCGTCTGTGGTCCCCGTCCCCTTGTCCTTGGACAAAGAAGAAGTGCCACTGCCGCCGGCCCCAACGGTCCATGCTCCGCAGGGAACCACCATCACCCTCGAGACTGCCTCGGAAGTCAGCTACGCCATGTCCTACAACGGAGGGCAGGTCATTAACCGCCTCGTCGTGGCGAACCCCGGCCCTGAAATCCGCGGTGCAGTACTGCAGCTCAACCTCACAGCCGAAATAGGCGTTGTATCCCGGACCAGCGAGCATTACCTGGACATTCCCGCGGGTGGTTCCATCACCCTGTCCAGCCCGAATCTGCAGGGCGATCCCGCAGCCATGCTGCAGCTGGAAGACCGCCAGCAGGGCACCGTCAGTGCCGAGCTCAAGGTGGATAGCGACGTCGTGGCGTCCGCCAGCCGGGACATTGAACTGCTCGGAGCGCAGCACTGGAAGCTGCGGAGCGGATTGCTGGCGTTGGAATCCCTCGCCGCTTTCGTCCAACCCAACCATCCGGAAATCGCGAAGCTCTGTTCTGAGGCATCCGGCCTCTTGAAGGCAGAGACCGGAAACAGCGCGTTGAACGGCTACCAGTCCGGATCCGAACGCGCCGACGCGATTGCCTGGGCTATCTTCCGGGCGGTCCAGAACCGCGGCATCCGGTACAGCGAGCCTGCTCCGTCCTGGGGCCAGCACGCCCAGCGGATCCGGACCCCGGAGCAGGTCCTCAGCGGCCAGTTCGGCACCTGCATGGATACCACGGTGATCCTGAGCGCGGCGTTGGAGTTCGCCGGGCTGCAGGCAAACCTGTGGCTGATGAACGGACACATTTTCGTTGGCTACTGGCGCGATGAACGCAACTTCCAGACTCCTGCACTGGAAGAGGCGACCTACTTGGTCAACGAAGTGGATATGGGCAACATCCGCCTCATGGAATCCACGATGGTCACGGACGGTGGTGAAACCTTCCGACCGCAGGACGTGCACGACGCCGCGTACAAGCGATACCTGACCGGAGAGATGGACGAGGTCCGCGGGGTAGTGGATATCTTCGGCGCCCGCAGCGCCGGTATCAGGCCCATCCCGGCTCGGCTCACCAACGTGGACGGAAAAGTCGAGGTCTACGAGTACACGCCCCCGCGTCCGGAAATGCCGTCCGTTCCGCAAAGCAACGGTCGGGGATCCAAGAGTCGGGCCGAAACCAAGCAGCTTCCCCCACGTATCAGCCAATGGAAGAACGCACTGCTTGACCTCAGCCTGCGGAACCGGTTGATCAACTTCACCAAGACCGCACGCTTCCCGCTGGCGGTACCGGACAGCTGGATCGGGCAGTTCGAGGACCTGATCAGTGCCGGAACCCCGATCACGCTGGCAGCCTCCGACGACGTCGCCGCCATGCAGCGCGAACGAGGCGTTCGCTACGGCCGTGACCTGCCGCAGGAACAGCTGGCAGACATGATGGTCAAGCGCCACGCCGTGTTTGCCGACGTCACCGAGGCTGGCTACCAGTCGCGGATGCGCAGCCTGGCCTACAAAGCCCGAACCCTGATTGAGGAAACGGGAGCGAACAACCTGTATCTGGCGTTGGGGTCGCTGGTGTGGAGCCTGGACGGGAAGGAACTCCGTTCCCCACTAGTTCTGGTGCCGGTGCAGCTGCACCCGACGTCGAAACAGGGTCCCTACGAGGTTGTCCTGGACGAAACGGGCGGCTCGACGCCGAACTACTGCCTGCTCGAAAAGCTCCGCATGGAACACGGGATGGAAATCCCCGGGCTCGCGGATCCGGAGGAGGACCACTCAGGTATCGATCTGGACGCTGCGCTGGGCGCAGTGCGGTCTGCCGTCCAGGCCAAGGGACTGCCGTTCCGGGTGGAACCGACCGTGGACCTGTCCATCCTGCAGTTCGCCAAATTCCGGCTCTGGAAGGATTTGGACGAGCATTGGGAAGAACTGTCCAAGAACCCCTTGGTCCGCCATCTGGTCACCACGCCCACTGACCCGTTCACCGATCCGGTCACCACGGAAACGGGTGAAGACCTCGACGAGCTCGCCGCACGGGTGCCCATCCCTGCCGACTCATCCCAGTTGCAGGCCATCTCCGAAGCGGTGGCAGGAAAGACCTTCGTCCTGGAAGGCCCTCCCGGCACCGGCAAGTCCCAGACCATCACCAACCTTTTGACCCGCGCCGTCGCCGACGGGAAACGGGTCCTCTTCGTGGCGGAAAAACGCGCCGCCTTGGAGGTCGTCCAAAAGCGGCTCGACGACGTCGGCATGGGGGTCTTCGCGTTGGACCTACATGACAAGGGGAGCAAACCGGCCGCGGTCCGGGAACAGATACGACGTGCCCTGGACCACCACGCCGACCCGGACCGCCAGGGCCTGGACGCCGCTGTGAGCGAGCTGAACAAAGCACGGCGCGGGCTCGTCCGCTACGCCGCACGCCTCCACGACGAAAACAACGCCGAGCTTTCGCTCTACAGTGCCCGGACCAAGGAACTCGCCGTCGGCGATGAAACCGAACCCCTCTCCGTCCCGGAATCCTTTGTCGAAAAGACCAGCATCGAGCAGTTGCAGCAGCTGCGGAGCCTGCTGGCCGAACTTCCGGATGTTGCAGACCCAGCTGCTCCGGGTGACCGCACGCCGTGGGGGTTCATCACCCGCCCCCTCACGAAAGCCAAGGCGGAGGCGGCAAGCGACGCCGCCCGCCGGTTCCAAGTCGCTCTGGACCGGACCACGGCGGATCCCGAATTTGCCCGGGTGGCGGAATCGGCACGCACCGTGGCCGACCTCGGAAAGCTCAGGGAGGTACTGTCCGCCGGCACTTTGGACCTGGATCTGCTGGACGAAGTGGCGTCCCGCCGGTGGAACAACGCGATAGAGGGTCTGGGCAGCCACGTCACGGCCTTTATCGGTGCCGCCCATCCAGGACTGGACAAAGTCGTGCCCGAAGCCATCGACCTTCCCGTGGCAGATCTCCACGCCCAGGCAGTTGCTGCGGCGGAATCCGGTTTCTTCGGACGGAAGAAGCGCCTGATCGCGGTACGCGACCAATTGGAGGGCTACATCCGGCCCGGCGTCGTGGTGAAACCCAAGGAGATCCCAGCCCTAACTGACGCGCTGCTCACCGTCCAGAGTGCAGTACGCGGTCTGGCCGGTCAGGCGGCTTCGGTACCGGGCGTTCGGTTGCCGGAGTCCTGGAACCCGCTGACCGCCGCTGGCTTGCAGATGCTGAACAATTGGGTGCACTGGCTCCGTTGGGCGTCGGACCTTGTCAAGGTCACCGGCAGGCCGGGCGAGCAGACGTTCCTGCAGGTAGTCCGCGCCTACCTGCGTAAGGCAGGGCAGGTACCGGAAAGTCTGGGGAAGACCGCCGCCGACCTCGCGCAGGCTGCAGCTGACCTGTTCAATGCTGCCGGGGTGGGTCCGAGGGATCTCGAAATCTGGCTGGACGGCTCCACCTTGCTGGACCGTTGGAACCAAACCAGTCGCGGCCGCGACGTCGAACGTCCCGGACTGCCGTCGCTTGCTCGCTGGCTGGACTTCATCGAGGCACTCGAGCCATTGAGCGGTGCCGGTCTGGGGGCCGCCCGTGAGCAGCTCAAGTCCGGGAGCATTCCTGCCGACGACGCGGTCGGTGCGTTCGAACGCGGCCTTGCCCTAGCCGCCCAAAACGAGCGTTCGGCGGCGACGGGGTTGGACCGGTTCGAGGCACGCAGCCACGAAAAGATGATTGACCGTTTCATCACCCGCTCCGCTGCCATCCGCCAACAGCTGAAGGCCGCTGTGCCCGCGGAAGTGTTAGCGCAGCGCAGCTTCAATCCGCGGTCTGAAGCAGGACAGATGGGCAAGCTGCACCGCCAGCTGGGCTCGAAGCGCGGGATGAAGGTCCGTCCCCTGCTGGAGAATTTCGGTGAGCTGATTACTCGCATCACGCCGTGCGTTCTGGTCAGTCCCGACTCCGTGGCGCGCTTCTTCCCTGCACGGTCAGACCTGTTCGATCTGGTGGTTTTCGACGAGGCTTCCCAGATTCGGGTGGCCGACGCCGTTGGTGCGATGGGCCGCGGACGTTCCGTCGTCGTCGTCGGCGACAGCAAGCAGATGCCGCCCACTTCCTTCGCCGAAACCAGTCTGGACCGGGACGACGAAGAGGATGACGCAGCGGACACGGTGGCGGATGAGGAATCGATCCTCTCCGAATGCGTATCGGCACGGGTACCCAGGCAGTGGCTGACCTGGCACTACCGCAGCCAAGATGAATCGCTGATCGCCTTCAGTAACCAGCAGTACTACGACAGCAAGCTCTCCTCCTTCCCGGCACCCGTGCACGGCAGTGCCAGTGCGGACGTGAACGGGTACGGCGTGAATTTCATCCGCGTAACCGGCGGGCACTTCAACCGCACTGGCAGAGGCAAGCTGCTCCGGACCAACCCGGTGGAGGCGGAAGCAGTGGTGGCGGAGATCCGCCGCCGCTTCCTCGCCTCGCCGCAGATGTATCCCTCGGTGGGCGTGGTGACCTTCAACCTGCAGCAACGCGCCTACATCGAGTCGCTGCTGCGCGACGCCGACGACCCCCGGATTGCCGAAGCACTGGATGCGGCGGACGGGCTCTTCGTGAAGAACCTGGAAAACGTTCAGGGCGACGAGCGGGACACCATCCTGTTCTCCACCGGCTTCTCGAAAAACGAGAGGGGCTACCTGCCGCTGAACTTCGGTCCGCTGAACCGCAGCGGCGGCGAACGCAGGCTCAACGTAGCGGTCACGCGTGCCCGGCGGCAGGTCATCGTGTTCTCCAGCTTCGATCCGTCCGATTTGCGGGCGGAGGAGACCTCGTCGCTGGGTATCAAGCACCTGCGCAGCTACCTGGATCTCGCTGCCAGTGGTACCGACGCCCTGCCGTCCGACGGCCGGCGGAAGCCCGCCGTGGACCGTCACCGGGAACAGATCGCCGATGCCCTGCGTGAGCGCGGGCTGGTGGTCTCCACCGACGTCGGACTGTCGGACTTCAAGGTGGACCTCAGCGTGGCGCTGCCCGAGGAGCCCGAGCGTCCGTTGATTGCGGTCCTTTTGGACTCGCCCGTGTGGGCCTCCCGTGGGACCGTGGGGGACCGGGACGGGCTGCCCACCGATGTGCTTTCACGGATGCTGCGGTGGCCGTCGGTCCAGCGGGTGTGGCTGCCCGAGTGGCTGTCCGATTCGGCAGCGGTGCTGGACCGGTTGGAGAAGGAAATCCGGCGCGAAGACCTGTTGGCGGAGCCCGAGATTGAGGTGCAAGAGCCGGTCGTTGCGCCGGTTCCCGTGGCACGTCCCGAGCCCGCTGTGGTCAAGGCTGTCCCGATTCCTCCGGCTGCTCCGGTGTCGAACGCTCAGCCGTACGTCCCGTGGTCCTACCGGGGAACCGGCGGCATCGAATACCTGGACAACCTCGGCTCATCTCCCCGCGCCCGCGAAACCGTACGTGCCGTGCTCGAGGCGATTGTCGAAGCCGAGGGGCCCGTTCATACGGTGCGGCTGGCGAAGCTGGTCTGCGCCGAGTTCGACTTGAACAAGGTGAGCGGCCAGCGGGCAGCTTCCGTCCTGAAGCTGATCGACCGTAAAAAGTTCCGTGTGGATCGGGACGAGTTCGTCTGGCCTACATCGTTGGATCCGACAACGTGGGTAGCGTACCGGGAAGCCGACGAATTTGAGCCGCGGAAAATAGAGCACGTCAGTCTGGTGGAAATCGGCAATGCGATGGCTGAGCTCTGCCGGGATGCCGCCGGACTGGCCCCGGAGGAGCTTAAGCGGCAGGCCGTCAGGGTCTTTGGAGGCAAGCGGGTGACCGAAGGCATCGGCCAGCGTTTGGACGAGGCGCTGATCGCCGCCCTTGATTCCAGAAAACTGGGGATCACGGGCAACGGCCTACTGCTGCCGGGCAGCCGCGGCGGTGCGTGAGGGGCGAAACCGCTGGCCCACCAGCGTAGGGGCTCGAAGGGCCCTGTTCTAGTTCCAGCGCCTTAGCTGGAACTAGAACAGGGTTCCAAGGGACTCTTTGATCTTCGAGACCTGATGGAAGCCAAGCGTGACAGGGATCTCTCGCTCGAAGATGGTCACCATGACCAGTAGCTGGTCGGAGTCGGGTTTGATCTCGACAAGCCTTGCCTCCAGGGTTTTGAAGGGACCTTCAAGGATGGTTACTTGTTGGCCGATCGTGAAATCCGAGTCGACGGCCTTCTGCTGATGCTGTTTGGCCTGTGAATCCGATGTGGTCTTGGCTTCCTGTAGCTCTGGCTTGGCCGCGGCCGGACCCGGCGCCACGGTGGACGCCTGCGGCGGGTGGCCATCGTAGTAATCGTAGAGAACCTGTGAACGAGAACGGTGACGCAACTTGCTTAGCGTTAGCTTTTCGATCTGGCGAATCCGCTCTCGGGTAACCCCGTAAACCTTGCCGATTTCGTCCAGGGTCTTCGGCTCCCCGTCCGTAAGGCCGAATCGCATGGCGATTATTCCAGCTTCTCGTTCCGACAAAGTGTCCAGTACGGAGTGCAGCTGTTCCTGCAAGAGCGAAAAGATGACAAGGTCTATCGGTTCGGGTTCCGCAGGGTCATAGATGACATCTTGAAGCGATTCCCCGTCTTCGGTCAGCTCCGGAACGTGGAGATCGAGTGAGATGGGGGTGCGATCGTAGCGCCGTGCTTCTGTGACCTTCTCCGGCGTCATGTCGACTTTCAGCGCCACTTCTTCGGCCGAAGGATCGCGCATGAGTTCTACCGCCAGCTCGCGTTCCACGCTCCGGATTTTGTTGATGACTTCGACCATGTGCACCGGGATGCGGATGGTGCGGGCCTGGTCTGCCATGGCACGGGTGATGGCCTGGCGGATCCACCACGTGGCGTACGTGGAGAACTTGAAGCCCTTGGTGTAGTCGAACTTCTCGGCCGCGCGAATCAGGCCCAGGTTGCCTTCCTGGATCAGGTCCAGGAAGAGCATGCCGCGGCCGGTGTAGCGCTTGGCCAGCGAGACAACGAGGCGCAGGTTGGCTTCGAGCAGGTGGTTCTTGGCGCGCCTGCCGTCGTGGGAGACCCACTGCAGCTCGCGCTTGAGCTTGGGATCCATGTCGGGATCCGCTGCGACCTTCTCTTCGGCGTACAGGCCGGCCTCAATCCGCAGAGCTAGGTCGACCTCTTGGCTCTCCGTCAGGAGGGGAGTTCTCCCGATTTGCCGCAAATAGTCGCGGACCGGATCGGCATCTACGTCCGAGGTTTGTTCATCCAAGTCGATGACCGTCGGTTCCAGCACCTCCGGCTGGAATCCCGAATCTCCTAGGTCATCTTGAAGGCCCTGACTGCCTGACGGACCGACAGAGGCCGCACCGTCGGGATCCGGATCGACGGAAGGCGAATCGGAAAGGGGATATGCGAGGAATGCAATGAGCCGGTCCAGATCTCGTGAGATGTCGAAGTACTCGAGGTCCTTTGCGTGGGGAAGGATGCGGCCAAGGTGCTCATCCCCGCGGATGGTGGGGTCCTCGACGGTGTGGTTTGCGTACAAGACGACAAGGCGACCATGGCGTCCATCGACCTTTTTTCGAATGATGCGTCCCAGACGCTGGACCATCTGTCGCTGGCTGCGGTTGGCAGCGACGATGATCCCCAGGTCCGCTTCGGGGACGTCGATACCTTCATCCAGTATTCGAGGAGCTGCAAGCACTTGGGAAATGCCGGTGCGGAATTCCTCCATGTTCAAAGCCCGCTCTGCCTTGTCCATTCCGCTGTAGAGGGCGGATGCACGGCAATCGGTTCCATCGAAGATGGATTGCGCTGCGCGGGCGGAGGCCTGCGTCTGGGTGAAGATGAGCGTTCCCTTGGAAGCTGCGGCGGTTTCCCGCAGATGGGACATCGCTGCGTTCTTGGCTTCGGTTTCCGCGAGGAGCGCGAGCCGGGCCGACATCGCCTTCATGTACTTGCGGGCCAACGTGGGAGCCAATCCCACGTCCTTTGATTCGGCGAGCCTGCCAACCGCGGCTATGAACTCCGCGAAACGACGACGTGGAATGCCTTCATACCGCTCCAACCACCGGCCGGCGTCGTTCATCACTTCCGTGTGCTTTTGGTACTCGGCCATTTCAGCAGGTGCCAGGTCCACGCCCACCAGAGCAACAATGAAGGGAGAAATCACCTCATCACGCAGGGCACGGTCGTACCAGAGGGAGTAGATCACTCCGCCGAAGTACGGATCGAGCCGGTCGATATGGGCTCCGTCCGTACGTTCGTATGTGGCTGTGAGTCCCAGACGCCAGTCGAACCCGTCCTGCAGTGCATTCTCGAACATCGGCGATGCATAGCGATGGCACTCGTCGGCGATGAGGAGCCCCGCTTTGTGTCTGGCGAGGAGCTCCCTTGTCGCAGCTGAATGGACAATGGCCACCAGAACGTCAACCGTTGCCAGAGAGTCTTGCCGCCCGTTCCCGAGGGTGCCCTGCTTGACGTGCGGAAGGGTCTTTTTCAAGGTCCGGACCCATTGGTTCTGGAGTTCAGTCGTGGGCACGAGCACAAGCACCTTGAAGCCCTTCCGCAGGGCATCAGAGGCAGCTGCGACACCCACCCGGGTCTTGCCCGCGCCCGTTACCGCTTCGACTACGCCTCGGCGCGCCTGGCTTCTCCAGGCATCGACCGCCTCCTGCTGCCAGACATACAGGCCCGGGTAGTCGACTGAGGCAGGAAGCTCGTGCCGATAAGGCCCGCCGTGTACGTTGCCCGGTGATGACCGTACCAAACCACCTGTCGCTGAACCGCGAGTGTCTTCCCCAACCCGCGCCTGACCGTTAAACATGATTCCCCCTAGAAACATCTGAGCCCAACTGTAATCTTCACCACGGACATTTTCGTTCTGCCGAAAGCGCCGGTTTCCTAGAATGGGGTTGTGGCAGACTTCATGGATCCAGGGCAACGCAGCGCCCATATGGCCAAAATCAAGTCAAAGAACACCAAACCCGAGCTACTCCTGCGTAAAGGTCTTCACGCCCTGGGATACCGGTACCGGCTACACGAGCGGAAGTTGCCGGGAAAACCAGATCTCGTGTTTCCCAGCCGCAAGAAAGTCGTCTTCGTAAATGGGTGCTTCTGGCATGGCCATGACTGTCCAGTGGGATCGCGCCTGCCCAAGACCAACACCGAATTCTGGCGGGATAAGCGGGCGAAAAACCAGGCCAGGGACGAGCAGCAGCTAGCCCAACTGGACCTTTTGGGATGGGAAAGCCTCGTGGTGTGGGAGTGCGACATCAAGGCGTCGCAGGGAGTTCCAGCCGCGGTGACGGAGTATCTCGGTGGACCAGCCAAAGCACACGGGAGCGCCGGCTAAGGAGCGTCTGGCGTCCAGGCTGGGGCCCGTCCTGGACTTCTGTCCGTGCCGTACGGCAGAATGGGACGGTGATGAAATATATTGACCTTTTTGCCGGCTGCGGCGGCCTGTCCCTCGGTATCGAACAGGCGGGCGGCGAGCTGGTACTGGCCGTCGAAAAATCCGATATGGCTGCCCGCACCTTCTACCACAATCTGGTGGGCGATGCCTCAGACATTTCGGTCTGGATGCGCCATGTCAACTCACCTGTTAAGGAACAGGCCGAAGCACGTGTAGTAGTGCGTGAGCTTTCTGCCCTCCTCAGCGACGAAGAGGTCATGAACGAGATAGCAGCCGAGGGGATCGATCTGGTGGTGGGCGGGCCTCCCTGCCAGGGTTTCTCGCTCGCTGGTCGTCGTAACCCGGAAGACGCAAGGAACAAGCTGCCCTGGGAATACCTCCAATTCGTCGAAAAGGTCCAGCCAAAAGCTGTCGTTATCGAGAATGTCGTGGGTATGAACCAGCGATTCTCTGAAGATCTTGAATCGTCATTCGTGCAGTTGCAGCAGGCCCTCCGGGAAACATCACCCGGATACGAAGTCCAGGGAGTGCATGTCAACGCTATGCACTACGGCGCACCCCAGCACAGACCCCGGCTTATGATTATCGGCCTTCGTGCGGACATCGCGGCTGCAAAGGGAATCGAAACTGAGGGCGCCCTTTGGCGGTCTGGGTTCGCCGATGAGGTAGGGACGGTGCCTCCCCTCGCTCCGCAACCGACAGTCACCCGTACATCCCTACGCACTGTCCGCCATGCGGTCACCGATCTCAACGACGGCGAAGCAGATCGCGGAAACAATGAATACCTGGCCGACCTCAAGCACAAAGAGGACATCTGCAGGTTGCCTCGAAGTGGCCGGGTGCTGAACCACGTCGCTCGGAAGCACGCGCCCAAGACCATGCAGCGTTTCCGCCTCTACCAGTACCTCAGCGCAGAGGGCCTGGACCAAAAGGTTGTCTCCAAGGTGGCGTCACTCCCGTTCTCTGATGCACAGCTGTACGCGAAGACCCAGCTAGCAGGAGCGACAATGCCGGCGCAGTCCCCGGACGGCACACGGCTCGCAAACAACCTGGAAGAACTCGTGGACCTCGTTATGGAGCTTGGCACGAGGAAACACTCACAGAAGGTCCTCGGGTGGGACATGCCGGCGAGGACGGTGGTTACCCTCCCGGACGACTACGTCCACCCGGAGAAGCCTCGGATCTTCACGGTACGCGAGCTTGCTCGTTTCCAGGGTTTCCCCGATACCTTTGAGTTCCTCGGAAAGGAAACGACCGGTGCGCAACGACGGCGTGTGGAAGTGCCCCAGTATTCGCAGGTTGGAAATGCAGTCTCGCCGTGGTTGTCTAATGCGGTCGGACGAAAAATAGCGGAGGTTATTGCTTAATGGCACCAATGGGGGATTTTACCGAGGTGGAGCGTGCCAACCTCGCCAGTCTCGATGAACTAGGTCTCGAATATGCACTCTTGTCTCCAACGAAGACGGGCCTTGAAAAGTCCATCCTCGATGCCACGTGGGAGTACCGTGGATTCCTACATCGACACGGCATCCATAATTACGGCAAGCAGCTAAACGGTCCTGAATACAAGGTATCGGTGCCTGCCACGCTTCTCGACCCTACTGCCGAGCTGATCGAGACCAAGGCAAACTTCTACCGGTCGGCCACGAGGGGCGATACTCGCCTGTGGGTCACCGGACTTAGTTCGCATTGCGAAGGTGGCGAGGTGATTGCGAGCATCGTGGATGCCGGCCGTTTAGTCCTGATAAACGTGTCGCGTGGTTCTTTGGAAATCGAGACTGCCACAGATGCAGCAAAAAGTGGGGGAAATATGCAGGATTCAGTGGATTACTGGGGTGCGCTCCGAGAACTTTGGAGTAGGTCGACGGGAGGATCCGACGTCGCTGCGCGGCCTTCGGATTCCGTTGATTCCTTCTGGCCTACCGCACCCCGGGCGGCAGGAGTCGATGAGGCAACAGAGTGGTTCAGTGACGGGCTCCGAAACGGTGGTCTTCCCCGGATGCTCTTCCTCATCGGAGGACCCGGCGCAGGGAAGTCCCATGCGGCAGCGGCGGTGGTATCGGCTTGGCAGGAGTCCAACGCCCGAAACGACGGCCTCGCCCACAGGACTTACGAGTACGCAGTCGGCCCTTCCCGTAACAGCCGGCTGGTCGTGATCAATGATGCAACCATCCGGAATCATGGACAGGAACACGGTTCGCTTGTCGCCGATGCCTCGAATGCTGCGCGGGAAGGCGCAAACCTCCTCGCTTGCGTAAACCGGGGCATCCTTGTCGAAGAATCGACCGGGCGACTCACGGAGTCAGCGGATTCCGAAGCAGGGGCATGCCTCTTGGCATGGCTGCACACCGGAAAATATCCGGAAGGACTGTGGAGGATTTCCCCTAATATTGGGAAGGACTATCTGAAGGCCGGCACCCTTACAGAAGGCGGTACCCCAAGAGCGGAGATCCTGGCCGTCTATTTGGATACCTGTTCCATGATGGAAGCCAGCCCGGAAGTGCAAATAACCCCGGGTGAGACTTCCACTCCTCGAATTCAGGCAAAGGGATACGCCGTTCAGGATTACCTCGAGCGGGCCGCAAAACCACGGGAAACGCCGGCTGGAATTCTATTCTCGGCAGTGGCTGGCATTCTGCAGCAGGCAAAAGAACACAGTGTCGATACAGGTCTGGTAGACCCTATTGCCGCAAACATTGAGGCCCTAGGCAAACCGCGGCTCCGGACGAATCTGATGTCTATCCTGCGAAGTGCCGAGATTGCCTCTACCCAGCGGATGACCTTCAGGGAATTGTGGGGCGCTATCACTCGAAGCTTCATTGGCGAACTGCCGAGCAGGATATCCCCGGACGAATTACCATCATTCTTGAGGGAAAACCAGCCGGATGCCACCGCCGATGCGCAATCGCAGTTCACCTCGTATAGGCGTCTGGCAGAACTCAGGTACACCCAGTCGATCTTCGGCGCTCGAGAGCCGTATGAGCCGTTGTCAAATCCCATCACGCGTCTCACACACATCGTCGACCCCACAAAGGACGCTCGCCCCGGGTACTTCGACGGGTCTTGGGATACCGGCTGGGCGACTCCGGTTTCTGACGCCTTTACCGGCTATATGACGGAGGGTTCCCCGATAGCCAGCCTGGAATCAACGCTCCCGAATGGAGACTGCTTCCGTGCGGCCATCACAAGCTTTGACCGGGCCCTTGACGCCAGCTTCGTGGCGTTGGTAGGCGAGCCGACAGTCTCGGATGCCGCACGGTACGACGCTATTTCCTGGTACGGGGATTATCTCACTCGCTTATATGCGGTTGCTAACGGAATCCCCGCTTTCCGGGCCGAAGTCGTCCTGTGGACGCAGACGTGGGATCAGGCGCCGGTAGTGCCGGACCAGCTCGACGCCCGGCTCCGAACCTTGCTCCGACCTTCCAGCCGCCCCGGAGAGTATGGAGCGTCATCAATGATTCCGGTTTTCGACAGCCGAACCAACCCCATCCGAGGGACACAGGTCCAACCCAAGCTCGCACTCAAGCTCGGGGACATCGCGATGGCAACCGAGGCCGCGTCCGACTCGGTCGTCCTACACCTGTCCGAGCATGCACAACGCGTTGCTTCTATTTCGATGGACTTTTCTCTCATTCGGGAAGCGCTGGCTTCCAACGATGGATATGCGGGGGTGACGGAATTGACCGACGCTACTTCTCCACGTCTGGAACGATTCCGCGCAGCCAGATTGGTGCCGGCCCAACTGGCTGGTGCGCACTACAGCGTGGTCACCAACGATAAAGAATCAAACCTTAGTGTGAGGGGCTAGAAGAATATGTCGATCCAACAGAAGATGATTCTTCCCCTTCCACGGCCGCAATACGTTGCCGTTCCCGAGGCCCTGATCTCTGCACTTGCGTGGAGGGCGTACGACGTGGAGCTCGAGGGCGAACCCATCGGCCTCGTCTACCGGGCAGATTTGGGTAACAAGCAACCCAAGACCTTCAAGCTCCGGGCGACGGAGCCGGACAGCAGCGACAGCCTGGCGAAGTTCGGCGAGGCGCTTAAGGACTCCGGAATCAAGTCGCAGGTCCCCCCGGACATCCTCGCCCGAGCGGTGCTGAACAGCGTGGTGGGCGTGCGAGCGGAAAAAAGCGGGAAGCAGCCTGCCACCCCGATAACGCCGGGACTGGCTTTGCTGCAGAACATGCGCGGACTCCAAGGTTCAAAGAATCCGCCCGACCTCGCCGAGATCATGGAAACGATGTACCGACTGGGTGGCGGAGCGGAGTCGGCCCGCGGGAGCATGACCGCCCAGTGGCTCCATGCAACCGCAACACGATTGGAATTGGACAGTCTGCTTCGGGCACTGGACGTGGCTGTGGACGGCTCGCTGCTGGGGAACGAACGCACGAATGCCGGTGAAGATTCACAGGACAAGACTGTTGTCCGACTAACCGGCAGTAGCGTCCTAGCCCACACACCCTTTTCATGGTTATCACGCTCTTGGGACACTCTTACGTCCCGTCTCTGGGTTGAGGCCCTGCCCGCCCGGGTCTGGGTCGACTGGGCGACGACGATTCTTCGACTGGGGCTGGGGATGGGGTTCCTGTGGGAAGCTGCCTGGTACGAAACCATTGCCCGAAAGCTCCTGAGGGGCGAAGGTCCTGCCAAGGGCCAGGACCTCGTGGAATGGCTTGCTTCCGAAGTTGGGGAAGTCCTGCCATGGAAATCCTCACGCTCCATGACGTCAGTTCGGGACGTGGCGCCCGTGCTGAGCTGGCGAATCCATCGCGGAGACAAAATCCGCAGGCTCTTGGCCGACGAGCTTAGGGACTATCCGGATAGCGAAAACCTCGCGCAGGGGTGGGAACGCCTTGGATCAAACGGCGAGCTGCGTTCCGACCTGACGGTGGCCTTGGGCAGCAAGGAGAAGGGCGCCAACAACGCCTGGGAAGCAGTGAAGTATGCACTGCTGACTCGCGATGCCACCGGGCCCTCCGCAGACTACTACGGCCTCCTCAGGTCCAACGGCCGATATATAACGGTTGATCCTGGAACCGAGTGGATCGCTGTCGTTGCGAGCTTGGCTTGCGGTACACCGGGACAGGAGTCCAATGTACGGGACGTGATGGACTCGCTCGCGGATCTAGGTATGCAACCAGAACTCAACGATCTGGTCGCCCTCCTCGAGAGGGCCGGACTGGCGCGCGGGAGCGCGGATGCGGATCAGGCAGTTATTGTACAAAGCGCTTTCTCAGGGGGAACAAAATGACGGAATCAGCTCGAATATTCGGACGTGTGCTCGGGCGGCTCCTAGCCAATGAGGACGCGTTGACTGCTGCTTACCTTCCGCACGGCGTAAGCGAACGCATGGGCGAAGACATTGTTCGTGCAGCAAACCGTGCCCGGCCCACCACCCCGCCCTACGCGATCCTCGTCACCGCGGGAACGGAGAACCTTTCCGATCCTGAATGCCTGAAGCTCACGTCCCAGTCCGCCATCCAATACCGGCAAGGATCCCGCCTCGCTGTCGTAGTTGGGCGCCACCCGGACCTTGCCTCATTTATCCAGGCGTTCCGCGAGGTGCTTGGACAGGATTTCCCGATCGCACCGGCTGATCGGGTATCACTCTCTGCCATTGCCTCCGAAGCGGTGCACCTGATGCTTTCCGACGCAGGAAAGCTCGATGCCACGTACTGGAACAGGGATGCTGCCGTACAACGGTTGGCTTCCTGCCTGAATGATCTCCGCCGTATCCAAGAGAACCTTCGGCAAGGTTCCAAGGCATGGAATGCCCTGTGGCTTGAGAATGCTTCGGACGGATTCGATCGTTTACACTCAATCCTCAACCACTCCGCCACGCACGAACCAGAGCTGGTTCTGGACGAAGTCTTTGATCGTTACACCTATGCAGCGTTTGGCCTGCCCAAGGCCGCGAAGACCTCCGGACTGATCAGCAAGCACGGGGTTCTCGTTGATGCATTGGAACAGTGGTGGTCCGACGAAGACCAGGTCCAAATGACGGTGAAGCAGCTCGATTTCCACCCGGAGACAGCAGGGGAGACGCATCCATTAGGCGGGATGGACTGGGCTGGTTTCGACCAGACGCTAGCCGCGGAAGAGAACACGCTCTCAGCGCTGATCCGCCACGGCAACAACATTCAGTCCGTCCAGGCCCTGGCAGGCTTGACCGAAGGGCAATTCGTCGACCCCCAGAACACGAAAAAGAAGAAGGGGCAACTGACCCTCCTTTCTGAAGACGGGCACGACCGCGAAATCCCCGCCGGCGGCACGGCCCCCTTCCTCCTCGACAGCTCGGTATCCGGAGAGCAGGGCAACCTCCAGCTGATATCAGAAACCGTTCGTATCTTGATCCCCACCCTGACCGCCGTCGATGAGGTGGACGGTAGCCGCCTCCAGCCAACAGTCCGGGCACCGAAGACACGTTGGGAGGGATTCCTTGAACTGGATCCCGAGGGAGACCTGTGGTTCGTCGGCAACCTGATCCGCTCCCTTGGCAAGGAGCCCTTCACCCACGTTCCCAAGCCCCTTGCCGTCGGTCTGGAGCTCGGTGCGCAGGATCCACTGGCCGGAAGGGTCGATGACTCTGCTACGTGCACCGTCATCCTCAAAGGACCCGACGGACCAGGGCTGATTTACTGGCCTGACAAGGGGAAGGCAGGCGCCGGCAAAATCGCCCACCTGGGCCCGGAGAAGTACGGCGACTCCGGGAGCCTATCTCCTGTCGACGTGCCTTATTCCGCAGAGCTGCAGGACATCAGAAACCCACATCTCGCGGTTATGTGGGACAGCCAGACATCGGAGGTCCTTGTCGAGGGAAAAGAAGCCGCTCCTCTCGACGGCCGGACCAATGCGTGGTGGTCCATGCTTCCGATGGGGAATGCCGCAACGGTCTTGATCGGCGATCAGTCCTTCAACCTAACAACCGCACAGCCAAAGACTGCTTTCCAGTCGCCGGTGGTGGCCGCAGTCCAGAATCAAGTGGTTGGACCAGTCAGCGCGGATCACGACACGCAGAAATCGATCCGTGGCGCGTATGAGTCCTTCCTCTCCGAAGCACTGGACGATGAGAATGCGGACATGCTCTTGCAGACCATGGGCCATGTCGCCATTCCTATCGACCGGGAAGCAGGTTTCGAAGACCTTTCTCCTGTCCATGGCCTGCTTATGGAAAACAAACTTGGAGCCCTATGGCCCAAGATTTCCGATTTTTCCGTTCCGGCCGACATTGCCCAATCCGCCGAAGCGGATGAGTTGCGTGAAGCCTTCAAGAAGCTAGAGGTAGGAAAAGCGACACGAAGCCGGACAGCGGAGGGCGTGGAGTTCCGGGCCTGGCCCTCGCGCTCATCATGGCGGCACCTGTGGGAAAGTGTCGAGGGTAAAGCCGCGCTGCGGCGTTATCTAGACGCGTATGGAGCTTTGGTAGAGTTCGCTCGGCAGAGTGGGGATGCGGAGGCAATTTTCTGGGCCACCTATCCGTTTAGCATTTCCGCTTGGAAGACGGAAGGTGGGATTGGTTGCCAATCCATTCTCCTGAGCCCACTCCATCCCGTCCGCCTGGCATGGGTGGCCGGAGTAGAAAGCACGTTGTGGCACGCGTCTAAGGCTGAAGAACTTGCGGGGACAGTAGAAGGCTGGAATATCCCCCTCATCGGGCCGAGGAATAGCGGCAACGGGAAAATGATCGCAGTCCCTACCGACAGCGGAAGCGGTCAGGTTTTCCTTGGTTGGTCGATGCTGGTCGCGGCATCGGTGGACGGTCCAGAACCGCTGGTCGCACCACGAAAGCTCGGTTCCTACCCCGCACCGGGCAATGCCGCAAGCGGTCTCAACGCTACTGCGGCAGCGGCGGCGCTCAGGAACTATCGGAAAATGAATCCCCACGTTTCCACTTTGACGGTCGATCTCGCCGCCTTAGCGCCGACGTCTCGACTTAGCGAAGTCGACGACGCCGTGCTATCTACAGTCAAGGAATGGTCAGGCAAGGCCTCGCTTCAGCTGAGTGGCGGAGCGCGTATCTGGGATTCGTTGAACCGTGGAGGAGAGGCGCCAAGGGAAGCTGTGACCAGGCTGGTCCGGGAATCCGGGGGAGTTCCCCTCACCTGGTCGCGGTATCAGCCGTCAAACGGTACATCCAAGGCATGCAATATACGCATCCTCCAAGATAGTGGCGTCCGACTGGAAGTAGGTGTCGGTGGCCAAGGCAACTATGGGGTTATGGGAAGAACCCCCCTGCGCAGGCTGGAGGCATACCTTCCACCTTCTATGGGTGCGAAGAAGACTGAATCACACCCTGCGCTCAGGACCGGAACGGGATGGGAGCCGTTCACCCGCGCGCTCATGGCTCTCGAGGGCGCCTCGGTCCAACCCAAGGTCATGTCGAAACTTTTCAATGCGTTGCTAGTCGACGAGTCGGCGGACTGGACGGTGTCCGGCGAAGCGCTCATGAACCCCAGTGCGATGGCCGAACTCATCAAGACCTCCAGTGGAAGCGCCCAAATGCTTTGGGAATGGCGCCCGCCGTTCTTGGAAAAGTCACGGGATGTGCCAGCGTTGGAGCGCAGGCCATTTGTTTCCGTCACACGTGTTCCTCAGGGATTCCGTGACCAGATCCGTTCCCTCCTCGCAAAAGCGCTCGGCACCGAACCCTCCGAGAACGCCGTCGACGAGTTATTGGGAAAGCTCGGCTCGCGTGGAGTCGGGCTGTCCTCGCTGTTGTCCATGGGCGGCACCCATGCGTCCGGCGCGCTCGGTTTCTACTTGGCTTTTGCACTCATGGATTCGGCAACCCCGAACGAAACCGAACAGTTCGTACTCCCGATCGATGCCTGTGATACCTTCCTGCGGGCGCTCTCAGGAGAAGGGGCAAAGGAAAGCTCATCCCGGCGCGCGGATCTCCTGGTACTCAGCCTGGACGATACGGGCCTGACGTTGACCCCCATCGAGATCAAGTTCTATGGCCTCAAATCCAATGGGGGTAGCAAGACACTGCCCGTGGCGGGACACTCAACTTTGAACGAGGCGGTCGAGCAGTTGGCGTCCACGATGGAGCTCCTTTCCAAGGTGAAGTCCAGATGGGATGAACTCCGGGACGCCGAGCCGAGCGCGGACCGCGAGCTATGGGCTAACGCCATGGCCACGCTGGTCGAGACCGGTGTCCGCCTTACTCCGCGCCGAAGCGCTAACCCGGACGCCCTTGCCGACAGGCTTCAGAGCGTGGCGCTTGGCGAGATGGGCATCCAGCTGGGTAAACCACTTATCACCTATTTCCTTCATGATGCGGAAACCCAAGCGGGGAAGGGCTTCGCAACCTTCACCGACCGGGCAACCGGGTTTGGCGAATACGGTGTACTGGTCGCTAACGCAGGAGTGGCCCTAAGCCAGGTCGAAGACGGACAGGGTGCCATGAACGACGAGTGGGCCAGCTTGCTGAAATGGTCTACAACACAGGATGCCGACGCCGAAGAAACACAGTCTCGACCGACTCCGACTCCGACTCCGGCTTTGGTTCCGATCCCGGAACCGGGTATTGGGACTGGGGCTAGACGGTCCAAGGAGGTGCCTGACGCTTCGGATAAATCTGGCACTGCCATAGAGGATGATGCGGATCTGGCCCCTCGGGAGGAAACCCCGCCGGCGGTCGAGCCAACACCGGAGCCATTTGATCCGATGCCCGAACCCGTTGATCCGATGTCCGAAGCGGAAGTTGATGAACCTTTCAAGGAAGGCATCCGCGGGGAAGGAGTAATGTTCCCGGTCGGTCGGGTGCTCAACTCGATTGGCGACAAGGAAGCTGTCTTCTGGCCGGGTAACACTGCCCTGAACCAAATGAACGTTGGCGTAGTTGGCGATTTGGGAACTGGTAAGACCCAGCTGCTCAAGGCCCTCATCACCCAGCTGCGGTCCCAGGCAGCTGAGGCCCAGGAGACGCCGGTCTCTACGCTGGTCTTCGACTACAAGCGGGATTTCCAGGACGAAGAGTTCCTGTCCGCAGTTGGTGGCCGGGTTCTGCGCCCGCAGGGTATACCGCTCAACATCTTTGCGCTGCCCAATGGCTACACAAAGTTGGCGGCGTACCAGCGGGCAACCGCCTTCACCGACATCTTGGCGAAAATCTATTCCGGAGTAGGACCGGTCCAGCGTGAGCGGCTGGTTACCGTAATTACCAAGCTCTACGAAGACCAGAATGGGCGGCCGCCTAGGCTTTCCCAAATCCTCGAGGAATACCGGGAAGTAACCGGCACTGCCGATTCTGTAACCAGTATGTTGAGCACGTTTGTTCTGGGAGAGATATTCAGCGATGATCCGGACCATCTGGTCCCCTTTGGTGACCTGCTGGAGGACACTGTCCTCGTAGTCGCGCTCAGTGATCTGGGCGCGGATCAGAACGCGAAGAATGCCCTTGTCGTGCTCTTCCTGAACATGTACTACGACTACAAGCTGCAGAGCAAAAAGTGGCCATATGCCACCTCAGAGTCGGGGGAGCAGTTGCGCCGATTGAACTCATTCCTCCTGGTTGATGAAGCGGTGAACATCATGAGGTACGACTTCCCCGTGCTCATGGACATCATGCTTCAGGGCCGCGAGTTCGGTTTCGGAGTTATCCTTGCTTCCCAATACCTCTCCCATTTCAAGAACACGCATACGAACTACGGTGAGCCGCTACTTACGTGGTTTATCCACAAGGTGCCCAACGTGACGCCCAGGGAGCTGGAGCAGCTTGGGCTTAGCGGTATGCCGAAGGAGACCGCTGATCGGATCACCAAGTTGAAGGTCCATGAAGCCCTGTATAAATCCTTGGACTTCCCGGGTGTGTTCGTGAGGGGAACCCCGTTTTATGAGTTAGGTAAATAGCAGCGAGGGCGGGAGGGACCGAAAGCTCCCTCCCGCCTTTTTGGACTAACGCTCACTCCTGCCGAATACACTTTCGATAATCTTCACTAGCTCCAAGGCCGTTGCCTGATCGAGCTGAACGGTTTGGCTTACCTTTGGTTCGCTCTTTCGATAATCCGATCCATAAGTAGCGATATGTAGGAGCGGTTGGCCGTTTGGTGTATGAAGAATCTGGTAGGTGGCATCCACTTCGGAATCGTGGGGCCTAACGTTAGAGTTTCCTTTTTCAAGTTTTCGTATGAGAGCCATGTCGGAATCCTACGATGAAATGTCACCTTTTCTGATTTTAGGGAGACCAAACCGCCGCTCGGTTTAAAGCCAGCGTCAACTCCCGTCCGCCGGCCTCAGCAATCAGCGCCGGGTCGCCCACCACCACCAGCAGGCACCGCGCCCGAGACAGCCCCACGTAGAGCTGCTCCGGAGCACGTGCCATGTCCTTAAACCCGTTCACGCAGAGGATCACCACCGAGCGCTCCAGCCCCTTGAACCCCAGGACGTGCCCGTAGAACTCCGCATAGTCGTCGTGGAAGGACTTCCAGTACTCGGGGATGCGCTGGGTGTCGAAGTAGTCCTGGTGGATCGGGTGGCGCTTGTTGGTGGTGAGCAGTGCGATCTGGTTGGCAGCCCAGCCCTCGTCGATGAGTGCGTCCACACAGTCGCTCGCGACGTCCAGCGCATCTTCGGTAGGGCAGGCGACGAGACGCACCGGCAGCCCGTCCCCGCCTCGGGGTGAGAAGTGTTCGCCGGCGAATCCGCGGAAGGTCTGTGCGATCCGTTTGGTGTTACGCAGGTTCTCGTCGATGTGCAGGGTGACGAGCCCGGCGGTGGGGTCCTCGGCCGTTCCCGCGGTTGCCGCGTCCCACCGCCCGTAGACGTTCTGCCGCTCGTCCATGAACGCGTACACCCCGCCGTCGTCGGGCTTCTTCAGACATGCGAGCAGCGCCTCCCACCAGAGTGGGGCGAAGTCCTGGGCCTCGTCGACGACGACGGCGTCCAGCTTCTCCTCGACCGGCAGGCGGTCTGCGAGCTCCTTGAGCAGCCGAGGCATCTCCTCTTCGAAGTACTCCTGCCCGGACCCGTCGGGCACGCCCAGGGACTGCACGTAGTCGTGGAACTCGCCCACGAATACGGGCGGGGCCTGTTTCCAGCCGGCGACCTCGCGGCGCAGGTGCACGCTGAGTCCCTTGTTGTAGCAGAACAGCCCGACGCGCTGGCCGTCCTTGGCGAGGCGCTTGGCCTTCTCGACGGCGAGCCAGGTTTTGCCGCTGCCGGCGCCGCCGACGAAGCGCGCGCTGGTGATCGAGCGGGTGGAATCCAGCAAGACCTTCTGCCGGGTGGTGAGCCGTTCCTGATGGTCCTCCAGCTCGGCGGCATCCAGACCCGGACGGTCTGCCGGGGTGAGATCGCCAGAGAGATGGGGGAGGATGCGCTCGAGGTACTTGGGGGAGAGCGGTACGGACCCCTGCCCTTCCGTCTGGATAGCGCCCCGGATTTTTGCGGCGCAGTTGTTTGCCAGCTCCCCCTGGTCGACGACGAGGCTGCGCGGCGTGCCGGCCATCTCCCAGTCCGCAGAGACGTCCGAATAGGGGAAGCACGCCATGTAGGTGATGCGGCTGGTCAGGGGAGTGCCGAGGCGGCTGCCGATCCAGTCCTTGAACGCGTGCTGCGCGCTCTGGGCCTGGGCGACGGGGCTTTCCATCCGGCGTTTGCCGGTCCGGTCGCTTTGGTACCACTGGCCGTTGTCCACGGAGACCCGGCCGCCCTTGACCTCGAGGACGGCGACGCCGACGCCGGGCCAGAGGACTAGGATGTCGATCTCGTGTTCGGCGCGGCCGTGCCGCAGCTGGACCGAGTGGGCCAGTACGACGTCGTCGGGCAGCTGGGCGCGCAGGGCGTTCCAGACCGCCTGTTCGGCTAGGTGACCGTCCTGAAAGTCGGGCTCTTCCGGTATGCAGCGCACGATTCCCCCTTATCGTTCCGGCTGGTGCCGGCTCTGGTGGGTAATCTACATGGGCAGTGGCGAAACAGTTCCGATTCGGCCCCCGCCCCTCCGTCTGCAAGGATGCTGGTAAGCCTGCTGATAAAGGAGCATCCCATGCCTTCCCCCGCCCCCACCCCGAACGCCGCCGCCTACGGGGTGCACTCGGAGGTCGGCAAACTGCGCAAAGTCTTGGTCTGCGCACCGGGCCTGGCCCACGAACGGCTCACCCCCACCAACCGTGAAGACCTGCTGTTCGACGACGTGATGTGGGTGGAAAACGCCCAGCGCGACCACGCCGACTTCGTCACCAAGATGGAAAACCACGGCGTGGACGTGGTGGAACTGCACGATCTCCTGGGTCAGACCATGGACATCCCTGAGGCGCGGACCTGGCTGCTGGACCGGAAAATCGTGGCCAACCGCGTCGGGCTGGGACTGGTGTCCGGCACCCGGGCGTTCCTGGATTCGCTGACCGGCGCGGACCTGGCGCGCTACCTCATCGGCGGGCTCGCGACGTCGGACCTTCCCGCGGACTACCGCAGCGGTTACATCGCCCTGGCCCGGGAATCCTCGGGCCGGCCCGAGTACCTGCTTCCGCCGCTGCCCAACACCCTCTACACCCGGGACACCACCTGCTGGGTCGGCGGCGGGCTGACGCTGAACCCGCTGTACTGGCCGGCACGCCACGACGAGACCCTGCTGATGCAGGCCATCTATAAGTTCCATCCGGAGTACGCGGCGTCCACCGTCTGGTGGGGCGACGGGGAACAGGACTGGGGCCAGGCATACCTGGAAGGCGGGGACGTGATGCCGGTGGGCAACGGCACCGTGCTGATCGGCATGGGGGAGCGCACCTCCCGCCAGGCCATCACGCAGCTCGCGCAGTCGCTGTTCGCCGCCGAGGCCGCCGAGCGGATCGTGGTGGCCGGCATGCCCAAGCTGCGGGCCGCGATGCACCTGGACACTGTGTTCACCTTCGCGGACCGGGATCTGGCCACCATCCATCCGGCCATTGTGGACGGCATCCACGCCTTCACCATCCACCCCTCGGACCGCAGCCCCGGCCTGGAGGTGCGGGACCACCGCGACCGCCGCTTCGTAGACGTGGTGGCCGAATCCATGGGCTATCGAAAGCTGCGCCTGGTGGAGACCGCCGGCGACTACTCCGCCTCCGAACGGCAGCAGTGGGACAGCGCGAACAACGCCGTCGCCCTAGAGCCGGGCGTGGTGTTCACCTATGACCGCAACACCCAGACCAACGCGGCGCTGCGGAACGCCGGCGTCGAGGTCATCCCCATTGTCGGGGCTGAACTCGGCCGTGGCCGCGGCGGCGGGCACTGCATGACCTGCCCGATCATCCGGGATCCGCTCGACTAACGACGACGGCGCGGGGCCGGCTGGCATGTGACCGCGGCCCCGGCCACGGTTTCGACGTGGACTCCAGCGAACGCACCGCCCTTGACGGGTGCATGCCTTTCCACTGCAGGGACCCGTCCGACATTCGTCTCCGGGTGCTGGCCGCCGATTCGGACCCTGCCGTCTCCCTCTGAGAGGATTGTGGTGAGCCGCTGACGGAGGAGCCTCCGCAGGAAGCGGTCCGTCCCTCCACAGATGTCTAAGCGGTGTTGCCTCAGTGGCCGCAACATCCGATTGGAAAAGAACCGTGTCTAATGCGCCTGCTTCAGGGGACAAAGCCCCAGCAGCCAAACTCTCCCTGCTGACCCTCACCACTGTGGTGATCGGGTCCATGGTCGGGGCCGGGGTGTTTTCCCTGCCCCAGCGCTTCGCCGAGGAAACCGGGGTGTGGGGTGCGCTGGTCGCCTGGCTGATTGCGGGTTCCGGCATGCTGATGCTGGCCTTTGTGTTCCAGCGGCTGTCCATGCGCAAGCCGGCGCTTGATGCGGGGATCTTTGCCTACGCCAAGGCCGGCTTCGGAAACTATGTGGGGTTCTTCTCCGCAGCGGGTTACTGGGCCAGTGCCTGCGTGGGAAACGTCACCTACTGGGTGCTCACCATGTCCACGCTGGGAGTCTTGTTTCCGCAGTTGGGCGCAGGGGACACCCTCCTCGCCGTCCTGCTGTCCTCGGCCGGGCTGTGGGGATTCTTCTTCCTGATCAGGCGCGGGATCAAAGAAGCCACGGCCATTAACCGGATAGTCACGATCGCCAAGGTTGTTCCCATTTTGGTCTTCGTGCTGTTTGCTGTCTTCCTGTTCGACCCCGCCGTCTTCGCGGGAAACCTTACCGGGGCGGACTATACGGGGCCGCTGTTCGAGCAGGTCAGCAACACGATGCTGGTGACGGTGTTCGTGTTCCTCGGTGTTGAGGGTGCCAGCGTGTATTCGCGCCATGCCCGACGGCGGGAGGACGTTGGCCGGGCCACCGTCCTCGGATTTCTGAGCGTCTTTGCCATCTTTGCCTCGGTCACGATCGTCTCCTACGGCGTCCTGCCGATGGAACAGCTCGCCGAGCTGCGCCAACCATCCCTGGCGGGCGTCCTGGAAGCGGGGGTGGGGGCCTGGGGGCTGGTGTTCGTCAGCGCAGGCCTGATCATTTCGGTGATGGGGGCTTACCTGGCTTGGAGCCTGATGGCGGCGGAGGTCCTGTATGTGGCCGCCAGAGAGAAGGACATGCCGCGGTTCCTGTCCCGGGTCAGCGAGGACGATGTCCCGGTCAACGCCCTGCTGCTGAGCACCCTGCTCAGCCAGCTGGTAATGGTCATCACCTACTTCTCCGGGGATGCCTTCGACTTCGCACTGGACATGACCGCGGTCCTGACGTTGTTTTCCCTCCTTTTCGCGGCCCTCTACGCTCTCAAGCTCGGTTGGAGCGGGGAATCGTATGAAGGAGCCCTGAGCCGCACCCGGCGGGGCGACCTGGCCATTGCCGTCATTGCCACCATTTATTCAGTGTTCCTGGTCTATGCCGCCGGGCTGCCCCTGGTGCTGCTTTCGTTGATCTTCTACGCCCCCGCCACCGTCCTGTTCGTGATTGCCCGCCGTGAACAAGGGCAGCGCGTTTTCCGGGGAGGGGAGCTGATTCTTTTCCTCATTACTTTGGTAGGAGCCGTTGCAGGCGTGCTCGCCCTGACCCGGGGCTGGATAGAGCTCTGAGCAGAGGGCGTGCCGCGTCCTGCGGTATGCACCCGGAAGTGGGCAAGCTGTGCAAGGTTCTGGTCTGTGCCCCGGGTCTGACCCACGAACGGCTCACGCCGACCAACCGTGAAGACCTGCTGTTCGACGACGTCATGTGGGTGGATCGCCCAGCGCGACCACGCGGACTTCGTCGCCAAGATGACCAGCCGCGGCGTCGACGTCGTCGAACTCCACGACCTGCTGGGCCCGACCCGGGTACCTGCTGCCGCCGCTATGAATCTTCTGTCCTGGCAGAGATGTTCCACCAGTGAAGGACCACCGCCACGATGATTAGCGGGACGTGGATGGCGGGAAGATTTCTGGCCAGCCATTGAGGCAAATAGATGTCGGTGACAGACCCGGAACTATCTCCGAGATTTCGTGCCACCGCCGTAAGCGGGCAGTGAAATCCGTTGCCGGCGAAGACCAGAACCTCCATGGACACCACGGCGGCCGCGATCCCTGCTCTGCGGTCAGACCGCTTCCGGATGCCGGCGACCAGAACATGAAGCATGCAGCTTTCAATGGTGACCCACGCAAACGTGTGAAACACCTTCACTGCTCTAAGTAGCGCGTCGCGTTCGTTCATGCCCCATTGTCGCGCTCGCTGTCGGGGAACGAGTCCTGGTTCCCTTCCTTAGCTGGATCCGGGTTCGGTTGAGCTACGTGAAGGATTCAGTCGCTACGTGACCAATATTGGCCATTTCGGAACGGGGGACTTGGAACTAAGAGTCGAACTCGAATCACCATGGTCGGTCGTAGAGGATCTCACGCGGCGTGCTTACATGGCCAACTAGCCCTGGAAAGTGAAATTCCGGTCAAACCACCCCGCCGAATCCTCTGCAGTGTCGGAGTACGCCGCTAAAGTGTCCGACATGACGAAACCCTCGAGCTATGAGATCCATGCCTGGCGACGGATCCAGCATGTTAAGCCACGCCCGATCTCGCGGGCGATGAAAAAAGCCAGTGAACAAGTGGCTAACGGTGCTGCCGGTCTTGGTAAGCGTGCAGGACAATACCTCGAGGACCGTCCAGGCGCCCAGTCGGCCGTCTCCCGCGGCCAGGAAATGGTGGGCAAGGGTGCAAGCGCCATACGTGCCGGAGCCCGCAAAACTGCTGAGGCCGTTCCCGAAGCGATGACGGAATGGGGTGGTGCGGCCGTTGACTCTGTGACCCGGATGCTGGCACGGGCAGCCCGCGTGGGGCTATCTCCACGTCGGGTAATAGAAGCCCATCAGAAGCGTGGGCACGATGTGTCCTCGCTTTCGGACCTGCGCCGCCTTGACCTCGAGCAGATCGACGCGGTGCGGGGGCGGGGACTGAACCTTTACTATCCGATCGCTGCTGCAGTCTCAGGCATGGGTGCCGGGTTGGTCATCTCCGGTGGAGCGCTGGTCACTGTCGCCTCAGCCGGTGCCGGCGCAGCGCCTTCCGGTGTTGCGGTTGCTGGAGCCATGACCGGTGACGCGGCCGTTGTTCTGGGACTGGCATCGCGCTCGGTGGGGCATGTGTCGCTGTTCTACGGGTATGACCCGGAGGAACCCGGCGAAAAACTGTTCGTGATGTCGGTGGTGAATGCTGGCACCGCAATGTCGGCCAGCGCAAAGACGGCTGCCATGTCAGATATTTCCCGGCTAACCCAGGCACTCGTTCGTGGCAAAGCATGGTCCGTCCTGGATAAATCCATCGTCACTAGGGTTTCCCATGAGTTCGCGAAGGCGTTCGGCGTCCGGTTCACCAAGCAGTCGCTTGGCAAGGTGGTGCCGGCTGCAGGAATAGTGATTGGGGGAGGGTTCAATTGGGCCACCCTGGAGTCGGTTGTCGACGCCGCCGACACTGCATACAGGCGGCGTTTTCTGCTGGAGAAGTACCCCCATCTGGCGGAGGACGACGGACGTGGAGTGGTCGTTGACCCAGAGGCTCCGGACGAGGCAGACGAAACCATAAGCATCCTCGGGGAGCTGGCCGAAGCAGGCGGACCCGAAATCCATTAGGCAAGGGGGCCGACCCTCGCCTGCACCACTGCCTGACCTGCCGTTCGGCGATGCCATCGGCGGCGGTAACCCCGCCCCCGATAGAATCGACGGATGCCCGAAACCCTGCAGCCGCCAACATCGCGCACGTCCACAGCCTCCACCCGGCTTGCACGCATTGTCACCGAAACCACCGCCCCGACCGTCCTCGTGGGCGTCCTCCTGCTACTGCAGCCCCTGCTCACCCCGGGCGTGACCTGGCTGCAGGGCATCACGGCAGCGCTGTTCACCGTGGGACTGCCCTTCGCCGGGATCCTGGTGCTGAAGCGGCGCGGTAGAGTGACCGACCATCACGTGGGAGTGCGGACGCAGCGGGCACCGATTCTGGCCGCCTCCGCTGTGTCGCTGGGCGTCGGTGCGCTGCTCCTGGTGCTGCTCGATGCCCCGGCCGCACTGTTCGGCGAAATCGGAGGCGTCTTCATCGGCATGATGCTGTGCCTCGCGGCAAACCTGGTGTGGAAGCTGTCCGTGCATTCCGCCGTCGCCGCCTACGTCGGCCTGGCCCTGCTGGCGCCCATCCCGGCGGTGGGTGCTGCGCTGGCTCTGCTGCTGGCCTCGGCCACGGGCTGGTCACGGGTGAAGCTCGGCGACCACACACCTACACAGGTCCTGGCCGGACATGTGGCCGGATGCCTGACGTTCACCGCCGCCATGATGCTGCCCTGATCCGCGGTCCGGAAAGTGTTTCTTACAACCATAAGTCTTATTACAAACCCTTAACGATTTCCGCCCCTGCATTTTCCCGTTAATAGACCGTTCCAATTAACAGAAGAATGAGCGAAATACAAACCCGCCGAATCCGGATGCTCTGACATCCGAAGCCACGCGGGGCACCGTGACGCTTGTCATAATGTGGACGGATGACTCAGACAGCATCCAAGAGAGTTCGGGCCGGCACGGTCATCACCATGATGGGGGCAATCCTTGCCTACCTGATCGGCTCCGGTTTCGCCACAGGCCAGGAGGCCCTGCAGTACTTCGCGTCCTTCGGGGCGGTCGGTGCCGCTGGCGCCCTGGTGATTAGTTTTTGCCTTTATTCCTACGTCACGGCGGTGGTTCTCCGCGATGGCCACAACCTCCGGTTGAAATCCGGAAATGCGATCTTCGAATACTACTGCGGAAAGTACATCGGCAAATTCTTCGGCGTTTTTACGCCCTTGTTCTTCTTCTGCCTGTTCGGGGTCATGCTCTCCGGAGCAGGTGCCGCCCTCAACGAGCACCTGGGCTGGAACAGTCAGGTGGGAATCCTGGCGATGGCGGCGGTAGTGCTGCTGACCGTGATGATGGGGCTTGATGGCCTGGTCGGCATTGTGTCCAAACTCGGTCCCGTCATCGTCGCCCTGTGCCTCGTCGTCGGCATCGTCGGTATCGTCAGGAGCCCGCAGGGCATCGCGGCATCAGCGGATACCCTCCCCACCATCGACGTTCTGCAGGCGGCCCCGAACTGGGCCGTGTCGGGATTCAACTACCCGGGACTGGGGATCCTGATGCTGGTCCCGTTCCTTGCGAGCCTTAGCACACGAGTCCGCAATGACAGGGAAGCCGTCACCGCCGGTCTGGCCGGAGCCATGACGTTTGTGGCGGCGGTTGCCGTGGTGGCTTTCGGGCTGCTGGCCAACATCGGTGACGTGTATGACAAGCAGATCCCCATGCTGTGGATTGCCAACCAGATTTTCTCCGGCGCGGGCAGCGTCTTCTCGGTGGTCCTCTTCGCCGGCATTTACACCACCGCCGTTCCACTGCTGTGGACGGCGATCAACCGGATCGAGACAAACGACAGGAGCAACCGGGCAAAGCTGTTCGGCCTCATCGCCACGGTGGCTGCGGTGCTGTTGGCGCAGGTGCCGTTCGCGGCACTCGTCAACGTCCTGTACCCGGTTGCCGGTTACCTGGCACTGGTTCTGGTGGGGTGCATTGTCATCCGGCAGATCCGAAACATCAGGGCCCGGAAGCAGGGGACCGACGTCTACGCCGTCGAGTTCGAGCGGCTACCTGAGGAGAAGGCAGCTGCTGCACCCCACGTCGTCCAGGCCGGGTAGCTCGACGACGGCAGCAGCTCCCGGCAGGCCCCGCCCCTGGCCAAGTCCCAAGCTGCGATAAAGTCGGTGCAGTCTCTTTCCACATCTGCGTAGGAATGAAGTGGATAACAAACGATGGGGAATGAATGACAGCGCGCTATAGGAAGTCCGCCGGCGAACGGACAACCTCAAAAGCAGTGGTCGCCGCACTGAATCTGGGCGAACACGTCACCTTCGATGAACTGCTCGCTGCCGTAACCAAGACGCACGGCAAACCCATTGAACTGCGCGACATCGACTCCGCCGTCATTCCCTCCGTGACCGGTCTCTGGATCGAGAAGGACACGAAGTCCATCATCCTGCTGCCCTCCGGCGACAACCGGCTGCACCGCACCCACGCCGCCTGCCACGAGTTCGGCCACATCCTCCTACGCCACCAGGGCTGCGGCGGAGTGGACACCACCATGCCCTCCCTTTTCCAGCACATCGGCAGCCGCAAGGGAATCCGGCGGATGCTGGCACGGTCCCTCGCCTGGAACGAAACCGAACGCGCCGCCGAACAGGTGGCCTACCTCCTCTCGCTGGCCCTGCTGCCCCGGGAACGCGAGAGCCCCAGCACCTTTGAACGGACCTTCCTGTGATTACGCTGCAGATGCTGCCGGCCGCCGCCCTCTGGACAGTGGTGATCATCCGGCTGGTGGGCCTGCACTTCGGCTGGAAGCCGGGCATCCTGTCCGGCATGGCCGCCGTCGCCGTCGGCGCGACCCTGAACATTGACCAGGTCTACCTCTTCGTCGATTCCCTGCTGGGGGAGCGGAACCTGCTCAACCTGGTTGTCCACCTCTTTATGGGCGCCGGGATGACGGAACTGAGCCGCCTGCTGCTGAAGGCCACCGGCAGGTCGGACGACGACGGCGGGCGGCACATGAAGGCGCTGATCGGCATGGGCATTGTTATGGCCGTGATTCAGACGGCCCTGCTCCTGGTGTCCGATACCCGAGGGTCGGCCACCAACTTCACCGACGCCTTCGCATCCATCCCCACGATTGCCCCGTACCAGGCGAGCTTCTTCGCCTGGATCGGCGTTGTCCTCGGGTACACCGGAGTGGCCTGCCTGCGCCGGGACAAGACCGGGGAATCCCGGGAATTCGGTCGGGGACTGGGCATCGTCAGCGCAGGGTGCGGAGCCGGCGTGGGAGCCGTGCTGATGAAAATGCTGCTGATCGGCCTGGAATATTCCGGTGTGGAGGCGTCCTTCGGCCTCTATATCGGCTACCGGGTCCTCATCGCGCTGACCTTGCTCTGCTTCGCCGCCGGGTTCGCGGTGCCGTCCTCCGCCCGCATGAAAACCGCCGCCGCGGCCCGCCGTCGTCGTGCCGCGGATCTGGACACCCTGCGCCCGATCGTGTGCCGCTTGGCCACGACCGATGAAGGCAAGCGGGCCATGGATGCGGCCAACGTATCCCTGAACGCCCGCACCTCCAAGACCCAGCTCTACCGCTGGTTCATCCTCATCGGCGACATCCGGGTGCTTCGACCCGGACTGCTGTCACCGGAGGAAGTACACATTATTGACGAGATAGGCACACGAATTGAAGACAACGGAACACCGGCCCGCCGCGAAGCTATCGCCGGCGGCTAGCTGGTACTCCAAAATCCTGCCGCCGGCCCTGGTGCTGGCGGTCCTCATCATTGCTGCAGGGATCGAGGCGGGGCTCGGACCGGTGGGCGTCGCCCTGCTCCTGGCCGGCGTCGTCGTGGTGCCCGGAGCGGTCTACAAGGGCACCAAGGGTCTGTTCCGGCGTCGCGGCATACCGGACAGCCGGCGGACCACTTTAGTGGCTGTCCTGATGCTGGCCGCCGCCGTCGTCTGCTTCCTGGTGCCCGTGGCCGCGCCGGTGCCGGCAACGGTGACCGGGCTGCTGCTCGGCAACGTGGGCCTTGTCTTCTTCCGGCGCTGGCTCAACGTGTCGGCGCATGTGTCCGTGCTGACCTTCGGCGTGCTCTGGGTCATCGCGACATACGGGGCGGGCTGGGCGTGGCTGTTGATACTATCGCCGTTGATGGTCTTCAGCCGGGTGTCCCTGGGGGAACATAGTCTGCGGGAGGCGCTGTCCGGCGCGGCCCTGGGACTGGCCACCTTCTGCTGTTTCCTCGCAGTTATGACATGGAGCTGACATACGTGAATGACTTTGATCTTCCCCCGGAGCGCGCTGCGGGCATCCGGCGAGCCGAAACGCTTGCCCGGAAGATCAATCTCCTGCTGGACGTCATCATGTCCGACTCCGGTAAGCCCTTCGACTACCCGGCCATTCGGGACGGGGCGCAGAAAGCCGGCTACTACCTCTCCCGCACCCGGTGGTCGTTGCTGAAGTCCGGCAAGGAGCAGGTGGTTCCCGAGGAAGCGCTGCGTGCCATTGCCGCCGTCTTCGACGTCGATCCCGACTACCTGCTGCAGGAGGACGGCAACCTGCCCGAGCGGGTCGAGGCCGAGCTGGAGCTGCTCCGCAGCCTGCGGCGGGCCGAGGTGCGGAACTTCGCGGCCCGGGCCCTGGGGCCGGTGGATCCGGAGGCGTTGAAGGCCATCGCGAAAATCCTGGACGAGGATAACTAGGTTTCCGGCCCGCGGGCGGCCTGTGCGGCTTTCTGTGCGGCTTTCTTCGAAGGCTCACTGCGGTCGGAAAACTTTGACCCGGACCATGAGCGGTGGTAGCGTCTCACCCATGTCTCACACATGTGTGAGACATGGAAAAAGTTTCTAAACGGCGGACGGGGCCGATGAGGAATTCGTGCATTTGTGACTGGGGGGTCACTGCCGAAGTCTCCACCTCAAAGGTTTCTCCGTTCCCGTTTAGGGCGCGTCTCGGCGCGTCGTATCTGTAGCATCCGCTGCCTGTGGGGGGTCGGTGGAAGGCTGCAACCGAAGCCAGCGGATTACGTCCGCTGGCTTCGCTGTTTCCCGGGGCAAACGCCGGCGCAACCCAAGCGGACGGTTCCAAAGCGGACACCGGACGGTCCGGGTCAGTGCGTGGCCTGCGAAGGTCGAAGCTCATCCTCCGTGCTGGCTTTGGTCCGGGCAAGAACTCCGGCCGCACTGACTCCGCACGCCGCCGCGGCAACGGCAAATGCCAGGCCGAAACCGGACGCTTCAATGAGCCCGCCGGTCAGGGCCGCCCCGGCGGCCTGGCCGAGGATGAGGGTGATGAACAGGGCCGACGTGCCGGCGGCGCTGCTGCTCGACGTGGCGGTGGCCCAGATGATGAGGACCGACGTCGCAGCGGTGTAGGCGAGTCCGAACAGCGCCGCGGCAGCAAAGGCGAGGGCGGTACTGCCGGGTGCAAGGGCCATCGCCCCGGTTGCGGCAGCGGTGGCCAGCACCGTGACCGGCCAGGTGAAGCGGATCGGGTGCCGGGCCAGCCACGGGGCCGTCAGTACGGCGGCGGCGCCGCCGGCACCAAGGGCGATCCACGCCCCGGCCGAGAGGGCGACCGGCATGCCGCCCCGGTCTTCGAGCAGGGTGCGGCCGTACACCCAGACCGCGGCGCAGCCGACGCCGTAGAGGAAGGCCGCAGCGAGCGGCCACTTCAGTGCGGTCAGCACGCCGAGCTCTAGACCGCGGGACCGGCTTCCGCCGCGCTGTTGCCGCCCGTCGTCGTCGTTCCCGGGGTCGCGTTCCCGGCGCCCGCCGTCGTCGTCCGTACCTTCGATGCCTGCACGACGCCGCGAAACATCCGCGCGCAGCACCCCGAGCATCCCCGTCACCGCGATGACGGCAATCAGCCCCCAGGCCAGCCGCCACGAGGACCCCAGCATCAGGGCCAGCAGCCCGGCCGCGACCACCCCGAATCCGGTCCCGGAATTCACCACCGACTGCCGTTTCGCCGCGTGGATCGGCTTCGTGTTGCGCTGCACCAGTTCCACCAGCGCGGGGGAGGCGAAGCCCGCGCCCATCCCGGCCAGCAGTACGGCTGCAGCGAAGAGGCCCGTCGACGGAGCCGCGGCGATCCCCGCGGAGCCGAGCGCCGCCGTCGTGCCGGCGAGAATCGTCATCAGCCGCGGATGCCGCGGCGCGTAAACAAAGCCCAGCCCGGCCGACACGCAGTAGATCACCGAGGCGCCGGAGGAGAGCAGCCCGCCGACGGCCGGCGTCAACTCAAAGGAGGCGGAGAAGGCCGGCAGGAACAGGCCGTAGCCCAGCCGTGCCAGGCCGTAGGTCGCGGCGATGAGGGTTACCGCGGCGACCGCGAAGAGCGGGCCGGCGGTCGGAACGGAAGGCTGTAACGGGCGTTTCATTGAAACGTACGTTATATGATGGGCGCATGGTTGGACAACCCAGTGCACGTGAGCGCCTGCTCGATGCCGCCGAAGAACTCGCCTTCACCCAAGGGGTCGCGGCGACGCCGGTGGACCGGATCCTGCAGCGCGCCAACGTCTCACCCGCGACGCTGTATGCGCACTTCGGCAACAAGGAAGGCCTGATTGCGCAGGCGCTGCGCCGCCGGCTGCAGAACTGGGATGCTGCCTGGCAGCGGGAAATCGCCGCCGCCGCCACGGACCGGGACCGGCTGCTGGCGGTCTTTCCCGCGCTGACCAGCTACCGCTCGGGCACGTCCGCCGCCCGCTGGTGCGCCGCGCTGGGCGTCGCCGCGGAAACGGTCGACCCGGGCCAGCAGCTCGCGGAGACCCTGTCGCAGGATACGCAGCTGCTCACCGACCGCTTCCGGGAACTCGCGGTGCCCGTCGTCGGAGCCGACGACGCCGATGCGGTGGCGGCACATCTGCTGCTGATCTTCACTGGCGTCCTGGGCATGCTGCTGCGCGGTGACTCTCCGGAGGCGGCTGCCGCCACCGGGCGCGTCACCGCGGAGTTCGTTATCGACGGGTTCGGGGCGTCCCCTTCGGGCGCGTAACTTTCCCGGACGATGACGACGGCGCCCGCGACGGCGCCCGCGACGGCGGCGGCGGCACCCGTGGCGGCGGCGGCACGCGCTTGCCGGCCGGCGCCTCGCCGGGGCTGAGGTACTGCACGTCGCGGCGGCCGTCGGCGAGGATCCGCAGGTCCTCATCCAGATTCTGCCGCAGCTCCATCAGCCCGAACTGGTAACGCTCCGGATCCTTCGCAACATCGCGCAGGTAGCGGTTGCACACGGCTGACATGCGCATCAGCACCTCGGTCGCGCCGGAGCCGGGCTGCAGATGCGCGAGTGTTTCCGTGATGTTCTCGCGCAGGTCCTGAACAGCCGAGCTGTGCCGCGCCTCGGCAGGTCCGGCGGGCGCGGGTTGCGGGTCGATCGGGGCCAGCGTCCGTTTCAGGTGCAGATCGGTGATCAGCTCGTTGAGTGCCCGGGACTCGTGCCGCCGGTCTCGGCTGCGCCTGGTTCCCCAGCCCGCACCGAAGCCGATCAGCACCCCGCCCGCCGGCCCGAGAACGTCCCAGATCCAGTCCATCCCAGCCTCCAGAAGCGGTGCCTCCAAGCAGGTTACGGGGCCGGAATGCGGTTCTGCCAGAGGAACAGGTGCATGCGGTGGCTTCCCTGTGGGTTTGCCGAGGCGCAAAGGCGCTCACGACTGCTGTAGCGTAAGACTTGATGCATTCGCATCCATATTCGCAGTCTTTTCACGGGGGACCTTTGTCTTTTCAGCCACCTGCCCAAAATTCGGGTAAATCAATTCGCTCAACTTGGGTGGTGGCGGTCCTCCTGTTGCTGCTCCTTATTCTCTGCCTGGCAACGGGTGACGGCGGTTTCGGGATCTGGCTGTTTCTGACGGCGCTCGTTGTGCTTATCTCCGCGCTTTACGCGTTGGTTTTCCGCCGCCCCTCGTGGGTGCGGCTCACCACCCCTACGGCTCGAAAGCGGGCACTGGGACTAGCAGGTGCCATGGCGATCGTCGGCTTGGTTGTTACCGGGATGACCGCTCCAGCTGTGGAAAAACCAGTCGAAGCTGCCGCCGAAAAGTCACCCTCGCCGTCGCCCTCGCCGACTAAAACCACCGCTTCTCCGACCCCGACACCCACACAGATTGCCAACAAGGCATGTAAGTCCGCCGGTGCCACCCAGACGTTGAAGCAGGCTGCATCCCCCAGCCCCACTCCGTCCGATTCGACCTCAGCAAAGGCGTCACCGTCCTCTTCCCCGTCGACGACGGCAGCATCGCCGTCCGCCAGGCCAACCTCCCAGGCGGTTGTCTACGTCTGCACTGAAAACGACAACGGCAAGCTCGTCTGGATGGATGAAGATAAATCCAAAAAGTTGATCGCGGACCGGAAATCCTCAGAGGACAAGAAGGTTGAAGAGGAGAAGAAGGCGGCGGACGACAAGAAAGCCGCCGAGGATAAGAAGGCTGCAGATGCGGCTGCTGCGGAAGAGGCCGAGCGGAAGCGGGTGGCAGACGAAGCAGCTGCGGCAGCCGAAGCGCAGCGTCTTGCCGACGAACAAGCTGCAGCCGAAGCCCAAAGGGTTGCCGACGAACAGGCTCGCCAGCAGTACGTGCCGCCAGCACCAGCACCAGCACCAGCACCAGCACCTGCCCCTGCTCCGGCTCCTGCCCCTGCTCCGGCCCCGGCTCCTGCCCCGTCAGTTGTGCACCCAGGCTCGTTCTGCAGCAATGCCGGTTCCGGAGGAGTTACTTCCAAGGGAACGCCAATGGTTTGCGGTCCGGGCTCGGACGGACGCCTTAGGTGGCGCTCTGCCTAAAGCTCATGCGGCGAAAACAAGCAGTTTGCTGAAGCCCTAGATGTTGCCCTTGGACCCGCCTAGCGTGGTTCCAAGGGCAACGTCCGTTAACGGCTACGTTGTCGTTCCAGAAGCCAGCCGAGGTCCGCGGACCGGGGGAGGCAGGCCCGGCACCATACCGCTGAGGCACCATGTCGCACGAATCAACACCAGCAGCAGCTCCCTTCGGTGCGTCTGTGCGTCAGCGAAGTCTTGGCGGAACTCCCCGCTCCGCATGGCTGGTCATTGGACTGGCCGCCGGACTGCTGTTGGTCGCGGCCCTGCAGGGCAGCCTCGGAATCCTCGTGTGGCTGCTCGCCGCCGGATCCCTGCTGGTGTTCACTGCGCTCTACGCGCTGGGGTTCCGCCGCCGCAGCTGGGCCAATCTGGCCACTCTCGAACAGCGGAAATTTACGCTGTCCCTCGGAGCGGTGGTGGTTGTCCTCGGCATGGTGGCGGGCATCGTCTCCACACCGGAGCCGGCACGGACTCCGATGTCCTCGGACGCCGAAGGCCTCCGGCCGCGGCCCGATCTTTTCGCCCTCCCGACGCCGCAGACGACGCCGCCGCCCGGATCCATCCTCCGGCGGGCCCAGCAGCCCGCGGCCGACCAGGCAACGGACGAGCCCGCCGACGGGGCCGACAGCTATGCGCTGCTGGGGGATACGTCTGGCTGGGAGCCAGCCGAGGCCGATGATTCCCTCGCGGACAAGCCCTGCGAGGAGCCGGGGGAAGCACGCACCCAGCGGCAGACCGAGTACCGCTGCACGCACGCCACAGACGGACGGCTGGTCTGGGTCGAGAGATCCGGAGCGGAGCGGCTGCAGGAGGAGCGAGCTGCTGCGGAGATGGCACGCGCGCAGGAACGGGCACGTGAAGCGCAACGGGAGCAGGACATGGCGGAGCAAAGGGCAGCGGAGGAACGCGCACGGGAAGCCGCTCAGCCGCCGCAACAGCCGAATCCGCCCGCCAACCAGCCGCAGCCCCCGCCGAGTGATCCCCCGACGGAACCTCCAAACCAGCCGCCGACAGCACCGCCAACGGAACCACCAGCGGAGCCGCCAAACCCGACTCCAACGCAGCCGCCCGCTGATCCGCCGACCCGGCCGCCGAACCCGGATCCGACGACGCCGCCCACCGTTCCGCCTACGCTCCCGGATCGGCCGGACCCGCTCGCTCCGGATCCCGATATCCCGGTCCTTCCGCCGGAGTTCCCGGTGCCGCCGGAGCCGCAGCCTCCGCAGCGCCCGGCCCCGCCGTCGTCGTCGTTCGCTCCGCCGTCAACAGCGCCGGATGCCAGCCAGGCCGCCGTCGAAGCCGCCCTGCCCGCTTCCCGCTAACCGCCCTACCGGAACGCGGAAATGCCGGTAATGTGCTGGCCGAGGATGAGGGTGTGGACCTCGTCGGTGCCTTCGTAGGTCCGCACAGATTCGAGGTTGTTGGCGTGCCGCAGCGGTGAGTAGTCCAGGGTGATGCCGTTGCCGCCCAGGATCGCGCGGGCCTCCCGGCAGATCGCGATGGCTTCGCGCACGTTGTTCAGCTTGCCCACGGAAATCTGTACCGGTTCCAGCGTGCCGGAGTCCTTGAGCCGCCCGGTGTGGATGGCCAGCAGCACGCCCTTGGAGATTTCCAGCAGCATGTTCACCAGCTTCTCCTGGGTGATCTGGTAGGCGGCGAGCGGCTTGTCGAACTGCAGCCGTTCCAGCGAGTACTTCAACGCCTCCTCGTAGCTGTCCCGGGCCGCGCCCATCGAGCCCCAGAGGATGCCGTAGCGGGCCTCGTTCAGGCAGGAGAACGGTCCGCGCAGTCCCTTCGCACCGGGCAGCAGCGCCGAGTCCGGCAGCCGCACGTCGTCCAGGAACACATCGCACTGGATGGAGGCGCGCATGGACAGCTTCGGTTCGATCGGCACGGCGGAGAAGCCGGGAGTATCCGTGGGGACGAGGAAGCCGCGGACGCCGTCGTCGGTCTGCGCCCAGATCACGGCGACGTCGGCAATGGAGGCCAGCCCGATCCACCGTTTGGTGCCGCTCAGGACCCAGCCGCCGCCGTCGTGCCGGGCAAACGTGGTCATGCTGGACGGGTCCGAGCCGGCCGTGGGCTCGGTGAGGCCGAAGCAGCCGATCAGCTCGCCGCGCGCCATGCCGGGCAGGTAGCGGTTTTTCTGTTCCTCGGTGCCGAAGCGGTGGATGGCGGTCATGGCCAGCGAGCCCTGGACGGAGACGAAGGTGCGCAGGCCCGAGTCGCCGGCCTCCAGTTCCATCGCGGCGATCCCGTACTCGACGGCGGAGCGTCCCGGGCAGCCGTAGCCCTCCAGGTGCATGCCGAGCAGTCCGAGGCCGCCCAGCTCACGGACAATCTCCACCGGGAACACTGCGTCCTCGTACCAGTCCTTGATGTTCGGGCGGATGCGTTCGTCCACGAAGGTCCGGACTTTCGCACGCAGGGCAAGTTCGTCCTCCGTGAGGAGAGCGTCCAGACCGAGGACGTCCGACGCCGTCCGGAGGGTTTCGAGGTCCGGTGCGGCGGTGGCGGTGGGCGAGGCCGCAGGGGACAAAGGCGGCGTAGCGGGCATGCTCATGGTTCCTCCTGGCGCGTGTTGTTCAAGTCACATTACTAGTCCGGGGAGCAGTACTATTTCGAGCATGAATGAGGCCTATCTGGTGTCCGCTGTCCGCACTCCCGTCGGCAGGTACGGCGGCGCCCTCTCGAGCGTCCGCCCCGACGATCTCGCCGCCCTGGTCCTCCGGGAAGCGGTGGAGCGGGCCGGAGTGAGCGCGGCCGACGTCGACGAGGTGCTGCTGGGCAACACGAACCAGGCCGGGGAGGACAACCGGAACGTGGCCCGGATGGCGGCCCTGCTCGCCGGCTTCCCCGACACCGTGCCGGCCATGACGGTGAACCGGCTCTGCGCCTCCGGGCTCAGCGCGATCATCACCGCCTCGCAGATGATTCGCTCGGGTGCTGCGGACATCGTGGTGGCCGGGGGAGTGGAGTCCATGTCCCGGGCGCCGTGGGTGCTGGCGAAGCCGGAGAAGGCCTTCGCCAAGCCCGGGGAGTTGGCGGATTCGGCGATCGGGGCACGGTTCACCAACCCGAAGTTCTACGACCTGTCCGGCACCACCTACTCCATGCCCGAAACCGCCGAGGAGCTGGCGACCCGGGACGGGATCTCCCGTGAGGATTCCGACGCCTTTGCGCTGCGCTCGCATACCCGTGCGCTCGCCACCATCGACGAGGGCCGGTTTACTGATGAGATCGTGCCGGTGGAAACCAAGAAGGGCGTGGTGAAGACCGACGAGGGTCCGCGCCGGGAAACCAGCATGGAGGCCCTGGCGAAGCTGCGGCCCATCGTACGGTCCGACGGTGTGGTGACCGCCGGGAACTCAAGCTCACTGAACGACGGTGCGTCCGCCGTCGTCGTCGCCAGCGCCGACGCGGTCCGCCGGCTGGGGCTGAACGCACGGGCCCGGATTGTCGACGGCGCCTCCGCCGGGGTGGCACCTGCTGTGATGGGCATCGGCCCGGTGCCGGCGACGCAGAAGGTGCTGGACCGGGCCGGCTGGTCGCTCGGCGACATCGATGCCGTGGAGCTGAACGAGGCGTTCGCCGCCCAGTCGCTGGCCTGCATCCGCGCCCTGAACCTGGACGAGTCGATCGTGAACCGCGACGGCGGTGCCATCGCTTTGGGGCATGCGCTGGGGTCCTCGGGGTCCCGGCTTACGGTGACCATGCTGAACCGGATGGAGCGCGAGGGCGCTTCGAAGGGGCTGGTGACCATGTGCGTGGGGCTGGGCCAGGGCGTGTCGATGCTGTTGGAGCGGGTGTAGGCGCCGCTGGTATATAGCGGGCTACGGGGATTAGGCGTCGGCGAGCCTGGCGAGCAGTTCGGCGTCCTTCGTGAGGATGGATTCGAGGGCAGCGTCGATTGCACGCCGGCGCTCGTCTCGATCCAAACCGTCCCGCGGGGCCTCATGCTGCTCAGTCATGCGAGCACTCTACCGCCCGCATGGACAGCAGGGGGTTGCCCACGAATACCCGGCGCCCCGTGCCTCTTGCGCAACCTGCCGGCCGTACCTGCCCGGAGCACCCGCAGTTTTTTGCGGGATAGGCTGTGGCAGGTAATCGGTCCGTAGTTATAGGGGGATGAATGCGTCAGGGAAGTATTGCCGGGGTAGTGCTTATTTGTTCTCTGGGATTAGCAGGGTGTACCTCCTCCGATGAAGGATCTGAACAACCGGTTTCCGCAGCTTCCCCGAGCACATCGGCGTCAGGCACCACGGCCCCCTCCACCACTGGGACGACGGCCCCCGCCACCCCGACGTCGTCCGCTCCCGCCGTCGACCCTGCACAGCCTGTGACAGCTATGACCATTGCCCAGCAGCTGCAGACAGCGGTCCCGACCATTACATCTGTCACCGAAGTGACTGAAGCGAATGATTCCACCGGGTCCATCGGTCAGCCGGGCCAGTACACATCGGCGGCGTGGATTGCCGACACCGGTGCTGCCGCGAATGAGAAGAGCGTGGTCGGCGGAGCTGTCGTGGAAGTTTTCGCCGGGGAAGCAGAAGTGCAGGCCCGCTTGTCCTTTCTCCAGCAGCACATCGGCCAGGGCCCGGCCTACAATGCCGAACACCATTATCTGAAGGGAACGGCGCTCCTACGGGTGTCAGGAGCACTAGGTCCCGAACAGGCGGCTCTCTACGAGCAGGCCTTCAACGCCACCAGTTTCGAATAAGCCTTTCTCCAGCAATCCAGTCTCAAACAGGGGGTATCGCAATGCCGTTGTTCAGCACCAAACCGATAGTGGAAAAGAAGGAACAGTGGACCTCGGCCCTGCCGCCGCACGAGGTCTTGGACGTGTTGGCGTCGGCATTCGCGTCCCACGGTGAGGACGTCCGACGGGAAAAGTCCTCGGTGGAGGTGCACCTGGGGTCGAATGCGCTGTACCGGACATGGGGCAACATGACGGCCGAAGGCCGCGCGAACATACCGGTCGCCTTGAGCTTCACCGTGGCTGAATCCGGCACCGGAACTGCCCTGTCCGTCCATGCGTTCGACACGTTCGGTTTTAGAGTCGGCAGCGGAAAGTCCTTCGGTGTGCCGGAGACCTTCAACCGGCGGCTGGAGGAATTCCTCAGCTACGCAGCGGGGGTTATCGGCATCGACCGGCCCGTCACCGGACCCGTCCCTGCCCCGCCTCGCTTCAACCTTTAGGCCCGCACCAGCCCCAGCATCCGCCGGACAATCTCTTCCCCGGCCAGGATTCCGCGCGCCTCGGTGACCTGCAGGTGCGGCTCGAAGTAGCCGGCGTCGTCCAGCTCGCCGTGTGCCGGACGGAAGGCGACGTCGGCGCACTCCAGCATCGGCCGGTCCAGCAGTGAATCCCCGGCCGCGATGATGCGGTCCGCACCGATCCGGCGGGCAACTTCAGCGACGGCCTGCTGCTTGGTGACCGGCGTGGGCACGCAGTAGAGCTTCCGGCCCTGCAGCGACACGGTCCAGCCGCGCGCATCGCACCAGTCCTCCAGAGCCAGCAGGAACTCGCCGGGGAGGGCCTCCCGGTCCACAATCGCGTACGCGAACAGGTCCTCGGCGGAACGAAGCTTCAGAATCCATTCATGGAACTCAGGACGGCCCAGGTAAGCCTCGATCTCGGCCAGCGGCGCGCACCCGGTCGTGACAAGGCTGCGCACCGAAGCCTGCCAGTCAACGACGGTCTCCCCGTGGTGCAGGATGACGCCGCCGTTGGTGGTGACCGCATACTCCGGGGTGGGCCCGGGCAGCTGGATCCGCCGGTACTGCGCCACGGTCCGGGTGGTGACGGGGACGAACACGGACGCTTCGGCGGCGGAGACCAGCAGGGCTTCGGCGGCGCGGGTCATATAGGACAGCGGCTTGCCCTCGTAGACTTCCGCGACCACCATGGCCGGAGCCAGGGCATCCTCGGTGTTCAGGAACAGCGCGTTGGCGGAGTAGATCAGGGTGCGGTCCAGGTCGGACGCGAGCATCGTCTTCACGCGTCGGCCCCCGGAACACCGGCACCGGCAGCAACAGCCCGGCCGTCGGCGCCCACGGCACCGGCGGTGAACTGCGGATGGATCAGGCCCACGCAGCTGAACGGCAGGTCCGGCACCTCCTCCACCGGAACCCCGCGCTGTTCGGCCAACAGCAGCACATGCGCCACGTCCTCCAGCGCCCCCGGATGCACCAGGACCTTCCACGGCACCCGGCGCAGCAGCACGCGCGTGGTCTCGCCGACGCCGGGCTTCACCAGGTTCACGTTGAGAATGCCGTATTCCTCGCTGAGGCGCTCCACCGCCTGCCAGCCCACCCAGGTGGGGGTCCGGTCCGCGGCAGCCAACGCAGCCGCAGCCGCGTCCGCCTCGGGCCGCACGTCGTCGAAGTGGGACTCGATCGCGGTCAGGAAGTCGCGGGACACGTCGGCGCCGGCGAGATGCGCGTAGAACTTCGCGCCGTGGAAATCATGCGGCGCAATGAGGTCCTTGTTGAACACCGTGCGGGAAACCAGCCCGGAGACGGTCGAGTTCAGGCAGGCCGACGGAATCAGGTAGTCCTCGCGCGTGCCGAACAGCTCCACGGAATGGCCGGGATCCGCAAGCACCGCCAGCTCCGAGGAGAACCGCACCCCGTCGGTCGCTTCGAACCGGTCCAGTGCGGCGGTCAGCTCGCGGGTGATGGCTCCCTTGCCGGTCCAGCCGTCCACAAACAGGATCCGCCCGGGGGAGTACGTCCGCGCCAGGTAGCGCAGCGCGGTTTCGTCCATCCCGACGCCGCGGACAATGCTCATGGTGTAGTGCGGCAGGTCCAGGCCGTGCATCCGCTGCGCCCAGCGGCGCATCAGGATCCCGATCGGTGTGCCGGCCCGGGCGAGCGAGACCAGCACCGGCTCGCGGTTCCGGGCGGCCAGCGCCAGTTCCGTCACGGTGCCGACGGCGGCTGCGACGCGGGGCGCGGAACGGCGCAGCGCTTCCTCGTACAGATCCTGGTACTGGGCCGACGGCAGATATTCCATTGGCAGCGACTCGGCGTAGTTGGCGCCGCCGGACTGGATGGCCGCCTCCCGTTCAGCGGTCGGGGCTTCCAGCGCCGCATCGCGCAGGTCCTTGAGCAGCCAGGTCACGTCCTCGGGTGCGTAGGACCCGAAGTCGGGTCCGGTCAGCGGCACGGCGACGGGAACCTCAACGGGTGCGTCCCAGTCCCCGGGGGCGGGCGCATCGGCGGGCAGCAGCACAACGACGACGGCGCCCGTCACTGCGCGCAGCGCCTCGGTGACGCTGCCCGGGCCGGTGATCGAGGCAGGGTCGGTGCCGGGTTCGGGCAGCAGGACAATGCTGCCGAAACCGGTCTCCGCGCCGGTTGCGTCCCGGCGTGGTCCCACGTTGTACGCGTGCCGCGGGCCGGGGCCGTCCTCGGTGAGGTCGTGGCTGGAGAAGTCCACGGCGTTGCGGATGGCGTAGTCCGGCCGGTCAATCGGCACGATGGGGGAGCGGGTGGTGGTCGCGAACCGGACGGCGGCATCCGGCAGCGCTTCGGCCAGGGCATTGGCAATGGTCAGCGGCACGTGGATGAATTCCTCGCAGCCCAGCACCAGCACCGGATCCGCCTCGGTGGGCAGTGCGGCGGAGATGCGGGAGGCAATGAGGGCCAGACTCTCGGCGGAGACGGCTCCGGGCAGGGCGTCCGGCAGGGAGCCGAGGTATTCGGAGGAGACGCCGGCCTGGTTGCCGAACCGGTCGCTGTGCAGGCCGCGTGCAGTGCCGGAGTAGTCCAGCACGGTCACGGTGCCGGGTTCGGGAGCATCGGGTTCGGGGACTGCGGGTGCCGGTGCAGCGGGCGCGGGTGCGAAGGCGACGGCGGCAGCAGCGCCAGCCCCGGGTACGGCAGGCAGCACGGTCGGCGGTGCGGAAGGCAACGGCTCCGAAAGCCCGCCGATCAGCTGCTCCGCCCGGGCGAGGATGTCTTCGCCGAGTTCGATGCTGCCGGTGCCCAGCGCGACCACGCGGATGCTGCAGCCCAGTTCTTCGGCCAGGTCGTCGAAGCGGGACCGGTCGGCGTCGGAACGCAGGTCGATCAGCGAGGCCACCACATAGAGCGGATGCGGTGCGGCGGTGTGCAGTTCGGTGATGGTGTTGATGACGGTGGCGCCGGTGCTGAGCTCATCGTCCACCAGCACCACCGGTGCCGGGATGTTCAATGCCGAGGAGTCCACGGGCAGCAGCCGGTGGGAGGTGGCATGCGAGTGGGCTTCTTCGAACGCGCCGTAGGCTACGGCACCTGCCGGGGCGTGCCGGGTGGAGTGGATGTAGTAGGAGCCCAGCATGTCGGCGACCAGCCGGCCGAGTCCGGTGGCGGTCTCCGCGTAGCCGATGGTGACCACGTCGGGGTGGGAAATGGGCAGCGCCCAGAGCCGTTCGCGGGCATACTGCAGCCGGGCGCGCGGTGACCGGGCAGCGGTGTGCCGCCCGCCGTCGTCGTTCCCGGTTTCTGTGCCGTCCTCGAGGACCGCCCCGAGCTCACCGGCGACGCTGCGGAGCACGGCCTCATCCACGGTGCTGCCCAGTGCCGCACCGGTGAGTGCGCCGAGCAGCTCCCCGGCGGCCAGGACCAGGGCGGGTTCGGTGGGCACATGCTTGGCCAGCACGCGGGACACCAGCAGGTGGGCCCGGCGCGGGTTGCGGCGCAGCGCCAGTCCCACCAGGTCCTCCACCGGCAACAGCGCTGCGGGATCCGAGGTGATCCGCACTCCCAGGGCCTGGTTTACAAATCCGCCGGTCCAGGGGTGGTGCTTCAATTCATGCTCGCTTCCAGAAGATCTACATAGGTGATGTCGGGGGCCGCGACGCCGAACGCGGCGGCCCGGACGAGGGTGGAAGCTGCCCACGCCTGATGCGGTTTCATTTCGTTCATCTTGTTGCGGTACGGCGACGCCGCGGCGCCGCCCCCGGAGGCTCCGGAGATGTGCAGGGCATCCAGGTACGCCTCGTGGCTGATCACGGACATGGCGTGGACCAGGGGAACGTGCGAGGGGTGGATGACGGTCTTGCCGAGCAGCCCGTTGGCCTGGTCCAGTTCGATTTCGCGGATCAGGCCGTCCAGGTTGGCGGTCAGCAGCCGCTGTCGCAGGCCCAGTTCGTCGGCGTCCGCGAAGGGGGAGGAACGCAGCATCGGGCGCAGCAGCCGTTCGCCGGAGCTGTAGTGTTCCCAGACCGGGCCGCTGATGACAAAGCCGTCCGGCCGGCCGAGCATATTGACGATGTCGCCGATCACCGCGGAGACCACCTTGACGTCATAAATGGTGAGGTCCCGGGAGCGGCGCAGCCCGTAGGCGCTGGACATGTCCGTGGCGCCGATCCGCACGGCCAGGATGTCCGGCCGGTTCGCTTCCAGCACCTCGAAGATTCCCGTGAGGGTGGTGGTGCGGGTTTCGGCGTGGATCATCAGGGGGGATTCGAGGATCGGCATGATGCGCAGCGGACGGGCGCCGGGATCGGCAGTCCAGCGGGCCTCGTTCACGGTGTGCAGGGCGTCGAGGAAACGCTGGGCAGCACCGGTGGTGTTCTCGAACTTCGGAATCACGAACCCGGTGAGGACGTCCAGGGCGGGCCCGCTGCGCTCGGCCAGGCTCAGGAGCTGCTCGGGGGTGCGGACACGGACGAAGAGCATCAGGTCTTCGGGGCCGCCGGGTTCGCGGACACCGTCCGCGTGCAGCTCGGCGAGGGCTCCCACGACGTTGGTTTCGGCCGCCGGGACCTCGGCGTCGGCAATGGAATCCTCCAGGCAGATGACCATGCTGACGGCTCCGCGGGCGGCCTGCTTGCGGATGTCCTTGACCAGCTCCGGCCGGGTCGCGGGGCTGTAGAGCGTGGCCCCGAGGGCGGTGGCCAGCAGGGCAGCGTCGGAGTCCAGGGTCAGCTGCTGGGGCGGGAGGTGGAACAGGCGGGCAGTTTCCGGCTCGCTGAGGTAGGAGAAATGGCGCACGGCTTTACCGCCCCTGATAGGGCAGGCGGGTGGTCATGTGAAATCCGAACGCCTCCCAGATGGTTTGAAACTCCATCCCGTACGGCAGCTCTTCGGCCCGCAGTTCCAGGACGTCGCCGATGCGGATGACGGAGAGCACGTAGAAGCTGCGCTGGCCTGCCTTTGCCGGGATGGTGACGGACTTGCCGTTGTAGAGGCCCACGCTCATGGGCTGCTTGGGCTTCGGGAAGAACAGGGCGCGGCGCAGTTTCCGGACGTGGCGCAGCGGGACCAGTGCCAGGTCACCCTCGTAGCCGACCAGGGGGCGGTTGCCCGGAGTGGAGACCAGGACGCCGTCCAGGTTTTCCGGCTCGAACTCGCCGGAGGAGATGGAACCGGTGCTGTATCCGGGCCCTTCCCACACCGCACGGACGGTTCCGGCGACCACCAGGCTGCCCACCGCCGATTCCATCGGGGTCAGGCGCACCACGGGGTGCTGCCGGTCCAGGCTGCGCAGGTCGCCCATGCCCGGCGCCGGAAAGAGGCGGCTGTGCAGGGGAGCGACGCGCACCGGCTCGGGCGAGCCGGAAGACGACGTCGGCCGCGTGGAAGCACCGGCTCGACTGCTGGCTGCCTCGGCATTGGGGGACAGGCCGAGCGAGAGCGACGGGGAGACCGACGGCGCAGCCTCCTGCCGGGGCGGCGGGGACAGCGAGAGGGAGCCCGGTGCCGGGGCCGCCGAAGGCGTCCTTGAAGCAGGCCGAGCAGCCGGCGTCGTCCGCGGTGCCGACGGTGCCGACGCAGCGCTCGGTGCGGCGGCAGCCGGGGGTGCAGCCGGAGCCGCAGCGCGCGGCTTGACCCGGCGGCTCAGGAAGGGAAGATCGGTGCGGACGGCCGACGAACGGTTAACAGCCATCGACTAGAGGTCGAATCCGAAGTCGGCAGCCAGCCCGCGCAGGCCGGTGGTGTACCCCTGGCCCAGGGCGCGGAACTTCCAGTCGGTGCGGTGCCGGTACAGCTCGCCGAACATCATCGCGGTGATGGTGTCCCGGTTCGCCGCGGGCAGGTCAAAGCGGACCAGCTCTCTGCCGTCGGGCCGGGCCACGCGGACATACGCGCTGCGGACGGCTGCGAAGGTGCCGGGTCCGCGCATTTCCGGATCGGCGTAGACGGCAAAGACGATCTTCGAGACGGCATCCGGCACCCGGGACAGGTCGACGTCGATCTGCTCGGTGTCGTCGTCGCCCTCGAAGAGGACGGATCCCTCCGGGCTGGCGATCTGGTTGAAGAACACCAGGTGCGCGTCGGAGAGCACCCGGCCGTCGGAACCGCACAGCAGCGTCAGCGGAACCAGTTCGGATGCGGGGCCGCGGCTGGGAATCACGTCCCAGCCCAGTCCCACCATGACGGAGGTCAGGCCCGGGTTTTCCGCGGTGAGGGCGGCGTTGGCGCCGGCTACCAGGGTTCCCATCAGTTCTCTCCGAAGGTCAGGGATGAGGGGGAGAACTTGTCATCGAGGAACCGTCCGTGCGAGGACAGTTCGGCAATGGCGCCGGTGCGGACCTGGTTCTCCAGGTCCCGGGCAATGCCTTCCAGGATGGTCAGCTGGTCAACGAGCAATGTGGTCGCCTCTGAAGTCTCGGTCCGCTCTCGGTCGCTGAGGGCCACGTAGGCGCGCAGGGGAGTGGGGAGGTAATTGGTAATGATGGCGTTGAGCAGCACGCGCTGCTCGGTGGAGGCTCCGTGGCTGCCCACGTACTCCACCAGCGGCGCCAGGATGTCGTCGATCTGCCGGACCATGGAGGACACCGAGGTCGGCAGGGCGCCGCCGGCCCTGCGCACCGCGGTGCGCAGGTTTTCCAGGGACTTTACGGTCTCCTGGTGCTCGGCGTCGGGGCCCGACGGCGAGGCGGGTGCGGACAGCTCCGGCGCCGGGTCCGGTTCGGGCGAGTTGCCGAAGAGGGACCCGAAGAACCTGCCTACCGGCATGGCCGGCTCCTTTCCGCCGGAGCTGTCCTGGGCCGCATCTAGCGGGACTCGCTCTGGCGGGAACGCTCGAGGTAGGGCCGGGCCTGCGTGATGGTGGACTCCAGGGACTTCACGGTCCCTTCCATGTTGCGGGCCGCCTCGGAGCGGAACGTGTCGATCGCGTCCATGGTCTGGTACACGTTGTCGAAGGCCTTCTGCAGGGTTTCCACGCTCACGCCGGAGGTGGAGGCCTGCTGGTGGATACGGGCCGTCTGGTCCTTGAGCATTTCGCTGGTGCTCAGGATCATGTTGTTCGTGGTGGTGTTCACCGCGTCGATCTGGTCCAGCACCATCTTCTGGTTGGCCAGGGCCTGGGCTACGATCACGGCGGTGCGCAGCGCGGAAATGGTGGTGGTGCGGGCGCGTTCCACACCCTTGATCAGTTCCACGTTGTTCTTGCGGATCAGGTCCATGGCCAGGTAGCCCTGCACGGAGACGGCCAGCTGGGTGAGGATGTCCTGGCGGCGCTGGCGGATGGGGAAGAGGACGTCCGCCTCCAAGGCGTTCGCCTGCTCAATCTGCCCGGCGTTCTTGAGCTTGTCCACCTTCTCCACGCAGGCGGCGTCGAGGGACTCTGCGAGCACGGAGTATTCGCTCAGGGTCTGCATGGTCTTCCACAGCTCCACCTTTTCACCGGCGAGCGAAGCGTTGTCCTTGAGCAGTTCATCCTGGCCGGCCATCAGGGCCTTGATGATCTTGTCCAGCTGCACCTGGGCGGACTCGTACTTCTGGAAGTACTTGGCCAGCTTGTTGCCGCCCGGGATGATGCCCAGGATCTTGCGGCCGGTGCCGAGGTTCGCCTGGTTCGGGGTCAGGTCCTCAACGGTGCTGCGCAGGTCGCCCAGGGTGGTGGCGACCTTCTTCTGCGCGTCGTTGCCGGACTTCTTCGCACCGTTCACCGAGGTGGAGGAACGGTCCAGCAGGCGGGACGAATACCCGGCGGACTGCACCATTTCGGAGCCGGCCAGCTTGTTGATGGAATCCACCTGCGCGGTGAATTCCGGGCTGCGCGCATCCAGCTTGGACACTTCATCCATGAAGGACTTGGCCTGCGCGGCGATTTCAACGCGGCGTTCCTCCGGCACCGGAACCATGCCCGGAGCGCTCTCGGGAGCGACCGGAGCGGGCGGTTCCGGAGCGTTCAGCACCAGGGCGGCTTCGGTGGCGTCCGGGGGAGTCAGCGGTGTGGTCATGGTCCAGCCTTTTCTTGGTTGAGCTGCGTATACGGAGGCGGGGAGTGTCCCGGACTGCGGAACACTCCCCGCAGGGTGTAGCTGAAAGGGCGAGTCTAGCCCAGCTGAACACCGAAATCGGTTGCGATGCCGGCCAGCCCGGTGGCGTAGCCCTGGCCCACAGCCTTGAACTTCCATTCGCCGTTATTGCGGTACACCTCGGCGAAGATCATGGAGGTCTCCGGAGCGGCGTCCTCGCTCAGATCGAAGCGGACAATTTCGCTGTCATTGTCCTGGTTGATCACGCGGCAGTATGCCCCGCGGACCTGGCCGAAGTTCTGGTTCCGGACATCGGCCTGGTCGATGGAGACGACGATGACCACGCGGTCGACGTCGTCGGCCATCTGCGTCAGGTCGATCAGGATCTGCTCGTCGTCGCCTTCACCGGCGCCAGAACGGTTGTCGCCCAGATGAGTGACGGATCCGTCCTTGGCGGCGGGCTGGTTGTAGAAGATGAAGTCGTCGGAGGACCGCACCTTGCCGTTGGGTGCGATGATCAGCGCGGAGGCGTCGAGGTCGAAGGGCTCGCCCGTGGTGGTGCGCGGGTCCCAGCCCAGGCCGACGACGGCCTTCTGCAGTCCGGGATCGGTCTTGGTGAGGGAAAGGTTGTTGCCCTTGGTGAGGGTCAGTCCTGCCATGGTGTTCAGCTCCTTGTAGACGAAGTGGAGATTAGTCGAGGGTGATGCCGAAGTCGGTGGCAACCCCGTACAGCCCGGACGCGTAGCCCTGGCCGATGGCGCGGAACTTCCACTCTCCGCGGTGGCGGTAGATCTCAGCGAAGATCATGCAGGTTTCCGCTGCGGCGTCCTCACTGAGGTCGTAGCGGACCACCTCGGCATCGGTGTCCTGGTTGACCACCCGGCAGTACGCATCGCGGACCTGCCCGAAGTTCTGGTGCCGGGCGTCCGCCTGGTCGATGGACACCACAATGACCACGCGGTCGACGTCGTCGGTCAGGATGCTGAGGTCAATCAGGATCTGCTCGTCGTCGCCGTCGCCCTGGCCGGTGCGGTTATCGCCCTGGTGGACCACCGAGCCGTCCTTCGCGGACAGCTGGTTGTAGAAAATGAAGTCGTCCTGGGAGCGCACCTTGCCGTCGGCTCCGAGCAGCAGTGCGGAGGCGTCCAGATCGAACGGATCTCCGCTGGTGGTGCGAGGGTCCCAGCCCAGGCCGATCAGGGCCCGTTCCAGGCCGGGGTCTGCCTTGGACAGGGAAAGGTTGCTTCCTTTGGAAAGTGTGAGGCCGGACAAGGTGCTCTCCTTACGGACGGGCGGGTGGTTAGAGCGAGCGGGCTGCCGTGGGGATCAGGTCCATGACGGTGCGCCCCTGGGCGCGTTCGCCGATGGCCTTGAAGCTCCAGCCGGAGCCTTCGCGGCCCACCTTGGCCATAACCATGGCGGTGTGGGTGCCGGCGTCGGTCAGCTGGTAGCGGGCAATCTCGGGGCTGCCGGGCGTGGAATCGTCGATCAGGCGGCAGAACGCATTCTGCACCTGGTCGAAGGTCTGCCGGCTGTAGCTGGAGATTACGAACACGATGTTCTGCACGGCGGGAGAGACGGCCGAGAGATCCACCAGGATGACCTCGTCATCGCCTTCGCCGGCACCGGTGAGGTTGTCACCGGTGTGCTTCGCGGAGCCGTCCTTGCTGGCGAGCTGGCCGTACCAGACCTGGTCAACAGCGTTGCCATTGGCGTCGAAGAAAATAGCCGAGGCATCCAGATCCACTTCGGCGGTCTTCTTACCGAACAGGCCGCGCTTGGCCGGCGCAGCGGAATCCCAGCCCAGTCCCAGGCGCGTCTTGCTCAGGGCGCCGCCGTCCTTCTTCGTCAGTGAAAGCGACTGACCTTTCTGCAGGCTCAAGCCCATGATTCTCCCTCGTTAGTTTGTGTAGACAGGTTCTTTGCCTGCGCCGGACTTCGCTGCGCGCTTGTTGCGCACAATCGAGGAAGCCAGCGACGCAAGGATGAAGACGACACCGATCAGGCCGGTGAAGATCTCGTTGATCTCGATTTCGATGGTGAGCAGCAGGATGGTTGCCAGGGCGCCGATGGCCCAGTGCGCACCGTGGTCCAGGTAAACGAACTCGTCCAGGGTGCCCTGCCGCACCAGGAACACGGTCAGGGACCGGACGAAGATGGCACCGATCAGGCCGAGGCCCAGAGCGATGATGATCGGGTCCGAGGTGATGGCGAAGGCGCCGATGACGCCGTCGAAGGAGAAGGACGCGTCAATGACTTCCAGGTAGAGGAAGAGCATGAAGGCGGCCTTGCCGGTGGCCTTCACGAGTTCGCCGTTGCCGGACTTCGGAGCACGTGCCTCTGCATCGTCGGCGTCGAAATCGTCGTCGCCGTCGACGTCGAACATGTCACCCAGGCCGGTGACCAGCAGGTAGGTGATCAAGCCGGCAGCGCCGGCGACGAAGACGTCGGTGGTGTGCGAGGGATCCGAGCGTCCGCCGGCGGCCAGCAGGGCACCGAGGCCGACGATCAGGGAAGCGCCGTTGACCTTGCCGATCTTGGCGAACGGGGTTTCCAGCCAGCGCAGCCAGCGGATGTCGCGGTCTTCGAACATAAAGTCCAGGAAGAGCATCAGCAGGAACAGGCCGCCGAAGGCGGCGATCTGCGGGTGCGCCTCGTGGAGGAGGTAGCCGTAGCTGCCCGGCTCATCCGGGTCGCCCTTCTCGAGGGCCAGCTGCAGGGCTTCGATCGGGTTGATGCTGGCGGTAATGCCCACAATGACCAGCGGGAACACGATGCGCATGCCGACGACGGCGATCAGGATGCCCACGGTGAGGAACATCTTCTGCCAGAAGACGCTCATTTTTTCGAGGATGCGCGCGTTGACCACGGCATTGTCGAAGCTAAGGCTGATTTCCAAGACGCCCAGGATGGCGCAGAGGATGAGTGCCTCTACCCCGCCGTAGAAGAACGCCGTAACCAGCGCAGCGGCCGTAACAACAAACGACCAACCGAAAGTTTTGAAAAACACTCTGCTTGCAGCTCCTTCAGTTCCTGCGCGCAGCCGGTGGGGGCGGGAAGGGCAAAAACCAAGTAGGGGATGGATGAATCCGAAACGAATTAGGCTTCAGTATGTCGCACCCCGGAGGCCACGGGCAACTACCCTCCGTTGGCGTCGGCGGGGATGCCCGCGCCGATTGGCCGGTGGCCCCCGCGGTCTGAAAAGATAATGGAAAGGCTGCTTACGAGGGCACCCATTTGAAGGAGGACTGCATGCAGGACGAAATGTATGGGAACGGCAATGCGGAACCGGTCATGAACATCCCGGCGGCCGACGTCGTCAGCGGCGGGGCATCCGCGGCAGCACCCGCCGAGGTGGATCCGGCCGAGGTCGCCATTCTGGCCCAGGCGGAGGACCCCGGAACAGATCCCCTTCGGCTGCAGGAGCTGGCCACCGACCATCCGCTGGCCCGGCCGGCTGTTGCCGCCAACCCGGCTGCCGGCCCGGAACTGCTCGAATGGCTGGGTGCGCTCGGCGACGCCGGCGTGAACGAAGCCCTGGCCCGCCGCGGCCGCTAAGCCGTTCTTTCCGCTTAAACGGAACATCCCGCCGCACAAAAGCCTGTGCGGCGGGATGCTGCGTTTAAGCCGTGCACTCAGATTTCGGCGACGGCGACGATCGGGAAGGTGGGGGTGCTGGATCCGCCCGCCGGTTCGACGGTCAGCGCCACGGCTCCGGCCCGGGCTACGTCACCGCTGAGCCAGATGCTGACGTCTCCACCGGCGAAGTGCGTATCCGGAACGGGGGTCTCACCCTCGAGCAGCCACAACTGGTACTCCTGCCCCTCGCCGGGATCGGGCAGGGCATCCGCTACGAACAAAGCTGCGTCTTCCTCGCGGGAAACGAGCAGAGTGGCCGGGTTTCCGTTGACGTCCACGCGGTGCGTGGCAACGTCCGGTGCGGCCAGCAGCCGGTTTTCCCGGTCCTGTTCCTGCGCTGCCTGCTGCTCCTGCTGGCGCTGCTCCGACTGGGCCCCGAGGGTCCATCCGGCCACGGCGATTCCCGGAAGCAGGACCGCGGCTGCAGCTGCGGCCAGCAGGCGGCGGCCGCGGCGGCGGCGTCGTTCGTCCAAGGAGACGACGGCGGCCGGCTCGGCTTGGAGGTCCGGCTGCTCTGTCCGGGGGCCGGGCAGCGGCCGGGTGCCGTGGACGGCGGAGAGCACGGAGGCGCGCAGGGCGGGCGGGGGAGTCGAGTCCGTTCCGGCGGCCAGATCGGCGGTGACCTCCGCGTACTCGGCCAGCTCGGCCCGGCAGCGGGGGCAGTCCGCCAGATGCTGTTCGAATGCGTCCCGCTCGGCCGGTTCCAGGGCGTCCACGGCGTACAGCGGTGCCAGCTCATGGATATCCCCGCTGTTGTGGCTGTGCTCGTTCATGATTGACCCCCCAATGCTGACCGAAGCTTCTTCAACCCGTCCCGGATACGGGCTTTGGCCGTACCCAACGGAATATCCAGTCGTACGGCTACCTCCTGGTAGGTGAATCCCTGGTAGTAGGCGAGGGCAACCGCTTCGCGCTGGAGCGGCGTGAGTGAGCTCAGACCGTTCCGCACCTCATGGGTTTTCATGCCCTGCTCCACCTCCTGCCACGTCTGGTCCACCGGTGTTCCGGTCCGCTGGTCCTCATAGGTCTGTTCCCGGTCCCGTTCACGGGACACCTGGCGCACCCGGTCGACAGCCCTGCGGTGCGCAAGGGTGCCTAACCATCCAAGCACCGTTCCCCGGGCCGGGTCGAAGCGGGCCGACTGCTGCCAGGCCATCAGGTAAACCTCCTGGACAACTTCAGCTGCGATCTCCGGAGACCGGGTCACCCGTACCGCCAGTCCGTACACCCTGGACGACGTGGCATCGTAGAGGGCCGCGAAACCGGCCTCGTCACCTTCCCCGCACCGCCGCACCAGCTCTGCGAGCTCGCTCCCGCGGTCATCCGGCGCGGCATCCGGCACGGCAGCCGGCACGGCAGCCGGTGCCGCTGCGGGCGAATGCCGGGCCGGGAAATCCGCCGGGCCCATCCCGGGGTCAGTCATGGGCTCCCACAGGTCATCCCTTCGGCGGCGGCGCCCCGCCGAGGCTACGGACGGGGATATGTTCGCTGAGAACACTGCCATACTTTCGCACCAAGCTTCGACCCGCCCGGTGCCGTAAACCCGTGAAGAGTTCTTCATGCCCGGTGTTCGCAGCCAACCGCTTGCCGGACGGGTGCCGCTCCCGTCCCTTGCGTGCAGGTAGCCGGTGCAGATTTCAAAGTATTTCTTCCCGGCACCCATCCGGCAGGGGATCGGCTCCGAACCTTCCATGTCTAACCACCGATGCACACACGTGCACACCGACACGACGAAGGAACCGATCATGAACAAGAAGATGCGCCTGCTTGCCGTTCCCACCCTGGCCCTGGGTGCACTGGCCCTCTCGACGGCCCCGGCCATGGCCCACGGCGAAGACTCCTGGTCGAGCCAGGCCACGTTGAACACCATGAATAATTCCGGCACCACCGGCCAGGCCATGGTGGAGGTACACGGCATGGAGGCCAAGGTAACGGTCAACGTTTCCGGTGCGGCAGAGACGTTCATGGACGGTCCCTTCCCGCACGCCCAGCACATCCACATCGCCGCCCAGGGCGTCTGCCCCGGGCCCGACGCCGACACGGACGGCGACGGCGTCGTCAACACCACCGAGGGCCACCCGTTCTACGGCCACATCGGCAACTCGCTCACCACCGAAGGCGACACCAGCGCAGACTCCGCACTGGCCGTGGAGCGGTTCCCGGGCGGATCCGCCTACACGTATGAGCGCACCTTCGAACTGACTCCGGAGACCGCAGCATCGCTGAAGGACGGATCTGCAGTAGTGGTAGTCCACGGCGTTGATCCGACTCTGATGCCCGCCGCCGCGTCTGAGAAGATGTCCGACCTTGACCCGTCGCTGCCTGCCGCTGCGACCCTTCCGGCCGCCTGCGGCACCCTGGCCGGCTCACAGATGGATGCCATGCCCGAAGGCGGAGCTGACACCGGTGTGGAGGCAGCAGCCAGCAACGGCAACACCGCCGGAATTGCCGTAGCCGGCGCCGGTGTCCTGGCCATGGGCGGCGCCGCGATGGTTCTCCGCCGTCGTGCCAACGCCTAAGACTGAACCTCGCTGAAGCGCCGATTCCCATGACGGCATCCAGCCACGGCCGCCGCGCTTCTCCTGCTCGCCGGGTGCACCGGCTCATCCTCCCCGGAGGCCGGAGCACCCACGGGTACAACGACGGCGGCGTCCCCGTCGATCACACCGAGTCCGTCTCTCACGCCGGGCCCGTCTCTCACGCCCGGCCCGGCCCCCGACCCCAGTCGGTCCGCCGCCCCGACAACGGATCAGTCACCGGTCCTGGCCCCGTCCGCCCCCGTGTCCTTGTCCATCCCGGCCAGCGGCACCGACTCCACGCTCCTGCACCTGGGGCTGCGGGAGGACGGTTCCCTCGACGTACCGCCGGAGCAGCCGGGCTCGCCGGCGAGCTGGTACACGGGCTCGCCCACTCCCGGGGAACGCGGCCCTGCGGTCCTGCTGGGTCACGTCAACGCCACCGACGGCGGCGAGGGCGTCTTCGCGGGCCTGCGTACCTTGAAGCCCGGCGACCGGCTCGAAATTGCACGGGAAGACGGGACCACGGCGGCGTTCGTCGTCGACCGCGGTGAACAGTACGGCAAGGACACCTTCCCGACGCTTGAGGTTTACGGAAACACAGCCGGCGCAGAACTACGCCTCGTCACCTGCGACGGCTTCGACCCCGCGACCGGAACCTTCGACGACAACTACGTCGTGTACGCCACCCTCGCCCGCTGAACCTTGTCCCTCCTGGCCGCAGGAGGGACAGCGTCGGATACCCCCTCTCCCGTCCCGTAGCCCGGCCTGGCTGCGTGCTAGGGTCATGTGCGATACGTATCTGTTGGCTCGGGGGGACCATCACTTACTCCTTCCGGGTCCTCGCTGACACCTGGGGGAGTCGTGAAACACTGCACGTCCTGCGGCGCTGAACTACAGCCGCACTGGAAATTCTGTACCAACTGCCAGGCGCCGCAGCCTGCAGCGACGGGCAGCGAAACCACCGCAACGCCGGCAGCGGAAGCCGGCTCTCCTCAGCCCGACGAGTTCCAGACGCAGCAGTTCGAGCAGCCTCCGGCACAGCAGGCGCAGCCGACGCAGCAGTTCGAGCAGCCTCCGGCACAGCAGGCACAGCAGGCACAGCAGGCGCAGCCGACTCCGACGGGCATTCCTACGGCGCCGACCTCGGTATTCGATCCGCCTGTGGCGGCCCCCGCGGCAAGCCTTGCCCACTCCGGATCAGTCCAGAGCAGTCCCCTCGCCGCAGGTCCTACTGACGGTGGATCGAACGACGGCGGGCCCTCCGGTCCGCAGGGACCCGCCGGATCCGGCACACCGTCGTCGGGCGGCAAGAAGCGCTCCCGCAGGACGATCATCCTGGTCTCCGTGCTGGCCCTCCTCGTGGTCCTGGGCCTGGGGGCGTTCCTCTTCGTACAGAACATGATCCGCGGCGGCGCCGGGTCCGCGGAAAGCGCTGCGGACAAGATGGTGGAGGCCATTGAGTCCAAGGACTTCATCGGACTGGCCACCATGGTCCCGCCGGAAGAACGCGAACCGCTCCAGCGCCTCCAGGAACATCTGATGGACAAGGCCGAGGATTTTCGGCTGGAGGATGCGATCAACAAGGTCGCCGACGAAGAAGCGGAACTCGACGATGACCTGACCTTCGACGGCATCAGCATCACGTTCGACGGCGTGGAGCCCGAGATTACCGAGATTGACGATTCCACCGCGCTGATCAAGTACACCTCCGGTGAGGCACGGTTCCAGCTGGATCCGGCCGAAACCACCGGAGCCATCCGCTCCGCACTCGAGGCCTCCGGCCACGAGGACGAGGAAAAGATCGATGAAACCGTCCAGCTCAACGAACTGGGACCGGACGGCTCTCCGCTGACCCTGGTGGCCACCGAACGCGGCGGCCGGTGGTACGTGAGCCCGATGTACAGCATCACCGAAATGGTCAGCGAGAGCGAAGGCTATGACCATGGCAGCATTCCCGAATCAGCGGGCGGCAGCGACAGCCCGGCTGCAGCAGCGCAGGCCGCAGTGGAAGCAGTACCGGATGTGATGTCCGAAGGAAGCGTGAATCCGCTGGCCGGGACGCTGTCCATCCACGAAGGCAGCCTGCTGTTCCTCTACCAGGATCTGTTCGACGACGCCCTGGCCGGGGCAGGCGGGGAAGAGCTGAACATCGGCGACGTGCGCTTCACGGAAGGCGAGAAGGACGGCGACCGTGCCGTCGCCGTCGTCGAAAACATCACTGTCGAAAGCGAATACGGCGACAAGCTCACCCTGACCGGCGACTGCATCGAGGGCGAGCGGGAATCCGACAGCATCTGCTTCGGCGATTCCGGTTACTCCATAGAGCCTTCCATGCAGATGCTGGGCGGCGCGAAGATCATGAGCCTGACCACCATCAAGGAGGACGGCGAGTGGCGGGTGAGCCTGGGGCACACCGTCACGGACTGGATTATTAACTGGACCGATTCCCTGACCCGTGAGCAGGCCCTGGCCATGCTGCAGCTCGCGAACGCCGAGGACGCCACCGGAGATATCAGCGTGGAGGAAGCCACCGAGGTGGAGTTCAACTCGGCCGGCTTCGCGGTCCTGAACCTCACTGTGGAGGAGGAGACTGCGCTGACCTCTGAAGACGACTACGAGTTCAGTGACATGGCGGTGTACTCCGCGGACGGCAAGGAGTTGGTTGGCGACCTGGGGTACGGCGATGAAATCCCCGCCGGGGATTACAAGCTCGTGGTCTTTGCCGGTTCGGAATGGCAGGAGGGGTTCGCCGAAAAGGGCAACGACTTCGAATACTCCGCCGAACTTACGCTCGTTGAGGATGAGCCGTACGACTTTGACTCTTCGGATTACCCATCGGATGAATCGGAGTACCCATCGGATGAATCGGATTATTCGACGGAATCCCTGCCGTCCGGCTCGTATCTCACCACCGACTTCGGCGTGCTGACCACGGAGTCCGCGGAAGATTCCGTGAAGAGCCACACCATCTCGGGCACTGACGTTGCAGCTGATTTGGAAATCAGCGCCTTCGGCTCATCGAGCTCTTCAACGGTGCTGGGCATCACGCTTGACGGTAAGGAACAGAAGCTTGAAATCCCGAAGGGCGGGACGGACGCAACCGAGCTTGTCATTGCCTACCCCAATGACGGCAAGGACCACGAGCTGAAGGTCCAAATACTGTCCACAAGTTCCGAGAGCGAATCCGTGCTCGTGAGCTATACGGCGGCGCTCAAAACGAAGTAGCAGGCGCCCCGGCGCAGTTGTTCAGCCTGCGCCGGGGTCTGCCGGAGAACCGGCCCCAAATGATTTCTGAAATTCCAAGGAAGGCGTTATGAAATTCTGTCCCGAATGCGGCAAACAACAAGAACCGGGGGGCCGGTTCTGTGCAGAGTGCGGTTACGCCGTCGGCGCCGCACCTGGTGCCTCCGCGCCTGCTGTCGAACCCGTTGCCTCCGCGCCTGCTGTCGAACCCCGGATGCCGGTGGCCGGGACACCGGACGCCGAGTCCACAGTAGAGCCGCAGCTCGCCGCCGTCGGGCCTTCCGGCCAGCCGGTCCAGCCGGTTCAGCCGGGCCAGCCGCCTTACGGCCAGCACGGCCAGGGCTACGGCCAGCCGCATTACGGCCAGCCAGGCCAGCCGATCCAGCAGCAGCGTCAAGAGCAGCAGTATCCGGGGAACAGCACCTCCGGTTACGGCCAGGCCCAGGCGCCTACGCAGGTCGGAGCCAGGCGGCCGTCCGCCTTTGCCGGAGTTCCGGTCAGCGATTACGTCCGGGACGGCCTAGCCGTCCTGGCCCTCTTCGCCTCGCTGTTCATGACCTGGTCCAGCGGGAGCAGTTACGACGACGACGGCAGCAAAGCCGGCACCCGCGTTGATGTACTACTGATTACCCTCCTCAGCATCCTCTCCGTGGGCGTCAGCTACCTGTGGCGTGCCGGCGTATTCGGCCCCACGGTCGGCTACCGCAGGATCCAGGATATCCGGCTCCTCGCCAATCTTCCGTACGTCCTTCTGGTGCTGGTCTACTTTGCCCTGAGCATGGTCTCGGAGTTCGGGTACGACGGCGTCCGCTACCTGGACGGAGCCGTCGCCTTCGGTCTCGCCGGTGCCCTCCTCGCGGCACAGCCACGACGAGGAGAGATCGCTCCCGGCGATGTTGATGCGGCCCGCCACCGGCGCTGGCTGTTCGTGATGCTGGGCATTGTCGGTTTGGCGGCTGTCACCACCATGGTGCAGGTCATCACCTTTGCCCTCAGTGCGGCGGACTACGCCAGCGCGGCCTCCGACAGCTTCTGGGCGTACATGGTCGCGCAGTCCCTTGCCGCCCTCCTTTCGGTTGCGGTCCTCGCACTTGTTGCCCTCAAGGTCTTCCTCGGGTCCGACGCATGGCGCTTCACCGGTGTGGCGCTCGGTGTTGGCGCTGCCTTCCTTTCCGTGCTGGTACTCCTGGGTGTGGACTCGGTTGGGTTGGGCTACTTCCCGGGATCGGCATGGTTCTCCATCCTGTTGTGGATGGCCTTCGGCGCTGCGGTTTCCGCTCCGTCCGTCGCCCGCACCACCCACCGCACTGCCGTAGCCCCGGGGGACCGCCTCACTGCCCTCCGGCCGGTACTGGTCCTGACGCTGATCCTGGCGTCCGCTCTGGCGGTATTTATGCTGGTTGGCCTGGGCCAGACGGTGGCGGAGGACCTGGACGGCGTGGCCACCTGGTCTGTCGGGCTGGTCCTGGCACTCCTGCTGGCCGCAGCCACCGTGGTGGTCGTCAAGCTCGCTGCCCGCGACGAGCGTTCCGCTTTTGTGATGGGCAGCGTGTACGCCGGTGCCGTGTTTGTCCTGTCTCTGATCCTGATGGTCCTCTTCGAAGTGCAGGACTTTGACCAGGCTTCTTCGATGGATTATGTACTGCTGCCGACCGGAAGCGTCCGGCAGCTGATCATGGTGCTCACCTGGGTGATGCCGTTCGCGGCTCTGGCGGTGCTGTGGCTGGACAAGGCCGCGCGCGCACACTTCAAATCGCTGCCGGCCTCCGGCAACACCGTCAACGGGTTTGCCTTCGAAGGGGCACCGGCACAGCCTCAGCAGCCGGGCATTCCGATGCCGCAGGCCTTCTATGCAGGTCAGCAGCACCAGATCCCGCAGCCGGGCCAGCCGGTCCAGCAGCAGGCGCCGGTCCAGCCCCAGCAGCAACAGCAGGCTCCCGCCACCGCTGCATACGAACCTTCCGTTCCGGCAGCTGAGGTGCATGAACCGGCAGTTCCCGTTCAGGAACCCGCAGCCGAGCCGGCTCCCGCCCAGGAGCAGGCTCCCGTTCAGGAACAGGTGCAGCCAGCTCCCGCCCAGGAACCCGCTGCCGAGCCGGCTCCGGTTCAGGACGAAGCGGACACCGTTCGGCCTACGCCGGCCGCTGACCCGGATGCCGCGCTGCTGGCCGAAGCGGCCGATCCGGCCACGCCCCTCACCCGGCTCCAGGAACTGGCGACCCACCCGCGCGCACGGGTGGCCGTTGCCGCCAACCCGTCCACCTATCCGGCATTGCTGGCCTGGCTGAGCCAGCTCGGGGACCCGGCAGTGAACGAAGCACTGGGTCGACGGTAATCAGGTACTAAGCGGCGGCCGGCGTCGCTGGCACTGGGAACATCACTGGTGCCAGCGACGCCGGCCGCCGGCGTTTAATATCCACCAGCTCCGAGGGGCGCTTATGAAGAAGTCCATACGACGGGCGGCGGGCATCGCCTGCACGGCAGTACTGCTCTCCGGGTGCTCGACACCGCCTGCAGCCGGACCGCTGCCGAACGGTACGGCAACGGCGTCGCCACCGGCAGCCCCCGACGCGGCCTCCGACCCGGCATCGTCATCCCCGACACCCCCGTCCCCGCAGCCGGAACCGCCCCTGCCCTCCGGCTGGCTGGCGCAGATAACGGGCGACGCCGGACGCCTGGCCATTCTCGGAGACTCCTTCGCCGCGGGGGAGGGCGCCGGCGACTACCAGCCGGCGGTGCCCGGCCGCGGGGATTCCTGCCACCGCAGCGTCTACCCGGCGGGGGCCGAGTTGTTTGCCCCGGAAAACACCGCAAACCTGGCGTGTTCCCGGGCCACCACCGGGCATCTGGCAGCTCAACAACTCCTGGAAACAACAAATGAAACCGGCGCTGACACCGTTCCTGCCCAGCTGGAGCAGCTGCAGGACTTCGACCCCACGCTGGTGGTGCTCTCCGTGGGCGGCAACAACCTCGACTTCGCCGGAATCCTGCAGGCCTGCCTGCTGGAAGCCACACCCTGCAGCGACAATCCGGGACTGGGCGCGCACGCGGAAGCGGAGCTGGCTTCGCTCCTCCCCGACCTTGTCGACGGATATGACCAAGTGGCGGCTGCCGTCTCCGCCCCGGTACTGGTGCTTCCCTACCCCCAGCTTTTTGACGCGCCCGACGGCGACTGCGGCCGGCTTACCACCGAGGAACAGCGCTTCGGGCGGAACCTCATCACCGACCTGAATGCCGTCATCCGGTCCGCCGTGGACAGCTCGTCCGCTCCGAACGTCTACTACGTGGACGCCGTCGAAAACGCGCTTGCCGGCCACGGTGTCTGCAGCCAGGAGCCTTTTGTGCACGCGGCGGATGTGTCCGGGCTGCTGCAGGCGGCCGATTCCCCCACCGCCAACCAGGAACTGCTGCATCCCACGTATGAGGGCTACCGTGCCATGACCCGGGAGCTGGTCCGCTGGGCCGCCGCACACCCGGCGCCGTAGTGAGCCGCATCACGGCAAAGCCCTGGGGCTGCGTAATACTGGGACGGTCGGCAAGGACGCCGGCAGGGACGAAAGGACAGGCGCATCGTGACGGAACCCCCGCAGCAGACCGCGGCATTTGAAGGATTCACCACGCTCCGGGTCACGGAGAGCGCGGACCGCATCCACGTCCAGTTGCACCGTCCCGAGGTCCGCAACGCCATTGACGCCGCCATGGTGGCGGAACTGCATGCGGTCTGCGCCGAACTGGAGCGCCACCCGCGGGTGCTGATCCTCTCCGGCACCGAAGCCGGCGGAAAAGGGATCTTCGCCTCCGGAGCGGACATCACCGAGCTGCGCGAACGCCGCCGTGATGACGCCCTGGCCGGCATCAACTCCGGCCTCTTCACCCGGATTGCGGCCCTGCCGCTGCCCGTGATTGCCGCACTGGACGGATTCGCGCTGGGCGGCGGCGCGGAACTGGCCTACGCCGCGGACTTCCGGATCGGCACACCCCGGCTGAAGATCGGCCAGCCCGAACCAGGGCTCGGAATCATGGCGGCCGCCGGCGCCAGCTGGCGGCTCAAGGAACTGGTAGGGGAGCCGTTGGCCAAGGACATGCTGCTGGCCGGGCGGATCCTGTCAGGGGAGGAAGCCCTGGCCGTCCGGCTGATCACCGAACTCCACCACCCCGCCGGCCTGCTGCCCGCCGCCCATGCGCTCGCGGACCGCATCACCGCACAGGATCCGCTCGCGCTCCGCCTCACCAAGGCGGCCTTCGCCGCCCCGCGCGAGGCGCATCCGCTGATCGACAACCTCGCCCAGGGCATCCTGTTTGAATCCGAGGCAAAGTTCGACCGCATGCAGGCCTTCCTCGACCGCAAGGAGAATCCCCGTGAACAGCGCTGACAGCATGCCAGCCCGGGTGGGGGTGCTGGGCGGCGGCCGGATGGGTGCCGGCATCGCCCACGCCTTCCTCCTGGCCGGCGCCGAGGTGGTGGTCGTCGAACGCGACGGGCAAGCCGCCGACGCCGCCCGCACCCGGGTCAGCGGCTCCGTCGCCAAGAGCGTGGAACGGGGAGATACCGATCAGGCTCCGGAGCAGGTCACCGCCCGGGCCTCCTATGCAGTGGACTATGCAGCGTTTGCCGGCTGCGGTCTGGTGGTGGAGGCGGTGCCGGAGGACTTCGCGCTGAAATCCGCGGCCCTGCGCGAGGTCGAGGAACAGCTCGACGACGGCGCCTGGCTGGCCACCAACACCTCATCGCTGTCCGTGGACCGGCTGGCTGCGGACCTGCTGCGGCCGGAGAATTTCTGCGGGCTGCACTTCTTCAACCCGGTGCCCGCCTCCCGGCTGGTGGAACTGGTCCTCGGTACCAAGACGTCCGGGAACCTGGCCGCCAGCGCACAGGGGTGGATCGAAGCCCTGGGTAAGACCGCCGTCGTCGTCCGCGATACGCCCGGCTTCGCGTCCTCACGCCTTGGCGTTGCCATTGCGCTGGAGGCCCTGCGGATGGTGGAGGAAGGCGTGGCGTCCGCCGAGGACATCGATGCAGCCATGACGCTGGGCTACCGCCACCCCACCGGACCGCTGCGCACCACGGACCTGGTGGGACTGGACGTGCGGCTGGGCATTGCCGAGTATCTGCATTCCACGCTGGGGGAGCGCTTCGAGCCGCCGCAGATCCTGAGGGACAAGGTGGCACGCGGCGAACTCGGGCGGAAGACCGGCCAGGGGTTCTTCAGCTACGAATAGCCCGCTCCGGCGCCACCGTCTCCAGGAAGGTCCGGACCATGGCGGGGTGGTCCAGGGCCATGGCCACTGAAATGACCGGTGCCGGAGCGAGCAGCCCGTGCACCGCATCTTCGCCTGCGATTCTCCGCCGGTCCACCAGGGTCTGCCCGCGGCTGTGCCCGGCCAGCTCCACCCGCACCGGATAATCCTCCAGCACCACGGTCTCCGGCGCCGCAATCAGGCAGGCGGCACCGGCGTCGCCGATCGTCATGGGCTCGAGGGTGCCGTCATTCGCGCTCACCCGGGGAAGCGGTTCCGCGCCGACGACGCCGCCGGCCGCCCGGGTCCGCGCGCCCGAGGCCAGCAGTTCGCCCACGAGCCGTGCCCCGGGATCCGACGAAGCTTCCAGTTTCAGGTACTGCGGCGCATCAAGGGTTGCCAGCATAAAGACGTCCAGCCCGTACATGGTCACCGGCACACCGCTGTCCAGCACCACGGCCAGCGCCTCCGGATCGTGCCAGGCATTGAACTCCGCATGCGAGGTGGCATTGCCGATCCCGGCGGACCCGCCCATAAACACAATCCGCTCAAGCTTCCGGGCGGTGAGCGGGTACGCGCGCAGGAACACCGCCAGATTGGTCAGCGGGCCGATCCCCAGCAGGGTCACCGGCTCCGGAGACTCTTCGATGGTGCGGTGCAGCAATTCGACGGCGGCCAGCGGCGAGGCCAGCGTGCTGCTGGCCGGCAGCTGCAGCCCGCCGATCCCGTTGGCGCCGTGGAAGGCATGCGCGTTGCGGGGTTCGTTGATCAGCGGCCGCTCCGCCCCGCGGGCCACCGGCACGTCCGGCCGCCCGGCAAGGTCCAGTACGTCCAGGGTGTTGCGCAGGACCTGGTCGACGTCGGTGTTCCCCGCCACGCAGGTCACGGCCCGCAGGTCGATCCGCGGGCTGCGGGCCAGGAAGGTCAGGGCCAGGGCATCGTCCACGCCGGTGTCGACGTCGGCGATCACCGGGATGCGGCGCGGCTGTTTCGGGGAGGAAGAGGAATGCACGGCGCCGTCTTTCGCTTAAACTGCTGGGAATTGAAGGTGGTTAGAGAATTAAACACCGCGGTTCTTCGCAAAGGGGAAAAGCATGCCGAATACGCTTCCGCCGGACACCGTTGCTGTCCTGGGCGGCGGAGTGCTGGGACTCTCAACCGCGGTGCAGCTGCTGCGCGGCGGTGCGGACGTGCTGTTGGTGACGGAGGCGGAGGTAGGCAGCGGTGCCTCCGGGCGCTCGCTGTCCTGGTTGAACGCCGGCGGCGGCTACGGCGAGGACTACTACCGGCTCCGGATGGCCGGCATTGACCGCTACCGGACCCTGCTGGCACGGAACCCCGGCCTCGACTGGCTGGCTTTCGACGGCGGCCTGTACTGGGACGATGATCCGTTCACCGTGGTCGAGCGGCACAACAGCCAGACCCGGCAGGGCTACGACGCCCGGATGCTGGAACGCGAGGAGGTTCCCGGTGCCGTAGCCGGTGTGGAGCCCGGTGTGCTGCCGCACCGGGTGCTGGTCAATCCGGGGGAGGGCTGGGTGTCGCTGCCGCACCTGGTCCGGCACCTGGCCGAGGAGTTCACGCTGCGCGGCGGCACCCTGATCGAACACGCGGGCCGGTGCACGCTCACCCGCGGCACTGTTCCCGGCACTGAGGGCACCGACGACGGCATCAGGGTGCACGGGCTGCGCACCGCCGGCGGGGAAGAGTACGCGGCCGACGCCGTCGTCGTCGCCTGCGGGGCCGGCACCTCGGCAGTGCTGGCCGAAGCCGGAGTGCAGCTGCCCGACGCCTCGGACCCGGCGATGCTGGTGATCAGCGAACCGGTGGAGCACGGACTGCGGGCCGTGCTGAACACGCCGCGGATCTCGCTGCGTCCGCATCCCGGCGGACGGCTCGCCATGGACTCCATCTGGTATCTGGACCGGGTGGAACGCCGTGCCGACGGTAGTTGGAGTGTGGATTCGAAGGTGCCGGGCGAGCTCGCAGCGGAAGCGACCCGGGTGCTGGCCGGGCATCCCGAGGTGGTGCCGCAGAGCTGGCATCCCGGGCTGAAGCCGGTGCCCGGGGACGGGGAGCCCGTGCTCGGTGAGCTGGCCGCGCTGCCCGGTTGCTGGGCAGTGTTTACCCATTCCGGGGCCACGCTGGGCCTGATCGCGGGGGAGCTGGTCGCCGACGAGATCCTCACCGGCCGCCGGCATCCGCTGCTGGCACCGTTCCGGGCCGAGCGTTTCAGCTTCGGCTGGGACTCCTGAGGGGATTCCTAAGCCTGGGACTCCTAAGCCGGATGCGGCGCGGCCAGCACCGGAGCGAAGGCCAGTTCCGCGGCGCCCACCAGCAGCAGCTCGGAACGCAGCGCCGCCCGGCGCAGCTGCACCCGCTCGCCCAGGCCGGCCACCGCCTCGGCGGCAACAGCTCCGGTCAGGCGTTCCGGATTGGCAGCAAACAGGGTGCCCAGGAAACCGCCCAGGACAATCGCGTCCGGGTTGAAGATGTTGACGAAGTTCGTCAGTGCCACTGCCAGCTGATCCAGCTGCCGGTCCACCTCTGCGTTGACGGCGTCGTTCCGGGGTTCGGCCATTGCGGTGTCCAGGGTGTCCTGGTCGGCGCGGTCCAGGCCCAGCGCATCCAGCAGCCGGGCCAGGTTCACTTCGGTTTCCAGGCAGCCGCGACGGCCGCAGTGGCAGGAAGCGCCGGCGCTGTTGACCTGCGTATGCCCGAGTTCGCCCGCGTAACCGTCCGCTCCGCGCAGCGGTGTGCCGGCCACGATGATCCCCCCGCCGATCCCGCTCGCGCTGCCGTTGAGGTACACGGTGTTTTCCGTGTCGACGGCGGCACCGAACAGGGTTTCGGCCACCGACCCCAGCGTGGCGTCGTTGCCGGCGAAGACCGGCAGCGCCAGTGCCTGGGCCAGGGGAGCGGCCAGCGGCTCGTTCCGCCAGCCCAGATGCGGGGCCAGCAGCACCTGCCCGTCGGAGGTTCGGGTGAGTCCGGGCACGGCCACGCCCACGCCGGCAATCCGGTCCATGGCGGCAAGATCCGGAGCCATCCCAGCGAGCACGGCGCGGGTGATGCTGACTGTTTCATCCACGCTCGGCGGCGAGACGGTGTCATGGCGGACCCGGCGGTGCACCCGGCCGCCCAGGCCCACGAGACCCACGGTCACGGCGTCGACGTCGGGGTGGACCACCACGGCAGCCACCCGCTCATTGGGGTGGACCAGCGGACTCGGCCGGCCGACGCGTCCGGCGGGCGGATCCGTCTCATAAGCCAGCCCCATGGCGGCCAGGTCTGTTGCCAGAGCGCCGACGGTGGAGCGGTTGAAGCCCGTGAGGCGGGTCAGGTCTGCGCGGGAAAGCGGGCCGCTCCGGTGCAGCAGGGTCAGGATGCGCGAAAGGTTGGCGGAGCGCAGGTTGTCCGTGCCGCGACCTGCCGGTGCAGACGCGCTGATAATGCTGCGTTCCACTCTGCGTTTCCCCTCCCTGTCGCTGTCCCTTCCAGCCTACCCGCCGGCGGACGCCTTTAGTTGGACATGGCAACAAAATCCCGCGGGAAGCCCGCGACCGTCCGGATTGTCCCGGCCGAAAGTCCGGCAGGCATTGACATGCGAGCGGTGTCACAATATGTTGTTGGTTCCAACTAATACTTCATCTGGAGCTAACGTGACAATGACGCCATCGCCTTCCGACCGCTTTACCTTCGGCCTCTGGACCATCGGCTGGACCGGAACCGATCCGTTCGGCACTCCCACCCGCGCGGACCTGGACCCCATCAAGGGCATGCACAAGCTCGCGGAACTGGGTGCCTACGGGGTGACCTTCCACGACAATGACCTGATTCCCTTCGACGCCACGGCGCAGGAGCGGGAACTGATCCTGAAGAACTTCACCGACGCCTTGGCGGAAACCGGTCTGAAGGTTCCCATGGTCACCACCAACCTGTTCAGCCACCCGGTCTTCAAGGACGGAGGCTTCACCTCCAATGACCGCTCCGTGCGACGCTTCGCACTGCGCAAGGTCCTGAAGAACATCGATCTGGCCGCGGAACTCGGCGCCGAAACCTTCGTTATGTGGGGCGGCCGTGAAGGCAGCGAGTACGACGGATCCAAGGACTTCGCCGCAGCATTCGATCGGATGAAGGAAGGCGTGGACACTGTTGCCGGCTACGTCAAGGAAAAGGGTTACAACCTGCGCCTGGCGATTGAGCCCAAGCCGAACGAGCCGCGCGGCGACATCTTCCTGCCGACCATCGGCCACGCGCTGGCTTTCATCAGCCAGCTGGACAACGGCGACATTGTCGGCCTGAACCCGGAGACCGGTCACGAGCAGATGGCCGGGTTGAACTTCACCCACGGCATCGCCCAGGCACTGTGGTCCGGCAAGCTGTTCCACATTGACCTCAACGGCCAGAAGTCCATCAAGTTCGACCAGGACCTGGTGTTCGGACACGGCGACCTCACGAGTGCCTTCTTCACCGTGGACCTGCTGGAAAACGGCTTCCCCAACGGTGGTCCGCGTTACGAAGGTCCGAGGCACTTCGACTACAAGGCCTCCCGCACCGAGGGCTACGAGGGTGTCTGGGAATCGGCCAAAGCCAACATGGGCATGTACCTGATGCTCAAGGAACGCGCCCTGGCGTTCCGCGCCGATCCGGAGGTGCAGGAAGCCCTGCAGTACTCCGGTGTTACCGAGCTGGGCCAGCCCACGCTGGCTGCCGGTGAGTCGGTTGCGGACCTGCTTTCCGACACGGCGTCCTTCGAGGACTTCGACGCCAACGCTGCCGCGGAACGCGACTTTGGCTTTGTGAAGCTGAACCAGCTGGCACTGGAACACCTGATGGGTGCCCGCTAAGCTGCCTGCGCACGGCGCCGCACACCACTGAATCGTGCTGCCGTCGGCTCTCCTTGGGGGGAGAGCCGGCGGCAGCGCCCTTTGAAAGGCTCACCACCATGCCCCTCGTTGCCGGAGTCGACAGCTCCACCCAGTCCTGCAAAATAGTCATCCGCGACGCACACACCGGCGCACTGCTGCGCGAGGGCACGGCCCGCCACCCGGCGGGTACCGAGGTTGACCCGGAAGCGTGGTGGGCTGCGTTTCAAGAAGCGGCGGCCGCCGCCGGGGGACTGGACGACGTCGATGCCGTTTCGGTGGGCGGGCAGCAGCACGGCATGGTCTGCCTCGATGAAACCGGTGCAGTGGTCCGCCCCGCCCTGCTCTGGAACGATGTGCGTTCCGCTGCGGCTGCGGACAAGCTCGTGGCCGATGCCGGACCCGACGGCGCCCGCTACTGGGCCGAGACCACGGGATCGGTGCCCGTGGCCTCCATTACTGCCACGAAGCTGCGCTGGCTGGCGGAGAACGAACCGGAAAACGCCGCCCGAACGGCTGCTGTCTGCCTTCCGCATGACTGGCTGAGCTGGCGGCTGGCCGGTTTCGGCCCCGGCAGCGGCGCCGAAGGGCTGGCAGCGCTGACCACCGACCGGTCCGATGCCTCAGGCACCGGCTACTGGTCCCCGTCCACGGGGAAGTACCTGCCGGAGGTCCTCGAACAGACCCTCGGCCATGTCCCGCAGCTGCCCCGCGTACTGGGCCCGCTCGAGGCCGGCGGCCGCACCCCGGCCGGTGCCCTCATCGGGCCGGGTGCCGGCGACAACGCCGCGGCCGGACTGGGTGTTGCTGCCGGGGTGGGGGACGTGGTGGTCTCGATCGGCACCTCCGGCACCGTGTTTGCGGTCGCCGACGCGCCGACGTCGGACGCCACCGGTCTGGTGGCAGGTTTTGCCGACGCCACGGGCAACTTCCTGCCGCTGGCCTGCACCCTGAACGCTTCCCGCGTGCTGGACGCCACCGCGGCCCTGCTCGGGGTGGACCTGAATGAACTGACCCGGCTGGCCCTCTCCGCTCCGGCCGGTGCCGACGGCCTGGTGATGGTGCCTTACTTCGAGGGCGAACGCACCCCCAACCTGCCCGATGCCACCGGGTCCCTGCACGGTATGACGCTGCGGAACTTCACCCCGGCGAACCTGGCCCGTGCCGCCGTCGAGGCTGTGGCCTGCTCGCTCGCGGACGGCTTCGCGGCGTTGAAGGACACCGGGGTCTCCGCCCAGCGGGTGATTCTGGTGGGCGGCGCGGCCCGGTCCGAGGCAATCCAGCAGTCCATCGCGGCTGTCTTCGGCCTTCCGGTCACCGTCCCGAGTCCGGGGGAGTATGTCGCTGACGGTGCTGCCCGGCAGGCTGCTGCCCTGCTCACCGGAGCCTGGCCTGCCTGGAACGACGGCGCGTCGGTGGTGGTGACGGCCGATCCCGCCCCCGGGGTGCTGCAGCGTTACCGGCAGGCTGCCGGAACTGCGACGCTGCCGGCAGCCCGGTAGGATCGGCGCATGAGAACCTCTTTCGGCCCCAACGGCCATCCTGTCGAACTGGCTGCCGGGGATTACCGGGCCACCATTCTGCCCGTCGGGGCTGCCCTCGCTGGGCTGACCCGCGGGGGCCGACATCTGGTGCTGCCGTTGGATCCGGACACCATCCCGCAGGCCTTCACCGGCAAGGTACTGATGCCCTGGCCGAACCGGATTGTCGGCGGCCGCTACACCTTCGAGGGCACCGACTACCAGGTTCCGGTCAATGAACCCGAGACCGGGATGGCCCTGCACGGGCTGGTGGCCTGGGATGCCTGGGATGTTGTTGAATCCTCGCCGGAGCGCGTGGTGCTGCGGCACCGGCTGATGGGCCAGCCGGGGTATCCGTTCCAGCTGGAGCTGGAAGCGGTTTATGAGCTCGACGCCGAGTCCGGACTGAGTGTGGAGCTCGCCGCCGTCAACGCCGGCACCGTGTCCGCACCCTACGGCGTTTCGGCGCACCCCTACCTCACCGCAGACCAGGTGCCGGTGGACCGCTGCGTGCTGGACGTTCCTGCCGCGCAGGTCCTCGGCGGTCCCGAGCAGCCCGGCAGGCCCCTGGACCTGAGCGAACTGCGGGACACCGCGGGAACGGTGCTGTCCTTCTCCGCTTCGGAACCGATCGGTACCCGAACTGCGGACCATGCCTTCACCGGCCTGCCCGACGGCGACTGGCAGGTGACGCTCACCGACCCGGAGACCGGCGTCGGCGCCGTGCTGTCCGCCGTCGGCAAGGATGCGCCGTGGCTGCAGGTCTACTCCGGCGAGAAGATGGACCGCCTCGGCGTCGCCGTCGAACCGATGACCTGCCCTCCGGATGCGTTCAATTCCGGGGAGGGCCTGATTGTGCTGGCTCCCGGCGAGGAGCATCGACTGGCTTACCGGATCGCTGCTGCCTAAGAGAGGGCGCGGCAGTAGACTTCCCGGATGCAAACCCTGGAGACGCCCCGACTGACCCTGCGCCCGTTCACTTCTGGGGACGCGGACTTCGTCCTGGACCTGTACTCCCGCATGGAGGTGCAGCGTTTCCTCGGAGCCGTTCCGAAACTGATGAAGGATCTCGACGAGGCAAACGCCCTCATTGAAGCCTGGGCGCGCGTGGACGACGGGACCTGCGGCGTCTGGGCGGTGCAGGACAGGGAGTCCGGGCAGTTGGCCGGGACGCTGCTGCTCAAGTCCATTCCGGCGTCGGGCCCGGAGCGGAAGCCCTCGGGCGATATCGAGATCGGCTGGCATTTCCATCCCGACAGCTGGGGACACGGCTATGCTCCGGAGGCTGCCTCCGCGGTCCTGCGGTACGGCTTCAAGCAGGGGCTGCCCCGTGTGGTGGTGGTGATCAATCCGGCCAATACGTCCTCCCGGCGGGTCTGCGAGAAGATCGGCGTGGTTTCCCAGGGCAGCACGGACCGGTATTACAACGCCATGCTCGAGCTGTTCACCGCCGGGAACCCGGGTTAACCCGCCAGCTGCTTCTGCAGGAACGCCAGCGCGGCGACGTCGTCCTCGATGGCCCCGGCCTCGTGTCCGTTGAACGGCCACACCGTCAGTTCCTTGGGGCCGGCGTAGTTGTTGTACGCGGCGTAGACCGTGGACGGGGGAGTGGTGGTGTCCATCAGCGCCACCGAGAACAGCGCAGGAGCGGTGGACCGCGGCACCAGGTTCACGGCGTCGAAATAGGCCAGCGTCTCCATCACCGTCTCCACCTGCCCGCGCTGGACCGCGAGGTAATCCCGGATCTCGCGGTATGGATAGGAATCCGTGACGGTCACGGCGCGCGGGAAATCGGACAGGAACGGCACGAATGCGACGACGGCGGCCACGTCCGGGCAGAGCGCCGACGCCGCGAGGGCCAGCGCCCCGCCCTGGCTCTGTCCCAGCGTGGCCACCCGCGCCGGATCCACCGGGACCAGGCCGTCCTGTGCCAAAGACCGCATCGCTTCCACCGCCCGGACGGCGTCGGTGAACAGGCGCCGGTAGTAATAGGTGTGCGGATCCAGCACGCCGCGGGTCATTACCCCGGGAACCTGCGGACCGGCGCTGCCGGCGGCGTCGGGCGTGGTGCCCTTGCTCCAGCCGGCGCCCTGCCCGCGGGTATCCATCTGCAGGTGCGCGAACCCGGCCGAAGCCCAGAACAGGTTCTCGTGTGCGTCCCCGCGCCCGCCGCCGTAACCGACAAACTGTACGACGCCGGGCAGCGGATCGTCACCGCGCAGGCTCCGGGCCGGCAGCCGCAGCCAGGCCCGGATGGGGTCACCGCCGAAGCCGGGGAAAACCACGTCGTAGAGCTCCACGGTCCGCAGCCCGCTGGGGTAGGGGATGACCTCTACCGCCAGCGGGTGCTGCCGCGCCTCCTCCAGGGTGTCCGCCCAGAACCGGTCCAGGTCCTCCGGGGGACGGGTGCTGCCGCGATAGGCGGCCAGTTGGTCGGCGGGCAGATCGGAGTTCATGTTGGCTCCCGGGTTGATGGAAAGGTGCTCAGCCCAGCGGCGCCACGTCCGCCGGGCAGTGCAGCCGCCGGGTATGGTCCACCACCCGCACGGTTCCGGTCAGGCTAACACCGGCCGTTCCGCGGATATCGGCACTCGACGCCCCAAGACGCAGCTCCAGGCCACCGGGCTCCACAATCCGCTGCCCGTCCCGCCCGGTGAAGGACGCGGCATCGGCCGGAACCGTAAACCGGACCTTCGCCGCTTCTCCGGCGCGCAGCGGGACCCGGGCAAACCCGGCCAGCCGCTGCACCGGACGCACTACCGAGGCCACCGGATCGTGCAGGTAGAGCTGGACAATTTCGACCCCGTCGCGTCCACCGGTGTTGGCCACCGTGACGGAAACGGACGTTTCGCCGTCGACGCCGAACTCGGCAGGACCTTCCAGGGCGACATCCGACCAGTCGAAGCTGCTGTAGGACAGCCCGTGGCCGAAGGCGAAGGCGGGGGTGGGGTCGATGCTGGACACGTCGCTGGTCTGCGCCAGCGGCGCGGCCAGGTAGGTGGACGGCTGCGCGCCGGGGGAGGCCGGCACGCTGACCGGCAGCCGGCCGCTGGGATTGACCCGGCCGCTCAGGACTCCGGCGATGGCCGGTCCGCCCTCTTCGCCCGGGAAGAACGCGTGCACAACCGCGGCTGCTTCCGTGGCGGCGCGGCCCAGGGCATAGGGCCGGCCGGTGAGCAGCACCAGCACCACGGGGACCCCGGTATCCATCAGCGTTTCCAGCAGCTGCTGCTGGACGCCGGGCAGGACCAGCGATTCGGTGTCGCAGCCCTCGCCGCTGGTGCCGCGGCCGAACAGCCCGGACCGGTCACCCAGCACGGCCACCACCACATCGGCCTCGCGGGCTGTGGCCAGCGCGGCCGCAAAGCCATCCGTCTCCGGCCCGTCCACAGTGCAGCCGGAGGTCACGGTGATTGAGCTGTCCGGGAATTCGCGGCGCAGGGAGTCCGCAACGGTAGGCAGCTCGATTCCGGCTGCCACCTCCGGGTGCTGCACGCCCACATGGGCGGGGAAGGAGTAGCAGCCCAGGAAGGCCATGGGGTTGTCTGCATTGGGGCCGACGACGGCGATGCGGCCCGGTGCTGTCAACGGCAGGACGCCGTCGTTGGTGGTGAGGATGAGTGCCTGTTCGGCGACCTCCGCAGCCAGGGACCGGTTTTCCGGAGAGTCCAGGTTCACCGAACCCCGCACGGCGGCAGGATCCTCGGGATCCAGTCCGGCCAGGGCCGCGGGCACCGGGGACCAGCCCGGATCCAGCAGGCCCAGTTCGATCTTCTGGGTCAGAACCCGCAGCACAGCAGTGTCGATCACGGATTCGTCCAGGCGTCCTGCTTCGAGTTCGGCCAACAGGTGGTCGCCGAAGGCATCCACGGTGGGCAGTTCCACGTCCACGCCTGCGGTCAGCGCCGCAGCGGCGGCCTCTCCGAGGGAGCCGGCCACCCGGTGCAGTTCCTTGAGGAAGCTGATGCCGAAGTAATCGGCCACCACTGTGCCGTCAAAGCCCCATGTCTCGCGGAGCAGGCCGGTAAGCAGGGAGCGGTCGGCAGCGGAGGGGACGCCGTCGACGTCGGTGTAGGCATGCATGACCGAGCGCACCCCGGATTCCTGCACGGCCATTTCGAACGGCACCAGCAGCACATCGGCGCGCTCGCGCATGCCGACGGAAACCGGGGCCAGGTTGCGGCCCGCCTTGGATGCCGAGTATCCGACAAAGTGCTTCAGCGTTGCGACTACGCCGGTTCCTTCCAGTCCGCGGATGTAGGCGGAGGCAATGCTGCCCACTAAGTAAGGGTCTTCGCCGATGGTTTCCTCGACCCGCCCCCAGCGGGCGTCGCGGACGACGTCGAGCACGGGCGCAAGCCCCTGGTGCACGCCGACCGAGCGCATGTCGGTGCCGATGGCGGCGCCGATCCGTCCAATCAGTTCCGGGTTGAATGTGGCACCCCAGGACAGGGGCACCGGATACGCCGTGGCGCCCCAGGCCGCGAACCCGGCGAGGCATTCCTCATGGGCCATGGCGGGGATGCCGAACCGGTTGGACTCGGCGATCCGCTGCTGGGTGCGCATCAGGGACAGGGCGCCCATGCCGGCGTCGACGGGCACAGTGCCGAAAGGCCGGGTGAGCTGGCCCAGGCCGGAGGGCAGCAGGTCCTCCAGCGGGACGGGTTCCTTCATATCGTGCTGGTGGGGTGCTACCTGGCCGCCTTCGCTGGAGGCGCCTACCCAGACGCCGAAGAGCTGGGCCACCTTCTCCCGCAGTGTCATTTGTTCCGCCAGCCGGACGGCGCGCTCGCGGTCGGGCAGGGAGGTGTCCCGCCAGGGGAGGTGCTGAACTGTTGTTTCTGTCATGTCTACTTTCCGCCAACGCCCATAAGGCCCTGGACCAGCGCACGGCGCGCAAAGAGGTACACCAGCAGGACCGGAACCATGGAGAGCATCACTGCGGCGAGGATGCCCGGCACGTTGATGCCGTACTGGGTTTGGAAGTTGAAGAGGCCGAGTGTGATGACCTTGGTGGACTCCGACTGGGTAAGGATCAACGGCAGCAGGAACCCGTTCCAGCCCTGCAGTGCGGCGAAGACCGCAATTGTGGACAGTCCGCCCTTGGACAGCGGCAGTACCAGGCGCAGGAAGGTGCGTGCGGTGCTGGCTCCGTCCACGGACATGGCCTCGTACAGCTCGGGGGTGATGTCCCGCATGGTTCCGGACAGGATCAGCGTGCAGATCGGCAGGGCGAAGGCAGCCGTGGGCAGGATGATGCCCAGCAGCGTGTCGTACAGGCCCACCGAGTTGATCAGGTAGAACATCGGCACAATCACTGCCTGGACCGGAATGGCCAGCCCGAGCAGGAAGAACCGGAAGATCAGTGTGGTGCCGCGGGACTGGCTGCGCACAATCGCGTAGGACAGGGGCGGCACCACCAGTAGGACGATGCCGACCACGCCGGCCGTGACCAGGAAGGTGTTCAGGAAGTACTTGCCGAAACCGCTGTCGAAGACCAGCAGGAAGTTCTCGAAGGTCAGGCTGGTGGGGACGGACAGCGGCCCGTTGGCGCTGAACTCGGTGCGGCTCTGCACGCTGGCGGCCACCATGACATACAGCGGCAGGGCCACGATCAGAAGCCAGACGGTGACCGCGGCGCCGGCAATGTAATTGGGACGGGTACGCATCAGAGTCCCTCCATGGTGCTGCGCATTTTGTCGTAGCCGGAGGCCTTGACCATGATCAGGGAAATGGCGGTGGCGACGATTACCAGAACCAGGGCAATGGCGGAGCCCATGCCGAAGTTGTAGCGGCGGAACGCCTCTTCGTACATGTAGAAGGCGGTGATGGTGGTGTCCGTTCCGGGTCCGCCGTTGGTCAGGATCAGCACCGTTTCGAAGGTGGTCAGCCCGCCCACCACCATGAGGATCACGGAAGTGATGATGCTGTTGCGCAGTTGCGGGAGGGTGATGCTGAAGAACTGCCGCGCCCTGCCCGCTCCGTCGATTTCCGCGGCCTGGTACAGCACCGGGGGAACGGACTTGGCGGCGCCCTGATAAATCAGCGTGTGGAAGGGCGTGAACTGCCACATGCCCACGAAGATGATGACGCCGATGGCGGTGGACTGGTGGCCGAAGAGGTTGCCGTCCCCGAACAGCCATTTCAGCTGGGCCGGAACACCGAAGTTCGGGTCCAGCAGTGCCCGCCACAGCACCGAGATGGCAGCGGAGGAGAGCAGCAGCGGCAGGAAGAAGATCGCACTGAGGACGGCGCGGTTGCGCTGCGGGCCGGCGGCCCAGACGCCCAGCAGGATGCTGACCGGGGTCTGCGTGGCGACACCGAGGACGATGAACAGCACGCTGAGCCACAGGCTCTTGAGCATGACCGAATCGCCCGCGAGCGTCTGCCAGTTCTCCAGGCCGACAAACTTGGGATCCCCGAGTCCCGTCCAGGTCATGAAGGACAGGACGACGACGGCGATCAGCGGCACCACGGCGAAGAGCAGGAAGAAGATGGTGGCCGGCAGGGTCCAGGCAAGGCCCGGACGGTTGAGCCGGGCCCGGCCGGCCCGCACCGGACGACCCTTGGCAGGGTTGTCCGGTGCGGCCGGAGGCCGGGGTGGAAGCAGAGTGGTCATGGTCTGGCCTTCGGTCCGGCTACTTCTTCAGCGACTGCATGGCGGCAATAAAGCCGTCTTCGTCGATGCTTCCGGCGAAGAAGTCGGCAACAGCGCTGTGGATGGTGGGTGTTGCGGCCGGCGGGTAGGCCTGGTCCCAGGACAGCTGGAAGTTGGGCGCATCCTGCACCAGTCCGAACTGGAACCGGGCGTAATCCGGATCAGCGGCCTGGTCCAGGAACTGTTCCGTGCTGGTGGTGGTGGGCAGGTTGCCGATGGACATCTGCTCCTGTACGAATTCATCCGAGTACATCAGCTTCAGGAAGTCACGTGCGGCGTCGGGGTACTTGGTGTCCTTCAGCACGGAGTAGTAGTTGTTGGTGTTGCCCACCAGGTTCGCTGCGTCACCCTTGCCGCCCTCGATCGCGGGGAAGGCGCTCCAGCCGAGGCTGTTTGCCACGAAGTCGGGGTTGGTGTCCTGGATAGTGGAGTACTCCCAAGAGCCCATGAGTTCGAAGCCGGCCTGTCCGCCGGCGAGTAGTGCGGGGGAGCCGCCGTCGGTGAACTTCACGGACTGGAAGTTGGTGCCGAAGGCTCCGGCATCCACCAGCTCGCGCAGCATGCCCAAGGATTCCTTGCTTTCGTCGGATTCCCAGACGTCGGTCTCGCCGTCAATTGCGCTCTGGAAGAGTTCCGGCCCGGCCACGCGGTCATAGACGTAGGAGAACCACATCTGGGTGGGCCATTCGTCTCCGCCGCCCAGGGCGATGGGGGTCTTGCCGGCCGCCTTGAGCTTATCGACGTCCTCGAGCAGCTCATCCCAGGTCGCCGGGGCTTCGTCGATGCCCGCTTCCGCCAGCACGTCCTTGTTATGGAAAAGCATCACGGGCTGGGTTCCGCGCATCGGCACACCGTACGGGGTGCCGTCCACCGTCGCGACGTCGAACACCGAGGGAAGGAAAGCGTCCTTGAGCTGGGGATCCTCCTCGATGAAGTCATCCAGCGGCATCAGCAGATCAGCGTCCACGAAGTCGGAGATGCTGCCGCCGCCCCAGTTGAAGAAGATGTCCGGTGCTGCGTCGGTGCTCATGACCGTCTGGAGCTTCTGCTGGTATTCGGCGCCGGGGATGGTGTCCAGCACCACCTTGACGTCGGAGGTCTCATTGAACTTTTCGACCATGGCGGTCTCGACGTCGTTGCTCGCGTCGCCGTAGACCAGGACATGGAGTTCATTTTCGGGACGGTCGGAGGCGGCGGAATCGCCGCCTCCGCAGCCGGCCAGTGTGAGGCCGATGGCCAGCATGCTGGCGGCGGCCAGGACCGGAGTCCGGGGCGAGGGTTTGTTCATCGTTGAACACCTTCCGAAAGTTTCGGTATGTTGATCGAAAGTTACATGATGCCGTCAGCATAAGTTGCGCGTAATGTGATGCGCAATACTTTTTTCCAAGTCTCTAATCCGCTGCGTCTCGAAGCCCCTGAAGGACACTCCATGCAGTCATCACTGCCGTCGAACCCGGTCACGCTTGCGCATCTGGCCTCCGAGGCCGAGGTTTCGCTCTCCACCGTTTCGAAAGTTCTCAACGGTAGGTCCGACGTTTCGCGGAAGACCAGAGCGAAAGTGGAGACGCTTCTCGAGGAGCACGGCTACCGGCGCAAGGGCGGAGCCAAGTCACGGCTGCTGGAACTGGTGTTCCATGAACTCGAAAGCGCCTGGGCTCTGGAGATTATCCGGGGCGTGGAAAACATTGCCCGGGAGAAGGGGCTGAGCGTTGTCCTGACCGAGAGCGGAACGCGGCACTCGCCCTCGCCCGAATGGGTGGAAGGCGTCATCGCGCGGCGTCCGGTCGGCGTCGTGCTGGTCTTTTCCGATCTTGCCCAGGATTCGCGCAGGCAGCTTGAAGCGCGGTCCATTCCGTTTGCGATCATCGATCCTGCGGGCGATCCTGCTCCGGATGTGCCGTCCGTGGGGTCGGCGAACTGGTCCGGAGGGATGATGGCTACCCGTCATCTTCTCGATCTGGGGCATACGCGGATCGCTGCGATCACCGGGCCCGAGGACATGATGTGTTCACTGGCCCGGATTGACGGCTACCGTTCGGCGCTGAACGCTGCCGCGCTGCCGCTGGACAAGGACCTGATCCGGTACGGCAACTTCCACGTCGACGGCGGCCGCGACCACGCGCTGGAGCTGCTCAGCCTTCCGGACCGTCCCACTGCGATTTTTGCCGGCAGCGACCTGCAGGCCCTTGGGGTGCTCGACGCCGCACGGCAGTTGGGCATCAGTGTTCCGGAGGAGCTTTCGATTGTGGGCTATGACGATCTGCAGGTGGCGCAGTGGTCCAGCCCTGCGCTGACCACCGTGCACCAGCCGTTGATTGAAATGGCCGAAGAGGCTGCCCGGATGGTGGTGCGTCTGTTTGAGGGGGACCAGCCGAACAACCTGCGTCTGGACCTGGCGACGTCGCTGGTGGTTCGCCAGAGCACGGCTCCAGCTCCGGTTTCCTCCTGAAGGCGATTTCCTCCTGAAGTCGAAGGCGGTCTCTAGGCCGGCTAGGCCGGCTAGGCCGGCTAGGCCGGCGTGCGGGCGTACTGCAGATCTACTTACCCGGCGCCGGCGTCGGAGGCTGCAGGAGGTCGAGCTGCAGTCCGGGTCGGACCCCTAGACGTACTTGCCCGGCGGCGGCGCCTGGCTCCTGCGCGCTTACCTGGCTTCGGCGCCCTGGCCTGACCCCGGAGCGCTTACCTGGCTCCTGTGCTTACTTGGCTTCGCCGCCCTTACCTGGCTCAGGACAGGAGGCTGCGTTCAGAACGGAGGGGGTGAATCCGGTTCGCCTTGGCTTTGCCGGCCTTGAGTATTCTGGTCCTGACCTTGAGCCGGAGGCCTCGGTTCCCGATGCCCTGGTTCGAAGAGCCCCAGTTCGAGGAACGGTTCGGTCCGGTAGACCCGTCCCGTGGGGGACGTCCACTCCATCACCCCGGGTGTGGGTTGGCTGGCTTTCCAGTAGCCCAGGGTTTTGAACCGGTGATGCCGGCGGCAGAGGTGTTCCAGGTTGCCGTGTTCGGTGTCCCCGCCTTTCGCCCAGTCGGTGGTGTGGTCGATCTCCGTGACCGCAGTACTGACCCGGCAGCCGGGAAACCGACAGGTTCCGTCGCGGGCTCTGAGCCAGCGGGCGAGTCCGGCGGGGACTTTCCGGCGTCTGCCTACCCCGAGGATCTCTCCGGTGGTTGGGTCCTGGGCTAGTCCGGTCCAGTGGGCGGCGTTGCGTGCGAGCCTGCGGGCTGCGTCGGCACTGATCGGCCCGTAGCCGTGCAGTTCGGCAGGCTGCTCATCGGCACCAAACAACGTTTCCGCGTTGATCAACACCATGATCTCCGCCCGCGGCAAAACACCTGCAGGACCCTCTTTGCCTGAATCGCTGTCCGACGCGTGACCTGACTTCGAGGCACCGTCTTCGCGGGGTGAACCAAGCCCGCCCATGAGCAGCTGGGACAGGATGTCGGCACGCAGCTGGTCCGCTGTCCTCGGATCCCCGTCAGCCTGCTCACCCCCAGCCGACGTACACAATGCCGTGTAGATCTGTTGGGCATGCTCGGCCCGTAGATGGGCGGAGAGCCAGGACATGCCGTCCTCGTCGCGTTCCAGGACCACCTTCCGTTTCTCGAAGGCCGTCTGATGCCGTTCGGGAATGGTCTCGGGATAGGTCTGCTCCCGCAGCCGGCGGGCTTTAACGCAGAACTGCGCCCGGGTCACGCCTTCGGCTTTGCCCAGAAGCTCCGCCTCAAACCCGGGAAGCTTCGCGTCGGGAATGCTCTGGCACTGATCCAGGACCACCTGGGCGTGCGCGTAACTAAACCGTCCTTCTTCCAGTCCGGTCAGGGTGGCGGTATGGGTGCTGCAGAGCCTGACCGCTTCGACCATCATTCCCTGCGCGGTGGTCTGCGGAACGTTCAGGATCGCGGCGCATTCGGAGGCGGCGAGGCTGAACGCGATCCCCGGTCCTTCCTTCCCCCATGTGGGTGACAGGTCCTTCCGGAAGAGTTCCTCCATATGGTTGATCGCGCGGGCCTGCTGGGCCTGCGTCCACCGCACCAAATGCGACAGCCGGGCCAACACCTCACCTGTGGCGTGTTCGTCGAAGGACTCTAGGTTCGCCATCGCCAGCACCCCGGTGAAACCGTCCGGGAAGCAGTCAACTCCGGTGGGTTCGGCAGGTCCAGCGGTAGCCGAGCCGGACGCGGAATCAGGTGCGGACCCGGGGGCGGGAATGGGTGCATCAAAGAGGGCGGCAGCAGGAGTTGCGGCTGATTCGGTAGACCCGGTGCCGCGGTTGGTGTCCGTGGACGTGTCAACGCCGGCCTGAGTGGCGCCGTCGTCGTCGGAGTCCGTACCGTCGCCACTGAGATCCGGAACCGCCCGATATACCGCCAGCGTGCAGGGCGTGCGCGACGCATCCGCGTCGCCAGCGGAGCCTGTTGGCTGCTGGTCGTCACGATCCTGTTTTTCGGTTGTCGGTTCGGTGTTTCCGAGCTGATCCATACCCTCAGGATTTCACCCGGCACTGACATTTCCGGCCCGAAAACAGGCCAAAAACAGCCCTCCCGAAAAGCGAAAATACTCGTCTTTAGAACACCACTACCTAGTCGCTAAAACCGACCTCACGATCGCTCACACACCTATAAGTCAGTATGTGGCGTGAACCCCGCAACAGGTATTCACGGCCCGTCAGCCTAGCGTTCACTGACCGGCAAACTCGGGTAATTAGCGTGGCACACCTGCCTCGGTGGCGACTGACACGGAATTCGGCCGGCTCCACGAGGCAGGTCTAGGATCGACGAGGACGAGCCCCGGTTCCGGTGGCGCGGAAAACTCTATGGGAAGTGTGACGAGGTAGCCGTCAGGTGGCAGACAAAACAGGACCGACGGCACTTCTCATTCCGCTAGTGGTGGGGCACCGCGGAAACAGCGGTTCGGCGCCGGAGAATACGGCAGCAGCATTCATCGAGGCCAGAGCCGCGGGGGCAGACATGGTTGAGACCGATGTGCGCCTGACGGCCGACGGCGAGCTCTTCCTTTTCCACGACAACACGGGCCTCCGTACTACTAACGTCGCGGAGGTGTATCCCCTGCGGGCAAAGGACCCGATCACCTCGTTTACGGCAGGAGAACTCCGGCGGCTCGACGCCGGAGGCCACGTTGCCGGGCAGTACGCAGGGGAGGGAGTCATGTTCCTGGCAGACCTGCCGGCAGCGGTGGGCTATGACCTGGGCGTCAATCTTGAGGTCAAGGAACCCGCCAGCTCACCCGGCGTTGAACAGGCCATCGCCCGGATGCTGGCTGAACACGATGACTGGCTGCGGCTGCGTGAAACCGAGCGGGTAACGGTCAGTTCCTTCGACCCGGGGGCTGTCCGCAAGGCAGCTGACCTGGGTCTGCCGGCATGGCAGCTGGTAGGCACTGATCCGGATGCCCTGCTCCTGGGCAGGCTGGATCCTCGAACGGAGGGAGTGGTAGCCGACCATAGGTCCCTGACCGACGACGGCGCGGCCGCCGTGTGGGCGGCAGGCCTTGGCCTGTGGGTCTACACGGTCAACTCACCCGCAGCCACCGCGGCGGTCCTTGCACTGGGCGTTGACGCGGTGATTACCGATTTTCCGGCAAACCTGCGGGCAACCCTCGGCGGAACCCGGGGACGTTCGGTGGAACCTGCAGCCGGTTAGCAACTCACGGCAGTCCCGCCAGCAAGACAAGGCAGACTGCCAGCCCACCGGTCCCGGGGAGCCCCGTTGACCGGCTCCGGAGCTGGTTTCACACTGGGAGCAGCACGTGAGCTGTCCGCCCCTCCACTGAAGGCGCTTCCCATGGACAAGAACTTCCTGACCTATCCGGACTGGCAGGCCACGGCCGACACATTGCACCTGTACCTGCAGGTGGCAGGCAAGGTGAAGCTGGAACGCAGCTATCCGGAACCGGAATGGGGCCATGTACGGATGCCGCTCACGGTCCAGGGCATTGGTACCGGGATCATCCCCGGTCCCGCCGCAAACTTCGAGATTTACTTCAACCTGCGCCAGCACCACGTGGACGTCCAGAACAGCAACTACATCCGCACCCGGCTGGAACTCAGCGACGGTCTGAGCGTGGCGGATTTCTACCGCCAGCTAATGGGGGCACTGGACTTCATCGGTGCGCCAACCACCATCAACACCGAGCCGCAGGAATTTTACGACCCGGTGCCGTTCGACGCCGACACCAAGCACGCCACTTACGACAAGCACGCGGTGGAGCTCTTCCTGGACAACCTGCACTTCGCACACCGCAGCCTTGGACAGTTCTTCGGGCCGGTCCGTGGCAAGGTCTTCGCACCCTCGTACTGGTTCGGCACCATGGACCTCTCCGGGACCATTTTCAGCGGCCAGCCGGAGCCGTACCCGGGCAGCGGCGTAATAGCAGTGAACTGCTTTGACGAGAGGTTCTGCGAGTTCGGCTTCTGGCCGGGGGACCCGTCCTCCACAGAACCCTCGTTCTATGTGATGCCGTATCCGTTCCTCTCCAACATCGGCAGCTACGGGACCATGCTCGCCCCGCAGAAGGCCGAATTCCTCACTCGGTCCAGTGAATTCATCCTGACGCTTCAGGACGCCTTCTCCTATGACGATCCGCAGCGGGCGGTAGTGGACTTCTGCCGCACCAGCTTCGACATCCTGCAGCGCATGGACCCCTGGGGAGACATCGAATGGATTACTCAGCCGCTGACCTATGACTGACGGCGCTCGACGGAAAGGTTGATCTTCGTCGCAGGTGCGCCCCGGGTGGGGGTCCGCGGCCAACGGCCGCGGTAGGATTCTGACAACCCGTTGGTAACCCCTGGTTGCCGCGGCAGCATCCGCCACCACCGAGAGAGCACCGATGTCTCCCCGCAAACTGTTCCGCACCCTCGCCCTGGCCGAAGCCGTGACCTGGACCCTGCTCCTTATCGGCATGTTCGCCAAATACGTGCTGGATTTCGAGGCCCTGACGCCGATCTTCGGCGGCCTGCACGGCTTCGTCTTCCTGGCCTACGGCGTCGTCACCCTGTTTGTCTGGGCCAACCAGAAGTGGCCGGCTCGCACCGGCATCCTCGGCCTGGCCACCACGGTGATCCCGTGGGCAACCATTCCCTTTGAGCGGTCAGTGGACCGCCGCGGGATGCTGGCCGGAGGCTGGCGGATGGCTCCCGGCGGCGAAGAGCCGGCCAACGGGGTGGACCGGATCGCCGCCCTCGTGCTGCGCCGCCCGATCGTCGCCGGGATCGTGGCCCTGATAGCCGTGGCCGTGGTCTTCAGCGTCCTGCTCCGCCTCGGCCCGCCCGTTCAAGTGGGGTAAGCGTTCCGATGGGGTAAGCCCTAGGACTCCACACCAGCCTGGGCGGCACCAGCCCCGGTCGGCTCGGCCTCCGGACGCAGCCGACGCCGGCCCGGACGGTCGGAGCCGCCCCGGCGGTACGCCGTCGTGGCCGTGGCCAGGATCAGGACAATCAGCACGGCACAGCCGATGATCACCGAGACCATGGCCAGGGCGCTGCCCCCAAGGATGCCGACCAACGGGCTGATAAGTCCCGCCAGTCCCACCTGCAGGGCGCCGATCATGGCTGCGGCACTGCCGGCCATGTGCCCGTAGTTGCTGAGGGCCAGGATGGAGGAGTTCGCGGCGATGAAGCCGTGCATGGCCAGAACCAGCCAGAGTCCGGCCGTCAGGCCCGCCGCTCCGCCCAGCCCCGTCAGCACGATGACCGGCAGCAGTGCAGCCAGTCCCAGCAGCAGGAGCACGGCCACCCGCAGGATGCGCATTGGGGAATGGCGGCCCACCAGCCAGGCGTTGAGCTGGGCCGAAATCACCATGCCCACGCCGTTGATGGCGAACACCAGCGCGTACTGTGCCGGGCTCAGACCGTAGCCCTCCTGGAAGACGAACGGAGAGCCCACCACGTAGCTCATGATCACTCCCATGCCCAGTCCGGGGATGATGGCGTGGGCCAGGAACTGCCGGTCACGCAGCAGCACACGGAAACCGCTGAACGTGCTGGCGCCGGCCTTGGTGCGGCGGCGTGCCGGCGGCAGCGTCTCCGGCATCCACCGAAGCACAATGACACCGAGCACAACCCCGATCAGTGCCAGGGCGAGGAACACCGCCCGCCAGCTGAACAGCCCGGAAACAGCACCGCCGATAGACGGCGCCAGCAGGGGAGCCAGGCCGATGATCAGCATCAGCCGGGACAGCATGGCCGCGGCGGTGGAACCGGTGAACCGATCCCGTACTACGGCAAGGGACACCACGCCGGCGGCGGCGTTGAAGAAGCCCTGCAGCATCCGGAGCGCAATCAGGATGCCGATGTTCGGGGCGATGAAGCACAGCAGTGACACCACTACATGCATTCCGATGCCGATGATCAGCGGCAGCCGCCGGCCGAAGCGGTCCGAGAACGGACCGATGACGAGCTGCCCGACGGCGGCGCCAAGCAGCGTGCCGGAAAGGGTGAACTGGGCGGCGGCGGCACTGGTGTGCAGGTCCTCGGCCACCTCGGGCAGCGCGGGGAGGTACATGTCGGTGGTCACGGCCGGCAGCGCGGCCAGCGCACCGAGCATCAGGATGTACTTGATGCTCGTGCGCTTACTGACGCGCGAACTCGTGCGGTCTCGTGTTCCGGTCTTGGGCGGGGTATCGCTCACTGGGCTCCTGGTGCAGGTACGGTTACAAAAATCTTAAGGGTGCCGGACACCGGCTCCCGCGAGCACGGCCCGGTAGCCTTCCCGGTACGTGGGGTAGGCAAACTCGAATCCGGTTCCCAACAGCCGCCGGTTGCTTAGCCTGCGGTTGCCGCCGCGGCTGCTGGACGTGTCGCCCTCCGGCGGCAGTTCCCGGCCGAGTTCGGCAGCCAGGAACCCGAGCACCTCGGCCAGCTCCACCGGCTCCATATCCACTCCAACATAGAGCGGCGCGGGATCCGAAACCCGGGTCGTCAGATGCACGATGGCCGCGGCTGCATCATCGCGGTGGATGCGGTTGGTCAGCTGGCTTCCGTCCGGTACGACGGCGGTTCCGGACGTCACGGAATCGATCAGGCGGGTCCGTCCCGGCCCGTATATGCCGGACAGCCGCAGCACCACCGCGTCGGGGCGGCGTGCGTGCAGCAGCTGCTCGGCTTCCCGAATGACGGCACCGGTGGCCGACGCCGGGGCGGTCGGAGTTTCCTCGTCCACCTCGCCGCCGTCGGCATCGCCGTACACCGCAGTGGAGGAAACGAAGAGGATGCGGCGCGGTTGGACGCCGTCACGGTCCAGGGCGTCGAGGACGTTCGAGGTGCCGGTGACGTAGGCGGCACGGTAGGCCTCCTCGGTGCGGCTGCCGGCGGCCACTGCTATCACCACGACGTCGGTGTCCGCCGGAATGCGCGGCAGGTCCCCGGCGGCCAGATCTCCGGCCTGCCCGGTGATTTCCTGCGGAAGTTTCTCCGGGGAGCGGCGCCAGCCGAGCACGGAAAAGCCGGCCGCGGCAAACCGCAGGCCGGCTTCCGTGCCCAGATCACCGCAGCCGGCGATCAGGACCGTCATGTTCTACTCAGCCAGGGCGGAGATGACGGCCTTGGCCACATCCTCGCTGGACTGGGGGTTCTGGCCGGAGATCAGGTTCCGGTCCCGGACAACGTAGCTGGTCCAGGCCGGACCGGTTTCGATCTCGGCACCCTTGGTCCGCAGCACTTCCTCCACGAACCAGGGGGTGTTCTCGCCGGTACCGCCGCCCCGCTCTTCCTCGTCGGTGAAGACGGTGAGCTTGCGGCCGGCAAAGATGAACGTGCCGTCTTCGGTCTCGGCGGCCAGCAGGCCTGCCGGGCCGTGGCAGAACGGGGCAATGATCTTGCCCGCGGCGTCCGCCTCAATGAGGATCCGGCCCATGTCCTTGTCGAACGCCAGATCCGCCATGGGACCGTGCCCGCCCGGCATCACCACGGCGTCGTACTCCGACATGTCTACATCGGCGAGCACCAGCGGGGAGGAGAGCTCAGCGTCAATAAAGGAGATGTACTGGATGAAAGCGGCGGCCTTTTCCGGGCTGCCGGCGGACTCGGGGGCCAGGGATACAGAGTCCACGGTAGGCTTCACGCCGCCGGGGGTGGCGATGCGGACGGTATGTCCGGCCTCGCGCAGCACCCGGTGGGATTCAACCAGTTCTTCGGCCCAGTAGCCGGTGGGGTGTTCGCTGCCGTCCTTCATGGTGAGGGAGTCTGCTGCGGATACAACCATCAGGATATTTGCCATGCGTTCTTTTTCCTTTGCTTGGCGGAAATGCGGAAAGTGTTGTTACTTGGCCGGTGCTGCGGCGGCGCCGGCAGCGTCCAGCTCAGCGAAGGTGGCGTCGTCGAGTGAAATGTCGGCTGCACCCAGGTTGTCCTCGAGGTGGCTGATGGAGCCCGTGCCCGGGATCGGCATCATGACCGGCGAGCGGCGCAGCAGCCAGGCGAGGGCGACCTGCGAGGTGCTGGCATTCAGCCGCTTGGCGGCTTCGTCCACGGGGCCGCCCGGCTGGGCCAGCTCGCCGGCGGAGATCGGGGCCCACGGGATGAAGCCGATGCCGTTGTCCTCGGCGTACTTCAGCACGTCCTCGGAGGAGCGGTCGGTGAGGTTGTAGCGGTTCTGCACGGTGGAGACGGTGAAGAACTTTGACGCGGCTTCCAGCTCGGCAACGGAGACCTGGGACAGGCCGAGGGCCTTCACCTTGCCCTCCTGCTGGAGATCGCGCAGCACGGCGAACTGCTCTTCGGGATCGACCTTGGGGTCAATGCGGTGCAGCTGCAGAAGGTCCAGGGAATCGACCTTGAGCTTGCGCAGCGCGAGTTCGGTCTGCTGGCGCAGGTATTCGGGGCGGCCCACCGGTACCCAGACGTCCGGGCCGGTACGGACGAAGCCGACCTTGGTGGCGATGCGGACACCGTCCGGGTAGGGGTACAGTGCCTCGGCGATGATTTCTTCGCTGATGTTCGGTCCGTAGGAATCGGCGGTGTCGATGAAGTCGACGCCCAGCTCGACGGCGCGGCGCACCACGTCGACGGCGGTTCCGCGGCTTTCCGGTTCGCCCCAGACACCGGGCCCGACAATGCGCATCGCCCCGAAGCCCAGGCGGTGTACGATGCCGAGATCCTTGAGGTCGATGGTGGGGGACAGGGCGGGAGAGTTTTCCGTCGTATCAGTCATACAGGCGTCAACACGGCCCGTCGCCGGGTTTATTCCTCAGCAGCCTTAGTTCGGCGGTGGCGACTGAGCGGTCCGGGGCCCGAAGGCGGCCGTCCGGACCCTGTTGTCCGGACTCCGAAGGTGGGCTACGTTGTGACCACTGCCGCGTGACATCCGGTGGTGCCGGCCGGCGAACACAGCTGAGCAGGAACCCAGCAGGAACCCAGCAGCAACACAGAGAGGTGTTGGCGATGACAAAGACTTCCGCCCAAGTGGTGACCGGGCTGTACATCAACGGCGAGTCCCGGAGCACGCAGGAGACCCTGGCGGTCGCGGATCCTGCCAGGCCCGGGTCGGTGGCCGGCCATGCAGCGGCTGCATCGCCGGAGGACGTGGCGGATGCCGTCGGAGCCGCCAAGGCAGCCTTTCCCGCGTGGTCCGCACTGTCGGCACAGGAACGGGCGGCCCGGATGGCCGACGCGATTGCCGGCATAGCCGATCTGCGGGATGAGGACGCGGCCATCCTGTCCCGTGAGAACGGCAAGATTGTTATGGAGAGCTGGGTGGATGCCCTCGTCTTCGAGCTCCGCTGGCAGCTTGCCCTCTCGCTGGCCGATCAGGTGGATCAGGACGGGATTCTCGAACCGGCGCCGGGCATCCCCGTGACCACCACCGTGTCCTACCAGCCGCTGGGCGTGGTGACGGTGATTGTTCCCTTCAACTGGCCGGTGGCAATCCTCGGGGCGTCCCTGCCCCACGCCCTGCTGGCCGGCAACACCGCCATCGTCAAACCGCCGCCCACCGCACCGCTGGCAACCACCCGGATTGTGCAGCGGGTTGCCGAGAAGCTGCCGCCGGGAGTGCTGAACGTCGTCACCGGCCGGGACAGCGACATGTCCGGCCTGATCCGGAACGACGACGTAGCCAAGGTCTGTTTCACCGGCAGCGTCAACGGCGGCAGGCGGATCATGGAAATGGCTTCCGGATCGCTGACCCGGGTCACCCTCGAGCTCGGAGGAAACGACGCAGCCATCATCCTTGACGATGCACTCCTGGACGACACTCGGCTGGACCGGCTCCATGCCGCGGTCTTCGATACCACGGGGCAAATCTGCATGAACGCCAAACGGATCTACGTCCACCGGTCCCGCATGGAAGAACTGGTGCAGGGATTGTCCGCCCGGCTGGAGAAGGCTGTCCTGGGCTACGGCCTCGATGAAGGAACAACCATGGGGCCGCTGCACTCCGCGGCGCAGAAGGCCTTCGTCGAAGACCTGATCCAGGAGGCGGAGGCCGCCGGTGCCGAGGTCCGCCGCTTCGGCACCCTTCCCGAGGACCCCGACCTGCGGGACGGCAACTTCCTGCGCCCGGCGCTGGTCCTTGATCCGCCGCCGGAACTGCGTGTGGTCACCGAGGAGCAGTTCGGGCCCGTGATCCCGATCATTCCGTTTGATGCCGAGGACGACGCCGTCACCTGGGCCAACGACACCTGGGCGGGGCTCTGCGGCTCGGTCTGGACCGAGGACCCGGCTCGGGCCAACGCGGTCGGTTCACAACTTGCCTGCGGCTACGTGTGGGTCAACGACCACGGAGCAACCCGTTTGGACCTTCGTGCCCCGTTCGGCGGCATGAAGCAGTCCGGCATGGGCCGTGAACAGGGAATCCAGGGCGTCCGGGCTTTCCAGGACACCCGTTCCATTGCCCACCTTGACGAGGCTGCAGCCGCTGCTGCGCACTGAGGTCTGAAGCTCCAAGACCGCAGACTTTCCGCTAAACGGGACAAAAGTCGCATCCGAGTCGAGTCACGCTGCCGGTGCCCTCTCCGTTGAGCAGACATAGGCTCACCGAGTGATAAGCACCACACACTCGTACTTAGGAGGATGCATCGTGTCATCCCATACTCCGCGTATTGAGGGAACACATATTTACGACACCGAGTCGAGCAATCGAGGACGGGCCTTAAATAGAATGTTTTTCTCCCTCAAAGATGCGGCCAACCGAGAAAAATTCAGCCTGAACGAAGCCGCTTACTGCGACGCACACAACCTCAACGATGAGCAGAAACGTGTGGTCCTGGAACGCGATTGGAAGAGGATGACGGAAATAGGAGCGTCGATTTTTTACGTCCTCAAACTTGCGGCCATTGACCGTAAATCCATGCAGGACCTCGGCGCGGTCTTCACAGGTATGAGTACCGATGAGTTCATCGCCGAGCTTAGGGCAGGAGGGCGGAAGCTTGGCTGAAATAATCTGGGGCCTTGCCACCTCACATGTGCCGTCAATTGGGGCGGCGATGGATAACCGGAAAACCGCGGACGAATACTGGAAGCCCCTATTCGACGGGTACGCGCCTGCTCGGGAATGGATGGCAGTCCGCCCGCCGGATGTTGCCGTCATCATCTACAACGACCACGCGAACGCGTTGGATATGTCCATCATTCCCACCTTCGCTATGGGAACGTCGGATCATTACCAGGTCGCTGATGAGGGTTACGGACCTCGCCGGGTTCCGAACGTGGTCGGTGCGCCTGATCTCTCCGAACACCTGCTGGTGAACCTCGTGGACGAGGGATTCGACCTCACCGTCCTGCAGGACCTCGACGTGGATCACGGACTCACCGTGCCTCTGTCGGTGTATACACCGGCACCGGGGGATGCATGGCCTTGTTCCGTCGTGCCCATCCTGGTCAACGTGCTGCACTATCCTCAGCCCACCGCGCAGCGGTGCCTGGAGCTGGGCGAAGCGCTCGGACGTGCCATTCGGTCCTATCCACAGGACATCAAGGTCGCGGTCTTCGGTACAGGCGGCATGTCTCACCAGCTATCTGGAGAACGAGCGGGCCTGATTAATGAGGAGTTCGACCGGAATTTCCTCACTCAGATAGAGAAGGACCCGCAGAGTCTCGCCGCGATTTCCCGGACTGAATACATCCGTGAAGCGGGGTCGGAAGGCATAGAGATGATCATGTGGCTGATCATGCGCGGAGCACTGGGGGATGACATCCGCCGTGTGCATGACACATACCACGTGCCAGCATCCAACACCGCAGCGGCGCTCGCTCTTTTCGCCACACTGGAGGGCGATGCCATCGTCGACGAAAGGGAAGGGATGATCCATGAGTGAGATGTCATCGTCCGCGGTGCCCGCACGCCCGGCATCCGCCAGCGGCACCGGGCATACCGCGCTGCCTCCCGCAAAGGAGAGGAAACAGGTCCTGGGTGCCAGTCTCGTCGGCACTGCCATTGAATGGTACGACTTTTTCATTTACGGTTCTGCGGCGGCGCTGGTCTTTGGACCGCAGTTCTTTCCGACCGACAATCCCCTGGCTGGAACGCTTGCAGCCTTTGCTTCCTTTGCCGTTGGCTTCCTGGCGCGCCCGCTCGGCGGCCTGATAATGGGGCACTACGGAGACCGGGTAGGCCGCAAGTCCATGTTGCTTGTCTCCATGTTGCTGATGGGCATCGCCACCGTGGCAATCGGCTTGCTTCCGACCTACGCTACGATCGGCATCTGGGCCCCCATCCTGCTGGTCACTCTGCGGCTGATGCAAGGTATCGGAGTCGGGGGTGAGTGGGGCGGCGCGGTCCTCATGGCCGTGGAATATTCACCGACTAACCGGCGGGCTCTCTATGGCTCATTCCCCCAGATGGGGTTGCCGATAGGCATCATCGGCGCCAACATTGTGTTCGTCATTGTCACGAATATTCTTGCCCCGGACGCCTTCCAAGCCTGGGGTTGGCGGGTGCCCTTCCTCTTCAGTGCGGTCCTGATCCTCATTGCCCTATGGATGCGCCTGAGAATCGAAGACTCGCCGGCATTCAAAGCGGTCAAGCTGGAACGGAAGGACGTCAAGGCTCCGATCCTGGATCTATTCCGGAATTACACGGGCACCGTGCTGCTCGCCGGGATCGTTTCGATCGCTGCGCCGGCAATCGGATACCTCTATTCCGTTTACATGCTCTCCTACGGTACGAGTACCCTGGGGATCGAGCGGAACACCATGCTGCTGCTCATCATTTTTGGCGCAATCTGTCATCTGATCACAATCGCCCTTGGTGCGGTGCTGGCGGACCGGTTCGCGCAGAAGCCGGTCTTCCTGTGGGGGGCGGCGTTGCTGACCGTTTGGTCCTTCCCGTTCTTCTGGCTCGTGGACAGCGGAAAGCCGTTGAACATAGCGATTGCCTTTGCGGTGATTCTGTTGGGCCAGTCACTGATGGCCGGGCCCCAGGCCGCCCTGATCGCTGAGCTCTTTCCCACGGAGGTGCGTTACAGCGGTGCGTCAACGGCATACCAGATCGGTTCTATCCTCGGGGGCGGCTTCATGCCCCTTATCGCAACAGGTTTGTTTGCGGCCTTCAATTCCTCGATGCCGATCGCGCTCTACCTGCTTCTCATGGGCCTGATCAGCTTTGCTGCCATGGCGGTCCTCAAAGTCGGGCGGCATCCCGCCTCCGCGGACGCCCCCGTGAAGCCGGGCGCGGAACATCCCGGCATGGGCGCGGTACGGGAGGGCCGGGAATGAGTACCATCGTCCTGGTGCCGGGAGCGTGGCACGGCGGGTGGTGCTGGCAGCGGGTGGTGCCCCGACTCGAGGAAGCCGGCCACAGGGTCTATACCCCCACGCTCTCCGGTGTTTCGGACCGGGCGCACATCATCAATCCGTATATCGGTTTGGAAACGCACGTCGATGACATTGTGAAGATGATTGAGGCTTATGATCTGGCCGAAGTCACCCTGGTCGGTCACAGCTACGGGGGGCAGGTAATCACAGGGGTGGCCGATAGGCTTCCGGCCCAGATAGCCAGGCGGGTGTACCTAGATGGGTTTATTGGGGACGGCCGCCCGGCGATTGATCTTCTTCCGGCCACTGTGGCGCACCATTATCGGGAATCCGTCAAACAGTCCGGCTTCGGTTGGCTTATCCCTCCGAGGCCACTGGAAAAGCTCGGAGTCACGTCTTCGGACGACCTTAATTGGCTTGTGCCGAAACTGACCCCGCATCCGTGGAAGACGTACACCGATCCTTTGTTCCTTACCGGAGCCCATAGGGAAGTTCCCGGGGTCTTCGTGGAATGCGTCGAATGGATGCGCGTTTTTCAGGCGTTTGCCCAACAGTGCGCAGCAGAGGGGTGGGAGACGCATGAGCTTAAGACTGGCCATGAAGCCATGGTGACGGCGCCGCAGGAGCTCGTCTCCGTACTGCTCAAGATTATTGGCTGACCCAGGCTGGAGCCTCAGGAAGGGGCATGGATGGAATTTCTCGTCCGATTCGAGACGACGCTGCCGGAATCGTTCAGCAAGGAGCACATTGCCGGGCTCAAACAATTGGAGCGTGAGCGGGCAGCGGAACTTCGCCGGGACAAAATATTGAAGCGGCTATGGCGCGTTCCTGGACGGCGAGCAGTCGTCGGGCTGTGGGAAACCGCTGACGCCACCGAACTTCATGAAGCGCTGTCTTCCCTGCCACAGTTTCCGTGGATGGACGTACACATTGAGGCGCTTGCGACGCACCCGCAGGAGCAATGAGGATCCGTGCGTTCTGATCGTGCCTCCTAACCTCCTTGCTACTGTGTGATCCAAAGCACGCAAGGAGTGGAAAGGTGGAGCGTGAAGAGCGGGGATGCGAATACCTGGCCGGTTGGCTTAGCCCTCCTGGATGAGCGCGGAAAAGTGGAAGAGGTCAACGCTGTCGGCCGGGAAATTCTTGGACAAGGCGGGACTGAGGTGTTGGAGGGCCTCATCCCTGCGCCATCAAGGCTTAGCGATAAGGATGATGGCAGCGGGTCCAATTGGAGTTCAGGGTGGATCAGGACCTCTGGAGTGTCTCGCGAGTTGGCGTATCGGATCCAGCCGTCAAACGGCAGGTATGCCATTGCTTTTCACGATGTAACCGTCCGTCGGCAGCGTGAACGGCGGGCAGCGGCAGTGGCCCGGACAGCTGCGAGGGTGGCGTCCGAGCGATCGCTGCCGGCGACACTCAATGCCTTGGCCAACGAAATTCTCCAGGCCGACGGATTGGCCGGTGTGCAAGTGCTGGCCAACGAACAGTCCGGGGGAGAGAGGCTGCATATGCTGGGCATGGCGGGCTTCCCGTCATCCCGGAGCGGTTCTTTCTTCCCCCTGCTCATGGAATGCAAGACCAGGGGAGCGGATCTACGTATGCTTGATGCCTTCGAGTCCGGTGAACCCGTGGTTATTTCCCATCGATATGCGGCCATCATGTCGAACCCCGCTTGGCAGCCACTACACGAGTTCCACCGGTATCCCGAATGGGATGCGTTTGCCTCAATTCCAATCAATGTTCGGCACAGCACCATTGGCATCCTTAACGTGTTTGTGAAGCCCGGTCAGGAAATAGACGCCGAAGCGGTTGACTTTCTGGCATCGATGGCTGACCAGGCAGGGCTAGCTATTGACTATGCGTCCCTTCTTGAAGAAGAACGCACGGCGGCTCATCTGGAGGAACGCCAGCGCCTGGCCCGGGATCTCCACGATTCAGTGGTACAGCAGGTTTTCTCCATGGGCATGCTGACGCAAACACTGAAAGTCCTGGCCGGAGTGGAAGGTATTGGATATGACCCGAGGGTCCAGTCAGTCGCCAACGAACTGGGGAGCATCTCGGAGTCGGTGCTGAAAGACCTGCGAGGCCTCGTGGCGAAACTAAGGCCAAGCGCTATCGAAGGTGTGGGTCTGGGGGGAGCCCTCTCCAGATTGGCGGCCACGACTCATCGGCAAACCGGGGTGAAATTCGAGCTCCACGTTGACCCGCAGCTTGACCGAATCAATGAGGGCCTGGGGGAAGACATTTACCATGTGGCGGCCGAAGCGGTCCACAACGTGTTGAAACACTCTCCGGCAGATCTCGTGGACGTCCGTTGCGTCGTTGAAAGCGGGCGGGTACTGCTAACGGTGCAAGACAATGGCGGTCCGCCCGCGCGCAGACTGACAGATCCCGTGGGGGATGGGCACGGGATGGCTTTCATGCGGCAACGCACCATGCGCTGGCAAGGGTCCTTCAGCGTGGACTGGGACTTCGGGAACATCGGCACTGTGGTGCGTGCTGACGTTCCGTTCGTGCTCGATGAGGGAGAAAAATGATGAGTGTTCCCCAGCTGTTGAAGGTTCTCATTGTCGACGACCACGCGGTCGCCCGCCGTGGGATATCTGCCTACCTGGACGTATTGGATGACATCGAGGCGGTGGGGCAAGCGGTGGACGGCCAAGATGCCCTGGAACAACTGGCTGCCCTTGCCGCCTATGGAAAGCTGCCCGACGTCGTTTTGCTGGACCTCATGATGCCCAATATGGACGGGACCAGCACCATGCCGGAAATCCGACGCAGATACCCGGATGTAAAGGTGGTTATTCTTACCAGCTACGGTGAAGCGGAAAGAATGAACACCCTGATGCAGCTGGGTGCATCCGGTTATCTGCTCAAGGATGCAGGTGCCCAGGAGGTTGCTGCTGCTATTCGGGCAGCCGCGCGCGATGAGGTTTTTATCGATACCTCTATGGCCAGGAAGTTTGCGAATATTATGAGTTCGCCAGGTGCGGGCATTTCTTCCCTTACAGAGCGGGAACGGACTGTTCTTCAGCTGGTGGGTACAGGGAAATCCAACCGTGAGATTGCCACAGAACTGTTTATCAGTGAACGCACTGCCCGCACCCATGTCTCCAATGTTTTGGGCAAGCTCAGTCTCGCCTCTCGAACCCAGGCCGCCTTGCTCGCAGTCAGCGTGGGGCTAACCGTGCCACCTGCCTAAACCGGGCGTGAAGTGCCGTTCTCAAAGCAGCTGAACGTCAGGTGCCTCGGAACCATTTGCCGTGATGAGTCCGGACTTCCACTGCGACATATGTCGCGGTGGAAGTCCGGACAGATACCTTACGGGCTGAAGGAATTCCAGACTTAGAGTGAATGCGTCTGGATCCTCGGCACCGAGGGCCAATCATCAAGGAGGACTGATGGTTTCGCGAGTGTTGGCGGCCACGAACGAGCAGCGGAGCACCCTTGCGGCACTGCTGGACAATATCAGCTACGAAATCATGCCTTTTAAGACCGCCAAAGACAAAGTTGTGGCGGAAGTGCCAACAAACATCCCCCTGACGGTCACGGCTACCGGCGGCAAGGGACTCGAGCCCACCTTGGAGACGGCCGTCTACCTCCAGAACCGCGGCTACTCCGTAGCTCCTCATATTCCGGCACGTTTGGTACGGGACGTCGAAGAGCTCGATACCGTGGTGCGCCGATTGGAAGCAGCCAATATCCATAGGGTTTTCATCATCGGGGGCGATGTTCAAGAGCCTGCCGGCGAGTTTTATGATGCGCTCGGCCTCTTGAAAGCGTTGAAGGACCGAGGGCACCACTTTACCGACGTCGGCATCGGCGGTTACCCGGAGGGGCACGCGCTAATCGACGATGCTGTCCTGGAACAGGCACTGGGCGACAAAGCGCCTCATGCGACCCGGGTTCTGACCCAGATCTGCTTTGATCCGCGTACCTTCATGGACTGGGGATCCCGCATGCGCAGGAAAGGCATCAACCTGCCGATTTATGCCGGCATGCCCGGGCCGGTCAGTCGGCAAAAACTGCTTCGTGTGTCTGCAGGGCTTGGACTCGGGCAGTCAGCCAATTTCCTCAAGAAGCAGCAGAACATGTTCTGGCGGTTCTTTAGCCCCTCCGGTTACGAGCCGACGCAGCTCATCAAGGGGCTGGTCCAGGGGCTTCCGTCCAGCGAGGCCGCTATCAAAGGCTTCCACATTTTCACCTTCAATGACCTAGCCCATACTGAAGCCTGGCGTCGGGCCATGCTTGAGCAGACACGCGGATAGAGGAGAACCGTCATGGACAGATCCGGGACAACTCCCGCACCGCTTCCCCAGGAATCTGCTGCGCCCTACCCTGCTGCTGACGATGTTGCGCGGCTCGTCCTTCATGGAACAGATCAATCCGGCATCGTAGCCGCCATCACCGAGGTTCTTGCCCGATTCGAGGGAAACATTGTTTCACTGGACCAACACACCTCGGACCCGGTTGGAGGCCGCTTTTTTCAGCGCACAGTTTTTACGCTTCCTGATCTGGCTGCCAATCTTGATTGTCTACGAGGGGCACTTGAGTCCCGTCTCGATGGTTTCGGCCTTGAATGGCAGCTGATCGAGGTGAAGAAGCGTAAGCGCGTGGCCGTCTTCGTTTCGAAATCGGATCATTGTCTGCTGGACCTTCTCTGGCGGCAGCGCCGTGGCGAACTGCCGATCGATATCACCATGGTCATCTCAAACCATCCGGACCTCAGCGAGGACGTTCGACCCTTCGGCATTCCCTATTTCTATATACCGGCTGACAAGGAGAATCGAGCCGAGGCAGAGGCGCGCCAGCTGGAACTCATCGATGGGAACGTTGACCTCATTGTCCTCGCCCGATACATGCAGATCATTACCGAAGAATTCATTGAGCAGGCAGGGGTCCCCATCATAAACATCCATCACTCATTCCTGCCGGCGTTTATCGGTGCGGCTCCTTATCGGAAAGCCAAAGAACGAGGCGTGAAGCTTATCGGAGCCACTGCCCATTACGTCACCAAAGACCTGGACGAAGGTCCCATCATCAGTCAAGACGTTATTCACGTTACCCACCGTGAGTCTGTGGCCGATCTTCAGCGGCGCGGAGCCGATGTAGAGCGACGTGTGCTTTCGCACGCGGTCGAAGCCCACTGCGCGGACCGGGTGCTCCGGGACGGCAACGTCACAATCGTTTTCTAGCGCCGGATAGAGCCAAACGGGGCGGTGTTGGTTGACGGAGCCAGCCCCGAGGACGCCGTGGTTGCTGTAGCCGGGCCCGAGCCTTTTGCAACAGATTGCGCAAGCAGCACGTTTTACAACAACGAAAGGAAACCTGACATGACCAACGCTTCCCTGCAAGAGGTTTTAGACGCGTCCGGAAACATCGTGGACCACCTGCGCAATGTGCAGGTCGGTGCCTACGTCTACCCGGTTGTTGCCGCGGAGTTTACTAACTGGCGTAACGAGGTGCGGTCATGGCGTGAATCTGCTGTGCTGTTTGATCAGTCCCATCACATGGACAACCTGTTTATATCCGGGCCGGGGGCGTTGCAGCTGATTTCTGACACCGCTATCAACTCGGTAGCCGCTTTTCCCGTGAACAAGGCAAAGCAATACGTTCCCGTCACCCCCTACGGACACGTCATCGGGGACGGCATCCTGTTTCGGGAAGCCGAGGAGGAATTCGTATATGTCGGCCGGTCACCCGCTGCCAACTGGCTGCTCTACCACGCGGAAAAGGGTGGATATGATGTCGAACTGACGGCCGACCGGAGGTCACCTTCCCGGCCGATGGGGAAGGCCGTGTCTCGTGAATACTGGCGTCTGCAGATCCAGGGTCCACGGGCCTGGGATGTCATCGAAAAAGTCCACGGCGGGCCGCTGGAACAGTTGAAATTCTTCAACATGTCCCATATGAACGTGGGAGGCACCGAGGTGCGGACCTTGCGTCATGGAATGGCGGGAGCGCCCGGGCTGGAACTCTGGGGTCCGTACAAGGACTATGACAAGATTCGGGAAACCATTCTTGAAGCAGGCGCGGAGTTTGGGCTGGAACCCGCCGGAGCACGGGCCTATTCCAGCAACACCCTGGAATCCGGGTGGATTCCCTCACCGTTGCCCGGAATCTACAGTGGAGAGAAACTGGCGGATTACCGTCAGTGGCTCGGTGCAGATAGCTATGAGGCCAACTCAGCCATTGCCGGATCGTATGTTCCCGAGAGCATCGAAGGTTACTACACCACGCCGTGGGAACTTGGCTATGGATCGTTCATTAAGTACGACCATGACTTCATTGGGCGTGATGCCCTTGAGGCGATGGACGTGGAGGCACAGCGCAAGAAAGTCACGCTGGCCTGGGACGGCGATGACGTAGCAACTATCCACGCGTCGATGTACCAGAAGGACCAGCTGCCCTATAAGTTTTTCGACCTGCCAAATGCTAATTACGGAGCGTCGAATTTCGATTCGGTAGTCGATGAAGCGGGCCAGGTGGTAGGAGTCTCCATGTTCACCGGCTACAGCTGGAATGAGAAGCGGCCGCTTTCACTTGCGATTGTGAACCCCGATGTGGAGATCGGGTCGCACCTCAAGGTCGTCTGGGGCGAGCCCGAAGGCGGGACCAAAAAATCCTCCGTCGAGCCGCACCGCCAGTACGAGGTCAATGTGGACGTCAGCCCCGTGCCTTTCTCAGAAGTTGTTCGCAAGGATTATACGGACGGCGGATGGCGGAACTCAGTGGTTGTGTAGGACCCTGTCCCGGCCTGGTCCTGCTTCAATACTTTCCGTTCACTGGCAATGCAGCCCGCGTCGGCAAATCGACAGGGCTGCATTGCTGGTGTGGCGAACCTGAGAAGTGTGCGCGACGGGCACCGGCAGATTCGGCCCGGACCGAATCTGCCGGACGAGGACTGAAGCTGTCCGCAGCGCTGTTCCGCGCCGTCGTCGGCGGTCCTAGCGTGGAGGCCATGGACTGGAAAATCGAACTTGTGCCCGTCCCCGTCTCCAACGTGGATGCTTCCAAGGCCTTTTATGTGGATCAAATAGGGTTCAACGCCGACTTCGACGAACGGATCGATGAGAACCTGCGCTTTGTGCAGCTGACCCCGCCCGGGTCCGCCTGCTCGGTGGTGATCGGCCCCGGCACCACGGACATGGCCCCGGGCACCCAGCGCATCCAGGTGGTGGTTCCCAATGCTGCCGACGCGCGGCAGCACCTGGTGGACCATGGCGTGGCCGCCAGCGAGATCACCCCGCTGGACTGGGGAACGTTTGTTTACTTCAGTGATCCGGACGGCAACCAGTGGTCCCTGCAGCAACTCCCGGAGATTCCGCCGACGCTGCCGTCGGAATCCGGGGCGGGGAACGGTTAGCGCCGGCCGCCTCGGCTCCTACAGCTCCGCGGACACCGCGCTCAGGGCCTCGACCACGTCGCCCCTGCTCTTGCCGAAGTCAAGCACTGTGGTGGCAACGGCCGGCGTGCTGGTGACCACCACGCGCGTGCTGCCGGCAGTGACCGGCTCGAAGGCAACGGTAATCATCCGCGCATACGTATTCCAGCCCGAGCGCTGGAACTCTGCGCGTTCGGGCCACACCCCCGTGAGCTTCATCTTCGGCAGGCGTGCCGAGGCCCTTTCGACGGCGGCGGGCAGACTGTCCACCGGTACAGCGACCACCGTCTCGCCCCGGGCGCGGGCCCACTTGGACGTGACGTTGAACCGCTTGGCATCGATACTGACCGGATTCGAACTCCCCATATTCGTCATCTCCCGAGACTAACGCAGGTAACACCGGTCACGGTGCGCGGTTTTAGGCGGCAGACCGTCCGTCCCTAGAGTTCTGCGGCTACGGCGCTCAGGACCTCGGTGAGCTGCGCTTTGCCCTGTCCCCAGTCAGTCAACGTTGTGGGGACCGCCGGAGTGCTCGTGGCCAGCACGCGTGTGGTGCCGGCGTCGACGGGTTCAAAGGAGAGCACAATGTTGGCTCCGTAGGACTTCCAGGTCATGCCGACCGCGAACTCGGCCCGGTCCTGCCACATCCCGGTCAGTGTCATCTTCGGCAGCCGAAGTGCTGCACGCTCGACGGCGCCCGGCACGGCGGCCGCAGGTGCGGAAACCAGCAGCTCACCCCGGCTGCGGGCCCGTTTGGACGTCACGTTGAGACTGACTGTTTTCGAGTTCCCCATATTCGTCATGCACCCGAGAATAGCGCAGGGTGAACTTGTTCGAGTTCTAGAATTACTACGTGTTCGTGAAGGTTGATTCTTCGAGTGATGAACGGCTGTTTGCTCAGTTGGCTGCCTCGATCCGCGCAGATGCGGCGGCGGGACGGCTTCGGCCGGGAGACCGGCTTCCGAGCGCACGGGACGTGGCTGAATCCCTGGGAGTGAACGTGCATACCGTACTGCATGCGTACCAGGAGCTGAGGGAGGAGGGGCTGATCGAGCTTCGCCGCGGACGCGGGGCAGTGGTGACCGAGGCGGCAACTCCGCTGGCCGCCCTGCACGCCGACATCAAGGCCCTGGCCGCGAAGGCCAAGGCCCTGGGCCTGTCCCCGGAAACCCTGGCTGCCTGTGTTCGGGAGACGGCGCATGACAGCTGCTGAGCCGGAAACCGCGCATATTCCCCCGCCTCAGGCATATCAATCGGCGGAGTTATATTGAAAGATGGTTCCACCCGAGGAGGCGCAGCGCCGCGCTTCCGCTGAAAGGCAGCCATGAAGATTGCTCTGTTCGCCACCTGCATCGTGGACGCGATGTATCCCTCCACCGCCCGCGCCACGGTGTCCATCCTCGAACGGCTGGGGCACGACGTCGTGTTCCCGGCAGGCCAGGCATGCTGCGGGCAGATGCACCTGAACTCCGGGTATTTCCCGGAGGCGGTACCGGTGGTCCGGAACCATGTGGAGGCGTTCGAGTCCCAGGAGTACGACGTCGCCGTGGCGCCGTCGGGTTCCTGCGTCGCCTCGGTGAAGCATCAGCACGCCATGCTGGCCCGCTCCGTAGGCGACGCGGACCTGGAAACCCGTGCCACCGCCGTCGGCGCCCGCACCTACGAGCTCTCCGCACTGCTGACCGATGTCCTGGGCATCAGCGACGCGGCGGCGCAGCTCGGCTCCTGGTATCCGCACCGGATCACCTACCACCCCAGCTGCCACGGCATGCGGCTGCTGCGGCTGGGTGACCGGCAGGCGGACCTGCTGCGGACCGTGGAGGGACTCGACCTGGAACCGCTGCCAGAAGCGGACCAGTGCTGCGGCTTCGGCGGAACCTTCTCCCTCAAGAACGCAGATGTTTCCTCGGCCATGCTGGCGGACAAAAACGCGAACATCACCGCCACCGGAGCGCAGCTGTGCAGCGGAGGCGACGCATCCTGCCTGATGCACATCGGCGGCGGCCTGTCCCGGGAAGGCAGCAGCATCTCCACACTGCACTTCGCGGAGATCCTGGCCAGCACCCGCGAGCACCCGGCGCCGCCGCCGGGCTCCGTCCGGGGCGGGACCCGGCACACTGCTGATCTCGCGGGAAAGGAACGCCAATGAGTTCCACCTACCTGGGGATGCCCAGTGTCCCCGTCTTCGGCGAAGGCAACCTGCACGCCTCCGAACCCTTCCCGCAGGCGGCGCGGCGGGAACTGGACAACGCCCAGCTGCGCGCCAACCTCGGCCACGCCACACACACCATCCGCGACAAGCGGCTGCGCGTGGTGGCCGAACTGCCGGACTGGGAGGAACTGCGCGAAGCAGGCAGCGCCGTCAAGGCCGCCGTGATGGCCCGGCTGCCCGAGCTGCTCGAACAGTTCGAGGCGAATTTCACCGCACGCGGCGGCGTCATCCACTGGGCACGGGACGCCGGGGAAGCCAACGGGATAGTGCGGGACCTGGTCCGCGCTGCCGGTGCGGATGAGGTGGTCAAGGTCAAGTCCATGGCCACGCAGGAAATCGGCCTCAACGAATACCTTGAAGAACAGGGCATTGCAGCGTTCGAAACCGATCTGGCGGAACTGATTGTCCAGCTGGACCACGACAAGCCCAGCCACATCCTCGTTCCTGCCATCCACAAGAACCGCAGCCAGATCCGGGACATTTTCCTGCGCGAGATGCCGGACGTCGATCCGGACCTCACCGACACCCCGGCACGGCTGGCCGAAGCGGCCCGGCTGCACCTGCGCCGGAAGTTCCTCTCCGCCAAGGTAGCCATTTCCGGCGCGAACTTTGCGCTCGCGGATACGGGGACCCTCGCCGTCGTCGAATCCGAAGGCAACGGCCGGATGTGCCTGACCCTGCCGGAAACGCTGATCACCGTGATGGGGGTGGAGAAGCTGCTGCCCTCGTGGACGGACCTGGAAGTGTTTATGCAGCTGCTGCCGCGCTCTTCCACGGGGGAGCGGATGAATCCGTACACCTCGCTGTGGACGGGAGTGACCGAAGGCGACGGCCCGCAGAATATACACCTGGTGCTGCTGGACAACGGACGCAGTGCGGCGCTCGCGGATGAGCGGGGACGCTCGGCACTGCACTGCATCCGCTGCAGTGCGTGTATGAATGTCTGCCCGGTATATGAACGCACCGGCGGGCACGCCTACGGCTCCACCTATCCCGGCCCCATCGGCGCGATTCTTTCGCCCCTGCTGACCGGAATCACCTCCGAGGAGAATGCGTCCCTGCCGTACGCCTCCTCCCTCTGCGGGGCCTGCTACGACGCCTGTCCGGTGAAGATCAACATCCCGGAAATCCTGGTGCACCTGCGCTCCGAGGATGTTCAGAGCCGGCGCGGGAAGAAGAAGAAGGTGCCGGGGCAGATGGATGTGGCCATGAAGGCGGCGTCCTGGATGATGGGCTCGGGGCGGCGGATGGCATTGGTGGAGAAGGCCCTGCCGCTGGGAAAGCTCGCGGCCGGACCGGATCGGAAAATCAAGAAGCTTCCCGGCCTCGCCGCCGGGTGGACCCGGAGCCGGGACCTCCCGGCTCCGCCTGCGCAGTCCTTCCGGGACTGGTGGGTAAAAGAGCACGAAGACACTGCGTCGAAAGAGCAAGCATGAGCGCCCGTTCGGAAATCCTTGACCGGTTGCGGTCCGCCCTCCACGATGCCCCGGAAGCTCCGGAAATTCCCCGGAAATACCGGCACAGCTCCGGCCTGAACGAGGACGGACTCATAGAACTGCTAAGCGACCGGCTGCTGGATTACAAAGCCGGTGTCAGCGTGGTGGATGAGGCATCGGTGCCCGCCCGGGTGGCTGAACTGCTGGCGGGGGAGAGGACCTACGTGGTTCCCGCGGGACTGGAGGAACGCTGGACCGCGCTGGCCCCGGGACGGGTGGTGGATTCTCCGGAGGAGCCGTTGAGCGTGGAGGAGCTGGACGGCATTGACGCCGTGGTCACCGGCTGCGCGGCGGCAGTAGCGGAAACCGGCACCATTATCCTGGACGGCAGCCCGGGGCAGGGCCGGCGGGCGTGTTCACTGATCCCGGACCACCACGTGTGCCTGGTCCGGGCCGGGGACATTGCCGGGGTGCTTCCCGAAGCGGTGCGGCGCCTGGACGGCACGCATCCGCTGACCTGGATCAGCGGCCCGAGTGCCACCAGCGACATCGAACTGCAGCGGGTGGAGGGCGTGCACGGGCCGCGGAGGCTGGACGTGGTGATCATCCGGAGCTGACGCTGCACGCCGGCGGTGTAAGGGTTGCAGCGGTGTAAGGATTACAGCTAAGCGGCGAGCCGCCGTTTCGTGGAGGCGAGGTCCTTGTGGAGGTCCCTGCCCAGGGAGATCACCTTTTCCGGGGCCCGCCCGGGCAGGGCGGATATGCCGGTCACGTCCGCCAGGAAAGCAACCGTGGAGTGCAGCGATTCCATCGCCTCGGGGCGGTGCAGCTGGAACTGGTATTCGTGTCCCAGCTTCGGTTTGTAATCCTTCGGCCAGAACCTGCGGCGGACGGGTACCCCAAGGTCCTCGAGCCTGTCGGCCAGGGGGATCGACTGCTCGAGGGTCAGGTTGTCGCCGTTTCCGCTGGAGATGTAGGTGGGTGGAAAGCGGTGATCCACGTGTTTCGGAATGCACATGTGGTCTGCGGCGGGGGTGGCGGCCCAGTTCCTGGAGCCGGTGTAGGCCCACAGGGCCTTTCGAAGTCCCCAGCCCACCGGTCCGGCCATGCGGGCCACGGAGTCCAGGTCGAAGACGCCGCAGTTCAACACGATTCCGCGCAGCTGCCCGGGACCGGCGGCGGGAATAACCCCGGAGTCCCGGGCATACTCCGGGTTGGTGATGACCAGGGCCAGCTGTGCGGCCAGCTGCGCGCCGGCGGAATCGCCGGCCAGCACAATCCGGTCGGGGTCCAGTCCGTAGCGGTCCGCGCGCTCGCGGATGAAGCCCAGCGCAGCGTTGAGCTCTTTGACCGCGGTTGGATAGAGGGCTTCGGGGGAGATGGAATACCCGACCCCCAGTACGGCGTAACCGTATCCGGCCAGGACCCTGAGGTACGGCGCCACGTCTTCCTTGGAGCCGGAAATCCATGCTCCGCCGTGGATCCACATCACCACCGGGAGCGGTTTCCGGGCCGGATCGTCAGGCAGGAACAGGTCAAGGGAGGGTTTGCCTTCGGCTGCCAGATACCGCAGGTTCCGGTGTCCGGTCACCGTGAACCGCGGGATGTGGGGAAGGACCTTCTTCACCGGAACCCTGCCTGCACCGGCGAAGACCCCGCGGATGAGCAGTGCAGCCGGCCGGGGATCCCGGTGAAGTGCGGCGGCAGCGCTGATCCCGGCAACAGCGGCCGCCCCGGCCAGGAACCCCGCCGAAGTAAGCGAGGAGAGCTTCATGCCCTTAAGCTAAATCCCCGGAAACAGGCCCCTTTCGGCAGGTTCCGCGTCCTGAAGCCGCTCCGGGCCGGCAGCTGCGAGGAATCTCATGGCCGGTGGTGTTGGACGGCACTGCGGGGCCGCGCCGGACGCTGCAGCGCCCGGCGCGCCCGCGTCAGGCCTGGCTGTTCCCCGTCCGCCAGCCGCCCTTGTACTCCTTGCGGACCGTTTCGGAGAACGGCACCGGGCTCACGGTTGCACGCACATTGAACTGCCGGTGCGGTTCCACGGTTGTCTTGGCGCTGCCGCCGTCGGGCTCGCCCCACACCACCCGGAGTTCGGCACCCAGGGGCACCGACGGATCGACTGTAGCCAGCGACAGGCCACGGCGCTCGTTGGCCGAGTATCCGGTGAACATGGAAACGCCCACAACGTTTCCGTCCGCATCGATGACGGAGTCGTAGTTGGAGGAACCGTAGTTGGCCAGGGGAAGGTCGAAGTGCTTGTACGGTTCCTCCGTGCCCAACGGTGAGGCCAGGATCTTCCCCAGGTCTTCGGCGTTCCAGTCCAGCGTCACCTTGCGGCGCTGTGCTGCCGGGTCCATCTGTTCCAGGGCCTCCCGGCCAATGAAGTCGTGGTCGAACTTGACGAAGGATCCGTACCCCAGTTCCCACGGGGTCAGGTAGTAGTCCTCGATGTTCGGACTGACAAAGCTGCCTGCAATGGCGTTGGAGGCTTCGTAGCTGTCCGCTCCCAGCCACTCCCGGTACGGCCGCAGCTCCTCCCCGGTGTAAATGGCCGGCAGCGGAGAAGGTATCCAGCCGGACTCGAGCGTGTTGGACGGATAGGCGCGGGCGCCGACGGCGGCCATTCCGTACTCCGCGCCGACCTCCATGATGGTGTCCCGTACTTTCTCGTAGGAGCCGTAGTCGCCCCAGATCTCCAGCCCCGGAGCTCCGGCCATGCCGTGGCGAAGCGTCCGGACCCGTTCGCCGGCAATGCTCATGTGGTCCATGTTGAAGAATTTCAACTGTTCCACCGAGGAGCCGTTCAGCTTCTCGATGATCTGCCAGGCGTTGGGGCCCTGGATCTGGAACCGCCAGTAGCGGCGGGATACCGGGCGGCCCATTGGCCGTGAGGGGGAGCGCCGGTCAACCTGGACGTCGAGGTCATAACCACCGGTTTCGGCGTTGAACAGCAGCCAGTTGGCAGCCGGTGCCCGTCCCACGTAGATGTATTCGTCGTCGTCCTCGTGGAAGAGAATGCCGTCACCGATCACGTGGCCCGACGGGCCGGTGGGAACGTACTGCTTCGCCTTGTTGACCGGAAAATTCGCCACGCTGTTGACCGCGGTGTCAGAGATCAGCTTCAGGGCGTCGGGGCCCTTGATGAACAGGTTGTCCATATGGTGGGACTGGTCAAACAGCACCGCCGTCTCGCGCCAGGCCCGCTGTTCGCTGCGCCAGTTGCTGAACTCCGGCGCCACGACGGGATAGATGTACGCTCCGATCTGGGAATTGCGGAGCCGATCCACTACGTTGCCGGTCGAGTCCAGGACGTCCTGCAGATTCTTAGGTGCCACGTTGAACCTCTTCTTTGCTGGGATATGTATACGTTTTCTCTCCGAAAGCAGCGCCTCCGCCGGCGGACCACGGATACAACTTGCCTTCCCTGGCCCGCCCGCCGAGAAGCAGCACGGATTGTCCCGACCCTAGGGCCATCTTCGAGTGCTGTCGAGAGCCCCCACGGAGGAGCCCTGCCGAAGGAGCCCCGGCGCCGGGGCTCCGACACGCCGCCGGAGACCTCGCTGGCCGAGCAGGCCAAACGCGGCTAGGGTGCAGTTACCGACAGGGCAGCCGGGGTCTGGCTTGCCTCCGGCACGGAAAAACTGGAGGGCACGATGAGGAAAACCGGTGTTGCTGCGGTCCTGGCGGCGGCCTTATTCGGCGTTATGGGATGCAGCGGCGGTTCGCCGTCGTCCGAAACCGAGACTGAAGCCAGCGGAGACCTGGTGCCCATCGAAGTGGGGGTTATTCCCATCGTCGATGTGGCCCCGATCTACCTGGGGGTGGAGCAGGGCTTCTTCGAGGACGAAGGCCTGGAACTGACCCTGACGCCTGCACAGGGCGGGGCCGCGATTGTCCCGGCAGTCACCTCGGGGCAGATGGCGTTCGGCTTCTCCAACGTGACCTCCATGATCGTGGGCAAGTCCAAGGGCCTGCCCATCCGGATGGTGGCTCCGGGCGCCAGCACCACCGGCGATGTCGATGCGGACTTCGCGTCCGTGATGACGCTTCCGGGCAGCGGGATCGAGGAAACCGCGGATCTGGCAGGCAAGAGGGTAGGCGTGAATACGCTCAACAACATTTCAGACTCCACCATTTCCGAAGCAGTGAAGCAGGCCGGCGGAGACTACGAGAGCATCGAGTTTGTCGAGATGCAGTTTCCCGACATGCCGGCCCAGCTCGACGCCGGCAACGTGGACGCCATCGCCGCAGTGGAACCCTTTGTGACCATCACCGAGGCACAGGGCGCCGTTCCGGTGTTCTCCAACTACGCGGAGCCCATCAAGGACCTCACCGTTGCCGTTTATTTCACGTCGGACCAGTACGCGCAGGAGAACCCGGAGACCATGGACAAGTTTGTCCGTGCGATGACGGCATCGCTGGAATATGCCGATTCCAATCCTGACGAGGTACGGGCCGTCCTACCGACCTACACCTCGCTGGAACCCGACGTCATTGAGCAGCTGACCCTGCCGAGGTACTACGGCGAGATCAACCAGGATTCCCTGGAGGAGGTTATGCGCATCTCGCTCGACCGCGGCCTGATCGAGGAAGAACCTGATCTGGAAGCGCTCCTGCCCCGGTCCGGCTAGGTTCAGCTGCGGTATCCGTGCACCCATTCCGCCGTGGTTCTGATTCCGCCGAACGTATAGAAATGCAGCCGGACATCGCCGTGGAGTGCCGGCGAAAGAGCCTGGCCCAGGTCCTGGATGAACCGGTCAGGACCGGCCGTGCCGAGCAGATTGGTCAGGGAAAACCCGTACTTGTGGGCAATTCCTGCCGAGGAGGCAACACCGAACCGGCGGGCGTAGCCCAGGAGGCGCTTCACGCCGGCGGGCCCGGGGACGCCGATCCGGACGGGTGCACTCACACCGCGGCTGCGGAGCTCCTCAAGCCAGGTGAGGACGGGAGCGACGTCGAAGCCGAACTGCGTGGTGATCGAAGCCTCCAGTCCGCTCTGGTCCAGCGCGGAGATTTTGTCTTCCAGAGCCGCCCAGAGGGTGTCAGTATCAATGTCCGGATGTCCTTCGGGATAGCCGCTGATGCTTACGGCGCGGACCCCGTGCCCTGGGAGCATTCCGCTGCGGATCACGGACAGCGCGTCCGGAAAAGGGCCCAGCGGGGAGACCGGGTCTCCGCCGACCACAAAGAGCTCACGCGTGGCGTCGGCTTCCTCGAGCGCCGCCAGGAACTTGCCGAGGTCTTCCCGGGACTCCAGCCGCCGCGCGGAAATATGCGGAACGGGAACGAACCCGCCGGCCCGGACCGCCGCAGCAGCGGCGACGCGCATCGGAAGGTCCTCATTCCCCAGGAAGGTCACGTTGATCCGCGTCCCCGCGGGGATGGAAGGCTGCGCTTCCTGGAGTGCGCCGATGTCCTTGCCTGTCATCTCGAGCGAGAAGCCTGTGAGGAGCCGAGCGGGGGCGGAGGACGTTTCCGTGGGATCTGGAGTCATGCGCGTTACCCTAGCGACCGCTGAAACCGGTGTCCATGGTTCCGCTCGCGGGGCTTACGGCAGCATCCACTCGAGGACGGGAGTGGACTGCAGATAAACCAGGATGCACAGGGCCAGGAGCAGCAGCACGCTCCAGCCGATCACTTTGCGCAGCAGCACCGATTCCTGCCCGCTCATATTCACGGCGGCCGCACCGATGGCCAGATTCTGCGGGCTGATCAGCTTGCCCATCACGCCGCCTCCGGTGTTGGCGGCAACCATGAGCTGGGGATCCAGCCCGGCTTCAATTCCGGCTGTCTGCTGCAGCTTGGCGAACAGGGCGTTGGCGGAGGTATCCGAACCGGTGACGGCCGTACCGATCCAGCCGAGCACGGGGGAGAGGAAGGCAAAGAAGCCGCCGGTGGCAGCCAGCCAGGTACCGATGGACACGGTCTGCCCGGAAAAGTTCATTACGTACGCCAGGGCCAGCACCCCAAGGATGGTCAGCGCCGCGGAACGCATCCGCACCGCCGTCGTCCAGATCTCCCGCACCGCCGCCCCCACGGTCAGCGGATACCGCCCGTTTTCATTGAAGCGCGAGTAGACCAGGGCGACTATCAGGCCCGTGACCAGCAGCAGCGTACCTGGGCTGATCAGCCATTCGAAGGAATAGATCGTGGAGGACTGGGTCTGGCCGTTGCTGTCCAGCAGGGCCTCGTGCAGCACCGGCCACGGGATTTCTATGTTGGTCTTCGCGAGTGCTTCGGGCACGTCGATGCCCAGCGTCCACAGGTTCACGAAACCGAAAATGACGATGACCGCCACGTATGGGAACAACGCCATCCATGCCCGGGACGGGGTCAGCCGATCCTCAGCGGTGTCATCCGCCGAGGTCAGGACGTCCGACGCCGCACCGGAGCCCGACGGCGTCCAGCCGTCCGCCCGTGCCTGCGCCAGTTCCGCTTTCATCCGCTGGCCGGCCTCGCCTCCGTTGCGTGGATGCCAGAAGCGCAGGAACCCCACGGCGGCCAGCAAGGCCACGAGGGAGGCCACGATATCGGTGAGTTCGTAGGAGAAATAGTTTGAGCAAAGGAACTGGAAGATGGAGAAAACGACGCCGGTGAACAGGGCAATGGGCCAGCAGTCCCGCAGGCCGCGCCGTCCGTCCAGGATAAACAGCAGGATCAGCGGCACAAACAGGGCCAGCACCGGTGTCTGCCGTCCCACTACGGCACCGATCTCGTCGCCGGTGTAGTTGGTCAGGTTGGCTGCGGTGGTGATGGGAATGGCAAGGGCGCCAAAGGCCACCGGGGCGGTGTTGGCCACCAGCACCGCCGTGGCCGCACGGATCGGGGCGATGCCCAGGGCCAGCAGCATGGTTACGGTAATGGCCACCGGGGCGCCAAATCCGGCGAGGGCCTCCAGCAGCCCGCCGAAGCAGAAGGCCACGAGGATGGCCTGCACCCTCAGGTCTCCGCCGCCGATCGCGTCGAAGACCCTTCGCAGGTCCTCGAACCGGCCGCTGAGCACTGTCACCTGGTACAGCCAGACTGCCATCACGATGATCCAGACCACCGGGAACAGCCCGAAGGCCGCGCCCTGCGTGGCGGAGAGCAGCGCCAGCCCAACAGGCATGCCGAAGCCAAAGACCCCGACGGCGAGGGCCACCAGCAGTGCCCACGCTCCGGCTACATACGCCCGCGTCTTGGCGAAGGCCAGCAGGAAGAAAAACGTCAGCAGTGGAAGCAGGGCCACCAGCGCAGACAGGGCAACACTGTTGAGGACGGGATTGGTGCTCGGGGTGAAGCTGTCCATAAAGACCTCCGCGTCGAGCCGGGAGACGGCTTCAACGGATGGAGCTTCCCAGCCGGGCCGGAAGACCGGCTCAACCGGGGAAGCGCTGGAACAAGCGTTCATTCAAGCGTACGGCGGTGTATCCGGCTGGTAACCCCCGGCAGGCATCTGCGGGCCTCGCCCCGGGCAGGAAACTACGCCGAAACTCCTGCGTCACTGCGCTCGCGGTGGTGGCGGACATAACCGGTCACGGCCACCGCAATCGAGATAACGGCCGAGATGGTCAATCCCAGCCACAGCCCGACCTGCAGGGCAGCAGCGCCGGCTACCGCTCCAAGCAGAATCAGGGCGATCGCGAGGGCACGGCGGACCCAGTGCTTGCTGTCTCCGCCGGCCAGGCGCGAATCCGAGGCGAGCCCCGTGATGGTTGAGGTCACCACCACTGTGGTGATCTCAGCGACCTTCAACCGCTTGGCGGTCGCGGCCTGGATGCCCATCGAGATGGCGAGAGCCGACGTCGTGATGCTGCCCAAAATCGAATTGTCCTGTACATCCACCACCGCCGTGAGGACGGCCAATGCGGTGATGACACCGGCGACCACCATCAGCGAGAGAGTGGTCCGCCCGGACCAGCCCTCCGGCCCCCTGCGCAGCATCCGTCCGGCCAGGGCCGCACCCAGCATAAAGAAGATCAGCGCAAGGACAGGGCGCAGGATCGGCAGGTCGGCACCGCCGTCGGCAAAGGCCATGCCCAGCAGCACCACGTTGCCCGTCATATTTCCGGTGAAGACCCGGTCCAGGCCCAGGTAGCCGACGGCGTCGATCACCCCGGTGGAGAAGGTCAGGGCCAGCATCAGCCACAGATGGACCCGTTCGGTCGGTACGGCGTTGAGTCGTTTCACTGGCCGAATTTCTCCTTAACAATTTACCCGTTCGTCATAGATGTATACGAAGCTGTGGTTGTAGTTTCGATTGTATTCAAAATTTCTCCAGGCAAGGAACGCCATGGCACCTCCACTGCGTATCAACCCGACCGCCCGCCGTCCCCGCGTGCCCCGGCGCCTGGCCGCGGCGGCGCTGCTGATGCTGGCCGTCACCGGGTGCCGGCCGGTCCAGGCCCTGGAACCGGCACCGGAACGGACCAACGTGCCGGCCGCCGTCATCGGAGACCGGGAGATTGTCGAGGGCGGTGATCTGGTCATGGCGCTGTCCGCGGAGCCGGACCGCCTGGATCCCACCACGTCCTCCTCGCTCTACACGCGCTACGTGATGCAGACCATGTGCCAGAAGCTCTACGACATCGACGCGGAAGGCGAACTGGTGCCGCAGCTGGCCACGGCGCTGCCCGAGGTGTCCGACGACGGTCTCACCGTCACCATCCCGCTGCGGGACGACGCGGTGTTTGCCGACGGTACCCCGTTCAATGCCGCCGCTGTCGAGTCCACCCTGGAACGGCACCTGACCATGACCGGGTCTACCCGCAAGGGCGAGCTGGGACCGATCTCCGGCATCACCGCAGTGGATAACACCCATGTGCAGGTCAGCTACGAAAAGCCGTTCGCCCCGCTGACGGCGGCTCTCGCCGACCGCGCCGGCATGATGCTCTCGCCCCGGGCCGTCGCGGAGAACGGCGACCGGTTCGGCGACCATCCGGTGTGTGTGGGGCCGTTCAAGTTCGTTGAACGCGTGCCGCAGACCTCCATCCGGGTGGAACGGGACCCGCTGTACTACGACGCCGGTAACGTCCATCTGGACAGCATCACCTACCGCATCATGACCGATGCGAACATCCGTGCCGCCAATCTGCGCTCCGGCGACGTCCAGGCTGCCGATACCATTTCCCCGCAGGACGTGGACGCACTCCTGCAGGAAGAGGGCATCGGGGTGTTGCAGACCTCGTCCCTGGGGTACCAGGGGCTCACCCTGAACATCGGCAACGTCAACGGGACCGGGGAGGCGCCCGGCGTCGTCGACAGCCCGCTGGCACAGAACGCGGCCGTACGGATGGCGCTGTCCATGTCCATTGACCGCGAGGCTCTGGTCAACACCGTCTTCAACAGCTGGTTCGAACCTGCCTGCTCGCCGATCTCGCCGGACAGTCCGTATTCGTCTGAGGCCAGCGAGGCCTGCCCGCCGTTCGACCCCGAAGCGGCGCGGACACTGCTGGAGGAAAGCGGCGCGCCTGTTCCGTATCCGCTGACCGTCCAGGTGACCAACAGCCCCGACACCCTGCGGTACGCCCAGGCACTGCAGGCAGCCGTGGCCGAGGGCGGCTTCGATCTGACCATCCAGCCCGTGGAGTACTCCACCCTGCTCGATGTCCAGACCCGGGGCGACTTCGAGGCCCTGCAGCTGGGCTGGTCCGGTCGGATCGACCCGCACGGCAACATGTCCAACTTCCTCACCACCCAGGCCGGCAACAACTACTCCGGCTACAGCAACCCCGTGGTGGATGACCTGCTGGTCCGGGCCGCCCAGTCCACCGACAGCAGCGAGCGGGCGGCACTTTACGGGCAGGTGGTGGCACAGGTGCAGGAAGACAACCCGATCCTCTACCTGTACCGGCAGCGCAGCCTCACCGCATACACCACCAATATTTCCGGCGTGGCCACCTATCCCGACGGCGTCGTCCGGCTCGGCAACGCCGCCTTCCTGAAAGAAGAGGACTGAGCATGCTGCGCTACCTCGGCACCCGGCTCTGGCAGTCGGCCATCACCCTGGTCCTGGCCTCCCTGGTCATTTTCATCGGCGTCCGCCAGCTCCCCGGCGATCCGGCCCTCGCCATGGCGGGGGAGGAGGCCACCCCCGAACAGGTGGAGGCCGTCCGCGAACAGCTGGGCCTGAACGAATCCCTGCTCACCCAGTACCTGAAGTTCATCGGCAACATGTTCCGCGGCGACTTCGGCGAATCCACCCGCACCGGTGCGCCGGTCACCGATCTGATCGCCACCACCCTGCCGGTTACCCTCTGGCTCTCGGCCTACGCCATTGTGGTGGCCGTGATTGTCGGCATTCTCTTCGGGGTTATTGCCGAGCGGTTCCGCGGCCGCTGGCCGGAATGGACGGCCAACGGCTTCGCCCTGGTGGGTCTGTCCGTACCGAATTTCTGGTTGGGCATCCTCGCCATCCTCTACCTGGCCGTCACGCTGGGCTGGTTCCCGGCGTCCGGGTACGTGGACGTGGCAGAGAACCCGGTCAAGGGCCTGTACTACCTCACCCTGCCGGCCCTGATCCTGGGCACCGGACTGGCCGCAGTGATCATGCGGCAGACCCGGGCCTCGATGATCGAGACCATGAGCACCGACTATGTGCGCACTGCCCGCGCCAAGGGCCTGAGCCGGGGCCGGGTGCTGATGCGCTACGGGCTGCGGAACTCACTGATCGTGGTGGTCACCATTGTCGGCCTGCAACTGGGCGGGCTGATCTCCGGGGCGGTGGTCACCGAACGGATCTTCGGGCTGCCGGGCTTCGGCAAACTCACCCTGGACGCCGTCTTCACCCGCGACTATCCGGTGATCCAGGCGGTCGTGTTGATCATCACGGTCTCCTACATTGTCATCAACCTGGCAGTGGACCTTTTGTACTCCCTGATCAATCCCCGCATCCGAGTCGGAGGAAGCAACTGATGACTGTTATCGAAACCAGTACCCCGGTGGGGTCCTCCGCGGAAGGGCTGGGCTCCGGCCGCGGCCGTGTCCTGAAGTCCCTGCTGCACAATCCGCTCGGGCTCACCGGCGGCATCCTGCTTGCGCTCGTGCTCCTGGCCGGCATCCTGGCCCCGGTGCTGGCACCGTACAGCCCCTCCCAAGTGCACTTCGAGACTCCTTTCCAGCAGCCGGGAACCGTCGGTTTCCTGCTCGGCACCGATGACCTGGGCCGCGACATCTACTCCCGGCTGCTCTTCGGCATCCAGGCCTCCCTGAAGGTGGGTGTGCTGTCCGTGGTGCTCGCCGTCGTCATCGGCACCCCGCTGGGCCTGCTGGCCGGATACTGGCGCTGGCTGGACGCGTTCATCTCCCGCATCACCGATGTCACGCTGGCCTTTCCGTTCCTGATCATCGCCGTCGGCCTTGCCGCGATCAGCGGACCCAGCCTGACCAACGCGGCCGTTGCCCTGGGCATTGCCCAGATCCCCACCATGATCCGGGTGGTCCGCGGGGAGACGCTGCGCATCAAGGAAAGCGACTTTGTCCTCGGCGCCAAGACCATGGACGCCTCCGGGCTGCGGATCATTTTCAGCCATGTCCTGCCGAACGCGGCCTCCGCCGTCATTGTGCAGGCCACTGTGATCATGCCCGTGGCCGTGATCGGCGAGGCGCTGCTCTCCTTCCTGGGCCTGGGCATCCAGCCGCCCACACCCAGCCTGGGCATCCTGCTCTCCGACGCCCAGCAGTACCTCTTCCGTTCCCCCAGCGCCGCGGTTTTCCCCGGCCTGGCAATTGCCGCCATCTGCCTGTCCTTCAACCTGTTCGGCGACGCCCTTCGGGACGCCCTCGACCCCACCAGCTCCAGCCGAAAGTGACTTCCGTGACCTACACCGAACCGAATCCGTTCACCACCCGTCCCACGCTCGAAGGCACCTTCGGCATGAGCGCGTCCACCCACTGGCTGGCCACCGCCTCCGCCCAGGCTGTGCTGGAACGCGGCGGCAACGCCTTTGACGCCGCCGTCGCCGGTGCCTTCGTGCTCCACGTGGTCGAACCGCATCTCAACGGCCCCGGCGGGGACATGACCGGCGTCTTCGCGACGGCGGACAACCCGGCAGAACCCGTGGTCCTGATGGGACAGGGACCGGCGCCCGCCGCCGCCACCCGCGAACATTACCTCGCCCAAGGACTGGAACTGGTGCCCGGAGCCGGCGCCCTGGCCGCGGCCGTGCCCGCCGCCGTTGACGCGTGGCTGCTGCTGCTGCGCGACCACGGGACCTGGGAACTCGGCGACGTCCTGGCCTTCGCCGTCGGCTACGCCCGCTACGGGCACCCGGTGGTGGGCCGCGTCGGCAGCACCATTGAATCAGTGGCCGAACTGTTCACCGAGCACTGGCCGACGTCGGCCGAGCAGTGGATGCCCGAAGGGCGGGCGCCGCGCGAAGGTGAAATCATCCGCAACGAGGCCTACGCCACGGTGCTGGACCGCCTGGTCTCGGCCGGCGCCGGCGCGGACGGCCGGGCTGAACGCATCGACGCCGCCCGGTACGAGTGGCGCGAAGGCTTTGTGGCCCGCGCCGCCGTCGCTTTCCAGTCCCTGCCGCACCGCCATTCCTCGGGCACCGACCACGCCGGAGTTATGACCATGGCGGACTTCGCCGGCTGCGCAGCGGGCTATGAACCTGCGGTCACCTTCGAGTTCCGCGGGCACACCATCGCCAAGACCGGCGCCTGGGGGCAGGGGCCGGCACTGCTGCAGACCCTGGCCATCCTGGCCGGCTTCGAGGACGAACGGCTGGACCCTTGCACCGCACTGGGCGCACACACCATCCTGGAGGCCCAGAAACTGGCCATCGCGGACCGTGAGGCCTACTACGGGGACGCGCAGGTTCCCCTGGATTACCTGCTCAGCGAGGAGTACGCCGCCCAGCGCCGTGCCCTGATCACCGACCGGGCCTCGCACGACTTCCGCCCGGGTGCCGTGCCCGGGCACACCCCCTTTGTTCCGCCGCTGCGCACCGAGTACCTGCCGCCGGCCCTCGCCGGCACGGGCAAGGGCTTCGCCGGCGTCGGTGAACCCACGGTGATGCCCACGGGTGAGACCCGCGGAGACACCTGCCACATCGACGTCGTCGACCGCTGGGGCAACATGGTCTCGGCCACCCCGTCGGGCGGCTGGCTGCAGTCCTCCCCGACCATCCCGGAACTGGGTTTCTGCCTCGGCTCCCGGCTGCAGATGACCTGGCTGGAAGACGGTGCCCCCTCCACCCTGACCCCGGGGAAGCGGCCCCGCACCACCCTGACCCCCACGCTGGTGCTCAAGGACGGCCATCCGGTAACCGCCCTGGGCTCGCCCGGCGGCGACCAGCAGGACCAGTGGCAGCTGCTGTACCTGCTGCGCACCATCGTCGGCGGCTACACCCCGCAGCAGGCGGTGGACGCTCCGGCCCTGCACACCACCTCCATTCCCGGCTCCTTCTGGCCGCGGACCTGGACACCGGGCGGAGCGGTGGTTGAAGACCGTTTGGGTCAGGAGGTGATTGCGGAGCTGGAAGCCCGCGGCCACGTGGTCACCCGGGCCGGGGACTGGGCCCTCGGCCGGCTCTCCTCCGTAGTCAGCGAACCGGAAACCGGTTTGCTCAAGGCAGCAGCAAATCCGAGGGGAGCGCAGGGCTATGCAGCAGGACGTTAAGGAAGAAGTTACCCCGCCCGCCGGAGCACGTCCGCTGCTGGCCATCCGCGATCTGGAGGTCTGCTTCGGGGATAAGGCGCAGCCGGTCCTGCACCGGATCAGTTTTGAGCTCCGGCAGGGGGAGCGGGTGGCCATTGTGGGCCAGTCCGGGTCCGGAAAATCCACCACTGTGGGGGCAGTCCTGCAGCTGCTGGCCGGCAGCGGCAGGATCACCCACGGTGCCATCCTGCTCGACGGCGTGGACCTCGCTGCCGCCGGTGAAGCCGGGATGCGGTCCATCCGCGGCCGCCGGATCGGCCTCGTTCCGCAGGATCCCATGTCCAACCTGAACCCGTCGCTGAAAGTCGGTGCGCAGATCGTGGACGCCCTGGCCGCCAACGGGCTGCCCGGCGTCGCAGACCGTTCCCGCGCCGGCATCCGGCAGCGGGCGGTCGAACTGATGACCGAAGCCGGGATCCCGGACGCGGACCGGCGCTTCGGCCAGTACCCGCACGAATTCTCCGGTGGCATGCGCCAACGGGTCCTGATCGCCATCGCCCTGGCCGGCGACCCGGACCTGATCATTGCCGATGAACCTACGTCGGCGCTGGACGTCACCGTGCAGCGCCAGATCCTCAACCATCTGCAGAAGCTCGTGGACGCCCGCGGCACCTCCCTGCTGTTCATCACGCATGACCTGGGTTTGGCAGCGGACCGCACGGACCGGATCATCGTGATGGCGGACGGCCGGATCGTGGAGCAGGGGACTCCGCGGCAAATCCTGCTGGACCCGCGCGAGGACTACACTCGGGCGCTGGTGGACGCTGCCCCGTCGGTTTCCGCTGCCCTGGCACCGGAACGCGGGCACGCGGCCGGGACCGCCGATGCAGCTGCGGGGGACACCGGCCTGCCCCTGGTGACCGTGACGAACCTGGTGAAGGAGTTCCGGCTGCGCGGCCAGCGCGGCGGTACGGTGAAGGCCCTGAACGACGTGTCCTTCACCGTCGAGCGGGGCACCACCACCGCCGTCGTCGGCGAATCCGGATCGGGTAAGACCACGGTGGCCCGGATCCTGCTGGGACTGGAAACGCCGACCAGCGGCGAGGCCCTGGTCCGCGGGGAGAGCATCACAGCCAGCCGCGGGGCGGCCCGGCGCTCGCTGCGGCGGATGGTGCAGCCGGTATTCCAGGACCCGTACGGCTCACTGGACCCCACCTTCAGCATTGAGCGGCTGATCGATGAGCCGCTGCGCATCTTCGGCATCGGCGACCGGACCTCGCGGCGGGCCCGGGTGGCGGAACTGCTGGACCAGGTGGCGCTGCCGCGCAGCATTGCCCAGCGCCGGCCGAACGAGCTATCGGGCGGGCAGCGTCAGCGGGTGGCGATCGCCCGGGCGCTGGCACCGGAACCGGAGCTGCTGATCTGCGATGAGGCCGTGTCCGCCCTGGACGTTCTAGTGCAGGACCAGATCCTGGCCCTGCTGGCAGACCTGCAGGAGAGACTGGGCCTGACCTACCTCTTCATAACCCATGACCTGGCCGTGGTCCGCCAGATTGCACATAAGGTTGTGGTTATGAAGTCCGGTTCAGTCATTGAGTGCGGCACCGCGGACCAGGTGTTCCTGGCTCCCAGTGCCCCCTATACGCAGGAGCTCCTCAGCGCGATTCCCGGAGCAGCTTTTGCCGGCTGACCAGGCGCCGGCCAGCAAACAGCGCATCCAGGACGAGATCCGCCGGGACATCATTTTCGGCCGGATTCCGCCCGGAACCCGCCTCACTGAGGCGTCCCTGGCCGAAAAGTACGGTATTTCCCGGGTGCCGGTGCGCGAAGCGCTGCGTGCGCTGGAGGCAGAGGGGTTCGTGGAATCGCGTCCCTATGCCGGGTCCACGGTTTCCGAGATCCCGGTGGACGAGGCTGATGACCTCTTTGCCGTGCGTGCAGTGGTCGAGGAGGCCGCCGCGCGCCGGGCTGCCCGGCGCGCCGCCCGGCAGTTCGCTGCGGGAGTGCCGGACGGGACATGGTGGGAAACACGGCGTGAACTGGCGCAGATTCTCGACGCCGGTGATGCGGCCATTGCCGCAGGGAACCTGGATCTTCTGCCGGACCTGAACGTGCGCTTCCACCTGGCGGTGGCGGCGCTGGCGCAGAGCCGGTCCCTGACGGCGCTGCTGCGCCAGCTCGCGGGCAAGATCGAATGGCTGTACGCCGCGGACGTGGACCACCGGGGCAAGGAGTCCTGGGGTGAGCACCGGCAGGTGATGGCTGCCATCGATGCCGGAAACGACACGCTGGCGGCGGAACTGATGGAGACCCACGTGCAGCAGTCCCGGGCCGGCTACCTGAGCCGGTTCGGCCCTTCCTGACGGGCGGGGGCATGGACCGTTCCGTTCGGGAAAGGGCGAGCCTATAGTTCTAGAGGGGGTCCCTCCTAGTGTGAGCGAGGCTTCACCATGGCCAATATCACCACCCGGCCCGTCACCAAACTCGGAATCGTGGGAGCCGGAAGCGTCGGCACCTCGCTGGCTTACGCCGCCATCATCCGGGATACGGCCCGCCGCATCGCGATTTACGACATCGACGCCGTCCGGGCCGAGGCCGAAGGGCTGGACCTGGCGCACGGCACCCAGTTCACCGGCGCCAACACGGTCACCGGCAGCGGCAATGTCGAGGACCTGGCCGGCTCCGATGTCATCGTGATCACCGCGGGTGCCCGGCAGCAGCCGGGCCAGAGCAGGCTGGACCTGGCCGGTACCAACGTGCGCATCCTGGAAAAGCTGATGCCGCAGCTGATTGCACAGGCGCCGGACGCGGTCTACATCCTGGTGACCAACCCTGCCGATGTGCTGGCCGTCGCTGCGCAGAAGATCGGCGGCCTCCCGCGCAACCGGATCTTCTCGTCCGGCACGGTGCTGGACACGTCCCGCCTGCGGCTGCTGCTGGCCCGCGAAGCGCACGTGCTGATGACCAGCGTGCACGCGACCATCATCGGCGAACACGGCGACTCCGAGTTTCCGGTGTGGTCCAATGCGAGCATCGGCCCGGTTCCCATCCGGGAGTGGGAGATCAGCGGCCGGCAGGTGTTCACCGACGAGTTCCTCGCCGCTGCCACGAACGACGTCGTCAATGCGGCCTATCAGGTGATCGAGGGCAAGGGTGCCACGAACTACGCGATCGGACTGGCCGGAGTGCGGATAGTCGAGGCAGTGTTGAATGCCGAAAACGCGGTCCTGCCGGTGGCGGCAACACTCGAGGGGGAGTACGGGATCAGCGGCGTCGCGTTGTCCCTTCCCTCCGTCGTGGGCCATAACGGCGTCTACAAGATGCTGGAGATGCCCCTGGACGACGAGGAAGCAGGGAAACTGACCGCCTCGGCTGAAACCCTGCGCAGCACGCTGGACTCCCTGGGGATCTAGCGGCACATAAAAACACGTCTATACGGCGATACCCTCCCGGGGACCGGGAGGGTATCGGTTCTACACGGGACGTGCCGGAGTCCCTAGCTGACCGCGGCAGGCTCCGGTGCCTGCGCCGGTTCCTTCGCCAACCGGGCGGCGTCGCTGAATTCGGCGTCAACCTCCGCGGAGGGCTTGTGGGTGAACAGGCTCACCACCACGGTCAGGACCACATTGATGATGAAACCGGGAACAATCTCGTACAGGGTTCCCGAAAGCGCATCCACGCTGCCCCAGATGTAGGCGGTGAGGGCGCCGGCAATCATGCCCGTCAGTGCCCCGGCGGTGCTCAGGCGGCGCCAGAACAGGGCCAGGAGGATGGTCGGTCCGAACGAAGCGCCGAATCCGGCCCAGGCGAAGCCCACCAGGTCAAGGATGGTGTCATTGCGGCCCAGCGCAATCAGGATGGAAATCACCGAGACCACCAGGACGCCGAGCCGGCCGAGCATGATCAGGGACCGCGGGGAAGCCTCCCGGCGAAGCGCAATCCGGTACAGGTCTTCCACCAGCGCCGACGACGTAACGATCAGCTGGGAGGAAATGGTGCTCATGATCGCTGCCAACACGGCGGCCAGGACAAAACCGGCCACCAGCGGGTGGAAGAAGATCTGCGCCAGGCTCAGGAAGACCGCTTCGGGCTCATCGAGGGTCAGGTTGTTCTGCTGGAAATATGCCACGCCCACCAGCGCAGTGAGGATGGCACCGACCACGCTGAACAGCATCCAGCCGACGCCGATCCGGCGGCCGGCTTTCGCATCGGCGGGGGAGCGCAGCGCCATAAAGCGGACAATGATGTGCGGCTGCCCGAAGTAGCCCAACCCCCAGGCGAGTGCGGAAATGATGCCCAGGGCAGTGCCGCCGGCAACCGGGTCCAGCAGCTCCGGGTTCACCTCGCGGAGGGAATCGGTCATGCCGCCGAAGCCGCCCACCTTGACCAGGCCAACCACGGGAACCAGCACCAGGGCTGCCACCATCATCAGGCCCTGCACCACGTCGGTGTAGCTGGCCGCGAGGAATCCGCCGAAGAGCGTGTAGGCAATCGTCACGACGGCGACAATCAGCATGCCGGTCACATAGGAGGAGCCGAAGGAGCTTTCGAAGAAGACACCGCCGGCAACCATGCCGGAGGAGACGTAGAACGTGAAGAAGACCAGGATGATCAGGCCCGAGACCACCCGCAGCAGCCGCGAACGGTCCCGAAGCCGGTTCTCCAGGAAGCTGGGTACCGTGATGGAGTTGTTCGCGACCATGGTGTAGGCGCGGAGGCGGGGTGCCACGAACTTCCAGTTCAGCCAGGCCCCGACGGTCAGGCCTACGGCAATCCAGCCTTCCACCAGTCCCGAGACGTAGATGGCGCCCGGCAGGCCCATCAGCAGCCACCCGGACATGTCCGATGCCCCGGCGCTCAGGGCGGCGACGCCGGGTTTCAGGTCCCGTCCCGCCAGCATGTAGTCATCCAGGCTGTTGGTTTTGCGGTAGGCCCACCAGCCGATCGCCAGCATGGCCAGCATATAGATCGTCATGGCGATCACTTTGTACGTCTGATCTGTCATTGCTTAGTTGCCGTTCACTAGGTGCGTGTGAGTTGTACGGCGTCCAAGTATGTCAGGAATCACATCGATGTAAGTTCGCGCAGCCGCCGGGCGTTCCGGACCGCATGCCCCTCAAGATCGTTGTTGAAGTAGGCGTACACGTCTTTGCCCGCGGAGTTCCACCCGCGGATCCGGGCCGCCCACCACTGCAGGTCTTCCTCGGTGTAGGAATCGACGTAGAGCTGCTCCGGGTTCGGTCCGTGCAGGCGGACGTACACAAACGGGGCGGTGGCGCGCAGCATGCAGGGCAGGTGCGCCCCGCTCATGACGGTGTAGGCGGCGCTGTGGCGTTCCAGCAGCCGGAAGACTTCTTCGTGATTCCAGCTGTCGTGGCGGAACTCCACCGCCACCCTGATGGTGTCGGGAAGTTTCGCCAGGAGGTAATCCAGGCGGTCGTCGTCGCGCTCCATGTCCGGGGAGAGCTGAAGCAGGAACACTCCGCTGCGGTCTCCCAATGCGGTGAAACAGCGCCCGATCCGGCCGATCCACTCATCCGGATCCCGCAGCTTCCGCCCGTGGGTGAGTCCCCGGGGAGCCTTGACCGAAAAGACGTACCCTTCCGGCAGCCGGTCCCGGTAGGCGGCAAACGCCTCCTCGCGGGGCCAGCGGTAAAAGCTGCCGTTGAACTCCACGGTGTCGAATTCACTCGCATACTTTTCCAGCCATACCCGGGCCGGCACGCCCTTGGGGTACAGCACATTGCGCCAGTGGTTGTAGGCCCAGCCCGATGTTCCGATATGGATGCTCACACCATCCAAACTAGCCGTTGGCCGTGCGGCGTTGCGGGATTGTGCGTGCCGTCCCTCCGGTTCCACACTGGAGGGGGATCCCGCCGTGCCACCCCCTGCAGGCAGGAGCGTCGAATGCGTGATCAATTTCCCGACGGCGTGCTGCCGGATGAGGATTTCCTGCACATGGTGCGGGATCTGCCGTCCGGTCCAACCGCCATCTACGAGGCCTGGATGGATCTGGCCCGGATTACCTCCTGGTGGGGCGCGGCGGGTTTTATTGTCCCGCCGGACCGCATCTCCGCCCATCAGCACGTCGGAGGGGACTACCAGGCGTGCATGGTCAATACCGCCACCGGCGACGAACTCTGGTGGGGCGGCGAATACCTGGTCCTCGATCCGCCGCACCGATTGGAAGTGACGCAGCAGTGGCAGCAGTCGGACGGTGCTCCTGCGGGCCCGAAGCGGGTGATCAGAATCGAGCTACACCCCATGGACGCCGGGGAAGGGGCCCCCGTCACCCGCATGACGTTCCGGGAGGGGCCCTTCGCTGCAGCAGACGGGGAAATAGAAGGATACGAAAGCGGGTGGAACGAGTCCTTCAACCGGCTGGCCGGGTATCTGGCCAGACAACGCGGACCGGAGTGACCCAACCGTCGGCCCAGGCGTGCCCCGGATGAAATAACCCGGGCCGTGCCGCGGTTGCTACTAGCGTGCCCGGGCAAAAAGGTCCGGAGCGCAAGCAACTGAAAGGCACGCTTCAATGACTGTTCCGCTCTCCATTCTCGATCTCGCCATCATCGATGAGGGCGAGACCGCACGTGATTCCTTTGCTTCTTCACTGGCGCTGGCACAGGAAGCGGAAAAGCTCGGCTATACCCGCATCTGGTACGCCGAACACCACAACATGCCCACCATCGCTTCCTCCGCAACCAGTGTGCTGATCGGCTACATTGCGGCGCACACCCAGAGCATCCGGCTCGGCGCCGGCGGAGTCATGCTGCCCAACCACGCTCCGCTGACCATTGCGGAGCAGTTCGGCACCCTTGAGACGCTGTTCCCGGGCCGCATCGACCTTGGCCTCGGCCGGGCGCCCGGCACGGACCAGAAGACGCTGCACGCGCTGCGCCGGGACCACATGTCCTCGGACAGCTTCCCCCAGGACGTCCAGGAGCTGCAGGGCTACCTGAGTGGCAATACCCTGATTCCGGGCATCAACGCGACGCCGGGTGCAGGCACCAACGTGCCGCTGTACATCCTCGGTTCCTCCCTCTTCGGCGCCAAGCTGGCCGCCGCCCTGGGCCTGCCGTACTCCTTTGCCTCGCACTTTGCCCCGCAGGCACTGCAGGACGCCGTCACCATCTACCGCCGCGACTTCAAGCCCTCGGCCCAGCTGGCCGAGCCGTACGTGATTGCCGGCGTGAACGTGATCGCCGCCGAGACCACCGAAGAAGCGCAGCAGATGTTTGCCGATTCGCAGCGCCGCCGCGTCACCCAGCTCTTCGGCCGGGACCGCACCTTCACCGACGAAGAAGCGGATGCCATCCTTCAGTCGCCGGGCGGACAGCAGGTCAAGCAGATGGGCCGCTACTCGGCCGTCGGCAACCCCGGGGAAGTTCGGGACTACCTCGACTGGTTCACCGGACACGCGCAGGCGGACGAACTGATCGTCGCCACCCAGACCGCCACGCTGGAATCGCGGCTCCGCTCGTTCCAGCTGCTCGCGGATACTGCGCTGCCCGCAGGCGTCTGATCCCGTCCGCGGGGACTGTTAACGCTGTGCTAGATATGAAGGATGAGCTCTAACTCCTACGTCATCTCCTGCTCCGTCGCTATGCGCTGGGGGGACATGGACGCTTACGGTCATGTCAACAATGTTGAGATTGTCCGCATCCTTGAGGAAGCACGCGTGCATGCCTTCGGCCCTCCCGGCGGAACGGGAGGGCCGGGACAGCAGCCTGCCGTCCCGCTGTTTACTGATGTTCCGCCCGGCACCCAGTCCCTCGTCGTCGAGCACCGCGTCCGGTACGTCGCCGAGCTGACGTACCGGAACATCCCTGCCGACGTCGACGTCTGGATCAGCGCGGTCAAGGGCGCCAGCCTCACCCTGGCCTACGTCATTCATGACCCGGTGACCGGTAAGGCCTGCGTGCGGGCCGAGACAACCCTTGCCTTCGTTGACGGCGCTACGGGTGTCCTGCAGCGCCTGACGACGGCCCAGCGGGACATGGCGGCAGCGCACACCGGGCCTCCGCTCTTCGGCTGACGGCAAGGCCGGTGGGCCCGGTGCCGGCCCGCGCCCCCTGTAACCGGCCGACGGCGGCCACTAGCATCTTCGGTAGCTACCGGAAGGTCCGTACCGGAAACCTAGGAGATGCACCGTGTGGCACAACCTCGGCATCACCCCGTCCGAAGCACTCTGGGTCGTCTTGAGCGCCCTGGGCATATATGCCGCCTTCTCCCTGCTGGTCCGCGGCTTCGGGCAACGTGCCCTGGCCAGCTGGTCCACCTTGGACCGGGCGATCGTGATTGCCCTGGGGTCCGTCCTGGGCCGTGTTGTCCTCGGCTACACGCCCACGCTAGCGGCCGGCGTTATCGCGCTGGCCACCATGTTCGGAATGCTGCGGGTTGAAGGCTACCTGCGCAGAAGCGGGTACGGGGCCTACCTCACCAGCCAGCCGATCCTCCTGATGGCAGGAGAAGAGGTTGTCCAGGAGGGGCTCCGGAAGGCCCACATCCTCGAGGAGGAGCTGTACTTCCAGCTGCGGCAGTCCGGCATCCGGAATCTGTCCGAAGTGGCCGTGGCGGTCCTGGAACCCACGGGAGAGGTCAGCATCCTGCGCCGGGGCCAGCTGATTGATCCCCTGCTGCTGAGCAGGGTGCCCAACCAGTCCCGCATTCCGCGGGAACTGCTGCAGCCGGAGTAGGGGCGGCCCGCCGGGCCGTGTCGCGGACGGGCCGCCTGGGCAGGTCTCCACCGCTCTCCGGGTACGCTTCTGCGTACCTGCCCTGAGACGGGCGCCACATCTGAGCAAAGGACAACGATGCCCCTTTCACTCGACAAGGTTGCCGAGAAGGCCCCTTCCCTCCTGAGCCTCGCGAAGAACGCCTCAGCTGCCGTGGATATGTCCGGGCTGAACGGCCAGACTGCCAAGGTTGCGCTTGTCCTGGACTTTTCCGGGTCCATGCACTCCCAGTATCGGTCCGGTGCCATGCAGCGGCTGGCGGAGAAGGTCCTGGCCCTGGCCACGCAGTTCGACGACGACGGCGCCATCGACTTTTTCGTCTTCGACAGCGGCGCAGCGCACCTGGGTGAAATCAGCCTCGATGATTTCAGCGACGGCGTCTCCCGCCTGATCGGTAAGCGGCGGATGGGTACCACTAACTACGCTGCGGCCTTCCTTGCCGTCCGTGACCACTTTGGGTTTCCGCCGGCACTGAAGACGTCGACGCGGAAGGGACTGTTCGGCGGACCGAAGAAGGTGGAGCCGGCAGCGGGCACGGTGCCCGCCGACCAGCCCGTCTACGCCCTCTTTCTGACGGACGGCGCTCCTGACAGCAAGCCGGCGGCCGTCAAGGCGCTGACCGAGGTCAGCACTACGCCGATCTTCTGGAAGTTCCTGTCCATCGGCCGCGAGGAGATGGACTTCCTGCAGAAGCTTGACGATCTTGAGGAACGCTTCATGGACAACGCGGACTACAAGGCCGTGGGTGACACTGACCAGCTGTCCGACACCGCCCTGTTCGAGGCCATGCTGGACGAGTATCCGGCCTGGATTGCCGAGGCCCGTACCAAGGGCCTGATCCGGTAAACCGGGGCCCGGGGGAGTGGATTAGGCGTCCGGGCAAACCTCGTGTAGGCTGAAACGCAGTTGTTGTGTTGCGCATTTTGTATTTCAAGTGGCGAAACCCAATTGGTCTAGCTGCTTTTTCTGTAGAAGCGGTAAAGGAACACCGCGACTGAAACCGCCCGAAAGTCGGGATGTGTTTCGAATGCAGAAGGAATTAAAAAAATGGCTACAGGTACCGTGAAATGGTTCAACTCCGAAAAGGGCTTCGGCTTCATTGAGCCCGACGACGGCAGCGCCGACGTCTTCGCTCACTACTCCGCGATCAACTCCAACGGCTACAAGTCGCTGGACGAGAACCAGAAGGTTAGCTTCGACACCGAGCAGGGCCCCAAGGGCCCGCAGGCCTCGAACATCCAGGCCCTCTAATTCATTAGAGACCTTGTAACGGCCATTTAGTGCCGATACTACATAGAGCAGGACGGGATCTCCCGTCCTGCTCTTGTGTTTAACCGGCAGGATGCAGCGCGCACCCGGTACTTCGTCTTCGTGACCGTGCGTGCCGGCCCCGGTTCGCCCGAGGTCCGGTTCGCTGTTACCGCATAGGCGCCCGGGGTTCGAGCCCCCTCCCGTGCAGGCGCCCGGGGGTTCGAGTCCCCTTCCCGTGCAGGCGCCCGGGTTAGGCGGCTTTAATATTCCTGCGAGCTCTGCGAGCGAGGAATTTCGTTGCCGCCGTTCCGGGCGCCGGAACGGGACCGGGGTAAGCGCGCCTCAGTCGTGGATCCGCACAGCTGCTTCGCGCAGGTACTGCTCCACCCGGCTGTACGCATCCTGCGTCAGGGCCTTCCACAGGTTCATGCTCAGTACCGGGTCCTTTTCGGCCAGCTCGTCGATGGAATCCGCTGTCAGCACCTTGACCTTCACTGGCCCCGACGCCTTGACGGTGGTTTCCTGGCGCTTGTCCTCGCCCATCGCCATTTCGCCGAACGTCATGCCCGGACCCAGGGTGGCGAGTTTGACCCTGCTGCCGTCCGGGCCGGGCATGGAGGTGGTGATGTGCCCGGACACGATGAAGAAGACACCACCGAACCGCTGGCCCACGCGCCGGACCACGTCGCCGTCGTCGTACGTGCGCTCCTCCATCATCTGCTGGAGCAGCTGTGCTTCTTCGGGGTCCAGGGGGCTGAGTGCGGGGGAATCCGCAGGGTCGATGGTGTCCGGCAGGACCAGCTCGGTGCCGTGGCCTTCCAGCATTCTGTTCTCGCACCACTCGATTGCCGCCGACCGCATGGTGAAGGACGCCGTCTCCCGGCCCAGCTCCTGCAGGGCCTCGGTGACCGACCCATCGATGTCCACCAGCGCCAGCTCACGCCCGCTTTGGCGGAGCATGTCCTCGGCCTCGGCAATCAGCCGGATGGCGACGTCGGACACCTCGTCGACGCTGCGCAGATCGGCGACTACGAGTTCGACGTCGTCGGGCAGGTCGGTCAATGCCCGCACCATGGATTCAGCGCCGGCGAAAAGCAGGTCGCCGTTGAGCTCGATGATCTGCGCGCGGTGGCCGTGCTCGGCGAGGATCTCCGCGGCCTCGTCCGTCCGGCGGATGCCGGAGGGGGTCGAGGTGATGTCGTAGATGGCGCGGATGGCGGAACGGCCGGTGCGTGCAGCCCGGACGAAGTGCAGCCCGAGATCGTGCGAAAGCCGCTGGCTGACCGCAACTCCGCGGACACTGTTGCCATGCCCGTCCAGTGGCGGGGAGTAGACGGCCAGGCCTACCTGGCCGGGCAGGACGGCGAGGATGCCGCCGGCCACTCCGGACTTGGCCGGCATGCCGACGCTGCTGATCCACGATCCAGCATCGTCGTACATGCCGCAGGTGGTCATCACCGACAGGACGCGTTCCACCGAAGCGAGGTCCAGGACCTCGTCGCCGGAGAGCGGGTGGCGGCCGCTGTTGGCCAGGGTCGCGGCCATCAGGGCGAGGTCCCGCGCGTTGACCATGACCGAGCACTGCCGGAAGTAGTCCTTGATGATGGGGGCCGGATCGGATTCGATGATGCCGAAGGAACGCAGCAGGTAGCCCAGGGCGGTGTTGCGGTGGCCGGACCGCAGCTCGGAGGTGTAGATGCGCTGGCTGACGTCGAGGTCGCGTCCGGCGAAGGCGGAGTAGGTATCCAGGATGCGCTTGAAGCGGGACCGGCCGCCGGATCCCTTCACCAGGGAGGTGGCGGTCAGGGCGCCGGCGTTGATCATGGCGTTGGCGGGCCGGCCGGTCCCTTCGGCCAGGGAGATTTCGTTGAAGGAATCGCCGGACGGTTCCACGTCCACCTTCTCGTCCACGGCCTCCATGCCCAGGTCGGCGAGGGCCAACGCATAGGTGAAGGGTTTGGAGATGGACTGGATGCTGAACTCCTCGCGCGTATCGCCCACCTCATAGACAAAGCCGTCAGCTGTGGCCAGTGCTATGCCGAAGCAGTCGGGGTTGACGTTGGCCATGGCCGGAATGGCGCTGTACGGTTTGCCGTCTTTCAAACCGGCTATCTCGGCGTGGATCCTGCGCAGGTAGTTCTCGATCGGGGAGTCCATACTTCAAGCCTAGGGGCTGGCGGAGGGGTGACTCTACACGAGGGTCGCGGTATACTTTTTCTTGTTGCAGTGTTGTGCAATTTGTACGTTCAAGCGGCGAAACCCAGATCTAGGGCCAGCCGCTTTTTCTGTATTTTGCACGGAAGGCACGGCAGCGTGAAACTCCCCGAAGGTCGGGGCAGGTTTCGTTCAGAAGGATGATTAAAAATGGCAACAGGTACCGTGAAATGGTTCAACGCTGAAAAGGGCTTCGGCTTCATCGAGCCCGATGATGGCAGCGCTGATGTTTTCGCCCACTACTCCGCTATCAACTCCAGTGGCTACCGGTCTCTCGAAGAGAACCAGAAGGTCACGTTCGACACCGAGCAGGGCCCCAAGGGTCCGCAGGCGGTAAACATCCAGGCTGTCTAATAAGACATTAGGTCCGTTTCACGGGCCGGCTTGAATCAGGGGCAGGACGGGATTAATTCCCGTCCTGCTTTTGTTTTGCCTGCTCATTTAAAGCGCTGTCTTCCGGACCGGAGCGGTGAAGAGCGTCTTCCAACAGCTCCAAATCAATGCGGGCATGCATGCGACCAAGATCACCCGCTTCAGCGGGCCGCCCGCCGATGATGGCGGACACCAGCTTCTCATGATCGAGCAGGGCACGCTGCTCCATTTGGCACATCCCTTCGGCATCTCCCCAGGGGTGCCGGGGCGCCGATATGCTGACCCGCGCCTCGAGATCCAGCAGCAGCGTGGAGAGCGTCAGGTTGTGCGCCGCGGCGCAGATGGCGAGGTGGAGCTGTTCGTCAGCCTGCTGCGACTCCAGTCCCGAGGCTGCGCGGCGGAAGGCCTCAAGGCTTTGTTCCAGCAGGGCTGAGTCGGATGCTGTGCGGTTCTCTGCGGCCGCCCGGCACACGGCACCCTGCAGGTGGGCTATGGCCTCGGAAGTGTCCTTCAATACTTCCCAGCGGCTACCTAATACCCGGTGGACCGCCGGACGGGAGGTGGAGACCGCGGAGGCCGGCAGCTCATTCACGAAAGACCCGCCGCCCCGGCCCCGCTGGGTCCGCAGCAGGCCCTGCCCGACTAGACGGCTAATTGCGGCACGGACGGTCATCCGTCCCACCTGCAACGACGCCGCCAGATCCCGTTCGGAGGGAAGCCTGGAACCCGGCAGATACTCACCAACCGCTATCGCCGTGACGAGGCGGTCTGCTATGTCGTCAACACGCGTCGAGGTTTCAAGCGGGGTGTCCAGGCCGCCGACGCTGCCGCTCATGGTCCTCCTCCTGATTCCGCCGCATCACTGTCCCCGGAAGCGGAGCGAATTCGGCACGCACGTAACAAACATTGTAATGACGTTATTGGTCTTGTTTCGATACCTTTCCTCGGCCATGATGGCTCTCGCCGGGATCGGCACGTGCCGTCTCGGTGAGTGCCCCGGCAGAAGTGGCCACCTCCCCTGAACGAAAGTGCAAAGCCATGAACCGATCCGCCGGCTCCGCAGAGCGGGACGCCCAGCAGGAGCTGGAATCCCTAGGCTATAAACAGGAACTACGACGTTCGGTCTCGACGGCCGATCTGCTGATTTACGGCTTGATCTTTATGCTGCCCATCGCACCCTGGGCCATCTTCGGTACGGTTTACAACGCCTCCGAGGGCATGGTGCCGCTGGTGTACCTCATCGGGCTGATCGCGATGATCTTCACCGCCCTGGCATATGGGCAAATGGCCAAGTCCATCCCGCTGGCCGGATCGGTGTTCTCGTACGTCGGGCGCGGCATCCACCCCAATGCAGGGTTTTTCGCCGGCTGGGCCATCCTGCTGGATTACCTGCTGGTACCCACGCTGCTCTACGTGTTCGCTGCCGAGTCCATGGTGGGTATTTTCCCGGGGACGCCGCGCTGGCTGTGGGCCCTCATCTTTGTAGCCATCAATACGGTCATCAATCTGTCCGGGGTCAGCTCGATCAAGATCATGAACCGTGTGTTCCTTGCCGTGGAGCTGGCCTTCATCGTGATCTTCGTTGTCATCGCCGTCACGGCATTGAACAACGGCACGGTTCCGGGCGCGGAACTGACCATGGAACCCCTTTGGGATCCGGAGAAGGTGTCCGGCCCGCTCATCGCTGCGGCGTTGTCCATCGCCGTCCTGAGTTTCCTCGGGTTCGACGGTATCTCCACCATGAGCGAGGAATCCACCGGCGGCCGCAGCTCCGCAGGCAAAGCCATGGTGGGCGCCCTGATCATTGTCGCTTCCTGCTTCATCCTGCAGACCTGGCTGGCCAGCGCCCTGGCAGGCGGCCGGGACTCCTTCAGCGACGACGAGGTGGGCAATGCCTTCTTCACCGTGGTGGAGGCAGCCTCCAGCAGCGGCTGGGCGACGGCTTTCTTCGCCGTCAACGTAGTGGCCGTCGGTATTGCCAACGCCATGGCGGCCCAGGCCGCCACTTCCCGCCTGCTTTACTCGATGAGCCGGGACCGGCAGCTGCCGGCCTTCCTCAACCGGATCAACGGACGCCGGGTGCCGCAAAACGCCATCCTGCTGGTGTCCGGCATCTCGGCCGTTCTGGTCCTGTTCTTTGTGGGCCAGATCGACCTCATTTCATCCCTGGTGAATTTCGGTGCGCTGTTCGGATTCATGCTGCTGCACCTCTCCGTTATCGGGCTTTACGTTGTGCGCCGGAAGTCCCGGAACTACCTCCTTCATCTGGCCGTTCCGATAACCGGATTCCTGATCATCGGCTACGTCCTGTTCAACGCCAACACGGAGGCGAAGGTGGGCGGCCTCGCGTGGCTTGCCATCGGAGCCTGCGTCTTCCTTTACTACCGCGCCACCGGGCGCAAGACCGAACTGTCCGCGGAGGACGCCGCCCCGGCTGACCTCGCAGACGAGCGAAAGGCATAGCACGATGGATCATTTTCTGGACAAGAGCTACGGCAGGTTCGGTTTCTCGGCGGACGAAACCCCGGCGTTGAAAATAGCCCCGGGGACGGGGGAGACCATCGGTTTCGAAACCAGTGACGAGGTCTACGCGCAGCTCCACGAGTTCCGCGACATGGACAAACTTACGGTGGGCATCAACCCGGTCACCGGTCCGGTCTATGTTGAAGGTGCCCAGCCGGGTGATGCCCTGGCAGTCACTATCCACGAGATCCGGCTCAAGGACCGCGGGTGGTCGGTCAGCCTTCCCGGATCCGGAGCGCTCCAGCATGTGATGGGCGAGGACATGTTCACCCGCCGCATCCCCATCGACGAAGCGGGCGTCCACGTCACGGACCGGCACACCTTCGCTCCGCAGCCGATGATCGGCTGCATCGGCACAGCTCCGGCTGCGGGCAGCAATTCGACAATCATGCCGTCCACGCCGCAGGGAGGAAACATGGATCTCATCCAATGCCGGCCGGGATCCACGGTCTACCTTCCGGTCATGGTGGAAGGCGCGTACCTGTCAATCGGCGACATTCACGCCATCATGGCCGAAGGTGAATCCTCTTTCGTCGCTATCGAGGCTGAAGGCACTGCGGTGGTCAGTGTGGACGTCGTGAAGGGCATGACCCTACGGGCGCCCCGCGTCGAGACAGCAGACGAATGGATCTTCGTCGGCCTTGGGGATCCCGTGCAGGAGAGCATCACCCGCGGGTACGAGGACATGTTCGATTTCCTGGTGACAGGCCACGGCTGGAACCGCGGGGACGCGTATGCGGTGATGAGCGCCGTCGGGCATTCACAGCTCGGAGGTCCCACCGGCTCCGCCGAACCGGACCCGCTGCACCCCTTCAACGCAGTGGGGGCCGTGACCGTTCACCGCCTGCCCAAGACGGTGCTCTAGAGCCACCCGAAGGTAACCCTGGGGTGGGGTGACATGCCGCACAATAGAGCGGTATCGTGCCCCACCCCAAGGTAAGGAACTAAGCATGGCTGCTGACACCCCTCCCAAGAGACCCCTGAACCACGCGGACGCAGTGGATGACGACGGCGGCAGCCCCGCCAAATGGAAGATCGTCGGCCCCGGGCTGGTGGTGGCCGCCACCGGCGTCGGCGCTGCGGACATGGTGGCAACATTGGTGGCCGGATCCCGCTACGGATACGCGCTGCTCTGGGCCGTGATCCTAGGCGTGGTCCTGAAGATCATCCTGGTGGAAGGAGCCGGCCGCTTCACCCTGGCCACCGGGCTGACCATTTTCGAAGGATGGCGTTCCCTCGGGAAATGGACCACCTGGTATTTCGGCCCCTACATCATGATCTGGGGCTTCATCTACGGGGCCACCGCCATGTCCTCCGCCGCCCTGCCGCTGGCCGCCGTCTTCCCGGTCCTCCCGCTGACGGCGTGGGCGGTCCTGATGGGCTTGGCCGGTTTTGTGATGGTCTGGTTCGGCAGGTATGCCACCTTCGAGAAAATCACCGCCGTGCTGGTTGGCCTGATGTTCGTCACAGTGGTGGGGCTGGCCGTGATTGCCGTGCCGAACATTCCGGCAATGTTCGCCGGCCTCATCCCCATGATCCCCGAGGGCGGAGTCTTCTACACGCTGGCACTGGCCGGCGGCGTCGGCGGCACCATCACCCTCGCCGCGTACGGGTACTGGCTGCGTGAAAAGGGCTGGTACACGCCCAAGTGGATGCGGGTCATGCGCATCGATAACTCCATGGCCTATGTCATGACCGGCATCTTCGTGGTGGCAATGCTCATTGTCGGCGCCGAAGTGGTCCGCGCGGCAGGAGTATCCATCTCCAGCGGCGATGCCGGGCTGCTGGATCTCTACGACGTGTTGAAAGCCGAATACGGCGACGTGGTCGGCACCGGGTTCCTGATCGGATTCTGGGCTGCATCGTTCTCCTCGATCATCGGGGTGTGGAACGGCGTCTCGTTGATGTTCGCCGACTTCTGGGGGAACATCCGCGGCAAGGAATCCGGCCATCCGGACACCCGCATCGGCGGCAAGTACTTCCGCTTCTACGTCCTCTGGCTGACCTTCCCTCCGATGATCCTCTTCCAGCTGGGACAGCCCATCGGCCTCATCCTCGCCTACGGCGTACTGGGGTCGCTGTTTATGCCTTTCCTCGCGGTCACCCTGCTTGGGCTCCTCAACGGCCGCCGCATTCCCAAGCAATGGGCTAACAAGCTCCATACCAACCTTGCCCTCGGTTTCACCGCACTGCTGTTCATTGCACTCGGCATCCAGCAGTTGTGGGACAACATCGCCAAGGTGCTCTAGCGGTACGGAATAACCCGGCGCACCTCCCGCCGACAAGCCCGCCGCCAGCCGTTGGCGGCGGGCTAGTTTAGCGCAGCAGACGACCTTCCACGAGGGGTAAAACAGAGTCAAAGAAAAGTGCTTACGGGCCATCTACGCAGCGATTCCGCTCAGCTACGCTAATGGTGGCGAGAGAAGGTTGCAGGATGGAAACCAGCGCAACGGGTGGCCAGGACAGGCTCATTGCAGGCCGATACCGACTCATCGAACCAATTGGACGCGGCGGCATGGCCACCGTCTACCGGGGACAGGATGAAGCGCTCGGCCGCGACATTGCGGTGAAGGTCTTCCGAGCCAGTGCCGTGGCTCCGGATGACATCGGGCGGCAGGAAAACGAGATGCGCCTCCTCGCATCGCTGTCACATCCGGGCCTGGTCACCTTGTTCGACGCGGGCAAGGATGACGCAGCTCCAGGGGACAGCGACGGAGACGGCGGCGCACGGACCTATCTGGTGATGGAACTGGTGGACGGCCCGGATCTGCGCAAGCGCCTGCGCGGGGGCGGGGTGCTGCCTACGGACGTCCCCTTCATCGGTGCCGAACTGGCGGCGGCCCTCGCGTACATCCACGACAGGGGAGTGGTCCACCGGGACATCAAGCCGGCAAACATTCTGCTGCCGCCGATGGCTGCGGGGACGTCGCCGCGGGCCAAGCTGACGGATTTCGGCATTGCCCGGATCCTGGACGGCGCCCGGATCACTGCCGCCGGTGCCACCCTGGGCACCGCCAATTACCTCAGCCCGGAGCAGGCAGCCGGTCTTGGGGCGGAGGCAGCAAGCGACATCTACTCACTCGGGTTGGTGCTGCTCGAATCCGTGACAGGCAGGGTTGAGTTCAACGGCAGCGCAATCGAGGCAGCCGTCGCCCGGCTCAGCCGGGACCCCGAGATCCCTGCCTCCCTGGAGCACCACTGGAGCGGACTGCTCGCGGCCATGACCAGCCGGGATCCCGACGTCAGGCCGACGGCCGCTGAAGTCTCCGCGACCCTGCTGGACTACCGCTGGGCCGAAGGGACTACGCAGCCTGGACTGGTCCCGCAGCTGTCGGCCTCAGGTCCGGGCGGTCCCACCGACCAGGGAGGGACGGCCGAGCAGCCCGGCCCTGCCGAACCGGCCTGGGATGCCTGGAACGGACCGGCAACGGCCGAAGCGGACGGGGCCCCGGCGCGGATCGACGGCGTTGCAGGGGAGGCCGGAGCCGGCCCCGCTAAAGGCACCGGGCCGGCAACCGGTGACGGCCAGGTCCTGGGGTGGCACCCCTCTGCTCCGCTGCCCTCGGTTTCCCCGCCGACGGACCTGCCTGCTCTATCCGGGCCGCTCACGCCACCGCCGACCGTCCCGCCAACAGTGGGGACAACGGCGGCGCCGGGGCCGACGCCGCGGGTGCAGGTGCTCGCCGGGCCGAGACAGTCCGCTGCCGGGCGCGCCCTGCTGGCCGTGCTGGTGATGGCCGTGCTGACAGCGGCGGTGGTCCTGATGCTGGGACGCGTGGGGGCCTTGCCGGATGGAGGGGTTATTCCGGGGGAGAACGAGCAGAACCTGGAACGGCTGCAGGACAACGTTGGCCCGTAGCGGCATCCCCGGCGCGGGATACTGGAGTCATGAGTACCCCACCGCCCGTCCCGTCCGCTGCTGTCACCGATGAGGGCCGGTGCCCCTGCCTCAGCGGGGAAACCTACGGGAACTGCTGCGGACGGTTCCACTCCGGAACTGCTGCCGCCCCCACTGCGGAGGCATTGATGCGCTCGCGGTACAGCGCCTTCGCCACCGGCAACGTGCCCTATCTGTTGGCTACCTGGCACCCGGACCACCGCCCCGCAACCCTCGAACTGGATCCGGGGATCGAATGGCGCCGGCTGGATATCCTCTCCACCTCGGGCGGCGGCCCGCTGGACACCACCGGCACCGTGGAGTTCTGTGCCCACTACCGGCAGGACGGGCAGCGCGGCACGCAACAGGAACTAAGCAGTTTTATCCGCAAACAGGGCCAATGGCTCTACGTGGACGGACGATAGGCCGCCGCTTCTTCCGGACCGGCACGGGTGGCACCTAGGCTGGAAAGCATCCGACGGCGGCCCCGCAACAGGCCCGCTCAGGGAAGCTCCCGAAACGCAGGCGCATCAGAGGTCCTGCACGTAAGTCGGATGAGCAGGCGAGGACACTATGAAAGCACTCGTTTACGAAGGCCCCGGCCAGAAGTCGTGGAAGGACGTTCCCGACCCTCAGATCCAGGACCCGCGCGATGCCATCGTCAAGATAGACACCACCACCATCTGCGGCACTGATCTGCATATCCTCAAGGGCGACGTTCCGGCAGTCACGCCGGGCCGGATCCTTGGCCATGAGGGTGTCGGCACCGTGACGGAGACGGGGTCCGGGGTGAACGCCTTCAAAACCGGAGACAAGGTCATCCTGTCCTGCGTCTCGGCGGACGGCTCCTGCAGCTTCTGCAAGGACGGGCTCTATTCGCACTGCACCGGAGAGGAAGGACAGTCCGGGATCGGTTGGATCTTCGGACACCTGATCGACGGGACGCAGGCCGAGTACGTCCGCGTGCCGTACGCGGACACTTCCATGTACCGGCTGCCCGAAAACGTCTCCCAGGAGCACGGTGTCCTGCTCAGCGATATCTTCCCCACCGGCTTTGAGATGGGTGTGCAGTACGGGCAGGTTCAGCCGGGCGACGTCGTCGCAGTGATCGGTGCAGGTCCCGTGGGGCTGGCCGTCATTGCGACCTCGGGATTGTACGGTGCGGCGAAAATCATTGCCGTGGACCTGGACGCCAACCGGGTGGAGCAGGCCCGGAAATTCGGTGCCACCCACGGAGTGAACTCCGGGGATGCGAACTGGCGGGAACAGATCATGGACCTGACCGACGGCTGGGGCGTGGACGTGGCCGTGGAGGCCGTGGGCATTCCTGCCACGTTCGAGATGTGCACCAACATTGTTCGGCCCGGCGGCAACGTGGCCAACGTGGGGGTACACGGGACGCCTGTCAGCCTGGAGTTGGACCGGCTGTGGATCGAGAACATCAACATCAGCATGGGCTTGGTGAATACCAACACCCTCTCCATGCTCCTGAAGCTGATTGCCGAGGGAAAGCTGCCGGCCGAGGAGTTCATCAGCCACCGCTATGCGCTGGGCGACATCCTAACGGCGTACGACACCTTCTCCCGGGCCGCGGAAACCAACGCGCTGAAGGTGATCCTGCAGGCCTGAACGGGTCTTCAGCGGGCAGGAGGGCGGCGGCCGGTACCGGCTGCCGCCTTTTTGCGCATTGGAGGCACAGGCAGATAATGGGAACCGCGGCCGCGTCTGCTCCCGCAGTTCTCAGCTCAGAAGAGGTTTTCCATGTCGAACGGCACCATGATTGCAGGGCGGCTCAACGTTGAGACCGGCACCTTCTCCATGAAGGAAGTTCCGATTCCCGATCCCGGTCCGGGCTTTGTCCGTATCAAGGTCGGAGCCGCGGGCGTGTGCCTGTCCGACGTACACCTGATCCAGGGGCTGCTGCGTCCGCAGTTCCTCAAAGGCAGCGAGGTCACCCTCGGCCACGAGGTGGCCGGCACTGTGGACCTGCCCGGAACAGGAGTCACCTCCGTGGCTCCCGGCGACCGGGTGGTGGTCCAGGCCGGGTACGAATACAACGGCGTCACGCTCACCATGGGTGTTGATTACGACGGCGGCTGGGCCGAGTACCTCGTGGTCCCCGCCGGTGTGCTGGTGCCGCTGGGGGAGGACATCCCCTTCGACCAGGCATCCATCATTCCCGACGCCGTGTCCACCCCGTGGGCTGCCATTGCCTCCACTGCGGAGGTGCGCGCCGGTGAAGCAGTGGGCGTCTGGGGCATCGGCGGGCTCGGTGCCCACGGTGTCCAGCTGCTGCGCCTGATCGGTGCCGCGCCCATCATTGCCGTGGACCCCATCCCCGAGGCCCGGGAGCGGGCCCTGGAATTCGGTGCCGATCTTGCCCTCGATCCGATGGCCGAGGACTTCTCGGACGCCATGAAGGCCGCCACCGCCGGCCAAGGGCTGGACGTCGCCCTGGACTTCGCCGGCGTCGACGCCGTCCGCGCCCAGGCCATCAACTGCCTGGGCCGGAGCGGGCGCCTCGTGCTCGTGGGCCTGTCCGGCAAGCCGATGACCATCAATGACAGCACCGGCTTCTCCTACGCGCGCAAGCAGATCCGCGGCCATTACGGCTCGGACGCCCACCACGTGCCGCAGCTGGTATCCCTCGCCCGGCTGGGCCGGCTCGACTTCGCCAAGTCCGTCAGTGCCCGCATTCCGCTGGCCGACGCCGAGCAGGCGGTCAAGGCCCTGGATGCCAAGGAAGGCAACCCGATCCGCCTGGTGCTGATTCCGTAGCGTCCTGCGCTACGGCATGTTGGCATAGCGGACGGCTGGGGAACCTGGACCTGGAGTACTTCGGCTTCGCAGTGGTGGGCGTGTTCGGTGGAGCCTGGGGAATCGCCTACGCGTTGTGGCGGGTCTCGGGGCGGATGGGTTGACTGCTTCTGAGGGGACTGCAGGCCGAACCGTACCCGAACCATCGTCCGCCGCCTTTCTAGGGCTCGCCGCGTGGCCGAGATGAAGGCAGACGCGCCGCTGCCGGTGCCCACCCGTCACAGCCGCCGCAGGTAGCGTTCCGGACCGTCGAGGAAACTCTTCCAATTGGTCACCAGATCCAGTTCGTCCCACTGACGCTCCCGGAATCCCCACGAACCCAGTTCGAGGATCCGGGCTCCCGGAAGCGCGGCGAGAAGCGGCGAGTGGGTGGAGAGCAGGACCTGCGATTTACCGTCGGCAAGCAGATCCTTGAGGACACCCAGCAGGGCCAGGCAGCCGGAGAAGGACAACGCGGATTCGGGTTCGTCCAGGACCCACAGCCCCGGTCCGCGGAACCGGTCCGACGCCAGTGCCAGGAAGGATTCCCCGTGCGAGAGGGAATGGAATTCGACGTCCAGACGGGAGGTGGAGGGGTTCTGCTCCAGATAGGTGAAGAATCCGTGCATCGTCTCGGCCCGCAGGAAGTAGCCCCGTTTCGTCGCTCCGGGATTACGCACCAGTTGCAGGTGGCTGCTGAGCTCTGATTCGGTGCTGCGGGTGGTGTGGCGGGCGCCGGTGGAACCGCCTTCGGGGGAGAGCCCAAAAGCCAGTGCCACCGATTCGATCAGCGTGGACTTGCCGGAACCGTTTTCGCCCACGAAGACGGTGGCCGGGGCAAGGTCAAGACCCGCATCCAGAAGCTGGGCCACTGGAGGAAGGGTTGCCGGCCACTTCTGCCGGTTCAGGGGTTCCAAGGGGTGCTCCCGAACCTGGCGGATGGGGAATCGGTCGGTGAACATACGCAGATTGTGCCATCTTTAGGCGTGCCGGATCAGGTCGAGGTTCGGCCAGCAGCTGCTCCTTCCAGTACCGGTATTCCGGATCGGTGCCCCGGGCGGCTTCATGCGCTGTTGCGGCAAGTGCGCGCACCACCGCTCCCTCCGCCGCCAAATCCAGACGCTGCGCAGCGGTCCTGCCCGGGCCGCCGTCCGGAGGCAGGGACTGCGGACGCCAGCCCGCCGCCGTCGCGCTGTCCAATACTTTCGAGGTCCCCAGGACGCCGACGGCGCGGTGCCGCGGTCCGTGCAGGTCCAGGTCCTCATAGAGGTAGTCTCCGGCGGGTCCGGCCAGCCGGGTCCTGCTGCGCAGCGGGCCGGCCTCCTCGCCGGAGCGGCCAAGGACCAGAGTTTCGCGGATCAGTATCCGGGCGCCGGCGGCGAGCTGCACGCGGGTTTCGCGCAGCACGTTGGACCCGGCGGCGGCCACTACGGGTGCCCCCTCCCAGATCAGCACGGCATCCTCGGCGAGCACGGCCTCGAGCGTCCAGCGGGACTGCTTGCCCTCGGCGTCGTACGCCACCATCCCGGCCGGTTCGATCACTTCCAGGGTGACGCCGGCGCCCACAGTCACCTCGATGCGTACATCGTCTCCGCCGAGCAGCATCATGGAGATACCGATCAGGGCGACCCGCAGCTGCCGTGAACCGGCAGCCGAGCCGCCGGCAACCGGCCGGGGAGCCAGGTACTGGCCCTGGTCCAGCAGCGCGAAGCGCGCGCCGTCGCCGGTGCATTCCACCGCGATGCGGGTGGGCCGCGGGGCCTGCAGGGCAGGGAACCTCCGTGCAGGGCCCGGCACCGGCTCAGTGCTGATGGCGGACAGCGTCTTCCTCCCCGTGCGTGTGGACGTAGCCGCCGTCCTCATCGGCATGGAAATGCGGTGCCATGGGACCGGGATCCTGCGGGACGTGCTGCCCGGAGCGGTGGCTGGCGACCAGCCCGCGGACCCAGACGCAGAGTTTCTCCACGGTGTCCTGCTGCTTGCGGGAAAGGGCCAGCACCGGGCCGCCTTCCCGGGCCTCGACGGCGTCCGCCACCATCTGCTCAACGTCCACCTCCACATAGGGAGCCAGATCGATCTTGTTGATCACCAGCAGGTCGGCGCGGGCAATGCCGGGTCCGCCCTTCCGGGCAACATCACCGCCGCCGGCAACGTCCAGGACGAAGATCTGCGCATCCACCAGTGCGGGGGAGAAGGTAGCGGTGAGGTTGTCCCCGCCGCTTTCGACGAGGACCAGGTCCAGCGGAGCGAAGTCCGCCTCCAGATCCTCCACGGCAAGCAGGTTGGTGGTCACATCGTCGCGGATGGCCGTGTGCGGACAGGCTCCGGTTTCCACGGCCCGGATCCGCTCTTCCGGCAGTACCCCCGCGGAGCGGAGGAACCGGGCATCCTCGTCGGTGTAGATGTCATTGGTGATGACGCCGATCTGCAGCTCCCCGGCCATGGCCCGGCAGATGGTGGCGATCAGTGAGCTCTTGCCGGTGCCGACCGGGCCGGCAACTCCCAGCCGCAGCGAGCGGGTGGACGGGGCAGGGGACGAAGTATCAGGCAACGAACAGCCTCCTTGTTCTGGTGGTGTGGTTTTCGGCCCAGTGCTCCATCAGCGGAGCGCTAAGTGCGGGAATGTCGTCAACACTGCCAACGAGCAGCGATTCCGCTGCGACGGCGTCCATCTCCCCGGCGGCGGCCAGGATCCAGCCGGTCGCCTCCATCGGATCGATCGGCAGCAGCTTCAGTGCGGCCGCCACTACCGACTGCGCATCGTCGTAGCAGCACAGCCGGGCGAGCTGCAGCTCGCCGACGCCGAGGGCAGCAGCGGTGACGGCCAGGGCGACGGGACGGGTGGGGCGGGGGACGGTCCGCTGCAGCTCGACGACGGCGGGCGCGTCGGGCCTCAGTTTCGAAGCCAGCCGCAGCATGCCGCGGCCGAGCCGGCGGGAAGCGTCCCGCTGGGCGGCGGAGGGGGTCCGGGCATCGATGGCCGCTTCGATCCGGGGATAGCCGGTGTTGGCCAGGCCGCAGGCGACCCGGTGGGCCAGCACCGCGGCAGCCGTCTCCACCCTGCCCGCCGTGTGCAGCCGGGCGAGGAGGTAGGGATACACGCCGTCGGCGTCCAGACCTGCGATGACCGCCGGCTCCAGGCCCGCCGAATGCGAGTACGCCCCGGACGGCAGCCGGGAATCCGCCAGCAGGAAAGCGGCAACACCGGCGTCGTCAGCTGGCAGCATGATTTCCCCTAGAACAACGAGTAGCGCTGGGTCAGGGGCAGCTCGGACGCGGGGGCCGGTTCGACGACCTGCCCGTCGATGCTGACCATAAACGTTTCCGGATTCACCCGGATGTCCGGCAGCGCCGTGTTGTTCGGCAGCGATGCCTTGGTGACCTCCCGGGTCGAGCGGAGGGCGGTCAGTGTCCGGGTCAGGCCGAGCCGGTCCGCCAGGCCGTCGTCGAGCGCTGCGGGCGCCACGAAGGTCGTGGACAGATGCGGGGCGGACGACGGCGTTCCCGCCAGTGACTCCCGCATCCATACCGGCTGCGGTGTTGGCAGGGTGGCGTTGGGATCACCCATCTGGCCGGCCACAATGGCCCCGCCCTTGATGACCAGGGTTGGACGGATGCCGAAGAACGCCGGATCCCACAACACCAGGTCCGCCATTTTGCCCACCTCGACGGACCCGACCTCATGGTCGATGCCGTGCGCCACTGCCGGGCAGATGGTGTATTTGGCAATGTAGCGGCGCACCCGCTCGTTGTCGGCCGGGAGCTCGGAGGATGCTGCGCCCATATGGTCCTTCATCACGTGCGCCACCTGCCAGGTGCGGGTGATTGTTTCACCGATCCGTCCCATGGCCTGGGCGTCGGAGGACGTGATGGACATGGCGCCGAGGTCCTGGAGCACGTCCTCGGCCATCATGGTGTTGGCCCGGATGCGGGACTCGGCGAATGCCAGGTCCTCCGGAATGCGGGGGTTCAGGTGGTGGCAGACCATCAGCATGTCCAGGTGCTCCGCGACGGTGTTGACCGTGAACGGGAGGGTCGGGTTGGTCGACGCCGGCAGCACGTTCGCGGCGGCAGCCACGGTGATGATGTCCGGGGCATGGCCGCCGCCGGCACCCTCGGCATGGAACACGTGGATGCCGCGGCCGTTGATCGCCGCCAGCGTGTCCTGCACGTAGCCGGCTTCGTTCAGCGAATCGGCGTGCAAGGCCACCTGCACACCCCACCGGTCCGCCGCGGTCAGCGCGGCGTCGATGGCGGCCGGCGTCGACCCCCAGTCCTCATGGACCTTGTAGCCGGCGGCGCCGGCGAGGGCCTGCTCTTCCAGTGCGGCCTGGCTGACGGTGTTGCCCTTGCCGTAGAGCAGGAAATTGAGCGGCAGGTGGTCCAGTGCCCGGTGCATCACCTGCAGGTTCCATGCGCCCGGGGTCACGGTGGTCGCCTTGGACCCTTCGGCCGGTCCGGTGCCGCCGCCGCCCACGGTGGTAATGCCGGAGGCCAGGGCCTCCCGCAGGGCCTCGGTGCCCAGCAGATGCACATGGGTGTCGATGCCGCCGGCGGTGAGGATCCGGCGCTCGCCGGAAATGATCTCGGTTCCGGGGCCGATGACCAGCGCCGGATCGACTCCGTCCATGATGTCCGGGTTGCCGGACTTTCCGATGCCCGCGATCCGGCCGTTCCGGACGCCGACGTCGGCGCGGACAATGCCCCAGTGGTCCACGATGACGACGTTGGTGATCACCAGGTCCGGAGCGCCTTCGGCGGAGGTCCGGGTGGACTGGGCCATGGACTCACGGATGTTCTTCCCGCCGCCGAACACGGATTCGTCGCCGCCGAACGTGTGATCCTGTTCCGGGCTGATCCAGAGGTCGGTATCGCCCAGCCGGATGGAATCGCCCGTGGTGGGACCGTACAAGTGGGCGTATTCGTGCCTGCTGATCCGCATGCTCAGTCCCCGTCCTGCGGGCCCGTACCCCGTAGCTGAAGGCCCGGAACGGTGCCGCTGCCCGCCAGCCGGACGAGGATGACCTCGCGGGAGGCGCCGGGTTCGAAGCGGACGGCCGTTCCGGCCGGCACACTCAGCCGGAAGCCGGCAGCGGCAGCGCGGTCGAAGCGCAGCGCCGGATTCACGTCCGCGAAGTGGAAGTGGGACCCGATCTGGACGGGACGGTCGCCGTCGTTGGTCACCACCAGGCTGCGGGTTTCCCGGCCGGCATTAAGCTCTAGGTCTCCGCCGGCCGTGCGGATCTCCCCGGGCACCAGGCTCATGAGATCGGATCCGTAATGGTGACCAGTTTCCGTCCGTCCGGAAACGTGGCTTCAATCTGCAGGTCCGGAATCATTTCCGGGACCCCTTCCATCACCTCGTCGCGGCGAAGGACCGAGCGTCCCTCACTCATGAGGTCCGCGACCAGTCCGCCCTCACGCGCCCGCTCGATCACCCAGCAGGAAAGCAGGGCCACGGCTTCGGGGTAGTTGAGCCGGACGCCGCGTCCCCTGCGGTCCCGTGCCACCATGCCGGCAACACTGAGCAACAGCTTGTCCTTATCAGCGGGAGTGAGGAACATGCGCCGATTCTGCCACCGGGTTGTTTCCGTGGTGTTGCGTAATTGCAGAAGATGACGGCGGAAAATTGAAGGCCGGGAAGAGAAGGGACATAGACTTCGGCGGTGAGCTCCGGACTGCTGCTGACCATACTGATCGCCGTCTTTGTCGGCGGAATCGCACAGCGGGTGGCCGGCATCGGGTTCGGACTCCTGCTGGCGCCGTTCCTTATTGTTGCCCTGGGGCCGCACCAGGGGGTGGCGGTCACCAACGTCTGCGGTGCGCTGGCGGCCGGCCTGGTGATCCGGCACGTGTGGCGGCGTATTGACTGGAGCATGTACGTCTCGCTGGCGGTGCCGGCAGCACTCGGGGTGCTGCTGGGAACCTACGCGGCATCCGTCCTGCCCGTGGGACCGCTGGAAATCGGCGTCGGCGTTTTTATGCTCGCCGCACTGACCTCATCACTGGTGCTGAACCGCACGGAGAGGGTGCTGCGCGGCAGCATTCCGAAAACGGCCGCCGGCCTGCTGGCCGGGATCAGCAATTCGATGGCAGGGGCGGGAGTCCCGGCCGTGAGCGCCTACGCCGTGCTGGCCCGGTGGCCGCAGGCGTCCTTTATGGCAACCATGCAGCCTTTCCTGGCGACGCTGAGCCTGACCACCCTGACCGTCCGCGCCGTGATTGACCCGGGGGCGTGGCCGCAGCTGGCCTGGTGGATATGGGTGGTGCTCTGCGTCCTCACGGCCGCCGGACTCAGCGCAGGCAGCCTGCTCGCGCCGCACGTACCCGAAGCAACGGCACGCCGCATCGTCGTCGCCCTGGCGTATCTGGGTGCCGCATCCGCCCTGGTCAAAGGGATTATCGACCTGCAGTAACCCGAGGGAGCCTACTTGGCGGCGGACTTCCGGTCCTTGGCCGCTTTGGCGATCTTCGCGGCGGCTGCGGCCTTGGCGATCTTGGCTGCCTTTGAGGATTTGTCCGACTTGGCCGCCTTCGCCGTTTTGGCTGCCTTCGCGGTCTTTGCGGCTTTGGCGGTCTTGCCTGCCTTCGCTGCTGCCTTGCCCGCACCCTTGGCGCCGACGGCCGCTGCCGTGCCCATCACCGGCGTCGGAATGGTGACGACCTTGACCTTGGTCTTCGGCCGCTTGCGGTCCAGGATCAGCGCGGCGGCAATACCGGCCATCCAGGCGTCCTTCGCCAGCCCCAGACCGTCGGGGGAGGGGCGGATGCCGTCCGCTTCCGTCATTTCCGGGGTCTTGAGGTACATCCGGATCATGCCGCCGGAGAAGCACCCCAGAACAAGGCCGGCCAGGCGGCTGGGAACGAACGGGAGCAGCAGGGACAGTCCCACGCAGATCTCCGCGTTGCTCAGCAGCTTGCCGAATTTTGCCGGTTCAATATCCTGCACCTGGGGAAAGGCCTTGGCCGCCGATTGCTGCAGGTACGCGGCGCTTTCCGCATCCAGATTGCGCTTGTTGAGACCGGAATTGAGGATGTAGGCGCCGGTGGTCAGGCGCAGGGGAATGTGGCTGAGTTTCATGGGAGTCCCTTCACAGACGATGCAGTTTTGAGCCTACGGGCGACGCGGTGCCTGCGCCAGAGTAGACGCAGGAACGCACGGTGGCCAAGTACCGGGCAAAAATCCGTGAAACGCGGCTACACAGGTTACTCACCAGTCACCGTGTCTGCTTTCATAAAGGGGTACGCCGCAGTAGCTGTCGACACAAGAAGGTTCCGATGGAATTCCTCCCGGGCGAGCATCCGCGCCCGCGCCATTTCCTCCTCCATCTAAGCGACACCCACCTGCTGGGGGGCAGCAGCAGCCTGTACGGGGCAGTGGACAGCCACGCCAATCTCCGGGCCCTCTTCGCGCGCGTCGAGAACAGCGGGCAAAAGCCGGAAGCCATCGTTTTCACCGGAGACCTGGCAGACCGCGGCGAGGCACGCGCTTACGCCAAACTCCGCGAGATTGTCCTCCCGGCCGCCGAACGGATGGGAGCCCGGGTGATCTGGGCAATGGGCAACCATGACAACCGGGCGGCTTTCCGCGAGGTCCTGCTGAACGAGGCGCCGGAAATGTCTCCGGTGGACCAGGTACACCACCTCGGCGGACTGCGGATCATCACCCTCGATACCACCGTCCCGGAGTACCACCACGGCGAGCTCAGCGAGGGCCAGCTGGCCTGGCTGCGCCGGGAACTGCAGACGGCTGCTCCGGAGGGAACCATCCTGGCGATGCATCATCCGCCGGTTCCCAGCGTGCAGGACCTGGCCGTCCTGGTGGAGCTTCGACAGCAGCACCGGCTGGCGGATGTCCTGGCGGGCAGCGACGTCCGGGCCATCATCGCCGGACACCTGCACTATTCGACCTTCAGCACCTTCGCCGGGATTCCCGTCTCCGTAGCGTCGGCCACCTGTTACACCCAGGACCTCGCGACGCCGGGCACACGCGGCCAGGACGCCGGCCAGGGCTACAACATGGTCCACCTGTACGAGGACTCGGTGGTGCACTCCGTGGTGCCCATGGAGGAAAGCAGCACCGTCGGACAGCAGGTGGGACCGGAGGAAACCGAAACCCGGCTGGCCGAAGCCGGTGTCCGGATCCCGGAGTCCCGCACGCTCGCGTCAGCTTAGTTCCGTGCCGGTTCCGGACCCAGGTTAAAGAACCGCCCGGTCACGGCCTCGGGCACAATCTCCACGTAGCGGTACTTCTCCGTCCGGACCCATGGCTGCAGGGGAAGAAGATCCGCGGCTTCAATCTCGGCGGACGTCTCCAGCATGCGGGTGGTTCCCTTCACGATGACGGACCAGGCCTGGTCGCTGTGCACCCCGTCCGCTTCGAAGGCGACATGGGTGTTGACCGCCATTTCCGCCAGCTTCGTGCCCGGCGCGGTGCGGAGGAGGATGACGCCGTCGTGCGCCAGATAGTTGATGGGATAGATACTGGGGCGGTTCGCCACACTGACGGCAAGGCGGCCGTGATGCGTGTGTTCCAGATACTTCCAGCTTTCTTCCGAAGACAGTTCAACGACGGGCGGCAGCTCTTCATTAGTCATGCTCACAGTGTGCCAACGGTGCTTCCCGGCCGCCACCATCAGGTTGCTTATCAACTTGACTCGCTCCCTGACCTTGCAACAGAGTGGAGTAGGTAGTATTGCCAGCCAGCAATAGACCTCACCACCGAGGAGCACACGTTATGACAGACGCAGAACAGCAGCATTCCACTACCGGCCAGAACGACGCCGGAGACCCGAAGACCCTGACCACACGCCAGGGACACCCGGTCTACGACAACCAGAACACCCGGACTGTGGGAGCCCGTGGCCCGGCCACGCTGGAGAACTACCAGCTCCTCGAGAAGATCAGCCACTTCGACCGTGAGCGGATCCCCGAGCGCGTAGTCCACGCCCGCGGTTTCGTGGCGTACGGCGAGTTCGAAGCTTCCGGCAAGTGGGGCGACGAGCCCATCGCCAAGTACACCCGCGCCAAGCTTTTCTCCGAACCCGGCAAGAAGACCGATGTTGCCATCCGCTTCTCTTCCGTGATCGGCGGACGGGACTCTTCCGAGGCTGCACGCGACCCCCGCGGCTTCGCCATCAAGTTCTACACCGAAGACGGCAACTGGGACATGGTCGGCAACAACCTGGGTGTCTTCTTCATCCGCGATGCCATCAAGTTCCCCGACGTGATCCACTCCCTGAAGCCGGACCCCGTCACCTTCCGCCAGGAACCGGCCCGCATCTTCGACTTCATGTCGCAGACTCCCGAAGCCATGCACATGCTGGTGAACCTCTTCAGCCCGCGCGGCATCCCCGCGGACTACCGCCACATGCAGGGCTTCGGCGTGAACACCTACCGCTGGGTCAACGCCGCAGGTGAATCCAAGCTGGTCAAGTACCACTGGCTCCCGCAGCAGGGCGTGAAGTCCCTGACCGAGGAAGACGCAGCGAACATCCAGGCCAACGACCTGGGTCACGCCTCGAAGGACCTCTACGAGGCCATCGAACGCGGCGACTACCCCAAGTGGGACCTCTACGTTCAGCTCATGGATGACCACGATCATCCGGAACTGGACTTCGATCCGCTGGACGACACCAAGACCTGGCCGGAGCAGGAGTTTGAGCCCAAGTACGTGGGCACCATGACCCTGAACCGCAACATCACGGACCACCACAACGAAAACGAGCAGATCGCTTTCGGTACCGGTGTCCTGGTGGACGGCCTGGACTTCTCCGACGACAAGATGCTCGTTGGCCGTACGTTCAGCTACTCGGACACGCAGCGTTACCGCGTGGGCCCGAACTACCTGCAGCTCCCGGTGAACTCCGCGAAGAACGCACGCGTGGCGACCAACCAGCGCGGCGGGCAGATGTCCTACGGTACCGACCTCGCGCCGGGCCAGAACCCGCACGTGAACTACGAGCCGAACATCACCGGCGGCCTGCAGGAAGCCTCCAAGCCGGAACAGGCCGAAGTCGGCCCCGAGCTTGAAGGCCGCCTTACCCGCGCCCGCCTGCCCCGCACGAACGACTACATGCAGGCCGGCCAGCGCTACCAGCTGATGGAGCAGTGGGAGAAGGACGACCTGGTCGCCAACTTCATTGCCAACGTCGGCCAGGCAGCCCGCCCGGTGCAGGAGCGCATGCTCTGGCACTTCTACATGACCGATGACGAGCTGGGCGCACGCGTCGGCGAGGGCCTGGGCATCAGCCTGGACGAGATCAAGGATCTCGGCCCGCTGGCCACCCAGACGCTCAACGAGGAAGAAACCGAGCGGATGAAGAACCTGGGCCACAACGGTCCCCGGAACGTTGAAGGCCTCACCATGACCCACTGCGTGCCCAACGAGCACGTAGTAGTCACCCGGTAAAGCACTTCGTCATAACGACGGCGCGGACGCACTTCGGTGCGGTTCGCGCCGTCGTTGTTTAACCCCTACTTTTCCCAGGGAGCCCGGACCGGGAAGTACTTTTCGAGGAAATCCGTCACCCGTTCGGCCCGTTCCGCCGCGGGGACTTCGGGGAAGCTTCCGTCATTGAGGCAGAACATGTCCTTGTGGCGTTTGGCCAGCAACCGGTCCATCGCCTTCAGGCCGGAGTAACTGGTGGTGTCCACGTACTTCACCTTTGCCGTTTCCTGGGTGACCGCCCGCCCGGTGAGCAGCGCGTAGTAGTGATAGAGCGAGTTGGTCACGGAGATGTTGTCCTTGGCCCGGAAGGTGCTGGCGGCCGTCGCGGCGAATTCCTCGGGGAATTCCTCCTCCATTTCCAACAGGACACTGCGGCGCAGGGGCGCTGCCGTGTGTTCCAGATGGCGGGTGGTGACCCGGCCGAAGCGTTCCCAGAGCAGCCGCCGGTTCACCCTCGCAGCATTCTCGAAGCCGCTGCGCTCCGGGTCGTTGGCACCCAGGCCAATCCGGGTGCTGGCTTCGATGAACTTGGTGATTCCGCCGGGGGAGAAGAACATGTCCGGGGCCACCGGGCGGCCGAAAAACATGTCGTCATTGGAGTACAGGAAGTGCTCCGCCAGTCCCGGGATGTGCTGCAGCTGGGCTTCGACCGCCTGCGAGTTATGCGTTGGTAGCACGGAGGGGTCCTTGAAATGCGTAGCCGCCGGCACGAAGGTCACGGACGGATGCTCAGCGAGCCACTCAGGCCGGGGGGAATCCGAGGCAATGAAGATGCGGCGGATCCAGGGCACGAACATGTGCACCGAGCGGAGGGCGTATTTCAGCTCGTTGATCTGCCGGAACCGGGCCTCGTGGTCGTCGCCTTCGCCCACCACGGCGCCGCTCATCCGGGCGGCGCGGGCGGCTTGGAACTCGGGGGAACTGCCGTCCACCCAGGAGAACACCAGATCAATGTCGAACCGGATGTCCGTGGCGTGGTCCGCGAACATGTTCTCGATGGTCGGCCAGAGAAGCCCGTGCTTTTCCACGGTGCCGCGGACCGCCTCGCTTGCCGGGAGGGTGCGGCGGGTCAGGGAGTTTTCGACCGGCAGGGTGATGTTCTCCCCCTCCAGATCCCAGAGTTCAATCTGCACTCCGGCGGCCGCGGATATCAGCAGGTTGGTGCCGGTGAAGGCGCGGGGCCGGTAGACACGGATGATCCGTGCCTTCTCGCTGGAGGAGAGGCTGCCGTCAGCGATCAACAGGGTCCGGCTCTTTTTGGTATCCACGGTGCGGGCATAGAAGGGCTCGTCGCGGCAGGCCTCGACCATCGCCTTCCGCAGCTGTCCGCGGTTCCGGAGGTCGACGGCGATGACCGGACGCTGGTCGTTGCCGCGGACCAGAAGGTAGGTCACGCCGGCGTCGTCCAGGACCCGGCGGACAAACAGGAGGTCCTCCACCATGGCCTCGTGCGGCGTCAGCCCGGTGTCCATGAGGGTCAGGCGGCCCCTGACAAGGTCGACATTCGGGCGCTGCTCCACCCGGTGGAGCACCGCGGGGGAAGCGGCCTGCAGGATCTCCGGCTCGAGATCGGGTTCCGGGGATCCGAAGTAGACATCGTGTTCGGCGGCTGTATCGGTAATGGGAACCTCCTAGGGCGGGTGGGCGCCCACAATGCGGGCGCTGATGAGTGCTGCGCTGCACGGGAACTGCTGCCGGGCGTCCGGCGGGTCCTTCAAGATGCGCCGGGGATGCTCCGAATGCTATGTGCTCAACTGCGGGCCGCCAGTAGCATTGTCTTCGGACACGGACATTCCGGGAGTAGATGTGGGATACCGTAACACCGCCCGTGGCAGCACCGCCCAACAAGCCACGGCTCGTAACATAACCGCCCGTAACACTGGCCTGCTCGCGGCAGCATTGCTCCTCACCAGTATCTCATCCTGTGCTGCGCCGCCGCAGGAGGACCCGACGTCGTCCGCCCCACAGTGGTCCAGCTATACGACGGCGGATGGCAGCCTGCGCTTCGAGCACCCGTCGGAGTGGAAGATCACGGAGGTGCCGGCTCTTGCGAACGATCCTGCGGGCGGGGTGTCCCTGGAGGTTCTCGACGGCGGCGGCCGGATACTGGCACGGCTGGACACGGGCGTCATTACGGACCTGAGCTGCACCGAGCCCGCCGCACCGGCATCCTACGTGGAGTACGAGAGCGTCCCGATGCCTGAGCTGGACTCGATGCAGGGGACCGACCAGCGTTTCGTCTACCGCTCCCTGGCACCGTCCGGGCCACGCAATGCCCAGGCAACCTACGCCGTGGTGAGCGGCGGTCAGGAAGGCCAAGGCCAGTGCGGACTGTTCGATTTCGTTACGCTGACCGACTCGAGCGGGGGACGGTTTGCGGGGGAGTACGGGGACGGTTCCGGGGATGCGCAGGACACGGATACCTATCTCGACGGTGCCGAACGGTACCGGGAGACGCAGGAATACAGCGACATCAAGGAGATGCTGACATCCCTGCGCAACGCGGACTAACGGACTGTTTCAGCTCTGGCTTGCTGCCCGCGGGTGCCCATGGTGGGGGCCGCGCGCCGTCGTCGGGCCTGCCGTGGGGTCCGGACAGCGAAACGGGACCAGTGTTCGCGTGGAATGAGTCTTCGGTACTCCGGGTTCCCGGCGAGGTAGGCCCGCGTCTGCGGGCAGAACGGCAGCACCGGAAGACGGCGGCGCAGCGCATCAGCGAGCACGGCTTCAATCAACAGGGTGTGGACCTTCTTCCGCCGGTAGTCCGGGTCCACGCTGACTCGCAGGGCCCAGAGTTCGGCACCGTGCATTTCATACTTCAGGTGGGCCACCAGGGTCCCGTCGACGAAGAGTTCGTACCTGCCGTGGAGATGGTTGTTGTAGGTAGTGGTGTTCTCCGGCGTCACCTTTTGGGGTTTCAGCGCCCGTTCCCGGCCCCGGCTGGTGTCGGGACGTCCTTCCAGCGCCGCCAGGACCGTCAGATACCGTTCCCTGGTCGCTCCGTCCTGGACGCCGGCAAGGTCTTCGGCGGCTGAGGCAACCAGGTCCTGCAGGTCACTGGTGGAGAGATCGCCGATGTTGTGGGGAAGCTCAGCGAGTTTCGGTGCCGCGTCCGGGGCGGCGAGGGTGGCTTCAAGGGTGATGGGGGAATTCACAGCAGGCTCCGCGCAAGTAGAACTATGCGGACAGCTGCTGGACCACGCCTTGAGCATAGCTGCGGAAAAGGGTGTCACCAAATTGATAAGCAACCTGATGGTTCCAACCACTCTGGTGCCCTGTGGATAAGTCGCTAGGCTCTGCAGCGGCCTGACTACTATGGCCGAACCGGCTGCCGGATCCTGTGTTTCGCGGCCTTCCCAACCTTGGGGGTTTTCGAATGCGTAGAAGTTCCGTTCCCCGTGATTCGGTGCGGTTGAAACTCCTGGCTGCTGCCGCTGCGGTGCCGTTGCTCTTCCTTACGGCGTGTTCGGGAGCGTCCGGGGATCCCGGGGGCGGGGAGTCGGCCCCAGGTCAGACTTCCTCGGCGACGGTGTCGCCCACTCCCACGCCGACGTCGACTCCCACGCCGAGCGCCAAGTACAAGCCGGCATCGGCGGAGGGCCCGGCGGAGAATGTCCCGCTGCCCGTGATGCCGGAGGAAGCGAAGGTGCAGTCGAAGGAAGGGCTCGAGGCGTTCGCCCGGTACTGGTATGACCTGGTCAACTACGGCTATGAGACCGGTAACGTGACGCCCGTCCAGAAGACTAGCAGTCCCGACTGCGCGGCCTGTCTAAACTACTACAAAGTCGTAGAACAAGGGTTTATCGGCAACGACTGGATTGTCCAAGGTCAAATCGACATTCAAGACGCCTACTCTGAGTTTGTCCTGACGCCGCAGGGGCGCTACCAAGTGTTGGTCGTTCTCCAGCAGAAGGATATGGAATTTCACGGTCCGTCCGGTATCCAGAGTATCGACGATGGTGACGCGGCTCCTGCGGCTCAGCTGTTCGAGGCGAGTTATGCCGGGGGACAGTGGACTCTTATCTTCATCGACACGATAAAAAAGTCTGCGCGATGAGGGCAACAAAGGGCTACTCCTACAACCTGCTGGCCGCAGCCTTGCTGGTGTTTCCGATGGTAGGAAATGGTGGTGGTGCCGCCGGTGACGGATCCTTCGTTGACGGCACAAATGTGGGTGGCTCTGCCGTCTATCATGAAGACCCTAGTAGCGGAATGTGGACTTCAATGCCGGTCGGCATCCCAGATGATCCCTTCGGGTTTCGTTTCGAGCCGGTCTGTTTTGACCACCTGGCTGGAAACGTGGAGTGTCTAGCCGCAAACCAAGCTGCTTGTACGGCCGGGGAAAACGGGCGGCTGGTCTTCTGGTTCAGGGGCCTGAAGATTCGGGACCGTGCATTGTGGGAAAAGGTCGAGGAAACTCCCTCGTGCATTTACTCGGAAGAGCCGGTGGATGTGGGGGAGCGGATCCAGGAGCAGATCCTGACTGCGTTCCAGGAACGCCCGATCGCTGCCGGGAAACTCACCCTCCAGCCCAGCCCGCACACCCTGGTCGGGATGGAAACCAACGTCTACGTTGAGGCTGTTGAGCAGGTCTTCGAAATGGTTCTTCTGGACCAGACGATCAGGATTATTGCCACCCCCACCGAATACGAAGTGAACTACGGCGACGGCTCCGTCTATGGTCCCACTGGTGTTCCGGGAGGACCCCTGCATCAGGACCGCTGGGGTGAGCAGACCCAAACCAGTCACCAGTACTCGGTCAGCGGGGACTATCAAGTGGGAGCGACGGTCCACTTCTCCGGAACGTACTCAGTGAACGGCGGACCGATGATTCCCATCGACGGACGCGCAGCGGTGTCCTCCGAACCTCAGACTCTGCGTGTATGGCGGGCAGAAACCCGCAGCGTCGCCGACAACTGCTTGGTCAACCCCGGAGGTGTTGGATGCTAGGCAGGCACAAATGTCTGGCGAGCATTGCCTCGCTAATGCTGCTCGGGGCAGGACTCGTAGGCTGCTCCCAAACTGCCGGGGAGCCGGGCAGTGCTTCACCAACGCCAACGCCGGAAGTGTCTTCCGCTTCGCCAACACCCCGGCCCACCCCTAGATACAAGCCGGCGTCAGAAAAGGGGCCGGCTGAGTATGTTCGCATTCCGTTGCTGCCAGAGGAAGCCAAGGTCGCGTCCAAGGAGGGTCTGGAGGCGTTCGCGCAGTACTGGTACGAGGCTGCGAACTATGGTTATGAGACCGGGGTGGTTGGCCTAGTGCAAGCAATCAGCACCCCGGATTGTGAAGCATGCTTGAACTACTACCGAGTGGTCGAACGAGGGTTCAGCGAAGACGACTGGATGGCTGAATCTGACATAGAGATCATGGATGTCCACTCGGACTATGTCCTGACGCCGGAAGGGCGATACCAGGCACTGGTTCTTTTACGGCAGGAGGCCATGGAGTACTACGGCCCTGAAGGCCTCCAGTACAAGGGCGAACCTGACACACATGTTGCGCAGCTTTTCGAAGCAGTATGGATGGAAGATCACTGGGTCGCTGCCAACATCGCGACCATGAAAACTCCCGGCATCTGCATGATCGACCCAACAAATCACAGCTGTTAAACCGCGTCAGGCCGCGGCACCGCAAACAGCGTCCGGGGATCCTGCAGCACCGCCGGATACGCGAACGCAGAGCGGGAGATTTCGCCCGTCAGCTTCACCTGCCGCACCGCAGTGTCGTTCGTGAGTTCCACGGGACCGGCGCGGCCCAGCAGCAACCGGGTCCGGTCAGCGGGTGACAGAACCGCCACGCGGTCGCCGTCGTCCATGTCCTCCAGCAGCCGCACCAGCTGACGGCCCTTCTTACCGGTGATCGGCGTGCCCTTCACGGAAAGCATCGGCAGCACAATCGCGGCAGCGTCGCCGTCGGGAACGGCGCGCGCCACCCACAATGCTTGGTTGGGAGCCGGATCCACCGGATTGGGAACGTCGGCAGGGGATGGCCAGACGTAGGGAAGGCCGCCGTCGGTATCCGGAAACAGGGGACCGTACACCTCCGGAGACTTTTCAATCAGGTTCGAGCGGTGGCTGCGGTGCAGATCCTCGCCCCCGATCCAGGGCGGAAGGTCGACGTCGGCCTCTTCAGCCTCCGGCGCGAACTCCAGGATCTGTTCCCGAACGGTATCGGCATGCCCGCGGGCGATCCACTCGTCCGTCATCGCCAGCCCGTAGGCGGTGAGCGCCGGGACGAAGCCCTTCCACATCAGCAGGGCGGGGTGGCGCTGCCAACCGTAGTCGGGCACCACCAGCGCGCGCAGCAGCTGCAGGGTTTCCACCCGCTGCTTACCGAGCCGCGCCTGGTCCAGAACAGCCGCGCTGCGGGTGAAACTCGGGTATGGAAGGAAGGTCTGCACGGGCCTAGTCTGTCATTGCCGGACGATGCCAAGCTGCCGGACCATGATTAGGTCCCGGAAAATGTGGGCGCCGACTTGGAAGGACCGGCGTCCGGACGTCTGGAATCCGGACTTGCGGTAAAAGGACTGGGCCCGCACATTCCGGTTGTTCACGCCCAGCCACAGGGACCGTGCACCGGCGGACTCGGCAGCCCCCGCAGCAGCTTCGATCAGCCGCCCGGCCAGGCCGCTCCCATGTGCCTCCGGATGCAGGTAGAACTTGTTCAGCTCAGCAGAGGGCCACAGAACCCGGCCCGATTCCAGCGCCTCCAGCACGTCAGGATCCGACGGCGGCGCCAACACCAGCAGGCAGTATCCGATCAGCCTGTCGTCCTGCCGGGCCACCAGCACCCGCCGGGTTTCGTCGGAGAGGTAGCCGCGGAAACGCTCGGCGGAAAGATGCGCCGCAACAAACGCAGCGCTGTCCTCGGGGGTAACTTCCGGCGGGCAGGCCAGCGGGAAGGTGACAGCGGCCAGCTCGGCGAGCCCGGGGACATTTTCAAGTGCTGCGGGGGAGATGGAAGCTTGCACCCTTCCAGCATAGGCACCGACGCCGGCCGGAAGTGCCCGGCGGGCGTCGGTGCGGGACGCACCGAAATCAGTACCGTTCGTACAGCTCGCCTACCTGCAGGGCGGTGTCCACCGTGTTGTCCGGGCCAGACAGCGGGCACGCCCAGGATTCGTCATAGGCACAGGACGGGTTGTAGAGGAAGTTGAAATCCAGCACCAGGCTGCCGGGCAGGGAGCCCTGGCCGAGGTCCGCACCCTTGATCGTGTCCACCAGGTACCGGCCGCCGCCGTAACTGCCGCCGTCGACGCCGGAGGTGGCGTCCCGGACGGGAATGAAGATTCCGCCGCCGTAGGAGTCCAGCTGCCAGACCGCGAGGCTGCCTACACCGTCGGCACGGACCGTGCCGAGCCGGGTGAACGGAACCACGCCGTCCGTGCCGGTGGTGACCTCCATCTTCTGCCCCGCGCCGTCGTCGTCAATCACTGCCTCAAACCGGAACGCAGGATCGTAACGGGCAGTCCGCAGCCCGCGGAAGCGGCGGCGCACGTCCTCAGGAAGGGGCGACGCCGGGTGGGTACCGAAGAGCCGGTCCCGCCCGGTGGCCCACAATGAATGGGAGTGCGACGCCGGGAATCCCTCGGCGGATCGCCTCGCCTGCTCGTAAAGGGCGAACACGTTACGGCGCCAATCGGCGGTGGCCAGGGCTGTGACAGGAGAAACCATTCGTTCAGCGTAATGTGTTCGAGTGACTACCGGACTCCTCATCGTGGTGCTCGTCGCCATCTTCATCGGCGCGATCGCTCAGCGGATCGCCGGCCTGGGCTTTGCGCTCCTGATTTCCCCGTTCCTTGTCATCATCCTCGGCTCCCACGGGGGAGTGCTGATGGTGAACATCTGCGGGCTGGCTTCTTCGCTGCTGATCATGTCCCGCGTCTGGCGGGACGTGGACTGGTCCATGTATCGGTGGCTTGCCGTCCCTGCGGTCATTGCCAGCGTTCCGGCGTCGGCTGCAGCGGTCTTGCTGCCTTCGGCCCCGCTCGCCGTGACGGTGGGCGCCGTCGTCCTCGTGGCGCTGACCATCTCGCTGCTCCTGCAGCGGACTTCGATAGTGCTTACCGGCAATGTGTCCAAGGCAGTGGCCGGCTTCGCGTCCGGGATCACCAATGCGATGGCCGGCGTCGGCGGTCCGGCCGTCAGCGCGTACGCGTTGCTTTCCCGGTGGCCGCAGCGGCCGTTCGCCGCGACCCTGCAGCCGTTCTTCGTTACCATCGCCACCGTCACCCTGACATCCAAGCTGCTGCTGGACCCGGGACAAATGCCGCCGTTCCAGCCCTGGGCATGGGCGTTGATCGGGCTCATGATTGTGGGCGGCATCTACGCCGGTGAGAAACTGCAGCGCTTCATCCGCGACGACCAGGCCCGCCTGGCGGTCATTGTTATTGCGTTTATCGGTGCAGCCACGGCACTGGTCAAGGGCCTGGTGGACCTCTAGAAGAAGGCGGAAGTTACCCGACTCACGCCGGCGCCTCAACGGGCTGCGCGGAGCAGGATGGCACGATAGAAGCGATGAAAATTTTATTGCGGCCGAAGAAGCCGGGTGTGCCGCCCATGCCGCTCTGGCTGCAGGGAACCTTCGAACTGGGGCAGGCAGCTGTGCTTTCGGCATTGCTGGTCCTGCTGCCGCTCGTGGGCGTGTGGTTTGCCAACGGTTTCACCAGTCTGGATTTCGTCTCCCTGGCCCTCCTCGGCGGCCAGGCCTGGCTGCTGATCCACGGGGTGCCGCTGTCCCTGACTTTCCCTGCGGGCGAACTGGGCGAGGCAGCCGCTACCGGGCTGCTGTCCTTCCTGCCGCTCGGACTGACGCTGATTCCGTTCTTCCTGTCCTGGCGGGCCGGCCGCAGGCTCGCCCGGGCCTCCTATACCGATCAGCTCTGGCAGGCGCTGCTGGGCGCGCTTGGCACATATGCACTGATCGGGGCCGCTGCAGCGTACTTCTGCAGCACCGATGCGGTGCGGATCTCGGTGGCGGCCGGGGCCCTGGTGCCCCTGATCGCCGCCGGTGCCGGTCTCATTGTGGGGGCCAGGATCGAGGCCGGGTCCTGGGTGCGGCTGATCGGTATGGACCTGACCGACTGGATTGCCCGTACCAGCCAGCATTCCCGCTGGGCCGGCTCTTACATGTGGGCCGCGCTGCGGGCCGGTGCCGTGGGCACTGTCGCTGCGCTGGGCCTCTCCGCCCTGCTGCTGGTGGCCGCGCTGGCATTGAACTGGGCCGAGATAACCTCCGTCTACGAACGGCTCGACGCCGGTGCAGTCGGCGGCGCGGTGCTCACCGTGGTGGAACTGGGACTGATGCCCAACTTCATGGTCTGGACCCTGGGCTGGGCCTCCGGCGCCGGGTTCTCCCTCGGGACCGGCAGCATCATCAGCCCGCTGGAAACCACTGTCGGCCCGCTGCCCGCGGTTCCGGTCCTGGCCGCACTTCCCGTCGGAACCATGGAATACGGCTACGTGGCGCTGCTGATCCCGGTGATGGCCGGGATCCTGGCCGGCTGGTGGTTCCTCCGGGAAGGGGAAAACCACTTTGACGAGTGGCTCTCCATCAAGATCCGTGCCCGCTGGTTCACCGCCCCCGTATCGACCCTGATCCTCGGAGCGATCGTCGGCCTGGTGTCCGGGCTGCTGGCCGCCGGCACCGCCTGCCTGGCCCGGGGATCCCTGGGTATCGGCCGCTTTGTGGGCCTCGGCCCGGACCCGCTGTGGCTGGGGCTGTGGGTGGCCGCGGAAGTCGCGGTCGGCGTCGTCATCGGTTACGCCGTGGGCCCGTGGCTTGAGCGCGAACCCAAGCTGGACGTTTAGCGGACCTGCTGGAACGGCAGGTATTCCGCCTCGCAGGCATCCACGCCGTCCAGGGTGAGTGCGGACCGCATGCAGGATTCGTAGGTCATGGTTTCATCCCAGAGCAGGACCATTCCGGTCAGCCCCAGGGTGGTGAGCGCGGTAATGACCAGGCCCAGGGAAATCAGGACCGGCATCAGCGGACCCATCCGCCGCCTGGCCGCCTTGACCAGGGCGACGACGCCGATCACCAGGGCAGCGATCCCCAGTGCGAGCGGCAAAAGCTTCCACGGCAGGACCAGACCGCTGCTCAGCAGCGTGGCGGCCAGCAGGAGCCAGAACACCCGCACGTACTGCACTGCGCTGCGTTTCTGCTGCTCCGTAGGTGAGGGGCGGCTCTCGGGAGCCGAAAGGGTGGAGGTCTGGTGCTGGGCGCCGTCGTCATTCATGGGTTTAAGCGTAGGGGACGCGGCCGCCTATGGTGGACGCATGCGCATCGTAGTCCTCGTGTCCGGTACCGGGTCCAACCTTCAGGCAGTGCTGGACGCCGTCCGGGACGGCCGGCTCGACGTCGAGATTGCCGCCGTCGGTTCCGACCGTCCGGGAACGCGCGGGGTCCAGCGCGCCGCCGACGCCGGCTACCCGACCTTCGTGATTCCCTTCCGCGACTATCCGGTGCGGGCGGACTGGAACCGGGACCTCACGGAGAAGGTGGCTTCCTACGAACCGGACCTGGTGCTTTCCTCCGGCTTCATGCGGATTGTGGACGAGCACTTCATCAATAGGTTCGAGGGACGCTACCTGAACACCCATCCGGCCCTGCTGCCGTCCTTCCCCGGCGCCCACGGCGTACGCGACGCGCTTGCCTACGGAGTGAAGGTCACCGGCTGCACGGTCCACCTGGCCGACGCCGGCGTCGACACCGGGCCGATCCTGGCCCAGGCCGCCGTCGAAGTGCTCGACGGAGACACCGAGGAAACCCTGCATGAACGCATCAAGGTCCAGGAGCGCCGGCTGCTGATAGAAACGCTGGACCGGATCAGCCGCGACGGCCTGCCCGCACTGTAACCGCCGCTAGTCCAGGGCAGCGCCCTTGGTCTCGGGGGCAAACTTAGCCATCCACAGTACGGCCGCGAGAACCAGGACCCCGGCCAGCGCGAAGGACAGCGGGAGCCCGAGGTACGGCCACAGCACCGACACGAAGATCAGCGGACCGAAGCCGGCGCCGATCCGGGACACGGTGGATGCCCAGCCGAAACCGCTGCCGCGCAGCTGGGTGGGGTAGAGCTCCGAGACGTAGGCGTAGAGCACCGGGATGGCCACCTGCACCACAAACCCGTACACCAGCAGCCAGATCGTCGCCGCCAGGGGAACATCCACGACCAGGGCCACCACTACCAGGATGGCGGCGGACAGGGGACCGGTGATCGCCAGGATCCACTTCCGGCCGACTTTTTCCACCAGCAGAGCAGCCGCAATAACGCCCAGCAGACCGACGGCGGCCATCCCCGACGTGGTCAGGAACGCCCGGTGCTCGGCGAAACCTGCATCCACGAGGATTTTCGGCATCCACTGCAGGGCCAGGTAATAGACCAGCAGGATGCTCACGAACAGGGACCAGGCCGCAATGGTTGTCTTGGTGCTGAACCGCCAGAGGTCAGCCAGCTGGCTGCCCATGGTGCCCAGGGACAGCTTCTCGGGCGCCTGCGGTTCGGGGAGCTGCCACTCGGTCTGCGTTCCGCCGGTTCGCCGGACCAGGTCATCGATGACGGCGGAGGCTTCCGCAGTGCGGCCCTTGCGGACCAGATACAGGGGCGACTCCGGGACCGACCGCCGCACCCAGAAGACCAGGAAGGCGGGGATCACCATGACCAGCATGGTGTACCGCCAGTCCCCGAAAGTGCCGATGATGATCGCTGAGGTGACCCCGCAGAGTGCAGCGCCCACCGGCCACCAGCCGTCCATTCCGGTCAGTACCCGGCCGCGCTGCTTTTTGGGCGTGAACTCACCCACCAGGGCGTAGTCCACCGGAACACAGCCGCCCAGCCCGAAGCCGGCCATAAAGCGGAAGATGCAGAACCAGACAATGTCCGGGGAGAAGGCGCCCAGCACCGTGAAGATTGAGAACACCAGAAGGGTGGCTGAAAAAGCCCGTTTCCGGCCGATCGCGTCGGCAATGGAACCCCAGACAAAGGCGCCGATCGCCATGCCGAGAAGGTTGGCCGTTCCAATCCAGGCGGCCTGGGCCGGAGCCAGGTCCCATTCCTTGGACAGCAGCGGAATCAGGACACCGTTCAGGGTCACGTCCCAGGCGTCGAACATAAAGCCGAGCCCGCCGATGAGGAAGATTTTGCCCTGGACTTTCCACCGCCAGGGCAGGTTCTGGACCACCTGGTCTCCGGTGGGCAGGGCGTTGGTAACGGACATCGGGTCGTGGCCTTTCAGAGGGGAGGTGCGTGGGTCCGGGGAAACGATACCTGCTTGGCGTGCTGACCTGTGGATAGCGGGCAGATCGGGTTTGGTGTCCAGGAAAATGAGGCCATGGCTGTTCCGTCTGCCCCGCCGTTGCCCGGCGCCGTCTTCTCCGTTGCGGAGGCCCGCGCCCTCGGCCTGCCGCCCTCGCGGCTGCGCCGGAAGGAATTCGCTGCCGCCGGGTATGGTCTGCGAATAGTGCGCGGACGGGAACGCTCCCTGGCGGACCAGTTGCGGGCCCTGGCGCCGGAAGCAGGGCACACCGTGGCCAGCCACGTTACAGCCGCCCTTCTCTGGGGAATGTGGTTGCCGCTTCACCTTGATACAGCACCACTGCACTTGACCCGCCCGCTGCGCTACAGCCAGCCGCGGCGGAGGGGCGTGGTCGGACACAATGCCGCTCTGCAGCAGGGGGATGTGGTCCGTTCGAACGGCTTGTTGGTGACTTCACCCGTTTTTACCTGGACGGACCTGGCTTGCGTTCTGTCGTGTGACGACCTTGTTGCTGTGGGGGATTCGCTTCTCCGTCGTCAGGATGCGCCGCCCCGCGGCGGTTCCCTGCCATGGCCGGACCCCTTGTGCCAGCCAGCGGAAATACAGGAAGTAGTCGAGAGACGGACAGGCATTCGGGGAAGGGCCACCGCCGTTGCGGCCTGGGGATTGCTGAGGGCAGGGGTGGACTCCGCACCGGAATCACACCTCCGGCTCCTGATCCACCATGCCGCTTTGCCGGAGCCGGAAGTAAACCAGTGGATCACCGGACCGGACGGCAGGGTAATCTCCCGCCCGGACCTGCAGTACCGCCGGCTGCGAATTGCCCTGGAATACGAAGGGGAGCACCATCTGCTGGATCCGGCCCAGTGGCACCGCGACATCGAACGGGATGACCGTCTGCGCCAGCTGGGCTGGGTGGTGCTGCGCTTCACCAAACAGCATCTCCGCCCGGAGAACGCACCCGCAACGGCGGAGAAGGTCCGGACGGCCCTTTTGGCCCGAGGCTGGCAGCCCGGATGGCCAACCTGAGAATCGATTCCGCAACATTGACCACTTTTTGCCCGAAAAACGGTAAATCGTGCGGACTCGATGACTGGAACGGTAATCCGTGCAGACTCGACGGCGGAAGCGCGCAGTAACGGTCCTGAGACACCTTGTTACCGCGCACCCGGAACCGGCGGAAGGCGAAGGCATAAACTGCTCATGGGCCGCACGGCCTGCGCGCCGATCATCGACTACATGGAGTGTCAGCTGTGACCAATCCCGTCCTCGACCGTGTTCCTATCCGCCGGGCCCTGATCTCGGTCTACAACAAGACGGGCCTGACGGAACTCGCGCAGGGCCTCGCCTCCGCCGGGGTCAGCATCGTCTCCACCGGCTCCACCGCCAAGCAGATTGCCGCGGCGGGCATTGCCGTCACCGAGGTTTCGGAAGTGACTGGCTTCTCCGAATGCCTGGACGGACGCGTCAAGACGCTGCACCCCCGGATCCATGCCGGGATCCTCGCCGACCGCCGCCGCGAAGACCACATTGCCCAGCTGGAAGACATGGAGATTGAACCCTTCGACCTCGTGGTGGTGAACCTGTACCCCTTCGTGGAGACTGTCCGGTCCGGTGCAGGGCAGGACGACGTGGTGGAGCAGATCGACATCGGCGGCCCGTCCATGGTCCGCGCCGCCGCGAAGAACCACCCCTCCGTGGCAGTGGTGGTGGATCCTAACAAGTACTCCGACGTCGTCACCGCGGCGGCCGAAGGCGGGTTCAACCTGGCAGAACGACGCCGGCTGGCAGCAGAAGCGTTCGCCCACACCGCCGCCTATGACACCGCCGTTGCCACCTGGACCGCAGAGCAGTTCGGCGACGGCACCGAAGAAGGCACGAAGTGGCCGGCGTACACCGGGCTCGCCCTGGAACGTGCAGAGGTGCTGCGCTACGGCGAAAACCCGCACCAGGACGCCGCCCTGTATGTGGACAAGAATGCCCGGCCCGGCGTCGCCCAGGCCGATCAGCTCCACGGCAAGGCGATGTCCTACAACAACTACGTGGACGCCGACGCCGCCCTGCGCGCCGCCTTCGACTTCACCGAACCTGCCGTCGCCGTCGTCAAGCACGCCAATCCGTGCGGCATCGCCGTGGCCTCGCCCGGTGCCGCAGACCAGATCGCCGACGCGCATGCCAAGGCCCACGCCTGTGATCCGGTCTCGGCGTTCGGCGGGGTTGTTGCCGCCAACCGCACGGTGACCGCGGGCATGGCCCGGACCGTGAAGGACATCTTCACCGAAGTAGTGATCGCCCCCGACTTCGAGCCGGAGGCCGTGGAGATCCTCTCGGCGAAGAAGAACATCCGCCTGCTGACGCTGCCGGACGGCTACGGACGCAGCGAAGCAGAGTTCCGGCAGGTGTCCGGCGGTGTGCTGCTCCAGAAGGCGGATCGGCTGCAGGCCGAGGGCGATGACCCGGCAAACTGGACCCTCGCAGCCGGGGAAGCCGCCGACGAGGCGACGCTGGCCGACCTGGCCTTCGCCTGGTCCGCCGTGCGTGCGGCCAAGTCCAACGCGATCCTGCTCGCGAAGGACGGTGCCTCCGTGGGTGTGGGGATGGGACAGGTGAACCGGGTGGATTCCTGCCGGCTCGCCGTCGAACGTGCCAATACCCTCGGTGGCGAGGGTGAGGGCAACGGCGGGGAGCGGGCCCGCGGCTCGGTGGCAGCCTCCGACGCCTTCTTCCCGTTCGCAGACGGCCTGCAGATCCTCGTCGACGCCGGCGTCCGCGCCGTCGTGCAGCCCGGCGGATCCATCCGGGACAACGAAGTGATCGACGCGGCAGCCGCCGCCGGAATCACCATGTACTTCACCGGAGCCCGCCACTTCTTCCACTAAACCAGGGCCCGGATCAGCGGGCGGCGCAGGTAATGCGCCGCCCCTGCTGTTTAGGGCGTGGATAGTGGGCTATGGCATAGTTGGACACAAATAAAAGCCAAAAAGACGGGTTCCGTCATGCCACTAGACATGCTCCGGTCCCACCAACACACAAGGAGATCGTGTGGCTGAGAAAATTAAGGTTGTGGGCTCTGTAGTAGAGCTCGACGGCGACGAGATGACGCGCATCATCTGGCAGTTCATCAAGGATCGCCTGATCAACCCGTACCTGGACGTCGACCTGAAGTACTACGACCTCTCCATCCAGAACCGCGATGCGACCGATGACCAGGTCACCATCGACGCCGCCAACGCCATCAAGGAACACGGCGTAGGCGTCAAGTGCGCCACGATCACCCCCGACGAAGCACGCGTCGAGGAATTCGGCCTGAAGAAGATGTGGGTTTCCCCCAACGGAACCATCCGCAACATCCTGGGCGGCGTGGTCTTCCGCGAGCCGATCATCATCTCCAACATCCCGCGCCTGGTCCCGGGCTGGAACAAGCCGATCATCATCGGCCGCCACGCGCACGGCGACCAGTACAAGGCCACGAACTTCAAGGTTCCCGGTGCCGGTACCCTGACGCTGACCTACACGCCGGCCGACGGCAGCGAAGAAATCAAGCAGCAGGTTGTTACGTACAACGAAGATGGCGGCGTCGCCATGGGTATGTACAACTTCAACGATTCCATCAAGGACTTCGCGCGTGCTTCCTTCGCCTACGGCCTGCAGCGCAACTACCCGGTGTACCTCTCCACCAAGAACACGATCCTGAAGGCCTACGACGGCCAGTTCAAGGACCTGTTCCAGGAAGTCTTCGACGCCGAGTTCAAGGACCAGTTCGAAGCAGCCGGCCTCACCTACGAGCACCGCCTGATCGATGACATGGTTGCCTCCGCGATGAAGTGGGAAGGCGGCTACGTCTGGGCCTGCAAGAACTACGACGGCGACGTCCAGTCCGACACCGTGGCCCAGGGCTTCGGCTCGCTGGGCCTGATGACCTCCGTGCTGATGACCCCGGACGGCCAGACCGTCGAGGCTGAAGCAGCCCACGGCACGGTCACGCGGCACTACCGCCAGCACCAGCAGGGCAAGCCCACCTCCACGAACCCGATCGCTTCGATCTTCGCGTGGACCCGTGGCCTGATGCACCGCGGCAAGCTGGACAACACCCCCGAGGTCATTCGCTTCGCCGAGACCCTTGAAGACGTTGTCATCAAGACGGTCGAATCCGGCAAGATGACCAAGGACCTGGCACTGCTGGTCGGCCCGGATCAGGCGTACCTGACCACCGAAGAGTTCCTCGCCGCACTGGACGAGAACCTCAAGGCCCGCCTGGGCGCCGAGGTTGCAGCCTAAGCTTTACTGCACGCACGACGACGGCGCGCTGCCCCTTCCCGGGGCGGCGCGCCGTCGTCGTTTCCCACCTTGTTAAGCACACGCGTAACAACTAGCGCAGCCGGACCGGCGGTGCCACCATGTGGGGATGTCGAACTCCACCAAAGCGCAGCCCGCCGCGAAGACGGCCGAAGAGCGAAGCGCCCGCATAGCGGTCACCGTATTTCCGCTGCTGATTGTTGCCGGGGGAGCGGTGGCACTGTTCTTCCCGCAGCCCTTCACCGGCCTGTCCGGATACATCAACCCCGGCCTGATGCTCATCATGTTCGGTATGGGCCTGACGCTGACCCTGCCGGACTTCGCGCTGGTGGTCCGGCAGCCGCTGCCCGTCCTGCTGGGAGTGGTGGCGCAGTACGTGATCATGCCGCTGCTGGGCTTCGGGATTGCCTGGGCGCTTCAGCTGAGCCCTGAACTCGCGGCCGGCGTGATTCTGGTCGGCTGCGCGCCCGGGGGCACGGCGTCGAACGTCGTCACCTACCTCGCGCGCGGCAACGTGGCCCTCTCGGTCGCGATGACGTCGGTTTCCACGCTCCTGGCGCCCCTGCTGACCCCGCTGCTCGCCCTCTGGCTGGCCGGCCGGTACATGGCGGTCGACGCCGGGTCCATGGCCTGGTCCATTGTGCAGATCGTCCTCATTCCGGTGGTCCTGGGGCTGGTAATCCGTTCGCTGGTGCCGCGGCTGGTGGACCGGGTCCTGCCGGTCCTGCCCTGGATCTCGGTTGTGGCCATCACATTCGTGGTCATTGCCGTGGTGTCGGGAAGCGCCGAAGCCATCTTCACCGCGGGCTGGCTGATCCTGCTCGCAGTGGTGCTGCACAACGGACTCGGCCTGGGGCTGGGCTACGGTGCCGCGAAGCTGTTCCGCCAGCCGATAGCCTCACGGCGGACAATGGCGATTGAGGTAGGCATGCAGAACTCCGGGCTGGCAGCGGGACTGGCCAAGCAGTACTTCGCCCCGGAAGCGGCCCTGCCCGCAGCGGTGTTCTCGGTATGGCATAACGTCTCAGGCGCTTTGATGGCCGCCATATGGCAGCGCAGGCCCTCCGCCTGAGAGCAGGTTCGCCCGGACGATAGCGTCCGGAACCGCTGCGGGCCCCGGACGATAGCGTCCGGGGCCCGCAGTGGTTCCAGTGTGAGGGGGAGTGTCAGATTCCCGCTCCCTTGTCGCCGGAAGAGGAGGGTCCGCCGGACCCGCCGGACGAACCCGACCCGGATGAACTTGAAACGCCGGAACCCGGGACCCCGGAACCCGATGAGCCAGACGAGCCGGATGAGCCCGAGCTGCCGCTGCTCGAGGAGGAGACCGAGGCAGGCTCCGACGTCGACTGGCCGGAGATGGTGGAGCTGTCCTTGTAGGCAGCGGCAACCTCGATCTTGCGCGGCTTCGAGCGTTCGCTCACCGGAATGAACACGCTCAGCACGCCGTTCTCATACTTGGCGGAAATGGACTCAATATCAATGCCCTGGCCGAGGTTCAGCTGCCGCAGGAAGCTTCCGCTTTCCCGTTCGCGGGTCAGCCAGGTGGCGCCCTCGGTCGTGTGAATGGTCCGCTCGGCGCGGATGGTCAGCAGCTGGCCGTCAACGTCCACATCCACCGAGCCCGGGTCGATGCCCGGCAGGTCCGCGTTAAGGATGTAGTGGTCGCCTTCCCGGTACAGGTCGATCGGCATCAGGCGCAGCCGCTGCCGGGGATCCAGCAGGGCACCGGCAACCCGGTCGAGCTCGCGGAATGGATCAAACTTCATCGCCATTGTCATCAACTCCTCTTGCGCCGGCGCCCGGCGGGGCACCGGTGATTGGAATGCCGTTGTTGGAAAAGGGTCGATAAAGGTTGAGTCGTCTCGACTCAACGATGCATTTCACGCTAGCACTCGCCGGTTTTGAGTGCTAGGCCACAGCTGCGGTTTTTGCTCCTCCGCACCGGTTTTTGCCCGGTCAGCCGAGGGGCCAGGAATGCACGGCCGCATTGGTGTGCATGTTCTCCCAATAGAGCCGTGAGAGCTCACCCAGAGCCGCCGGACGCTGCAGTCCGGAGGCTTCCAGCCTGCGCAGTGTGGAGATCTGCCAGGCAGCCCCGTTCTGCTCGGTGCGCGCACGCTCCGCCACTACACCCAGATAGCGGTCGATCAGGGACGAATCCACCTTCAGCTCCCTGAGCCCTTCCGCAGCCTGCGGAATGAGGTGGCGCAGGATCAGTTCCGCCACCGGGATCTCGCCGATGCCCGGCCAGTAGACGGATGCTTCCAGTCCGTGGCGGGCGCAGTTCAGGAAGTTGTCCGATGCCGTCTTGAAGGCAATGCGGCTCCACAGGGGACGGTCGGAGGTGCGGAGGTACTCCACGAGACCGTAGTAGAACGCTGCGTTGGCGACCACGTCCAGGACGGACGGGCCGGCCGGCAGGATCCGGTTCTCCAGACGCAGGTTGGGTGTCCCGCCGCTGCCCGGGTCATAGATGGGGCGGTTCCAGCGGTAGACCGTGCCGTTGTGGAGGCGCAGCTCAGGCAGCAGCGGAGCGCCGAACGGGGTGGTTTCCGAGCCGTTGCCCGAAAGCTCCGGAAGCAGGGCGGGAAAGTAGCGGACGTTCTCCTCGAAGAGATCAAAGATCGAGGTGATCCAGCGTTCCCCGAACCAGACGCGCGGGCGCACGCCCTGATTGCGCATTTCCGGCGGGCGGGTGTCAATGGCCTGCTTGAAGAGTTCGATCCGGGTTTCGTGCCAGAGCACATGCTCCATGAAAATGGGTGAATTGGCAGCCAGGGCCACCTGCGGTGCGGCGATCATCTGGGCAGCGTTCCAGGCCGGCGCGAACTGATCGGGTGAGACTTCCAGATGCAGCTGGACCGACGTGCACGCAGCCTCCGGCGCAATGTTCTGGGCGTAAAAGGACAGGGGCTCCGGCCCGGACAGATCGAGGAGGACGTCCTCTCCCCGGGCCTGGAGGACGGAAGTATTCAGGGCAGCATAGCGCTGGCCGCTGCTGAGCCAGTCCCAGCCGTCCATGAAGCGGGGGGTCAGGGTGGGGAGGATTCCCACCATCATGATGTCCGCAGCTTCCTGCGCCGCCCGCTCGTCCGCTCTGTTCAGCTGCATCCGCAGGCTGTCCTCGAGTTCCTTCAGTCCAAACTGACCCACCGCCATTGCGGGGTGGTTCATTTCAATGTTGAAGGCACCGATCTCGGTCTGGAAGGCCGGATCGGCGATCCGCTCGAGGACAGCCGTATTGCGCAGGGCAGGGGAGAAGTCCCGGTTGGTCAGGTTCAGCTCAAGTTCCAGGCCGATGCTGGCCGTGTCCGCAAACTGTGCGGTGGAAAGGAAATGAGCGAAGTGATCGAGGTTTTCCAACAGGCGCTGCCGGTAGGCTGTGCGCTGCGCACGGCTGAAAGTCCGGCTCGTGACTTCTGCACCCATGGCCGTTACTTCTTTTTCAGTCCCTTGAGGACATTGGCCGGCCGTTGCATTTCACCGTGCTGGGCACCCATCACAATCACGGCACCGGAAAGGGCCGGGATGCTCCACTGCAGGATTTTCAGCTGGCGTTGGGCGGACTTAAGTTCCTTGGAAGCGCCTTCATGGGGCTCCGTGGCCCCCTGGCTGCCCTGCTCCGCCATCGCCCCGACCTTGCCCCCAAGGATGCCGGAATAGAGCGTAACCACGGCAGCAAGCACGGTGACCGCTGTCTTGTAGACGGTGAGGGGACCGACTCCCTCCTGCTGGGACACCCGTGTCTTGTTGTCACCGACCAGAGCAAGCCCGGCAAGGAAGTGCAGGCCGATTGCCCCGGCCTGTACGGGAGCCCATTTCTTCCAGCCGAGGGCGGAAAGCCGGGTCCGCTCGGTCGGATCCTTCGCCGCTGCGGCCGCGCCGTTCAGGCCAACGGCACCCATCAGGGAACCACCGAACCAGGCTGCGGCTGTGAGGTCATGGACAGAGCGTGCTATGAGGTTTGCCGCCAAGGTGATGCTCCTGTGGGTTGTGGGCCAGCGGTACGTTCGATGCCGGACATCCGGCATGGAACGGGGTCCGCGGCGCTTCTGAATCGGTGCAAGAAGAAAACCACGCGCAGGAGCTAATAGCAAGGGCACTTATGATCGTAACACGCTACACATTCGTAACTAAGTGTGCTTATTATCGTCGTACGGAACATCCGATCTTGATCAGCAGTTGCAATGACGAAAGAGAGCGATGATGACAGACAATTTCACTCCGCGTGACGGAAGCCATGCAGCATCCCCGGCCGGAAGCACCAGCGATTCCACGGCCGCTGCCAAGGCCGATGCGGCCAAGCAGCAGGCGGGTGACATTGCCCAGCAGGCCAAGGGTAATGCGGCTCAGGTAGCGGAGACCGCCAAGTCCGAAGCAGCAGGCGTCGCTTCCGAGGTGAAGACCAATGCCAAGGACCTGTTCACCCAGGCCCGCTCCGATCTCACCGAGCAGGCAGGCACCCAGCAGCAGAAGGTTGCCGAAGGACTCCGCTCCATGGCAGATGAGCTGCATTCCATGGCGGAGTCCGGCCAGTCCGGTGTCGCCTCGGACCTGGTAGGCCAGGCAGCCAGCCGTGCGTCCTCCGCCGCCACATGGCTTGACGGACGTGACCCGGGATCCCTGCTGGATGAGGTCAAGGGCTTTGCCCGCCAGCGTCCCGTTGCCTTCCTCGCTATTGCAGCCGGCGCCGGCTTCCTCGCCGGACGTCTGAACAAGGGTCTGAGCGCCGGTCTTCCGAACCAGGGCGCAGCCGCCGCCGGTTCCACCGGCCAGCACGCGGCACCGCCCGTGCCGCCTGTGACGCCGGTGCCGCCGGCTCCGGGAACACAGCCCGTCGTCGGAACCAGCGGAACGGCCACCGACCCGTTCGGCTCCGAACCGGTACGTCCGGCCGGAACCGGCCCCGCGTCGGCCCAGACGCTTCCCCCCACCCCGTCCACCGGTGTTCCGGCAGCTGATCCCTACAGTGGTGGTCGGCACTAATGAGTACCGAACTCCCTCCCACCCCCGCGCAGGCTAAGGCGGAGTCCACGTCCCTGGGGGATCTGCTCAGCCAGGTAACGCAGGACATGTCCACCCTGATGCGTCAGGAAGTGGAGCTGGCGAAGGTAGAGCTGAAGCAGTCGGGCACCCGTGCGGGCAAGGGCGCCGGAATGTTCGGCGGAGCAGCCGTTGCAGGGTACTTTGTACTCCTCTTCCTGTCAGTCGCCCTCTGGTATGCACTGGGCACGACCGCGATCGGCTTCGGCTGGTCCGCTGTCATCGTGGCCGTTCTCTGGGCCATCGTGGCCGCAGTTCTGGCCTCCCGCGGACGCAAGGAAATGAAAAAAATCAAGGGCATGCCGCAGACGGCCGAAACGCTGCAGGAGATCCCCCAGACCATGAAACCAAGCGAGGAAACACGATGAGTGAAAACCCGGATGAGATCCGCGCCGACATCGAAGCAACCCGCCGGCGCCTTGGCACCAACGTGGACGCAGTGGCGGACAAGGTAACTCCCTCCCACATCGTCCAGCGCCAGACGGACAAGATGAAGGACAAGGTATTCGGAGTAAAGGACAAGGTGATGGGTGTGGCCGATTCAATGGGTAACAGCGCAAGCAATACCGGCAGCAACATCAGCGGCAGCGTCTCCGACATGGGCGGCAGTGTCTCCGACGGCATGTCCGCCGCCGGCTCGGCTGTCCAGGGCGCGCCGGCCAAGCTGGCCGGTCAGACGCAGGGCAACCCCGTTGCCGCCGGGCTGATTGCCTTCGGTGCAGGTCTGCTTGCAGCAACCCTGATTCCCGCCAGCAACAAGGAACGCGTTGCTGCCGACAACCTCAAGACCGCTGCTCAGCCGATGACGGATGAGCTGGCCGGAGCCGCCAGGGAAATGGCCGAGGGCCTCAAGGAGCCGGCACAGGAAGCGGTTGAGAACATCAAGGCCACCGCGACCGACGCCGCTCAGAACGTGAAGTCCGAGGGCCAGGCTGCGGCCTCCGACGTCAAGGACTCGGCTTCGGACGCTCCCCAGAACGTGAAGAACGCATAACCCAGCAGCAAACCGCAGCGCAGCCTCTCAGCAAGGAGTACCTGATGCAGATTGACAAGCAGCAGATTATCGAATTCCTGAAGAACCGCGGCGATAGCTCAAAGGCAGGCCAGGCGGAGTCCGACCTGCCGGACAAGGTGGACACCGATAAAGATTCGGGTCTGCTGGAGAAACTGGGTGTGAACCCCAGGGACCTGCTCGGGAAACTCCCGGGCGGCCTTGGCGGGAAGCTTCCGGGCGGTCTGGGCGGTTAGCCCGGACAATAACGACGGCGGTGCCGCACCTGCAAAGGTGCGGCACCGCCGTCGTTTGTTCTTTAAAACCCGCTAGCGGCTCCGGTCAGCGGGGAACGGGTGCTTCGTCATTGGTGTACAACACGCCTATCTGCGCCCTCACGGCGTCAAAGAGCCGCATGGTCCGCAGGGTATCCGCCCAGGTCATGGTGGGGCTTTCGGCCAGGCCCGCCTGGATGCAGCGGGTTACTTCCCGCAGTTCGTAGGTATAACCGTTGCCGACCTGCGGGAAGCGCTCCACCCGGGCTTCTCCGGCCTGCGGAACGATGGTCAGTTCCACCGGGTTGTGCAGGGGAGACCCGGTGCGGAGCCATCCCTTGCTGCCGGAAATGACGGCAGTCCGCGGGGAGGAGGAGACCAGGGAAGAGGTCAGCTGCGCCAGGCCGCCGTTGGCGTATCCCAGCGTCAGCGCGTTCTGGGCGTCCACGCCGTCGGGATTGATGCTGCCTACCGCGTGCACGGTCTCGGGATAACCGAGTGCGCCCAGGGCAAAGGTCAGCGGGTAGACCGTGAGGTCCAGCAGCGCTCCGCCGCCGGCGGCCGGGTCCCAGAGCCTGTTGGCCGGGTCATAGGCCGCCGGGAAGCCCAGATCCGCCTGGACCCAGTTGATGTCCCCGAGTTCGCCCGAGGCAATCAGTTCCCAGATGCGGTTGACGCAGGGCAGGAACCGCGTCCAGACCGCTTCCATGAGGAACAGGTTCCGGGACCGGGCCAGTTCGATCAGGTCCTCGGCCTCGCGGGCATTGATGGTGAGCGACTTTTCGCACAGCACGTGCTTGCCGGCCTCCAGTGCGCGCCGGGCAATCCGGTAGTGCTGGGCATGCGGAGAAGCAACGTAGACAATGTCGACGTCGGGGTCGGCAAAGAGGTGGTCGTAGCCCGGAATGTCATCGGCATCGTAGTAGCTGCTGGCAAAACCGAAGCGGGCCGCGAAATCCTCTGCGCTGGCCTGCCGGCGGGAGCTGACGGCCTGCAGAACGGCGTCTTCGAGCCGGGCGATGTCTTCAGTGACACGCTCGGCAATGTTTCCGGTGGCGACTACGCCCCAGCGGAGGGTCCGGCCCGTGGACTGTACGGGACTTGGTGCCCCCGGCTGTACACAGGGCGGGGTGGGAATATGTTGAACGGCAGTCATGATCCTCGTCTTCCGCGTCGTTGCAGGGAATAACCCCACTCTATGGTTGGTGCAGGCCGGAGCCTAGTGTTGGTCTCCGAGTCCCTGCGTCATGCCGGCGCCGACGGGCATGCTAGGGCCGGGCCGCAACGGCGGCGCGGTGGTCCGCGGCCGTCTGCCGGTAGTTTTCGGCATTGGCGCGCACCCCGGCGACCTCCTCGTCGGTGAGGCTTCGACGGACCTTCGCGGGCACGCCGGCCACCAGTGAACGTGGAGGTACCACCGTGCCTTCAAGGACGAGGGCGCCGGCGGCCACCAGGGAACCGGCACCGATCACGGCGCCGTTCATGATGGTGGCGCTCATGCCGATCAGGCAGTCGTCTTCGACGGTGCAGCCGTGCACCACGGCGTTGTGGCCTACGCTGACGCGTTCACCGACCGACGTCGGGAAGCCGGGATCCGCGTGCAGCACCACGTTGTCCTGCAGATTGGTTCCGGCACCCACGCGGATGCTGTTGGAATCTCCGCGCACGCAGACGCCGTAGAAGGCGCTGGAGCCCGCCGCCATGGTGACGTCGCCGATCAGCGAGGCGGTGGGGGCGAGGAAGACGCTGGGATCAACGGCCGGGGCCTTGCCCCGGAGTTCAATAATGTGTGCCATGCCACCCAGCGTAGCGGCGCCGGGCGGAAGATCAGTTGAAGACGATGGTCCGCCGGCCGTCCAGCAGCACCCGGTGCTGGGCATGCCACTGAACCGCCTTGGACAGTGCCCGGCCCTCGACGTCGCTGCCCAGGGCTGCCAGCTGGGCGGCCGAACGGGCGTGGTCCACCCGGATGACCTCCTGCTCGATGATGGGGCCCTCGTCCAGATCTGAGGTGACGTAGTGCGCCGTGGCGCCGATCAGTTTCACGCCGCGGGCATGGGCCTGGTGATAAGGCCGGGCGCCCTTGAAGGACGGCAGGAAGGAGTGGTGGATGTTGATTGCGCGCCCGGCCAGGTCGCGGCAGAGGTCGGTACTCAGGATCTGCATGTACCGGGCCAGGACCACCAGTTCAATGTCCAGCTCCGCCATCAGCTCCCGCAGCCGGTTCTCCGCATCTCCCTTGGTGTCCGGGGTGACCGGAATGTGGTGGAACGGCACACCGTAGAAGTCCGCCAGGGACTCCAGATCCCGGTGGTTGGAGACGATGGCCGGGACCTCTATCGGCAGCGTTCCGGCACGCTGCTGGAAGAGCAGATCATTGAGGCAGTGGCCGGATTTCGATGCCATGATCAGGGTCCTGGTCCGCCGGCCGGCAGGGTGCAGTTCCCACGCCATGCCGAATGCTGCCGCGGTGCCGGCGAGCTCGGCGTGAACCTGTTCATAGGAGTTCGGGGACCTGAAGTCCACCCGCATGAAGAAGGAGCCGGTCTCCGGGCTGCCGAACTGCGCGGACTCGGTGATGTTGCCGTCGGCAGCCACCAGCGAGGCGCTGACCGCGTGGACAATGCCCGGGCGGTCAGGGCAGGAGAGCGTCAGAGTGTACCCGTTGCCGGCCGCGGAGGCCTCGGGAATCGAAAAGGTCACGATGCCTAGGTTACCGGTTTCAGTGCTCTGGCCTAGGGCCTAGGGTGTGCATATGGATGTGATGTTCCTGCCGTTCTCCGACAAGGACGAGGGAGAGCTGATCCGTTTCCTCACGACCAACAGCTTCCCGTATCACCGCATCAAGGCGCCGTCCGAGGGTCTGGTGCGGCGCCTGCTGATCGAGGGCCGGTTCGACGGCGACGGCGTGCGTACCTTCTGGGTGTTCGGCGACAACCACCGCATGGGCCTGGCCATCCTGGAGGACCTGGACACCAACACCCCCGTGCTGGACCTGCGGCTGGTGGAGAAGTTCCGCGGCCGCGGCAACGGGGTGCCGGTGACGAAAGCGCTGACGGGGAAGGTGTTTGACGACTACCCGGAGGCGCACCGGTTCGCCGGACGCATGCGGGAGGACAACATCGGCATGCGCAAGACGCTGATCCGTGCGGGGTTCCTGAAGGAAGCCCATCACCGCGAGGACTGGCCGCTGGAGGACGGGCGACGGGTGGCCACCCTCGTTTATGCCATCCTGCGCCGCGACTGGGAGCAGGGTACGGTCACGGCCTTTGAGTGGGAAGAACCCCTGTAGCCACCTGCTGCACGGCCGCGAGCGCTGCGGCCCGGCCGGCGCGGGTTGCCCCCAGCGTGGAGGAGGATTCCCCGTAACCCACCAGCAGCAGGCGGGGCTCACGCACCACCCGTACGCCGTCCATCCGGATCCCGCCGCCGGGTTCACGCAGGCGAAGCGGCGCCAGATGGTCCAGGGCGGCGCGGAATCCGGTGGCCCACAGGACCGTGTCCACGGACTCCTCGGACCCGTCCGCGAAGACAACACCGGTTTCGGTCAGGCGGCCGATCGGTCCGCGGGATACCAGCACCGCGTCCTCAATGCCGCGGCGGTACTCCTCGGTCAGCGGCAGCCCCGTGGCTGAGACGACGCTCAGCGGCGGCAGCCCGGCACGGGTCCGTGCGCTGACCTTCGCTTCCACGGCCCGTCCCCACTCGGCGTCGAACGGGCGCAGCGTGAACTCCGGGGGCCGGCGGGTGGACCAAAGCGTTTCGACGCCGGCCCGGTGCAGCTGCAGCAGGAACTGTACGGCCGACGTGCCGCCGCCGACCACCAGAACCTTCTGTCCGGCGAAGTCCGCCACGCTGCGGAAGTTCTGGGTGTGCAGCTGCCGGCCGCGGAAGGATTCCCGCCCGGGGTAATAGGGCCAATAGGGCCGGTCCCACGTGCCGGTGGCGTTGATGACCACCCGGGCCTGCCACTCGCGTCCGTCCGCCGCGCGGACCGCCAGGCGTCCGCCGCTGCCCTCGGCCACGGCGGACACGGCAACCGGGCGGACGACGTCGAGCCCGAACTCGCGTTCATAGCGTCCGTAATACCGGGTGACGACGGCGGAGGCGGGTTCGGCGGGGTCGGGCGTGCCCAGCGGCATGCCGGGGAGGTCGTGCAGGGCATGTGCTGCGCCGAAGGTGAGCGAATCCCAGCGGTGCCGCCAGGCCCCGCCCGGGCCGGGGTTAGCGTCCAGCACGGTGAACCCGGGGCCCGGCGGCAGGCCCCGGCGGTGCAGATGGTAGGCGGCGCTGAGGCCGGCCTGGCCGGCTCCGATCACCAGTACGTCCGTTTGCACCGCTTACCTCCTTTGACGAATCCTAACCGTCCCGGTGCGGAGGCTATTCCGGCCGGCCCCTGCATCCGGGGGACAGGGGAGGCTAGGATGGAAGGCGTCGCGACTGGCGTCAGGTGGATCACCACCGGGAAGCGGCACGGCGCCCTCAGCGGGTGCCTTGAAGACCACGGATCGCACGCCTGGGCCGAGGGTTACGAGCGAAACTGTTGTGCCATGCCCGCCGGTCCGCCCTACAGACCGGTGCTGAGACAGCAGGTAGCCTGACCTATTGAGAACCTCTGCCCAGGAGATCCATGTGAGAGTATCCACCCAAAGCGTCACCAACGCGCCGCTTATCGATGTTGATCCCGAAATAGCGGCCGTCCTGAGAGATGAACTGTCCCGCCAGCGCGGCACCCTCGAAATGATTGCCTCGGAGAACTTCGCGCCGCGTGCGGTCCTGGAGACCTCCGGGTCGGTGCTCACAAACAAGTACGCCGAGGGTTATCCCGGCCGCCGCTACTACGGCGGCTGCGAACACGTTGATATCGCTGAGAACCTCGCCATCGAGCGGGCACGGACGTTGTTCGGTGCGGAGTTCGCCAACGTGCAGCCGCACTCGGGCGCGCAGGCCAACGCGGCGGCGCTCGCTGCCCTGATGAAACCCGGTGAGAAGCTCATGGGGCTGAACCTCGCCCACGGCGGGCACCTGACCCACGGCATGAAACTGAACTTCTCCGGCAAACTCTATGAGGTTGCCGCGTACGGCGTGGATGAGCAGACCTACCGGGTGGACATGGACCGGGTCCGCGAACAGGCGCTGGCTGAACGCCCGCAGGTTATCGTCGCCGGCTGGTCCGCCTACCCGCGGCAGCTGGACTTTGAGGCCTTCCGGTCGATTGCAGACGAAGCGGGTGCCTACCTCTGGACGGACATGGCGCATTTCGCAGGCCTGGTGGCCGCGGGGCTGCACCCGAACCCGGCGCCGGTGTCCGACGTCGTCACCTCCACCGTGCACAAGACCCTCGCCGGACCGCGCTCGGGAATGATTCTCGCCAAGCAGGAGTACGCGAAGAAGCTGAACTCGGCCGTCTTCCCCGGCCAGCAGGGCGGCCCGCTGATGCACGTGATTGCTGCGAAGGCCGTGGCGTTCAAGATCGCCGGGACCGAAGAATTCCGGGAACGGCAGGAACGCGTGCTCGAGGGGGCACGGATCATTGCCGAGCGCCTGAACGCGCCCGACGTCGCGGAGCACGGCGTTTCGGTGCTCACCGGCGGCACGGACGTACACCTGATCCTGGTGGACCTGCGGCACTCCGCCCTGGACGGAAAGCAGGCGGAGGACCTGCTCGAATCCGTGGGCATCACGGTGAACCGCAACTCCGTACCCTTCGACCCGCGGCCGCCCATGGTTACGTCCGGCCTGCGGATCGGCACCCCGGCGCTCGCGACCCGCGGCTTCGGCGCCTCGGAATTCACCGAGGTTGCCGAAATCATCGCCGCCGCACTGAAACCCGCTCCCGACGTCGAGGCCCTGCGGGGCCGCGTACGGGCGCTGGCAGACAATTTCCCGCTTTACCCCGGACAGGAGGAATGGTAACCGTGGAGAAAGGAACCAATATGGAGGGCGCCGTGACCGGTGAGGACACCAGCGTGAACCTCGGCTGGGACGTCAAGGAAAAGACCGATTTCGGCACCCCGGTTGCGGCGAAGATCCTGGACGGCCGTGCCGCCGCCCGGGAGATCAAGGAGGACCTGGCCGAACGGGTGCGGGTGCTGAAGGAAGAGCACGGCGTCACTCCGGGGCTGGGAACGGTGCTGGTGGGCGACGACCCCGCCAGCCACTCCTACGTCGGCGGCAAGCACAAGGACTGCAAGCAGGTGGGGATTAATTCCATCCGCCGGGACCTCCCCGGCGACATCAGCCAGGCGGACCTGGAAAAGGTCATCGACGAGCTGAACGAGGACCCGGCCACCACCGGCTACATTGTGCAGCTGCCGCTGCCGGCCCACATAGACGCCAATGCCATCCTGGAGCGGATCGCCCCGGACAAGGACGCGGACGGACTGCACCCGGTCAACCTGGGCCGCCTGGTGCTCAACGTCAGCGAACCCATGACGTCCCCGCTGCCCTGCACACCGCACGGGATTGTGCAGCTGCTGGTCCGCAACGGGATCTCGCTGAACGGCAAGAAGGTCCTGGTGGTCGGGCGCGGCGTCACCGTCGGGCGGCCGCTCGGCCTGCTCCTGACCCGCCGCCCGATCAACGCCACGGTCACTCTGGCCCACACCGGCACCGTGGACCTGTTCGAACATCTGCAGGCCGCCGACGTGGTGGTGGCGGCCGCCGGCTTCCCGGAAATGATCCGGGCCGAGGAGCTCAAGCCCGGAGCGATCGTGCTGGACGTCGGCGTCACCCGGGTCACCGACCCGGACACCGGAAAAACCACCCTGACCGGCGACGTCGATCCCGCGGCGGCCGACGTCGCCGGCTGGATCTCGCCCAACCCCGGCGGTGTGGGACCGATGACTAGGGCCATGCTGCTGGCCAACGTTGTGGAAGCCGCCGAACGGCAGGCCGGAATCCTGGTCTAAACGCCTTCTTCGGCAGCAACGGAACGGACCGGCGCCGCTTGGTGCGCCGGTCCGGTCAGGGTCCACTACACTGTCGTGAGTGTCGCAGATCACATCAAGCAAAACCGTCCCCGAAACCCGCTCCGATTTCGTCATTTCCGCACGGAACCTGACCAAGTCCTACGGCGATTTCACCGCCGTCAACGGCATCTCCTTCGACGTTCCGCCGGGGGAGTCCTTCGGGCTCCTCGGGCCCAACGGGGCTGGGAAGTCCACGACCATGAAGATGATCGGCGGCGTCGCCCAGCGCACCGCCGGAGACCTGAGCATTATGGGCCTGGATCCGAACCGGTACGGCCCCGAAGTCCGCGCCCACTTGGGCGTTGTGCCCCAGCAGGACAACCTGGACGAGGACCTGCGCGTGCGGGACAACCTCGTAGCCTACGGCCGCTACTTCGGCCTGCCCAAGAGCTACCTGCAGCCCAAGGCAGACGAACTGCTGGAGTTCGCGCAGCTCACGGATAAGGCCAAGGCCCGCGTGGAGTCCCTCTCCGGGGGGATGAAGCGGCGCCTGACGATCGCCCGTTCCCTGATCAATGACCCCAAGATCCTGCTGTTGGACGAACCGACCACGGGCCTGGATCCCCAGGCCCGGCACATCCTCTGGGACCGGCTGTTCCGGCTCAAGGAAGCGGGTGTCACGCTGATCCTCACCACGCACTACATGGACGAGGCGGAGCAGCTGTGCGACCGGCTGATTGTGGTGGACAAGGGGGCCATCATGGCCGAGGGTTCCCCGGCCGCCCTGATCCGCGAGTACTCCACCCGCGAGGTGGTGGAGCTGCGGTTCGGATCGGAACGGAACACCACGGTGGCAGGCGAGCTTGAGGGAATCGGGGAGAGGCTGGAGACCCTCCCGGACCGGGTCCTGATCTACGCGGATGACGGCGAAGCCGCGCTGGATGCGGTAGCGAGCCGAGGACTGCGGCCCATCACGTCGCTGGTACGCCGGTCCTCGCTGGAAGACGTGTTTCTCCGCCTGACGGGCAGGAGCCTCGTTGAGTAAGCCCGCAGCCGCCGCCGGCCCCGGCGTCCAGCGCCATGAGGTGCTCGGGCTGCGGTCGCCGCTGACCCCGCGCCAAACCGCTGCCCGGGCGCGGCGCTTCGGTTCCTTCTACTACGCAGACATGTGGATCCGCCGGATGCGCGGCTACCAGGGGACCGTGCTGATGACCGCCGTGGGCACTCCGCTGGTCTACCTGCTGGGCATGGGCACGGGCCTGGCCGTGCTGATCGACGGGAACTCGAACGCGGGTTTCCCGGGCGCCGACGGCTCGACTGTGTCCTACCTGATGTTCCTGGGCCCGGCCCTCGTGGCAACCGCCGCCCTGATGGTTTCCAGCGAGGAAAACACCTACACCGTCATGGGCGGGTTCAAATGGCACCGCACCTACTACGGACCCAATGCCTCCCCGCTCTCCAGCGGGCAGATTGCCCTCGGACACGTCCTGGGACTAACCGTCCGCATCCTGCTGACTACGGGCATCTACTACCTGTTCCTGGTGCTCTTCGGGGCGGTGACGCAGCCCGCAACCGGCTGGCTGATGATCTTCACCGCGCTGCTGGCCGGACTGGCCTTCGGGATGCCGCTGATGGCCTTCAGCGCCACCCTGAAAGAGGACAAGGGGCAGTTCGCCCTGGTCCAGCGGTTCATTGTGATGCCGCTGTTCCTGTTCTCCGGGACCTTCTTTCCGCTGGAGTCGCTGCCGCTGGCTGTCCGCTGGATCGGCTGGATCTCACCGCTCTGGCATTCGACCGAACTGGGCCGGGTACTCAGCTACGGGCACCCGGAACCGGCCGCCATGACCGCCGTCCACGTGGTGTACCTGCTGGTCCTGACCTTCGGCGGGCTGCTGCTGGCCCGGCGGAACTTCACGAGGAGGCTCGACGGATGAGCATCGAAAACCGCACGGCGCCCACGGTCCTTGTACCGCAGGACCGGTTCCTCGGCTCGCTGTACGGGCGGAACATCCGTGCCGTGATTGCCCGCGGGCTCAAGGCCACGTGGGGCACCAACTGGAGCATCATGGTCAGCGGGTTCGTCGAACCGGTGCTGTACCTGGTGGCCATGGGCATTGGCCTGGGTGCCCTGGTGGGGGCGGTCACCGGCCCGGGCGGGCAGGAAATGGAGTATGCCAACTTCATCGCACCGGCGCTGCTGGCAGTCTCCGCGATGAACGGCGCGGTGTATGACTCCACCATGAACGTGTTCTTCAAGCTCAACTACGCCCGCCTCTATGAGGGCATGCTCTCGACGCCGCTGGGTCCGCTGGACGTGGCGATGGGGGAGATCTTCCTGGCCCTGCTCCGCGGTGCGCTCTATGCCACCGGCTTTACCGCCGTAATGGGCGCGATGGGACTGATCACCTCGCCCTGGGCGCTGCTGATGATTCCGGCAGCCGTGGTGATCGCGTTCGGCTTCGCCTCCTTCGGGATGGCCGTGACCAGTTACATGAAGACGTTCCAGCAAATGGACTGGATCCAAATGATCATGCTGCCCATGTTCCTGCTCTCTGCGACCTTCTACCCGCTGAGTGTCTACCCCGAAGCGGTGCAGTCCGTAATCCAGGCGCTGCCGCTCTGGCACGGCGTGGAACTGCTCCGGCAGATCAGCGTAGGCATCTTCAGCTGGGGGACGGCAGGGCATCTGCTGTACTTCGTGGTGATGATCGTCCTGGGCCTGACCTTGACCACCAACAGGCTCCGGGCTCTGTTCCTGAAGTAGGCGTCGGGTCAGCCGGCCAGCTGCTCATATTTGCGGGTGAAGATCCCGGCCAGGCGGTCATTGAACAGTACGAACTCCGCGCGCTTCAGCGTCCCCGGGGTGTGGTCCAGGACTTCCTGCAGCCCGATGCCGGCCACGGTCTCCGGGTCCCAGCCGTAAATGCCGGCGCTCACGGCCGGGAAGGAAATGCTCCGGGCACCCAGCTCTTCGGCTGCGGCCAGGGCGGTGCGGAAGCAGGACCTCAGCAGTTCCGGGTCCGTTTCGCCTGCCCCGGCATTGGGCCCCACGGTGTGCACCACCCACCGGGCGGGCAGGTCGAACGCCTCGGTAGCCACGGACAGGCCGGTGGGCAGCCCCTGCGGCAGCGACGTCTTCCGCAGTTCCCTGCAGGCAGCGAGCAGCTTCGGGCCGGCGGCACGGTGGATGGCCCCGTCCACTCCGCCGCCGCCCAGCAGGGATGAGTTGGCCGCGTTGACGATGACGTCGGTATCCCGCCGGGTGATGTCGCCGGTGGCAATGGTGATCTGCATCGAGCCAGTCTGCCACTGCCGCGGGCCTGCTGCCACCGCGTGCGGAAGCAGGCGCAGGCGCGCAGAGCGAACACGGCACCGGGCACCTGTCTGAGTTTGAGAGAATAAAACCATGCAGTCGATCCGAAACGGCAAGACGCCGTCGTCCTCGTCCACGCCCGGCCGCGGCATCAGCCGCAGGATGGGCTCCACGGGCATCGTCGTGATGCTCATTGTCTTCCTGGTGGCGGTGGTTTTCGCCGCCAACCAGAATGACGTCATTGGCTGGCTGGTGGTCATCGTGTCCCTGGGCTGGCTGTTCCTCGCCACGTTCGTGGTCTTCTCCGTTCGGGGCGCCACCCGCAAGGCCACCGCAAAGCTTGCCGGTGCCGCCGCCGGCGCTGCTCCCCGCAGCGGAGTGCAGGTTGTGGATGAAAGCACCACCGTCCGTGACCGGAAACTGGACCACAGCTTCAAGATCATCCAGGTCCAGGCCAAGGTCATCAACGAGAACCTGGACACTGACCGGGAAATGGTCGACCGCGCCCTGGAGACCATCGAAATCACGGCGTCCAACGGCCGTGGCATGATCAAGAAGAACGACGGCGGGCCGGTCGAAGGCACCATCGTCGACTAGTTTCCCTCCACCGCCGGCGGAACCGCAGCACCGCGGCCCGCCGGATCCGCGTTTCGGGATGAACAGCTACTGAGGAGTATGGTTATTCGCGTGAGTTCGGCATCGACGGGGACTATGGACAGTTCCGGGAAAGCACTGCGCATTGCGTCTGTGAATGTCAACGGCATCCGCGCCGCCTACAAGCGGGGAATGGCCGATTGGCTCGCAGCCCGCGATGTGGACATCCTGTGCCTGCAGGAGGTGCGCGCGCCCGACGCCATCCTGAAGGGCCTGCTCGGTGATACCTGGCACGTCCAGCACGCCGAATGCCTCGATGCCAAGGGCCGTGCCGGCGTCGCCATCGCTTCCCGCACCGCGCCGGTGGCGGTCCGCGAACACATCGGCGACGAGTACTTCGCACGCTCCGGCCGCTGGGTTGAGGCAGACTTCAAGGTTTCCGTGGAGGGTGAGGAGAAAATCCTCACCGTCGTCAGTGCGTACGTCCATTCAGGCGAGGTGGACACCCCCAAGCAGGTGGACAAGTACCGCTTCCTCGACACCATGGCCGCCCGGCTGCCCGCCCTGGCGCAGTCCAGTGACTTCGTGCTGGTGGTCGGTGACCTGAACGTGGGCCACACACCCCTGGATATCAAGAACTGGAAGGGCAACGTCAAGCGCGCCGGTTTCCTCCCCGAGGAACGTGCCTACTTTGACCGCTTCTTCGGCGAGGAAATCGGCTACACGGATGTGCACCGTTCCCTGGCCGGCGAGGTCAACGGACCCTACACCTGGTGGTCCTGGCGCGGACAGGCGTTCGACAACGACTCCGGCTGGCGGATCGATTACCACATGGCCACTCCGGAGCTGGCGGCACGGGCTGCCAACGCCGTCGTTGACCGCGCACCTACCTACGACTCCCGCTTCTCAGACCACGCTCCAGTAGTGATCGACTACCAGTTCTAAGGGTTCCTTCCATGACATCTGAGTCTTCCAGCCGCCGGCGCATCCTCTCGGGGATGCAGCCCTCCGCTGATTCCCTGCACCTGGGCAATTACCTCGGAGCGCTCGTGAACTGGGTGCGGCTCCAGGACGAGTACGACGCCTACTTCTTTATCCCGGACCTGCACGCCATCACGGTGCCGCAGGATCCCGAGGACCTGCGCAAGCGCACCCGCGTCACCGCAGCCCAGTACATCGCGGGCGGTGTCGACGTGGATAAGGCCACCCTGTTCGTGCAGTCCCAGGTGCCGGAGCACGCCCAGCTGGCCTGGGTGCTGAACTGCCTTACCGGCTTCGGTGAAGCCTCCCGCATGACGCAGTTCAAGGACAAGCAGCAGCGATTCGGTGCTGACTCGGCCAGCGTGGGTCTGTTTACGTACCCGATCCTGCAGGTGGCCGACATCCTGCTCTACCAGCCGCACGGCGTGCCCGTCGGCGAAGACCAGCGCCAGCACGTAGAGCTCAGCCGGGATCTGGCGAAGCGCTTCAACACGCGCTTCGGGGACACCTTCGTGGTGCCGGAGGTCTTCATCCAGAAGGAAGCGGCGAAGATCTACGACCTGCAGAACCCGACGGCGAAGATGTCCAAGTCGGCTGCCTCGCCGGCCGGGCTGATCAACCTCCTCGACGAGGATAAGGTGATTGCCAAGCGGATCAAGTCGGCAGTGACCGATGACGGCAGCGAAGTCCGGTTTGACCGGGATACCAAGCCGGGAATCACCAACCTGCTGTCCATCTACTCCCTGATCACCGGACGCAGCGTGGAAACCCTGGAGAAGGAGTACGAGGGGAAGATGTACGGACACCTGAAGGTGGACCTGGCCGACGCGGTCACAGAACACATCCGGCCCATCCGTGAACGCGCCCTGCATCTGCTGGACGATCCGGCCGAGCTGGACCGCCTCCTGGCCGTGGGGGCGGCCAAGGCACGGGAGTCAGCATCGGCGACCCTCGCGGACGTGTACAACAAGGTCGGCTTCCTGCCGCTGGGCAGCGTCACCGCATAGTCCCATGAGAATCTCCGAATCCCTCGACCAGGACATGGCAGCCGGCGCCCTGAACGGCAGCCACGCTCCTCAATGCGCTGCGCGCTGCGTCGGGATAGTCATTGCGGTTCCGGAGCCGATGGCAAGCGAGCTGAAGGATGCCCGCGCGTCCTTCGGGGATCCCCTGGCGGCGGTGATCCCGGCGCACATCACCTTGGTGACCACCACGGAAACCGACGACTGGGAAGCGACGCTGAACCATGTGCGGGACGTTGCTGCTGCGCAGAAGCCGTTCCGGGTGACCCTGGACGGGACCGCATCCTTCCGGCCCGTTTCGCCGGTGGTCTACCTGAACGTCGGCGAAGGCTTTGACGAGTGCACCGCGCTGCACAAGGAACTCCAGAGCGGCCCGCTGGCACGTGAGCTGGCCTTCCCGTTCCATCCGCACGTCACGGTGGCGCACGACGTCAGCGAGCAGGGCATGGACGAAGCCGTCCGCCGGCTGAGCGGCTATTCCGCCGGTTTTACCGTGGACCGCGTGGGTCTTTATGAACACGATGCCACCGGCCTGTGGAAGCTGCACGAGCACGTCCGGCTGGGAGCCCGGGACCGGCGGAGCTAGGAATCTCCGTCGAGATCCAGATAGGTCCCGGCCCACGCCGCGATGATGGCTGCCGCCCTGGTGGTCTGTTTGCGCTCCACCATCAGGTGGTCGCTGCCCTCCAGCGAGATGAAGTTCCGCGGATGGCGTGCCGTCCGGAAGATTTCACTCGCGTTCTCGATCCCGACCGTGTTGTCGGTGGGGGAGTGCATCACCAGCAGCGGCAGGTGCAGCTCCCTGATGCTGTCCGTGAGGTTGTGGCTGTGCAGGTCCTCAATGAGGTGCCGGCGGATTTCCAGCTCCCCGCCGCCGAGGTCCACGGACGCTGACCCCTGTTCAGCAATCCGGTCCAGCTCCGATTCGAAGAGATGGACCACGTGGGAGGGCCGGAAGGGCGCGGCGATGGTCACCACGGCGTCCAGCCCGGACACCCGGCCCGCCGCCGCCAGGACGGCCGCGCCGCCGAGCGAATGGCCGATCAGCAGGGAAGCGGGGCGGCCGGTGTCCGCCATGAACCCGCAAGCACTGAGGACGTCGGCCACTTTGGTGCTGAAGCTGCCGTCTTCCCACTTGCCGGTCGACCCGCCCAGTCCGGCGGCGTCGTAGCGCAGCACGCCGATGCCGTGGCCGGCCAAGGCCTTGGAAATCCGGGACGCGGCGGCACTGTTCTTGCCCAGGGTGAAGCCGTGGCAGAAGACGGCCCAGGCACGGGCACCGCCGTCGGGAATGTCCACGGTCCCTGCGAGCGTGGTCCCGTTGACACCGGGAAAGGAAACGGATTCAAACGAAGGCATGGGTCAACTCTACCCAGAACGCAAAAGGCGCCGGCCGGCGGTAAAGACCGCTGGCCGGGGCCTTTGCAGCGCAGGACTGGCTAGAGCGAGCGGGCCAGGATGGCCTGCTTGACCTCGGAGATGGCCTTGGTGACCTGGATGCCGCGGGGGCAGGCTTCCGAGCAGTTGAAGGTGGTGCGGCAGCGCCACACGCCTTCCTTGTCGTTCAGGATCTCCAGGCGCATGTCGCCGGCGTCGTCACGCGAATCGAAGATGAAGCGGTGCGCATTGACGATTGCCGCCGGGCCGAAGTACTGGCCGTCGGTCCAGAAGACCGGACAGGAGGACGTGCACGCGGCGCACAGGATGCACTTGGTGGTGTCGTCAAAACGCTCACGGTCCTCGGCGGACTGCAGGCGTTCCTTCGTCGGCTCGTGGCCCTTGGTGACCAGGAACGGCATGATCTCGCGGTAGGACTGGAAGAACGGCTCCATGTCCACGATCAGGTCCTTTTCCACCGGCAGGCCCTTGATGGGCTCGACGAGGATGGGCTTGGAGGTGTCCAGGTCCTTCAGCAGGGTCTTGCAGGCCAGGCGGTTGCGGCCGTTGATGCGCATGGCATCGGAGCCGCAGACGCCGTGGGCGCAGGAGCGGCGGAAGGAAACCGAGCCGTCATGCTCCCACTTGACCTTGTGCAGGGCGTCCAGCACGCGGTCCGTGCCGTACATGGTCAGCTTCCACTCGTCCCAGTAGGCTTCGTCGGAAACCTCGGGGTTGTAGCGGCGGACCTTCAGCGTGATCTCGAACGACGGGATCTCTCCGCCGATCGACTCGGGGAGCTCTACCTTCGAGGCCGGCTCGGCGATTTCGGTTGTCATTAGTACTTCCTCACCATCGGCTCGTAGCGCGTGAAAATGACCGGCTTGGTGTCCAGCCGAATGCCGGCGGTGTGCTCGGTGTTTTCGGCTTCGTCAACCTTGTAGGCCATGGAATGCTTCATGAAGTTCTCGTCGTCGCGCTCCGGGAAGTCCTCGCGGAAGTGTCCGCCGCGGGATTCGGTCCGGTGCAGGGCGGCAACGCTCATGACTTTCGCGAGTTCCAGGAGGAAGCCCAGCTCCACGGCCTCAAGGAGGTCGAGGTTGAAGCGCTTGCCCTTGTCCTGGACGCTGATCTTCTGGTACCGCTCCTCGAAGGAGGCGATGTCCGTCAGGACCTTCTGGATGGTGTCCGCCGTGCGGAACACCTGCATGTTCAGGTCCATGGTGTTCTGCAGGTCACGGCGGATTTCGGAGACACGCTCGGTGCCTTCGGAATTGCGCACATGGTCCAGCAGGTTCACCGTGTCCAGTTCGGAGTTCTCCGGCAGATCAACAAAGTCTGCGGTCAGCGCGTATTCGGCAGCATAGATGCCGGCCCGCTTGCCGAAGACGTTGATGTCCAGCAGCGAGTTGGTACCCAGGCGGTTGGAGCCGTGTACGGACACGCAGGCCACTTCGCCGGCCGCGTACAGGCCCGGAATCACGGTGTCGTTGTCCTGGAGGACCTCGGCCTTGATGTTGGTGGGGATGCCGCCCATCACGTAGTGCGCCGTCGGGAATACCGGCACCGGCTCGGTGTAGGGCTCCACACCGAGGTAGGTCCGGGCGAACTCGGTGATGTCCGGAAGCTTCGCATCAATGTGCGCCGGTTCCAGGTGCGTCAGGTCCAGCAGGACGTAGTCCTTGTTCGGGCCGCAGCCGCGTCCCTCGCGGACCTCGTTGGCCATGGAACGTGCCACGATGTCACGCGGGGCCAGGTCCTTGATGGTCGGGGCGTAACGCTCCATGAAGCGTTCACCCTCGGAGTTGCGGAGGATGGCACCTTCGCCGCGGGCGGCCTCCGAGAGGAGGATGCCCAGCCCGGCCAGGCCGGTCGGGTGGAACTGGATGAACTCCATGTCCTCCAGGGGGATGCCCCGGCGGAAAGCGATGCCCATGCCGTCACCGGTCAGGGTGTGTGCGTTGGACGTGGTCTTGTAGACCTTGCCGGCACCGCCGGAGGCAAACACCACGGACTTGGCCTGGAAGATGTGCAGCTCGCCGGTGGCCAGGTCGTAGGAAACGACACCTGCAACCCGCTTCTGGCCGTTGAGGTCGACAACGGTAATGAGGTCCAGGACGTAGTACTCGTTGTAGAACTCAACGTTGTGCTTGACGCAGTTTTGGTAGAGCGTCTGCAGGATCATGTGGCCCGTGCGGTCCGCGGCGTAGCAGGCGCGGCGGACCGGTGCCTTGCCGTGGTCACGGGTGTGGCCGCCGAAGCGGCGCTGGTCAATGCGGCCTTCGGGCGTCCGGTTGAACGGCAGGCCCATCTTCTCCAGGTCCAGCACGGCGTCGATGGCTTCCTTGGCCATGACCTCGGCTGCATCCTGGTCCACCAGGTAGTCACCGCCCTTGACGGTGTCGAAGGTGTGCCATTCCCAGTTGTCTTCTTCGACGTTGGCAAGTGCTGCGCACATGCCGCCCTGCGCGGCGCCGGTGTGGGAGCGGGTGGGGTACAGCTTGGTCAGTACCGCCGTACGCGCACGCTGACCTGATTCGATGGCGGCACGCATACCGGCGCCGCCGGCGCCGACGATGACGACGTCGTACTTATGGACCTGCATAGCAGATGCTCTTTCTGTTGAAACTACTAGAAATTCGTGGGCCCGGAATGGCCACGCGGCCCTTAGGCCCCGCAGAACTCCTGGAGGGTCTCCGCCGACGCGCCTGCGAGGCAGGGGTCAAAGGTGAAGATGACCAGGGTGCCAAGGACGATGATCACGAAGGTCGCGACATAGAGGACGGTCTTGAGCCACATGCGCGTGGACTTCTTGTCCCCGTAGTCGTTGATGATGGTGCGGACGCCGTTGGTGCCGTGAAGCATGGCCAGCCACAGCATGACCAGGTCCCAGACCTGCCACAGCGGGCTGGCCCACTTGCCGGCAACGAAGCCGAAGTCCACGGCGTGGATGCCGTCGCCCACGACCAGGTTCATAAACAGGTGGGTGAAGATCAGGACCACCAGGATCACGCCGGACACGCGCATGAACAGCCAAGCAAACATTTCAAAGTTGCCGCCGCCCGAGGAATTGCGGGTGTAGCGCGGGGCGATGCGTCCTGAACGGGGTGCTTCGAGGGCGTGGGCTTCGTTAGTAGATGTGCTCATTGGTTATTAACCCCCGAAGACGTTGGGCAGGTGGCGAATAGAGAAGCCGATAACCGTAACGGCCCACAGGGCAACAACGCCCCACAGCATCTGGCGCTGGTACTTGGGCCCCTTCTTCCAGAAGTCGATCAGGACTACACGCAGGCCGTTGAAGGCGTGGAACACAATCGCCGCAACGAGACCAAGCTCGCCGAGGCCCATAATCGGGTTCTTGTAGGATTCGATCACCACGTTGTAGGCCTCAGGTGAAACTCGCACCAGTGAGGTATCCAGAACGTGGACCAAAAGGAAGAAGAAGATCGCCACGCCGGTGATACGGTGCACAACCCACGACCATTGGCCTTCGCGGCCACGGTAGAGAGTGCCTGCTGGTAACTTCGACACTGAATTTTCCTCCCTGCATCGCAGCGGCGTTAGCGCGTGTTCCACGCAGTGATGACGCCGGTGCGACAGCGATATAAGCTCTACCATAATCTAGGCTCACGTGACCGGGCTTTCAATTTAGGTTCCCCTATGGTGTGACCCTGATTACATTGAATCGGTGCCGCGGACCGTGTAGGGATGCCGGTTCCTGAGGTTCGCCTGCGGGCTGAGCTAATCTAGGCAATGATGAGTAACAATAAGCCGCATGCCGCTCCCGAGCCCGCTGTTCTTGACCGCTTTTACGGGGTCATCCCGGCCGGCGGTGTTGGGACGCGCCTCTGGCCCCTCTCCCGAGCCGCCGCACCCAAGTTCCTCCACGACCTGACCGGTTCGGGTTCCACCCTGATCCGTGCCACCTATGAGCGCCTGAGTCCGCTCAGCGGTGACCGCGTCATGGTGGTCACCGGGGCGGTGCACCGGCAGGCCGTGCGGCAGCAGCTGCCGGAGATCTCGAGCAAGAACCTGGTCCTGGAACTGGAGCCCAAGGATTCCGCCGCCGCGATCGGGCTTGCCGCTGCCATCCTCTACAAGCGGGATCCGCAGATCATCATGGGATCCTTTGCTGCGGACCAGGTCATTGCTCCCGTCGAGGTTTTCCAGGCCGCAGTGCGGGAAGCCATCCACACCGCGGCCCAGGGGTATATCGTCACCATCGGCATCGAGCCGACGCACCCCTCCACCGGTTTCGGCTACATCTGCGCGGGTGGGCAGCTCCGGGTGGCCGGCGCCCCCAGCGCGCGTTCCGTGGTCGAGTTCGTGGAGAAGCCCTCGGCCGAGGTTGCCCAGGCGTACCTGGACAACGGCAGCTACAGCTGGAATGCGGGCATGTTCGTGGCACCGGTGGACCTGATGCTCAAGCACCTGGAAGCCAGCGAACCGGTGCTTTACTCCGGCCTGATGGAAATCGCCGAGGCCTGGGACACCGCGAGGCGCCGGGAAGTGGTGCGCCGGATCTGGCCCACCCTGCCCAAGATTGCCATCGACTACGCCGTGGCGGAACCGGCGGCGGCGGCGGGCGATGTCGCCATGATTCCCGGTGCGTTCAGCTGGGACGACGTCGGCGACTTTGCCGCGATCGGCCGGCTCAACCCGGCAGCGGAAAACAGTGATCTGACCGTGATGGGGGAGGGCGCCCGCGTCTACTCGGAAAACGCCAGCGGCATAGTTGTCTCCGACACCAAGCGCGTGATTGCGCTGATCGGCATCGAGGATGTCGTCATCGTGGACACACCGGACGCCCTGCTCGTCACCACGAAGGAACACGCGCAGGAAGTCAAGAAGGCCGTTGAACACCTCAAGGCCAGCGGGGACACGGACGTCCTCTAGCCAGGACGCAAAGACCCGTCACGGGGCGTCGTTTCCAGCGCTGCGCATTCCCGCTTTAGTCTCCGAATTGGCTAACCTTGAGGTTGTGCAAACTATCCCGCTGAGCAACTCGCCCATCCCCTCGATACGGGGGAGTGTGGCGCCGCTCCTCGGCGGGTTGATCGAGTTCCGGCGGGACCTGCATTCCCATCCCGAGCTCTCGCACAAGGAATTCCGCACCACGGACCGCATCGTTGAGGCCCTCGAAGACGCCGGTTTGGCGCCGAAGCGCCTGGAAAACACGGGTGTCGTGGTGGACATCGGCGACGGCCCCATCCGGCTCGCGGTGCGCGCCGATATCGATGCCCTTCCCGTGCTGGAAGAGACCGGGCTGCCGTACGCCTCGGAAAACACCGGGATAGCCCATGCCTGCGGCCACGACATCCACACCACGGTCATGCTGGGCGTGGCCATGGTGCTTGCGGGGTTCGAGGCGGCCGGTGAGCTGGGCGGCCGGGTGCGGGTGATCTTCCAGCCTGCCGAAGAAGTAATGCCAGGCGGCGCGCTCTCGGTGATCGAACAGGGCGCCCTGGACGGCGTACCGCGCGTGCTGGCCCTGCACTGCGACCCCCGGGTGGACGTAGGGCAGGTGGGCACCCGCATCGGCGCGATCACCTCCGCCTCCGACACCATCCGCATCGAGCTGACCGGCCGCGGCGGGCACACCTCCCGGCCGCACCTGACCGAGGACCTGGTCTTTGCGCTGGCCGAGATCGCAGTCAGCGTCCCGGCCGTGCTGTCGCGGCGGATCGATGTGCGCAGCGGCGTCTCCGTGGTGTGGGGGCAGATGCACGCCGGCTCCGCACCCAACGCCATTCCCGGACATGGATTCATGGCCGGCACCATGCGCTGCCTCGACGCAGAGGCCTGGCATGCCGCCGGCGAGCTGCTGGACAAGGTGGTCCGGGAGATCGCGGCGCCCTTCGGCGTCGACGTCAATCTACAGCACACCCGCGGCGTCCCGCCGGTCATTAACGCCGACGCCGAGATCAGCCTGATCGAAGCGGCAGCCCGCGCCGAACTGGGAGAAGACGCCGTGGTGCTGGCACCGCAGTCCATGGGCGGGGAGGACTTTGCGTGGATGACGCAGGCGGTGCCCGGCGCCCTGATGCGGCTTGGCACCCGCTCGCCGGGCGGGGAAACCTTCGACCTGCACCGCGGGGATTACAACCCCGATGAGCGGGCGATCAGCTGCGGCGTCAGCGTGATGGCGGCTGCCGCCCTGCGCGCAGCCAGGGGCCTGCGGCACTAAACCCCGCGGCACCGGGGGACGCGTAGCCTCAGGACACACGGACCTTAACGACGAATCGGACGGGGCGGGACACTAGCAGTCCCGCCCCGTTCCGTCGTTCCCGTTTGATAACAACATGTAAACAATGTTCCGACCATGCCGGATTTGGATTTGGTGTTGCCTTCGACACACTATGGTTATGTTGCTGCGGTCCAACGATGGACGGAGCGCTGCGCCGGGCGCTGCACCTCACAGGGCACCGTACGGCGAATCCCATTTCTTTTCTGGAGGAACATTGAAGAATTACCCGCGCAGCTTTAAGCGCAATGCAGGCGTTTCCGCCGCCATGCTCGGCGTTTCCGCACTCCTGCTTTCGGGCTGCGGCGCGGCACCGGAAGAAGAAGCCGGCTCCGCTGAAGGCGCCTCCGACTTCCTGGGCTGCATGGTCTCCGACTCCGGCGGATTCAACGACAACTCGTTCAACGAATCCACCTACAACGGCATGAAGAAGGCCGAAGAGGACCTGGGCATCGAGGTCAAGACCGCCGAATCCGCATCCGAAACCGACTTCGCCCCGAACGTTGACAGCATGGTCCAGGCCGGCTGCGACCTGACGGTCACCGTCGGCTTCCTGCTCGCAGACACCACCCGCGACGCCGCCGAGGCCAACCCGGACACCCACTTCGCGATCGTTGACGACCAGTCGATCGAAGCAGACAACGTCAAGCCGATCATCTACGACACGGCCCAGGCTGCGTTCCTGGCCGGCTACGTTGCAGCAGGCACCTCCCAGACCGGGAAGGTTGCCACCTACGGCGGCCTGGACATCCCCACGGTCACCATCTTCATGGAGGGCTTCGAGCAGGGCGTGAAGTACTTCAACGAAGAGAACGGCGCCGACGTCCAGGTCCTGGGCATGGATTCCTTCACCGGCGGCTTCGATGATGTCTCCGCCGGCAAGACCACCACGCAGAACTTCCTGAACGAGGGCGCCGACGTCATCATGCCGGTCGCCGGCCCCGTTGGTGCCGGTACTATCGACGCCGTGACGGCAGCCAACGCTGCCGGCAAGGACGCCAAGGTCATCTGGGTTGACTCCGACGGCTACGAGACCGTGAGCTCGGGCAAGGAAGTTATCCTCACCTCCGTCATGAAGCTGATGGGCGAAGCCGTTGAGGACGTCGTCAACACCGATGTGGAAGGCAACTTCGACAACAGCCCGTACGTCGGCACCCTCGAAAACGGCGGCGTTGCCCTGGCACCCTTCCACGACCAGGAAGCCAACGTTCCGGATGAGGTCAAGACGGCCGTCGAGGACATCAAGGCCAAGATCATTTCCGGCGAAATTTCGGTTGAATCCGCTTCCAGCCCCAAGTAGCGCCTAACACGTAATACCTGCGTCCGGGGAAATTGCCCGGGTGCAGCGAGCACCGCATGCACTAAAGTGACCGCCGTCTTCCCGGCAGCCTTAGGGCCGGGAAGACGGCGTTTGTCATGCGTCGGAACTTTTCTCTGTTTTGTTTATCTCGAAAAAGATTGGTTGGGGTTTTGAAACTCGAACTCAAGGGCATCACCAAGCGCTTCGGCACTTTGGTGGCCAATGACCATATCGACCTGGTGGTTGAGCCGGGGCAGGTGCACAGCCTGCTCGGTGAAAACGGCGCCGGCAAGTCAACCCTGATGAATGTGCTGTACGGATTGTATGAGCCGACCGAAGGCGAAATCCTGGTTGATGACCGGGCAGTCACCTTCAACGGCCCCAGCGATGCGATGGCGGCAGGAATCGGCATGGTGCACCAGCACTTCATGCTCGTTCCCGTCTTCACCGTGGCCGAAAACGTGGCCCTCGGAAACGAGAACACCAAGTTTGCGGGCATGCTGAACCTGGACCAGACGAGGCGCCGCATCCGCGAGATCTCGGACCAGTACGGTTTCGACGTCGACCCCGACGCCGTCGTCGAAGACCTCCCCGTGGGTGTCCAGCAGCGCGTGGAAATCATCAAGGCCCTGATCCGGGACGCCGAAGTCCTCATCCTTGACGAACCGACCGCCGTGCTGACGCCCCGCGAAACGGACGAACTGCTGGGCATCATGCGCCAGCTCACCGAAGACGGTAAATCGGTGGTCTTCATTTCGCACAAGCTGCGGGAAGTAAAGGCCGTTTCCGACGTCATTACCGTGATCCGCCGCGGAAAGGTCGTAGGTTCCGCCGATCCGACCGCCTCCACCACGGAACTGGCGTCGCTGATGGTCGGCCGGTCCGTGAGCCTGAACCTCAACAAGGCACCGGCCAGCCCCGGGGAGGAGACGTTCGTCGTCGAGAACCTCACCATCGCCTCCGCAACCGGCCCGGCAGTGCTCGACGGCGTGAGCTTCGGCATCCGGCGCGGTGAAATCCTGGCCGTGGCAGGCGTGCAGGGCAACGGCCAGACCGAACTCACCGAGGCCATCTTGGGCCTGCAGGACCACGTCACCGGTTCCATCCGGCTCAACGGCGAGGAACTGGTGGGCCGCAGGACCCGTGACATCATCAACAGCGGCGTGGGCTTCGTCCCCGAAGACCGCAATGTCGACGGCCTCGTGGGCACCTTCTCCGTTGCGGAGAACCTTGTCCTAAACCGATACGACCAGGCACCCTTTGCCCGCGGCGTATCGCTTCGTCCGGCGGTCATTGAAGCCAACGCGGCGGAGAAAATCACCGAATTCGATATCCGCACACAGTCAGCAGCAACTGCGGCAGGCACGCTCTCCGGTGGAAACCAGCAGAAGGTTGTTATGGCCCGCGAACTGTCGCGTCCGCTGCAGCTTTTCATCGCCTCGCAGCCGACCCGCGGCGTGGACGTGGGTTCCATCGAATTCCTGCACCGACGCATCATCGCCGAGCGCGACGTCGGCACGCCGGTGATGATCGTTTCCACCGAACTCGACGAAGTCCTTGAACTGGCGGACCGGATTGCCGTGCTTTACGGCGGCCGGCTCATGGGCATAGTCCCCGCCGACACATCCCGCGACGTGCTGGGCCAGATGATGGCTGGCATGCCCGCGGACGAAGCTACAGCGCAGCACACAGATTCCAAGGGAGGGGCCAAGTGAGCCCGGAGGATTCCACCACGCAAGACCCGCCGGGGGAGCGCAGCATCGCAGCTGCCGAAGCCACCCGGCTCGAGGCCGCGGCCGAAACCGCCGACGGCACTGTTCCTCCGCCCGCCGTACCCGCGGCGTACCAAAGCGGCAACCTCGGCGGGGACCGTTCCCGGCAGCCCGTCCTGCGGCGGGTACTGTCCTCGAACGCCATGGTCTCGGTCCTGTCCGTCCTGCTCGCCCTGATTGTGGGCGGCATCCTGATCGCCGCCACCGATGAGGAAGTCGGAGAAACGGCGTCGTACTTCTTCTCCCGGCCCACGGATCTGCTCTCCGCTGCCTGGTCAGCCGCCGCGGGTGCCTACGCCGCCCTGTTCCAGGGTGCGTTCTTCAACTTCGGAGCCGACAGCGCGCAGCGGTTATTCTACCCGCTGACCCAGACCCTGACGGTGGCAACACCGCTGATCCTGGCCGGCCTCGGCGTCGCCGTTGCGTTCCGGACCGGACTGTTCAACATTGGTGCACAGGGCCAGATCATCATCGGCGCGGCCATGGCCGCCTGGGTGGGCTTCGCCGTCCACCTTCCGGTGGGCCTGCACCTGCTCCTGGTGATCATTGCCGGTATGCTCGGCGGCGCCATCTGGGCCGGCATCGCCGGCATCCTGAAGGCCAAGACCGGTGCGCACGAAGTGATCGTCACGATCATGCTCAACTACGTCGCCATCAACCTGGTGCTGTTCCTGCTCAGCACGCCGGCCTTCCAGCGGCCGGGCTCCTCGAACCCGATCAGCCCGCAGCTCGATGCCAACGCCATGTTCCCGCCGCTGCTGGGCAGCGGATTCCGCCTGCACTGGGGCTTTGTCCTCGCCGTGCTGGCCACCGTCTTCATCTGGTGGCTGATGAACCGCTCCACCATCGGTTTTGAACTCAAGGCCGTGGGCGCCAATCCGTCGGCCGCACGCAACGCCGGCATCAGCACCACCAAGGGCTACGTCGTCGTTATGCTCATCGCCGGTGCCCTTTCCGGGCTTGCCGGTGTGGCGCAGGTGGCAGGCACCGAAAAGGTCCTGACATCCGGTGTCGCCGCCAGCTTCGGTTTCGACGCAATCACCGTGGCCCTGCTGGGCCGCTCCAGCCCGTGGGGAACCTTCGCGGCAGGCCTGCTGTTCGGTGCCTTCCGTGCCGGCGGCGTCACCATGCAGACCAACACCGGAACCAGCATCGACATTGTCCTGGTGGTGCAGTCACTGATCGTCCTCTTCATCGCAGCCCCGCCCCTGGTGCGGTCGCTGTTCCGCATTCCCGCGCCGGGAGCGTTCCAGACCTCCGGCAAGCGCTTGTCCAAGACCACGAAAACCGCCGGAGGCGCAGCATGAGCACCGCAACAACGCTTCCCGCTTCCAAGACGGACGCCCCCGGCGGTGTCCGCAGCTGGAAGATCCCGATCATCCTGATTGTCCTGTCCCTGCTGGGACTCGCTGTCTTCGCCCTGGGTGCACCGTCCAATGACGTCACCTTCCGCCTGTCCGACCCCGGTGAGGCCATCGTCCTGCCCGAACTGGTGGTTTCCGCCACCGTGGTCGGCTGGCTCACCGCCGTCCTGATGATTGCGGCCGCGGCCTGGGCACTCATGCTGACCCGCAGCGGCCGCCGGGTGCCCGTCTGGGTCATCGTTATCTTCGGACTGCTGTTCGTGATCGGCTTCCTCACCTGGGTGGTGGGCAGCGCCAACACGCCGAACGTTGCCCTTTACGGTCTGCTCTCCGGGTCCTTCGCCCTGGCCATTCCGCTGATCTTCGGTTCGCTCTCGGGCGTGCTGTGCGAACGCTCCGGCGTGGTCAACATCGCCATTGAAGGCCAGCTGCTCTTCGGCGCCTTCGCTGCAGCCGTGGCGGGTTCACTCTCCGGCAACGCGTTCGTGGGTCTGTTCGCCGCGGCCGTCGCCGGTGCGCTGGTCTCCCTGGTCCTGGCCGTGTTCAGCATCAAGTACATCGTCAACCAGGTCATTGTCGGCGTCGTCCTGAACGTCCTCGTGTCCGGCCTGACCGGCTTCCTGTTCTCCACCCTGCTGTCCTCGGATCCGGCGAAGTGGAACTCTCCGCCGTCGCTGCCCCCGATCCGGATCCCGCTGCTGGCGGATATCCCGATCATCGGGCCGATCCTCTTCAACCAGTCGATTGTCGGCTACCTCATGTACATCGCCCTCGCCGCGGTCTACATCGGCCTGTTCCACTCCAAGTGGGGCCTGCGTACCCGGGCCGTGGGCGAACACCCCAAGGCCGCAGACACCCTGGGTGTGAACGTGAACCGCACCCGGTTCATCAACGTCCTGCTCGCCGGCGTGGTAGCCGGCATCGGCGGCGCGTTCTTCACCCTCGTGTCCGTGTCCGCGTTCAACCGTGACATGACCGGCGGGCAGGGCTACATTGCCCTCGCCGCCCTGATCCTGGGGCGCTGGAACCCGCTCGGCGCGCTGCTGGCAGCGCTGCTGTTCGGCTTTGCCACCAACCTGCAGTACGTCCTGAGCCTGCTGGGAACCGCTGTTCCCAACCAGTTCCTGGCCATGCTGCCCTACATCGTGACGATCTTCGCCGTCGCCGGAGTGGTCGGCAAGTCCCGGGCACCCGCGGCCAGCGGCGTTCCGTACGTCAAGGGTTAGCACTTGGAGGGACCTGCTGCCGGGAAGCCGGCGGCAGGTCCCTCGCGGTATCCGGTCCACACGGGCCGGACACCGAAATGAAAGGAAAACATGACAGAGATGACCCCCGCCCCCGTGGACTGGGAGCTGCTCCTGGAAACCGCCAAAGCAGCGCTGGCCCACGCCTACGTGCCCTACTCGAAGTATCCGGTGGGCGCCGCGGCACTGACCGACGACGGCCGGATTGTGTCCGGCTGCAACATTGAGAACGCCTCCTACGGGCTGACACTGTGTGCCGAATGTTCCATGATCAGCCAGCTGCGCATGACCGGAGGCGGCCGCATCGCTGCCTTCGCCTGCGTGGACGGATCCGGCAGTGTCCTGATGCCGTGCGGCCGCTGCCGGCAGCTGCTGTACGAATTCCGGGCACCGGGAATGCAGTTGATGACCGTAAGCGGAATCCGGAGCATGGACCAGGTCCTGCCGGATGCCTTTGGACCGCAGCACCTTGAAGGGCAGGACAAGTAAATGAGCGCTGAAAAGTTCGACGCCGTAGACATCATCGGAATCAAGCGGGACCGGGGCACCCTGACACCGGAACAGATTGACTGGACCATCGACGCCTACACCCGCGGCGCCATTGCGGATGAGCAGATGGCCGCGCTGAACATGGCCATCCTGCTCAACGGCATGACCCGGGCGGAGATCTCCCGCTGGACCACCGCCATGATCAATTCGGGCGAGCGGATGGACTTCTCGGTCCTGGGCAAGCCCACCTCGGACAAGCACTCCACCGGCGGTGTGGGGGACAAGATCACCCTTCCGCTGGCGCCCCTGGTCGCCGTGTTCGGTGTTGCCGTTCCGCAGCTCTCGGGCCGCGGACTGGGCCACACGGGCGGCACGCTGGATAAGCTCGAAGCCATTCCGGGCTGGCAGGCGGCCCTGACCAATGACGCCCTGATGGCCCAGCTGCGCGATGTCGGCGCCGTCATCTGTGCCGCCGGTGCAGGGCTGGCACCCGCGGACAAGAAGCTGTACTCGCTGCGCGACGTCACAGGCACGGTGGAAGCCATTCCGCTGATCGCCTCCTCGATCATGAGCAAGAAGATTGCCGAAGGCACCGGCTCGCTGGTGCTGGACGTCAAGGTGGGCAGCGGCGCCTTCATGAAGGACGAGGCCCGGGCCCGCGAACTGGCCGAGACCATGGTGGCCCTGGGTAAGGACGCCGGCGTGAACACGGTGGCACTGCTCACCGATATGTCCACTCCGCTGGGCCTGACCGCCGGCAACGCCATTGAGGTGCAGGAGTCCGTGGATGTGCTCGCCGGCGGCGGCCCCGAGGACGTTGTCGAGCTCACGCTGGCCCTGGCCCGCGAAATGCTCACGGCTGCGGGACAGCCCGACGCCGACCCGGAGGCTGCTCTGAAGGACGGCCGTGCGATGGACGTCTGGCGCCGGATGATCTCCGCCCAGGGCGGCGATCCCGACGCTGCGCTTCCGGTGGCACGGGAATCCGAAACCATCTACGCACCCGCTGACGGCGTGCTGGTGGAGCTCGATGCCCTCTCCGTCGGTGTCGCAGCCTGGCGCCTCGGTGCCGGCCGCGCCCGCAAGGAAGACGCAGTCCAGGCCGGTGCCGGCGTCGTGATGCACGCCAAGCCGGGCGCCACGGTCCGGGCCGGAGAGCCGCTGATGACGCTGCTCACCGACACCCCCGAGAAGTTCGACCGCGCCCGCGAGGCGCTGGCGGACGCCGTCGTCGTCGCACCCGAGGGATCGCGTCCGGCACGGAAGCTGATCATCGACCGGATCAGCTAGGCCCACCGGGTTTCCCCGGATGTGCCCCCGCGGCGCTTCGCTGCGGGGGCACCGCTGTGTCCGTGGCATCCTTGTAAAGGATCGGTTAGCTATTTCAAGGAGCGGCACCAGTTGGACGTTTTCAGTGCCACGGTGGACGGCATAAACAACTTCATCCTCTCCACGGCGGGGTCGCCGTGGGTCTACGTCGGCCTCCTGGCCTGCTGCCTGATCGACGGCTTCTTCCCGCCCGTCCCGAGTGAATCCCTGGTGGTGGCGCTGGCGTCACTGGCGCTCAGCGGCGCCGGCGTGAATATCTGGCTGATCATTCCGGCCGCAGCCCTGGGAGCGTTCCTGGGCGACAACCTGGCCTACCTGCTGGGCCGCTGGATCGGTACCGAACGGTTCGGCTGGATGCGCACCCCGAAGATGCGCCGGTCCGTCGCCTGGGCACGCCACGAACTCGACAAACGGTCGATGTCACTGATTCTCGTGGCCCGGTTCATTCCGGTCGGCCGGGTGGTAGTGAACGTCACCGCCGGTGCCACCGGCTTCCCGCGGCGGCGGTTTGTCTCGCTGACCGCCATCTCCGGGATTGTCTGGGCCGCCTACAGCGTGGCCATCGGCGCGATAGCCGGTGCCTGGTTCGATGACCACCACCTGCTCGGCGTGGTGGTGGGAGTGCTGGGCGCGCTTGTCCTGGGCCTGATCATCGACCGCATCATCACCATGGTCCGGGGCACCGGACCCGGGGCCAAACTCCCGGAAGCCGGCGACATGCCGAACGCCGACGACGACGCACGCACGCAGAAGGCCGCCTGAAACACCGTAGAGTTGCCGTGTGACTGAGCCTACAAACACTCCAGAAAAACCTTTCCTCGACGTGCGCAGCCTGCCGAAGGTATCGCTGCACGACCACCTCGACGGCGGCCTCCGACCGGCCACCATTGTCGAGCTGGCCGCCGCCGCCGGCCACACCCTGCCGAGCACCGACCCCGCCGGGCTGGGGGAGTGGTTCCGCGAATCCGCCGACTCCGGTTCGCTGGAGCGCTACCTCGAAACCTTCGACCACACCATCGCGGTCATGCAGACACGCGGGGACCTGGTGCGGGTGGCCCGCGAATTCGTCGAAGACCTCGCCGCGGACGGCGTTGTGTACGCCGAAGTCCGCTGGGCACCCGAACAGCACCTGCAGGCAGGACTGAGCCTGGACGAAGCCGTGGAAGCCGTCCAAGCCGGCATCGAAGAAGGCATCGTGATCGCCGAGGCTGCGGGCCGCTTCATCCAGGTGGGCCAGCTCATCACCGCCATGCGGCATGCAGACCGTGCCATGGAAATCGCCGAACTGGCAGTGCGGCACCGCGATTCCGGCGCCGTCGGCTTCGACATTGCCGGCCCCGAAGACGGCTTCCCGCCCTCCCGGTTCAAGGACGCCTTCACCTATCTCGCAGAACAGCAGTTCCCGGTGACGGTGCATGCCGGCGAGGCCGCCGGAATCGAGAGCATCGTTGACGCCCTGGTGCACGGCCGGGCGCTGCGGCTGGGCCACGGCGTGCGGATCGCGGAGGACATCGACGTCGAATTCGAAGAGCCCGGCAGCGCAGACGAGGCCGAAGTGGGCATTGTCAGCATGGGCCGCGTCGCCAACTGGGTCCGGGACCGCGGAATCCCGCTGGAGGTCTGCCCCTCCTCCAATCTGCAGACCGGTGCCGTGGCCTCCTTCGGCGAGGACATTGAGACCCATCCGATCGACCTGCTGTACCAGACCGGCTTCGCCGTCACCATCAACACGGACAACCGCCTGATGAGCTTGGTGACCCTTACCGGTGAATTCGAGCTGCTGATGGACACCTTCGACTATGACCTGGACGATGTCCTGGAGCTCACCATGAACGCCGTCAACGCGGCTTTCCTGCCCCTGGATGAGCGCGCTGCACTATCCGCCTATGTCACGGAAGGTTTCAACCGCGCCCGTGGCTGAAAACCCCCTTCCCGGTGACCTCGGCGAGCGGTTCACCCGCCTCGCCGAGGTCATCGGCGTCCTCCGGGAGCGGTGCCCGTGGACCCGGGCACTGACCCATGAGTCACTGCTGGAGTACCTCGTGGAGGAAACCTACGAGCTGGTGGAAGCAGTGGAAGGCGGAACGGCCGGACCGGCCCGGGCGGCGGAACTGCGCGGCGAGCTCGGCGACGTGCTGCTGCAGGTACTGCTCCACGCCCGCCTGCAGCAGGAAGCCGGCAGCTTCTCCGTGGCGGACGTGGTCGATGCCCTCACCGCTAAGATGATCCGCCGCAACCCGCACGTCTTCTCCCCGGACGGCAGCCTCCGGGAGGACAGCGGAGAATCCGGCATTGCGGCCATCGAACAGGCCTGGGACCGGGCGAAGAAGGCGGAAAGCCCCGCCCGGACTTCGGCATTCGAAGGAATTCCGGCAGGGCTGCCGGCCCTGCTCCTGGCGGCCAAGACGATCTCCCGTGCCCGCCGGGCGGACCGTCCGCTGCCCCCGCTGCGGCCGGCACCCGACGCGGAGTTCTCCAACGAAACCGAGCTCGGGGACGTGCTGTTCTCCCTGGTCCGCCGCGCGTCGGAACAGGGACTCGACGCCGAGGCGGCGCTTCGTGCGGCGGTCCGCCGGTACACGGCCGACGACGCCGGGCGCTGACCGTCGCGCACCCCCTCCGCTGCAGCCCCGGATCCACCCGATCTCAGTGATTCAGCCCACCGGACCTTACTGGGAGCCGCGATTCTATTAGGCTAAGAAGCAGACACTGTGACCTGCTGTCCAAGCAGGGGTGCGGTTTTCTCCCCATTCGTTCCAATGAACAGGAGCAATTCAATGGCCATCATCGATGCCATCCATGCCCGCGAGATCCTCGATTCCCGCGGCAACCCCACCGTCGAGGTGGAGGTGCTGCTCGACGACGACACGTTCGGCCGCGCAGCTGTTCCCTCCGGCGCCTCCACGGGCGCCTTCGAAGCGAACGAACGCCGTGACGGTGAGAAGAACCGCTACCAGGGCAAGGGCGTGCTGCAGGCCGTCGAAGCCGTGATCGACCAGATCCAGCCGGCCCTGCTCGGATACGACGCAGCCGACCAGCGTGCCATCGACCAGGCCATGATTGACCTGGACGGCACCGAGAACAAGTCCGGCCTGGGCGCCAACGCCATCCTCGGTGTTTCCCTCGCCGTCGCACGTGCAGCCGCGGAATCCGCTGCCCTGCCGCTGTACCGCTACCTCGGCGGCCCCAACGCGCACATCCTGCCCGTGCCGCTGATGAACATCCTGAACGGCGGCTCGCACGCCGATTCCGACGTCGACATCCAGGAATTCATGATTGTTCCCCTGGGTGCACAGACCTACTCCGAGGGCCTGCGCTGGGGCGTGGAGGTCTACCACAACCTCAAGTCCGTGCTGAAGGAAAAGAACCTTTCCACCGGCCTGGGCGACGAAGGCGGCTTCGCGCCGAACCTGCCCTCCAACCGTGCAGCACTGGACCTGATCATCGAAGCCATCGAGCGGGCCGGCTACGTTCCGGGCAACGACATCGCCCTGGCCCTGGACGTGGCAGCCTCCGAGTTCTTCAAGGACGGCTCGTACGTCTTCGAAGGGCAGAACCGGACCTCAGCCGAAATGTCCGCGTACTACGAGGAACTGGTCCGCGACTACCCGCTGGTTTCCATCGAGGATCCGCTGGACGAAGAGGACTGGGACGGCTGGAAGACCCTGACCGCGTCCGTCGGCGACAAGGTGCAGATTGTGGGCGATGACCTCTTCGTCACCAACCCCACCCGCCTGGAAACCGGCATCAAGAACAACGCCGCGAACTCGCTGCTGGTGAAGGTCAACCAGATCGGCACCCTGACCGAAACCCTGGATGCCATCACCATGGCCCAGCGTGCCGGCTACACCACCATCACCTCCCACCGTTCGGGCGAAACCGAAGACACCACGATCGCCGATATCTGCGTTGCCACCAACGCAGGGCAGATCAAGACCGGTGCCCCGGCCCGTTCCGAGCGCGTAGCCAAGTACAACCAGCTGCTGCGCATCGAAGAGGAACTGGACGACGCCGCCCGCTACGCCGGGCGCAGCGCCTTCCCGCGCTTCAACAACGCCAACTAGCCGGACCGCCGCAGCACCTGCAGGCCCCATTTGGGACCTGCAGGCGTTGCGGAACAGGATCCCAACACCACGGGTGGGTAACCTCATAGGAGGGGACCCGCCCGCGGTCGTTTCCCGGCCGTATCCGGCATCCCTTCAGCACCATATTGAGCACAGTTACAGACAGGACCCGCATGCCGACCCGACGCCCCAAGGTTCCCAGGCCAGCGGCCCCCGCGAACGCTGACGGTGCGAACGCAAGCGGAGGAAAACCTGCATCGAAGCCGGCCGCCGGGAAACCGGCCGTCACGAAGCCGTCCGCCGCAGCGAAACCTCCTGCGGCTCGGCAGGCGCCGGCGGCACCGCGCGCAGCAGCCCCGAAAACGGCAGCTTCGAAAGCGGCAGCGCCTAAAACCGCAGCTTCGAAAGCGGCAGCTACGAAAGCAACGGCGCCTAAAGCCGCAGCTTCGAAAGCAACAGCGCCGGCGCCTCAGCCGCGTTCGCGGAAGCTCTCCGCGTCGGATGCCCGGGCAGCGGTGCGTTCCCAGCTATCCGGAGGAATCCGGCGTAAACCCGATTCTGCACCGGAACAAAAGGTTCCCGCAGCGGCGCCTGAGGTCGAAACCCCGGATGAGCTGCGCCCGGTACCGGCCAAAGCGTTCTCCGGACGACTGCTGGTGCTGGCCATGGTGATGGTTGCCATCACCGTCCTGCTCGCCCCGTCGGTGCGGACATACCTGCAGCAGCGCTCGGACATTGCGGTGGCCAAGGCGGAAATAGCGGAGGCCGAAGCAACGCAGGCGGAACTGGAAGTCCAGCTGGGCCGCTGGGAGGACCCGGCGTACATCAAGCAGCAGGCACGGGACCGGATTTTCCTCGTGATGCCGGGGGAGAAGCGGTACCTGGTCAAGGGCGAAAACGGTGTGGAAGAAGCCGAGCAGCTGGCCGCCGAAGAGGAGCCCGAAGACCTGCGCTGGGTTGATTCGCTCTGGGACTCGGTCAAGAAATCCGCCACGGCACAGTAATCTGGAGGCTGATAGAAGAAGCAGCCCGGGGCCCTCGCCGGCCCCCACGGAAGGAACCTCCTGCATGACCCAGGACCAGCTCGCCCCCACCCAGGAAGACCTGGAAACCCTGAGCCGGCAGCTTGGCCGCCCGGTGCGTGATGTTGTCGAAATCGGTGCCCGGTGCGTCTGCGGCAACCCCTTGGTAGCTACCACGGCCCCCCGGCTCAGCAACGGCATCCCCTTCCCCACTACGTACTACCTGACGCACCCGGTCATCACGGCCGCCGTTTCCCGGCTCGAAGCTGCCGGGATGATGACGGACATGTCCCGGCGGCTGGAAGATGATCCGGAACTGGCGCAGCGGTACCGCAGCGCGCACGAGCACTACCTCAAGGTTCGCGACGAGATCGGGGAACGCACCGGCACCGGTCCCGTCCCGGAAATTGACGGCGTCTCCGCCGGCGGCATGCCCACCCGGGTGAAATGCCTGCATGTGCTGGTCGGCCACTCCCTGGCCGCCGGACCCGGGGTCAACCCGCTGGGCGACGAAGCGCTGGCGGCGATTGAGCAATGGTGGACAACGGACCGCTGTTACTGCGAAGGTGCTTGGGACACCGCCGCTCCCGCTCCGGCCCGCGACCTGAGCCGCCACACCAAGACGCAGGGCCTCAGCCCGGAAGAACTCGAGAGCAAGAAGGCTGCCCGCCGGCAGGCAACGGATGCCGCAACCAGTGAAGGGGAACTGTGACAGGCCAGGAAGACAGCCGTACCGAGGGCATGCGCGTTGCCGCCATTGACTGCGGCACCAACTCCATCCGGCTGCTTATTGCGGACATCACCCGGGACAGCGAGGGAACAGCGCAGCTGACCGACGTCGTACGCCTGATGCGCGTGAACCGGCTGGGACAGGGAGTGGATGCCACCGGACGGCTGGCACCCGAGGCCCTGGAACGGACCTTCGCCGCGGCGGACGAATACGCCGCGCTGATCCGCGAACACGGAGCGTCGCGGATCCGGTTCGTGGCCACCTCCGCCAGCCGCGACGCGGAAAACCGGCAGGAGTTCGTGGACGGAATCCGCGACCGGCTTGGCGTTGAACCCGAAGTCATCAGCGGGGATGAGGAAGCGGCGCTTTCCTTCGCCGGCGCGGCAAGCGTGTTCGCCGGCGGAAACGGCGCCAAGACCCTCGTGGTGGATCTGGGCGGCGGCAGCACCGAGTTCGTCCTCGGTGACGGTTCGGGTGTCCTGGCGGCCAAGAGCACCAATATGGGCTGTGTACGCTTCACCGAACGGTACCTCCGCTCCGACCCGCCCACCGAGGCGGAAATAGCGGCGGCCCGGGCGGAGATCCTGGACATGGTTGCCTCCGCACTGGTCACGGTGCCGCTGGCGGAAACCGATCGGCTGGTGGGGGTGGCCGGGACCATCACGACCGTCACCGCCGCCGCCCTGGATCTTGCGGAATACTCTCCCGACGCTATCCACGGAACCGAGCTGAGCCGCGGGCAGATTGACGCCACGGCGGATGCCCTGCTGGGCCGGGACCGTGCCGCCCGGGCATCGCTGCCGTACATGCACCCTGGCCGGGTGGATGTTATCGGTGCCGGTGCGCTGATCTGGCGGACCATCGTGGACCGCGTGGACGAGCTGACGGACGGCCGCGTGGCCTCGGCGTTCGCCAGCGAACACGACATCCTTGACGGCATCGCCCTGAGCGCGTGAGGTCCCCCGGGACCGCTCCCGGCCGCCGCCGGGGAAGCGCGGCACGCCTACGGACCGCCGCCGCAGCCCTCTGCGCAGCCGTGGGGCTGACGCTCCTGGCACCTGTTCCTGCGCACGCTGACGAATGGCGGGACAAGCAGTACTGGCTGGCCGACTACGGTGTCACCGAGGCCTGGAAAACCACCAAGGGTGCGGGCGTGAAGGTTGCCGTCATTGATACCGGTGTCGACGTAAGCCATCCCGACCTCGCCGGCGCCGTCACCGGCGGTTTCGATGCATCCGGAGCCGGCGATCCCCAAGGTGCCAGGGGGCTGGGCGATACCCCCGGGCACGGCACCCTGGTGGCCACGCTGCTGGCCGGCCGGGGGCATGAGAAGCCCGCGGAAGACAAGGATGCCAAGGACGGGGATAAAAAGGACGGCAAAGACGAGGGCAAGCCGGCCGACCGCCCCGACGGCATTATCGGCGTGGCCCCGGAAGCCGAGATCCTCGCCGTCTCCACCTGGATCGGCGGAACCAACCCCGGCGGCGTGCCGATCGACATGCAGATCCCCACGGCCGTCCGCTGGGCAGTGGATAACGGTGCCCGGGTCATCAACATGTCCCTGGGCAGTACCTCCACTGCCTGGCCGGAAAGCTGGGACGAAGCGTTCCTTTATGCCGAGCAGAACGACGTGGTGGTTGTCGCAGCCGCCGGCAACCGCGGTGTGGGCATGGTCCAGGTGGGAGCACCCGCCACCATTCCCGGGGTTCTCACCGTGGCCGGCCTGAACCGGCAGGGCGAGGCCAGCCGGGACTCGTCCTCCGAAGGCATCAGCATCGGTGTTGCCGCTCCCGCCGAAGACCTGATCGGCGGGATGCCCGGGAACACATCCCGGTATGCGAAATGGGAAGGCACCTCCGGGGCGGCGCCGCTGGTGTCCGGTGTTGCTGCACTGATCCGTGCGGCACATCCGGAAATGAGTGCTGCGGACGTCATCAACCGGATCGTCAGTACCGCGCGGGATGCCGGCGCTCCGGGTACGGACACCATCTATGGATACGGGATCCTGGACGCCAATGCGGCCGTGAATGCCGATGTTCCTTCCGTCTCCAGCAACCCGCTGGGAACCATTGCCGAGTGGATCCGGGTGCACCGGCGGGTGGTGGACGCCTCGCCGGGCGCCGCCGACATTCCCGCCCCCACGGTCCCGGACCTGCCGGAACCCGAAGTCCCGGTGGCACAGGAGCCGGCACCCCTGAACGACGGCCTCTCCGCCGCCGTCGTGCTGGGTTTCGGGGCCCTTCTCGTGGTGGTGCTGGTGTCCGGCACGGTCCACGTAGGCCGTCTGCGGCGCCGCGGTGCGGCAGTATCCGAAACCCAAAACACTGAAGCGGGGACCCTCGACGAGGCCGGGGTCCGGTAGTAAAAAAAGCTTTAGTGCCGTTTGTCAAATGCTTCGTGAAGACTTTCACAAACTCGGGTACGATTGGGGCATGGCATCGAACAAGCAGTTTTCTGATCGTCCCCGCGTTCTGGTGGTCGGCGGTGGTTACGTCGGTCTGTACGTGGCCAAAGACCTCCAGAAGAAGGTAAAGGAGCAGGGCGGAATTGTTACGGTAGTGGACCCGCTGCCGTACATGACCTACCAGCCTTTCCTCCCCGAGGTCGCCGCAGGCACCATTGAAGCCCGCGACGCCGTTGTATCCCACCGCATGCACCTGAAGAACACCGAGCTGATCACCGGCAAGGTTACTTCCATCAACCACTCCGCCCGCACGGCCACCATTGAGCCGGGTGACGGCAGCGAGCCGTTCGAGCTGCCCTACCAGGACGTCGTCCTGGCTGCCGGCTCGATCACCCGCACCTTCCCGATCCCGGGCCTCGCCGAGGCCGGCATCGGTATGAAGAGCATTGAAGAAGCAATGGCCACCCGCAACCACGTGCTCGAACGCATTGAAACCGCGTCGCTTATGCCCGTGGGACCGGAGCGCGAACGCGCCCTGACGTTCGTCGTCGTCGGCGGCGGCTTTGCCGGCATCGAAACCCTGACCGAACTTGAAGACATGGCCCGCGACGCGGTCCGGATCAATGACCGGCTCCGCCGCGAAGACCTGCGCTTCGTCCTGGTCGAGGCCATGGGCCGGGTTATGCCCGAGGTCAAGCCCGACCAGGCCGAGTGGGTTGTTGCCAGCATGCGTGAGCGCGGCATCGAGGTGCTGCTGAACACCTCGCTGGCATCCGCCGAAGGCGGCGTCCTGAAGCTGATCAACATGGCGGACAAGTCCCCGGCCGGTGAGTTCGGTGCAGACACCCTGATCTGGACCGCCGGTGTGCAGGCGAACCCGATGGTCCGCGCCACCGACTTCCCGATCGACGAGCGCGGCCGCGTCCGCGCCAACGCCGAACTGCGCATCACCGGTGATGACGGTCCCCTCGACGGCGCCTGGGCTGCCGGCGACGTTTCCGCCGTCCCGGACCTCTCCGGCGGCGGCGTGGGCGGTTTCTGCGTCCCGAACGCACAGCATGCCGTCCGCCAGGCAAAGCTGCTGGCCAAGAACATCATGGCGGCCCGCTACGGCGTCGGCACCGTGGAAGAGTACAACCACAAGAGCCTTGGCGCTGTTGCCGGTCTGGGCCAGTACAAGGGTGTTGCCAACATCATGGGCTTCGGCCTGAAGGGCTTCCCGGCCTGGCTGGCACACCGCGGCTACCACGGCCTGGCCATGCCGATGTTCGAGCGCAAGTTCCGCGTAATCTCGGGCTGGCTGCTGAACGTGAGCTACGGCCGCGACCTGACGTCGCTGCGCAACCTGGAAGACCCGCGCCGCGGCTTCGAGGAAGCGGCAACGCCGGCTAAGAAGCCGGCCGTCAAGGCCTAGTCTTCGGTCAACGCCGGTACACGACGACGGCGGTCCTCCATAGGGAGGGCCGCCGTCGTTGTGTTTCCCGCCCTCCCGGCGTTTCCAGTAGGCTTGGGAAGGCGTCAGCCGCGCCCCAGTAGCCCAATTGGCAGAGGCAACCGACTTAAAATCGGTGTGTTGTCGGTTCGAGTCCGACCTGGGGTACTTCAGTCCCTTACAGGCTCCTGCGTGGAAGCGCGTTCCACTTCAGCCGCGCGCGGACCGGTTGCGGTGCCGCAGCAGCAGCCCTCCGGCCAGCAGGCTCAGAATGACGACGGCCGCGATCCCGGGAAGAACCAGGTCCGCACCCGTGCGTTCCTCATCTATGGCCTCCGTGGAGGACGGCGAGGGGGCAGGTGTGCGGCTGGGAGACGGCGCGGTGGACGGGGAGCTCACTCCGGTGCTGCCGGAGACGCCGCCGCTGCCGGTGGTCGGCGCAGGCGTGGGATCCATCGGTGCGGGCGACGTTTCCACCGGTGCGGGCGTTGTCTCCGCCGGCGCCGCGGGGACCGGAGCCGGCACAGGTACGGCGGGAACCGCCTCGGAGTAGTTGCCGGTGGAAGGATCGTAGGTGCTTTCGCCCGGGTTATAGGCCGGTGCGGGCACGGAAGGGTTGTAGGTGCCTGCGACGCAGATCTCCACCCCGTCCACGACGGCGGGAAGGGTGCCGGGCGCGCACTCCAGCGCCGACGCGGGCGCAGCGGGACCCATGAGGAACAGGGCCGCGATCGGAAGTGCGGCAGTGGACAGGCGTAAAACGTGCATTGTTTCCCCCAAGAGAACGATTCTACGGCCATCGTATAGGCCCCATCCGCAGTTTCCGGCAAGGGCACCAAAGCTAAAATGTGACGAGTGTTACAAGGCTGTAACCGAAGCCTCTTATATTCGTCACAATGTTCAACTAGCTTTTCTACTAATCAGGAACACCTGGTATTTGCGTCAAAGGCACCCGCCTTTCGATCGGGGAGAAACTTTTATGACTGCACTACGCACTGCCGGCGGACTGGGTCAGGGCACGGGATACGCCCGCACCGCCAAAATCGCTGCCCTTGGATTGGGTCTTGCCTTATTTGCCAGCGGCTGCAGCGGCGGCGGGGAATCATCCGCGGAAGACACTGCGGGAGCGGGAGAGACCGAGACTGCCGCAGCGGCGGGACTGTCCTGTCCCGAAAGCCAAGGGGGAACGGGGGAAGACCCGGGTGCCAAGGGTGATCCTGCGGCAGTGCCTGCCTCCACGGGCACCACGGACGTACCGCTCAAGCTCGGTACGCTGCTGCCCACCACCGGCTCGCTTGCCTACCTCGGCCCGCCCGAAATCGCCGGCACCAACTTGGCAGTTAATGAAATCAACGAGGCCGGCGGCGTCCTCGGCAAGGACGTCGAAATTGTCCACCGCGACTCCGGCGACACAACCACGGATATCGCCACGCAGTCGGTAAACGACATGCTGAGCCAGGGGGTCAGCGCCATTGTCGGTGCGGCGTCCTCGGGCGTCTCCAAAACGGTGATCGGCAACATCACCGGTGCCGGCGTCATCCAGTTCTCCCCGGCCAACACCTCACCGGACTTCACCACTTGGGACGACAACGGACTGTTCTGGCGGACCGCTCCCTCGGATGTCCTGCAGGGCCGCATCCTGGGCAACTACATCATGTCCTGTGGGGCGCAGACCGTGGGCATGATCGTCCTCAACGACGCCTATGGCACGGGGCTGGAGAGCAACGTGAAGACCTCGGTTGAATCCGCTGGCGGCCAGGTGGTGGCGTCGGAGATGTTCAATGAGGGCGACTCCCAGTTCAGCAGCCAGGTGGACTCGGTTGTGGCCGCGAAGCCCGACGCCATCGTGGTGATCAGCTTTGACCAGGCCAAGAGCATCGTGCCGCTGCTGACGGCCAAGGGTGTTGACTCCAGCCAGTTGTTCTTTGTGGACGGCAATACGTCGGACTACAGCAAGGATCTGGATGCCGGAACCCTTGAAGGGGCGCAGGGAACCATTCCCGGAACCTTCGCATCGGAAAACTTCAAGGAGTCCCTGCTTGAAGTCGATCCGGCGCTGAAGGACTGGTCCTACGCGGGTGAAAGCTATGACGCCGTCACCCTCCTGGCGCTCGCCGCCGAGGCAGCGGGCAGCACAGATGGCAAGGCCATGGCCGCCCAGCTGGAGAGCGTGTCCGCCGAGGGCGAGAAATGCTACGACTTTGCCGGCTGTGTGACCATCCTGCGCGGCGGCGGAGACATCGATTACGACGGCTACTCCGGACCGATCACGTTTGATGAGAACGGCGACCCCACGGAAGCCTTCATCGGCATCTACCAGTACGACGCTGACAACGTGCCGCAGCCGAGCCGCTCCGAAGCGGGCCAGCTGTAGCTGAAGCAGAACAGCAAGGAAGAAGCCCCCGCCGGTTCCGGCGGGGGCTTCTTCCTTGCTGCTGACTGGCCTCTGATGGTGCTTCCTGGAGGAGCGGAGTGTATTCCGCGGCTCCTGGGCCCTTCCTGAGGCCGGGAGGGACTAGGCCGTCTCGGCCAGGGTGCCCAGGTAGAGCTGGATGACCTTCGGATCCTTCATGAGCTCGCGCCCGGTACCGGTGTAGGCGTCCCGGCCCTGGTCGAGCACATACGCCCGGTCACAGATCTGCAGGCAGCGGCGGGCATTCTGTTCCACCATGATTACGGAGACGCCTGCCCGGTTGATCTCATGCACCCGCAGGAACGCCTCGTCCTGCTTGACGGGGGAGAGCCCGGCGGAGGGTTCATCCAGCAGGAGCACGGCGGGATCCATCATCAGCGCACGGCCCATGGCGACCATCTGGCGTTCGCCGCCGGACAGGGAACCCGCCCTCTGGGCCCGGCGCTTGGCCAGTTCGGGGAACACTCCGGCCACAAAATCGAAGCGTTCCTTAAAGGTCCTGGGCGCCTGGTACACGCCCATCTGCAGGTTTTCCTCGATGGTCAGGGAAGGGAAGACGTTGTTGTTCTGCGGAACGAAGCCCACACCCCGGCTGACGAGCTTGTTGGCCTTGAGGCCGGTAAGGTCCTGGCCGCGGACCACTACAGTTCCGGAATGCACCTTGACCAGTCCGAACATTGCCTTGAGCAGGGTGGATTTGCCGGCACCGTTGGGTCCGATGATGCCGATCAGCTCACCGCGGCGTGCCTCGATGCTGCACCCGTTGAGAATGTTGACCCCGGGAATGTAGCCCGCCACGAGATCGGTTACCTTGACGACGGAGTCGCCTTCGAATGCATCGGCAGTCATGCCTGGTCCTTCCGTTCGTCGATCCGCCCGCCGACCACGCCGTCAGGTTCCATACCCACCGATGACTCGGCGTCGTGCTCCAACTCGGCCTCCAGCTTTTCGAAGCCTGCCGAATCGCCCAGGTCCACATCATGGTGCGCCCCAAGATAGGCGTCGATCACGGCCTGGTCCTTCATGACCTCGGACGGCGGCCCCTCGGCCACCACCTTGCCTTCGGCCATAACCACCACCCAGTCGGCAATGTGGCGGACCATGTGCATGTCGTGCTCCACGAACAGCACGGTCATGCCCTCGGCCTTGAGGTTCTTGATGTGGTCAAGCAGGGACTGGGTCAGTGCCGGGTTCACGCCTGCCATGGGCTCATCCAGCATGACCAGTTTCGGGCGGACCATCAGGGCCCGGGCCATCTCCAGCAGCTTGCGCTGGCCGCCGGAGAGGGACGCCGCATAGTCGCCCCGCTTGGTGTCCAGCTTGAACTTGGTCAGCAGGACGTCGGCCTGTTCGGTAATTTCCTTTTCCCGCTGGCGCCACAGCGGAGGCAGGAGCGCCCGCCGAAGGGATTCCCCCGGCTGGGCGGTGGCACCCAGGCGCATGTTCTCCAAGACGGTCAGTTTGCCCATGACCTTGGTCAGCTGGAATGTGCGGACCATGCCAAGGCGTGCCACCTTGTAGGCGGAGACCCCGGCCAGGTCTTTGCCCTCGAACTGCCAGCTGCCGGACTGGGGTGTGTCGAAGCCGGTCAGCAGGTTGAAAAGAGTCGTTTTCCCGGCACCGTTGGGGCCGATCAGTGCGGTGATCTTATTCCGCGGAATCTCCACGTGCTCCACATCCACGGCGTTGATTCCGCCGTAGGTCCGGGTGACGTTCCTGGCCACCAGGATGGGATCCCGTTTGGCGCAGCCCGGACCGGTGTCGCCGGCGGCAATGGGCCGGGCGTCGTCCATGTAGTCGTTGTCCGCGGCCGCCGGAGGAACGGGACCGGCGAGGGGCGCTTCCGCTTCCGGACCGGCTGCGTGCGCCCCTGAGGCGCGCGCTTCCGCCAGGGGCTCGTCTGCTTGGTGGCTCATGCGAACGACAGCTCCTTCTTGTTGCCCAGGATGCCCTGGGGCCGGAAGATCATCAGCAGCATCAGGGCTACGCCGACAAGGATGTAGCGGATCTGGCCTGCCTGGGAAGTGGTGATGAATGTGATGTACCCGGATTCAATGGCGCCGTAAAGAAGACCTTGCGTGACGGAGAGGATGGCCCAGAAAATCATGGAGCCGAGCACCGGCCCGAGCACAGTGGACATGCCGCCCAGCAGCAGGGCCGTGTAGAGGTAGAAGGTCAGCTCGGTCCCGTAGTTTGCCGGCTGCACGGCGTCCCGGGGGAGGGTGAAGATGATTCCGGCCAGCGAGCCCAGGATGCCGCCGATGACCAGCGCCTGCATTTTGTAGGCGTACACGTTCTTGCCCAGGGCGCGGACGGCGTTCTCGTCCTCCCTGATGCCCTTGAGCACGCGGCCCCAGGGACTGCGGATCAGCATCCACACCAGGAGGCAGGCCAGGGCCACCAGGAGCCAGGCCACCAGGCGGATCCAGAGGTCCCGCTCGTTCATGGAGACGGGCCCGAGGCTGTAGGAGCCCGCCGGTAGCGGGTTGAGGGCGTAGAAGCTGCCGGTAAACGCGGCGAGGCCGTTGGCGGATCCGGTCACCGGTGTCATGGAGTTGGTGGTGACGATGTACCGGATGATCTCGGCGGCGGCAATGGTAACGATGGCAAGGTAGTCCGCGCGGAGGCGAAGCGTGGGTATGCCCAGGATGACGGCAAACACAGCGGATGCCAGCAGGGCGATCACCAGTGCCAGCGGCAGCGGGGCATTGAAGGAGAGGATCGGTATGGCGAAGCCGTAGGCGCCGACGGCCATGAACCCGGCCTGGCCGAAGTTCAGCAGGCCGGTGTAGCCGAAGTGCACGGCCAGCCCGAGGGCAGCCAGTGCGTACGCGGCCGTGGTGGGGCTGATGATCTCAGTGAAGGCACCGAGAAGAATATTGGAGAAATCCATGTGTACCTAAGCCCCTAACCTATGCGCTCGCGGCGGCCGAGGAGTCCCTGCGGCCGGACCAGCAGGACAAGAATCATGATGACCAGGGCGCCCACGTACTTCAGGTCCGCTTCCAGCCAGAGGGTGGAGATTTCCACGAAGAGGCCTACCAGGACGGACCCGACCAGTGCGCCGAAGACCGTGCCGAGACCGCCGAGGGTCACTCCGGCAAAGATCAGCAGCAGGATCTGCTGGCCCATATTGAAGGAAACACCCGGTCGGTAGTACGCCCAGAGGATGCCTCCCATGGCGGCAAGGGCTCCGCCGATGACCCAGACGAGCCGGATGACCCGGTCCACGTCAATGCCCGACGCCGCGGCCAGGGCGGGGTTGTCCGCCACTGCCCGGGTGGCCTTGCCGATCCGGGTGCGCAGCAGCAGGAGCGCGACCACCAGGATGACGGCCAGGCTGACGATCAGGGACACCAGGGTATTCCGGGGAATGGACACGGGTCCGAGTTCCAGTATCGGACTCTGGGAGCCCGGCAGCTGCTGTGTCCCGCCGCCGAAGAAGAACAGCACGGTGTAGCGGACTGCCACGGCCAGGCCGATGCTGACGATCATCATGGGCACCAGGCCCGTGCCGCGGCGCCTCAGCGGTTTCCAGATCCCGGCGTCCTGCACGTAGCCGAAGGCACCGCCGGCCAGGACCGCCAACGGGAGGGCTGCCCAGAGCGGCATGCCCATGGCGGCGAAGGCGAAGGCAAGGACGGCACCCAGGGTTACCATTTCCCCGTGCGCGAAGTTGGTCAGGCCGGTGGTGCCGAAGATCAGCGACAGGCCGACGGCGCTCAGGGCGAGCAGGAGGCCGAAGCTCAGGCCCGCCACCGCCCGCTCCAGCAGCAGGGAACCGAAGCTCTCCTCCTGCAGCACAATTCCTTCACCGAGCAGGAACAGCGTGGTGATGTTGGTGGTGTTGGCGAAGGTGACGGTGCGCGGGTTCTGCTGGCCTTCTGCCAGAGCGACACCCTCCGGGAGCGTGGATTCGTCCAGTTCCACTTCATACGCGCCCTGCTGCGGGACGCCGATGGACCAGGATCCGTTGGCTCCGGTCACCGCCTCGGCCTCGTACCCGTTGCCGGTGGCGGTGATGGTGACGCCCTCCAGGGGAGCGCCCGCGTTCTTCAAGACGCCGCTGATCCGGTCGCGGTATTCGGCCGCGTCCGTCGGGCCGGGGCTGGCAGAGGACGCCGGGGCGTCGGGTGTGGCTGTTGTGGCCAAAGCGGCAGGAGCTGCGAGCAGCATGGCAGCAAACAACGCTGCCATGGCCGCCAGCATCCCCAGATACCGGGTCAGCGCCGATGTTCTTACCAAGTTCTGAAACCTCCACGCAGGGCTGCGGAACCGAAGAAGCGGCGCGCAGGCGGGTAGATGTGACACACGTCACCGATTGGGGAACATGCTACCCACTGAATGTTTCAGGCAGTGACGTTTCTCCTCCTGCGCATGTCGCGATCGGATAACAACTGTGCTGCCGTTGGGGCAAGGGAGGCGGGCCCGGGAGGACTCCGGTATGCCGAACCGTTATCCGCAGGTGCGGATTCGCGGGAATCCGCCGTCCTCCGTCTTCGTTGTACTTGGTAGGCTGGGCTGAAACAGCCCCCCAGATGGAGGACAGATTCAATGGCACGTGGCGGAAATCCGGTTTTTAACGGAAAGAACTTCAAAGCCCAGACCCGCGGCGGCACCGCCACGGGTTCACTGGCAACTGACAACAGCTACATGACCCCGCAGCAGCTGCAGGATCTCTACACGGCCCCGTCCGCCAAGCCGTCGGACATGGGCCGCATGACGTATGACGACGTCATCATGAAGACGGTTTTCTGCCTGGCGATGATCCTGGTGGGCGCTGCAATCCCCACTTTCGTGCTGCCGTCGATGGGCAGCGGACTAATGATTCTGGGCGCCCTGGGCGGTTTTGTCCTGGGCCTCGTCAACTCGTTCAAGCGTGAACCCGTTCCCGGGCTGATCCTTGCGTACGCCTTCCTTGAAGGCATGTTCCTCGGCGGCCTCACCGCTGTCCTGGACGGGATGTACCCCGGCGTCGGCCTGCAGGCCGTACTGGGCACGCTGGCAGTCTTCGCCGTCACCCTCGTGCTGTTCCGCAGTGGCAAGGTGCGTGCCACGCCCAAGGCTGTGCGGTTCTTCATGATCGCGATCATCGGTTACGCCGTCTTCTCCCTGATCAACGTCGGCCTGATGATCTTCGGCGGAGTACAGGATCCGTGGGGTCTGCGCGGCAGCGTCGAAATCTTCGGTATCCCGCTGGGCTTCTTCATCGGCATCCTGGCCATCGGCCTGGCAGCGTTCTCGCTCATCATGGATTTCACGTCCATTGAGCAGGGCGTCAAGGCAGGCGCCCCGGAGCGTTACTCCTGGACTGCGGCGTTCGGCCTGACAGTGACGCTGGTGTGGCTGTACGTGGAGATCATCCGTCTCCTGTCGATCCTCCGCGGCAACGACTAATCCGCCGCGGCACTCAAGCGGTGATACAGCGGAAGGACCGCAGGCGAGTCGCCTGCGGTCCTTCCACTGTTTAACGGCTCCGGGTGCCCGGTTCGGCCCGGGACTCTGGGCACGGTCCGTCCGCGGACGTAGCATGGCCGCGCAGGGCGGTCCCCGGTGCGGCGCCGCCTCCGCATACCCCGGCAGGAAAAGGAGTTGTCCATGGCCGAACCACAGCCGCAGTCGGTGGTCGAAGAACTCGTCGCCGTCCTGCTGGCCGGTTCGGACACTGAGGCGTTCCTCACGGAAGCGGCAGGTGTTGCCGCCCGCAGGATGGGCCTCTCCCCGCCGGACGGGTGCTCGATTGCCGTTGAACGCAGCCGCCGTCCCCGGCTTGCCGTCCGGACCGAGGGTCTGGCGGGGATGGCCGCAGATGATGAGTACGGGCCCGGCAGCCCGGGCGGCACGGTGCTGGGCGGCGGACCCGACGTCGTGGTGTCGGACCTGGCTGCAGCGCACCGCTGGACCACCCTGTCAGGCGCGGAAGACCACGGCATCCGGGCGGTCGCCGTCGTCGCCCTGCCGCTGCAGGGGGACCGCGGGGCCCTCAGCTGCTATTCGGCCTCCGCATACGCCTTCGGACCGGAGGAAATGGCCGGTGTACACGCCGTTGCAGCTGAGAGTGCCAAGGCCCTCCGGCTGGCACTGCTGCTCGATGCCCACGCCAACCGGGCGGCGAACCTCCAGGCGGCCTTGGAATCACGGACCGTGGTGGACCTGGCTGCGGGCATCATCATGGGACAGAACGGCTGCGGCCAGCAGGCCGCGATCGACATCCTCCGCAGCGTCTCGAACAGCCGCAACATCAAGATCCGCAACGTCGCAGCCGGAGTGGTGGCTGCGGTGAGCGACCGGGTGAGCACCCATTTCGATGAGTGAGCAGCGGCGGGCACGGGTAGGATAAGGCGGCATGAACGCAACCGGCAGCGAACCCGCGGAGGCCGTCCCGGCCACCGGCACGCAGTACGAAATCACCCGCGGCAGTGCCCGTGCCGTCATTGGATCCCTGGGCGGTGCGCTCCGCCGGTACACGGTTGACGGTGTGGACCTGTTCCAGACCTACCCGGACAGCGCCATCCCTCCGTCCGCCAACGGCGTGCTCCTTGCCCCGTGGCCCAACCGCGTGGCGGACGGGCGCTGGAAGCTGGACGGACAGACCCAGCAGCTGGACATTACCGAGCCCTCGCGCGGGCATGCCAGCCACGGCCTGCTGCGCAACACCGGCTACACGGTCCGGGAACAGGTTCCCGGTGCCGTGGAACTGGAGGCCGGGATCTTCCCGCAGCACGGATATCCGTTCCACCTGCTGCACCGCGTGCGCTACAGCCTCGACGACGACGGCGGCCTGCACGTGCACCAGAGCCTGACCAACCAGGGCGGAGCAGAGGCCCCCGTAGCCCTCGGTGCCCATCCCTTCCTTCGGCTCGGCGACGTACCGACCGAAGACCTGGTGCTGACCGTGGCTGCATCAACAGTGCTGACCGTCGATGACCGGCTCATTCCCACCGGCCGGCAGGAGCCCGCCGGAACAGCGGACCTCCGGGCCGGAGTGCGGGTGGGCGGCCTGTTGCTGGACAGCGCGTACACGGACCTCGCCCTGGACGACACCGGCCCCGACGGCGCGGCGCACCGGTATGTCCTCGGGGCCCCGGACGGACGCACGGTCAGCCTCTGGGCCGGACCCGAATGCCGTTACGTCCATGTCTTCGTCACCGACACCTTCCCCGGCCAGCCCCGGGCCGTGGCCCTGGAGCCGATGACGGCGCCGGCCAATGCACTCAACTCCGGGGAAGGACTGGTCTGGCTGGCACCCGGTCGGACTTTTTCCGCCCGCTGGGGCATCAGGGGCGAGTTGGCTCCGGCGCGGTAACACCACGGATAGGCACGTAAAGAGGGGTCCGGGCGAAGCGGGATATGGAAAGATGGCCCCATGAAACCCCACGTACGCCGCACGGCGGCGCCCCGCGCGCTGCAGGCGGCGGCGGCGAACTCCAGCCGGAACAATGACGAGGTCCCCTTCGCCCTGCGGGTCAGCGCAGCCTGGGCCTGGCGCCTCGGAATTGTCCTGGTTGTCGGCGCCGGCCTCGTCTGGATCCTGAGCCACTTCTCGCTGCTGATTATTCCGCTGATGGTCGCCGCCCTGCTGGCCGGGCTTTTGTCACCGGTCACCAAGTGGCTGCGCCGGAACCGGTTGCCCGGCGGACTGTCCGTGGCAGTGACCATCGTGGCGTTCCTGGGTGTCATCACCGCTGCCCTGGCACTGGTGGGACGGCAGCTCGCCCTCGGCTTCCGCGACCTCTGGGGAGAGACGCTGCAGGGCGTCCGCCAGGTCCAGGACTGGTTGTCCTCCGGGCCGCTGAACATCACGGCAGGCGACCTGGATTCGTTGTTCGACGAGGCCAGCACCACCCTGCAGGACAACTCGGCCAACATCCTTTCCGGTGCCCTGAGCGTGGGCAGCAGCGCCGGCCACTTCGCCGCCGGCATTCTCCTGACCCTTTTCGCCCTGGTCTTCTTCCTGCTGGACGGGCGCCGGATCTGGGAATTCACCTCCGGGCTGCTGCCCCGCCGCGCACGGCCAGCCGCCTATGGAGCCGGCATCCACGGCTGGGAATCCATGGTCAACTACGTGCGGGTGCAGGTGATGGTGGCACTTATCGACGCCGTCGGGATCGGCGCCGGTGCGGCCCTGATCGGCGTACCGCTGGCCCTTCCGCTCGGGGTCCTGGTGTTCCTGGGCTCGTTTGTTCCGCTGGTCGGCGCGTTTGTCACCGGCTTCGTGGCCGTCCTGCTGGCGCTGGTGGCCAACGGCGGCGTCAACGCGCTGATCATGCTGGGCATCGTCCTCCTGGTGCAGCAGCTGGAATCGCACATCCTGCAGCCGCTGGTCATGGGCCGGGCCGTGTCCCTCCATCCGCTGGCCGTGATCCTGGCGGTCACGGGCGGCTCCCTCGCCGCGGGGATCCCCGGAGCCCTGTTCTCCGTGCCGCTGCTGGCCATCCTCAACACGATGATCCGTTACATCGCGGCACGGGGCTGGGAGGACGACCTGGCCATCGAACCGGACGACGGGAACGACGACGGCGGCCCGGCGGAGGGGGAAAGCGGTTCCGGTGCAGGTTCCGGTACAGAGGATGAGCCTGCTGCAGGGAAGGAACGCCGGCCATGACCGATCAGCCTCTGCTGCCGGTGACGCTGGACGACATCCGTGCGGCTGCGAAGCTCCTCGACGGCGTTATTGCCCACACCCCCGTCGAGTCGTCCCGGGCGCTGGCCCGCGAGACCGGATCACCCGTCTACCTCAAATGTGAAAACCTGCAGCGGGCAGGTTCCTTCAAGGTCCGCGGCGCCTACGTCCTGATGGCCAAGCTGTCCCCTGCGGACAAGGCCCGGGGAGTGGTGGCGGCCTCCGCTGGAAACCACGCCCAGGGTGTGGCGGTGGCCGCCGCGCGGCTGGGCATCGCCGCCCGGATCTACATGCCGCTGGGAGTGGCGCTGCCCAAGCTGGCTGCCACCCGGGGGCACGGCGCCGAGGTGATCCTCCACGGCCACACCGTGGACGACGCCCTGGCAGAAGCCCAGCGCTACGCGGACCGGACGGGTGCCGTTTTCGTCCACCCGTTTGACAACGTGGACGTGGTGGCGGGGCAGGGAACCATCGGCCTCGAGCTGCTGGACCAGATACCGGACCTGGACACCGTACTGATGGGGGTGGGCGGCGGCGGCCTGCTCGCCGGCGTCGCCGTCGCACTCAAATCCCGCGCCCGGGAGCTGGACCGGGAGATCCGGGTCATCGGCGTCCAGGCGGAGAACGCAGCCTCCTATCCGCCGTCGCTGGCAGCTGACGCCCTGGTGCCCCTGACCCGGGTCAGTACCATCGCGGACGGCATCGCCGTCGGGCGTCCCGGACAGTTGCCGTTCTCCATCATCCGTGAACTGGTGGACGATGTGGTGACGGTCAGCGAGGACTCCCTTGCCCGCGCGCTGATTTTCCTCCTTGAACGTGCCAAGATGGTCGTGGAACCGGCAGGAGCCGTGGGAGTGGCCGCCTTGATGGACGGGAAGATCGACAACCCCGGAAACACGGCAGTGATCCTCTCCGGCGGCAATATCGACCCGATGCTGATGCTGAAGGTCATCCAGCGGGGACTGGCGGCTGCGGGCCGTTATCTGGTGGTTCGCATCCTCCTTGACGACCGTCCCGGGTCCTTGGCCACCATCTCGCGGATCATCGCGGAATCGGATGCCAATGTCACAGGAGTGGACCATACGAGGGTAGGAGGATCCATCAGCATGGGAGATGTCGCCATCACCATCAACATGGAAACGAAGGGCCACGAGCACTGCGAACTGGTGCTGAAGAACCTGCGTGCCGTGGGTTTCCAGCCCGTAGTGCTGGCGGGTTAAGCCGATGGCTTCCTCCCGCGTACGCACCGCTCTGACCGGCTCGCTGCTGTTTGCCGCCGCGCTGTGGGCGGTGTACCTGCTCACCTTCCTCATCAAACCGATCGTCTTTCCGCTGCTGGGCATCCTGCCGCGGCAGCTGGAGGGGCTCGACGGCGTGGTGTTCGCTCCGCTGCTGCATGCCGGCACCTCCCATCTCCTGGGCAATACCCTGCCCCTGATCGTCTTTTCCTTCCTGACCCTGCTGGAGGGGGTCCGCCGGTTCGCATCGGTGCTGGCCATCTCCTGGCTGTGCTCGGGAATCGGCGTGTGGCTGTTCGGCGCCGGGCTGACCGTGGGGGTTTCGGGCGTGGTGTTCGGGCTCTTCGCGTATCTGATCGTCCGCGGCTTCTATAACCGGAACGTTGCCCAGATCCTGCTCAGCGGCGTGCTGTTCCTGATTTACGGATCAATCCTCTGGGGCCTTTTCCCCACGTCCTGGGGCGTCTCGTGGCAGGCGCACCTGTTCGGCGCGGCCGGCGGGGTGCTAGCCGCCGTCGTGCTGCGCCGGGACGCATCAACGCAAAGGCGGGCCCTCCCGTAGGAGAGCCCGCCTGCATTACCGGGTTACAAAGCCTAAGCGATATACGGCTTGGCGGAGATGATTTCCACGGAGATGCTCTTGCCGTTCGGCGCCGTGTAAGTGGTGCTGTCCCCGGCCTTGAGGCCCTGGATGGATGCACCCAGCGGAGACTTTTCGCTGTAGACGTCAATGCTGCTGTCACCGGCAATTTCACGGCTGCCCAGTAGGAAGGTCTCAACGTCGCCTGCAACCCGGGCTTCCACCAGCATGCCCGGTTCCACAACTCCGTCATCTGCCGGGGCTTCGCCAACGTGCGCGGTTTCAAGGAGCTGGGTCAGCTGGCGGATGCGGGCCTCGGTCTTGCCCTGCTCTTCCTTCGCTGCGTGGTAGCCGCCGTTTTCCTTGAGGTCGCCCTCAGAGCGTGCCTGCTCGATGCGGGCAACAATCTCCGTCCGTCCGGGGCCGGACAGATGCTCCAGTTCCGCCTTCAGGCGGTCATAAGACTCCTGCGTGAGCCAGGCGACAGATGCGCTGTTGGTGGACACGGGTATCTCCTTATATAAACGTCCGGGCCATCTATTGGTCCGGCATGGCTGAGTGCCCGCCGGCCGGATCGGCCTGACAAGCAAAGACCCCGCCGGGCGGAGACCGTCTGGTTTGGAATCTCTACCAAAGACCAGCCGGACACCTGGGCGGGGCATGTCGTGCTCTCCATACTAGTTTGCCCGCGGGCTTAACCCAATATGCGGGACGAAGACGTCAGCGGGGGCTAGTCCTCATCCAGAATCCAGCAGGTATTCACCCCGCCGGTGACCGCGGGGGAGTCCGTGCGGAGTTCCACCTGCTGGGTGCTGCTTTCCGGTGCCTCCGGGCCCAGGATCACCGTCTTCCAGCCGACGACGGCGTAGCTTTCATTGAGCGCCTGGACGGCGCAGGCGGCAGTGCTCCCGGCCGATTTGTCGACCTTGAAATCCACCACGACACGTCCGTCCTCCGGAAAGGTGAAGCCGACATCCTTGGAGGTCACCGTTCCGGTGGAGGACGGAACATTCATCCATGCCGCGGCCCCTACGCCCGCAGCCACGGCAGCAGACACCGCAATGATCCGCGCGCGCCGGGAGAGGCGCCGCTTTGGAGCGCCGTAGCGATTGGCTAATCTGGACTCAGACGTGGAAACGTCCGGCTGCTGGGGCGCCGACATCTCGTGCTGGCCTTCCGAAGTGCTCACACCCCTATTTTAGCCGTCGAATCCGCCGTCATAATCCGCTTACCTCAGGAGTTGCCTTGTCTGCCCGCGAAAGCACTGAATCCCGGAGTACCACCCCGCTGCGCCTGCTCGCGGTGCATGCCCACCCCGATGATGAGGCCAGCAAGGGTGCTGCCATGATGGCTTCCTACGCCGCCGCCGGCGTCGAGGTCATGGTGGCCACCTGCACCGGCGGGGAGCGGGGCTCCATCCTCAACCCCGGCGCTGAAAGCGATCCTGCCGGCAAGCGGGACCTGGCCGGACTGCGCCGCAGGGAAATGGCCGCCGCGCAGGCAGCCCTGGGAATTCAGCACCGCTGGCTGGGATTCGCCGATTCCGGACTGCCCGAAGGGGATCCGCTGCCGGACCTCCCCATCGGGTGCTTTGCCCTGCAGCCGCTGGAACGGGCTGCGGCCCCGCTGGTGAAGCTGGTCCGCGAGTTCCGCCCGCACGTGATCATCAGTTACGACGAAAACGGCGGCTATCCGCACCCGGACCACATCATGGCCCATAAGGTCGCCGTGGAAGCCTTTGCCGCCGCCGGCGACCCTGCACGGTACCCCGGGACGGGAGCCGCCTGGGAGCCCTTGAAGCTCTACTACGACCGGGCGTTCAACCCCGAGCGGTTCCGCGCACTGCACTTCGCGCTGGAAGAGGCCGGCCTGCAGTCCCCGTACGCCGAACGGATCGCCGCCTGGCAGGAAACCGACACGGAAGGCCACCAGCCGCCGGTGCCCGTGCACTCCACCACCACTCAGATCGAATGCGGGGACTATTTCGAAGTCCGGGACGAGGCGCTGCGCAGCCACCGCACGCAGGTTGATCCGGAGGGCTTCTTCTTTGCGGTCAGCCCGGACCTCCAGCGCAAGGTCTGGCCCTGGGAGGATTACTCCCTGATTGAGTCCCGCGTGGAAACCGAACTCCCTGAGACCGACCTGTTCGCTGGCATACGATAGAGCCTTAGGAACCGCAGGTTCCGCCGCAGTATCTACAAGAGAGAAATACCGTGAACTTCCTGTACAGCCTGGCTACGGCCGTCACCCCGGCACCCGAGGAGACCCTCGCGCCGGGAGTTGCCGCAGAAGACGTCACCCCGGGCCTGCTGGGGTTCCTCTTTACGCTCTTCATGGTGATTGCGATCATCTTCCTGATCCGCGATATGACGAAGCGGATCCGGCGGGTCCGTTACCGGGAGCAGGTGATTGCGGCTGAGGGGACCGCAGACCGCGACGCCTCCGGCAGCGAAGCCCCCGGCAGCCCGGATGCCCCCCGGACGGCGCTTCACCTGGATAAGGCCGTGGATGATCCCGCGGACCGGGACAGCACCTGGGACCACCTGAGGTAACGGGCACCCCATGGCTGAGAGACTTCGGAACCAGGCGTCGGCCTACCTGCGCCAGCATGCGGACAACCCCGTCGACTGGTGGCCGTTCGGCGATGCAGCCTTCGCTGAGGCGCGGCGCCGGAATGTTCCGGTCTTTATCTCTGTGGGCTATGCCGCCTGCCACTGGTGCCACGTCATGGCGCACGAGTCCTTTGAGGACGCAGCCACGGCACAGTACCTGAACGAGAACTTCGTCTCGGTGAAGGTGGACCGCGAGGAACGCCCCGACGTCGACGCCGTGTACATGGCCGCCACCCAGGCCCTCACCGGGCAGGGCGGCTGGCCGATGAGTGTCTTTACCCTTCCGGACGGCCGGACCTTCTACGCCGGCACCTATTTCCCGCCCCGCCAGCTGCAGGGAATGCCCTCCTTCCGACAGGTGCTGGAAGCCGTCTCCTCCGCCTGGCGGGACCGCCCGGAGGAAGTGGAGACCAGCGCCGCGCAGATTGCCGCGCACCTGGCCTCCGCCCAGGCCGGGAACCGTCGGCTGGTCGGCACCCTGGAGCTTGCCGCCGGCGGGGCCGGGCCGCTCTCCGGCGAGGTGCTGGAAGCCGCCGTCGAGGCCGTGGCAGAACAGGAAGATCCGCGCTTCGGCGGGCTCGGCGGGGCACCGAAGTTCCCGCCGTCGCCCCTGCTGCGGTTCCTGCTGGTGTACGGTGCCGCCGGCCGCCCGGCCTCGGGCACCGCCGCCGCCGTCGCCGGCCGCACCCTGGAAACCATGGCCCGCAGCGGACTGTACGACCAGCTCGAAGGCGGCTTCGCCAGGTACACCGTGGACCGGGCCTGGGCTGTTCCGCACTTCGAGAAGATGCTCTACGACAACGCCCAGCTGCTGCGTCTTTACGCCCACTGGAGCCGTTCCGCGCCCACCGGGGAGCAGCGGCGGCTGGCGCTGCAGGTCAGCGCCGACACCGCGGCCTGGCTCGCTCGGCGGTTGCTCGTGGACGGCGGCGGCTTTGCCTCCTCGCTCGACGCCGACACCTTGGTGGACGGAAAGCGGAGGGAAGGTGCCACCTACGTGTGGACCTCCGAGGAGCTCCGCACCGTCCTGGCCGGTGCCGGGGCGGACGCCGACGCCGTGCTCTCCCTTCTGGACCTCGAAACCGGCCGGATGGAGGACGGCGGGTCCACCCTGCACTTCGGCCGCAGCCTGGAGCCGGCGGAGGAGCAGCTCTGGCAGCGGAGCCGTCCCGCCCTGCTGGCCGTGCGGGACCGGCGCCCCCAGCCGGACCGCGACGACAAGGTGGTCGCAGGATGGAACGGGCTGGCCCTTGCGGGCCTGGCCGATGCAGCGCTTGCCCTCGCCGACGCCGGAGACCCTGACGGGAAGGCCGCCGGCCTGCTGGACCTGGCACGCAGCGCCGCCGGTTATATGCTGCGCGTCCACTACCGGGACGGCGTCCTCGTCCGGGTCTCCCACGCGGGCACCGCCTCCGGCATCGAGGGCCTGCTGGAGGATTATGCCGGTGCTGCAGAGGGCCTGTTTGCGCTTTTCGCCGCGACCGGTGAGGAACAGTGGTACCGCGCCGCAGAGGAACTGGTGCTGGCCGCAGAGCAGCGGTTCATTGCCGACGGCGTCCTGCAGGACAGCGCCGTGCGTACAGACCAGCTCGCTGCCGCGCAGGGGTCGATCTCCGCCGCGGATCCGATGGACGGCCCCGCTCCCAGCGGCACCGCCTTGTTCGCCGGGGTGCTGGTGACATACGCGGCCTATTCGGGTTCCTCCCGGCACCGCGCCCTCGCCGAAGCGCTGCTCGCCCACGTGCAGCTGGTGGCCGCACGGGCACCGCGCGCCGGCGGCTGGGCGATGTCCGTCCTCGCGCAGGCATTGGATGGACCGCGGGAACTGGCCGTCACGGGCAGCGACCCCGTCCTGGTGGGCCGGCTGCTCCGTGCCGGGCGGGCCGCGGGTGGTCCCGCCGTCGTCGTCGCCAGCGGACCCGGCGGCGAAACCGCGGTGCCGCTGCTGCGGAACCGGCCCGCGCCGGACGGGGGAGCCCTGGCCTACATGTGCCGCGGGATGGTCTGCAGCAGGCCGGTAGCCGATCCGCAGGAGCTGGCGGCACAGTTCCGGGGGACGGGTCCTTAGCCCGCCGCGCGGACAGCCATCAGGATGGCTATGTAGTGCGCGGCAAATCCGGCCAGCGTGAAGGCATGGAAGATCTCGTGGAAGCCGAACCAGTCCACGGAGGGATTCGGCTTTTTCATCGCGTAGATCACGGCGCCGGCAATGTACATGGCACCGCCCAGGCAAATCAGGATGGCCGCGGTGGGGTTGACGCCGTAGAAATCCGGAATGTAGAACAGCGATGCGCAGCCCAGTGCGATATAGACGGGCGTGTAGAGCCAGCGGGGTGCGTGCAGCCACAGCAGCCGGAACGCAACCCCGACCAGCGCGCCCGCCCAGATGATCCACAGCAGCGTCACTGCGCTGTGCCGGGGCAGGAGCGACCAGGCCAGCGGGGTGTAGGAACCGGCGATCACCAGCATGATGTTGGTGTGGTCCAGGCGTTTAAGGACCAGCTTGACCCGAGGAGACCAGTTGCCGCGGTGATAGACGGCGCTGGTGCCGAACAGCAGCACGCCGGTCAAGGCGTAGATTGCCGACGCGATCCGGGTGCCGGCCGTAGGGGCGAGGACCACCAGGATGATCCCTGCCGCCAGTGCAAGGGGAGTGGCGCCGGCATGCAGCCAGCCGCGCAGCCGGGGCTTGATGTCCAGTTCTTCTGCAACCGCTTCCACGGCGTTTTCAAGGGGGCCGGGTGCGGTCCGCGCTTCGGGATCGTGCTGGGCGGCAACCCTTGAGGCCGGGGTGGAGAATGGTGACGAATCCATAACGGAATTCTAACCTACGTTCGGGTAACTTACGGTTGGGTAAGCCGCTGTCGCCGCGGATCTGCGCTTCGGCAAGGCGAGCTAGCGGTAGCCTAGGAGAAGATTTTTATACTTTGGGCAGACCCGGGGTATGCGGGACCGGCCGTTTGGCGGTTCCCGCTCCGGATCCCAGGCACGTGAGGCAAACAATGAAATTCCCCGGTGTTGTCTACGCCTACTACGAGCGTAAGCTGCGGCGGTCCCTTATCGGAGACCGCATCCCCGAACACATCGGGGTGATGGTGGATGGAAACCGTCGCTGGGCCAAACTAGCCGGCGCGCCCACCAGCGACGGGCACCAGGCCGGAGCGGACAAGATCCTGGAGTTCCTCGGCTGGTGCCAGGAACTCGGCGTGCGGATGGTGACCCTCTACATGCTGTCCACGGACAACCTGAACCGCGACCCGGACGAGCTTGAACCGCTGCTGGACATCATCGGCAACACCCTGGACCGCCTGGGCGAAGAGGGCAACCTGCGGGTCCAGCCCGTGGGGGCACTGGAGATCCTTCCGTCGCGGCTGGCCAAGCAGCTCACCGAGCTCGGCGAAAGCACCGCCGACGCCGAGGGGCTGCATGTCAACGTGGCGATCGGCTACGGCGGACGCCGGGAAATCGTGGATGCCGTCAAGGAGCTGCTGCGGGACGCCGAAGCCGAGGGCAAGGACATCGCGGACGTGACCGAGGAAATCTGCGACACGAAGATTTCCGAATACCTGTACACCCGCGGACAGCCGGATCCGGAACTGGTCATCAGGACCTCCGGTGAGCAGCGTCTCTCCGGCTTCCTGATGTGGCAGAGCGCGTACAGCGAGTTCTACTTCTGCGAAGCGCTCTGGCCGGACTTCCGGCGGGTGGACTTCCTGCGTGCCCTGCGTGACTACGCCAGCCGGCAGCGGCGCTTCGGGTCCTGACGGACCCGCTCCCTACCGCTGCCTTAACTGCCTGCCCCGTACCGGCCGTTACCCGCCGTGTCCTGCTGCGGCACTACAGCCTGCGGGCGTACTTTGGTCCTGTCGGTAGATCCAGCGACCGGGGCCCCCGGGGTGCCCCTGACGGGAGTTCCACGTGGCAGCTGAACAGAAGATGCAGGTACCGGAGCGGGCCAGCTTTGTGCTGGATACCTCGGTGCTGCTGTCCGATCCGCGGGCGATCCTCCGGTTCGCCGAACATGAGGTGATTCTTCCGCTGGTGGTCATCACCGAACTGGAGCGAAAGCGCCAGGATCCGGAGCTGGGCTATTTCGCACGCAATGCACTGCGGCTGCTGGATGACCTGCGGATCCGGCACGGCGGTTTGGGAACGGCTGTTCCCTTGGGCGAGAGCGGCGGGACGCTGCGGGTGGAGCTGAACCACATCTCCACGGATGTACTGCCCGCGGGGATCCGGGGCAGCGACAATGACAGCCGGATCCTCGCCGTCGCCAAGAATCTAGCCGACGGCGGCCGGAACGTCACCGTGGTGTCCAAGGACCTGCCGATGCGGGTCAAGGCTTCGGCCATGGGGCTGGCAGCGGATGAATACCGAAACGAACTGGTCCGGGACAGCGGCTGGACCGGAGTGGCGGAACTGGAAATCTCCGATGCTGACATGGCGATGCTCTATGACCACCAGGCAGTCCTGATCCCCGAGGCGGCGGAGCTGCCGGTCAACACCGGCACGGTGCTGATGGCCGGACGCGCCTCGGCGCTGGGCCGCGTGGGAGCAGACAAGCGGCTGCGGCTGGTGCGCGGGGACCGGGACGTCTTTGGACTGCATGGACGCTCAGCGGAACAGCGGCTGGCCATCGACCTGCTGATGGACCGCGAGGTAGGGATTGTCTCCCTCGGCGGACGGGCGGGAACGGGTAAGTCCGCGCTGGCACTGTGCGCCGGGCTGGAGGCAGTGCTCGAACGCAGGGAACACCGCAAGGTGATGGTCTTCCGGCCGCTCTACGCCGTGGGCGGGCAGGAACTGGGCTACCTGCCGGGCAGCGAGTCGGAGAAAATGGGTCCCTGGGGCCAGGCCGTGTTCGACACCCTGGAGGCGCTGGTCTCCAAGGAGGTGGTGGAGGAGGTGCTGGACCGCGGGATGCTCGAGGTCCTGCCGCTCACCCACATCCGCGGCCGCTCCCTGCACGACTCCTTCGTGATCGTGGACGAGGCGCAGTCGCTGGAGAAGAACGTGCTCCTGACCGTGCTGTCCCGGATCGGGCAGAACTCACGCGTGGTGCTCACCCACGACGTTGCGCAGCGCGACAACCTGCGGGTGGGCCGGCACGACGGCGTGGCCGCCGTGGTGGAAACACTCAAGGGCCATCCGCTGTTCGGACACGTGACGCTCACACGGTCGGAGCGTTCGCCGATTGCCGCCCTCGTGACGGAACTGCTGGAGGAAGGGCAGATCGGCTGACTTGTCCACAGCCGCAGGCCCGGCCCCCTGAATCCGCCGGGCCGGGGCTACGGTGGTGCCCATGGTGGACATCCTGGCGGCCTACTGGGGCAACGGAACGGTCGGGACCGCGCTCGCCGCCGTGCTGCTCAGTCTGGCACTGGCCTGGTTTGCGGTCCTGGCCCTGCGGCTGGCCGCGATCGATATCCGCACCCGCCGGCTGCCCAACGCGCTGGTCCTGCCGTCCTATCCGGTGGCCGGAGGACTGCTGGCCGGCGCCGCGATCGCTGCCGGGGAACCAGACCGCGTCACCGGGACGGTCCTGGGCGCGGCTGCGCTGTGGACCGGGTTTTTCGCGCTGCGGCTGCTGAGCCCGGCGGGACTGGGCTTCGGCGACGTCAAGCTCGCGGGACTGCTGGGCCTCTACCTGGGGTTCCTCGGACCGGCCCACGTCCTCGCGGGGACGGTCGGGGCGTTTGTGTTCGGCGGACTCTGGGGTCTGGGACTGATCCTCACCAGGCGCGGAACGGCGTCGTCGACCGTCGCCTTCGGCCCGTTCCTGCTCCTGGGTGCCGCCGTGACCATGCTGGTCCCTGCCCTAGAGTAGGACCATGCCTACCCCTGATTTTGTCCTGTCCCTGCGCGAACGGATCGGGCACGATCCGCTCTGGCTGCCCGGCGTCACAGCCGTGGTGTTCAACGCGGAAGGGCAGGTTCTGCTGGGCCGCCGCAGCGACAACGGCAGGTGGGCCCTGATCACCGGAATGCTCGAACCGGGGGAGGAGGCCGGGCCCGGCACGCTGCGGGAAGTGGAAGAGGAAACCGGCATCCACGCTGAACTCGAGCACCTCATCCACGTGGGCGCCCACGGGCCGGTCACCTTCCCGAACGGGGACGTCTGTTCCTTCCTGAACCTGGCCTTCAGCTGCCGTTACGTTTCCGGAACGGCCCGGGTGAACGACGACGAATCCTCCGAAGTGGGCTGGTATGCCCTGGACGCCCTGCCGCCGCTGAGCGAGAGGCACCGGATGCTGATTGACCTCGCCCTGACAGCAGACGGCGTGCCGGTCTTCGAACGCTGAGCCGCTGGCCGCCGAACCCGGAAGGGCCGCCCCGCAGCAGCGGGACGGCCCTTCCGGGGTAATGCAGCGGAGCAGTTACTTCTCCCGGTAGGGGTTTTCCGGAGCCTGCTCCGGCACCTCTACCGGAGCCTCTCCGGCCTCCGCAGGTGTGCCAGCGGCGCCGGCGGACTTCGAACCGGTGCCCTTACCCGCGGCCAGGCGCTCGGCCTCCAGCCGGTCCGCTTCCGGGCCGGCGACGGCTTCGCCGCGGGCCACCATGCCGGCCACGTCGGACAGTGGGATCTCCTTCAGGAAGAAGGCCAGTACCAGGGCGATGACCAGGAACGGAATCAGGTACCAGAACACCGGGGCCAGGGAATCGGCGTAGGCGGTGACAATGCCCTCCCGCAGGGGTTCCGGGAGGGTTTCCAGTACCGACGGCTGCAGGGTCGCCGTCGCCTCGCCCGCAGCCGACGCATCCAGCCCGGCACCGGCGAAGGTTTCCTGCAGGTTGTCCGCGAGCCGGGACGTAAACATGGCACCGAAGATCGCGACGCCCAGGGAGGCGCCGACCTCGCGGAAGTAGTTGTTGCTGGAGGTCGCGGTGCCGATCTGGTCCACGGGAACGGAGTTCTGCACCACGAGCACCACCACCTGCATGATGTAGCCCAGGCCGGCGCCGAAGACGAGGAGCTGGGCGCAGATGACCCAGACCGGGGTGTCGGCGGACAGCGAGGTCATCCAGAGCATGGCGGCAATGACCAGCGCGGCGCCCATGATCGGGTACTTCTTATACTTTCCGGTCTTGGTGATGGCCAGGCCGGAGTAGATGGAGGTGCCCATCATGCCCACCATCATGGGCAGCATCAGCAGGCCGGAGACGGCGGCGGACGTGCCGGTGGACATCTGCAGGAACGTGGGGACGAATGCCAGCGCCGCAAACATCCCCATGCCCAGGGTGAAGCCGATGGCGGTGCTGTTGACGAAGATCGGGTTCCGGAACAGGCTCAGCGGGATGATCGGATCCTCGACGCGGCGTTCGATCATAACGAAGACCAGGGCGGCCACGAGCATGCCGGCGCCGAAGAGCAGGGTCATCGGGTCCGTCCAGCCGCGGTCGTCACGGCCGCCGAAGTCGGTGAAGAAGATCAGGCAGGTGGTGGCGACCGATAGGAAGAGCACGCCGCCGAGGTCGATGCGCTTGGATGCCTTCTTGGTGGGCAGGGTCAGCGTAAAGAAGGCGATCAGGAAGGCAACGATGCCGATGGGAATGTTGATGTAGAACGCCCACTGCCATGTCATGTGGTCCACGAAGAAGCCGCCCAGCAGGGGACCGGCCACGGCGGAGAGGCCGAAGATACCGCCCAGCGGACCAAGGTACTTGCCGCGCTGGTCCGCCGGCACGATGTCGGCGATGATGGCCTGCGACAGGATCATCAGGCCGCCGCCGCCCAGCCCCTGGATGGCGCGGAAGATCACGAAGGCCCAGAAATCGGTGGCAAAGGCGCAGCCGACCGAAGCCGCCGTGAACAGGGCAATGGCGAACAGGAACAGGTTGCGGCGGCCCAGCACATCGCCGAACTTGCCGTATATCGGCATCACGATGGTGGTCGCCAGCAGATACGCCGTGGTGATCCAGGTCTGGTGCTCGACGCCGCCCAGTTCCCCGACGATGGTGGGCATGGCAGTGGAAACAATCGTCTGGTCGAGGCTGGAAAGCAGCATGCCTGCGATCAGCGCGGAAAAGATGATCCAGATGCGTTTCTGGGTGAGCAGGAGCGGCCCGGAAGCTGGGGCGGCGGTTGTCGTCATTCGTTGTCCTCGGCAGGGTCGGCAGGGTCGGCGGGGGCTGTGTCGGTGAAGGGCGGTGCGGATTCCGCAGGTTCGGCGGGAAGCGGGGCCGCCAGCGAAAACACCTCGATGGCGGCGTTCACTTCCGTGACGAGGATGCTGCGGTAGGAATCGGTGTTCACAGGGTCGAAGAAGCGCAGTCCGGCGCGCTGGATCAGTGCGCCGAAAACGGCGACCACCGCCCGGACCCGTGCATCGTCCGCCGGCAGGGATTCACGGTCCGCCACAATCCGGGCAAAGGTCTGCTCCGTCTCCCGCGAGCCGTGCATGGCCTTGGAGATCAGGCGGGGTTCGGCGGTGACGGCTTCCTTCAGCTGGGCCATTTCCGAGCGGGACATGGCCATCCGTTCCGTCATCCCGACGGCTAGGTCCACGAAATCGGCGACCAGGGTGTCGGAGAGCCGTCCCGGCGCGGTGCCTGCGCCGCCTTCTATGAAGCGCCGGACCAGGTCCTCGGGGAGGTCGTCGACGGGGGATCCCAGGATGGCGTCTTCCTTGGCCGGAAAGTAGTTGAAAAAGGTCCGTCGGGAAATGCCCACCCGTTCGCACAGCTGCTCAACGGTGAATCCGTTGACGCCGTTCGCCGCGGTCAGGGTCCGGGCATGCGCTGTGATGGCAGCGCGTGTCGCGGTGCGCTTGCGTTCGCGCAGTCCGCAGTCCTCGCCAGTTGCACTATTCGTCACGGAGCAAAGTTTTGCACTCTGGAGTAAGGAGTGCAAATTAGGGCATTGGTGAGGAGGGGATACAGCGAAGGGGCGCCCGGAATCCGGCAGATCAGATTCCGGACGCCCCTTCGGTAAGGCCGGCTAGGCCTGCGGCGGCTTCGTCATGGACAGGACGTCCAGTGCCTTGTCCAGCTGTTCCACGGTGAGCTCGCCGCGTTCCAGGTAACCCAGGTCCTCGACGGCCTGGCGGATGGTCTTGCCTTCCTTGACCGAGTACTTGGCGATCTTCGCCGCGTTCTCGTACCCGATGAACTTGTTCAGCGGGGTGACGATGGAGGGGGAGGCCTCGGCCAGGTAACGGGCGCGCTCGACGTTGGCTTCAATGCCGTCGATCATCTTGTCCGCCATCACGCGGGAGGAATTCGCGAGCAGGCGGATGGACTCGAGCAGGTTCGCGGCAATCACAGGGATGCCCACGTTGAGTTCGAAGTAACCGAAGGTGCCCGCCCAGGCGACGGCGGCGTCGTTGCCCACTACCTGTGCGGCAACCTGCATCACGGCTTCGGAGATGACGGGGTTGACCTTGCCCGGCATGATCGAGGAGCCCGGCTGCAGATCGGGGATGGCAATCTCGCCCAGGCCGGTGTTGGGGCCCGAACCCATCCAGCGCAGGTCATTGGCGATCTTGGAGAAGGAAACGGCAATGGTGCGGAGCATGCCCGAGACCTCGACCAGCGCGTCGCGGTTGGCCTGTGCCTCGAAGTGGTCGCGGGCTTCGGTCAGCGGCAGGCCCGTGTCTGCGGCCAGCAGCTCGATGACGCGCTGGGGGAAGCCGGCCGGAGTGTTGATGCCGGTGCCCACGGCGGTGCCGCCCAGCGGTACTTCGGCCACGCGGGGCAGGGAAGCCTGCACGCGTTCGATGCCGTAGCGGACCTGGGCGGCGTAGCCGCCGAATTCCTGGCCGAGGGTGACCGGGGTGGCATCCATCAGGTGGGTGCGGCCGGACTTGACCACGTCCTTGAACTCCTCGGCCTTGCGCTCCAGCGAGAGGGCGAGGTGTTCGAGGGCGGGGATCAGGTTGTTGATCAGCGCGGACGTGGCGGCAACGTGCACCGACGTCGGGAAGACATCGTTGGAGGACTGCGAGGCGTTTACGTGGTCGTTCGGGTGGACGCTGGTCTCGCTGCCGGCTTCCTTCAGCGCCCGGGTGGCGAGCTCGGCGAGGACCTCGTTGGTGTTCATGTTCGAGGACGTGCCGGAACCGGTCTGGAAAATATCGATCGGGAACTGGTCGTTGTAGGTGCCGCCGGCCACGGCGTCCGCGGCCTTTTCAATGGCCCGGGCGCGCTCGTCGTCGAGCACTCCCAGTTCCGCATTGGCGGTCGCGGCGGCCTTCTTGATCCGGGCCAGCGCTTCGATGTGCGAGGGTTCCAGCGTGGTGCCGGAAATGGGGAAGTTCTCGACCGCACGCTGCGTCTGGGCGCGGTAGAGGGCGGAGGCCGGAACCCGGACCTCACCCATGGTGTCGTGTTCGATGCGGTATTCGGAGGTGTCAGAAGTCATGTCCCCCAGCCTAATCTCCGAAGGCACTGCAGCGATAACTGCTACTTCGGCACCGCCGAGCGCAGGACCGCCGGGTGTTCCAGGGCGCCGAAACCGGAGACCAGTTCGGCGTTGCCTTCCGCCAACCGGTAGGACAGGCCGATCACGGCCACGCGTCCTTCCTCGACTGCCGCGGAAATAAGCCGGGAGCTTTCCACCAGGCGTTCCGCCGTCTGCTTCGTGTGTTCCACGACCATGTCGTTGACCTCGTGCAGATCCTTGCGCTGTGCCGCCAGCACGGACGGGGTGATCCGTTCCACGAGGGTGCGGACGTACCCGGTGGGCATTTCGCCGGTATCCACGGTGGCCTTCGCGGCAGTGACCGCGCCGCAGTTGTCATGGCCCAGCACCACAATGAGGGGGACGCCGAGGGTGCCCACGCTGTACTCGAGCGAGCCGAGCACGGCGTCGTCAATGACCTGTCCGGCCGTGCGGACCACAAAAGCGTCGCCGAGGCCAAGATCGAAGATGATCTCGGCAGCAAGCCGGGAGTCCGAGCAGCCGAAAATGACGGCGAACGGGTTCTGCCCCTCCACCAGCGAACTGCGTCTCGGCGCGTCCTGGTTCGGGTGCCTGGCGGAGCCGGCCACAAAACGTTCGTTGCCTTCGCGGAGCTTCTGCCAGGCGCGGGCGGGAGTGATCATGTTTTCGTTCGCTGTTTCCACGCTACTGAGGTTACTCCTTCAGGGCGCCGGCCCGGCAGGCGGGGCTCAGTTGCCGCGCAGGTCCCGGACCGCATGTTCGGCCAGGACATCGAACTCCGCCAGATCGGCGGAACCGGACAGCAGGAGGGTCTGGCCCTCGATCTGCGTGACCATGGTTGCCTCCCCGTTGGAGGAATCGCGCAGCTCCCAGGTGGCTCCGCCGGCCGGACGTTCACCGGAGACCGTTGAATTGCCGGTGTGCTCGTAGATCCAGGTGGGGTTAGCGGCGTTGGTCTGGGTCAGTGAGATGAACTCAGTCTCCGGGGTGAGATATCCCACTTCCCAGTTCGGCACGCCGTCGTTGGTCCCGGCGTTCCAGCGGGCGTAATTGGCGCTCCAGCCGTCCGGAAGCTCCACGGCGAGCGGGCGGTACCCGGCGTCGCCGGCGGCCTGGTTGGCTGCGGCGGCCACGTCAACGTTGCGGGCCTGCATTTTTGGTGCGGGGTTGAGCAGCACCGGCACCAGGCACAGCGCCAGCGTGAGGCCGGTGGCGATCAGCATGCCCATCACGGTGGCATTGGCCCGCTTGGCCTGCTTGGCGGTCAATACCGGTGTTACGGGCTGGTCGGTGTGCTGGGGGTCCGGCTGCGTTTCACTCACCCCTCCATAATCTCTTATGCGGACGCGATGTCCTACTCCGCGAAACAACGGCAGGTGAAATGCTGCGCCGGGGTGGTGAGGCATGACACGCAGACTATGATCGGACAAAGGCCACCGCTTCCGAGCGGCTGGCAGAGCAAAATTTCGAAGATGAGGTTTGACGTGTCCCAAGGTGCCCAGTACTCCACCCTTTCCCCCAACTTGGCAGTCGGGGACTCAGAGCCGGACCGTAACCTGGCCCTGGAACTTGTCCGTGTCACCGAAGCAGCAGCCATCGCCGGCGGCCACTGGGTGGGCTTCGGTGACAAGAACGCGGCCGACGGTGCCGCTGTGGATGCGATGCGTTCACTCATTTCCACTGTCTCCTTCAACGGCGTTGTGGTCATTGGTGAAGGTGAAAAGGACGAAGCGCCGATGCTCTACAACGGCGAGCACGTGGGTGACGGCACCGGCGCACTGTGCGACGTCGCAGTGGATCCGATTGACGGCACCCGCCTGACGGCGCTGGGCATCAACAACGCCCTGGCTGTGCTGGCGGTCGCCGAACGCGGCACCATGTTCGATCCCTCGGCCGTTTTCTACATGGAAAAGCTGGTGACGGGCCCGGAAGCCGCCGACATGGTGGACCTGCGCCTGCCGGTGAAGCAGAACCTGCACCTGATTGCCAAGGCCAAGGGCAAGAAGATCAACCAGCTCAACGTGATGATCCTGGAGCGGGACCGGCACAAGCCCCTGGTACAGGAAATCCGCGACGCCGGTGCGCGCACCCGGATGCTGATGGACGGCGACGTAGCCGGCGGCATCGCGGCGGCCCGTGAAGGCACCGACGTCGACGCACTGATGGGCATCGGCGGCACGCCCGAGGGCATCATTACCGCCTGTGCGATCAAGACGCTGGGCGGCGTCATCCAGGGCCGACTGTGGCCGACCTCCGACGATGAGAAGCAGAAGGCGATCGACGCCGGCCATGACCTGGACCGCGTGATGTCCACCAACGACCTGGTGACGAGCGACAACTGTTACTTCGCTGCCACCGGAATTACCGACGGCGACCTGCTGCGGGGCGTGCGCTACAAGAAGGACCAGGTCCTGACCCAGTCGATCGTGATGCGCTCCAAGTCCGGCACCATCCGCGTGGTGGACGGCGAGCACCAGGCACACAAGTGGGAGTCCTACGCCCGCTCGAACTAGTCCGGATACTGCAACAGCACGGACGGCCTGCCGGATCGGCAGGCCGTCCGTGCTGTTTTTTTGGGCGGGGGCCGGCTCGGGGAGCCAGGCGCCGTTTTTCCAGTGCGGCCGCGGAGCCAAGTAGGCTGGAAGACATGACACTGCGCGTTACCCCCTGCTCCGATGCCGACTCCTGGAACGAAACCGTTAACCGCTTCCGCGGACATCCGCAGCAGTTGTGGGGCTGGGGAAAGACCAAGGCCGACCACGGCTGGAGTGTGGACCGTGTGCTGGTGAGCGACGACTCGGGCACGGTCATCGGATGTGCCCAGGTCCTGCTGCGCTCCCTGCCTTTCCCCTTCCGCGCCCTGGCGTACATTCCCCGCGGGCCCCAGGGTGAACCCGGACGGGAACTGGACGTCCTGGACGTCGTTGGGGATTACGTGAAGAGCGCCCATTCCGCGGTGGCGCTGTCCATCGAACCCGATTGGGATGCGGACGGGAAGCTGGTGGCGGGGCTGCCCGGCCTGGGCTTCCGGAGCAGTGACAACACCATCCTCATCGGCCGGACGCTGATCCTGGACCTGCAGCGCAGTCTCGAGGACTTGTCCGGGGACATGAGCAAAAAACACCGCCAGTACATCCGCAAGTCCGGACGCGAGGACCTGGTCTACCGGCGCGTGACGCGGCCGGAAATCGCCAAATGCCTGGCGGTCTACAAGCTGACCGCCCAGCGGGCGAACTTCGGCATTCACGAGGATTCCTACTACCTGGATATCTTCGACAACCTGGGCGAGGATTCACCGGTCTACGCGGCCTTCAAGGGTGAGGATGTGGTCGCGTTCCTGTGGCTTTCCACCAGTGGCTACACCTCGTTTGAGCTCTACGGCGGAATGACGGAGGAAGGCGAACGGCTGCGGGCGAACTACGCCCTGAAATGGCACGCCATCTCCGACATGAAGGAGCGTGGAATCACCCGGTATGACTTCAACGGCCTGCTCAATGACGGTGTCTCGAAGTTCAAGATGGGCTGGGCGAAGCACGAGGACCAGCTGGCCGGCACCTGGGACAAGCCCCTTTCGCCGCTCTACCCGGTCTTCTCCACGGCACTGCCGGTGGCCAAGACGGGGATGCGGAAGGCCCGCGGCGTGCTTGCCGCCGTCAAAGGCCGGCTCGGCCGGTAGGGCCGGGTCATACCTGTAGGGCCAGGTCCTCCAGGTAGGGCCAGGTCCTACAGGTCCAGGCGGGGAGCGTCCGGTTCCCCGTCCGGCACCGTCCCGACGGTCACCGCAAAAGCGAGGGCGCCGGCGTCGTGCTGGGCCGAGTCCGCGGCGAGCCGGGCCGTGACGGGGGCGTCGGCCGCCGGAATGAAGGCACTCTGCCCGGCCTCCAGCGCCAGGCTGCCGGCGGGGGAGGACAGGACGGCGGTGCCCCGCACTGCGATGACCACGGCCGGCCCGTTCTGCAGCACCGGCACCTCGGACGGGAGGGAATCCCCGGGGGTGCCTGCGGGGCCCTGTGCCAGTTCCAGGCGCTGGAGCGAGAACTCCTCGAAGGGCGGACGGAACACCTGCTGTCCCGGCCCGGCGTCGTCGGCGGACAGGTACGGGATGCCCAGGGGACGGAAATCCACGGTCTTCAACAGCTCGGGCACGTCAATGTGCTTGGGCGTCAGCCCGCCGCGCAGGACGTTGTCGGAGGCCGCCATGACTTCCACGCCCAGTCCGCTGAGGTAGGCGTGGACGTTGCCGGCGGGCAGGTAGACGGCGTCCCCGGGCTGCAGGGAGACACGGTTGAGCAGCAGGGAAATCAGGACGCCGGGATCGCCCGGGTAATAGCCGTTCAGCTCGGCCAGGGTGGCCAGTTCGCGGCCGTAAGGGCCGTCGGAGCCCGCCGCCCCTGCAGCAGCAGCGGCGGTTTCGGCGGCCCCGCGCACCGCTTCCCCGTCGTTGATCAGGGTGCTGAAGACTGACTCCAGCCGGTCGGGCGCGGGATGCCCGGAGGACAGCTCCGCCACGATCCATTCCAGCAGCTCGGGCACCTCTCGGCCGGACGCGGCGACCGCTGCCTTCACGGCGCGGAAAAGGCCCGCAGCCTCGTCCGGGTTCCGGAACCCGCACAGTGCCTCAAAGGGCGCCAGTGCGAAGATCATCTCCGGTTTATGATGCTCGTCCTTGTAATTGCGTTCCCGTGCGCCGCGGTCAATGCCGGCCTCCTCTTCCGCGGCGTAGCCCGCACGCGCCTGCTCGGGCGTGGGGTGGACCTGCAGCGAGAGGGGAGCCCCGGCCGCCAGGATCTTCGCCAGGAACGGCAACTCGGGTCCGAACCGGGCGGCGGTGTCGGCACCGAGCATCCGCACGGGATCGGCGGCAATCAGCTCATCGAGCGTCTCGCTGCCGTCCACGGGCGGCACCAGGGCGGAGGGCGCCCCCGGATGCGCACCGATCCACAGCTCCGCCTCGGGCTCTCCGGAGGGTTCGCGGCCGAATAGTTCAGCGATCGCCGTGGTGGAACCCCAGGCGTAGGGGCGAAGGGTGTTCCGAAGCAGGTACACGGGCCTCTTTCGGGTCGGGGAGTCAGGGGAGAGGGAAAACAGTCCGGATTAACCCGCGCTGCATTCGCCGTTGTTGTTCAGGAGCGCGCCGAGGGTCGCGTCGTCGCCGATCTCGGCAAGGTACTGCAGATACTCCACCGTGATCTCGGTTTCCTCCTGCGGAACCTCGCTGATCGCGGTTCCGTCTGCTGCTTCACCGTCCGTGCCCGCATCCGGCGCGGCTTCGGCAGGGGCTGCTTCCGGCGCGGCTTCTTCGGCAGGGGCTGCTTCTTCGGCGGGGGCGGGTTCTTCGGCCGGGGCGGGGGCCGGTTCGGCCTCGGTTCCGGTCAGGAACTCCTGAACCCGGGAGCGGATCAGGTCGAAGTCCGGATAGGTAACGAAGTTGTCTGCTGCCGAGCCGAAGTCCGGCGGGCCGATGGTCATGCGCTCCATGGGCTGGCCCTTTGCCTTCAGCGCCAGGTCAACGAAGCTGCCCAGCTGGTCCTGCGGCAGGTCGGTTTCCACTATCTCTTCGCCGGCTGAGGCAATTGCCTGGAAGCGGGTGAGGAGGGTCGCCGGGTCCATCTGCTTAATCATGGCCTGCTGGACGCACTGCTGGCGGGCGATCCGGTGGTAATCGGTGACGAACTCGCGTGAGCGGGCATACCAAAGCGCGTGATAGCCGTCGAGGGTCTGGGTTCCCGGGGGAATCCAGCCGTCCGGCGGGTAGTGCCGGTTGGTGCCGGGGATCTCCCCGGCGGTGATGGGTACCCAGCCGCCGGAATTGACGGTAACGCCGCCCATGGCATCGACCAGCTGCTCAAAGCCGCGCATGTCCACAATCACGTAGGCCTGCACCTCAAGCCCCAGGGTGCCGCTGACGGCGTCCATCATGGCTTCGGCCCCCGGATCGTCGGATCCGGGGTACAGATCGGCGTAGTTCTCCGTCACCGTCTGGTAAAGGCTGTTGATGATGCATTCGTCGCCGCAGTTGTAGCCGTCGGGGTACACCTCGTAGAGCGGGGAATCGGCGGGGAACTGGGCGTTCTGGAAGTTGCGGGGGATGCTGAAGGTCACCGGTTTGCCGGTCTTGGCGTCGATGCTGATCATGGAGATGCTGTCCGGACGCAGGCCGGTGCGGTCTTCGCCGGCGTCGCCGCCCATCAGCAGGAAGTTGTAGCGGCCGTCCACGGGATCCAGGGACGGTCCCGAGGAGAAAATCGAGCCGAAGGTCTGCCGGCTGACGTTCAGCAGATACGCACCGTAGGCGAGGCTGCCGCTGGTGGCGATCATCAGCAGGGCAAGACAGGCGGCCACCAGGGGCCGGACATTGCGCGGGAGCAGGGGAGGGCGGATGATGCGCAGGGTGTTCAGGAACAGCAGCCCCCAGCCTACGGCGAGGACCGTCAGGATAACCATGATGAGGAACGACGCCCAGCCGTGGGCCAGGATGTTGATCAGCAGCGCACGGTTGGTGACCGCCAGCACGATGGCAGCAACAGCCACGGCCCAGACGGTGAACGTGACCACCAGAGCTCGTCTGCCGAGGCGCCGGTCGCCGGCGACCACCTGTGCTGATCCGGGAAGCACCAGGGTGAGCAGCAGGAGGATGAAGGCGCGTTTGGTCCGGACAGCCGGTGCGGCGGTCTGGGGATACCGGACGGGATCCGTGTAGGAGCTGTTGCCGGAGGATTGCTGGCTCATGGCGGCTAGTCCGTTCCGGCCAGGGAAGTGCGCAGCGCGGCGCCCTTGGCCATGGCGGACTGGCGCAGGCCCCCGGCAAATTCGATGAGCTGCTGCTGCAGCCGGGCGGCAAGGGGGTCCGTACCCGCGGCGAGCATCCGGACGGCCAGCAGCCCGGCGTTCCTGGCACCTCCGATGGACACGGTCGCCACCGGGACCCCGGCGGGCATCTGGACGATGGAGAGCAGCGAGTCCATGCCGTCCAGGTACTTCAGCGGCACGGGAACTCCGATCACGGGAAGCGGCGTCACAGCGGCCAGCATGCCTGGCAGGTGCGCAGCACCGCCTGCTCCGGCAATGATGACGCGCAGTCCGCGCCGGTGGGCGTCCCGGCCGTACTCCAGCATGTCAGCGGGCATCCGGTGGGCCGAGACGACGTCGGCCTCATAGGGGATGTCGAATTCGGCCAGCGCCGCCGCGGCTGCGTCCATGACCGGCCAATCGGAGTCTGAACCCATAACGACGCCTACCAGCGGCGTGGTGGCACGGTGGGGCATCGTTCAGTTCTCCTTCAGGGGGTCGCGGCCGTCACGGATGATGGCAGCTGCCCGACCGGCACTGCGGCGGAGGGCGGGGATGTCGTCGGCGGAACCCACGGCATTAACATGGCCGATCTTACGTCCCGGCCGTACGGATTTGCCGTAGGTGTGGACCTTGGCGGCGGGTTCGGCAGCCAGGGCCAGGGGATAGGCCGCAAACAGGTCGCTGTTGCCCCCGCCGAGGAAGTTTTTCATCACGGCAGCGCCGCCCAGGAGGGAGGTTGCGCCGAGCGGGAGGTCCAGGACCGCCCGCAGATGCTGCTCGAACTGTCCGGTCACGGATCCGTCCATGGTCCAGTGACCGGAATTGTGCGGCCGCATCGCCAGTTCATTGATCAGGAATCCCGGACCGCGTCCGGGGGTCTCGAAGAGTTCAACCGCCATCACGCCGGTGACGTCCAGTTCCCCGGCCAGGCGCAGTGCCGCGGCCGCGGCCGCCTCCGCGACGGCAGGGTCCAGGTCAGGTGCGGGGGCAAGGACCTCGTCGCAGACGCCGTCGACCTGGATGGATTCGACAATCGGCCATGCCCTGCTCTCCCCACTGGGAGTGCGGGCCACGAGGGCGGACAATTCCCGGCGGAACGGTACTTTCTCCTCCGCCAGCAGCGGGCCGGAACCGAACCAGTCGGCGCAGTCCAGGGCAGCCTCGGCGTCGGCCACAATGCGGACGCCCTTCCCGTCGTAGCCGCCGCGCGGCGTCTTCAGGATCACCGGCCATCCGGTGGAACTGCCGAAGGACACCAGCTCCCCGGAGTCGAACACCTCGGCCCAGCGCGGATTGGGCAGTCCCAGACGGTCCACGGCGGCGCGCATGACCAGTTTGTCCTGGGCATGGATCAGCGCGGCAGGGCCGGGCTGGACATTGATGCCCTTCTCCACAAGGGCCCGCAGATGCTCACCGGGCACATGCTCATGGTCAAACGTCACAACGTCCACTTCGGCGGCGAAATCCGCCAGATCGGAGAAGTTTCGGTAATCACCCACTGTGGCATTGGCCACGGCCGCCACAGCGGACACCTCGGGGCCCTCGGCGAGCACGCGCAGCTCAAATCCGAGGGCTGTGGCCGCCGGGGCCATCATCCGGGCGAGCTGGCCGCCGCCTATCACGCCGATAATTGGGAAATCCACGCCTTAAGCGTACCGAAAAGGGTTTCAATTCCCGTCCGGCGGCCCCGCGTTCGTCCAGTACCCCGGGAAACTCCCATAAAGGGGCGGTAATATCGACAGTTGACCGCCGTGCGTCCGCGCGGCGGGTACGGGCAGTCGTCTACTCTTTCCGGGGTTTTCCGCAAGTGCTGCCGTGGATGGGCCTCGGAGGGTCATGAATACATCGCTGTCAGATCGGCTTCGGGGCCTTGTGTCCCTTTTTTGGCGCGAGGTTGCCAAGTTCGGCACCGTCGGTGCCGTGGCGTTCGTCGTCGACAACGGCCTTACCCTCTACCTGATGCACGGACCAATGTCCGGCAGCGAGGTCAAGGCGCGCTTTGTGGGGGCCGTCGTCGCCACCATGGTGTCCTGGGTTGCCAACCGCTATTGGACTTTCCGCCGCCGCCGCAGTGTGGACAACGTCGGCAGGGAACTGGGACTGTTCATCCTCATCAACGGCGTGGGCATCGTTATTTCCACCGGTTTCACCTGGGTTGCCCGCTACCCGATGGGTATCGAGGACAAGAACATGCTGTTCCTCGCCGGTGTGCTGGGCATCGCCGTCGCCACCGTTCTCCGGTTCTTTGCGTACCGGTTCTGGGTCTTCAACGCCGAGCTGGACCAGGAACCCGGCTTTGAGCAGGACCACGAGCTGCTCGACGAGCCCGCGGTCCAGCCCGGCCATGCCCACCACTACGGTGCGGCTAAGCCTCCAAGCGCTTCGTAACCCGCTCCGACGCCAGCACGCGCTCGTCCGGCTTCACTGAGGGCGCCGTCAGCACAACGGCGCCGCCCGAAGCCCAGGCAGCCACCGCTCCTTCCAGGATGAGCGGCAGGTCCGTGCCCGCAGCCAGCAGTACTTCAGCGTTGCCGCCTCCGGGTTCGAACAGGTCTCCGAGGTCTCCGTACGAGACGGTTCCGCTGAGCCTGCGCGCGTCCGTTGCGGCCGCGGCCGCCAGGGCGGGCTGGCCGGCGTCGGGCTGGCTGCCCTCCAGATACGTGTCGGCGTAGGAGCGCACCTCTGCGGCATAGTCGACGACGCCGGACGGCAGGTCCGCGCCGAACGCCAGCTCCAGCGCGCCCAGCGCAACCGCGACGACGGTGCCTGCGGCGCCGCTCTCCGGAGCCGCCGTCACAGTGACGTCGGCCGGCCCGCTTTCATTCGGTGAGCCGAGGATCACGGTGCAGCCGGTCTGCCAGGCGGCCAGGACCCACACCAGTGTCTTCCAATGGACGGGCAGGTCGAGCCTCAGGCGCAGGCCCGGCTCGGCATCGAGTTCGTCGACGAGGAAGTTCGAGGTCTTGGCCACCCAGTTGTCCAGCACCTTTCCTGAAAGCTCGATGCGCTCGCCGCCTTCGCCGTACCAGATCAGGGCAGGGGAAGTGGCCTGGTGCGTACGCAGCCCGGACAGTAGGGTGCCGACAGCAGACATGGTCATGGAAAAAGCCCTCTTTCGTTGGTTCCTGCGGGCCGCGGGGATGCCCCGGCCTTACGTAACGGAGGGGACGCACAAGGCGCCGGATCATCGGATTTCCGGAACCCGGAACCAATGTGACCTGCGACGCGCCGGGCAAATGAGCAGAATCCCGGGCGTGGCGTTCCCCGCATCCGTCGATTGAACTCTATAGGATGCCTGAACAGCTTGACGGAGCCGTATTACACGCGTGTAATTAGGTATCGGATTTGTTCCAGCCATATGGGAGGACCCGCAGGGCCCAGGCCCTGTCGGCTCCACCACACAGCCGCCGCTGGAGCAGCAACACCGGGAGGACTCCATGGGGCAGGCAGAAGAAACGCAGGACAGTACCGTCATCGCCGAGCAGGCTTCGGCCAGTTACGGCTCAAGGGGTGTCCCCGTCGACTGGTACGTGGATCCTGCAGACCCGGCTGCTGCCGAGCGCTACCGCCGGGAAACGGCCGGTTCCCTCGAGGACCAGGCCACTGTTTTCCTCGCGGCGCATGAGGCCCTGGCGGAGGCTCCCGCCGAAGAGGACCTGGTGCTGGACCCGCCCGTCTCGTTGTTCCAGGCGCCGGCCGAGTCCGACAGCCGGCCCGTCTGGATCGGGCTGCCCGGCCTGGGCCAGGACTACGCAGACGAAGGCGAACTGGGGTGGCAGGCGGATGCCCTCTGTGCGCAGACCGATCCCGAAGCGTTTTTCCCGGAAAAGGGCGGCTCCACCAGGGACGCCAAAAAGGTCTGCGCGGCCTGCAACGTCCGCTCGCAGTGCCTGGAATATGCACTGGCCAATGACGAGCGGTTCGGGATCTGGGGCGGACTGTCCGAGCGCGAACGCCGCCGGCTTCGGAAGCAGGCAGTCTAATTCATTCGCAAGTCCATGTCTGTGCCGTAGTAGTAGCCCACAACGGTGCGGCTTATCTGCCCGAAACCCTTTCCGCGCTGAGAGCCCAGACCCGGCCGGCGGACTTCTACATAGGCGTAGACGCCGGTTCCACTGATGCCAGTGCCTCACTGCTGCAGCTGGGCCTGCCGGTGGGGAGCCCGGTCATCGCCGCGCCCGCGAAAGGCGGATTCGGTGCAGCAGTGAAGGCCGGCCTCGCCGAACTCCCCGCCGGCAGGCGCACCGGTGATGCCCCCGAAGGCGGCGAGGGCGACGGCGGAGGAACCGTACAGGAATGGATCTGGCTGCTGCACGATGATTCGGCTCCGGATCCCGATGCGCTGCACGAGCTGCTCCTCGCTGTTGAACGGGCTCCCTCCGTGACCATTGCCGGTGCCAAGCAGGTGGAATGGAATAACGACCGCCTCCTGGTGGATGTAGGCGTCAGCATCAACAAATGGGCCGAACGGCAGACCCTGATCGACGCCGATGAGCTGGATCAGGGCCAGTACGACTCCCGCAGCGACATCTTTGCCGTGAACTCCGCCGGCATGCTGGTCCGCCGCGACGCCTGGGACCTGCTGGGTGGCTTCGATCCCGCCCTGCCCGGAAGCGGAGACGACGTTGACCTCTGCTGGCGGAACCGGCTGGCCGGAAACCGGGTGGTGGTGGTTCCGGCAGCACGCATGCGCCATGCGGGCAGCCGTCCCAACCCGGCCGCCTCCGCGTCCGCCGCTCGACGTGCGGAGATTTTCCTGCGGCTCAAGCACGCCCCTTTATGGCAGGTCCCGTTCCTGGCAGTGGGTGCTGTCCTGGGCGGCATCGGCCGCTTCTTTCTCGGGATGCTGGCCAAGGACCCCGGATATGCAGTGTCCTCGCTGCTCACCAGTACAGCCGCCGTCCTGCGCCCGGTGGACCTGTACCGCTCGCGGCGACGTGCCGCCGCGAGCAGGCGGCGCCCGCGCAGCGCGGTCAACGCCCTGCGCAGCGGCAGCAGGGAGGTCCGGGAGCACCGGCGGACCTCCCTACGGGATGCGTCTCCGTACGCAGCCGAACCGGGCAGCGCCGAAGACGTTCCCAGCGGAGACACCACCGATGACTTCGCCGCTTTGGAAGGTCCGGGCCGTGCCCCGGCGGGGCTTGGCGCCCTTGCGGCTGCCCTGCTGCTGACAGCATTATCGCTCGCCGGCCTGCACCGGCTCTTCGGCGCCTCCGCCGCTGCCGGCGGGGCGCTGCTGCCCCTGGGGCAGCGGATAGGGGACATCTGGGCGGCGGCAACCGGCTGGTGGGCACAGCTCGGCTCCGGCGCCCCCGCCCACGGCGACCCCTTCAACTATGTCCTCACCCTGCTGGCTGTTGCCGGATTCGGCAACGGCAATGCCGCCGTGCTGGTCCTGCTGCTGCTGGCTCTGCCCCTGGCCGGGCTGAGTGCATGGTTTGCGGCCGGTGCCTTCACCGGACACCGCGGGCTGCGCTTCTGGGCTGCCATGTTCTGGGCGGCTGTTCCCGCATTCCAGGTAGCCCTGGGCAGCGGGCGCCTCGGAGCCCTGCTGGTCCACCTCCTTCTTCCCCTGACGGTGCTCGCCATGGCCCGCGCCGTGGGTGCGGGTGCTCCCCGGCGGACGTCACCGCCTGCCGGGACTGCGTCCTGGACTGCCGCAGCCACCGCAGGGCTTCTCCTGGCCGCCGTCAGCGCTGCCGCGCCGCTGGTATTCGTGCTGGCCGCCGTCGCCGTGATCCTCCTGACCGCGGGGATGCGCCGCCGCGCGAAGACCCTGTGGTGGTCGCTGCTGCCCGCCGCCGTCCTCCTGCTCCCGCAGGTCCTCTCCGCGGCGCCGAACCTCCGTGCCGTCCTGGCGGATCCCGGCATGCCGCTGGCGTTTGTCCGGTCCGAGGCCTGGCAGCAGCTGCTCGGCTATCCGCTGGCCTTTGATCCGTCCGGCACCCTGGGCGGACTCCTTCCGAGCGGCCCCTGGCCTCTGGTCCTGGCCCTGGTCATCGGCGCTCCCGTGGCAGTCCTGGCCGCCCTTGCCCTGTTCCGGCCCCGGTCCGCCGCGCTGGCACGGCTGAGCTGGCTGCTGATCCTGACCGCCCTGACCCTGAACGCCGCCGCCTCCTACCTGGGAACCGCCGCAGCCCCGGATGCCGTGGTGACCGCGTTCACCGGCCCGCTGGTCTCCGCCACCGTGCTGCTGCTGCTCTGCCCGGCCCTGGCAACCGCCGGCAGCCTCCTTTCCGGGACGCGCCGCCGCGCGGCGGTCCGCAGCAACCGTCTCCTGGCCGTCGCTCTGGGCACGGTGCTGGCCGTAGGTCCCGCAGCGAACCTGGGTCTCTGGGTGGTCCCGCAGTTCACGGGCACCGGTTTCCCCGGGACACAGACACGGGACGCCGCTGCCGCCATCCTGCCCGGAACCGACAACACTGTTCAGGCCGCGGAGGACCGCAGCCTGCCCGCAACGGCAGCCGATGCCGGCAGCGACGGGACACAGTCACGAAGCCTGGTGCTCCGCGTTGACCCCGAGGGCAGGGTCTCCGCCTCGCTCATGCGGGGCGGCGGAACAACGCTTGAACAGCTGTCCACCATTTACGCTGCGCGTAGCGTCCAGGGCACTCCCGGCGCTGAACGCCTGGCCGCCGACGACCAGGCGACCGCAGACCTCCGCCGCGCGGTTGCCGTCATAACGGCCGGCACGGGGGTGGATCCGCGGCCGGACCTTGCCCGCCTTGGTGTCGCCTTCGTGGTGCTTCAGGAGTCGGACACGGCCGCTGAGCTGCTGGCCGGACGGATGGATTCCGTCCCCGGGCTGTCCGCAGTAGGGCAGACCGGGTCCGGGTGGCTTTGGCGCGTAAGCGGACCGTTGAGTGCCGCCGGGACGGAAACTCCGTCCGGGGTTGGTGCCAGGGTCCGCATCGTCAATGCGGATGGCAGCACTGCCGCCGCGGTCCCGTCCCGCATCGAAGGCGTCAGCACCTCCATTCCGGCCGGTGCCGAAGGGCGGCGGCTTGTCCTGGCCGAACGTGCCGATGCCGGCTGGCAAGCCACCCTGGACGGCCGGCCGCTGACCGCCGCAGACGAGGAATGGGCGCAGGCCTTCGAGCTTCCCGCGGAAGGCGGCGAGCTGCACGTGGGCTACGTCAGTGCTGCCACGCCCTGGCTTGAGACCCTGCAGATCCTGGTGTTTGGCCTGACAGTGCTGCTGGCACTGCCGACGCCGAACGGCCGTACGGTACGCCTCCCCGGCAAGCGGGCATCGCACGAACCGCAGGCGCCGGTTACCGAACCGCAGCCCGCTGCCGGCCCGGCGCCCCGTTCCGCGGAGCACATGGCGCCGGCGCAGAAGCACTTGCCCGTACCCTCCGGTGCAGGCCCGCGCGGGGCAACCCGGTCACCGGAAGGAAGCCAGCCATGAGCAGGAAAACAACGGGCAGCGAACCGGGGGAGGCCCAGCACGGGTCCGAACCGGCGACTGCTCCTGCCGGCACGGCCGCAGCCCGCCGGGCGAAAACCGGCGGGGTACGGACCGCCGGGCGCTGGGCCGGGGGCATCCTGCTCCTGGCGGGCACAGGTGCCCTGGTGGCGGGCACCACGATCGTGGGCACCGGAACGTCCGGCGGCGCCGTCGACGTCCCCTACGCGGAGGTGCCCGCCGGGCCGCTGACCGGTGTCTGCCCGCAGCCGCCGCGCCTGCTCTCCGGAAACGTGGCCGGCACCGACGCCGAGTTCAGCGCCGAGTCGACCTCGGCCAAATCCGTTGTGAGCGCCGTCGTCCTGGCCACTGCGGGAAACACGCCTCCGCCTGCCGAACTGTCGTTCGTCACGGACGGTTCCGTCCTGAAGGCCGTCGGCGGCGGTACGGACGTGCCGCTCGCCGGGGCCCGGACCGCCGGCGTCGTGCGCGACCAGCCGGTGTCCGCGGCGTCGCTCCTGAGCGCGGAGCCTGCCGGTGACCTGCAGGTCACCGCCGGTGCCGCCATGACCTATACCGCTGCTGACGGCGACCTGGCCGGCGTAACCGCGGCCAACTGCCAGGCGCCGGCCAATGACCTGTGGCTGGTCGGGGCCCGTACCAATGTCGGTGCCACTGCGGTGCTGCAGTTGACCAACCCGTCACAGACCGCGGCCGACGTCGACCTGGAACTTTACGGTGCGTCCGGCCCCGTGGAAGGCCCGGGCAGCAGCGGCATCGCCGTAGCGCCGGGTGAAACCAGGTCCGTGGTCCTGGCCGGCCTGGCAGCAAACCAGGAATCCCTGGCCGTACGGGTGCGTAGTTCCGGCGGGCCGGTGGCAGCAGTGATTTCGCAGAACCAGCTGCGCGGACTGACGCCCGGCGGCGTGGAGCTGATCCAGCCCACCGCAGCGCCCGGCCCGGCCCAGATTGTCAGCGGGGTCAGCATCCAGAACCCGGAGGCAACGCGCACGCTGGCGAAGGAGGAAGGGTATGCCTCGGTCACCCCGTCGCTGCAGATAGCCGTTCCGGGAGCCAGTGACGCCGTCGTGAATGTCCGTGTCTTCGGCAGCAAGGGCGAAGCCGTCCTGGAAGGCGGGGGAAGCTACAACGCAGCGGCCGGCACGGTGACCCGCCTGCCGCTGGATACGCTGCCCGAAGGTACCTACACGCTGGATATTTCATCCGACGTCGCCGTGGCTGCCGCGGCGGTGTTCAGCCGCGGCTCCGATGCCAAGGCCGGGACCGACCTCGCCGTCGCTCCTGCGGGCGAACGCCTGGGCAGTGAGCATCTGGCGGTACTGCCGTCGGCGGACACCACGTTGTCCTTTACGGCGCCGGGCGGGCCCGCCGAGGTGCGCCTCGCCGCGGTGTCGGCCGACGGCGCCCTCCTGGCGGAGAAGACAGTGCCGCTGGTCGCCGGCACCACCACCGCCGTCCGGCCGGGCGACCTGGGCGGTTCCGCCGCCGCGGTCCTGGTCAGTGCCACCGGATCCCCGGTCTACGGGGCGCAGGTCATCACTACGGGAGACACAGGAATCAGTGTTATGGTCCTGCCCCGAGGCACCGTGGGCGGCAGCCGGGTGCAGGTGGGTGTGGGCTACTAGCCCCTACAGCGGCCGGAACCTGCCGTACGCGGGATCCACGGTTTCCGGATCCATGCCCATCAGCACGGCCAGCTGCTCCACGATGACGTCGTGCACCAGCTCGCTCACGGGGACCAGCGAGCGTGCAGCGGTTTCGACGGCGTGCCGGTAAATGGTGATGACCGCAGGCCGGTTCGGAGACGCCGCCGCGCCGGCGCCCAGCGGAATGGGCCCGCCGGAGCGTGCCAGCTCCTCGAGCCCCGGAGGAATCTCCTCCACCACAAACTGGTAGGTCTGGATCCGGTCGCCCCAGAGCCGTTCCAGCCGCTGGGCGGATTCGAGGACCCACTCGTCGAACCGTTCGGCGCGTGTGCGTGCACCGGCCAGATGCGGCGGGATGACGTCCCCGCGCAGGCCGCGGCCGTGCCGGTTGCGCCGGCGCTGCCGGAAGGACCGGGCGGGCGCGCCGGGGGAGGAGGCGGCTGCGGCACTCGATTCACCGTCGAGGCCCACCCGGAACGAGGATCCCTGAGACATGTAAGAAACTCTAACCGCTGGCCCCGGGCCCCGGGACCCCCTTTTTATAACCACCGCAGCCGGACCAGCCGCGCGGACGCCGGCAGCGGTTCCGGCGCGCCTGCGCGGGAGCCTGCGCACAAACGGGTAAAGTGAATCTCCGTGGAATCCTTACGCCAGTGCTCCCGGTCAGCCTGCCGCCATCCGGCGGTCGCTACGCTGACCTATGTATATTCCGATTCCACCGCGGTGTTGGGCCCGTTGGCCACCTATGCCGAGCCGCACTGCTACGACTTGTGCGCGGAGCACTCCGCCCGGCTCACTGCACCGCTGGGATGGGAGCTTGTCCGCCTGAACCTTGAGGGCCGGCCCCGGACACCTGGCCGCGACGAGCTCTCGGCCCTTGTGGATGCAGTCCGTGAAAAGGCCGCGAAGGCACCGGACGAGGACGGCCGGGAACCTCAGCGCAACACTAAACATGCCCTGGAGCGGCCGGCCGAAACCCCCGGGACCCGCAAGGCACACCTTAAGGTCCTGCGCGAGCAGAATTAGGCAGCCCTCCCCGGGCGGCGTCCAGGCGTTAGGCTTGGCTGTGATGTGCCGCTCACCGCGGCACCCGATTTTCAAGGAAGTGCTGTATCAATGGCCAGACTGACAGCCGGACTCCTCGCCGTCCTGCGTTGCCCCGTCACCGGATCCGCCCTCGTCGAGGACGGTGACGAACTCGTGTCGTCCGTTCCCGGCGCAGACGGAATGCCGGTACGGTACCGCCTGGAGGAAGGAATTCCCGTTCTGCTGAAGGCCGCCGAACCTCGGCAGGAGGGCTAAACCCAGCCCGGTCCCGCCGCGAACCCGTGAGGATTCCAGCGTGAGCATTGACTTCAAAGTAGCCGACCTTTCCCTCGCCGAAGCCGGCCGTCACCAGATCCGCCTGGCTGAACACGAAATGCCGGGCCTGATGGCGCTGAGGCGGGAGTACGGGCCGAGCCGGCCGCTCGCCGGCGCGCGGATCGCCGGATCCCTGCACATGACCGTGCAGACGGCCGTGCTGATCGAGACGCTGACGGCCCTGGGCGCGGAAGTCCGCTGGGCGTCCTGCAACATCTTCTCCACCCAGGATGAAGCCGCCGCAGCGGTGGTCGTGGGCAGCGGAACCGTGGAGGAGCCTGCCGGTGTTCCCGTTTTCGCCTGGAAGAACGAGTCGCTCGAGGATTACTGGTGGACTGCCGAGCAGATCCTGACCTGGCCCGAGGGCTCCGGCGGCCCGAACATGATCCTGGACGACGGCGGCGACGCCACCCTGCTGCTGCACAAGGGGGTGGAATTCGAAGCCGCCGGGTTTGTTCCGGAAAACCCGCAGGACGACGACGAGGGCTACTCCTACGAGTTCACCGTGATCCTCGACCGCCTCCGCCGCAGCCTGGCCGAACATCCCGGGAAGTGGACCGCAATAGCCTCAGGCATCCGCGGCGTCACGGAGGAAACCACCACCGGCGTCCTGCGGCTGTACCAGCTGGCCGCCGAGGGCAGGCTGCTTTTCCCGGCCATCAACGTCAATGATTCCGTCACCAAGTCCAAGTTCGACAACAAGTACGGCATCCGCCATTCCCTTCCGGACGGCCTGAACCGGGCCACCGACACCCTGATCGGCGGAAAGGTGGCCGTGGTCTGCGGCTACGGCGACGTCGGCAAGGGTGCCGCGGAAGCACTCCGAGGGCAGGGCGCCCGGGTGATCGTGACGGAAATCGACCCGATCTGCGCCCTGCAGGCAGCGATGGACGGCTACCAGGTGGCGAAGCTGGAATCCGTGGTGGAGCAGGGCGACATCTTCATCACCACCACGGGCAACAAGGACATCATCATGGCCCGGCACATGGCTGCGATGAAGCACCAGGCGATCGTGGGCAACGTCGGGCACTTCGACAACGAGATCGACATGGCCGGACTGGCCCGGGTCCCCGGCATCCGGAAGGTCGAGATCAAGCCGCAGGTGCATGAATGGGTGTTCGATGAAGGCACCGACGCACAGCGCAGCATCATTGTGCTCTCCGAGGGGCGCCTGCTGAACCTGGGCAACGCCACCGGGCACCCGTCCTTCGTTATGAGCAATTCCTTCGCGAACCAGACCATCGCGCAGATTGAACTCTTCACCAAGCATGGGCAGGCCAAGGCGGACGGCAGCCCGGAATACGCGAACCGGGTGTATGTGCTGCCCAAGGTGCTCGATGAGAAGGTGGCGCGCCTGCATCTGACGGCCCTCGGCGTCGAACTGACCGAGCTGACCAAGGCCCAGGCTGACTACCTCGGCGTGGACGTTGCCGGGCCCTTTAAGCCGGAGCATTACCGGTACTGAGTGGATCCGGCAGGTCCGCTGCCTAGTCGCTGAACGGCATGCGGTGCAGGCGCTCGCCCAGTTCCCCGGACTGCTGCCGCTGGCGGTCCAGCCGGACATAGTCGCGGTCCCGGCGTTCGGCGACGACGGCCCGGAGGTAGGCCTCCGGGTGCGTCCCGGGCGGCGGCTGCGGGGATACATGGGCAGTGGTTTCCCCTGCAAGTTCGGCGGCAAGCACCGTCCTCGCCGAACCGGTCATCCGGTCACTCTGTGCCAGGAAGCGGGAGATGCGTCGGGCAAGCCCGTCCGGCAGGCGCCCCATGTCTGCGAGGTCCGCCCAGCCGGCAAGCTCGGGCGGTGCCTCCACCAGCTGCGGCAGGGGTGCAACCACGCGGTCCCGGAGGGCGTAGGTGCCCGCCAGGAGGTCCCCGAGGCGTTTGGACTTGCTGTTGAACAGCGCCACCATAAAGGCCAGCGAACCGGCCAGCATGTAGATCTCGAGAACCGCGGTGAATGACCGGATGATGGCGTGCCGGAACCGCACCGAACCGCCGTCGTCCCGGACTATCCGCAGGCCCATGGCCAGGCGGCCCAGTGACTTTCCGCGCGTCAGCGTTTCCACCGCGGCCGGGACCACCACGAACATCAGCACCACCAGGCTCAGCGACAGTGCCCGTGCCAGGGCCGGATCCGACGCCTCCACGGCCCTCGCGACCAGCAGCAACAGGCCGACAAACACGAGGACCTGGACAACGACATCGATGAGGGCGCTGACCATCCGTGCGGCGAAGCCGGCAGGACGGAGTTCCAGGACCACTGCTTCGCCGGTAACAATGCTGCTCATTTACGTCCTCCCGTGGTGATGGGCACCACTGTACCGACCCGTTAGGGTGTAACCGTGGACCTCGATGCCTTCACTGCCGTGCACAGCGATGACTGGAAACGCCTGGACGAGCTGGTTGCCCGCCGCCGTCTCGACGGCCCGGAAGCGGACGAACTGCTCCGGCTCTATCAACGCGCTTCCACCCATCTTTCCATCGTGCGGTCCGTGGCTCCCGAGGGGACACTCTCCGCTTCCCTTTCGATGCGCCTGTCCCGGGCCCGGACCCGGCTCACCGGCAGCCGGTCCAACTTCATGGAGGACCTGGCCAACTTCTTTGTCTATTCCCTGCCCGCAGCCTTCTACCGCGTGCGGTGGCTCACCGCGGCGGTGGGCGCCGCGTTCATCCTGGTGGTGTGGCTGACCGGCTTCTGGGCGGTCAATACGCCGGGTGTGCTGGCCGCGGCAGGCTCCGATGAAGAGGTTCGCCGCTACGTGGAAGAAGACTTCGTCAACTACTACTCCGAAAACCCTGCTGCCTCGTTCTCCGGCATGGTCTGGACCAACAACGCCTGGATTGCCGTGCAGGCGGTCGTCTTCGGGATCACCGGGGTGTGGGTGCCGTGGATGCTCTACCAGAACGCCGTGAATCTGGGCATAACCGCCGGGATGATGGCAGCACACGACCGCCTTGACGTCTTCTTCATCTATATCCTGCCGCACGGGTTTATGGAGCTGACGTCCATTTTCATTGCCGCTGCGGCGGGGCTGCGTATTTTCTGGGCGTTCATTGCACCCGGACGGCGTACCCGACTGACCTCCGTTGCGCAGGAGGGACGCTCGCTCATGACGGTCGGCCTTGGCCTCGTCGTCGTCCTGTTCATTTCGGGGCTGGTCGAGGGCTTCGTCACGCCCAGCCCGCTGCCGGCCTGGCTCCGGCTGGGCATCGGGTTCGCCGTGTTGGCGGCGTACTGGGCCTACACGCTGATCCTCGGCCGCAGGGCCTACCTTGCAGGGCACCGCGGTGACCTGTCGGCGCGCGACGCCGGGGTGGAGCTGCGTACTGCGTAGCCCGGCTGCGCGGGGTGGCGTACGCCCGACCCGGTGCTGTCCCGGTAGGGTCGAATGTAAGACCAGCTCAGAGCAGTAAAGGGAAGTGAAAGAGGAAGCAGTGGCTAGCCAGGACGAAACCCCCACGCATCGATCGACGGCCGGAGGGGAACCGCCCAACGGGACCGAGGCTTCGGCGCCGTCGCCGGAGGGTGCCCCCGCCGCACACGGTTCCTCCGCGGCCGGCTCACCCGAACCGGCCGGACCGGACGAGCACGCGGACTGGGACGCCGAGTTCAACGGCTCCACCGGTCCCGGCCGGACCGAAGCAGAGGCCACAGCGGACGCGGCGGGCGACGCGCCCGAAGCCGTGGAAGAGCCCGCCGAAGACAGCAGCCCGGAGGAGCCCGCGGACCCCGCGTCTCCGGACCTGCCCGCGTCCGAACACTCCGGCGCCGACGCTACTGCCGGCGCAGCCGGAACCGTCCCGGGCGGACACCCGTCGGTCGCCCAGCGCAGCCAGCTGCCCATGCGCCCTGCCAGCACCATGCCGGACCTGAGCGGCTATGTCTCTGCCGCGGAGGACCGTGACACCGCGGAGGACGAAGACAACGCGGAGGACCGTGACAACGACGCCGTGGCCGCGGATCGTCGCGTGCCGACGCCCGAGGCCACCGCGGTCGGTGCTTCCGCCGTGGACGGGTCCGCCGCAGAGCGGCCCCATGCGGTTCCTGCCGGAGCCCATGAAGCCGGCCGGAACGAATCCGAGACGGATTCCGAAAAGGATTCCGACGCGCCGCAGGACGGGGACACGGAAATAGTCCGCACCGCCCACGACGACGACGCTTCGGCGGAGCCCGCCGAGTGGACCCGCACTGCCGTCACGCCGGTTGTCAGCGGCTCCAGCAGGAGCGACCGCGACACCGACGCGGACCGCGACGCCGATGCCGACACAGACACCGACTCCCACGACACCGCCACCGAGGGCACCGGGAACAACCTGGATTCCGACGCCGACCCGGCACTGTCGTCGGCGGAAGCTGAGCGGCGTGCCCGGGAACGGGAAAAGGCCGCGGCCGGAAAACCCGTCCTGGCGCGTGTCCTCCAGGTCATGATTGCCGTGTTCTTCCCGGTGATGGTGCTGGCCGCGGCTATCCGCGCCGTCTCGACGCCGTTGTTCCTCTGGGCCGAGTACCACCGTCCCGGATTCCCGGCAGACAGTTACGGCTTTTCCACTGATGACCGGATGACCTACGGCTCCTATGCCATGGACTACCTGCTGAACTGGAGCGGCTCGCGCTATCTGGGGGATCTGGTCGGAGACGGCGGGGAACCGCTGTACCTGGACAGCGAGGTCAGCCACATGGCAGACGTCAAGACGGTGCTGACAGTAGCCTTCGTCGCTGCCACCGTGATGGCGGTCCTGAGCCTTTTCGCCGCACTGTATCTGGCCCGCCGCAGCCCGGGCGGCATCCGCCGTTCCCTGTTCTCCGGTGCCGTGCTCACGCTGGTGCTGGTGGCTGCCCTGGTGGTCCTCGCAGTCCTGGGCTGGGAGCAGTTCTTCACCCAGGTGCACACGATCTTCTTCGCCAACGGCAACTGGACCTTCCGCCTGGATGACACGCTGATCCGGCTCTTCCCGGCCCAGTTCTGGATGGATGCCGGGATCACCATCGCCGCGCTGGTGCTGCTGACCTGCGCCGTCGTACTCGTCTGCTGCTGGCCCACCCGGGCGCGCCGGGAACGCGTGCGGCAGGCGCGGGAAGATGCCCGCCGCCGCTACGCAGAGTCCCTCGAGGCTCTCTAGGCCCCGACCGCAGGTCAGAGACGCAGAAATCCCCCGGACCGGAATCGGTACGGGGGATTTCTGCGTCCGGGACTACTTCGCGTAAAGCTTGTCGACCACGTCGGAGTAATCCGCAATCACTGCATTGCGGCGCAGTTTCAGGGTGGCGGTAAGGTGCCCGGATTCCAGGGTGAAGTCCTTGGGCAGCACGCTGAACCTGCGGATCTGCTCCGCCCGGGAGACCGTCGCGTTGGCGGCGTCCACGGATTCCTGCAGCAGCTGCTGCACCCGGGGATCATCGGCGGGGACCCCGTCCGGAGCGCCGTTCTCACGGCTCCACGCAGCAAGGGCCTCATCATCCAGGGTGATCAGGGCGGAAATGAACGGCCGCCCTTCACCCACCACAATGGCCTGCGAGACGAGCCGGTTCTCGCGGATCTTTTCCTCCAGAGGGCCGGGAGCCACGTTTTTACCGCCGGCCGTTACCAGGAGATCCTTCTTGCGGCCGGTGATCCGCAGGAAACCGTCATCATCGAGGATTCCTACGTCGCCGGTCTTGAACCACTCGCCCTCGAAGGCGTCCGCGGTTGCTTCGGGATTGCGGTGGTAGCCCTTGAAGACCACGGCTCCGCGGACCAGGACCTCGCCGTCGTCGGCAATCCGGATGGTGGTGCCCGGCATGGGCAGGCCCACCGAGCCCACCCGTGTGCGGGAAACCTGGTTGACGCTCGCCGGGGCGGTGGTTTCGGTCAGTCCGTAGCCCTCCAGGACCGTGACGCCGCAGCCGCGGAAGAAGTGCGCGAGCATCGGGCTCAGTGCGCTGGCGCCGGAGATGGCGAAGGCGGCGTTTCCGCCAAGGACCGCGCGTACCTTCGGGTAGAAGAGCTGTTCGAAGAGCTTGTGCTTGAGTGCCAGCGCCACTGACGGGCCGCGGCCGCCGCGGGCGGCCGAGTCCTGTGCCTCCGAGTAGGCAACAGCCACCTCGGCGGCGGCAGTAAACGCCTTGCCCTTTCCTGCGGCCTCGGCCTGCGCCTGGGCGCCGCTGTAGATCTTCTCGAAGATCCGCGGCACCGCCAGCAGGAAGGTGGGAGAGAAGGTCTTCAGATCCGCCATCAGGTCGGAGGCGCTGCGTGAATGGCCAACCTTGACGCCGGCGTGCAGGCAGCCGACCTGGACGGCGCGGGCGAGCACATGTGCCAGCGGCAGGAACATCAGCGTGGTGGGGTTCGGAGCCTTGAGCATCTCCGGCAGCACTTCGCGGATGTTGACGCCGAAGAGGGCGAAGTTGCCGTGCGTGATCTCGCAGCCCTTGGGCCGTCCGGTGGTGCCGGAGGTGTACACCATGGAGGCGGTGTCACTGAGGTTTGCGGTGCTGCGGGCTGCCTCCAGCGTGTCGTCGCTGACACTGCTTCCGGCGGCGGCAAGGGCGGTGAACGTGTCGGCGCCGTCGCCGTCGTTCATCATCCAAAGCGAAAACTCCCCGTCCAGGGCGGATGCGGCCGCGAGCACGACGGCGGCTTTGCGTTCGTCCTCCACGAACACGGAACGGGCACCGGAATCCTTGAGGATCCACTCGACCTGGGACGGCGAGGAGGTTTCATAGATCGGGATGGTGACGGCGCCGGCGAACCAGTTGGCCATGTCCGCCACGGTCCATTCGTAGGAGGTCCGGGACATCACGGCGACGCTGTCTCCGGGGCGGACACCGGATCCGATCAGGCCCTTGGCCAGCCGGGTGACTTCCCCGAGGAACCGGGCGGCAGTGATGTCTTCCCAACTGCTGCCGTTCTTGACTGCGTACAGGACGCGGGAGGGATCTTTTCGATGCATCTGGAGCAGAAGATCCGTAACATTCGAATCTTCGGGAAGGCTAACCAGGAGGTCAGTGGCGGACTCGCGCACTTATTCCTCTCTTTCTGTGCACTGAGCACATGGGTATTGAGACTAAATCCAGCTGGGCATCCACATACGCAGCCGCCAGTCAGAATACGGGATGGTTTCCGCCGTCCAGACCGGCAGGAAGTATGCCGAGAGTGCCAGGACCCCGGCAGCGAAGCAGCAGACAATCAACAGTCCGGTGCGCCGCCGCTGCAGGCTGTCCGTGGGCCGGCCCAGGACCAGGCCAAGCACATACACCAGGGCGAGAACGAGGAACGGCTCGAAGGACACCGCATAGAAGAAGAACGTGGTCCGTTCAGGATAGGCGAACCAGGGCAGGTAACCGGCAGCCACTCCGGACAGCACGGCACCGGCACGCCAGTCCCGCCGGCCCGCCCAGTAAAAGAGGACCACCAGGAGTGCGAGGGCCGCTGCCCACCAGATGAGGGGATTGCCTACCGAGGTAATCGCCGTCGAACAGCTGTCTGCTGCGCAGCCGCTCTCGCCCGTTTCGGCGCCCTCATAGAAAAACGAGGTGGGCCGGCCCATAAACAGCCAGGTCCACGCGGAGGACGAATAGCTGTGGTCCGCCGTCAGGCCGTTGTGGAACGCGTACGCGCTGCGGTGGTATTCGGCCAGGGAACGCAGCGGGGCCGGCACCCAGCCCCATCCTTCGTCCGGGTTCTGCGCCGCCCACTGCCGGTTGTACGCGTCCCGGGACAGCAGCCAGCCGCTCCAGCTGGCCGTATAGGTGATCAGCGCCGCGGGAATGAGGGTCAGGAACGCCGGAACTCCGTCCCGGAGGAGGGCGGCTTCCCACTGGACGACGCCGGCAACCCGTCTGGCGCTGACGTCCCAGAGGACCGTCATCAGGCCGAAGACGGCGACGAAGGCCAGCGCGGACCACTTGGTGCCCACGGCCAGGCCGAGGCAGACACCCGCTGCGATCCGCCACGGACGCCAGAGCAGCCACGGCCCGTACAGGAGCGGTCCGCTGCCGGGGGAGATCGGCCCCCCGGAGCCTGCGGCGCGGGCGAGCGCACGTGCGAGCCGCAGCCGGCCGTCCCGGCGGTCCAGAAGGAGGGCGCCGAAGGCGGCCACAATCCAGAACGTCAGGAAGACATCGAGCAGGGACGTGCGGGAGTGGACCAGATGGTGCCCGTCCACGGCCAGGAACAACCCGGCGAGGGCGCCAAGGGCTGCGGAGGAGAACAGCCGGGCGGCGATAAGCCCCACCAGCAGGACCGTGACGGTGCCGGCCAGCGCAGCGCCGAAGCGCCAGCCGAAGGAATTGTCCGAGCCGAAGAAGGCCATGCCCAGGGCGATCATCCATTTGCCCACGGGCGGGTGCACTACGTACTCGGGTTCGTTAAGCAGCACCTGGGGCCGGCCCGCAGTGAAGGACTCGTTGGCGTCCTCGGGCCAGGACCGTTCATAGCCCGACTGCAGCAGGGAGTAGGCGTCCTTGACGTAGTACGTCTCATCAAATATCAGGGACTCCGGTTCACCCAGCCGGGTGAAACGCAGCACCCCGCCCAGCACGGCCATCAGCAGCGGCAGGATCCAGCCCGCCGCCCCCAACGGGACCAGGGCGTTGCCCAGCAGGCGTTCCCGCAGGGCTTCGAAGGTGTAGGCATGCTGTGGGGACTTGACCGGGGCCGGTGCCTCGCGGCGGGTCGTCGAGGTACCGGAGAGACTCACGCGCACCACTCTATAGCCTGTCGCGTAGGGTTAGAGGGTGGACTCGAGCAAGGTAACAAGCAGTAAGACAGGCACCATGTCAGGCATCGCAGAGAAGGACGCCGCAGGGCCCGGGCAGATTGTCCTGGCGGCAACACCCATCGGCAACATCGGGGATGCGACCAACCGGCTGATCGGGCTGCTGGAAAGCGCCGACATCATTGCCGCTGAGGACACCCGGCGGCTGCACCGGCTGGTCAGCGCCCTGGGTATCACCACGCGGGGCCGGATCATCAGCTACCACGAACACAACGAGGCCTCCCGCACCGCGGATCTGCTGGAGATGGTCCGCGGCGGAGCCACCCTCCTGATGGTGACCGACGCCGGCATGCCGGCCGTGTCCGATCCGGGTTTCCGCCTGGTGGAGGCTGCGGCCGCCGAAGGGTTGACGGTCACGGCAGCCCCCGGACCGTCCGCGGTGCTGACCGCGCTGGCCCTGTCCGGCCTGCCGACGGATCGGTTCTGCTTTGAAGGTTTCCTGCCTCGGAAGCCGGGCGAGCGCAGCAGCAGGCTGGCAAAGCTGGCCAACGAGCAGCGGACCATGGTGTTCTTCGAAGCCCCGCACCGCCTTGAACCCATGCTGCGGGCCCTCGACGAGGCCTTCGGCGCGGGCCGGCGCGCCGCCGTCGCCCGCGAGCTCACCAAGCTGCATGAACAGGTACTGCGCGGCCCGCTGCGCGAACTGCTAAAGTGGGCCGAAGCCGGCGACGTACGCGGTGAAATCGCCGTGGTGGTCGAAGGTGCGCCGGACGCAGCGCCGGAACAGGCCGCAGACCACGTGGGCGCCGTCAACTCCCTGGTGGAGAAGGGCATCCGGCTCAAGGACGCCGTGGCCGCGGTTGCCGAGGATGCCAGGATCAGCAAGCGTGAACTGTATTCGGCGGTGCTGGAAACGCGCAGCTGAGCTGCACCTTCCGGGACTGCCTCCGTCGGTGCTGGGCAGATGCACAGTGTTTTCCGTTGTAGGCAGTGCACGACCGCATTTACAGGGACAGCCCCCGAAGCCTACGGTGAAAGGGAAACCGCGGGTACGACGCCCGTGATGGATCCGCTGAACTTTGGAGGCATTTCCCATGGGTATTCCCGCAGACCGTGAAGCCGAACTCCTGGCCCGGGTCCCCACCGGTCTGTTGATTGACGGCCAGTGGCGGGACGCCTCCGGCGGACGCACGTTCGACGTCGAAGATCCGGCCACCGGCAAGATCCTGCTCAGCATCGCCGATGCCTCGACCGAGGATGGTGCGCTCGCCATGGACGCGGCCGTGGCCGCACAGGAGGACTGGGCCCGGACGGCGCCCCGGGAACGCGGGGAAATCCTGCGCCGCGCCTTTGAGCTCGTGACGGAACGCACCGAGGACTTCGCCCTGCTGATGACCCTGGAAATGGGCAAGCCGCTGGCCGAGGCCCGCGGAGAGGTGGCCTACGGTGCCGAGTTCCTGCGCTGGTTCTCCGAGGAAGCCGTCCGTATTTCCGGCCGTTACAGCACCTCCCCGGACGGCAAGTCGCGCCTGCTGGTGAACAAGAAGCCGGTGGGACCCTGCCTGCTGATCACTCCGTGGAACTTCCCGCTGGCCATGGCAACCCGCAAGATCGCCCCTGCCGTGGCCGCCGGCTGCACCATGGTGCTCAAGCCCGCCAAGCTCACCCCCCTGACGTCCCAGCTGTTCGCCGCCGTCATGATGGAAGCCGGACTGCCGGCCGGGGTGCTCAACGTGGTGTCCACTACCTCTGCCGGTGACGTCACCGGCCCCATCCTCAAGGATTCCCGGCTGCGGAAGGTCTCCTTCACCGGATCCACCCCGGTGGGCCAGGGCCTGATCCGGGACGCTGCCGAAAATGTCCTGCGTACCTCCATGGAACTCGGCGGCAACGCGCCCTTCATTGTTTTCGAGGACGCAGACCTGGAGAAGGCCGTGGACGGTGCCATGGCCGCGAAGCTGCGGAACATGGGCGAAGCCTGCACCGCAGCCAACCGCTTCATCGTCCAGGACACGGTCGCGGACGAATTCGCCGAGAAGTTCGCGGCCCGCGTCGGTGCCATGACCACCGGACGCGGCACCGAGGAGGACACCAAGGTCGGCCCGCTGATTGACGGCAAGTCCCGGGACAAGGTGCACGCCCTGGTCATCGAGGCGGTCGACGGCGGCGCCGTGGCCTTGGTTGGCGGGGAGCCGGTGGACGGGCCCGGCTACTTCTACCGGCCCACCGTCCTGAAGAACGTTGCCGCGGACGCACGGATCCTGAAGGAGGAGATCTTCGGGCCGGTGGCACCGATCGTGACTTTCTCCACCGAAGATGAAGCGGTGGCCCTGGCCAACAACACCGAATACGGATTGGTCTCCTACGTGTTCACGAAGGACCTGAACCGCGGACTGCGGATCGGTGAAAAGCTCGAATCCGGCATGCTGGGACTCAACGCAGGAGTGGTTTCGAACGCCGCCGCACCGTTTGGCGGAGTCAAGCAGTCCGGGCTGGGCCGCGAGGGCGGCGCTGAGGGCATCGAGGAATACCTGTACACCCAGTACATCGGCATCGCCGACCCCTTCGCCGGCTAGCCAGGCCCGCGGCAGGAAACCCGGTGACGCTGCGGCGTCACCGGGTTTTTGCTTCCCGCTGCACCCGGGTTCCTGCCCGCTGCACTGCAGCGGCTCACCCGTGCCGGAAGCGCAGAGCCAGCGACGGGGGAAGGAACCGGGCATGGAGCCGGCCGAGGAAACCCGTGCCGCGGCGCAGTTCCTCCTGCACGGTTTCCAGGTCCGCCCACACGGGAGCCGGTGCCGGTGCGCCGCGGCCTGCTCCGGCATACGCTTCCACCTCGAACGAGCTGCGGATACGGTTCAGCGCTTCCTCGGCGCGGGGCGACAGCCCGGCCTCCTGGGCCAGCCGGTCCGCATAGGTCCGTGGAGTGTCGGAGGTCCGGCCGGGATAGCCGTAATCGATGCCAAGATCCGCAAGTTCGTCCCAGACCGGACCCGTCCGGCCGTCTGCGGCGGCGTGCCGCCTTCGCGCGGCCCGCCGCCGGCGCATAGCCCACGGTGTCAGGACGGCAGCCGCTGCCGCAAGCGCGCCCAGCAGCGCACCGAGCCAGGCGGTTCCGCCCGCATCGCCCGGTTCGAGCACCGTTTCCGGTTCCAGCGGGGCTTCCTGCGGGAGCGCCGGAGCCGCTGCAGGCGTTCCCGGGAGGCGCGGATCCTCATCGTCGCGGATGGTGGCATCGGCAGGTGCCAATGGTTCCCGGGCGTAGACCGGTACCGACCCGCGGGACGGAGTGGGCTCGAAGCGGACCCAGCCGGCTCCTTCGAAATACAGTTCAGGCCAGGCATGGGCGTCTGCAGAATCGACCTCGAATTCACGCAGCGGTTCGCCGTTGGGTCCGGTGCCGTCCGGTGTGTTGCCGGTGCTCTGCCCGGGGGCGTATCCGAGTGCCATCCGGCTGGGAATGCCCTCCTGCCGGGCCATCACTGCCATGGCCGCAGCGAAATGCACGCAGTAACCGGCCTTCCGCTCGAGGAACTCGGACAGGACCGACATTCCGTTCCCGTCATATCCGCCCTCCACGGGAGCTTCCAGCGAGTAGGAAAACTGCGGGCCGCGAAGATACCCCTGGATCGCCATGGCTTTGGCATACGGGGTGGATGCGTCCTTCACTGCCTCCGCGGCTGCGTCACGGATGTTTCCGGGAAGGTCCGCGGGCAGATCCGTGAAAACGGCGTCAACGCTGCCGCTGTCGGCTTCCGGAAGCCGTGCCAGCTCCTCGGGAGTAAGCTCCGGGGAAACGCTCAGGACCTGGTAGTCCTGCGGCGAGGCGCTGTCGGAGCTGTCGTCCAGGACAGTCATTGTTTTCGGGTCCCAGGACCAGTTCCCCTCGGCACCGGTCACTCCGAGCGGGTAATAGGGGGCCAGCAACCAGGGACTGGAATAGGTCCTGGAGCTGATCCGAGTCACCACCGGGGTGCTCCGCCCTCCTCCCGGCAGGGTGGAGGCATCCGGCGACATCGTGGAAACGCCTTCCCTGCGTTCTGCCGCGCGTATATCCGGGCCCCATCGGCTGCCCGAAAAATCCTCCAGGGTGGTGGACCGAAGATACACAGGATCCGTCGAAGACGTCGCATAGGTGATCCGCCCCGCGGATTGGGGCTGACGCAGGTCGCTGCCCAGGGAGACGACCGGATTCAGTCCGGTGCTGCCGGAGAAGAAGTTGAACCGGGTGCCTTCCGGGAAGGCGCCGCCGCTGAATCCCGGCAGGACTGCGGGCAGCAGCAGCGCCAGTGCAAGGGACGACGCGGAAACCGCGGTTGCGCGTGCCAGCCAGGGCCGCGGAACGCGGGTGCCGGGTCCGTGCTGTTCCCGGCGGGCGCCGGCCGCGAGCAGCACCACGTAGCCGGCGCCCGCGAGCAGGAAATACCCCGTACCCAGACTCTCGGGTTTCAGCACCGCGGGGAGCATGAGGACAGCGAACAGGCCGAGCCCTGCGGTGGCCGGCATCCGGAGCGTGGCCGCCAGGGTATCGGTCAGCACAGCCACCAGCCCGATCCCGGCGCAGCACAGGAACAGGATGCCCGGCAGCGGCTGCACGGGCGTGACCTCGGTGAGGATCACCGTGCGTGCCTCGGACAGCAGCGCATCCGCGCGGGCGAGGGTACCCGGACCGGGCAGGAAACCCAGGAATGAGGACGATGAAGCAAACAACCAGGTAAGGGTGCACGCCAGGACGGCCATACCGGATACCGGCACCAGCGGTTGCGGCACCCTGAACCTCCGTGCAGCGGCGGTGGCCGCCAGGGGAACGAGGACGGCGAAAAACAGCGGCGTCAGCCAGGACCAGCCTTCGATGACCCCGTGCACGCTGAGTGAACACAGCAGGACGGCCAGGGCACTTGCCGCGCCTACCGCAACGTTGGCCGCTTCACTGCTTCCCCGGGGAGCCGGGTCCGGCTCCTGCGGGCTCCCGGACAGCGGAGAGCCGGCTTCGGGGCGTGTCAGCAGGGCGCTCATATCTGCTCCCCGCCCGCGTGGACGGACGGGCGGTCCTGGTCGAGGAGGGACCACGCAGCCGGCACCGGAGTTGCCGGGGTCACCGCAGCGGCAATCCACCCGGCGTCCCGGAGGATTTTCACTACCGGGTGCAGCCCGGCCGGCCGGTCCGTGACCAGCAGAATCAGCGGCTGGCGGGCATACCGGGAGGCCGGGGCCAGGACGAGGGCTTCTTCGGTGGTCATCCGCCCCGCAACAACCAGCAGGGGTCCCGGTGCCTGGCCGGATCCGTCCAGTGCCGCAAACGGCACCGCAGCGTCCGGCGGACGCCCGGCCGACGCCGGCGGAACGGGCTCCAAGCCCAGGGCGGCCAGGCCCTCGGCGAGGTTCAGCACGCCGTCGGATCCGCGGAAACCGGTCTCGCTGCCGTCCAGGGCGGAGGGGGAGCGGGCCAGTCCCGGCCGCGAAAGCTCGTCGATAAAGCGCACGCTGAAGCCGGCCTCCGTGAAGAACACGGCACATGAGATAACGGCCGACACTGCCCACTCGAACGTTTCCGAGGTCAAGAGGTCGCCGTTGCCGGGAAGCGGTGCCGCTCCGTCAGCATAGGCGGGCAGGCGCTGGTCCAGCAGGATGGAAGCGGTGGGCGCTGTCACTGGTTCCTCCTGCCGGACCATCAGTTCGCCGTGCCTGGCCGTTGCAGCCCAGTGCACGCGGCGCATCGGATCCCCGTACCGGTACTCCCGGGTGGACACATCGTCTTCACTGGGCGTTCCGCGGCGTCTGCTGGATGCGGTGCCGTCGGTGCCCAGAGACCCGAACAAGGACGACGGCGGGAGCTCAAGCGGTGCAGGAGCCACGGCCAGCCGGTCGGTTCCGCCGAGGGTGTGCACGGTCCTGGCCAGCCCCAGGGGATCGAGGAACTCGGCGGTTACCGGACCAATGCCGTAGAGTCCGCGCCGGCTCGACCGCAGGCGGTACTCGTAGGTGCTGCTTCCGTTCTCCGCCGCGTGGACGGCGGGAAACCGGAACACCGGGCTGGGCCCGAAGCGGAACGGCAGGCCCTCCCGCATCACGGCTCCCGACACCGGTGCTCCCCGGCTCTGCACCCGCAGCGTCACGGTGGCTGCCGTCCCGGTCTCCACCAGCGGGGGTGCGAAGGTCCGTTCCACCTCAAAGCCCGGTTTGAACAGGCGCAGCAGGGCCGCAGCCAGGACCGGCAGCCCGAGCAGCAGGACCGCGAGGGCCAGCAGGTCCCGGCGTCCCAGTGCGGCTGCGCCGAGCAGCGCCGCCGCACTGGTACCCAGCAGGGCCCAGCCGCGGGGAGTGAAAAACCTCGTGACGGAGGCGGCTTCCATGGTGGCCTTTCGCTGGGCGGTGCGGCGGAGACGGGCAGGGGCAATCAGCGGTGCAGGCGCTCCTGAGCTGCAGCGGTACGGGGGACTGCTACGGAGGTAATCACGGAAGCAATAACGTCTGCGGCGCTGATCCCGGCTCCCGCGGCCTTGCGCTGGAGCAGGAGCCGGTGGGCGAGGACAGGATCCGCCAGCCTCGTGACGTCGTCGGGCAGTACGAAATCCCGGCCCTCGAGCGCTGCATATGCCTTGGCGGCACGGAGCAGCTGCAGAAGAGCACGGGGACTGGCACCCAGGCGCAGATCCGGATGTTCCCGGGTGGCACGCCCCAACGCGACCGTGTACTCCTTGACAGCAGCCGAAACGTAAATATCCCGGACCCGGGCGATCATTGCCGACGCCTCGCGGATCCCTACCACGGGGGTGATGCCGTCCAGGGGCGAGCCGGCCTGGTGGTGGTCCAGCATGTCCACTTCCGAGCGGGCATCGGGGTAGCCAAGGGAAAGCCGGGCCATGAATCTGTCCCGCTGTGCTTCCGGCAACGGATAGGTCCCCTCCATCTCGATGGGGTTCTGCGTGGCCACCACCATGAACGGCGCCGAGAGCCGGTGCGTGCCGCCGTCGACGGTCACCTGGTGTTCCTCCATGCACTCCAGCAGGGCGGACTGTGTCTTGGCCGAGGCCCGGTTGATCTCATCGGCGATCACCACGTTGGCGAAGACCGGACCCTGGCGGAATTCGAACCGGTGGCTGTCCTGGTTGTAGATGGACACCCCGGTAACGTCCGACGGCAGCAGATCGGGGGTGAACTGGATGCGGCTGACGGTGCAGTCGATGGTCCGGGCGAGCGTTTTCGCGAGCATCGTCTTGCCGACGCCGGGAACGTCCTCCAGCAGTACGTGACCCTCGGCAAGCAGGACCGTAAGCACCAGCCGGGCAGCTTCTTCCTTGCCGTCTATGACGGTGTTGACCGCGGCGAGGATACCCTCGGCCGCAGCGGCGAAGGACTCTGCGTCAATGGTGGAGGAGGGGGACTGGAGAGTGGTGGGGGATTGCCGGGAAGGAAAGCCGTTGAGGGACGCTGCGGCGGCAGAGGAGAGCGGAGCGTCCATGGACACCTTCCATGCTCGGCGGTGGCTGCTGCGACACGCGGGTCGCCCACGGGATAAACAGGCCGGGATATGCAGGCTGAGATATCCGTGCGGTGAAGGCAGACAGTGGTTTGTCTCCTTAGGCTACTAGCTCACCTAGGCTTAAGAACATGAGTAATCGAAGTGGATTTGTCCCGGGAAGCATACCGGCGGCCTACCTGCCGCCGGCCGAAGACGCCGGATCCGTCCGGCACAAGGGCAAAGGCTATCCGCCGGCGCCTGAGCCGCTGCCGGTGCCCGTCATGGATAACCATACGCATTTCGACTTCCCGGCCGACAACGGCGGAGGCGGTTTTACGGCCGCCCTTGCCGCTGCCCTGGATGCGGCAGAAGCCGCGGGCGTCTCCGGTGCCGTCCAGGTGGGAACCGATCTCGAGTCCTCCCGCTTCACCGCTGCCGCCGTCGATTCCGATCCGCGCCTGCTCGGTGCAGTGGCCATCCATCCCAACGATGCCCCCGTGCTAGCCGGGGAGGGGACGCTGGAGCCGGCGCTCGCCGAGATCGAGGCGCTCGCCGCCCATCCGCGGATCCGCGCCATCGGGGAAACCGGGCTGGACTATTTCCGGACCGGGGAAGACGGCAGGGAACAGCAGCACTATTCCTTCCGCCGGCACATTGACATTGCCAAGCGCCTTGGACTTGCCCTGCAGATCCACGACCGCGACGCCCACGACGACGTCGTCCGCCTGCTGAAGGAGGAGGGAGCCCCCGGCACGGTGGTCTTTCACTGCTTCTCCGGGGACACCGAGCTGGCACGTATCTGCAACGACAACGGCTGGTACATGTCCTTTTCCGGAACGGTGACTTTCAAGAATTCGCACAATCTCCACGAGGCGCTCGCGGTTGCGGACCGGGAGCTGCTGCTGGTGGAAACGGACGCCCCGTTCCTCACACCCCATCCGCACCGCGGGCGTCCGAATGCGAGCTACATGGTGCCTTACACGGTGCGTTCCATGGCGGCCCGGCTGGGCGCGAACCTGTCGGAGCTGGGAGCGCAGCTTTCTGCAAACACGCTTCGGGCCTACGGATCCTGGGCCGAGGCATAGCCTCCCTCCACAGGCGCCGAAGGCAGGAGCGTGAAGCAGGTGTAACGGGTGGCTCCGGACAGCGTGTTTGCCACCACATCACGGTTCGGTTACGGTAGGGATCAATTAGCCGGGGTCGGGGAAGGCATCCGGACTATCACTTGCATTTTTTGCGGGACTGTGCCGTTCAGTGGTGCGGACCTGTAAACGCGTAGAGGGCAGCACAAGCCTGCTGCCCTCCACGGGTTGCGTGCCGCCATGCCTGCGCCTGGCCGCGTTCCATCCACACTGCCCCCGGGCAGCGTGACCTGGACAGCGGATGGCGCTTCAAGTCCCCGTGCCCGGATTCTTTGACCGTTTGGAATCTCGTGGCAAGTTCACTCGCAAAGCGTGGGGTAAAGATCGTCGGCCAGGCAACCGTGATGGTCTGCCTCCTGTTGGGACTGGTCGCCTTTGTCGGCGCCAGCAAATCGGTGGTGCTGACTGTCGACGGCGAAACCCGGAAGGTGCAGACCTTCGACGGCACCGTCGCCGACGTCCTGGAAAAGGCCGATGTCTCCGTCTCCTCCGCTGACCGTGTGACCCCGGAACCGGCAGCCGCGGTCCAGGACGGCACCACCATCGAAGTCGAGCGTGCCCTCGCCGTGGACGTGACGGTGGACGGCAAGGGGACCACGGTCCACACCACGGGGGAGACCGTCGAGGACCTGGTCTCGGAGCTCCGGGTCTCCACCAACTCCGCCGTCTCCGCCCCGCTGGACAGCTCGCTCGAGGGGTTGGACGGCAGCATTTCGATCTCCACTCCCAAGACCGTGTTCGTCACCGTGGACGGAAAAACCCACGAGCGCAGCACCACGGCGGGGACCGTCCGGGACCTGCTGAAGGAATCAGGAGTGAAGCTGGGCGCAGCCGACCAGGTGTCGGCGCCGCGCAGTGCCGGCCTGGTGGACGGCATGGGCCTGAAGGTTACCCGCGTCTCCGCCGGCGTGGAGGAAACGGTCACGGAGCCGGTGCCGTTCACCAGCGCCGAGGTTCCGGACGCCACCCTCGTGGAGGGCGAAAAGAAGGTGACCACTGCCGGAGTGAACGGCGAACGGACACGCATCTTCTCGGTCACCGTGGTGGACGGCAAGGAAATCAGCCGGACCCTCGTCAAGGAAAGCGTCACTAAGGAACCGGTGGCCGAAGCCGTTGCGAAGGGCACCAAGAAGCGCGCCGAAGCCAAGCCCGCCACCCCGCCGGCAGCCACCCCGCCGGCTGCCGGAAGAGGCGGGAACGCACCCGCTTCCGGCACCTGGGCCGCACTGGCGCAGTGTGAATCCGGTGGGAACTGGCATATCAACAACGGCAACGGCTACTACGGCGGCCTGCAGTTCAGCTCCGGCAGCTGGCTTGGTGCCGGCGGCGGCGCCTACGCACCGGTGGCCAGCGAAGCCACTCCGGAGCAGCAGATTGCCGTGGCTGAGAAGCTGCGCGCCAACGGCGGATGGGGCCACTGGCCGTCCTGTGCCTCGAAGCTCGGCCTGCTCTAAGCGGGCTCAGCCGGCAGCAATCCGGTGGGCCAGGGCAGCGGCGTGTGCTGCCCGGTCCCCGGCCCCGGCCGTGCGGAAGGACCGTTCGCTGTCCGCGAGATAGGCGGAACCGGCGTCGGCACGGCCGGTCCGCGCCAGGGCGAGGCCCAGATGGAGGGCCAGTTCGCCCGAGTCCTGGGGCGACAGTTCGTCCCGGTGGCTGTAGACGTCCGAGAGCATTCCGACCGCCCGGGAGTGCTCACCCAGCAGGTCCAGCAGGAGGCCCTGGCTGTGGGCCAGTTCCAGCTGCTCGGGACCGGAGAGCCCCACCACCGACATCGCCGCCTCGGCGTGCTCAATGCAGGCAAGTGTCTCGTCGTCGGAAATGCCCGCGGCGAGGCGCATTGCCGCCGTCGCGTTGTTGAACCGGGCCCACAGTTCGACGTCGAACCCCGGCTGCAGCAGGTCCCCGGCAGTGCGGTGGTGCAGCAGCCCGGTGTGTATGTCACCGCGGCGGAACGCTACGGTGCCCACCGCCCAGAGGGCCTTGCCCTTGGTCTGGCGGTCCACCCCCGTCTCCAGCAGCGGCAGGATCAGGGTGCGGCAGTAGCCCCAGGCCTCCTCGATCCAGTCGGCCTCGGCCAGGGCGGCAACCAGTGCCTCGCACGCTTCGAGGAAAGCCGCAGGTCCAACCCCTGAGCCCTGCACCTTCGCCACGGCCCTGCGGGCATGGGCAACTGCCGCCTCCAGTTCTCCGGCCCCCTGATGGGCGGCGGCGAGCAGGGTTTCGGCCTGCGCCGCCCGGGCAGAGTGCTCCAACGCCAGGGGATGACCGACCAGGCTGAACGCTTTTCCGATGCTCTTCCGATAGGCGTGGACGGTGCACAGGCAGCAGGCGGCCAGATAGGTCAGCTCCCACCACGCCGGCAGATCTCCCTCAGCCAGCGCAGCTTCCGCCCCTGCTCCCGCAAGGACACACGCCGTACCGTAGTCCCGCTCGTCCACCGCCTGACGGGCGGAGAGCTCAAGGAAAAGGACGGTCTCGTCCCCGGCGCGGCCCCCGCCCCGGCTGCCGGTACTGCCGGGGGCAAGCCGCTCGCACAGCATCCGGACCGCGCCCGGAACGGGTTCCCTGCGCCCGGTTTCCAGCAGGGAGATTTCCCGCGGCCGAAAAATCCCGTAGCCCAGCTGAGTCTGTGTCAGGCCACGCTGCTGCCGCTCCGACCGCAGCTTGTCACCGAATGATTTACCCATCGTCGATACCGCCGATCCCAGGGGTGCGGCACACTGTCGCCGGTGCCGGCAATGCGCTCGATGCTACCGGCGGGAGTCCGCCGTCGGCAGAGCAGGCCGCTGTTCCGGACGGCAAAACAGCGAAGTCCCCGGCATCCACCGTAACGACCGGTCCGTGCGCCGGGAACCGGGTCCGGGGGACTGTCCCGAAACGACCCGCAGCCGGATGCCCGCACCCGGCTGCTGCGCCCGCTCGGCTAGTATTACTGGGTGAGAGAATCCGAACCCGCCCCCCGAACACCCGTCCCCGCGCTCCTTGGCGCCTCGGATATCCGGGCGCTGGCGGAGGAACTCGGAGTCCGACCCACCAAGACGCTGGGCCAGAACTTCGTCATTGACGGAAACACCATCCGCCGGATTGTGGCTGCAGCCGATATTGCACCCGGTGAAACGGTGCTGGAAGTAGGCCCGGGACTGGGATCGCTCACCCTGGGCCTCCTCGACGCAGCCGAATCAGTGGTGGCTGTGGAGATTGATCCAGTCCTTGCCGGCAAGCTGCCCTCCACCGTGGCTGAACGGCGTCCGGAAGCGGCGGACCGCCTGCACGTTGTCCTCGGCGACGGCATGCGGATCAAGGAACTGCCCAGAGAACCCACCGCGCTGGTGGCGAACCTGCCCTATAACGTTGCGGTGCCCGTGGTGCTGCACCTGCTGGAGCACTTCCCGTCCCTGCAGCACGGCCTGGTCATGGTGCAGGACGAAGTCGCTGACCGGATGGCCGCCAAACCCGGCTCCAAGACGTACGGTGTGCCCTCCGTGAAGGCGGCCTGGTATGCACAGATGCGCAAGGCCGGCGTGATCGGAATGAACGTGTTCTGGCCCGCGCCGAAGATCGCTTCCGGGCTGGTGGGATTTGTCCGGCATGAACCGCCGCAGACCCGCGCCACCCGCGAAGAGGTGTTTGCCGTCATCGACGCCGCTTTTGCCCAGCGCCGCAAGACGCTGCGCGCCGCCCTGGCCGGCTGGGCGGGCAGCCCCGCGGAAGCGGAGAAGGCGCTGCGTGCAGCGGGTGTGGACCCCAGCGCTCGCGGCGAGGTCCTGGACATTGCCGCTTTCGCCCGCATTGCCGAGGCACGGAAGCCGCTCATTGCCTGAGGAAAAGGAACCTGTTGAGATGTCCGGCCCGCGTTCCGTCCGCGTCCGGACCCCCGGGAAGATCAACGTCTCCCTGAAAGTGGGTCCGCTGCGCCCGGACGGCTATCACAGCGTGGCCAGCGTCTACCTGGCCGTGTCCCTTTTCGAGGAAGTAACGGCCACGGAGCTGGCAGCGGATGAGATCCGGCTGACGCTCAGCGATCCGGAGGGCCGCCTCCCGGAGGCCGGGATTCCGCTGGACGGGGACAACCTTGCCGCCCGTGCCGCCCGGGCGGTTGCGTCCCGGGCCGGCAGGGACCGCGCGGGTGTGCACCTGCACATCACCAAGCGCGTACCGGTGGCCGGCGGGATGGGCGGCGGCTCGGCGGACGCCGCGGCTGCCCTGGTCGCCTGCAACGAACTCTGGAACGCAGGCCTGGGGCCGGCGGATCTGGCGGATCTGGCTGCAGGCCTCGGAGCCGATGTGCCGTTCGCCCTGCTGGGCGGCGCTGCCGCCGGGCTGGGGGTGGGGGACCGCCTCACCCCGGTCCCGGCCCCGCAGCAGCTGCACTGGGTCCTGGTACCGGCTGCCTACGGACTCTCCACTCCGCAGGTCTACGCCGCCGTCGACCGGCTCCGCGACGGGGCCGACGTCGCCGAACCCACGGAAGCGGACCCGGCAGTTCTCGCCGCCCTGGCAGACGGGAACACCGCCGCGCTGGCAGGCGTTCTAGCAAATGACCTGCAGGCGGCCGCGCTGGAGCTTGCCCCCGGACTCCGGTCTGTGCTGGAGGCAGGGATCGGGCTCGGTGCCCTCGCCGGCATGGTCTCCGGCTCCGGACCTACCCTGGCCTTCCTGACAGCGGGCGAAGCCGCCGCGTCCGCCCTGGCCGCCGCCCTGCGCGCCGAAGGGTATGACGCCCTGGCCGCCTACGGGCCGGCCGAGGGCGCCGTCGTGCTTCCGGCCGCCGAAACCACCGCACCTCAGACGTACAGAAAGTAGTACCGATTGGCACACCTGCTTGGTGCTGAGAACCTCAGCATTTCCTTTGGCACGCGCACCATCCTCGACGGTGTCTCCCTCGGCCTCGAGGAAGGCGACCGGATCGGCATGGTCGGCCGCAACGGCGACGGCAAGTCCACCTTGATGAGCCTGCTCGCTGAACGGCAGAGGCCCGACGACGGCCGGGTCACCCGCCGCCGCGACGTCACCGTGGGGTACCTGGACCAGACGGACGTGCTGGACGGGGACCTGACCGTCGGCCAGGCCATCGTGGGCGACGCCGCGGACTACGAATGGGCGTCCAACGCACGGATCCGCGACGTGATGAGCGGCCTGGTGCAGGAAGTCGACTGGAACGCCTCCGTCTCCTCGCTCTCGGGCGGGCAGAAACGCCGGGTGGCGCTGGCCAAGCTGCTCACCGGCGACGACGACGTCATCATGCTGGACGAGCCCACCAACCACCTCGACGTTGAGGGCGTGGCCTGGCTGGCCCGGCACCTGAAGCAGCGCTGGCGCCCCTCCGACGGCGGCCTGTTGGTAGTCACCCACGACCGCTGGTTCCTGGACGAAATCTGCACCCGGACCTGGGAGGTCCACGACGCCGTGGTCGACCCGTTCGACGGCGGGTATGCCGCCTACGTGCTGGCCCGCGCAGAGCGTGACCGGATGGCGTCCGTGGTGGAAGGCAAGCGCCAGCAGCTGGTCAAGAAGGAACTGGCCTGGCTGCGCCGCGGCGCCCCGGCCCGCACCGCCAAGCCCAAGTTCCGCATCGAAGCCGCCAACAACCTGATCGCGGACGTTCCCGAACCCCGCGACACGCTGTCCCTGAACAAGATGGCCACCGCGCGCCTGGGCAAGGACGTCCTGGATCTGGAGAACGTCTCCCTGACACTCGGGGACACCGACCTGTTCCGGAACATCACCCTGCGCCTGGCGCCGGGGGAGCGGCTGGGCCTGGTGGGTGTCAACGGCGCCGGCAAGACCACACTGCTGCGCCTGCTCAACGGCGACATCGAGCCCACCTCAGGCAAGCTTAAGCGCGGCAAGACCGTGCAGACCGCCGTGCTGTCGCAGGAGGTGAAGGAACTCGACGAGGTTGCCGACCAGCGCGTCATCGAGGTCATCGAAAACGAGAAGCGGGTCTTCAACGTCGGCGGCCGCGAGGTCTCCGCCGGCCAGCTCGTGGAGCAGCTCGGCTTCAGCGCCCAGCGGCAGTGGACCCCGGTCCGTGAGCTTTCCGGCGGTGAACGGCGCCGGCTGCAGCTGCTGCGCCTGCTGGTGGGGGAGCCGAATGTCCTGATGCTGGATGAGCCCACCAACGACCTGGACACCGACACCCTGGCAGCCGTCGAGGACGTGCTGGACGGCTGGCCCGGTACGCTCGTGGTGGTCTCCCACGACCGGTACCTGCTGGAACGGGTCACCGACCACCAGATGGCGCTGCTCGGCGACGGAAAGCTGCGCGGCCTGCCCAACGGCGTGGACCAGTACCTGGAACTGCGCGGCGCCGCGCTGGCCGCCAACTCGTCTGCGTCCACCGCGGCCCGGGGATCATCCCAGGCTGCACGTGCCGCTGCGGCCGGTGCCTCCCGTCCCGGCGGTTCCTCGGCGTCCTCCGCGCCCTCCAACGGCGGGACGACGACGGCGCTGGCGGGCTCCGGTGCGTCCGAGGCCGAAAAGCGGGCGGCCAAGAAGGACCTGACCCGGATTGAACGGCAGCTGAGCAAGCTGACGGCGCAGGCGGAGAAGATCAACGCCCAGATGAACGACGCCACCCAGAAAGCGGGCGGCGCGGACTTTGAACTGATCGGCGAGCTCAACGCCAAGCTGCAGGCCGTGGCAGCCGAGCAGGAGGAACTGGAAATGCAGTGGCTGGAGGCCTCGGAGCTGCTGGAATAGGGCGGTCAGAACCTCCCGGAGCCGGCGAGGAACGAACCGCGCAGATCCATGGGATAGGTAATTACGCCGGCAAAGCGGGTCCCGCTGGCACTTACGTACTGTAACCAGCCGCTCCGCTTCACCGAAAGGACCCCACTGTTGTCCCGGTAATGCCCCCGCACGGCGGCTAGCGCCGTCGTATCACTCCATCCCGCGGAAGCGGCAAGGACCGCCGCTCCGTCGAAGCTGCCCTTGCCGTTGGAGGGCTGGAAGTAGAGCTTGGCTCCGGACCGTCCCAGCAGCCCCGCCCGGCCGGACCCCGACATGTCGATCATCGTGATATTGCGGCCCTTCCATCCGGTCCCGATCGCGTAGCCGGCGCCGATTGTCCCGCCGGCGCCCACCGGGTGCCGGCGCACTTCCCCTGCGGCGTCCAAGCCAATGACCGTGGGGTAAATGCCGCTCACCCACGGTCCTACTGTCATGGTTTTCATAGCCCATCCGTAAGCTACGACGGCCGGGGCCTCGAACCCGCCGTTCACCTTGCCCCGGTGCCACTCCAGATTTCCGTTGGTCCGCTGGACCAGGATGTCGGGGATACCGTCTCCGTTCCAGTCCGTGACGTGGAAGCTCCGGATGGTGCCCGCCTGCCAGCCGGTACCGTGTCGGACAAGAGGTGAGTATTTGCCGCCGCCATTGGACGCGGCGATCAGCAGTTCCCCGGCTGCGTTGATGATGACCAGGTCGGAGCCCGAGGAAATTGTCGGATTCGGGTCCACATGTACCTCGGCGATGTGGTTGTTCTGATAGGCGACGAATACCCGGCCGTCGGGCATTACCGCCAGCGGGGTACCGGCTCCGGTTTGGACCAGGACGGACTGGGTGCGTTCTTTTACATCGATTAGCATGACCGTGCTGCCGGAACTGTGAACAATCTTGCTGGTGCCGGGGACCGGATGGGCGCGGGCGGTTTGGTAGCCGGGTCGAGCTGTCCGGTTCCGGACCGCCAGCGTCTGCTGGAGGGTTCCGTTGGCGGGGTCGAGGCCCAAGAGCCCGTTGATGGTGGCCACATAGAGAGCGCCGTCGACAATCATCGGCGAATACAGATCCCGGTGGCCCTTGAGATATGAGACCCATAGTGTCTGGTCCGTGCGGGCGTTATAGGCGAAGACACAGGCATCGCCTGTGTAATCGGCAATACCGTAGCCTCCTCGGCCCGAGGTCGTCCCGTAGGCGATGTCCCCGTGCCCGGAGAGCCCGACGATTGACTGCTCGGGGATGAACTTATTCAGGACCTTCTGAAGACGGTTGGTCACCGGATCTATAACAGCGAGGGCGCCGCCGCGCAGACCGTATTCCGGTACGGTGCCCGCAAGTACTTTGCCGCCGGCAGCCGTCCAAGCGAACGGTCGGGACTGCATGTAGGTTGTTCGCAGATTAGCGACAAGCGTGAAGGCGGCGTCGCCCTCTGCTATCCGGCGGCGGTCGAAGGCGTACAGTTTCGCCGAACCATACGAGCCGATGTACAGACGGTTCTCGTCGTACTGCATCAGGTGTTCGATCTGCGCGATGCCTACCGTGTTGCTCGAACGCCAGCGTGCATCCGTGACGGGGTCAAGGGAAGCGATCCCGTCTCCTTGATAGCCGCCCAGATACAGCAGGCCGTGATCCGAACTGATGAGTGACTGCACCTGAAGGGAACCTGCCAGCAGATCGGGGCGAATACGCCGGACCTCCGCCTTTGTCCTGAGTGAGTACTCAGCGACGACGGGCTCGCCGGAATGGCTACCTGCGACCAGGACCCTGTCGCCTGAAACGTAAATCGAGCGTGCGAGGGGTATACCCGTGGGGCACACAGCGGTCTCGGTCATCAAACCTGTGTCGGTCTGGAGCAGCAATGACCCAGCTGCACGCCAGGTGATATTTCCCTGGGCGGCGGAGAAGGGGCTGGAAAGTGGATTCAAATTATCGGCATTTATCCACGCGGCTTTCAGCAGATCGTAGACGTAGCGGCGCGTGGCATTAGTATTGTCCTCGGCAAAAACGATCAATTTGTCTCCGCATGCAACGATCTTGTGAACGAAGCCGACAGCGGCGGCATTCGGAATTTTGAGGACAGTCCGCCGGGTCGGGTCGTTCACAGGGAATGACACAATGTGGGGATTCTGGGACCCTGTTCCGACAAAGACCGTTTCCTTCCAGACGGCGAGAGCCTTCACATAGTCGGTCAGCTCGTCTAGTGGTGGGTAGGAGGTAAATTTCCGGTTCTTAGGATCGTAGCGCCAGACAATTCCGCTCGGATAGGAACCACCCCAGAGCCCTCCGGCAGAGTCAAGGACAAGAGCGTACGTTCCGGACGCACCGGGAGTACTCACACCGAGCGACACCAGTTTCCTGGTGGCAAAGGACCAGGACAAAATGGTGCCTTCGCTGGCTGCATATACGGTTCCTGTAGCGGGATCCCAGGCGAGGGTGGCAGCCAGCTTGTGTCCCTCCGGAGTGGTTTCAGCGTGCTCCCGTCGTCCCGTTGCTGCGTCGCAGACTTGGAACTGGTTGGTGCTTCCGGAGGTGGCGGTGACTAGCTTAGGTATCCCGGCGGTATCGGTGATCACCAGCATGTCGAGGAACGTCAAGGACGGGAAAGCATCCTTGTAGATCCTTTTGATTCCCGCTCCCGAGGCGACCCGGCGTAGCTCCGACGTGCCGGTGCCGAGAGCCGCAGGAGCGGACGGAGACCATGCCGTGGCGGAGGGGACAACCGGCGGACCCGCCGCCGTGAGGAAGCCGGTGGCGGCCGCCAGCGAAAGTACCGAGCGGCGGGACATGGGGGCAGGATTGGTCATCTTGGTCCTTCCGGACGCGCGTCTGCAATCGGCAGGCCTCCGGGACAGGAGCAGGTCTAGCACACGGGGTCAAGTTGGAGAACAGCAAAGACCCCAACCTGCATGGTCGGGGTCTTTGCTGCGGTCCGCAATGGCGGCTCTAGTCTTCTTCTCTTGTGTTTCTGCTGACGGAAAGGGAAAGTTCCGGATCCCTGAACCGCTTAGCCCAGCAGCATGGGCAGGATGTGCTCGCTCAGCAGCGGCGAGAGGTCGGTGCGTTCCGCTGCAGCCGTCGGCGCGGTCCAGAGAATCTCTTCAATCTCCGCGGCTGCAGCGGGCTGCGGGCTCCCCGCGGGAAGGGTCCACGCGAACAGGCCGGCGTCTATGAACGTGTTTTCCTCGTTCGCTGCCGGACCGTACCAGCGGCCCAGATCTTCCAGCTCCGCGGCGGCAACGGTGAGTCCGAGCTCCTCACCGATCTCCCGTGCGGCTGCCTCGGCGAAGCTCTCGCCCGGCTCAAGCTTTCCGCCGGGCTGCATAAAGCGGGAGGTGCCGCGCTTACGGACGAGTAGGATCCGGCCGTCGTCGTCGCGAACCAGGACTGCCGAAAGGCGCAGGACGGCGGGACCGGGCTCGTCGCCGCCGGCCGGGGCGGCAGCAGCGGAGCCGAGCACCGGCATGTGGGAGAGCTGCGGATCCTTCTGCAGCCCCGCCAGGCCGTTCCAGGACAGGTTCACCAGGTGCGCCGCCACGGTGGCCTTGTCCGGGGTCCGGGTGTCCAGCCACCACTGGCCGGTCATGGCCACCATGCCCACCAGCATCTGCGCGTACATCCCGCCGACTTCGGCGCTCAGGCCGCGGCTGCCGAACTCCTTGGAGAGGATGTGTTCCACGTGCCGGGTGATCCGGGACAGCAGGGTGGAAAATGTCCCTTCCGGCTGGGACGGAGGCGCGTCCCGGGTGAGGATCCGGAAACCGTCGGTGGAGTTCTCAATATAGTCCAGCAGGGCATAGGCGGCGCGTTCCAGCAGCACCCGGGGAGCGGCATCGGCGCTGAGCGACTCGGTCATCACCTCAAGCAGGCGGCGGAACTCAATGTCCACCACCTCGTTGTAGAGGCCCTCCTTGGAGCCGAAATGCTCGTAGACCACCGGTTTGGAAACACCGGCCGCGGCCGCAATGTCCTCGATGGTCGCGCCGTCGAGGCCGCGCAGGGCAAACAGCCCGCGGGCCACCTCGATGAGCTGGGCGCGTCGCTGGATGCCGGTCATACGCAGGCGCGTGCCGCCCGCGGAAGTCTTTACCACCGGACCAGTGTACCCACGCGGGTCCCTGGCAGACGGAGGGCGTGCCCGGGCGGTCGCGACTCAACTCGCGAACACCTCGGCTCCCGTGGCAGACTAAACTCTTGTGTGCGGGGCTAGCCACGCACATGGTCCGCCCTGGTGTAATGGCAGCACCCCGGCCTTTGGAGCCGTGGAGTATAGGTTCGAATCCTATGGGCGGAACGCTGTGCAGTGTGCCTGTGAGGGCAGCCGCGCACCAGAAATACGCCGGCCGTACCACCGAGGAGCGCCATTTTCGTGACCACCAACGATGTCCGAACCAGTGGGGCCACCACCGGCACTTTGTCGGCAGTGATCGTCCTTGCAGCCGGCGCCGGCACACGGATGAAGTCCCGGACCCCGAAGATCCTGCATCCCGTGGGCGGCATCTCGATGCTCGGCCACGCCCTCGCCGCCGCCTCAGAGCTGCACCCCCGTTTCCTGGCCGTCGTCGTGCGCCACGAACGCGACCTTGTCGCCGCGCACGCCGCCGAGCAGGCACCGGCGGCCGTCATCGTGGACCAGGACTCGATCCCCGGTACCGGCCGCGCCGTCCAGGTGGCACTCTCGGCGCTGGATGCCGCTGACGGGCTCGAAGGCACCGTTGTGGTGACTTACGGCGACACTCCGCTGCTTGAAGCGCAGACCCTGCGCAACCTGGTGGCCGTGCATGAAACGTCCGGCAACGCCGTGACCGTGCTGACCGCCAGGCTCGCCGACCCGACCGGCTACGGGCGGGTCCTCCGGGCCGAAGACGGCACCGTCACCGGGATCGTTGAGCACAAGGACGCCACTGACGAGCAGCGGGCCGTTCGCGAGATCAACTCCGGCATATATGCCTTCGACGCCGCGGTGCTGCGCAGCGCGCTGGAATCGGTCACCACCGCTAACTCGCAGGGCGAGATGTACCTGACCGACGTCCTGGGCATCGCCCGCGCCGCCGGCGGACGCATCAGTGCCGTTGTCACCGATGACACCTGGCAGGTGGAGGGCGTCAACGACCGCGTCCAGCTTGCCGCGCTCAACGCAGAACACAACCGGCGCAACCTGGATAAGTGGATGCGGGCCGGTGTCACGGTCGCGGATCCGGCGACGACCTGGATCGACTCGACGGTAACCCTGGCCGAAGACGTCACGATCCTCCCGGGCACGCAGCTGCACGGCTCCACCAGTATCGCCCGGGACGCCGTCGTCGGACCGGACACCACCCTGACCAACGTCACCGTGGGTGAGGGTGCGCGCGTGGTGCGTACCCACGGGAGCGACGCCGTGCTGGGCGCCGGAACCAGTGTCGGACCGTTCGCCTACCTGCGCCCCGGCACCGTGCTGGGTGCCAGGGGCAAGATCGGCACCTTCGTGGAAACCAAGAACGCCGACATCGGCGCCGGGTCAAAGGTTCCCCACCTTTCCTATGTGGGGGACGCCACCATCGGCGAGGAGTCCAACATCGGCGCAGCGTCCGTTTTCGTGAACTACGACGGCGTCAACAAGCACCACACGACCATCGGATCGCATGTGCGCATGGGCAGCGACAACATGTACGTGGCGCCCGTCACGGTGGGCGACGGCGCGTACAGTGGAGCCGGAACGGTGGTCCGCAAGGATGTCCCCGCCGGTGCCCTCGCAATCAACGTTGCGCCTCAGCGCAACCTCGACGGGTGGGTGCTGGACAAGCGTCCCGGGACTGCCGCCGCGGAAGCTGCGGCGGCCGCGGCCACCAACACTTCTTCCTCAGTAACTGATTCCCCCACGCGAGAAAGCGATCATTAATGAGCAGCGAGATCACCGCACAAGGTGAAAAGAAGCTTGTCCTTGCCACTGGCCGGGCACACCCGGAGCTGGCCGAGGAGATCGCACGCTGTCTTGACACGGATCTGCTGCCGCTGGCGTCCTATGACTTCGCCAACGGCGAGATCTACGTCCGTCCCGGTGAGAGCGTCCGCGGCACCGACGCCTTCGTGATCCAGGCCCACCCGGCGCCGATGAACAACTGGCTGATGGAACAGCTGATTACCGTTGATGCGCTGAAGCGGGCCTCCGCCAAGCGGATCACCGTGGTGTCCCCGTTCTATCCGTACGCCCGGCAGGATAAGAAGGGCCGCGGCCGCGAGCCGATTTCCGCCCGCCTGATCGCCGACCTGTACAAGACTGCCGGCGCGGACCGCATCATGAGCGTGGACCTGCACACCTCGCAGATCCAGGGCTTCTTTGACGGCCCCGTTGACCACCTGATGGCCATCCCGCTGCTGGCCGACTACATCCGCACCCGCGTAGACGTCTCCAACGTCACGGTGGTCTCCCCGGACACGGGCCGTGTCCGTGTCGCTGAGCAGTGGGCCGAGCGCCTGGGCGGTTCGCCGCTGGCCTTCGTACACAAGAGCCGCGACCTTACCGTCCCGAACCAGGCCGTGTCCAAGCAGGTCGTCGGCCAGGTTGAAGGCCGCACCTGCGTGCTGATCGACGACATGATCGACACCGGCGGCACCATTGCCGGCGCCGTCAGGGTGCTCAAGGAAGCCGGAGCCAAGGACGTCATCATCGCGGCCACCCATGCCGTGTTCTCCGACCCGGCCGCCCGGACCCTCGCCGAGTCCGGTGCCCGCGAAGTTGTGGTGACGAACACGCTGCCGATCCCGGCTGCCAAGCGCTTTGACCAGCTGACCGTGCTTTCAATTGCCCCGCTGATTGCGCGGGCCATCAAGGAGGTCTTCGAAGACGGATCAGTCACGAGCCTCTTCGACGGCAAGGCCTAGCACTTACAGCACCGGCGAACCCAACCGCCCGTCCGGACCGCACCTCGAGTGCCGTTCGGGCGGGCGGACTTGTGCTGGTAGCATGGAGAGCGATGCCTAGGCGAGGGAGCGGCCCGGAGAATTCCGGACGAACTCCGTTATCGACGGTGGCTGGCAACTTCTGATCGTACAAAGGACCGTTATCCGGTCCGTACGGTGCACTGTTCCGAAACCGGCGCCTGAGGCAACCACGGAACACCACTTACAGGAGTAGCAATGTCTGAGCAGAAGCTCGCAGGAACCGCCCGCACCGAGTTCGGCAAGGGTGCAGCCCGCAAGGCCCGCGCCGCCGGCCAGATCCCGGCAGTCATCTACGGCCACGGCGCCGATGTTATGCACATCCTGCTGCCGGCCAAGGCCACCACGCTGGCCGTCCGCACCTCCAACGCCCTGCTGGAAATCGACGTCGACGGCGAGTCCCACCTGGCCCTGGCCCGCGACATCCAGCGCGATCCGATCAAGCAGATCATCGAGCACATCGACCTCCTGACCGTCCGCAAGGGCGAAAAGGTCGAGGTTGAGGTCAACGTCCACGTTGAAGGCGAACTGGCTGCAGGCGACTCCGTCTTCAACCAGGAAGCCAACACGGTCCTGGTTGCCGCAGACGCCACCGACCTGCCGGAAACCATCGTGGTCAGCATCGAAGGCCGCAAGGCCGGCGAGCACATCTACGCCTCCGACCTCGTCCTGCCTGCCGGCGTCGAGCTGCTGCTTGATCCTGAGACCATGATCATCAACATCTCCGAGTCCACCGTTCAGGACCTGGGCGCTCCGTCCGACGAACAGGTTGCCATTGCAGCTGCTGAAGTCGGCGCAGAAGCGTAACCCACTTCCGGGGTCTGCTCCCGGTAACGGAGCCGTCCGGTTCTTAGTGAAGGAGCAGTACCCGTAGTGAACAGCAACACCTGGCTTGTAGCCGGGCTCGGAAACCCCGGGCCCGGCTACAGCCGTAACCGGCACAATATCGGCCAGATGGTCCTCGACGAGCTGGCCTCCCGGATGGGCGGAAAGTTCAAGACCCACCGGTCGCATGCATCCATTGTCGAAGGACGCCTCGGCATCGGCGGTCCCCGCGTAGTGCTGGCCAAGCCGCTGACTTATATGAACCTCTCCGGCGGGCCAGTCTCGTCCCTGTCCCGCTTTTTCGATATCGATCCGGAGCAGGTCGTGGCGGTTCACGACGAAATCGACATCCCTTTCAACACCGTTAAGCTCAAGCGCGGCGGCGGAGAAGGCGGGCACAACGGTCTCCGGGATATCAGCAAGGCCCTGGGCACCAAGGACTACCTGCGTGTCCGGGTAGGCGTGGGCCGTCCGCCGGGCCGCATGGACACGGCTGACTACGTCCTCAAGGACTTTTCCGGCACGGAGGCCAAGGAGCTGCCGTTCCTCGTAGGTGACGCCGCCGATGCCGTCGAGCTGCTCCTGGCGGAGGGGCTTACGGCCGCCCAGCAGAAGTTCCACGGCACCGGCGCCTGACGGTAGGGGACTAGGTACCGGCGGCACGGAATGGGGTAGTTTTCCAGCGTCGGGAATAGCGGGGAGCCATTGTTTCGGTTCGGTTACCCGGCCTAAAATGTAACCAGCCTTCAGGGCTCCCAAAGCGGGGCCGACGTCGGGAGGCCTCCGAGACTGGGCCACCCCCATCCCGGCGTCGGTCCCTTATTTCCCAGCAGTACCGTCTACGGCCCGCCCGTCTGGTTGCAAATACATGTATTTGTATCTAGACGGGCGGTCCTGTTGCACCGTATGCTCCAACCCACTGACCAGTTGCGAGCAGTGGTGTCCGGATCAGGACTCCATGCGGGCGTTGTGGGGGGCGTAGGCCGGCCGATGGACAATGAGTCACCTGTAGCCGAGCTGATCGGGCGTGCCGAGCTGCTCGACGACCTATGCGCTGCGCTGGCTGCCGGTGGTGCCGGAGCTGTCATCCTGGGCCGGCCAGGCGTCGGAAAGACCGCAGTGCTCCGTGCCGTAGCGGACCGGCTGCAGGCCGACTTCCACGTCATTCCGATCCGCGGCAGCGCCATCTCCGCCCGGACCCCGTACGGGGCACTGGCCTTCCTGCTCAGCGGCCTGCCCGAAGGCGCGGAGCAGGATCCGCTGCAGCTGCTCCGGGAACTGAGCCGCAGCCTTACCGCCCGGGCCGGACAGGGCCGGATATTGGTCAGGGTGGACAATGCGGACCAGCTGGACCGGTTCTCCATCATGGTGCTGTCCCAGCTGCTGCGGCGGGGAACCATCGCCGTGCTGGCGGCCGCCTCGATCCAATGGGGAGCCAATCCTGAACTCGTAGGCCTGTGGAGCGAAGGACTCCTGGAACGAGTCGATCTCGAACTGCTGACCGAGCGGCAGACCCGCCAACTCATGCAGCAGATACTGGGCGGACCGGTGTCGTCCCTTGCCTCCGGAACCATGTGGCGGGAAACCGAGGGCAGTCCGCTGCTGGTCCGGCTCATGACCGCCGCACAGGTCCGCTGCGGAACCCTGGCACGCAGGGATGCCACCTGGGTCTGTACCGGCCCCTTCGTCCGCACCGGGGAAGTCAGCGAAGTGCTTAACAAGGTGCTGGACCGGCTGGGTGCAGCTGAACGGCGGCTGGTGGAAGTCCTGGCGCTGTGCCGAAGTCTTCCCTTGTCCACCGTCCTGGAAATGTTGCCGGCGCCGGGGGTTGATGCCCTTGAAGAACAGCAGATCATCTCCGTGGCAGGGACGCCGGCAGCAGTCCGGCCCGGAGCGTGGATTCCCGGAACGGTCATAGCGGAAAGCATGGCGCCCGGCCGGAGGCGGAAACTTTGGGAAGACATCTCGGCGCTGATTGCCTCCGAAGATTTGGACGGCGACGAACTGACGGCATTCGCGGACTGGACACGGTCCTGCGGGGAAAATCTCCGTCCGGCGGACATCCTCCGTGCAGCGCGCACCGCGAACAGGCGCGCGGATCCCGCAGCGGCACTCAGGTTCGTCCGGACCGTGCCCGCGGCGGTGCGCAGCCAGGATCTGGTCCTGGAAGAGGTCCGCGCCCTGCACTTCATGGGGCATCTGCAGGAAGCCCTCCGCGTCTTCCGGGACGCGGAGCCCCGGCTGGTCCCGGAGGAACGTTTCAGTTATGTGCCGTTGCTGCTGCTTCACAGCCGGACGCAGGCACGCCTGCCCGGGGCCGGAGACCCGCATGAGACGCTGGCCGCTGTCGAGGCATCATGCCCGGCGGAAGGGGAGCACCCTGAACTTGCTGCGGCGCTGGTCCTGGCGCAGGGCGCATTGGCTGCGGACGGGGGCCGCCTCGGGGAAGCACCGGAGGTTCCGGACCGCCTCGCGCGGCTCGCCGCGGACGGCTCGCTGACTCCTGCCACCCGGACGGAGGCGGCCGCGCTGTCCGCCCTTGTGCTCGCCCTGGCCGGACGGAACAGCGAGGCACTGCAGGCACTCAGGCAGCTGGGGCCGCCGGAGAACTATGCCGTCAGTCCCGCGAACGCGGGGGAGGTCTGCACCCGCATTTTCGATGCCTACGTTGTATCGGGTGAGTTGGAGCAAGCTGCTGATTTCGTTCGGTCCTTCAATGACAGCGGAGTCCGGCCCTCCTACCAGGGCAGCGGCGGGGAGCTGGCCGTGGCCGTACTCGCATCATGGCAGGGACAGGACGGTGCAGCGCGGCATGCGCTCTCCGGCGGTATCGGGCAGCTCCGTGTCCACGATCCGCAGGACATGCTGCCCCTGGCACAGACCCTGGCGGCTTACGTCCGCCGGGAGCAGCCCCCGGAAGGTCCCGGAATGCCGGGCAGGGAACAGGGCCCCAGCCAGCATCCCGGCTACGTTCGTGATTTCCTGAACCGCTATTTTTCTCTCCTGGCAGGTAATGCCGTAAACGACGAGGCCTGCGCCCGTCTGCGCGGCGAAGCGGCGTCTGCCCGGGCGAAAGGGTATGCGGCGCCGGCACTATTGTTTCTTTCAGCAGCAGTGCGGACGGGTGACAGGCAGGCAGCTGCCGAGATCCTCGCGACGGCACACGAGGTGAGCGGAAGGTTCAGTGAGCTGTTGGCGGATTTTGCTGCCGGGATCCTCCGCAATGACCCCGCCCTGCTGCTCAGCGCGGCTAAGGGGTTCAGCGACCGCGGGCAGTACCTGCTCTCCCGGGATGCGGCGCAGGCGGCGGAGGACAGGTTGGCTCACGCCCGCACCGCGGAGCGGAAAAAGCTGGCCAGAACGGCACGGACCCTGATTAACGCCAGCCTGAGGCGAATGCACCAAGTCGGGGGCCGCGCAGAAACTCTGGCGGAATTGAGCCAATTCGAGGCAGATCTTGCGCATCGTGCGGTTACGATAGCCACCACCACGCAGATCGCCGGAGAGCTGAACCTGTCTCCGCGAACTATCGAGTGGCACCTGGGAAAGATCTTCGCAAAGCTCCACGTCTCCGGCCGTTCCGAGTTGGCGGAGATTCTGGTCTAGGAACCGACGGGGGAAGAGGATGCACGGGTTCAACCCGCGGCCGCTGATGGGCAGGGATGCCGTCCTTTCCTCCGTGCTCGAGAGTCTGCGCCGGCCCGTCGGACACGGCGCCGTCGTCGCCGGGGAAGCAGGTCTAGGGAAGACCGCCCTGGCGGCGGCTGCCGCACAGGAGCTGCAGGATTCGATGCCCGTCCACTGGGTCTATGCCAGCCCGGCCCTGAAGGCCGTGCCGTACGGGGCGCTGGCTGCCCTCCTGCCGGACCTCGCGCCGGGGCAGACCGGGTCACCGCTGGCGGTCATGCGTGCCCTGATATCCCGGTTGTCGGACCCGGCGGGCGGTGGACTGCCCGCCGCACCGCAGCTCCCCGAACCCCTGGTCATCGTCGACGATGCACACGACATCGACGGGCCGAGCCTCGACCTGCTCGCCCAGCTGCTGGACGCCGGACACATCCGGCTCCTTGTCCTGACCCGGTCCTTTCCGGATATATCCGGGGTTCTTCCGCATACATGGGACGGTCAGCTGACCCGCCACGGCCTGCTGCCGCTGGACGAGCGGGAAGTGCTGAAGCTGTGCCAGCAGGAGCTTCAGGGCCAAATCAGCACGACCGCAGCCGTTGAGCTGGCCCGCCTTGCCGGCGGAAACCCGATGTACCTGCTGGCGCTGCTTGACGAAGCGGTGCGCCGCGGCTTCCTGGTCCAGCGGCATGGCATCTGGGTCGTGACCAACAGCGAGGTCCCGGTGGGCGGACGCGTGGGTGACCTCGTGAAGACACAGATACGCGGCCTGGACCTGCCGGACCGCACAGCTTTGGAAATGATCTGCCTTGCCGAACCGCTGCCGCTGCCGGCTGCCTTCCGGCTGGGGCTGCATGACTCGGTGGACCGCCTCACGAATGCACTGCTGGTGAAGATCTCTGGCGATGTCCACCAGGTCCTGCGTCCGATGCACCCGATCTATGGAGAAGTCGTCCGCGGCATGGTTCCGGCGGCACGGAGCGCCCGTCTCCTTGATCAGCTGCGGCACGCCATGGAAGGGGTGGAGACGGAGGAGGAGGGACTGCTCCGCCGCATCTCGTGGGCGGTGGCCCTGGGGGCGGAGGTCCCGGAGCATGAGCTCCTATGTGCGGCGGAAACCGCGAACAACCGCTCCGATCCCCGGCTGGCCCTTCGCCTGGCAGCTGCCGTGGGAAACGGAGAACTGCGGATACCGGCACAAATCCAGGCGGCGCGCGCACTGCTGGTGCTCGGGGAACCCGGGCCGTCAGCCGCAGCGTTGGAAGGAACACTCGAGCAGGCACCCGATCTGCACGCCGTGAAGCAGGCGATGACGGTGCACGTCCAGCTCGCCCTGACGGCCGCTGAGGGAACCGGCTGGGAAGTTCCGCTGGCCCGCGAATGGACCCGGGCAACGGACCGGCTGTCCGGCAGCGAACCTCCCCAGGCGGTGGAGCGGGCCCGCTGCGGCGCTCAGATGCTCGGCATCCTGCACCGGGTCAGGGAGGGCGACTATGTCTGGGCAGAACTGGAACTGGCTCAGGTGCTTCGTTCCGCAAGGGCGAGCATGGACCATGAGGCGGTCCTCTTTGCCGAGGCACTGACGGCTGAGGTTCTGGTGGCAACGGGACGGGCGCAGACCGCACTCGAACACAGCACGGCTGCCATGAGGATGCTGCAGGAAGGCACCGGGGAATTGCAGCTTATGGGTTCGTTCGTCCTGCACCGGCACCTTGCCGTGCTGCTGTGGCTCGGCGAATGGGAACAGCTTAAGCGCTCCGTCGGTTCTGCGGATTCACTTGATCAACGGGCCCTCCTGCATTCCGGCGGCGTGGTCGACTTTGCCCTGGGTTTGAGCCGCCTGCGCTCCAGTGCCCTCGAAGACGCCCTCAAGGACTTTTCCGCTGCGGCGGAAGCTGCGGCGATCGCTGATCCCGAGGGAATCCTTCCCCTGTCGCTGGCTTTGGGTTCCTTTGCCGCCGGCAGTCTCGGCCAGCGGGACCTCGCCGGGCGGCTGCTGGAGGAGGCAGGACGGGTATCCCCGCGGGGGCCGGAGCCTAGCCGGGTGCTGGCCGACGGGATCCTGGCGGGCGGGCGTTTTGCACGGGATTCCGACGACGCCTCTCTGCAGAAACTGCGGGATCTGGCTGCGCAGGCGCAGGAACGGTCCTTCACTTCGGTGGAATTCACCCTTCGGCACCTTTCCATGCGGCTGGGCTGCTTCGACGATGCCGGACGCCTGCTGAAGGTCACGGAAGGATTCGAAGGACCGCAGGCAGGTGTGCTCAACCGGGTGGCCCGCGCCGTGGTCGATCAGGACAGCGCGGCGCTTCTCGCCCTGGCTGCCGACCCCGATCCGGAACTGGACCTGCTCCTGGCCGGGCAGTGCCTGGCCGAGGCGCAGCGCGTGGCCCGCAGGAGTAACGACAAGGCCACACTGAACCGGATCCAGCGCCTGGCGGGCCGGCATGGAAGCCGCAGCCGAGGCTCGCTTCCCGGGTTGACCCGCCGGGAACTCGATGTTGCCGCACTGGTCGCGGCCGGACGTCGCAACGCCGACATCGCCGGCACACTGAACCTCTCCGTCCGCACCGTCGAAGGACACATTTACCGGACGTACGAAAAACTCGGCATCAGCCGCAGGGAAGAACTCAAGGCAATGTTTCCTCTGCTGGACCAGCCATCCGGAGGAGCGCGGAACCGGCCTATGGCCGCCGAGTAGTTTTCGCTGGAAACACCAGTAGGTTTTACTCGGGCGCCGCCATTGCGGGGTTCGTAGCGTTGTAGCCGTTACCCACGGTTCCGTGTGCGGTTGCGGCAGGGGGCTTAGCCCGCAGCCTGCGGCGCACGGGAACCTCGGGTCCCACATACGGAGCCGGCGGCGTCGATGCCCTCTGAGACCGGGGCGTCCCCCCAGCCGCCGCCGGCTCCTTCCCGAACGCCTATCCGCCGACGCTGCGAATGCCGGCATCAACAGCACCGCGCAACCGGTGAAGGAGCCGTTCGATGGAAGCTGCCGGACGCCGCGAAAGCCTTGAAGGCAGCCAGCCGCTACCCCGTTCCGCATCGGTGCCGGCCCAGGTTCAAAATGCGGCGGCAGGAGCCCTCCAGGCGCTGTCCGAAGACAAAAGTGTTCTGGTCACGGGCGCCGCAGGGACAGGGAAGTCCACTGTCATGGCCAGTATCCTGGCGGGCCTCGGCAACGACTACTCGGTGCTGCAGCTGCGCGGGACTGCCTCATGGGCGGGAAAACCCTTCAACGGACTCTTGTGGCTCCTGAGCGAGCTGCCGCCGGAGTCCCTGTCCGATCCGGTGTATGTGCTCCAGTTCCTCCGAAAGGCTTTCCAGGAGAAGGCCGCCGGCCGCCGGCTGGTTCTCGCCGTCGAAAATCCGGCGGACCTGGACGCCGCCACGGCGGCCGTTCTCCTCCAGCTGTGCAGGGCCGGGTCGGCGCTCTTGCTGGCCACAGCCCGTGACCTGTCCGCCTGCAGCGGGGAGCTCGTCCGGTGGTGGGCCGAAGGCTCGGTCCATCGGGAGTCCCTGGAGCCGCTGCGTCCCGGCGCCACCCGGGTACTGCTGGAGGAACTGGCGGGCGGTCAGGTCTCTCACCGGCTTGTGGCCCAGGTGCAGAGAAGGAGCCGGGGAAATCCGCTGCTTTCGTCCATGTTTCTCCGGGAACAACTGAACGCCGGGACGGTGCTGAAGCGGCACGGAACCTTTGTGTGGACGGGGGCGGTGTCATATTCCGGAGCCCTGGCCGACCGGGTGGCAGCGGAAACCGTCGCCCTGTCCCCGGCGGAACGCTATGCGGCGGATGTCCTGGCGGTCACCGGGGCCCTGCCCCCGCTCCTGCTCCTGCGGGTGGCCGATCCGGTCGCCGTGGAAAGGCTCGAGCAGGATCTGCTGATCGTCTCCGGTCCAGCCGGTACCGTCCAGCTCAAGGATCCGCTGCTCGAGGAGGCGGCGGCAGCACTGGTCCCGCCGGGCCGTGCCGCCGAAATCCGGTCCCTGTTTGCCGGCGTCGTCAGCTGGGTCCCCGGTTCCGGCCCGCAGGCGCCGGAGGCGGCCCGCAGGAGGGCGGCTGCGGCCGCGGTTCGGGAGGCGGCGGATCTATCCCGCCGCGGCCGGTGGGAGGAAGCTGCCGCAGCCGCCCGGCGATGCCTGCAGGCAGCGGATGAACAGGGAGTCGAAGACAGCGGAGGGCCGGACCTGCTGTCGGACCTTTTCCACGTGTTCCTGCAGTGCGGTGACCTGCGCGAGGCTGAGGACCTCCTGTCGCGGTTGGATAAGGCAACCGAGGGTGCGGAGCTTCACGGAGGCAACGACCTATGCGCGGGTACCGTCCAGGTTCTCGGCGGGCGTGCCGACCGTGCCCTGGATTACCTGCGGCGGGCCATTGCACAGTTCGAGGCAGACGGAACCGCGCAGCTGCTTCCCCTGGCGCATTCCGCCGCAGCCTATGCCTGCATCCTGCTTGATGACATTGACACCGCATACGGTTACCTCGCTGCAGCGGTCGATCCCGGTCCGGCCGGAAAGGATCTTCCGGCGGCCTCTGATTCGGCGGAAACCGCCCAATGGGCCGCACTTACCCGACGCCTTACCGGGCTGTGCGCTGTCCGCGGAGTGACCGGCGGGCCGGGACCTGCCGCGGCCGGAGCGGATTTGGACCTGCCCGGAGCTCTGCTGGTGCTGGCCACCGCCGCCCTGCACGGCCACCCGGGAGCAGCCGAAGAGCTCGGTGAAACGGCAACCGGCTGCAGCGGGGACGCTGCGCAGTTGTACCTGGAGCTCGCTGAGGCGCTCACGGCGTCGGAGCCCGAAGGTCTCTGCCGGGCAGCAGAACGGGCCTATCAGCTGGGTCACTACCTGACGGCGTACGAGGCAGCCCGCAGTGCGGTCCGCCTGTCCCGGGCGCAGGCAGACCGCGCACGGCTGCGCGCTGCGACCCGAATCGAGAACGCCAGTTACCGGATGCTGCGGACAGCCAATTCGGTGTCGGACCGGCTGTCGGAACTGTCCGATTTCGAGCAGAGACTGGCACTGGGCGCAGCCGCCGGGTCCAGCAGTTCCCACCTGGCTGCGGCGCTGCATCTCTCACCCAGGACGGTGGACTGGCATCTCGGCCGCATCTTCCAGACGCTACGTGTTTCCGGCCGCGCGGAACTGCGCGAGTGCCTCGAAACCGAACACCAGCACGAGTGAGATCCGGTATTTCTTTCCACGGACACCCTGTTGCAGGTGGTTTAGGCCGGTAATTACGTAGCCCGGCACGGCCATCCACGGGTCATTTCCAAGTAACCGCGTAGCGGAACTAGGGTGCTCTACTCGTGTAACGCCGGGAAGGCGTTCCTACGCTGGTGCACAGCAGGAGCGCCTTGACGGGCCGCCGGTGGGTGGACATCCCCGGGGTGCAACCGAGTCCTGCTACTGAACCTGAACCTGAACCTGAACAAGAAGAACCTGAACCGACAGAAACCGGGTCTCCCAAGTGCAGCCACATGATGATCAGCAATCCCTGCTCCGCAGCTCCGGCAGTACCTCCGGCCTTCCGGCAGCGATGACTCCTGCCGGGGCGCCCGGCACGGCCGGCCAGGCGGCCCAGCCGGTCATGATCGGCAGGGCAGGAGTCGTTGAAGAGATTCTGCGGAACCTCGCCGGGGCAACACCGGGAACCGGCTGCCTGCTCGTGGGCGAACCCGGGATCGGCAAGACCGCAGTCATGCAGCACGTACTCCGGCACCTGCAGGAGGACACCTACATTGTGCAGGTGCGCGGCTCGGAATTCGCCGGCCGGACACCGTTCGGCGCCCTGACGTTCCTGCTCTCCGACCTGGATCCCGAGCTTTCCGAGCACCCGGTGATGATCCTGCGCGGACTTACCCGGCTGGTGACGGAGCGCGCCGGCGGGCGTCCCGTCCTCCTGACCGTGGACAACGCTGAGGAACTGGATGAATTTTCCGCCATGGTGCTGACCCAGCTGGTGCTCAACCGCAGTGCAGGCATGCTCGTCGCCTTCCGCGACTTCAGCTCGGCTCCGGCGGAATTCGCCGGTCTGTGGCGCGACGGCGTCCTCGCGCGGGTGGACCTGGAACCGTTGAGCGTTCCGGAAGCCGGCGCCTACCTCGGCTCCCTGCTGGGCGGCACGGTCTCCCGTGCCGCCGCCGTTGCCATCAATGACTACGCCGGCGGCAACCCGCATCTGCTGACGCTGGCACAAACGGACTTCCGGGATGCCGGGCGGCTCAGGCAGCACAACGGCAGGTGGATCCTGGCCCCCGGGGAGGACATCCGCGGCGGACGGGTTGCCGGCGCGGTGATGGGTAACCTGGCGCACCTTTCACCCGCCCAGACCCGGCTGCTCCAGCTGCTGTCCATGGCGGAATCGCTGCCGCTGCCCCTGGTTCTCGCCTGGCTCGGCAACACGGACCTGGACGCACTCCAGGAACAGGGAATCGTCGCCCTGGATACGCGTCCGGTGCCGGATGTACTGATCTCCAACCCCGTGGTGGCGCGGTCGGTCCGGGCAGGATTGACGTCGGCACAGCAGCGTCAGCTCTTTGAAGAGCTGGCCCCGTCGTTCAACACCGGACTGGTCCTCGATCCGCTTGTCCTGGCCCGCTGGCTCGACTGCATCGGTGAAGTTCCGGGCCGGGACCTGGCTGTGGGGGCTGCACGGCAAGCCACCGCACTGGGCCTGCCGGAAACAGCCGTCCGGCTGATTTCGGCAGCTTTCAGCGGGAATGAAAACGCCGGGGCGGTCATCGAGCTAGCCCGTGCACGGACGGCACAGGGCGAATACGGTGCAGCACTCGGAGTACTCGCCCGCTTCCGGGGCAGCGATGCGGTCCCGTCTGCCGGGGACCGGATCCGCCTGACGCTCGCCGAATGCCGGGTCCTGTGCATTGAGGCAACCGGGCTGCGGGATCCGCGCTCAGCCGAAGCCGCAGCAGAGCCCACCCGGATGCGGCACACCGACCTCTTTGAACAGGTTGAACGGGAGATCGCCGAGCTGGACGGGGCGGCCGGGGCCGACAGTGCCAGGCGCGAACTGGCCCTCGCCCGTGCCGAATGCCACTCGGCCCACGGCCGGTTCCTGGTGAACGCCTCCTACCTGGCCGGCCTTGAGTTCCCGGATGCGGACTTCCGGATCCTGCGTGCGGCCTGGCTGAGCGAAGCCTGGAGCATGACCAACCGCCAGGACGACGCCGTCGAACTTGCGGGGACGGTGGAACGGATGCTTGAGGGAACGAGCGCCGATGTCCGCGCCGGCGTTGTCGGCAGGCTGCTGCACACCTATCTGATCACGGGGGCGCTTTCCGCCTGTGAACGGCTGCTGGCCGGAACCACCGGTATGGAGGGCACACACGCCGAGTTGGCCGAGGGATTGCTGCACGCCTTCGCCGGCAGGCCGGAACCGGCGCTCGCTGCACTGACCCCCGCGGTAAATCAGCTGATGGTCAGCGGGCCCGCTGCCTTCCTGCCCCTTGCGGCAGCGGCAGCAGCGTACTGCCACGCCGTGGAGGAGCGAAGCGAGGACGCCCGCCGGTACCTGCAGGTGCAGCGCTCAGCGGCCGACGGCGGACCCTGGGCGGTGCGCCGCGGCGCCCGGCACTTCGCCGCCCTGGCGGAGGCAACACTCGGCGGGGAGACCGGCAGCGCCCGCTTTGTTTCGCTCGCTGCGCAGGACCAGCGGCGCGGCGCCTACGCGTACGAGCTCCTTGCACGGTTGACGGCTATGCGGCTCGGTGATGCGGAAAGCCTGGACGATGTGCTTTCCGCTGCCGCAAACCAGCAGGGGGACTTCGCGGCGTTGTGTGAGCTCTATGCCAAGGGCCTGGGCAACGGCGACGCCCAGATGCTCCTGCGGGCATCGGAGCTGGCAGCCGGAGCCGGCCACGTCCTGCTGGCCCGCGAAATCTCGGAGCACGCCCTGGGCATCGCCTCCGGTGCCGGAGACCGGGCCACCGTCCGCTTCATCCACCGGAGCCGAAGAACCGCGGCGCCGGACGCGCCGGCAGAGGCCGCAGACGAGTTCCTCGGCGCCCTCACCGCCCGGGAACGCTCGATCGCCAGAAAAGCCGTGGCCGGCACCAGCAATAAGAAGATCGCGGAGGAACTTGGGATTTCGGTTCGAACCGTTGAAGGACATCTATACCAGGTGTATTCGAAGCTCCACGTCGGCAGCCGGCGGGAGCTGGCACGCACCATCGCGGAGCAGGCAGGGGCAAAGAAATGACGTACTGGGGGCAGGGCAGCCAACTCTTCGGACGGGACCGGGAACTCACCGAGGTGACCAGCCGGCTGCTGGACCCCGGGCTGCGGGGCGTCGTCCTGCTTGGAGCTGAGGGAATCGGCAAGTCCTACCTTGCTGCTCACGCCGCTGAGCACCTGAGTTCGATGATGGCTCCGTACTATGTGAGCGGAAGCCCCGTGTTGTCCCGCATGCAGTACGGCATCCTCTCCACGTATCTGGGATCCACCACCGCCGCCGACATGGAATCTCCACTGGCTGTCCTGCGGACGGTGCGGGCCCACTTCCAGCGGCTGACGGAAACCAGTGGCATGCAGACCCTTTTGGTAGTGGACAATGCCCAGCACCTTGACGAAGCCAGTGCCCATCTGCTGACCCAGCTGGCCATGTCCGGGGAGCTTCGGCTCATGGTGATTTCCCGTGCGCGGGCACCCAGAATCCACGAACTGCTCTCGCTGGCCCGGGACGGCCTGCTCGCCCGGGTGGATCTGGGGCCGTTGTCCGCGCAGGCTGTCCACGAGTTCTGCGTCAGCGCTCTCGGCGGGCCGGTGCTCCAGGCCTCCAGCACGGTGCTGCATCGGATGTCCCGCGGCAACCCCCTGTATGTGAAGGAACTGCTGACCGGGGCACGGCTGCAGCAGCGGTTGGTGGAAAGGAACGGTGCCTGGTTCCTCACAGGGGAATCGGACTCTGCGGACACGCCGCTGGCGGACCTGATCAAGACGATGCTCGCTTCCCGCAGTCCCGCGGAGCGCAGCGTGCTGGAGACGACGGCGCTCGCCGTGCGCCTGCCGCGGTCGGTGGTTTCGGCGGTTTCCGACGATGAAGCCGTGCGTTCGCTGGTGATCGACGGTCTCCTGGAGGTCCTCCCGGACCGGGATGAATCAGCACATCTTGTGCAGCCGCTGCACGAGGAAATCATCCGGAGCCTGGTCCCGGCGGCCCGGAGCGCGGAGATCCGTGCAAAAGTCCTGAGCCGCTACGACCCGAAAACGCTGATCGATTCAAAGGAACCTTCCGGCCTCGACATCCTGCTCCGCCATGCCGAGTGGGCGCTGGACTGCGGGGAACAGCTCGGGCCCGAAGACCTGCTCGCGGCGGCGCGCGCGGCCAACGACATGGGGGACGCAGCACGCGGGATGCGGTTCGCAGCCGCGGTCCGCCCGCTGCCCTTCCGGCGGGAAGCGGACGTGGAACTTGCCGTCGCGTATGCCCGGCAGGGCAGCTACGGTCGGGCCCGCACCCAGTTGGACGCGCTGAAGAGCGGGACGGACGACGCCGGCGCCTGGACACAGCTCAGCATGCGGCGGGCGGTATTTACGGGCGCACTGATGCTCCGCCAGACCAATGCTGAGGGCCGGACGTTGACTGCCCTGTCCGAGAGATGGGTTGAAGCGGCAACAGCGCTGGCAGTCCGGGCAGATGCTTCCGCAGGAACTCCGGCCGGAGTCCGTGCGGGGGCGGAATTGCTTGCTGCCGCTGCGCTTCTCCTGGACGGCAGCTACACCGAGGCCCGTAGCTGCCTGGCCGGGCTCGCTACGCAGGAAGCTCCGGACCCCGAACAGGCCCTTGTTTTCCACGGCCTCTATGCAGAAGTCCTCACGGCGTGCGGCGACGTGGAAGCAGCGCTGCAGCAGGCGCAGGACGCCGCAGACCTGCTCGACGCCAGCTCCGGACAGCTGTGGAGCTATTCCGGGTTTGTGTTCGTGCGCCATGCCTTCGCCCTGCTCCATGCCGGCCGGTTTACCCAGTTGGAGCAGCTTGCCGCCCGGGTCCATTCCGGACCGCGGCACCTGTTGACCGCCATGGGCGGGACGCTGGGGGTTATCGAGGGCGCCCTTGAAATTCACCGGGGGAGGCTGCATGAAGGACTGAGGCGCCTGCGGCCTGCGGTGGAATCACTGCGGGACTGGGATCCCGAGCTGCTGCTTCCCTATGCGCTGGGGCTCGCAGGCTACGCATCGGCAGTGGTCGGCGACGGGACGCCTGCCGCCGGATCCGGCTCCCGGATGACGGCGCCGGGATACACCGGTCCCCGGCATTTGTGGCTTACCGCCCAGGCATACGCCGCTGCAGCCGAGGCATCGCAGTCCACCGAGGGTCCAACCCCCGACAGGCTTGCCGCGCTTGCCGCTGAAGCACGGGCCGCAGGACTGCTCAGCAGCGAAAAAGACATTCTCGAACTGTGCCTTGCCGTCGGGGACCTGGCCCAGGTGGGCCGCCTCGCCGAACTGACCGCGGACCTCGACGGCGGGGAGGCCCGGGCGCTGCATACTTATGCCGCCGCCGTGGCTTCGGGTAACCCGGACCGGATGGTCGCGGCCGCCGAGGACGCCATCCGTGCGCAGAAGTACCTGGTAGCCGTGGAGAGCATCGGCCATGCCATCCGGTTCTACGGCAACCACGGAAACCTGCGCCGGCAGCGCGCGCTGATCCAGCAGCTGCGGCGCCGCCGGGAGGAACTGGCCGGTGTGACCGTCTCTTACCTCAGCCCGTCACTGCACCTGGTCCGCCTGACCCGGCGTGAACATGAAATTGTGGATCTGCTGCTCTCCGGCGCCACGACCAAGGACATTGCCGGGCATTTCACCCTCTCCCAGCGGACGGTGGAGGGGCACGTCTACCGGATCTACGTGAAGCTGGGAATCAGCCGCAGGGCGGACCTCGACGCGGCCTACCGTGCCCTGGAACCGGGACCCCGGACGGCGTCCCTGCTCTAGGCAATCCTGCACTGGCGGGAGTGCACTCCCGCCCCACGCGTAGCAATGCAGGTAGACGCCCTCCGGCGCAGAGCCCGTCCATCCCTCCAACCGAGTACCCGGTACTCGTGCCCGCAGCAGACGGTCCTCCTAGATTGATGCCCGTTGGATAACTGTTGGTTTGGAAAAGGAATGACGGTCTCGTTATGGGTGCTGATATACACCCCCGGCTTATGCCGGGTGCCCCGGCATTGGGAGCGTTGCCTCCGGCAGCCGGCACCGATGCTGCCGGTACGCAGCTGACCACTGATCCTCAGCCCGTGACGGCCGGACCGGCTGCCGGTCCGCTGCCGACCCGTTCCGCGGAGACTGGCGCGGTGACGGCCGATGTGCTCGCAGCGCCTCCGGCCGTGTTGCCGGGGGAATCGTTCGTCTTTCCCAGCTTCACCGCCCGGCGGCCGTTCGGCAGGACCGGCCACCCCAGAAGTGCTGCCGTTGCGTGGAACCGCAAATACTCACGGATCATCACCGCTGCGGATGCAGTGGTGGTGTTCGCGGCGGCACTGGCCGGACACCTGGTGTGGTTCGGCCTGGCACCGGCACCGCTGAAGATCGGCTCGTTCACCACCACGTACCTTGTCGTCTCCGTGGTGGTCGGCTGTGCCTGGATGCTGGCCCTGCACGTCTACCGCAGCCGCGATCCCCGAATTACGGGCATCGGCACCGACGAATACAAGCGCGTCGTTAACGCCAGCGTAGTCCTGCTGGGCGGCCTGGCCCTGGCCACGGTGGTCTTCCAATTCGATGTGTCCAGAGGGTACTTCGGACTGGTTTTCCCTGCCGGGGTTGGCGGCTTGATCTGCTCCCGGTGGCTTCTGCGCCAGTGGCTGCAGGCCCAGCGGCAACGTGGGCGGTACCTCTCCAAAGTCGTGGTGCTGGGGCGCCCCCGGGACGTGCGGTACGTCGTCCACCAGATCAACGCCAAATCCCGTGCCGCCTACCAGGTGGTGGGTGTGGTTTTGACGGGCAGGCAACGGGCGTGGCTCGACGTGGACGGGACGCGTCTGCCGGTGGTCTCCGACGAACATAAAGTGGTTGACGCCGTGGCCCGGCTCCGGGCCGATGCCGTGATTGTTGCCGGTCAGACCAAGGGTGGAAGCCGTTACGTCCAGGAACTCGGCTGGGAGTTGGAGGAATCGTCGACCCAGCTGATCCTGACCACCGGGCTGACGAACGTAGCCGGCCCGCGGATCCATTCCCGTCCGGTGGAGGGCCTGCCCCTGATGCATGTGGAGCTGCCCCAGTACACGGGGGGCAAGCATGTCCTGAAGCGGGGACTGGACATTGTCCTCTCCGGGGCAGCCCTGCTGGGCCTGGTTCCCGTCTTTCTTCTCCTGGCCGTCCTGGTCCGCCGGGACAGCCCGGGACCGGCGCTCTTCCGGCAGGAACGGGTGGGCCGTGGCGGAGAAGTCTTCGAGATGCTCAAGTTCCGGTCCATGGTGCAGACCGCCGAGGATGACCTGGCCGGCCTGCTGGACCGAAACGAGGGCTCGGGGGTGCTGTTCAAAATGCAGCAGGATCCCCGTGTCACCCGCGTGGGCCGCTGGATGCGGAAGTACTCCCTCGATGAACTGCCGCAGCTGTGGAACGTTTTCCTGGGCCATATGTCCCTGGTCGGCCCCCGCCCCCCGCTGCCCCGCGAAGTGGCCCAGTACGGCAACCGGGTGCACCGCCGCCTGTACATCAAGCCAGGACTCACCGGCATGTGGCAAATCAACGGCCGGTCGGAACTCAACTGGAAAGACGGTGTCCGGCTGGATCTGTACTACGTCGAAAACTGGTCGCTTGCCGGCGACCTCATCATTCTCTGGCGCACGGTGCAGATGCTCCGCCGGCCAGTGGGCGCGTACTAGCAAGTTCCTTTCCGGCTTCGGCTGGTCTCACCACTAAGAAAGCGGAAACCATGAAGAACACAGTAGTCGCCGGTGATGGCCGGGGGCCTTCTATCTCCCCGCACAGCGGACCGGAGCGGACCTGCACGCGGTTGACGGACCAGGTTCCAGAGCAAAGGGCTTAGCTATGCGTATCCAGATGCATGATTTTTCCGGTCATCTCTTCCCAGCTGAGCTGTCGCGTGAACTGGTGGCCCGTGGGCACTTCGTGGACCACGTGTATTCGACCCAGTACGCCAGCGGGAAAGGGACGTTGGAACGGACAGCGGATGATTCGGAAAGGCTCAGGTTTTCACCGCTGACCGCGGAGCAGCCGTTCCAGAAGTACAGCCCGCTGGGGAGGGTCCGTTTCGAACGGTCCTATGCAGCGGTGTGGCAGGAACACGTCCGGGCTACTGCACCTGACTGCGTTGTGGCCTGCAACATGCCGTTGTTCGCCCTGGACGCCTTCCGGCGGACCGCTGCCCGCCGGAAACAGCCCTGGCTGCTCTGGCACCAGGACCTCTTCAGCAATGCCATTTCCGAGGAGCTCAGCCGGCGGCTGCCCGGGCCGGCTGCCCTTGGCGGCCGTGACCTGGTGCGCCGCATGGAGGCGGGGGTGGTGCGCTCAGCCACGCAGGTGGTGGCGATCGGTGAGGAGTTCCGCCAGGCCTACCGGCTCTGGGGATTGACCACGGACCACGTAACGGTGATCCCGAACTGGGCGCCGCTGGATGAGATCACGCCGCGTCCACGGGAAAACGCCTGGTCGGCACAGCATCTGCCGGCCGGGACGGAACTGCGGCTGCTGTACGCAGGAACCCTGGGCCGTAAGCACAATCCGTTGCTGTTGGCCGGGCTGCTGCGGTCGGCGCTGGCCGCAGGTCTGCCTGCACGGCTGATCGTGGCCTCGGAAGGGGACGGGATCGAGATGCTGCGGGAGGACCTTTGCCAGGAACCACAGCTTCCGGTCACGCTGCTGCCCTTCCAGCCGGCAGCAGAGTTGCCGGATATGTTGGGGTCAGCTGACGTTTTGGTAACCATCCTGGAGCCCGGGGCCTCCCGCTTCTCCATTCCCAGCAAGGTCCTCTCTTCCCTCGCTGCCGGCCGGCCTGTGCTGGGACTGATGCCCGAAGACAACCCTGCTGCCGCTGACATCCGGGCTGCAGACGGGTTTGTGGGTCCCCCCACTGACTTCGGGATCGCCGGAGGCGTGGGATGGCTGCGCCGGTTGCACCGGAATCCGGCGGCTGCCCAGGCGGTGGGAGACAAGGGGCGCGCCCTGGCGGAGACAAGGTTCGGCATCGGGCCCATCACTGACCGCTTCGAAGCGGTGCTGCGGACCACGGTTCCCGGGATTCCGGAGCCGGATGGGCAGCCGGAGGCCGGTGCCGCGCCTCGGCTTCGCCCCGCTCATGCTGCCTCCCCGCGGGGCTTTTTGCGGAAGGTGTCCTGATGCTTCGGCACGAGCTGCCCCCGGGGTCCCCTGAGGACAGTCAGCGGCAGCAGGACGGCCAGGGGCCGGAGGACAACGGGGGAACCCGGCTGCCGCGTCGTCATCCTCCGGTGATTGATCTTTCCCAAGCGCCCGGGACAGGTGAATCATGGGGGCGGCCACGGGCAGTGGTGTACCTCTGGTCCGCCTGCGAACTGCTGTTCGTGTCGAACCCGTGGCAGATCAGTTCGCGCCTGCGCGTAGCTGTGCTGCGGGCGTTTGGTGCAGAGATCGCCGACGGCGTCATCTTCCGTCCGCGGACACGAGTGAAGTCACCCTGGAACCTGCACATCGGAGAGCGCAGCTGGATCGGCGACGGCGTCTGGTTCCACAACCAGGACCACATTTATGTGGGCGCTGACGTCGTGATTTCCCAGGAAACGTTCCTCACCACGGGCAGTCACCGCGTGCGCAGCGACATGGGGCTGATTACCAGTCCCATCCGGATCGGTAACGGCGCCTGGATCACCTCCCGCTGCATCGTGCTCGGCGGCGCACGGATCGGCGAATCCGCGGTTGTACAGCCGATGACAACCGTCAAAGGCGAGGTGGGAGCCAACCGTGTGTTCGGAACGCCGCTGCCGCCGGTGGAACTGGGCGACCGGTTCGCTCCGGTAAAAGAGCCCCGTGAAGCTGATCTCCGTGCAGCCAATGCCGGTGAAGCCGAGCCGCGGGAGCGGGCATGAACGGGGCGGGGAGGAACGGCCGGGAGCATCCGCAACTACGGAGCAGGCTCCTCAATGACGTCCTCGAGGAGAGGGAGAATTTTCGAGGCGAGGTAGGCATGGCCCTCATCCGTGGGATGGATCCCGTCCGTGCCGATCAGTCCGTCTTCGGAGCCGGCAAACCAGCCCTCGGCGAGGGCATCAATGTAGACGACATCCTCATCGGACGCGGCCCGGGCCATCGCATCATTATTGGCGGAGATGAAGTCAGGAACGTCGGCGTCCACCCACACGGGTCCGACAACAACAACCTTCGCGTCGGGAGCAATGTTCTGGATGTCGGAGTAGAGCGACTGTGCAGCGTCGTACATCGTGTTGTCGTCCTGCCGGCCGTCGTTGCGGCTGCCGAAGACCAGCACAACATCAGCGGTGGGGCGCAGCCGGAGGGTGGCAGCCTCCCGGAAAACCAGGTCGGTGGTGCCGCGGGCCAGATAGCCGGATCCGGGCTGGGCAATCACATTCAGCTCGACGCGGGAGCCCTGGTCATAGAAGCGGGTGCCGACCACCTTGGTCCAGTTGGCGGATCCGTTGCCGCCCTCGGCGGAGCCGCCCACATAGGAGTCACCCAGGATATCGATCTGGGGAACCTTCTCCACGGGTTGCGTCGTGCGGGCAGGGCGAGGAGCGCCGTTCGCCTCCTGCGACTGGGACATCGCGTAAAAAGTCAGCAACCCGGCGGCGATGACGAGGCCCACGAACCCAAGGACTCGGGGCCACCGGCGGATGGAATGTGAAGTTCGGCGATTATCGCGTCGAGTTGGCATTCCTAAATATTAGCCGAGCGGCGTCTCCGGATAAATGCTTATCGCAAACAACATAATACTTATTTCAGGGGGGAAACTACGTGAACAAAATACCTGTTACCGTGTTAATTCAAACAAAAAACGAGGAAAGGGGAATTATCGCCTGCCTGGCCGGTCTCAAAGAATTTGACGAGGTTATTGTTGTTGATTCCAACAGCACCGACCGCACCGCTGAGCTGGCCAAGGAAGCCGGCGCTTCGGTCATCAACTTCACATGGGACGGCAGATTCCCGCAGAAAAAGCAGTGGATGATCACCCAGGTGGACACCCGGAACGAGTGGTTGCTCGTAATGGACGCAGATGAGTTTCCCACGCCGGAACTGGCCGCCGAACTCCGGTCCATAGCCGAAGACCCTGCCGAAGTCCGGGTGGCGTTTGACGTGCCGGTGGCCTACCACTTTGCGGGTGCGGAGCTGAAGCACGGACACCGCGTGGTGAAGCGGACTTTCCTCCGGCAGGGGATGAACTCCTACCCCAACATCGATCTGCTGCATTTTCCCGGTATCGGCGAACAGGAAGCGCACTACCAGCCGGAAGCGCACGGTCCCGTGGGAAGGACCACCGGCAAACTGGCCCACAATGACCTGGATCCGGTCCGGACATGGTTTGACCGGCACAACCTCTATTCGGATTGGGAAGCCTCGATCCGCACCCATGCCGAAACCCGGGGCAGCGTCCGCGCGTCCAAGACCAGCCAGGGGCGCCGGTTCGATGCGCTCCCGCTGAAACCGCTGGTGTTCTTTCTTTACAGCTATGTGCTGCGCCGGGGGTTCCTGGACGGCAGGCCAGGGTTCGACTATGCGCTGGGCCTGTCCATGTATTACTGGCAGATTGGGCTGAAATCGCGGGAACTGCAGCGGGAGCAGACGGCGGACCATGGATAACACAGCAGATACTCAGCACCGCCGCCTCAGCATCCTGCAGGTCGGGGGACTGGCAGGCCCGGGTGCGGCCGCGGGAGGAGTCTGGGCGGTTGCCCGGACCCAGAGGGCAGCCCTGGCGGGACTTGGCGAAACCGTCGAACTGGTGGGCGGCTGGCTGGGCAGGGTGCCGAAGACCGATAACACTGCGAACGGCGAGGACCCGGTGACGCTGTTCCGGGTTCGGCGGCCGTTCCCCGGCGCCCGCCTGCGCGGACTGGTGAGTCTGCGCCTTCCCCGTTACGTGGCGGCACGCGCCGCATCATCGGACGTGGTCCAGGTTCATTTGTGCCGCGATTTCATCACCACCGCGGCTACGGTGCTGCTCAGCCGGAGAAACACTCCGGTCATTGCACAGTCCCACGGGATGCTGGTGCCCTCGCGCTCGCTGCCGGTACGGATCTACGACACTGCCATCACGCGGTGGCTGGTCCGCATTCCGCGGCTCTGGCTGACGCTGACTGAGGATGAGGAACGCGGTCTGCAACAACTGGGCGTCGATCCTGTGCGGATGCGCCGGGTGGTTAATGCAACGGTTGCCTCCGACCACGTGTGGTCGGATCCGGAGCAGCAGGTGTTCCTGTTCGCTGCGCGGCTGGCTCCCCGGAAACAGCCCGCGGTGTTTGTCCAGGCGGCTCTGGAAGCGCTCGACCGTGGACTGGACGCGCACTTTATCCTTGCCGGCCCTGACCAGGGGGAGGCCGCCCGGGTTCGGGCCATGATCGCCGCATCGGCACATGCGGAACGATTCGAGGTGTCAGGGGAACTGACTCCGGCGCAGGTGCAGAGCGCCATGGCCGCCTGCACGGCGTATGTCCTGCCGGCCTTAAACGAGCCGTATCCCATGTCGGTAATCGAGGCAGCGGCTGTGGGAACACCGCTGATCGTGACTTCCGAATGCGGTCTTGCGGATGACCTCTATGAGGGTGATGCTGCAGTGCTGGCGGAGCCGACAGCAGATGCGTTCTGCCGGGCCATGCTGAATGTCGGCGCTGACCCGGACCGCCGGATTGAGCTGGGAGCAAACGCGCGCCGGGTGCATCAGCGGCTGTGGTCTGCTGAACGGCTGGCTGAGGAGCTCCGCAAACTCTGTTTGGAGGCTCTCGAAGAGACGGCCGGAAGTAGTTGGGAAACCATCAAGCCTGCCGAACCTGTCCAGCAGAACGGAGGCCGGCTATGAGGACCAATCAGCTAGGACGTCGGCCTGCCCCCGTTTCCGGCGGCCCCGGGGCTGACACGCGGCCCGGCGTACGCACCGCCGTCGCGCTTGTGGCCTTTCTGCTGTTCGCCGTGGTCTTTCCGTTGGAGATCCGGGATGCCGGGGCCGTCTATTTCACCGACGCCGACTTCCTGATCCGCTATGCCGTGGCGCTCTATGCGGCCGTGAAGCTTGCACTGCTGCTGTGGCACAGCGACATACGCCCCATGGCTGCGGTGTTTTGGATTTTCGTCTACACCGGCATGGGACTTGCACCGTTGGCCCAGCTGACCACCGGCCGTTCCACGGCCGTGGCCGTGCAGGTGGACGACGTTGCACTGACAACAACCAGCCTGCTCACGTTGGTGGGATGCGTCTGTTTTGACGTCGCCTACCACCTGAGGCTGCGCAAGCACGGACGCGAACCGCAGCTGCGGTTCCGGACGCTGCGCAGCATGGACGTGCTGCGCGTTTTCTCGGTAGCGGCAGTGGTGGCCGCACTGGTTTACGTCGTCCAGGCAGGCGGCCTGTCGGTGTTCTTCCTCAGCCGCCAGGAAGCAGGCCATGCGCTGGATGAAATCAGCCCTGACAGCGGGCATGCCCTGCGCGCCATCATTTCCTCTGCCGGGTCAGTCGGCTGCCTTACGGCGCTGATCTTCTACCTGCATGTCTGGCGCACCCGCGACCGCGCACTGGCTGCAGTGGACGGTCTCCTTATGGCTGCGCTTCTGGCGATGAACATTGTGGTCAACAATCCCGTTTCGAATTCCCGTTACTGGACGCTCGCGGTGCTCTTTGGCCTGATGCTGCCCCTGATCCGCGGGCGGAAGAACTTGTTCAACGCTGCGGTGGTCGGGGGAGTCATAGCGTCCATCGTCATTTTTCCCTTGTCGGACATTACCCGCCGGGCGGGCGGACAGGGGACGCCGGTGAACCTCGACTCGGTCTGGATCGTTATTGCCACTAAGGATTACGACCAGTTCACCATGCTCGCCAACACCTTGGCCTATACCGATAACAACGGCTTCTCCTGGGGTCTGCAGGCCCTGGGGCCGCTCCTGTTCTGGGTGCCGCGCGTCATCTGGGCCAATAAACCGCTGGACACCGGAGTTGAGGTGGGCCAATGGATGAACAGCGTCAACCTCAACCTTTCGGCGCCGCTGTGGGCCGAAGCCTGGATCAACTTCGGGCTGCCGGGCCTGATCCTGGTGTTCGCCGCGCTGGGCATGCTGTCACGGCGCCTGGACTCGGGGTTCAGGGCAGAAATCCTGAGCAAGGGGGCGGTCGGATACCTGGGCATTTCCATTCTCGCCGGGTACCTGTTCATTCTCCTGCGCGGGTCGCTGCTGCAGTCCATGGGCCGGCTCATGATCCTGGTACTTTCGGTCGCGATCCTGACCGCTGTCACAAACCGCCGAGAAAGGCTCCAGCCATGAGTCAAACCCTCCCGCAGACTCGGGCCACCTTTCGCGAGTCGTTCAACCAGCTGAAGCAGGCACAGAAAACCCGCAAGGGAGCCCCGCTGTACCTGCTGTACGTCAACCGACCGGCGGGCCGGGCCGTGGCAGCGGCCCTAAGGCACACGCGGCTGACGCCCAACCATGTCACCCTGGCCGGTGCGGTGTGTACCTACGGCTCGCTGGTTTGGCTAGCCTTTGGAGCCGCGGCCGATCTATCGTCGGCACTGGTGGGAGCGCTGCTGGTGGTGGGATACATCCTTGATTCGGCCGACGGACAGCTGGCGCGTCTGCAGGGCACCAGTTCCGCCTTCGGCGAGTGGCTCGACCATGCACTGGACAACGGCCGGATTACGGTCATGCACGTGGCTGCCTTTTGCTTCCTCGCGCGCACCACCGACTACGACCACATTCAGCTGGCCGCCGTGTGTGGACTGTTTTTGCTCTCCAGCTCCTGCATTTTCTTCGGCGGTGCCCTGCTGGATCAGCTGCGCAAGAATCCCCGTGCGCCGAGGGGTGCTAATGCACGGCCTTCGGGGAACGCCGCTGCACCGTCGATGCCTGCTGCCGCGTTTGCCGCAGCCGCAGGCGGGGACGCGAACAGGGACTCGGGCCGGGCCGAAAACCGCCGCGCAAACCGGGCTGACAACCGCCGGATGCTGATGCGGTCAGCTGTAACCCTGCCGGTGGATTACGGCATGACCTGCCTGGCGTTTCTGCTGCTGCCCTGGCCCCGGGTGTTCCTGGCGGCCTATCTGGTGCTGGCGGCAGCACACGTGCTGATGGCCGCGGCGTTCCTGCCGAAATGGCGTTCCGAGCTCCTGGCGCTGGGTTAGGTGGGGGGATTCCGCCGGCTGGTCACCTTCGCGGACCAGGGCGTTTCCAGTGTTTCCAATTTTGTGGCGGTGGCGGTGGCAGCCAATGTGGCAGGTGCCTCCGAGTTTGGCCAGTTTTCACTGGCCTATGCCGGCCTGCTGTTGTTTCTGGGGGGCCAGCGGGCCCTGGTGGGGGAGACCCTGCTGGTGCGGTATTCCCAAACCGGCAAACTGACCCGGGATGTTGCCTCGGCCAGCCTGGGGGCCACCCTGCTGGTGGCATTGCCTGCCGTCATGCTCCTGCTGGCCGGGGCGGTCCTCTCCGGTGCAGAGAACTCCCTCGTATGGCTGGTGATGGCGGCGGCGTCGCCGTTTGTGCTGCTGCAGGACAGCATCCGATACCTGTTCATCTGCCAGGGGCGGCCGGCGCTGGCACTCCTGATCGACGGACTGTGGGCGGGAGGGTCCATCAGTGCGATGCTGCTGGCGGCTCAGTCCGGCAGCGCGCTGTGGGCAGTCCTGGCGTGGTGGGGTGCAGGTGCTGCCGCCGCGCTCGCGGCCGGCCTCATCATTGCCCGCAGCGTCCCGGCTGTTCCTGCCGGCGTCCGCTGGCTGCTGCTCAATAGGGACTTTGCTTTCCGCTACCTTGCTGAATTTGCAGCGCTCAATGCCTCCACGTTTGGTGTGCTGTATTTTCTCGTGTTTCCGCTGGGTGCGGCGGGGGTGGGTGCGCTTAGGGCAGCGCAACTGCTCTTTTCTCCCTTGAACACGGTGTTCAGTGCGATCAAGACAGCAGTCATTCCCGAGCTGGTCCGGACTCGGGGGACCGGGGCGTTCCGCAGCAGGCTGCTCGAGACCTTCGTTCTTGTACTAGTCCTGTGTGTGGGGTGGGCCGCGGCCGTTCTGATGCTGCCGGCATCCGCCGGCGAGTTTGTGCTGGGGGAGACCTGGCACAATGCCTCAGACCTGCGCTGGCCGTACGCGGTTCAGTACCTGGCCATGGTCCCGTATACGGTTCTTCTCGCTTACTTCCGGGCCGTCCAGGTCAACCGGCTGTCCACGCTGATGCGCGGGGTTCTGGCTGTCCTGACTCTTGTACTGCCGCTGGCCCTGGCCCTGGGCGGATCTGCCGCCGCCTCGGCGTGGGGCTTCACCGGTGCGGTCGCTATTGCTGCGGTATGCGGGCTGGTTGCGGTACGCGTGGCCCGAGTCCGTTCCGCGCGGCCTGCGGCGGGCGCTCTCGAACCTGTGGATTAGCCGCGGACAAGGGAAAAGCCTTCCGGGTGATGCGCTTCTGAAGCTGCACACCACCCGGAAGGCTTTTGTTGTTCCCCGTTGTCCGGGACGGCTCCCGGAACGGACCCGGCCCGTAGCGAGCCGGGTCCTTGCCCGGGTTATCCCTTGCTCAGCGCCCTGCTGTTCTGGCTGTCCCGGACAATCGCGGCTTCTGCTTCGGCCACGGGAGAGGCCGGACCGCCGTCGTTGTCGCGGATGACGGGCAGCGGCGTGACGCCGTAATCGGAGAGGTAGGCGGAGTTGGCATCCGGGCCGGAGCGCGGAATGCGGTTGAGGACCGCTCCCACCACATTCGCGTTCACCAGGCTTAGCTGCTCCACAGCCTTGGAGAGGTTGTGCTGGCTGACCCGGGTTGCTCCGACGACCAGCAGGATGCCATCGGTGTGGCGGGTGAGGATCGCGGTATCGGCCACCGGCAGCACCGGCGGAGCATCCAGAATCACCGTGTCGTATTCGGCTTCGAGTTCTTTGACCAGTTTCTGCATGGCATCGGAGCCGAGCAGCTCGGTGGGATTCGGCGGCAGCGGTCCGGAAGTCAGCACCGACAGGCCGCCGGTGCCCCAGTGCTGGGTTGCCTCGGCCAGGCTGGTGCGCCCGATCAGCACGGTGGTTAGGCCAACGCTGCCTTCCAAGCCGGTGGCGCTGGACACCGAAGGGAGCCGCAGATCGGCGTCGACCAGGATTACCCGCTGCCCGCTTTGCGCGATGCTCAGGGCCAGGTTCAGGGCGACGGTACTCTTGCCCTCACCCGCCTGCGAAGACGTGATCACCAGCGACTTCATCTGCTGGCTGACGGCGGCAAACTCCAGATTGGTCCGCAGCTGCCGGAAGGCCTCGGTTCCCGCGCCACCCAGGATGGTCGGGCGGCTGGTGTGCCGCGTGGATTCGGTAATCCCGCCGAGCAGCGGCAGATCGGTGGACTTGCGCAGATCGGCCTCCGTGCGGACATGGCGGTCCAGGACATGGCGGAGGATCGCCACAACCAGCCCGAGGGCGAGGCCGTACAACAGTCCCAACGCCAGGTTCAACGGTGTCTTGGGACTGGAAGCGGACGACGGCGGCTGGGCCGTGTCTACCGAGGTGAGGCGCATGGGGGAGGGCAGTCCGTTGGTGGGCCGCTCCAGATCAGCAACTGAGGTGATCAGGCTGGCCACCACGCCGTTAGCGATATCCGCCGCACGCTGGGGTGAGGAATCCACCGCCTGGATTTCGATCAGGACGGTGTTGCGGGAGGTCCCTGCCTTGACCTTGGTGGCCAGCTCCTGGGGCGTCATGTCCAAGTCAAGGTTCTCAATGACCGGGTTCAGGACCTGGGGCATGCTGACCAGCTCCACGTAGGACCCGACCCGGTTCAGGGAGAAGACGCTGCCCTGCTGGAGTTCGGCGGAGGTTTCAACATTCTGGGTGGAGACAAATAGGTTGCTAGTGGCGGTATAGGTTTTGGGCATCAGTACGGAAATAGCTCCGGCGCTGATCAACCCGATGAGTGCAAATGAGACTATGAGCATCCAATTGCGGCGAAGGATGAGTATTTGTTCGCGCATATCCATTGGTTACCCCTTCCCGTGGATAGGCAGATGATGGAAACAGAAAAAGAAGCTGCAGGTGGACGTCATGAACGGAACCACGTGTAGCACTGGTCCGATTCCACACGTGCAGCGTCAGCGCCGATAGTGACCGGAGCGGACCCGTCGTGAGACCCGAGGAGTTCCCCGGAGCCGGTGTAGACCGTGATGAGACAGCCCTCGGGCTGCCCGTAGGCCCGGTAGATCCCGGGCGCAATCGAGGGTTGCTCGCCGTGAGGCGCAGCCGCTCCTACCGAGAAGACTCCATCGGGGAAGCCCAGCTTGGCCGCTTCCAGGACGGGCAGGAGCTCAGGGCACAGTGCGGCGACGGCGTCGGCGGTGTCCCGCGCCGGGCTCATGATGAGCTCGCTGAGGACCGACTCTTCGTCAATCGCCCTGGCGCTGAGCAGCTGATCGCAGCGTTCCTGGCCAACCTGCAGTACAGCGTTGGGATCACCGCCTTCGGGCACCTTGTCCTGAAGGTACTGCTCCTGCTCCGCCTCGAATGTCGGTTCCGGTGCCGGCTGGGGCGACTGCACCACGGCATCGGGCGCCGTCCCGGTCCCCTCGGCAGCGGACGTTTCGGGCGCGCTGGTCGGAACAGCGGTTCTGCTGCTTCCCGGTGCGGCCGACGACGACGGCTCGCCGGATGAAGCGGACGATGACGGTGAAGCTGACGGCGGCGCTGCTTCGGGTGAGCTGTCGGGGGAACTGCATCCTGTTGCCATACTCAGCATCGGCAACAGCAGCATTCCCAGGAGTGGTGGCTTGAGACCGGTTTTCATGGAGTGTGCCTTCTATCGAATGAACCTGCAGAAAGAGTGCTGCCCCCTTGCAGGGGCACGAGTTAGGGGCCGAAGACCAGTGTCAGGACCGGCCGGCGGCTGGAGGACGCTTCCTTTGTGTAAAACCAGGCATTGTCGGTGCCTGCGCCGGTGATCGCCAGGTCAACGGACTCGGACAGTGCGGCTGAGACAGCTGCGGGATCCAGGTCCACGGAGTAGGCGGTGTTCGTCGCCGTCGGCGAGACGGTGCCCAGCACCGCGCTGCCCAACGTCGGCCGGGTGTTGTAGGTGGTGCCCGCTTCCGTCCAGGCTCCGGTCGCCGTTTGGACACTGTGCCGGTCAACGGAATTGCTGAGGGGATCGGAGGTCGTGTACACCCGCAGGCTGGCCGAAATCAGTCGCATTCCTGCCGGCACGGCGGTGCCGGGAGTAAACCTCAGGTACGAGGTATAGGCCTGCGAGCCACGTGACGCCATGGACGTAGACGTTCCATAAGCCGCATTGGGAGCACTCTGGTTCACATAGGTGTCTGCGGTCGGGGACAGGGACAGGGTCACCGGTTCGGCCGGAGGAGCGCCGGCGACAGTGGCGCTCGCCTCGTCGGACGCCGCGCCGGCATTCCCGGCGGCATCGATGGCCACCACCCGGTAGTAGTAGGTTCCCGGTTCCAGATCCGCATCACTGTAGGAGAGCGCCGAACCGGGGGAGGTGGTCAGCAGGCTGCTGTCCGACGGCGTGAAACCTCTCGTCACCGACCGGTGGATCCGGTACCCGGTGACGCCCACATTGTCGGTGGCGGTATTCCAAGTGAGCGTGGCCGTGGTGCCGCTGACCGTGGCCGACGCACCGGACACGCCGCTGGGTGCGGTGGTGTCGGGAGCCGGTTCCGGCTCAGCGGGACTTCCCCCGCCTGCGGTGTAGTGCTCGGTTACCTGGGCGGTGCTGATGGCCACGGGGTAGGCCGCGAATTCGTCGATGGACCCGGCCAGGTAATTGCTGGTGGGCCGTTCGGGCCAGTTGTTCAGGCTGTCGCCGCCCACCCGCCAGGAGCCGGTGTAGGTTTGTGCGGCGGCTGTCGGACTGGTGGCCACGGCAATGCCGTCCACGTACAGCGTGAAGCCCGAAGCGGTCTGGACTGCCGTTGCGTGGTGCCACGCGTTGTCGTTGTAGGCCTTGGCGGTGCTGACGCTGACCGGGGTGTTGGCCGCATTGAGGACACCGTAGGCCAGTGTCCCGCCGGTGGTCATATACAGGTGGCGGTCCACGATCCCGCTGGAGTTCCGGTCGCCGTGGCGATTGGGCTGGCCGGAAGCGAAGCCGAAGATCTTGCCGCCGCGCACTGTGTCGGTTTTGAACCAGACCTCGGCAGTGTAGATGGTGGGAGCAGCGTACCGCTGCTGTCCGGAGACCTGGTCGTCGACGCCGTCAAACACGCCTGCCGTGCTGCCGGGTACGGCGCCTTCGGTGCCGGCCAGGAGGGGACCCGCGTAGGCAATGCCCCGGTTGTTGCCCGTGGAGGTGTCTGCCGGAGCGGTGGCGCGGCTGTCGTCGAGCCGCCAGTATGTGGAGGCACCGTCACGGAGCACCGAAGCAGGGTAGGGCTGGGTGGCCGTGGCAGTGGTGACGGAAACCTGCGCGGAGAGGGCGCTTGTGCTGGAGCCATCGCCTGCCCTCACCCGGTAGGAGTAGGCAGTGCCCGGCACCGCTGTGCGGTCGGTGAAGGACAGCTGGGGTGTGTTGAACCAGGTGGAGTTGCCGGTCACGGTGCCGAGTGCGGTGCTGCTGCCGTTGCGGTAGATGCTGTAGGTGAGGGCGGAGTCGTCATTGTCCACGCTTTGGGTCCAGCGGATCTGGTTCTGGCCGGCGGCGAAGCTGACTGCGCTGACGTTGGCCGGCGTGCCGGGAGCGGCGGATGCCGGCCCGGGACCGAAGCGGGTCAGGCTCTGCTGAGCGGTGCCGTTGGTGGTGGTGAATTCACCGGCAACCCACAGGACATCGCCGCTGCCCGTGCCGGTGGTCTCCAGTGCCCGCGGGCCCAGGGCTTCCCCGGTGCCGTCATTGGTGTCGGGGCTCCAGCCGAGGAACGGGTACGGATCGTTGATGTCCTGGGCGGAGAGGTGCTTGCGGGTGCCGTCGGGGAAGCCATCCATGCTGGAGCAGTCGTGGACGTGGTGCCCGGAGTAGAGCACGTCCTTGTAGGGCAGCACCGCCTGGGTGGCGCCCTGGCAGGTGTCTTTCCAGATCTGCTCGTAATTGTTGTCCAGGGAAAGCCGGGCCCGGCCGTCGAAGGACCTTGATCCCAGGCCCTCACCGGCGACGTAGAAGCTGGTGCCGTCGCTCGTCACGTCCTTGACCACGGCCGTGGCGGGGATGTAGCCGGCTGAGGGATACGTGCGCACATTGGCACCGGAGGCCTTGTCCACCACGGCCATCGCCCGCGATTCGGCGCCGTTGACAGTGCTGAAGTCCCCGGAAACCAGAACCACGTTCCTGCCCGCCGGGACGTCGAGGGCACGGCCCACGCCGTCAGCCGCCGGCGCCCACGGAAGCAGGCTGCCCGTGGTGCCAACGGCTGCGAAGCGGTTGCGGGCGGTGCCGTTGACAGTGGTGAAGTCACCGCCGAAGTAAACGGCGTCGTCGGTGGCGGCGACGGTCCGCACCGTGCTGTTCACCGTGCCGGGCCGGAAGGAGGTGTCCACCGTGCAGTTCGGAAGGTTGATGGCGGCCAGCCGGTTCGCGGCGACGCCGTTGACCGTGGTGAAATTTCCGCCCACGTAAAGCCTGCGGCCATCGGGGGAAACATCCATGGCCCGCACCGTGGCGCCCGTTCCGCCGGTGAAGGACAGTGCGCATGAGGTGGGCGTGCCCGTATAGGCATCAAAGGCTGCGAAGTTGACTGCTGCCCGGGACTGGCTGTTGCCGGCCGCGGTGCCGGGGGGCCGCACGGAGGTGAAGGTGCCGCCGACGTACATCACGCCGTTGGCCTCCGCCATGGCCCACGCAATGCCGTTGGTCTGCCAGGTGGGGAGCGCGGCGGCAGAGAAAGCCACGCCCGGGGACAGGGCCGTGGCCGGAGCGGCAACGCCAATCAAGGTCGCTGCTGCCACAGCCGCAACCGAAAACATTGCCGCAATCTTTTTATGCACGGCATACCGCCTCAAGAAGTGGGGACGGGCCCGCGGCCCGAAACTGTTTGGAAGCGTAGCTCCGGGCTTCTGCGTGTCACACGGTGGCGTTTACGCGAATCGGTGCCGTGAATACCCGTGCTTCGGGTGCCTTTACTCGTGTTTGCCAGGACCCTACGTGATTGTCCTCAATTCGCTTTACGGGTCCCGAAAATAATCCAAAGATGAATTGATATTTAGCGGAGACCATATCTGGGGGTAGTACAAAATGACAGTTCGGATTGGCTATGCCTCGGGTGTTTATGATCTCTTTCACGTCGGCCATCTGAATTTGTTGAAGCATGCCCGCAGCCAATGCGACTATCTGATTGCAGGCGTTGCCTCCACTGACATGACCCAGCGGCTCAAGGGAACCACTCCGGTGATCCCCCTTGCCGAGCGGCTGGAGATCGTGCGCAGTGTCCGCTATGTCGACGACGTGGTCATTGATGAGCACCTGAATAAGGCCGACACATGGCGTGAAGTGGGATTCAACGTGTTTTTCAAGGGCGACGACTGGCGGGGCACCGAAAAAGGCGACCGCCTGGAACGCGACATGGCTCAAATAGGAGTGCAAGTGGTGTATTTCCCCTACACGGTGACCACCTCCTCCACCGCGCTGCGCCGTGCCCTGACCCTGCTGGAGGGCGGCCGCACCGGGGACGCAGCCCTGAAAGCATGAACTCCCGGCGCGCTCTCGGGCACCCGCTGCGCCCGGCCTCCGGGCTGTCCCGCCGTGAAGTGCTCGTCCTGGGCGCCGCGGGGCTTGCCCTGGCCGGCTGCACCGGAAGGGCTGACGCGGACGGCGAGGCGACTGGCACGCCCGAGCCGGCACCCGTCCACACCATCGAGTCCATGCTGGCAGCTGCCCCGTTCCTGGTGGCACACCGCGGATCCTGGGACAACTGGCCCGAGCACACCATGACGGCTTACCGAGAGTCGGCCAACGCCGGCGCCGTGGCCCTCGAGATCTCAGTCAGCGCCACCTCGGACGGAACGCTGATCTGCCACCATGACCTCAGCACCGAACGCACCACCGGCCGCAAGCTGGTGATCAAGGACTCCACCTACGCCGAGGTGTCGGAGCTGATGGTTGATGCCCGTGCCTGGCTGGGGCCGGAGGCCGTGCCGGAGAAAATTCCGCTGCTCAAGGATGTCCTGGATGCCTTCGCTGCCACCCACGTGCTCTTCATCGATGACAAGCAGGGCACCAACGCCAACGTCTTGCTGGACCTGATGGACACCTATCCGGAGTCGCACAGCCACTTCATCTGGAAGCAGTCAGCGGAAGCTGCGCAGATCGATGCGGTGTCCAAGCGCGGGTACTCCAGCTGGGGGTACTTCACTGTGGAACAGCTGGACCTCGTACCGGCACTCGCGGACAAGTTCACCTATCTGGGCGTCCATCATTCGGCTTCCGATGCTGCACTGGCGGAGGTTGTGTCCACCGGTAAGCCGGTCATCAGCTGGGAGGTGCACACCCGGGAGCTCCGCGACCGGCTGTTGGGGCTCGGCGTGTCCGGACTGATGTGCGCGAACCTTCCGTATTTGTCCACTGACGAGCCGATGGCGACGTCCGACAGCTTCGGCGACGGGATCCGGGCCGCCGGGGACCTGCCGTGGATGGTCAGCCAGGGATGGGACTTCCAACCCGAACTGAAGACTTCCGGGACCCTGCTCATGTCCGCCGCAGCCAACAGCAGCTACCGGATGGGTTCCCTGGGGCCGCTGCGGCGGCAGATCTACAGTATCCAGTTCGACATGCGCTGGCCGGAGGCGCTGCCTGCCGATGACACACTGCACGCCGGCATCGCATTCGGCCAGGACGACGACCGCCCGTACCGGGTCCTGATACCCAGCGACGTGGGCGGCTATCACCTGGTGGTGCGGCTCACCGGGGAAATGACGCTGCTGCTGCGCAGTCCGGGCGAGTCCGGCGGGCTCCGCTTGGGTACGGTGGATACACAGCCGGTCAGGGTCGGGGAATGGATGTCGTTCAAGATCGATATTGACCCGGACAGTATCCGCTATTCGCGGCTCGACGGCGCGGGCTGGGCGGGCAGCACCTCGAACCGCAAGTACCGCGGGGGTTACTTCAGCCTGGCCCGCAACTATTCCGAGGACTGCCCGGTGGAATTCCGCGGTGTGAAGGTCATCTAGTCCGACTCCGCCGTGTGCCTGCACGCAGGCCCCGACCGGTAGCGGCCACTGCTACGCCCAGCAGCGCACCCACGCCGTTGTTCAGCACATCCTGAAGACTGCCCTGCCGCAGGGGCAGGAACAGTTCCTGGAACACTTCGGCGCCCGCCGCCATGCCCAGGCACAGCAGCAGCGCCAGCCACCACCGCCGTGGGGGCAGCAGGAGCGCGGCCAGGAGTCCCAGCGGGACAAAGAGCAGCACGTTGGCAGCTGCTTCCGCTGCAGCGTAGTCCACCCAGCCCGGGAGCCCGTGTTCCTGCAGCCGGCGGATGGCGCGCAGCACCTTACCGTAGACGGGCCGGTCCACTGGCCCGGGAGTCAGGAGGACGCCGCCCATGCAGGCCAGGACCACCGCGGCAGCCAACCCGAGCACGGCGCGCCGGGCCGATCGGCCGCGGCTGCCCTGTTCCGGGGGCGGGCTGCACGTTGCCACGCGCCGGTTACCCAAGTCGGCGCCTCCGGGAAATCCTGCCGGCACCGGCTACCTGCGTCCCTGCTGGTTGTGGGCGGCAACCTGGGCGGCGGTCAACGCTGTGGGATAGACAGCGAATTCGTCAATGGTGCCCTTGAAGTGCCTGCTGGTGGGAGCGTTGGGCCAGCTGGACGGGATCGAATCTCCGCCGATCCGCCAGGATCCCAGGCTGACCGTGTTAGCGGAAACGGTATTGGAGGCAACCTTCACACCGTCGACATACAGAACCATGCCCGCCGGGCCCTGGGTGGCCACCACGTGGTGCCACGCGTCGTCGTTGTACCTCGCGGGCGAGGTGACAACCACCCGGGTGCCGGACCAGGTGCCGAACACGAGGTTCCCGGCGTCGCTCATGTACACGTGGCGGTCATAGACGCTGCTGTAGCCGAGGAAGGTTCCGTTGCGCCGGGGCTGCGCATTGCCGAAACCCAGGATCTTCCCGCCGGTGGTCGTGTTGGTTTTGAACCAGGCTTCGGCGCTGAATACAGTCGGGGCGCTGACGCGCTGCTGGCCGAAGATCATGTCGTCGACGCCGTCGAAGCTGGCCGCGCGGTTGTTGTCGCTGCGTAGGGCTCCGACGGATCCCGAGGGTTTCGCCCCGAGGTTGGGCAGGCCCATCTTGTTGCCGTTGGAGGAATCCGCTGCCGCTGCCAGGGAATCACCCAGCCGCCAGTAGGTGATGGCGCCGTCGGCCCGGACCATGGCTGGATACGCGGCGGCCGAGGTGGCCGTGGTGATCTGCACCTGCGCGGACAGGGCACCGCTGCGGCCGCTGGGATCGGTGGCCTGCACCCGGTAGGTGTAGGAGGTGCCCGGCACCGCAGTGGTGTCAGTGAAGGAGGCCTGCGGCAGGTCCCACCAGCGCGACGACGAGTTGACGGTTGCCAGCGGAGTGGCGGAACCGTTGCGGTAGACCCGATAGGTGAGCTCGGAATCGTCAGGGTCGGAGGTGGACTGCCACCGGATGGTGTTCTGGCCGGAGGCCCGCGACTCGGCGCTGACAAACTTTGGGACGCCGGGACCAGCGGTGCCGGGGCCGGGACCGAACCTGGTCAGGCTCTGCTGCGCGGCGCCGTTGACGGTAGTGAATTCCCCTCCGGTCCACAGCATGTCCCTGCCGCTGCCGGCGCTGGTGTGCGCCAGGGTGCGCGGGCCGATTTGTTCACCCTGGCCGTCATTGGTGATCGGGTTCCACTGGTACATGGGCGAGGGTCCATTGATGCTCTGTGCGCTTAGGTGAACCCGCGGTCCGTCGGGAAAGGAGTTCATGCTGGAGCAGTCGTGGGCGTGGTGCGCCGCGTAGAGCGTCGCTCCGTAGACGGAGACGGCCTGGGTGGCACCGAGGCAGGTGTCCCGCCAGATCTGGTTGTAGGTGGTCAGGTCCAGCCGGGCGCGGCCGTCAAACACCCCGCCGCCGGTGCCCTCATTGCCGATATAGAAACTGGTGGCGTCGGAGTCGATGGACTTTACCGTGGAGGTTTTTGGAATAAAGAAGTTGGGGTACGTGCGGATGTTGGCGCCCGTGGTGTTGTTCAGGACCGCCAGGGCCTTTGAATCGGCACCGTTCATGGTGAGGAAATCCCCGCCGGCCAGCACGATGTTCCGTCCGGCCGGGACGTGCAGCGCCCGCACCGGCTGGTCGGCCGACGGCGCCCAGGGCAGCAGTGTGCCGGTGGTGCTCACGGCGGCCAGCCTGTTCCGCGCCGCACTCCCCACCGTTTTGAAGTCCCCGCCGAAGTACACTGCGGAGGCCGTTGCCTCGATGGCACGGACGGTCGTGTTGACCGCCGCCGGCTTGAAGTTGGTGTTCACTGTGCAGGAGGGCAGGTTGACGGCTGCGAGCTTGGTGGTGCCCACGCCGTTCACCGCTGTGAAACTTCCCCCGATGTACAGCGTCCTGCCGTCAGGGGAAACGTCCAGGGCCCGCACCGTGGCGCTGCCCCCGGTGACCGAGAGGGAACAGCCGGCCGGGTTCCCGGTATAGGCATCAAGAGCGGCAAAGTTCACGGCGCTCACCGACCCGGCACCGCCGGCGGCGACTTTGGGCGGGCGGATGGCGGTGAAGGTGCCTCCGACATACATGACCCCGTTGGACTCGGCCATTGCCCAGACAATTCCGTTGGTCTGCCAGGTGGGCAGGTCCGAGGCGGCGAACGACACTCCGGGGGAGAGGGCGGCCGACGGAGCGGACACCCCGATCAGAGTGCCGGCGGCGAGTACGGTCCCGGTGAGTACTGCAATGAGTTTTCTGCGCACGATGATCAGACCCCTGGCTTGTGTTTCCCCGGCACGCCTCATCAAGACGTTCCCCCCCCCCGACGCCGCTGCAGGACGTTTCCCTAACGGAACGTAATGCCTGCGGCTGCACCCGGAAATGCGTACCGGTACGCGCATTCGCAGGAACACCTGCGTAGTGGCGCAGGATCCTGGCCACGGGTGACCCCGTACCGGGGCGGGGAGGAACTAAGGCCCGGCTCAGATGCGCTCCGAGGGCGGCAATGGGATGATTAGCAAAGAGTTCCGTTGCGTAATGGTGCAGATCACCTGATGCGCACATCCGACGGCCAGCCAAGGAGATTTTTCCGTGCCTGTGGTTTCCACCCCTGATACCCTCCGGCCCGCTCACGGGCCCTTGGACAACGCCGAAGTGCTGCGCATCCGCAACGACTTCCCCATCCTGAACCAGCAGGTCAACGGCAGGCCCCTGGTCTACCTCGATTCGGGTGCCACGTCCCAGAATCCGCTGAGTGTCATTGAAGCCGAGCAGGAGTTCTATGAGCAGCGGAATTCCGCCGTCCACCGCGGCGCCCACACCCTTGCCGTTGCGGCGACCGAGGTGTACGAGGATGCGCGCGCCAAGGTAGCCGGGTTCGTGGGTGCGGGCCCCACTGAGATTGTCTGGACCTCCAACGCCACCGAGGCACTGAACCTGGTGGCCTACGCCTTCTCCAACGCCGCCGTCGGCCGCGGCGGGGAAGCGGCCCGCCGCTTTGCGCTGGGCGAAGGCGACGAAATTGTGGTGACGGAAATGGAGCACCACGCCAACCTGATTCCGTGGCAGGAACTGGCGGCGCGCACCGGAGCGACTCTGCGGTTCATTCCCGTGGACAACGACGGCGCGCTGCGGCTGGAGGAGGCCGAGCGCATCATTACCGGGCGCACCCGGATCGTGGCGTTCACCCACGCCTCCAACGTGCTCGGAACCATCAACCCGGTTCGGGCACTCGTCGACATGGCGCACCGGCAGGGGGCGCTGGTGGTGCTGGACGCCTGCCAGTCCGTGCCGCACCTGCCCGTGGATGTGAAGGCCCTGGACGTGGACTTCGCCGCGTTCTCCGGGCACAAGATGCTTGGCCCCACCGGCATCGGCGCCCTCTACGGCCGGGCCGAACTGCTGGACGCGATGCCCACCTTCCTGACCGGCGGCTCCATGATCACGACCGTGACCATGGACAAGGCCGAATACCTGCCCGCGCCGCAGCGCTTCGAGGCCGGAACCCAGCGCATTTCGCAGGCCATGGCCCTGGGCACTGCCGTCGACTACCTGCAGGAAACCGGGATGGACCGCATCCATGCCTGGGAGGCGCAGCTGGGTCAGCGGCTGGTGTCCGGCCTGGAACAGATTGACGGTATCCGCGTCCTCGGCCCGAAGGCGGGCGTGGAGCGGATCGGGCTGGCGGCGTTCGACGTCGCCGGCGTCCACTCCCACGACGTCGGCCAGTTCCTGGATGACCAGGGCATCGCCGTCCGTGTGGGCCACCACTGCGCCCAGCCGCTGCACCGGCGCCTGGGGCTGGTCTCCACCACCCGCGCCAGCACCTACCTTTACAACACCACCGACGACGTCGATGCCTTCCTGGCCGCAGTGGCCGGCGTCCGTCCCTTCTTTGGAGTGAAATAAATGAGTTCTGACCTGCAGCAGCTGTACCAGCAGATCATCCTGGAACACGCCAAGCGGCGCCGCGGCGACGGGCTGGTAGATGTTCCGGCCGGCGCGGTATCGGGGGAGTCCCACCAGCTCAACCCCACCTGCGGAGACGAGATCACGCTGCGCGCCGTCGTCGACGGGTCCACCGTGGAGGGGATCAGCTGGGAAGGCCAGGGCTGCTCCATCTCCATGGCCTCGGCCTCGGTGCTGACCGAAATGGTGGCCGGGCTGGACCGCGGGGAGGCAGCCGGGCTGGTGGAGGAATTCCGGACGCTGATGCGTTCGCGCGGAAGCATCGAACCGGACGAGGAAGTCCTGGGCGATGCCGCGGCCTTCGCCGGAGTGGCCCGCTATCCGGCCCGGGTCAAGTGTGCCATGCTCGCTTGGGTGGCGCTCGAAGAGGCCCTGGACCAGGCCGCACCGGCGGCCTAGGGCCCCGGCGTCTGCAGGTAGCCACCCGGAAAATCACGCGGGCAGTCGCCGCTATCAAGGCCGGGCAGCAGCACCTCTACATGGGCAACCTGGAGTTTCCTATCTCAGCCCGTCGCTGCATCTAGTCCGACTGACCCGGCGGGAACATGAAATCGTGGACCTGCTGCTCTCCGGAGCTAGCCGCCGGGCGCACCTCGAGTCGGCCTACCGGGCCCTGGAACCCGGGCACCGGACGGCGTCGCTCCTCTAGTTTTCCGGCGGAAAGCGCAGCAGTCCCGGTAGCGCCGGGGTACCCCTGCCCGCGGATACCAGTGGTAACAGCAGCCCCTGCAGTACCAGCAGTCCCGGTATTTCCAGTACCCGCGTAGCAAAACAGGTAGACGCCCTGCGGTGCGGAGCACGATCGCCGGTCCATCCGAGTACCCGGTACTCGTGTCGGGGGCAAGTGGCCCTCCTAGATTGATGTCCGTCGAATAACTCGTGGTCTCCACGAAAAGGAATGACGGCTCGTTATGGGTGCTGATATGCAGCCCCGGCTCCTGCCGGGCGCCCCGGCGTCGGCCGCGGCACGCACGGTCGCCACCGCTGCACCACCGGCGGAAGCGTTCATTTTTCCCAGTTTCGCCAAGCGGCGGCCTTTCAGCGGGGCCAGCCATTGTAGAAGTGCCGCCGCTGCCTGGGCCCGCAAATACTCGCGGATCATCACCGTGACGGACGCCGTGGTGGTCTTCGGGGCGGCCCTGGCCGGGCACCTGGTCTGGTTCGGCCTGTCACCGGCCCCGCTGATCCACTCCCGGCCCGTCGAGGGCCTGCCGCTGATGCACGTGGAGCTGCCTCAGCACTCCGGCGCCGCGCTGCTCGCCCTGATACCGGTGTTTATCACCCTTTCAGTGCTGATCCGCCGGGACAGCCCCGGTCCGGTGATTTTCCGGCAGATGCTGCACGATCCGCGGGTCACCCGGATGCGCCCCCACCCGCCCATCCAGCCAAACGTCCATGACAGGGAGACAGGAAAGATGGCCATCCGCATCGGCTACGCCGCAGGAGCTTATGACCTGTTCCATGTGGGGCACCTGAACATCCTTAGGCATGCTAAGGCCCACTGTGACTATCTCATCGCTGGAGTTGTCTCCGATGAACTGTGTGAGGCCCGGAAAGGCCATCCGCCGGTCATACCCCTGGCCGAACGCCTCCAGATCGTAGGGGGACTGCAGTGCGTGGACAGCGCAGTTCCCGAACTGCTCCCAGACAAGCTGCAGACCTGGGAAGAACTGCGCTTCAACGTGTTCTTCAAGGGGGACGACTGGCGCGGCACACCGGCTGGCACGGCGCTGGAAGCCGCTTTTGCCGCCGAGGTTGTCTATTTCCCCTATACGGTCCACACCTCCAGCAGCCGGCTGAGCCAGAGCCTGGAGGTCCTAAACTCGAGGGCAGGACGGCGGCTATGAAAGCGTCCCCAACGCATCGCGCACGCGTCACCCTGCGCATCGCACTGCTGGGCACCCGCGGGGTGCCCGCCCGCTACGGGGGATTCGAGACCTGTGTGGAGGAGGTAGGCCAGCGGCTGGCAGCCCTCGGACACAAAGTAAGCGTCTACTGCCGCACCGACAGCGAAAGCGACACCTCCGAAACCGAGTACCTCGGTATGGACCTTGTGTACCTGCCGGCCCTGCGGAGGCGGGCGCTGGAAACGCTCAGCCATACGGGACTCTCCGTTTTCCACCTGATGCTGCACCGGCCGGATGTGGCCATTGTCTTCAACGCGGCCAACGCGCCATGGCTTCCCATCCTGCGGGCAGCGCGTATTCCGGTGGCCACCCATGTGGATGGACTGGAATGGAAACGGGCCAAATGGGGGCCGACGGGGCAGCGGTACTACCGGATGGCGGAAGCGGTTGCCGTGCGGTTCTCGGATGCGCTGATTGCCGATGCACGCGGTATCCGGGACTACTACCGGGATGAGTTCGACGCCGAAACGCATCTGATGGCCTACGGTGCGCCGATCCTCACCGATGCGGCCGCGGACCGTCTTGCCGGGCTCGGTCTTGAACCGGACGGCTACCATTTGGTGGTCGCCCGGCTCGAACCCGAGAACCACGTCCACACCATCGTCGAAGGGTATGTCCGGAGCCGGGCGGAACTGCCTCTGGTGGTGGTCGGGGCGGCGGCCTATGCCCGGAAATATGTCAGCGGCCTGCACTCCTGCGCGGATGAACGGGTGCGGTTCCTTGGCGGAATCTGGGACCAGGAACAGCTGCAGCAGCTCTATGCGAATGCGCGCCTCTACTGGCACGGACACTCCGTGGGCGGCACCAACCCCTCCCTGCTGCGGGCGATGGGAGCAGGAACCGCCGTGAATGCCTTCGACGTCAATTTCAACCGGGAGGTCCTAGGGGAGTGCGGCTGGTACTTCCGCCTCCCTGCTGACATCCCGGCACTCATCGAAGCTGCGGAAGGTCCGGTGTCAGATACAACGCTGCGGGCTAAGCAGTCCCAGGAGCGGGCCAAAAGCTACGACTGGGGGCAGGTCGCCGATGAGTACGAGAAATTATGCCTGGGACTGGCCTCGGGCAAACTGAAAGGGCAGCACGCCCGTTTCGGCCGGGGGTTCCTCTGGGCGCCGCGCCGGACAGCAGGGAGGCCTGTGCACGGGGCGGTGGGACCATGAGCGGCCGCCGGCGGGAAGTAGCCGGCGCCCCGTCCCGTCCGGAGCACCTGCCGCACTTCCGCGCCGTGTACGCCCAGCTTGGCGAAGCGCAAAAAGCTGCGGCACGCAGCGCCCCCGCTTACTCCCGGTTCATCAACCGGAGGCTGGGCAGGGTGCTGGCCGCCGCCGCGTTCATGTGGGGCCTGTCATCGAATGCGGTCACCGCGGTGAGCGCCGTCCTCACGTTCAGCGCAGCGACCCTCCTCATTTTCCTGCCGCCGAGCTGGCCTGCGGGAGCGGCAGTGGCAACGCTCCTGCTGCTTGGTTATGCCTTTGATTCAGCGGACGGACAGGTAGCTCGCCTGACCGGCGGCGGCAGCCCGGCCGGCGAATGGCTGGACCACATCGTGGACGCCGTCAAAACCTCCGCACTGCCGCTTGCGCTAGCCGTCGGCCTGTATCGATTCAACGCCGTCGAACACTACTGGCTGCTGGTGCCACTGGCTTTCAGTGCCGTATCCGCTGTGCTGTTCTTCGCAATGATCCTCACCGAACAACTCCGCCGGCAGGTGGGAACTCCGTCGCGGGCGGCGGACCTGCCCGGACGTTTCCCCTGGCTTCGCTCGGTGTTCGTTTTGCCGATGGATTACGGCGTGCAGTGCGTGGCATTCGTGCTTTTGGGCAATCCCGCCCTCTTCCTGCCGGTGTATACCTTCATAGCTGCTGCCACTACAGGCTTTGTTCTGCTGGCGCTCCCAAAATGGTTCCGCGAAATGAAGGCCCTGGCTCCACGGAAGACCGCAACAGCTATGTGAGGAGCAGGGCATGGACAAAGAAGGCCTTAGGAGGCGAACAGGGGGCCGGAGACGGCTGGCGCTCGTTGCGGTGCTGGTGCTGGTTCTTTTGACGGGGGGACTGTTCACCCTTCAGATTGGGGGCGGTGGCGCTGATCCGGCGGCGGCGCAACGGGAACCAAACGCCACGGAGGCGAGTCCCGGACCCCAAGGGGAGCAGTCGGCTGCCTCGCCCGCTGCCGGCGAAGCAACCGCGCCGGCAGCGGACGGATCCGGCGGCGACGGCGAAACCGGAGGAGGCGACGGAGCCGGCGCCGCTTTGGGGGAGCCGCCCGCCGCCGGGGAGATCAACGATGCTCCCCAGCCGGTTGCCGCCGCCGGGGCCCTTAACCGTCCCGCTGACGTCAGCGACGGCGTCGAGGCCGCTGTCGGTTCCTTCGAGGCTGTCGACGGCGATCCTGGAGGAGCCGCCGAGGCCGGCGGGCCCTCCATCCGGTTCAGCGTCACGGTATCCAACCGTACGGGCAGCGCGATATCCCTCGAAGAAGCCGTGGTCAACGTTGAAGCCGGTCCGGACGCGACCCCGGCAACCCAGTTGAGCGGTCCCGGAGGCACCGCCTTTCCGGCGACTCTGGGCGCCGGGGAGTCCGCGTCTGCAGTATTCGTCTTCCGCGTAGCACCTGAGCTCCGGCAAGCACTCAGGATCCTTTTCCACTATCAGGCAACCACCCCGATTGCCGCGTTCGAAGGGCCCATGCCCCAGTCAGAAGGAAAACAATGAACAAAAAACCCACCCGCCGCGAATACGCGGATCCTGGTCCGCAAAGCGCCAGGATTGTCCGGGGTTTCCGCAGGTTGACGGCTCTGGCGGGCGCAGCAGCCATCACGGCCTCGCTGGTGCTCGTGTCCGTAACTCCGGCCGCCGCAGACACCGCACCCTTGAACCCGGCCGATCCAGCCACCCCTGAAACGGTTTCCGCGGATGCCCTTCCCACTGTGCAGATTGACGGCGTTGTCTGGCAGCAGGTGGCAGTGGGCAATACCGTGTACGTCGCCGGTGAATTCACAAAGGCACGCCCTGCAGGAGCGGCCCCCGGAACCAACACGGTTACCCGCAACAACATCCTGGCCTACAACCTCACCACGGGCGAATTGATCTCTTCCTTCGCACCGAGCCTGAATGCACAGGCAAAAGCGATCACTGCTTCCCCTGACGGCACACGGATCTACGTCGGCGGAACGTTCACCCAAGTGAACGGTGTCAACGCCTACCGCATCGCCGCGCTGAACCCGACCACCGGCGAACTGATTAATTCCTTCAAGCCGGCGCCCAACTCGAAGGTCTCGGCAATTGCCGCCACGAACACCACGGTCTATTTCGGTGGCGTGTTCTCCAGCGTGGGGTCCACCAGCCGCAGCAGGCTCGCATCCGTGAACGCATCGGACGGCAAACTGACATCCTGGGCGCCAACTGCCAACGGCGCCGTAACGGCGATGGCGATGAGCCCCGATCAGAGCAGGATCGCAGTAGGCGGGGCGTTCACCACGCTGAATAATTCCGGCAACCCCGGGTACGGTTTGGGCCAGGTGTCCGCAGCGAACGGCGCACTACTGCCCTTCGCGGTGAACTCCGTAGTCCGCGACGCCGGCTCGGCGGGCGCGATCACGAGCCTCACGGCCGGCGACGACGTCGTTTACGGGAGCGGATACGACTACGGAGGAGGCGCCAACTTCGAAGGCAGTTTCGCTGCCAAATGGGACGGTGGAGCCATCAAGTGGTTGGAGGACTGCCACGGCGATACCTATGGTGTGGCCCCACTCGACGGGGCTGTGTACACCGCGGGGCACGCCCACATGTGCACCAACATCGGCGGCTTCCCGGAGGTCACCCCGCGGCGGTTCCAGCGCGGCCTCGCCTTCAGCGAGGAAGCAACGCAGAAAATCACCAGGGAACGGGGCAGCTACGTAAACTTCGAGGGCAAGCCCGCGCCGTCCCTGCAAACCTGGTTCCCGGACATCGAGGCAGGCTCCTACACTGGCAAGACCCAGGGGCCGTGGACTGTCGCCACGGCCCCTGGATACGTGCTGATGGGCGGCGAATTCCCGAAGGTCAACGGCAAGCCGCAGCAGGGTCTCGTCCGCTTCGCCACCAAGGACCGTGCACCGAACCGGCTGGGGCCGCAGGATGCGTCGTCCGAGAGCCTGCCTACCGTGAAAGACACGGGCAAGGGTGGAGCCACCGTGACCTGGAAGACCAACATGGACCAGGACAACCAGAACCTGACCTATAGGGTGATCCGGGACGGGAATATCGCTGCTCCCGTCCACACTGTCACGGAGGCCTCCACCTTCTGGCAGCGGCCCAGCCTGACCTTTACTGATACTGGGCTGTCTTCGGGTGCCCACACCTATCGGATCTTCGTGACGGATCCCTTTGGCAACGAGCTCGCGACAAACGCGGTCAGCGTCAACGTGACCGGCGGGGGGCAAGTCAATACCGCACCGATTGCGGCATTTACCGCCACCACGGCGGGGCTCACGGTCAATGTCAATGGCTCTGGATCTACGGATCCCGGCGGAAGCATCGCGGGATATGCCTGGGACCTCGGTGACGGCAGCACTGCCACCGGGGCAACCGCTTCCCGTACCTACGCGGCTCCGGGAACGTACACGGTCTCACTCACGGTGACGGATAACGGTGGTGCGGCTAATACACTCCGCCGCGCCGTAACGGTGGGATCACCAACCGTTCCGCCTCCGCCGGCGGGAACCCTGGCGCGTGACACCTTTGCCCGTACCGTATCGGGAGGCTGGGGTACCGCTGACGCCGGTGGACGCTGGACGGTCGTGGGAACGGCTGGCAACTACAGTGTGGGTTCCGGGGCAGGGTCCATGCTCGTCAACGCGGGAGGAAGCGCGGTCGCCCAGCTGAACAGCGTCTCGGCAACGGATGCCAGGACCAGTTTCAGTGTCGTCGTCGACAAGAAGCCGAACGGAGGCGGCCTGAAGGTACTGGGGATTGGACGGCGGATCGCCGGCGCCGGCGAGTACCGCGGCGGAGTCTCCATAACGTCCGCCGGGGCAGTGAACTTTTCCCTCACCAAGGTGTTGGGAAGCGCTGAAAGTTCCCTGAAATCCGCGTCTGTTCCTGGGCTGGCTCTGGCGCCGGGGGAACAGTTGAACGTGTTGGTCAGGGTGAGCGGAGTCTCGCCCACCACGGTTGAAGCCAAGGCATGGAAGGCAGGAACTGCGGAACCGTCAGGCTGGCAGGTCACGGCGACCGATAGTTCCGCAGGACTCCAGGCAGCAGGAGGAGTAGGGATCTACTCCTATCTCTCGGGAACGGCGACCGTTGGACCGATCCTCCTCAGCATCCGGTCCTTCTCGGCCCAGTAAACCCAGCCCGGCCGCTGCCCACGCGGCCGGAGAGCAGCTGATGTTCACCGGGAGGGGTCTCCGGCTTCGGACGGGGACCCCTCCTCTGCGTCCTGCACAGGGCCGGGAACGCCTTCGGACGTTTCTTGCCGGCGATGCCGTCTTCGGGCCAGGTCACGGTGGACGTACCAGAAATTCGGCAGCACCTGGCAGAGAGCAACGGACACGGCGGAACCGATGATCGGTCCGCCGGCGCCCACCACCCCCACCAGCCACCAGGACAACCCCAGATTCAGCGGAACCATAAGCAGAATGGGAGCGACCTGGAACCACAGACCTTTCTGGTCCGTCATGTACATGCCCAGCGGGTACTTGGCCGCCTGCAGTCCGGTAAAGGCGGCGAACCCAAGAACCAGGGGAAGATCCAGGTGGATCTGCCCGGAGGAGATAAACCCGGCAAGCCAAGGGGAAGCCAGGGCCAGGCCACCCCCAAGCAGTACCCCTCCGGTCAGGAAGGCGAGGGTAGGTCCGGCCGGGGATTCCACGTGCCCTTCGCGGCGTGCGAGGGCATAGACAGGCCACAAAGCCAGCCCCGCGGCAGCGATTGTCTGCAGGACCAGGCCATACAACTGGGAGGCGAGGTTGTAGGCGGCCAGCGCGTCAACCCCCGCTAAATGACTGAGCAGCAGGCGGTCGGTCTGCATGGCGATGGGAAGGGCCACCATCTGAATCAGCATGGGAAGGGCTGTGCCGGCCACGGGCACCCCCCGGTAGGAGCGCACACGCCACACCCGCCGCAGCGCCGTTCCCAGCTGGGGACGGGTATGCCGGTGGGCGATCACCAGACAGATGACGGACACGAGTCCGTTGCCGGCATAAGAAAAAACAGCCAGGAAATTTCCGGCCGGAAGGGAGAGGGCGATGACCGAGGTAATGCACAGCAGCATGAACGGCGCCACCACCACCTGCGCTGCAACCTGGCTCGTCGTCCTGCCCAGGCCCACGAGGATCCTTTGCCCAACAACCAGCGGCAGGCACACCCCGAACAGGGACAGACACAGGAAGGCTGCTGTGTTCCCTTCGCTGCCCGTGACCGCGCTGCCAAGCAGCAGCGGCCATGCCTTGAGCAGGGTGATTGCCGCAGACAGGCAGATGAGGACAAAGCCGGCACCAAACAACACCCGCAGCGCTGTTACCAGGGTCCGGGTAACATCCTCGTCGGTCCGCACAGCCTTGGACCCGGCAACCGCGTTGATGACTACTGCCGCTATGCCCAGATCGGCAAATGGCAGCAGCGACGGAAAGGAGGCAAGGAGGCCGTATTGTGCGTACGCCGACGTACCGAAGTCCTGGATGATCAAGCGGCTGGTCAGCACTGCCAGCAGGCCCGACGAGCCCATGACCAGGACTTTGACCACCGCTGTGCTGCCGACGGCCTTGAGGGCTGAATTCTTGAGGTTCCTCGTTGTTCCCTCCGCCCAAGCGTCGACTGTGGGACCTGCCGGCCGCTCGCCATGATGTCAGGCGGTACGTGTGCTTTCCATAGGTACTCGGGCGGGCTGCTAAGTACCTATTGGCAATCGGAAGCAGCGGCGTACATTGGGCCCGGCAGCGGCGGAGTGAACAGGGGGGACCGGATGCCCGAACGTGTTGGGACGGGCTGGCCGACGAAGGTACTCGAGGGGGCGTGGCCGGGCCGTTCGACGCTGCAATGGACGGACGGCGACGCCGCCAGAGGCTGGGCGGTCCTGGAACGCGTGGCAGCAGTAGCCGGTCTTCTGATCCTCGGCCTGCGAATCAACCTGCCGCAGGGACTCACGGTGGGATATGCCTTCGCGTTGGCCTTCGCCCCGGTATGGCTGTCTGTGGTTCGGCGGTACCGCTGGGCCCCGACAATGTTTGTGCTCGGCGTCCTGATGCTTCTCTCCGGGTTTGTCCTGACCGCCCTGTCGGCCCAGACCCACACCATCAGTGTCCGCACCCTTTCCGGCCAGGTTTTCCTGCTCATCGGGACACTGGCGGGGGCCGGGTTCATGCTGTGGACACGGTCCGTGATCGGAGTCCGTTGGACCGTTGCTGTATACGCCGTCGGGCTCCTGCTTGGTGTTTCCCCGAACGGGGCCCTCTACGATTCGAATCCATGGAAGTACGGTTACGCCGCCGCTGCAAGCGTTTTGATACTCAGCCTGGCGGGGGTAGTCCGGCGCCGTTGGGGTGAATTACTGGTACTGACTGTCCTAGCCGTGGTCTCTTCGCTAACGGATGCACGGTCCGCCTTCGGCCTGCTGCTGCTGACTATCCTGGCCGTGGCATGGCAGATGCGCCCGGCGCACCCAAAGCGCAGCATCAATGCAGCAAGCACTGCTTTGGCTGTGGCGGGCATATTTGTGGTGGTGTACAACCTCGGGAGGGCGCTTATCCTCGACGGATACCTGGGCCAAACCACTCAGCAGCGCTCCATCCAGCAGGTTCACGACGCCGGTTCGCTGTTGCTGGGGGCACGCCCTGAACTGGGGGCAACCGTGGCGCTAATGGAACACCAGCCGCGGGGATTCGGACTGGGTGCTGTGCCGAATCTGCAGGAAATCCTGATCGGCAAGAGCGGCATGATCCGGCTTGGATACCAACCCAATAACGGATATGTAGAGAACTACATGTTTGGTTCCTCGTTTGAGCTGCACTCCATTTTCGGAGACCTGTGGGCGCATTACGGGGTGGTGGGCGTGGCAGCTTCCATCCTGTTTGTCACCGCAGTGGTGGTTCGGCTGGTCTCTTTCATCTCGACAGGCAAAGCCAGCGCCGTCCTGGTTTTCGTGGCTGCACAGGCTCTATGGAATGTCGCCTTTTCCCCCCTGTACAGTTCCGCGGCTTTCCTGATGCTGCTGCTGGGACTTTTGTGGGAGGAGCGTAGCCCTAGGACCTTTGCACTGAACGGAATTCCAGTGGCTCGGCGGCCTTATACGCTTTCCACAGGGAGAAATGGCCGCCGCGGTACTGGGTATCCTGGGCAGAGACGGAGCTCTCCCCGCCATCGTGGCCTATGACCGTTACGGTCACGACGCCCGCGGCCATTCTCGCCGAGACCTTCATCCAGCGGCCTCTGTATGAACGGGTAGCAGGCGCCTCATCCAGTGGCACCGAGCTGCCGTCGGGACCCAGCTTCAGGAGCACGATGCGCCCCACGGGATAAACCAGCACAGCGTAGCCGTCACTCGGTGCGCCGTCGGCTACGGGTCGGTCACTGCCCTGCGCGAAGGCCAAACCCGCGCAGTCTTCATCTTGGGGCTTGCCCGGCCAACGCATCTGGAAGCTGATCGACAGCTCCTCTGACGGCAGCTCGGCCATTGAGCCCATCTGGTAGACCACCTTGTGGCCCTGCTCGAACCGCAGGGAGGCCCTGGCTGGCAGGATTTGCGGCTGCGCGGTCCAGACCAGCGGGTAGGGCAGGTCTCCCGGGGTCCGCGACCCGGAAGTGAACTTGTCCGTAGCTGCAGGGGCATCGGGGAAAGCCACGTACAGGATGTTTGAACACATCATCCCCTGTACGCCCAAGCCGGTCAGGCGGTCCCTCATCCAGCGCTGATGTACTTCCCAGCAGATGACCGGTTTCCCGGCTGCAACCACCCGGCTTATGACATCGTCAGGGGCCCGGTGATAAATCCCCAGATAGTCCAGTAACGGCACGCTCTTGGTGAAGGTTTCCTCGTCGATCTCTGCGAAATAGCCCCACACTTGGTAGCCGCGCTCGCGGCATTCACGCGCCGCCTTCGCGGATTCGCCCGGCATCTTGATGATGACATGTTGGCGGGCGTTGGGATATGCGGAAAGGACGTCAAGCAGCAGCGCTGTGTTCTTGCCAGTCTTGTCCTCGATGAAGAGCACATGGGAGGCAACGTGCGCGTCCAGGATGTCGGTGAGCTTGGGGATAGGCAGCAACGGCGTGCTGGGACCCAGCCAGGCCCGGGCATCGGTACGCAGCTCTGCAACCTGGTCGTAGGTCATTTGTTCGATTTCGCCGGGCACCCCGGTCAGCCGGGCCGTATCCCGGTCGTGATGGCATACGAACACCCCGTCCTTTGTCGGCACAGTGGACACTTCAATGGCTTTGACGCCGGCGTCAATGGCGTTGGCGTAGGCCTCGGCCGTGTGCTCCGTCCAGTTGTCCCCGGATCCCCGGTGCGCGATATAGAACGGCGAGGAGCTGAAAAGGTCGTCAATGTTGTATCTGGGCAGTACCGTCGCAGCAGGCTGTTGACGTACGCAGCCCGCCAATACCAGCGCGCCGGCGGACGCGGCAAACAACTGGCGGCGGGAAAGCAGCGGATGGACAGCATGGGCGCCGGCTGGGATCGTCGGCATCACATACTCCTGAAGAGCCAGTGGTCGGCAGCCAGGCGGCCGTCTACGGGCGGCAGGGATGACTGTACGAGGGCTGGGGGCAGCGGTGCCGCGGCGATGCCCGCCATGGCCTGGGCCAAATCCTCCGGGGAGTAATCAGCCGGCAGAACCCTGTGCCCATGCTGATGCAGCCAGGATGCCAGGCCGGTTTGGTCCGTTGTGACGATGCTGCAGCCGTGTGCAAGGCCTTCAACAATGGGCAGTCCCACCTGCTCCCGCCAGCCGGGAGTGGATCTGGAGGGGAGCGCAAGCACTTGATGCGTCAGCAGTTCCCGGTGAATGACGTCACGCGGGGGATCGGCGACAAAGCGGACACGCGGATCAGCGCGGGCAAGGTTCCGGGCGGCGGTAGACAGGCGCCCGGTGCCAATGATTGTCAGGTGGATTGCAGGCATGCAGAGCCGTACCCGGGCCCATGCCTGCAGCAGGAGGTCGAAGCCCTTCCGTTCTGAGAGGGCGCCCAAATACAGAAGGGTTCCGGGTGTCTTTTCCGGCCTCTGGGCACACGGGCAGGACGCAGGCAACGCTTCGACCAGTTTCTGGTCGAGGCGGACCCGCGGCGGCATGATCTGCTGATAGAGCGTGCGGGAGGCAACAGTCCCATAGGCGATCCGGTCGAGACGCTGCCACAAGGCTCGGGACAGGGCCGCGTTCAATACCAGGCCAGGGCGCTGACGGAGGCTGGCGGGCGGAGGGCCGAACGGATTCCGGTTCTCAATGGCGTAGCTGACTACCAGGGGGCGGTAGCCCATCAGCCTTCCGCGCAGGCAGGCAACGGCCACCGCCACGGCGGTACGCCGCGCGCTGGCCAGCATAAGCGGTTCGTTGATTTCGATTTCCCTGACCGTGGAACGTGCCATTAGGCACACCGTACCGAAGGTGTCCGCCCGAACGAGGTGCAGGCCCTGTGCTATGGTTTCGTCGAAGTCATAGCGTCGAGAGGCGTACACCAGCGACGCCGCCGGCAAGGTCCGTGCTCTCTCCATGTGGGCTGTCCTGAGCGTTTCGTAGAGTCGAACCCTCTCCAGCAACAGCGCCCCTGCCACTAGCGTCCTGAATCCGCGGCCGACCGGGCCTTGCCATCGGTCTGTGCTGGCTCATCGGGTTGTTCGGACGAGCGCCAGGACCGGGGTTCCGTCGGCGGTACCCAGGCCTCTGCTCCGGGCTTACCCACTCCGGAGTCGGGATAACTGCCGTAGTAGGTGCTTCCGAGATCTGCATCGGCCATGGTGAGCACCACTCCAACCGTGCTCGCCCCTACGTTTTCCAGTGCTGCCTGCGCCCGTGCCAACTGCTGGCGCCGGGTCTTGCGGCGCCTGGCAACAAGCAGGGTGCCCTCGGCAAGCCGTGCCAAGGGGAGGGCATCAGCTACCGGAAGGATAGGAGGGGAATCGATCACAACGAAGTCGTACCGGGCAACCAGGTCCCTGACGATCGACGCCATGGTGTTGGAGCTCAGTAGCTGGGTGGGGTTAGGCGGTACCGGCCCGGAGGGGAGGATGTCCACTCCGCTCCAGCGTTCGATGGCTTCCTCCGCTGATGCGTTTCCGGATAAGACAGTGGTCAGTCCAACGTCTCCCTGGATGCCGCAGTACGGGGCGACGGCGGGACGGCGCAGGTCAGCATCTATGAGCAGCACCCGGTTTGTGTGTTCTGCTACGGCAAGGGCCAGGTTGATGGCAATGGTGGTTTTTCCTTCACCGGGCATTGGAGAGGAGACCAGGATGGACTTGAGCTGGCGGTCCGGATCGATGTACTCCAGATTCGTGGCCAGCAGGCGGTATGACTCTGCGACGTGGCTGTGGGGATTGCTGCGCATCGCCAACTGGCTCGACTTCTTGTTGCGGTTCCGGGAAACGGAGGCAATAACAGGCAACTTGGTGACTCGCTCAATGTCCGTGGAGTTCCGCACCCGCGTATCCACCAGCTCCCGGCCAAGGGCGACGAGCACGCCGAGGACAAGCCCGCCGAGGAATCCCAGGGAAAGCAGCAGCCTGATGTTCGGTTCAAACGGAGCCCCGGGAGTCTGTGCCCGGGTGACGACCGTCAGCTCAATGGGCGGCCGCTGGTCCTGCCCCACGGCCGGCGACAGTTCCGCCACAGTCTCCGACAGTGAAGCCGCCACACTGTTGGCGATCTCGGCAGCTCCTTCAGCGGACGCATCAACCGCCTTGATGTCGATAAGCACGGTATTCAGCGGTGTTTCCGCCGTGACGTGCGAGGCGAGAGTCTGTGCCGTCGTCTCCAGATCGAGGTCTTCGATGACGGGGTCCAAAACCTTGGGCGTCGTAACCAGTTGGGTGTAGGACTGCACGATGTTTTGGGTGTAAGTGGAGCCTTGGACGAGTTCCGAAGTGGTTTGTCCACGGTCCACGGACACGAACACGCTGCTCGTGGCGCGGTACGAGGCGGGGGTCAGGGCTGCGGTCCCCAGTCCGACGAGAATGCCCGCGACGGCGATACAGAGAATCAAGAGCCACTGATTGCGCATCGCTGCTACGTAGTCCCGAAGTTCCATTGAGACCTTCTTCCAATCCTGGTGCTGCCGCTTCGCGCTGCATGCCAAACCCAGTAACTACCACAGGGGCAACAACGTGAAACGCGTAGTTCTCCCCGCACACCGGAAGGGGCCGGCGCTGTATTCTGCCGATGTAAACCGGCGGCCGGATGAGTGCGCGAGGTGTGTCCATGGAAGAAGCCCTGCCGGTGCCTGACAGAGACACGGGGGGACACCTCAATGTGCTGACCGTCTGCACGGCGAACGTATGCCGGTCACCTCTGATGGCCGCCTTGCTGCTGAACCAGGTGGGGACCAATCCCGGGAAGACCGTCATTCGCGTCGGCAGCGCAGGGACCTTGGCCCGGAATGGAAGCAGGATCTGTCCGGTGGCCGCCCGCCGGGTGCGGAATATGGGCCCGCTTCAGGCCGCCTACGCCGACAGCCACCGATCACGCTGCCTGACGGCAGCACTGGCGGATTCAGCCGATCTGATTATCGTTCCGGACCTGGCTAACCGAAGCCGGGTGATCAGTGTCTACCCACCCGCCCGCACCCGAACGTTCACTTTGATTGAAGCGGTACAGCTTGCGCAGCACCTGCCGGATGCGGAGGCCGAACATCTGGACGGGCTGGTGGAAAGGATGAATGAATGCCGGGTCCCGCTGGCCGCCGGCCGGGCCCGGGGGCTGCGGACCTGCAGCGACGGTTCCGGCACCTCAAGCGACATCCGCGACGGGCACAATCTGTCGGTATTTGGGCACCTCGCCACCCTGAAGCAGATTGCCAACGGGGTGGAGGCGCTCAGCTCGGTTCTCCAGGCGGCTCAGCGCTCCCGGGCCTGACGTGGCTGCTGCGGCGTATTCCGCGCAGGGACCTAGGTGGTGCGGCTGGCAGAACGCCGTACGGCCATGGCCGTTCGCGCAATTCTGCGTCCTTCCCATATGCCAAGCAACAGGGCGCGCAGGGGAGCGACAGGGTGAACGAGCTGCCGCCGCCCCCCACGCATGAGCACCGCCCATGCCTGCGGATACGTGCTTCGCAGCCAGCGGCGAAGCTCATCATCGGTCAGGTTCCGCGCGGCAAATAACAGGCGGTTACGCGCGTTGTACCGGTAATAGAGGGTGGATTTTCCGCGGCCTCCGTGGTTGTGCCGTTCCGGCCGCTGTGTCCCGCCGACGTCGTGCACTGCTAAGGCTTTCGAATCAACCAGCAGCACTGCACCTGCCGCCGTTGCCCGCCAGGACAAATCGATATCCTCCCAATACAGGAAATACTCCTCGTCAAAGCCGCCCAGCTTATGCCAGAACTCCGCATGGATCATCAGGCAGGCACCGCTCAACCACTGCGTGTGCCGGCGGCCCGGGTATTTGCTGCGGTGCCTGCTGGCCGCCACCTGACCGGTGTCCAGGTAAAGATCGGAACCGGTGAACCAAGGGTCCCCGGAAGGTTTGAGTACCACCGGTGAGACCAGGGTGGCCGGCTCGGCATCGACCCGGGCGCGCAGGCGCCGTACATGCGACGCGGAAATCCGGGCATCCGGGTTCAGGATGAGGAAGGCACCGACGCCCATTCCTGCCGCACGCGCGGCGCCCGCGTTGGCGCCGGCGCCGAATCCCCGGTTGTCGGGCAGGCAGACCAAGGCCCAGCCCTCAGCCCTCGCCAAATCCCCTAGGGCGCGGCGCTCCGCACAGTCTGAGAAGTTGTCCACCACGACGACAAGCAGGTTTGGATCTTCACGCGACAGTGGCGCCAGGTTCTCCCTCAGCAGGGACGAGGACGCGTAATTGACGACGATGACTGCAGTGGTGTCCGCAGTGCGCTCCACCGAGGAGATTTCAGACATGCGGCGCAGACTACCCGTGGACAGAAACGAAGACACCAGTATCCTCAAACGGCCCGGGCGTCCCGACGCCCATGCCTACGCGATCCGCCGACAGAAAAGGACGGCCATGCCTCACGAGCACAGGGAACAGGTGACGATAGCCGTCCTGACCTACAGGCGGGCGGCGGACCTGGACCGCATTCTTCCGCTGCTGCTCGAGCAGGCAGCAAAGGCAGAGACCTCCGGCTGGCCCACGGAAGTACTCGTGGTGGACAACGATCCGGAGGCCGGGGCAAGGGACCAGGTGAAGCAGGCTGCCGGGCTGCGGGCCGCGGAAGGGAGACGCCTGCGGTATGTGCATGAAGCGGTGCCGGGGATCTCCGCAGCGCGGAACCGGGCCATGGCGGCTTCACCGGATTCGGAGCTGTTGGTCTTCATCGATGATGATGAAAGCCCGGGCGAACGATGGCTGATGTCCCTGCTGGAGACATACGCCGACTATGCGCCGGCCGCGGTTGTGGGCCCGGTGCGCTCCACCTTCGAGGTGGAACCGGAGCCGTGGATCGAAGCCGGCCGGTTCTTCGCGCGGCGGCGGTTGGCAACCGGGACGCCCGTGCAGGTGGCGGCGACGAATAACCTCCTATTGAGCCTGCCGGTCGTGCGGAGGCTGGGGTTGGAATTCGACCCCGACTTCGGTATTTCGGGCGGGGCGGACTCCCTGTTCACCCTGCAGCTGCACCGGCAGGGCGGGCCGATGGTGTGGTGCTCCGAGGCGCTGGTCGACGACGTCGTGCCGTCGCACCGGCTCACTCGCAGGTGGGTGGTGACCCGGGCGTTCCGAAGCGGTAACTCCTGGAGCCGGGTGCAGCTTCGGATGGAAGGATCCGGTGCGCGCAGGGGGACGCTGCGGCTAAGGCTTCTCGGGCCGGCGCTGCTGCGTGCGTCCGGCGGGACCGCCCGTGCCACCTTTGGTACCCTGACGCGGTCCGATAAGCACCAGGCGCGGGGGATACGTACTGCGGCGAGGGGGCTGGGCATGCTGTCGGGAATGCTCGGGTACACCCATCTGGAGTACGGAAGGACGCCGAAGCGGGGGAAGCAGCCGAGGAAGCCGCATCCCGCCGCAGCACGCAGGGAGCACCCAGGCAAAGCCGGTTAACCGCGGGCCAGACGAAGGGCAAGCCGGTACGCCTCGACGTGCTCGCTTCCGGCCCGCGCCCAGCCCCGCCGGGATAGGTCCGGACTGTGCCCGGCGCGGGCGGTGCGGGTGCTGTGCAGCGCATTGACCAGGATCTCCGGGGTGAGGCTTCCGTTGTAGGTGTGTACCCAGCCTGTCCCTGCTTCCTGCTGCAGCAGGCGGTTCGTTTCATTCGCGGGAACAAGCACCGGCCTGTCCAGTGATAACGCCGCCAGCGCCGCTCCGGAGTTGTGCATCTCCCGGTAGGGGAGCACCACGAGTTCGGCGGCCGTCACCACCTGGACCAGCTCGGCGTCCGTGAGGTACCGCAGGATGGAGGCCACCCTGGGGTCGCCGTCGAGCCGTTCGATGAGCGCCTGCGGATCCGAGCCTGGCTTGCCGGCAACCATAAGGCGTAACCCTTCGTCGGGCCGTGTCTGTGCGAAGGCATCAAGGAGCCCGTCCACGTTCTTGTAGGGGCGGATAAGGCCGAAGTAAGTGAGCTGCCCGGACACAGCCGGGGAAGGGGGGAAGCTGCTGAACCAATCACGGTAGTGCCCGTGCAGGATGGTCACGCATTCTTTCCCGGGCTGGACCGGGGTGGCGTCGCTAATGTGGATACGCAGCACGGTCAGCCGGTCAAAGAGGCGCAGCAAGAGCCGCTGCACGGTGCATAACCCGGGCGGCACGTCCAGGTTATGCACCGTGCGGACCACCGGAATCCGGAGCAGGAGCAGTTTGGCCAGGAAGCCCACGAACAGTGCCTGCCGAACCGCCGCCTTGAGGGGTCCCGCGCCGGATACAAGGATTTCCGGCCAATGTGCGTGAAAGACGTCGAACCGGGACAGCAGCGCGGTACGCCAGGAGAAGTGCAGCAGATCTAAGTCCGGGCGTTCGGCTAATGACCGGCACAGCATGACAATGTAGGGGTTGGTGGTGGGTCTGGGCAGGGGTGCCGACTGCAGGATACGAAGGGGACGGGACACAGATTCCTCCTAGGGGCCCGGTAGGCACTGACCCGCGAGCATAGCTATTCACCGTGGAGCAGGCACAAGTAAGAGACGCAGGCGTTCTCCAATGCCTCGCTCGGCAGGGGCGCGCACCTCATTCCACTCTGATGAAGACGGTGATCCGGTTGGTTGTACCCGTCCAGTTCTGTTCCTGGGCAAAGCCGGAGGATGCCAGCCACTGCTCCTCCTGCAGCAACAGAGCGGCCGGGTAATCCACGCGGCGCACGGCCACGAGCCGGTCTATGCCTTTCAGGCGGACTGCAGCGTCCTGAAGTCGCAGCGAACGTCCGTCCAAGGAACCGTCATCTTCCCCTGGACGTATGAGCGTAAGGTCGACCAGTCCGCGAAACGGTGCGGGATAGGCAGTCCGGATCCGGCGCTGGGTCTGCCCCGCGTAGGTACCGTCCGGCGGCCGCCTGGGTCCGAAATACACGGCGTCGCCCGGATCTGAATGCTCCTCCACATACGCCGCCACCCGGGACCAGTCGGATGCACTCTTCGCGGACTCGGTCCGCTGGGAAGCATAAACCGGCAGGATGAGCATACCCAGCACCGCCCACGCAGCGATGCGCCTGCCCGGGGTGCTTATGCGGACCAGGCCCGCTCCCATCAGCAGAGCCAGCCCGGGTACCGCGATGGCCAGGTAACGGGGGTTGTAAATAGGTGAGACAACCAGGGAATAGGCGACCAGCACGACGGTCGGCAGCAGCACGAGCGGGGCGGCGGCCGCCAGGACGGTTTGCCCCGCGCTGCGCGCGGCCTTCAGGGCAAGCAGCCATGCCGGGAGCGCAAGGAGCAAAGCCGCAGGTTGCCACCAGCCGTCCCCTGATCCGGGAACGGACGCATTGGTAGGGGTTTCCCCCAGGAACCACTGATCCACAAGCACGTTCCGTGCCAGGTGGAGGGCCGAGAGGTCCGGAGTTCCCAACTGGCCGCTTTGGGCTGCGGAGGCCAGCAGTACCGGAGCCGCCAGGAGCCCCCCGCCGACGGCCGCCGCGAGCCAGCGTCCAAGGAACGGCCGTGCGCGGGGGATGAGGAGCAAGGTTAGGCCGTGCCCTGCCACGGCCAGCAGTACGTATATATTTACCGCGATTCCGAAGGCGGCAAGCAGCCCGTAGCCGGCGAAAGACATCCAGCGTCCACGGATCACGCCGGCCGCCAACAGGCATGCCAGCCCTACGCCCGCGGCCGTCCCGAGGGCGAAGGAACGGCCCTCCATTCCCATCCATGTGGTCCTGGGCAGGATGGCGAATATGACGGCGGCAGCAGCGGCTGTGCGTGGGCCGTCCAGCCTGCGTGCCACCACGTAGACTCCTGCAGCGGCGGCACCGACAGCCAGGGCACTGGGAAGGCGGAGTGCGAAGGCCGAGTACCCGAACACCGAGCCCCACAGGTGCATTAGCGCGTAGTAGGCACCGTGCACCGCGTCTACGTCTGTGAGCATTTTCAACAGCGAGGACCAACTGCGGGAGGCCGCGGAAATGGAGACCGCCTCATCAGTCCAAAGGGAGGCGTGCCAGGACCCCAGGACTGACACGGCAAACGCCCCGGCAGCAATGACCGCCGGGGTGAACAGCCACCCGGTCCCCGGGACCGGACGGGGAAAGGCCGCCGCCTCGGGCCTCGTTTCCGACATCAGTGCACCTCGGGCGGTAGGGGAAGGATCGTGCCTAGGAGGCCGTCAATCCGGCCACGCCCGACAGTAGCCGGTGGCGGAAGCTTTGGGCACCGAACCAAGCAGTGGCGAGTATCAGGCTCCGGGCGGGGGCGTAGGTAATCGGATGAGTGTTCGTCCTGCCGGTTTGTCTCCTAGCCTGAGTCCATGAATCCGGGTCCCGCCGGAGGTACGCGACCACGAAGGGGATCGAAGAGGACCATGGAGCTTCAACGACCACCCCGTCCGCGCCGACACCGTCGGCCGCGCACAGGGATTCTTTGCGTCCACTCATCCAATGAAATGTACGGGGCGGACCGTGTGCTGCTGCAGGTGGTGCAGGCGCTGCCCCCGGACCGCCGGGACGACGTTGTGGTGTGGCTGCCGGATGGCCGCACTGCGCCCGAAACCGCACGTTTGGACCGTGAATTGAAGCGGGCCGGTTATGCCGCCCGGTCACTGCCGCTGCCGGTGCTGCGACGGAGCCTGATGTCGGTCCGGGGGTTCGTCATTCTTTTAGGGCAAGCAGCTGCCGTCCTTCCGGCCCTGGCACGCCTGCGCCCACAGGTCCTTCACTGCTCCACCAGTGCCGCCCTTCTGCTGGCTCCGGCTGCCAGAATGCTGGGCGTTCCGCGCGTGGTGCTGCATATCCAGGAAATCTGGTCCGGTCCGGAGGCACTGGTACTGCGGTTCCTCGCCGGGTTCGCCACGGACTGGATAGCGATCTCCAGGGCTTCGGCCGCATCCATGCGGGCCGGGATGCGGCACCGGGTGCGGGTGATTCCCAATGGCGTCGAGGACCGGCCCATGGGAGAGCCGCCTCCGGGGCGGGAGAGGGAGGGGCCGCTGCGCTTCGTTATGGCCGGCCGCTGGAACGCCTGGAAGGGCCACCGAACCCTGCTGGAGGCCTGGGACGGGGCAGAGCCGCCGGGCACGCTCAGCATCCTTGGCGGTCCGCCGTCTTCGGGGAACGCCGCGGACGTTGCGGGAATGGTTGCCGGACTGCGCTGGCCCGGGTCCGTCACCATTGTGGGGGAGGTTCCTGACATCACCCCCTATATTGATGCCGCTGACGTGATGGTAGTGCCCTCCGCGAGCCCGGAGCCGTTTGGACTTGTCGCCATCGAAGCGTTTGCCCGGTCCCGTCCCGTTGTGGGCAGCAACGCCGGCGGCTTGGCCGACGTCGTCACCCACGGTGTCACTGGCTGGTTATTCCGACCAGGGGATGCAGCGGAGCTGTCGGCCGTCCTGCGGGGATTGGACCGGACCAGGACGGAAGCCGTAGGCCGGCTGGCACGCCACGCCTACGAAGAGCAGTACACCGCTGCGATATTCCAGGAGAACCTGCGCACCTGGTGGAAAGGGGTGCTCGAGGCCTAGGGTCGTCCCATTGCCTTGTAGTTCCAGCCCGCGGCCCGCCACTGGACCGCGTCCAGGGCATTGCGTCCGTCGATAATGTTTTTTTCCGTGACGAGGGCAGAGGTTGCGGCGGGATCCAGGCCCAGGTACTGCTTCCACTCGGTGAGCAACACCAGGGCATGGGCATTTTCAATAGCATTCTCCGCGACGGGCTCGTAGTTCAGCTCGGGGAAGCGGGCCTTGGCGTTCTGCAGGGCTTCGGGATCCGTGACGGTGACGGTGGCTCCCTGCAGCTGCATCTGGGCGGCGGCGCTTAGGGCGGGAGAATCACGGACGTCGTCGCTTTCGGGCTTGAAGGCGGCGCCCAGGATGGTGATTCGCTTACCGAGCAGCGATCCGCCGCAGATGTCCCTGGCCATGTCCACCACCTTCGAGCGGCGGCGCATGTTGATGGCGTCCACTTCCCGAAGGAAGGTCAGGGCTTGGTCTGCCCCGAGCTCGCCTGCCCGGGCCATGAAGGCGCGGATGTCCTTCGGCAGGCATCCGCCCCCGAAGCCCACTCCCGCGTTGAGGAATTTGCGGCCAATCCGCTCGTCCATGCCGATCGCGTCGGCGAGGGCGGTGACGTCCGCTCCGGAGGCCTCGCACACCTCGGCCATGGCATTGATAAAGCTGATCTTGGTGGCCAGGAACGAGTTGGCAGCGGTCTTGACCAGCTCCGCGGTGGCATAGTCCACCAGCATGCGGGGCGTGCCGGTGGACAGGGGGACGGCATACACCTGGTCCAGTGCTGCGGCGGCGGACTCTCCGGCGGCACCGGCAGGAATGCCGTAGACGAACCTGTCTGGTGCGAGCGTGTCCTGCACGGCGTGGCCTTCGCGCAGGAACTCGGGGTTCCAAGCCAGCACCGCGCCCGGGGCAGCCTCGGCCAGCTGGTCGGCCAGGCGTGCGGCGGTGCCCACCGGGACGGTGGACTTGCCCACCACGATGTTGCCCGGCTTGAGGTACGGTGCCAGGCCGGCGACGGCGGCGTCCACGAACCGCAGGTCAGCGGCGTATTCGCCCTTCCGCTGAGGGGTGCCCACGCAGACAAAGTGCACGTCTGCTCCGGCGGCGTCGGCCAGATCGGTGCTGAAATTCAGGCGACCGGTGGCCTGAGACCCGGCAAGCAACTCCGGCAGTCCCGGTTCGAAGAACGGTGCCCGCCCCGCAGCAAGTTCGTCAACCTTGGCCTGGTCAACGTCAATGCCTACAACGTCGTGGCCCAGTTTCGCCATGGAGGCGGCGTGGACTGCTCCCAAGTAACCGCAGCCGATAACCGAGAGATGCACTTTTTGCCCCATAAGGTTCGATGGCGGAGGACGGCTACCAGCCTATCCCTTACAACTACAACGGTTCCCGCGCAGAACTCCGTGCAGCCGTAGGTAATGGGGCGGACGGGGTACGTATCCACTACTCTTCCGCAACGGTCTCAGCCGGGATTGGCTTCATATCCACGACGGCGTCAATTACTGGGGGGAATGATTTTGCCTAAGCGCGCACTAATTACAGGTATCACCGGGCAGGACGGCTCTTACCTTGCAGAGCTTCTGCTGCGGAAGGGGTACGAGGTCCACGGTCTCATCCGCCGCGCCTCCACCTTCAACACCTCCCGCGTGGACCACCTGTACGTGGATTCACATGATCCAGAGGCGAAGCTCTTTCTGCATTACGGGGACCTCAGCGACGGCTCGCGCCTGGTGACCATGCTGGCCGGCCTGAAGCCGGACGAGGTCTACAACCTTGCCGCGCAGTCCCATGTCCGTGTCTCCTTCGACGAGCCCGAGCACACGGCGGACACCACCGGGATGGGGACGGTCCGGCTCCTGGAAGCCGTGCGGCTGGCGGGAATCGACACCCGGTTCTATCAGGCGTCCTCGTCCGAGATGTTCGGCGCCACGCCGCCCCCGCAGAACGAGGACACCCCGTTCTATCCCCGATCGCCCTATGGGGTCGCGAAGGTCTACAGCTACTGGATCACGAAGAACTACCGCGAGGCCTACGGCATGTACGCGGTAAACGGGATTCTGTTCAACCACGAATCCCCCCGGCGCGGAGAAACATTCGTCACCCGAAAAATCACGCGGGCAATCGCCGCTATAAAGGCCGGGCAGCAGGAGCACCTCTACATGGGCAACCTGGACGCAATCCGGGACTGGGGATATGCCGCTGAATATGTGGAGGGCATGTGGCGCATGCTGCAGGCCGACGAGCCCGACGATTTTGTCCTGGCCACCGGCGGGAACTACTCCGTGCGGGATTTCCTGACTATTGCCTTTGAACACGCCGGCCTCAACTGGGAGGACCACGTGAAGTTCGACGAACGCTACCTCCGTCCCACGGAAGTGGACGCACTCGTGGGTGATCCCTCTAAAGCGGGGGCAAAGCTCGGCTGGAAAGCCACGGTGCATACTCCCGATCTGGCCCGGATCATGGTGGACGCGGACATCGAGATGCTCAAGCACCCGGGCCGCAACTGGATCGACACCGTGAACCTCGACTGCTGGAACGACTGACGTGGCGGCGAGCCTTACCGCAGACAGTGCGGGCTTCGAACCGGGCGTCCTGGACCGCGCCGCACCCTTCTATGTTGCCGGACACCGCGGCCTCGTCGGCTCGGCGATATGGCGGAAACTCGAATCCGCCGGCTTCACGGATCTTAGAGGCCGGACCTCCAGCGAGCTGGACCTCAAGGACCGTGCGGCCGTCTTCGAATACTTTGCGGAGACCACCCCCCGCTACGTGGTCCTGGCGGCAGCGAAGGTGGGTGGAATCCTCGCCAACAATACGTATCCGGTGGACTTCCTGACCGAGAACCTGCAGATCCAAGTCAATGTGCTGGACGCGGCCCGCGAACAGGGAGTGGAACGACTCCTGTTCCTCGGCTCATCCTGCATCTACCCCAGACTTGCACAGCAGCCCATTTCCGAGGATTCGCTTCTCACCGGGCACCTCGAGCCGACCAACGATGCCTATGCGATTGCCAAGATTGCCGGCATCATGCACATCCAGGCGGTCCGCCGGCAGTACGGGCTGCCCTGGATTTCGGCAATGCCTACCAACCTTTACGGCCCGGGGGACAATTTTTCGTCGGAAGGATCCCACGTCCTTCCGGCGCTCATCCGCCGTTATGACGAGGCCGCACGGCAGGGTTTAGGCACTGTGACCAACTGGGGAACAGGGGCGCCCCGGCGGGAATTCCTGCATGTGGACGATATGGCAGCTGCCTGCCTTCACCTGCTGGAGCACTATGACGGACCGCAGCAGGTGAACGTAGGAACGGGGTCCGACGTCACGATCAAGGAACTCGCCGGACTAGTCGCCGAGGCCGTGGGCTATAACGGAGCCATGGAGTGGGATAGCTCGAAACCCGACGGCACCCCGCAAAAGCTGCTGGATGTCTCCAAATTGACCGAGGCCGGCTGGACGGCACAGATCTCCTTGAAGGACGGCATTCGGGACACGGTGTCCTGGTATCGGAACAATCTGGCCGCGCTGCGCGGTTAGATCCGGTACGCGCTTCCTGCCACTGCGGCTACGGCCGGCCCATGCTCCGGTAGTTCCACCCGCCTGCCCGCCAGGCCGCGGGATCCAGCACGTTGCGGCCGTCAATGATGTTCCGGTCCGCAACGAGGGCGCCGGAGGCCTCCGGGTCGAGGGACCGGTATTCCTTCCACTCGGTCAGGAGCACCACGGCATGGGCGTTCAGCAGCGCGTTTTCGGTGACCGGTTCGTACGTCAGCTCGGGGAAGCGGCCCTTGGCGTTCTGCAGGGCCTCGGGGTCCGTCACGGTGACGGTGGCGCCCTGCAGCTGCATCTGCGCTGCGGCGCTGAGCGCGGGGGAGTCCCGGACGTCGTCGCTCTCCGGCTTGAAGGCCGCGCCCAGGATGGTGACGCGCTTGCCCAGCAGGGAACCGCCGCAGATTTCGCGGGTCATTTCCACCACCTTGGAGCGGCGGCGCATGTTGATGGCGTCCACCTCGCGGAGGAAGGTCAGCGCCTGGTCTGCTCCCAGTTCCCCGGCGCGGGCCATGAAGGCACGGATGTCTTTGGGCAGGCAGCCGCCGCCGAAGCCGACGCCGGCGTTGAGGAAGCTGCGTCCGATGCGCTCGTCCATGCCGATGGCGTCCGCGAGGGCAGTGACGTCTGCTCCGGAGGCCTCGCAGACCTCCGCCATGGCGTTGATGAAGCTGATCTTGGTGGCGAGGAAGGAGTTCGCGGCAGTCTTGACCAGTTCCGCCGTGGCGTAGTCCACCACCATGCGCGGGGTTCCGGTGGAGAGGGGAGTGGCGTAAACATCGTCCAGGGCGGCGACGGCGGCGGTGCCGGCAGCGCCGTCCGGGACACCGTAGACAAAGCGGTCCGGGGAAAGGGTGTCCTGCACGGCGTGGCCTTCGCGCAGGAACTCAGGGTTCCAGGCCAGGACGGCGCCCGGGGCGTCCTCGTCCAGCTGATCGGCCAGGCGTGCGGCTGTGCCCACCGGGACGGTGGATTTGCCCGCCACTACGTTGCCCGGCTTCAGATGCGGTGCCAGTCCGGCGACGGCGGCGTCCACGTAGCGCAGGTCCGCGGCGTATTCACCCTTCCGCTGAGGTGTGCCCACGCAGACAAAGTGGACGTCGGCGCCGGCAACGCGAGCCATATCCGTGCTGAACTCCAGGCGTCCACTGTCGAGCGCTTCGGCAAGCAGTTCGGGCAGGCGCGGTTCAAAGAATGGAGCCCGCCCGGCGGCGAGGTCCTCGATCCTGGCGGTGTCGACGTCGATCCCCACAACCTCATGTCCCAGCTTGGCCATGGAAACCGCGTGAACGGCGCCCAGGTAGCCGCAGCCAATAACGGAGAGACGCACTTTTTACCCCAAAGGTTCGATGGCGGAAGACGGCTACCAGCCTATCCTTTGCACGGGCGTGGCAAGGAATGATGTTGAGTCCTAGGTACCGTCCCGTTCGGGACAGGTATCGATTACTCTTCCCCTAAGGTCGAGTACTTCTTAGGTTCGGAGCCATGAGTACAGTCGAACCGAGAAGAGAATGGCGCCGTAAACGTCCGCGCCTAACTCCAGGGGAATGGGCCAGATATGCAGGGGTCGTAGTTCTGGCAGTGGTTACGGCGGCGGTGGTGATCTCCGCATTGGCTAGGTAGCCATTCCATCAATGAGTGGAGAAATACAGAGGGAGGGCGGAAACCTGTTGGTTTCCGCCCTCCCTCCTTGCTGACTAGACCGGTCGCTGTGTGCGACCGCTAATCAGGTGGTTAGGCATTTTTGCGGCGTGCGACGGCCACGGAGGCAACGCCGGCGCCCAGGGCCAGGACGCCTGCGGCACCCCAGAGCATCATCGCAGAATCAGCGCCGGTGTCGGGGAGACCACCGTCAGCCGAAGCGTTGGCGCCAGTTCCGGCACCCGCGCCCTCGGCTTCAACAACAACGGTGCTGGTCACTACCTTGCCCGATTCCGCGCCGGTGGCAGTCAGGGTATAGGTTCCGGGCTCGCCCAGCGTTACCTCAACGGCGAAGTTGCCTGCTGCGTCGGCAGCGGTGTTGTAGCTGCCGATCTGCTGGGCCAGGATAATCGGGCTGCTCACGCCGGTTCCGCCGACAACCACAGGGTCATTGGCGTAGGTGACTGTGACGAGGATCTGCTCTCCGGGGATGAAGCCGGCGCCGCTGAAGACTACAGCCGAACCGGGGGTTACGACGCTATCGCTGACCGTGCCGGCTGCCGGAGCAGGGTAGCTCTCAAGGGCGCTGGCAGCTCCGGCGCCAGCAAGGGCCATAACTCCGGTAAGGACTAGTGCGGATACGGTTTTTTTCATGTGAGACTCCCCGGTGCAATTGATAAAGACTGTGTGTTTATAGACGGTCGGCTCCCACCAAGAACCCGTGAAACCAAGCCTGAAAATATTTCGATCTCATGATCTGTCCCCGGCGCTCTTTCGAGCGTACTGGGGATGTTACCCCGCATATTTGTGCGAAGCGGGACATGATCACGGTAACAGGTGCTGCCCATACTTCCAAGCTGTATGTGGTATGGGCAAGGTATTTATCTTCTAATCGCAGGAACCGTCTCGTTTCGCAGGAAGTGCAACGTCTTGTAGTGCCTGTGTGGAAGGAGTGACCTCAAGCTTAGGCTCGGAACTCTGCACTACACGGGAGAACTCAATATCGATAACCGCTGTTTCTCCGGGCGCTAGCTCTAGGGTTACGGTGCCCACGGGCCGTTGGCCGTGTTTACCCGCGCCGAATGCGACGCTGTTTCCGTTTATCTGAGCTGCCTCGACTAGGGACTGTGCCGGCCCATAGACCACATAGTTTGTGCGGAAGTGCCCTGGCTCTACGCCGAACACTCCGTCGCCGGTCACGTAGGCCGGAAGTGAGGTAGCGGCATCCTCTGGCGCAGTATTCGCCACCTTCAGCTGTACGGTGTAGCGGCTGTAGCCGTCAGCGTCGCAGGTCTGCATTAGCTGGGCAGTACGAGAGGCGTAATAATCCATTTTGGCACCAGTTCCGTCATTGAAATAGGCCCCAAACGTGGCCCCACCCGCTGTTGGCCCGGTAACCGACCCTGCAAGGGCGGTGGACGAAATAATGTCCTGTTCATTCTTGATACTTGACCACAGGTACAGCCGATTCTCCTGCACGCTCGTGCCCAGGGCAGAGATCAGCTGTTTGCTGTCACCCTGGCCCCCTGTAAAAGCCGAGAAGACCCTGGCAGCCACGGCAGCGAAATATGCGTCCTGAGCCGCTGGCTCTTCGATTTCTCGGTAAACATCGGACAGAAGGGTGTTGACCACATTGTCTTTGGTCAAGGATATGGGTAGTTGCGTTCCTCCAACGAGTTCCACCACGCTGGGGTCAGCCAAATCTACCGGTCCGGTTGCTTCCAAGAGGTGTCCCAACACCACGGGATCCAGGGCAAGAACGCCATCTACTATCTGCCCCGGATGCCGCCCTTCCCACATTCTTTTGGCAGTTTCTGCTGCTGTTGGGAAGTGGGGAGTGAGATTTACGTTCTGCATCTGGGTGCCGAGGCGTGCTGTGTACAGGCGCTCTTCCTCTTCGTCCACCTCCAAGGCTGGCTTGAAGGCCTCAATTGCCGCAGCGCTGCTTTGATCGCTCAGGCTGATTCGGCCATCATCGGTGGTCAGCATCGCCAAGGCCCCGGGAATGCCGCCTGTTGCGCGGGTTTCGGCGCTGTTCTGTACGAGAACTAGGTAATTGCGTTCACCATTAGTGCCCAGCATCTCCGGTAGCAGCTGGGCTGCTGAGGAAGCGGTTCCTAACGTGGTGCTGACGGATCCGAGCTGCTCTGTTGCTGAACGGATTGGGTCAGCTATTTCCGGACGGAGGCGGGAGAGGTCGATGGACTTCAATCGGTCGTGGGACATACGTACGGTGTTCGCTGCAGTGGAAATGCTTGGCTCGGCATCCTTGACTTGGCTAACATCGATCCGACCGTCCGTGGGAGTCAATGTTGCCCAGTCGAGAGATTTATATCGGTCGACCAACGGGCTTATCGCATGAGCAGCAACGTCATCGGCAGATACGGCAACTTCCGCTACTGCGGCAAAATTCGCTCCGATCAGGGGAACGGCGGCGGCCGCCTTCCACAGGGGGCCGGTCACTATAGAACGTGCACTGGCGGTACTGTCCTGGATCTGAGCAGCAGCTTGGTTTGCGCCGTCATAGTTGCTTGCACCCAGATCGGCCCGAAGCGAGGGAACCAGAGCGAAAACCGTTTCAAGGTCTGTACGAACCGCCAAAACCTGACGGGCTACCAAACCTATCCCTGCGCCAACGAATATGAGTAAAGAGAGAAGTGCGATAGCCACGCGATAGAGCAGCTGGCCCCGTCCAATTGGCCACTTACGGCGTTTCGTCGTTTGTGCAGCTCCAGATGCTTCTGGTTCGGCAACTATGCGGTAGTGCGAACTCATGGATCGGCTTTCAGCAGAAGGGGCATGTGGGAAAAGGTAGGGATTAGAAGGCGCCTTGACGTGCAAGGACGGCCCGCACCGTTTTGAGCAGAATGGCGATGTCGCCGGCCAGCGACCAGTTCTCTACGTAGTAGAGGTCAAGGCGCACCGTGTCGTCCCATGAAAGCAAGGACCTGCCACTGACCTGCCACAATCCAGTGAGTCCGGGACGAACCATCAAACGGCGATGTACGTGGCTCTGGTACTGATCAACCTCCGACCGCAGTGGCGGGCGGGGCCCAACCAGACTCATCGTTCCGTTGAGTACGTTGAATAGCTGAGGGAGTTCATCCAAGCTATAGCGGCGAAGAAAGCGACCCACTCTTGTGATGCGGGGGTCGGCCTTGAGCTTGAACATCACGCCGTTGCCCTCGCTTTCGGCTTGGAGAGCTGCCAGCTGTTGTTCGGCATCAACGACCATTGAACGAAATTTAAGCATTTGGAACGGCCGACCCCCGGTACCTATACGTTCTTGGCGGAAGAGGACTGGTCCCGATGAATCGGCCCGCACCACGGCGGCTACGATCAGAAGCACCGGTAACAGTACAACCAAAAGTCCTGTAGCGCCTATCAAATCAAAAGTGCGTTTCACTAGCCCCTGGCCGCTTCCAAGATTCGGTGTGGAAACATGAATCAGCGGGAGACCCGCAACCGGTTGAGTGTGTATCCGAGGACCAGCTATGTCTGTTAGTGCAGGTGCCATAATCATGCGAATCTGCATGTCAGCGAGGGCCCAGCCCAGCTCTCGAATAACGGGCGGGGGCAGAGGGACACCTGTCGAGAGTGCCACGGCATCGGGTGATACTTTCCGGACTGCGGCGACGATGCCCTCTATTGACGCTTCGTGTCCGAGGTTCGGCATATCGAGGGAAGGGTCGATAAAGCTATCCTTTGGGGTCCCTGGGAGGTAGGTGGCAACTGGCTGGTAGCCTGCCATGGGCTGGCTGCGCAGTGCCCGGACTAGGTGCTCAACACCAAAGATTCCGCCGATGACGAGGACAGATGAACTGCTTTTCCCGGATTGGCGTTGGCCTCGGAGGTGGGTTCGCAATAGGAAGCGAGCCACAAGCAAAGACAAAACGCCTGCCGACAAGGCGAGACCCACGAAGCCTCGGGCGGTATCGAACTGGAAAACGTAGGATACCGACGCCACAAGCCCAAATAGCCAGAAGGAAGCGGTAAGGACCCGCTTATACTCTTCTGATCCATAACCCAACACCGTAGTGTCGCGGCTGCCTAGGAGTCCCAGCATGGCCCACCAGGTGGTGCTCAGAAGCAAGGTAATAACGAGGTAAAACTCGCCTTTAGCAGCAATCCACTCCTCGCTTGCCGGAGTACCGAAGCGAAGGATAAGGGCACCAGACATCGCCCATAGAATAACTGCGGCGTCCACCGCCGCTAACCGTCCCACGTGTTGCCGCCGCCAGTCAGTTGCCATTTTCCTGCGCCCCCAGTTGAAGATTTCCACTCGTTTAAGGACTGATTGCGCTATCTGACAATATCGGCGGACTCGGACACCTCGTGACGACCCCGGTTACCAGTCACAAAATGACCACCATTGACGCTTTTTGCCGTGCGCTTATTGCTTCTCTTGCCTCCGGCCGATTCGCCCTTTGATTCATAAGAATAATAGCTGTAGGCGTAAGCATCGGGACCTTTGGAAGGAAGCATGTTGAGCACGGTGCCCAGCAAGTTTGCTTTTACCAGTTCCAACGAGGAGAGAGACTTCTCAAGGTCCCGGGACTGAATCTTGCCCGAGGCGACCACGAGAACCACACCCGACACCTTCTGAGCGAGCACAGTTGAGTCGGTCACCGGTATTAGCGGAGGAGCATCGACAATAACAGCGTCGAATTCATCGGATAGGCGAGTGATCATTTTTGACATCGCCTCTGAACCCAAAAGTTCACTCGGATTGGGCGGTATCTGCCCTGACGTGAGGACATATAGATCGTCTTCTCCCCAGGGCTGTAGAAGATCTTCTACGTCAGCAGTGCCGATCAAAGCGGTAGTGAGTCCAGCGCCGCTCTCAAGACCCAAGTATGTCGCTACCATTGGGCGCCGGAGGTCGGCATCGATGAGGACCACTCGCTGGCCGGCCTGAGCCATGGCGATCGCCATGTTCGTTGCCGTGGTGCTCTTTCCTTCGCCCGGCAGAGACGAGGTAACGAGAATGGTGTTCGAGTTGCTGTCGACATTAGCGAACTGAAGGTTAGTGCGAATTTGCCGGAAAGATTCAGCACGTGGACTCTGGGGTGCCGCCTGAGTCAGCACCGGCCTCTTCGCAGCATCCACGTCGAACGAAATGCCCCCAAGGATTGGAGCCTTGGTCACCCGTGAGACATCAGCTTCACCTCGAACCTTGGTATCTAGGGCTGAGCGGAGGATAGCGGTCCCTACTCCGGCCATGAGGCCAACAACAAGGCCGACAAACAGATTCAACTTCGTGTCAGGGGCAGATGGTGCGGTGGGTGCGACGGCTGGCGTTACCACAGAGAGTTTAATGGGTGAGACTCCACCCATGCTGGGGGTTTCTAATTGACCAACTGTCTCGACAAGACTGTCGGCTACCGCTTGTGCTACGGCCGCTGCCTGGACCGGCGAGGAATCGACGGCGGAAATTGTGATGAGAACGGTGTTCAAGTCTGCACTTGCGCTTACGGTTTCGGCAAGTTTGGCAGGAGAAACATCGAGCCCGAGGCTATCAACGACAGGCTGCAGAACCGCTGGTGTTTTCGCGGTCTCCACATAGGTTTGGACACGCGCCTGAGTGAAAGTATTCCCCTGTTGAAGCTCAGCCACAGTGCCAGTGCTTTGAATAGAGACGAATAGCTGCGTGTGCGAAGTATAAACCGGACGGATTAGGAAGGACGCTGCTGCCGCGGCCAGCGTTCCGAGCAGGGCGCACGCGACTATAACCATCCAGTTGCGTCGAACTAACCGCCCATATTCCTTGAGATCCAAGTTCTAACCTTTCGTCGCGTGCATATCAGATCGTGTGCGAGGCCAGAACAACAGGAGATGTCGACCGCCGCCCATTGCCCGAACCAGATAACTATAGCGGCATTCCGACAAACCTATTCGAACGAAAGGGGGTCTCGGCCCGCCGCGTCCGCTCTTTCGACCTGTTGCGAGCTCGGTGAAGGGCCATCGATGCCTGCAGATCACAGCCGCTGCTCCTTGAATATCGCCAGTTTGACCCCTCGCTCTCTCACTAGCACCGCTCATGACAATCAGCCTTCATGTTCCTACTCGTGGAGTCGATGAACGGGGTGGCCACATATTGTCGGTGGGAGCCGACCTGTGCCTATAGACTGGGTTGGTGCAACACAGAGTCGGTCTTACCTGGGTGAGGGAGTTTGAGTGAGTGGTCGGGAAACGCACCGATACGCACCCGGCGTAAAACGCGAACTTGTATTTATGGACCTCTGCTTCGTCGCGGTATTCCTTCTCGGATATCTCATCGTTGTCTATCGTTCTGATATTCTTCCAACGCGTTTCATGGGTGACGAAAATGTCATTCGGGAGCTTGCTTTAGGAACGCGCTCTGCTTACGGAGACAACTCTTACGGCACGGTTGCGGCTATATATAAGCATTTGGGATTGGCCAAGAACCAGCTTGCAGCCGGACTGCTTGGCTACTTATTCGCATGTGCGCCATATTTGATCGTTATGTCTAGGCACAGAAACGCCGGCGCGAATTATGGTGCCATATTTGCCCTTAGCATTGGCGTGCTTCTAAGCGCCGTCTATATGGGAACGTACTCTAAGGAAGTTTTCGTTGTACCAGTAGTAGTCGCTCTGATCCTGTGTCGTTCACGGCGAAGTGGTTTGGTAATCATTTGTACGCTGGTCGTCGTATATGCCGTAAACTTTCGAAGTTACTGGTTTCTTCTGCTCGTAACTTTCGTCGCATTGTTACTATTAGTAAAAGCTATTCGGGCTTCTTGGGCTATCGTCCTAACTGCGCTGACAGCCGTCATTGTGGGATCTTTCATCTTTAGCACCATCATGAATGTTCCCGCTGACCATTTCCGCAACAGCGTCAACGAAAATCGCTTGCTCACAGGTAACGTTAATACGCTTATACCGCGATATGTTGACACGGGGACTATTTTGGATGGCCCCATGAACAACGCGATCAGCTATATCACCTTACAGCTCCCTATCCCACTGCTCATAAAGCTGTCTCCATATTATGTGGCCCTGGCGATCGTGATGGCCGCTCTATGGATTGGCTTCTACTCACGCATGGCCTCCATACTGAACATAGATGATACGAAGCGGGACCCTCAATTAGTGCGATCTGTTACGTTCGTATTGGCGTTCTCTGTGACTCAGGCATTTTTCGAGCCTGACTATGGCTCAGCATTAAAACACTTAACTCCGTTTTTACCGATATTCCTAGCGATGTACCTGGCGGTTCGGAAGAAACCTGAAGACTTGGTGCAAAGGGGCAACAAAGAGGAGCGCTGGGCACTTGACCAAACCCATTAGAGTTTTACATGTCGTGGAGAGCTACGGGGGCGGTGTAGCGACAGCGCTTGCCCAATATGCTGCCGCAACTCCTTCCGTTGAACATCACTTGCTCCGCACAGAACGGCCAGGCGATTTCGTTGATGGCGGAGAGCTTGCACAGTTTAAGAGCGTTGAAGATCTGCCCGGAAATCCCGCTAAAGCGTGGTGGACCATCAGACGCACGGTGAAAGCCCTCAACCCGGATGTTGTCCATGCTCATTCAAGCCTTGCAGGCGCTTATGTAAGGACGTCCGTCAAGGCTTCGCGGAATTTGAGTGTTATATACACGCCTCATGGTTACGCCTTCGAGAGGAAGGACATCCCTGTATCGCTTCGCCGCGTCTATCAGACTATAGAGCGAGTTTTGGCTCGAAATACTACGTCATATGCCGCTTGTTCACCTCGCGAAGCTGAGCTGAGCCAGTTCCCAGGATTTGCAGGGGCTGTAGTTCACGTTCCTAATGTTGCGACAGACGACGTTGAAAAGATTATGCATGAGGCTCCCCATGGTTCCGCAATGGAGGTAGTTAGCGTCGGCCGGCTTACACCCGCGCGCGATCCGCACTTTTTCGCTGAGGTCGTACGGACCGTTCAGGAAGACGGCCCTGAAGTGGAATTCACATGGGTGGGGGGTGGTGATATCGAGTATATTTCGACTCTCCAAGAGTTGGGAGTACATGTGACCGGATGGCTTTCCCGCAAGGAAGCTATGGCTTATATCGCCGGCGCGGATGCACACCTTCATACTGCGTCGTGGGATGGATTCCCTATGGTATTACTCGAGGCCAACGCAATGAGGGTGCCGAGTCTTGTACGGGATATTGAACCATTCGCGCAGGTTCCCCCTACGATGCGTAGTAAATTGCCTGAAGAGATGGCTCGCCAACTAATTGGCATGCGACAGAACACTCGCCGCCAACAGGTCTTGGCCCTGTGGGACCACTACCTAAGGGACAACACCGTGGAGGTTCAGGGTGAGCGGTTGATGTCTTTGTATGATCCCCCTTCCACTAATGAGTAGTAAAGCTCCTTGGCGAGCAAAGAACTAAGAGCCGAACTTGGTATCCGCACCGCTCCGTAGAGACTAGTGAAGCTAATGAATCAACAGATAAGCGTGGAATCGCAGGCTGCAGTATATGCTGCGGAATGGGGGAACGAAGCGTTTATGCCTGGCCCCATAATTTATCCGGTTTCGCATAATATTGGCGCAAATTGTTCCGCTGTGGCTATGCTGCGTTACGGAATCGACAGAACGAATGGGTAACAACATGGTCCATCGATGTAATACCTACGGGCCGAACTAATGGTCGGTATGGGTCAAGTTAAGAACAAAATATGGTATCTTGCACCAACAGCCCTAACAGGGCTGACTTCGATATTATGTGTGCCCCTGTTGATCTATATCTTGGGCCCTGCAGGTTGGGCTGATCTGGCGCTCGGACAAGCAATCGGTCTTTTTGGAACGGTTTTCGTCAGCCTTGGGTGGCCGGTGACCGGTCCTGCGCTTATTGCTCGCTCTTCCGCTGACGAGCGGTACAGGCAAATGGTTATTTCCCTCTGGACTCGTTTCCTTATGGCCTTACCGTTGGTTGTAATTGGGGCAGTTGCACTGATCTATTGGATCCCTCAAAGTCAAGTTCTCGTGTGCACCGCGCTCGTGAGCGCTTTTCTAGGTTTTGCGCCATCGTGGTATTTTCTCGGCATAGATGACCCGAAGGGGTTGTTCTGGTTCGATGCTGTAGCTCGGGCGACTGGGACTCTCGGCGGGCTGGTGGGTGTTTATGCCACGCACGATGCTCGTTTTTACGCCTTCGGTCTTTTCTGTGGAATCGTTGTTGCTGCTACATCAGGTTGGGCGAAGGCCCGAGGGATGAGGGCTAAGGTTGGTGTGGGCGTAACGGCAAGTGAGGTATTCAAAGCGTTTAAGGGACATCTCCGGGGTTTGACTACCAATGCTCTGTATATTTCTATAGCGTCAGTCATGCTACCTCTGGTCGCCTTGTTTGGAGGCCCTGTGTATGTGGTATTCGCTATTGTTGATAAGGTGCAAAAACAGCTCTTAACGGTGTCGCTTCCGATCACGCAAATGCTGACAGGCCGAATGGCGGGGGATATTGAGGGAGGTAATGGCGCTCTAGCAGTTGCAAGCCGCTCCTTCAAGGCCATAGTTGTGGCTGGTGCAATATTAGCGCTGTGCATGATACCTATCACGCCCTGGGCTGTTCAGCTGATGTCAGTGGGCTCGGCCGACATCGACCTTGTGCAAATCCTCGCAGTTTCCCTTGGCGTCGGCTTGGCCTTTATCTTGCAATGCCTCCCTGTTGCGGTTTTGGTCGTACTGAAACGTCTTGGGTATGCCGTTGTAGGAATGATAGTATCGCTACTTATAGGCATAGCCTCGGTTGTCTTTATCGGAGATGAGTTGAATTTGACGTTCATACTATGGGTTCAGTGTGGTATGTATGCCGTTTCGATCGTCTTCTGTTGGGCGGGTTTCCATAATGCAAAGAGGTCGTTTCATTCGGTCTCCAGTGTTTGCAGTTAGTGTGGTTCTAGGGCCGCCTAAAGTCTTTTGTTGCACGCCTGTTTCAAGCTGGTCATGAGCGCATCGTGTACCGGATATTTTCCCGCTTATTGCCGTAGCGGTTATGTGTTTGCGCGGACGTCGTTGCTCTAGTGTCTGGATTATTGTTGTGTTTACTAATTCCCTCGTCACGGTAGCCACCTATGGTAGAGCCGGCGGGAGTGCCAGGGTTCGTATATATGATTGGCTGGATTTCTTACGCGTCGATGCGGCGGTATTCGACTATGCCGGCATGGGCGATAACGGTGTATCAACAATTCTCCGCAATGCCCCGTCAGCATTGCGTGCAGAGGTGGAGCTTCGTGCGCTTCCGACTAGGTTGAGTAAGTCAGTTTTGCTAATGAGTCGAGAAGCATCCCCGTTTAGTAGCGGAAAGTTGGAAGAACGACTACTTAAGAGCGCGGCTTTGTCGGTTTATGACTTTGACGATGCAATTTACGCCGCTTCAGCTCGTTTTCCGCAAAGTATTTGGCCAAAGGATAGAATTTGGACAAGGGCCGTCCGCCACGCCGATCGCGTTATTGCTGGAAACGAGTATCTGGCTGAAGCAGCATCCAAGATCGCTGACGATGTCACGATTATCCCTAGTTGTGTAAATCCTGACGCATATCCGATAAAGACGGACTACGGTCTAAATGGGACTCCGACGCTGGTCTGGTTAGGGTCACCGTCTACTGAACAGTTCCTCTTGCCTCTCGCCGATGCCCTTGTCAATGTGAATCGAGTCCGGCCTATCCGGTTGCGGGTCATAAGCGCCGGACAGCAAAGCCTCGGGAAGCTAGATGCGATAGTGGAGAGGGTAAATTGGTCGGAAGATACATTCGCTAATGAACTTCCGAGTGCGGATCTGGGAATTATGCCGCTCTTGGATACACCATTTGCGCGCGGAAAGTGTGCGTACAAGCTTCTTCAGTACGGGGCCGCGGGATTGCCGGTAATGGGCTCGCCCGTGGGTACAAACCTGTCGGTTCTGGCGGCCATGGGTGGAGCTGCGCCTTCAACGCCTGCACAGTGGGAGAACGCTCTCCATGACTTCTTGGACACCAGCGAAGAGGAACGGCGGCGCATGGGGGAACGAGCGTACGCAACCGTCGGTGAGCGTTATAGTTTCCAAGCCTGGCAGGATGAGTGGCGCCGGGTTGTGGGAATAGACGATTCGGGTCTCTTGAGTGATGCTGGAAGCATTAGCTAAGTCAGAATTTGGCGGCTGACAGGCTGAGACGGCACTTTATCTAGGTTCACGACTAGGGGCGGCAGTAATCATTTCGTCCTTACCGCTGCTGAGAGCTCATGACCAGTCACTTCCTCCTTGTTCAAAGAGCCGTGTACGCCGGCACCTCTACGCAGAAAGTAGTCCCGACGCCCAGCACCGAGTTGAACGAAATCTGCCCCCCGTGTGCCTCAACGATGGATTTGGTGATCACCAGACCCAGTCCCACTCCCGGGATGGCAGCCTTCTTCACCTGCCCGGTGCGGAAGAACTTGGTGAACACATCCCGCTGGTCGGCCTCGCTCATGCCGATGCCGGCGTCCTGCACCTCCAAGACCAGGTTTCCGCCCTCCTGCCGGGAGCGGACGGTGACTTTGCCTCCGTCGGGGGAGTACTTGATTGCGTTGGAGAGCAGATTGTCTAGGACCTGGGAGAACCGGGCCGGATCCACCAGGGCCCGCAGGTTTTCCTCGCAGTCGCAGCCCAGGTCCACGCCGGCTGTACCTGCGCGGGTGCCGGCCGAGTCCAGCGCGGCGCGCACCAGCTCGGCTACGTCCGTCTCAGTGCGGTGTAGATCCATCGTTCCGGAGGCGGTGGTCAGTAGGTCTGCCACCAGCAGCAGCAGCCGCTCGGCGTTGCGCTGCGCCACCTGCAGGGCGCTGTGCAGACGTGGCAGTAGCCGGGAGGAGGCCTCGTCATCCAGCACCAGGTCCAGGTAGCCGATGATCGAGGTGAGCGGCGTCCGCAGCTCATGGGAGACGCTGGAGACAAAGTCCTCCCGGGCGTTGAGCGCGTTGACCATTTCCGTGACATCGCTGTAGGCCAGTACGGAGCCGGTAAACTGCCCGTTCTCCCGCATGGGCCGGGCACAGACGGCCAGGGCACGCTGACGCTCGCCCGTACCCACCCAGATCACGACGTCGGAAAAGGTTTCCCCCCGCATGGCCCGCTGGGACGGCCGCTGGTCCAGGGACACGGGCGTGAGCTGGTCCAGCCCGAAAATCAGGGCGTCACCGTCCGTGTCCGAGGCATGCAAAAGACCGGCGAGAGCGTGGTTGGCGCGCTGCCGGCTGTTCATCAGGATGGTCCGGCCGGCGGCGTCCACGGCCGTGACGCCGACGTCCACCGTTTCCAGTACGGCGTCCAGCAGCTGGGAGCGACGGCTGGTTTCCGCCAGGCTGGCCTGCAGCTCGGATTCGATGGCCACCAGCCGTTGCTGCTGGGCGGTGGTGTCCGCCTCCATGGCCGAGGCGACAACGCAGATGCCCAGCATCACGAAGGGAATCAGCAGCGGCGCGGCCAGGCTCTCAAGACCCGGGAAGCCGGGGGCCTGGATAAATAGCGGTGCCCACAGCAGCAGCGTGGTGCAGAAATAACCGAGAAGCCATGCCAGACGCGGTGCCGCACCGGACCAGGCCATCCAGAATACCGGAAAAACCGCTAGGAAGCTCAGGCCAATAAGGGAGTTTTTGCCCTCGTAATAAAGGCTGGCGACAACTGCGAAATCCAGTATCGGGATACACCAATAGCTCAGCGGTGGATATCGTTCCCACGGCACCGCAACACAGGCCGCCGTAAGAACTGTAAGAAGCACCGCGGCGAACCGGAAGCCGGCGCTTCCATAGAGTTCCGGGGCAACCACAGCGGTAATCAGGAGCGCCACGACAACAGCAAGCACAAGCGGAAGCTGGCTCACCAGCAGCCGGTACCGCAGACTTAGCTGATTGAAAGAAGAGGTGATGCCCGTAAGGGTTGCCACACGGTCTTTGAGACTGGACATGAAAAAGGAAACCCCCGGAATCCTGTAGCGGTAGCTCAGATTATAGGGCCCCTCCTGTAGAATACTGAGCAAGGGGTGCGGGGAATCAGAAGGTCTCGCAGGAACAGGAAAAATAGAACATGGAAATTCAACGCGTAGCCGTCATCATCGAAGACGACGCCGATATCCGCGACCTTCTTTACGCGGTGCTTCAGCAGTCCGGTTTTGAAGTTTTTACAGCTCCCAACGGCTCAGACGGTGTTGAAGCCGTACGGCAGCACAATCCCACGGTGGTTACCCTGGACCTCGGTCTGCCGGACATTGACGGTTTTGAGGTCATCCGGCAGTTGCGGCAGTTCAGCGATGCGTACATCGTGATGCTCACGGCCCGCGCGGAGGAACTCGACACCCTGATGGGACTTGAAGCCGGGGCGGATGACTACGTCACCAAACCCTTCCGTCCCCGGGAACTGCGCGCCCGGATCTCCGCCATGCTGCGCCGGCCCCGCGGCGAGGCACCCGCTGCCGAAACACCGGACGCCGGTACCTCTTCCTCTCCGCAGGACGGGCCGGGAGCGCCCCTCACGGGACAGGCACCCGCACGCGTTGCCGCTCCCGTCTCCGAGGTAATCCCGGGCGCGCTGGCGCACAACGGTCTGACCCTGAACCCGGGCACCCGGACCACGGAGATTGAAGGCACGAACGTTGAGCTGACCCGCACGGAGTTTGACCTCCTGCAGGCCCTGTTGGAAGGCGGCCGGCTGGTCCGGACCAAGACCGACCTGGTCCGGCGGCTGCGGGGCGAGGAGTACGACACAGGATCCTTTATCAGCGACGCGGATGAACGGACCGTGGAAGTGCACGTAGGCAACCTGCGCCGCAAGCTCGGTGACGATTCGAAGGCGCCACGCTGGCTCGAAACCGTCCGCGGCGTCGGCTACCGGCTGGCACCCCAGATTTGATACGGACGGGTTGCGAAGAAGAATAGATAATGGTCCCCGCGGATCGGTCTTCCCTGCCCGAATCAGGCCTATTCTGCAAAGACCAGGCTGGTCGGGGATGTCTCTATGGTTAGAACTGTTTGCCGACGATTTCCACTAGGATTCGAGCGTAACCCTTGAAATCCGGGCTTTGGGGTAGGGCCCCGTAAAGAAGGGGTGAAGAGGCGGAGATTGGCCCAGCGAGGTGACCCCGATGGGAAGTGCGCTGGCGATCGCGCGCTGGTCCTCGACCTCCAAAACTTTCCTATGGGCGGCGAGGCGGATGTCACGGATTCAGACTTTATCCGGACGCTGGTAACTTTCTGCTCATCTGGCCTGATGTGTTCGCAGGTCGAGGTAGGTAGGACTCATATCTGCTTTGTAAACGGCTTCGTTGGTCGTGCCGCTGCCGGATTTTGCCGGGCGCCAGAAGTCAGTTCCGGTGGCGGGAGCTCGTGCCCGTCTTCGTGGAGGAATCGTGCCCGAACAGGTGGGCATATAATCGGTTAATGTCCAACGATGAGATGCCCCGAACGGAGATGCGGAAGCGAATCGATTGGATGGACTCCCTCAGAGGATTAGCCATAGTTTTCGTCCTGATTTGGCATGCAGTCTCTATCCCAACTGTACATGGGTATTCCCTACCAACGTGGATCGAATCGATCAACAATAGTGTGCTCCCGTTTCGCATGCCACTTCTCATGTTCCTCTCCGGCACGTTACTTGCTAGGTCCTTTGGCAAGTCGACCAAGAGTTATTATCTCGGCAAATTTCAAAGGCTCGTTTGGCCTTATCTGGTGTGGAGTCTGATATATATTCTCCAGTACCCAGATTCCGGCAGCCTGTGGGATCCACGCGCGTGGATCGCTACGGGACATTTATGGTTCATTTTTTTTATTACGTTCTATTACCTAGTTGCTCCAGCCTTTAGGAATTTGCCCGTACTAGTGATTCCTGCACTCTCTCTATTGGTTGCCTTGGTGCTTCCGGGGGGAGTGGTGCAGATGCTATTCTACTTTGCTGTATTCTTCTTTATGGGGAATGCAGTTACGCGCCACCCCAATATATTCAATCGAATGCTGAAGTCCAGGCTGGCCATTGGAGTGTCAGCAATGGTCGCTCTCCTTCTTGGGTTCATGTCGGCCACTTACGGGACCGAACACAACGCATGGTTTGCGCCCGCGAATCTTGCTGGTATATTGGCAATCATTGCGGGCGCCCAGAAGGTGGAGAATGCGGCTTGCCAGACGATACTGCGTTACATAGGGAAGCACTCCATTTACTTCTATTTTTCACACTTCGCTGCCATGACGGTCGCACTCGTCGCATTGGAAGCGTTGGGTACTACTGCTTACGGAGTGAGAATTCCCGTTCTATTGGCGGTCGGATCAATCACAGGATTCGTATTGAGCGGGTTTCGCGACCGGCCCCCAGTACGGTGGGCTTTCAGTCCGCCCCGTATGGCCGCCGGGTTTAATCGCGTTAGGTAGGAGACAACAGCTATTTAGTACTCCTCGCGGTGAGCCGTGCGCTTACTTGCGGGTTTGTCGGCCGCCGGTACACCTATAATTTGGTGCGGAATCGGGGGACTTTTTCGAACTCTGTTTCGTGTGGCTTCTCACGCGGCTGATTGAAGTCATCGAAGAACTCCAGGTCACCGATGCAGCTTGGTGCCGGTGGCTGATTCGGTTCGGGTTCGAGCAGAGCGCAGAGGTATCTAAGCGGACCAAGGGGCTGGAAAAGGAGAACGTCTGGCCAAAAACTGTGGCGTGGCGGAGAAGGAACTGGCCATCGAGATCATCAACTGGGTGGCCGAGGGAAAACTCTGAGCCGTGAAGCCCGCGTCGCTTTGCTGTGCCCATGGCGGCGGAGAAATTCGGGGTGTCGGAACGCCTCGCCTGCATAATCCTGGGTCAGGACTGGTCCGTGCTGCGCGAGAAGGAAGCCTGCATGGGTTTCAAGGGGGCCCGGCTCCATGCGGAGATGTGGGCTATCGCGGTTAAGCATCCCTTCCTCGCCAGCACCGAATCCGATGCGGCGCTTCTTTTTCGCCATGGAGCCCTTCGGGGACTGGGCGGCCACTCTATGTATGCGGGGTGGGTCCGTGTCTGTACGTTCAGAGAATGATGACAGTGTAGCGCGCACAGTTAGATAATCGATATTGACTGAGGAGGAAAGCCTGCGCGGGGCGCGGTGGTCTATCGGATGCCGACCGAGTGCGTGCGCGAGGCGTGCCCGACGGCATCGTGGAACCCGACGGTGCCTTCGCCCACATCGGTGAGGAACCGGCCGATACTCATAGTGTCCACGCCGTCGGTGGAGCCTCGGCGGGTTGCGTCCCGCGGCGCTGGCTACCGGCTGCCACCCCAGAACTAATCCGACGGCCCCGCGTCTCTGACCCGGGGCCGCCGGCCGGCGGGCTACACGCCGGAGGGCAGCTCCACTGTGAAACTGGTGCCCTGGCCCAGAGTGCTCTCCACCCGGATACTGCCACCGTGCGCCTCGGCAATATCCTTGCTGATGGCCATGCCCAGCCCGACGCCGGGGATACCCGCCTGCCGTACCGTGCCGGTGCGGAAGAACTTCTCGAACACCGCATCCACGTCCTCGGCGGACATGCCCATGCCGGTGTCGGCCACACGGAAGACCGCGCGGTCCGCGTCGCGCCAGGCGCTCACGGTGACCGTCCCTCCGTCGGGCGAGTACTTGATGGCGTTGGACAGCAGGTTATCCAGAACCTGCGCAATACGGTGCGGGTCCGCATGCATGGGCAGCTCGGCCGGAGCATCGTTCACCAGCTCGACGCCGGCCTCCCCTGCCCGGGGCTCCGCCGTGCGGAGGCTGGTGGTGATGATGTCCGCCAGGCACATGGGCCGGTATTCCAGCTGAATGGTGCCTGAAGCCGCCGTGAGCAGGTCCGACACCAACCGCAGCAGCCGTTCACTGTTGCGCAGCGCCACACGCAGGGATCCGGGGATGGGCCCCTGCAGCTGGGTTTCCTCAGCCTCGTCCAGGGCGAGGTCCAGATAGCCCATGATGGACGTCAGCGGGGTCCGCAGCTCATGCGACACGCTGGCGACGAAGTCGTCCTTCGCGGCCAGTGCACCTACCAGGGCAGTGACGTCGGAGAAAACGATGACCGCGCCGTTGAAGCCGCCGTCGTCGTTCCGCAGTACCGCCCCGGAAGTGTTCACGGCCATCTGGTTGCCTGGAGGTCCCAGCCACAGCGGTACGTCTTGGAAGTCGGAACCGAGCAGGGCGCGGGCCACGGGCCGCTCGTCGAAGGGCATCAGGGTGGTGCGGTCGAGGGTATAAAGGAGCAGATCGCGTTCATGTGGGCGGGTTATTCCGGCGGGCAGCGCCCGCTCCTGCAGCAGCCGCTGGCGGCGGTTCATATGCCGGGGAATGCCGTCCGCGTCCACCAGGAGGACCCCGACGTCGATGGCGTTGAGCACGCCGTCGAGGCGTTGGGACTGCCGCTTACTCTCGGCCAGCGCGGCTTCGAGCAGCCGGTCCTTGTTCTCCATGGTTTCACGCTGCGAACGGATGTCCTCACGCAGCACGGATACGGTGAGCGCGACGCCCAGGCTCACCAGCGGAACAAGCAGGGGAGCGGTGAGGTCCGCACCGCTGACTGGGCCGGGGGTGCCCAGGATGAAGGGATGCCAGACGGACAGCAACGGGCAGAAAAAGCTCAGCACCTGCGCCGACGCAGGGGATACCCGGGACCAGGAGATCCAGAACACGGGGAAGACGTGCAGGAGGCTCAGTCCCGTCAGGATCCCGTTGCTGCCGTGGTGGAGCTGGGCGATGGCCACGAAGTCCAGCAGGGGGATGATCCAGTAGGAGGGGTACCAGAGCTGGTTCCAGGGAACGGCAATGCATACTGCGGTGACCACGGCCAGCGTGATCAGGCCCGTAACGAATTCCTGCTGCTGGAAGATCTCCGGCAACTGCCAGGCGGCAACGGCGCAGATCAGTCCCACCACAATGACCAGGGGTGCCTGGCTCACCGCCGTCCGATAACGCAGCGGCAATTCGTGGAACTGGGAGGTAATGCCGAAAAACCCCAGCGTCGACCGCGACAACCGCGACATGCGTGACCCCCTTCTAAGCACAACAGGGTCTAACGATACCGGTGGTATGCCCGCTCCCGTGACCGCGCTCACGGGCGGGGCGGGTTCAGCGGGGCCGGCGGGTCTAGGCGGCGGGCCCTAGGCGGCGGAGAACAGGGATGACTGGTTCAGATGTGCCATGGTTTCCGTGCCGCAGGCACGGACGGCAGCGACCATTGCCTCCAGACCGCGTATGTCGCGGCGTGACACCAGGTCCTGCGCGGCAGCCCCCAGGGCCGAGAGCCGTTCCGCTCCGGCCATGTGGCTGGAGATCTTGATACTCAGGACCACGTCCATCGCGGCGTCGAAGTCCCGGCCTTGAACGGCCTGACAAAGGCGGGTAAACCGGCTCTCCCACATGGAGACGAAATTAGAGACGAACTGGCGGCAGGACTCAGTGCCCACCTGGTCGCTCAGCTCCCGGAGCCGCTCCAGGGAGACCAGCCGCACGTCTGTTTCTTCGCGGGGCATCGTCATGACCTGCTGCTCCCGCGGCGCGAGGCTGCGGCATTCTGTTTCAGCGGTCAGGCTGATGCACCGGCGTGCGGGCTCGGTGGCCCTGCCTGCGGAAGCTGCGGGGGAGTCAGATATAAACAAAATATCCTTCGGGGTGGGGTGCCGTGGGGCGTTCGGTTCCTGGCGGAAGCCAGCCGAAAGCTCCCGGCCGATGCTTTACGCTCTCACTCCAACCTCAGGAAATCTGGCCTGTGACACTCAAGATCGAGGCAATATTGGCGGCCCTCATCCGTCGTGTTTTCGGCTGCGGATTGCGTAGACCGCAAGCGTGCCGAGCGCCGCCCCCAGCGAATTGGCCATGACGTCGTGGACGGTGGCAAACCGGGCAGGCAGGAACAGATGCTGCCCGGTTTCAATAGCGCAGGAAACGGCAACGCCGACGACCGCGGCGAACCAGGCATAGCGTTCGGCAAGGTATGCGGCGGCCAGGACACCGAAGGGAACGAACAACACCACGTTCGCCGCGGACTCCACCAGGGTGTAGTTGACCCAGCCGGGCACGCCGCGGGCATGCAGGGCACCGAGGATCTTCTGCAGGGTGCCGGCCGAGCCCGCGTCTACCGGGGAGGGCCAGAATGCGATCAGCGCCAGCGCACCTATATAGAGCAGGAACAGGCCCGCCAGCCTGCGTCGTCGTTGAGTTCCCGGAATGACTACGTTCACCGGTAGCGGCGCTCCCATGCGAGCAGCGCGTCCACCGCGGGGGTAAGCTCGCGGACCATCTGCTGGTAGACATCGTCGCTGCGGCGGTACGGGTCCACCACGTCATCTTCTTCCGGCCCCGCCGGGTGGGCGCTGCGCAACCGCAGGGCACGGGCCATTGCGGCCTGCCAGCGGTCGGCAGTCGTCGCGTCCGGGTCGGCGTCCACCAGGGGGAGCAGACGGGCCAGTTCGCGCAGAGTGAAGGTGCGGCGCAGCAGCCCAGGGGCGAGCTCGACTATTTTGCTCCGGTGGCCGCGGGTCAGGGCCAGCACAAGGTCCTGGCCCTGGAGAACCTCCAACGTGAGCTGCCGGGAGGTGAAACCGGCGGAACTGCCGCCGAAGATATTCACGAAGCCGGCCACGTGCGGTTCGATGCCCGAGCCCACCAGCGCCCCGGTGCCGGCGCTGGTGACCTCGAACTCGCCGGGAGCCATCTGGTCCAGTCCGGACTGGAGCAGGCGCTCGGCCATGGGGGAACGGCAGATGTTGCCGGTGCAGACGGTCAGAATACGGAACGGGGCGGTGGTGGTTCTCATGTCCTCAGGCTTCAAATAGGGCTGGTTTCCAGGCCGGATACGGCCGGGTGCGCTGGTTTTGAGGGTACCTTGTGTGGCGCTTGAGCTTTGCCGGAATGTTTCACGAACCCTGTGTTTGGGCGGCGTTGTTTCTTGAGGGGAGGGCAGCAAAGTAATACCCAGCGGCGAGGAGAAAAATCTCCCCAGGCCGAACGGGTTACACGGAGCAAGGGGACACAATGAATAAGATGGCAAAAGGCGCACTGGCAATCGGTATCGGCTCGGCAATGCTGCTCGGCGGCGGCGGCACCCTGGCAGTCTGGAACCAGACGCAGGCAGCCAACGCCGGCCAGATCGCAGCCGGTGACCTGAATCTGACCACGCAGCCGGGTGTCTGGAAGAACGCCTACGGCACCGTGGTGGATCTGGATCCCACCAACGCCGTTGCTGACTACAAGGTGGTCCCGGGCGATGTCCTCACCTACAGCCAGACCATGGACGTGTTGCTCACCGGTGATCTGATGCAGGCCAAGCTCTCCATCCAGAACGTCCCCACCAGCAGCTTCGTGGCCCAGAACGTCACCATCGACAGCGTGGTCGTCAAGGATGCTTCGGGCAACAACCTGCAGAACGCCGTCCTGACGCCGGCCAACTCCGGCAAGGTCACCGCCTCCGCCAAGTTCACCTTCAAGCAGGACACCGATCTGCGCAGCAGCGTCAACGCCCTGGCTGACTTCAAGAACATCTCCTACAAGCTGGACCAGCAGGCACTGCCGGCACCGACCGCCACCCCGACCGCCACCCCGGCCGCAACCCCGGCCGCCGGCTAGTAGCACTGGCTAACGCCACCTTGTTCCAACCCCTGGCTGTGCGCGAAGCATAGGCTCCGCGCACAGCCTGTTCCCCCCGAAGGCGGATCATGAAGAGCACGCTGAAGGCAGCAGGCCTGATCCTCGCCGCCGTCGTGCTCGGTCTGATGACCGTTCAGGGAAGCTACGCATTATGGAATACCACGGCTCCCTCGAACGCCGGCACCATTCAGGCAGCTGACTTCAACATCCTGGTCAACGGGAGCCCGATGACACCCGGACCCCTCGCGGTCAACATGGGTGACGTGGCCAAGGGCCAGGCGAGATACCAGTCCATCACCGTTGAAAACGCAGTGAACGTCACCGACAGTTCTCCCCTTCGCCTCCAGGCAAGTCTGGTTGGACTGGGTCCGGTCAAAGATTTTGCCGGGTATTTGACGGTGACGGCAGCAGCGGTACCTATTTCAAGCGCCTGCGATCTCCTCTCCGCGAACCAGTACACCTCAGTTTCACCGGCACCCGTCCTCACCAAGGGCGCACCGCAGAAGATCTGCCTGAAGGCGGAACTCAACCCCAACACTCCCACCGCCTACCTGGGGCGGAACGTCGCCAGCACAATCACCCTCAACGTCGCGCAGACAGCGCCGGCTAAGTAACAGAGGATAGGAAGAAACCATGAGCGGTCGCAGGAACGCAGCAGCCTCAGCCAGCCCCCTGGGCTTCCTTGCTGCCGGCCTGAGCTACCTCGCCCTCTGCCTCGCGGCGCTGGCTGCCCTCGCGCTCGTGGTTGTCCCGATGCTCTCCGGCTCGCAGACCTACAGCGTCCTGACCAGCTCCATGGCCCCCAAGTACGCGCCGGGCACCTTCCTGGTGGTCAAGCCCGTGCCGTTCGAAGAACTCCGGGTAGGCGACATCATCACCTACCAGATCGAGTCCGGCAGTGCCGCCGTGATCACCCACCGCATCACCGCCATCAGCGCGGCGCAGAGCGGCGAACTCGAGTTCATTACCAAGGGTGACAACAACGACGTCGAAGACGAGCTGCCCGTTCGCGAGCTCCAAGTACGCGGCAAGCTCCTCTATGCGGTGCCGTTTGTCGGCTTCGCCGCCAACGCGCTCGGCAACTCGGACCGCGGCGCGGCTGCCCAGTGGGGCGCCGTCGCCCTCATGGGTTACGGTGTCATCTCCCTGGTGCGAGGTGCACTGGCAAAGCGCCGCGGGGAAAACTCCGAGGGAACACCCGGTAACGGACCCGAAGACGGAGACAACGACAGCGACGGGGACAACGCAGGCGGCGCAGCAGATGCCGGGCTCCCGGACTCCAATGATCCCTTGGAATATGACGATCCCATCCTCACCGACTGTGACTGCAGCACTCCCGTGCGCCGGCACAGCCACTCCATGAAGTACCTGACGCCCGCGGGCGTCTGATGAAAAGACCGACGAAGCTACCCCGGCGGCTGGGCGGAGCAACCGCCGTCCTCATGCTGGCTGGCACCGTAACACTCGCGGGCGCTCCCGGCGCCTGGGCCTCCGGGGATTACCTCGAGTTCAGCCGGGACGGCAAGAGCTACGCGCCCGCCATCTCGGGTCCGGTGTTCAGCGAATCCGCGAGGTATATTCCCGGAGGCGGCCAGACCGCCACGGTGTGGATCCGCAACAACTCAAACGAACCTGCCCGGCTGAGTTCAGCTGTGCGAATGGTTCGATCCGATCCCGAGCTGAACGGGTATCTGGGCCTGGCGGCCTCCGGCACATCCCGGCCTGCAGAGCGGGTTGTTCTGGGGCCGCAGGGTACGTGCCGGGACATGCCGGCTAGCTGGGACCTCGGCAGCGGCCAGGATATTGAGCTGACGCTCGTGGCGGACATGTCCGTTGACGCCCCCAATGCAACGCAGAACCGTGACGCCGAGTTCGATCTGGTCTTCTATCTTGAGTCAACGGAAGCCGGCCTGGCGCCCCGTTCCGCCTGCGATGCTCTTGACGGCGGGACAGACAACAGCGGTGGCGGGACTGGAAACGGGGCGGGCAACGGACAGTCCCCGTCCGGAGTGCGGGAAGGCGGAGCGGCTGCTGGAAGCGCTTCGCAGCCGGCCTCTGCCCCCGCGGCCGGTTCGCTGGTTGCCGTGCCCGGCAGCGGGACAACAACCGCGGGCCCGCTGGCAGTTCCTGCCGGAGCGATATCGCAGAATCCCGCAGCCCGGGGTCCGCAGGGCACGGAGACGCAGGACCGGGAAGAGGCGCCCCGGATCCTGGATGCCCGGGTGCAGAGCACGGTCGAACCCGTTATCCGGTCGCTGTCCGGTACGCTCCTGATAGCAATGTCGGTAGCGTTCACCGCGGCCGTGGTTCTTCGGGTCTGGAGTAGAAGATATGTGTGACAAGCAGTTGGGGGCTGCTCCCGAGGCGGAAACTGAACCGGTGAAGGGTCCGGGTTGGTTCGCCCGTCTGCGCGCCCAGCCGGGTTTCAAGACTGCTGCTGTGGCGTTCGTATTGACGGTGATCCTAGGCGTGGGCGGACCTGCCGCATATGCCTATTGGAGCGACTCGACAAGTGTGTCGATCTCCGGCAAGACCGTTCGGCCACCGCTTCCAACCCTGCAGGGTGATGTCAGATGCGGCTGGAACGGCTCACGCGTTGTTATATCGCAGCCGACACCTGTATCTGCCCTGCCCGGCGGGGCGTCTGTGGTCATGCGGATCAGCGATCCGAAGGGCACAACGTACTACACGGTCAGCCCGCGCGAATACGTGCGCCTCATCGATGTTCCAGGCCTGGAAGATCGCTTGCGGTGGGGTAATTCCCTCAGTATCTCGTACGCAACGGCATACCTGAACGGAAATGCTGCACCCAATATAGGGCTCGTCCAGGAAACCGATCTTCTCGACTTCAAGTCCCTCGCCTGGACTAAAGAGGCCAGCGCATACTATCGCGCATCGTTCTTCTGCGAGCGATGATTGGCAGTCTAGCGCCCCTCGCCGTCCTGGTACACGTCCGGAATGCCGTCCTGGTCATCGTCACGGCGGTCCTCCGCCTCGATGAGCCGGTAGCGCCGGTTCCGGGCGGTCAGCAGGGCTGAGGCCAGCAGTGCAGCGAAGACGGAGGCAACGAGGATGCCCACCTTGGCGTCGTCGTTGTGCAGGGTTCCGACGTCGAAGCTCAGGTCGTTGACGAGAAGGGACACGGTGAAACCGATTCCCGCAAGGATACCGATACCGGTCAGGTCCACCCACCGGACATCGGCATCGAGCTTGGCGCGCGTGCCGGCGGTGACGGCCCAGGTGGTGAGCAGGATGCCGATGGGCTTGCCGACCACCAGGCCGAGGATAATGCCGATGGCAACCGGATCCTTGACCACCGCGCCCAGCCCGCTCCAGCCGCCGAGGGCGACGCCGGCGGAAAAGAAGGCGAACACGGGGACCGCAAAGCCGGTGGAGACAGGCCGGAAGCGGTGCTCGAAGATTTCCGAGAGGCCGGGAGCTTCCGGGTTGGCCGGCAGTTTCTGCCGGTCCGGTCCGCGGCGCAGCACCGGAACAGCGAAGCCCAGCAGGACCCCGGCCACAGTGGCGTGAACGCCGGAGGCATGCATCAGAGCCCAGGTGGCGACGCCGAGCGGCAGCAGGATCACCCAGGCGGGCCAGCTGCGGGCGCCGAAGAAGCGCGGGACGCGCTGGACCAGCAGGGTGAAGGCGGCCAGCGGCAGCAGCATCCACAGCAGGTAGGCCGGGTGCACGTCTTCGGTGTAGAAGAAGGCAATGATGGCGATGGCAATCAGGTCATCCACCACGGCCAGGGTCAGCAGGAAGATCCGCAGCGCGCTGGGCAGGTGGGAACTGATGACGGCCAGGACAGCCAGCGCGAAGGCAATGTCGGTGGCCGTGGGAATGGCCCAGCCGCGCAGGCCGTCGGACCCGGCAGCCAGATTCACGGCTACGTAGACCAGGGCGGGAACAATAACACCGCCCACGGCGGCTGCAACGGGAACAATGGCCTGCCTCAGGTCCCGCAGGTCCCCGGCAATGAACTCCTTCTTCAGCTCAAGGCCAACCAGGAAGAAGAAGATAGCCAGCAGCCCGTCCGCGGCCCACGTACCGATGCTCAGCTTGAGGTGCCACGGCTCGTAGCCGATTTCAAAGTCGCGCACAGCGAAGTAGGTGTCGGCAGCCGGGGAATTCGCCCAGATCAGTGCGGCGACGGTGGCGATGAGCAGCAAAATCCCGCCCACGGTTTCCTTGCGGAGAATCTCGCCGATGCGAAGTGTTTCGCCGTAGCTGCGCCTGCCAAGGATGGTGCGTGCACCGTGCGGCTGAGGGGAGGAGGGCTCAGAGGCCATGAAAGATTTCCTAACGAGTTCGGGTACGGCAAAGTTACTGCCGACCAGACTTCCCGGCGCACCGTCTACCAGTCTAGTCATATTGCGGAGGCGGTGTGTGGTGAAAGGCGAGGCACGCAGCAAAACGCCCCGGAAGGAAACCTTCCGGGGCGTTCTGGAGGAGAAATTCAACCGATCAGACCGCGGGCACCGATGACGAGGGTGGCCAGGCCGAAGATGATCGCCGTGCTGATCTTCATCAGGTTCAGGGTCATGTACCGGGTGGGTGCACCTTTGGCGTCCCGGGACCGCGGGGACTTCAGCACGTCCCGCAGATAGGACGGCCAGATCAGGATGGACCAGAGACCGGCAATAACCAGGACGAGTGCCAGGGGAGTGGAGAGGACCATGGGTTAGCTCTGCCGGCTTTCGATCCACTTGCCGGCCTGGCCGGCCTGGATGGTCAGTGCCTTGCCGATCATGGGTTCGGCGGCCTTCGCGATCTTGTCGCCGAGGAACGGAATGGAGGAGGCCACCTTGCCATCGACGTCGACGCGGGTGCCCTCGGGGGTGTTGACCAGGCGCTGCACGGCGTTGACCTTCAGCGGTACCCCGCCTACGGACAGTTCCACCTTGGCTTCCCGTGATCCGTCGGCGGCAGGGGCGGCCCACTGCTCCTTCTGGGTGACGGTCAGGGTGGCACCGACGAACTTCTTGGCCATGTCCGGCAGGCGGTCGGTCGGCATGGTCCGCACCGCGGTGAGCACAAATGCCCCGGCAGTGTCACCGTCCACGGAAGCGGACACCAGGGAACCGCCGACGTGCTCGCTCATGCTGCGCAGGAACCCCTCGTTGGCGAACGTGTCGGTCACGGTGCGTACGTCGTAGGGCAGGATGGTGGATGCGTTCAGGGCCATAGGTCCTCCGTAAGGTGGGCGTGATGCCGGAATCCCGCGGGCTTGCAACCCCGCGGCCGGCCAACCCTCATCCTAAACTGCCCCCGCAGCTGCCCTGAAACTCCGCGCCGGGGGCCGGGGGGCGGACGGGGCTACGGCACCAGGTTGATGCAGCCCACCGGCTGCCCGGCAGCCCCGCCCTGTCCTGCATCGAGGACGAGGAGGGACTCGGCGTCGTCGTCCGGCAGCGTCCACTGCACCGTGGTGCTCGCGGAGGCATTGCCGGCGGCGTCCGTGGTGAAGTCCAGGACGAGCCCGCCCTGGCTGGTTTGGTACTCTGCGCCGGCATCCGCCGGATCCGCGCCGCAGTCGTCCGTGTGCAGCCGGGCGCTGTACGTCGTATTGGCTGCGAAGCTCTGCGCCTGCAGCCGGACGGTAGTGTCGGCGTCGGTCTCCTCGACGGTGACGATGGCGACGGATTCGTCCGGGATCAGGGCCGCGTTGTAGGTGGTCGCGACGGCGTCATCGCAGTAGGGGCCGAACGTCCCCTCAATGATGCCGCCCGGCGTCGGGGAAGCGGTGAACTTTCCGCACCGGTCGGAGTTGGCGGTGGTCCCCGGGATGCCGGCAGCCTGGCAGTTCTCTTCACCCGGGCCGTCGGGGGAAACGGTGGCGCAGGACGCGTCGCCGGAAGTGGAGGCAGTCCGCGAAGGACTAACGGGGGAGTCGTTGTAGCCGTCGCCTTCGGGGTTGCCGGCGCATCCCGCGAACGTGAGCGCAAGTACCGCGAATCCGGTCATCCAAAGGGGCGCGTTGCGTGCCATGGGGCACTCCTTACCTCGACAGGGACGTGCGGCCCGGTTCTGCCCGTGCCTTTCCAGCGTGGCAGGGGGGCCGGTGAAAAACCAGATATCCGGTGCCGCTTCCAGACGCCGGGCTGCACCTGGGCAAAAACCCCCGAGGATATGCGCCCCAACGGCAAATCAACAGGGGGAAGGCTGATCCTGCCCGCTATCGGTACTGAATAGGGTCCGGGCGCCGCACTGCCCTTACTCCGGCCCGGTGCGTCGCGTACGTTCTGCGGCACGGTACCGCCGTCGTGCGATGGGACGCGGCACCGGACCATCACCGGCACTTACGGGGGACTCACACCTAGGGGAACGATGAACAGGAACAGAACTTTGCGTACGACGGCGCTCGCAGCAGCGGTCTTCCTGGCCGCGGCAGGGCAGGCGCCGGCAGCGGCGACAGGCAACGAAGCTGCGGGCGGACAAGAGGAGATCAGCGGCACGGCATCAGGGAACGGGTATCCCGGGAAGGGGCATCCGGGAAAGGGGCATCCGGGAAAGGGGCACGGAAAGCCCGATGCCAGCGAGATACTGCGGCAGAAGGTGACCCTCAAGAATGTGATGCGGCATCTGGACGGACTGCAGCGGGCCGCGGATGCCAACGGCGGAAACCGCGCGTCCGGAACTCCCGGCTACGAGGCCTCCGGCCGCTACATCGAGAAGCAGCTGCGCCGTGCCGGGTACAAGCCGGTGCGTCAGCCGTTCTCCTATGATCAGTTTGAACTGACTTCGGAGGCGCTGGAGCAGGTGTCCCCGGACGCACGGACATTAGTGGCGGGGACGGATTTCAGCACCATGTCCTACTCCGGGCCCGGGGACGTCACGGCGGCCGTGACACCGGTGGATATCAACCTCCTCGGGGACCGGGCGTCCACCAGCGGCTGTGAACCGGAGGACTTCGCTGGCTTCACCGCCGGCAACATCGCACTGCTGCAGCGGGGCGTATGCAGTTTCGAGATCAAGGTAGATAACGCAGCCGCCGCCGGCGCAGCGGCCGCCGTCGTCTTCAACCAGGGCAACGAGGTACCCGACGACGACCGCACCGGTCTAGTGAGCGGCACGCTTGGCACCGAGTTGTCGGCCATTCCCGCCGTGACCGCGACGTTTGCCCTGGGTGAGGAACTGGCTGGAACGCCGGGGGCCGTCCTGCACCTTTCCGTTGAATCCGGGGTACGCACCACTGAGTCCTTCAATATCCTCGCGGACACAAGGAGCGGTGACCCGAACCGCACCGTGGTGGTGGGTGCGCACATGGATTCGGTGCCGGAGGGGCCCGGCATCAACGACAACGGCAGCGGCTCGGCGGCCACCCTGGAGACCGCCATCCAACTGGCCAAGACCAAGACAAAGGGCGGCCTGGAAAACCGGGTTCGGTTCGCGTTCTGGGGCGGGGAGGAAGACGGGCTGGTGGGCTCGAACCACTACGTCGCGCAACTGGGTGAAGCCGGGGTGGCCGGAACCCTGCTGAACCTGAACTTCGACATGGTGGGATCCCCGAACTTCGCCCGGTTCATTTACGACGGCGACGGCAGCATGCTCCCACCGGGCGAAGAATCCTCCATACCCGCCGGATCCGATGTCATTGAGCACGTCTTCGAGGAGTACTTCGCTTCCCAGGGCCTGACCACGGCACCCACCCCGTTCGACGGCCGTTCCGACTACGGCGGGTTCATCGCCGAGGGGATAGACATCCCGGCCGGCGGGCTGTTCACGGGTGCCGAAGGCCTGAAGACGCCGGAGGAAGCCGCGCTGTTCGGCGGAACTGCGGGTGCTGCGTACGACGCCTGCTATCACGCCGAGTGCGACGACATTAAGAACATCAACCGCAGGGTGCTGGACCAGATGTCCGACGCCGTGGCCCACTCCGTGATTACCTTCGCCCTGATGGAGAAGGACCTGCGCGGGAACGAAACACAGTCCCGGCAGCTGACGGTCCCGGCTGACAACACCTACCGCGGCCATCAGCTGCTGAAGTAGGGGCGGAGCAGGACCGCCGCGTACCACCTGTAAACGCCCGGCGCGAAGCGGGAGGCCCCTCAACGGCCTCCCGCTTTTGCGTGCTTTCCGCTCTCAGCGGGAGCAGCAGATCACTGGCTCCGCAGCAGGTAATGTGGAAGAAAACCCCGGGGTTCCGTTTGTGGACTTCGGGTATTTGCGTTGCCGTCATGAAGGAGAAAACACCCCATGAGCCTGAACGGACTGCGTGCCGCCCTCGCTGAGGACCCCTCGTACGCAAGGGTGCGGACCCTTTCCTCCCGGCCCGTAGCAGGCCGCAGCGAAGACCTGCAGATCGGCGCACCGCAGGGCATGCGCGCCGCCCTGCTCGCGGAAGTCGTGGACGGGCTGGCGGCGGCCGGAACCGGTGACGGGATCCCGCCGGTGGTGCTGGCCGTGACGGCAACCGGACGCGAGGCCGAGGACCTGGCCGCAGCCCTGCGCAGCTACTTGCCGCTGGCCGGCATCGAGGAGTTCCCCAGCTGGGAGACGCTGCCGCACGAGCGGCTGTCCCCGCGCTCGGATACCGTGGGCCGGCGCCTGTCGGTGCTCCGCCGGCTGTCACACCCGGAGACGGCTCCGGTGCAGATTGTGGTTGCCCCCGTGCGGGCCGTGCTCCAGCCGCTGGTTGCGGGACTGGGCGAACTGAAACCGGTCGCCCTGAAGGTTGGCCAGGAGCAGCCCTTCGACTCCGTGGTGTCCGCACTGTCCGATGCCGCCTATGCGCGGGTGGACATGGTCTCCCACCGCGGCGAATTCGCGGTGCGCGGCGGCATCCTGGACGTTTTCCCGCCCACCGAGGATCACCCCATCCGCATCGACTTCTTCGGCGACGAGGTGGATTCCATGCGCTGGTTCGCGGTCGCTGACCAGCGGACCCTCACCGGGGAGCACATCACCCACCCCTCCGAGCTGTACGCCCCGCCGTGCCGGGAAATCCTGATTACGCCGTCGGTCATGAGCCGCGCGGCGAAACTTCGGGGCCAGATGCCGGCCGCCTCCGACATGCTGGAGAAAATCGCCGGCGGGATCGCCGTGGAAGGCATGGAGTCCCTTGCCCCGGTCCTGGTGGACTCCATGGTCCCGCTGATGGGCGAGCTGCCCCGCGGATCCATTGCCGTGGTGATCGAGCCCGAAAAGGTCCGGGCCCGCGCACACGACCTGGCTGCCACCAACGAGGAATTCCTCGCGGCTGCATGGGCCACGGCGTCCGACGGCGGTGCCGCACCTCTGGATCTTTCCGCCGGGCTGGCCTCGGACCTGGACGCCGCAAGCTTCCGTTCCCTGGCAGACACGCGCACTGCAGCGCAGGCCAATGACGTGGGCTGGTGGTCCATCACCTCCTTCAATCCCGACGACGAAACCGTCCTGGACATCGACACCCTGACCATTAATGCCCGCGAACCGCGCGGCTACCGCGGCGACGTCGCGGAAATGATGGACTTCATCGGCGGCCGTGTCCGTGACGCCTGGCGCGTGGTGGTGGTGACAGAGGGGCCGGGCCCGGCCTCCCGCCTCGCCGAACTCTTCAAGGAGAACGACATCCCCGCTGCCCTGGTGGATTCCGTGGACGAGGAACCGCGCCCCGGCGTCATCTCCATCACCACGGCCAGCGCCGGCCGCGGATACGTCTTCGACACCCTCAAGACCGGGCTGCTGACCGAAGCGGACCTGCTGGGCCGCGCCAGTGCCTACTCCACCCGCGACATGCGCAGGATGCCCTCGAAGCGGCGTAACGCCGTCGACCCGCTGCAGCTGCAGGAGGGCGACTTCGTGGTGCACGAGCAGCACGGCGTGGGCAAGTTCATCGAGCTGATCCAACGGGCCACCGGAGCCGGCACCAACAAGACCGTGCGTGAGTACATGGTGCTCGAATACGCAGCTTCCAAACGGGGTGCACCCGGGGACCGGCTCTTCATTCCCACCGACCAGCTGGACCAGATCACCCGCTATGTGGGCGGTGAGACCCCCGTCCTGTCCAAGATGGGCGGCTCCGACTGGGCCAAGACCAAGAGCCGGGCGCGCAAGGCCGTCAAGGAGATCGCAGGGGAGCTGATCCGGCTCTACTCCGCACGGATGGCCTCCAAGGGCCACGCCTTCGGCCCGGACACCCCGTGGCAGCGCGAACTCGAGGAAGCGTTCCCCTACATCGAAACCCCGGACCAGCTGACCACCATCAACGAGGTCAAGGCGGACATGGAGCGCGAAGTTCCCATGGACCGGCTGGTCTCCGGCGACGTGGGCTACGGCAAGACGGAGATTGCGGTCCGGGCAGCGTTCAAGGCCGTGCAGGACGGCAAACAGGTCGCCGTGCTGGTGCCCACCACCCTGCTGGCCCAGCAGCATATGGAGACCTTCGCCGAGCGGTTCTCCGGCTTCCCGGTCCGGGTGGACTCGCTGTCCCGGTTCCAGACCTCCAAGCAGGCCAAGGAGACCATGGAAGGCGTCAGGACCGGCGCCGTGGACGTAGTCATCGGTACCCACCGCATCCTGTCACAGGAAGTCCGGTTCAAGGATCTTGGCCTGGTGATCGTGGACGAGGAGCAGCGCTTCGGCGTCGAACACAAGGAAGCGCTGAAAAAGATGCGCACCAACGTGGACGTGCTGGCCATGAGCGCAACCCCGATTCCGCGCACCCTGGAAATGTCCCTGACCGGTATCCGCGAGACCTCCACGCTGGCCACCCCGCCGGAGGAACGGCACCCGGTGCTCACCTATGTGGGCCCGTACACGGACAAGCAGGCCTCCGCCGCCATCCGCCGCGAGCTGATGCGGGAGGGCCAGGTGTTCTTTGTCCACAACCGGGTCTCCTCGATTGACCGGACCGCCGCGCACCTGCGGGAGCTGGTCCCGGAGGCACGCATCGCCGTCGCCCACGGCCAGATGAGCGAATCCAAGCTCGAGCAGATCATCGTGGACTTCTGGGAAAAGCGTTTCGACGTGCTGGTCTGCACCACGATCATTGAAACCGGCCTGGATATCTCCAACGCCAACACCCTGATCGTGGACCGGGCGGACCACTTCGGCCTCTCCCAGCTCCACCAGCTGCGCGGCCGGGTGGGCCGCGGCCGGGAGCGGGCCTACGCCTACTTCCTGTACCCGTCGGAAAAGCCGCTGGGCGAGGTGGCCCTGGAGCGGCTGAAGGCCGTGGCCACGCACAACGAACTGGGTGCCGGAATGCAGCTGGCCATGAAGGACCTCGAGATCCGAGGCGCCGGCAACCTGCTGGGCGGGGAGCAGTCAGGCCACATTGCCGGCGTCGGTTTTGACCTGTACATCCGGCTGGTAGGCGAAGCCGTGGCCGACTACCGCGGCGAGGCCGAGGAAAAAGCAGCGGAGATGAAGATCGAGCTGCCGGTCAACGCGCATCTGCCGCACGACTACGTGCCGGGGGAGAGGCTACGGCTGGAGGCCTACCGCAAGCTGGCCTCCGCGCTGACCAACGAGGCGATCGACGAAGTCCTGGCCGAACTGGTGGACCGCTACGGCGAGCCGCCGCAGGAAGTAAAGAACCTGATCGACGTGGCCCGCTTCCGGGTGGATGCGCGCGCCGCCGGGCTGACCGACATCGCGCTGCAGGGCAACTTTATTAAGTTTGCGCCGGCGGACCTGCCCGAATCGCGCACCATGCGGCTGCAGCGGATGTACCCGGGTGCGATGGTGAAGCCGGCGCTGAACGCCGTGCTGGTGCCCAAGCCGAAAACCGCTCGAATCGGCGGGCGGGATTTGGTGGACGCCGAGATCCTCGCCTGGGCCAAGCAGGTGCTCGACGCCGTGTTCAAGGAGTAGGGCTAGCCCGCCACAGCGATAACGAAGACAGCGGCGGCGGCCACTACGCAGGAGGCGAGTACCGAGTACCCGATGAGGACAATGCGCTGCTGCCGGGCGCGGTCCCGGCGCCACTCCCTGCGGGTCATGGTCGTAGTCATACCCGTAAATCTAGGGACGGCGGGCCGGGGCGGCCTAGAGTAGGACACACCTGCCTGCCCGCGGTGACTACTCAGTTAAACAGCGACGCACCCCGGCGTGAAGGCCGGGGTGCGTCGCTGTTTTAGGTAAGGGATTTACTCGTTGTGCGAGTAGCCCTTGGCCAGTTCCGTGGTGGTGTCGGAACGGCCGATGCTGAACGCTACGAGGTACATGCCGGTGGCGGCGACCAGCAGGATGGCCATTGGCCAGACGTTGTCCAGCGTCAGCCAGTTCACCGCGTAAATGGCGCCGAGGAAAATGGCGAACATCACGGCAAAGATGAGGATGTTGCTGACCAGGTGGCCCTCGCCTGAGTGTGAAGGCTGCTTTGACCGTGTTCCAACCATGAAGTTCTCCGTTTCAAAAAGTGTCAGTAGCTATGCCGGTCAGTAGTCCGACGTGGCTTTGCTTCCATTAACAATAGCGATTCCGGAGCTTGCTCCGATACGCGTGGCCCCGGCGTCGATCATTGCCTGCGCATCTTCGAGCGAGCGGACACCGCCGGAAGCCTTGACTCCCAGGTCAGGGCCAACGGTGCGGCGCATTAGCGCGACGTCTTCGGCCGTGGCTCCGCCGCCGTTGAAACCGGTGGAGGTCTTGACGAAGTCGGCGCCGGCCTCGACGGAGGCTTCGCAGGCCAGCACCTTCTGCTCATCGTTGAGCAGGGAAGTTTCAATGATGACCTTGAGGATCCCGCCGGCAGCGTGCACGGCGTCGGCTACGGCGGCGATGTCGCGGACCAGGGCTGCGCGGTCTCCGCGCCGGGCTGCGGCGATGTCGATGACCATGTCGATCTCATCGGCGCCGTCCTGAAGTGCACCCTGGGCTTCGAAGACCTTCACCTCGGTGGTGGTGGCACCCAGCGGGAAGCCGATGACCGAGCAGGTGAGGACTCCGCTGCCCTTCAGCGCGTTGCGGACCGTGCCGACCCAGAGCGGGTTTACACAGACGGATTTGAACTGGTACTCAGCGGCTTCGGAGCAGACCCGGAGGATGTCGTCGCGGCTGGCCTCGGGTTTGAGGAGCGTGTGATCAATGTACGAGGCAATGGGTGTAGACATGGGATCTATCTTGCCATAGGGGAGTGTCAGCGCGTGGCTGAGATCACGCTTGCCGGGTGTGGTGGCGTAGGCCCGGGCGTGGCCGGGATTGCCCCCGGAAAAACAAAGGCCCGGATGCTCCGCGTTCAGCGGTTCAGCCGGGCCTTCGTGTGGCCGCTATTACGTGTGCGGCCAGTTGCCGTAAAGCTGAACCATGCCGCTGGCCTGCTGTGCAGGCTGGGCTGCGGACGCGGAAGCCGGCGCTGCGACGCCCGCTCCGGCGATCACAGCGGCAAGCATCATTGCTGCACCGAGTCTCTTCATTGTTGCTCCCTCAATATGTGGATAATCACGACATCTGAAGCATACCTATACAGTGAGTCTCAAAAACGCTGGAACTATAACTATTGAGCAAAAGCTGAGGACTTTTTGATCGGTGCTGATTTTCCCGGCTCATGGCCACGTAGACTTTGGTGGTCCGCTGGCCTTGCACTTCAATCGGTCAATCCGAGCGGATTCTAATAAAGAAGAGGTACCGGGCTATGACCAGCAATACAGTCTTTATGCTGAACGAATATCGGGCGAGACAAGCGAAAGCCCAGCGTAACTTTGCTGCGGCCATCGAGCACTCCATGGCCGCAGCCGATGCGGCAACTCGAGTAAATGACAGCAGGGGTTTCTGTCGAATGACCTTTAACACCGCAGAACTCCAGCTTGAACTGGGCCGGATTGAGGGCTGTATTGCGACTTGCAGAAACCTTCTTGCTACCGAGGCAATCAAGGACTATCCCGATTATGAGTCCCGCGCGAGGGTGCTGATAACGCACGCACTGCAGGACAAAGGAGAGACCGGAGGCGCGCTCGCGGCCGCGCGGGAAGCCGCCGATTTGGCGCAGCAGAGGCTACCTTCAGAAACGCGGTTTAACATTCAACATGTGTTGATTGCAGCTCTCGCGGAAGAAGGTGATACCGAGACCGCGTGGGCGGAAGCGCTCATCCTCGCGGACATGCTGAGTGCTGACGCGACTCCGCGGGTGAAGGGTATGACTCACTGGGCCATAGGCAATGTGGGCTTTATGTCAGGCCGGATTGAAGAAGGGCTGAAACACCATCGGCTGGCGGCTGACAGTCTGGGACTGGCTAATGATGTGCGGACTTGGGCGCTATTCAACAAAGCGTCTGTCAATATGCGCCTAGTTGCCGGTCTGGTGGATGCCGAGACCAAAGACTGCCTGGAACGCGCTGAGGTGGCTTCTGACGTTGCCGGCGTTACGGAAATGGACCGCATCGAAATAGTGATCACGCGGGCATGGTGGGAACTTGAGTCCGGTAATGCCGCAGCGGCGGAAGGGTTACTGTGGTCAGTCGAAAAACGGGCTGCGACGTCCTATCCCGTTCTCCAGGGGCGTACGTTGCTTTTGTTGGCGCGGTGCCTCTGCACGCTGGAGAGGAAAGCGGAGGCCTTGCAATGTGCACTACAGAGTGAACGGATTTTTGCGGAGGTTGGCGCGGCGGTGCTTGCGTCTGAATCCCGGACGATTATTGACACCATTGAACTGATCGTCCCATAATCGCGGTTCACAACATAAAGTTTCAGCGTCGAAACTCGATATTAAAGCACTGAAGGTGCACAATACAGGCGGGGGTAGCCGATTCGATGCGGTCAGTCCCAAGCGCACCGGTACGGTAAGGCATATCCGCTGCATTGAGGTCCTGCGCGGCGACTTGGGGGAAGCTATGGCAACACACATCACCGCGCACCACAGCCGCAACAGATCGCACGACAGCGCCTCCGGACATGCGGGCACGAGTGACGGCGTGCAGCAGCAGTCCTCCGCGGAAACACAGGTGAGCCTGTCCGAACAGGGGCACCTGGTGCTGGTGCTGCCTCCCGGGGAAGTGGTAACGAGTTCCATGGCTGCCGAGGCTGACGCGAAGATCGACAGATTGGCTACCGCGCGGAAACTTCCGCTCCTGCTCACCCTCACGGGAGTCGAATCCGTCTCCCGCAGCGCACGGGATGTTTTCGGTGCCGCACGTTCCCTGTCAGCCGTCGCCGTCGTCGGCGTCTCCCCGGTAGACCGGGTGATCGCCACCTTCCTGCTCGGAGGTGAGGTACAGCCATGCCCTACCCGGTACTTCACGTGTGAAAGCGACGCCCTCGAATGGTTGTCGAGGTACACCGAGTGACTCTAAGGCCGGAAAACATCGGGGCCTCCTCGGAGGACCCGCGTCTCAGCAGTATCATTGAGGGCATTGTCAGCATTGCGGCAGGAAACCTTACCGCACGGATTCCGACCTCCCCGGCCCGGGACCAAGTGGACGCCGTAAGTACAGGCATCAACCTGCTGGCCGAAGAGCTGGACGATATCTACCGTGACCTCGAGCTGCGGGTGCAGAGCCGCACCCTGGAACTCCAGAAAGCCCATACGCAGATGCAGCGCATGGCACTGTCGGATCCGCTCACCGGGCTCGGTAACCGGACAGCGTTAATGCAGCAGGTGGAGCTGGCCCTCGCGGAGTGGTCCGGGGGTGCATCCGCGCCGGCCGTGCTGATGATTGACTTGGACGGATTCAAGGACATCAATGACAGCTTCGGCCATGGCGCCGGCGACCTAGTGCTGCAGGAAGTGGCCGCCCGCCTTCTCGCTTCCGTCCCGGAGAACAGCGTCGTAGCGAGGCTCGGTGGCGACGAGTTCGCCGTGCTGCTCCCCGCCGCCGGCCGGCTCCCGGCCCGGGCGGCCGCGGAGACGATCCAGTCCGCCTTGAGTGCCCGGACCGTTGTGGAAGAACTGGATGTCTGGCCGCGGGCCAGCATCGGGATCCATGTGGCCGAAGGACCGCAGGCCGCGGAGGATCTGCTGCTCTGCGCCGACACAGCCATGTATGAAGCGAAGGAAGAAGGCCTGGGCCTGGTCCGGTCCTTCGAACCGGTGATGCTGTTTGCGCGGCAACTGCGACACCAGATGGCCTCGGAGCTGCGTCACGCCGCGGAACGGAACGAGTTCCAGTTGGTGTACCAACCCGTTGTTGATCTGGTCACGGGGCAGATGCAGGGTGTGGAGGTTCTCCTGCGCTGGGAACATCCGACCCAGGGACTGGTCATGCCGGATACCTTCATTCCGTTAGCTGAAGAGAGCGGCGCCATTACGGAGATCGGCCGCTGGGTACTGCGGTCCGCTCTGGAGCAACTGGCCGACTGGCGCTCGGAAGGTCTGGACCGTGAGGGGTTTCATGTCCGGGTGAATGTGTCCCCGTCCGAGCTGCAGAGCATGGATCTGGTGGACTACGTACGCACCATCCTGCGCGAAACCGGTGCCGCGCCGAGGGATCTGGTCCTGGAAATCACCGAGAGTGCCTTTGTCGGCAGCGGAGATGTGGAGACCTACTCCATGAGAGCGCTGAAGGCCCTTGGTGTCCGCCTGGAAATCGACGATTTCGGTACCGGTTATTCCTCCATCAGCTACCTGCGCCGGCTGCCCGTGGACACCGTCAAGGTGGACCGGGCACTCATCGCGGACATCGGCCGGGACAAAGGACAGTTGGAGTTCGTCGACGCGGTCCACCGCCTAATCCAGGCCGCCGGAATGGAAGCGGTCTTCGAGGGGATCGAAACCCCGGAGCAGGCTGAACTTTTGCAGGACATGGGCTGCTGCAGCGGCCAGGGCTACTACTTCAGCCGGCCGCTCTCAGCCGAGCAGGTGGGAACGCTCCTGGCGAGCGGAAACCGCCTGCCCCTGGCCACTGAGCTGCTGGCGTAACCTGACCCCCCCGGACGGGAAGATCAGTTCAGGACCCGGTAGTGCAGGAACACGACGCCATTGGCGAAGCGTTTCTCATCCAGCAGCTCCAAACCCAGCCGGAGTCCGTCCGGCAGGAACCGCTTCCCGCCGCCGATGATCACGGGGGAGAGCAGCTGCTGCAGCTCGTCGACCAGTCCCGCCTTCAGTGCCTGGCCGGCGAGGTTCGCGCCGCCCACTGACACGTCGTCGTCGGACGCCTCCACAAGCGCCCGCACGGCGGCGGGATCGAACGTCCGCTCGAGCCGCGTGCGCGGGGCGGAGACCTCGGGGAGCGAACGGGAAAACACCACCTTGTCCGCCGCCTGCCAGATCCGTGCATATTCCTGGGTGGCCGGCGGCTCGCCTTCGGGCGGCAACGAGTCCCAGTACGACATCACCTCGTACAGCTGCCGCCCGATCAGATGCGTGCCTACGTTGCGCTCGAGCCCGTTGACGAAGAGATGCACGTCTTCATCGGGCATGCTCCAGTCAAAGGACCCGGCCTCATCCGCAACGTAGCCGTCCAGGGAAGTGATGCTTGTGTAGATCAGCCGTCCCATGCCGGCCTCCTGACCTGGTTAGAGTCCCAGGGCCGTCCGCACATCCGCCAGCACTGCATCCAGCGTGGCGCGGGCGTTTGCACGCGCAGCCGGGAGATCGGCGGCCGAGCCGACGGGTTCAATCACTTCGAGGTAGCACTTGAGCTTCGGTTCGGTTCCGCTGGGACGGATGATGACCCGGGTGTTGTCCTCGGTAATGTACCGCAGTCCGTCCGTGGGCGGCAGGCCGCCTGCACCTTCCGAAAGGTCGACGGCGGTTGCCACCGGTGAGCCTGCGAACGAGGCGGGTGGGAACTCGCGGAGCCGCTGCATCATCTCCGTGCGCAGTCCAAGGTTCTGGACGCGGATGGAGAGCTGGTCGCTCTGGTGCAGGCCGTGCTGCAGGGCGAGCTCATCGAGTTCGTCAAAGAGGGTGCGCCCGGCAGCCTTCAAAGAGGCCGCGAGCTCGGCCAGAAGCACGCCGGCGGAGATTCCGTCCTTGTCCCGGACCAGTCCCGGGGCCACGCAGTAGCCAAGGGCCTCTTCATAGCCGAAGGTCAGCTTCGGCACACGGGAGATCCACTTGAAACCGGTCAGGGTTTCCTGGTGCTCAAATCCTGCAGCCTCGGCAATGCGGGCCAGCAGCCGGGAGGACACGATCGAGTTGGCGAAGACGACGCCGGAACGCGTCTTCTCGCCGCGTACCTTCCACCGGCCGGCGGCGATCCGGCCGGCAATGTGGCGGCCCAGCAGGGCACCCACTTCGTCACCGCGCAGCATGCGCCAAACACCAGTGGCGGGATCCTTGGCGGCGACAGCGGCGCGGTCGGCGTCGGGATCGTTGGCCAGGACGAGGTCCGCATCGCGTTCGGCGGCAAGCTTCAGGGCCAGGTCCAGCGCTCCGGGTTCCTCCGGATTGGGGAAGGCAACAGTGGGGAAGTCCGGGTCCGGCAGGGCCTGCTCGGGAACCAGGGTCACCGACGTGAAACCGGCTCCGCGAAGCACTGCGGACATGGTTTCGCCGCCGACGCCGTGCATGGGCGTGAGGACGATGTCCAGGTCCCGTGCCGGGTAGCCTTCACGGTGCGCGAGGTCGTCCACGGCGCCGATGTAGTCGGCGATCAGGGATTCGGAAACCTCCGTGTAGCCATCCGGTGCCAGCTCAATGGAGTCCAGCGGAACGGTGTAATCAATCCGCGCGGCGATTTCGGCGTCGTACGGCGTGACGATCTGTGCGCCGCGGCCCGGACCCTTGACGGTACGGCCGCCCAGGTAGACCTTGTAGCCGTTGTCCGCGGCCGGGTTGTGGCTGGCCGTGACCATCACGCCCGCGTCCGTGTCCAAAGCGCGCACCGCGTAGGCGAGCAGCGGCGTCGGAAGCGTGCACGGCAGGAGGAAGGTCTCGATGCCGGCCGCACCGAACACGGCGGCCGTTTCCAAGGCAAAGTCCTTCGACTTGTACCGGGCGTCGTACCCGATGACGGCGCTGGGGGTCCAGCTGTCGCCGGCAGTGTCCTGCAGGAAGGAGGCAATGCCGGCGGCGGTGCGGCGCACCACCACTCGGTTCATCCGGTTGGGGCCGGCGCCCAGCTCCGCACGCAGCCCCGCGGTTCCGAACTCGAGCGTGCCGGCAAACCGGTCCGCCAGCTCCTGGGCCGCCGCGGCTGCCCCGGCGTCCGTACCGTCCGCGATGGTGCGCAGAAGGGTACGGAGCTGGAGCACGGTGTCAGGGTCGGGGTCGCTGTCCGCCCATTCCTGCGCGGCGGCGGTGAGTTCTTCGAGTTCAGCGGGAATCAGAGTCATGTGGATACCTAATGTTGCTGGTGCGGATAGCTGAGCGGCGGCGGAAGCGAGCTAGATCTTGTTGATGATCTCGGCAAGCAGCTTGGAGATGCGCGGTCCGGCGGCCTGTCCCGCTTCGAGGACCTCGCCGTGGCTCAGTGCCACCGGGCTGATGCCGGCGGCGAGGTTGGTGACCAGGGAGATGCCGAAGACCTCCATGCCGGCGTGGCGCGCGGCAATGGCTTCCAGTGCCGTGGACATGCCCACCAGATCGGCGCCGATGGTCTTGGCGTAGCGGACCTCGGCCGGGGTTTCGTAGTGCGGACCGGTGAACTGGGCGTAAACGCCTTCGTCAAGGGTGGGGTCCACGCTGCGGGCAACGTCGCGCAGGCGCGACGAGTAAAGGTCCGTCAGGTCCACGAACGTGGCGCCTTCGAGCGGGGAGGTTGCGGTGAGGTTCAGGTGGTCGCTGATGAGCACCGGGGTGCCGGGCTGCCAGTCGGGGTTCAACCCGCCGCAGCCGTTGGTGAGGACCATGACCTTGGCGCCGGCAGCCGCTGCGGTGCGGACGCCGTGGACGACGGCGCGTACGCCCTTGCCCTCGTAGTAGTGAGTGCGTGCACCCAGGACGAGGGCGCGCTTGCCGTCGGTGGTGAGGACGGAGCGGATGGTGCCCACGTGCCCCTGCACGGACGGGGCGGAGAAGCCCGGGATGTCGGAGGCGGAGAGGGTGGCGGTGGTCTCGCCGATCAGTTCAGCGGCTTCACCCCAGCCGCTTCCGAGGACCAGGGCAATGTCGTGGGAGGGTACGCCGGTGTGCTCTGCAATGTAGTCGGCGGCCTGCTGGGCAAGTTCAAATGGGTCGTTAGTCACTTAACAAACTTACAGCCTGCAGGGAGCGCCGGAGTCCGCGGCGGAGGCCGCCGTTTGAGCGCTGTGACGGGATGGGACAGAATAGAGCCTTGTGACCACCCAACTAGATTTCACTGCCCGGAAACTTGCGATTCTCGGAGGGGGCCCCGGCGGCTATGAGGCTGCCCTCGTGGCCGCGTCCCTCGGTGCGGACGTAACCATCGTTGAGCGGCAGGGGCTGGGCGGCTCTGCAGTGCTCACCGACGTCGTTCCCTCCAAAACGCTCATCGCCACCGCCGATGTGATGACCCGGATGAACGCTGCCCGCAACCTCGGTGTGGAATTCGGAGACATCGCGTCCCCGGTCTTCGCGGACCTGAAGGTGGTCAACCACCGTCTGCTGGCCCTGGCCAAGGAACAGTCCAACGACATCCGCAGCACCCTGGAGCGAGTGGGCGTCAAGGTGAAGATCGGCGACGGCCGCCTGCTGGACAACTCCACCATCGAGGTCACCGCCGCGGACGGCACCGTGGAAACGGTCAAGGCCGAGGCGCTGCTGATTGCGACCGGCGCGAACCCCCGTGAGCTGGACACCTCCGTGCCGGACGGTGAACGGATCTTCACCTGGAAGCAGATCTACAACCTCACCGAGGTTCCCGAGCACCTGATCGTCATCGGTTCCGGTGTCACCGGCGCCGAATTCGCGTCCGCCTACAACGGCCTCGGCACCAAGGTCACGCTGATCTCCAGCCGCGACCGGGTGCTGCCGGGCGAAGACGCAGACGCCGCCGTCGTGCTGGAGGACGTCTTCCAGGCCCGTGGCATGACCGTGCTCAGCAGGTCCCGTGCCGACTCCGTGAAGAACACCGGTGACGGCGTGCTCGTGACGCTTTCGGATGGACGCACGGTGGAGGGCAGCCACTGCCTCGTGGCCGTGGGCGCCATTCCGAACACCGCCGGCATCGGCCTGGAAGAAGCCGGCGTGCAGCTGGACGAGCGCGGCCAGATCCGGGTCGACGGCGTCTCCCGCACCACGGCGGACAACGTCTACGCCGCGGGCGACTGCACCGGCGTCTTCAACCTGGCGTCCGTGGCCGCCATGCAGGGCCGCATCGCGGTGGCGCACCTGATGGGTGACGGTGTGAAGCCGCTGAAGCTCAAGACCGTAGCCTCGAACATCTTCACTTCCCCGGAGATTGCCTCCGTGGGCGTCAGCGAGGCCGACGTTGCCGAGGGCCGCTACCAGGGCGATGTCATCAAGCTGTCCCTGCACACCAATGCCCGGGCCAAGATGATGGACGTCAAGGAAGGCTTTGTGAAGATCATTGCCCGCAAGGGCTCCGGCAGCGTGATCGGCGGCGTTGTGGTGGGTCCGCGTGCCTCGGAGCTGATCTTCCCGATTGCCATCGCCGTCACCCAGAAGCTGCACGTGGATGACCTGGCCAGCACCTTCGCCGTGTACCCGTCCCTCACCGGCTCTATTTCCGAAGCCGCCCGGCGGCTGCACGTTCACCTGTAGGGAACTGCTCTTTCCCTTCCCGCGTCCGCGGCGGATTATCCGTCCGCGGGCGCGGGATTTTTTATGCCCGGATTTCGGCGGCGTGAACCATTTGTCCGGTATATGGACACAAATCTCAAATAACGGACGGATGCTCCTACGATATGGATACTTCATTTCCTCTTGCGAAAGAGTTCCAATGTCTACTAAGAATCCCTCCGCGGCATCCACGCCGGCGCCGGTGCCGGCCAAGGCCAATTCCAAGAGCCGTGTGATTGTTGCCAGCCTCGTCGGAACCTCCATCGAGTTCTATGACTTCTACGTCTACGCAACGGCTGCGGTCCTCGTCTTCCCCCGGCTGTTCTTCCCGAACGCCGAGGGGGTCACGGCCCTGCTGAGCTCGTTCGCCGTGTTTGGGGTGGCTTTCATTGCCCGGCCGCTGGGCTCCATCGTCTTCGGGCACTTCGGTGACAAGGTGGGCCGCAAGGGAACCCTGGTGGCATCGCTGCTGACCATGGGGATCGCGACGTTCCTGATCGGCTGCCTGCCCACCGCCCTGACACCGGGCTGGACCATCCTTGGTCCGGCGCTGCTGGTGGTCCTGCGGTTCGCCCAGGGCCTGGCCCTCGGCGGGGAATGGTCCGGGGCCGCATTGCTGGCCACGGAGAACGCACCGGCCAACAAGCGCGCCGTGTGGGGAACGTTCCCGCAGCTGGGCGCTCCGATCGGCTTCATCCTGGCCAACGGTCTGTTCCTGCTGCTGAGCTTCCAGCTGGACGCCGAGCAGTTCGATTCCTGGGGCTGGCGCGTGCCGTTCCTGGCCAGTGCCGTCATGGTCATCATCGGCCTGTACGTGCGGTTGAAACTGGTTGAGACGCCGGCATTCCAGAAGGTTGTCGACTCCGGCGAGGTCAGCAAGCTGCCGCTGAGCCGCGCCTTCAAGTACAGCTGGCGCCAGATGATTGCCGGCACGTTCATCATGCTGGCCACGTACGTGCTGTTCTACCTGATGACCACCTTCACCCTGTCCTACGGCACCGCCGCCAAGTCCGAGGACGCAGCCCGCGCCGCCGCAGAGAAGGCCGGGAAGACTTTCGACCCCGAAACATTCACCGCCGGCCTGGGTTATGCGCGTAACGACTTCCTGATCATGCTGATCATCGGCGTGGTGTTCTTCGGTATCTTCACGCTGGTCGCCGGGCCGCTGGCGGAGAAGCACGGCCGCCGCAAGACGCTGCTGGTGGTCACCGCCGGGATCTTCCTCTTCGGTTTCACTTTCTCACCGCTGCTCGGCGGCGGAACCGTGGGCGTCATGGCGCTGCTGATCATCGGCTTCACCCTGATGGGACTGACCTTCGGGCCGATGGGCGCGATGCTGCCGGAACTCTTCCCGACGAACGTGCGCTACACCGGGTCGGCCATCGCCTACAACTTCTCCTCGATCCTGGGCGCTGCGGTGGCACCGTTCATAGCCGTCGCCCTGTGGCAGGCGGCGGACGGCAGTCCGTGGCTGGTGGGCATCTACCTGTCCTCGATGGCGGTGCTGACGCTGATCGCGCTGTTCGTCACCAAGGACACCAAGGACGTCGACTACGAGAACAACTCCAGTGAGGCCGTGAAAGTCCTCTAACCGGTAACAACACAGCAGGCCCGGTTCCCTCTGCGGGAACCGGGCCTGCTGTTTTTTGCGGTGCTGCTGTTGCCCGGGGTCCGTCCGGGATCAGTCCAGGATCGAAGCGATGACGGCGCCGGCGGAGACCGTTGCCCCGGGAAGGGCCCCCAGGCCGGTGATGGTGCCGGACTTGTGCGCGGTCAGCGGCTGTTCCATCTTCATGGCTTCCAGTACCACGACGAGATCGCCTTCGCGGACCACTGCTCCGTCCTCGACGGCCACCTTAACGATGGTTCCCTGCATGGGGGAAGTGAGGTCATCGCCCGCAGCTGCAGCAGAGGCACCGCCGCGGGAGCGCTTGCGCGCCTTGCCGTTGCTGCGCGCGCCGTTGGAGGTGCCGGCACCGGGGCCGCCCAGGCCGGACGGAAGCACAACCTCAAGCCGCTTGCCGCCTACTTCAACGGTGACGCGCCGGCGCTCGTCGTCGTCGTCGCCCGTACCCGGTTCACCGCTCCAAGCCGGAATGGTGTTCACGAACCCGGTCTCGATCCAGCGGGTGTGCACGCCGAAGCTCTCCTCGCCGGTGAAGGCGGGGTCAGCAGTCACGGCGCGGTGGAAGGGCAGTACTGTCGGCATGCCGACGACGTCGATCTCGGCCAGGGCGCGCCGTGCCCGCTGCAGCGCCTCGCGGCGGGTGGCACCGGTGACAATCAGCTTGGCGAGCATGGAATCGAAGTTTCCGCCCACGGTTTCGCCGGCTTCGATGCCGGAGTCCACGCGGACACCGGGGCCGGTGGGCAGCTTGAATTCCGAGACGGTGCCGGGGGCGGGCATGAAATTGCGGCCCGGGTCTTCACCGTTGATGCGGAATTCGAAGGAGTGGCCGCGTACTTCCGGATCGCCGTAGCCCAGTGCTTCGCCGCGGGCGATGCGGAACTGTTCGCGGACCAGGTCCAGGCCGGTGACCTCCTCGGAAACCGGGTGCTCCACCTGGAGGCGCGTGTTGACCTCGAGGAAGGAAATGGTGCCGTCCGTGCCGACCAGGAATTCGCAGGTTCCGGCGCCCTGGTAGCCGGCCTCCTTCAGGATGGCCTTCGACGCCGCGTACAGGCTGGCGTTCTGCTCTTCGGAGAGGAAGGGGGCGGGGGCTTCCTCGACCAGCTTCTGGTTGCGGCGCTGCAGGGAGCAGTCGCGGGTGGAGACGACGACGACGTTGCCGTAGGCGTCCGCCAGGCACTGGGTTTCCACGTGGCGGGGTGCATCCAGGAAGCGTTCGATGAAGCACTCGCCGCGGCCGAAGGCAGCCGTGGCCTCGCGGACGGCGGAGTCGAACATCTCGGGGATCTCGTCGCGGGTGCGGGCAACCTTGATGCCGCGGCCGCCGCCGCCGAAAGCTGCCTTGATGGCCAGCGGGAGGCCGTGCCGGTCCGCGAAGTCCAGGACGTCCTGGGCGGACTCAACCGGATCCGGGGTGCCGGGAACCAGCGGTGCACCGACCTTGGCGGCGATGTGGCGGGCCTGGACCTTGTCGCCGAGTGAGGAAATGGCGCTGGGGGAGGGGCCGATCCAGGTCAGGCCGGCGTCGATGACGCGCTGGGCGAATTCGGCGTTCTCGGAGAGGAAGCCGTAACCGGGGTGGATGGCGTCGGCGCCCGAGCGGGCGGCGGCGTCGAGGATCTTGCCCATGTCCAGGTAGGACTCGGCGGCGGTGCTGCCGCCCAGGGCGTAGGCCTCGTCGGCGAGGCGGACGTGCAGGGCGTCGCGGTCGGGATCGGCGTACACCGCAACGGCGGCAATTCCTTCATCGCGGGCGGCGCGGATGACGCGGACCGCAATCTCGCCGCGGTTGGCAATGAGGATCTTGGTGAGTGCCTTGGCGGGGGTCGCTTCGGGCGCGGGGATGTTCTGGCTCATTGGTGCACTGGCTCCTTTTGATCTGTTCGGAGCCTAGCGCGGTTTTGTGGTCTCGGGCCATAATGCGTGCTGTTTCTGCGTGGGAACCGGCGGATCGTTGTGGGGATTCTACAAAGCCGGGCGGTTCCCTGGGGGTGTGGTCGGTCCGCGTCACATCCGGGACCAGTGCCAGTACCCGGGGGGACTGCTCCTCCCGGATCGACTGCCAGGAGACATTTATGTGCCTGCGGCCCATACCCCTGGAACCAGCTCCCGGGGGACCGGGTGTAATGGCCGCATGAGACACCCTGCTCCGCTGCCTGTAATCCTCCGCCAGCGTCTCCGAAACAGAACTGTCGGACTTTCCCTATGCCTGTGGAAAACGCCTCGGAGCGATTCGGAGACCTCTGTAATAGAGCGATGCCGAAGCCTCAACCTTTGCCGGAGCCATTCACCGCACCCTTTGCGTTTCCACAAGCCACTGACGCCGGGATAAGTGCTTCCCGACTCCGTGCCTCGGACCTTTGGATTCCCAGCAGAGGCGTGCGGGTTCCCAAGACGGCAACGTTTGATCTCGCGGCCGCATGCCGTCCGTACCTGGAGCTGCTTCCGGACGCGGTCATAACCCACGGCACCGCAGCCCGGCTGCATGGGCTCGCGCTTCCGCGCAGGGTTGCCGAGGAGCCACTGCTCCACTTGAGCCGGTCCCCGGAGTTCGGACCGCCGCGGCGGCGCCATGTCTGCGGGCATCGCCTGGTATTGGCCCGGAACGAGGTTACGCAGGTCAACGGCCTTAGCGTCACAACCATCGCCCGCACATGGCTGGACCTTGCAGGGATGTTATCGCTCGAGGAGCTGGTGATTATGGGGGACCAAATAGTGAGTGAACATCAGCGCACCTTCGGGGCGCCGCGCCGGCCTCTGGTCCCTTTAAAAGAGCTGCGGGACTTGGTCGAACACCGATCCGGCGCGCCAAAGGTCCGGCGCAGCCGTGAGGCGCTGAATCTTGTCCGGGTTGGGGTGGATTCTCCTTCTGAGACCCGGCTGCGGCTGATGCTGGCGATGCACTCCGATCTGCCGGAGTTCCTACCCAACGTTGCCCTGCTTCATGAGTATGGTCAGCCGCAGGTCTGGGTAGATCTCGGTTGTCGTGAGTTCCGGACTTGCTTGGAATATGACGGCGTCCACCACCTCACTCCGGAGCAGCAGGCACGTGACCACCACCGTGACCTGCGGACCGCCGGACTTGGGTGGAATCAGGTGAAAATAAGTCGGACTGATCTGGCGCAGGGATCGTCCTGGGTAGCCGCTAAGGTCCGTAGAGGATTGACAATGGGTGGCTGGACGCCTTCTGGTTGATGCGGCATCCAGACGCAGCTCGTGTACAGGTAAGGCGCCTCAGCGTCGTGTTGTGTACAGGTAACGCGATCTGCCTGGTGCCTTCTGTACAGGTAACGCGACCTGAAGAGGGACTAGAGCTCCTTATCTGTACAGAAGGGAAAGGGTGTGCCGCATTAGCTGTACAGAAGGCGAATCGGTCCCCGCACCAGCCGTGGCGATGAACAGGCCTCGCCCAGCGCCAGCAGTACCCGAGGAAGCTACTTCCAGAGGTCGATAATCCGCACATCGGCGCTGGCGAGCAGCTGGCGCAGGGTTGACACTGACAGGCCGACGACGGCGTGCGGGTCGCCGTCGACGCGCTCGATGAAGGCCCCGCCCAGGGAATCGATGGTGAAGGAACCGGCCACCTGCAGCGGCTCACCTGTGGCGATGTAAGCCTCGATCTCGTCGTCGGTGAGCTTCGCGAAGTGCACCTCGGCGGAGGACACCGCCCCGAGGGTGGCACCGGAGCCGTCCTCGTCGGTGTCGCGGCAGTCCACCAGCCAGTGCCCGGTGTGCAGAACCCCGGAGGAACCGCTCATGCGGCGGATCCGTTCGCGGGCGACGTCGGCCTCCCAGGGCTTGCCGTGCGCCTCGCCGTCGAATTCGAAGACCGAATCGCAGCCGATCACCAGGGCGCCGTCGGCCTCGGGCAGGGAGGCCACGGCTTCGGCCTTGGCCCGGGCCAACAGCAGGGCCGTGTCGTGCGGGTCGGTCAGGCCGTAGCGGGCGGTGACGGCGTCTTCGTCGACGTCGGAGACGAGGACGGTATGGCTGATGCCGGCATCGGTCAGCAGCTTGGTGCGGGCGGGGGACGCGGAGGCCAGGATGAGGCTCAGGTTCGGGTTGGTCACGGAACCAAGCCTAGTGCCGGGGCGGACCGGCCCGGAAACCAAAAGCGCCGGGCCGCCCCCGAAGGGACGGCCCGGCGCTGCAACCCGAAGGGATCAGCTCTTGGACTCGACGAGCACGGGGACCTCAATCTGCTCGGAATCGTCCACGAACGGATCGCCCTGGCGGCGGGCGTTGTACAGCCCGGTATCCAGCAGGCCGTTGCGCCGGGCCACGAGCGTGGGGACCACGGTCTGGCCGGCCACGTTCACGGCGGTACGGCCCATGTCCAGGATCGGATCGATGGCCAGGAGCAGGCCGACGCCGGCCAGCGGCAGGCCGAGGGTGGACAGGGTCAGCGTGAGCATTACGACGGCGCCGGTGGTGCCGGCCGTTGCGGCAGAACCCAGGACCGAAACCAGTGCGATCAGCAGGTAGTCGGTGAAGGCCAGGTCCACGTTGAAGAACTGGGCCACGAAGATCGCCGAAACGGCCGGGTAGATCGAGGCGCAACCGTCCATCTTGGTCGTGGCGCCCAGCGGCACGGCGAAGGAGGCGTAGGCCCGGGGGACACCCAGGTTGCGCTCGGTCACGCGCTGGGTCAGCGGCAGCGTACCCACCGAGGAACGGGACACGAAGGCCAGCTGGATGGCGGGCCAGGCACCGGAGAACCACTGGCGGACGGAGAGTCCGTGGGCCTTGATCAGGGCCGGGTAGACACCGAAGAGCACCAGGAACAGGCCAAGGTAGACGGTCAGGGCGAACATGCCGAGCGAACCGATGGTGTCCCAGCCGTAGGTCGCGACGGCGGTGCCGATGAGGCCGACCGTGCCGACCGGGGCGAGGCGGATGATCCACCACAGGACCTTCTGGATGACGGCCAGGGCCGAGGCGTTCAGGGCCAGGAAGGCTTCGGCGGGCTTGCCGACCTTGAGCGCGGCAATGCCGACGGCAATCGCGATCACGAGGATCTGCAGCACATTGAAGCTGACGCTGGTGGCGACGTCACCGGATTCCGCCACCTTGGAGCTGGCGCCCAGTCCCAGGAAGTTGGCCGGTACAAGGCCGGTCAGGAAGCCCACCCAGCTGCCCTGGCTGCCGCTGAATTCCTCACCCTCGCTGACCGAGGCGTTGTTGCCCGGCTGCAGGAAGAAGCCCAGCAGAATGCCGATCACCACGCTGATCAGCGCCGTAATGGCGAACCAGAGCAGCGTCTGCCAGGCGAGCCGGGCGGCGTTGGACACGGCCCGCAGGTTGGCGATCGAGCTGACCACTGCGGTGAAGATCAAGGGGACAACGGCGGCCTTCAGCAGCGAGACGTAGCTGCTGCCGATGGTGTCCAGCGTGGTGGTGAGCCAGTTCGGTTCGTCGTCAACGGTGCCCATGGTCTTGGCCAGCAGGCCAAGCGCGATGCCTGCAATGAGGGCGGCGATGATCTGCGGTCCGAAGGACGTTGCCCACTTGGGCAGCCGCCGGGCGGGGGATTCGGGGGAGGAAGTCGATGAGGTCACGGGAAAGACTCTAGCGGTCATCCCATAGCAGACCGGACTCAAAGTTGCGAAATGTGACGGCAGTAAAAAGTGCCAAAGTCAGCGGGTTTTGCGCAGAATCCGCGCGGTTACCGCCCGAAAACGGCAGTGGCGCGGGATATTCCCCGGGCCACTGTGACTAACCTCGCAGGCTACTACTCGCCCAGAAGGGCACGCCGCAGCGTATCCAGGCCCACGGAACCCAGCTGCAGGGCCCGGGTGTGGAACGACTTCTCGTCAAACGCGTCGCCCTCGCGGCTGCGGACCTCGTCGCGGATCTGTTCCCAGAGCCGCTGGCCCAGCTTGTAGGAGGGGGCCTGGCCCGGCCAGCCGAGGTAGCGGGTGAACTCGAAGTTCAGCTGGCCCTCGCTGATGGACAGGTTCTGCTTCAGGAAGCCGTAGCCCTTGTCCGCGGTCCAGGTGCCTTCGCCCCAGCGTTCCGGGATCTCCAGTTCCAGATGGACGCCGATGTCGAAGACCACCCGTGCGGCACGCATCCGCTGCGCGTCCAGCATGCCCATCCGGTCGCCCGGATCACTGAGATAGCCCAGCTGCTCCATCAGCCGCTCCGCGTAGAGCGCCCAGCCCTCACCGTGGCCGGACACCCAGCACACGTTGCGCCGCCAGTCGTTGAGCAGGCCGCGGGATGCGGTCGCCGTTGCAATCTGGAGGTGGTGGCCGGGAACGCCCTCGTGGTAAACGGTGGTGGTCTCCTGCCAGGTGGTGAAGGTGTCCTCTCCCGCCGGAACGGACCACCACATGCGGCCCGGACGGGAGAAATCATCGCTGGGGCCGGTGTAGTAGATGCCGCCCTCCTGGGTGGGGGCAATCATGCACTCGATCCGGCGCATCGGTTCCGTAATTTCGAAGTGGGACCCGGCGAGGTCGGCGACGGCACGGTCGGCGAGGTTCTGCATCCAGGCCTGCAGCTCGTCCGTGCCGTGCAGCTGGCGTGCCGGATCCTCGTCGAGGATCCGCATCGCTTCGGCGACCGTGGCGCCGGAGCGGATCTGCTCCGCGACGGCCTTCTGTTCGGCAATGATGCGGTCCAGTTCCTCGACGCCCCACTGGTAGGTCTCTTCCAGATCCACGGCGGATCCGAGGAACCGGCGGGACATCAGGGCGTAATGTTCCCGGCCCACGGCATCCTCGGCAGAGGCGGCCGGAAGCAGTTCCTCTTCAAGGAAGGAAGCGAGGTTGGTGTAGGCCCGGCGGGCCGCGTCAGCGCCGGTCCGCAGATCTGCACGGAGTGATGCGGGCAGCTCCCCGCCGCCGGGCAGGGAGGCGTTGGCGGCAAGGGCGTCAAAGAATCCGCCGTCCTCGGCATAGGCGGAGGCCTGCTCAATGACGATCTTCACCTGCCGGCGGGCGGCTGACAGGCCGCGCCGGATACCGCTGCGCAGGCTGGTGATGTAGCCGGCGACGGCGTCGTCCACGTTGTCCAGGCGGCCCGCAATATGGTGCCACTGTTCCTCAGTGTCCGTGGGCATGAGGTCGAAGATGCTGCGGATGCCCTGCGCGGGGGAGGCAATGTTGTTCAGCTCCGCCAGGTCCCAGCCCGATTCGTGGATTTCCAGATCCAGGCCGAGGCGTTCGTGCATCGCGTCAAGGGTGACGCGGTCGACGTCGTCCGCCGGCTCCAGTCCGTCCAGCCGGCCCAGCGTCTCCCGGGCGGCCTCGGCATAGGACTCCAGACCGGCCGGCGAGTAGTCGCCGTATTCGGTTTCCCTTCCCGGGATACCGAGGGACGTGGCGAAGGACGGGTCCAGGTGCAGGAGCGTGGCGGTGTAGGCATCGGCAACGGCGTCGATGGCGGTGGGCTGGCGCACCGGGGCACTGCTGGCAGCGGCGGTGGCGGGCGATGATGTCTGATGGGTCACAAACGTAGCCTAACCGCAGTGCGGTCCGGCGGTCTCGTTTATGACTAGCGGTAGCTCCGCCGCCAGGAGCCGGGCCCCGGTTTCGGGTCGAGCCGGAGATTCCGCCGCCGTACCCAGGGACGGTGGGCCGGACGTGCGGTCGGCAGCGGTCCGGCCTGCGCCTGGAGTCCGGCGACGACGGCGGTCAGCGCCGCGATCTCCTCCTCCGTGGGATTGCCGGCGGTCACGGAAAGCAGGGTTTCGGAAACGGGTTCCCGGTCCTCGTTGCCGGTACTCACAGCGGCATGTTTCCGTGTTTCTTGGCGGGCAGCGAAGCGCGCTTGTCCCGTGTTGCCCGCAGTCCGCGGATCAGCTGCAGCCGGGTCTCCGACGGTGCGATGACCGCGTCCACGTAGCCGAGCTCTGCGGCCTGGTAGGGGTTGAGCAGCTCGTCCTCATACTGCTCGATGTATTGGCGCCGGACGTCGTCGACGTCGCCGCCGGCGTCGGCCGCTGCCTTCAGCGGAGCACGGTAGAGGATGTTCACCGCACCCTGGGCGCCCATGACGCCGATCTGCGCCGTCGGCCAGGCCAGGTTGATGTCCGCACCGAGCTTCTTCGAACCCATCACGATGTACGCGCCGCCGTAGGCCTTGCGGGTGATGACGGTCAGCTTGGGCACGGTGGCTTCGGCGTAGGCATAGAGCAGCTTGGCGCCGCGGCGGATGATGCCCTGGAACTCCTGGTCCTTGCCCGGCAGGAAGCCCGGCACGTCCACGAAGGTCAGGATCGGGATGTTGAAGGCGTCGCAGTTGCGGACAAACCGGGCTGCCTTCTCGGAGGCGGCAATGTCCAGGGTTCCGGCGAACTGCATCGGCTGGTTGGCCACGATGCCCACGGTGTGGCCCTCCACGCGTCCGTAGCCGATGATCACGTTCGGGGCGTAGAGGGCCTGCATCTCCAGGAAGTGCCCGTCGTCGAGCACGTTCTCGATGACGGCGCGGATGTCGTAGGGCTGGTTCGCCGAGTCCGGGATCAGCTCGTCCAGGGCCAGATCCGCTGCGGTGGGTTCCGGGTCGGAGTCGAAGGCGGTCAGCGGCGCTTCGGCCAGGTTGTTCGAGGGCAGGAAGTCGAGCAGTTCACGGACAAACTCGACGGCGTCCTCTTCATCGGAGGCAAGATAGGCGGAGGTGCCGGTGTTGGCATTGTGCTGCCGGGCGCCGCCGAGGGTCTCCATGTCCACGTCCTCGCCGGTGACGGTCTTGATGACATCGGGTCCGGTGATGAACATGTGCGAGGTCTTGTCCACCATCACCACGAAGTCGGTTAGGGCGGGGGAGTAGGCGGCGCCGCCGGCGGAGGGGCCCATGATCAGCGAAATCTGGGGAACGACGCCGGAGGCGTGGACATTGTTGCGGAAGATATCAGCGAACATCGCCAGCGAGGCGACGCCTTCCTGGATGCGGGCGCCGCCGCCGTCCAGGATACCGATGACCGGGCAGCCGTTGCGGAGGGCAAATTCCTGGACCTTGACGATTTTCTCGCCGTTGACCTGGCTGAGGGAGCCGCCGTAGACACTGAAGTCCTGGCTGTAGACCGCCACGGGGCGTCCGTCCACCGTGGCGTAGCCGGAAACCAGCCCGTCGCCGAGGGGCTTCTTCTTTTCCATGCCGAAGGCGGTGGAGCGGTGCACGGCAAGGGCGTCGAACTCAACGAAGGAACCGGCGTCCACCAGCAGGTCGATGCGCTCGCGGGCGGTGTGCTTTCCGCGGGCATGCTGCTTCTCCACCGCTGCAGGTCCGGAGGGCACCGCGGCCGCCGCCCGGCGGCGCCGGAACTCGGCGATTTTGCCGGCCGTCGTATGCAGGGACAGGTCCTGGTCGATGCTCAAGGGGGCCTCCGGGCGCTTCAGTCGAGACGCTGCACCACCTCCGCAACCGGAGGAAGTACAGGCGTTAAGTAGGTTCCGCACAAAAATCATGACGGTTTACCCAGTCTAGTGAGCCGGACCGGAGGGACTGAGTGTAGAAAACCTACAATTTCGTTCCCTGCCGGTTGGTCCGTCCCCCGCCGGTCACCATCCGGAGCCGGGATGTTACCGGCTAGTAACATAGGAGTGAGGTGCATTACCCTGTGGCTATGAGCATCCCCAACAGCACCCCGGAAACGGCGTCCAGGTCCCTGGCCGGACGCACCATCCTGATGTCCGGCGGAAGCCGCGGCATCGGCCTCGCCATTGCCCTGCGCGCAGCAGCGGACGGCGCCAACATCGCCATGCTCGCCAAAACGGCGGAGCCGCACCCGAAGCTGGAAGGTACCGTCTACACGGCCGCGGAACAGCTGGAAGCAGCCGGCGGCAAGGCCCTGCCGATCATCGGCGACGTGCGCCGCGACGAAGACGTTGCCCGCGCCGTCGAATCCACCATCGAGCAGTTCGGCGGGATCGACATTGTCCTGAACAACGCCTCGGCCATCGACCTTTCCGGCACCGACGCCGTCACAATGAAGAGCTACGACCTGATGGCCGATATCAACACCCGCGGCACCTTTATGCTCTCGAAGTTCTCCCTGGATGCCCTGCGCCGGTCCGGCAACGGCCACATTCTGACGCTTTCCCCGCCCCTGAACCTGGATCCCAAGTGGGCCGGCGGCTACCTCGCCTACACGATGGCCAAGTACGGCATGTCCCTCACCACGCTGGGCCTTGCCGAGGAATTGAAGAACGACGGCGTGTCCGTGAACTCGCTCTGGCCGGTGACCGGCATCAACACCGCCGCCATCCGGAACATGCCCGGCGGAGACAAGCTGGCCGCCGCTTCCCGCAGCGCAGACATCATGGCGGACGCCGCGCACGCCATCCTCACCCGTCCCAGCGGACAGTCCACCGGCAACTTCTACACCGACGAAGAGGTGCTGCGCGAGGAGGGAATCACGGATTTCAGCCAGTACGCGCCCGGGATCCCGGCGGACAAGCTGATGCCTGACTTCTTCCTCTAACCCGCTGCCGCCGGACCGGGCGCGGAGGGAATGTCAGGGCGCCCGCGTAAGATCGGAAGAATGCAACTGCACTACTCCAGCATGGAAAGACCGGCCCTGGATCCCGGCCGCCTGAGGACGGCCCTGCTGGCGCCCAACGGTCCCTTCGCTGCGCTGGACGTAGTAGCGGAAACCGGATCCACCAATACGGACCTCGCGGACGCGGCACGGCTGCGCCCCTGGGAGGTTCCGGACCTGACCGTCCTGACCGCCGAGCTGCAGACCGCGGGCCGCGGCCGGATGGACCGCAGCTGGGTGGCCCCGGAGCGTTCCTCGCTGTTCGTCAGCGTGCTCCTGCGTCCCGTGAATTCTTCCGGCCGGCCCCTGCCCACAACCTCCTACGGCTGGCTGTCGCTGCTGGCCGCCCTGGCCATGGCTGAAAGCGTGGCCGCGCGGACCGGCGTCGAAGCCCGGCTGAAGTGGCCGAACGACGTCATGGTGGACGGCCGGAAGCTCGCCGGCGTGCTCGCCCAGCTGGTTCCCTCGTCCGACGGCGGCCCTCCCGCCGTGGTGGTCGGCGCCGGCCTGAACGTCAGCCTTACCGACGAAGACCTGCCCGTCCCCACCGCCACCAGCCTGCTGATGGAGTACGCCTCCACCACGGACCGCAATGTCCTGCTGCAGGATTACCTGCTGGCGCTGGCGGCACGGTACCGGGCGTTCTGCTCCGTGGACGGAGACCCGGAGGCAGTGCCGGCCGGACGGCAGGACGCGCTGCGGGACGAGGTCACCGCACGTCTGGGCACCCTGGGCCGCAGAGTAAGCGCACAGCTGCCCGGCGGCAGTGTGCTTACCGGGCATGCCGTGGCCCTGGCGCCCACCGGTGCGCTGGTGATTGTCGACGGCGCCGGTGCCGCGCACACCGTCAGTGCGGCCGACGTCGTTCACCTGCGCCCCGAGCAGCCGTGAGGGCTGTCCCGGCCCGCCTGCGGGGAGGCACTCCGTGCGCCTGAAACTCTCGCCCGGCGAGCACATCATTGCCGCCGGGCGCCCGCATGCCCGTTCCCTGTGGAAGCCGCTGACCCTGGCGGGAATCACGGGGGCACTGGCCGGATACGCCTTCGGGTGGCTGGGCCGTGACACGCTGCCCGGACAGCTGGGCGAATTCAGCCCCTACCTGCAGGCCGTGGCTGTTCTCCTGGCCGTGCTGGTGCTGGTCCGGTACTGCATTCCGCCGGTGCTGCGCTGGTACGCCGGGCGCATCATCCTCACCGACCGGAGGCTGATCCAGCGGCAGGGAGTGCTGATGCGCCGCGAGCATGAGATAGCCCTGGCTGCCATCTACCAGCTGGAAATCCGACAGTCCGTGACGGACCGGATGCAGCGCAGCGGCACCCTCATCCTCGACCTGGGCCACGGGCGGATTATGCATTATCCGGCCGTGCCGGAGGTGCACCGATTCCGCTCCATTGTGGTGGCCGCCATCGGGCAGCTGCCGCTGACTGCCATGTTCGATGGTGTAGATATGGAAACAAACGGGGGATACGACTACGAAGGGAGGGACGATGACTGATGCCGGCCACGGCGGGTCCGGCCCCGCGAGCCACCCCGAACCAATAACCCGGCCAATCCAGCCGGTGCCGGTACGGCGTCCCGACTATACCCATGCCGGGACGGGTACCGAGATTGACCGCGAGGACGTCCGCAGGCTCGAGGCGCAGCTGCTGGGCGGGCCGCGGACGCTTCGGCGCCGGGAGGCCGCCGCCGAAGCGGGCGTGTCCCTGCTCTCCGCCCGCAAGCTCTGGCGCGCCATGGGCTTTCCGAACCTCGACGACGACGCCGTCTTCTTCACCGAACAGGACCGCGAGGCCCTGAGCACCGTGATTGAACTGGTGCGCGATGAACAGCTCACCGAGGAAGCGGCTATTTCCATCATGCGGTCCATCGGGCAGATGACGGACCGGATGGTGGTGTGGCAGGTCGAAGCGCTGGTGGAGGAAATGGTGGTCCGCCGCGGGATCACTGACGCCGAAGCCCGCAAGCGGCTGGTCGAGGCTCTTCCCGACCTCATCGAGCCGCTCGAAAAGACCCTCGTGTACGCCTGGAAGCGCCAGCTCAATGCCGCCGTCCAGCGCCTCGCCCTGCGCGCCGAGGCCGGTCTGGCCAGCCACGACGACGCCGCCTCCGACGATGCACCGCTTCCGCTGGCACGCGCCGTGGGTTTCGCCGATCTGGTCTCCTATACGAGCCTTTCCCGGCAGATGAATGAGAAGACGTTGGCCCAGATGGTGCAGCGCTTTGAGCACAAGTGCGCCGAAATCATCTCGGTGGGCGGGGGCCGGCTGGTCAAGACCATCGGCGACGAAGTCCTGTTCAACGCCGAAACGCCCGAGGCCGGTGCCGAAATCTCCCTGGCGCTGGCGAAGGCGTTCACGGAGGACGAGCTGCTGCCCTCGGCCCGGGTGTCCCTGGTCTGGGGTCGGGTGCTTTCCCGACTGGGCGATATCTACGGCCCCACCGTCAACCTGGCCTCCCGGCTGACCTCCCTGGCCGAACCCGGCACTGTCCTCACCGACGCCTCCACCGCTGCCGCACTGAAGGACAACCCGAAGTTTGTGCTGATTCCGCACCAGCCGCGCAATGTCCGGGGGTTCGGGGAGATCCATCCGGTGACCCTGGCCCGGGGGACCGGATCGGGGCTCGTGCTCGACTAGCCTTCTGCCAATGTCGAAGCTGCGCGCTGTGCCTAAGCCGTGGCGGCCGTCGTCGGTTAGGGTATGAGGGAGATATGCGTAAGCCAGATCACTTTAGTAAACCTGCCGAATAGGGCGTGAATGAACTCCGACGAAACGACATCCCCGGATACTGACCTGCACGCTGTGTTTGGTTACGCCTCCGACCGGGGACTGCGACGCGAATTGAATGAAGACTCGCTTATCGCTGCCGACCCGATCTTCGCTGTCGCAGACGGCATGGGCGGACATGAAGCAGGAGAGGTGGCGAGCAGCATCTGCGTCCGGACCCTCGGTGATTCCCCGATCGTGGGGAAGCATCTGCCGGAGTTTTCAGCCGAGCAGCTGGAGGCACTGATTGGAGAGTCCGACCGCCGCATCCGTGAAGCCACGGGTGGGCGCGCCGGCACTACGCTGACCGGTGCGGTCCTTGTCCGGGAAGGGGGAAAGCCTCATTGGCTTGTCTTCAACGTCGGTGATTCCCGTACCTACCGGCTCAGTTCCGGGGTCTTGGCACAGGTCACCGTGGACCACAGCGAAGTGCAGGAACTGGTGGACCTGGGGCAGATCACTGCAGACGAGGCGCTCGTGCATCCGCGCCGCCATGTGGTCACCCGTGCACTGGGGACGGGCAACGACGCCGAGGCCGATTTCTGGCTCATCCCCGTGGAGCCCGGAGACCGGCTCATGGTGTGTTCCGACGGATTGACCGGCGAGGTTTCCGACACCCACATTCTCCAGGTCCTCACCTCCGTGCCGAATCCGCAGGATGCGTGTTCAGCCCTCGTCCAAGCCGCTTTGCGCTCGGGTGGACGGGACAACATTACAGTTTTGGTAGTCGACGCCGAGGGCGCCGCTGCAGGCGGCGAGGGGTCCGACGCGGTCACCCTGACGGGGACCTCGGCAGACTCCACTGACTTGGCCGAATAAGCTTGACGAATACAACCCGCACCACCGAAGGAGCCTAATGAGCAAGAACCCGGACATGGAAGAGCGCCTGCTGAGCGATTGGAGCCGCCGCCTGACCCAGGCGCTGCAGATCCTGGATCTGGAAGTGGACCACAAGATGCTGGTGGAACTGGGCGAAAAGTCCGCGCAGAGCGTCTCCGGCAACGCAGGCGTGATCAGCGCCTTTGTTGTGGGGTACGCGGCAGGGCTGACTACCACCAGCGGGCGGAAGGGTGCGGATGAGGCAGTCCAGAAGGCTGCGGACACTGCTTTCCAGCTGGCCGAGACCGGTGTGGACGGACCGGATAATCCGGGCTGGAAGGGTTCCGCCCAGTAAACGGCAGAATCGAATGCACTGACCGTCAGCCGCCCACAGGGCGCAGGTAGACGCACGAGAGGCCAGGACCGAAGTCCTGGCCTCTCGTGCGTTTTGCTTTGGACCGCTAGGCGTTTACCTTGGTGCGGCGCATCTTGTCCTCGGGTCCGGTGGCCGGCTGTGCGGCCGGCTCCACCCGGACCACAACTGCCTTGGAGACCGGAGTGTTGCTGCCCTCGGCTACATGGTCCATCGGGACCAGCACGTTGGCCTCGGGGTAATAGGCGGCAACGCAGCCCTTGGGGGTGGGATAGGAAACCACCCGGAAGTTACGCACCACCCGCTCGACGCCGTCCTTGTAGACACCGTGGATATCGATCTGCTGGCCGTCCGCCAGACCGAGTTCCTCGATGTCCCCGGAGTTCATGAACAGGATGTGGCGGCCGCCCTTGATGCCGCGGTACCGGTCATTGTGCCCGTAAATGGTGGTGTTCCACTGATCGTGGGAACGCAGGCTCTGCAGCAGCAGCGTGCCTTCTGGACGCTCAACAGCTTCGAGGTCATTGACCGTCAGGACGGCCTTGCCGGTGGGAGTGTTGAAGGTCCGCGAATCGCGGGGACCGTTGGGGAGCACGAACCCGCCGTCCTGGCGGATCCGTTCGTTGTAGTTTTCGCAGCCCACAACCACCCGCGAAATGTGGTCCCGGATCAGGTCGTAGTCCTTCTCGTAGCCGGCCCAGTCTGCGTCAATCCGGTCGCCGATCACCAGGGCACCGAGGCGCGCAATGACTGCGGGTTCGGAGAGCAGGTTCTTCGACACCGGCTCCACGCCGCCGTGCGAAGCATGCACCACGCAGACGGTGTCTTCCACTGAGACAAACTGGCGGCCGGTCTCCTGGTCGTCGAATTCCGTGCGCCCCAGGACCGGAAGGATGAGTGCTTCCTTGCCGGTGACGAGGTGCGAGCGGTTCAGCTTGATGGACATCTGGACCGTCATGTCGGTCTTCACCATGGCAGCCTCGGCAAAGTGGGTGTCCGAGATGGCGGAGATCAGATTGCCGCCCAGTGCCATGAAGAACTTGATGCGTCCGTCATGCATCCGGTGGAACGTTTCGACGGCGTCGGCCCCGTGCTCGCGGGGCGGGTCGAAGTTGAACTCCTTGCCCAGCGAATCGAGGAACGCCGGCGGCATCTGCTCCCAGATACCCATGGTGCGGTCGCCCTGGACGTTGCTGTGCCCGCGGATCGGGGCGGCGCCGGCGCCGGGCTTGCCGATGTTGCCGCGCAGCAGCAGCAGGTTGATGATCTCCTTGATGGTGGCGACACCCTTTTTCTGCTGGGTGATGCCCATGGCCCAAGTGATGATCACCTTTTCCGCACGCAGGTAGCGGTCGGCCAGCTCGTCGATTTCCTCGACGCGCAGCCCGGTGGCTTCAAGGACTTCGTCGTCGTCAAGGAGCATGATGTGCTCCTTGAGATCCGCGAGGCCCTCGCAGTGCTTTTCCAGGAAGTCGTGGTCCAGGACGGTTCCCGGATTCTTCTCCTCGGCCTCGAAGACCCGCTTGGAGATGGCCTGGAGCAGGGCCATGTCACCGCCGAGCCGGATCTGCAGGAACTGGTCGGCCAGTTCCGTGCCCTTGCCGGCGATGCCGCGGGGTTTCTGCGGGTTCTTGTAGCGCTTCAGTCCTGCTTCGGGGAGCGGGTTAACGGCGACGATGTTGCCGCCGTTGCGCTTGCAGTGCTCCAGTGCGGTCAGCATGCGCGGGTGGTTGGTGCCCGGGTTCTGCCCCATCAGGATGATCAGGTCGGCTTTTTCGAAGTCGTCATAGGCCACCGTGGCCTTACCGATGCCGATGGTCTGGCCCATGCCCCAGCCCGAGGACTCGTGGCACATGTTGGAGCAGTCCGGCAGGTTGTTCGTCCCGTAGGCGCGGATGAACAACTGGTAGAGGAAGGCGGCCTCGTTGGAGGTACGCCCGCTGGTGTAGAACGCAGCCTCGTCGGGGGAGTCCAGAGCCTTGAGCCGGTCGGCCACAATGCCGAGCGCCTCATCCCAGCCGACGGGACGGTAGTGGTCTTCGCCCGCGGGCTTGTACAGAGGCTCGGTGAGCCGGCCCTGCATACCCATCCAGTATTCGCTGCGTTCGCGCAGCTCCGTGAGGCTGTGTTCGGCCCAGAATTCCGAGGGAATGACAACCGGCGTGGCTTCCCACGTGACGGCCTTGACGCCTTCCTCGCAGTATTCAAAGGGACTGCGGTCCTTGGGATCGGGCCAGGCACAGCTCGGGCAGTCGAACCCGTGCTTCTGGTTCATCTTGAAAGTAGCACCCAGGGCACGGGAGAGCCCCATGTTCTCAATGGCCGGTTTCATGGAGTGGTAGACGGCAGGGATGCCGGCTGCCCATTCCTTCGGATGCCCCTTAACCTCTATGTCGTTCTCGTTCACTTCTTTTACGCGGGGTTCTTTCCTGGCCACGCCGCACTTCCCTTCATCGCTTAGCTGCAGGTACGCCGTAGGCGAACTAGACTCTCCCGCAGTTTACCTACCATTAGGCCTAACCGTGAGGCCGCACCGCCGCAAGCGCTGCGGCAGTCGGGCCGCGTCCCTCCACTCCCCGACGGCGGCGGGGTGCCCGGACGCCGTTGGGACCGGTACGAAACAGTCCCAAAAGTTGGCTGAATTGCCTCCGGATTTGTCCACCGGATTTCCTTGACCGTTTTCCATTCTGTGGGTTTGATGGGTGGCTACTGATGTCCATGGACCACAAGTGGGGGTAGCCGGTGTCTGAAGAGTTGGCGGGTCTGGATCTGGTTTTGCGGCGGACGGAGCTGGAAAAGGATCTGGCCCGTGTTCTTGACGAGGGTGTGCCGGGTGGCTGGCAGTCACTGAAGTTTGAGGCTCGTTCTGCGGGCAAGGTGACGGAATCGCTGACCTATGTTTACCGTAATGGTGTCGAAGAGAGGGCAAACTCGAAGGCCGCCTTTTCGCTGTTGAGGCCGTTGCGCAAGCTGATGTATCGGCCGGACTACGGCACCTGGTTTTCGATGGAGATGCACCTCGATAACCAAGGCCATGCCGAAACGCACTACAACTTTGATGAGGAAGAGGACTGGAGCTTCCCGCTTGCGGATCGGTCCTATCAGCAAGACCAGCAGAGGTTCCCGCGGGATCCGGAACATATTCCGGGATGGCTGGCTCCGAAGCTTGGGCTTGGCAGCCATGGTTCGTGATGACGAGCAGGGAACATCCCCGCCGGCCAAGAACCGTCCGCCGGAGACCTTCCCGAATGGGATGCGGATCCCGCACTATTACGGGGTGTGGCGGGTGAATGGTTCTCCGCCAAACTCAGGCGGGAGACTGCAACGCTCATCTCATTTGACCTTGAGCCACCGAGCGCGGAGTGGTCCCCCTCGCGGCAGACGGATGAATCAGGTCATCCCTGGTACTGGAAGCTGGAGGTGCTGAGGGAGGCGCTTGACCGTCTGATTGATGTTCGCGTGACCGCGATATGGCGCGGAATTGAATGCAACTTGGGTGGATACAATAACGGCATCGTTCACGCCCGCGTTAGGACAAACCCGGAGCAGGAGGCGAAGGTCAGGCGGGGAGAGATCCCCGAGATCGTCATGGCCGACCGGACTGAATATGTCGGGACCTTCCTGTGGGAAGACCTGGAAGACATCAGGATGGAAGAAAAGGACCTGAAGAAGTAGGAAGTGTTTGTCGCTGTCTGAGGGCACTTCGGATCGTCGGGAAACTGTTGTTTCTTAGAACAACGGATTCCGGGAGAAACGGTGCCGGCGGTATATTCTCTGGCTATGTGGAGTTCCAGCGGCGTGAAGTTGACCGGTGACTACGGTACGTGGAACGGCCAGGAAGTTGAACTGGATTCAACGACGCCATCCAACGGGACACTTCTGCTTATTCAGCATGGTGGAGACCGCCCGGATGCAAGTTGGATGACTATCGACCTGGGGAACGTGTACCCCATACCCGGTATCAGGCACTCGCTTCGGGTTCCTGCAGAGGAGGTCTCAGACATCCATGCCGTGCGGACCGCCGGGGAAATCAGCCCTTGGAACCAGGTGCAGATCCTTGCAGAGAATGCAGAAGGAAAATTCGCTGTCGTTACCGGTTCCGATAAACAGCGACTGGTGGACAGTTACGGGTTTTCCACATTTTCCGGCGAACCGGTACACCGCTCGCATGTTTTCGGATGGCTGCCCGGGGAAATGGTCCACAACATTGAATCCGTCGTGAGCTGGCGTAAGGACGACGCGTCATGAGTCGACCCGGGGATGCGGGACGCGGGCGGTCCGACGTAAGGCCCTGACATCCGCCGTCGCCCGTTTCGCATAACTCCCGCTGGCGCACGCTATGGGGCAAGATTGGTTAGGTGAGCACAGCCAAGACATCCCCGGAACCCACGGACACCGAAGCCGCCGTTGAGTCGGTCAGCACAGACACCCCGCCCGCCGGGGACCTGCGCGAGGAATACCAGACGCTCGCCGAGCAGGTGCGCCGGTACCGCTTCGCGTACTACAACGAAGACGCCCCCCTGGTTTCGGACGCAGAATTCGACCGGCTGTACCGCCGCCTGGAAGAGCTCGAAGCGCTGCACCCCGAGCTGGTCACCAATGACTCACCTACCCAGGAAGTGGGCGGCGAAGTATCCGCGGCCTTCGCCCCGGTGGAACACCTGCAGCGCATGTACAGCCTCGAGGATGTCTTCTCCCTCGACGAGCTCGACGCCTGGGTGCGTAAGGCCGAGGCCTCCGTTGCCAACATTGCCCACGGCGCGCAGATTAAGTGGCTCACCGAGCTCAAGATCGACGGCCTGGCGGTCAACCTGCTCTACCGCAACGGCGAACTGGTCCGGGCCGCCACGCGCGGGGACGGCACCACGGGCGAGGACATCACCCACAACGTACTCACCATCGCCTCCATCCCGCGCACCCTCAAGGGCGAGGACCTCCCTGCGGAAATGGAAATCCGCGGAGAGGTCTTCATTCCCTCCAAGGAATTCGCGCACCTCAACGAAACCATGGTGGAAGCGGGCAAAGCGCCGTTCGCCAACCCGCGCAACGCTGCCGCCGGCTCCCTGCGGCAGAAGGACCCCGAAGTCACCGCTCGCCGCCCGCTCAGCATGTACGTGCACGGCATCGGAGCCCGCGAAGGACTCAACGTTGCCAGCCAGTCCGAAACCTACGAACTGCTGAAGCAGTGGGGACTGCCGACGTCGCCCTATTACAAGGTGCTGGACACCTACGAAGAAGTGCTGAAGTACATCGCCGACAACGGCGAGCATCGGCATGACCTCTCCCATGAAATTGACGGCATTGTGGTCAAGGTGGACGATTTCGGCCTGCAGCGCGCGCTGGGCAACACCTCCCGCGTGCCGCGCTGGTCCGTGGCCTACAAATACCCGCCGGAGGAAGTGAACACCAAGCTGCTGGATATCCGTGTGAACGTTGGCCGCACCGGCCGGGTTACGCCCTACGGCATGATGACGCCGGTGCTGGTCTCCGGCTCCACGGTGGAAATGGCCACGCTGCACAATCAGGACGTGGTGAAGGCCAAGGGCGTGAAGATCGGCGACACCGTGGTGCTGCGCAAGGCCGGTGACGTGATTCCCGAAATCGTGGGCCCCGTCGTCGCACTCCGCGACGGCAGCGAACGCGACTTCGTGATGCCCACCCACTGCCCCTCCTGCGGCACGGAACTGAAGCCGGCCAAGGAAGGGGACGTGGACATCCGTTGCCCCAACTCCAAGTCCTGCCCCTCGCAGCTGCGTGAGCGCGTGTTCCACCTGGCCGGCCGCGGTGCCTTCGACATCGAGGCGCTTGGCTGGGAGGCGGCCATCGCGCTCACCTCGCCGGCCGAGCCGGAAACCCCGCCGCTCACCAGCGAGGCCGGCCTGTTCGACCTGAAGATCGAAGACCTGGCGGACGTGCGGATCGAACGGCCGAAGCGGGTCAAGGGCGTGGTGGACGGCACCGAACTCGTGCCCTACTTCTACACCAAGGGCACCGCCAAGAAGCCGTCCGTGCCCAGCGCCACCACGCACAAGCTGTTCACCGAGCTTGAGAAGGCCAAAACCCAGCCGCTGTGGCGGGTCCTGGTGGCCCTGTCCATCCGGCACGTCGGCCCGACGGCGGCACGCGCCCTGGCCGGTGCCTTCGGCTCGATGGACGCCATCCGTGCCGCCACGGAAGAGCAGTTGGCGCACGTCGACGGCGTCGGCCCCACCATCGCCGCCGCCCTGAAGGAATGGTTCGCCGAGGACTGGCACCGCGAGATCGTGGATGCCTGGGCCGCTGCAGGGGTGCGGATGGCCGACGAGCGCGACGAATCCATGCCGCGGACGCTGGAGGGACTGACCGTCGTCGTCACCGGCACGCTGCCGAACTTCAGCCGCGACGAGGCCAAGGAAGCCATCCTGACCCGCGGCGGCAAGGCGTCCGGTTCGGTTTCCAAGAAGACCGATTATGTGGTGGCCGGGGAGAATGCCGGCACCAAGCTGGACAAGGCCGAGCAGCTGGGTGTGCGCGTGGTCGACGAAGACGGCTTCCGCACGTTGCTGGCCGAGGGATCGGTGCCGGACGGGCCGGTATCTGAATCCGTGCCGGCCGGGGAGTCCGAATGATGCCGTTGCCCGACGCGGCGGATCCGCTGGAACTGCTCGAGGTGGCACGCGAGGCGGCTGCCGCCGGTGCCGCTGTGCTCGCGCGGCGCTCTGCCGGCGGCGGCCTGAACCCGTTGAACAAAAGCGCCGACGGCGACTGGGTCACCGACTTCGACACTGCGGCCGAGGTTGCGGTCAGGGAGGTCCTGGCCCGCCTGCGCCCGCACGACACAGTGCTGGGGGAGGAGTTCGAACCTGCTGTCCCGGTGCATCCCTCCGGCATCCGCTGGTCCATCGATCCGCTGGACGGCACCACCAACTTCATCCGCGACATCGTCTATTACGGCACCTCGGTGGCGGCGGTGAACGACGACGGCGAGTGGCTGGCCGGCGTCGTTCATGCTCCCGCGTTGGTGCGCGTGTATTCGGCGGCCCGCGGGCACGGTGCCTGGCTGGCCGAGCACGGCAGCGTCCGGAAGCTGACCGGTCCCGATCCGGAGCGGGTCGGAAAGCTGCTGGGCACCGGGTTCTCCTACGATGCTTCGGTGCGCTCCGAGCAGTACGGGGCTTTGGCGCAGCTGGCCGGGGACTTTGCCGATGTCCGGCGGCTGGGGTCTGCGGCGTTGGACCTGTGCATGGTGGCGGACGGTTCTCTGGACGCCTATATCGAGCGCGGTCTCAACGAATACGACTATGCTGCCGGTGCCCTGATTGCCGAGGAAGCCGGGGTGCCGGTTCAGCGTCCGCCGCAGCCTGCCAATGACGGCGAGCGGCTCGACGCCGTTACGGTTGCCGGGGCTGCGCTGCTGGGCTAGCGGTGGCTGGACGCTAGTCTGCTGGGATGGAAGCCTGGCATCGGAACCGTCTGAGTGCGCGGCAGGCTGAACTTGTCGAGTCCTGGCTGCCGGGGGTGAGTTTCGTTGCCGATCTCTCCTGGAACCTTCTGGATACGGCTGTCCTCGAAGTAGCCGACGCAGCCGACATGCAGCGCAGATACGTGGTCAAAGCTGCCGGGCCCACCAATCACCACATAGGACGTGAGATAGACGCCCATGAGTCATGGATAAGCGTCTGGTCCGGGCAGAACCGTGCGCCGAAGCTCGTCCACGCGGACCGTTCCGAGAACATTTTGGTCACGGAGTATCTGCAAGGGTCCCTCGTGGAGGGAACCGAAGCTGAATACGCCCCGGGCACCTATCAGCAGGCCGGCTGTCTTTTGCGGATATTCCATGAACAAACCGCGCGTACCGACGTCGACTATGAGGCACGGGCCACGGGCAAAGCGTTGTCGTGGCTGGAGAGGCCTCACCGCATTTCCGAATCCCGTATTGCCCGGGTTAGGGCTATTCTCGGCGCCTATCGGCCCAAGCCGGTGGTTCTCGTTCCGACCCATGGCGACTGGCAACCCCGCAACTGGCTCATGGACGGCAGCGAGCTGAGGGTCATCGATTTTGGCCGGTACGATTTCAGGCCGGCCCTGACCGATCTTTGCCGTTTGGCTGTGCAGCAATGGAGGTCCCGCAGTTATCTGGAGGCTGCCTTTTTCGAGGGGTACGGTACGGACTTCCGAGACGGTGATGTCTGGAACGTAACGCTGCTGCGGGAAGCTGTCTCCACTGCTGCGTGGGCTTACCAAGTCGGCGACCGTAGATTTGAGGCACAAGGCCACCGGATGCTCCGGGATGCGTTGGGCAACTTCTCGTGACTTTGGTCTGCCGGGTGTCGGGCCTTAAGCATTTTCCGAGCGCCGCCAGCGGCTTGCTTTGGGGTAGGTAGTTGCGTTCAAAAGACGGGTATTTCCGGTTTTCCGGAGGGGACGTTTTGGGCTGTTTTTGGGCCGGAAATGTCAGTGCCGGGTGAAATTCTTGGGGTATGGATCAGCTCGGTAACACCGGACGGACAACCGAAGAGCAGTGCAGCGAAGACCAGCAGCCTGAGGGGCAAGCCGGTGAAGCGGATGCGCCCCGTGCGGCCTGCACTTTGTCGGTGTACCGAGCTGAACTAACTGCCTCCGAGCCTGTTGGGACCGCAAACGCTGATGCGGGTGCCGACACCTCCGCTGCCACCACTGCCGAGGGCGACGCCGACGCCGGGGCCGGCACCGACGACGCAGAAACCGCATCTACAGAGCCTGAAGGCGCTGGCCTTATGGGTCCGGATGCCGGCGCTTTCCCGGACGGTTTCACCGGGACATTGGCGTTGCAGAACCTCGAATCCTTTGACGCGCAGAGGGTCGGGGTAGCCCTGTCCCGGATGGCGCATTTGATGTCCTGGGTGCAGGCGCAGGAGGCCCGCCTGGTGAATCGGATGCAGGAAATCTTCCGGGACGATTTCCACGCCGCGTCGGGCAGTCTCGAACCCGGGATGGCGTTCAGCCTCGCGGCTTCTGAATGCGCGGCCATCCTGAACGTCCCGCAGGTCACCGGGCAGCGGCTCCTTAGCGAAGCGATGAGCCTCTGCACGTCCCATACGGCGACCCTGACCGGGCTGGAGGACGGGCGCTTCTCGTACCAGCACGCGCAGGTGGTGATGGATCAGTGCCAGAACGTTCCCGCCACGCAGTTCCCGGAATTTGAGGCGGACCTGCTGAAGGCTGCAGAAGGCCAGACCCGTGCCCAGTTTGTCTGCAAAGCCCGGCGGCTGCGCGAGAGGAACTTTCCGGACACGATCGCCAAACGGCATCTGACCGCGTTCGAGCAACGCAAGGTCATCCTGGGCCGGGAAGAGGACGGCATGTCCTGCCTCTCCGCCTATCTGCAAGCGGCAGAAGCCCAACACATTTACACGTCGCTCAGCACTGCAGCACGGGGCGAACAAGCAGCCGGCGATGGCCGGACCACGGATCAGCTGCGTGCGGACATCCTGGCTCAGCTGCTGATGGGTGGCCTCCGATCAACGGGGGCCGGCGGGGTTGACAGCGGTGGCACGGGTGGTGGCCGCGGTGCGGGCGGTAAGGGTCAGGGAAAGGCAGATGTTGGCGGGACCGGTTGCGATGACTCCGGTGCCGTCCCGCGGGCCGAGATCATGGTCCTGATCAACGCCGAGACACTTTTCGGCGCCGATGACCAGCCGGCAGAGCTGCATGGCTACGGACCCATCAGCGCCGAAGCCGCCCGCAGGCTCGCCCGGAACGCTGTCGGCTGGACCGGACTCGCCCAGAACCCGCAGACCGGAGAAATCCTGGGCGTGGGACGGCGACGGAAGGTACCGGCCGGACTCCGCCGCTGGCTCCGGGCGCGGGACGGAACCTGCAGGTTCCCGGGCTGCCGGGTGAGCACCGCGAATTCGGACATCGACCACACGACCGACTGGGCCCGCGGCGGCCCGACCGATCACGGAAACCTGGAACACCTCTGCCGACGCCACCACCGGTTCAAGACCCTGGGTTATTGGAAGGCCTGCCAGCCCACCCCCGGAGTTATTGTGTGGACGTCGCCGACCGGACGCGTCTACCGGACCGATCCCTTTTTGGAACTGGACCTACCGGGTCCGGCATTGGATCGGAGTGGACATCCCAGACCGAAGGATTCAGGGCAGGACGGTTCCCGGCAGGAGCAGGCACCGCCATTCTGAGGCTCGTCTCCCGGGCTACCGCCGGGCAGCCACAATGATTTCCCGGCTGGACGCTTCCACGAATGGACCGCCCGCCCAATCTCCGTACCAGTCCACGGAGCGGAAACCGGCCCGATCCAGCAGATCCTTCAGCACCTCCGCCCGCATAAACTTCAGCGTGCTGCGGCTGACGAACCGCTCGCCGTCGGACCGGAAGACGGTACGGTCCTCGAAGGTGACCAACGCGCCGTCGGGCTGGTCCTCCACCGAGATCAGCTCCCATTCCACCTCGAGCGTTCCCGCAGAAGATTCAGAGACCGACGGGCCGGCATTGCCGCTGTCCCACTCCAGCCAGGCTTTCGCCACAGGGTTCCGGGTCTCGAAATAGAAGGTTCCCCCGGGGGCCAGCCGGGACCGAAGAGCCGTCAGGGTTTCGAGGATCTCGGCCTCCGTGAGGAGGCACTGAAACGCATGCCCGGTCATCACTGCAGCATCAAACGGACCCGGAGGCAGATCCACAGCGGTGCCCTGCAGCCAGGTGACCCGCTCGCCGCCGGCGCGCGCCCGCGCCGCCTCCAGCATGCCGGAGGCAGGATCGATGCCGGTCAACGTGTGGCCCGACAGCGCCAGCCGCACGGCGAAGCTGCCGGTGCCGCATCCGACGTCGGCGATGCGGAGCGGTTCATCGCCGATCAGACCTGCGTAAAAGTCGGTGTCCCATTGCCCGGCATTGTCTTCGTCGTAGAGAGCTACGAGCCGCGGCTCGTTGTAGACCGTGTCAACCATTATTCCCCCGGATTTCGGACAGCTGACCCGAATCCTACCGGGATTAAGCCCTGAGGAAAGGACCGCCTCCGGAGGCCCTTTTCCCCGTTCCGGAGCCGGATAATTTATCCCGATGCATCCCGTGCAGCACCGACTCACAGGAGGAAAAACGCATGCCTAAGAAAGCACCCACGGCCCCGCCGGAACTCGACGCCGCCTACTTTGCCCGCCTGATCGACGAACGGATGGAACACACCCGTGAACAGATCACCACGCTCACCGCGGTGATCCGTGAAGTCACGCTGGCAGCCAAGGACATCCCGGCGGATGACGAACACGATCCCGAAGGAACCACCGTGTCCGTGGAGCGCGCCAACGAAGTAGCACTGCTGGCCGCAGCGGAAGCATCACTGATCGAACTGATGGAGGCGCGGGAACGCCTGGCCGCGGACGGCTACGGAATCTGCGAACGCTGCGGGACGGCGATCCCGGCGGCACGGCTCGAAATCCGGCCCGAAACCCGCTTCTGCGTGGAGTGTGCAGCAGCCCGCCGACGGTAGTTCAGCAACAGGAAGGAGTCAGAGGCTGTGCGCCGTCTCACCGCCGTCCGGAAACCCACCGGAGCGGCGATAGAATCTACGTGCACTTCAACCATGACTTTAAGGATCCGTACCACGCATGAGCATCACCATCCGGCTTGCCACCGAGGCTGACTTTGACGACATCCGCCGGATTACCCGTGAGGCTTACCTGCACGGCAATCACATCGAGGCCGACAATCCCTACGTCAAGGAACTGGAAAACGTCGAGGACCGGGCCAAGCACACCGAGCTGTGGGTCGCCGAGCTCGACGGCAAGGTGGCAGCTTCCGCCGCCATCACCTATGCCGGCCAGCCCTACACGGACATCGCCGTTGAAGGCGAACTCGAATTCCGGATGCTCGCCGTGGATCCGACCCTCCAGCGCGCGGGAGTGGGCCGCGCAATGGTTAACGCCATTGTCGATTACGCCCGGAACAAGGACGGCATCGAGGCGGTCAGCCTCACCAGCATGACCACCATGCTGAACGCGCACGCCCTCTACCTGTCCTGCGGGTTTGAACGCGTTCCGGAGCGGGACTGGACCGTTCCCGGCGAGGACTACATTCTCTGGGTGTTCCGCAAGGCGGTCTAGTTCTCCGTCAGTACGCGGCCCCGGCCGTCCCGGTGCCCGACGGCGCCGGGACGGCTTTTGCGTGCCGGCAGCGTGTGGCGGCGGCCTCCATGCCCTGCCCCGAAACGCCGTAGACTGGAACGGATACCGGCGTAAAGCCGAAAAACGTTCCTAAAAGACGCATGGGAGACTCATGTCTGAGATCAATCGTGAGGCTGTGGCGCATCTGGCGCGGCTGGCCCACATTGAGATGACCAACGACGAGCTGGACAAGATGGCCGGCGAACTCGATGTCATCGTGGATTCGATCAAATCCGTAAGCGAAGTTGCCGGCGAGGACATCCCGGCAACCTCCCACCCCATCCCGCTGGTCAACGTTTTCCGTGAAGACGTTGTGGGGCAGACGCTGACCAATGAAGAAGCCCTGTCCGGCGCCCCGGACAATGCCGCCGGCCGCTTCAAGGTCCCTGCCATCCTGGATGAGGAGTAAAAGCTTCCATGAGTGAACTGATTACATCAAGCGCCGCACAGCTGGCCGCCAAGCTGGCTGCCGGTGAAGTGTCCGCCGTCGAGGTCACCCAGGCCCACCTGGACCGCATCGCCGAAGTGGACGGCGCCATCAACGCCTTCCTGCACGTCAACACCGACGAGGCGCTGCAGGTTGCCGCCGACGTCGACAAGGCCCGCGCCGCCGGCGAGGAACTGCACGAACTGGCCGGCGTCCCCATCGCCATCAAGGACCTGATCGTCACCAAGGGCCAGCCCACCACGGCCGGCTCCAAGATGCTCGAGGGCTGGATGAGCCCCTACGACGCCACGGTGATCTCGAAGATCCGTGCCGCCCGCATGCCGATGCTGGGTAAGACCAACCTGGACGAGTTCGCCATGGGCTCCTCCACGGAGCACTCCGCGTACGGCCCCACCCGCAACCCGTGGGACCTGGACCGCATCCCCGGCGGCTCCGGCGGCGGGTCAGCTGCCGCCGTCGCCGCTTTCGAAGCGCCGCTGGCACTGGGCACCGACACGGGCGGATCCATCCGCCAGCCGGCCTCCGTCACCGGTTCGGTGGGCGTGAAGCCCACCTACGGCGGTGTCTCCCGCTACGGCGCCATCGCCATGGCCTCCTCGCTGGACCAGATCGGCCCGGTCTCCCGCACCGTGCTGGATGCTGCACTGCTGCAGGAAGTCATCGGCGGCCACGACCCCCGCGACTCCACCTCCCTGACGGACCCCGTGGGTTCGCTGGCCGACGCCGCCCGTAACGGCAGCGTTGCCGGGATGCGGATCGGCGTCATCAAGGAACTGCAGGGCGAAGGCTACGAAGCCGGCGTCCAGGCCCGATTTACCGAGTCCCTGGAACTGCTGCGGGATGCCGGAGCGGAAATCGTTGAGGTCTCCTGCCCCAACTTCAAGTACGCACTCGGTGCCTACTACCTGATCATGCCGTCCGAGGCCTCCTCGAACCTGGCCAAGTACGACGGCGTCCGGTACGGCATGCGCGAGCTGCCCGCCGAGCCGCCGCTGACCATCGAACGCGTCATGGGTGCCACCCGCGCCGCCGGCTTCGGCGACGAGGTCAAGCGCCGCATCATCCTGGGCACCTACGCCCTGTCCGCCGGTTACTACGACGCCTACTACGGCTCGGCCCAGAAGGTGCGCACCCTGATCCAGCGCGACTTCAACGCCGCCTTCGCCCAGGCCGACGTGCTCATTTCCCCGACCTCGCCCAACACGGCGTTCAAGCTGGGCGAAAAGCTGGACGATCCGCTGGCCATGTACCTGAACGACGTCGCCACCATCCCGGCCAACATGGCCGGCGTCCCGGGCATCTCCATCCCCGGCGGCCTGTCCGACGGGCTGCCCGTCGGCATCCAGTTCCTGGCCCCGGCCCGCGAAGACATCCGCCTCTACCGTGCCGGCGCAGCCCTGGAGAGCATGCTGGAACAGAAGTGGGGCGGCCCGCTGCTGGCCTCGGCACCCGTACTCGGAGGAGTGAAGTAAATGTCCGTCCATATCCAGGATGAAACCCTGTCCTTCGAAGAGGCCATGGAGAAGTACGATCCGGTGCTGGGGTTCGAGGTCCATGTGGAGCTGAACACCAAGACCAAGATGTTCTCCGACGCCCCGAACATCTTCGGCGACGAGCCCAACACTGCCGTCACCCCGGTGGACCTGGGCATGCCCGGCGTGCTGCCGGTGGTGAACAAGACCGCTGTGGAGTACTCGATCCTCATCGGCCTGGCGCTGAACTGCAAGATCGCCGAAACCTGCACCTTCGCCCGGAAGCAGTACTTCTACCCGGACACACCCAAGAACTTCCAGACCTCCCAGTACGAAGACCCCATCGCGTACGACGGTTACCTGGACATCGAGCTCGAAGACGGCACTGTGTTCCGCGTCGAGATTGAACGCGCCCACATGGAGGAAGACGCCGGCAAGCTGACGCACATGGGCGGCGCAGCCGGCCGCATCCAGGGCGCCGACTTCTCCCTGGTGGACTACAACCGCGCCGGCGTTCCGCTGGTCGAGATTGTCACCAAGCCGATCGAAGGCGCCGGATCGCGTGCCCCCGAACTGGCCAAGGCCTACGTGGCCGCCATCCGGGAAATCGTGAAGAACCTCGGAGTTTCCGACGCGAAGATGGAGCGGGGCAACGTCCGCTGCGACGCCAACGTGTCGCTGCGCCCGTACGGCCAGGAAAAGTTCGGCACGCGGTCGGAAACGAAGAACGTGAACTCGCTGCGCGCCGTCGAACGCGCCGTCCGCTTCGAGATCCAGCGTCACGCCGCCGTCCTGGACTCCGGCAACTCGATTGTCCAGGAGACCCGGCACTGGCACGAGGACACCCGCTCCACCACCTCGGGCCGGCCGAAGTCCGACGCCGATGACTACCGGTACTTCCCGGAACCTGACCTCCTGCCCGTGGTCACCACCACGGAATGGATCGAAGAGCTGCGCTCCCGCCTGCCCGAGCCGCCGGCCGAACGCCGCAAGCGGCTCAAGGAAGACTGGGGCTACTCCGACGCCGAGTTCCGCGACGTCGTCAACGCCGGAGTCATGGAAGCCATCGAGGAAACCATTGCCGCCGGCGCTTCGGCGCAGGTAGCCCGCAAGTGGTGGATGGGCGAAGTCGCCCGCCGTGCCAAGGAAGCCGAAGTGGACCCGGTCGACGTCGGCGTCACGCCGGAGCTGATCGTGGAACTGGACCGCCTGGTCCAGGCCGGCAAAATCAACGACAAGCTGGCCCGCCAGGTCCTCGACGGCGTCCTCGCCGGCGAAGGCACCCCGGAGGAAGTCATCGACACGCGCGGCCTGGCCGTGGTGTCCGACGACGGCCCCCTCCTCGAGGCGATCGATGCGGCCCTTGCGGCCCAGCCGGACGTCGCGGACAAGATCCGCGGCGGCAAGGTCCAGGCCGTCGGCGCCATCGTGGGCGGCGTGATGAAGGCCACCCGCGGACAGGCCGACGCCGGCCGCGTCCGCGAGCTGATCCTGGAACGTCTCGGTGTACAGGGCTAACGTACCCGGAGATTGACGGGGGACCCCGGCAGGCATTGTGCCTGCCGGGGTCCTTTACATTGGTGACCCGCCGCACACCCGGCGGGTACGCTGGCGCAATGGCCAACCTTCCCGCAGCTGAAATCGCCGCCGACCCCGCCCTCGTGCGGCAGCTCGTGGAGGAGCAGCATCCGGAGCTGGGCGGTCAGACCCTGCAGCAGGTCGCCAGCGGATGGGACAACTACATTTACCGGCTCGGCACCGACTATGCCGTGCGGCTCCCGCGCCGACGGACCGCCGCCGGACTGACGGCCAACGAACAGCGCTGGCTCCCGCAGCTGACCTCCGATGTGCCCGTATCGACCTCCGCACCGCTGTTCTGCGGGGCACCGTGCGAGCTCTACCCCTGGCCGTGGAGCATCACTGCCTGGTTTGACGGCCAGGACGTGTCCCTCTCGCCCCGCGACCGCAACGTTGCCCTGGCCGAACCGCTGGCCCGTTTCCTTAATGCCTTCCACCGTCCGGCCCCGCCGGATTTCCCCCGCAACCCCGTCCGCGGCGGACCGCTGTCCGGCCGGGACGAAGCCGTACAGGGCCGGCTGAACAGCGGCATGGTGCCCCACGCCGCCCGGGTGCAGGAACTCTGGGACGAAGCCCAGGACATCCCGGCCTGGACCGGACCACCGCTGTGGCTGCACGGAGACCTGCACCCCGCGAATCTCGTGGCCAAGGACAACACCCTGCAGGCGGTCATCGATTTCGGCGACCTCACCGCCGGTGACCCGGCCACCGACCTCGCCGCGGCCTGGCTGGTGTTCGACGCCGAGGGCCGGGCCGGATTCCGCGCCGCCCTGGGCAGCCAGTACGACGGCGACCCGCACGTCTGGGAGCGGGCCCGCGGCTGGGCGGTCTGCATGGCCACCATTCTGCTGGCCAATTCCGACGATGCCCCCGGACTGTACCTGGTGGGCTCGGAAACACTGATGGAAATTCTCACCGGCGACCGGGAAAGGTTCTAGCCCCGTGGCGGCCAGCAGCTGGAAGCACTCTGTCCGGATCTCCACCGAAGGCGACGGGCACGTGCAGGAAGATACCTGCGGGTACGCGGCCGGCACGGCCTGGGTGATCGACGGTGCCAGCGTACTGCTGCCCCAGCTGGGACTGCCCGGGCCTTCGGACCCGGCCTGGTATGCCCGGAACCTGGACCTGCTGTTGACCGATGCCGCGGTGGCTGCCGGTCCCGCCTCCGGCGTGTGCTCCGCTCCGGAGGTGCTGGCGGAAGCCTTGACCCGGATGGATCAGCTGGCCGGCACGGTGGCGGGGGAGGAACGGATCCGGTTTCCTTCCGCTGCGCTGTGCCTGGCCCAGCTCACGCGGGACGGCGTGGAGATCCTCGCACTGGCGGACTGCCATGCGGTGGTGGAACTGGAGGACGGTTCATCGGTCCATGTCACCCACGAACCGGCCGATATCCGGATCGGCACCGAACATTCGGCGGACCCGGTGCGGGAACGCGAACTGCGGGTGCTGGACCGGCAGCTGCGCAACACCCCTGGCCGGCTGTGGGTGGCCCGCCGGGAACCTGAAGCCGCGTACCAGGCGCACACCGTCCGGCTTGGTCCGGCGCGGCGGGTTGTCCTTGCCTCCGACGGTGCCTGGCGGGCGGTTGAACTGGGCATCGTGGACGGGCCGGACGGCTTTCTGATGGCGGCAGCCTCACCGGTCGCCGCCCAGGAGCTGCTGCTGGCCCTGCGGACCCTGCAGGCAGAGCTGGGCGAGGACGCCGACGACGCGACCATCCTCACGCTGGAAAGGATTTCCCCATGACTGCTGAGATTTGCTGCGACATCCTCGTGATCGGGGGAGGAATAGCCGGTCTCTCTCTCGCCGCCGAGGTCGCATCACGGCTGGCCGCGGCCGGGCAGACGGCGTCCCCGCAGTCCGCGTCCCCGCAGGCCCGGGGGAGCAGCGGCGGGGTTGTCCTGGTGGAAGCGGAACCGACCTTGGGGTACCACACGTCTTCCCGGTCCGCCCGTCAGCTGATCCCCAGTTACGGGCCGCCGGTCATCCGGGACCTGACCGTACGGACCCTGGCCTTGATCAGGGCCGCGGAGGCGGAGCTGCCGGAACCCATTCTGGCGCCTCGGAGCTTCCTGCTGATCGGAGATGAAGAACCGGTGCGGGACCGGGCGAGCGCCCATATGCACCCGGTGATGCCGGCCGAGGCACTCGGGTTGGCTCCGGAACTGCGGCCGGAGGCTTTCAGAGCCGCAGGGCTGGACACCACATCAGTGGCCTGCAATACCGATGCCCTGCTGGACTACCACAGGGAACGGCTGACCGCAGCGGGCGGCCGCATCATCACGGGCCAGCGAGTGCAGGCGGCGCGGCGCACGGGGAGCCCGGGCCGCCAGCGCTGGGAAGCCGCTGCTGACGGAATGCGGTTTGAGGCCCCGGTGGTGGTCAATGCAGCCGGCGCCTGGGCGGATATCGTCGCGGAAACCTTCGGGGTACGTCCCCAGGGGCTCACGCCCTACCGCCGCACCGCCGCCGTGGTGGACGTTGAACGGCCGCTGGATGCCGGGGCGCCCATGGTGGCGGACGCCTGCGACCGGTTCTACTACCGGCCTGAAGGCAGGCAGGTACTTATATCGCCGTCGGAACGCGAACCGAGCGCGGCGGAGGATTCCCGGCCGCGCGACACGGAGGTGCAGGCACTCGTGGAACTGGTCAACAGTGTCACGACCATGGGCATCACCGGGGTTGCCCGCGCCTGGACCGGGCTGCGTACGGAGACGCCGGACGGGCTGCCCGCCGTGGGCTGGGATCCGGCCGTCCCGGGGTTTTTCTGGCTGGTCGGACAGGGCGGATACGGGTTCCAGACATCCTCCGCCATCGCCGAGCTGGCAGCGGGAATCCTGCTTGTCGAGGACGTCGAAAACGGTGCCCGGGAAGCCCTCAGCCCTGCCCGCCACCAAGTGTGACCAAAGTCTCATCAATTGGCGCGTAACGAATCAGCCAAGGTGTGCGCGTATGGTCAGGAGATTCCCGGGATATGCCTAGAGTTGTAGTCATAAGCCCTTCCGCCAAAACGTGTATGCATCGAAAATGCAGTGCTCGAAAGGTCAGTCTCAGTGCCAGATTTCTTGCCGCCGAAAGTTGTCGGCGTGCAGCAGCGTCCGCTTTACCTCCGGGTTCGTTCGATCCTGATCATTCTTAGTACGCTGTGGCTGATTTCTGCCGTAATCGGGGTTGGCTTCTTTTCCGGCGGCACCACTTCACTCGCCTTTTCGCTGATTCTTCTTTATGGCACGGGCGCCGCTCTGCTGGTGGTTATTTCAGCTCTCTACCGCGTCCTTTCCAGGGCAGCGCTCCAGCGGGTGGTCGCCGCCCCCGACGACAACGCCGCCGCCGTGTTTGTGGACACTACCCGGTCAGCGACCGAAGAAATCATGGCTGCGCTGCGCCCGGCCACACCCCGCGGACGTCCGGCCGCGTCTGTCCGGATGCCGCGGACAGTGGATGCCGTGGACGTGGCTGCTGCTCTGGCGGCACGCACGGCGGCAATGACGAACGCCGTGGCGGCTGAGAAGTCCGCGGTTGCCGCGGCCGGGATGGTGGCTAAGCCGACGGCTGCAGGCAAGTCCGCGGTAAGCAGGCCCGCCGGCCAGAAGAAAACAGCCCCGAACCAGCCGGCCCAGGCAAATAAGGCACAGGCCAGCAAGGCGCAGGCCGGCAGGAACCGTCCTGCCACTAACACCGGTTCGCGCGGCACGGGCAACCAGGCCAGCACAGCGCCGAAGAAAAGCACCGGCGGAAAGAAGCCGGGTGCGGCGGGGAACAGTGCATCCGGGGGCAAGGGCACGAAGAGCGGATCCGGCGAAGCTGCCGCAGGGGCCAAGGGCCCTGCGGGGGCCGCGGATTCAGCAGCAGCGAAGGCACTCACTATTCCCGGCATCCGCACCGCCCAGCAGGACATCCTGCCGCGCCAGACCGGCGCCCCGTCCTGCGGCCTAGCCACGGGCCCGGCCCGGGCGGGCAGCACCGGAGACTGCCGGTACGCCGCAGCCTGACGCTTCCGGAGCATCGAACCGCTCCGCGGCCAGCGCCTAAAAACCGTCACGTACTCAGGTAGTTGTCAGGTTGTCTTCAGCACCTACCCAGACGGGCCGTTTATTGTCGTTAGTACCTCATAAGGGTGCGAGTGATGAATGGACCGAGTAGTGACCGGTCCGGACGCCGGCAGACAAGGGTTGTTTCCCCCAACCAGCCCCATGTCTGCCGGCGTTTTCCCTTTTAACCGGCGCTGCTGCGGCGGCGCTGCGGCGGACTGCCCGGCACCCGGCAAGGGTTATTCGGCACTGAAGTTCGGAAATTCCCCGGTAGCCGGAGAAAAGGATTCTTCGACGCCGGCCACCACTCCCGGTGCCTTCGGACCGCGCAGGAACTCCCGCAGTCCGTCCAGTGCCGGTTCCCTGCCTTCGGCCACCACCCGGACGGATCCGTCTGACGCGTTCGAGACGACGCCGGTCAACCCCAGCTGAACGGCCTGCCGGAGGGTGCGGTACCGGAACCCCACGCCTTGTACCTCGCCGGTGACCCGTGCGGTCAGGCGGCGGGGAGTTCCTTCGGGATGCTCTTGCTCGTTCATCCGCACAGCGTAGCGCGGGGGAGAGCCGGAGCGGTGGGCGTTCCGGCAATCGGCAGGGAAATCAGTACAGGCGGGTTCCCAGCTCGTCCGCCACCGCTGCCAGCAGCGAGCCGCCGTCGACGAGCACCCGCACCGCCTCGATCTCGGGGGCGAGGTACCGGTCCGGACCCGGTCCGGGAACAACGGCACGGATCGCTGTTCGGCAGGCAGTCACAGCTGGTGCACTGCGGGACGTGGCAGTGCCGCCGTCGCGCATGTCGAGGCCGCGGGCGCTGGTCAGCAGTTCGATGGCCAGCACCCGGGTCAGCCCGTCGATCGCCCGGCGCAGCTTCAGCCCTGCGGCCCAGCCCATGGAGACATGGTCCTCCTGCATGGCGGAGGACGGGATGGAATCCACCGAGGCCGGCACCGCCAGGCGTTTGAGCTCCGAGACAATGCCGGCCTGGGTGTACTGGGCGATCATGTGGCCGGAGTCCACACCGGGATCAAAGGCCAGGAACGCGTTGAGACCGTGGCTGCGGGACCGGTCCAGGAACCGGTCCGTGCGCCGCTCGCTCATGGAGGCGACGTCCGCGACGGCGATGGCCAGGAAGTCCAGCACATAGGCCACCGGTGCACCGTGGAAGTTGCCGTTGGACTCCAGGCGCCCGTCCGGAGTCACCACCGGGTTGTCGATGGCTGAGGCCCGTTCACACTCCGCCACCATTTCGGCGTGCTGCAGCGTGGAGCGTGCGGCACCGTGCACCTGGGGTGCGCAACGCAGCGAGTAGGCATCCTGCACCCGGGTGAACCCGCCCGTCTTCTGCTCCTCGATCAGGGCCGAACCGGCCAGGACCGATCGGATGTTGGCCGCGGACTCGGCCTGCCCCGGCTGGGGGCGCAGCGCCTGCAGGTCTGCGGCAAACACGCTGTCGCTGCCGAGCAGGCCTTCCACGCTCATGGCGGCGGCGAGGTCCGCCGTGGCCAGCAGCCGGCACAGGTCCGCGATGGCCAGTGTCAGCATGCCCAGCATTCCGTCCGTGCCGTTAATGAGCGCCAGCCCCTCCTTTTCCTGCAGCTCCACCGGCTCCAACCCGGCAGCGGCAAGCGCGGTGGACGCAGCCATGAGCTGCCCGTCCGCCGTCCGCACCTCGCCTTCACCCATCAGTGCCAGGGCACAGTGGGAGAGGGGAGCCAGATCGCCGGAACAGCCCAGGGATCCGTACTCACCCACCACCGGCGTGATGCCGGCATTGAGCATCCCGGCGTACGCCAGTCCGACGGCGGGACGCACGCCGGTGCGGCCGGTGGCCAGCGTCGCCAGACGGTTCAGCATTAGGGCCCGCACCACCTCGCGGTCCACTTCCGTGCCCGACGACGCCGCGTGGCTGCGGATCAGCGAGCGCTGCAGCTGGGTGCGCTGTTCCGGCGGGATCTGCTTGACCGCCAGGGCGCCGAAGCCGGTGGAGACCCCGTAGTGCGGCTTCTCATCGGCGGCGAGAGCTTCGATGACTCCGCGTGAGGACGTCATGGCAGCCAGGGCTTCCGGGGTCAGGGTCACCGGCACACCGTGCCGGGCGACGGCGAGGAGGTCCTCTCCGGACAGCGGACCTACCCCCAGCCGCACGGCAGCTGCCTCGTCGTTGTTTTGTACCTGCATGCTGGCTCCTCCTGCGCTCCCACGGATGTCCGGTCCGGGCATCGGTGCCCGGCCGGTTCGTGCCGGCGGTTGCTATCCATCTTGCCCGTCCGACCGTCCGGCGGAGTGCAGGCCGGCTGATTCCGTTTCTGGGATCCCAGACGCTCGCCTAGACTCTGGGCATGCCCGCCGCCTATTCCCGCGTCCAGGTTCCCGCCGCGGCCCAGGTCCTGGCCATCCTGCGCTATCTGGGACAGCAGGCCGGCCCGGTCAGCGCTTCCGCCGTCGCGCGGGACCTTTCGCTGCCGCGCTCCACCACATATCACCTGCTTGCGGCGCTGGTGAGCGACGGTTTTGCCGTGCACCTGCCGGAGGAGCGCCGGTATGCCCTGGGCGCCACGGCCCACGAGCTGGGCACCGGTTACTCCCGGCAGGCCCCGCTCCAGCGTATTGCCCGGTTCCCGCTGCGCCGGCTGGTGGCCCGGACCAGGTTCACTGCACACCTGGCCGTGCTGCAGGGGACGGATGTGATCTACGTGCTCGAGGAACGGGCCCCGCACCAGCAGCCGCTGGTGACCGACGCCGGTATCCGCCTGCCCGCCCACCGCACCGCCAGCGGCCGGGTCCTGCTGGCCGGCATGACCGGGGCGCAGCTGCGGGCCCTCTATCCGGACCCCGGGGCCGTCCGGTCCTCCCGCAGCGGCGGCACCGCCCTGCCCGGCCTGCTGGAAGAGGTCCGCGGACGCGGCTACGCCTGGGAAGAGAATGAAGTCACCGAAGGTTTCTCCTCCGTCGCCGTGCCGGTCCCGGACCGGACCGGGCACGCCGTCGCCGCCCTGACCCTGACCGCACCGAACCGCGCACCGGGCATCGAGGCGGCTTCGGCACGGGGGATCGATGCCCTGGCCGCCCAGGTCCTGCCCGGCCTGCTCCGCTGCGCCGCCGAGCTTTCCCGCCGGCTGGGTGTCCGCCCACAGCCGGATCCGAAGGCGTCTGGTACCCCAGACATCCCTCCCGGGGCGGCTGCGCCCTAAACGACCCGGGGCTACGGTCTGGCTATGTCTTCCACTTCTGACCCGTCCCGCCGCATCCGGGCACCGCGCGGCACCGACCTCACCGCGCACAGCTGGCAGACCGAGGCGCCGCTGCGGATGCTGATGAACAACCTGGATCCGGAAGTAGCCGAACGCCCCGCGGACCTGGTGGTCTACGGCGGCACCGGCCGTGCAGCCCGCAGCTGGGAGGCCTACGACGCCATCATCCGGACCCTGTCCACCCTGGCCGACGACGAAACACTGCTGGTGCAGTCGGGCAAACCGGTCGGGGTTTTCCGCACCCACGAATGGGCGCCGCGCGTGCTGATCGCCAACTCCAACCTGGTGGGGGACTGGGCGACCTGGCCCGAGTTCCGCCGGCTGGAAGCAGAGGGCCTGCTGATGTACGGGCAGATGACCGCCGGGTCGTGGATCTACATCGGCACCCAGGGCATCCTGCAGGGCACCTTCGAAACCTTTGCCGCCGTGGCCCGGAAGCTCTTCGCCGACGAAAACGCCACCCTGGCCGGCACCCTGACCCTGACCGGAGGCTGCGGTGGCATGGGCGGGGCACAGCCGCTCGCAGTCACGCTGAACGGGGGAACTGTCCTGATTGTCGACGTCGACGAGGCACGCCTACGCCGACGCGTCGGAAAGCGCTATCTGGACGAGGTGGCGCCGGACCTGGACACCGCCGTCGCCCGCGTTATGGCCGCCCGCACGGAAAGACGGGCCCTGTCCGTGGGGCTGGTGGGCAACGCCGCGGAAGTATTCGAGGAACTGCTGCGCCGCCAGCAGGCCGGGGAGGTCGCGGTTGACATTGTCACGGACCAGACCTCTGCCCACGACCCGCTGAGCTACCTGCCCGCCGGTATTCCGGTGGACCGCTGGCAGACCGAAGCCGCCGCCGATCCGGAAGGCTTCACTAAGCAGGCGCGCGAATCCATGGCCCGGCACGTGGCCGCCATGGTCGGGTTCCAGGATGCGGGCGCCGAAGTGTTTGACTACGGCAACTCCATCCGCGACGAGGCACGCCAGGGCGGTTATGCCCGGGCGTTCGACTTCCCCGGCTTCGTCCCCGCCTACATCCGTCCGCTCTTCTGCGAAGGGATGGGGCCGTTCCGCTGGGTGGCGCTCTCCGGGGATCCGCAGGACATCGCGGTGACCGATGCGGCCATCAAGGACCTGTTCCCGGAGAACCTGCGCCTGCACCGCTGGATCGACGCGGCGGCCGAACACGTGGAATTCGAAGGCCTGCCCGCGCGCATCTGCTGGCTGGGCTACGGAGACCGTGCCAAGGCCGGGCTCCTGTTCAACCGGCTTGTCGCCGAGGGCAAGGTCAGCGCGCCCATCGTGATCGGCCGGGACCACCTGGATTCGGGGTCGGTGGCCTCCCCGTACCGGGAGACCGAGGCCATGGCGGACGGGTCGGACGCCATCGCGGACTGGCCGCTGCTCAACGCCCTGCTGAACACCGCTTCCGGTGCTACATGGGTGTCCCTGCACCACGGCGGCGGGGTGGGCATCGGCCGTTCCATCCACGCGGGCCAGGTGGGTGTGGCCGATGGAACCGACCTGGCGGCCCGTAAACTGGAAACCCTTCTGACCAATGATCCGGGTACCGGAGTAATGCGGCATGCCGACGCCGGGTACTCCCGCGCCGCGGACGTGGCCGCCGAGCGCGGCATCCGCATCCCGATGAGTGAATAGCCAGCCTGGAGAGAACCATGGACACCGTTAGCAGCCTGCTCGCCTCAATTGCCGACGTCGGTCGGGATCCGCGGCGCGGCGGCTACTCCCGCCCGGTGTTTTCGACGCCGGAGCTGACGCTCCGCGAGTGGTTCCAGACGGAGGCCCGGAACCGTGGATTGGACGTGGAAACGGACCGCAACGGCATCCTCTGGGCCTGGTGGGGAACACCCGAACGCGGGGCGCTGGTCACGGGCAGCCACCTTGACTCCGTGCCGGGCGGCGGCGCCTTCGACGGACCCCTGGGGGTGGCCTCCGCGCTTGCCGCCGTGGACCTGCTGCGCGAGCGCGGGATTAGCCGCAACCGCTCCCTGGCCATCACCGTCTTTCCCGAAGAGGAGGGGTCCCGCTTCGGGGTCGCCTGCCTGGGCTCGCGGCTGTTGACCGGCGACATTGACGCGGACAAGGCCCGGAACCTGCGCGACGCGGACGGAACCACCTTTGCGGACGCCGCCCGGGCGAACGGACTCGACCCCGCACGGCTCGGACGCGACGACGAGGCGCTGGCCCGCATCGGCGACTTTGTGGAACTGCACGTGGAACAGGGCCGCGGGCTTGGCGAGGACGGACCGGCCGTTGCCGTGGGCGGATCCGTCCTGGGCCACGGCCGCTGGCGGATCAGTGTTTCCGGGCAGGGCAACCACGCCGGCACCACAGCTATGGCGGACCGCGCCGACCCGCTGGTGGCAGCCGCGCAGATTATCGTCGCCGTGCAGAAGGCCGCTGCCGCGGTCGACGGCGCCAGGGCGACTGTAGGCCGTCTCGCTCCGGTCCCGGGCGGCACCAATGTCATTGCCTCCCGGGTGGACCTCTGGCTCGATGCCCGGCACCCGGACGACGCCACCGCGCTGGCCCTGGTGGAAACCATCCACGGCAAGGCGCAGAAAATTTCCGCGTTCGAAGGCTGCACCGTGTCCCTGACACCGGAATCCTGGACCGGCTCGGTCACCTTCGACACCGCGCTGGGCCGCAGCCTGGAACTGGCGCTTCCCGGAGCCCCGGTGCTGGCCACGGGTGCGGGCCACGACGCCGGCATCCTCGCCGGACACGTGCCGTCGGGGATGCTGTTTGTCCGTAACCCCACCGGGATCTCGCACTCCCCGGAGGAACACGTGGAAGCCGAGGACGCTGACGCCGGAGCCGGGGCGCTCGCCGATGTGCTGGAGGCGCTGCTGTGAAAGGCGCTGTTGTGAACGGCACTGCTGTGAAGGGTGCTGCGGACCGGTCCCCGGAGGACGGCGCTGCCATCTGGTGCGAAGCCGGCTGGTACGAGGGCAGCATCCGGGAAGGCATCCGGCTCACGGTCGACTCCGCCGGAAGGGTCGCGTCGGCCGTCCCCGGATCGGACTCCGAGCCCGGGGACCTGCTGCTGTCCGGCGTCGTGTTCCCCGCAGCAGCCAACGCCCACTCGCACGCCTTCCACCGGGTGCTGCGCGGCCGCACCCACACCGCGGGCGATTTCTGGAGCTGGCGGGAACAGATGTACTCGGCCGCCGGGTCCCTGACCCCCGGCCTGTACGAGCAGCTGGCCACGGCAGTCTTCACGGAGATGGTGGTCTCCGGGTATACCAGCGTGGCCGAGTTCCACTATGTGCACCACGCCCCGGACGGCTCCGCCTATCCGGAGCACGGGATGGAACTGGCCCTCGCCCGGGCGGCGGTTGCCGCCGGCATCCGGCTGACCCTGCTGGACACCTGTTACCTATCCGGCGGTTTCGGGTCCGATGGAGTGGGAACCCCGCTGGATGCCCGGCAGCAGCGGTTCGGAGACGCCGACGCCGATGCCTGGCTGGAGCGCTTCGCCTCGCTGCAGGCGGCGGTCGGGAAGCGGTTTCCCCCGGAACAGGTGAGCGTCGGGGCCGCCCTGCATTCGGTCCGCGCCGTCCCGGAGGCCGCACTGGCCCGAATTGCGGAGCGGCTGCCGGCCGGGATTCCGCTGCACATCCACCTGTCCGAACAGCCGCAGGAAAACGCCGACTGCCTCGCTGCCACCGGGACGACTCCCACGGGGCTGCTGCACCGGCACGGCCTGCTCAGTCCCCGGCTCGCCGCCGTCCATGCCACCCATCTGACCGAGGCGGACATCGCCCTGCTGGGAGCGGCAGGCGCCACCGCGGTGTTCTGTCCCACCACGGAAGCGGACCTGGCTGACGGTCTCGGCCGAGCCGCGGACCTGCGCAGCGCCGGGGTGGCCCTGGCGCTGGGCAGTGACCAGCACGCCGTCGTCGACCCCTGGCTGGAGATGCGGGCCCTGGAATACGGTGAGCGGCTGCGGACCGGCAGGCGCGGGTCCTTTACCCCGGCGGACCTGCACGTGGCCGCGTCCGACGCCGGAGCCGCGGCGCAGGGACGAACGGCACCCGGGCTGGAACCGGGGAAGGCCTGCGACCTTATGGCGGTTCGCCCGCACAGTGTGCGCACCGCCGGGTCACGAACCAACCAGCTGGCATTCTCCGCCACCGCCGCGGACGTGGCCGCCGTCGTCGTCGGCGGCCGGCTTCGCGCCCGGAACGGTGAGCACACCACGCTCGGAGACCCGGCGGCCCTCCTGCAGGATGCGATTGCCGCGGTCGACTCCGCCCCCGCACCAGTGCACGAAACCCGTTTGGAAGGAAACCGGCACCTATGAGCCCGGCCTCAACACTCGTCACCAACATCGGTGAACTCTCCACCCAGGACCATTCCGCTGACACACCGGTGCTGCAGGATGCCGCCATCGTGTTCGAGGGGGAGCGGATCAGCTGGATCGGTCCGGCGCGGAACGCTCCGGCCGCGGACGAGGTGATCGACGCCGGCGGGCGGGCCGGGCTGCCCGGCTGGGTGGATTCCCACACCCACCTGGTGTTTGTCGGGGACCGCAGCGCGGAGTTCGAGGCGCGGATGGCGGGGAAGGCCTATGAAGCCGGCGGGATCGCCGTCACGACGGAAGCCACCCGGGCGGCGTCGGACTACGACCTGACCCGGCTGCTGCTGGCCCGGGCCGCCGAAGCCGCAGCGGGCGGCACCACGTACCTGGAGACCAAGACCGGCTACGGATTGAACGTGGAGGAGGAACGCCGGCATGCCCGGATCGCCTCCACCGTGGCGGACGCCGTCACGTTCCTGGGCGCCCACCTGGTGCCGGACGGAGCCGATGCGGATGAGTACACGGACCTGGTCTGCACCGACATGCTCGCCGCGGTGCGGCCGTACGTGCAGTGGGCGGATGTCTTCTGCGAAAAGGGAGCGTTCACCGAGGAGCAGTCCCGGCGGGTGCTGCAGGCGGCCGCGGATGCCGGGCTGGGGCTTCGGGTGCACGGGAACCAGCTTGGGCCCGGGGCGGGGGTGCGACTCGCGGTGGAGTTCGGGGCGGCCAGCGTGGACCATGTGAACCATCTGTCCGACGACGACGTCGCGGCGCTCGCGGACACCTGGTCCGGGTGGGATGCCGGAGCCGGGATTCCCGGCACCGTCGCGACCTGCCTGCCCGCCTGTGACCTGTCCACCCGGGCTCCGCTGGCACCCGCGCGGCGGCTGCTGGACGCCGGGGTGCAGGTGGCCCTGGCTTCCAACTGCAACCCGGGCACGTCCTTCACGAGTTCCATGGCTTTCTGCGTAGCCACCGCTGTGCTGCAGATGGGCCTCACCGTGCAGGAAGCCGTCCGGTCAGCCACCTACGGCGGTGCTTTGGCGCTGCGGGTGCACACCGGTGAGGACCGGGACGGGAAACGGGCTGTCGGGTCCCTCGCCGTCGGGCACCGTGCCGATCTACAGCTGCTCAACGCTCCTTCGGCCGCCCATCTGGCGTACCGGCCCGGCATGCCCCTGACCGGCATGGTGTTTAAGGCCGGGGTGCCCGTCCGGCGGTGAACGCGGGGCTGCGGGGATGCGGGGCGTTGGGCGTGCGGCGTACCTGATGTGCGGGGGCTGCGAGATGCCCGGGAGCTGAAGCCGGCCGGAATCGAGTCTGCAGTATTTACAGATTTTTGGACGCAATCCGGTTTATTGTGCTGATTCGATCCGGGAACCGGTAAGTGTTGCCGACTCGATGCGGGAACCGGTAAGTGTTGCTGACTCGATGCGGGAACCGGCTGGCTCGGGAACGGCGCTTCGATGAGCAAGGCATGGTCCAGGTTCGATACGAGAGGCGGTAAGTCCGCCTCCGGACAGCTCCGCACGGGTCTGAGCCCCGTAAGCATCCGGCACAATGGTGTCCATGTCTGCTGCCCTGCCCTCCGCCCCCGCTGAATCCCTGGATCCGCGGGCACGCCGGATGCTGGTCTTCGAAATCCTGATTGTGCTGGGACTGTCGCTCGGCCGGTCGGGGGTCTACGCCGTCGTCGAACTCATCGAAAAGGCCACCGAGGCTCCGCTGGGCGACCAGACCACCACGTTGAATCCCGTCCTCGACGAGCGGCCGTACTTCGACCTGGTGTACCAGCTGCTGGGAATCTTCTTTTCTCTCCTGCCGGTAGCGCTGGTCCTGTTCCTGCTGACCGAACCCGGAAAGTCCGCGTTCCGCCGGATCGGGTTCGCCTTCGCTCGACCGCTCCGCGACTTCGGCCTGGGGGTTGCCCTGGCGGCGGTCATCGGCGTCGGCACGCTGGGTGTCTACGCTGCCGGACGGGCGCTCGGCATCACCACCGCACTGGTGCCGGCAGCCCTGGATACCTACTGGTGGACACTGCCGGTGCTGATCCTCTCGGCCATGCGGCATGCCGTGCTGGAGGAAGTCATTGTGGTGGGCTACCTGTTCCTGCGGCTGCGGCAGCTGGGCTGGGGAACACCGGCGATTATTCTCACCAGCGCCCTGATCCGGGCCAGCTACCACCTGTACCAGGGGATCGGCCCCGGTATTGGAAACTTCCTGATGGGTCTGCTCTTCGGCTATGTCTACACCAAGACGCGTCGGGTCATGCCGCTCGTGATCGCGCATGCTCTGGTGGACATTGCCGGCTTTGTCGGGTTTGCCCTGTTCGGTTCGGCCATCGGGATCGGGGACTGAACGGCGGCACATAAGATGGCCCGGTGACACTGATGACCCGATGGGGTGCAGCCCTGGACCCCGGCTCCGTCCTGCAGGAATACCCCCGCCCGCAGCTGGTGCGCGACAGCTACCTGAACCTCAACGGTTACTGGGAGTACGCAATCACCGACGCCGGCCGGAATCAACCACCCGCAGACGGCACCTGGGACGGACGCATCCTGGTGCCGTTCTCCCCGGAAGCGGCACTGTCCGGCGTGAACCGGCAGCTGAAGCCGGGCCAGGCGCTGTGGTACCGGCGCACTGTCCGGCTGCCCGCCGGATTTGCGGGGGAGCGGGTACTGCTGCATTTCGGCGCCGTCGATTCCAGCTGCACAGTGGCGGTCAACGGTATTCCGGTAGGCGGGCACGACGGCGGCTACCTTCCGTTTTCCCTCGACATCACGGACGCGTTGGCGAGCCGTTCGCAGCCGGCAGGTGAGACGGGGCAGGAGCCCACCGAACACGAGATTGTCGTCCGGGTACGCGACACCAGTGATACGGGGTACCACAGCCGCGGCAAGCAGAAGCTGAACCGCGGCGGTATCTGGTACACGGCCCAGTCGGGGATCTGGCAGACCGTGTGGCTGGAATCCGTGCCGCGGACCAGCATTTCCCGGCTGGTCCTGGTGCCGGACCTTAGCTCCGTCACCGCCACCATCCTGCTCAGCGCCGACGCCAGTGCCAGTGCCAGTGCCGGTGCCGGCGCGGTCAGCGACACGGACAGCGACACGGGGAGGGCCGGAACTTTCGCCCCGCCCGGCCTGCGGGCCGAAATCACCGTAAGTACCGCCGGCAGGACCGTAGCGCAGGCAGACGCCGGGCCGGGCCGGACGGTGCGGATTCCGGTTCCCGATCCGCACCTGTGGACTCCGGAGGATCCCTTCCTCTATGACCTCGACATCCGGCTGCTCTCCGGAGATGAGGAAATCGACCGGGTCCGGAGCTACACCGGCCTGCGGACCGTGGGCATGGGCCCGGATCCGCAGGGTCACCAGCGGCTGCTGCTGAACGGCGCCCCCTACTTCCATGCAGGACTGCTGGACCAGGGGTACTGGCCGGACGGGTTGTATACGGCCCCCTCGGATGAGGCACTGGCCTTCGATATCGGCGCCGCGAAGGAGCTGGGCTTCACGATGCTGCGCAAGCACATCAAGATCGAACCCCTGCGCTGGTACTACCACTGTGACCGGCTGGGGATCCTGGTCTGGCAGGACCTGGTGAACGGCGGCACCACCTACCGGCACTCCGTGGTGAGCGCTCCTGCAGTCGGCGCCCCCCACCGCTCAGACAATGCCTATCTCGCCTTTGGGCGGGCGGACGCGCAGGGTCGGGAGGAGTTCCGCCGCGAACTGCACGGCACCGTGGAGCTGCTGGGCAGCAGCCCGTCGATCGCCGTGTGGGTGCCGTTCAACGAAGGCTGGGGCCAGTTCGACGCCAACGCCCTCGCGCAGGAGCTCCGCGGCCTTGATCCGACCCGGATCATCGACCACGCCAGCGGCTGGCATGACCAAGGCGGCGGAGACCTCAAGAGCGTGCATGTGTACTTCGTGCCGTTCCGGCTGCGGAAGGCCTGGCAGCGGGGCCGGCGTGCGGTGGTCCTGTCCGAATACGGCGGCTACGGCCTGCGGATCCCCGGGCACACGTTCAACGACAGGGAGTTCGGCTACCGGATGTTCCGGTCCAAGCGGGATCTGCGGCGTGCCTATATCCGCCTGCATACCCGGCAGATCGAACCGGCGGTGGCCCGCGGCCTGGCCGCCACCGTGTACACCCAGCTCACCGACGTTGAGGACGAGGTCAACGGGCTGCTGACCTATGACCGGGCAGTGCTGAAGATCGACGCCGGCACGGTGAAAGGGCTCAACGGGCGGCTTGTCCGTGCCTCTGGGTCCTGAGCCTGCTTTTCCTCCAGTTTGTCCGAATCCCTGCAGATTGTCCGGATTCCCGCAGCGCGCGGAGCAGGGATTGCCACAAACCGCTGGTATCCGGACAACCCGGAAGGAAATCGGCGGCGCCGGGAACGGGGGAGACCAGCGCGGACCAAGCGCTGCACCAAGGACTCCGGGTGCCGTGCCTCTTTTGCGATATCTTCCCAAGACCAGCGAACAAAACTAACCCCTGTTGCACGGATGGCATCTTCGCGCCGTTTCTCCTGGCGCAGTGTGTCCCAGGAAGGGGCAACGGCTGCATCGCCCCGACCGTATTTCACCGCGCCGTCAAACTCCCCAACGAGCCTCTGCTCACGCCAATAAAAGTCGACCCGGAAGCGGCCGGCCGAGGTATTGAATTGTTGCTGGAGCTCGGGCGGAAGGAAACGGTGTGTGAATCACGGCCCGGGAATAGGACTCGCCGGCAGACTCAGAGCGCGCATCGGCGAAGTCGATTACCTGTAAGGCCCGCAGTCGCTTTACCTGACTGGGCAGGTTCTCTGCTGTTTCCCGCAGATGGTCCTTTCCCAGGGGAGGCAAACCGAGAACAGGATCCGGCCGCAGCACGTGGTCCATGGAGGGAACCGCGTGCTCGAAAGGGAGATAGGCAGCCATGTCCAGAACGGTCTGCGGCCGAGATGTCAGGGGCACCTCTTCCACAACAGTGACCGGTTCCAACAGCTGACGCTCCACCCAGTGGAGCCCGCCACGGCGCTGGCCATGAAGGGGAGGGTTGGCCAACAGCAGAACCTCGGCAGAGTTACCAATGACGGGCAGCCCCCACATGACGGCAGCAGATTGCTGGATAAGGATGCGCTGACCGTGCCCCTGTTCCACGGCTGCCCGGATCCGGAGCCGTTGCTGGTCCCAGGGAGAAAGGCTTTGCCACTCATCCGCCTGCATATAGACGCCGCGGCGGAGGCGGATCAACTGACCGGACCGGCAGCTCGAGGCCAAGGCACGGCGGTCAGTACCGTGGGCCTCAGCATCGGCTGTGAAAATGAGCTCCGGATCCATGGACTCAAAGGTGGATGGGTAACAGCGGACCCGCGAGGGTATGCCTCCCGATTGTGGACAACCCTCCGGTGCCTCGGCTTGGAAAAGCCCTGCGGTTTGTCGCAATCCCCGCAGTTTGTGACAATTCCTGCGCCGCGCGGTGCAGGAATCCGGACATATCGCGGGGGTCCGGACATGGTTTGGGGACATGCCGCGGGGTCCGGACATCGTGTGGGGACATATCGCAGGAATCCGGACATGCCGCGGGGGTCCGGACACACTGCGGGGACATGCCGCAGGAATCCGGACATACCGCAGGAATCCGGGCGAAGCCCCGGCCCCGGCCCCGGCCCCGGAACTAGATCTCGACCGGACCGTTCGCGGTGTCGAAGGTGACGGACATGATGCCCGGAGTGCCGGCGGGCGCAATCCACGTGACATCCACGTTCTCCAGCGGCTTCTCCACCGGATGGCCCAGCCAATCCGTGACCCGCGCTGCGGACCCGGCGATGGTCAGGGACTTGAGCTTGACTGATCCGGGCATGCCGGGAAGCGCGTTGGAAGGGTGCAGTTCCTCCGTGCCGTCGTCCCAGCGCAGCAGGTAGGGCACCTGCGGGTCTGCGATCAGTCCGTTGATGCCGATCTGCCGCCAGGTCAGCTCCTGGCCGTCGGGGAATTTGCGGTTGCCCGGCACGGATGCCCGGCCGAGCCGTTCCTCAAAGGGGGTGAGGTCATCCACGGCAACGCACCAGCCCATCCAGCCGCCGCCGCATTCCGAGCGCTGGCGCACGGCCTGGCCGAACGGCGCCTTGTCCGACGCCGGGTGGTTCAGGACCTCCACCACCTCGACGTACTGGTTGTTGGCCAGGGGCAGGATCATATTGCGGGTACCGAATCGGGGGTGGACTCCACCCTTCACGAAATCGGCGCCGAGAGCAGCAGCAATCCTCTCGGTAGTGGCCAAAAGACCGTCGGATTCACAGGCATAAGAAACATGGTCCAAGCGCATGCGGCCCATTGTGGCACGTTGTGATACCCGTCTCGACCAAGGGCGGCCTAAGTGCGGAAACTTCCGCGGCGCAGCCCCGGTCCGGCGCCACAACACTCCGTATTTTCATGGAGCGTCATAGAGGTTGCGCGACGGCCGCATATCGGTTTCCATAGGTGCAGGTCATGAGTGCCAGCAGATAGCCCCGGCTTGCTGGCCGGCAACCCTCCAACCGCGGTGGGGTGCCCCGGGTGAAGACCTGGCCGTACGCCAAACGGGCGTCCGGCAAGCGCGGGTCCCACGACCCCACCGGACATCCGGCGTACCCGGGTGCACCCCGGCGGCGTTGTGCGGCCCCTGGTTTGAGGGAGCATCATGAGTGCAGATTGGTCATTTGAAACCCGCCAGATCCACGTAGGCCAGGAGCCCGACGCCGTCACCGGTGCACGTGCCCTGCCGATCTACCAGACCACGTCCTTCGTTTTTCCGAGTGCAGAGGCCGCCGCGAACCGGTTTGCCCTGGCCGAACTGGAACCGATCTACACCAGGATCGGCAACCCCACCCAGGAAGCGGTGGAAAACCGGATCGCCTCCCTCGAGGGCGGCGTCGGCGCCCTGCTGCTGGCATCCGGACAGGCGGCCGAAACCTTCGCGCTGCTGAACCTGGCGCAGGCCGGCGACCACGTGGTCGCCAGCCCCAGCCTCTACGGGGGGACCTACAACCTCCTGAAGCACACCCTGAAACGGTTCGGCATTGAGACCACGTTCGTGCAGGACCCGGACAACCTTGACCACTGGCGCGACGCCGTCCGGCCCAACACCAAGGCCTTCTTCGGCGAGGTGGTTTCCAACCCCCGCCAGGATGTCCTGGACCTGGAAGGCATCAGCGCCGTGGCCCATGAGGCAGGTGTACCGCTGATCGTGGACAACACCCTGTCGACGCCGTACCTCATCCGTCCCATCGAATGGGGAGCCGACATCGTGGTCCACTCGGCCACGAAATACCTCGGCGGGCACGGGACGGCCATTGCCGGCGTCATCGTCGACTCGGGCAACTTCGACTTCGCCGCGGATCCGGAGAAGTTCCCCGGGTTCAACACCCCGGACGAAAGCTACAACGGTCTCGTCTACGCGAGGGACCTGGGCGTCAACGGGTCCCTCGGGGCCAACCTGGCGTTCATCCTCAAGGCCCGGGTCCAGCTGCTGCGGGACCTCGGGTCCGCGGTATCGCCGTTCAACGCGTTCCTGATCGCCCAGGGACTGGAAACGCTGAGCCTGCGGCTGGAGCGGCACGTATCCAACGCCGTCGCCGTAGCGAACTGGCTGGAAGGCCACGACGACGTCGTGTCGGTGGCGTACGCGGGCCTGGAGTCCAGTCCGTGGTTTGAGCGCGGCCGCAAATACGGGCCGCGCGGCACCGGCGCCATTGTCTCCTTCGAGATCGAGGGCGGCATCGATGCCGGTAAACGCTTCGTGGACGGCCTGGAACTGCATTCCCATGTGGCGAATGTCGGCGATGTGCGTTCCCTGGTGATCCATCCGGCGTCGACCACCCACAGCCAGCTTGGTGCCGAAGCGCAGCTGGCCGCGGGGGTCAGCCCGGGGCTGGTCCGGCTCTCGGTGGGCATCGAGCACATCGATGACATCCTCGCGGACCTCGACGCAGGGTTCCGGGCTGCCAAGGGAGCATAGCCTCCGTGACCCGGCGCCCGGCATCCCGGCATGAGCCGCTGACGGTGTCCCCGCTGCAGCACCCCGCCGACGGGGTGCTGCAGTACGCCTCCATCGGCGGACTGGAACTGGAAACGGGCGGGTACCTGCCCGACGTCGTCTTGGCCTACGAGACGTGGGGGCAATTGGACCCGGATGCCGGCAACGCGGTGCTGGTCCCGCATGCGCTGACCGGCAGCAGCCATGTGGCCCGGGGCAGCAGCACCGAACCGGGCTGGTGGGAGGAACTGGTGGGCCCGGGCCGGACCGTGGACACTAACCGGTACTTCGTGGTCTCGGCCAACATGCTCGGCGGCTGCTACGGTTCCACCGGACCTGCCTCCGCCGATCCGGACGGACTGGCCTGGGGATCCCGGTTTCCGTTCGTCACCGTCCGGGATTCCGTCCGGGCGGAGGCGCGGCTGGCTGACCAACTGGGCGTTACGCGCTGGCATGCCGTGCTGGGCGGCTCGCTCGGGGGAGCGCGGGCGCTGGAATGGGCGGTCACCGAGCCGGACCGGGTGCTGCACTGCGGGGTGATCGCGGCGACCGCAGCCAGCACGGCGGAACAGATCGCGTTTGCCCAGGCGCAGCTGGCCGCTATCCGGCTGGATCCGGATTTCAGCGGAGGGGACTATTACAACGGCACGCCTCCGCTGGCCGGGCTCGGCCTCGCCCGCCGGATTGCGCACATCACCTACCGGTCCGAGCCGGAACTGGAATACCGGTTCGGGCGCACCCCGCAGGGAGCCGAAGATCCGTTTGGCGCCATGCTGCCGGCCGGGCGGGGCCGGTACTCCGTGGAGAGCTACCTGGACCACCAGGCCCGGAAGCTGGCCGGAAGATTCGACGCCAACAGCTATCTGGTCCTGACCGAGGCGCTGGTCAGCCACGACGTCGCCCGGGGCCGGGGATCCCTGCGTGCGGCGCTCGCAGGCACGGCGGCGGACTTCTTTATTGCCGCGGTGGAATCGGACCGGCTCTACTTTCCCCGTCAGTCGGCGGACCTGGCGGCAGCCCTGCCCCGGGAAACCTCCGTCCACCACATCCGGGCACCCATCGGGCATGACGGGTTCCTGACCAGCGTCCGGGAGATTTCCGGCACTTTGAAGCGGGAGGTGTTCGGGTAGGACGCTCAAGCGTCCGGGGCCTCCATCAGCCAAAAAGCTGCTCCGGTAGGGTCGGCCAGCTGGACCATCCGCCCGTAGTCGGAATCCTCCGGCACGCTCAATACCGATCCACCCAGCTGCTCCGCCTGCTCGGCCGCGGCGTCAATATCCGCATGGCCGAAGTAGATCTCCCAGTGGGAGGGGATGTCCTCCGGCAGTTCCCCGGCGGCATCCATCACCCCGGCCACCGGACGGCCGTTGCTCCGCAGCGTCGAATAGCGGAACTCGCTGGTGTCTGAGAGGACCGCCGTTTCCCAGCCGAACACGTTCCGGTAAAACTCCAGGGCCGCCGGATAGTTATTGGTCATGAGCTCGTACCAGACCGGTGCCCGGGTCTCATTGATCCGCGCGAATCCCCGGAGGGTATCCGGCTGCCAGACACCGATGGCCGCTCCGGTGGGGTCGCCGAGCACCGCCACCGTGCCCTGGTCCAGGGCGCGCGCCGGGTCCAGCAGCACCTGCCCTCCGGCGGCGGCAGCGGAATCGGCTGTGGCACCGGCGTCGTCGGAGGCAAGGTACACGGTCCAGAAATCCGGGAACGTGGTCTCCGGCGGGTTCTGCATCATGCCGGCCACCACGTCCCCGTTGTGCCGGAAATGGAGGTAATGACCGGATTCCCTGCCCAGGTCCACGGTGTCCCAGCCGAGCAGACCGGCATAGAACTCCCGGGCCCGGGCAGGATCGGAGGAGGTCAGATCCGCCCAGCAGGGGGAACCTGCAGGAAAGCGGTCGGGTGCAGCAGGCATGAGGGCCACCTCTTTCGGAGGAACTGCAGCGGGATATCCGCAGTTATACCAAGCCCGTTCGGCGGACGACAGGGGTCTACCCCTTGCCCGCCGCGGCAATTCATGGGAGAACATTCCCCATGGCAGATCGGATCTCCCTCTCCGGCCGGGCGCAGTGCACCCCGGAGGTACTCTGGCACGTACTCGTGGATAACCGGGCGTCCTGGTGGCCGGACATGGACTTCGCCCCGCACCCGGGGGCACCCCTGAAAGAGCGGTGGAGCGAGGACGGGGTGGAGCACACCGCCACCGGCACGGTGCTGGCCGTCGCCCCGGGCAGGTTGCTCTCCTTCCGCTGGACCGCACCCGAATGGGGCGCCCACACAGTGGTCAGTTTCGAACTGACCGATGAGATAGATACCACCGGGATAGCAGTGACCGAGAGCGGCTTTGCGGCGCTCGACGCCGGTGTCGGCGCGGAGCTTTCGGCAGCCCACCGCGAAGGGTGGGCCTTCCATCTGGCGAACCTGATTGAGCAGGCCGAGAAAACCGACCAGGCGCAGCAGGCCGGCGGGTCCTGACCAAGCGCGGCGGAGTACGCTAGCGTGGCGCCATGAGCGAGGAACGAGGTTCCAGCCGGCGGGTACGGCTTCTTGCTGCCGTTGCCGTGCCCGTGATCGCAGCGGCACTGATTGTCACCGGCATCGTGCTGGCAGTAGCTACTCCCGGGCCGAAATCCTTTGGCTGGTTTGCTTACGGCCCGCTGCCGGAAGGCACCGGAGGGCTGGGAAGCCCGATACTGGTCACCGGAACCATGCAGCTCGGCTTCCTCCTTGCCGTCCTCGGACTGCTGACGGCGGCTTTCTGGGCAGGACTTCGGATCGGCAGGAGCCGGGCCGGGCGCCGGAGCCCGCACCGGGCCGGCAGTGCCTGAGAAGCGGTTTCCTAGTCGGCAGATCCCTGCGGCATCCGCCGGCCGAACATCGGGCCGGCCTCGGGGCGCTTGGCGGAGATCCCGTCACCAGAGGACTGGTGCCGCACCCGGCGGACCACCCAGGGGAACAGGAACTCGCGGGCCCAGACCATGTCTTCGGAGCGGGCCGTGCGCCATTTCTTGGCAGGCAGCGGCTTGGTTTCCAGCGGCTGCAGCGAATGCGGCACCTGCAGGGTGTCCAGCACCATGGCGGCAATGGTGTGGTGTCCCAGCGGAGAGAAGTGCAGTCGGTCCGGAGCCCACATCTGCGGATCATTCAGCTCACGCAGCGCCCACATGTCGGCAATGATTGCGCCATGCCGTTGCGCCACGGTCCGCAGGTTTTCGTTGTAGATTGCCGCCCGTCCGCGGACACTGCCCAGCACGGGAGTGCTCCCGAGGTCCGGTCCGGTGAACAGCACAACCCCGGCACCGGTTCCGCGCAGCCGGGCAACGGCACTGTCCATACGTTCGGCAAGGCGGTCCGGGTCGCCGCCGGGGCGGATCACGTCATTGCCGCCGGCGCAGATGGTGACCAGATCCGGTTTCAGGGCCAGGGCCGGTTCCAGCTGCTCGTCGATGATCTGGTTCAGCAGCCGCCCGCGGATGGCCAGGTTAGCGTAGGCAAAATCGGGCTGTCCGGACGCCAGTTCCTCCGCCACCCGGTCCGCCCAGCCCCGGTTGCCGCCTGGACTGTCCGGGTTGGGATCGCCAATGCCTTCGGTGAAGGAATCCCCCATGGCCACGAACCGGGACCAGAGGTGCAGCGGAGGCTGGACCTGCTGGGATACGGGAGAAGGAGCGGCTTCGGGGAGGGAATTTGTACTCACCGGTCAATACTTGCAAACGGGCCCTTGGCTACGCGACCGTAGGTTCCCGCATGCCAGAATAAAACCATGACAAACCCCGCATGGAATCCCGTTGTCCTCTGGTCAAAACCCGAAGCTGAGCGGGCAGGAACGCCGCTGCTGGTGCTCTTTCACGGGTATCTGGCCAATGAGGAGGACCTCATGGGACTGGCGGACCACCTGCCCGAAGACTTCACAATCGCCTCGGTCCGGGCACCGCAGGCCTCCGGCCCGGGCTACACCTGGTTCCCGCTGATGAGCGACGCGGACTACTCGGTGGACGCCGTCGTGGAGTCCGTGGCGGACGTCGCCGCATGGCTCGACACCGTTCGGGACAATCACACCAGTGTGAGCCTGCTGGGCTTTTCGATGGGCATGGCCGTGGCCACCACCCTGCTGCGGCACCGCCCGCGGGACTTTGCCGCCGTCGTCGGGCTCTCCGGTTTCGTGGTCCCGTCGCAGGACAACCCGTTCTTCCACGACGACGAACTCAAGCCGGGCGGCATGCAGTTCTTCTGGGGCCGGGACCAGGCGGACCCGGTCATCGACGCACCGCGGATCGAGTATACGCACGCCTGGCTCAATGCCCACACCGCGCTGACCAAGATCCTCTACTCGAACATGGGCCACGGCATCAATATGCAGGAGCTGGGCCACGTGAAGGAGTTCCTGACGCACACGGTGCTGCGCGCCGGAACCCGGACGAGCTAGCCTTCGCGGGTAATCCGCACGGTCTCGCCGTTGACGGAGACCAGGTCGCCGGCGTGCAGCTGGCGGCCGCGGCGCTCTTCAATGTCGCCGTTGACCTGGACCAGGCCGTCTTCGATCAGCTGTTTGGCCTGGATCCCGTCCTCGGCCAGGTTGGCAAGCTTGAGCAGCTGGCCCAGGCGGATCATGTCGTTGCGGATGGGAAGGTCTTGGGCATCGGAGGAACTCATGCCTCCATTCTGCCCGACTTTCCGGCCCCGTCCCCGCCCTGCCGGTCCCTGCTGCCCGGAGCGGTAGGGTAGTCGGGTGCCAAACGCTGTGCGGATGTCCCCGCTGATCGGTCTGCCCCTGTCCCTGCTTGCCGGAGTTGCCATCCCGTCCCAGGCCCGCGTCAACGGGGCCCTGGGGGAGCGGCTCGATGACGGCCTGGCCGCCGCGCTGGTCAGCTTCCTGGTGGGGCTGGCGGTCATGACCGCCATCAGCCTGGCGCTGCCCCGCGGCCGCGCCGGTGCCGGGCAGCTGATTCCCTCGCTGCGGGAGCGGCGGTTCCCGCGCTACTACGTCCTGGCCGGCATGATCGGCGGCTACTTCGTGCTCTCCCAGACCCTCACCGTGGCAGTCCTGGGCGTGGCGGTGTTTACCGTTGCCGCCGTCGCCGGACAGACCCTCACCGGGCTGGTGGTGGACCGGCTCGGCATTGGCCCGGCCGGCAAGAAGGCGCTGACCGTGATGCGTGTGGTGGGCGCGGTGCTGACCATCGCCGCCGTCGCCTGGGCCGTCAGTCCGAAGCTCGGTGCCGGGGGAGAGCCGTCCGAATGGCTCCTGCCGGTGCTGCTGCCCCTGACCGCCGGCATGCTGATGAGTTTCCAGCAGGCCATGAACGGCACCACGGGCATGCACTACGGCACGCCGATCACCGCCACACTGGTGAACTTCATCTCCGGCACCGTCCTGCTGGCCGTGATGTGGGGGATCAAGGTTGCCGTCTCGGGCCCGGGCAATCCGCTGCCCGGCGAATGGTGGCTGTACCTCGGCGGGCCGCTGGGCTGCATCTTCATCGGCGTCGGCGCCCTGCTGGTCCGCAGCCTGGGCGTCCTGCTGACCAGCCTCGGGCTGATCGGCGGGCAGCTGATCGGCTCGCTGCTGCTGGACATTGTCTTCCCCGCACCGGGCAGCGTTGTAGTGGCGGCAACCGTGCTCGGTACCCTGCTCACCCTGCTCGCCATTGTGCTGGCCACGCTGCCGTGGAACATGCCCGGCGGTGGCCCGTTCCGCCGTCGTCGTCCCGGAAAGCCCCGGACGCAGAGCACCCTGCGCTGACCCGAAACGCCGCAGCCCGGCGGTCCGGTAGGTGAGCGGGGCGTCCCCGCCTTAAGCTGGTAGTTGTAGCTTTGCCCGGCGGCGGACTCCCGCGCACCCAATCGGCGGTGGTGCAGAATGCCCAAGGGACCACAAGAGGACCGCACCCAGCGGCCCTCTAGACACGAAAAGAACGGCGGTACCATTCCATGGCTTCGACCAAATCCAAGCTGGATCCCATCATCTCCCTCGCCAAGCGCAGGGGGTTTGTCTTCCAGTCGGGAGAGATTTACGGCGGGTCCCGGTCCGCATGGGATTACGGCCCCCTGGGTGTCGAACTCAAGGAAAACATCAAGAAGCAGTGGTGGCAGCACATGGTCCGCGGACGCGACGACGTCGTGGGGCTGGATTCCGCCGTCATCCTGCCGCGCCAGGTCTGGGAGGCCTCCGGCCACGTGGAGGTGTTCTCGGATCCGCTGGTGGAATGCCTGAGCTGCCACAAGCGCTACCGTGCCGACCACCTCGAAGAGGCCTACGAGGAAAAGAAGGGCCACGCCCCCGAAAACGGGCTGGCCGACATTGCCTGCGCCAACTGCGGCACCAAGGGCCAGTGGACCGAGCCGCAGGAATTCTCCGGCCTGCTCAAGACCTTCCTCGGCCCGGTGGCCAACGAAGAAGGCATGCACTACCTGCGCCCCGAAACGGCGCAGGGCATCTTCGTGAACTTCAACAACGTGCTGACCACCTCGCGGAAGAAGCCGCCGTTCGGCATCGGCCAGATCGGCAAGAGCTTCCGCAACGAAATCACGCCGGGCAACTTCATTTTCCGTACGCGTGAGTTCGAGCAGATGGAAATGGAATTCTTCGTCGAGCCGGGCACGGATGAGGAATGGCACAAGTACTGGATCGAAAACCGGTTCAACTGGTACACCGAACTGGGCATCAACCCGGAGAACCTGCGCCTGTTCGAGCACCCGCTGGAGAAGCTCAGCCACTACTCCAAGGGCACCACCGACGTCGAATACCGCTTCGGTTTCGCCGGCTCCGAGTGGGGCGAGCTTGAGGGCATCGCCAACCGCACCGATTTCGACCTCGGCACGCACTCCAAGCACTCCGGCACGGACCTGAGCTACTTCAACCAGGCCACGAACGAGCGCTTCACCCCGTACGTGATCGAGCCCGCCGCCGGCCTGACCCGTTCCTTCATGGCGTTCCTGGTGGATTCCTACACCGAGGACGAGGCACCCAATGCGAAGGGCGGCGTCGACAAGCGCACCGTCCTGAAGCTGGATCCGCGCCTGGCCCCGGTCAAGGCCGCCGTGCTGCCGCTGAGCCGCAACGAGGACCTTTCGCCCAAGGCCAAGGACCTCGCCGCGCAGCTGCGCCGCAACTGGAACATCGACTTTGACGACGCCGGCGCCATTGGCCGCCGGTACCGCCGCCAGGACGAAATCGGCACCCCGTTCTGCATCACCGTCGACTTCGACACGCTCGAGGATCAGGCGGTGACCGTGCGCGAGCGCGACACCATGGCGCAGGAGCGCGTGAGCCTGGACAAGGTCCAGGGCTACCTGGCTGAACGGCTGATCGGCGCGTAATGGCACTTTCATTCCGCGAATGGCGTGAAGATGATGACCTCAAGCTGAACCAGCTCTGGGGCGATCCGGAGAGCACGCAGGCCGGACAGTTCCGTGCCGTACTGCGTCCCTCCTCCAACGAGCCGTGGAGCCGCTGCATCGTGGCCGAAGACGACGGCATTCCGGTGGCCGCCGGCGTCGTCTACGAGACGAGCCTGCATCCGGACCGCCTGTGGGCCTACGTTGAGGTGGCCCGGGAAAACCGGCGTACCGGACTCGGCACCACCCTGCTGGACATGCTGCGCAAGGAAGCCGAGTCGGCGCCGTCGGGCGTGACCAAGCTCCGCGCGAAGGTCGAGCCGGGCACCCCGGGCGCCGCGTTCGCCGAAGCCGCCGGGCTCACCCCCATCCAGCGCTCCTGCGTGGTGCTGGTGGAACCGGGCAAGCTGAAGCTGCCCGTGTTCACCGACGACGGACCCCAGCTGGACGAGGCAGCCACCGGCTCGGTGGAGCTCACGCAGGCAGTCACGCAGTTCTACAACGCCGTGCATGAGTGGGACCGCGCCGAGATGACCCTCGGCAAGGCCCAGCAGATGCTGCTGAACGACGCCACCGGAGCCTCCGGTGCCGTCGTCCTGCGGGACAGGCCGAAGAAGGACGGCGGGAAGATCGCCGCCTTCGCCGTGAGCTACACGCAGGAACGCACCGACGAACCCGCTGATGTGCTGGTGGGGTACGACACCACCCTGGATCTCGACGAGGCGCAGGCCGCGGTGGAGTCCCTGGTGGCCATGCTTGCCTACCAGTACCCGGTGCAGTTGGAAGTGGACGAGTCCATGACCGCCGTGGTCCGGGCGCTGGAACCGCTGATCAAGGCGGGCGTGGCCCGGCAGGTCGGCAGCGAAACGCTGATCCTCAGCGACTAGCCTTTCGAACGAAAAGAGGCGGTCCCCGCGCACTGCGGGGGCCGCCTCTTTTGTGCGTGGCGTCAGGAGTTCTGCGTCAGGAGTTCAGCCGGCCGGACAGCGCGTAGAGCACGGATCCCGCGACGTCCTCGACGGAACGCTCCGGATTGAACACGAGCCAGTCCAGCGCCCCCATCAGGGTGGCACCGAAAACGCTGCCGGCAATCAGCGTGAGGCGGTCCGGGCTGCCGTCCGGCAGATCCGACGCTCCGCCTGTCTGCCGGATGGGTTCCACGAACTCGGCCAGTGCTTCCTGGCGAAGTAAGTGGAGGGAGTGCTGCCAGGAGCGGTCCGTGCGGAGGATTTCCGCGGCCATTAGCTTGGCCAGGTCCCGGTTCTCGGACAGCAGCTCCAGCAGGGCGCGGACCATCGACTCGATGGCGTTCCAGCCGGTGAGGCCGCTGCGTGCCGTCCGCAGGCACTCCGTCAGGGTGCCTACGCCCTCCAGCAGCAGCTTCTCGAAAAGCTTGTCCTTGGAGGAGAAGTTGTAGTACAGGCTGCCCTTGGCCACGCCGGCCTGTTCCGCCACGTCATCCATGGTGGTCCCGGAGATGCCGTTGGCGGCGGCAAGTTCCAGGGCGGCGTCGAGGATGGCGCGCTTGGTGCCGGATTCGCGTGGCATGGGGAAATGGATCCTTAGGCGGAAGGGAACTGCTGTCCCTTCGATCTTAGATGCCGAGGGGACGGCGCCGGGCCCGCGGCCGGGGGCACACTGCACAGGATTTGCATCGGCTTGCGAGAATGGTGGGGTGACTGTTTTATCTCCGGAACTCAAGCTAGAGCTTCCCCCGCTGCAATTAGGCCCGATCACCGTGGACACCCCGGTGATCCTGGCACCCATGGCCGGCATCACCAACAAGGCCTTCCGCCGGCTCTGCCGTGAATACGGGGGAGGGCTGTACGTGACTGAAATGGTCACCTCCCGGGCCCTCGTGGAACGCTCGCCGGAATCCATGCGGATCATCAAGCACGACGACGACGAAAAGGTCCGCTCCGTCCAGCTCTACGGCGTCGATCCCAAGACTGTCGGTGCGGCCGTCCGCCTCCTGGTCGAGGAGGACCGCGCCGACCACATTGACCTGAACTTCGGCTGCCCGGTCCCCAAGGTCACCCGCAAGGGTGGAGGTTCGGCCCTGCCGTGGAAGCTGGACCTGTTCACCGCCATCGTCCAGACGGCGGTGAAGGAAGCTTCCCGGGGCAACGTGCCGCTGACCATCAAGATGCGCAAGGGCATCGACGAGGACCACCTGACCTTCCTCGACGCCGGGAAGATCGCCCGTGACTCCGGCGTGGCAGCCGTGACGCTGCACGGACGCACGGCGTCGCAGTTCTACTCGGGCAAGGCCGACTGGTCCGCCATCGCGGAACTGCGCGAAGCCCTGCCGGACATGAACGTCCTGGGCAACGGGGACATCTGGTCCGCCGAGGACGCCATCCGCATGGTGCGCGAGACCGGCGTGGACGGCGTCGTCATCGGACGCGGCTGCCAGGGCCGCCCGTGGCTCTTCGGTGACCTGGAAGCGGCTTTCGAGGGAAGCACCGAGCGGCACCGGCCCGGTTTGAAGCAGGTTTCCGAAAGTGTGTACCGGCATGCCGAACTGCTGGTGGAGACCTTCGGCGACGAAGTGATTGCCCTGCGCGACATCCGCAAGCACATGGCCTGGTACTTCAAGGGCTACGTAGTCGGGGGAGACCTCCGCGCTAAACTGGCGACGGTACCGTCCCTGGCGGTCCTCCGTGAACTGCTGGACCAGCTGGACCCCGACGCACCCTACCCCGGCACAGACGCCGAGGGCCCGCGCGGACGGGCCGGAACACCCAAAAAGACAGCGCTGCCGGAAGGCTGGCTGGACGGGCGGGAACTCAACGCCGCCCAGAAGTCCATCATTTCGGCAGCCGAACTCGACGTATCAGGCGGCTAAAGCACCCCATGACCTTCCCGCAGGCAGTCTCCACCGCAGGCTATACCGAAGTCGATCTGGCCCGATGGGTTACGGAACCGGCGAAAAACACCAACCGAACGCAGTTCGGACGTGACCGCGCGCGGGTGCTCCATTCCTCCGCGCTGCGCCGGCTGGGTGCCAAGACCCAGGTGGTCGCCCCGGACACGGACGACTTTGTCCGCACCCGCCTGACGCACAGCCTCGAAGTGGCCCAGGTGGGCCGGGAGCTGGGCAACGCGCTCGGCTGCGACCCCGACGTCGTCGACGCCGCCTGCCTCTCCCATGACCTGGGGCACCCGCCCTTCGGCCACAACGGCGAGACCGCGCTGAACGACATTGCCCATGCCATCGGCGGCTTCGAGGGCAACGCCCAGACGCTGCGGCTGCTGACCCGCCTCGAGCCGAAGATCATTGCCCCCGACGGCACGCCCGCGGGCCTGAACCTCACCCGCGCCAGCCTGGATGCCGCCACCAAGTACCCGTGGTCCATTGCCAATGCTCCGCTGGTGAACGGGCATCGCACCACCAAGTTCGGTGTGTACGAGGATGACCTGCCCGTCTTCACCTGGCTGCGTGACGGCGCGCCGGAGGGACGCTCCTGCCTGGAAGCGCAGGTGATGGACCTGGCGGACGACATTTCCTACTCCGTGCACGACGTTGAGGACGCGATTGTGGCCGGCCATGTCCAGCTCAAGTGGCTGGACAACCCGGACCAGCGTGCCCGGGTGGTCGGCTACACCCAGCAGTGGTACCTGCCCGGTGCGGAACCTGCCGCCATCGATGCGGCGCTTGCCCGGCTGGAAGCCACCAAGGTGTGGGTCCGCGAATCGGACGGCAGCCGACGCGCCATGGCCGCCCTGAAGGACATGACCAGCCAGCTGATCGGCCGGTTCTGCAACAGTGCACTGGAAGCCACGCGCGGCATTTACGGCACCGATCCGCTGACCCGGTACCACGCCGAAATGGTGGTCCCCGAGGAGACCCAGCTGGAAATTGCCGTCATGAAGGGCCTGGCCACCACGTTCGTCATGACCACCGACCAGCGCCAGCCGCTCTACGAACGCCAGCGCGAAGTGCTCACCGCCCTCGTCGCCCAGCTGGCAGCTACCGGGGACAAGCACCTGGACCCGATGTTCGCCGCCGACTGGCGGGACGCCCCCGACGACGGCGCCCGGCTGCGCGTCGTCGTCGACCAGGTGGCCTCGCTGACGGACGGTTCAGCACTGGCTCTGCACGAGCGGCTGGTAGGCCCGGTTCCGGCGCTCTGGTAGGAGTTGCGGCCGGCTCTCTGGTGAACGGGCGGCTGCACCGTTAGCCTCTGGCGCGGGGTGGTTCAGCGTCTGGCGATTCACCATCGCCGGGCGGTCGGCCCGACACGCGCACCCGAGGACCGCTATGAGCACCCAGCAGACAACCCGTTCCCGCAAGCTACGCCGCGTCAGGGACAGAAGCCGAAGGTTCCGCTCTCGGAGCCTCCTGATTTTCCTGCTGGGCCTGGCGATGCTGCCGCTGGGGCTGCCCGCGCAGGCCGCCCCTGATCCCGGGCCTATTCTGGGTGCGCCTCCTGCCAGCAACGCGAACACGGACATCGTGGTCACGTCGCTCGGCGCCGGGACAAGGGTGTCGGGAGGGTTGCCGCCCCTGGGGCAAACCTGGCCCATTGACGCCTATCCCGCCGGTGTTCCGGCCGGGTACCAGACGGAAAACGTCAGCTTTGCCGGCATCATCAACACCCAGGACGCCAGCGGCACCACCACGGCCGAGATGTACTGCATTGACCTGCGCACCTCCACGAGGGTGAGCATCGGTTACGAAAACGGCAGCTGGGATGAGTCCAACGTCCCGAATATCGGATACGTCAACCGGATCCTGAATACGTACTATCCGAGTACCAACCTGCCGGCGGGCAACGTCAACAACAAAGCCGCCGCTGTGCAGGCTGCCATCTGGTTCTTCACGGACGGGTTTGTCCTCAATCGGCAAAGCAATCTCTATTCGACCGTCGCCGGGATAGTGAACGACACCATCGCAGCCGGTCCCCTGGAGGAGCCGGACCCACCGGCGATCGCCATCACTCCGCCCACTACCGGAGCACCTGTGACGGGAGTCGCTGGACCGCACACGGTGACGTCAGAAGCGGACGAGATTGAAGTGACGATCGATGAAGGATATAGCCTCTACGCCGACGCCGACGGGACCGTTCCGTTGAACAGCCCCGTGGCCAGCGGAACGCAGTTCTGGGTGCGCAGCGATACGGGTGCTACGGGACCGGCAAACATTACGGCCCGGGCCGCGGTCACCGTACCGACGGGCAACGTCTACCTGTACGACGCGGCAACACCGGGTGTGGACAACGCGCAGAAGCTGATCCTGGCGGTTACGCGGGAGCTTAGCTCCAATGCGACGGCGGCCGCCGCCTTTACCGAAGTGGGCTCGCTGACCGTCACCAAGTCCATTGCCGGTCCTGCCGCCGGTAACCAAGGTGCCGTGGTCATCACTATCGACTGCGGCGCAGACAACCAGTTCACCTTCAACGTGGACGCCGGTGCCACCGGAACGCAGTCGCAGACGTTCAACGACATCCCGGCAGGTTCCACCTGCACCGTCGCCGAACCGACGGACGGGTCCAATGAAAGCGTCGCCGTCAGCACCATCCTCCCCGGCGCCGTCACCATTGTTTCCGGCACGACGGCGTCGGCCACGGTCACTGACACTTATACCTTTGCCCCCGGGACGCTGGTGGTGACCAAGACCAACACCGGCGAAGCAGCCGGAGCCCAGGACGAAGTGACGATCTCCGTGGTCTGCACCCTGGGCGGCACCACGGTCCTGGACACCACGGAGACTATTCCGGCAGGGACCACGGACCCGACGTCGTTCGAGTTCCCCAACCTGGAGGCCAACACCAGCTGCACCGTGACTGAAACGGTGACCGGGGAAACCACCAGGGTGAACGTCACGGTCACCGGGGAAGGGGCGGTGACGGTGCCTGTGGGCAGCAGCGTCACCGCGGCACTGACCAACGACTACACCTTTGCTCCGGGAACCCTCGCCGTCCGGAAGGACATCGCCGGGCCCGGAGCCGGCCGGCAGGGTGTCGTTACGCTGCAGGTTACCTGTACCGCCGGAGGAGCGACGGTCCTCAACACGACAGTCACCGTTGCGGCCGGCACCACTGAGCCGACCACGCAGGAGTTTGCGGTAGCGGCAGGGTCCGACTGCACGGTCACCGAGACCGCGAACGGCGCCACCACCGAGGTCAGCGTGGAAACCGTGGTCGAACCGGCAACGGGTACCGTCACCATTCCCGCCGGCGACGGCGTGGAGATCACCGTGACGGATACGTACACGGTGAACCCCGGTGCCCTGACCGTGGACAAGGTGATCGCCGGTCCGGCGGCTCGTGAACAGGGTCCAATCACGGTCGAGGTCATCTGCACCGCAGACGACGGAGAAGAGGTGATCCGCCAGGACCTCATCATTGAAGCAGGCGCCGGAGGCACCATTCCCGGCACGGTCAGCGGAATCCCGGAAGGTGCGAGCTGCAGCGTCACCGAACCCGGAACGGGTGAAACGCCCGCGGTGGGTGTCACCGTGGAGCTGCCCGAAGACGTGACCATAGCCGCCGGTGTAACTGCGGAAGCTGCCGTCATCAACACTTACGAGGTGAATCCCGGCTCCTTGACCGTCACCAAAGCTATTACCGGCCAGGCGGCAGGAAACCAGGATTCCGTGGAGGTCGATGTCCTGTGCACCCTGGACGGGGTGACGGTATTCGAGGAGGTTTCCCAGGTTCCGGCCGGGACCACCGAAGACGTGGGCGCGGTGTTCTCGAATATCCCGGCAGGTGCCTCCTGCTCCATTACGGAACCGGTGACCGGGGCCACCGCCGCAGTCACCGTGACCACCGAATTGCCCGGCGACGTCGAAATTCTGGCCGGCGATACCGTCGACACCATGGTGACGAACACCTACAGCCCGGTTCCGGGGGACCTCGTGGTCACCAAGGTCATCACCGGGGCTGCCGCGGGCGAACAGGGTGAGATCGTCCTCGAGGTCCGCTGCGGTACCGACGGCTCCGCGCTGGATGAAACGGTGACCATCCCGGCCGGCGCCACGGGAGAGCTGACCGCCGAATTCGACGGACTCCCCGCCGGAACCGAATGCACGGTGACGGAAACCAGTACCGGCGCCACCTCTGCCGTGCGGGTGGAATCCGAGCTGCCCGGCCCGGTCACCATCCCGGCCAGCGGTACGGCCACTGCCGTCGTGAACAACACCTACGCCTTCGTGGAGTCGCCGGCTCCGGCTCCGGCGCCTGAACCCCGCCCGGAGCAGCCGGACTGGTCAGGGCTTCCGAGCACCGGCCTGGAGGTATCCGCCAGCACCTATCTGGCCCTCGGAGCCGGTCTGTGCCTGATGGGTGGTCTGGGTATCTATGCCGCCCGGCGCCGGACGGAGGACTGAGCCAACAGGCCCGGACACCGGACGTCTTCAGCGCCCGGGGCTGCGGTCCCGGGCGCTGAGTGCGTCCACCGTCTGGTCCCCGGCGCCGGTTTGGCGGGGAAGAATAGACTGGATGCTATGGCCGGACTGATCAAGCGTGAAGACATCGATGAAGTGCGGCTGCGTACCGACATCAAAGCAGTGATCGACGGATACGTAACCCTGAAATCTGCAGGCATCGGTTCCTTCAAGGGTCTGTGCCCGTTCCACGACGAACGCTCGCCGTCCTTCCACGTCCGTCCGCAGGTGGGCACGTACCACTGCTTCGGCTGCGGCGAGAGCGGCGACGTGATCTCCTTTGTGCAGAAGATGGACCACGGCACCTTCTCCGAAACGGTGGAGAAACTCGCGGCCCGGCTCGGCTACGAACTGCACTACGAAGACGGCGGCACGGGCCCGCGCCGCGAAGACGTCGGCAAGCGGCAGCGCCTGCTGGATGCGCACAAGGTGGCCGCGGAATTCTTCCGCAGCCAGCTCGGCACGCAGGGTGCCGCCGCAGCCCGGAACTTCCTGCAGGAGCGTGGCTTCGACCCGGCTGCGGCGGAGCATTTCGGTGTCGGCTACGCACCGCAGGGCTGGGACTCCTTGCTCAAGCACCTCACGTCCAAGGGCTTCACCCGCGAGGAACTGGCCGAGACCGGGATGTTCTCCACCGGCTCGGACGCCTCTCGGTTCTACGACCGCTTCCGCGGCCGCTTGATCTGGCCCATCCGCGACCTCACCGGTGCCGTGATCGGCTTCGGCGCACGCAAGCTTTACGAGGACGACCAGGGCCCCAAGTACCTGAACACCCCCGAAACCCCGCTCTACAAGAAGTCCCAGGTCCTGTACGGCATCGACCTCGCCAAGCGGGACATCGCCAAGACCCGGCAGCTCGTCGTCGTCGAGGGTTATACCGATGTGATGGCCTGCCATCTGGCGGGCATCACCACCGCCGTGGCCACCTGCGGAACGGCGTTCGGTACCGACCACATCAAGATCGCCCGCCGCCTGCTGTCCGACGACGGCACCGGGGGAGAGGTTATCTTCACCTTTGACGGCGACGCCGCTGGGCAGAAGGCGGCCCTGCGCGCCTTCGAGGAGGACCAGCGGTTCACCGCGCAGACCTACGTGGCCGTGGATCCCAACGGCATGGACCCCTGCGATATCCGCCAGACGCACGGCGACTCCGCCGTGGCTGAGTTGATCTCTTCCCGCCGCCCGCTGTTCGAGTTCGCGATCCGCTCCACGCTGCGCAAGTTCGATCTGAATACCGTGGAGGGCCGCGTCTCGGCACTGCGTGCTGCGGCACCGGTGGTGGCGGACATCCGTGACCCGGCCATGCGCCCGGCGTACGCCAGGGAGCTGGCCGGTTGGCTGGGGACCGACGTCGACGACGTCAGCCGAGCGGTCAACGCCGCAACCAAACGGGGGAAGGCAGCCCCCGGCGCAGACACTGCCGGGCAGACCGTACCAGCCGGACGCAGCCCGGAAGGGCAGCAGGGCCGGCAGCAATACGGTCAGCGCGGGAGTCAGCAGCGCGGGAGCCAGCAGCAGTACGGACGGCGCGATGAGCAGCCGCGGCAGTGGCAGGGCCAGAACCAGACGTACGGCCGGGAGCGGAGCCAGCCGCAGGAACCGGAGCCTTCATCCGCGTTCAGCCGTCCCAACCTGAGTGATCCTGCTGCCCGGATGGAACGCCAGGCGCTGGAAGTCGCACTTCAGCAGCCGGGAATGCTCGACGCGGGGCAGTGGGAACGCTTCAAAGCGGTCCGGTTCACAGTCCCGGCCTATGTTGCCGTCCATGATGCGATCCGTGCCGCGGGCGATGCCGGAACCGCCCCGGCGGCCTGGGTGGAACGGGTCCGCGAGGAACTGCCGGAGCCGCTGCGCGGTTTCGTCAGCGAGCTGGCTGTGACGCCGCTGCCTGCCCGTGACGCCGATGCGCTGGCCATGTACTGCCGGGACATCCTCAACCGGCTCTTTGAGCTGCAGGTGACGCACCTGAAGGCAGAGAAGCTGGGCCAGCTGCAGCGGCTGGACCCCAACGCCGACCAGGAGTTGTTCCACCAGCTCAACCGCGAACTCATGGAGCTGGAAATGCAGCGCCGGGCCCTGCGGGGAGACCAGTAAGGGTCCGGGTTCCTCCGGCGGGGCGCCGATTTCGTTTCGGCGCGGAATCTCTGTAAAGTAAAACCTGCCGCTTTCCCCCGTAGCTCAATTGGCAGAGCATTCGACTGTTAATCGAAGGGTTACTGGTTCGAGTCCAGTCGGGGGAGCAAACAAGATCCCTGACCTGCAGCTATGCAGGTCAGGGATCTTTTTTATGTGCTCGGGAGTACGGGTGGACTCTCCGCCAGATCCCCTAGCCTGGCGCCCAGTCCGCCGGCAAGGACATGTGCCTGGGGGAGCGGCATCCACCAGCAGGTCCACGAGACCGGTGAGCCGCCGCCCTCCGGATCCGGTTCTCCCGCCACCCAGCGGGCGGAGACGCTGCTGGCCGGAACCTCCAGCTGGAAGAAGTGCCGGGTTGCTGTCTCGGGCCGCAGAGGCCGCAGGTCGTAAACGGATTCGCCGAGGTACCTCCGCACCTTTCCGGCCATCCCGGTCTCTTCATACAGTTCGCGGACCGCCGCATCGGCCGGCTCTTCGCCCGGCCGGACCGTTCCCGCCGGGACCTGCACACCCGTGATTTCCATCGATACTGCGTTATGGGTGAAGACAAGCAAGTGATCCTGCTGCACCGCGTAGCAGACGACTTTCCGGACCGGTTTAATCATGGGCAACTGTCTCACAGGCCGGCAACGCGGCGTCGGAACTACCAACGGCGGAGTCCCGGGCGGACTGGTTCGGAAGGACCGGCAATTTACTGTATAGTTGAGGACGCCGCTTTCCCCCGTAGCTCAATTGGCAGAGCATTCGACTGTTAATCGAAGGGTTACTGGTTCGAGTCCAGTCGGGGGAGCAACGCAAAAGGGTCTGTGACCGGGTTTACCCGTGTTGCAGGCCCTTTTTCGTGGGAAATTCACCGATCCTCCCGCGGTCTGTCCGGATCCCTGCACTCTGTCCGGTTTCCTGCGGTGCGTGGAGCAGGGATCTGTACAAAACGTAGGGATCTGAACCCGCAGCGACTTTCCGGTGCCCTGAACCTGTGAGGTAAGCGACATCGGGCAGGTTCTCCTCACCTAGTTCCGATTCCCCGACAGGACGGCCGGCCCCGGCGCCCGGGCCGGAATTCCGGTGCAGCGGCCTTTCAACACCACGGCGGGTTGTCCCGTGTTTCTGCTGTTGGAGCCGCGCTTCGGCTACCGTGCATGAACAAGCATGCTTAGTGTTATGCGTAGGCTTAAGTGTTTTGACACCAGTCACGTGTACGCAGCTAGTTGAGTAGAAAACGAGGAACGGTCGATGGGCGCGACTCAGCCAGGACCTAACAACGGCAAATCCGAACGGGTGGCCCACCCCGGCAGGGTGATTGGTGTCACCGTTGCCGCAGCAGTGGGCGGATTGCTTTTCGGGTTCGATACCGCAGTAATCAACGGCGCGGTCGATGCCATCGGCGAGGAATTCACCCTCAGCCCGGGCATCCTCGGCTTCACCGTGGCCATCACGCTGCTGGGCTGTGCCGCCGGCGCCTGGTTCGCCGGCCAGCTGGCCGACAAGCTTGGACGCAAGCTGGTCATGGTCGGTGCCGCCGTACTCTTTGCAGCCAACTCCGTGGGATCCGCACTGGCATTCAGCGAATGGGACCTGATGCTCTGGCGGCTGGTCGGAGGTTTGGCCATCGGCACCGCATCCGTCATCGCCCCCGGCTACATTGCCGAGGTTGCCCCAGCAAAATGGCGCGGCGCGCTGGGCTCCGTCCAGCAGCTGGCCATCACCATCGGTATTTTTGCCGCACTGCTTTCCGACGCCTTCCTGGCCAATACGGCCGGCAGCGCGCTGGGCGAACTTTGGTGGGGCCTGCCGGCCTGGCGCTGGATGCTGCTGGTCGGGGTCCTGCCCGCCATCGTCTACGGTGTCCTGGCACTCACCATTCCGGAATCCCCGCAGTACCTCGTCCGGAAGAACCGCGACGCGGAAGCCGCCAAGGTCCTCACCACCATCTCCGGCGTGACGGACACGGACCGCAAGATCGCCGACATCCGCGACAGCTTCAAGAGCCCGCAGCCGACCTTCCGGGACCTGCGCGGGCCCAAGTTCGGACTGCAGCCCATTCTCTGGGTCGGCATGGCAATCGCCGCGTTCCAGCAGCTGGTCGGCATCAACGCGATCTTCTACTACTCCACCACCCTGTGGAAGTCCGTAGGCTTCAGTGAGAGCGACTCCTTCACGACGTCGGTGATCACTTCGATCGTGAACGTGCTGATGACACTGGTCGCCATTGTGTTCGTGGACCGCATCGGCCGACGCAAGCTGCTGATGATCGGTTCGGCCGGTATGTTCGTAGGCCTGCTGGCAGCCACCGTTTCGTTCTTCCAGGCCGTGGACGTAGACGGTGAAGTCTCCCTGCCCGGCATCTGGGGCCCGGTTGCCCTGGTGGGCGCGAACCTCTTCGTGGTCTTCTTTGCGGCAACCTGGGGACCGGTCATGTGGGTTACCCTGGGCGAGGTCTTCCCGAACAACATCCGTTCCCTGGCCCTGGGCCTGGGCGCCATGGTCAACTGGATCTTCAATTTCATCGTTACCCTTGCCTTCCCGTGGGTCAGCGATAACTTCGGAGTCTGGATCATGTACGCCATCTTTACCGCGTTCGCGGTGCTGTCCTTCTGGTTCGTGAAGACCAAACTTCCCGAGCTGTCCGGCCGCGAACTCGAGGACCGCGAGGGCCTCGAAACGTCCTGACGTGCCATTGGTGCGGATGGGCAGACTGATAACGCTGAGGAGAATGGTAATTTGGGGTTATGGCAACGGTGAATACTGAACAGGGGACGGAGGCTGGGCGCATGAACCGCTCCGCTAGCACTCGGACACAGCGAACGGCGGGGAGCTCGTCGCTGGTGGGGCTGGCGAAAGTCATGGCCCGCCTGACGCCGCGCCAGCTGAATGACGAGTTCGCCCTCGCCACAGCCGAAATGAAGCAGAAGGGCATCAAAGCCGGCATTGCCGCGGCCTTCATGGTGGTGGCGCTGCTGATGGTTGCGGCTTTGGCCATCTCGCTTCTTGTTGCCGGCATCATGGCGCTGTCACTGATCATGGCGCCCTGGCTGGCTGCGCTGCTGGTCGCCGCCCTGTTCCTGGTGATCGCGGGTATTGCCGGATTCATCGGCTACAGCCGCTTCAAGAAGGCGCTGCCGCTGCTTCCCGAGGAGGCCATCCGCGGCGTGCGTTACGACCTCGGCGTGCTGAAGGAAGGCCGCAGCTTCGACCCGGCTACCCTGGATAAGCCCAAGGAGCCGAAGGAAAAGAAGGACAAGAAGGCTGAGAAGGCGGACAAGCCTGAAGGCCCGAAGCCGCCCACCCCCGAGGAGCTGCGCACCCGTGCACGCCAGCGCCGCGAGCATATTGCCGCAGTCCGGGACGGACTGGGCGAGAAAGTGGACGTCAAAGCCCGCATCCAGGAGCTGAAGTCCCGCCGTGCTGCCGCAGCCCGCACCAACGAAGAAAGCGCTGCCGGTCCTTCGGCGGCCGACGACGTGCTGGCACTGATCAAGGAACGCTGGCAGCCGCTTTCGGTCATGGTCGCCTCGCTGCTGGCGCTGCTCATCATGTCCCGCCGGCTCGCGCGAAAGTAAGCTGTACTCGTACATCTTTGACGAGGGGAACGGACCGTGATCAGATTCGTCGGTGCCGGAGCGCGTCCCGATACGGAACTCACCGTATTGGAACGGTTCTGGACCCTACCGAATCTGGTCACGGTCCTTCGTTTTCTGGGCATCCCCCTGTTTGTGCTGTTCGTCAGCGAGGACCGCTACGGGAGTGCGTTCCTCACGCTGGTAGCGGTGGGCAGCACCGACTGGATCGACGGCTATCTGGCCCGCCGGCTGAACCAGGTCTCAACCACCGGACAGTGGCTGGACCCGGTAGCGGACCGGCTCGCGCTGATCATCGTGGCCGCCACCTTCGTGGTGGATGGCATCGCACCTGTGTGGCTGATCCTCAGCATCGCCGTTCCGGACGCCGTCCTGATCGTCAACTCCCTGCTGCTCTTCCACGGCAATCCGGACCTGCCGGTCAGTCTCGTCGGAAAAATCCGGACAGCACTTCTGCTTCTGGGTGCACCCCTGCTGCTGCTGGGCCGGGTGGACGGGTATGACTACCAGTGGCTCTCCTCCGCCGGTTCCGCCGTGCTGGCACTGGGCTGCATCGGCCATGTGGCGGCAGCCGCCGGGTACCTGGCAGCCGCGTGGCGCAAATACCTGCACCAGCGGGATTCCGTTTCCGCCGGAACCGGAACCGGCTATGCACCCTAGGCCGGCTTCCGGCCGCCCGCGCCGCGGATTCCAGCCCGGGCCGTGCCGATGGTAGGCGTCGCCGTCGCCTGCGCCCTCGCAAGTGCCTTCTTCCTGGCTTTCGGCGCTCAGCGCCAAGGCAGCGCGGTGAAGGCCGACACGGGCGGCCTGGCCCTGAATACCTCCCAGATCAGCCGGCTGCTGCGCAACCCCCGGTGGCTTCTTGGCCTCCTGCTGCTGGGCACCGGCATGGCCCTGAACGTGGCGGCACTGTCGATGGCGCCCCTGACCGTGGTGCAGCCGATCGGTTCCATTGCGCTGGTGATTACCACCGTGGTGAATTCACGGGATCAGGGCCTGCACATGAACCGCATTACCGTCGCGGCCATTACCGCGTGCGTGGCGGGCAGCATGCTGTTCGTGTCCCTGGCCATCATGGTCACCCGCACCGAGCAGGTAGTGGAGCCGCGGCAGGAAGTGACGATTGTCCTCATCCTCGCCGTCGTCGTGGTCTTCTTCGGTGGCCTGAACCTGGTCTTCGGCAAGCGGCTCCGTGCAATCGCGCACATTCTGGGTGCCGGCATCCTGTTCGGGTTCGTGGCCGTCCTGACGAAGGTTATTGCCGGTGACCTGCTCAACCCCAACGGCCGGTTCCTGCTGAACGTGCCCTGGTACACCATCGTGGCGATTGCAGCCGCCGGCGCACTGGGGTCCTGGTTTGTGCAGAACGCCTATTCCAGCGGGCCGCCGGACCTGGTGATCGCAGGACTGACCGTCATTGACCCCATGGTGGGGATAGCCATCGGCATCGGCGTCCTGCACGAACTGCGGCCGGATGTTCCGGCCGTCGCCGCGGTGGCCATGTCCGTGGCGGCCTTGATTGCTATTGTTGGGGTCGTTGCCCTCTCGCGGTATCACCCTGACGTTATCCAGCGTCGGAATGAAGAGCGGAGGCGGCAAAAGCCGGCCTCAAAAAACCCGAAAGCAGGACCACCAACGTGACCGACGCCCCGGTAGACCAACCGCTGACTGTCCTCATTGCCTGTGACACCTATCCTCCCCACCTGAACGGTGCCGCGCAGTTCGGCTACCGGCTGGCCCGGGGGATGCACGGGCGCGGGCACAACGTCCATGTCCTGGCACCGAATGACGTCAACGGCGGGAGCCGCAGCGATCTCGGGGGTGAGTGGCCGGTGCACCGGCTCCGTTCCCACGGGGTTCCCACACACGAGTACTGGCGGATCTGCCTGCCCTGGGAGATTAAAAAAGAAATCGCACTGCTCTTCGACCGGGTGCAGCCCGACGTCGTGCACATCCAGTGCCACTACATGGTGGGGGAGTACACCCTCTACGAGGCCCGCAGGCGCGGGATCCGCGTCATTGCGACCAACCACTTCATGCCGGCCAACCTGGATCCGTTCCTGCCCTTCCCCAAGTGGCTGAAACGGATCGTCGCGACCAACTCCTGGAAGGACATGGGCAAGGTGATGGGCCAGGCGCAGGTGGTCACCACCCCCACACCGCTGGCCGCCGAGGCCATGTACCGCCATGCCTTCCTGCATGACGTGATGGCGTTGTCCAACGGCATTGACGCATCGGTGTATGAACTGCATCCGGGGGAGAAGATTCCCCCGCACGAGGCGCCCACGGTCCTGTTCGTCGGCCGGCTGGCCGAGGAAAAACACGTGGACGTCCTCATCGACGCCGTAGCCAAAACCCCGGCCCATCTCGGTGTGCGGGCGGAGATTGTCGGCGGCGGCGAGGTCCGCACCGCACTCGAAGCCCAGGTGCAGCGGCTGGGACTGCAGGACCGGGTGGTGTTCCGCGGGCTGATCTCAGACGCCGAACTGCGCGAGGCCTATCTGAAGGCCGATCTGTTCTGCATGCCCGGCACCGCCGAGCTGCAGTCCCTGGTGACGCTGGAGGCAATGTCGGCGTCCAAGCCGGTCCTGCTCGCCGATGCCATGGCCCTGCCGCACCTCGTGGAGAAGGGGCGCAACGGCTACCTCTTTACGCCCGGCGACAGCGACGAGTTGTCCGGCCGCATCACGGAGATCCTTGAACTCTCCCCGGAAGACCGGCAGAAGATGGGCAGGACGAGCCGCGACATGGTGGACCGGCACAGCCTGGAAGCCACGCTGTCCACCTTTGAAGATCTCTATCGGGGCGATCCCGGGAGACCGGTGCCTGCGGCCTGATTGGTTGTCCGGTCCCCGGACACACTAGGATGGCATCGTTGCCTTTGGGCACCGATGCCTTTCCGGCACCGGGGGCTGTAGCTCAGCTGGTCAGAGCAGCGGACTCATAATCCGTGGGTCGTGGGTTCAAGCCCCACCAGCCCTACAAGATTCCGGGCCTTCCAAGAGATTGGGAGGCCCGGATTTTTCTTTGGTCAGGTGCCCGGCGATGCGCTTCCGGCCGGCGCCAGCATTGGCCTCAGCATTCCTTGCCGCCCGAATAATTCCCGCGGCACGTTGTGATCGTTGTTACTGGTGGGTAACATAGGCTCAGCCGGTTCCCGGACGGGCACCAGTGGATCACCGATGATCAGCAGCGAAGGACATTTTCCATGGGAATTATCGACGTCGACAACCTTCCGTACCCGGACGGCGACTTCTACGCATTCGAGGACCTGCTCAGCGACAAGGAGCGCGACCGCCTGCACGAGATCCGTGCCTGGCTCACCGCCGAGGTCAAGCCGCATGCAGCCGACTGGTGGAACGCCGGGGAATTCCCGCACCACATGATCCCCAAGATCGCCGAACTGGATGTCATGAGCCCGGTGTACCGCCAGGGTTACTCCAACCTCTTCGCGGGCCTTTGCCACGCCGAGGTGACGCGTGCCGACACGTCCTTCGCCACCTTCCTCGGTGTCCACGACGGGCTCTTCACGGGCTCCATTGAGGCCTTGGCCTCCGAGGAGCAGAAGGCCGCCTGGCTCCCGGACATCTACGCCATGAAGAAGATCGGCGCCTTCGGCCTGACCGAACCGCTGGGCGGATCCGACGTCGCCGGCGGTACCCGCACCACCGCCCGCCGTGAAGGAGATAACTGGATCCTCAACGGCGAAAAGCGCTGGATCGGCAACGCGACCTTCTCCGACTGGGTGGTCATTTACGCCCGCGACCTCGAAGATAACCAGGTCAAGGGTTTCATGGTGGATACCAAGACGCCGGGCTACACGGCCACAAAGATTGAAAACAAGATTGCGCTGCGCACGGTTCAGAACGCCGACATCGTCCTGGACAACGTGGTGATCAGCGACGACTTCCACCTCAAGGGCGCCAACAGCTTCCGCGACACCAACAAGGTCCTGAAGGTTACCCGCCTCGCGGTTGCCTGGCAGGCTGTGGGCCAGCAGATGGCTGCCTTCGACGTCGCCCGGAAGTACGCCGTGGAGCGCAAGCAGTTCGGCAAGCCGCTGGCATCCTTCCAGCTGGTGCAGGAACAGCTGGTGAAAATCCTGGGCAACACCGTCAGCTCTCTGGGCATGATGGTGCGTCTGGCACAGCTCGAGGACCTGGGCCAGGCCAAGGATGAGCAGTCCGCCCTGGCAAAGGCGTTCACCACGGCGCGCATGCGCGAATCGGTGGCCCTGGGCCGCAGCATCCTGGGTGGAAACGGCATCGTCACCGACTACGGGATGGCCAAGATCTTTGCCGATGCGGAGGCCATCTACTCGTATGAAGGCACCTACGAGATCAATACCCTGGTCACCGGACGCGCCATCACCGGAGTTGCCGCGTTCGTCTAAACCTGTGACGTAACCGGGACCAGCAAAGAACCCCGGCCGGATCCTGTCAAAGGGTCCGGCCGGGATGGTTTAACGTCCGGCCGGGCGGGACAACACCGGTAGGGGCCGACGGCGGCGGACGCTGTGCGGGAGGGTAGGCTGCCGGAAGAAGCACTGAAGGCCGGCGGTCAGACACGTAACGAAGCGGATCCTTGTAGTCGCCGTCGAGGCGGACGCCCCAGTGTAGGCATCCCGGACTGCAGTGCGACCCGGATCCCACCGACCCCACCGCTGTTCCCTTTGACACTTCCGTGCCCGCCGGCACGGAAGTCTCCAGGGGCTCGAAACTGCTCTTCAATCCTCCTCCGTGGTCAATAGTGAGGACCCTCCGGTCTACCACCCAGCCGGCAAAGACAACGCGCCCTCCCGCCGGAGCTTTTATCTCCGCACCGGCGGGCGCCGCGAGGTCCACGCCCCGATGCCCCGCCAGCCACCGCTGCGCCGGCGGATCAAAGCTGCGGATGAGGGCAGGCACCGGGTCCAGCGGCCAGGTCCAGGGCGGAGAATAAACCGCAGCCGCTGCGGGTACGGGGTCTGTTGCCGCGGGCGCTGCAGGGGCGCCCGCGGCCAATACCGCCGCCGCAAGCACCGAAAACGCGCGTGTTCTTTTCATGCGGCAACAGTGCACCCGCGCCGGCGACGAACTCCGGTTCACCGGATCGGCTGTGGACCGGAGGGGAAGGCGGGCCGGGTGGGGAGGAGGAGCTCCGGCGGGGACGGCAGGACCCCGGCGCTGTAGTACACTTGACGGAGCAGCTTGCTGTGCCATGGGACCTGCCCGGACGCTCTGTCCGGACCCGGTCCCGGGTCTGGCCTTTCCGGTCACGACCAGCAGGTACGGAAGCTGACTACGCGTGTCCCAATTATCCCCGTCAAGGGGGTGCGTCTCCAGCGGTCCGGCACTGCCGGCAGGGGAAGCACGTCGAAGCTCCTTCAAGGGCAACGGCTGATGGACACCAGGAGCTTCGCCCGACCGGGCGTACAGCTAAAACCGTCAATTGGCAGTAGGACCAGTGCGCCGTGCGCACGGCTGCTGCCGGAAGGAGTGACGACATGCCCGTCGTTACAATGCGCCAGCTGCTCGACAGCGGCGTTCACTTTGGTCACCAGACCCGCCGTTGGAACCCGAAGATGAAGCGTTTCATCTTCACCGAGCGCAACGGCATCTACATCATTGACCTGCAGCAGTCGCTGTCCTACATCGACCGCGCGTTCGAGTTCGTCAAGGCCACTGTGGCCCACGGCGGAACCGTCCTGTTCGTCGGTACCAAGAAGCAGGCGCAGGAAGCCATTGCAGAGCAGGCCACCCGTGTTGGCCAGCCCTACGTCAACCAGCGCTGGCTCGGTGGCATGCTCACCAACTTCCAGACTGTCGCCAAGCGGATCCAGCGCATGAAGGAACTCGAAGAGATCAACTTCGACGACGTTGCTTCCTCCGGCCACACGAAGAAGGAGCTCCTGCTTCTCCGTCGCGAACTGACGAAGCTCGAAACCAACCTCGGCGGCATCCGCAACCTGACCAAGGCTCCGTCCCTGCTCTGGATTGTCGACACGCAGAAGGAACACCTCGCCATTGACGAGGCCAAGAAGCTGAACATCCCCGTTGTTGCCATCCTGGACAGCAACTGCGATCCGGACGACGTCGACTTCCCGATCCCGGGCAACGACGACGCCATCCGCTCCGTCAACCTGCTGACCCGCGTTATTGCCGACGCCGTGGCCGAGGGCCTGATCGTCCGCCACAACAAGTCCGGCAACAACACGGAAGCCCCGGCCGAGCCGCTGGCCGAGTGGGAGCGCGAACTCCTCGAAGGTGCTGCTGAGACCCCGGCCGCTGACGCCGCTGCTGAAGCTCCCGCTGCCGAAGCTGCTCCGGCCGCCGAAGCTCCCGCCGCTGACGTTGACGCCATCGTCGACGCGCCGGCAGCTGAAGTAACCGAGAAGTAAAGAACGTATTTCCTTAGTCCGGGGGATCGATTCCCCCGGACCCGGGCTGTGGTGCGGCTGGCCGGTTATCCGGCCAGCCGTACTGGCAGAACCGCACCAATACTTATTACGGGAGGACTGGAGTCCAAATGGCGAACTACACTGCTGCTGACATCAAGGCACTGCGCGAGCGTACCGGCGCAGGCATGATGGATGTAAAGAAGGCTCTGGACGAGGCCAACGGCGATGCCGACAAGGCCATGGAGCTCATCCGCATCAAGGGCCTCAAGGGCGCGACCAAGCGTGAAGGCCGTTCCACCGCTGAGGGCCTGGTTGCCGCCAAGGTTATCGACGGCACTGTCGGCGTTATGGTCGAGCTCAACTGCGAGACCGACTTCGTTGCCAAGTCCCCGAAGTTCATTGAACTGGCGGACAAGGTCCTGGCCGCTGCTGTTGAGTCCGCTGCTGCCGACGCCGAAACCCTCCTCGCCTACAACGTTGACGGCAAGCCGCTGTCCGAGGTTGTTGTCGAAGAAGGCGCAATCCTGGGCGAGAAGGTCGTTGTCCGCCGCGTGGCACGCATCGAAGGCAAGACCGTTGACGCGTACCTGCACAAGACCTCCAAGGATCTTCCGGCACAGGTCGGCGTGCTGTTCGCCGTTGACGGCGAAGGTGCAGAAGCTGCCACCGCCGCCCACGACGTCGCCGTGCACACCGCTGCATACGCTCCGACCTACCTGACCCGCGACGAAGTTCCGGCAGAGACGGTCGAGAATGAACGCCGCATCGCTGACGAGACGGCACGCGCAGAGGGCAAGCCCGAAGGCGCACTGCCCAAGATCGTAGAAGGCCGCCTGACCGGTTTCTTCAAGGAAATCGTCCTGCTGGACCAGCCGTTCGCCAAGGACGCCAAGAAGACCGTGGGCAAGGTTCTCGAAGAAGCCGGTGTTGCACCGGCAGGCTTCGCCCGCTTCCGTGTAGGCGCCTAATTATTTAGGCAGCAACGGTTTCGACGGAAACGTCATCATGACAGAGGGGGTGGTCACCATGGGTGGCCACCCCTTTTGCCTGTCCAGAACAGCTCACTAGTCTTTAAGAGCAGCACCAGCACCTATGCCCGGGAGGCACCATGGCCCACGTATTGAAAGAAACCGACTCTCCGCGACGACGCGTCCTGCTGAAGCTCTCAGGGGAGGTCTTCGGCGGCGGCAAGCTCGGAGTGGACCCCGAAACCGTGCGGGCAGTTGCCAAGCAGATCGCTGCGACAGTGGGCGAGGTCGAGGTGGCCATCGTCGTCGGCGGCGGGAATTTCTTCCGCGGCGCGGAGCTCTCCCAGAGCGGCATGGACCGCTCCCGCGCGGACTACATGGGAATGCTCGGCACCGTGATGAACTGCCTCGCCCTGCAGGATTTCCTGGAGCAGGCCGGAGTCGAAACCCGGGTGCAGAGCGCCATCACGATGGGACAGGTTGCTGAGGCGTATATCCCGCGGCGCGCCATCCGCCACCTGGAAAAGGGCCGCGTGGTCATCTTCGGTGCCGGTGCAGGCCTGCCCTACTTCTCGACCGACACGGTCGCTGCCCAGCGGGCGCTCGAGGTGCACGCAGACGAGGTGCTGATGGCCAAGAGCGGCGTGGACGGGGTCTACACCTCCGACCCCAACAAGGACTCCACCGCCGTGCGGCTGGAAACCCTGACCTACGACGACGCGCTGCGCCAGGACATCCGCGTTATGGACCAGACGGCCATGACCATGTGCAAGGACAATGACCTGAACATGGTGGTGTTCGGCATGGAGGGTGAAGGCAACGTCACCCGCGCCATCCGCGGCGAGAAGATCGGCACCATCGTTTCTAACTAACCGGTCCGCTGGGCGGTCCCTGCGGGACCTGGAACGGCGGCAACGAAATCCCCTCGGCCGCAGGCGGCCTCCGGGATTTAAAGCCGCCTTCCTCCAGGTCCTTCCGGGACCGGACCGCAGGCTCACGCACGTCGAAACGAATTACCTTGTTCTCCGCAGCGGGACGGTTGCCGTTCAACCTCCAACTCTGAGGTGGGGGCTCGGTGCAGGGAACCCGGACCCTTTTGCGCCGAAAGGGTTTCCCTACACCTCGCAGGCTCGGTGCAGGGAACCCGGACCCTTTTGCGCCGAAAGGGTTTCCCTACACCTCGCAGGCTCGGTGCAGGGAACCCGGACCCTTTTGGCTTAGGATGATATTAGAGTCCGGCCACATAGCGGGTAGCGCTGTGTGGACACTGTTTTATGAGGAGAGACCGTGATCGAAGACACCTTGAAAGAGGCCGCCGAAAAGATGGACAAGGCGGTGGAAGTTGCTAAGGAGGACTTCTCCTCCGTCCGTACGGGCCGCGCCAACCCGGCGCTGTTCAACCGGGTGCTGGTGGATTACTACGGTTCCCCGACACAGCTGCAGCAGCTGGCGTCCTTCGCCACCCCGGATGCCCGCACGCTGCTCATCACCCCTTACGATGTCAGCGCCCTGCGCGCCATCGAGCGGGCCCTGAGCGATTCCGAGGTAGGCGCAAATCCGTCCAACGACGGCAAGGTCATCCGGGTTATTATGCCCGAACTGACGCAGGACCGCCGTAAGGAATACGTCAAGATCGTCCGCGGCAAGGCCGAGGATGCCAAGGTTTCCGTCCGTAACATCCGCCGCAAGGCCAAGGACGGCATTGACCGCCTGGTCAAGGACAGCGAGGTGGGGGAGGACGACGGCGCCCGCGCTGAAAAGGATCTGGACGCCCTGACGAAGGCGCACACGGATTCCATCGACGAGCTCCTCAAGCGCAAGGAAGCCGAGCTTCTCGAGGTCTGATGAGTGACGCCCAGCCTCCAACCCAGGCTGGCGGTTCACCGTCCGTCGAGACTATTCCCGCAGCGAAGGCCAACGAAATGAGCGCAGCTGATTCCGGACAGGTCCGGGGCCGCGGCGCCCGGGAGCGCCGCGGTGCCGGGAAGCCTGCAAAGGTCTCGCGTGCCGGACGCAACCTGCCTGCTGCCATAGCCGTCGGCGTGATCCTGCTGGGGTCGCTGCTGCTCGGCCTGCTCTTTTTCCCGTTCGCCATTGTGATTATCGCGGTGGGTTTCGCCGCTGTCGGCGTGTGGGAAGTCAACCGCGCCCTCGAGGTCCGCGGAATGAAGGTTCCCCAGGTGCCCGTCCTGGTCGGATCCGTGGGGCTGCCGTTCGCGGCGTACTTCGGCGGCACGGAGGCGCTGGCCTTCGCCATGGTTGCGACGGCCGTGGCCATCCTGCTGTGGCGGAGCATCGACACAGCCGCCGAAGCGATCCAAAGCATCTTGGCCGGCATCTTCGTTGTCCTCTGGGTGCCGTTCCTGCTGAGCTTTGCACTGTTGCTGCTGCGCGAGCCGAACGGACAGGTCCAAGTGGCCGTACTGCTCCTGCTCGTGGTCTCCAATGACACCTTCGGCTATCTGGTTGGCGCCTTCTTCGGCAAGCACCCGATGGCCCCCAAGATCAGCCCGAAAAAGTCCTGGGAGGGCTTTGCCGGATCCGCTGCCGGGGCAGCAATCGTGGGTGTCGGAGCGGCGGTCCTGTTCCTGGACCAGCCCTGGTGGTTCGGCGTGGTGCTGGCAGTGGCGACCGTGGCCGCGGCAACCGCCGGCGACTTCTCCGAATCCATGGTGAAGCGGGAACTGGGCGTGAAGGATATGTCCAACCTGCTCCCGGGACACGGCGGAGTGATGGACCGGCTGGACTCGGTGGTCTTCGCGTCCCCTGTGGTGTTCCTGCTTTCGGTGCTGCTTTCCACCGTTTCGTAGCGGCGTCCGGAACCGGAACCGAACCGTAACGGTCCGGCAACGGCCGGTGCGCCGGAACACGAACCTCCGGTGCCGGCATCGTACGATGTTTCAGAGTTTTTCAGACGATGCCGGTAGGAGCCTTGGAAAAACACCGGGGTTCCGGCGGTAGCAGTTCCGCAAGGAAATGACCACAGAGGAACAATTTATTCATGGATGATGCGCGGCAGGCCAGTGCCCCTTTTGAGCGGGTGGGACGACGGGACTACGGCTACAACATCCGCCAGGTTGATGAGTTCCTGACCAGGGCCCGGGACTACTACAACTCGGACTCCACCTCCGCCCATCCGGTAACCAGCGCCGATGTCCGCTCCATGGCCTTCGACCCGGCGAAGGGTGGCTACGAACCGCAGGCGGTGGACGCCGCCCTGGACCGCCTGGAGGATGTTTTTGCCCAGCGGGAACGCGACCGCCTGATCGCGGACCGCGGCGAAGAGGCGTGGCTGCTGCAGATCGGACGGATGTCCGCGGTTCTGCGGGCCCGGCTGCACCGCAAACCGGGGGAGCGGTTCCGCCGCCCCGGAAAGAAGCGTGTCACCAGTTACAACATCGAGGACGTTGACGCCCTGTGCAACGAGCTCCTCGGCTACTTTGAACATGACCGCCCGCTCAGCGTTGACGTGGTGCGCCGAGCCGTCTTCCGTGAGGCCAAGGGCGAGCAGGGTTACGAGGAAAGCCAAGTGGATGCCTTCCTGGACCGCGTCGTCGAACTGATGGCCTCCATCGACTAAACGGGCTTACTGCCCCCGGATCCGGCACCCGCACCCGGTCGTGCCAGGTCCAGCGGCTCCGGCGTGTGTAGCCGGGCCAGGAACTTTGCCGCCCCGCCCGGCGCCGATCCGGCAGTCAGCCGGGACACCAGAACGGTCACCGCGAACGCGGCGGGAACGGTCCAGGCCGCAGGCTGCTCGATCCAGGCCGGGATTCCCGCACCGACCCGCGGCAGGACGGCCGCGGCAATCATCGCTCCGCCGCACAGCAGTGCACCGGTCAGCATTCCGGCTCCCGCCCCGGACGCCGTCAGCCGGCGCCACCAGATGCCCAGGACCAGCAGCGGGCAGAGGGTGGAGGCGGTGAATGCAAACACCGTGCCGATACTCCCGGCCAGCGCCGAGGACTCAGTCAGCAGTGCAATGGCCAGCGGCACGACGGCGGCCAGTACAGCGGAGACCCGGAACCCGGCAACGCTGCCGCGGAAGAATTCCTGGCTGATCACCCCCGCCAGAGACACCGTGAGCCCGCTGCTCGTGGAGAGGAAGGCGGCAAAGGCTCCCGCCGTGACCAGTGCCGCGAGCAGGTCCCCGGAGGCGCCGTCGAACACGCGGCCGGGCAGCAGCAGTACCGTGGCGTCCGAAGCGCCGCCGTCTGCCAGATCGGGGGCATAAATCCTGCCCAGTACGCCGTAGGTGATCGGGAAGATGTAGAAGAGCGAGAGCAGGCCCAGGACAATCAGCGTGGTCCGCCGGGCCGAGGCGCCGTCGGGATTGGTGTAGAAGCGCACCAGCACGTGCGGCAGGCCCAGCGTGCCGCAGAGCAGCGCGATGCTGAGGGAAATGTTGCGGTACAGCGGTGCGTGGGTTTCCGGGTTCAGGGCTTCCGTGAGCAGCTGGCCGCCGTCGGGGCCGGGAGGGCCGTCGCCGGCGAGGCGGAAGAGGATGAACAGCACCGGCACGGCAATCGCCGCCAGTTTCAGCCAGTACTGGAAAGCCTGGACAAAGGTGATGGAACGCATGCCGCCGGTCACCACGCTCAGGCAGACGACGCCGGTCACGACCAGGCAGCCGATCTCTGCGGGCAGCCCGGTGGTGATGCGCATGGTGAGGGCCGCTCCGTGCAGCTGCGGCACAATGTAGAGCCAGCCGATGGCGATCACCAGCAGGCTGGTCAGGCGCCGCACCGGGAGGGACTCCAGCCGGGCGTGCGCGAAATCCGGCACCGTATAGGCTCCGGACCGGCGCAGCGGCGCCGCGACGAAGAGCAGCAGCATCAGGTAGCCGGCCGTATAGCCGATGGGGAACCAGAGTGCGTCCACCCCGGAGGCGACAATCAGGCCGGCCACGCCCAGGAAGCTGGCCGCAGAGAGATACTCGCCGCCGATGGCCGAAGCATTCCACCAGGGTTTCACCGTCCGGGACGCCACGTAGAAGTCGCTGGTGGTCCGCGAAATCCGCAGCCCGTAAAAACCGATCAGCAGCGTGGCCGCGGAAACCAGTGCCAGCGCGGTGTATCCGATGCCGGGGCTCATGCCCGCGACCGCATCCCCGGTCACCGGCTACCGCCCGTCCACCAGGTCGCGGTAGCGGGTTTCGTTCCGCTGGGCACTGTGCACGTACAGCAGTCCGCAGCCGATGACCAGCGGATAGACACCGACGCCGAGCAGAATCCACGGCGCCGGAACGCCGAAGACGGTCAGCTCGGCAATCACCGGCAGGAAGGCAAGCAGCACCGGGACGCTGAGCAGGATCAGCAGGAAGCCGCCGCCCACCACCAGGGCCAGCCGGAGCTGGCTGCGGATCAGCGAACCGATAATCAGCTCGCCCACTTCGGACTGCTCGTCCAGTTCCCGGGAGACGGGGAACGGCGCTGCACCCGTGCCGGGAGCAGTGACCCGAACCCGCGGGGGTACCTGGCTGTGGAGCGGGTCGCCGGTCACGACGTCGGCCGGACCCGGCCGGCGTCAAGCGTTCCGCGGACAGCCGGCAGGTGCCGCCGGCTGACCGGAAGATCCACCTCGCCCAGCTGCACGCTTGCCCGCCCGCCGGTCAGCCGGACCTGGCGGATGTGGTTCCGGGCCACCAGATAGGAACGGTGGATGCGGACAAAACCGGCGCCGGCCCACTGCTCTTCCAGATCCGCCAGGGGAACCCGGATCAGGTAGCTGGCGTCGGCAGTGTGCAGCCGGGCATAGTCGCCCTGCGCCTGGACGTAGCGGATGTCGCCGCGGGGGATGATCCTCGTCGTCGCGCCCTGGACCACGGTCACGACGTCGGCGTCCTGGGGCTCGGCGTCGGCCGTGAGTTCACAGATGCGGCGCACCGATTCGGACAACCGCTCCGGCCGCACCGGCTTGAGCAGGTAGTCCAGGGCTGCCAGGTCAAAGGCCCGGAGCGCCTGGTCCTCATCCGCCGTCACGAAGACGACGGCGGGCGGCCGCTCCCGGCGGTTCAGGGCCTTGGCAATGTCGAGTCCCGAGAGGGCCGGCATGTGGATGTCCAGGAAGACGGCGTCGATGTTGCGGGTCTCGATCTCGTGCAGCGCCTGGGCGCCGTTGGCGGCACGGTGCACGGTGCCGATCCGGGCATCAAGGCCCAGCAGGTAGGCGAGTTCCTCGACAGCAGGAGCTTCGTCGTCGGCAACGACAACAGTGAGCGGCCGGAGAGGTTTACGCATGGAAAAAGATTACGCGCCCGTGGGGCTGTTTTCCGGCTGCGACTTGGGGACACGCATGGTGATCAAGGTGCCGGCGCCGGGAGCAGTGTCGATCACCAGCCCGTGGTTCGGCCCGTAGACCTGGCGCAGCCGCACATCGACGTTGCGCAGGCCCACATGGTCGCCGTCCGCATGCCCGGCCAGGACGGAGCGCAGGTGCTCGGGGTCCATACCCACCCCGTTGTCCTCGATCGTGATCACCGCGTCCGCACCGGCGTCGACGGCGGCAATGCTGATCCGCCCCTGCCCGTCCTTGGTTTCCAGGCCGTGCCGGACGGAATTCTCCACCAGGGGCTGCAGGGACAGGAACGGAATGACGGTGCCCAGGACCTCGGGGGCGATCTGCAGGGCCACCTTCAGCCGCTCCCCGAAGCGTGCCCGTTCCAGCAGGAGGTACCGGTCCACCGATTCCAGTTCCTGGGCGATGGTGGTGAAGTTGCCGTGGCGGCGGAACGAATAGCGGGTGAAGTCGGCGAACTCGACCACCAGCTCCCGGGCGCGTGCCGGGTCGGTGTTGATGTAGGACGCAATCGCGTTCAGGGAGTTGTAGATGAAGTGGGGGCTGATCTGCGCCCGGAGCGCCCGGACTTCGGCCTCCATCAGCTGCGCGCGGGAGGCATCCAATTCCGCCAGCTCCACCTGCGTGGCGAGCCAGGCAGCCACCTCATTGGCCGCACGGACCAGCCCGGCGCGGACCTCGGGGGCGAACACCGCCACCGTGCCGACGGTCTCGCCGTTGACCGGCAGGGGGCAGATCAACAGTTCGCAGCCGCACTCCTGCAGGCCCAATGCCCGCAGTGCGGCGCCGCGGAAGACCCGCGTCCGGCCGGATTCGAGCACCAGCGCTGCTGCGGACAACAGCCGTTCGCGGCGGAACGGCGTGTCATTGACCGTCCCGTCCCATGCCAGCACGGCGGAGGCATCGGTGATCACCAGGGTGTCGCAGTCCAGCAGATCACGCAGGTGGCGGCTGGCCTTGCGGGCGCCGGCCGGCGTCAGGCCGGCCCGCAGATGCGCCGAGGCGAGCGACGCCGTGTGCAGCGTGGCGTAGGTGGCCTGCTCGGCGTCGGACCCCAGGTCCCGCTGCGAGCGGCTGAGCCGGAAGCCGAGCGCACCCACCGCTGCGACGGTCAGGACGGCGACGGCGCAGATCAGGGCGATATCGACGGCGGGACTGAGCATGCACCCACCCTAGCTGCCCGGCCGCCGTCCCCGCCGTTCGACGCCGTTCGACGCCGTTCGGCGCCGTCGGGCACCGTTCACCGCAGAGAACCGACCGTTCACCGACGCCCGGGTGCGCCTGGCACCTCACGGCGGCCGACTGGGGGAAAGTGATAAGCGTCACAGCTTGCACAGCGTCGTGTCCTGACCTCCACAGGTGGATGCCGCGCGGCGGGCCCCACCTAGAGGAGGAACAATGGCTGAAGAGCAGCCGGTTTCACACGCTGCGCACCCGGAACAGGTGGACTTCCGGGACGTCCAGAGCTCGCCTGAGTTCCAGGAACTGCGCAAGCGCCAGCGCAGCTTTATTTTCCCCATGGCAGTGGTTTTCCTGGTCTGGTACTTCGCGTACGTCCTGCTGGCCGACTACGCCCACGAATTTATGTCGACTCCGGTGATCGGGAACATCAACATGGGCCTGATCCTCGGCCTGCTGCAGTTTGTGAGCACGTTCGGCATCACCATGTGGTACGTCAGCTACGCCAACCGCAAGATGGACCCCCTTGCGGCGGATCTCCGCCGTGACCTTGAGGCCCACGGAGTAAGCCGCCCGGAGGAGACGAAGTGAACAGCCTGCACATTTCCGCCGCCACTGATGTTACGGCCGAGTCCATTAAGGATACCGGCCTGCTCAACATGATCATTTTCGGTGTCTTCGTGGCAGTCACCCTCGTGGTGGTGCTCCGCGCGAGCCGCAACAACAAGACGGCGGCCGACTACTACGCCGCCGGCCGGTCCTTCACCGGGCCGCAGAACGGCACCGCCATTGCCGGCGACTACCTCTCCGCGGCGTCCTTCCTCGGCATTGTCGGGGCCATCGCCGTGAACGGCTATGACGGCTTCCTGTACTCCATTGGCTTCCTCGTTGCCTGGCTCGTCGCCCTGCTGCTGGTTGCTGAAATGCTCCGCAACACCGGCAAGTTCACCATGGCCGATGTGCTCTCCTTCCGGCTCAAGCAGCGTCCGGTCCGCATTGCGGCAGCCATCACCACCCTGGCGGTCTGCTTCTTCTACCTCCTGGCGCAGATGGCCGGCGCAGGTGGACTGGTCTCCCTGCTGATGGGTATCGACAGCAAGATCGGGCAGTCCCTGGTGATTACCGTCGTCGGCGCCCTGATGATCATTTATGTATTGATCGGCGGCATGAAGGGCACCACCTGGGTGCAGATCATCAAGGCCTTCCTGCTGATTGCAGGCGCGGCCATCATGACCGTCTGGGTCCTGGCCCTGCACAACTTCAACCTCTCGGACCTGCTGGGGGCAGCCGTCGAGACCACCGGCAATCCCGCCATCCTGGATCCGGGGCTGCAGTACGGCAAGTCGGACACCTCCAAGCTGGACTTCGTCTCCCTCGGACTGGCTTTGGTGCTGGGCACCGCCGCCCTGCCGCACGTGCTGATGCGTTTCTACACGGTTCCCACCGCCAAGGAAGCCCGCCGGTCCGTTGTCTGGGCCATCTGGCTGATCGGCATCTTCTACCTGTTCACCCTGGTCCTGGGCTACGGCGCCGCGGCACTGATCGGTTCCGAAGCCATCGCCAGCGCTCCCGGCGGAGTGAACTCGGCAGCACCGCTGCTCGCCTTCGCACTGGGCGGACCGGTGCTGCTGGGACTGATTTCCGCCGTCGCCTTCGCCACCATCCTCGCGGTGGTCGCAGGCCTGACCATCACGGCAGCGGCGTCCTTCGCCCACGACATCTACGCCAACGTCATCCGTAAGGGTGAGGTGGACGCAGACGGAGAAGTGAAGGTAGCCCGCACCACGGTGGTGGTGATCGGCATCATCTCGATCCTGGGCGGCATCGGCGCACAGGGGCAGAACGTGGCCTTCCTGGTGGCCCTCGCCTTCGCAGTGGCAGCCAGTGCCAACCTGCCCACGATCGTGTACTCGCTCTACTGGAGGAAGTTCTCCACACAGGGTGCACTGTGGAGCATGTACGGCGGCCTCGCGTCGGCAATCCTGCTCATTGCGTTCTCGCCGGTGGTTTCCGGTGCGGAAACCTCGATGATCTCCGGGGTGGACTTCCACTGGTTCCCGCTCAACAACCCGGGCATCGTGTCCATCCCGCTGGCCTTCTTCCTGGGCTGGCTGGGCACCGTGCTGGATAAGAACACCGAATCCGCCATCAAGCAGGCAGAGATGGAAGTCCGGTCCCTGACCGGCGTCGGCGCCGAAAAGGCCGTCGACCACTAAAGGGCAGCAGTCTCAGCCAAGGCAGGTTCCGCTCAGGCGGAGCCTGCCTTTGCTGTTGCCGGGGTCCGGTCCGGGCGCAAAGGGTCCGGCGACGACGGCGGGGGCAGCCCCGCACCCCGGCGCAGCAGGGGAGCGGCACGCAGGGGAATGAGTTCGCCCATGGCCAGGTTGGTGTCACAGCGCTCCACCCCCGCGATGGCGAGGATCTGCTTGTTGATACGGAACAGGTCTTCGGCGTCTGCAGCCACCACACGCAGCAGGATGTCGGCGTCTCCGGTGAGGCCGTGGGCTTCGACAACCTCGGGCAGCCCGGCCAGGTCTTCGGTGATCCGCGCCAGGCTCGGCTGGTGGACATGGACATGCACAAACGCCATCAGGGGGTAGCCCAGGGCGGCAGCGCTGATCCGGCGCTCGAACGGCAGAAAAGCCCCCTTGCGTTCCAGACCGGCCAGCCGCGCCTGAACCGTATTGCGGGAGAGGCCGAGTGCCGCGGCCAGGGCCACCGCCGTACGGGTGGAATCCTCCGCCAGGGCAAGCAGGAGGCGAAGGTCGGTGGCGTCGAGGGGCTGCATAGTGCGCAACGCTAGCACGGCGTTAGAACCGTTTATAGGGCAGGATGCTCGGTCTTTGGAGGAATGGTTGTGCCAAGTGTTAAGTGTGAGTAGGGTCACATGTACCCGGGCAATGGAGCCCGGAGTCGGCCCCGCCACCCCTGGGGCCCAAACACGGAAGGATGCGTATCCAAGTGTCCCTGCATACCCCGGTGCGGCACCCGGAAAACTCCGGCAGTTTCCCCACCGACCCGTACGTACAGCTCGTCACTCCCGACGGCATCCGCACCCCCGACCCCCTGTATGACCGCTGGATCGAGGACATCGACGGAGCCCGGCTGCAGGAGCTCTACATCGACATGGCTGTCATCCGCCGCATCGATACCGAAGCAACGGCCCTGCAGCGCCAGGGCGAGCTGGGGCTGTGGCCTCCGCTGCTCGGCCAGGAAGCCGCACAGATCGGCTCCGTGCGTTCCCTGCGTTCCTCCGACTTCGTTTTTCCCAGCTACCGGGAGAATGGCGTGGCCTACTGCCGCGGAGTGGAGCCCGGGGACCTGATGAAGGTCTGGCGCGGCAACGCCGGCGCCGGCTGGGACCCGTATCAGGTGAACATGGCACCCACCCAGGTCATTATCGGCGCCCAGGCCCTGCATGCCGCCGGGTACGCCATGGGCATCACCCGCGACGGTACCGACGACGCCGTGATCAGCTACTTCGGCGACGGCGCCACCAGCCAGGGCGATGTCAACGAGGCCATGGTGTTTGCCGCGAGCTTCAACTCCCCGGTGGTTTTCTTCTGCACGAACAACCAGTGGGCCATCTCCGAACCGGTGACCCTGCAGGCGCAGGTACCCATCGCCAACCGCGCCCCGGGCTTCGGCATTCCGTCCATCCGCGTGGACGGCAACGACGTACTTGCGGTCATGGCCGCCACCCGGGAGGCCCTGGACCGGGCCCGCTCCGGCAACGGACCGACCTTCATTGAAGCGGTCACCTACCGGATGGGTCCGCACACCACAGCCGATGACCCAACGCGCTACCGGGACTCCGCCGAACTGGAACGGTGGCGGTTAAAGGATCCGCTGACCCGGCTTCAGGCACTGCTGGTCTCCATGGATCTGTTCACCGAGGAGTTCGCCGCCGAAGCCGCCCGCCGCGCCGACGACGTGGCTGCCGAGCTGCGCGCCGCGTGCCTCGGGATGCCGGACCCGCTGCCTGCGGATGTTTTTGCCCATGTCTATTCCGAGCCCCACTCCTGGCTGGACCGCCAGCAGGAGCAGTACTCGCGCTATCTCAGCGGTTTCGCTGGCGAGGAGAACCGTTAATGACCAGCATGACTTTCGGGCGGGCAATCAATGCCGGCCTGCGCCGGGCGATGGAGCAGGATCCCCGCGTCCTCATTATGGGTGAGGACGTCGGCAAGCTCGGCGGCGTTTTCCGGATCACCGACGGACTCCAGAAGGACTTCGGTCCGCTGCGGGTGGTAGACACCCCGCTCGCCGAGTCCGGGATCATGGGCACAGCCGTGGGACTGGCGTTCCGCGGCTACCGCCCCGTAGTGGAAATCCAGTTCGACGGCTTCATCTACCCGGCATTCGACCAGATCGTGTCCCAGGTGGCGAAGATGCACTACCGGTCCCGCGGAACGGTGAAGCTGCCGCTGACCATCAGGGTGCCCTTCGGCGGCGGCATCGGTTCCCCTGAACACCACTCCGAATCGCCCGAGGCATACTTCACCCACACCTCGGGGCTGCGCGTGATCAGCGTGTCCAACCCGCAGGACGCCTACACCATGATCCAGCAGGCCATTGCCTCCGACGATCCGGTGCTCTACTTCGAACCGAAGCGCCGCTACCACGTCAAGGGCGAGGTGGACGAAGCAGCGGCACCGCAGCTTCCCATGGGCTCCGCGCGGGTGGTCAGCGAGGGGACCGACGTGACCCTGGTGGCGTACGGACCGCTGGTTCCCACCGCACGCGACGCCGCCGTGGCTGCCTCGGATGAAGGCGTGTCCGTGGAAGTCATTGACCTGCGCTCCCTGGCACCGATCGACTTCGCCACGGTGGAGGGCTCCGTGCGGAAGACCGGCCGGCTGGTGATCACGCATGAAGCTGCCCAGTCCGGCGGCGTGGGAGCCGAGATCGCCGCGAGCATCACCGAACGCTGCTTCGAGTACCTGGAGCATGCACCGGTCCGGGTGACCGGCTTCGACATCCCGTATCCGCCCGCCCGGCTGGAATCCCATCACCTGCCGGACCTCGACCGCATCCTTGACGGTGTCGACTGCGTGCTGGACCGGCCCAGTTCCCTGGCCGGCGTCGTTTCCGGATCGGCGGCGAGCTGATGCTGCGCGAATTCCGCCTCCCGGACCTGGGGGAGGGGCTCACCGAGTCCGAGATCCTGAACTGGCACGTCAGCGTGGGGGACATCGTTGAGTTGAACCAGGTGATCGCCGATGTGGAGACCGCCAAGGCCGTGGTTGAACTGCCGTCGCCGTACGCCGGCATCGTGGCGCAGCTGCACGAACCGGCGGGGACCGTGGTGGAGGTCGGTTCTCCGATTGTGTCGTTCGAGGTCGCGGTGCCGGCCGGCGCAGACACGGGTGCGCCCGAGGCAGGCGCCGGACCCGTGTCTGCGAAACGGGAGCCGACTCTGGTGGGCTACGGAGCGGTACCCGACTCCGGGGGACGCCCGGCCCGGCGGCGCCGCGGGCAGGCTCCCGCTGCGGATCCCGTCCCTGCCTCGGTCCCTGCTGTCGTGCCTGCAGATTCCGCACCTGCAGCGACGCCTGCACCCACGCCTGCACCGGTGCATGAACGTCCGCGGTCCACTCCGCCGGTCCGCAAGCTGGCCCGGGATATGGGAGTGGATCTCACCCAGGTGCAGGGATCCGGTCCGGGCGGGCTCGTGGTGCGTACCGACGTCGTCCGTGCTGCTTCACCGGCCGCCGAAACGATGCAAACGTCCGCACCTGACGCCGCCGCTGCCGCGCCTGCCCCGCCGCCACCTGCGGGACGGGAGGAGCGGACAGCGATCTCCGGCATGCGGAAGCATACTGCCGCCGCCATGGTGGCCAGCGCGTTCACGGCTCCCCATGCCACGGTGTTCCTTACCGTGGATGTCACTCCCACCATGGAACTCCTGAAACGGCTCCGGCAGCAGCCGGCCTTCGAGGGCCTGAAGCTGTCCCCGCTGACGCTGGCAGCCAAGGCAGTGTGCCTGGGGCTGCGGCGCTTCCCGTCGCTGAATTCGCGGTGGGATGAGTCGGCGCGGGAAATCGTCCGCTACAACTATGTGAACCTCGGCATCGCGGCGGCGACCCCGCGCGGGCTGATGGTTCCCAATATCAAGGACGCCCAGACGCTGAGCCTGCACGGCCTCGCCGCGGCCGTGACGGCGCTGGCACAGACCGCGCGGGACGGGAAAACGCCGCCGGCAGACCTGACCGGCGGAACCATCTCCATCTCCAACGTGGGGGTGTTCGGCGTCGACGCCGGGACGCCCATTCTGAATCCGGGAGAAGCGGGCATCCTGGCGCTGGGAGCGGTTCGGCGGCAGCCCTGGGAGTACGAGGGGGCCATCGCCCTTCGCTCGGTTATGACGCTGAGCCTCTCCTTCGACCACCGGCTGGTGGACGGCGAGCAGGGGGCCGGGTTCCTGAGTGACGTGGGAGCGGTCCTGGCCGATCCCGCGCTGGCGCTGGCCATGGCCTAAACCGCCGTGCTCCTTGGGGAAGGCCGACTTACGCCCGTCTTCCCCGGGAGCAGTCAGGCCGGTCCCCGAAACAACGCTCCGATAACGAAATCCCGGCAGCGGTTCACCGGCCCGGGCGGACTGTTAGCGTCGTGCGCATGAGAAAACGACATTTGCCAACCGTCGCTGCAGCCCTCGTCTCGGGTGTCCTTCTGGCCGGCTGTACGGGTCAGGACCAACAGACCCAGCAGGAGCCGGCAGCATCCGGGGAAGCCAGTGCAACTGCCGCTCCTGTTTCCGGCACCTACACGGGGACGCAGACCTTCGACCTGGGCACTCCGCCGGCGGAAGCAACGGAGATCGCCGTGGAGATCACCTGCCTTGATGCGGGCACCCTTACCCTGCCCAGCGGTGCGGAAGTCACGTGCCGGGATTCCACCGAGCGGATGACGACAGGCATCTGGTCGTTTCCGCTGGTCCCGGGACAGCACACCGTTGAGGTTCAGGCGAGCGAGCCAGCCATCAGCTACGAAGTGAAAATCGCCTACGCATAGTCAGTTGCCGCTGCCGCCCCGGAGAAATCCGGGGCGGCTCTTAGCGTGCTGCGGCCGGGACCGGCAGCACGCAGCCCTAGCGAAGTTCGAGCTCGAGTTCCTTCACCACGGCACCGCGGGCATTGGCAAAGCCCTGCGTTTCGCCGATGACCGTAAAGCCGTACTTTTCCAGGATGCGGATGGAACTGACGTTGTCCGCCACTGCCCGGGCGCGGATCGGCCGTTCGGCGAACTCCTCCAGGAACAAGCCCACCGCCGCGGTGGTAATGCCCTGCCCCCAGCGTGCCTTATCGATCCAGTAGCTGATCTCGGGGATGTCGCCGTCCCGGTACGCCAGAATGCTGCCTGCCACCTCGCCGTCGGCCACAATGGTGCGCACCGTGACGGTCGGATCATTGAGGATGCTCTGCCAGTGATGGTCGAAGACGCCGCGGTCTGCTGGATTCTTGGCGCTGAACGCGGCCATATGGTTGGCGCTCGGGTCCAGCTGGTGGGAGAAGAACTCCTCCAGGTCGGCGGGAACTACGGCACGAAGCTCAATCACGGCAGGTCTTTCTGCTCGGGGGTGGAGTTCGGCCCGCCGGAAGGAACCGGCGGGCAGATAAGTTACTGGGCGTTCAAGGCCGCCCACGCCATTCTATCGAGCAGCGTACGCAGCCTTGCCGTTTCACGGGCGCTGATGCGGCCATGGATGGTATGGGACGTGGAATTGATCAGGCCGAAGACCCCCTGCGCCCGGTGGCGCAGCAACGGAAGGTCGGAAGCGGAATGCAGGGCGGAAAGTGCATCCACCCAGACCTCCACATACTGCCGCTGCAGGGAGCGTACCCGCCGCTCGTCGGTTTCGGGCAGGCTGCCCAGATCCCGGTCCTGGACCCGGATCACGTCCGCCTGCCGAAGTGCGAAGTCAACCTGGAATTCGACCAGGCCGCGGAGGGCTTTTTCCGGTGTCGCGGACTCGGCAACCACGGCCTTTCCGCCCTCCAGCAGGTCCTCGCTGACTCCGATCAACAGGGCGGACAGCACTGCCGGTTTGCCGCTGAAGTGCCGGTAGACCGCCGGTCCGCTGACCCCCGCTGCCGCGCCCAGCTCCTCAATGGAAACCCCGTTGTAGCCGCGCTCGGCAAACAGGGCCGCAGCGGCGTCGAGCATTACGGCCCTACGCGAAGCCTTCGCCTGGCTGCGTCCCGTCATCCGCACCGTTTCCGGAGCTGTTTCGTTTTTTGCTACGTCCATTCCCACCCTCCCGATTGGACTGCGCATATATATTCCCATTGTGGTGGACAGGTGAGTTAATAACCAATAACCTGACTTGGGTTAGGGGTTATTAACCCAGCTTAGTACGGGGTTATCCCTCGCTGCTGCTGCAGAAAGACGTCAATGGAGACACTGAAATCCGGGCTGGACACAGCCTCGGCCGCCTTTGCACAAAATACGGCTGCCCAGCAGGCGCTGGCACAGGAGCTGCGCGGACGGCTCGCGGAGGCCGCCGTGGGCGGACCGCTGCGCTCCCGCGAGCGGCATACCGCCCGCGGAAAGCTGCTGCCCCGGGAACGGGTTGACCGGCTCCTGGACGAGGGCAGCCCGTTCCTCGAGGTGGCGCCGCTGGCCGCAGCGGACATGTACGACGGCGAGTGCCCCGGAGCGGGGCTGATCGCCGGCATCGGCCTGGTGCAGGGCCGGCAGGTGATGATCCTGTCCAATGACGCCACGGTCAAGGGCGGCACCTACTACCCGATGACCGTCAAAAAGCACCTGCGGGCACAGGAAATAGCACTGGAAAACCGGCTGCCGTGCATTTACCTGGTGGACTCCGGCGGAGCTTTCCTGCCCCGGCAGGACGAGGTTTTTCCCGACCGGGAGCATTTCGGCAGGATTTTCTTCAACCAGGCGCAAATGTCCGCGCGGAAAATTCCGCAGATCGCCGCCGTCCTGGGTTCCTGCACCGCCGGCGGCGCCTATGTCCCGGCCATGAGCGATGAAACGGTCATAGTGCGCAACCAGGGCACGATCTTCTTGGGCGGTCCGCCGCTGGTGAAGGCCGCCATCGGAGAGATCGTGACGGCGGAGGAGCTGGGCGGCGGAGACGTGCATTCGCGCACCAGCGGCGTCACCGACCACCTGGCCGAAAACGATGCCCATGCCCTGGAAATAGTGCGCAGCATCGTGGAGACCTTTCCGCAGCAGGAACCGGTATGGGACATTGCGGAGTCCAGGCCGCCCGCCGAGGATCCGGCGGAAATCTACGGCGTGGTCCCCACCGATCTGCAGACGCCCTACGACGTCCGCGAACTCATCGCCCGCCTGGTGGATGCCAGCGAGTTCCATGAGTTCAAGAAGGAGTACGGCGCCACCCTGGTCACCGGCTTTGCGCGGCTGCACGGCCACCGGATCGGCATCGTCGCCAACAACGGCGTGCTGTTCAGCGAATCCGCGCTCAAGGGCGCGCACTTCATTGAACTGTGCGACCAGCGCGGCATCCCGCTGGTCTTCCTGCAGAACATCTCCGGGTTCATGGTGGGCCGGGACTACGAGGCCGGCGGCATTGCGAAGAACGGCGCCAAGATGGTGACCGCGGTGGCCACCTGCCGGGTACCCAAACTCACCGTCGTGGTGGGCGGGTCCTTCGGTGCCGGCAATTACTCCATGTGCGGCCGGGCGTACTCGCCGCGCTTTATGTGGATGTGGCCGGCGGCCCGGATCTCGGTGATGGGCGGCGCCCAGGCATCCTCGGTGCTGGCCACGGTGAAGCGGGACCAGCTCGAGGGCCGCGGCGAGCAGTGGCCTGCCGAGGACGAGGAAGCCTTTAAGACGCCCATCCGGGAAACCTACGAAACCCAGGGCAGCCCCTACTACTCGACGGCCCGGCTCTGGGACGACGGCATCATCGACCCCCTCGATACCCGCACCGTCCTGGGCCTGGCCCTGGACGTCTGCGCCAACGCACCCCTGCCGGAGACCTCCTTCGGCCTGTTCCGGATGTGAGCGACTATGACCCCGCAGCCCTCTAACGCCGCACCGCTTTTCGACACCGTGCTGGTCGCCAACCGCGGCGAAATCGCCTGCCGGGTGATCCGCACCCTGCGCACACTCGGGATCCGCTCGGTGGCGGTCTACAGCGACGACGACGCCGGCGCCCGCCACGTGCGTGAAGCCGACCTGGCAGTCCGGCTGGGCCCAGCGCCCGCCCGGGACAGCTACCTGTCCGTGGACGCCGTGCTCGCGGCCTGCCGCAGCACCGGGGCGCAGGCCGTGCATCCCGGGTACGGCTTCCTGAGTGAAAACGCCGAGTTTGCCTCGGCCCTCGCGGACGCCGGAATCACCTTCATCGGCCCGCCCGTCCGTTCCCTCGATTTGATGGGGGACAAGATCCGGGCCAAGAACCATGTCCAGGCACACGGCGTGCCGGTGGTTCCCGGCATCGCGGAGCCTGGCCTGGACGATGCCCGGCTGCTGGCGGCCGCGGCCGACGTCGGCTATCCGATCCTGATCAAGCCCTCCGCCGGCGGAGGCGGCAAGGGCATGCAGGCCGTAGAGAACCCCGGGGACCTGCCGGCGGCGCTGCAGACCGCGCGGCGGGTGGCTGCCTCGGCCTTCGGGGACGACACCCTGTTCCTGGAACGGCTGGTCTCCTCACCCCGGCACATCGAGGTGCAGATCCTCGCGGATACCCACGGGAACGTGGTCCATCTGGGGGAGCGGGAGTGTTCCCTGCAGCGCCGGCACCAGAAGGTCATCGAGGAAGCACCGTCCGTGCTGCTGGACGCGGCCACCCGGGACCGCATCGGGGAGGCAGCCTGCAACGCCGCCCGGTCCGTGGACTACACCGGTGCCGGAACCGTGGAGTTCCTGGTGTCCGACGCCGCTCCGGACGAGTTCTTCTTTATGGAAATGAACACGCGCCTGCAGGTGGAACATCCGGTGACCGAAATGGTCACCGGAGTAGACCTGGTGGCGGAACAGCTCCGCATCGCCGCCGGCCATCCGCTGTCCCTCAAGCAGGAGGACGTCACCCTGACGGGGCACGCAGTGGAAGCCCGGATCTACGCAGAGGACCCGGAGCGGGACTTCCTGCCGACGTCGGGCTCGGTGCAGTGGCTGCGTGAACCCGACGGCGAGGGCATCCGCGTGGACTCCTCCCTGCTGCCCGGCCTGGCCGTGTCCTCCAGCTACGACCCGATGCTGGCCAAGGTTATCGCCTGGGGACCGGACCGCGCCGCCGCGCTCGCCCGCCTGGACACGGCGCTCGCCGGTACTGCGGTGCTGGGCATCGGCACCAATGTGGAATACCTCCGGCTGCTGCTGGCCGATCCCGATGTCCGTGCCGGACGGCTGGACACCACCCTGATCGAGCGGCGGCTGCCCGGGCTGAAGTTCCGGTCCCCGCAGGCTCCCGAGATCGCGGCCGCCGCCCTGCTCTATCTGCAGGGCCTGGAGGTCCCGGCGTCGGGGTCGCCCTGGCGGCGGGCGGACGGCTGGCGGATCGGCGGCAGCGGAGCGGAGGCAGGCAGCGGCAACGCCGGCGCGCCCCTGCACCTGGTGTTCGCCGCCCCGGCGTCCGACGGCGGCGACGTCGACGTGAGCGTGACGGGAACCGCACGGGACGCAACGGTACGGATCGGCGGGACGGTATACGCTGCCGGACTGACGGCCGGCGCCGACGCCCGGACCGGCGGACGCGTCAGCGTTTCCCTGGACGGGGTGCTGCATACCTTCACGGGGGCCGCCGAACCGGGCACCGGCGCGTTCTGGCTGGCCGGAGGCAGTGCGGGGGAGCTGTTCACGGTGCGCCTGCGCCTGCGGAGCCGCCGCGAGCAGCTGGACCGCCAGCTGGCCGCGGCCGGCCGCGAAGCCGGCGACGTGGACCCCGCGGTCCGCTCGCCGATGCCCGGCACCGTGGTGGCCGTGGCCGTGGCGGACGGCGACCGGGTACTTGCCGGTACGCCGCTGCTCAGCGTGGAGGCCATGAAGATGGAACACCAGCTGCGCGCTCCGATGGCCGGCATCGTCTCCCTCAGCCTCCGCCCCGGGGATCTGGTCAAGGCCGACCAGGTCCTTGCCGTGCTCACACCGGAACCGGTATCCGGTTCCCTCCCTAACCCGCACGATGACCCGCCCGCCCAGAACCAAGGAGAAGACCATGCCCGACTTTGACCTCAGCGAGGAATACCAGGACCTCTCGGACACCGTGCGGGACTTCGCCGACGAAGTCATTGCCCCCGTGTCCGCCCAGCACGACGCGGAGCACAGCTTCCCCTACAAGGTCATCGCCCAGATGGGGGAGATGGGACTGTTCGGCCTGCCCTTCCCGGAGGAGTACGGCGGCATGGGCGGGGACTACTTCGCCCTGGCCCTCGCGCTGGAGCAGATTGCCCGAGTGGACCAGTCCGTGGCCATTACCCTGGAAGCCGGAGTCTCCCTCGGCGCCATGCCCGTGTACCGCTTCGGCAATGAAGAGCAGAAGCAGCAGTGGCTGCCCCTGCTGGCCAGCGGCGAGGCGCTCGCAGGGTTCGGCCTGACCGAACGCGAGGCAGGGTCCGACGCCGGCGGCACCAAGACCACCGCGCGGCTGGAGGACGGGCAGTGGGTCATCAACGGCAGCAAGGAGTTCATCACCAACTCCGGCACCGACATCACCCGCCTGGTGACGGTCACCGCCGTGACGGATACCGTCACGGAGCCGGACGGTTCCGTCCGGAAGCTCATTTCCACCATCCTCGTACCCACCGGAACACCGGGCTTCACGGCGGAAAAACCGTACAACAAGGTGGGCTGGAACGCATCGGACACCCATCCGCTGACGCTGACCGACGTCCGGGTGCCCGAGGCGAACCTGCTGGGTGCCCGCGGCCGGGGCTTTGCGAACTTCCTGCAGATCCTCGACGAGGGGCGCATCGCCATTGCCGCCCTCGCCACCGGTGCCGCCCAGGGGTGCGTGGATGAATCCCTCCGCTACGCGAAGGAACGCGAGGCCTTCGGTGCGGCCATCGGCACCTATCAGTCGATCTCCTTCAAAATCGCCCGCATGCAGGCCCGGGCCCACACCGCCCGGCTGGCCTACTACGACGCGGCGTCCCGGATGCTTGCCGGCCGCCCGTTCAAGACCCAGGCAGCCATCGCCAAGATGGTGGCCGGCGAAGCAGCCATGGACAACGCCCGCGACGCCACCCAGATCTTCGGCGGCTACGGCTTCATCAACGACTTCCCCGTCGCCCGCCACTACCGCGATTCCAAGATCCTCGAAATAGGCGAAGGAACTACTGAGGTGCAGTTGATGCTGATTGCCCGCAGTATGGGCCTGTGACAACCGCCCGTGTCTTTGCCGACCGACTGTGAACGGATAAGCCCATGATCAATAAGGTGTACCCCGGTGCGGCCGAGGCCGTCGCCGACATTCCCGACGGCGCTTCCCTGGCTGTGGGCGGTTTCGGCCTCTGCGGCATACCGGTGGCGCTGATCGACGCGCTGCATGAGCAGGGCACCACGGACCTGGAAACGGTGAGCAACAACTGCGGCGTGGATGACTGGGGCCTCGGCCGCCTCCTGGCGGACCACCGGATCCGGCGCACCACCAGCTCCTACGTGGGCGAAAACAAGGAATTTGCCCGCCAGTTCCTGTCCGGGGAACTCGAAGTAGTGCTGACCCCGCAGGGCACCCTGGCCGAGAAGCTGCGTGCCGGGGGCGCCGGCATCCCGGCCTTCTTCACCCCGGCCGGGGTGGGCACGCAGGTGTCCGAGGGCGGCCTGCCGCAGAAGTACGACGCCGAGGGCGGCGTGGCGCTGGCCTCCGAAGCCAAGGAGATCCGCAGCTTCTCCGGCGCGGACTATGTGCTGGAGGAATCCCTCACCCCCGACTTCGCCCTGGTCCATGCGGCAAAAGGGGACCGGCACGGAAACCTGGTCTTCCACGCCACCGCCATGAACTTCAATCCGCTCTGCGCCATGGCCGGGCGGATCACCATTGCCGAGGTCGAGGAACTGGTGGAACCCGGTGAACTGGACCCCGAACACATCCACGTTCCGGGGATCTTTGTCCAGCGGGTGGTGCTGGCCTCCGACGGGGAGAAGCGGATTGAAAAGCGGACCGTCACGGCCGCCGAAAGCAGAAGCACCAACGGAAGCAAGGAGTCCTGAGATGGCACTGTCCCGCCAGGAACTGGCCGCCCGGGTAGCCCGCGAGCTGCAGGACGGCCAATACGTGAACCTCGGCATCGGCATGCCCACGCTGATCCCCAACTACATCCCCGAGGGCGTGGAAGTGGTGCTCCATTCCGAGAACGGAATCCTCGGCGTCGGGCCGTACCCCACCGAAGACCAGCTGGACCCGGACCTGATCAACGCCGGGAAGGAAACCGTCACCGTGAACAGCGGTGCGTCCTTCTTTGATTCCGGTGCCTCCTTCGGGATGGTGCGCGGCGGGCATGTGGACGTGGCGGTGCTGGGCGCCATGGAAGTGGCGGCCAACGGCGACCTGGCCAACTGGATGGTGCCCGGGAAGATGGTCAAGGGCATGGGCGGGGCCATGGACCTGGTGTTCGGAGCCAAGCGCGTGATTGTCATGATGGAGCATCTGGACCGGGCGGGACGGCCCAAGATCGTGCGGGAATGTTCCCTGCCGCTGACCGGAAAGGGCTGCGTGGACCTGATCGTCACCGATCTGGCCGTGATCGAGGTCGGGCCGGAGGGGCTGGTCCTGCGCGAGACCGCCCCCGGCGTCAGCGTCGAGGACGTACTTGCCGGCACCGATGCCCCGCTGGAGGTTTCCCTTGACGTATGAGGAGCCCGGCGCGGGAACGGACGAGCCGGCGATGGCTCCCCGGATCATTGAGCAGCGCGGCCTCTGGTACGAGGAGTTCCAGCCCGGGGTCGTTTACCGGCACCGGCCGGGCCGTACGGTGACCGAGGCGGACAACGTCCTGTTCACCACCCTGACCATGAACACCCAGGGCCTGCACCTGGATGCCGCCTACAGCGCAGCCTCTGAGTTCGGGCAGCGGCTGGTGAACTCCATGTTCACCCTGGCCACCATGGTCGGCCAGTCGGTGGCGCAGCTGACGCAGGGCACCCTGGTGGCGCAGCTGGGGCTGGGGGAAATCAGCTTTCCGCATCCCCTCTTCCACGGCGACACCCTCTATACCGAGACTGAAGTGGTGGATATGAGGCTCTCCTCCTCCCGGCCCGGGCAGGGAATCGTCACGCTGGCCCATACCGGCAGGAACCAGCGCGGCGACGTCGTGGCCAGGTGCAGCCGGACGGCCCTGATGTGGACTGCCGAGGGATACGCCGCGCAGGAGGCAGGCACCGGGACACGGTAGGTTGGATCGGCAAGCAACGCCGAAGATACCGAGGAGTACAGCCATGACCACCTTCCCCATGGGACCAGCACTGCTTTTCTGCCCGGGGGACCGGCCGGAGCGCTTCGGCAAGGCGGAGCGGGCGGATGCCGTCATCCTCGATCTGGAGGATGCCGTCGCTCCCCGGGACAAGGAAGCGGCCCGGAAGAACCTCATCGCCGCGGAACTGGATCCCGAACGCACCATCGTCCGGGTCAACCCGCTCGGGACCGAGGACTTTGAGCTCGACCTGGCAGCCCTGGCACAGACCCCGTACCGCACGGTGATGCTGGCCAAGACAGAGGACGGACCCGCCGTCGCCCGGGCGCTCGCCGGCTTCACCGTCGTCGCGCTGCTGGAAACCGCGTTGGGCGTGGTGCGGGCTGCCGAGATTGCCTCCACGGAGAACGTGGCGGCCCTGATGTGGGGCGCCGAGGACCTGCTGGCCTCGCTCGGCGGAGAATCCAGCCGCCACCAGGACGGGACCTACCGCAGCGTTGCCGTACAGGCGCGGTCCACGGTCCTGCTGGCCGCGGGCGCCTTCGGCAAGGGAGCCATCGACTCGATCTACGGCAACATCCCGGATACCGAGGGACTCGAGGTCGAAGCGCGCGACGCCGTCGCGTCCGGTTTCGCGGCCAAGGCCTGCATCCATCCCGGCCAGGTCGCTGCCGTGCGCGCTGCCTATGCACCGGACCCGGCCGATGTCACGTACGCCGAGCAGGTGTTGGCCGAGGCCAGGAACCACGGGGGAGTGTTTAACTTCCGCGGACAGATGATCGACGGTCCGCTGCTGAAGCAGGCCGAGCAGACGCTGCGCCGCGCGCAGGGCTGACTTCCCGGGCAGGGATTGTTGCGGGCGGGGAATCATCCGCCCGTGACGGCCGCTACTCTTTCATCATGCGCATAGTCACAGCGGGAGCCCACGGAAGAATCGCACGCGAACTCGGACGTCTGCTCGCGGCCGACGGACACGATGTTGCCGGCCTGATCCGCAACCCGGACCAGGCGGCGGATCTGGAGGCGGACGGCGTTGCACCGGTGGTGCTGGACCTGGAGAACAGCACCCTGGAGGACGTCGTGCAGGTGCTCACCGGGGCGGACGCGGCCGTCTTTGCCGCGGGTGCCGGACCGGGAAGCGGCGCCGCGCGCAAGGACACCGTGGACCGGGCCGCCGCCGTGCTGCTGGCGGATGCCGCCGAACAGGCGGGTGCCGGCCGGTTCCTGCAGGTTTCCTCCGGGGGCCTGGACGCCGTCCGCGGCGGTGCCCGTCCGGAGTCAATGGACGAGGTGATGTACGCCTACCTGGTGGCAAAACTCGCAGCCGAAGAAGACCTGATGGCGCGCAGCCAGCTGGACTGGACGATTGTCCGCCCGGGCATTCTGACCGACGACGCACCCGACGGCAGAGTGGAACTCGCGCCGGAGGTGGAGCGCGCAGCCATCCCGCGCGCCGACGTCGCCGCCGTACTGGCCGAGCTGCTGAAAACCGGCAACGGCGTGCACCAGGCCCTGGGTCTGATCTCCGGGACCACTCCCATCCCCGAGGCCGTGCAGGCACTGCCGGCGGCCGGCTAGTTCCGGACACGCCGCCGGTCCGGCACTGCCCGCCGCTACCCGGCTGCGGGATACTGGAGGCATGCCTTCCGAACCGATCTCCTCTGACCACGACTACGTCCGCGCCCGCCGGCCCGGTGCGGACCACCTGCCCCGGCGCGTGGTTCTGCTCGGCTCCACCGGATCGATCGGCACGCAGGCCATCGACGTCGCCGACGATGCGCCGGAGCGGTTCCGCATCGTGGCGCTGGCCGCAGGAGGCTCCAACCCGGAGCTGCTGGCACGCCAGGCCGTACACACCCGGGCCGAAGCGGTAGGCTGCGCAGCCATCGACCTGCCCACCCTGCACCGGCACATCTCCGACGCAGCCGCTGCGGCGGGGATCACCGGATATGCCCCTGAACTGTTTGTCGGGAAGTCCGCAGCCACCGCTATCGCTGCCTGGACCGAAGCCGACGTGGTCCTCAACGGCATCACCGGATCGATCGGACTCGAACCCACGCTGGCTGCCCTGGCCGCCGGGCACCTGCTGGCCCTGGCGAACAAGGAATCCCTGATCGTCGGCGGGGAGCTGGTGAAGCGTGCGGCGGCTCCCGGGCAGCTCGTTCCCGTGGACTCCGAACACTCGGCGCTGGCACAGGCGCTGCGCTCGGGCACGCATGCCGAAGTGGACCGGCTCGTCGTCACGGCGTCCGGCGGCCCGTTCCGCGGACGAAAGCGCTCCGAGCTGGCGGATGTCACGCCCGAGCAGGCGCTGGCGCACCCCACCTGGAACATGGGCCGCGTGATCACCACCAACTCGGCCAGCATGGTCAACAAGGCCCTCGAAGTCATCGAGGCGCACCTGCTCTTCGACATCCCGCTGGACCGGATCGACGTCGTCGTCCATCCGCAGTCCATGGTGCATTCCATGGTCCAGTTCGTGGACGGCTCCACCCTTGCCCAGGTCTCCCCGCCGGACATGCGGCTCCCGATTGCCCTGGGCATGGGCTGGCCGCACCGCGTCCCCGGTGCCGCACAGCCCTGCGACTGGACCCGGGCCACGGAATGGACCTTCGAACCCCTGGATGAGGAAGCCTTCCCCGCCGTCGCCCTGGCCAAGCAGGCAGCCGCTGCCGGCGGCACGAAGATGGCCGTCTACAACGCCGCCAACGAGGAAGCCGTGGATGCGTTCCACGACGGACTCATCAGATTCACAGACATCGTTGATACGATCGCCGCCGTACTTGACCAGGCCCCGGACTCGGGGCCGCTCACGCTCCAGTCGCTGCTGGCGGCCGAAGAGTGGGCACGTGCCGCCGCGCGGAAGCGCTGCGGACGATGACCTGCCCCGCAGCTGCAGTTGAAATGAAGGAAGCCCGTTGACCATTCTGCTTTTCATCCTTGGTGTGCTGTTTGTGGCGGTCGGCATCGCTGCCTCGATCGCCCTGCACGAGGTAGGCCACCTGCTGCCGGCCAAGGCCTTCAAGGTGCGGGTCACCCAGTACATGATCGGATTCGGACCCACCGTCTTCTCCCGGACCCGGGGCGAAACCGAATATGGGTTCAAGGCACTGCCCCTGGGCGGCTACGTGTCCATGGTCGGGATGTTCCCGCCCAATAAGGAGCACGACGGCGAGGTGCGCCGCTCCAGCACCGGGATGTTCCAGCAGCTCGCCGCCGAAGCGCGGCAGGCCGAGACCGACCGCCTGGTCGAGGGCGACGAGGACCGGGTCTTCTATCGGCTTCCCGTGTACAAACGCATCATCATCATGCTCGGCGGGCCGTTCATGAACCTGCTGATCGGCGTCGTGCTTTTTGCGGTCCTGCTCATGGGCTTCGGCACCGCCCAGACCACCACCACGCTGGCCGAGGTCAACAAGTGCGTGATCACTGCCGAGCAGCAGGCCGCCACGGGCCAGACCGACTGCACGGAGGCCGACCCGGCCGCACCCGCGCATGAGGCCGGCCTGCTTCCCGGGGATACCATCACGAAGTTCGACGGCCGGGACGTGACCTCCTGGGAAGAGCTGACGGGCTGGATCCGTGAGGCGGCGGGCAAGACGGTTCCCCTCACCTACGAGCGGGACGGCGTGGAGGCCTCGACCAGCATCACGCCGCTGCTCACCGAACGCCCGGTGGTGGGCGACGACGGCGCGGCCAAGACCGACGACGACGGAAACTACCTCACGCAGGAAGTGGGCTTCATCGGCGTCGGCGCCGAGCAGGAACTGGTGAACCAGCCGGCCAGCGCCGTGCTGCCGACCGTGGGGGACAATCTGGTCAACATTGCCGGCGTGGTGGTCAACCTTCCCCAGCGGCTGGTCGACGTTGCCCAGGCGGCGTTCTCCTCCGAACCCCGGGACCCGAACGGACCCATGAGCGTGGTGGGCGTAGGCCGCATCGCCGGGGAAATCTCTGCGGAGGAAGCCATTCCGCTGACGGACCGGGTGGCAACGTTGATCGGCCTGGTTGCCAGCGTCAACCTTGCACTGTTCGTCTTCAACCTCATTCCGCTGCTGCCCCTGGACGGCGGCCACGTTGCCGGAGCCCTGTGGGAGGGACTGCGGCGCCGCGTGGCGAAGCTGTTCCACCGCCCGGACCCGGGCCCCTTCGACATGGCGAAACTGCTTCCGCTGACGTACGCGGTGGCGGTGCTGCTCATGGCGATGGGCGCGCTGCTGATCTACGCGGACATCGTGAAGCCGGTCAGCCTGTTCAACTAGGGTTGCCGGTGCTCGGGGCTTGCGGGGCGTGGTTCCGTTCCGGTTCCCGTTACGGTTCCCGTTACGGTTCCCGTTACGGTGCCCGGAACGGCGGCAACGAAATCCCTTGCTCGCAGAGCTCGCCGGGATATTAAAGCCGTCTTATCCGGGCACCTTGCACGGGTGCGTCCCCGGGTACCGCATTGGCCGGGCGCCTGCTCGGCACTGTCACCGCGTACCGAGGCCGGGCGCCTGCGCGGCACTGTCCCGGAGTACCAGCCCTGGGCGGACGCCTGCGCGGCGCTGTCCCGGAGTACCAGCCCTGGGCGGACGCCTGAACGGTCTTGCATCGGGTACCCAGCTACCCCCGTGACCCATCTACTGCGGCATTCCCCTCCGGTTTGCCCAGATCCCTGCGGCTTGTCCGGATCCCTGCGCCGCGCGGCGCAGGGAATGCCACAAACCGCAGGGTTTTTCCTCAAATCGGGCTCGGACATCGGATCCAGGTGGTTCACGACCCGGTGTGGCAGGATGGCAGGCATGATTTCCGGGGGAGAAGCAGAGACAACGACCTTTCGTACGAGGATGCCGGCACGGTACCGGCTGATCGTGGGGGTGCTGGGCTTCGCCGCCGCGGGCGGGACCGTTCTCGCGACTCTGGATGCCGGACCGGTGCCGCTTGTGGTGGGCCTGCTGGTAGCTGTGGCCTTCGCCGCCGTCGTGCTGATGATGGCCCGGATCCGGGTGGGGCCCGAAAGCGTCCAGATCCGCGTCGCCGCGATGTTCGCCACCGAGATTCCGTTTCGGGACATAAGAGGCGCCTCAGCAGGACCGGTGACCGGGCTGGGAGAGGGGATGGGACTCCGGATTCTCCCGGACGCCACAGGTTACCTGGTGGGCGGACCGTCAGTTCGGATCGAATGCGGACAGAGCGCCGTGCTGGTGTCCTGCCGCGAACCCGAACGGCTCCTGTCCTGCCTCGCCCGTCAAGGAGTACCCACTCCGTAGGCTTCCCGGCCAGCACCCGCGGCTCGGCTACTGCAGACAGGGGAAACAGCAGAGGGTCCCACCGGCTGGGACAGGTGATCACTCCTGGGGTCACATCCACCACAGCAGCACCACGTGGTGGGATGCTGTGTCCGGCCCGGATGCTCCAGGCGGGGAAAGGGCACAGGGTCCCACCGAATGGGACAGGTGAGCACTCCTGGGATCACATGCGTCACAGCAGCACCACCTGGTGGGATGCCGTGTCCGCGCCGGATGCGCCAGGCAGGGGAAACAGCACAGGGTCCCACCGACTGGGACAGGTGAGCACCCTGGGGTCCCATGAGCCACAGCAGTACCACGTGGTGGGATGCTGTGCTGTGCGGGGCCCGGCGAGCCAAACGGTTGCATTCCAAATTGAACCCATATCTGGTTGCAATCTGATTTGCATACGCTTACGGTTGCAAGATGTTCGTCCTCACAATCGACCAACGCAACAGCCAGGGCAGCGGAGATAAGGTGCCGCAGCTCCTCGCATCCCTGGCCGACCTGCCGATGCTGCTGCCCTTCGAGCGGTCGGTAGGCGATGAAGTCCAAGGTGTCTGCGACTCGGCCCAGACCGCTACCGACGCCGTACTCCAGGTTCTGCGGGACGGGAACTGGTACGTGGGGGTGGGTGTCGGGCCCGTCCATGAACCGCTGCCGCTCAGTCCCCGGGAAGCAGGAGGACCCGCTTTCGTCGCGGCACGGCAGGCAGTGGACCGGGCCAAGAAAAGCGGCGACCGGCCGCCCATCGCGGTGGAGGGATCGCCGGGCGCTCCCGACGCTGAAGCGGTCCTGGTCCTGCTTGGACGTCTGATTGCCGAACGGACGGACGCCGAATGGCGGATCCTGCAACACGTCGACCCCGGTAAATGGGGCTCCCAGACGGCAGCCGCCCGTAAGCTCGGCATCAGCTCACAGGCGGTGAGCAAGGCGGCCCGGCGGGCCGGCTGGCAGGAGGAATGGGCCGCACGACCGGCTGCGGCAGTACTGCTGGCGCGTGCGGATGACCTCGCACGCGGACAGGGAAACAGCTCAACGAAGGACGGATAAATGACGATTGTGTGGGTCGTGATCGGACTCCTGGCCGCCGCGCTGCTCGGCTGGCCGGTGACCGCCGGCGTGCTGCGCCTGGCCAGCGCCGTCCAGAATCCGCCGCCCCCGCCACCGACTGCCGTTCTCCGCGGCGGTCTGGCCATCGGCATGCTGGAGCGCCTCGCCGTCGCCGCCGCCGTCCTGGCCGATGAACCGGTGGCCATTGCGTACGTCGTCGCCGTGAAAGGCCTGGGCCGGTACGCCGAACTCAAGGAAACCCCCGCTGCGGCAGAGCGCTTCATCATCGGCACCCTGGCCTCCATGCTGTGGGCGGTGGCGGTAGCCGTTCCCGTCCGGCTGCTCCTGTTGTAATCAACGGCGCCCGGGCCAGGCTTACGGCAGCAGTCCGGGCATCCCGTAGGCTTGAAGGCATGAGTATTTTCGCAGTTGAGTATGTCTACGACGCCGATTCAGCCGAACTCCGCGACCAGCACCGTCCCGCGCACCGCCAGTGGCTGCAACAGCTCGTGGACGAGGGGCATGTCCTGTCGGCGGGAGCCTTCGTGGACGGCGCGGGTGCGCTGCTCCTGTTCGTCGCAGAGGATGAAGCCGGCCTGCTCGCTCTGCTGAAGCAGGATCCCTTCGCCGTCGTCGGTGCCATCTCCGGCATGAAGACCACCGCCTGGAAGCCGGCCCTCGGAGCGTTCTCCGCCCTCGCGTAACCGTACGTTCTAAGCCCACAGTGATATTCACCCGCCTCCAGCAGTCTCTGCCCGGGCCGGGGTGATAATAGGAAGGGCGCGTTTCATTAGCGCGCGCTTCACAGCCTAATACCTGCCGTTTCGGCACATGGAGGACGTTTTGACCTCGGTCAACCTTGGAATGCCAGCTGCACCGCCGCCCACGCTTGCGCCCCGGCGCAAGACCCGCCAGATCAAAGTGGGATCCGTTGGAGTTGGCTCGGACTCGCCGATCAGCGTTCAGTCCATGACCACCACCCCCACCACGGACATCAACGCCACACTGCAGCAGATCGCCGAACTGACGGCGTCCGGCTGCGACATTGTGCGCGTAGCCTGCCCCAGTGCCGACGATGCCGCCGCGCTGCCGATCATCGCGAAGAAGTCCCAGATCCCCGTGATCGCGGACATCCACTTCCAGCCGAAGTATGTCTTCGCGGCCATCGACGCCGGCTGTGCAGCCGTGCGGGTGAACCCCGGAAACATCCGCAAGTTCGATGACCAGGTCAAGCAGATCGCCAATGAGGCGAAGGCCGCCGGTGTCTCCATCCGCATCGGTGTCAATGCCGGCTCCCTGGACCCGCGGCTGCTGGCCAAATACGGCAAGGCAACGCCGGAGGCGCTGGTTGAATCCGCCGTCTGGGAAGCATCCCTCTTCGAGGAACACGACTTCCACGACTTCAAGATCTCCGTGAAGCACAATGACCCGGTAGTCATGGTGCGCGCGTACGAGCTGCTGGCCGAACGCGGCGACTGGCCGCTGCACCTGGGCGTGACCGAAGCCGGTCCGGCCTTCCAGGGCACCATCAAGTCCGCCACGGCCTTCGGCGCACTGCTGTCCAAGGGCATCGGCGACACCATCCGGGTTTCCCTCTCCGCCCCTCCCGTGGAGGAAATCAAGGTGGGAAACCAGATCCTGCAGTCGCTGAACCTGCGGCCCCGCAAGCTGGAAATCGTCTCCTGCCCGTCCTGCGGCCGCGCCCAGGTGGACGTGTACACGCTCGCCGAGCAGGTCACTGCAGGTCTCGAAGGCATGACCATCCCGCTGCGCGTTGCCGTGATGGGCTGCGTAGTAAACGGACCCGGTGAAGCACGCGAAGCGGACCTGGGTGTAGCCTCCGGTAACGGCAAGGGCCAAATCTTTGTCAAGGGCGAAGTTATCAAGACTGTCCCCGAAGACCAGATTGTGGAGACCCTCATCGAAGAAGCGATGAGGATCGCAGAAGACATGGGAGAACCCGATGGCGAGGATGCTGGGACGGGTGGCCCCATGGTTACCGTCAGCTAAGTCGAGTATCCGCAGCGCCGCCTCGAGCGCGGCGCTGCGGATCCTGGGCGACGACGACACCGTCGCGCTCTGGGACCTGGCCGCCGCTGATCCGGTGGCCAACATTTTTATGCTCTCCCATCTGGAGGCCACCCGGACGGCGGCGCCCACCTCGGCGGGCGGACGGATTGTCGGAGTGTTCGACGGCGGCATCCTCACCGGTGCCTGCTGGTCCGGAGTGAATGTGGTGCCGGTTAACCTCGACGCAGGCAGCGGCCCGGAGGTTGGACGGTACCTGGCCCGGTCGCGGACCCGGTTCTCCTCCATCTTCGGTCCCGCGGAGGCAGTGCTCTCACTCTGGTCCGAGCTTCGGGATGTTTCACCTCAGCCCTTCGATATCCGCCCCGAGCAGCCGTTGATGCAGATGGCGGGCCCCTCCGCTGTTCCGCCGGCGCCGGGGCTGCGTCCTGCCCGCGTCGACGAACTGGATGTGCTGCTGCCGGCCTGCACCGCCATGTTCGAGGAGGAAGTGGGGTACTCGCCGGTGTCCAACGGCGACCGGCACTACCGGCAGCGGGTGAAGGGCCTGATTGAGCGCCGTCAGTCGCTGGTGGACTTCGACGCCGCCGGGCGGGTGGTGTTCAAAGCCGAACTCGGCACGGTCTCCGCGCAGGCTGCACAGATCCAAGGGGTGTGGATGAACCCTGAATACCGCGGACAGGGACTGAGTCGGTCCTACATGTCCGCCGTTGTTGCCGCCGCCCTGGAGGTGGCCCCGCTCGTCAGCCTGTACGTGAACTCCTATAACGCACCCGCCCGCGCCACCTACGAGGCCGTCGGCTTCGAGCGGGTGGGCACCTTCGCGACCATCCTGTTCTAGCCCTCCGCAGCGTCCGGTCCTGCCGGACCTTGGGTGACGTCCCCGGCGTCGGGCGGACCTGTTCGTCGCCGGGCACGCAATGCCGTAGGCTCTGGGGCACGCACTGGGCACGGGGGAGCAAAGTGTAATGCCGGCCGGCAGTGCACCGGCCGCCCCTGTACCGCTGCGAAGGAGCGGGCAGGACCCCTGTCCGCCAACGTCGATGTTGGGGGATCACCATGGCTACTTTCACCACCGGGACAGGCTCTGCACAGCGGAGCACCGGAAACCGGCAGCGGGCAGGAGTTGCGGGCCTTGGCCTGGCACTGGCCCTGGTCCTCACCGGGTGCGGGGGAGAGGGCGAGCCGGCCGCTCAGGACAAGGCGGGCTCGAAGCCGTCTCCGTCGGCGTCCGAGCCGGACACCACGTCCGCCAAGCCGTCGCCGTCGGCCTCCAAGTCCGCCAAGCCGTCGCCGTCGGCCTCCAAGTCCGCCAAGTCGTCGCCGTCGTCAGCGGCATCCAGAGGCAGCGGCGCAGCCGGGGGAGGGGTAGTCAGCGGCACCGAGCTGGCAGCCGCCCTGACCGAGATGAACATTGACCTGGACATGGGCGGCACGGTGCTGGAAGAGGCACAGCTGAAGCAGAACACGGCCCAGAGCGTGGAGGCCATGAAGGGTGTCGAGTACAGCCCCTGCAACCCCACCGAGGGTACAGATCCAACGAGGGCCGTGCGCGAGGCCAGCATGGGTGCCATGGTGATTGACGGCAATCTCCCCGGTACGCCGGACACCATTTCCGTCCTGAGCTGGCCCGATGAAGGACCCGTTACCGAGGAAATCGAGGTGAGCAAACGGCAGCTGGCTTCCTGCCCCGAGTACAACCTGACCGCCAACGGGCGGACGGTTTCCGTGGCCGGTGAAGCGCTGGACATGCCTACCGTCGGCGACGCGTCGCAGGCATACGTCACCCGCCAGAGCATCGACGGCGTCACGCAGACCTCGGTGGTACTGACCGCATGGTCCGGTACTAATTCCGTGCAGATCACCCTTTACGAGGCCGACCCCCAGGAAAGCGTCCGCTACGTCACGCCGATCCTCGAAGATGTCCTGGACCGGATAGGGAACTAATGCCGTTTTAGGGTGAGCTGGGCCACGCCGCTAGGATGCTCAGTGAACTTCCTACCCGGAAGTCGTGGCACTCGCCCGCCGGCCTAGTACTTGTCGCTGCGGAGGGCGAGGCCCGCGGAAAACATGCACATTTGGGGGACCAGTGAAGAAAACCATCAAGACGAGCGCCCTGCTAATAGCCGGCGTCTTTGTCCTTTCGGGCTGCGGCGGCGGGAATCCGGAATCCGGCGAGTCTTCCGCACTGGCAGTCGGGCAGGACCAGTATTCGGCAGACGAGCTCGAAGCGGCGCTGGAAGCGGTCAAGGAGGACGGGATCCTGACGGGTGCCGTCGAAAACGATGCGATGCTGCGCCCGCAGTTCGAGAAACCGTCCTACACTGATATCACCATCTCGCCGGAACAGTGTGCGGCGCTTCTCTCGTCCACCTTCGACCGCAAGCTCCAGGACGGCAACCTGGCCTTCGGGGGACTCAACGACTCGGATGTGCTGACGCTGGTCAGCTATGAAGATGCCTCCGTTCTGGAAGAGCAGGTCGAGGGCAGCGGGCAGGCGCTGACGGACTGTGCGGAACTCCAGATGAACAACGGCACAGGGCAGATCACCGCTGCCCTGGAGAAGATTGACGCCTCTTCGGAGGCGCCGACCACGCAGGCCTACCTGACGACGATCGGCCAGCCCTCGAGCGGAGAGGCTGTCCACGTCATCGGAATCTCGGGCACCGTCCAGGTCAGTGCCACCCTGTTCGACCCGGCGGACGTGGAGGCGGCCGTCGCCGACGGCGAGGAAGCCGTCAACGCCGTGCTCACCGAGCTGGAACAGCAGTAACCTGCCCGGTTTTCGCGCGGGCAAAAGGGCCGGACCTGCAGGTGCAGGCCCGGCCCCGTTTTCGTGTGAAGCCAGTCACAGCGGTAGGATCCACAGTGAACTTCCTATCCGGAAGCCACGGCACCATTTCGGCGGTCATACATCACCGTGTTCGAGTGGACTGCAATACATCCAACATTGGGGGAAAAATGAAGAACACCATGAAAGCCAGTGCACTCCTCGTGGCAGGCGTCTTTGTCCTTTCGGGCTGCGGCAGCTCCGAAGGGAAGTCGGAATCCGCATCGGCTGCTGAAACCAAGCCCGCATCAGCAACACCCACCCCCACGCTGGCCGTCGGCCAGGAGCAGTACACGGCGGACGAGCTCGAAGACGCGCTCACAGCCGTGAAGGAGGCCGAAGGCCTCGCCGGCCAGATTGCCAACGATGCGATGGTGCGTCCCGAACTCGGAGCTGCGGAGGATGCCTTGGCAGGAATCGCTGTCACCCCGGAGGAGTGCGGCGAACTCCTAACAAACGGGCTGGGTGAAAAGCTGAACGACGGTGTCTTCGGCATCATGCAGCTCAGCGCCACCGACACGGTGACGATCATCAGCTACACGGATGAATCGTTCATCGAGGAACAGATCAAATCGAATAACCAGCAGCTGGAAGACTGCAGCACGTTCACGATGGAAGCGAACGGGCAGTCCCTGGCTGCCTCCGGCAAGGAGGTCGAGGCCACCACTGACGCCCCGACCACGCAGGCGGTCGAAGTAATGACCAGCATGGGCGGCGAGCAGACAACGGCGCTCCAGATCGCCGCGCTTTCCGGCACCACCAACATCACGGTCGCCGTCCAGGATCCGGCGGACACGGCAGCGGCCGTGGCCGATGCCGAGGAGATCATCAACGCGGTACTTGCCGAGCTGGAAAAGAAGTAACCGGTTCCCTCCCGCTGTACCCTCGACCGGGGCCGGACCTGCAGGTGCAGGTCCGGCCCCGCCGTCGTCGTACGCCTGTGCGGCAACGACAGCGGAGCGCGTTAGATTAGTAGGGCATACATTCTTGAGAGATGCAGCCGAATGGCTGCAGAAACGGATTCCCAGCGTGGTCCTTCGACTTTCCACCCTTTTCCTGCGCACCCTGCGCGAAGACCCGGCCGACGCCGACGTCGCCAGCCACCGGCTCCTGGTCCGGGCCGGCTACATCCGCCGGGCCGCACCGGGCATCTACTCCTGGCTTCCGCTGGGCCTGCGGGTGCTGGGCAAGGTCGAGAACATCATCCGCGAGGAAATGGCCGCCATCGGCGCCCAGGAAGTGCACTTCCCGGCGCTGCTGCCGCGCGAGCCGTACGAGACCTCCAACCGCTGGACCGAATACGGCGAGAACCTCTTCCGCCTGCAGGACCGCAAGGGCGCGGACTACCTGCTGGCACCGACCCACGAGGAAATGTTCACCCTCCTGGTCAAGGACCTGTACAACTCCTACAAGGACCTCCCGGTGTCCCTGTTCCAGATCCAGACCAAGTACCGCGACGAGGCACGGCCGCGCGCCGGACTGCTCCGCGGCCGCGAATTCATCATGAAGGACTCCTACTCCTTCGACATGGATGACGAAGGCCTGGACGCCAGCTACCAGGCGCACCGCGGGGCCTACCTGCGCATCTTCGAGCGCCTGGGTCTGGAGATCGTCGTCGTTTCGGCAGTCTCGGGCGCCATGGGCGGGTCCAAGAGCGAGGAATTCCTGCACCCGATGGCGGTCGGGGAAGACACCTACGTACGTTCCGCCGGCGGTTACGCGGCCAACGTTGAAGCTGTCACCACCGTGGTTCCGGCCGAGATTGACTACACCGGTGCCCCCGAGGCCCGCGTAGTGGACACTCCCGACACCCCCACCATTGAAACGCTCGTGAACGACGTCAACGCCCGCTTCCCGCGCGAATCGGGGAAATGGTCTGCTGCCGACACCCTGAAGAACGTGGTCCTCGCCGTCACCCTGCCCACCGGGGAACGGCGCATCGTGGTGGTCGGCGTTCCGGGAGACCGCGCCGTCGACCTCAAGCGCATTGAAGCCAACATCAGCTCCCACGTAGGAATGGGCGGCGAACTCGCCGTCGACGCAGCCACGGACGAAGACCTCAAGAAGCACCCCGGCCTGGTCAAGGGATACATCGGTCCGGGCCTCAGCCCGGCCGAGCCCGTCCTGGGCACCGAATCCGCCACCGGCCTGCTGTACCTCGTGGATCCCCGCGTGGTCTCCGGCACCAGCTGGATCACCGGCGCCAACGAATCCGGCAAGCACGTCATCGGCCTCGTCGCCGGCCGTGACTTCACCTGGGACGGCACCATCGAGGCCGTCGAGGTCCGCGAAGGTGATGAAGCGCCGGATGGCTCCGGACCGCTTGAAGCCGCCCGCGGCATCGAAATGGGCCACATCTTCCAGCTCGGCCGCAAGTACGCCGATGCCCTGGGGCTGAAGGTCCTGGACCGCAACGGCAAGCTGGCTACCGTGACCATGGGGTCCTACGGCGTCGGCGTCACCCGCGCGGTTGCAGCCCTCGCCGAATCCCACCACGACGACAAGGGGATCATCTGGCCCCGCGCCGTGGCCCCGGCCGACGTCCACGTGGTCGCCACCGGCCGCGGCACCGAGATTTTCGACGCCGCTGCCCAGCTGTCCGAGGAACTCGAAGCCGCGGGACTGGAAGTTATCTATGACGACCGCCCCAAGGTATCCCCGGGCGTGAAGTTCGGCGACGCCGAACTGATCGGTGTCCCCACCATCCTCGTGGTGGGCCGCGGACTCGCGGACGGCGTCGTGGAAATCAAGGACCGCGCCACCGGTAACGCCGAGAACGTTCCCCTCGCCGAAGCGGTGGAGTACGTGCGCCGCGCAGCCGCGCTCTAACCTCAGTGGTCTCCGGTCTCGAGGAGGTCACGCTTGCCACCATCGCGCTTGTGGTGGTGGCAGGCCTGGCTGCCGGCTGGGTGGATGCCGTGGTGGGCGGCGGCGGGCTGATCCAGCTGCCGGCCCTGCTCCTCGTCCCGGGGATCAGTCCGGTCCAGGCCCTGGCGACCAATAAGATGGGCTCCATTTTCGGCACCACCACCAGTGCCGTGACGTATTACCGGCGAGCCCATCCGGACCTGCGGACGGCGCTGCCGATGGCCGGCATCGCCCTGGCCGGGAGCTTCGGCGGTGCAGTCCTTGCGACGTTGCTGCCGTCCTCGGTCTTCAAGCCCATCATCGTGGTGGCCCTCGTGGCCGTGTCCGTGTTCACCGCCACCAGGCCCACCGTGGGAGAGCTGACGAAGCTGCGCCACACCGGCAGCCGGCACTACGGCACCGCGGGCGGCATCGGCCTGGTAATCGGGTTCTATGACGGACTGATCGGCCCCGGAACCGGCTCGTTCCTGATCATCGCCATGGTGACCCTGCTCGGCTACAACTTCCTCGCAGCCAGCGCCAAGGCCAAGATCGTCAACATGGCCACCAACCTTGGAGCCCTGGCCTTTTTCCTGCCGAACGGCTCCCTGCTCTGGGGGCTGGGGCTGGTGCTCGGGTTCGCCAATATGATCGGCGGCTATCTCGGTGCCCGGATGGCAGTGAAGCAGGGCAGCAAATTCATCCGGATGGTTTTCCTAGTGGTCGTTGCCGCACTGATCGTCAAGCTCGGCCACGATGTCTGGGTGGAGAACATCCGCGGCTAGGCTGCAGGCAGTTCCTCCAGGGGAGGGATGCCCGGATGCCGCCGGCCGGTCAGCGCCGATGCGACCCAGACCGAGCGCTGCGCATCCCCGTGCCGGCCGTCGCGCACGTAGTCCAGCGCATTCGTGACCTCCCGCAGGATGCTCCAGTCCAAAGCTGCGCTCCGGTCCAGTCCGGCAGCGGTGCACAGGCCGTCCAGCCGTGCCAGCAGGGCTTCCTCAGGCGCCGACGGATCCAGGTCCTGCAGTCGGTTCCACAGCATCGGCGCCACGGCGTACTCGGCCTCGCCGAAGACCGCCTGCGGATCGATCGCCGCGTAGTCGCCGGGGGTTCCGGGACGGGCCAGGATGTTGGCATAGTGCAGGTCCGCGTGCACCAGGACGTCCCGGGCGGACCGCCGTCCCACCGCGCCGCGGGTCTGGCAGACCTGGAGCGCCGCTTCCAGCAGCCAGCGCTCAAAAGGGCGTCCGAGCGCGTCCCACTCCGCGGGCAGTTCATCCGAGAGCTGTTCGGCGTGCGCGGCCAGGGACGGGATGGCCGCCCAGTGCGGGGAATCGGACTCCGGCAGGCTGAGGCGGCGGACCAGTGAACCCCAGATCCGCACGGCATCCGCCATCTCTACTGTCAGCAGCGTGCGGTCGGGATCGAGGCGTTCCAGAACCAGGCAGGTTCCCGCCGGGTCCCGGTCCAGCAGCCGCACGGCAGCCTTTCCGTTCCACAGGGCGAGGGCCGCCGTCTCCGTGGCGGCTTCGGGGTGGGGGAACGGGCATTTGAGGACGGCAGGGGTTCCGTCCGGGAAGCGCACGGGGAGCACGAGGGCTCCGTGTCCGTGCCAGGGCGCCGCGCCGGGCGGGTCGGCGACCAGCCCGAAAGCCGCCAGACTGGCGTCGACCAGCTCCGGCAGCTCCGCCAGCCAGCTCCGGCCGCCGCGCGTGCCGAGATAGCGGCGGCGCAGGGCCTCGGGTACGACGACGGCGGGTGCCATGCATTTCTCCTAGGCGGTTGCAGTTACGGTTGCGGCGACGGTGCACACCGGGCGGGTCCGGCCGGCGCCCCGGCGGATCAGTTCCACGGCAGGTCGTCCGGGACGGCATCCAGCCCGGGGGCCGCGGGAACGGTGTCCGCCTGCAGATACAGTTCCCCGGTGACGGCGGCAAGCCGGTCGATGGCCCAGCTGCGGAGGCTGCCCTCGGACAGCGCCACCAGGTCAGCGTAGACCGCCGGCAACCGCTGTTCCAGTGCGGGAAGGCCTGCAGCGGGATCGCGCAGGAAACCTGCATCCAGGCGGTAGGCCGCAACGGGAGCCACGGCCGGCAGGCACAGATCGGACAGGTAGCCCACCGCATCCGTGCCCCGGGACTGGTGCTCGGTGATGCGCTGCCGCCATTGTTCACGCAGCGCTGCCTCGGGGGGATCCTGCGCCAGGGCGACCTGGTAGGCGTAGGCGGCGCCGAACTCCGCGTCGATCGCGGCCTTCAGGGCCGCGGCTGCGTCAGGCGCGGCTTCGTCGGCTACTGCAGCACCAGCGCCGACAGCCGCCGTTCCGTTTTCGGACGGTCCCGGCACGGGCGTTTCCGTTGTTTCAACGGGGCGGGCCCCGAACGATGCTTCGGACTGGGCTCCGGCCGAGGCGCCGGTGTCCGGGCACTTAGGCGCTTTACGACCGGCGGCGGGCCCGGCGTCGTCGTTGCCGGAATCGGCCGGAACCGGACTGTTGCCGCCCGGACCCGCCACTCCGGCCGCACCGGGCGCGGCCGGATCGGCCTGAGCGCCGGCACGTGCTGCCCATACCTGCTGCGCAGCACCGGCCGCGGCAAGCAGACGGGCGGTGCCGGGATCGGCCCGCCATGCGGCCCGGAGGTTGGCGTCCGCCGAAGCGGTCAAGGCCTGCACATACTTCTCCGGGGTCCGGGGATCCGCCGCAGCCGGGGTCGAGAGGGTGCCGGGCCCGCCCGTCCCGGTGCGGTTCCCGGGGCTGCCCGAGGGTTCATTGGAGCGCTGTCCGTGCCCGGTATCCGTCAGGAGCGCCGCCTGGGTACGCAGTCCCTCTGCCTGTTCCCTGAACTCCACCGCAAGGGGATTCTCCGCCCCGCCTGCCAGGGCAAGTGCCTCTGCAGCCAGGTTCCGGGCGTTGTCCCGGGCTTCGGCCAGGGCGGTCTCGGAGAAGGTCCGGCCGCGGTCCGCTGCATCCCCGGTCCCGGCCACCAATCCGAGGCTGAGGACTACGGCACCGAGTGCGAGGAACAACACAAGACGCCGCGCGCCGGCGCCCAGGCGCCGCCACCGGCGGGCACTTCCGGGCTCGGGTCCGGGGTTTTCGAAAGGCGCGTCCACAACAGTCGATGATGTCACGAACGTGCTCCCATCTGCATCGATGCCTCAAGGGCCCGGGAATGTCGGTAGTCTAGGAAGACAACAACATCTAGTGGGAGGCAGCATGGCGGTTCGGCCCAACCCCAAAAAAGACACGTCGTCGGATTACCGCAGGAACGCGATGCGTGCGGAAGTAGCCGCGGAAACGCAGCGGCTGAAGAATTACCTGGCCCCCACGGTAGAGATGCAGGACCTGTTCCTGGAAGACATCGAGATCAAGCTGGCCGGTGCCCACCGCACCGTCCACGTCATTGTCGACCTTCCCGAGGACCAGCCCGGAGGGGTCAGCCTGGATAGGATTTCGGCCGCGGCCCAGGTGATTTCCGAGGCGATGGACAACGACCCGGGCGACGACGGACGTCCCTACAACCTCGAGGTTTCATCCCCCGGGGTTTCCCGTCCCCTTACCGAGCCGCGCCACTGGCGCCGCAATACGGGCCGCATGGTGTCCGTTTCCGTGGAGCACGGGGACGACGTGATGGGGCGGCTCGTCTCCGTCGAAGATGACGGCATTACGTTAATACCGGAACTCCCGGTCAAGAAAGGGATGAAAGCCAAGCAGGGGGACCCGGTCCGCCTGCCATTCGGCAACATCCGCAAGGGGCGCGTGGAAGTTGAATTCGCCCACCTTGAAGACGACCCGGCAGGCGAGGACGCCCCGGATGATGAAACCACAGCTGAGGAGGCCTAGATGGAAATAGATATGAGTGCGCTGAGGCTGCTGGAACGCGAACGGGAGATCCCCCTGGATCTGCTCGTTCCGACCATTGAGCAGGCCCTGCTGGTTGCCTACCACAAGACCAATGGCGCGCAGGATCAGGCCAGGGCGGAACTGGACCGGAAAACCGGCCACGTCACCATCTGGGCCGCAGAGCTCGACGACGACGGCGCCACGGTGGGGGAGTTCGACGACACTCCCGCAGGCTTCGGCCGGATCGCCGCCAGCACCGCCCGGCAGATCATCCTGCAGCGCCTGCGCGACGTCGAGGATGACAACATCCTCGGCGAATTCAAGGGCCGCGAAGGCGAACTGGTCTCCGGCCAGATCCAGCAGGGCAACAACCCGCACATGATCCAGGTGAACCTGGGTTCGGTGGAGGCACTGCTGCCCCCGCCCGAGCAGGTCCCGGGGGAGAAATACCTCCACGGTTCCCGTCTGCGCGCCTTCGTCGTGGACGTGCGCCGCGGCTTCAAGGGCCCGTCCATCACGCTCTCGCGCTCCCACCCGGGCCTCGTGCGCAAGCTCTTCGAACTGGAAGTTCCGGAAATTGCGGACGGCAGCGTGGAAATCGTTGCCCTGGCCCGCGAAGCCGGCCACCGGTCCAAGATTGCGGTCAAAGCCAACATCCCGGGCATTAACGCCAAGGGTGCCTGCATCGGCGAGATGGGTTCCCGTGTACGGGCGGTCATGAACGAACTGCATGACGAGAAGATCGACATTGTCGACTTCAGCGAGGACCCGGCGACCTTCATCGCCAACTCCCTCTCGCCGTCGCGCGTGAACTCGGTGACCATCACGGACGAGGATCTGCGGTCCGCCCGCGTTGTGGTCCCGGACTACCAGCTCTCGCTGGCCATCGGCAAGGAAGGGCAGAACGCCCGTCTGGCTGCCAAGCTCACCGGCTGGCGGATCGACATCGTTTCCGACGCGAAGGCCTCTTAGGCCGGCGGTGCCGGGAACGGATGCGGCGCCGGACAAGAAAGGCGCTAGAATGTATAAGGCCGGGTCACCCTCCGCCTCCCGTTCAGCCGCTTCCGGCGCTGCCCTGGGATACCGGGTATCCAGGCACGTTCCCCAGAGGACGTGCGTCGGATGCAGGAAAAGGGATGATCAAGCTGTTCTGCTGCGGTTGGTCCGTGTCAGCATGGAAGGCGGCAACGCCGTCCGTGTCGACGAGGACCGCCGAATGCCTGGAAGGGGTGCCTGGTTGCACCCCGACACGGCATGCCTGAGATTGGCAGTGAAACGTTCGGGTTTTCCGAGGGCCTTTCGGGGTTCCGTGGAAATATCGGACGTCGAGCGTTGGTTCAAGGCCCTTGGGGACGTTCCGACCGGGAACGGACCCAAAACCGTCCAACCTGAAAGCGGGTCAGAAATCTGATGGAAACCCGATGAGTACCCAGCGATGAGTACTTTGTTGTGCTCTGTGATGGGCCCCGCTGCAACTGCAGTGGAAGCCCGCAGCAAATAGACGGTTCGTACCTGGCTCGGTGCGGACCGAGACAGGAGAAATGTGGCCAAGGTCCGCGTACACGAGCTTGCTAAAGAGCTCGGCATTACCTCGAAGGATGCAGTTGCAAAACTGCAGGAACTGGGCGAATTCGTCCGTTCCGCCTCATCAACTATTGAGGCCCCGGTAGTCAAGAAGCTTCGAGGCGCCTTCCCGGCGTCTGAAAACAAGGCTGCCGCCCCGGCAGCCCCTGCCAAGGCCGACGCTCCGGCGTCCCGCCCGGCAGCACCGTCCCCCAAGCCCGGTTCCGCGAAGCCTGCCCCGGCAGCTCCCGCGCAGCCTGCCGCTCCGGCGCCTTCCGGTCCCGCTGAAGCCGCTCCGGCGCCTTCCGCTCCCGCTGAAGCCGCTCCGGAAGCACCGGCAACCCCCGCTCCGGAAGCACCGGCAACGCCGGCTCCGGCCGCGGAGCCGGCAGCAGCCGAGGCGGACACCGCCAAGGCACCTGCTTCTTCGGCTCCCCGTCCCGGTGCTCCGCGCCCCGGTGCCGGCGGCCCCCGTCCGGGCAATAATCCTTTCGCAACTTCCCAGGGCATGCCGCGTCCCCGCGGCCGCGGGGAAGGCGAGCGGGGCTCAGGCGCACCGCGTCCGGGCAACAACCCGTTCGCTACCTCGCAGGGCATGCCGCGTCCGGGTGGACGCCGCGATGAGGCCGAACGCTCCGGTACGCCGGGTGCAGCAGGCCCCCGTCCCGCAGCCGGTGCCGGTGGACCCCGTCCCGGCGCACCGCGTCCGGGTGCACCGCGTCCCGGTGCTCCCCGTCCGGGTGCACCGCGTCCGGGCGCTCCCCGTCCGGCAGGAGCAGGCGCCGGCGGCGCACGCCCCACACCGGGCATGATGCCCAACCGCACCGAGCGTCCGGCAGCTCCGGGACGCCCGGGTGCAGCAGGACCGCGCCGCGGACCGGGCGGAGCCCCGGGTACCGGCGGCGGCGGCGCACCTGTCGGCGGCGGCTTCGGCAAGGGCGGCCGCGGACGCGGCGGCACTGCCGGTGCCTTCGGCAAGGGCGGCGCAGGCCGCGGCAAGCAGCGTAAGTCGAAGCGGGCAAAGCGGCAGGAACTGGAGCAGATGTCAGCTCCGTCGCTGGGCGGCGTTTCGGTACCCCGCGGCGACGGCAACACTGTTGTCCGTCTGCGCCGCGGCGCGTCCATCACGGACTTCGCTGACAAGATTGAGGCAAACCCGGCAGCACTGGTGACCGTACTGTTCCACCTCGGTGAAATGGCAACGGCCACGCAGTCCCTGGATGAAGGCACCTTCGACATCCTGGGCGCTGAACTGGGTTACAAGATCCAGGTTGTCTCGCCGGAAGACGAAGAGCGCGAACTGCTGAGCACGTTCGACATCGACTTCGAGGCAGAACTTGAAGCCGAAGGCGACGACGACCTCGAGGCACGTCCTCCGGTAGTCACCGTCATGGGTCACGTTGACCACGGTAAGACCCGCCTGCTGGATGCCATCCGTAACTCGAACGTTGTCGAGGGCGAGCACGGCGGCATCACCCAGCACATCGGTGCCTACCAGATCGACTTCGATCACGAGGGCATCGAGCGGGCCGTAACCTTCATCGATACTCCGGGCCACGAGGCGTTCACCGCCATGCGTGCCCGTGGTGCGAAGGTCACCGATATTGCAGTCCTGGTTGTTGCAGCCGACGACGGCGTTATGCCGCAGACGGTGGAAGCACTCAACCACGCACAGGCAGCCAATGTGCCGATCGTGGTGGCAGTGAACAAGATCGATAAGGAAGGCGCCAACCCGGAGAAGGTCCGCGGCCAGCTGACCGAATACGGACTGGTTCCCGAGGAATACGGTGGCGACACCATGTTCGTTGAGGTCTCTGCCCGCCAGAACCTCAACATTGACGCCCTGCTCGAGGCCGTGCTGCTCACCGCAGACGCTGCCCTGGACATGCGCGCCAACCCGAACAAGGACGCCCGCGGTATCGCGATCGAAGCCAACCTGGACAAGGGCCGCGGTGCAGTTGCCACCGTGCTGGTCCAGTCCGGCACGCTGAAGGTCGGCGACACGATCGTGGCGGGAACGGCCCACGGCCGGGTCCGTGCCATGTTCGACGAGAACGGCGACAACGTCACCGAAGCCGGACCGTCGCGTCCGGTCCAGGTGCTCGGCCTGTCCAACGTTCCCCGCGCCGGCGACACGTTCTTCGTCACCGACGACGAGCGCACCGCCCGCCAGATCGCTGAAAAGCGTGAAGCTGCGGACCGCAACGCGGCCCTGGCCAAGCGCCGCAAGCGCATCAGCCTCGAGGACTTCGACCAGGCCGTTGCCGACGGCAAGGTTGACACCCTTAACCTCATCCTCAAGGGTGACGTTTCCGGTGCCGTTGAAGCTCTGGAAGACTCGCTGCTCAAGATCGACGTCGGCGAAGGCGTGCAGCTGCGCGTCATCCACCGCGGCGTCGGTGCCATCACGCAGAACGACGTCAATCTGGCGACGGTGGACAACGCCGTCATCATCGGCTTCAACGTCAAGCCGGCTGAGCGCGTTGCCGACCTGGCAGAGCGCGAAGGCGTCGACATGCGCTTCTACTCCGTCATCTACGCAGCAATTGATGACATTGAGCTTGCACTGAAGGGCATGCTCAAGCCCGAGTACGAAGAGGTCCAGCTCGGCACCGCCGAGGTCCGCGAAGTCTTCCGTTCCTCCAAGTTCGGAAACATCGCCGGCTCGATCGTCCGCTCCGGTGTCATCCGGCGCAACGCCAAGGCGCGGGTCACCCGCGACGGCAAGGTCATCGGTGACAACCTCACCGTTGAGTCGCTCAAGCGGTTCAAGGACGACGCCACCGAGGTCCGCACGGACTTCGAGTGTGGTATCGGCCTGGGCTCGTTCAACGACGTCAACCAGGGCGACATCATCGAGACCTTCGAGATGCGCGAGAAGCCGCGCGTCTAATCCGTGGCCGCAGGCCGCCGGGAGATCCGGCGGCCTGCGGGTACTTTGTTTTCCAGTCTTAGTAAGGAGAGGTAATGGCAGATCCAGCACGCGCTGCGAAACTCGCTGACCGTATCAAGGTAGTAGTTGCCCAGGCGCTTGAGCGGCGGATCAAGGATCCCCGGCTGGGATTCGTGACCATCACCGATGCGCGGGTCACCAACGATCTGCAGCACGCCACTTTGTACTACACGGTGTTCGGCGACGAGGAACAGCAGGCAGATACCAAGGCCGCCCTGGAGTCCGCACGCGGAATCCTGCGCGCCGAGGTGGGCAAGAACATCACCGTCCGCCTGACGCCCACGCTCGAATTCGTTGCCGACGAGATCCCGGTCAACGCCGGACACCTCGAGGAACTGATCCGGGCAGCCAAACAGCGCGACGCCGAACTGGCTGCGCTGAAGGAAGGCGCCACCTACGCCGGCGACGCCGATCCGTACCGCAAGGATGAAGAGGACTTCGACGAAGACCTTGACTCCGAGGCGCCGGTCAACTCCGACGCCAAGTAGTTTCCAGACGCTTTCCCAAAAGGAGCGGCTCCCCGCGGAGCCGCTCCTTTTTTGCTGCCCCGGTCCGCTTAGGCGGGATGCCCGGGGAACGGCAGCCGGCGCACGCCCTCCAGCAGCTCCGCCCGGTCCCCGCAGAGCGCAATCCGGATCCAGCCCTCACCGATGGAGCCGAACGCCGTCCCCGGGGCCACGGCCACCGATTCCTCCTTGAGGAGCCTGTTGGTCCAGTCGCGGACGTTTCCTCCGGTGACGGAAGACATGTCCGCCCAAAGGTAGAAGGCGCCCCGGGCCTGAAGGTAGGGGATTCCCTTCCCGTCGAGGACGGCGCAGGCAGCGTCCCGGTTCGCCCGGTAATGGGCGGAAGCGTTGGCCACGTAGTCCTGCGGACCGGTCAGGGCAGCCAGCGCCGCATACTGCGACGGCGACGCCACGCAGGACACGATGGACTCCATCACAGTGCTCGCCACCGGTTCCAGTCCTGCCGGCATCACCAGTGCACCGATGCGCAGACCGGTCAGCCCGTAGGTCTTGGACAGTGTGAGGGAGGTGATGACGCGTTCGCCGGCGTCGCCGTCGAACGTCAGGGGGCTGACGTGGGGCACATCGAAGGTGAAGGCCTCGTAGCATTCGTCCGACACGATCCACAGGTCCTGCCGCCGTGCCAGCTCCACCAGCGAACGGGTGAGTTCGCGGCTGAACACGGCACCCAGCGGGTTGGAGGGGGAATTGAGCAGCAGTACCCGGGTGCGCGGCGTCAGCAGCGCCTCGATGTCTTCGATCCGCGGCTGGAATTCGTTGTCCGGGTAGAGCGGGTATTCCACCGGCACTGCGTGCAGCAGCTTCGCGGTCATCGCGAACGTCGGATAGCCCGGATTGGGCACCAGGACCTCGTCGCCGGCATCCAGGAGCAGGCTCAGGGCCAGATGCAGACCCTGCTGCGCCCCGGACGTGACGAACACCCGCTCGGGAGAAATGTCCATTCCGGACGCTGCCCCGGCATGCCGTGCAAACGCAGCGCGCAGGGGAGCGATGCCGGCGTTGGGGGTGTAGCCGGTTTCATCCCGGTCCAGGGTGGCCCGCGCCGCCTCAAGAATATGGGGCGGGGTGGGGAACCCCGGTTCGCCGATGCTCAGGACCACGGCATCCGGCGTGGCCCACGCCGCCTGGGTGATTTCACGGATCTGGTTGGCCGGGACGTTCCGGACGTGGGGTGAGAGCTGTGCCATATCCGAATGCTATGCCACCACCGGACACCCGGGGTGCGGCTCCGGTGCCTCGCCCCGCAACATATACTGAAAGGCGTGAATTCAGGGCAGGTCCGTTCAGGACTGATTATTGTGGACAAGCCGCAGGGATGGACGAGCCACGATGTGGTCGGACGCATGCGGAGGCTGGCGGGCACCCGGAAGGTCGGACATGCAGGCACCCTGGATCCGATGGCTACCGGAGTGCTGGTGGTGGGCATCAACAAGGCAACCCGCCTGCTGACCTACATTGTCGGCACCACCAAGACCTACGAGGCCACCATCCGGCTCGGCCAGTCGACCGTCACGGACGACGCCGAGGGCGAAGTCACATCCGAGACCATTGCGGCCGCCGTGACGGACGAGGAAATCCGCGCCGCGGTGGCGGACCTGACCGGCGACATCCAGCAGGTTCCCAGCAGCGTCAGCGCGATCAAGGTCAACGGCGAACGTTCCTACGCCAAGGTCCGGGCCGGGGGAGAAGTGAACCTGCCCGCCCGGCCGGTTACCGTCTCCCGCTTCGAGGTCCACGACATCCGGCGGGAAAACGGCGGCAAGGTCCGCGACGTCGACGTCACCGTCGACTGCTCCTCCGGCACCTACATCCGGGCCCTCGCCCGTGACCTCGGGGCCGCGCTGGGCGTCGGCGGGCACCTGACCGCCCTGCGCCGCACCTGCGTGGGACCGTTCAGCCTGGAGCAGGCCTCGACGCTGGACGAGCTGGCCGAGGATCTGCGGGTGCTGGACCTCGACGACGCCGCGGCTGACCTTTTCCCGGTCCGCAGCCTCTCCGCCGCCGAGGCCGAAGATCTTTCGCACGGCCGCCGGATCACTGCCGCCGGCGACGGACAGCCCGGACCGGTGGCGGCCGTTGACCCGGACGGCCGGGTGGTGGGCCTGCTGGAGGAGAAGGGCGGGCAGGCCAAGGCGCTGCTGGTCTTTACTCCCGGAAACGAGAAAGCCTAAATGGCTGTGGACCCGCTGTTCCTCGTCGGTTCCCTGGTCTGCCTGGTCTCCGTGGTGCTGTGCATCGGCGCCGCGGTACTTAAGCAGGGACCCAACGACCTCACCATCCTGTCCGCGGCCGCCGTCGAACTGTTCCTGCTGGTCTACGGGGCAGCGTCCCTGCTCCGCCTCGCCGGCGGCCAGGGCATCGCCGGAGCAGCATGGGAGTTCTGGGGCTATCTGCTGACGGCGCTGATCATTCCGGTCGGCGCTGTCTGGTGGTCCCTCATGGACCGGAGCCGATGGAGCAACATTGTGCTTTCCGCCGTGGGAATCACCGTATTTGTCATGCTGTTCCGGATGGAACAGATCTGGGACGGAGCAACTCTTCTATGAACCGCAGCAGCAACTCCAACGACCCCGGAGCCGCGTCCCCGCCGTCCGGACGCAATGCAGGTCCGGGCCGGCTGCTGGTAGCGGTCTACGCCATCTTCGCGCTGGCGGCGACGGCACGGGCGGCCTTCCAGATCCTCACCAAGTTCGAGCATGCTCCGGTGGCCTACCTGCTTTCCGCCTTCGCAGCCGTCGTCTACATCGTGGCCACCGTCGGCCTGGCCCGGTCCGGCGCCACCGCTTACCGGGTTTCGGTGGCGGCAGTGGGCGTGGAAATGGCCGGCGTGCTGGCTGTCGGAATCTTCGGCCTGATCGACCCCGCCGCACTGCCCGACGACACGGTCTGGTCCGGCTTCGGCAGCGGCTACGGCTATGTCCCGCTGGTCCTGCCGATCATCGGGCTGTGGTGGCTTTACCGGCACCGCGCAGACGCGCGCCGCTGAAATAAGCATGCTTACCTGTTTCGCGGAACTGCGTGAGACGATGGCAGGAACAACTACCGTTCCCACTCCGTCAAGGGAGAACCATGAGCAACGCAGAGCCAACACCGGGAGACCGGAACAGCCCTTCCGGCGACGTGCCGGGAACCTCCGCCCCGCGAACCGGGGGAACGCCGTCGCCGGCCGCTTCGACGCCTGACGCCCGGTCGTCCCGGACGACGCCGGGACGGCAGTCCGGGCGCAAGCAGGCAAAGCCCGGCAGGCAGCCCAAGGCCGCCAAGCCTTTCAAGAGCAGCGACGACTGGGGTGTCTTCCGCGCCGTCGTCATCGGCGTGGGCATCCTGGTGGCAGGCTTCGGCCTCTACAACCTCATCACCGGAACGGCCGGCCTGCCGGAAGTTTCCGGGGGAGAGGTGAATCCCACGCTGGAAAGCCAGTACCGGTTCTTCGCCGCCATGATGGTGGGCGTGGGTGCCGCGTTCGTGGCGATCGCCGTGAAGTTCCAGTGGGCAAACATGCTGTGGCTTGTCTGCCTGATGGTGTTCCTGGGCGGGATCGGCAGGGTGCTCTCCTGGGCGTTCTCCGGAACCCCGCACTTCACCTTCATTGTGCTGATGATCGTTGAACTCGCCTTCCCGCCGGCGCTGCTGGTCTGGCACCGGTTCATCGCCAAGACTTCGGACATGCGCCGCGAGTTCAGCCAGCAGGCAGGCGGCGGTGCCGGTGATCCCGGGATTGCGGGCGGTTCCCGGTAAGCGCCGCTGATCGGACATAATGGATAGGTCCCGGCGCGGCGGAAGCCGCCCGGGAGCCTGGATCAGCCGATCGACCCGGCACTGAAAATGCTGCTAAGGAGCCTGTGTGTACTACTGGAATGACCTGGCGGAGATTCCTGCCGATATCGGTCCGACAGTAATCACCATCGGCAACTTCGACGGAGTGCACCTGGGACACCAGCATGTGCTCAACAGGTTGGTGAAAGTGGCGCGGGCCCAGGACGCGGCCGCCGTTGCCATCTCCTTCGACCCCCACCCCGCACAGGTGCACCGGCCCGAAAGCGCACCCGAACTGATCATGGGCACCAAGGACCGCGTGCAGGCCCTGGCGGACACCGGGCTCGACGGCCTGCTCATGATGCATTACTCCCTGGACCTGGCCTCCCTCACCGCAGAGGAATTTGTGCGGCGGGTCCTGGTGGAGGCACTGCATGCCCGGACCGTCGTCATCGGCCACGACGTCCGCTTCGGCAAGGGCAACGCAGGGGACCTGGACACCATGCGCGAGCTCGGCCGGGAACTGGGCTTCGCCGTCGAGGCCGTGGATGACTTCGGTGCCCTTCCCGACGGCCCGGCCTCCGGACGCCGGTGTTCGTCCACCTGGATCCGCGAGGCCCTCCGCGAGGGCGATGTCCGCACCGCCGCCCGCCTGCTGGGACGCACCCACCGGATGCGCGGTGAAGTGGTGCACGGCGCCGCACGCGGACGGCAGCTGGGGTTCCCCACCGCCAACCTTGCCCCCGAGTCCTCCGGCCTCATTCCCGCCGACGGCATCTACGCCGGCTGGCTGGTGGACGAAACCGGGACCAGGTGGCCGGCCGCCGTGTCGGTGGGTTCCAACCCGACCTTCGAGGGAGTGAGCCGGCAGGTGGAGGCGCACGTGATCGACCGTCCCGACGAGGAAATCGGGGACTTCAATCTCTACGGCCAGCACGTGATCGTGGAGTTCGTGGACCGGCTGCGCGGCATGATCGCCTACACCGGTCCGGAAGCCCTGGTTGAGCAGATGCGGCTCGACGTCGAACGCACCCGCGAGGTCCTTTCGACAGAAAGCGGCACGGGCAGGTAAACTGGATTCAAATTCGGCTGCGGTCCGTGGCGGCTGAATTTCTTTATGTTCCGGGGCCTGTGCCCCAGGGGTTCGCCCCAGGAGCAGAAAGATTCCCGGCAGCGAAGTGCTGACTCGGGCCTCACGGCACAACTCTAGGAGTTACATTGGCACTCGATCCCGCCGTCAAGCAGGAGATCATTCGGGAATTCGCTCGGGCTGAAGGGGACACCGGTTCCCCCGAGGTTCAGGTTGCTGTGCTTTCACGGCGCATCCTCGACCTGACCGAGCACCTGAAGACCCACAAGCACGACCACCACACCCGCCGCGGCCTGATGGCCATGGTTGGTCGCCGTCGTCGCATGCTGACCTACCTGCGCGAGACCGACATCGCCCGCTACCGTGCGCTCATCGAGCGCCTCGGCCTGCGTCGATAGTCTTTGTGGAAGGCGGCACCTGTGCACTGCACGGGGAGCCGCCTTTTGCGCAGGCAGGCATGGACACCGGGAAAGCCGGAAGCGCACCTGTCTGATTCGGGTCTCCGCTCCAGGGGACCTGCGAAGGTAGTAAAGAAGTAATGCAGTAAAGAAGCACACATCACAGGAGTCAGCCAGCATCGCAGCATTCGCGGTCCTCGGTAGTGGTCTCCGGGAGATTCTGCCCGAGGACCTCGATCGAAGACCGGGTGTTGAACGTGCGGCCCATGCCGCACGGCAAGAAGTTCGAACGGTGCTGGGTGCCTCCGCCCACAGAAGAAACGGAGGTGACTCTCATATGGAGGGTCCCGAAATTCAGTTCTCAGAAGCCGTTATTGACAACGGCAAATACGGCAAGCGCGTCATCCGGTTCGAAACCGGCCGCCTCGCCCAGCAGGCAGCCGGCTCCGCGATGGTCTACATTGACGAAGACACCGCACTGCTCTCGGCCACCTCGGCCGGCAAGTCCCCGCGCGAAGGCTTCGACTTCTTCCCGCTGACCGTGGACGTCGAGGAGCGTATGTACGCTGCCGGCCGCATCCCGGGCTCGTTCTTCCGCCGCGAAGGCCGCCCGTCCACCGAAGCCATCCTGGCCTGCCGCCTGATGGACCGCCCGCTGCGCCCCGCCTTCGTGAAGGGCCTGCGCAACGAGGTCCAGATCGTGGTCACCATCCTGGCGATCAACCCCGACGTCCTTTACGACGTCGTCGCGATCAACGCTTCCTCCATGTCCACCCAGCTGAGCGGCCTGCCGTTCTCCGGCCCGATCGGCGGCGTCCGCGTTGCCCTGGTCGACGGCCAGTGGGTTGCCTTCCCGAAGCACTCCGAGCTCGAGCGCGCCGTGTTCTCCATGGTGGTAGCCGGCCGCATTGCCGGTGACGACGTCGCCATCATGATGGTGGAAGCCGAAGCCACGGACAACGCCTGGACCCTCATCAAGGAAGAGGGCGCCACCGCCCCGACCGAAGAGGTTGTTGCAGAAGGCCTGGAAGCGGCGAAGCCGTTCATCAAGGTCCTGTGCGACGCCCAGTCGGACCTGGCTGCCCGCGCCGCCAAGCCCACCGTCGAGTTCCCGATCTTCCTGGACTACCAGGACGACGTGTACGAGGCCGTTGAAGCCGCAGCCGGCGAGAAGCTGGCCAAGGTCTTCTCGATCGCCGACAAGCAGGAGCGCGACGCTGCTGCCGACGAGCTGAAGAACGAAGTCAAGGCCGCACTGGCCGAGAAGTTCGAAGGCCGCGAAGGCGAAGTCTCCGCTGCCTTCCGTTCCGTCACCAAGCAGGTTGTGCGCCAGCGCATCCTCAAGGAGCAGGTCCGCATCGACGGCCGCGGCCTGACGGACATCCGCCAGCTCACCGCCGAGGTAGAGGTTCTGCCCCGCGTGCACGGTTCGGCCATCTTCGAGCGCGGCGAAACCCAGATCATGGGTGTCACCACGCTGAACATGCTGAAGATGGAACAGCAGATCGACTCGCTGTCGCCGGTAACGCGCAAGCGCTACATGCACAACTACAACTTCCCGCCGTACTCCACCGGTGAGACCGGCCGCGTGGGTTCGCCCAAGCGCCGCGAAATCGGCCACGGTGCCCTTGCCGAGCGCGCACTGATGCCGGTGCTGCCCACGCGTGAAGAATTCCCGTACGCCATCCGCCAGGTCTCCGAAGCCCTGAGCTCCAACGGCTCCACCTCCATGGGTTCGGTCTGCGCCTCGACGCTGTCCATGCTCAATGCCGGTGTGCCGCTGCGCGCTCCGGTGGCAGGCATCGCCATGGGCCTGGTCTCCGACCAGGTTGACGGCGAAACCCGCTACGCAGCCCTGACCGATATCCTCGGCGCCGAAGATGCCTTCGGCGACATGGACTTCAAGGTTGCCGGTACCTCCGAGTTCGTCACGGCCATCCAGCTGGACACCAAGCTCGACGGTATCCCCGCCTCCGTGCTGGCAGCAGCACTGAAGCAGGCCCGCGAAGCCCGCCTCCACATCCTCGACGTGATGCAGGCCGCGATCGACGCACCGGACGAGCTCTCCGAGTTCGCGCCGCGCATCATCTCGGTCAAGATCCCCGTGGACAAGATCGGCGAGGTCATCGGCCCGAAGGGCAAGATGATCAACCAGATCCAGGAGGACACCGGCGCTGACATCTCCATCGAAGATGACGGCACCGTCCTCATCGGCGCAACCGACGGCGGCTCCGCCGAGGCTGCCCGCTCGGCGATCAACGCGATCGCCAACCCGCAGGTCCCCGAGATCGGCGAGCGTTACCTCGGTACGGTAGTCAAGACCACCACCTTCGGTGCCTTTGTCTCCCTGACCCCGGGCAAGGACGGCCTGCTGCACATCTCCGAGCTGCGTAAGCTCGCCGGCGGCAAGCGCGTAGACAACGTCGACGACGTCGTCTCCGTAGGCCAGAAGGTCCAGGTCGAAATCACCAAGATCGATGACCGTGGAAAGCTTTCGCTCTCCCCGGTGGTTGCTGAAGACGCCGAAGGCGAAGAAGCAGCAGAAACCGAGTCTGCAGAGTAAATGCCGGACAACTCCGATGGAAACCGTCCCGTGTCCCCTTCCTCACCGAAGGGGCACGGGACGGTTGTCCAGCTTCCGCTGACCACCTTGTCCTCCGACCCGACCCTCGTTGTCGGCACTCCGGGAGGCGCCGTCGTGCGCCGTTCGGTATTGCCCGGCGGCGTCCGGGTCCTGACGGAGGAAATGCCCGGCCAGCGCAGCACGGCCATCGGATTCTGGGTTGGTGTCGGCTCGCGGGATGAAGCCGCGGGCCGGCACGGCTCCACACACTTCCTTGAGCACCTGCTGTTCAAGGGCACCAGCCGCCGCTCGGCGCTGGATATAGCCTCGGCGTTTGACGAGGTGGGCGGTGAGTCCAACGCGGCCACCGCCAAGGAAAGCACCTGCTACTACGCACGGGTGCTGGACACCGATCTCCCGATGGCCATCGACGTCATCACCGACATGGTGACGTCCGCCGTCCTGGACCCGGAGGAACTGGAACAGGAACGCGACGTCATCCTGGAAGAGATCGCCATGGACAATGACGATCCGGCCGATCTCTGCCACGAAAAGTTTTCCGAGGCGGTCCTCGGGGACCATGCCCTCGGCCGCCCCATCGGCGGCACCCCCGACGCCATCCGCAGCGTGTCCCGCGAAGCGGTCCTCGACCACTACCGGCGCTACTACCGGCCGGAAGAGCTGGTGGTCACCGCCGCCGGGGGACTGGACCACGAGGAAGTCTGCGCACTGGTGCTGCAGGCACTCGAGACCGCCGGCTGGACGCTGGACCCGGAAGCAACGCCCGCACCGCGGCGCGAGACCGCCCCGGCCGTGATTTCCGGTACCGCCGGCGTGCAGGTCATCAACCGTCCCGTGGAGCAGGCCAACATCGTGATGGGCTGCCCCTCGCTGACCGCCACGGATGACCGCCGCTTCGCGATGAGCGTGCTGAACACCATCCTCGGCGGCGGCATGTCCTCCCGCCTGTTCCAGGAGATCCGCGAGAAGCGCGGCCTGGTCTATTCCACCTACTCGTTCTCGGCGTCGTACGCGGACGCCGGCTACTTCGGTATGTACGCGGGCTGCTCGCCGACCAAGACCCGCCAGGTCATCGACCTGCTCGGCAGCGAACTCGAGCGCCTGGCCGCGGACGGCGTGGAGCCGGCCGAGCTGGCCAAGGCCCTGGGCCAGATCTCCGGCGGCATGGTGCTCGGGCTGGAGGACTCCGGTTCGCGGATGTCCCGCCTGGGCCGGGCCGAACTGGTCAGCGGCGAGTTCATCGACATCGACGAGTCCCTGCGGCGGATCCATTCCGTCACCGCCGAACAGGTGCAGGAACTGGCTGCGGAACTTGCTGCGGCGCCCCGCACCATTACCGTGGTGGGCCCGTTCGAGTCGGCTGCCGAACTGGGCTTCTAACCCTTAACCGCAAAGGCACACCCGGGACGGATCTCGTCCCCGGTGTGCCTTTGTTGTTACTGCGGGCTTTTTACCCGCCGGCGAACGGCGGCAGGATATCCACGACGTCCTCCGGCTGCAGCAGCAGGTCCGGATTCCGGGCAGCGGTTTCGTTGACCAGGAACGTGCTGCGCGCAATCACCGTGGCCAGGGCCGGGGCCCCCGTGCCGGGGGAGGGGTACCGCGCGGACAGTTTCTCCGTCAGTTCAGCCAGCGTCAGCGGCCCCTCGTCCAGGTGTTCTTCTTCTGTGCCGGCTGCTGCCTTTGCAGCGCCGAAGTATCTGATCAGCACTTAGCCGCCTATCGCGCTCATGGTTCGGTCGGGCTGGACATAGTCGGAGTCGCCGAGACCGGTGTGGCCCATTCCGTGGGCCTTGGGCTTGCCCCACATGGCTTCCTGCCAGCGGCGGACGACGGCGTCGTCATCCACCCCGCTGCGCAGCAGGTCCCGCAGATCGGTTTCCTCGTGGGAGAAGAGGCAGCTGCGCACCTTTCCTTCCGCCGTGATCCGGGTGCGGACGCATTCGGCGCAGAACGGCTCGGTGACGGAGGCAATGATGCCCACCGTTCCGACCACCGTTGCCGGATCCGCGTTCCGGCGTACCTCCCACCGCTGGGCCGGGGCGCCGCCGCGCTCCCGGGGATCCGGCGTCAGCACGAAGTCCCGTTCCAGCAGTGTCCGCATTTCCAGGGCAGTGATCATCCCGTCCCGGGTCCAGCCATGGTCGGCGTCCAGCGGCATCTGCTCGATGAACCGCAGTTCGAAGCCGCGGCTGACCGCCCACTCCAGCAGGTCAGGGGCCTCGGCGTCGTTGATGCCGCGCATCAGCACGGCGTTGATCTTTACCAGGCCCAGGCCCACGCGGGCGGCTTCCTCGATGCCGCGCAGCACCCGGTCCAGGAACGGGCGGCGGGTGAGCTGCGCGAAGGTGTCCGGGTGCAGGGAATCCATAGACACGTTGATCCGGGTCAGCCCCGCGTCCTTCAGGGCCTGGGCCTTCTTGTCCAGGCCGAGGCCGTTGGTGGTCAGCGAAATGGGCAGGTCCGGGTGATTCGCACGGATGCCCGCCACGATCTCCACCAGGTCCGCACGCACCAGCGGCTCACCGCCGGTCAGCCGCAGTTCGCGCACGCCCAACCTGTCCACGCCAAGGCGGACCAGGCGGACGATTTCGTCCCGGGCGAGCACCTTGTCCCGCGCCAGCCAGTCGAGGCCTTCCGCGGGCATGCAGTAGGTGCAGCGCAGATTGCATTTGTCCGTGAGGGAAAGCCGCATGTCGGTGGCCTTCCGGCCGTACCGGTCCAGCAGGCCGTCCGCCGGCGTGAGCGCAAGCGCAGACGCGGGAGGGGGCAGAGGAGCGGTTGAAGTGCTGCTTCCCACCGGCGCTTGGTGGGCGCTGATGTCTGATGTACTGGGGGAAGGGCTGATTACAGGCATTCCCAGCTGAGTTCCCATCCCTCGAGGTTACGCCCTTTCACAGTTAGGCTCTATAAATGCGCTTTGTCCACCGGGCTCCCCGGGCCCTGGCAGCGTGTGCAGTGATGATTCTCACTGCTTCCACGGCCGCCTGCACGTCCCCCGGGCCCGCCGGTACCGCGAATGGAAGCGGGGCACGGATTACGGTCTTTGCAGCTTCCTCACTCACGGATGTGGTGGAGAACCTCGATGCGGCGTACGACGGCGGCGGGCGGCTGCGCGTCAACGTGGGCTCCAGCAGCCAGCTCGTAGCGCAGTTGGAGTCCGGGGCGGAAGCCGACGTGGTGATTACCGCCGACCTCGAGGCGCTGGAACCCCTGCGGAACGGGCTGGACCGTGAGACGGTGCTGGCCAGCAACCCCCTCGTGCTGGCACTGGCCGCGGGCAACCCGGCCGGGATCACAGTGTTACGCAATGTTGCGGCCGACGGCGTCCGGGCCGCCCTGTGCGCGCCCTCTGTCCCGTGCGGCCGGGCGACGGAACGGGTGCTGAAGGCGGCGAGCCTGTCCGTTCCGGCACCGAGCCTGGAGGACAGCGCCCGATCGGTGCTGACCAAGGTTTCCAGCGGCCAGGCTGACGCGGGGTTTGTCTACCGGACCGACGCTCTGGCCGCCGCACAGGCCGGCGTAACCTACCTGCCGCTGGAGGATCCCGAACCGAACCGGTACCCGGCAGCACTGACCCAGCAGGGAGCCGGCCGCGCGGAGGCAGCAGCATTCTATGAGTGGCTCACGGGTCCCGAAGCGGCAGCCATCCTCGCGGAGGCCGGATTCGGACCGGCGGATCCCGGCAGCACCCCGGAAGCCACGGACCCCGCCCCGGCAGACAGCACCCCGGGGAGCACCGATGCCCCGTAGGACGTCCGAAACCCTCCGGGCCGCAGCCCCCGGAAGCCCGTCCGCCATGAGCCGGGAAGCACGTGCCACCACCCCCGGCTGGCTGTGGATACCGGCCGGACTTGCCCTGCTCCTGTGCGCCGGGCCGGTGGCCGCCCTGCTGCTCAACGTCCCCTGGACCTCGCTGCCGGAACTGCTGGGAACGGACAGCGCCCGAACGGCGCTGGGACTCTCCCTCGCCACCTCCGCCGGGTCTACGCTGCTCTGTGTCCTGCTGGGGCTGCCGCTGGCCGTGCTGCTCAGCAAGCTTGAGGGTCCCTGGATCCAGCTGATGCGCGGCATCCTGCTGATCCCGCTGGTGCTCTCGCCGGTGGTCTCCGGCATCGCCCTGCTGTACTTCTGGGGCCGCGAGGGGATTGCCGGGAAGCTGCTGGGTGCCGTGGGCGTGGACGTGGGGTACTCACCCGCCGCCGTCGTTATTGTCCAGGTGTTTGTCTCCCTGCCGTTCTTCGTGGTCGCGTCCCTGAACAGCCTGTCCGCGGTGGACCGTGACCTGGAAATGGCCGCGGCCACCTCCGGCGCCGGTCCCACCGCGATCCTGCGCCACATCACCCTGCCGCTGGCGCTTCCCGGCATTGTCGCCGGGACCCTGCTGGCCTTCGCCCGTTCGCTGGGCGAGTACGGAGCCACCATCACGTTTGCCGGCAGCATCGAGGGAAGCACCAGGACCCTGCCGCTGCAGATCGAGCTGAGCCTGAACTCCAACCAGCCCCAGGCGGCCCTCGGCATCTGCCTGCTGCTTATTGCCCTGTACCTGATGGTCCTGCTGCTGGCCCGGATCGCCACCGGACGGCTGCTGCCGCGATGAGCAGCCAGGACCCGACCCGCCGCCGGTCCGCCGGCGGACCCCCGCGCCCGAACCGGCGGTGGGCCGCTGCCGCAGGGCTGGTCGCCGCCGGACTGGGCGTGGCTGCCGGCGAGCTGCTTGCCGCCATCGTCAGCCCGTCGCTTTCCCCGGTGTCCGGAGTCGGCTCGGTAGTCATCGACGCGGTCCCGGGTCCGGTCAAGGATGCCGCCATCGCCCTCTTCGGCACGGCCGACAAAGCCGCGCTGCTGGTCGGCATGGGGCTGGTCATTGCCCTGGCCGCGGTGGCTGCCGGGGTTCTGGAACTGCGCCGCCCGCCGGCAGGAGCCGCTGTCCTGGAACTCTTCGGGGCAGCCGGCCTGGCAGCGGTCCTCTCCCGGCAGCAGTTCTCGGTGCTGGCCGTCCTGCCGCCGGTGGCCGCCGCCGTCGTCGCCGTCCTGGTCCTCCGTGCGCTCACCGCACGGGTCCGGAACCTGGCTGCGGCGCAGACGGACGACGACGCCGCAGTGCGCCGGCGCACGGTACTAACCTCCGTGGGCGGGGGAGCGGCGGTGGCCCTGCTCGGTGCCGCCCTCGCCGGCATAGCCCGCGGCGGGCAGGTTGGCGTCACTGCCCTGCGCGAAACGGTGCGCCTTCCCGTGCCGGCCCGCCCGGCTGCGGCACTGCCGGCCGGTGCCGGGCTCGCTGTCGACGGGCTGGCGCCGCTGGTGACCCCCGCCGCGGATTTTTACCGGATTGACACCGCCCTCAGCGTGCCGCTGATCGATCCGGCGGACTGGCGGCTACGGGTCACCGGCATGGTGGACCGTGAGGTGGAGCTGAGCTACGCCGAGCTGCTCGCAGCGCCGCTGCAGGAAAGCTACGTCACGCTCACCTGCGTTTCCAATGAGGTGGGCGGGGACCTGATCGGCAACGCCCGCTGGCTGGGCCTGCCCGTGCGGGAACTGCTGGCCCGGGCCGGCGTCCGGCCCGGCGCGGACATGGTGCTTTCCACGAGCCGGGACGGCTGGAGCGCCTCCACACCCCTGGAGGCGCTCACCGATGACCGCGATTCGCTGCTGGCCGTGGGGATGAACGGGGAACCACTGCCCCTGGAACACGGATTCCCCGTCCGGCTGGTTGTGCCCGGACTGTACGGCTACGTTTCCGCGACCAAGTGGGTCACCGAGCTGCGGGTCACCCGGTTCGCGGACGAGACCGCTTACTGGACGGACCGGGGGTGGGGCGAGCGCGGCCCGATCAAGCTCTCCTCACGCATCGACGTGCCCGGACGGTCACCGGTGACGGCAGGAACCGTCACGGTGGCCGGGACGGCGTGGGCGCAGCACACCGGCGTCAGCGCCGTGCAGGTGCGCGTGGACGACGGCGGCTGGCAGGACGCGGAACTGGCTCCCGGCATCTCAGCGGACACCTGGCGGCAGTACCGGATTTCGGTGGACCTGGCACCGGGGGAGCACACCATCGCCGTCCGGGCGGTGGACGCCAACGGTGTCCGGCAGGCGGAAGAAAAACGGCCGGTGCTTCCCGACGGAGCCACCGGACTGCATACAATTCGGGTGACGGCGCGCTGAGGTCCTTCTTCCGCCTGCCCCCGCCCGTCCACGTCCCAAGGAGGAACATGTCCGCATCTCCGGCACCGCAGGGTGTCCCGGCATCGGCAGCTGCGCCCGGTCCTGCCGCCGGACGGCGGGAGGTGGCGGCGCACCGTGAAGCCGTCGAAGACCTCCTGCGGACCTGGTTCCTGGCGCATCCGCCCGCCCACGAGAGCATTGCGCTGGGCGAGGCTGCCGGACGGCTCCTCGCGGCCGACGTCCGGGCGCCGGGGAACCTGCCGCCCTTCACCAACTCGCAGATGGACGGCTACGCGGTGCGCACCGCCGACCTCGCTGCCGGGAGCCGGCCGGACGGCATCCCCGGTACGGTCCGGCTGGCCGCCGCCGCGCCGATTCCCGCCGGTTCGGCACCGCCGCCGCTGCTGCCCGGAACCGCCGCGCCCGTGATGACGGGGGCCATGCTGCCCGAGGGGGCCGACGCCGTCGTACCGATCGAAGCCTGCACCCCGGACTACTTCGTTCCCGCCGGCTTCCTTCCCGCCGACGGCACCGGAAGCACCGTGGAGGTCCCTGCGGAAACCCCGGCGGGGCAGTTTGTCCGCAGGGCGGGCAGCGACATTTCCGCCGGCGCCCCCGCCCTCCCCGCAGGCTCCGTGCTGGGTCCGCTGCAGCTGGGCCTGCTGGCCGCCCTCGGCCTGGACCGCGTCACCGTCCGGGCCCGGCCGCGGGTGCTGCTGCTGACCACCGGAGACGAGGTTGTGGAACCGGGCCGGCCGCTGGGACCGGGCCAGATCCACGATGCGAACACCACTCTGCTCCGCAGTTCGCTGGAGGAAGCGGGGGCGCAGGTGCTCCGGTCCCGGATCCTGGCCGACTCGCCGCAGGAATTCACCGCCCGGCTCCGCGCCGACGTCGCCGCGGACGCCCCGGACCTGGTTTTGAGCTCCGGCGGCATCAGCAAGGGCGCCTACGAGGTGGTGCGCCAGGGTCTCGCCGCCGCCGATGTCGCGTTCCTGTCCGTAGCCATGCAGCCGGGCGGTCCGCAGGGCATCGGCACGGTGGAGGGCGTCCCGTTCCTCGGGTTCCCCGGCAATCCGGTCAGCTCGCTGGTGTCCTTCGAGATGTTCCTCCGCCCGGCACTGACTGCGGTCACCGGGGCGCCGCGGCCCCGGACCGAGGTGCAGGCCCGCCTCACCGCGCCGCTGGGCAGTCCCGCCGGCAAACACCAGGTACGCCGGGGGCGGTACACCGCCGGAACGGTGGAACCCGTGGGCGGACCGGGGTCCCACCTGCTCCACGCGCTGGCCGCCTCCAATGCCCTGATTCCTGTGCCCGTGGGCACCGAGCGCCTCGAGGCAGGCGCAGAAGTGACAGTATTACTACTGGAATAACCCAACAGCGTCCTGCCCGGACGCCGTGCCCCGAAAGGACCCTCCCGTGAGCGCCGAACCCGAAGACCTCCACCCCACCGGACTGACCCACGTCCGCGAGGACGGCTCCGCGCACATGGTGGATGTATCCGCCAAGACCGAAACCACGCGGCAGGCCACCGCCTCCGCCGTGCTGCGCAGCACCGCCGAGGTGGTCCGCCTGATCGCCGACGGCGGCCTGCCGAAGGGGGATGCGCTGGCCGTGGCCCGGGTCGCCGGAATCATGGCCGCGAAGCAGACCTCCAACCTCATCCCGCTGTGCCATCCGTTGCCGATCACGAAGGTCACCGTGGACTTCACCCCCCGCGAGGGCGACGTCCTGATTGAGGCCACGGTGAAAACCAAGGCACTCACCGGCGTCGAAATGGAAGCGCTGACCGCCGCCTCCGTCGCCGCATTGACCCTCTACGACATGATCAAGGCCGTGGACAAGCACGCCCGCATCACGGACATCATGGTGCTCGCCAAGTCCGGCGGCAAGAGCGGAGACTGGACGCTGTGAGCGCTCCGACGCCCCGCCGGACGGCCGGGGTCCTGATCGCCTCCACCCGTGCCGCTGCCGGCACCTACCAGGACGAATGCGGGCCGCTCATTGCGGACTGGCTGTATGCCCTCGGCTACGACATTGTGCTGGCCGAAGTGGTGCCCGACGGCGTGGAAGTCGCCGCGTCGCTGCAGCGCATCCTCGCCCTGGAACCGTCGGTGCTGCTGACCAGCGGAGGCACCGGGCTGAGCCCGGACGACGTCACGCCGGAGTCCACCGAACCCCTCCTGGACCGCCAGGTGCCCGGAGTCATGGAAGCCCTGCGTGCCAAGGGAATGGCATCCACGCCCATGGCCGCCATCAGCCGCGGGTTCGCCGGCACCGCGGGCCGGACGTTCGTGGTCAACCTGCCCGGTTCCCCGGGCGCCGTCGCGGACGGACTTGCCGTGCTGGAACCGATCATCGGCCACATCTGCGGCCAACTGGAAGGAAAACGTGAACACTAGCGAAGTCATCCTTGCCGCTGTCTCGGCAGAACCGCTGAGCAGCACCGAGGCCGAACGCGCCGCCTGGTCGCCGGACTGCGGCGCCGTGGTGCTGTTCAGCGGCATTGTGCGCAACCACGACGACGGCAAGTCCGTCACCGCCCTCGGCTACAGCGCGCACCCCACGGCCGCGGCCGTGCTCAGCGAAGTGGCCGCCGGGATTGCCGCCAAATACGACGGCGTCCGGATCTGGGTTGCCCACCGCACCGGAGACCTTCAGATCGGTGACGCCGCCCTTGTTGCCGCAGTGGCCTCGGCGCACCGGGGGACCGCGTTCGCAGCCTGCACCGACCTGGTGGACACCGTCAAGGCGAACGTACCGATCTGGAAAGAGCAGGGCTTTAAGGACGGCAGCACCGAATGGGTGGGCGTCAGCGACCGGCCCTGACCGGTAATCTGGAGCATATGAGCGAAAAACTTGCCGTAGCGGTCCTCGGTGCCGCAGGCCGGATGGGATCCGAGGCCGTTGCCGCCGTCGAGGCCGCCGAGGACATGGAACTGGTGGCCGCACTGGGCCGGACCGATCCGCTGGAAACCCTGGTCTCCGCCGGAGCCCGGTACGTGGTGGACCTGACCGTGCCGGACAGCACCGAGGCGAACGTACGCTTCGCCGTCGAACACGGAATGCACGCCGTCGTGGGGACCACCGGCTGGGACGCCGAACGGCTGGGCCGGCTCGCGGAGCTGCTGGAAACCTCCCCGGCCACCGGTGTGCTCATTGCCCCGAACTTCGCGCTCGGCTCCGTGCTGGCCTCGGCTTTCGCTGCGAAGGCCGCCCGCTACTTTGAATCGGTGGAACTGATCGAACTCCACCACCCGGACAAGGTGGACGCCCCCTCCGGGACCGCCGTTCGGACCGCACAGCTGATTGCGGCCGCCCGTGCGGAGGCCGGCGTCGCAGCGTCGCCGGATGCCACCGCCATGGCGCTGGACGGCGCCCGGGGCGCGGAGGTGGACGGAGTGCACGTGCATTCGGTCCGCCTGCGCGGCCTGGTGGCCCACCAGGAAGTGCTCCTGGGCGGACCCGGCGAGCAGCTGACCATCCGGCATGATTCCTTCGACCGCGCCTCCTTTATGCCCGGCGTCCTGCTGGGCCTGCGGCAGGTCGCCGGCCACCCCGGACTGACCGTCGGACTCGACGGCTACCTCAACCTGAACGACTAAGGAACACGTTGTCTTTCTTCACGGGCCTATTCGCCAACCGCGCCAAGCTCGGCGTAGCCCTGGTGACGCTGCTGCTGTTCTTCTATCTTGCGGTCTCCGCCCAGCGCGGCTGGGTGCTGCTGACCTCCCCCGAGCTGTCGGCGAAACTGATGGGCGCGGCCTATCTCGTGCTCCCCGTGGTGGGAGCCTGGGCGCTCATCCGCGAACTGATGTTCGGCGCCCGGACCGAGCAGATGGCCCGCATCCTGGCCACGGAAGGCCGGCTGCCGGTTGATGACCTGCCGCGGACCCCCGCCGGACGGATTGTGCGCGAAGCCGCGGACGCCCAGTTCCCCCGGTACAAGGCGGAAACCGAGGCCGAGCCTCAGGACTGGCGCAGCTGGTTCCGGCTGTCCTGCGCCTACGACGCCGCGGGGGACCGTACCCGGGCGCGGCGGACCATGCGGCAGGCCGGCAGGCTCTTTGCCGGGAGCAGCCGTCCGGGGAGCCGGCCCGACGCCTAGCGTTTCTGCCCTGCGGGGGCCACGCCGCGTCCGGCTTTGCCGCGGGCCAGCCGCGAGGCGCCGGAGGTGACCAATTCCAGCGGACCCCGGGCCTCGATGCGCTGGAACAGGATGGCCAGCACCACGAAAAACGTCACCTGGATCCAGTACACCGGCAGCGGTTCCAGCGGCGGGCTCTGCAGGTCCACCATCGTCATGACCCACACATGCAGGCTGTAGAGGGTCAGCGTCATGGCACCGGCCGCGGACAGCGGCAGCAGCAGGAGCGGCCGGGCGCGCGTCAGCAGCAGGCACACCCCGAGGACGGCGGCAGCAGTGCCTGCCGTGTGCAGCATGTCCAGGCTGGTGTTGGAATGCGGCCCGGCCAATGCCAGCCACCACCAGGACCCGGTCTGCTCCACCGAGCTGAGGTTGACCTCCATCATCCGCGCCAGCGGCCACCGCTGCCCGGATTCGGTGGCGGTGAGGGCGTCCAGCCCGCCCAACTCGCCGAGCAGATAGGAAGAGATGAACTTGGCGGACGCCGCGGCAAAAACTCCGGCGACAAGCAGCCCCGCCTGGACCGGCAGGCTCGTCAGCGCCAGCCGCCCGATCACCAGGCCCAGCAGGATGTAGCTCAGCCACTGCAGCACAGGGTAGAACCCGGTGACGAAGAGGTCCGCCGCCAGGACAGCCGGTGTGCCGAACGCTTCCCAGGTGATGTTTCCGCTGATTTCCGACGGCGCCAGGGTTTCGACCAGCCAGCCGCGCAGCAGGTAGGCAAGCACGGGGGAAAGCAGCAGCCAGCTCCCCGCCCAGACGGCCAGACGGCGCAGCGGCATACCCAGGAACGGCAGTGCCAGCAGGAACAGTACGGCGTAATGGAACAGGATGACGGCGATGTTGGTTTCCAGGCCGCCCAGCACCAGGCCCACCAGGGCAATGATGAGCGCCCGGACGGCAATTCCCCGCCGGTCCCCGCCCAGGGCCCGGGCTTCGCGGGGTTCGCTGCCGCCGGTCAGCAGCGCCAGTCCAGCGCCGGCGACCACCGCGAACAACGCCGAGGAGCGGCCGGAGAACACCAGTCCGGTGAGGGTGGGTTCGCCGGTTTCCTGGTGGTAGAGCGGCAGCGCATGCGTGGCGATCATGCCCAGAAGGGCAATCCCGCGGGCAGCGTCGATGCCGGTCAGGCGGCGTTGGATCATGCACAGCATCGTCTCACAGCCTGCCGGGGCCGAACCTCCCCGTCCGGGACCGCGGACGTACCCCGCCCAGCGCACCGTTCCCCGCAGCAGGTTGTCCCATTGCCTCCCGTAACGGGTAACGTTTTACCCATGGAATCAGACAACCGCACGCTTCCCTTCGGCACCCTCGTCACCGCCATGGTGACCCCGTTCCGCGAGGACGGTGAAGTGGACTTCGACGCCACTGCCTACCTCGCGAACAAGCTCGTCGAAGACGGCTGTGACGGCCTGGTGGTCTCCGGCACCACGGGTGAGACCTCCACCCTTGAGGACAGCGAGAAGGAAGACCTGTTCCGGGTAGTGGCCGAGACGGTGGGAGGCCGGGCTCGGGTGATCGCCGGAACCGGCACCAACCACACCTCCCACTCCGTAGAGATGGCCCGCCGCGCCGAGCGTGCCGGTGCCGACGGCCAGCTGGTGGTTACCCCGTATTACAACAAGCCCACGCAGGCGGGCGTGCTCGCGCACTTTGACGCCGTCACCGCCGCCACGGACCTGCCGGTGATGGTCTACGACATTCCCGGCCGCGCCGGCATTGCCCTGAGCACCTCCACCATCTTCCGCCTGGCCGAGAACCCGCGGATCCTGGCCCTGAAGGACGCGAAGGCGGACTTCGCCGGCATCACGAGGGTCCTGGCCAACACCACCCTGGACGTCTACGCGGGCGACGACGGACTGACCCTGCCCTGGATGGCCGCCGGCGCCGTCGGCGTCGTCAGCGTGTCCGCCCACGTTGCCACCGCACAGTTCCGTGCCCTGGTCGACGCCGCCGCGGCCGGGGACTTCGCCACCGCCCGCCGCATCCACTTCGAACTGGACCCGGTGATCCGCGCAGTGATGACCCACATCCCCGGCGCCGTGTCGGCCAAGCAGATCCTGGCCATGCAGAAGGTGCTTCCCTCCGCCGCCGTCCGCCTGCCGCTGGTGGCTCCGGACGCCGTCGAGATGGAAACCATCCTGACCGACCTGGCCGAAGCCGGCATGGACTTCTCCCGGACCGAGGCCTAGGCAACCATGAGCGAAACCGCCGGAACCGGCCTGTTGACCCCTCCGCCGCTGGAAGAAGGAACGCTCCGCATCGTCGCCCTCGGCGGGCTGGGGGAAATCGGCCGCAACATGGCCGTCTTCGAGATCGACGGCAAGCTGCTGGTCGTGGACTGCGGCGTCCTCTTCCCCGAGGAGACCCAGCCCGGCGTCGACCTCATCCTGCCGGACTTCTCCTACATCGAGGACCGCCTGGACGACGTCGTCGGCGTGGTCCTCACCCATGGCCACGAGGACCACATCGGTGCCGTGCCCTACCTGCTGCGGCTCAAGAACGACATCCCGCTGATCGGCTCGCAGCTGACGCTGGCACTGGTGGAGGCGAAGCTCCAGGAACACCGCATCAAGCCGTTCTCCCTGACCGTCACCGAGGGGCAGATCGAACAGCTCGGCCCGTTCGAATGCGAATTCGTGGCGGTCAACCACTCCATCCCCGACGCGCTGGCCGTTTTCATCCGGACCGCCGCCGGCACGGTGCTGCACACCGGCGACTTCAAGATGGACCAGCTGCCCCTGGACGGCCGGATCACGGACCTGCGCGCCTTCGCCCGGCTGGGCGAAGAAGGCGTTGACCTGTTTATGGCCGACTCCACCAACGCCGACGTCCCGGGCTTCACCACCGCGGAACGCGAAATCGGCCCGGTGCTGCAGGAACTGTTCGGCAAGGTGGACAAGCGCATCATTGTCGCTTCGTTCTCCTCCCACATCCACCGGGTGCAGCAGGTCCTCGACGCCGCCGCCGCGCACAACCGCTTCGTCTGCTTTGTCGGCCGGTCCATGGTGCGCAACATGGCCATCGCCGAGAAGCTCGGCTACCTGCACGTGCCCGAAGGCATCCTCGTGGACCTGAAGAACGTCGATGAGCTGCCGGACAACAAGGTGGTGCTGATGTCCACCGGATCGCAGGGCGAGCCCATGGCAGCCCTGTCCCGGATGGCCAACGGCGACCACCGCATCCGGGTCGGCAAGGGAGACACGGTCATCCTCGCCTCGTCCCTGATCCCGGGCAACGAAAACGCCGTGTTCCGCGTGATCAACGGGCTGCTGCGCCTGGGCGCCGACGTCGTCCACAAGGGCAACGCGAAAATCCACGTCTCCGGCCACGCGGCGGCCGGGGAACTGCTGTACTGCTACAACATCCTGCGGCCGAAAAACGCCATGCCGGTGCACGGCGAGACCCGGCACCTCATCGCCAACGGCCGCCTGGCGGCCGCCACCGGCGTCCCGGAGCAGAACATCATCCTGGCCGACGACGGCACGGTGGTGGACCTGCGCGACGGCAAGGCCCGCATAGTCGGGGAAGTGGAGTGCGGATTCGTCTACGTGGACGGCTCCAGCGTCGGCGCGATTACCGACACCGACCTGAAGGACCGGCGGATCCTCAGCGAAGAAGGCTTCATTTCCATCATTTCCGTGGTGAACCGCAGCACCGGCACCATTGTCTCCGGTCCCGAGATCCATGCGCGCGGCTTCGCCGAAGGGGATGCGGTGTTTGACGAGATCATCCCCAAGATCAGTGCGGCACTGGAGGAAGCGGTCCGCTCCAACTCCGACCACACCACGTACCAGCTGCAGCAGGTGGTCCGCCGGGTGGTGGGCACCTGGGTCAACCGGCGGCTGAGGCGCCGCCCCATGATCGTTCCGGTGGTGGTCGAGGCCTAGGTCCGGCCGTGGTAGGGGCCGGAAAAGTAGTCCCCGGGGCGGTCCCCGCCGCGTAAATCCGGGGGATCGGGGGACGCATCGGGTAGCGTGGCTCGTATGGCGACTCGTACTTCCCCTGCCGCACGCAGCGGTGCCTCCGGCCGGACCCCCGCCCGGAACTCCGGCGGCAGCTCCAGCAAGACATCAGGCAAGTCCGGCGCGCGCGGCGGATCCGGAGGCCGGGGAACCTCCGTGTCGCAGCAGGCACCCCCGGACCAGCTGCCCCTGCCGCTGCGCGCGGTGGAGAGCGCCTGGATGGGTATTTCCCGCCTCGCGGGAGCCGGCGTCCGCAAGCTCGGCACCGATGTCTCCCCGGGGCGGGAAGTCCGCCGTGACGGCACCGGTTTCTTCCTGATCCTCCTCGCCCTCGCGGTTGCCACCGTGGAGTGGTGGGCCCTGCGCGGTCCCGTTGCCGACGTTATCCATGCCGGCGCGGCCGGCACCTTCGGCTGGATGGCCGTGGTCCTGCCCTTTATGCTCACCACCGGCGCCGTCCGCCTGTTCCGCTACCCGGAGCGCCACCGGGCCAGCAGCAGGATCAGCATCGGCCTGGTGATCATGCTGCTTGCCGGCGCCGGGATCACCCACATTGCCGGCGGTTCACCGGCGTTGTCGGACGGCTTCGACCGGCTCTGGGCCTCCGGCGGCATTGTCGGCTTCCTGGTTGCCGGTCCGCTGTCCGCAGCACTCACCCCCTGGCCGGTCCTGGCTCTCCTGTCCTTCCTGGTGTTCGTGAGTGTCCTGATCACCACCGCCACGCCGTTCCGCCACATCCCGCTGCGCCTTCGCGCGATGTACGAACACCTGATGGGCCAGGACCTCGCCCCCGACGATCCCGAAGCGCACGACCAGAGCTACCTCTACGGCGCACCGAAGCCGGAAAAGGTCCGGAAGCCGCGCAAGAGCCGCCGCGAGAAGGAAGCCGAGGCAGCCGCCGCGCAGGAGGGCTTTGCCGGCGACGAAGCCTTCGAACGCGCCCTGCTGCAGGACGAGGAAGATGAGGCAGCCGCCGCTGCCGCGGCTGCGCCGGCCGTACCTCCGGGAGTCCGGCGCCCCACGCAGTCCGAACTGGCCACGCAGAAGATCCGCCGCAACCAAGGCCTGCCGGTCGACGGCGGCACGGACACCGCCGAACCGCCCACCGAGGCCATCAGCACCGTCCCCGGCGCCACCGAGGTCCTGAACCTGGCCGCGGTGCCGCCGGTTGCCCCTGTGCCGTCCCGGCCGGTCCAGCCGGTACCCCCGGCCACTCCCATCCCGCAGCGCACCGAGCAGCTGCAGCTCTCGGGCGACATCACCTATACGCTGCCGCCGTCGGACTTCCTGCCGCCGGGACCGCCGGCAAAGGAGCGCTCCGAAGCCAATGACGCCGTCGTCGCCGCCCTGACGCATACGCTCGAGCAGTTCAACGTGGACGCCAAGGTCACCGGGTTCTCCCGCGGACCGACGGTCACCCGTTACGAGATCGAACTCGGCGAAGGCACCAAGGTGGAACGCGTCACGGCGCTGTCCAAGAACATCGCCTACGCCGTGGCCAGCTCCGACGTCCGCATCCTGTCGCCCATTCCGGGCAAGTCCGCCATCGGCATTGAGATCCCGAACGCGGACAAGGAAGTTGTTGCCCTGGGCGACGTCCTGCGGTCCAACTCCGCACGGAAGACCGAGCACCCCATGGTGATGGGCGTCGGCAAGGACGTCGAGGGCGGCTTCGTGGTCGCCAACCTGGCCAAGATGCCCCACCTGCTTGTGGCCGGAGCCACCGGCGCGGGCAAGTCCTCGTTCGTGAACTCGATGATCACCTCCATCCTGATGCGCTCCACGCCGGACGAGGTGCGCATGGTGATGGTGGACCCCAAGCGCGTGGAACTGACCGCGTATGAAGGCGTTCCACACCTGATCACTCCGATCATCACCAACCCGAAGAAGGCCGCGGAGGCACTGCAGTGGGTGGTCCGCGAAATGGACACCCGCTACGACGACCTCGCCAACTTCGGCTTCAAGCACATCGACGACTTCAACAAGGCGGTCCGCAACGGCAAGGTGGTGCCCCCGGCAGGCTCCAAGCGGGTCATTCGGGCCTACCCGTACCTGCTGGTAATCGTGGATGAGCTCGCCGACCTGATGATGGTCGCCCCGCGGGACGTCGAAGACTCCATCGTGCGCATCACCCAGCTGGCCCGCGCCGCCGGCATCCACCTGGTGCTGGCCACCCAGCGGCCCTCCGTGGACGTGGTCACCGGCCTGATCAAAGCCAACGTTCCCTCCCGCATGGCCTTCGCCACCTCCTCGGTCACCGACTCCCGCGTGGTCCTGGACCAGCCCGGTGCCGAGAAGCTCCTGGGCCAGGGCGATGCCCTGTTCCTGCCGATGGGGTCCAACAAACCCATCCGTGTGCAGGGGGCCTGGGTTACCGAGTCCGAGATCCACCGGGTCGTGGAGCACGTGAAGGGCCAGCTGCAGGCCGTCTACCGCGAAGACGTTGCGGTCACAGCGCCGAAGAAGCAGATCGACGACGACATCGGAGACGACCTCGATGTCCTGCTCCAGGCAACCGAACTGGTGGTGACCACGCAGTTCGGGTCCACCTCCATGCTCCAGCGCAAGCTGCGCGTGGGCTTCGCGAAGGCCGGCCGGCTCATGGACCTGCTGGAATCCCGCGGCGTGGTGGGACCTTCCGAAGGGTCCAAGGCCCGCGACGTGCTCGTGAAGCCGGATGACCTGGCTGCCACCCTCGCTGCCATCAGCGGGGGTGACGCCCCGGCTCCGTCCGGAGGCGCCGGGGCCGCCGCGCTGGCGGACAACGCGAATGCCAACCACGGCTTCGACCCCACCGGACCGGTGGACCTGGTGGCAGCGGATCTGGACAGCCGTCCCCAGGTGGAGGATTACCACGATGACGCGGAGGATCCCGACGGATCCGAAGACGCGTGGAATCTCACGGGCCGGTGAATCTTCGCTACGCTGAAGGCGTGAGCAATTCTCCTACCGAGCGGGTTCCTACCCTCAATATCGCCAATGCCCTGACCGTGGCGCGGATCCTGATGGTTCCGCTCTTTGTCTGGTTCCTTGCGTCCGACGACGGCCGTGACGGTTTGTTCCGCTGGCTCGCCGTGGCCACATTCGCCGTCGCCATCTATACCGACAAGCTCGACGGCGATATTGCCCGCAGCCGGGGGCTGATTACCGACTTCGGCAAGATCGCCGACCCGATCGCGGACAAGCTGCTCATCGGGTCTGCCCTGGTGATGCTGTCGCTGCTCGGCGAGCTGTGGTGGTGGGTCACCATCGTGATCCTCGTCCGTGAACTCGGCATCACCCTGATGCGCTTCGTGGTGATCCGGTACGGCGTGATGGCCGCCTCGCGCGGCGGCAAGCTCAAGACCGTGGTCCAGACCTTTGCCATCTTCGTGTTCCTCCTTCCGCTGACCGCCTGGCTGGGTGCCTGGGCCTGGTGGATCGGCGCCGTCTTTATGGCCGCTGCGCTCGTGATCACCGTCGTCACCGGCGTCGACTACGTCCTGCAGGCCGTGAAGCTGCGCCGCGTCGGCAAGCGTGCATGAGCTCTGCGCCGGCTGCCGTCCTCGCTGAAGAGGTCCTTGCCGCTGCCCGCCGGGCGGGGCAGACCGTGGCCACCGCCGAGTCGCTCACCGCCGGCATGCTCTGCGCCGAACTCGGGTCCATCCCGGGCGCGTCGTCGGTTTTGCAGGGGGGAGTGGTTGCGTACCAAAATGGAGTCAAGCTTTCCGTCCTCGGGGTTCCGGCGGAGCTCCTGGCCGAAGCCGGATCCGTCGACGGGAGGGTTGCCGAGCAGATGGCAGCCGGCGCGCGGCGTGTGCTTGGCGCCGACGTCGGGGTGTCCACAACCGGCGCCGCCGGGCCGCAGGCCCACGACGGCAAACCGGTGGGGACTGTGTTCGTGGGGATCGCTACTGCCGAAGGGACCTCCTCCCGGGAGTTCCGGTTTACGGGTGACCGCACGGCCATCCGGTCGGCGGCGTGCAGTGAAGCACTCTCCATGCTGGCGGCCGCGTTGAAGGTCCGTTAGCGCAGCAGCCGAACAGGATAGCCGCGCGGCGGGAACAAAACCTGCAGGGCGTCAGTTGTTATCATCAGGAACCGCCAAGGTTCCTTTATTACGATCTTTGGACAGTCTGCGGCGCCGCCGCAGTCCGTACTCACAGGGAGCAGGACGATACACATGGTTAAGCAACCCGTATCCGTGAACGGCGTGATCCGCTGGCGGGATGTAGGGTTGGCGGAAGACGCACACCGGGAGCCTAAGGAGCGCAAGATGGTAGTTCTTCGTCACGAGATTGGTGATGTTCTCCGCGACGTGCGCCAGCGCCAGGGCCGGACCCTGCGCGAGGTGTCGCACAGCGCCCGTGTTTCTCTCGGCTACCTCAGCGAGGTTGAGCGCGGACAGAAGGAAGCCTCTTCGGAACTTCTGTCGTCAATCTGCACGGCCCTCGATGTGCCCCTGTCCCTGATGCTTCGAGAGGTCAGCGACCGGGTGGCAAACGCTGAAGGCGTTGCCATTCCAGATACCGTACCGACGGAGTTTTCCCGGGAGTTCGCCCGCGAATTCCCCGAAGACCTGGCACGGGACCTGGCCCGCACATCCTAGAACCGCACATAGCAGCGCGGTCGCGGTGCCGAACGGAATCGGCCAGTGACAGCGTTGCCCCATAGACATACCCCTGATCCTGCAATATCAGGGTGAACAGAGGAAACCCCCGCAGGCGCGGTGCCTGCGGGGGTTTGTTCTGTCTGCAGCTCAGTCCCGGCAGGTCGCCCTCAGTCCGGCCGGGTTTCCTCGGAACCGGGTAGCTCTTCCACTTCCCCGGCCGGCCGGACGGAGGCATTGAGTTTGTGCAGCAGTCCGACCAGTGTCTGCAGCTCTTCCGGTTCCCAGCCTGCCCAGGTCTGCCGGGAGCGTTCCTTGCGTGCGGAGGCGGTGCCCTCCAGGCGGGCGGTGCCTACAGCCGTGAGATTGATCGGCTGTGCACGTCCGTCCACCGGGTCCGTGTGCTTTTCCACCAGCCCCAGTGCCTGCAGCATCCCGATCTGCCGGCTCAGCGAGGGCTTGCCCACGCCTACCGCTGCAGCGAGGTCCGTCAGGCGCATTGCACCCTGCTGATGGAGCAGGACCATCAGGCCGTATGCGGAGGGTTCCATCTCGGGGTGGACCTCCCGGGCGATCCGGTGGGAGCTGGCCCGGGCCCGGCGCCACAGCACGCTGAGTTCCTGTTCCAGGTCTTCGATGGCCGTGTCCTTATCCGGGGGCGGCGCCGTCGGGGTCGGCATCGGGGGAACGGCGTGTCCGGGCGCGGTGTGTCCGGGTGCGGTGTGTCCGGGGGCGGCCCCGTCTGGGGCGGCGGACGGAGCAGGGTCTGGGGAAGTGCCGCCCGCGGGGACGCCAGCGGGACCGGGTGTCTCGGCCATTCTCCATTGTAGGTTCGCGGTGCTGCCCAGGCATCGGGGGACGCCGGTTTTTCGCCTGCCGCCCGGTTCGCCGCCCGGTTGCTTGCGTGAGAGGATTATTTGGTGCGTATCAGTGATTTCTGGCGGCTTATGGATGATGAGTTCGGTGCGGCCTATTCGCGGGTCCTGGCTGCGGATCTGGTCCTTGGCCAGCTCGGCGGCGTCACCGCTTCGCAGGCCCTGGACAAGGGCGTGGAGCCAAAATCCGTCTGGCTGGCGGTGTGCGACATCCAGGATGTTCCCGCGGAACGCCGGCTGGGCCGGGACATCAAGCCCAAGGCGGACTAGGGCCGGGAGGGCCCGGACGAACGGACACGCCGGAGTCCGCTGTTCGAATATTTGTTCGGATAAAGATATGCTCCTACACAGGGGCCGGTCCTAGCCGATGCGGCCCGGGGATATCCACAAGACAACTAGTTATGCGTTCCGGTCAGCCGTTTTGTCAGTGCCGCCGGATAGGGTCGTAGATAAGAAATGACGACCGGCCTACGGGCCGCCCACAACCACAACACGAGGTGAAGAATGGCTGCTCCAGCCGACCGCGCAAAAGCCCTAGAGGCAGCGCTGGCCCAGATTGACAAGCAATACGGCAAGGGCTCGATCATGCGCCTGGGCGATGAAGTACGCGCCCCCGCCGAGACCATTTCCACCAGCTCGGTCGCGTTGGATGTGGCGCTGGGCATCGGCGGCCTGCCGCGCGGACGCGTGGTGGAGATCTACGGACCGGAATCCTCCGGTAAGACCACCCTGGCGCTCCACGTCGTCGCCAATGCGCAGAAGAACGGCGGCATCGCTGCGTTCATCGACGCCGAGCACGCCCTGGATCCCATCTACGCTGCCAAGCTCGGCGTGGATACGGACTCCCTGCTGGTTTCACAGCCGGACACCGGTGAGCAGGCCCTGGAAATCATGGACATGCTGATCGGATCCGGGTCGGTCGACGTCGTCGTCATTGACTCCGTTGCCGCACTTGTTCCGCGTGCCGAAATCGAAGGCGACATGGGCGACAGCCACGTCGGCCTGCAGGCCCGCCTGATGAGCCAGGCGCTGCGAAAGATCGCCGGACGCCTGAGCCACACGAACACCACCGCCATCTTCATCAACCAGCTGCGTGAAAAGATCGGCGTCTTCTTCGGCAGCCCGGAGACCACCACCGGCGGCAAGGCACTGAAGTTCTACGCTTCAGTCCGCATCGATGTCCGCCGCATTGAGACGCTGAAGGAAGGCACCAACCCGGTTGGTAACCGCACGCGTGCCAAGATCGTCAAGAACAAGATGGCTCCGCCCTTCAAGCAGGCCGAGTTCGACATCATGTACGGCGTCGGCATTTCCCGCGAGGGCGGATTGATTGACATGGGCGTAGAACACGGCCTGGTCAAGAAGTCCGGTGCCTGGTTCACCTATGACGGTGACCAGCTGGGCCAAGGCAAGGAGAACTCCCGTAACTTCCTCAAGGACAACCCTGATCTGGCGGACGAGCTGGAACGCCGTATCCGCGAAAAGCTCGGAATCGGTGTTCCTGCCGCTGAAGAGCCGGCAGCACCCAAGCTGAAGGCAGTCGGAAAGGACTCCTAGGCACTCCGCCTCCCGGGCAGCTGACCGCCGCCGCCCGGGAGGCGTTTCCGTGACAGCCCTCCCGGCACACCGGTGCGGGGACAGGCATCCCGGAACACAATGCCCTGGAGCGGAGACGTATGGATACCTCCCAGCAAGAGACCCTCGCCGAGCTGAAACGCCGGCTCGCCGATATCGCCGCGGGAACGGTGGACGCTGAAGCCGCCGCCCCCGGGGCGGATGCGGGCAGCACCCGCACGGGACGCGCCGCCGCAGGAAAGGCAGAGGCCGGCGCCGGCGCCCCCAGGCCGTCCCGCCGCAGGAGGACGCCCGCCAAAACACCCGACGCCTTCAAAGAGGACGGGTTCGGCGAGGAAGCCCCCGCCGACGAGCCGTGGGCGGAAGCGGCCGTAGGCGAGGAGGCGTCCGGCCGGAAACGGGGCGGAAAAAAACCCGGCCGGCAGTGGGGCCGGCAGGGTTCGGACCGGGAAGAGCCGGACCCGCAGAACCCGGACCAGGAGCCTGAGCCGCTGTCGCCCGAGGAGGCCTATGCGGAGGCGAAGGCCATTGTTCTGCGTCAGCTCACAGCGTCTCCCAAGAGCCGCCGTCAGCTCGAAACCAAGCTTGCGGAGCGGGAGATTCCGCCCGACGCCGCGGCTGCGGTCCTTGACCGTTTCGAGGAAGTGCAGCTCGTGGATGATGCCGAGTTTGCCCGGCTGTGGGTCCGCAGCCGGTCGCAGAGCAAGTCGCTGGCCCGCGGAGCCCTTCGCCGGGAGCTGACGGAAAAGGGTATTGCGCCTGACCTCGCCGCCGAGGCGCTGGAGCAGCTGAGCGCCGACGACGAGCTGGAGGCCGCCCGCTCCCTGGCCCGGAAAAAGCTCCAGGTATCTGCCGACCTATCCGACCGCAGCATCCGGGACAAACAAACCCGCAGGCTGGTGGGGATGCTGGCCCGGAAGGGCTATTCGCCGTCACTGGGCTTTCGGGTGGCGGCCGAAGTGATCAGCGAAGTGCGGGACACCCGGAGCGATTCGGTCTAGCCAGCTGCCGTAACCGGCGGCATGGGCTGCCCATTTGCCATGGTGTCAATTCGACGCGCCCTATCGTATGCTGTGCCAACTATGTTAAAGATGAGGTTGGCGGGGCCCATGATGCATTCAGCAGGTCGATTCTCTCCACTGCGGCTCCGATCGGCTTCGCTGACTGCTCTCGTCCTCACCGGCGTATTCGCCTCAGCCGTACTCACGGCGGCGCCGGGCACGGCGGCCGATCCCTACCCTTCCTGGGAAGACATCCAGCAGGCCAAGTCCTCTGAAACGGCCAAGGCGGCTGAAGCAGACAAGCTGGAGGGCCTGATCTCGGATCTGCGCGAGGAAGCCGGAACCTTGGGAGACGCCGCAGTGGAAGCCACGAACCGCTACAACGCGGCCAGGGATGCTCTTGCCGCCAGCGACAAAGAGCTTGCATCACTTGCCGCCCAGCGGGAAGAGGCTGCGGAGCACTCGACGGAGCTGAAGCGCCAGGTCGCCGGGCTCGCAGCCCAGACGTACAAGTCCGGCGGTGCAGCCATGACGCTGGTGCTCCTGGATACGGAGGCCTCGGCGGATGCGCTCCACGGCGCGGACCTCATGGACAGGGTCTCGTCTCGGGCCGGCACCCTGTATGCCGAGGCCGTGGCTTCGGAAAAAGTGGCTGCGGGATTTGGTGAACAGGAACAGGAAGCCAGGGACGCGCGTGCCGAACTGGCGGCCGAGGCGGAGGAGGCCCTGCAGGAGGGCAGAGCCTCAGCTGCTGCGGCAGACAAGGCCATACAGGACGAAGAGGCTCGGAAATCCATCCTGCTTGCACAACTGGCGGATCTGCACGGCAGCACCGCCGCGGCGGAGGAAGCCCGGCTGCGTGGAATAGCCGCCGAGAAGGCGTTCAAGGACCAGCAGGCCGCAGCGGAACGGGCGGCTGCGGAAGAGTCCGCGCCGGCACGTCAACAGCCGGCGGGTTCGCCTGCCGGAAACGCACCGCCGGCCGGAACCGAACCGCCGCAAGCGGCACCCCCGGCTCCGGCACCTGTTCCGGCACCGCCAGCGGCACCGGCCCCCGCACCTGCTCCCGCTCCGGCCCCCGCACCTGCTCCCGCTCCGGCCCCCGCACCTGCTCCGGTTCCGCCGAGCTCGCCGGCACCGGCCCGGCCGGTCGACGATCCCGCCGGCGCACAGAACTACGCCTCGGGGCGCATGGGGGCCTACGGCTGGGATGCCAACGAGTTCCGCTGCCTGGTGGTCCTCTGGAACCACGAATCCGGCTGGCTGACCAGCGCAGACAATCCCTACAGCGACGCGTACGGCATTCCGCAGTCCCTTCCGGGAAGCAACATGTCCAGCCACGGTTCCGACTGGCAGACCAATTACCGGACCCAGATCAACTGGGGGCTGGACTATGTCAGATCCCGCTACGGGACGCCCTGTGACGCCTACGGCTTCTGGCAGCGGAACAACTGGTACTAGAACGCACGGCAATTCCGCGATCGGGACGGTGTCAGTAGAACCGTTACCGTTTTGAGACTTTTCCCGAACTCGGATATCGTTCTGCGCTTGTGAGCTCACCTAACTTCTCCCGACGCGACCTAACCCGCATCCGACGAGCCCGGCGACGCAGCCGGCGGCTTCGCCTGGGCGCCGCAACAGCTCTCGGTTCGCTTGCCGTGGCGGGAGTATGCGGCGCGTCGCTGGGCACTGCCGGAGCCAACCTGCGGGCCACTGCCGGCATCCAGTTGGTGAACCTTGCCGATCCACTCCTTGCCGGATATGACTCCGCTGCAGACCCGGCAGCTTCATCGGAGGACGGGCCGGATCCCGACGCGGCGGCCGAGCCGCTGGCAGAGCCCGGGGAGCAGGCAGCGGCGAAGGATGCCGATACAGCCGCCGCAGCCGCCGCCGCAGCCGCCGACGCAGCCGCCGACGCAGCCGCCGACGCAGCCGCCGCAGCCGCCCGGAAGCAGGCTGAGGCTGCCGCGCAGCAGGCCGCGGAGGAAGCAGCAGCCCGGGCAGCAGTTCCCGTGGACGACCCGGCTGCGGCCAAGGCCTACGCCGCTGCGGCCCTGCCCGCCCGCGGTTGGGAAGCAGCCCAGCTCACCTGTCTGGACAAGCTCTGGACCAAGGAGTCGGAATGGCTGACCAGCGCCGTCAATCCCGACAGCGGCGCGTACGGAATTGCCCAGTCGCTGCCGGCCGAGAAGATGGCGGTTGCCGGGGACGACTGGAAGGTCAGCTATTCCACGCAGATCAACTGGGGCCTGGACTACATCGCCTCCCGCTACGGCAGCCCCTGCACAGCACTCAATTTCCACTACGCCAATAACTGGTACTAAAAAGACCGCCGCGGGGCATACCGGCAGGCCCGGCGGATGGACGTACCCTAGGAGTGTGAGTTTGACTGCTTCCTCTCCTGCCCCCTCCGCCGCTGCCGCCCAGCCCCGCACCTACGAGGTCCGCACCTTCGGCTGCCAGATGAACGTGCATGATTCCGAGCGTATTTCCGGGCTGTTGGAAGGCGCCGGCTACACGCCGTCGGACGGCGGGCAGCCGGACCTGGTGGTGTTCAATACGTGCGCGGTCCGGGAAAACGCCGATAACAAGCTCTACGGCAACCTCGGACTGCTGGCCCCGGTGAAGGAAAAACGCCCCGGCATGCAGATCGCCGTGGGCGGCTGTCTGGCGCAGAAGGACCGTGACACCATCCTCCGCAAGGCGCCCTGGGTGGACGCGGTCTTCGGCACCCACAACATCGGCTCCCTACCGGCCCTGCTGGAACGGGCACGGCACAATGCGAAGGCCGAGCTGGAGATCCTCGAATCCCTGGACGTCTTCCCCTCGACCCTGCCCACCAAACGAGACTCGGTGTACTCCGGCTGGGTTTCCATCTCCGTGGGCTGCAACAACACCTGCACCTTCTGCATCGTCCCCTCGCTGCGCGGCAAGGAACGCGACCGGCGCCCGGGGGAGATCCTGGCGGAAATCCGGGCACTGGTGGATGACGGCGCCATCGAAGTAACCCTGCTGGGCCAGAACGTGAACTCCTACGGCGTGGAATTCGGCGACCGCGGCGCGTTCGCGAAGCTACTGCGTGCCTGCGGCGACATCGAGGGCCTGGAACGGGTCCGGTTCACCAGCCCGCACCCCGCAGCCTTCACCGACGACGTCATCGAAGCCATGGCCGAAACGCCCAACGTGATGCCCCAGCTGCACATGCCGCTGCAGTCCGGTTCGGACAAGGTCCTCAAGGACATGCGCCGCTCCTACCGCTCGAAGAAGTTCCTGGGCATCCTGGACCGGGTGAGGGAACGGATGCCGCACGCAGCCATCTCCACCGACATCATCGTCGGCTTCCCGGGGGAGACCGAGGAAGACTTCGCCGCCACCCTCGACGTCGTCGAGCGGGCCCGTTTCGCGACCGCCTTCACGTTCCAGTACTCCAAACGGCCCGGCACTCCGGCGGCGGAGCTCGCGGACCAGCTGCCCAAGGCCGTGGTGCAGGAACGCTACGAACGCCTCACCGCGCTGCAGGACCGCATCGCCGCGGAAGAAAACGCCAAGCAGGTCGGCACCACCGTCGAAGTGATGGTCACCGCGGCCTCGGGCCGGAAATCCGGGGAAACCGGGCGTCTCTCCGGGCGTGCACGGGACCAACGGCTGGTGCACTTCTCGGTGCCCGACGGCGCTCCCGTACCCCGCCCGGGCGACCTCGTGACCGTGCCGGTCACGGCCGCCGCCGCCTTCCACCTGATCTCAGATCCGGCCGGTCCGGCAGATTACTCCCTGCGCCGTTCCCGCGCCGGCGAGGCCTGGGACCGGTCGCAGGCCGAATCCTGCGGTGTGCCCGCCGGACCCGCGGGTGCCCGTACGGGCGTGTCCCTGGGTATGCCCGCACTGCCGCCGCGTTCCTGACCGCTGCCCGGTGAAGCCAACCCAAACCGTCGACGGAAACCTTTCAATGCCTGACATGACTACTCCTGCGCCGTCCGCCGCTGAACCCCCGGTAATCGCCGTCGTCGGACCCACCGGTTCCGGCAAGTCCGACCTCGGCGTCGCCCTGGCGCTGGAACTGGGCGGCGAGGTGATCAACGCCGACTCCATGCAGTTCTACCGCGGCATGGACATCGGCACCGCGAAAATCACCGTCGCTGAACGCCGCGGCGTGCCGCACCACCTGCTGGACATTCTGGACGTCACCGACGAAGCCAGCGTCTCCGCGTTCCAAAGCTCCGCGCGGACGCTTGTTGACGAGATCCGCGGACGGGGCAGGTTCCCCATCCTCGTGGGCGGCTCCGGCCTGTACGTCCGCGCCGCACTGGACGTCCTGGAATTCCCCGGCACCGATCCCGCCATCCGTGCCCGCCTCGAAGCCGAACTCGCGGCACGGGGCCTGCCCGCCCTGCAAGCCCTGCTGCAGGATGCAGACCCGGTCTCCGCCGGACGGATCTCGGACGCCCGACGCGTGGTGCGGGCACTGGAAGTCATTGAACTGACGGGACGCCGCTTCAGTTCCTTTATGCCCGAGCGCCAGTACGTCACACCTGCCGTGCAGATCGGGCTGAGCGTGGAGCGGCCGGTCCTGCACGAGCGGCTGGCCCGCCGCGTGGATGCCATGGTAGAGCAGGGGCTGCTGGAAGAGGTCCGGCGGCTGGAGCCCGCGGGGCTGCGGACCGGACGGACCGCCTCCCGTGCCCTCGGCTACGCCCAGTTCCTGGCCGTCCTGGACGGAAAGTCCTCCGTGGCGGAAGCAGCCGAGGCGACGGTGGTGGCCACCCGCCAGTTTGCCCGCCGCCAGCTGACCTGGTTCCGGGCCGATCCGCGGATCACCTGGCTGGAGCACAACGACCCGGATCTTCCCGCCCGGGCCGCGGCGGCCGTCCGCCAGGCATTCCCGGCCAGTATCCTTGATAGGTGACCAACACTTCTGCTGCTTCCGCCGCGTCCCTGTCCGCCTCCGGCCTGCCCGTTTCCCTTGCCGGACTGCCCTTCGCGAAGGGGCACGGCACCGGCAACGACTTTGTGCTGGTGGCCGATCCCAACGGCGCCCATGAGCTGGCCGCAGCAGACGTGGCCGCGCTCTGCGACCGGCACCGCGGCGTGGGCGGAGACGGCTTTATCCGCGCCGTCCGGTCGGAGCACGTTCCCGAAGGCCGGGTGCTGCTGGAAGGTGCTCCCGAAGCACAGTGGTTCATGGACTACCGGAACTCGGATGGCAGCGTCTCGGAAATGTGCGGCAACGGCGTGCGCGTTTTCGTGCACTTCCTGCTGGAAGAAGGCCTGGCGGAGCTGGCGGAGGGCGGGAGCCTGACGATCGGCACCCGGGCCGGACTCAAGACCGTGACCCGCACTGCGGGCGGCTATGCAGTGGACATGGGTCCCTGGGAGTTCATTTACCCCGACCACGCGGCTGCCAAGTCCATGGACACCGTGGTCAACGCGGACGGCCTGGAAGTGCCCCGCCCCGGCCTGTCGGTCAGCATGGGCAACCCGCACACCGTCGTTGCCCTCGCCGAACTGTCCGAACTCGCCGTGACCAACCTGACGCAGGCCCCGTCCGTGCAGCCCGAGCCGGAAAACGGAACCAACGTGGAGTTCGTGGTTCCGGCTGAGCCGCTCGTGGAGGACGGCGTGGGGCTGGTGACCATGCGCGTACACGAGCGCGGAGTGGGGGAGACCCTTTCCTGCGGCACCGGCGCCTGCGCTGCCGCCGTCGCCATCCGGTTCTGGGCCGGAGCCGGAGCGCCGGATGACTGGGCCGTGACGGTCCCGGGCGGCGTCGTCGGCGTCCGTTTCCTCACCGGACCGGACGGCCGCGAACATGTTGAGCTGAGCGGCCCGGCCGTGCTGGTGGCACGCGGAACCCTGCTTTAGGCGCTGCGTTCCACTTTCAGGACCCGGAAGGACTTGGCCGTGCTGTGGCGGGAAACCGCGAACCCGGCGGGCAGGGTCTCGGTGAGCCAGCGCTGCAGCGAGTCCGAACCCAGGTTCTTCTGCACCACCAGCCAGGCGGTTCCGCCCGGCGCCAGGCGGGGCAGCCAGAGCAGCAGCAGGGCATGCAGTTCGTCCTTCCCGATCCGGATGGGCGGGTTGGACCAGATGGCGTCGAAGCGCACTTCAGGATCTACATCCGCGGGCAGGGCGGCGATGACATTCTCACAGCCCAGTGCAGCTGCGTTGTCCCTGGTCAGCCCGAGGCTGCGCTCATTGACGTCGACGGCGTAGACCTGCGCGGCAGGGGATTTCAATGCCAGGGTCAGCGCGATGGGACCCCAGCCGCAGCCGATGTCCAGAAGGTTGCCCGTTGCCGGCGGCGCCGGGACCTCCTCTAGAAGGACGGCCGTGCCCTTGTCGATCCCGTCCGGGCTGAAGATCCCGCCGGCGCTCTGGAGTGTCCGTTCGGCCCCGTTGAGGCTCACGCGCAGGGGCCTGCGGACCTCGGGTCCGGACGGTGTGGAGGAGAAGTAGTGGTCTGAACCCATAACAGTCCAGATTAGTCGGTCGAGGGGCAGGACAAGGAATTTACGGGCAGCCGGACGGGTTGTATAACACGGTGGGCAGAGCAGGCATCCATTGCGCAGAAGGTTGCGTACCTAATAGTTTGTCGGTGCACTGGCCTACCATAGAAGCAAGTCCCACTAAGGAGATTATGACCATCAACAACTCCCGCGCCATGGATTCTGCGGACAGCTCCACGCCGGAACTGAGCCCTTCGGACATCCAAGGGGTCATCGACAGGATCCTCGCCAAGGACAGCGCTGTGGAAACCAAGTCCGCCGCTGCCGGTGATTCTCCGCGCGGGCGCGCCCTGGCACTGTCCGACAGCGACGCCGAGCACTCGTCCCACGACGGTGAGCAGCAGGATCTGGCCGAACGCCGCGCACTGCGCCGCGTCGCAGGCCTCTCCACCGAACTCGAGGACGTCACCGAGGTTGAATACCGCCAGCTGCGGCTGGAGCGGGTTGTCCTCGCAGGCCTGTGGAGCGAAGGCACCGCAGCCGACGCCGAAAACTCACTGAAGGAACTCGCCGCACTGGCGGAAACCGCAGGATCGGAAGTCCTCGACGGAATCATCCAGCGCCGGCCGAAGCCGGATCCGGGCACGTTCCTGGGCTCCGGCAAGGCGCAGGAACTCAAAGAGATCGTGATGGCCACCGGTGCCGATACGGTCATCGTCGACAGTGAGCTGGCCCCGTCCCAGCGACGCGGGCTGGAAGACATCGTCAAGGTCAAGGTCATTGACCGGACCGCACTGATCCTGGACATCTTCGCCCAGCATGCAAAGTCCCGCGAGGGCAAGGCGCAGGTGGAACTGGCCCAGCTGGAATACCTGCTGCCGCGCCTGCGCGGCTGGGGTGAATCCATGTCCCGCCAGGCAGGCGGCCAGGTCGGCAGCGCCAGCGCCGGCATGGGCTCGCGCGGCCCCGGTGAAACCAAGATTGAACTGGACCGCCGGAAGATCCGCACCCGGATGGCCAAGCTGCGCCGCGAAATCGCCGGCATGAAGCCGGCACGCGAAACCAAGCGGGCCAACCGTCACCGCAACTCGGTGCCTTCAGTAGCCATTGCCGGCTACACCAACGCCGGCAAGTCCTCGCTGCTGAACCGGCTCACCGACGCCGGGGTGCTGGTGGAGAACGCACTGTTCGCCACCCTGGACCCCACCATCCGCAAGGCCCAGACCGAAGACGGCATCGGCTACACGCTGGCCGACACGGTCGGGTTCGTCCGGTCGCTGCCCACCCAGCTGGTTGAAGCCTTCCGGTCAACGCTGGAGGAAGTGGCCGACGCCGATCTCATCCTGCACGTGGTTGATGCCTCGCACCCGGATCCGGAGGGCCAGATTGCGGCCGTCCGCACCGTCCTGAGCGAGGTTGATGCCCGCAAGGTTCCGGAGATCATCGTGCTGAACAAGGCCGACGCCGCGGATCCATTCGTGCTTGAACGGCTCCGTCAGCGCGAGTCCCGGCACGTGGTGGTGTCCGCCCGCACCGGTGAAGGCATCCCCGAGCTGCTGCAGGCGATCTCCGAAGGCATTCCGCGTCCCGGCGTGGATCTGGAGCTGCTGGTGCCGTACGAGCGGGGCGACGTTGTTTCCCGGCTCCACCAGGAGGATGCGGAAATCCTGGCCCTGGAGCACGGCGAGGCCGGTACCCGGCTGCACGTCAAGGTCCGTGAAGGGCTGGCAGCGGAGCTGGAGCCGTTCGTGGCCCATGGGTAGGAAGGGCACGCAGGGACCGGCGCAGGTCCTGGAACTGCTTGATACAGCGGTTTCGGCCATGGGCGGGCAAAACCGCCCGGGCCAGCATGAGATGGCCCGGCAGGTGGCTGAGGCCATCGAGTCCGGCGACCACCTGCTGGTCCAGGCCGGGACCGGCACGGGCAAGTCCCTGGCCTACCTGGTGCCGCTGATTGCGCATGCCCTGGAGAGCGACAAGCCTGCACTGGTCTCCACCGCCACCCTCGCCCTGCAGTCCCAGATTGTGGGACGTGACCTCCCGCGCCTGCTGAAGACCCTGGAGCCGAAGCTTCCGCGGGAGGTTGATGTGGCTCTGCTCAAGGGCCGCAGCAACTACGTCTGCCTGCACAAGACAGGCGGCGGCTTCCCGGAAGAAGACGAAGCCGGGACGCTGTTTCTGCTCGGCGACGAGCAGGCCGTTTCGCACCCGGCACCGACCGCCGGACCGAGCTCCGCCCTGGGGCGCGACGTCGTCCGGCTGCAGGAATGGGCGCAGGAGACGGAAACCGGCGACCGCGACGAGCTGCTGCCCGGCGTCAGCGACAAGGCCTGGCGCCAGGTCTCCGTCACCTCGATGGAGTGCCTGGGCGCCCAGAAATGCCCGGTTGCCGAGCTGTGCTTCAGCGAACGTGCCCGGGCCAAGGCCGCCGAAGCGGACCTGGTGATCACCAACCACGCCATGCTGGCCATCAGCGCCTTCGAAGGCCTGGCGGTCCTGCCCGACTATGACGTGGTGGTGATCGACGAGGCCCATGAACTGCAGGACCGCGTCACCGGCGCCGTCACCGGGCAGCTCTCAGGGACCATCATCTCCGCAGCGGTTTCCGCCGCACGCAAGCACACGTCCGCGACCATGGAGCCCCTTGCCGCTGCCGGACGGGCCTTCGACCTGGTGTTCGCACCGGTCCCCTCGGGCCTGCTGGCGGCAGGACTGTCCGAAGACCAGGAACTGGTGCTGGGACAGGTGCGGGAAGCCTGCCGTACTGCCCTGTCCGATTCCAAGCCCGAAGGCTCCGACTCCGTTGACGGCGGCCGCCAGATGGCACGCTCCCGGCTGATGGCGGTCCTGGAACTGTGCGAACGCATCCTGGACGCAGTGAATTCGGGAGAGGTGCTGTGGGCCTCGCGTGCCAGCACCTTCTCTCCCGGGGCCGGTTACACCGCGCCGGAAGAAGATGCCGCGCCCACCATCAACGTCGCACCGCTGTCCGTAGCCGGGCGGCTGCGGGAAGGCCTGTTTGACGGGCATACCGTGGTGCTGACCTCGGCAACCCTGGCCATCGGCGCGGAATTCGGTCCCGTCGCCGGAGCCCTGGGACTGCTGGGCGCCGGTGCACCGAAATGGACCGGAACCGACGTCGGAAGTCCCTTTGACTACCCCCGGCAGGGCGTCCTGTACGTGGCGAAGGACCTGCCGAAACCGGGACGCGGTACGTCTGAAGAGCAGCTGGATGAACTGGAGGCGCTGATCAAGGCCTCGGGCGGCGGTGCTTTGGGGTTGTTCTCCTCCCGCCGGGCGGCGGAGGAAGCCGCCGACGCCCTGCGGTCACGGGTGGACTTCCCGATCCTCTGCCAGGGGGAATCCACCATGTCCGCCCTGGTCCAGCAGTTTGCCGACGACGACGCGACCTGCCTGTTCGGAACCATGTCGCTGTGGCAGGGCGTGGACGTTCCGGGAGCGTCATGCCGGCTGGTGATCATTGACCGGATTCCGTTCCCGCGTCCCGACGATCCGCTGATGACTGCCCGGACCCGGGCGGTCGCGAAGGCCGGCGGAAACGGCTTCATGAGTGTCTCCGCCACCCATGCCGCCGTCCGGCTGGCCCAGGGAGCCGGCCGGCTGATCCGCGCCTCCGGTGACAGGGGAGTGGTGGCCATCCTGGACTCACGCCTTGCCACCGCCCGCTACGGCAGTTTCCTGCGGGCGGCCCTGCCGCCCTTCTGGTCAACCACCGACCGTTCCGTGGTGCTCCAGGCCTTGCAACGGCTCTCGGCCGAACCGGCGGGCTCGAAGAAGTAGCCGCAGGCCGGGCTAGACAAGAACCCGGGCAGGGCAGGAACAAAAAAGCAGCGCCGCCGGCAGGAAGTTGCCGGCGGCGCTGCTTTTTGTTTGCTTCGTACGGGCTGTCCCAGAGCGTCTAGAGCGAACGCATGACCGATACGACCTTGCCCATGATGGTGGCTTCGTCGCCGAGGATCGGCTCGTAGCGGGTGTTCTGAGGCAGCAGCCAGGTGTGTCCGTTGCGCTGCCGGAAGGTTTTCACCGTGGCTTCATCCTCGAGCAGGGCGGCAACAATGTCACCGTTTTCGGCGGTGGGCTGACGCCGCACAACCACCCAGTCGCCGTCGCAGATGGCGGCATCCACCATGGAGTCGCCGGCGACGCGCAGCATAAAGAGATCGCCGTGCCCGACGAGCTGGCGCGGAAGCGGAACCATCTCTTCGACCTGCTGGTCCGCGAGGATGGGACCGCCGGCGGCGATCCGTCCGACCAGCGGAACCATGGCCGTGTCAATTGCAGTCGTGAGGTCGGACACGCTCTTTGCCGCTGTCTTGCTGTTTCCCTCAGCGGCGCCGTTCGCCTCCGCAGGCGCCGGCGTGGTGCCTGCCTCTGCCGCACCGGCGTTGCCTCGGCGTGCGGGAGCATCACGGAGCAGGAGCGGGACGAGGATTTCCATTGCGCGGGGGCGCTTGGGATCCCGGCGGATATACCCCAGCTTCTCCAGCTGGCTCAGCTGGTGGGTGACGCTGGAAAGGCTGGCGAGACCGACAATGTCACCGATTTCCCGCATGGACGGCGGGTATCCGTTGGCGTTCACCGAACGCTGAATTGTCTCCAGGATCTTGGTCTGACGGGCGGTCAGCCCCTTGGTGCGGCCAGCCGGCGAGGGCGCGGCAGGGGAGGGGGTGCTGCCATTGGTAACACGGGCCACGTCGGCTTCCCTTCACAGTCGGCCCGTGGACGCGGGCCGGATGGTTCTAGCGGTATATCAGGTGTGTTCTGCGGTGATTCTTCGTGCTGAGGTCTTTTTCGTGCGGGGTTCGGCTGCGCTGTTTATGCGCCGGACTGTTTAAACGCCGAACCGTTTTGTCAGTGGCGGATGGTTAGTTGGTTCCAGCCGCTTCCAACAGGTTCAACGCTAGGGGAGCGCAAAGGAATTTTCAAACATATATTCGAGCGAGTCTCGACAATGTTCGTAGATAAGTGCTAGAAATGTTCGAGTACAACTTAGAACATACGTTCGAGTACGGCCCGCCGACACCTCGGCGGGCCAACCAGATGTTCGAATGCAGTTTCGATCCAGGGTGTTTTTCCGGTGCTAGTGCGGGAAGGTCCGGGACCGGCACAGCAGCACTTCGGACCGGAAAGGTATTGACATGTCAGTACACGTACTTCCCTTTACCACCATCACGCCGGCCCGGAGCGTTGCGCCCGAGGCGGCTGCCCGTGAATCCGCACGGCTGCGCCTCACCCGCCGCGGCAGACTGGTCCTGGTGGGCGTGCCCCTGATGCTCGCGGCCGCCGCCCTGCTGGCCTTCATCGGGTTCTTCACCGCCCCGGCCATGGCGTCCGGAGGCTCCCCCGAAGAGACCCGCGCCATCCAGGTGAGTGTTTCCGCCGGAGACTCCCTGTGGTCGCTGGCCACCGAATTCGCTCCGGAACAGGATCCCCGCACCGTCGTCGCCGACATCGTGGAACTCAACAACCTGGCCGATACCACTGTCCCCGCCGGACGCCAGCTGTACGTCCCGGTCTCGCGGTAACCGGTTCCGCCCTCAGGGCAACCTCAGTGCACCGTCCCGGTGGAAGGTCCTAAGCTGTAGTGGTGAACGAACAGCTGGAAAACCTGAACCGACTTCCCCTGCGCGATGATCTGCGCGGCCTGACCCCGTACGGCGCTCCGCAGCTGGATGTGCCGGTCCTGCTGAACGTCAACGAAAATACCCATGGACTGCCCGGGCATGTGCGCCGGGCAATCATGGCCGAAATCGAAGCGGTAGTCGGCGGCCTGAACCGGTATCCGGACCGCGAATTCACCCAGCTGCGCGAAAACCTGGCCAAATATCTTGGGCACGGACTGGCGGCGGAGAATATCTGGGCCGGCAACGGCTCCAATGAGGTCCTGCAGCAGATCCTTCAGGCCTTCGGCGGACCCGGCCGGACAGCCATGAGCTTTCCTCCCACGTATTCCATGTACCCGCTGCTCTCCAGCGGCACCGGCACCACCTACGTCACCGGCACGAGGGAATCCGACTTCTCCCTCAGCGCGGACTCGGCTGCGGAGCAGATCCGGGCACAGGCACCCAACATCGTGATCCTCTGCACGCCCAACAATCCGACCGGAACCGCACTCGGGCTGGACGTCATCGAAGCGGCCTACGAGGCAGGCGAAGCCTCCAACGCCGTCGTTATAGTCGACGAGGCGTACGCGGAGTTCTCCCACGCGGACACCCCCAGCGCCCTGCAGCTGCTCCCCGGACGGGAGCGGCTCATCATCTCCCGCACCATGTCCAAGGCCTTTGCCCTGGCGGGCGCCCGCATCGGCTACTTCGCGGCGGCACCCCAGATCGCCGACGCCCTGCGCCTGGTCCGGCTGCCCTACCACCTGTCGGCAATCACACAGGCCACTGCGAATGCCGCCCTCACCCATGCCGACGCGCTGCTCTCCAACGTCGAGGACATCAAGGGCCAGCGGGACCGGATCGTAGCGGAACTGCGCGGACTCGGACTGGAACCGGCACCGTCGGATTCCAACTTCGTCCTGTTCGGCGGACTGGAAAACCCCCGCGCCGTGTGGAAAGGGCTGCTCGAAGCAGGGGTCCTGGTCCGGGACGTCGGCATCGAAGGCCATCTGCGCGTCACGGCAGGCACCGAGGCCGAAACCACCGCGTTCCTGGACGCGCTGCGGCAACTGCTGCCGGCCTGAGCAGCCAAGGAAGGGACGCTCCGGGCTGCGCAGGCCGGAAGCCGGCCGCGCACCCTCCATGTCCCTCGATGGCGGCGGTTTCGGGGAGTCGGCGCGTTCGGGACTAAACTGATGACCTGCCGGGGCTTTGCCTATTGCCCCGACCCCGATCTTCGTGAAGGAACCCCATGACTGTGGAGACCGCCACCGGACGCACCGCCCGCCTAGAGCGGACTACCAGCGAATCGTCCGTCATCGTCGAGCTGGACCTGGACGGCACCGGCCGCGCCGACATCAGCACCTCGGTGCCGTTCTATGACCACATGCTGACGGCGCTGGCCAAGCACTCCCTGATGGACCTCACGGTGCGGGCCACCGGCGACACGCATATCGACGTCCACCACACCGTGGAGGACATTGCGATCAGCATCGGCGAGGCGCTGAAGACCGCGCTCGGCACCAAGGCCGGCATCCGGCGGTTCGGTGAAGCCACCGTGCCGCTGGACGAGGCGCTGGCCAACGCCGTGGTCGATATTTCCGGGCGGCCGTACCTGGTGCACTCCGGGGAACCTGCCGGCCAGGAATACCACCTGATCGGCGGACACTTCACCGGGTCGCTGACCCGCCACGTGTTTGAGGCCATCACCCTGCACGCCCAGATCTGCCTGCACATGCGGGTCCTCGGCGGCCGCGATCCGCACCACATCGTCGAGGCCCAGTTCAAGGCCTTCGCCCGCGCCCTGCGTGCGGCCATCGAATCCGATCCGCGCGTCGAGGGCATCCCCTCCACGAAGGGAGCACTGTGAGTCCCCGCAACGTCACCGTCCTGGACTACGGTTCGGGCAACATCCGCTCCGCCGTCCGTGCCCTGGAGCACGCCGGCGCGAACGTTACGCTCAGTGCCAAGCCCGACGACGTGCTGAACGCCGACGGGCTCGTAGTGCCCGGCGTCGGAGCATTCGCCGCCGTGATGCAGGGACTAAAGGACGTGGACGCGATCCGCATGATCGGACGCCGCGTGGCCGGCGGGCGCCCGGTCCTGGGCATCTGCGTGGGCCTGCAGGTCCTCTTTGACGAAGGCGTCGAACACGGCGTCCGGACTCCGGGCATGGGGGAGTGGCCCGGCGTCGTCGAGCGCCTTGCCGCCGACGTCGTCCCGCACATGGGCTGGAACACCGTCACCCCGCCGGAAGGCTCGGCCCTGTTCGAAGGCATCGAGGACCAGCGGTTCTACTTTGTGCACAGCTACGGTGTGCAGAAGTGGGACTTCGATGTCACGCAGCCGGCCATGCGCCCGCCGCAGGTCACCTGGGCGGACCACGGCGGACCGTTCATCGCCGCGGTGGAGAACGGTGCGCTGTCGGCCACCCAGTTCCATCCGGAAAAGTCCGGCGACGCCGGTGCGGCGCTGCTGAACAACTGGCTCAAGACCCTGGGCTAGGCACCGATATGTGGAGCGTTATCCTTATGGGCCTGGCCGGACTGCTGATCGGCGGAGCGGTGTCCTTCCGCAGCCAGGGCATGTCCAAAATCATTGTTATCAGTTTCTGGGTCCTGGCCGGAATGGCCCTGCTGGGTGCCTACCTGCTGACCCTCGACCTCTCCTGACCCCACCACCGAAAGCCGTCACATGCCCTTCAGCGAAACCCCCGTCCTTGAACTCCTGCCCGCCGTGGATGTCGCGGACGGCCAAGCCGTGCGCCTCGTGCAGGGCGAAGCGGGCAGCGAGACCAGCTACGGCGATCCGCTGGATGCGGCCCTGGCCTGGCAGAACGACGGCGCCGAATGGGTCCACCTCGTGGACCTCGACGCCGCCTTCGGACGGGGCTCGAATCTAGACCTGCTCAGCCGCGTGGTGAAGGCAATGGATATCAAGGTGGAACTCTCCGGCGGCATCCGCGACGACGAGTCCCTGGAGAAGGCCCTGGAACTGGGTGCCACCCGGGTCAATCTCGGCACGGCCGCGCTGGAGAACCCGGGATGGACCGCCAGCGCCATTGCCCGCTACGGCCACGCGATCGCCGTCGGCCTCGACGTCCGCGGCACCACCCTCGCGGCCCGCGGCTGGACCCAGGAAGGCGGAGACCTCTGGGAGGTCCTGGCCCGGCTCGAAGAAGCCGGCTGCGCGCGGTACGTGGTTACCGACGTCACGAAGGACGGCACGCTCCGCGGACCCAATCTGGACCTGCTCCGCGAGGTGCTCAAGCGCACCGACCGTCCCGTCGTCGCGTCCGGCGGCATCTCGAGCCTCGATGACCTGGCAGCACTGCGGGAACTGGTTCCGCTCGGCCTCGAGGGCACCATCGTGGGCAAGGCACTCTACGCCGGCGCGTTCACGCTGCCGCAGGCCTTCGACGTCGCCGGGCACCCGGAACGCTGAGCGTGGCCGCACGTGAACTGCCCGGCCACATCGCTGCCGCCCTGGCCGGGGCGGGCGGTCCGGCCGACTCCGCGGGACGGGCCTGGTCCGGACGCGACCTCGCCGGCGAGGGAAATCCGCTGCATAACTTCGACGCCGACAACGGCGAGGCCGACGCCGGTTACACGGCAGCCCTGTCGAAGCTGATCGCCGGGACCGGCAGCGAAGCGGACGTCGTCGCAGCCCTCGCCACCGCCCGCGTTTTCGTACCGATCGTTGCGGTGCTCGGCGAGGAAGCCGAATCGGCCCACGGCCTGGCCGCGGACAAGCAGGCAGACATGGCGCTGGTATCGCTGACCGCTCCGGACGGACGCAAGGCGCTGCCCGTGTTCACCTCGGTGGCCGCGCTGGAACGCTGGCATTCCGAAGCCCGGCCGGTGGCGGTCTATGCCAACCGTGCAGCGCTGTCCGCCGTGGCCGAAGACGCCCAGCTGCTGGTCATTGACCCCGGTGCCGATTTCACCTTTGTGGTGCGGCGTCCGGCCATGTGGGCGCTCGCCCAGCAGCAGGAGTGGACGCCCTCCTATACCGACGCCGGACTGGCGGCCATGGCCGAAGCCGCCGCCGCGCCCGACCCCCGGATCAGAGCGGTTCTCCTGCAGCAGGGACCCGGCACTGCGTCGCGGACCGCCGGCGGTGCGCCGGTGGCGGGAGGCGGGGCAGGTCCCGAGCTTAGAATGGTGCTTCAGCTTGCGCCCGGACTGGATCCGCAGGACATCTCCGCCCTGGCGGCCGGCCTGCAGCAGCGCCTGACTGCCAACCCCGAGTTTGTTGAGCGCGTGGATTCACTGGATCTGAAAATAACGCGCTGACCCGTCCGGCGTAGCCCGCCAGAAGAGAACCGCCGTGAATTTTGGCCTGTACCGCGAAATGCTGCGGATAGCCCCCATCCGCCGTGTCCTGCTGATCGGGATGATCGCCCGTTTCCCGCATTCCGCCGCCGGCGTCCTGCTGACCCTGCACGTGGTCAACACCATGGACCGGGGCTACGCGGCCGCAGGTGCGGTCGCCGCCGTCGTCACCATCGGCATCGCGGTCGGTGCCCCCTGGCGGGGGCGCCGTGTGGACACTGTGGGCCTGAGGCGCGCACTGATTCCCTCGGTCATTGCCGAAGCGGTTATCTGGAGCATTGCTCCGCATGCCAGCTTCGAGTGGCTGCTGGTGCTGGCGCTGATCGGCGGCGTGTTCACCCTTCCGGTCTTCAGCGTCGTGCGGCAGTCGCTCGGCGTCCTGGCCACCGGCGAGCAGCGTCGCACTGCCTTCGCGCTGGATTCCATCGCCACGGAGCTCATCTTCATGATGGGCCCTGCCCTGGGAGCGGTCATCGCAACGCGTTCGTCGGTCGTCGGACTTACCGCAGTGGGGGTGTCCTCCGCAGTAGCGGGGGTGCTGCTGATGTGGTTCAACCCGCCGACCAGGTCCGCGGAACCCCGGAACGCCGTGACCGCAGCGGACGAGCAGGACGCTGCGGCGGCAGCCGCCGTTGCCGTGATCCCGGCAAACGTGCAGGAAGCACCGATGGAACTGACCGGGGCGGGCCTGCCGGACGGGCCGCAGAATCTGTTCGGCAGGCTGCGGAACGGCCTCGCGGGGAACTTCGGCTGGTTCACTCCGAGCGTGGCGGTGGTGTTTGCCGTCTCCGTGGGCGCCGGGCTGCTGCTGTCCAGTACCGACGTCGGCATTGTGGCGCTGGTGGAAACCGGTGGAAACCCGTCCGAGGTCGGGATCGTGTTTGTCGCATGGTGCGCGGCCTCCGCTATCGGCGGAATTCTCTACGGAGCCATGAACCGGCGGATCCCGCCGATGCTGCTCCTGCTGACCATGGCCGTCCTGACCATGCCGATGGCCTTCGCCACCGGAACGCTCAGCCTTGCGCTGCTTTGTATTCCCGCTGGCCTGCTCTGCGCGCCCGTGCTGTCCTCGGCATCCGAGCGGGTGGCTGACCTCGTGTCAGAGGAACGGCGGGGCGAAGCCATGGGCTGGTACGGCTCGTCGATGACAGCCGGAACGGCCCTGGGCGCTCCTGTGGCCGGTCTGGCCATCGACGTCATCGGCCCCTGGTCCGGGTTCCTGATGGCCGGCGGCGCTGCCTCCCTGCTGGTCCTGCTGACGCTGACGGTCCGGCGCTTCGTGCGGCGCCCCGTCGGCGCTGCGTAAAAGAAAAGCCCGAAGAGCCTGTCCGCGGATATCCGCGGTCCGGCGCATCGGCCGGGGTCAGGCTCTTCGGGCCTATAAAGGGAGAAAGCAGGGGAGGGGCGGGATGCCTAGCTGACGGGGCCGGTGAACTTCTCGCCCGGGCCCTTGCCCGGAGCGTCCTGGAGAATCGAAGCCTCGCGGAAGGCCAGCTGCAGCGAACGGAGTCCGTCGCGCAACGGCCCGGCATGCTGGCTGCCGATCTCCGGGGCAGCCGCGGTGACAAAACCGGCGAGGGCGGTGATCAGCTTGCGGGCCTCATCCAGGTCCTTGAGCTCTTCGGCGTCGTCGCCTTCGGCCAGGCCGCACTTCACGGCCGCCGCGCTCATCAGGTGGACGGCCGCCGTCGTAATAACCTCGATGGCCGGCACCTCGGCGATGTCGCGCATCTGCTCGACAACTTCCTGCTGCGCTGCAGCGGCAGATTCGGACTCTGCGGACGTTCCCGGGAAGGAGTGGCGGGTTGCTTCCCCTGCCGGATTGCTCTGTGGGGTACTCATACTGGTAAGCTTGTCACAGACCGACTGGTTGTCGTTACTTTCAATGCCCTTCACGGGCGGGATGAAAATCACACTTTCCTCCTGGAAGCTTCGTCACCGGTATGCAAGCGGAGAACCCTCCCACCCGCGTCAGCCTGACCGCCCTCGTAGGCGGCAGAGTTGCCGGGTTCAGGTCGGCCCCGGACGGGCTGCAGTTTTTACTGCGGTTTATTCCGGGAGCTAACTGCCTTCGAACTGGCTTCGACGGCGGCTACTGCCGACCCTCTCAGGGCCTTCGATTGCGCTTGCAATTGGAGGCCTTCTTCATTTGCAGGCGGTAGCCGTTTTGAACTACACAGGAGCTGCAACATTAGCGAGCCAAGAATCAATGATCGAATCCGCGTCCCCGAGGTGCGGCTGGTAGGTCCGGCAGGCGAACAGGTCGGAGTGGTCCGGATTGAGGACGCGCTTCGTCTGGCTGCCGAGTCTGACCTGGATCTTGTTGAGGTAGCACCGCAGGCCAAGCCTCCGGTGTGCAAACTAATGGACTTCGGCAAGTACAAGTACGAAGCCGCCGTCAAGGCACGCGAAGCCCGGAAGAACCAGACGAACACCGTTCTGAAGGAAATCCGCTTCCGCCTGAAGATCGACACCCACGACTACGAAACCAAGCGCGGACACGCCATGCGCTTCCTGGCCGCCGGTGACAAGGTCAAGGCCATGATCCAGTTCCGTGGACGTGAACAGCAGCGCCCGGAAATGGGTATGAAGCTGCTGAACAAGTTCGCTGAGGATGTCGCTGAAGTAGGTGTGGTTGAGTCCACTCCGCGGATCGACGGCCGCAACATGGTGATGGTCATTGGTCCGGTGAAGAACAAGGCCGAGGCCAAGGCCGAAGCCCGCCGCGCAACGCAGCGGGCCGATGCCAAGGCTGCGAACGAGGCAGTGAAGAACGGCGAGGCTCCGCCGCGCGTGGATACTTCTTCCGAGAAGGCTCCCATGACGCAGAGCCTTGCGGACCTGCTCCCGGACGGACTGCGTCTGGGGTCCTCCGCTGAAGCTGCCGACAAGGCACGCGCAGAGCAGGAACAGGCTGAAAAGGAACAGGCCGCTAAGCGGGCCAAGGCTGCAGCTGCCGAAAAGGCTGCAACCGAGGCACGCCGTGTGGCAGCAGCCAGCAGGCCGGCCGCAGCGCCTGCCCCTGCAGCTGCCGCTCCGTCCCAGCCCGCCGAGGCAGCCAAGCCGGCAGAAGCAGCGAAGCCTGCCGCAGCGCCGAAGCCTGCAGCGGTGCCGAAGCCGACCGCTGCAAAGCCTGCGCCCAAGCCGGCAGCCCGGCCCAAGCCTGCAGCAGCACCGAAGCCTGCCGGCAAGCCGTCCTCCTCGCGGGGGACCACCGGCCAGAACAAGCCCGGAACTGCAGAGTAGTTTTACTGCTCTGCGCCTCGTTCCGGCGTCCAGTAAAAAGCCCTGGCACCCGCAAGGTGTCCGAAGCCCCGCGGGCCTGCCCGCGGAAACCTAAAGGAGATCGGTAGACATGCCGAAGATGAAGACCCACAGTGGCGCCAAGAAGCGCTTCAAGCTGACCGGTACCGGCAAGCTCAAGCGCCAGCAGGCTAACCGCCGCCACTACCTGGAGCACAAGCCCTCCACGCTGACCCGCCGCCTTGCCAACGACAAGATCGTGTCACCGGCGGACGCCAAGGTCATCAAGAAGATGCTCGGCATCTAACTAATCCCCGACGGCTGTCCCACAAGGGCCGGCCTCACCCCATCAAAGCTTTCCCCGCTCCTGGGCCATCCAGGCGCAGTGACTTACCAAGTCGGGGAGATTTACCAAAAGGAGTACGCACGTGGCACGTGTGAAGCGGGCGCTTAACGCCCACAAGAAGCGTCGGGTTATTCTCGAGCGCGCCAAGGGTTACCGCGGACAGCGTTCGCGCCTGGTCCGTAAGGCCAAAGAGCAGCTGCTGCACTCGTTTGTGTACAGCTACGGCGACCGCCGCAAGCGTAAGGGCGACTTCCGCCGCCTGTGGATCCAGCGCATCAACGCTGCTTCCCGCGCCAACGGCCTGACCTACAACCGCCTGATCCAGGGCCTGAAGCTGGCCGAGATCCAGGTTGACCGCCGCATGCTGGCCGAGCTTGCCGTCAATGACGCCAATGCCTTCGCCGCGCTGGTCCAGCTCGCCAAGGACGCACTGCCGTCCGACACCTCCGCTCCGGCCGTCGAGGCTGCTCCGGTTGCCAAGGCCGCTGCTGCCCCCGCCGCCGAGAAGCCGGCTGCTGCCGTTGCCACCGCTCAGGGCGGATTCAAGGCTTCCGAGGGCGACGCCCCGGAAGGCTTCGTCATCAAGGGCAACCTGGGTTCGGGCAAGTACCACGTCCCGGGTTCCACCTGGTACGAGCAGACCGTTGCCGAATACTGGTTCAACTCCGTTGAAGCTGCCAAGGCTGCAGGCCTGGAGCCTGCTGGCGGAGAATCCCGCCAGAAGTTCCAGGGCTAAGTCGGTTCCCTAAACCGATGAACCTTGAAGGGCGCCCGCAGGCACCGCTTATGTCCAACCCCCGAGCTGATCGGGTCCGCGATGTAGCGAAGCTTGCCGGGCGCTCTTCGCGCTTAAAAACCGGCCGCTTCCTGGCCGAAGGGCCGCAGGCCGTGCGGGAGGCGCTCTCTGCGCACCGTGCGGCGGCGGCCGACGGCGCTCCCGCCGTCGTCCACGAGGTCTATGCCACGCAGGCGTGCCTGGACCGGCTTCCCGAACTGGCCGATCTGGCCCGCGGTGTGACGCTTCGCCTGGCCACCGACGAAGTCCTTGCCGCGATGGCCGACACCGTTTCACCCCAGGGCATCGTGGCGGTCTGTAACGTGTCCGCTGCGACGCTGGAGGACGTTCTGGCCTCCGGCGCCAGGCTCATTGCCGTGCTGTGCGAGGTCCGGGATCCGGGCAACGCCGGCACCGTGCTGCGGGCTGCTGATTCCGCCGGGGCGGACGCCGTGGTGCTCACCGCGTCCAGCGTCGATATCTACAACCCCAAAGCGGTGCGTTCCACCGCAGGATCTCTCTTCCATCTGCCCGTGGTGACCGGCGCAGATTTCGCCGCCGTCATGGACGCCGTTCATGCCGCCGGCATCACCGTCCTCGCCGCCGACGGCTACGGCAACGTGAATCTGGACCGGCTCCAGGACCTCAGTGCGGTGCGCCGCTTTGACGGCGCGGAGGGAACCGGGGCCGGCGACGACGACGCCCTGCCGCAGCTCGAGCAGCCCACGGCCTGGCTTTTCGGCAATGAAGCCCAGGGCCTGTCGGATACCGAGCTGGCCGCAGCCGACCACCGCGTAGCGGTTCCGCTCTACGGCCGCGCCGAGAGCCTGAACGTCGGCACGGCAGCTACGGTCTGCCTCTACGCGTCCGCCCGCGCCCAGAACGGATAGCCCAGGCACTTGCCCATGGCGGTCTCCGCTGATGCGGCTGCAGGCTCGTCCGGGAGTACCCGGCGGGCGGAGCAAGGAGCCACCCATCGACTACTGATGCGGGCGCCGCTGCCATGTAGCGTATTTACAGGGGCACCTTTCGGACAGCCGAACAACTAAGCGAACGCCATCAGAGAAACGGGTCCTCCATATGTCTGCCAGCGGTGGAAATAAGGCGATTGTCGCGGCCCTGAGCGCCAACCTGGCCATTGCGGTCATGAAGTTCATCGCCTTCGCCCTCACTCGTTCGTCCTCCATGCTCGCGGAGGCTATCCACTCGCTTGCCGACTCCGGCAACCAGGCCCTGCTGCTCGTGGGCGGTAAGCGTGCACGGCGCCAGGCGAGCCCCGAGCACCCCTTCGGCTACGGCCGTGAACGCTACGTTTACGCGTTCATCGTCTCCATCGTCCTCTTCAGCGTCGGCGGCCTGTTCGCCCTCTACGAGGCCTACCACAAGTGGCAGGATCCGCACCCGATCGAAGGCCGCTGGTGGTGGGTACCGCTGGCAGTGCTCGTCGGCGCGATCATTGCCGAAGCCTTCTCTTTCCGCACGGCCATCCGGGAATCGAACCACACGCGCGGCAAGCAGAGCTGGAAGCAGTTCGTGCGTACGGCCAAGGCACCGGAACTCCCGGTTGTTCTGCTCGAAGACCTGGGCGCGCTTCTCGGCCTGATCTTCGCCCTGTTCGGTGTGAGTATGACCCTGCTGACCCACAACGGCATCTGGGACGCACTGGGCACGGGCATGATCGGCGTCCTGCTGGTCTTTATTGCCGTCATCCTGGGCATGGAGACGAAGTCCCTGCTGCTCGGTGAGTCTGCAACGAAGGAAGACGTCCGCCGGATCGAAGCGGCCCTCCAGGAAGATCCCGATACCCGGATCATCCACCTCAAGACCCTGCACCTGGGTCCGGAGGAACTGCTCGTGGCCGCGAAGATCACCATGGCCAGGAGTGATACCGGCCAGGAAATCGCCGACGGCATCAACGCTGCGGAAGCACGGATCCGTGCCGCGGTACCGATCGCAACCGCTATTTACCTGGAGCCTGACGTATTTACTTCGAAGAACGCTCAGGACGCCGGTCAAGGAACCCGCTGATCAGGGCAATAGCCAAACCGAGCAGGGCGAGTACCGCTCCCACCACAGCGGGGGAGCGGTACCCCCAGCCCCAGGCGATCACGACGCCGCCCAGCAGGGCACCCAGCGCATTGGCCAGGTTCAGGGCCGCATGATTCAGTGACGATGCCAGCGACTCGGCACCGGGCGAAACATCCAGCAGCCGAGTCTGCAGCGGCGGCGTCAGCATTGACCCGATCAGCCCCACCAGGAAAACCAGCACCATCGCAGTCGCAGCGAACTGCACCGCCCACGCGTAGGCCAGCAGGATGACCACCGTGCCGCCCAGGATCGCGTAGATGCTGCCCATGACATTGATGTCGGCCAGGCGTCCGCCGGCCACGTTACCGATCACCTGGCCCACGCCGTAGAGCCCGACGACGACGGGCAGGACATTCTCGGAGATGCCTGCCACCTCGGTCATGGTGGGTGCAATGTAGGAGTACACGGCGAAGAATCCACCGAAGCCGACGGTTCCCACCAGCAGGGCCAGCCAGACCTGGGCCCGCCCGAGGGCGCTGAGCTCAGCCTTGATGCTGGCGCCGGCCAACGTGGGCTGGTACGGCACGAAACGGGCCACCATAGCGACTGTCAGGAGTCCGATGGCCGCCACCAGGACGAACATCCACCGCCACCCGGCCTGCTGGCCCAGCCACGTGGCAAAGGGCACACCCACCACGTTCGCGATACTCAGGCCCAGCATGACCATGGAAATGGCCCAGGCACGGCGGGTAGGAGCCACCAGTGACGCGGCAATGACGGCTGCCACACCGAAGAAGGCACCGTGCGGCAGGCCGGAGAGGAACCGGGTGAAGAGCAGCCAGGAATAATCTGCGGCAAAGAACGAAGACAGATTGCTCAGGGCGAAGAAGAGCATCAGGCCCAGGACCAGCATTTTCCGCGGCACTCTGGCGCCAAGGGCGGCGAGCACGGGTGCTCCCACCACCACGCCGAGGGCATAAGCCGAAATAACGTGGCCGCCCGCGGGAACGGAAATGTCGAGATCGTCCACCATTTCCTGCAGCAGGCCCATGATGCTGAACTCGGTGGTGCCGATGGCAAAGCCGCCCACGGCCAGGGCAGCGATGGCCTTGGCAACTGTGGTGTGGCGGGTGCCGGGTGTGCGCCGGCCGGACGTTGAAAGGGGCGCGGTGGTGCTCCGGGACATGTTCGCTTTCAAAAGTGGGGGGAAGCGGCTGTGCCGCTGCGGACGGCGTTCACGGTCAGCGAGCAGGAGATGCTCCTGCCGGACGCCGGGACGGCTTCGTCCCTTCCAGCCTAGTGCACCGCCGCGCACCCGGAAGGTCCCCCTGCTGCATGCACATATTCGCTGAACCTGCTCGTTTCCTGCTGCCGCGTGCGCGTAGCCGGTAGAACCGCGCACTGGTGCCGGCGGTGTTGGCCTGCCACCATAAACGCGTGCAGAGCTACGGAATTCCTGCGGGACTGGTGTCCCGCCTGCGGGACGCAGGGTGCGTCTACGCCGAAGAAGAAGCGGTCCTGCTCCTGTCCGGCGCCCCCGGCGCAGCGGTGCTGGATCTCATGGTGGCCCGGCGGCTGGCCGGACAGCCGTTGGAGCAGGTTCTTGGCTGGGCGTCTTTCGGAGGTCTTCGGGTAGGGCTGCGGCCGGGGGTCTTTGTTCCACGGCGGCGCACTGAGTTCCTGGCCGAGCAGGCAGTCCATGTGCTTGCAGGACGGAGTACCGCCCTGGTGGTGGAGTTGTGCTGCGGGTCGGGGGCGGTCGCAATGGTGGTCTCGGCGGCGGTGCCGGACTGCCGGGTATACGCCGTCGACCTTCATCCGGACGCCGTCGAATGCGCGCGCAGCAATCTGCCGCAGGCCTCCGTTCTGCAGGGAGACCTCTTTCTCGCGCTGCCTCAGGAGCTGCGCGGGAGGGTCGACCTCGTTGTGGCCAACGCTCCCTACGTCCCCACCGGCGCGCTGGCCACGCTGCCGCGCGAAGCGCGGAACTACGAGCCTGCCGACACCTTCGACGGCGGCCGGAACGGACTCGATACGGTGGGACGCATCATCAGCGAAGCTCCGCAGTGGCTCGGATTCCGGGGGAAGGTCCTGCTCGAGTGCAGCGAGGAACAGGCAGCTGCGGTGGGCGGGCTGCTTGCCGCCGCAGGACTGTCCCCGCAGATACTCCGGAATGAGGAAACCGATGCCACGGTTGCCGTGGGCAGTGCACCACCCCGGAGGATGAAGGGCATCAGGCAAACCGGTTAAGCTCGGTGGATGCATTCACAAGAGAACTCCAGCCAGGCCGGTACGGCAGCTCCCCGCCCATCGCCCGGCGTGCAGGTGGTGGGCGCCGCAATCCTGGATTCCCTGGCCCGGCCCTCGAAGCTCCTGGCGGCACGCCGAAGCGCTCCCGAGGCGCTCGCCGGACTATGGGAGTTCCCGGGCGGAAAGGTGGAACCCGGGGAAGGCTGCACGGAGGCGCTCCACCGGGAACTGGCAGAGGAGCTCGGGATCCGGGTCGAGCTGGGTGCCGAAGTCCCTGGTCCCTCGGAGCAGGGCTGGCCGCTCAACCGCACCGCCGCAATGCGCGTGTGGCTGGCAGAAGTCACCGACGGGACACCCGAGCCGCTGGAAGACCACGACGAGCTTCGCTGGGTGGACCTCACCGAAAACGCACTGATGGAGCTGCCCTGGATCCCGGCTGACCTGCCCATCGTTACCGCCCTGCAGGAAACGGTCGCTGCCGGGCTCTAGAACACTGCCGGGCTCTAGAACAGTGCCTCCTGGCTGACAGCCGGCGCGGCGTCCGGCCTTCCCGCGCCGGGAACCGTTTCCCCCGCCGGCCGCAGGAACCGGGCGCCGCCGGTGAAGCCGTACTTGGCTTTGAAGAACCGGATCCGCCCGGCCAGCCAGTCCCGGTATTCCTTGGATGCGTAGGTGCCTTTTCCGTAAAGCCGGGCGTACTTGCCGGAGAGCTCCGGGTAGTGCCGGGCCAGGAACTCCAGATACCACTCCCGTGCCCCGGGCCGCAGATGCAGGGCACCCGCAGTGACTCCCGTGGCTCCGGCTGCTGCAAGCGCGGAGAAGAGGGCGTCCAGGGATTCGTCGCCGTCGGTAAGCCACGGCAGGATGGGCATGGCCATGACCGAGCACGGCAGGCCGGCGTCCCGGAGGCGGCTGATCAGCTCCAGCCGGGCACGGGGCGTGGGCGTTCCCGGCTCTGCCCGCTTCGCCAGTTCCGGGTCCACCAGCGCCAGCGAAATGCCCATCCCGATCTCGGTCTGCGCGGAGGCTTCCTTCAGGAGCGGGATGTCCCGTGCCAGCAGGGTGCCCTTGGTCAGGATGGAGAAGGGGGTGCCGCTGTCCGCCAGCGCACGGATGATGCCGGGCATCAGCTTGTAGCGGCCCTCGGCACGTTGGTAGGGATCAGTGTTGGTTCCCATGGCCACATGGTGGTGCTGCCAGGCGGGCCGTGCGAGTTCCCGCCGCAGGACCTCGGCAGCGTTGACCTTGACCACGAGCTGGCTGTCGAAATCGGCGCCGCTGTCCATATCCAGGTAGGTGTGGGTTTTGCGGGCGAAGCAGTAAACACAGGCATGGCTGCAGCCGCGGTACGGATTGACAGTCCATTCAAAGGGCATGTTCGACCCGCCGCCCACCTTGTTCAGGACCGATTTGGCGAGAACCTCGTGGAACGTCACCCCGGCAAAGTCCGGCGTGCGTACGGAGCGGACCAGGCCCTGCAGCGGAATCAGCGGATCCGTGGTGCCGGGCACCGCCGGCAGGGGCAGTGCCGAGGCAGTTGCCGCCGTGCCTGGAGCGTCCGTGTCCGGCGGCGTTGCCCGGGAAGCTGTGCCGCAACCGGTGCGGCTATCGTCGCCCTGCACGGGCGGTGCATTGAGTTCCTGACCTTGCCACCTCATTCCCTCATTAGAACATATGTTCGAATAAGGGGGTACTTCTATCTGCTGCGGGACCGGCGGCGGGGCCGGTCCGGACCGGCAGCCCGGGCGCGCCGCCGCGGCCTTCCGGGACGGTAGCCGCCGTCGCGCAATCCTGCCAGCCGTTCAAACGGATTGGCCGACGCCGGATCCCCGGCGAAGGCCTGGGAGAGGGCCGAGGCGGCGAAGTAGGCAGGCAGGAAGAACGGACCCAGGAGCGCGTACTGCGAGCTGTGCCGGATCTCGTGGCGCAGCAGCGGGCTGTCCGGCGCGTGGATGCGGCGGGCCGAGGAGGAACGGTAGAGGACCACGTTGCCGACGGTGAACGCGGCCGCACGGGGGAGGGGCAGCGGATAGCCCCCGGCGAGGGTGGTCTGCTGCGGCCCCGGGGTCATGCTGCACCCGGTCGCACGGGCCAGCAGCACACCCGCAGGGGTGGAGAGATTCAGCAGGTTGATCCAGCGGCGGATGGAAACGGCACGCGGGCGGAGAACGACACGCGGGCGGAGAACGATCGGTACGGACGGCATGGCACCTCCCTGCGGCAGTATGACGGCCCTGCTGGGCTCGTCTACTAGACTTGCAATGATAAGCCAGAACCCAACTAGGGCCGGAAACAGGTAAGCACAGTACATGTCTAACTCCACACCGGGGACCGGTTCCCCAGATACTTCCCCTGAGGGCGCCCTGCCCGAGCCGCCGAATCCGCTGGATGAAGCCGCTATTGCCGCCGCCGTCGAGCAGGCGCTCGCCGCCATTGCCGCTGCCGCGGACCTGAGTGAACTCAAGGAGGTCCGGATTGCCGTCACCGGCGAGAAGTCGCCGCTGAGCGGAGCGAACCGGACCATCGGCAAGCTCCCCAAGGACCAGAAGGCCGCCGCCGGCAAGCTCGTGGGCCCCGCCCGCGGCCGGATCAACTCCGCGCTCGCCGCCCGTACCGTTGAGCTCGAAGCCGAGCGGGACGCCCGGATCCTTGTTGAAGAGGCCGTGGACGTCACTGCAGCTCCCCGCCGCCGGCACATCGGCGGCCGGCATCCCATCTCCACCCTGCAGGACCGGGTGGCGGATGTGTTCGTCGGGATGGGCTGGGAAATCGCAGAGGGCCCCGAGGTGGAATCCGAGTGGTTCAACTTCGACGCGTTGAACTTCAAGCCGGACCACCCCGCCCGCGAAATGCAGGACACTTTCTTCGTGGAGCCGCCCGAGGCGCACCTCGTTATGCGGACGCACACTTCTCCGGTCCAGGTCCGTTCCATGCTCGAACGCGACCTGCCGATCTACGTGCTGTGCCCCGGCAAGGTGTTCCGCACCGATGAGCTGGACGCCACGCACACCCCGGTCTTCCACCAGTTCGAGGGCCTGGCCATCGACAAGGGCCTGACCATGGCCGACCTGGTCGGCACCCTGGAACACTTCACGCGTGTTCTTTTCGGCGATGAGGCGAAGGTCCGGCTCCGCCCGAACTACTTCCCCTTCACCGAGCCCAGCGCCGAGCTGGACATCTGGCACCCGGGCGCCAAGGGCGGCCCGCGCTGGATCGAGTGGGGCGGCTGCGGCATGGTCAACCCCAACGTGCTCCGTGCCGCCGGGATCGACCCCGAGGTCTATACAGGATTTGCCTTCGGCATGGGCATTGACCGTGCCCTCATGTTCCGCAACGAGGTTTCGGACATGCACGAAATGATCGAGGGCGACGTACGTTTCAGCGAACACTTCGGGATGGAGATCTAAGTGAGAATCCCACTTTCCTGGCTGCGCGAGTATGCCCAGGTTCCGGCGGACGCAACCGCCGAAGACGTGATGGAAGACCTCGTGAAGGTCGGCCTGGAGGAAGAGGACGTCCACCGTCCCACCGACGCGCTGCAGGGACCCATTGTGGTGGGCCAGGTGCTCAGCATGGAGCCCGAGCCGCAGAAGAACGGCAAGACGATTAACTGGTGCTCGGTCCGCGTGGTGCCGGAAGGCGCCGGACAGACCCTCACCGGTGACGGCATCGACCCCTCCGGCGTGCAGGGCATCGTCTGCGGCGCGCACAACTTCAAGGTGGGGGACAAGGTTGTTGTCACCCTGCCCGGCGCCGTGCTGCCCGGAGACTTCCGGATCAGCCCGCGAAAGACCTACGGCCACGTGTCGGCGGGCATGATTGCCTCCGTGCGTGAACTCGGCATCGGCGAGGACCACGACGGCATCCTGGTGCTCTCCACCCTGGGGCTGGACCCCGAGGTGGGCACCGATGCGATGGAACTGCTCGGCCTGTACGACCAGGCGGCGGAAATCAACGTCACCCCGGACCGCGGCTACGTCTTCTCCATCCGCGGCGCCGCCCGCGAGTACGCCCACGCCACCGGCACCAAGTTCACCGACCCGGCCGCCGCCGTCGTCGTTCCGCAGGCAGACGGCAACGGCTACCCGGTACGGCTCGACGACGCCGCTCCCATCTACGGCAAGCCCGGCTGCGACCGGTTCGTGGCCCGGATCGTCCGCGGCGTCGACACTTCCCGGCCCACCCCGCCGTGGATGTCCTCGCGCCTGCGCCTGGCCGGCATGCGGTCCATCTCGCTCGTCGTCGACATCTCCAACTACGTGATGCTCGAGCTCGGCCAGCCGCTGCACTTCTACGACCTGGACAAGCTCACCGGCGAGATCGTGGTCCGCCGCGCCGCCGAGGGCGAAACGCTGAAGACCCTGGACGAGAAGGAACGCCGGCTCTCCCCGGAGGACCTGCTGATCACTGACGGGTCCGGTGCCATCGGCATCGCCGGCGTGATGGGCGGGGCCGCCACCGAGGTTGCCGGCGGAACGCAGAACGTCCTGATCGAAGCCGCCCACTTCGAAGAAGTCAGCATTGCCCGCTCCCGCCGCCGGCATAAGCTGCCCTCCGAAGCATCCAAGCGCTTCGAACGCGGCGTGGACTGGAACGTAGCCGACGTCGCCGCACAGCGTGCAGTCGACCTGCTGGTGGAACTCGCCGGCGGCACCGCCGACGAGTCCATCACCGACGTCGGCACCGCCCCCGCGCCGCGGCGCATCGACCTGCCCGCACAGTTCCCGGCCCGGTTGATCGGCCTGGACTTCACCGAGTCGCAGATCACCGGCACGCTCGAGGACCTGGGTGCCGCCGTCGAAAAAACCGGCGACGGCTACCTGGTGACGCCCCCGAGCTGGCGCCCGGACCTGGAGACGCGTGAGGACCTCACCGAGGAAATCATCCGCCTGGTGGGCTACGACAAGATCCCGTCCGCCCTGCCGGTGGCTCCTCCCGGACGCGGTCTGACCCGCCTCCAGCAGCAGCGCCGCCGCCTTATGCAGTCCCTGGCCGCGGCCGGACTCACCGAGGTGCTGGCCTATCCGTTCGTGACCGAGGCGGACAACACCACCTTCGGGGCGCCGGAAGGCACGCGGCCTGCGCTCAAGCTGGCCAACCCGCTCAGCGCCGAATACGGTTACCTGCGCACCTCGGTGCTGCCCGGACTGTTCGAGGTTGCCAAGCGGAACATGTCCCGCGGCTTCCGGGATTTGGCCCTGTTCGAATCGGGCACGGTCTTCCTGCCCGGCGAGCATCTGGGCACCGAGAGCATCCCGCCGCTGGGTGCCAAGCCGTCCGACGACGTCCTTGATGAGCTGTACGCCGGAATTCCGGACCAGCCGCTGCACGTGGGTGTCCTGCTGGCCGGCCACGAATCCGCCCCCGGTGCCGGCTCCACGCCGCGCGCCTGGGACTGGGCCGACGCCGTCGACTTCGCCAAGCTGATGGGCGACGTCCTCGGCGTGGAACTCGTGGTGGAACAGGGTACCCACCAGGCGTTCCACCCCGGCCGCACCGCACGGATTGCACTGCGCAGCGGCGAAACCGTGGGCTACGCCGGCGAACTGCACCCCAAGCTCCTGGCCGCACGGGACATGCCCGCCCGCACGGTGGCTGCGGAACTGAACGTGGATGCGGTTTTCGACGCCGCCCCTGACGTCATCGTCGCCCGTCCGATCTCCAGCTTCCCCATCTCCACGCAGGACGTGGCCCTGGTGGTGGCAGAGGATGTTCCCGCCGAGCAGGTCCGCGAGGCGCTGCGCGAGGGAGCCGGCGAGCTGCTTGAAGACGTAGCCCTGTTCGACGTCTACGCCGGCTCCGGTATTGAGCCCGGGCACAAGTCGCTCGCGTTCGCGCTGCGCTTCCGTGCCCCGGACCGGACGCTGACGGCAGACGAAGCCTCCGAGGCCCGTGCGGCCGCCGTCGCACTGGCGGCTGAGCGGTTCGGCGCCGTTCAGCGGTAGGTTTACCCTGCCAAGCGGCAGGCCCCGACGGATGTTCCTCTCCGGCGGGGCCTGCTGCGTTTAAGTCCTGCTTCGCCGGATCCTGCCGGGAACCGGACACGGCTCCGCGCTCCGGACCGTTCGCTAAGCTGTGGCGATGACTCCGCGAACGTACTGGTACCTCTTCGATTACGGCATGGTGATTTCGACGGCTCCCGCTCCGGAGGACTGGAGGCTGCTGGAACAGGCCACCGGCCGCCGGGAGCTGGAGCCTGGCACGAGCCCGTATTGGGAACGGCGCGAAGACTTTGACGCCGGCCGGCTGACCCCGGCGCAGTACTGGGGAAGCGTGCTTGGCCGGGATGCGGGGCCGGACGAGGTGGAGACACTGGAGGAGCTGGACGCAGCGCAGTGGGCGCATTTGAATCCCCGGACGCTGGAGGTCCTGGAAACGCTGCACCGCTCGGGTGCCAACCTGGCCCTGCTCTCCAACATGCCGGACCGTATGTCTCGCAGGTATTCCGCCGAGTCGCCCTGGGCGAACCGCTTCTCGAAGCTGTACTTCAGCGGGCAGATGGGCCTGGTGAAGCCGGATCGGAGGATCTTCGACCGGGTGGCTGCCGATCTGGGGGCGGCGCCCGAGGGCATCGTCTTCATTGATGACAACCCGCAGAACATCTCGGCGGCACGGGCCCTGGGGTTCCAGACGGTGCTCCACACCGGCGGAACGGACCTGCGGGCAGAGCTGGCCCGGCTCGGCCGGTAGGAGCGGACCCGGCACTGCCCTTCCGGGGTTCTTCGGGCGTTAGCAGGGCTGTCTCGAGGCACCGAGGTCCAGAGGCTTCAGCATGGAGGTCAGACCGAGTTGCCGTGTCTCGGCGCAGAAATCCAGGGTCCCGGCATATTCAACATGCAGAACGGCTTTGCCGGCATCGGTGAACGGCAGATACAGGCTGCACTCGTCATAGCGGACGCATTCCTCGTTGACGGCGAAGTCGAAACTGTCCACGAGCTCGGGAATCTGGTCGACGTCGTTCTTCAACGCCACCGACAAACCGCGGGAGTGGGCCAGCTCTGCAACAGCGCGGTTGTACGCCAGCTGGTCCTCGGCCGTCAGCGGAAATCCGGTCTCGTTGACGTACCCGTCCAGGTTGTCCGGCTCAACAGCATCGAAACCCTTCGCAGCGCAGGTATCCATCCGTGCTGCCATGATCGGCAGGAGAACGTCCGTCTGCCGGATGTCGAGCCACTCTTCGTCCGGCCAGCCGTCCAAGGGCTGCCCTCGGACGGCGACAGGAAACTCTCCTGCATCACTGCGGTATTCCTCCCGCGACCCGGCGGAGAAGTAACAGATCAGCCGTCGTCCATGCTGCTTCAAAGCGTCAATCTCTTCCGGGGTGGTGGTTTCAAAGTCCACGTCGAAAACCGCAGCGTCTACGTCCAGATCGAGTCTGCCGCTGAGCTGCCACTGCCAAGTGGAACCGGGCGGGGGCAGCCACAGCGGGACGCCGGGCTCCGCAGAGGCACCGGCGCCCCGGGCACTGCTCTCCGCGGGAGCACTGCTGTCCGCCGGAGCACATGCCGGCGAAACTGCCGCGAGGAGCAGCACCAGCATCAGCGGGACGAACTTCCCCGCAGCGCCGCCGGGCCTCCGCCGGCTATTCTTCCTCACGGGACCAGTAGTACCTTCCCCGTAGTCCTGCGTCCCTCAAGGTCTGCGTGCGCCCGGGACGCTTCTGCCAGCGGATAGGTCTGTCCGATCCGTACGTCCAGTTTCCCCGCCAGGACCGCGTCAAACAGCTCGCGGACCCGCCACTGTCGTTCCTCGGGCGTGAGCAGGTGGTGCGCCACGGTAGGCCGGGTCAGGAACAGCGAGCCGGAGGAGTTCAGCCGCTGGATGTCGAACGGCGGGACCTGCCCGGAGGCGGCGCCGAAGAGCACCATCATGCCCCGGGTGCGCAGGCTCGCCAGCGAGCCGTCGAAGGTGGCCTGCCCGACGCCGTCGTACACCACGTCCACACCCTGTCCGCCCGTGAGGGCACGGACCTGGTTCGCGAACCCGTCATAGTGCAGCACATGGTCGGCCCCGGCGCCGCGGGCAAGCTGCTCCTTTTCCTCGGTGGACACGGTGGTGATCACCGTTGCGCCCTTGGCCTTGAGCAGCTGGATCAGCAGCAGTCCCACGCCGCCGGCCCCGGCATGCACCAGCGCGGTCTGACCTTCCTGCACGGGAAAAGTGGAGTTGCACAGGTAATGCGCGGTAATACCCTGGAGCAGCAGTGCGGCCGCGGTGTCGTCCCGGATCCCGGCAGGCACCGGCAGCGCCACGTCTGCATCCAACAGCATGTACTCGGCGTAGGCGCCGCGGCCCTCCGCGGTGGCTACCCGGTCGCCTTCGCGGAAGCCCGATTCAAGTCCGGCGGACACCACGGTTCCGGCGGCTTCGGAACCGGGTGTGAAGGGATATGACATCGGATAAACGCCGCTGCGCTGATAGGTGTCGATGAAGTTCACGCCCGCTGCCGCTACTTTGACCAGGATCTCGCGGGGTCCGGGCTGGGGAAGGGCAACGTCTTCATAGCGCAGGATTTCCGGTCCGCCGGGCTGCGGGACGACAATGGCTTTGTGCATGGCATGGCCTCTTTTGCTTCGCTGTTACGTGCCGGGCAGTGCGGTGCCGCCCAATGTGGTTCCAATCATAGGTCTTGCATAAATATTGGAAGCAGTGCATAAGTGTGCTGTAGGGTGGGGGCATGACGATTTCCGTAGCAGTCTCGGGCGCCAGCGGCTATGCCGGCGGCGAAGTGCTGCGCCTGCTGGCCGGCCATCCGGAAGTATCCATTGGTGCCATTACGGCCCACAGCAACGCGGGCAGCCGGCTGGGGGAGCTGCAGCCGCACCTGCATTCCCTCGCTGACCGGGTGCTGGCGGACACCACAGTCGAAACCCTGGCCGGACACGACGTTGTGTTCCTTGCCCTGCCGCACGGTGCCAGCGCCGGGATTGCGGCACAGCTGGATCCCGGCACCCTGGTCATCGACGCCGGTGCGGACCACCGGCTCGAGGATCCCCTCGCGTGGGAAAAGTTCTACGGTTCCGAGCATGCCGGGACCTGGCCGTACGGGCTGCCCGAACTGCCCGGCCACCGTGAACGCCTCAAAGGCGCCCGCCGGATTGCCGTGCCCGGCTGCTACCCCACAAGCTCCCTCCTGGCTCTGACTCCCGGATTCACCGCCGGGCTGCTGGAGCCGGAGGACGTCGTCATCGTTTCGGCTTCCGGCACTTCCGGCGCAGGCAAGGCCGCCAAGCCGCACCTGCTGGGTTCGGAGGTCCTGGGCGGCATGAGCCCGTACGGAGTGGGCGGCAGCCATCGGCATACCCCTGAAATCGAACAGGGCCTGTCCGCGGCTGCCGGCGAGTCCGTGGCCGTGTCCTTCACGCCCACGCTGGCGCCGATGGCCCGCGGCATCCTCACCACCGCCACTGCGAAAGTGCGCCCCGGCGTCGACCCGGCAGCTCTGCGTGCGGCGTGGGAATCCGCGTATGCCTCGGAGCACTTTGTCCGGGTGCTGCCGGAAGGGCAGTGGCCCGCCACCAAGATGGTGGTCGGCTCCAACTACGCCGTGATGCAGCTGGCCTACGATCCCCATGCGAACCGGGTGATTGTCAGCTGCGTGATCGACAACCTCAACAAGGGAACTGCCGGCGGCGCCGTGCAGTCCATGAACATTGCCCTCGGCCTGGATGAAACCGCGGGACTGACACAGCAGGGGGTGGCACCGTAATGAGTGCCGAATCAGCTACCGGATCGACTACCGGCAGCGCCACCGGAACCACCGGAATCACCGCTCCGGCGGGCTTCCGCGCCGCCGGCGTGGCCGCCGGCCTGAAGGATTCCGGCGGACGCGACGTCGCCCTGGTGGTCAACGACGGTCCGTCGAAGGCAGCAGCAGCCGTCTTTACCCGGAACCGGATCACGGCGGCCCCTGTCCTGTGGTCCCGGCAGGCGGTGTCCGACGGACGGGCCGACGCCGTTATCCTCAACTCCGGCGGCGCCAACGCCTGCACCGGCACCGAAGGGTTCCAAAACACCCACACCACCGCCGAACACACTGCGGAACTCCTGGGACTCAGCGCCGCAGACGTCCTCGTCTGCTCCACCGGCCTGATCGGCGTCCAGCTGCCCATGGACAAGCTGCTGTCCGGTGTCCGGGCCGCAGCCGAGGCACTGTCGGACGACGCCGGTGCTGACGCAGCGCATGCCATCATGACCACCGACACGGTGGCCAAGCAGGCGCTCTTCACCGGCACGGACGGCTCCGGCCGGACCTACCGGATCGGCGGGATGGCCAAGGGCGCCGGAATGCTGGCCCCCGGACTGGCCACAATGCTGGTGGTCCTGACCACCGACGCGGACCTGTCGGCACCTGCCCTGGACTCGGCGCTGCGGGCCGCGACGGCCGTGACCTTCGACCGGACCGATTCGGACGGCTGCATGTCCACGAATGACACCGTGATCCTGATGGCTTCCGGCGCCTCGGGTGCCGGGCCCGAAACAGTGGACTTCGCCAGCGGACTCACCGACGTCTGCCTCTCGCTGGCGCAGCAGCTCATCACGGATGCCGAAGGTGCCAGCCACGACATTGCGATCACCACGGTCAACGCCGCGACGGTCGCTGACGCGGAAACGGCTGCACGCGCCGTCGCCCGCTCCAACCTGTTCAAGACCGCCATTTTCGGCAATGACCCGAACTGGGGCAGGGTGCTGTCCGCGGTCGGCACCACCGACGCGGCGTTCGAACCGGATCTGATCGACGTCACGATCAACGGGGTGCAGGTCTGCCGGAACGGCGGGATCGGTGATCCCCGGGAAAACGTGGACCTGGCACCGCGCGCCGTGAACGTGGAAATCGATCTGCACGCCGGCACGGAAAGCGCCACCATCTGGACGAACGATCTCACCACGGATTACGTCCACGAGAACTCTGCGTACAGCAGCTGACCGGGGGACAGCCATGATCACACCAGCAGCGGCCGGCGAACGGCTGCGGGCGCAGGACAAAGCAGAAACGCTGATCGAGGCGCTACCCTGGATCCAGCGCTTCGCGGGCACCACCATGGTCATCAAGTACGGCGGCAATGCCATGGTCAATGAGGACCTTCGGCGCGCGTTTGCCGATGACATCGTGTTTCTCCACCACGCGGGCGTACACCCGGTGGTGGTCCACGGCGGCGGTCCGCAGATCAGCGCCATGCTTGACCGGCTCGGTATTGCCTCCGAATTCCGCGGCGGGCTGCGGGTGACTACTCCCGAGGCGATGGACGCCGTGCGCATGGTCCTGACCGGCCAGGTGGGCCGCGAGCTCGTAGGGCTCGTCAACGCGCACGGTCCCTACGCCGTGGGACTGTCCGGCGAGGACGGCGGCCTGCTGGAGGCTGTGCGGACCGGCGCCGTGGTGGACGGCGTGGAAGTGGACCTGGGCCTGGTCGGGGAAGTAGTGGGGGTCAACCCCGGTGCCATCCTGGACATCATTGCCGCCGGACGGATCCCGGTGATCAGCACGGTGGCACCTGAGGTGAACGCCGACGGCGGCACCACCGGACAGGTGCTCAACGTCAACGCGGACACGGCCGCCTCCGCCCTGGCAGTAGCCCTGGGGGCCTCGCGGCTGGTGGTGCTGACGGACGTGGAAGGCCTCTACGGGGCATGGCCGGATAAATCCTCGCTGATCTCCTCGCTGACCACCACGGAACTGCGGACCATGCTGCCCGGCCTTGAATCTGGCATGATCCCCAAGATGCAGGCGTGCCTGGCCGCCGTCGAGGGGGGAGTGGACCGTGCCGCGGTCGTCGACGGCCGGATGGCGCACTCCATGCTGCTGGAAATCTTTACCGAAGCAGGGATCGGCACCCAGGTAGTACCGGAGGAACAGCCATGAGTAACCAGGAACCCCAGGGCACGCCGCCCGGGGCCGCAGCACCAGCGACGCAGCAGGCCTGGCTGGACCGCTACGACTCATCCCTGATGGGCGTCTTCGGCGCTCCGCAGCGGGCGCTCGTGAGCGGCAGCGGCTGCTACGTGGAGGACGCCGACGGAAAGCAGTACCTCGACTTGCTGGGCGGCATTGCGGTCAACTCGCTGGGCCACGCACATCCGGCGCTCGTAGCGGCTGTGTCCGATCAGCTCGCCACCCTCGGCCATGTCTCCAACTTTTTCACCAGTCCTTTGCAGGTGCAGCTCGCCGAACGCCTGCTTTCGCTCGCCGGCGCCCCGCAGGGGTCGAAGGTGTTCTTCGCGAACTCCGGTGCCGAGGCCAACGAGGCTGCCTTCAAGCTGGCCCGGCGGAATTCCGATCCCGCTGCCGGCCGTACCCGCATCCTGGCACTCGAGGGAGCGTTCCACGGCCGGACCATGGGAGCGCTGGCACTCACGGCCAAGCCTGCCTACCGGGAGCCGTTCGAGCCGCTGCCTGCCGGCGTGGAGCACCTTCCGTTCGGCGACGTCGATGCGCTGCTGGCGGCCGTGGACGAAACCGTGGCCGCCGTCTTCCTGGAACCCATCCAGGGCGAGGCCGGTGTGCGGCCGCTGCCCGAGGGCTACCTCCGCGCCGCCCGTGATGCCACCCGCGCTGTGGGAGCCCTGCTGGTCATTGACGAAGTACAGACCGGGATTGGCCGCACGGGCAAGTGGTTCGCTTCCGAAGGCGTTCTTCCGGACGCCATGACCCTGGCCAAGGGGCTGGGCGGCGGGTTCCCGGTCGGTGCGCTGCTGACCTTCGGCGAAACGACGTCCACCCTGCTGGCTGCCGGGATGCACGGGACCACCTTCGGCGGTAATCCCGTGGCCGCCGCTGCGGCCCTGGCCACCCTCTCGGTCCTGGAATCCTCGCAGGTGCTGGCCAATGTGCGTGCCACCGGGGAATACCTGCGCCGGGAACTGGCGGCCATGGAGTCCGTGGCCGAGGTGCGGGGCGAAGGCTTTCTGATCGGCATCGACCTGGACGAGGACGTTGCTCCGGCAGCGGTCGCGGCTGCATTGGACGCCGGCTTCATCATCAACAGCACCGGCCCGGCAACCCTGCGGCTGGCTCCTCCGCTGATCCTCACCGCAGAACAGGCCGGGAGCTTCCTGGATGCGCTGCCGGGCATCCTGGGTGCGGCCCGGGCCGCATCAGCAGCACCCGCTTTCTCCAGCACAACCACTGAAGGAAAACCATGACCCGTCATTTCCTGGTCGACACCGACCTCACGCAGGCGGAGCAGGCCGAAGTCCTGGATCTGGCCGATGCCCTGAAGAAGGACCGCTACAAGCACCAGCCGTTCGCCGGCGAATCGACCGGCCGCAAGACCGTCGCGGTCATTTTCGACAAGACCTCCACCCGGACCCGGGTGTCCTTTGCCGCCGGCATTTCGGACCTGGGCGGCGTGTCGCTGATCATCGGTGCGGGGGAGTCCCAGCTGGGACACAAGGAGAGCGTCGCGGACACCACCAAGGTGCTCGAACGCATGGTCTCCACCATTGTCTGGCGGACCTATGCCCAGTCCGGCCTGGAGGAAATGGCAGCGAACTCCTCGGTGCCGGTCATCAACGCCCTGTCCGACGACTACCACCCCTGCCAGCTCCTCGCGGATCTCATGACCATCCGCGAGCACAAGGGCACGCTCGCCGGCCTCACTCTCGCCTACGTCGGCGACTGCGCCAACAACATGGCCAACTCCTACCTGCTCGCCGGTGTCACCGCAGGCATGCACGTCCGGGTTGCCGGCCCGCTGGGCTACCTCCCTGATCCGCGGATAGTGGACGCCGCTGCCGCCCGGGCGGAAGAGACCGGCGGCTCCGTCACCATCACGACCGACGCCGTGGAAGCCCTGGCCGGAGCCGACGTCGTCGCGACCGATACCTGGGTGTCCATGGGGCAGGAAGCCGAAAAGGCCGCCCGGCAGGAGCTGTTCCGCAGCTACGCCGTGGACGCCGACGCCATGGCGTCGGCCGCGGAAGACGCCGTCGTGCTTCACTGCCTGCCCGCCTACCGCGGCTACGAAATCTCCGCCGACGTGCTTGACGGACCGCAGTCCGTGGTGTGGGACGAAGCCGAGAACCGCCTGCACGCCCAGAAAGCCCTGATGGTCTGGCTCATGGCGCAGTCCGGCCTCACCGGGATTCCGGAGGCTCGGTCATGACCATGCCGGCGACAAAGACCGCCCGCCAGGCGCGTATCCGTACCCTGCTGACCGGCCTGTCCATCCGTTCCCAGGCAGAACTTGCCGCACTGCTGGCCGACGACGGCGTGCAGGTGACGCAGGCGACCCTCTCCCGCGACCTGGTGGAACTGGGAGCGGTGCGCATGCGCGGCAAGGACGGTGCCCTGGTGTACGCCGTTCCGTCCGAGGGCGGGGAGCGGGCGCCCAAGTCAGGCGTCACCCAGGAAGTCCTCGACGCCCGGCTGGCCCGGCTCTGCGGAGAGCTGCTGGTCACCGCCGAGGCGTCGGCGAATATCGTGGTGCTGCGGACTCCGCCCGGTGCCGCGAATTTCCTGGCGCTGGCGATCGACCATTCCATCCTGCCGTCCGTGCTGGGCACCATTGCCGGTGACGACACCGTCATGATGGTGACGCGGGACCCCGAGGGCGGGCCCGACCTGGCCGCCCGCTTCCTGCGCATTGCCGACGAAGCCAGCAACAACGGCTCCGCGCCCGAGAGCCGGATCCTGTAACCGAAGGTCCGCTGAGCAGCGGACCTTCCACCAACTTTCATCCTGAACCAACCAGCGGACCGTACGGGCCGCGACCAATGCAAGAGGAGCAAAACCTGTGAGCGAACGTATTGTTCTGGCCTATTCCGGTGGCCTGGATACGTCAGTGGCCATTGGCTGGATTGCCGAGGCAACCGGTGCTGAAGTCATCGCCGTAGCCGTGGACGTAGGGCAGGGCGGCGAGTCCCTGGAAACCATCCGCCAGCGGGCCCTGGACTGCGGCGCCGTCGAAGCCTACGTGGCGGACGCCCGCGAGGAATTCGCCACCGAGTACTGCATGCCCGCGCTGAAGGCCAACGCCCTCTACATGGATGCCTACCCGCTGGTCTCGGCACTTTCCCGCCCCGTGATCGTCAAGCACCTGGTGGCTGCTGCCCGCCAGTTCGGCGCCACCACCGTCTCCCACGGCTGCACCGGCAAGGGCAACGACCAGGTACGCTTCGAAGTCGGCATCCAGACCCTGGGCCCGGACCTGAAGTGCATTGCACCGGTCCGCGACCTGGCCCTCACCCGCGACAAGGCCATTGCCTTCGCGGAGGAGAAGAACCTGCCGATCGCCACCACCAAGAAGAACCCCTTCTCCATCGACGCCAACGTCTGGGGACGTGCCGTGGAGACCGGTTTCCTGGAAGACATCTGGAACGGCCCCACCCCGGACGTCTACGAGTACACCTCCGATCCGGCGTCCGCTCCGGCTCCGGATGAAGTTGTCATCACGTTCAAGGAAGGCGTGCCGGTAGCCATTGACGGCAAGCCGGTCACCCCGCTGCAGGCCATCGAGGAAATGAACCGCCGCGCCGGCGCCCAGGGCATCGGCCGGATCGACATCGTCGAAGACCGCCTCGTGGGCATCAAGAGCCGCGAAATCTACGAAGCTCCCGGTGCCATGGCCCTGATGGCAGCACACCGCGAGCTGGAAAACGTCACGGTCGAGCGCGAGCAGGCCCGCTTCAAGAAGACGGTCGGCCAGCGCTGGACCGAGCTGGTCTACGACGGCCAGTGGTTCTCCCCGCTGAAGCAGTCCCTGGACGCCTTCATCGGCGACACCCAGAAGTACGTCTCCGGCGACATCCGCATGACCCTCGACGCCGGCCGTCCGGTAGTGACCGGCCGCCGCTCCGAGTCATCCCTGTATGACTTCAACCTGGCCACCTACGACACCGGTGACAGCTTCGACCAGTCCATGGCCCGCGGCTTCATCGAGCTGTTCGGGATGTCCTCCAAGGTGGCCTCCGGCCGCGACCAGCGCCTAGCAGAAGGTAAGTAAGCACATGAGCCACGGCAAGTCGCCAGAAGAAGCAGCGGGCGCCGGGTCCTCCGGTTCAACCGTCCAGGGTGCCCTGTGGGGTGGCCGGTTCGCCGGCGGCCCGGCAGACGCCCTTGCGGAGCTGAGCAAGTCCACCCACTTCGACTGGCGGCTTGCCGGCTATGACATTGCAGGCTCCCGGGCGCATGCCCGGGTACTGCACAAGGCCGGCCTGCTCGACGACGCAGAGCTGGAGGGCATGCTCGCCGCCCTGGACCAGCTTGACGACGACGTAAAGTCCGGCGCGTACCAGCCTGCGCCGTCGGATGAGGATGTGCACGGCTCGCTGGAACGCGGACTGATCGAACGGGCCGGCACCCAGCTGGGCGGCAAGCTTCGGGCCGGCCGGTCCCGCAATGACCAGATCGCCACCCTCGGCCGGATGTACCTGCGGGACCATGCCCGCATCATCGGTGCCGGCGTGCTGTCTGTGATCGATGCCCTGGTGGGCCAGGCGCAGACGCACCTCGGGGTGGCCATGCCCGGGCGCACCCACCTGCAGCACGCCCAGCCGGTCCTGCTCAGCCACCACCTGCTGGCCCATGCCTGGTCCCTGCTGCGCGATGTGCAGCGGCTGGCCGACTGGGATAAGCGGGCGGCAGTCTCTCCCTACGGTTCCGGTGCCCTGGCCGGCTCCTCGCTTGGCCTTGATCCGAACGCCGTGGCGGCGGACCTGGGGTTCGATTCCGCGGTGTGGAACTCCATTGACGGCACCGCTTCCCGCGATGTCTACGCCGAGTTCTCCTGGATCGCGGCCATGATCGGCGTGGACCTGTCACGGGTCAGCGAGGAGATCATCATCTGGGCCACGAAGGAGTTCTCCTTCATCACGCTCGACGACGCGTACTCCACCGGGTCCTCGATCATGCCGCAGAAGAAGAACCCCGACGTCGCCGAACTTGCCCGCGGCAAGGCCGGACGGCTCATCGGGGACCTGGCCGGGCTGCTGGCCACCCTGAAGGGTCTTCCGCTGGCCTACAACCGTGACCTGCAGGAAGACAAAGAACCGGTCTTCGACGCCGCCGACACCCTTGAGGTACTGCTTCCGGCGGTGTCCGGGATGATTGCAACCCTGAAGTTCAACACCGAGCGGATGCAGTCGCTGGCACCACAGGGCTTTGCCCTGGCCACCGACATTGCCGAGTGGCTGGTCCGCCAGGGTGTGCCCTTCCGGGAAGCGCATGAACTCTCCGGATCCGCGGTGCAGCTGGCCGAGGGCCGCGGCGTCGAACTCTGGGACTTGACCGATGAAGACTATGCCGGAATCTCACCGCATCTGACGCCCGAGGTGCGCACTGTGCTCAGCACCGAAGGCTCGCTGGACAGCCGCAGCTCCCAGGGCGGCACCGCCCGGTCCGCTGTGGAGCTGCAGCTTGCGGAACTGAACCGGCAGGTCGGCGAGGTCCGCGGCTACGCGGGCTGATTCTGCCCGACCTTGATGGCGGACCCCGCGGAGAGCCTCCGCGGGGTCCGTTCTTTTCGGTGCCGGGCTCCGGGACAGGTGGAGCAGCGGCACCGGCATCCAGCTACGCTGGGCGGCATGAGTGATTCCTTCCGGGCCCGGCTGCGCGCCCTGCCGGACTTTCCCGAGGACCTTCCCGACTTCGATCCGGCCGCGGCAGCGCAGGACCCTGCGGAGTTGTTCCGCCAGTGGCTTTCCGATGCCCTGGCCGCCGGGGTGCGGCAGCCGCATGCGTTCTCCCTTGCCACCGCCGACGCGGACGGGCATGTTTCCTCACGGATGCTCATCCTCAAGGACATCGACGACGACGGCTGGCAGTTCGCCACGGCCCGCACCTCGCGCAAAGGCGGGGAGCTGGCGGAGAACCCGAACGCTGCAATGAACTTCTACTGGCCGGAACTTGGCCGGCAGATCCGGGTGGCCGGGGCCGTGGTGCAGCTGTCAGCCGAAGCGTCGGCTGCCGACTGGGACGCCCGGCCGGCATCGGACGGGAGCTCGAACCCGGCATGGCAGCTCTACGCGCTGAAGCCGCGGGAGATCGAATTCTGGCAGGCCCGGGCAGACCGGCATCACATCCGGCATCGGATGGTGTTCTGAAACTCAGCCAGCTCCGAGCCTGCATCCGTGCCGCTGGAGACCCTCCGTTCCGTCGTTAGAACGGGGGTGAGGTTTCGTGGGGCCGGGTCTCCTGCGGCGGTGGTTCCGCCCGGTGCTCAGGAGGCTCATGGCCGTTGGCGCGCAGGCGGAGTTGGGGCGTGGTCTGGTAGGTCCGGCCCAGCGGTGAGGTCCATTCCAGGATCCCGGAACCCGGTCCGGCAGTTGATTGGGATGCTTTCCAGTGGCCGAGAGTCTTGAATCGATGATGCTTCCGGCACAGGTGTGAGAGGTTCGTGTGGTCGGTTGTTCCTCCCCGCGCCCAGGGGACGGTGTGGTCGATTTCGGTGGTGGAGTGTCCTGATGCAGGTGTCTCACAGCCCGGGAAGCGGCACGTTCCGTCGCGGGCCTGGAGCCAGCGCCGCAGGCCCGGCGGGATCCGGCGGCGTTTCCCGACCCCAAGGATGTCCCCGGTGGCCCTGTCCTGCACGAGGCCGGTGAGGTGGGAGGCGTTTTCGGCCAGCCGGCGGGCGGTTTCCGCGCTGATGGGTCCGTAGCCGTTGAGTTCCGCGGGCTGATCATCCAGGCCCAGGAGGGTGTCGGCGTTGACGAGGACCATGATCTCAGTCCGGGCACCCGCACCCGCACCGGCACGGGAACCGGCCGGCGTCGGTTCGCTGACCGGATGCTTGTCGTGACCTGCCGGCCTCCGGTGCGGTGCCTGCGGTGTCTGCAGACCCGGCGCTTCGTGCCTGGTAACAGGTGCGCCGGTCAGTAACGAGGCGAGGATGTCTGCCCGGAGCTGGCCAACGCTTCGGGGGTCTCCGGCGGCCTGCTCCCCGCGGGCAGCGGTGGTCAGGGCACCGTAGATGAGTTGTCCCTGTTCGGCGGCGAGGTAGGCGCCGAGTTCGGCCATCCCGTCGGGCCGGGCTTCGAACCAGACCTTCCGTGCCTCCAGGGCTTTGCGGTGGCGGGGAATGATGGTTTCGGGGTGCAGGCGTTCGCGCAGCCCTACCGCGGTCCGCGTGAACTGCGCGTCTGTGTGTCCGGGAGCGCGGGCAAGTAAGTCCGCCTCGAAGCGGGTTTGTTCGGCTCCGTCCAGGAACCGGCATTGGTCCAGGATGGTTCCGGCCTGCCGGCAGGACAGATTTCCCGCTTCAAGGGCGCCAAGAGAAGCAGTGAAGCCGGTGCAGAGGTCCAGGGCATCGGCCAGCAGCCGGGCCGCTGCCTGGTAGGAGAGGCACAGCAGGGTCTGGACCTCCGTGGCGGTCAGGCTGAACACCTGAGAAGGGTCCGTACGTTGTCCCGCATCCGGCGCTCCCGCCCCCGATGCTCCCGCACCCGACGCTCCCGCCCCCGATGCTCCCGCTGTGCAGGCGTCCCGGACGTGTTCGTGCAGCCGGTGCAGGGTGCGGGCCTGCTGGGCGTACCGCCAGGCGTCCAGAGTGTGCAGGCGCTGCAGGACGGTCGAAACGGCTTCCCCGTTCAGGCGGGCGGGGTTCTGCAGCGCCAGGGTGCCGGTGAACCCGTCCGGGAACCGGGTCCGGCGTTCCGGGCTGTTGGGCCGGGCATAAAACACCCCGGCAGCGGCTCGGCCTCCGAGCCCGCCTCCGGTTTCGTATCCGTGCTTTTCCATACCCCAAGACTTTCAGCCGGCACCGACATTTCCGGCCCGAAAACCTGCTCGATCACGCCGCACCCGGCACCCCCGGATACCCGTCTTTTCGGCTCGACTACCTACCCGCCCCTCCCTGCGGCGTACCTGCCGAAGCTACCCTTGGAAGAACCCCAGGAGGACACGCCATGACCGAGTCCAGCGCCCTTGAAACGCCGGTTCCCACCGGAAGAATCGAGCGCCGCCCGGACGGGTACAGCCTGGTCTTTGAGCGCCGTTTCGATTTCCCCGCGGGCCACATCTGGGAGGTGCTGACCAACGGCGACAAGGTGGCCCAATGGCTCGGCATGGTGAGTCCCGGCTGGCAGCTCGGCAAGGAATACCGGCTGGACATGGGCACCGCGGAGGTCACCGGAACCGTACTGCAGATGAGCCCCGGACTTAGCCTGCAGTTCACCTGGGAGGACCCGCTGGGGGACGAATCCGTCCTCGACTGGCAGGTGCTGGAAACCCCCGACGGTTCATTGCTGCAGCTCCGCACCCATGAGGAAAGTGCGGATTTCCTCACCGAAGGCGCCGCCGGGTGGCAGGGGATCCTGGACGTGTTCGACGACGTCGCGTCAGGCAGGGAACCTGCCCGCACGTCCATGGACCAGTGGCAGGCCCTCCGCGACGCTTACGCCGAGGAATTCGATGTCTCGCCCACCATGGGCCGCGTGGATGCTGCCGGGATCGTCTTCGAACGCTGGTTCAACGCCGCTGCCGGCGATGTCGGCAGCGCCCTGGACCGGGCGACGTCGGACCTCGGCATCGGCGCGGAGGCCTCCGTCGACATTACGGACGACGGCGGCCGTACCCGCGTCGTCGTCCGGCAGCCGCTGAGCGGTGGAACCGGCGGATCAGACGCGGCGTCCGCCCTCCTCGCCGCCTGGCACGAGGCCCTGGACGCAGCCGGAGACCACCTTGCAGGCAATCCCTGGCATCCCAGCTCCCGGAGGCGGGCTGCCCTGAAGGAGTTCTACGGGGCGTCAGCCGGAAACAGCTGAGCAGCACCCCGAAAAACCTCCTCGCCGAAGCTTGCTACCGTCAAAGTATGGCTTTTGCGAGTGAACGAGAACGTCTTGCCGTCCCTGCCACCTCCGCGGCACCCCAGCTGTTGGGCGCGGTCCTGACCCACGACGTCGACGGCGAACGCGTCAGTGTGCGGATCACCGAGGTGGAGGCCTACATGGGTGACGCCGATCCCGGCTCCCACGCGTTCCGCGGCCAGACCGCGCGGAACGCCACCATGTTCGGCCCGGCCGGGCACCTGTACGTGTACTTCACCTACGGCATGCATTACTGCGCCAACATCGTCTGCGGAACGGAAGGCGATGCCACCGGGCTGCTGCTGCGCGCGGGCGAGATCGTCGAGGGGGCCGATATCGCGGCGGTGCGGCGGGGAAACCCGCGCAACCCGCTCGACCTCGCGCGCGGCCCGGCACGGCTCGCCCAGGCCCTGGGCATTTCCCGGCCGCTGGACGGCGCGGATGTGTTCGCGCACCCCCTGCACCTTGCATTGCCGGCCGAACCGGTGAGCCGGGAACTCCTGTCAACCGGACCGCGAGTGGGGGTCAGCGGCCCCGGCGGCTCAGACGAATATCCGTGGCGGTACTGGCTCACGGGTGACCCGACTGTGTCCAAGTACCGTCCCGCCCAGCCGCGCAGGCAGCCGGCGTCCGCGGGAGCCGCGGCTCTGCGGCCGTGAAACACAGAACGGCGCCCCGGGAAACCCGGAACGCCGTTCTGTGAAGCTGCCGCTAGGAGCGCGGAAGCGGAGCCTGCGCGGAAATGAGCTTCTTTTCCAGCAGTTCGTCCCAGAACGCACCCGGGATCTCGGCCTTCATCGCCGCGACATCCTCTGCGACGCGTCCGGGCCGGCTGGAGCCCGGGATGACCGCAGCCACGGCGGGGTGAGCGGCGGAGAACTGCAGGGCAGCTGCCTTCAGGCTCACATCGTGCCGGGAGGCGACCGAGGTCAGCTCGGTGATCCGGGCCTGGACCTGCGGAGGAATCTCTCCGTAGTCGAACGTGTCGCCGCCCAGCAGGGCACCGGAGTTGAACGGACCGCCGACGACGATACCTACGCCCTTTTCCTGTGCCTTGGGCATCATGCGCTGCAGGGCACGCTCGTGCTGCAGCAGCGTGTACTGAGTGGCGGACAGGCTCATGGTCGGAGCAGCCTCGTCCATGTCCATGGCCAGCTCGATGGGCTCGGTGGTATTGACGCCGAGGCCCCAGCCGTTGATGACGCCCTCATCCTGCAGGCGGGCGAGTACCCGGAACGCACCGGTCCGCGCCTCGTCGAACTTGGAGATCCACTCGTCGCCGAGGAAGTCGCGGGACGTGTCGTGGATGAACACGAAGTCCAAACGGTCCGTCTTGAGCCGGTTCAGGCTCTCCTCGATGGACCGCAGAGTGGCGTCCGTGGTGTAATCCGTGGCGATCTTGTTCGAACGCCCGTGGGTGAAGAGGCCGGAGCCCTTGTCTTCTTCCTCGTCCAGGATCAGCCGTCCCACTTTGGTGCTGAGCACGTACTCGTCGCGGTTGTGCTGTGAGAGCACCTCGCCCAAACGGGATTCCGCCAGACCGGCGCCGTAGAAGGGAGCGGTGTCGAAGTAACGGATCCCTTCGTTCCAGGCCGCCTCGACCGTTGCCAGCGCCTCATCCTCCGGGATGTTCCGGAACATGTTTCCCAGCGGGGCTGTGCCGAATCCGATCTTGTTCTTGAGCACTTCGTGCAGGTTCGCCATGCGTTGAAATCCTTGACTGTTGGTGCGGTAACTTCCGGGTCCTTCCGAGGGGCCCGGAAGGTGCAAACCGGCGGCCGCTGCCCTTTATTCCTCCCACTGGTTCTCCACCGGCCGGTTCCCGCGGTGCGGACACCCGGAGAGACAAGCCCCACAGCCGGGCGTACGGCCCGGGCGCGGACCGGGCGGAACGGGTAAGGTGGACGGGTGAAAGATGCCCCGGCAGAACCGGATAACCACGAGTCCATTGAACAAACCATCGAACGCCTGGGCGCTGTAATCCCCGATTACCCCAAGCCCGGTATCGTCTTCCGGGACCTGACCCCGGTCTTCGCAGACGGGCCGGCCCTCCGCGGCGTCGTGGATGCACTGATTGCCCCGTTTGAGGGACAGTTCGACTTCGTCGCAGGAGTGGAAGCCCGGGGCTTCCTCCTCGCCGCCGCCGCAGCCTACGCGTCCGGGAAGGGCGTCATCACCGTACGCAAACCCGGCAAGCTGCCCCGCGAAGTGTTCTCCGAGAGCTACTCCATGGAATACGGAGACAGCACCCTCGAACTGCACCGCGACGACATGCCCGTCGGCTCGCGCGTCCTTATTCTCGACGACGTCCTGGCCACCGGCGGAACCCTTGGCGCTGCTGCCCGCCTGATCCGCAAGGCCGGCGCTGAAGTGGCCGGATTCGGCGTCGTGCTGGAACTGGGCGACCTCGGCGGCCGGGACCGCCTCGGCGACACCCCCGTCACCGCGCTGATCCGTTACTAGGGTCCGCCCCTTTCCAAGGGGCGGTGCCGGATGGTGCGCGACACGCTCATCACAGGCAGCAGCGTGAGAGATAAACCGCATACATTAGTGACCTGCAAAAGTCCAAATGCACTGTAAGATTGACGCTCTGCCTTTGCGAGAGGGAACTCGAACATGCCTGAAACACCTTCAGCTTCCAACGAGCTGGAACACGAGCGTCAGTACGTCGCCGGTCTCTACTCACGCCTCGATGAGCTGCGTGAGGAGAAGCGGGAACAACTGGCCGCGATCCGGCGCAGCCATGCCTCCGGTTCCCACCAGAACCGTTCCGAACGGGACGCCTTTGCCACCATGTACGAGGACCGCCTCGCGCAGCTGAACGCCGTCGACGACCGGCTCGTGTTCGGCCGGCTGGACCTCGACGACGGCGAGGAACGCTACATCGGCCGCATCGGCCTCTCGACGGCGGAGCTGCAGCGGTTGATGGTGGACTGGCGCGCCCCCGAAGCGGGCACGTTCTACCAGGCCACCGCCTTCGAACGCCAAGGTGTACGACGCCGCCGGCACCTGATCCTCAAGGGCCGCAACGTGCAGGCCATCGAGGACGACGTGCTGGATTACTCCATGCTCGAGGATGAGGAAGCGCTGCAGGGCGAAGGGGCGCTCCTCGCTGCCTTGAACTCCAAACGGACCGGACAGATGTCCGACATCGTGGGCACCATCCAGGCCGAACAGGACCGCATCATCCGGGCTCCTCTGTCCGGAACCCTGGTAGTCCAGGGCGGTCCCGGTACGGGCAAGACCGCCGTGGCGCTGCACCGCGCCGCGTACCTGCTCTACACCCACCGCGAACGGCTGAAGTCGGCCGGCGTGCTGCTGGTGGGACCGTCCAACGCCTTCATCCGCTACATCGAACGCGTGCTGCCCTCCCTGGGCGAGACCGGCGTCGTGATGTCCAGCCTGGGACAGCTGATGCCCGGCATCACTGCCGCCCACGAAGAGGACCCGGCCACCGCGGAGGTAAAGGGCCGGCTGTACATGGCCGACGTCGTCGCCCGGGCGGTTGCCAACCGGCAGCGCCTGCCGCGCGAACCGCGGAAGCTGAACGTCGAGGGCACCATCCTGACCTTGACGCCCAAGCAGGTGCAGCGTGCCCGGGACAAGGCCCGCGCCACCGGGAAGCCGCACAACGAGGCCCGCGTGACCTTCGTGAAGATCCTCCTGCGCGAACTGACCGAACAGCTGACCGAACAGCTCGAGGAATCGGCGGGAGCCGGTAACAGCACCGATCGGGCCTACCTCGCCGAGGACGTGCGCAGTGCCCGCGACGTCCGCGTCGCCCTGAACCTGTGCTGGATGCCGCTGACCCCGGAAAAGCTCATCACCGAGCTGTTCAGCAAGCCGGGGCACCTGGAATCAGCCGCACCGGACCTCACCGATGCGGAACTGGACCTGCTCCGCCGCAGCCCCGACGCCCCCTGGACCGAATCCGACGTCCCCCTGCTGGACGAAGCCGCGGAACTGCTCGGCGAGCTGGATGCCTCGGCCGGGCGTGAGAACGCCCTCCGCGAGGAACAGCGCAAGCGCGACCTCGCCAATGCCGAAAGCGCCATTGCCAACACCGAAGGCTTCCTGGAGGACTCCGGTGCCCACGGCATCCTGTCCGCAGAGGACCTGGCGGACCACAACGCGGTGGGGGAGCAGCGGCTGACGGCTGCCGACCGCGCCGCCGTCGACCGGACCTGGGCCTTCGGGCACATCGTGGTTGACGAAGCGCAGGAACTCTCCGCCATGCAGTGGCGGCTCCTGATGCGCCGCTGCCCGCTGAAGTCCTTCACTGTGGTGGGCGATATTGCCCAGACCAGTTCGGCTGCAGGGGCAACGTCCTGGCAGGCCGCACTGGATCCGTTCGTGGGGGAGCGCTGGACCCTCGAGGAGCTCACCGTGAACTACCGCACCCCGGCGCAGATCGCCGAGGCCGCAGTACGCATGGCCAATGCGGCCGGCCTGGTGGTCTCGGCTCCGAAGGCCGTGCGCGAGGGCCGCTGGGCGCCGTTCATTGACGAGGTCTCCGAAGACAGCCTGCTCCAGCGGCTGCTGGACACCCTGCCCGAGGATCTGGACGCGCTCGACGGCGGCCTGCTGGCGATCATTGCCGAGGACCACCGCCTCGCTGCCGTCCGCCGCGCCGTGACCGAAGTGTATGGTCCCCGCGTTGGTTCCGGCGCCGGCGGTCTGGAGCAGGACATCGTGGTGACCTCCCCGCGGGAGGCCAAGGGCCTGGAGTTCGACGGCGTCGTCATCCTGGAACCGTCCGAACTGCTGACCGCAGCAGCCGGCAAGGTAGGGGACCTGTACGTCGCCATGACCCGCCCCACCCAGCGGCTGCGCCTGATCGCCGCCAACGGGATCCCCGCGGGCATTCCCGAAGACTGATAATTTAGAAAGCGTGTCAGACAACATCGTGAACCTCGAAGGCCTCAGCGCCCAGCAGAATGACTCCTCCTTTGCCAACATCTGGCAGGAACTGAAGTGGCGAGGCCTGGTGCAGGTCTCCACCGACGAGGCGGAGCTGGAAAAACTTCTCGCCGGGGGACCGATCACGTATTACTGCGGCTTCGACCCGACGGCGCCGAGCCTGCACCTGGGCAACCTGGTGCAGCTGCTCACCATGCGTCGCCTGCAGCTCGCCGGCCATCGGCCGCTGGCCCTGGTCGGCGGTTCCACCGGTCTGGTCGGCGACCCGCGCCCGACGGCGGAACGCACCATGAACACCAAGGAGACAGTCGGGGAGTGGGTCGGGTACCTGCAGGGACAGGTGCAGCGCTTCCTGAGCTTCGACGGTGAAAACTCCGCCCGCATGGTGAACAACCTGGACTGGACCGCTCCAATGAGCGCCATCGATTTCCTGCGCGACGTCGGCAAGCACTTCCGGGTGGGGACGATGATCAAGAAGGAAATCGTTTCCTCGCGCCTGAACTCCGATGAAGGCATCAGCTACGCGGAGTTCAGCTACCAGGTGCTGCAGGGCATGGATTACCTTGAGCTCTTCCGCCAGTACAACTGCGTGCTGGAAACGGGCGGATCGGACCAGTGGGGCAACCTCACCAGCGGCACCGAACTGGTGCGCAAGGTCGAGGGCAAGACGGTCCACGCACTGGGCACCCCGCTGATCACCAACAGCGACGGCACCAAGTTCGGCAAGAGCGAAGGCAATGCGGTCTGGCTGGACGGCACCATGACCAGCCCCTACGCCATGTACCAGTTCTGGCTCAACACTTCCGATACCGACGTGGTCGACCGCCTCAAGGTCTTTACCTTCATGAGCCGGGCCCGGATCGAGGAGTTGGCACGTGCTGTCGAGGAGGCGCCGCACAAGCGCGAGGCACAGCGGGCCCTGGCCTACGACGTGACGTCGCTGATTCACGGCACTGAGGCAACCGACAAGGCCATTGCTGCTTCGGCTGCGCTGTTCGGCCAGGGTGACCTGACCGAACTCGATGAAGCTACTTTGAAAGCCGCGACGGAACAGCTGCCGAGGGCCGTGGTGTCCCCGGATTCCCTGGGCATCATCGACCTGCTTGTCGCGTCGGAGCTTTCCAAGACCAAGTCCGAAGCCCGCCGCACGGTGTCCGAGGGCGGTGCCTACGTAAACAACGTCAAGGTCACTGACGCCGAAGCCGTAGTGGATTCGAAGGACCTGCTGCACGGCCGGTACTTGGTCCTGCGCCGCGGGAAGCGGACCCTTGCAAGCGTCGAGGTCTCTGCCGTATAGTTTTAATGCTTCCTTCGGGAGGCGGGTAAGCGGTCCGCGTGAGCGGTTTGGGCTTGTGTGGCGGATCACTTCGATCCGGTTTGCAAGGACTGGAACCGATGTGTAAAGTTACATGAGTCGCCGCGGCCGGGATGCTGGAAAAGCGCCCGAGCATGGCGGCCAAACCCCAACAAAAAACAGAGTCCTACCGGTGCGTGCCCTTTGCAGGGCCGGCGGGAAAGACTCCGGTTGGTGTGGGGTCCGGAAGAGCGGAAACGCTTTTGCGGTAAAACACTGCAGCGAAGAAGAAAGGGAAAACATTGTTTTCCCGAGTATTTTCGGATTGCGTCTGTTGTTTGAGAACTCAATAGTGTGCCAAGTTTATTGATACCAATTTATTTATATTGATTGGTTGAACAGGCCGTTTCCGC
>NZ_JANFLT010000007.1 GCF_024385505.1 Arthrobacter zhaoxinii
GTTCATCCTGAGCCAGGATCAAACTCTCCGTAAATGTGTTACAGACACAGACCGGGGACCAAGGAAAATTGGTCGACCGCCCTGCACTAAATTCGAAACCGGCTAAAAAAACCGTCCCAATACCCACGGGGTGGGCGGAAACGGCCTGTTCAACCAATCAATATAAATAAATTGGTATCAATAAACTTGGCACACTATTGAGTTCTCAAACAACAGACTGCTTCCGGCACCGGCAGGCGATCCTCAAGGGGATCAAGCTCTGCGTCGCTCCGGAGCAACTTTTCTATCTTAGCCACGCTGTCCTGTGGGTGTCAAACCGGCCGTTTGTCCTTCCGGCGAACCGGTGGGAACCGAAGTTCCCGGACTCACGACTGTTGGTTGAAACCCGAGGGATCCGGCCTCCTGGATCAAAGTCCAGGATCGCGATTCCCTCGATCAGCGCGGGTATTAACTCTAGCACGGTTTTCGGGGACTGCGCATACACGTGCGGCCCGGACTCCCCTGCGGGTGTCCGGGCCGCCAACTGCACCTACGGCTTGGGGACCAGGTACAGCACGCCCAGCGGCGGAACCGTGAGCGTGGCCGAGGCGGGCTGGCCGTTGCAGGCACCCTCTACGGCCTGGACAACCCCCATGTTCCCGACGCCGGATCCGCCGAACTCGGCGGCGTCGGTGTTCAGTGCTTCCACCCATTCACCGGCCCACGGCATACCCAGCCGGAAATCCTGGCGCGGGGCGCCGGCGAAGTTCGCAATGCACACCACCGGATTGCCCTGGTGGTCCCAGCGGATGAAGGAGAGGACGTTGAGTGCGCCGTCGTTCTCATTGATCCATTGGAAGCCTGCGGGCTCGTTGTCGCGGGCGGACAGAGCCGGCGTGCTGCGGTAGATCTCGTTGAGCTGCTTGACCATCAGCTGGACACCCTTATGCTGCGGGGTATCGGTCAGGTACCAATCCAGTCCGTACTGCTCGGACCACTCCGCTTCCTGGCCGAATTCGGTGCCCATGAAGATGAGCTGCTTGCCCGGGTGTGCCCACTGGAAGGCCAGGTAGGCACGCAGGTTGGCCAGCTGCTGCCACCGGTCACCGGGCATCTTGCGCAGCAGGGAGCCCTTGCCATGCACTACTTCGTCATGGCTGATCGGCAGCAGGAAGTTCTCCGTGTACGCGTAGACCAGGGAGAAGGTCAGCTGGGCGTGGTGGTACACGCGGTTGATCGGGTCTTCGGACATGTACTGGAGGGTGTCGTGCATCCAGCCCATGTTCCACTTGAGCCCGAAGCCGAGGCCGCCGGAGCTGGTGGGACGGGTGACGCCCGGGAAGGCGGTGGATTCCTCGGCGATCATCACGATGCCGGGCACCCGCTTGTAGGCAGTCGCGTTGACTTCCTGCAGGAAGGAGATCGCCTCGAGGTTCTCCCGGCCGCCGTAGATGTTGGGCGTCCACTGGCCTTCCGGACGCGAGTAGTCCAGGTACAGCATCGATGCCACGGCATCCACGCGGAGCCCGTCGACGTGGAATTCTTCCAGCCAGTAAATCGCGTTGGCCACGAGGAAGTTCCGCACTTCACGGCGGCCGAAGTCGAAGACCAGCGTTCCCCAGTCGAGCTGCTCCCCGCGGAACGGGTCGCCGTGCTCATAGAGGGTCTGCCCGTCGAAGTTCGCCAGCGCCCACGGGTCCTTCGGGAAGTGGGCCGGAACCCAGTCCAGAATGACGCCGATGCCGGCCTGGTGCAGCCGGTCCACTAGGTAGCGGAATTCGTCCGGATGCCCGAACCGCGCGGTGGGGGCGAAGTAGGAGGTGACCTGGTAACCCCAGGACCCGCCGAACGGATGTTCGGCTACGGGCATCAGTTCGACGTGGGTGAAGCCCTGCCACTGCACGTACTCGGCCAGCTGATCTGCCATTTCGCGGTAGTTCAGTCCAAGCCGCCAGGATCCCAGATGGACCTCGTACACGCTCATGGGCGAGTTGTGCGGATCCCGTGCGGCCCGGGTTTCCATCCATTCGGCGTCGCCGAATTCGTAGGTTGACTCGACCACGCGTGAGCCGGTCAGCGGCGGCACCTCGGTGCCCTTGGCCATCGGGTCGGCCTTCTCCCGCCAGACACTGTCGCTGCCCAGGATTTCGTACTTATAGCGGGCACCGGGTTCGACGCCGGGAACGAAGATTTCCCAGACGCCGGAGCTGCCGAGGGAGCGCATCGCGTTGATGATGCCGTTCCAGCCGTTGAAATCTCCCTTGACGCGCACCGCGCGGGCATTGGGAGCCCAGACGGCGAAACTGACGCCGGAAATGTCGCCCAGCACCGAGTCGTAATGGTGCAGGTTCGCGCCCAGGACCGTCCACAGGTTTTCGTGCCGGCCCTCACCGATCAGGTGCAGGTCCACGTCGCCGAGGGAGGGAAGGAAGCGGTACGGATCATCGAAGAGCTGGGGCTCCCCGTCGTCGTACGTCACCTCCACGCGGTAGTCCGGAACGGCGCCCGCAGTCTGAGCGGGCAGGGTGCCCACCCAGATGCCGTTGTACTCGTGCTGCAGCGGTACACGGTTCCCGGAGGTCACCGCCACGACTTCGCGTGCCAGCGGGCGGAGGGTCCGAATGGTCACGACGGTTCCGGACTCATCCAGATGTGCGCCAAGGACCGCGTGGGGCTGGTAGTAACTGCCCTCGGAAACGGCCTGGAGCACGTCCTCGGAAACGGGGATGGGCTCGGTGGAGACGGGAACGTCGGGCACCTCGGGCTCTGCGGTAGCGGATGTGGACCGCGTCTTGCGTGGCTTATTCACTGTGCTCTCTTCCTGGCTCTCGTCCGCGCGTGCTGCGTTTTCGGCCTGCGCCAGAATGTTGCGGACGGCCGTGGCCGGCACGCTGATCCAGCGGGGGCGGTTCCGCATCTCGTAGACAACTTCGTACAGCGCCTTGTCCAGCCACAGGGCCAGGAACAGGGGGTCGCTGCGGTTAATGGTGGTGCCGGTTTCCTTCTCGTAACCGCGAAGGAAGGCGTCTGACGCTGCCGTTGCCCACCGGTGGGCGGACTCGTTGCGCTCCTGCACGGATTCGGCCGCTTCGCCGGTACCCTCGGCGCCGTCGATCAGGGCGACGCCGGCGGCGTAGTCGATGGAGCGCAGCATGCCCACGACGTCGCGCAGCGGCGCATCCGGCACGCTCCGTTCCGCGGCCGGCCGCAGCGGCTCGCCCTCGAAGTCAAGGACGATCCAGCCCCGTTCCGGAACGCGCAGGACCTGGCCGAGGTGGTAGTCCGCGTGGATGCGCTGCAGGTTGGGCAGCGTCTGGAGGTTGCGAACCTGCTCCAGCAGGTACTCCACGGCATCATCGAAAGGCCCGACGACGACGCCCGCTTCCGCCCAGGCCCACCGGATCCGGGAGCTGAGGGACTCAAGGAACTCTGCACGTTCCGCAGCGCTGGGAGGCCGGCTGCCGAACGCAGCCGCCAGCTGCTGGTGGATGCGGCCGGTGGCGGCACCGAGCTCTTCGGCCTCCGCAGTGAAATTCCGTCCGGCAAGCGCGGCCGAGGACGCGGTCCGCCAGGCGTCTTCGCTGCCCGGGAAGAATTCCCGCAGCACGGACAGGTGTCCGGTCAGCAGGGTCTCCCCGGACTCGTCCGCAGGATCCGTCCAGGAGCCGGTCACCCAGCCGTAGGTCGCCGGAACGTCCACCGACCCTACTTCGGTCAGCCGTGCGCTGACCTCCACGTCCGGGCTCTCGCCGGCAGCCACCACGCGGTAGAACTTCACGATCAGCGGTGCCTCCGGGGCCTGCACAACCACGGAGGTGTTGGACTGTTCGCCCTTCAGGGCCTTGGTGGGCAGCGGCGCCCGGAACGGCCCCCAATCGGCGAAGCCGTCCTGGGCAAAACCGTGCGTGTGCCCGTCCAGGGACGAAGCCTGGGACCGCATCAGCTCCAGCCACGCGGTGACGAAGACCGGGTCGGCCGTGGCGTCGTAGAGCCACCGCTCCCCCAGGTCCTCATGCTGGGCACGGCCCAGCAGCGAGTCCTCCAGCTCGGGCGCCGGGACCCTCCGGTAGCTCACCGGAACGCTGATGACGTCCCGGCGGTCGCCGGAGACGACGGCAATGAGGTGGACTTCCAGCCCGACCTCGCCGGCGGGATCCTCAAGCCTGATGCCGCCGACCCTGTCCAGCAGGACTTCGCGGCCTTTTGCGGGGAACCAGCGTTGTTCGGGCAGCCAGGAGGTCAGGATTTCGGGCAGGGACGGTGTCAGCGGGCTCATCTCCGTGCCGCCTCCGAGATCGGAATCACGGGAATGGCTTCGGTCTGCGGCGAGGACGTGTCGGACTTCGCCGACCGCAGGCGCAGCCAGTAGAAGTCGTGGCTGCCCAGGGTCAGCGTCAGGGCACCGTCTTCTCCGATGGTCGGGAAGAGCGTGCCGCCGAAAGCGTCCCGCAGTCCGCGGTTGGCGAACTCCGGCAGCTTCATGGACGCGGAGATGGGGTGCTGGGAGAGGTTGAAGATGCACAGCACTGTCTCGCCCACCTCGCCCTCCGGGTTGTTGTCCGGCAGCTCGCGCACAAAGGCCAGGGCGGCCTCGGCATCGGTCGGCACGTTGCGGTAGGAACCCAGGCCGAAGGCCGGGTGGGCGCGGCGGACCATGATCATCTGCCGGATCCAGTGCAGCAGCGAACTCGAGCTCGCGAGCTGGGCTTCCACGTTGACGTGGTTGTAGTGGTACACCAGCGACTGCACCACCGGCAGGTACAGCTTGCCGGGATCGGCGGTGGAGAACCCGGCGTTGCGGTCCGGATTCCACTGCATGGGCGTACGGGAGGAATCGCGGTCTTCCAGCCAGATGTTGTCCCCCATGCCCAGCTCATCGCCGTAGTACAGGAACGGGCTGCCCGGCAGGGCCAGCAGCATCGCATGGATCAGTTCGATTTCCGACCGCGAATTGTCCAGCAGCGGAGCCAGCCGGCGGCGGATGCCGATGTTGGCCCGCATGCGGGAATCCGGGGCGTACCAGCCGAGCATGGCCTGGCGCTCTTCATTGGTGACCATTTCCAGCGTCAGCTCGTCATGGTTGCGCAGGAAGGTGCCCCACTGGGCGCCGGCCGGGATTGCAGGCGTCTCTTCCATGGTCTGGATGATCGGCGCGGCCTTCTGGTCCCTCAGCGCGTAGAACAGGCGCGGCATGATCGGGAAGTGGAAGCACATGTGGCATTCGTCGCCGGTTTCGTCGCCGAAGTACTCCACGACTTCGTGCGGCATCTGGTTTGCCTCGGCGATGATGACGCGGCCCGGGTAGTTCTCGTCGACCATGGTGCGCAGGTCCTTGAGGAACCGGTGCGTGGCCGGCAGGTTTTCACAGTTCGTGCCGTCCTCTTCGAAGAGGTACGGGATGGCGTCGGCCCGGAAGCCGTCGATGCCCTGGTCCAGCCAGAAGCGGACGACGTCGAAGATCGCCTCGATGACCTTGGGGTTCTCGAAGTTCAGGTCCGGCTGGTGGCTGAAGAACCGGTGCCAGAAGAACTGCCGGCGGACCGGGTCGAAGGTCCAGTTCGATTCCTCGGTGTCCACGAAGATGATCCGGGCGTCTTCATACTTCTCATCCGTGTCGGACCAGACGTAGAAGTCTCCGTAGGGGCCGTCCGGGTCGCTGCGGGACTCTTCGAACCACGGGTGCTTGTCCGAGGTGTGGTTCAGCGGAAGGTCGATGATGACGCGCAGGCCGCGGGCGTGTGCTTCGGCAACCAGGCGCTTGAAGTCGCTGATGGTGCCGAATTCGTCGAGGACATCGTAGTAGTCGGAAATGTCATAACCGCCGTCGCGCAGGGGCGACTTGAAGAACGGCGGCAGCCACAGGCAGTCGATGCCCAGCCACTGCAGGTAGTCCAGCTTTTCGATCAGGCCGCTGAAGTCGCCTGATCCGTCCCCGTTGGCGTCGGCGAAGCCGCGGACCAGGACCTCGTAGAAAACGGCTTTGCGGTACCAATGCGGGTCATTGGTCAAGCCGGGAGCATGCAGTTGAAACGGGTTGGGCACTAGGAGTTCCTCCGAACTGACAGGATGTGCGCGGGTTCAAAGTGGGCGTCCAGACGGACGTAGTTGTGGGCTCCCCAGCGCCAGCTCTGGCCGCTGATGAGGTCATCCACCCAGAAGGTGCCGTCTTCGTTCAGATCCTGCGGGGCGAGGTGAAGCGCATCGAGGTCGAGCGTGACAGTGGATTCGCGGGCGCTGTGGGGATCCACGTTAACCACAATAATGAGTGTGTCCTTGCTGGACGGATCGCCGGGGCGGGTCTGTTTGTGCTTGGAGTAGACCACTGTGGACTCGTCGGTACTGGAGTGCACCGTGAGGTTTTCGAGGTCCCCCAAAGCGGGATGGTTCCGGCGGATTTCATTCAGCCGGGTGATATAGGGGGCGAGACTGCGGCCTTCTGCTTCCGCTGCGGCGAAGTCCCGCTGCTTGTACTCGAACTTTTCGTTGTCGATGTACTCTTCGGCGCCAGGCCGGGCTACGTGCTCGAACAGCTCGTAGCCGGCGTAGACACCCCAGAGCGGGCTGCCGGTGGCAGCCAGTACGGCCCGGATCTTGAAGGCACCGGGACCGCCGAACTGCAGGAATTCGGTGAGGATGTCCGGGGTATTGACGAAGAAGTTCGGGCGGAAGAACGCCGAGGACTCATGGGAGACCTCGGTGAAGTACTCCTCGATCTCCTCGCGGGTGTTCCGCCAGGTGAAGTAGCTGTAGGACTGCTGGAACCCTGCCTTGGCGAGGGCATGCATCATGGGCGGGCGCGTGAACGCCTCGGCCAGGAAGATGACGTCCGGGTGCTCTTCGTTAACCGTGCCGATCAACCATTCCCAGAACCGCAGCGGTTTGGTGTGCGGGTTGTCCACCCGGAAGATGCGGACGCCGTGGCTGATCCACAGGCGCACAATGCGCAGGATCTCCTGCGACAGGCCTTCATAGTCATTGTCGAAGTTCAGGGGGTAGATGTCCTGGTACTTCTTCGGCGGGTTCTCGGCGTAGGCGATGGTGCCGTCAACACGCGTGGTGAACCATTCCGGGTGGCTGGTCACCCAGGGATGGTCCGGGGAGGCCTGCAGGGCCAGGTCGATGGCGACCTCCAGGCCCAGGCCCCGGGCACTGTCGACGAACGCGTCAAAGTCCTCGAACGTCCCCAGATCGGGGTGGATGGCGTCGTGTCCGCCTTCGGCCGCTCCGATGGCCCAGGGGGAGCCGGGATCCTGCGGACCGGCGACCAGGGTGTTGTTCGGACCCTTGCGGTGCGTGGTGCCGATCGGATGGATGGGCGGCAGGTAGATAACGTCGAACTGCATGTCCGCCACGCGCTGCAGGCTCCGGGCAGCGGTCCGGAACGTTCCGGAGGTCCACTCGCGGGTGGAGGGGTTCAATTCGGCACCCTCGGAGCGCGGGAAGAATTCGTACCAGGCGCCGCGGCCTGCCAGCTCCCGCTCTACGAGGAGGGGGAAGCGGTCCGAGCTGGTGACCAGGTCACGGATCGGATCGCGGTCCAGGATGGCCGTCACGGCTTCGGTGCCGGCGGCAGCGAGGCGCTCCTCCACCGGGAGGCCGGTGTCTGCGAGCGCTGCTGCGGCGGCGCGGAAGACCTCGGCGTCGGCTCCGCTGCGTTCGGCGGCTGCGAAGCTGAAGAGCTGGTGGCCTTCGGTGAGCATCAGTTCGACGTCGACGCCGGCGGCAATCTTCACTTCTGCGTTGTGGTGCCAGGTGGCGTAGACGTCGGCCCACCCCTCCACGGCGAAGCTCCAGTGGCCCGTCCCAACAGGACGCAGCATGCCTTCCCACCGGTCGAGTCCCAGACCCACCGGGTGCATCCGGCTGCGGGCGACGACGGCGCCCTCCGGGTCGTAGAGAACGGCACTGGCCCCTACCAGGTCATGTCCCTCGCGGAACACTGTGGCCCCGATGACGAGGTCCTCTCCGGGTACGGCTTTCGCGGGGAATCTCCCGTACTCCACTACGGGGGAAACGTTGGTGATGGGGATCCGGCCAAACCGGAGATCCTTCGAGGGCAGGTCTTCTGGTGTCAACGCGCTGGATGTGGTCACAGACTAGACGTTATCGAGAATTTGGGCAGAATGCTAAGGCAACGTACTTTTACGGAATCACCTCCGACCGGCCACTGTTTGGCCGGGTTTTCAAGATGCCCGATATTTACTCGGGTAATTGTCCGTCATTTCGGTTTCTGAGCCGTCAAGTGCGCTAGCGTGACCGGGGTGAAGGCAATCCGTAGATTTACCGTCCGTACTGTCCTCCCGTCCAGCATTGCCCCTTTGGGCCGGCTGGCATCGAACCTCCGGTGGTCGTGGCATCAGCCCACACTCAGGTTGTTTGAGAGCCTGGATCCCGAGGCCTGGCGGGCCAGCGGCGGTGACCCGGTGAAGCTCCTGGGCACCGTAAGCCGGGAGAAGCTCGAGAGCATTGCACAGGATGAGCACCTGGTCTCGGTGATCTCCGATCTGGGCGCCGATTTGGACAGATACCTCAACGAACCACGCTGGTACCAGGGACTGGGTGAAGACGCCCCTACGTCGATTGCCTACTTCTCCCCCGAGTACGGCATCAGCGCCGTGCTGCCGCAGTACTCCGGCGGTTTGGGCATCCTCGCCGGTGACCATTTGAAAGCAGCTTCCGACCTCGGCGTACCCCTCGTGGCCGTGGGGCTGCTGTACAAGGCCGGCTACTTCAAGCAGGCCCTTTCCCGCGACGGGTGGCAGCTGGAGACCTACCCCGTGCTGGACCCCAACGGCCTGCCGCTGACCCTGCTGCGCGAAGAAGACGGCACCCCCGCAAGAATCACCCTGCCGTTGCCGGACAACCGTCACCTTTCGGCGCAGATCTGGCGCGCCGACGTCGGACGCGTGCCCCTGCTGCTGCTGGACTCGGACGTCATCGGAAACGACGACGCCGCCCGCGGCATCACCGACCGCCTGTACGGAGGCGGCGGGGACCACAGGCTGCAGCAGGAACTGCTCCTGGGCATGGGCGGCGTCAAGGCCCTCCGTGTGCACCAGCGCCTCACCGGTGCCCCTGCAGCCGAGGTCTTCCACAGCAACGAGGGCCACGCCGGTTTCCTGGGTGTGGAGCGGATCCGCGAACTGATGGACCAGGGCATGACCTGGGAGGAAGCGCTGACCGTCTCCCGCGCCTCGACCGTCTTCACCACGCACACCCCGGTGCCGGCCGGCATTGACCGGTTCGAACAGACCCAGATCCGCCACTTCTTCACTGCCGGCCTCGCACAGTCGGTCCCCACCGACAAGATCCTGTCCCTCGGGGTGGAGAACTACGAGGGCGGAGACTCGACCAAATTCAACATGGCCGTGATGGGCCTGCGCCTGGCTCAGCGGGCCAACGGCGTGGCCAAGCTGCACGGGGAAGTGTCCCGGGAGATGTTCTCCGGCCTGTGGCCGGGCTTCGACAACTCCGAAGTTCCGATCACCTCCGTCACCAACGGCGTCCATGTCCCCACCTGGATCGATCCGGAGGTCACTGCCCTCGCCAGCGAAAAGTTCGGCGTCGCCACCGTGCACGACCGCGACTGGGGCAGGGCCTACGAGATTGACGACAAGGACCTCTGGGACCTGCGGAGGAAGCTGCGCAGCAACCTGGTCCAGGACGTCCGGCGCCGCGTGAAGCGCGCCTGGCGCCGGCGCGGTGCATCGGATGCCGAACTCGCGTGGACGGAGAACGTGCTGGATCCGGACGTGCTGACCATCGGCTTTGCCCGCCGGGTGCCCACCTACAAGCGGCTGACCCTGATGCTGCGGGATCCGGACCGGCTCAAGGCACTGCTGCTGCACCCCACCCACCCGATCCAGGTGGTAGTGGCCGGCAAGTCCCACCCTGCCGATGAGCAGGGCAAGAAGATGATCCAGGACCTGGTGCGCTTCACCGACGACCCTGAGGTCCGGCACCGGATCGTGTTCCTGCCCAACTACGACATTGCGATGGCTCAGACCCTCTTCCCCGGATGCGATGTATGGCTGAACAATCCGCTGCGTCCGCTGGAAGCCTCGGGCACCTCCGGCATGAAGTCGGCCATCAACGGCGGGCTGAACCTCTCCATCCTCGACGGATGGTGGGACGAGATGTACGACGGCAACAACGGATGGGCCATCCCCTCCGCCAACCCCACCAAGGGCACGCGGACGCGCGAGGTCTACAACGCGGACCAGCGGGACGACATTGAGGCAGCCGCGCTGTACGACCTGCTGGAAAATTCCGTGGGACCGATGTTCTACGGAACGGAGCCGCCGGCCGATGCCGGAGCGGCCGGACCCTCGGATCCGCCCACTGATTCGCTGCCGCACGAGTGGCTGGAAATGGTCAAGCACACGCTGGCGGATCTGGGGCCGAATGTGTCCGCCTCGCGGATGCTCAAGGACTACGTCAACCGGCTGTACCGGCCCGCAAGCTCCTCCGGCCGGTACATGGCGGCAGACGGCTACACGGCGGCAAAGGACCTCGCCCTGTGGATCGCGAAGGTCCGGGACGGCTGGTCCACGGTGCAGGTGGAGAACGTGGATTCCGTGGGCGTCAGCGAGAACCCGCAGATCGGCGACAGCCTCACCGTCCAGGCCTACGTCTCCCTCGGGTCCCTGCGGCCGGAGGACGTCAGCGTGGAAGCTGCCTACGGCATGGTGACCGAGAACGACAAGATCAGCGAGCACCGCATCCAGGAGCTGGCCCCCGCGGAGGATCTGGGCTCCGGACGCCACCTGTTCCGCGGGACCATCCGGATTGAGCAGGCCGGACCGTTTGGCTACACCGTCCGGGTGCTGCCGACGCATTCGGGGCTGGCGTCGAAGGCTGAACTGGGGCTCGTCGTCAACGCCTGATCATGCTGTGCCTGCTGCATGTGGCGTAGCTGCGCCTCGTGCTCCAGGCCGCGCGCCGGGCGTTCCGGAACGGCGGCAACGAAAATCCCCGCTCGCAGAGCTCGCGGAGATTATTAAAGCCGCCTAACCCGGAACGTCCGGAGCGCACACGTGCCCGTCTCACCTGTTCGCCATCATGGGCTCACTTGGTCGGTGTCCGCGTCACCAAATCGGCGTCCCGGGCAGCCTGTAGGGCATGTATGCCGTCGTCGCCTCGTGGGAGGGGGCGAAGCGTCTCCGATGCCGGTCTAGGCGCGGTAGAGGCTGATGGAGTTGGCAGGGACGGTGTCCGTTTCCCCAGGGGACAGGAGACGGACCCCGTTCTCCGGAGAAGCCGTCGAAAAGACGAGCTTGTAGGATTCGCCGGGGACGGCAGTGTCCCCTAAAGCGTGGCCGGTATCGGAAGCCGCACCGAGGACAGCCGGTGCGTCCGGAAGGCGGATCTCGACGTCGGACCGGCTGCCGTTCAGGACGAGTAGTCCGTTGACGGAACCGGTTCCGGAGCCGGTCAGCACCTGCACCACCCGGTTGGCGGGATCGCCCCACTGTTCCGGGGTCATGGGCTTGCCCTCCGGATCGAACCACAGCAGGAAGGACTGCCGCCGGTCGGCCGGGAAACGGTACGGCTGGCTGGCCAGGTATTCCCGGCGCAGCCGCAGCAGCTCGCGGGTGGTGGACAGCATTCGGCGGGCGGCGTCGTCGAGGTTCCAATGCAGCCAGGAAAGCTCGGTGTCCTGGCAATATGCGTTGTTGTTGCCGCGCTGGCTCCGCCCGATTTCGTCTCCGGCCGTCAGCATCGGCACGCCTAGGGACATCGCGAGCGTGGCCATCAGGTTCCGGGCGGTCAGTGCCCGGGCGGCGTTGATCCGTTCATCATCCGTGGGTCCCTCGATGCCGTGGTTATAGCTGCGGTTTTCCCCTGAACCGTCCCGGTTTTCTTCACCGTTGGCCTCGTTGTGCTTGCGCTCAAACATTGTCAGGTCGGAGAGCGTAAACCCGTCGTGGGCGGTGATGAAGTTGATCGATGCCAGCGGCGTCCGGCCGGAGCCGGCGAACAGCTCGGCCGAACCGGCCAGGGCACCGGCGAGCCGCGCGATGGAGCCACCTTCCCGTCCGGCGGTATTGTCCGCCTGCCCGCGGAGCCAGAAGTCCCGGGCAATGTCGCGGAAATGGTCGTTCCAGTCCGCCCAACCCTGCGGGAACCGGCCGGTCTGCCAGCCGTCGTGGCCCACATCCCACGGCTCGGAGATGAGTTTTACGTCCTGCAGGACGGCATCCGCCGCGACGGCCACAAGGAAGGGGTGCCGCGGGTCGAACCTGCCGTCGGCGTCGCGGCAGAGCGTGGGTGCCAGGTCAAAGCGGAAGCCGTCCACCTGGAATTCCTGCACCCAGTACCGCAGGGAATCCAGGGCCATCTGGATGACCCGGGGTTCACTGAAATCCAGCGTGTTGCCGCACCCCGTTGTGTCCAGGTAGGCGCCGTCCGGACCATGACGGTAGTAGGTCTCGTCCCCCAGTCCGCGCCAGCTCAGCGCGGGCTGGTCGGCCTTCCCCTCTGCGGTGTGGTTGTAGACCACGTCCAGCAGGACTTCAATGCCGGCCTCGTGGAGGGACTTCACCATGGCTTTGACTTCGTCCTGCACCGCCTGCGCGCCGGCTTCCCGCGCGGCCCGGGTGGCGTAGCCGTTGTGCGGCGCGAAGAACGCGAGGGTATTGTACCCCCAGTAATTGGCCAGGCCCAGGTCCTGCAGATGCAGTTCATCGGTGTGGAAATGCACCGGCAGCAGCTCCACGGCCGTGATGCCGAGGTCCCGCAGATACTGGACCATCACCGGATGGCCCATGCCGGCATAGGTTCCGCGGAGCTCTTCGGGGATCCCGGGATGCAGCATGGTCTGGCCACGGACGTGGGCTTCGTAGATGACGGTGTCCCGCAACGGGGTATGCGGCCGGCGGGTGGTGCCCCAGTCAAAATCCGCGCCCGTGTACACCGAGAAATAGAGCGGGCTGTTGTCCGGCCCCTGGACTTCTTCGACGCCCCGCCCGTAGGGGTCCAGCAGCAGCTGGAAACTGCCCGGCTCGGCGGGAAGCTCCCGGCCCCGCGGCCAGAAGCCGTAACGGCCCCCGTGCGGCAGGCCAAAGATCCGGCCGTGGTGGATGCCCAGCACGGTGTCCGTCAACGAGGCCAGGGTCCAAATACCGGGCGCCGTTTCGTAGTACACGTCCACCTCGGGCAGGCCCGGGGCGTACACGGACACGTTGACGGCATCCGGGACGTCCGGCACACCGGGAACGGTGTGCCGGACGCCCAGGGGTAAGGGCCGCGAGTCCCGCTTTGAGGCGCTGCCCGCGGTGGTTCCGGTGATCACGTGTGCCATGCATGCCCTTTGCTGCCGGTACTGCCCTTTTGCGGCCGGTGGCTCCGGCCCCGAACTAGGCGGAGCGCTGCCGGGAGATCTCGTACAAGGTAATGCCGACAGCCATGGAAGCGTTAAGCGACTCCATGGCGGAGTCGATGGGAATGGAGACGATCTGGTCGCAGTTCTCGCGGACCAGGCGGGACAGGCCCTTGCCCTCGGATCCCACCACGATGCAGATCGGTTCCTTGGCCAGCACGATGGCCGGAAGCGAGACATCGCCGTCGCCGTCCAGGCCGAGGACAAAGATGCCCATCTTCTTGAACGTCTTCAGCGTGTTGTTCAGGTTGCCCGCACGGGCCACGGGAACGCGCACAGCTGCGCCGGCGCTGGTCTTCCAGGCGGAGGCGGTGACGCCCACCGCGCGGCGTTCCGGGACGATGACGCCGTGGGCGCTGAAGGCCGAGGCGGACCGGATGATCGCGCCGAGGTTACGCGGGTCGGTGATGCCGTCCAGGGCGACGAAGAGCGGCGCGTTGCGGACGTGGCCCTTCTTCCAGGCTTCCAGCGTCTCCGAGGCCAGATCAGTGGGATCGGCGTACTCGTACGGCGGGATCTGCAGGACCAGGCCCTGGTGCACGGCCTCGTTGGTCATGCGGTCCAGTTCGGGCTTGTGCGTTTCCATCACCGGCAGACCGCGCTCAGCGGCGATCTTCAGGGATTCACGGACACGGTCATCCATGTCGATGCGGACGGCAATGTGCAGCGCCTTGGCCGGGATGCCGGCGCGCAGCGCCTCGACCACGGAGTTGCGGCCGGTGACAACCTCTTCGGCGACCTTGCCGCGGACGTTGGTGCCGCTGCGGCCGCCGGCGCGGGCATCGCCGCGCTTGGGGTCGCCGCGTTTGGCGGCGGAGCGCTCAGCGAGCTGCTTGCTCTTGAACGCCTTGTGATAGGGGCGCTCTTCAGCCTTGGGTGTGGGGCCCTTACCCTCGAGGGCCTTGCGGCCGAGCCCGCCGGTACCGCCGCTGGGGCCCTTCTTGGCTTTGCGCATTGCGCCGGGACGTCCATTGTTGGCCATCGGTTACACCTTTACTAGAAGAAAGCATTCTCTTCCAGTTTACGCAGTCCGCGGACCGGTTGGTGGACAGCGCCGCTGGAGTCAGGCGACGCTCCACGTCACGCCGTCGGCGCCGTCCTCCACGGTGATGCCGGCGGCAGCCAGCGCATCGCGGATGGCGTCGGCCCGCGCCCAGTCCTTTGCGGCCCGCGCGGCCTTCCGCTCGGCAAGGCGGTCCTGGACCAGCGACTCCAGCGCGGCGTCGGCGGGACCCGCCGCGGCAGCGGCATCGGCGGTGTCATCCAGTCCCAGGACGGAGGTCATAGCCCGCACCTCGCCCAGGGCCCGTTCCACCGCCGCGCCGTCGCCGGCTGCCAGGGCGGTATTGCCGGCACGCACCGTGTCATGCAGCACGGCCAGCGCCTGCGGAACGTTCAGGTCATCGTCCATCGCAGCGGCGAAGGCATCCGGAACCGCGGCGGGCGCGGTGTCGGCCTTGGCAGCGGCCTTGGTGATAAACCCGTCAATACGCTCGACGGCGGAAGCGGCCTCCTGCAGCGAGGTGGGCCGGTAATCCAGCACGGACCGGTAGTGGGCCTGGCCCAGGTAGTAGCGGACCACGCGGGGGCTGGCCTGCTCCAGCATTTCGGTCGGGCTGATGGTGTTGCCGATGGACTTGGACATCTTCTCGCCCTCGAAGGTGACCATGCCGTTGTGCATCCAGAAGTTCGCGAACCCGTGGCCGGCCGCCTGGGACTGCGCCATCTCGTTCTCATGGTGCGGGAAGCGCAGGTCCAGCCCGCCGCCGTGGATGTCGAACTCGGTCCCGAGGTATTTGGTGACCATGGCGGAGCATTCCAGGTGCCAGCCGGGACGTCCCCGGCCCCAGGGGCTGTCCCAGGACGCGGTGTCCGGCTCGCCTTCCTTGTGCCCCTTCCACAGTGCGAAGTCCCGCGGATCGCGCTTGCCGCGCGGGCCGGCGTCGGGCGCTGCCTGCATGTCGTCGATGTTCTGGCGGGTCAGCGAACCGTACTTCTGCCAGGAGCGCACGTCGAAGTACACGTCGCCGGAATCATCCAGGGCGGGATAGGCGTGCCCGCGCTCGATCAGGGCGGCGATCAGCGCGTGCATTTCCGGGATGTGCCCCGTGGCGCGCGGTTCGTAGGTGGGCCGCTGGACGCCGAGGGTGTCATACGCCTTGGCGAATTCCTGCTCAAAGCGGTAGGCCAGCGCCCACCACGGCTCATCCGGCACGACGCCGGGAGCGGGTTCGGCGCCCACGGAATCGGCCGCCTTGGCCAGGATCTTGTCGTCAATATCCGTCACATTGCGCACCACGGTGACCTGCAGCCCGCGGTAACGCAGCCAGCGGGTGAGCTGGTCGAAAGCAATGGCCGAGCGGACGTGCCCTACGTGCGGCAGCCCCTGCACGGTGGCGCCGCAGTAGTAGAGGCTGGCCTTGCCTTCCACCAGGGGAACGAAGTCCCGGACCTGCGCTGTTGCCGTGTCATAGAATCTCAAGCTCACTGCTCTAGGCTAGCCGAAACGGCGGGCCCTCAGTCAGCGGCGGTCTCAGCGGCGGCAACGACGGCGGTGGCCACCGCCGCGATTCCCTCCCCGCGGCCGGTGAAGCCCAGGGCATCGGTGGTGGTGGCCGAAACGCTGACCGGTGCACCCGCGGCCGCGCTCAGGACCGCTTCGGCCTCCGCCCGGCGGGGACTGAACTTGGGCCGGTTGCCGATCAGCTGGACGGCGACGTTGCCGATCTCGAAGCCGGCCGCCCGCACAATCCGTGCCGCTTCCCGCAGCAGCACCGTCCCGGCAGCGCCGGCGTATTCGGGCCGGTCGGTGCCGAAGTGGGTGCCGAGATCCCCCAGGCCGGCCGCGGAGAAGAGCGCGTCGGCGGCGGCGTGGGCCACGGGGTCGCCGTCGGAGTGGCCGGCCAGGCCGCGTTCGCCCTCCCAGTGCAGCCCGGCTACCCAGAGCTGGCGCGGGGCGTCGTCGGGCGCGAAGGCGTGGACGTCCACGCCGATTCCGGTACGGGGCAGGGCCATGTCAGTTCTCCTGGCGGTGGTGCCCGCCGGCCAGGATCGCTTCTGCGAGCACCAGGTCCAGCGGGGTGGTGATTTTCAGGGACAGCTGTGAGCCTTCGACCACGTAAACCTCGGTCCCCAGGGACTCCACCAGCATGGCGTCGTCGGTGACCGCAGCCGCAGTGTCGGCATCGAAGGAAAGGGCCGCCTCGTGGGCCCGGCGCAGCAGGGCGGCATCGAAACCCTGCGGGGTCTGGACGGCGCGCAGCCGGGAACGGTCGGGGGTCCCGGTGACAACCCGTGCGGCGGCTGCTTTCGGAACGGGCACGGGCGCCGTGTCCTTCACCGTGTCCACCACGGGCACGGCGGGGATGACGGCGGCAGCACCGGCGGCCAGCGCGGCGGCCACGCGGTGGAAGACCTCCGGCGGGGTGAGCGCACGGGCGGCATCGTGGACCAGCACAGCGTCCAGGTCCGCGGGCAGCACCTGAAGCGCGGCCCGGACGGAGTCGGACCGGGTGGCGCCGCCGTCGACCGCCGGAACATTCCCCGGGAACCCGGCGCAGATGCTGCGCATTACGGTGTCGCCGGCCGGCACGGCAACCGCAACGGCGGCGGCGATGTCCGCGGCCCGGACGGCGCGCAGGGCATGGAGGAGCATTGGTTCACCGGCAACCGGCACCTGGGCCTTGGGCATGCCGTAGCCGAGCCGTTGACCGGATCCTCCGGCTACTACGACGACGCCGATCCGGGGCGGGCGGGAAGAGGAAGGGGACACCGTTCCACCCTAATGCCAGCGCACCGGTGCTTAAACAGCGATTGCCGGCCCCGAAGGACCGGCAAGCGCAGGAAGTGACGTAGCTGCCTAGCTCGCGAGGACTTCGTCGAGCACGGCTGCGGCCTGGTCTTCATCCGTTTTCTCAGCAAGCGCCAGTTCCGAAATGAGGATCTGGCGTGCCTTGGCGAGCATTCGCTTCTCGCCGGCGGACAGCCCGCGGTCATGGTCGCGGCGCCAGAGATCGCGGACGACCTCCGCTACCTTCACGACATCACCGGACGCGAGCTTTTCCAGGTTCGCCTTGTAACGGCGCGACCAGTTAGTGGGCTCTTCAGTGAGCTCGGCGCGCAGGACGTCAAAGACGTGCTCCAGGCCTTCCTTGCCCACTACATCGCGCACCCCAACGAGGTCGACGTTCTCAGCCGGTACTTCTATGGTCAGATCACCCTGGGCCACCTTAAGCTTGAGATACATTTTCTCTTCGCCCTTGATGGTTCGCATCTTGATCTCTTCGATCTTCGCGGCACCGTGGTGAGGATAAACAACTGTTTCGCCAACCTCAAAAACCATGTGGTCTTTCCCCTTTCCCGGGGCTCAGTTTATCAGAGATGCGACACGCCGAGTAGAGTTTGCGCAGGTCAGGTACTGCATGGGCTCCGTTGTAGGTAGTATTCCGCCTTTCGCGGGTAGTCGAAGCCGTTCCGCGCCGCCCCGGCAGAGCCGTCCGCAGCAGCCGTCAAATCCTGTTTTTCAGTGTTTTGCGGATAGGCTAGGCAGCAAAGATAGCCTTAGGTCGGTAGACCGCAATACTTCAGGAGTTTGTGCTGTGAGATTCACACCCAAGAACCGGGTCCGGCGCACCGCTGCGGCCGGTGTCATCGCGCTGGCCATGCTGGGCACGGCAGGCTGCAGCGCTGTGAACGAGCAGGCAACCACCATCGAGTACTCCCCGTCCGACGGGATCCTGGAGAACGTCGGCGACCTGCAGCTGCGCAACATCCTGGTGGTCAGCAACGGCTCCGGCGAACCCGGCCGGCTGATCGGCACCGTCATCAATGACGGCGCACAAACGCAGAAGTTCACCCTTGCCGTTGGCGGCGCTTCCCTGCCCTTCGAGCTCGAGGCCGGAGACAAGGTTGTCTTCGAAGACGAGGCCGAGGCCCAGGTCTACGTCCCGGAGGTAGAGGTCGACGCAGGCACCGGCATCAACACGGAGCTGACAGTCAACGGCGACACCACCACCTTGAACATCCCGGTGGTCAACGGCGATCAGCCGGACTACCGCCCGTACCTGCCCGCTGAATCGGAGTACACACCGCGTCCGACGGAGGAACCGTCCGGCGAGGCCGAGGGTCACTGACACCCTTCCGAACAGAGATAGAAGGGGCCGGCGCACTGCGCCGGCCCCTTCTGCATTTCGGGTTATGCCTCGAACTTGTAGCCCAGCCCGCGGACGGTCACCAGGTGACGCGGTGCGGAGGAATCGGCTTCGATTTTCGCCCGCAGCCGTTTGACGTGGACATCGAGCGTTTTGGTGTCCCCCACGTAGTCCGCCCCCCAGACACGCTCGATCAGCTGGCCGCGGGTCAGAACCCGGCCGGAGTTCCGCAGGAGCAGTTCCAGCAGTTCGAATTCCTTCAGCGGGAAGGGCACACTGGCGCCGTGGACCTGCACCACATGCCGGTCCACGTCCATGCGGACCGGCCCGGCCTCCAGCGCCGCGCCGGCAAAGTCCGCACCCTCCCCCCTGCGCCGCAGCACCGCCCGGACCCGCGCCAGCAGCTCGCGGGAGGAATACGGTTTGGTGACGTAGTCGTCTGCCCCGATCTCGAGCCCCACCACTTTGTCGATTTCGGCATCGCGTGCGGTCAGCATGATGACCGGGACGTCGGACCGCTGGCGGATCCGGCGGCAGACCTCCGTGCCGGAAAGCCCGGGCAGCATCAGGTCCAGCAGGATCAGGTCTGCGCCCGTCTGCTCGAAGGTTGTAACGGCATCGGTGCCGTTGTCCACTACGTCGACGTCGAATCCCTCCCGTGCCAGCAGGTAGGAGAGGGCGTCGCTGAAGGACTCCTCGTCTTCGACAATCAGGATTCTGGTCAAGCGGGAACTCCCTGTTTCGATTCGCGGATGTCCGCGGGGTCCATTTCCGGCAGCCGCACGGTGAAGGTGGATCCGTGCCCCGGGCGGGACCACAGGTCCACTTCCCCGCCGTGGTTGGCGACGACGTGTTTGACGATGCTCAGCCCCAGCCCGGTTCCGCCCGTGTGCCGGGAGCGGGCGGAGTCGATCCGGTAGAACCGTTCGAACACCCGTTCCTGTTCCTCGGGAGCGATGCCCGGACCCTGGTCGGTTACGGCCACCTGGGCCATGCCGTTGCGGGACTGCAGCCCGATTCCCACCCTGCTGCCTGCGGGTGAATAGCGGATGGCGTTGTCGATCAGGTTCCGGAAGGCGGTGGTCAGCATGGGGGCATCCCCGTAGACCGCGGCATCCGACCTGCCGCCCAGGATCACCTCGATGTCCTTGTTCTCGGCATTCAGCCGGTTGGCTTCAACGGCGTCCTCGAGGATCCGGTTCACGTCCACGGGCTTGGCACGGTCCACGATGTCGGTGCTCTGCAGGCGGGACAGCTCGATGATGTCCTGCACCAGGGCGGTGAGGCGGGTGGATTCCCGGTGCATCCGGCCGGCGAACCGGCGGACGGCTTCCTCGTCCCCCGCGGCGTCGTGCAGCGCTTCCGAGAGCAGCGAAATGGCACCCACCGGCGTCTTCAGCTCGTGGGAAACGTTGGCGACGAAGTCATTGCGGACTTCCTCGGTGCGGGTGATCTCCGTCCGGTCATCGGCCAGGATCAGCACGTACTCCTCCCCCACCGTGGCCACCCGGACCTGCAGGATGAGGGACCCTTCACCAAGCGGGCCCCGCGGAAGCTCCAGCCGGGCCTCCTCGATGACGCCGTCGCGGCGGACCCGCGCGCAGATCTCCAGCAGCCGGTCATTCATGATCGTGTGCCCGCGCACCAGGCCGAACGCGTAGGCTCCGGGACTGGCCCGGACGACGCCGTCGATGGCATCGGCAACGATATAGGCCCGTCCGATGACGCCGAGCACCTCCGCCGCGCCCTCGGGGACCGTCGGCTCGGAGATCTCCGCCAGCTCCCGCCGCTGCCGCTGGCTGGCCGCGTACGCAAGGACGCCGAAGACACCCACAACCAGGCCGAGAACGCCGGCCAGCAAGGCCAGCAGTACAGGATTCACTCTCATAGCTTAGGCCGGTCTCCGCTCCCCGGAGCGAAACCGGTGGCTTTGGACCATTCGTTAAACTAACGTTCATCTAAGGGCACCGTGTGGTTCACTCCCGGCTGACATCCTGCAGGAGCGGCTTTCGGTGCAGGACGTACCGAAGGCCGCCGCACCGCCCCGCAGCCCGCCTACGATCCACCCGTTTTTGAGAGGACCCTTAAGTGCGCAAGGTTTTCCAGGCCGAGCTTCACCAAATCGGTGAAGAACTGACTCAGATATCCCAGCTCGTAACGGAGGCAATGCGCAAAGCGACGCTGGCCTTCGAAGGCGCCGATATCGAACTCGCGCAGGACGTGATCGCCGCAGACGCGCGGATCGACTTCCTGCAGAACGACCTCGATGAGCGCGCCATCGATGTCCTGGCCCTTCAGGGTCCCGTGGCCAGCGACCTGCGGATGATCGTGGGATCACTGCGGATGAGCGCCTCCCTCGAACGCATGGGCGACCTGGCCCGTCACATTGCCCAGCTGGCCCGCCTGCGTTATCCCGCCAATGTGGTGCCGGACAACATGGTGGAGACCTTCCGCGAAATGGCCCAGCTGGACATCCGCATCTCGGAACAGCTGTCCGAGCTGCTGGAGACCCGGAACCTGGAAATGAGCAAGGAAATCTACGACGCCAACAGCCGGATCAACGAGCTGCACGCCGGGGTCTTCAAATCCATTGCCTCCCCGGACTGGAACGTCCCCGCCGTCAGCACGGTGGACCTGACCCTGGCCAGCCGCTATTTCGAGCGCTTTGCGGACCACGGCGTCTCCGTCACCCGCAAGGTCAATTACCTTGTGACCGGCGAGTGGCACCCGCTGTCCGAGTCGGGCGTGTAGCCGTTCCCCCAGCGGCAAAACCTGACGCACCAAAAAGGGCGGTCCCGATCGGGACCGCCCTTTTGTGCGTCAGTGGCAGCTATTACTTCTTCTTGCCCTGGCTGGCTACGGCCTTGATGGATTCGGCGGCGGCCTCGGGATCGAGGTAGGTGCCGCCGGCCTTGACCGGCTTGAGGTCTTCATCGAGTTCGTACACCAGCGGGATGCCGGTGGGGATGTTCACGGCCGCGATATCGGCGTCGCTGATGCCGTCCAGGTGCTTGACCAGCGCGCGCAGGGAGTTGCCGTGCGCGGCGATCATCACGGTCTTGCCAGTGCGGATGTCCTTGGAGATGTCCGATTCCCAGTAGGGCAGGAAACGTTCCAGCACGTCCTTGAGGCACTCGGTGCGCGGCAGTTCGTTCGATTCCAGGTCCGCGTAGCGGGGATCGTGGGCCTGGGAAAAGTCGCTGTCATCCGCCAGGGGCGGCGGCGGGGTGTCGTAGGACCGGCGCCAGAGCATGAACTGCTCCTCACCGTATTCGGCCAGGGTCTGGGCCTTGTCCTTGCCCTGCAGCGCGCCGTAGTGGCGCTCGTTCAGGCGCCAGCTGCGCTTGACGTCGATCCAGATGCGGTCGGCGGCACCCAGGGCCAGGTTCGCGGTGTTGATGGCCCGTTTCAGGCGGGAGGTGTAGAGGATGTCCGGGAGAACGTTGTTCTCTACCAGCAGCTCTCCGCCGCGGAGGGCTTCTTCACGTCCCAGGTCCGTCAGATCCACGTCCACCCAGCCCGTGAAGAGGTTCTTTTCATTCCATTCACTCTGCCCGTGGCGCAGAAGGATCAGTTTGTAGGTCATATAAGCATGGTATCGGAGAGCGTACCCGGCAGGGAGGGCGGCGGCACTTTGGCCGGGCAGATGGGCGGGGCCCGGAATCTAATGAGCAGATAACGGGGGTATCCGCGGGAGTCCTCGATCTGGTGAACAGATAACGGCGGTATCCGTCGGCCATAACCCCGTTACCTGCTCAGTAGATCGGTCCCGTCCGGAGAATCGTCCGTGTGGCCTGCACGGGATCCCACCGGGCCGGGTGGTGCTGCTGTTTCTCCTGGGACACCTTTGGCCACAGGCGCACCATTGCATGGAATTCCGTGTCCGCCGGCGGCGACTCGGCCCCGGTCCCCGGCTCTCTGCCCCCGGCCGCCGGTCCCGCCGCCGTCAGGGGCATCCGCTGGTGGCCGGTAACATTGGGTGGTGCAAAAACAGCTGAAACCCGTAGGAACTGCGACCAGGGGCACTACAAACCCCAACCGGCTCCGAAGGGTGGACCGCTGGCTGGCAGGACCGGCACGGTGGCGGCTGCGGCAGGCCGCCGACCCTTTGATCGTGGATCTGGGCTACGGCGCCGCCCCCACCACCGCCGTCGAACTCCATGGCCGCCTCGGCCGGGTGCGGGCAGACGTGGAAGTCATGGGAATCGAGATTGATCCGGCCCGCGTCGCGGCGGCCAAGCCCCTGGAACGTGCGGGGCTGAGCTTCCGGCAGGGCGGCTTCGAGCTGCCGGTGGACGGGCGCCGTCCAGTGATGGTCCGTGCCTTCAACGTGCTGCGCCAGTACGCGGAGGAGGACTATGCGCAGCATTGGGACATGGTCTGCTCCCGGCTGGCACCGGGAGGAATTTTCGTGGACGGCACCTGCGACGAGATCGGCCGGCGTTCCACCTGGGTGGAGCTGGATGCCTCGGGTCCGGTGTCGCTGAGCATTTCCCTGCGGTTCGGTGCGTTCGGGCGCCCCTCCGATGTTGCCGAACGGCTGCCCAAAGCCCTGATCCACCGCAACGTCCCCGGCGAGCGGGTCCACACCTTCCTGCAGGCAATGGACCGGGCGTGGGAGGAAGCTGCACCGATGGCCTCGTACGGCAACCGGCACCGCTGGCTAGCGATGTGCAGCGCGTTGAAGGCCGGCGGCGTGCCGCTGCTGACGGGGCCGTCGCGCTGGCGGCTGGGCGAAATCACCGTGGCCTGGGACGCCGTCCGCCCTTCCTAGCCGGCGGCCGGACGGGCTCGAGGCTCGCCGGCGGCGAAAGGGCTTAAAGCAACCGGCCCCGGACCTGCCGTGGAAACGGCTGGTCCGGGGCCGGACGGAAGTTCAACGGTTCGCGCTTACCAGGGGCCGTACGGGCCCTGGTTGCTGTTCCCGCGGCCGCGGGAACTGCCGATGGCGGGCTTCACATCGGCCAGGTACACGCAGGCGGCAACAACTGCGGCAAGCTGGAACAGGATCAGGCTCAGGGACGGCAGCAGCACGGACAGCACGCCAACGGCGGCGGCTCCGCCCGTGAGGCCCAGCCAGAATCCCTTGGTCCGCTTGTAGGCACGTTCAAAATCAGCGGGCTTGCGCCGGGCGCAGTCCAGAAGTGCCCAGAGTTCAATGCCAAGCGCCACAAGGCCGAGCGCCAGGTAGAGGTAATACTGAATCATCATCATGAGGGCCACAGCGCTAGCCTACCGTGTAAGTGCCTGCTCTAGGTCCCCCCAAAGGTCTTCGACATTCTCAATGCCGACCGAAAGGCGCAGCAGTCCCTCCGGAACGGTGTGCGGCTCTCCGGGCTGGCGGCGCCGCCGTTCAATGAGCGATTCCACTCCGCCGAGCGAGGTGGCCGGCAGCCAGAGTTCCACGGCGTCGGCAACCTTTTCCGCGGCGGCAGCTCCCCCGGCGACCTCGATGCACAGAATCGAGCCGAATCCGGACATCTGCGCGGCGGCCCGGGCATGCCCCGGGTCCTCCGGCAGACCCGGATAACGCACATGCTCCACCTGAGGGAGGGTCTGCAGCCGGCGGGCGAGATCCATGGCGGTGGCCTGCGAGCGCTCCATCCGCAGGGCCAGCGTGCGCAGCCCGCGCAGTGCCAGCCACACTTCAAAGGGCCCGGCCACCGCCCCGTGCAGCGAGCGGTACCGGAGCAGGCGGTCCCGGAGATCCGGATCGGACGTAACGGCCGCACCCAAGACGACGTCGGAGTGTCCGGCCAGGTACTTGGTCACGGAGTGCACGACGACGTCGGCACCTAGGTCCAGCGGCCGGGTCACCAGCGGGGTGGAGAACGTGTTGTCTGCAACCACCAGCGCGCCGGCCGCGTGCGCTGCTTCTGCCAGTGCCGCGATGTCCGCCACCTCCAGCATGGGATTGGTGGGGCTCTCCACCCAGAGCATCGAGGCGCCGTCGAGGTGCGCAATCACGTCCCCGGTCTGGTCAATATCCACCGTCCGCACGGAAAACCGGCCGTTCGCCGCCTCTTCGGCGGCCAGCAGGAGCGAGCCCTGGTAGCTGTGCCGCGGCATCACCACGACGCCGCCGGCGGGAACCAGAGACAGGGCTGCCATTACGGACGCCAGTCCCGAGCCGAAGACCAGTGCCGGCAGGTCCGCACCCTCAAGCTCGGCGAGCGCCTGCTCGAAAGGATCCCAGGTGGGGTTCGAATACCGGCCGTAGCCGCGCTCCCCCGGGACGGGAGTTCCCGTGCCGAAGTAAGTGGAGGACAACACGATCGGCGGATTCACCGGCGCGTCGTGTTCCCGGGGCGGGCGTCCCGCGGAAACGACGAGGGTATCGGGGGAAACGGCGTGCCCGTGCGGAGAGGTTTGGCTCATAAGGAACAGCGTAGACCGCCGGTCCGCACGGAGTGCCGTGACACTGTGCCGCCGGTGCTCCGGGCGGCCCAGTGTCGGCGCCCGGCCTCCCCAGCCGGACTAGGTAGGCTAGGCGGGTGAGCAATTCTAATCTCCCTGAAACCCGCGGCCTGTTTATTGCCATGGAGGGCGGAGACGGCGCCGGGAAATCCACCCAGGCGCAGCGGCTGGCAGCCGCACTGCAGGAGACCGGCCGTACGGTCCTGCGCACCCGTGAACCGGGCGGCACCCCCGTGGGCGAACAGCTGCGCGCCCTGGTCCTTGACCACGGCAACGGCGACATTGATGCGCGCACCGAAGCGTTGATCTTCGCTGCATCCCGCGCCGCGCATGTCCAGCAGGTCATCGAGCCGGCCCTCGCCAACGGAACGGTGGTGGTCTGCGACCGCTACGTTGACAGCTCCATTGCCTACCAGGGCGCCGGCCGGCACCTGGGCACCGAATCCGTCCGCACCCTGAACGAGTGGGCCACCGGCGGCCTGCAGCCGGACCTCACCGTCCTGCTGGACGTCGATCCCGAACGCGGACGGGACCGCCGGACCGCCGGCCAGGCTACCGAGGACCGGCTCGAGTCCGAACCGGACACCTTCCACCAGCAGATCCGCCTGGCGTTCCTTGAGGCCGCGCAGGCGGCTCCCGGCCGGTACCTGGTGCTCGACGCCGGCCGGCCCGTGGACGAACTTGCCGGCACCATCCTGCACCGCGTGGAAAAGCTGCTGCCGTGAGCGTGTGGGACGACCTGCAGGGGCAGGACCCGGTGGTGGCCCAGCTGCGCCGCGGCGCAGCCGATGCCCGGCCCAACCACGCCTGGCTGTTCACCGGCCCGCCCGGCTCCGGCCGCTCCAATGCTGCCCGGGCCTTTGCCGCGGCGCTGGTCTGCGAGCAGCAGGACCCGGAACTGCGCGGCTGCGGTGAGTGCAAGTCCTGCCGCACCGTACTGGCCGGCTCGCACGCCGACGTCGCCTCCGTCACCACGGAAAAGGTCACCATCAGCATCGATGAGGCCCGCGAACTGGTCCGGAAGGCCCAGGACAAGCCGTCCACCGGCCGCTGGCGCGTCATCATTGTGGAGGACGCTGACCGGATGCAGGAGCGCAGCACCAACGTGCTGCTGAAAGCCATTGAAGAGCCGCCGCCTAGGACCATCTGGCTGCTCTGTGCACCCAGCCCGGGCGACGTGCTGGTCACCATCCGGTCCAGGTGCCGTCCCGTGGGGCTGCGGCTGCCGCCGGTGGAGGATGTGGCGGAACTCCTGATCCGGCGCGACGCCATCGATCCGGAGGTGGCGCTGAACGCTGCCCGGGCCGCGCAGAGCCACATCGGCGTCGCCAAGCGCCTGGCCACCGACGAGGGTGCGCGGCAGCGCCGCGAGAGCATTGTGCGGCTGCCCCTGTCGCTGCGGAATGTCTCCGGCGCCATGAAGGCCGCGGCGGACCTGGTGGCACTGGCCGAAGCGGAGGCTGCGAGCTCCTTTGAACAGCGCGACGCCGCGGAGAAGGAAGCGCTGCTGGCTTCGCTCGGCGCACCTGCCACCGGCACGTTGCCCCCGGCGCTGCGGAGCCAGGTCAAGCGGCTCGAGGAGGACCAGGTCCGCCGGGCCAAACGGTCCAAGAACGATTACTTTGACCGCGCCCTGACGGACCTGCTCTCCTTCTACCGCGACGTGCTGATGATCCAGCTGGGCGGCTCCGGCCCCCTGGTCAACGAGGGACTCCGCCGCGAGCTGGACGAGTTCGCGGCGTACGGCTCTCCGGAGCAGACACTGATGCGCATGGAGGAGATCAACACCGTGCGGCGCCGCCTGGTGACCACCAACGTCGCACCGCTGCTGGCGATCGAAGCGATGGCGCTGAGCCTGCTGTAATGTCCAGTTATCCGCCGCATCCCGCCAGTCCGGCCGGCCCGCGTACCAAGCCGCTCCAGGAGTAAGAATGACCACCGCCACTGCACGCCGCCGCTTCCCGCGACTGGCCGCCGCCGCTGCTTCGGTGGTGCTGCTGGCGTCGTCGACCGCCTGTACCGCGGACTCCGGGCCGGGTGCCGAAGAAACCGGCAGCGGGGACACCGCCACCACCGCTGCCGCGGAGGTCATTGGCGACGTGCCGGAGGAGCTCAGGGAGTTCTACAGCCAGGACGTCACCTGGTCGGAGTGCGAAGGAGACTTCCGCTGTGCCTCCGTCACCGTCCCCATGAACTATGCAGACCCTGATGCGGCCACGGTGGAATTGTCAGTGATCATGGCGGAGGCGGAGGAGGAAGCCCGCGGCACGATCCTGATCAACCCCGGCGGTCCCGGCGGATCCGGATACGACGTCGTCAACCAGTCCCTGGAAAACATCACCAGCGATCGGCTGCGGGAGAACTTCAACATCCTCGGGTTCGATCCGCGCGGCGTCGGCCGGTCCACCCCGGTTCAGTGCCTGAGCGATGAGGAAATGGACGAGGCCCGGGCCGAGTACATCGATCCGAGCACCCCCGAAGGTCTGGCCGCCTCGCGGATCAGCGCGAAGGAGTTCGCGGATGCCTGCGCGGCGGAGACCGGTGAACTGCTCGGCTTTGTCGACACGGCCAGTGCTGCCCGCGACATGGACATCCTGCGGGCGGTTGCAGGCGATGAAAAACTCAACTACCTCGGGTTCTCCTACGGCACCTACCTCGGCGCCACCTATGCCGAGCTCTTCCCGGAGAAGACGGGGCGGCTGGTCCTCGACGGCGCCCTGAACCCTGCGTCCACCAACGAGGAAGTCACCCTCGGCCAGGCCGCTGCATTTGAAAAGGCCATCCGCGCGTACGTCGAGGACTGCGTGACAGGCAGCAACTGTCCGCTCGAGGGCAGCGCCGACGACGGCGTCGCCACCATCCGCCAGCTGCTGGCCTCCGTCGAGGCCAGTCCCATGACAGCGGCCGATGGGCGGCCCGTCACGGTTTCCACCTTCGTCAGCGGCTTCATTCTTCCGCTGTACGACGACGTCAACTGGCCGGTGCTCTCGCAGGCACTGGAGACCGCACTGCAGGGCGACCCGACGTATATGCTCCGCCTCGCGGACATCAGTGCGGACCGTGCGGAAGACGGCACCTACCAGTCCAACAGCACCGTGGCATTCAACGCGGTCAACTGCCTCGACTACCCCATGGTCAGCGACGACGCACAGATGGCAGCGGACGCCCGGGACCTTCAGTCGGCGTCCCCCACCATCGGCAAGTACCTGGCCTACGGCGGCGTCACCTGCGAGGCCTGGCCCCACGCACCGGTGAATGAACCGCATCCCATCAAGGCCTCCGGCGCGGCGGACCTGCTGGTGGTCGGCACCACCGGCGACCCCGCCACCCCCTACGAATGGTCCGAGGCCCTGGCCGCACAGCTGGAGTCCGCGGTGCTGGTGACATGGGAAGGCGAGGGCCATACGGCGTACGGGCGCGGCAGCCAGTGCATCGAAGACACGGTGGATGACTACTTCGTGGACGGGACCGTTCCGGAGGACAACACGGTCTGCTGATCTCCGCAGGACGGTGCCCGATCCGGGGCTTTCGCTGCAGGTGACGGGCGGCCGGGGCGGCAGCCGTTTTGACCCCGCGCCGCCGGTACGTATAAAGTAGTTCTTTGTGGATTCTGGCCGGTAACGGACAGCTGAAGCCCGCCTCCTTAGCTCAGTTGGTAGAGCGTCTCACTCGTAATGAGAAGGTCGCCAGTTCGATTCTGGCAGGAGGCTCAGATAAACCCCCGGCATTTATGCCGGGGGTTTTCTGTTGTCCGGGGCAGGTCCGCCAAGGGCGTCTTGCGGAAAAACTGCGCAGAACTTCCGGCTTCCTTGCGCCATGCTTTGGGCTTTCCCGCTGGCCGCGGCCATAGTCTCGGGACAGCAAACGGGACAGGCCTCAGGCCGTAGGGACAATTCGCCGTCCCGGTCTGTGCCGGGTGCACCCCCCGGGGGCTGGGCGCCAACCGCTCAAGCGCGGCGTGACCTAGCTGCCGGCCCCTTGATACGCCCGGCCGTCCCCGGGCATCTGACCAGGAACCCCCGCCGTTTTCCCCAAGAAACGGCGGGGGTTTCTGCTTTCCGGGCGTGCGGAAAGAGGCTCAGCGGCCGAAAGGGAAAGACCGGTGCTGGTTAGGAAGCGGGGCCGGTTTCCGGCGGAAGGGTCCTGCCGGCCAGCAGCGCCTTGATGCGCTCTTCGGCGTCCGGTACGGCGGCGGCACTGGCGGCCATATTGGCTTCTTCCACTGCCCGCAGTACCTCATTGCGCTGGATTTTGACGCCGCGGGGAGCATCGATGCCGATACGGATGCCGTCGCCGCGTGAATCCAGGACGGTAATGACAATGTCATCCCCGATCAGGATCTGTTCCCCGGACCTGCGTGTTAGCACCAGCATTCGCCCACTCTACCCCACGCCGGGGCCGTTGACGCTGGCCGGGAAGGGCCCCGGACGGCGACGGCGGAGCTCTGACGTCAGAGCACCGGCGTGGGCGAGGGGCCGCCGTCGAGCCAGCCGATCGGCAGGCCCAGCGCGTTGACGGACTGCGGCGTTCCGGTGGTGTCAATGCCTTCGACGGCAGCGGCATCCACTGCTGCGACGGCACGCACCGCCCCCACCCAGGCGGCTGTGTCTTCCGGTTTCCGGCCGGCGTCGACCGCCACCCAGACCTGGTCCGCGGCCAGGGCGGAAATCAGCGTCGAATGCCTGCCCATTTCGGTGCCGGATCGTCCCAGCCCGTAGGCCAGGAAGATGCTGTGGCCGGCCATCACACCGGCAGCGCGCGCGGTTGCCACTGCGCGCCGGTCCGCGGCGCGGCCCACGCCGTCGGTCTCCAGGACGCCGGCCACGCGGACGGCTGCCGCTCCCGCGCCGGACAGGTCAGCCATGGACCGGCAGACCTCCAGCGCGTCATCGCCCAGACCGACCACCATCACCAGGTCTCCGGCGCCGTCGAGGGGCGCGGGAGCCATGGGGACGTCGCTGCGCCGGGCAGGTTCCATGCCCTGGTGGATCCAGCCCGACGCTGCCTGGCTCTGTGGCAGCTGGTCGGGGACGAAAGGAGCCGGGCTCTGCGCCGGAGTGCCGGTGCTCGCGGCGAGGGTATCCATCAGTTCGGCGAACGCATGGGACCCGGTGGAGACAGCAGGCGTCACCGCCAGTGCCGGAACGTCCGGGACGAAGGGGGCGACGGGGTGCAAAGTGGATTCGGCCCGCTCCGCCTCCTCGAGCAGGGCGGAAATTCCGGCACTGCCGGGCACGGTCCTGCTCGGCAGGTCCGGTTCCACGGGTGCACGACGCCGGCCGCTGGGCGGCAGCTCCACGGTCACCTCATAGTGCTGGCGGGACAGGAAACCGCCGATCCCGCCCACGGTCACCTTTTCCGCGGCAACAATCCGCGCCCGGGGGCCGTGTTCGGCCAATACCTGGGCTTTCAGGACGTCAAGCGACGGCCCCTCAAGCTGAAATCGTCTCGGTTCCACGTACCACCCCTACAGTCTCGATACCGACATTACCCGCTGTGGCCTCCTGGTAGGACAGCACCGGCAGGCCGCCGGTCTGCGCGGAGACCAGCCGCCGAATCGCCGGGCGCAGGGCCGGAGCACAGACCAGCACCGCGTTGTATCCGGCGTTTTCGGCCGCAGCCACGGCGTTCTTCAGCGATGCCAGCACGGTTTCCACCCGTGCCGGATCAAGCAGGATCTGGCTGCCCTGGTCCGAGGGCCGCAGCGCTTCGAGCATGGACTGCTCCAGCGCCGGGTCGATCATGATGACGCGCAGCACCCCGTCGGCAATATACTGGGCTGCCAGCGCGGGGCCGAGGGCGGTCCTCGCGGTTTCGATCAGTCCCTCCGGGTCCGGGGAGACCTTGGCCCGCAGCAGCAGCGACTCATAGATCCGGGGCAGGTCATTGATGGGGATCTGTTCCGCCAGCAGTCCCTGGAGCACACGCTGCACCTCGGCGAGCGAGAGCACGTTGGGAACGAGTTCTTCCACGGCGGACGGGTTGACCAGCTTGACTCCCTCGGTCAGCACCCGGACGTCCTCACGGGTGAGCAGACGGGCAGCGTTGGCGCTGATCACCGCGGAAAGATGCGTCACCAGGACCGAGACCCGGTCAATTACGGTGGCTCCGGACATTTCCGCCGCGTGCTGCATTTCCGCCGGGACCCATTTGCCGGCCAGCCCGAATACCGGCTCCACAGTGGCGGTTCCGGGCAGCCCTTCCAGATAGTCGCCCAGGGCCAGGATCTTGCCCGCCGGGGCATCCCCCCGTCCGGCCTCCACGCCGGCTATCCGGATGACATAGGTGGACGGCGGCAGGTCCACACTGTCGCGGGTGCGGACCGGAGGCACCACAATGCCCAGATCCATGGCGATCTTGCGCCGCAGTGCGCGGACCCGGGCGAGGAGGTCGTCGGATCCGCCGGTGACGATGTCCACCAGGTCCGGTGCCAGCAGGATTTCCAGTGCGTGGACGCGCATCTGTTCAATCAGGTCTTCCGTGGTCTCGGAGCTGGCGGGTGCATCCAGTGCCGCCTGTGCCGAGTCCTTCTCTGCCTGGTCGGACGCTTCCTTCGTCTTGATCCGCTGGGAAATGAAGAGCAGCAGGGCACCGATGATGATGAAATAAAGTGCTGGCATGCCCGGAATCAGCGCCATCACGATGGCCGCGCCGCCTGCGATCATCAGGGCGTTCCGGGACTGGCCCAGCTGCGCGCCGGCTGTGGAGCCCATGTCCGCCTCGGCATTGGACCGGGTGACGATCATGCCGGTGGAGACGGCCATCAGCAGGGCGGGGATCTGCGTGACCAGGCCGTCGCCGATGGTCAGCAGGCTGTAGGTGCTCACCGCTTCGCCGGCGCTCATGCCGCGCTGGATCATGCCGATGGCGATGCCGCCGATGAGGTTGATGATGATAATGATCAGGCCGGCAATAGCGTCACCCTTGACGAACTTCGAGGCACCGTCCATGGCGCCGTAGAAGTCCGCTTCCGCTGACACTTCGGCCCGGCGTTCCCGGGCCTGGGTATCGGTGATCAGGCCTGCGTTTAGGTCTGCGTCAATAGCCATCTGCTTGCCCGGCATGGCGTCCAGGGTGAACCGCGCACCCACTTCAGCTACGCGCTCGGCGCCCTTGGTCACCACCACGAACTGGATGACCACCAGGATCAGGAAGATCACCGCGCCGATGATCAGCGAACCGCCCACGGCCACGTGCCCGAAGGCTTCAATCACCTGGCCTGCGTACCCCTCCCCCAGTACCAACCGGGTGGAGGCCACGTTCAGGCCCAGCCGGAACAGGGTGGCCACCAGCAGCAGGGACGGGAACACGGAGAAGTCCAGCGGCTTGCGTACGAACATGGTGGTCAGCAGGATCACCAGGGCCAGCAGGATGTTGATGATGATCAGCACGTCCAGCAGGCCGGCGGGGATGGGCACCACCAGCAGCAGGATGATACCGATGACGCCGACGGGGACGGCAAGTTTCAGGAGGTTCCGGTTGTTCTTCATGACGCGGCCTTACGGTGTTGTGGGGTGGTTCCGGGTTCGGGCGGTGCGGGCGCCATGGTGTGCATGCCCCGGGCGGCGCCGCGCCGCTTCAGGGCCATAACGAAGGCCAGGACGCGGGCGACGGCGTTGTAGAGTTCGACGGGAATTTCGGAGTTCAGTTCACAGGCGCTGTGCAGGGCACGGGCCAGCGGGATGTCGGAGACCATGGGAACGCCCTGCTTTTCGGCCTCCTGGCGGATCCGGGTGGCAATGTTGTCCGCCCCCTTGGCCACGACCCGCGGCGCGGACTTGCCCGGCTCGTATTTCAGGGCGACGGCCACGTGCGTGGGGTTCACGAGGACGACGTCGGCATCCGCCACGGCGGCGATCATCCTGTTCCGGCTCATGGCCAGCTGCCGGGACCGGCGCTGGGACTTGATCATCGGGTCGCCGTCGCTGTTCTTGTTTTCGTCCTTGACTTCCTTTTTGCTCATGCGCGTCCGTTTCCGGTTGCGCTTCATAACCACCATGATGTCCGCCGCGGCGAGGATCAGGCCTGCAGCGACGGCGGCCTGCAGCAGGGATACGGTGCCGCCTGTTGCCGCTTCCAGGACGGCCGAGACCGGCAGCCCGCCGGCAGCCATCAACACGGGCATCAGCTGCTGGATCACTGCGTACAGGACCAGGCCCACCACTGCCGTCTTGAGCAGGGACTTAGCGCCGTTCCACAGGGCCTGGGTGCCGAAGACGCGTTTGACACCGGCGACCAGGTTGAACTGTTCGAACTTGCCCTTGAATTTCTTCATGTGAACCCCGCCCTGGACCGCGGCGGTGAGCAGGACGGCGGCCGCAACCACCCCCAGCAGCGGACCCAGGATGAAGGCCAGGGTGCCCAGGCCCTCGTCCATCTGGGCCAGGGCCAGCTCGGGGTCAGGGTTCGCAATGGTGGTGGCGACGCCGGCCAGGATCTCCCCGCCGGCCTCGGAACCGCGAGAGATGGTCACCGGCATCATGAGGGCGGCGGCGCCCACTCCCACCCAGGCAGTGAGGTCCTCCGAGCGGGAGAGCTGGCCTTTGGACCGGACTTCCTTCATCCGTTTGTCGGTGGCCTGCTCGGTCTTTTCCCCCGAGTCCTGTTCCGGCATCTATCCCACCCCCGTCAGGGCGCGCTCGATGGTGGAGACCAGCCCGGACACAATGCGGGGCAGGGCCAGGAAGACCATGGAGGCCAGGGACAGAGTCAGCAGGATCTTCAGCGGGAAGCCGAGGGCGAAAGCATTCAGGGCCGGGGCCACCCGGGTGAGCAGGCCCAGCCCGGCGTCGGCCAGGAACAGGACCACCAACAGCGGACCGGCAATCTGCACCGAGGCCAGGAACATCTGCGACACGGCGGCGGTCAATGCTGCCACGGGTTCACCCAGATCCAGGCCGCCGGTCAGCGGCAGCGCCGTGAAGCTGCGCAGCAGCCCGCCGATGATCAGCTGGTACCCGTCCGAGGCGAAGAGCAGTGCCAGTGCGGTGATCTGGAAAACGCGCGTGAACTGGGCGCCGTTGACCATGGACTGCGGGTCGAAGGCCTGGGCCAGCTGGAAGCCGCCGAAGGTATCAATCAGGTTGCCGGCAGACTGCACGGCCGAGAACACCACCAGCACCAGGAACCCCAGCACCAGGCCGACCAGCAGTTCCATCACGACGGCCATAAAGAACGCCCCGGTGCCCAGGGCACTGTATCCCTCGCTCACCTGCGGGGCTATGGCCAGCCCCAGACCGAGCCCCAGCATGACTTTGATCCGGGCCGGGAAGGCATTGTAGGAGAACGGCGGTGCAATGATCAGGAAGGCCACCATCCGGACCGAGGCCAGCAGGAACGCCTCGATCCAGTCCTGGTCAAGGGTGATGTTCATCTAGCCTCCGCCGAGCAGCGACGGGATCCTCTGGAACATCTCGTGAGTGAAGGACACCATTTCCGCAATCATCCAGTGTCCGCAGACCAGCAGGGCGAGGCCCACGGCGATGGCCTTGGGCACGAAGGAAAGCGTGACTTCCTGGATCTGGGTGATGGACTGCAGCAACGAGATGGCAAACCCCACCACCAGCGCCGTGATCAGCACCGGTGCCGAAAGCTTGGCGGCGACCCACAGTCCCTGCGTGGCGATGTCCAGGACGGCGTTTGTATCCACTAGGTGCCGCCCTGATAGCTGTTGACCAGCGAGGTAATGATCAATCCCCAGCCGTCCACGAGGATGAACAGCAGGATCTTGAACGGCAGCGAGATCATCACGGGCGGGAGCATCATCATGCCCATGGACATCAGGGCGGCGGAGACCACCAGGTCAATGACCAGGAACGGGATGAAAATGACGAAACCGATGATGAACGCTGCCCGCAGTTCGGAGATCATAAACGCCGGGATCAGCGTGGTCAGCGGAACGGACTCGGGGCTTTCAGGGTTCTCCTGCCCGGCCGCGCGGGTCATCAGCGCAATGTCCTCTTCGCGGGTATGGGCGAGCATGAACTGCTGCAGCGGCCCGGTCCCGGTATCGATGGCAGCGTCGAAGTTGATGTCGCCGTCGAGATAGGGCTGCACGGCGATGCTGTTAATCTCGCTGATCACCGGCGCCATGATGAACAGGGAGAGGAACAGTGCCAGCCCGGCCAGCACCTGGTTGGGCGGGATTGACGGCAGCGACAGTGCGTTGCGGGTCATGGCCAGCACCACGAAGATCTTGGTGAAGGAGCTGAGCATCAGCAGCAGCGACGGCGCCACGGAAAGCAGGGTGATGCCGATCAGGGTGGTCACCGCGGTGGAGGGCGAGCCGTCCTGGCCGTTGATATCGATGCTCACCCCGCCGCCGTCGTCGGGCTCAGTGGGTGCGGTCGGGTCAGCGGGCGCCGACGGAGCCGGCGGATCGAAGGTGGTGGCGTGCCCGGCGGCCGCCCCCAGCAGGAGCAGCGCGGCGACGGCGAAGAGCAGGGCGGCGGCCAGCGTGAGGGCGTGCCTGGCCCGGCCCGCATTGACGGCGGCGCTCACCCTTTGCGTCCCCGGCGCAGGGCGGTGCCGGCCTGGCGCCAGGTCTCGGGGGCGAGGATGGAGCCGGCCAGGGCAGACTTGGCGGGTACCGGCGCCATGGGCCCAAGGGCGTGCGCTCCGCGCCCGGAGCGGCGCGGCGGCAGCCCGGAGGAGGAGTCGACGGCGCCGGACGGGTAGGGGCGCCCTGCCTCGGCGGCTTTCAGCGAGGCGGCAAAAGCGGCATCGGAGGCGGCATCCGGGGAGGATTCCGCCGGAATCTCCGTGGCGTGCAGCAGGTTCACCGATCCTTCGGCCACCCCGAGCAGGAGCCGCTTCCCGTCGGTTTCCACCATGACCAGGGAGGTCTTGGGGGTCAACGGCTGGCGGCTGACCACGCGCACGGGCTGGTTCGTACCGGCGGACCCGATGGTGCGGCTAAACCGGCGCTGCAGGAACCACAGGAGTCCGAGCACGGCGCCGAGCGAAACCAGGACACGGAGTCCCAGAAACAGGGTGTCCACTAATTGAGCCCCTCGACCACGTCCAGGATCTTCGTGATCCGTACGGCGTAGTCCTGGTCAATGACCACAACTTCGCCGTTGGCGATCAGCCGTCCGTTCAGCAGGATGTCGGCGGGCGCACCGGCGGAGCGGTCCAGCTCCACCACGCGGCCGGGTTCGAGATTCAGGACGTCGCGCACGGACATGCGGGTGTGCCCGATCTCGACCGTCAGTGCCATTTCGATGTTGTTGATGCGGCCCATCTTGCCGATGATCGAAGGATCGCCGGTCCCGCCCGGGGTGCCCGGGGTGTCCCGCAGCCGAATGGCAAACCACCCGGCGGTGCCTTCCGGGGAGCGCAGTTCGAAGACGACGCTGTCCGGGTCCGCAAAGAGGGCGGAGGCGTCCTCGGTGCGGGCCTCGCCAAGCACGCCGACACCCAGCGTGGCGCTGGCAGCTTCGAGCGAGGGACGCAGCACATCAGCCGCCGAGACGAGCGCCGAGTCGGTGCCGGCGACGTCGGCCAGCGGTGAGGAGCTGTCCAGGACCAGGGCCAGGTCCGCCGATTCGGTGCCTACGAAGGATGCGGTGACTGCCGTGGCCGTGTGCGACGCCGGCACTCCTGCTCCGGTGTGCGGGATCGGTTCCAGGACAAGGGGCGTGGGCAGGCCGCGCACCAGTGCGGAAACGGCGTCGGCGTGCAGGCTGTGGGGGCTGGACATGGGTTACTTCTCCTCGATATGAACGATGCTGCCGGCCAGGCGCGACCCGCTGGCTCCTACGGCTGCCTGCGCCAGCGTCTGTCCGTCAACGGTGACGTTCAGCGGGCGGTGGCGGGGGTGGCCGAGATTCAGGACATCCCCCACGGCAAGATTGAGCACCATGGCGGGTAACACGGTGATGGGTTCCAGCTGCAGGCAGACCTTCACGGGCACCTGTGCCAGCTGCATCCGAACCAGTTCCGCTGCCGGTGCAGTGCTGGACTGAGCGCCCAGCGGGTCCAGCCGGGGAAGGATGGCGGCGGCCGGGATGGCAATGGTGGCGGCAGCAGCACTGTCGCCCACCACCATCTCCAGACCGGCAACAATCATGGCGTCCCGGGAGGCGGCGGCCTGCGCGAACTGCGAGTTGTACTGGATCGAGGCCGGACTCAGCGGTGCGGTCATCAGGTGCCCGAGGGAGTAATGCAGGTCCTCCACGGCGTCGTCCATGATTTTGTCCAGCAGGGCCTGCTCGATATGGGTGAATTTCCGCTCCGGCGCAGACTGGGCACCGGTACCGCCAAGCATGTGCCCCACCCAGGTCAGGGCCGCGGGAATGGGGAACTGGATGACGGCTTTGGCTGAAATTCCGGCCACGTCGAACAACACCATGCAGGTGCTGTCCGGCAGCGACCCGGCATATTCGTCGTAGCTGAGCACCTGCACCTCTTCCCTCGTTACCTGGGAGAGGACCCGAACCTTGGCGGTGAGCTGCGTTCCCCACTGGCGGGCAAAGGTTTCGAAGGCCATTTCCAGCACCCGGGTGTGTTCACGGGCAAGCGTGGTGGGGCGGCTGAAGTCATACGCCATCACGGGCTTGGCATCTTGGGGCACAGCTAAGGAAGGTGATTCTTGGACCGTCACAAGGGGAACTATCGGCACCCACCGCCGGCTGGTTAGGAGATCCGTGCCGGCAGCCGCGGCCGGCGCCGCTCAGGAGTCCGGCGGTCCTTCGGCGGCGATGGCGGGCATCAGTGCGCGCACGTCCTCCCGCTGTCCGGAGAGCACCACAATGTCCACCCGCCGGTTGCGTGCCAGCTCCTCCGCCGTTTTCCCCGGCGTCAGCGGACGCGATTCACCGTAGCCCACTGCCTTGATGCGTTCCTGGGTCACTCCCCCGTTGGACACCAGGTACCGGAGGACGTTCACCGAGCGGGAGGAGGACAATTCCCAGTCCAGGGCGTTGTCCGCAAACTGCCGCACCTGCGCAGTGTGGCCCTCCACGGAGACTTCATAGGTGGTGGGAGCCAGTGCCGGGCCCACGGTATCCAGCACCTGTACGGCCTGCGCCGTAAGGTCCGCCATGTCCGGATCGAAGAACATGTCGGAGCTGACCAGACGGATGGTCAGTCCGCGCTCGTCAATCTCGAACCGGACCGCATCTTCCAGGCCCTTTTCCTGCAGCCCGGCGTAAATGGCGTCCTGCAGTTCCGTCAGGTCCTGGACCTCCTGCGCTGCCAGGGCAGCCAGTGACGCCTCCGGCTCAATGACCTCTGCGTCATCGACCTGCTCCGGGGGAACAATGACGCCCACGGCGGTATCCACGGTGTTGGTCTCTTCGGCACCGAAGCCCGTGGCCAGTGACTCCTTCAGCTGGGAGAACTTCTTTGCATCCACCGTGGACATGGCAAAAAGCACGATGAACATGCACATCAGCACGGTGACCATATCCATGTAGGAGGCCATCCAGCGTTCGTCCGGATGCTCGTCCTCTTCATGCTGTTTGGGACGCCGGCGGCTGGTGCTCACGCTGCGTCCCGGACCAGGTCTGTCTGCTCAGCCTTTTCGGTTTTCCCCGACAGGGCGTGTGAAGGGACCAGGGCCCGCAGCCGCTCGCCGAGCAGGCGCGGCTGGCTCCCGGCCTGCAGGGCCAGGACGCCTTCCATCAGCAGGTTCATTTCATCCGCTTCAAGTTCCGCCAGCCGCTTGAGCCGGGTGCTGATGGGCAGCCAGATGAAGTTCGCAGACAGCAGGCCCCAAAGGGTGGCCACGAAGGCAGTGGCGATCATGGGACCCAGATGGTCCGGGGTGGAGAGGTTCTCCAGGACGTGGGTGAGTGAAACGACGGTGCCGATAATCCCGATGGTGGGTCCGTAGCCGCCGAGGCTGTTGAAGAACTTCACCGGAATCTTGTCCGTGGCCGCCTTGCTGGCGATTTCGTCTTCGAGCAGCATCCGCAGTTCTTCGCCGTCGGTACCGTCGGCGATATTCTGCAGGGCTGTGCGCAGGAAGGGATCCTCCGCCTCGGCCGCGTCCTGTTCAAGGGCAAGGAGCCCCTCGCTGCGGGCCTTTTCCGCGAGCAGCACTACGCGGTCAATGGTTTCCTGCGGGCGGGGCGTCTTGCCCATGAAAGCGCGGGGCAGGGACTTGAAGGACAGCACGAAGTCCTTGAACGTGCCACCGGCCAGGCCCACGGCGATGGTGGCGCCGAAAACGAGGATCATCGGTGCCGGCAGCAATAGCGCGGAGACATGGGCACCTTCGAGGGTGATCATGGCGTAAAGCGACCCGAAGGCGAGGACTAAGCCGATAATTGTTGCTGGATCCATTAGTCGTTCCTAAGGCGTTGGGGCACGGTCTTGCCGGCGGATACTTTGTCCCCGGACGGGTTTTCCGAAAGAGCGTCGGGAACCAGTTCCAGGGGACGCCCGGCGGGCTGCGGGGGGATGTCCCGCGCCATGGAGATCACCATGGCCCGGTAGCCGGCGATCCGGTCGATGACGTCCTGGAGGCTTTCAGTCACGATGTACTTGGCGCCGTCGACCATCACCAGGGTGGTGTCCGGATTCGAGTGGATCCGTTCGATCAGGTCAGGGTTGATCGCAAACTGAGCGTCATTGAGCCGCGTAAGAACAATCATTGACCCGTCCAGGCTGGTTCGACAGGACTCGATTAGGCCCTCACCCTTACTTTCGGCCGCCGCGGCCCCGTCGTTAGGAATAGCGGCGGCGGACACACTGGTGGGCGGCTCCTTTAACGACGCAACGGCCCCTTCTGCGGGTGTGCAGGAGGAGCCGCTGCTTGGGCGGGATGCCGGTTAGCGTTTCAGGTTGGTCAGTTCCTGCAGCACTTCGTCCGAGGTGGTGATGATGCGGGCGTTGGCCTGGAAGCCGCGCTGGGCCACGATCAGGTTGGTGAACTCCTGCGACAGGTCCACGTTGGACATTTCCAGCATGCCGCTGCCGATGCCGCCGGCGCCGCCCTCTCCGGCGCCGCTGATGACCGGGTCCCCGGAGTTAGCCGTGGCGGTGTAGCCGGAGTTGCCGGCCTTCTCCAGGCCGGCAGAGTTGGTGAAGGTGGCGACGGCGATGCGGGCGAGGGCCTGCTTGGCGCCGTTGGTGAAGGAACCGATCACGGTGCCGTCCTTGCCGATGGAGAAGGACTCCAGCGTGCCGGCGCTGCGGCCGTTGGCCGTGACAGAGGCGGTGCTGACGCCGGCGTAGCTGGTGAGTCCGGTGAGGTTCACGGCCACACCGCCGACAGTGATGGTGTCGGCGTTGGCGCCGGGCTGGGCGCCGTCGGCAAAGGCAAGGTTCACAGGTGCCGCGTCCTTTGCGCTGACGCTCCAGCCGCCTGCGGTGCGGGTGAAGGTCAGGGGAACTACTGACGGATTGCCGTTGGCATCGTAGGTGTCCATATCGCGGATAACTGTGCCGCCCTCCGGGGTCTCCGAGGGCAGGTTTCCGGTCATGGTTGCCGTGTCGGTGGCCACTGCCGGGACAACGGCGCCGTCGGGCAGGACAATGTTGCCCACTGCACCACCGGTGTTCAGGGTGCCGTCCGCGTTGGCAGTCCAGCCCTGGACGATGCCGCCGTCCGTCGAGACCAGGCGGCCGTCGCCGTCCACATTGAATGCGCCGGCGCGGGTGTAGGTGGAGGTGGCGCCCTGGCGGGTGATGAAGTAACCCTCGCCGTTGATCATCAGGTCCTCGGCCCGGCCGGTGGCCTGCGCCGAACCCTGTGTGAAGTTGGTGGTGATCCCCGAGACCACCACGCCGAGTCCGACCTGGGCCGGGTTGGATCCGCCGTTGTTGGCGCCCGGGGCGGTGGCACCCTGGGTCAGCTGGGACAGGGTGTCCTGGAACTGCACCGCAGTGGCCTTGTAGCCCGTGGTGTTGACGTTGGCGATGTTGTTGCCGGTGACATCGAGCATGGTCTGGTGCGAGCGGAGTCCGGAGATACCGGAGTAAAGGGAGCGAAGCATGGTGGCGCCTTTCAGCTTTGGTAGTGCCGGGAGGAAGGGTTACGCGGTTGCTGCGGGTGCATTGGGTACGTCGGGGGTTTGCGCTGCTTCGCCGTCGACGACGCCGGAGATTCGGTCCAGCAGGACGTCCTCGCCGTTGATGTTGACGGTCGGGACGCCGGCGGCGTAGGACACCGATTTGGCGGTTCCGGTGACGGACACACCCTCGTCGTTGGTATAGGTGACGGTCTGGCCGATGAGGGCAGCGGCGGCGATGCGCATCTGCAGGGAGAAGTTCTCTTCATCCATCTTCGCCATGGCGGTGAGTTGTTCCATGGATGCCAGCTGAGTGGTCTGCGCGATCATCTCGTTGGTGTCCATAGGCGAGCTCGGATCCTGGTTGCGCAGCTGGGTGACCAGCAGATGCATAAAGACCTCACTGTCCATGGTTTGTTTGGGCGCACGGGTGGTCGCCTCGGTGGCGATACCGCCGGGGGCCGTTACTGCTTCTACGGGCACGGGGTCTCCTTTTCTAGGCCAGGAAATCGATGGTCGATGCCGACGCCGGGAATCCGGGCCGGTAAGTGCGTGGGGCGGAGTCCGCCGGCAGCCCGGGGTCCGCAGGGGTGCCCGGAGCCGCGTCCCGGTCCGTTCCGCCGTTCCGGCGTTCCGCTTCCCCGCCCGGGGAGTCCTGGGCGGAGAGTGAAAGGTTCGCGTTCATTCCCGACCCCGCAAGATCCCGGCGCAGGTCCGTCATCAGGCTCCGCAGCGCCTCACGGCCGGCGTCGGACGGTGCGAAGAGTTCGATCCGCACCCCGTCAGCACCCACGTGGGCGCGCACGGTGACCGGGCCGAGGGTGTCCGGCGTGATGCTCAAGGTCATCACGTGCTCTCCCTGCGGAGCTGCCGCCAGGGAAAACAGCGGCTGGGACACCTGGGGCAGCAACGCGGGAGCTGCCGGTACCGGGGATGCCGGCACGGCTGCCGGGACGACGGCGGCACCGGAGACCGCCGGCGAGAGCGGCATCGGGGGAAGGGCCGGTACCGGTCCGACGGCGGCGGTCTCGGCAACTGCGCCGGCAACGGCCGGGGTGTCGGCGGTCTGAAGAACGGCTCCGGCGGCAAACTGTGCCGCGGAAACCGGCGCTGCAGACCCGGGATTTCCGGCGGCGCTGGCCAAGGCGCCGGTGGACGGGGGCTGCACAGTTCCGGGGACTGCGGGATCCGCTGCGGCTGTATTTGCCGCGGGGCCTGCTTCAGCCACTCCCCCGGCATCAGCGGCGGCCGCATTGGACGTGGAACCCGCAACGGAGGTGGCCGCAAGGGCGGCGGCCGCAAGGCCTGCAGCCACGGCGGAAGGGGTGCCGGCGGCATCCCGCACCATCGGGCCGGCAGCCGGAACGGCAAGGACAGCACCCGGATTGCCGGCCGTATTGGTCGGCGCCGAAGCCGGGAACTGCCCGGTTGATCCGGGCATGGGCTGTCCGGTCCCGGACTGCAGCGGCGAGACAGTGTCGGGTTTCCGATCAGGGGTGCCCGGAGCGCTAACGGAAAGAGGGCTGGCGGACTCTTTGTCCTTCTCCGCGCCGTCCTGATCGGCGCCGTTTTGTTCGGGCTCCGGTTTCCCAGCGGGAGCTGCCGGAGCGCCGGGAGCCGAAGCTGCAAGGGCCTCCTGCAGCGAAGATCCGAACTGGTCTGCACCGCTCGAGGCAGAGCCGGACCCCGAGGCACCTGTCCGGGGAACAGCCGCGGTGGCTGCGGGGAGTGGCAGGCCGGCGAAGAGGCTCATGCTGCCGATCCCATCATCGCTGCCTGGGCAGCGCGGGCCGAGGCGACCAGGTCGGAGAGACCGGCGGCGTCGGCTGCACCGGTGCCGGAGGCCCCGGCGGATTCCGTCGGCAGGATGCGCCGGATGGTGGTCAGATTGGCGTCGGTTTCCCACGCGTCACGGATGGCGATGGTCTGCCCGGGCTGCGGAGCGTCCACCGCTTTTCCGTTGCCGAGGTAGATTGCCACGTGTCCGCCGTCGTGGCTGAACAGCAGGTCACCCGGCTGGGCCTCGGCGAGGGAGGCAACCTCGGTCCCGGAGTTCATCTGGTCCCAGGTGACGCGCGGCAGCGTGTAACCGAGATCCTTGTAGACGTTCTGCACGAAGGACGAGCAGTCCAGGCCTTGTGCGGGATCATTGCCGCCCCAGATATAGGGCAGGCCCAGGTATTTCTGGACCGCGCCGAGCACCTCGCCGTCCGCTGCGGCGCCGGCCGGCGTGCCGCCGTCAACGCTCCCGGCACCGGCGGACGCCGCGGAGGTCAGCGAGGACAGGGTGGAGGCGAACTCCGCGTCTGTTCCTGCTGCCACGGCAACAGAGGCAGCGGCCGCCGGCTTCACGGCGGCGGCGCCGGAGAGCTGGCTCAGCGTGCTCCGGATTTCTTCGATCCGCCCCAGGGCGTCGGTCATGCTCATGATTTGGCTTCCTTCTGCCTGCGGTGCCAGGCGGAGCCGGCGAGTTCATCCAAAATGGTTTGTTCCGTGCGCAGGTCCTCGGCGGCTTCACCCTCGGCGAACTTGCCTTCCAGCTTTTCCAGTCCCACGGAGCGGGCCCGGGCGGAGGAAAACTCGGTGCGGGCTGCTTCCACTTCGGCCGCATGGCGCGTGCCCAGCGCGTTCAGGTCCGCGAGCATACTGCGCGAGGAGGAGCGGGCAGCGGCGATGGCGTTCATCGTCGTAGCATCCACCGGCTGGCTAAAGGACGCTTCGAGGGCGTTGTACACCCCGGCACGGGCTTCCCGCGTTTCCTGCATCCGGAGGTTGGCTGCAGCGAGTTCACCGGCGGCCCGGTCCTGCTGCAGCTGGCGCAGGCGAAGCAGGCCGGCGAGGGGGAAAGTCCGGGCCATCAGGACACTCCCAGCATCCGGGTGAGCTGGTGCAGCTGCGCCCAGGCGGTCTCCGCCGGAGTCTGTTCATCCATACGCTGCTGCAGGAACGCGTTGATCGCTTCCTGGTTGTCCACTGCCGCGTCCACCAGCGGATTGGATCCGCGCTGGTAGGCCCCGACGTCGAGCAGGTCCTGGGCCGCCTTCCGGGCGGCCATCACCCGACGCAGCATCGATGCCGCGTCGCTGCGTTCCCGCGGGTTCACGCGGGAGGCAACGCGGGAGATCGAGGCCAGGGCGTCGATGGACGGGAAGTGGCCGGCGACGGCGAGCTTGCGGTCCAGGACCACGTGTCCGTCGAGGATGGACCGGGCGCTGTCGGCAATGGGCTCGTTGTGGTCATCGCCGTCCACCAGCACGGTGTACATGCCGGTGACCGATCCGCGTTCGCCGGTGCCGGCGCGCTCGAGCAGCTGCGCGAGCAGGGAGAAGGTGGAGGGCGGGTAGCCCCGGGTGGCCGGCGGTTCGCCCACGGACAGGCCGATTTCGCGCTGGGCCATGGCCACGCGGGTCAGGGAATCCATCATCAGCATGACGTCGGCGCCGCGGTCGCGGAAGGATTCGGCAATGCGAGTGGCCACAAACGCGGCACGCAGGCGCATGAGCGCAGGTTCGTCCGATGTCGAGACCACCACGATGGACCGTGCCAGGCCCTCGGCGCCCAGGTCGTCTTCGAGGAACTCGCGGACTTCACGGCCGCGCTCCCCCACAAGGGCGATCACGGACACTTCCGCATCCGTGCCGCGGGCGATCATGGACAGCAGCGAGGACTTGCCGACGCCGGAGCCGGCGAACAGGCCCATACGCTGGCCGCGCCCCACGGTGGTGAGGGTGTCCATTACCCGGACGCCCAGCTGCAGCGGAGTGTCGATCCGGGCACGCAGCATCGCGGACGGGGTTTCATGGTCCAGCGGAACCATGGCCTCCACCTGCAGCGGGCCTTTTCCATCGATGGGCCGGCCCAGGCCGTCCAGCACCCGGCCGAACAACCCGGTGCCGGTGGGCACCAGCAGCGGTGTGCCCTTGGAACGGGCCGGCGTTCCGGCTGTCAGACCGGTGAGCCGGCCGAAAGGCATGCAGCGGATTCCTTCACGCGTGGCGGCAACGACTTCGGCGTCCACCTCGGAGCCGGGGTGCCCGATGGACACCAGCTCGCCCACGCCGCAGTCCAGGCCGGCAATCTCAATGCTCAGCCCCAAGACGGAGGACACACGTCCAATGCGCTGCGGTGCGGCGGAGCGCAGGGCTGCCGTAAAACGGTCGGCGCGGGGGCGCCAGGTGGTGGCGGTCATGATGCCTCCCCCAGCAGTGCGGTGCGGGCACGTTCGACGGCGGAGGCCAGCGAGGCGTCCAGATAGCCGTCCGGGAACTCGGTGACGGCGTCACCCCGCTGCAGGCCGGCGTCGCCCACAAACTCGACCCGGGCACGGCGCAGCGTGTCTTCGTCCAGGGACGCGAGGTCCACCGGATGCATGCGGACGCGCTGGACCAGATCCGTGTCTACGCCTTCGAGGGCACGGGCCAGCGCTGAACGGGCGGAGGTGTCGCCGGAGGCGAGTTCCCGGCCCAGCAGTGCTTCGGCCAGATCAACAGCGGCGGCGGCCAGAGTGTCCTGGACATCGGTGATCAGGGCAACGGTGCGGCCCTCAAGGCTGAAAACGGCGGAGTTGAGTGCGGAAAGGCTCCGGTTGAGGCGCTCCTGTCCGCGGCGCATTTCGTCCTCGTACTGTTCCTGCAGGGTGCGGCGCAGCAGGTCGGTGTCCGCGGCGGCGGCGCGAAGGCCGGCCGTGTAGCCGGCGGCATGCCCGCGGGCCTCCACCTGCGCGTTGAGGTGCGCTTCGTCCGTGGCGCCCAGGGAGGTGTAGACCAGGCGGGAGAACGTCTGCTCGTCAGTAGACATATTCCTCCTCGTCCGCGCGGTGCACCTCGATGACACCCTGGGCTTCCATTTCCCGGATGGCCCGGACAATGTTGGCCCGGGCCTCTTCGACCTGTGACAGCCGTGCCGGACCGGCTGCCTTGATTTCGTCGTCGAGGAGTTCGCGGTTGCGTTCGGAAACGTTGGACCGGATGACCTCGAGGAGCGCCTCGGTGGCACCCTTCAGCGCCAGGGCCAGCGTGCCGACGCTGATGCCGCGCAGCACCAGCTGAACGTCGCGGCGTTCGAGCTTGACGAGGTCGGCGAAGGTCAGCATGCGTGAACGCACCTCTTCAGCGAGGTCGGGATCGCGTTCCTCCAGTGCCTCGAGGAGGGCACGTTCCGTGCCGGCGTCGGAGCGGTTGATGATCTCGACCAGCGGCTGGACGCCGCCGATCGTGTCTGCTGCCTCTCGGGAGGCTCCGAGCGCAGACGCCCGAGTTTTCAGTGTTTCGGCGACCACGCGCACCGCTTCCGGGGTGGCGCGGGACATGGTAGCGATTGCCTGCGCAACATCGGTCCGCAGATCGGCGTTCAGGCCGGTGAGCACAGCTGACGCGCGCTGGGGCCGCATGTGGGCGAGGACCAGGGCAATTGTCTGCGGGAGCTCCCCGTCGAGGAGCGAGATCACCTGGCCCGGTTCCGCACTTTCGAGGAATTCGAAGGACCGTCCTGCTGCCGAGGAGCTCAGGCGTTCCATCACGCCGGAGGCGCGCTCAATGCCGAAGGACGCCTGGAGCAGGCCCATGGCACGGTCCCGTCCGCCGAGCGCCCGGCTCCCGCCCCGCGCGGTCATGTCGTAGAACTCGTTCAGGGTGTCCTCGGCGATGGCCGGGTCGATTCGCTTAAGCCGGACAATCTCTGCGGCAATGGTCTGGGCCTCAGCCTCGGTGAACTGCTGCATCACCACGGCGGCCCGAGAGGTTTCCAGCTGCATCAGAACCACTGCCGCCTTCTGGACACCGGTAAGCTCCGCGGTTCCGGCCTGCTCCTGGCGCGCCTTGGCGTTGGCGGCCAGGGCGGCCGGCATTCCGACCGTGGCGGTGGCGAGTTCGGTCATACCCGGCTCTCATCCATCATGTTGCGCAGGTAATCCGCAGTCCGCAGCGGGTCCTGGGCGGCAAGGGCATCGAGTTCCGCGCGTTTGCGCTCATGGTCGGTGGCAGCGGCGACAATCTGCATCGATGCGGTGTCCAGCGGAACCACAGCCGGCTCGGGAAGCATCGCCAATGCCGTAGGCGGCGCCAGCGGGTCCAGCTCCGGCAGTTCGCCGATGTCGATGGCTTCGCGGTTCTGCCGGCGGGAGCGCATGGCGTAGGCGACGAGCGCCAGGATGAGCACCAGGACAATACCTGCCACGATGATGCCCATCTGGAGCATCTGTGCGCGGCGTTCGGCTTCTTCCGCCGCCTGTGCGTCGGCCAGGGCATCCTGGGCGCTGGTGGCGCCGTCCGCGTTGAAGGAGACCATTTCCACGGTGATTTCATCGCCGCGTTCGGCGTTGATGCCGGCGGCGGTCGCAACGAGTGCTTCCAGGTCCGCGACATTCAATCCGGCGGCCGCATTGGTGTTCAGCGCTACGGAGACTGTCTGGCGGTTCAGGGAACCAGCCGGGATCTCCCGGGTTTCGGTCACCTTGTTCACGGCGTTGTTTCTGGTGCTGGTTTCCGAGCGGAAGGCGCCGTCGTCGCTGGTTCCGTTGGGCACGGCAATGTTGTCCGGCCCGAGGATGCCTGCGGCTCCGCCTTCGGCACCGCCGGTGTATTCCTCGGTGCTGGTGGCTTCGTTCAGCGCGGGGGTGTCCTGCGGTGCGGTAAAGGATTCCTCCACGCGGTTGGCGGATTCGTAGTTCATGTCCGCTGCCACGGCTACCGTGGCGTTGCCGGGACCGACGACGCGGTCCAGCATGGTCTGCACGGAGGCGGTGATGCGCTGTTCATAGTCGGTGGCCTGCTTGTCGGCTGAGCCGATGGCTCCGGTGCCGACGGCGGAGAGCACGGTGCCGGTGGCATCGATTACGGCAACATCGGTGGACTGCATACCGTCCACCGAGGCCGAGGTCAGGTGCACAATGGCCTGCACCTGGTCGGAGCTGAGGGTGCTCCCGCTCTGCGTTTCCACGAACACCGAGGCGGTGGGATCAACCTTTTCGGAGACAAAGACGGTGTCTTCCGGGATGGCCAGCTGCACTGAGGCGTTCTTCACGCCGTCGATGGCACCGACGGTCTTGGCGATTTCGCCTTCCAGGGCCCGCTTGTAGGTGACGGACTGCTGGAATTCGGAGGAGGTCACGCCCATTTCGTCCAGCAGCGAATAGCCGCCGGTGGATTCGGACGGCAGGCCGGCGCCGGCGGCTTTGAGCCGCTGGTCGTACACGTGTTCCTCGGGAACCATGATGGTTCCGCCGCCGTCGGCTACCTCGTAGGGCACGCCGTCGGTCTTGAGCTGTTCAACAATGCTGTTGGCATCCGTGGCTTCGAGACCGGAGAACAGCGGGGTGTACGCCGGCTTGGTCAGCCACGACGTGAGCAGGGCGATGCCGAGGGCCACCACGGCAATGCCGATGATGGCAATGGTCTTCTGCGCCAGGGTGAACTGGCCAACGGTCTTGCCTACGCGACCGGTCATCGCGCTCAGGGGACCGGGCATCAGGCCTGCATCCGCATGATTTCGTTGAACGCGTCAACGCCCTTGTTCCGCACGGCGGCAACAAGTTCCAAGGTGACGGACGCCCGGGTGGAGGCGATGGTGGCGGCATGGATGTCATCCAGATCCCCGGTGACTGCCTGCACGGCGAGCGTCTTGGAGGTGGACTGCAGCTCGGTGATGCCGTCCACGGCTCCGGTGAGCTGCGTGGCAAAGGAGGAACCGTCAGTGGCGGCGGCAGGCCTGGCGGCGTCCACGTAACCCGTCGGGGTGGTGCCGCTGACGGCGGCGATGGCGGGAACGGGCATTAGGAGCGTCCAATCTGGAGTGCTGCTTCGTAGGTGCTCTTGGCACGGTCAACCACGGCCGCATTGGCTTCATAGCCGCGCTGGGCGAGGATCAGGTTGCCCATCTGCTCCGAGAGGTCAATGTCCGGGTAGCGGACATAGCCTTCGGCGTCGGCCAGGGCGTGGTCGGGCTGGTACACCACCCGGCCTTCAGCGTCGCCGTACTGGACGCCGGCAACCTCCACTCCGGTGCCATTCGGTCCTTCCTGCGCCACGATGTAGCGGGCCTGGAAGGCAGCACCGTCGGTGCTGGAGACATTGTTGGCGTTGGCCAGGTTGTCGGAGACTGCGTCAAGCCACTTGCGGTGGGTGGTAAGTCCGGTGGCGGCAATGCCGATGGCATCGAAAGTCATTAGTTGGTCCTCAGTGCGGTGCGCAGGGAGTTGGCTTCTCCACCGACGGCCTGGGTGGCGAATTGGTAGCGCAGCACCGTGTCGATGTTGGACAACGTTTCGGTGTCCAGGTTGACGTTGCTGCCGTCCAGGCGGGTGGGTTCAAGGGAACGCTCAGTGGTGGGCGCAACTGCGCCGCTGCCGGCTTTTACTGATTTAGCGAGGGCGTCCTCAAAGGTGACGCGCTGGGCCTGATATCCGGGCGTGTTCACATTCGCGATATTGCTCGCAATGGTCCGCTGGCGGAGGGCAAGGCCGTCCAGTGCGCTTTGAAGCGCAATGGAGGATACGGAATCGAACACAGTGTGAACCCAGGTTTCGCTAAAGGGACAGTGCGGCCGATCCGTGGCCTTTTACATGAGCTATCCGTGCTCACTAATTGTTATCGGCACATTTTGCGAATGCGTAAGTCATAACCGAGTAATTTTTCCGTTTTTGCCGGGTATGGGTTAAGGGAAAAGTAAGCAGCCTTGCATTCCAGCTGCTTTTAGCCGTCCACTTCCAGGTAAACGGCTGACGGCGCCGGACCGGTCACGCTGCTGATCAGCAGAGATTGCTTGCGGTTGGTCCGTGATTCGTTCCGCAGCTGTGCGTAGGCACGGGACTGTGCCTTGGACAGCAGCCGGGCGCGGACCATCAGTGCTTCCGGGAGCGGTCCGAGCTCGGCCGGCGGATCCCAATCGGCGGCCGCTTCGCGGGCCTGTTCCGCAACGGTGCCTTCGAGGAAGGTTTCCAGGTTGTCTTCGAGCTGGGTGAGGACGGTTCCCCAGAGCGCCAGGTTGGCCAGCTCCCCGGGGGTGCGGTACAGCTCTTCCGGTTCAGCCGACACCGAGGATCGCTCCCCTAGCGCCGGCGGCGGCGGGGACTGCACCGGCTCCGGGTGCCGGCTGGGCTGCGGGAAGCTGCGCGGCGGCGTCGTGCCAGGCCACGCGGAGCGGCTCCAGCAGGTCGATGCATTCACGGGTGAGCTTCGCGTTCCGGCCCACGTTGGCACTCACGAGGGTGGAGAACGAGTACGTGTAGATCGCCTGCAGGTTCTCCGCGCCGTCCCACACATCTGTTTTCAGGGTACCCAGCAGCTCGGTAATGATGGCCTGCGCGTGGATCAGGTTCTCGGATGCCACGGCCCAGTCGGCCTGCTGCTGCGCAGTTTCCGCGCGGGTCAGGTCCAGCAGGAGGCGGTCATACAGCATGGTCAGCAGGCGGGCCGGGGAGGCCGACATTACCGCGTTGCGGGCGTATTCGGCCCGTTTGGCGGCCATTGAGTAGTTCACGTTCACTTCTTACTCGAGGAGGCGGAGAAGGAATCCAGCTGGGAGGTGAGCCAGTCCATTTGGCTGTTGAGCTTGCCGAGCGTGACTTCGAGGGTGGACCAGGTCCGGGTCAGTGTGGCCTGCCGGGATGACAGCCGGCGGTCCCAGTCCGCAATCTGCGTGTTCAGGGACTTGACTTCGCTCTCCTGGCCCTTGATCCGCAGGGTGATGCTGCCCTCGTACTTGTCCGAGATCTGCTTGCCGGCGGTCTCTACCCGGGAGGCAATGGTCTGCAGGGCGGCCTGGGTTTTTTCCGGGTCGGCTTTCAGGGCGGCGGCGAACTTGTCGGCATTGAATTCCACCGTGCCGTCCTTGGTGATGACGATGCCGATTTCCGACGGCGACCGGCCGTCCACCGGGGACGTGGCGGCCCGCATGATCGTGTCCTTGAGCGCCCGCACCCCCGAGTCACCGGTGAACTGGCCGCCGGAGGCTTTGGTGGTGCCGTCGGCGGTGGACACGCTGACGGCGGAGTTCCGGTTGATGTAGCTGAAGACGTCCACCAGACCGGCCACGAGATTCGCCGCTACATCGGTGACGGCCTTCTCGTCGCGGTTCACGCTGACGGTGACCGGGGCGGCGGAGACTTCCTTGACCGAGACATCCACCCCGGGGAGCAGATCCGCGAAGGTGTTGGTGGCGGACGTGATGAGAGTTTCCGCGCCGGCTACCCCTGCCCACAGGGTGACCTGCGCGTCCTGGGCGGGTCGGATATTGCCAAGGTCCGTGCCGTTGTGCGAAATGCTGAACGCACCCTCGCTGCCGGTGGCGGTGGCGGTGAACTGCATGCGGTACTGGGCTACGCCGTCGACGCTGCCGGCGGCGATCTTCACGGCCGTGACGCCGAGGTTGGCCTTGTTGACGGTGTTGATGACCTCGTCCAGGCTCTTGCCCGCGGTGTCGAATTCGGTAATGGTGCCGTCCGCGGAAATGGACAGGGCGTCGCCGTTGGGCCAGGCCGCCATGGCTCCGGAGAGGGATACCTGGGCGGTGGCGAGCCTGTCGACGCGGATGTCCAGTGCACCTGCGGCTGCCCCCGGCTTGGTAACGACGGTGACCTTGTCCGAGGATGCGGTGGCAGAGTAGAGATCTGTTCCGGCAGGTTTTGCCACCTTGCCGGCGCTCTCCGCCAGGGAGGCGATCTTGGCGTTCAGGTTCTGCAGTGCGGTAACGAAGGTCTGGCTGGAGCTGACTTTTTGCTTCAGCATTGCCTGCGGGCGGGCTTCCACCGCCATCAGCTGGGCGATCATGGCCGTGGTGTCGGTACCGGTGGTGATGCCGTCTATGCCTGCCATGCCCGCTCCTTCTGCTTCTGTGCTGCGCTGACCGGGCCGGGCCCGGACATGGGAACGGCAGGTACTGGGCTGACGGCGGAGGCTGTGAGGTCCAAGTCATCTGCCTCCGCCGCCAGCGGCCATTTACCTGCCGGTGTTACTGGTGGTGCTTACTTACTACTGCAGGAGCTGCATCACGCCGCTGTTCATCTGGTTGGCCTGGGACAGCATTGCGGTGCCGGCCTGGGACAGGATCTGCGAGCGGGTGAAGCTTGCCATTTCCTGAGCCATGTCCGTATCGGTGATGCGGGACTTGGCAGCGGAGAGGTTCTCGACGGAAACGTTCAGCGACTTGGTTACTGATTCCAGCCGGTTCTGGGAAGCACCCAGCTCGGAGCGCTGGCCGGAGATGGCCTTGATGGCCGCATCGAGACTCTTGATCGTTACCCCTGCTTCCGCAGTGGTCCCTACCTTGAACGCCGTGGCACCGGCTGCGGCACCAAAGGACTCGGTCGTCGCTGTCCCGACGCCGGTGGTCGCGTCAAACGTGGTTCCCATCAGGCTGGTGGTGACGTTGCCGAGCTTCACTGCGATGGTGTCGGCGGCGCTTCCGCCCGCACCAACCTGAACGTTGATGATGCCCTTGTCAGTTCCCGAGCCGGCGGTGCCGTCGAGCAGGTTGATGCCGTTGAAGTTGGTACCTGAAACGATGCGGTTGAGTTCCTTGCCCAGCTCATTCGCTTCCGTCGAGATCGCGGCGCGTGACTCAGCATTGTTCGAGTCGTTACCGCCCTGCACCGCGAGGTCGCGCATACGGTTCAGGATGGAGTGGACCTCGGTCAGGGCGCCTTCAGCGGTCTGGATGACGCTGATGCCGTCCTGGGCGTTGCGGGCTGCAACGGTCATGCCGCTGACCTGGTTCTTCAGGCCTTCCGAGATGGCCAGGCCGGCTGCGTCATCGGCAGCACGGTTGATGCGCAGGCCGCTGGAAAGCTTCTCCAGGGACTTAGCCTGTGCATTCTGGTTCATGTTCAGGTTGCGGTAGGCGTTGGTTGCCGCGGTGTTGGTGTTGATTGTGAAACCCATGATGTATTCCTCCGTGAGTGGGCTGTGTTCGCAGGCCCATCCATGGGCCTACACCACTAGTTATCGGCGGAGCACCAAGGGGTGTTAGCAGTTTGGGAAAAGAATTTGAAATAAAGATTTACGGCGGCGGAAAGCCTAGGAAGCGGCCGGCTTGAACGTCACGGGCCGGCCGGGCAGCCCGGGGACCAGCCCCTGCGTTCCGGGAAAAACCGGTGCCAGATGGTGCCGTGTAATACCGCCGGCGGTACGGTCCCCCACCGAGGTGAGGTAGGCATTGCGGCGGGCCGGGGCAATCCGGGACTGGAGTTCCGGTGCGGCACTGGTGTCGGAGTAATGCGTGCCCAGGCCGTCACGGAGCAGGCGGACGGCCTCTGCGCGCTGCTGGGACACGGCGGAGTGGGTGCTGCCCAGCTCTTCGGCTATTTCCTTGACCGTGCGGTCGTGGAAGTAGATCTCCTCTATGACGTACCGCATCTTCTCCGGCAGGGCGGCGACGGCGGCCTGCAGGTACTTCAGGCGTTCCGAAGCCAGGAGGGAACCTTCCGGCGACGGCATATCAGCGACGAGGAAGTCAGCCACGGACTCGTCCAGGCTGCACACTGTGCGGGATGCGTCGGAAAGGGCATCCTCGGCCACCATACGATCCACACCCAAAGCGGAGGCGATTTCGTCCACGTTCGGGGTGCGGCCCAGGGCGGCAGTCAGGGTTTCCTTCACCGCGAGGGTTTCCTTGATCCGACGGCGGGCCGAGCGGGTGGCCCAGTCATTGGAGCGCATCTCGTCGGCAAACGCTCCGATGATGCGGCGCCGGGCATAAGCGCCGAAAGGCACACCCAGATTCGGGTCGAACGAAGCGGCCGACGTTATCAGGGCAATGGACCCGACGGAGGCCAGGTCGTCACGCGAGAGGTGCGTGGCCTTGGCGCAGACTTCGGATACGAGATAACCGACCAATGGCAGATTTTCCACCACCATGGCATTACGTGCAGAATGATTCATTTTTGGACCCCCAAGTCCTTGTTCCCCAACAGTCCCCCAACTGCAACCGTTAAACGCGCTGGCTTAGTGGTCAGTGGCTGAGTCCGCTGGTGAATCCACTCTCGAGCGCTTTAGCTGAAACATACCACTAACATTCAAGATGAACCGGCCGATAGTGTTTTGTGGCGGACATATTGGAATATGCCCGCCAATCCGAAGACTTTTGCCGCAGGTTGGGGCCTGGAATCAGACGTCTTATTCCGTACCAGAGATATTCAGTGCACTACCTAGGAGGTGAGCCAGGCATGGGTACCCAGAGACTCTCGGCCCTTCTATGGGAAGAGCGTGAATTGTTGGAACTTCTTGTGTTCAAGCTCGAAGAAGAACAACTGCTGCTTACCTCCGGAAAAACCAAATGGCTGACGCACGCCACCCGTGAGGTTGAACAGGTCCTCGAGCGGCTCCGCGCCGCCGATCTCGGCCGGGCCGTCGCCGTCGCCGGCCTCGCCGTCGAATGGGGCACCTCCGAAGATGCGACCCTGCGCGAATTAGTGGCCGCGGCACCCGCCGGCCCCTGGACGGAAATCTTCAACGCCCATCTGCAGGCCATGACGGAGCTGACCGTGAAGATCCGCGAACTGCGCGATATTAACGAACAGTTCCTGCGCGCTGCAGCACGGTCCGCCCAGGAAACACTGGCGGGACTGAATCCCGAGGCAAACACCTACACGGCGGCCGGCACCTCGGCCACCCGCATGTCAGCCGCCCGGCTGGTTGACCAGAGCATTTGACGTTAGGGACTCCTAGACAATGAGCACCTTCAGCGGCCTGAACACGGCCTACACCGGCCTTTCCGCCGCACGAAAGGGCCTGGACGTAGTCGGCCAGAACGTGGCCAATGCCAATGTCACCGGCTATACCCGCCAGCGGCTGAACACTTCCGCTGCTGCCCCGCTCGCCCCCGTCGGCCCGTTTGCCGCGGGCACCGGGGTGGGCCAGGGCGTTTCGGTGGACTCCGTTGCCCGGCTGGGCAGCCTCCAGCTGGATACCCGGGTCCGCAGCACCGCAGCAGCGGCGGGCTACTCCGCTGTCCGCGCCAATGCCCTCCTCGAGTTGGAAGACAGCTTCAACGAGCCCGGCACCAAGGGCCTCTCCGCCTCGCTGCAGTCCCTGTCGGCGGCGTGGCAGGGGGTGGCGAACAAGCCCGGCGACAACTCAGCCGCCGCCGTACTGCTGAATGCAGCCACCGCCGTCGCCGCCCAGATCGGCGCCGGCTACAACGGGGTGGCCGAGCAGTGGACCAGCACCCGCAGCGGACTCAACGACATGGTCACCGAGGTTAATGCCGGCGCGGCACTGCTCGCCAACCTCAACGGCACCATCCGGTCCACGCTCGCGTCCGGCGGATCAGCGAACGAACTGGTGGACCAGCGCAATGCCGTGGCCACCACCCTCTCGGCGCTGACCGGAGCAACCGTCCGGGAATCCTCCGGCGGCATGGTGGATGTCCTAATTGACGGCAATGCGCTGGTCTCGGGCACGTCCGCACGTTCCCTCACCGTCTCCGGCGGCCGTTCCATGACGGACGCGGCGGAGACGGTGGTGGCCTGGACGGACCGCCCCGGTTCCGCGGGCATCAGAAAGGGCGAAATCGCCGGCGCTGTGTCCCTTTTGACCCCGGCAGCCAAAGGCGGGACGCTGGCCACGGCCGCGGCCTCCTACAACGACGTCGCCTCCGCGCTGGCCGGGACCGTCAATGAACTGCACCGGCAGGGAGCCACCACCACCGGTGCAACCAACCGGGATTTCTTCGCCGTGGGCAGCCCGGCCGCCACCACATTGAAGGCTCTTCCGACCGACGCCTCCGGCATCGCCGCCGGCTTCCCGACCGCTGCCGGCAAGGGAAGTCTGGACGGCAGCCTGGCGGACCAGATCTCCCAGCTGGGGTCCAAGCCGGGCTCAGCCGACAGCGTGTGGAGCACCTTCGTCACAGCCACCGCTTCCCTCAGCCGCGCCGAACTGCAGCAGGCCACCCTGGCCGACGTCGCTGCCTCCTCCGCAGTGGACCAGCAGCTCTCCAATGCCTCCGTGGACCTGGACGAGGAAAACGTGAACCTGTTGATGTACCAGCAGGCCTATCAGGGTGCCGCCCGCGTTATGACAGCTATTGACGAAATGCTGGACACCCTCATCAACCGCACCGGAATTGTTGGAAGGTAATCGTGATCACCCGCACCACGAATCAGACCATGGCCCGCGCAGCCCAGCAGAATCTGCAGGCCAGCATGTCCCGGATGACCAAGCTGCAGGAGCAGGTCAGCTCCTCCTCGGCTATCTCCCGGCCCTCCGACGACCCGGGTGCTACGGCCAGTGCGCTCAAGGTTCGGGCGGAAATCCGCGCCAACACCCAGTACGCCTCCAACCTCAACGACGCCGAGGGCTGGCTGAGCGTCACCGACACCGCCCTCAGCAACACCACGGATATTTTGAACCGGGTCAAGGACCTCACTATCAGCGCCGCCAACGGCGCGCTGACTCCGGACAACCGCAAGGCCATCGCCGTCGAACTGACCGGCCTGAAATCCGATTTGCTGCGCGAGGCCAACACCACCTTCATGGGCCGGACGGTCTTTGCCGGCACTTCCGACGCCGGCGCTGCCTTCACCTCGGCGAACGGTTCCTACACCTACACCGGTAACGGCGTACCAACCTCCCGACGGCTGGACAGCGGCACGCTAATGCAGGTGGACACCAACGGCGCGGCCGTCTTCGGCACCGGGGATGCCTCCGTCTTCCGGGTGGTCGATGACCTCGTGGCCGGGCTGGAGTCCGGCAAGGACGTCAGCGGGTTCCTGGGGAGAATCGACGCCGCGGCAAGCACCGTGCTGGTGGAACACACCGGCCTCGGAGTGCGCCACTCCGCCACCTTGAAAGCGAAGGATGCTCTTTTGGACCAGTCCGTCAGCCTTGAAAGCCGCCGTTCCGGCATCGAGGACCTGGACACCGCCAAGGTGATCCTGGACATGAAGCTGCAGGAAGTCGCGTACCAGTCGGCACTCTCTGTGACGGCGCGGGCCCTGCAGCCCACCCTGATGGACTTCCTGCGATGAGCACGGTCCTGACCTTCCTTGCACCGCCTCCGGGGTTCGCGCCGGACGTGGACTTCCGTCTGGACGACATTGACGGTGCCAGCGGCCTGTACGCCATGAGCTCTACAGGAACCGTGGCCGCCCACCGGCTGTTTGTCCTCGACGCGGCCGTGTATCTGCCGCAGTACCATCCGGAAATCACCGACGAGCAGCGCCGCCAGCTGAAACTGGAAACCCCGGAGGACGCCGTCGTACTCGTGGTCGCCAATCCCACGCTCGACGGAACCACAGTGAACCTGCTGGCACCGATTGTGGTCAATGTATCCACCGGCAGCTGCGCGCAGGTGATCCTTGAAGACCAGGACTGGCCCGTCCGCGCTCCCCTGGAGCCGGTGGCCGCCTAGCTTTTCAACGCAAAAGGCGCACGTTCCGAAGAACGTGCGCCTTTTGCATGCTTAGCCCTTGGGCTTAGGCGAAGTCGGCCGTGGCCGGATCCGCGCCGTAACGGGTGCCGTTGTCGAGGGCGTTGATGGCCTCGATGTCCTCATTGCTCAGCGTGAGGTTCAGTGCCTCCCAGTTTTCGCGGATGCGGGATTCCGTGACGGACTTGGGGATAACGATGCTGCCCAGGGCCAGGTGCCAGGCGATGACAACCTGTGCCGGGGTGGCGCCGTCGTACTTGGCGGCGATTTCGACGAGCTTGGGATCCTCGAGCAGGCCCTTGCCGGAGCCCAGCGGGGACCAGGACTCGTGCAGGATGTTGTGCTCGGCCTCGAAGGCACGCAGATCGGCCTGGTTCAGGTACGGGTGGGTTTCGACCTGGTTCAGGACCGGGACGACGCCGGTGGCGTCGATGATCTCCTGCAGGGCTTCCTTGGTGAAGTTGCAGACGCCGATGGACTTGACGCGGCCCTGCTTCTGCAGCTCAACCAGCGCCTTCCAGGTGTCTACGTACTTGTTCTGCTTCGGCTGCAGCCAGTGAATCAGGTACAGGTCCAGGGTTTCCAGGCCGAGGCGCTCCATGGAGGCGTCGAAGGCCTTCAGGGTTTCTTCGTAGCCCTGGTCCGCGTTCCACACCTTCGTGGTGATGAACATGTCCTCGCGGGGAACGGAGGTGGCGGCAATGGCGCGGCCGACACCGGCTTCGTTGCCGTAGATCTTGGCCGTGTCGATGTGGCGGTAGCCAACCTCGAACGCCTGTCCCACTACCTTTTCGGCAACCTCGTCCTCAACCTGCCACACGCCGTAGCCGAGCTGGGGGATGGTGTTGCCGTCATTGAAAGTCAGTACCGGTGATGTAGTCATGTCCTCATCCTTGCCCGGTTGCCGGGCAGGACAAAGCGGATAAGCTCAGCGCGAAAACACTGCGTAACGTATTCCCGGTTTGGAAATCTTTTTTCCCTACTTAAGCAGGTTTTTTCGCGAAAGGCTTATTACTACTTTCTCGTAATCCCTGTTTCCTGGGCGCTGAGCAGGGCGCGTTCTGCCTCCATCACGTCCTCCTGCACCAGTTCCGCGCGGCGCCGGACATTGTCCAGGCCTGCCGACGCGATCCCCCAGCGCTCCCCTTCGAGCCGGGACATGGCCGCGGCCTCCGCAGCAGCGGCCAGCGAATTTCCGCTGCGGGACAACGCGCGGTGCACCGCGGTGAGCGCCCCGGGAATGTTCTGGCCGGTGCTGGGCAGTTTCCGCTGCGCGGAGGTGCAGACCTCCCGGACGCGCGGCAGCAGACCCGCGAGGTCATTCGCCACGGTCACCAGCTCGTTGTAGATGGCATCATCCTCGACGCCTTCCAGCATCTGGTAATACCGGTCCAGGCCGCGCGTGAAACGGTCGTGTGCACGCCGCCAGACGCCCTTGCCGAGCTCCACGTCATCTTTCCGCCCCTGCCGGGCGGCTGCAAAAAGTGCCATCTGCGTCCTACAGGTACTGGCCGGGGCCTGATTGCGGTTCCTGCCGCGGGCTGCCGGCCCCTTGGGGCCCCTGGGCCCGGTGCGGTTCCCCGTCGTCTCCAATAACCACTCCCGGCGCCAGGACGGTTCCGGGCGGCAGCTGGCGCAGCTGCAGGCGGCCGGCTGCGTGCGTGGCGGTCTGCTGGGCGGCGATGGCCGTCTGGATGCCGCGGAACAACCCTTCGAGCCAGCCCACCAGCTGGGCCTGCGCAATCCGCAGTTCGGCGTCGGTGGGAGTGGAATCGTCCGTGAACGGAAGATTGATCCGGTGCAGCTCGCTCACCAGTTCCGGGGCAAGCCCGTCCTCAAGCTCCTTCAGGGACCGGTCATGGATTTCTGCCAGCCGGTTGCGGGCGGCATCGTCCAGGGGCGCGTTGCGCACCTCTTCAAGCAGCTGCTTGACCATGGTGCCGATCCGCATGACCTTAGCCGGCTCGTCCACCAGCTCGTTGAGTTTGGCCGGACCGCCCTTGCCCTTGCCGTGCCCGGAAGCATTGTCGGCGGGGTGCTCATCCGCCGGGTGGGGTGCTGCCGCGGAGGGGGCCGTGCCGTCGTCAGCCGGCGTCTGCTCTGACTTCTGCTCTGACTTCTGTCCCACGGGCGCGCCCGGAGCCGCCACGGGGCGGTCGGAGGATCCGCTCTGTTCAGTCATGGCATTAATGCTCTCACGGTTGCCGGCGGTTGCCCCGCGGGTAGTCGGATTTCCGGGTTTTCCCCGCCGTTTTGGCGCTTTTTCAGGGGCACCGGGCCAGCGGACCGGCAACAAAAGGAAACAACGACGGCGGCACCGCAGCTGATTGACTCAACTGCGGTACCGCCGTCGTACGTTCGATTGGACCGGGTGGCCGAAGCTAGCAGCAGCGGCCCTCCGGGTTGGCGTCCTGCCGGTCCATCTTGTCCCGCCAGAATTCGCGCTCGCTCATCAAGGGCGAGGTGCAGCCGGACCCGGCGTGGAAGTCCGTGTACTTGCGGTACGCGTCCTCCCCCATCACGTCCCGGAAGAACCGCACGAAACCGGCCACGCTTTGGCGGACCGCGACGCCGGCGCTCATGAGTGCGCCGCCCGCTTTGCCGGCCGGTCCTCCCCCGGCAGCGACTGCCACTGGGCGGCAATCTCCTTTTCCGCCGGCGTCGCCAGGAAGCCCGCCGGAGCGAAGGTCCGGGATGCGACGGCGGGATCCTCGGCGCTCGGGGCGCCATCCGAACGGAAGGACCGGATGCTGGCAATGATGGCCGTGATGATGACGATGATCGCCAGCGTCACGAACACCACCGAGAGCGTGGTCTGGATGAGGGTGTTGCGGACCACCGCTTCCATGGCCTCCACCGTCTTGGCCGTGCCGAAGCTGGTCTCGCCGCGGGAGAGCGCCGCCTGGAAGGCCTCGTGGTTGGCCCAGTACCCGACGCTCGGCACCGGCGAGAAGATCTTGTAGAACGACGCCGTGATGGTCACCACCGCGGCGAACGCCAGGGGCAGGGCCACGATCCAGAGCCACTTGAACGCGTTCTTCTTGGCAATGATCGCCATGCAGATGGCCAGCGCAATGGCGGCCAGGAGCTGGTTGGCGATGCCGAAGAGCGGGAACAGGGTATTGATGCCGCCAAGCGGGTCCGTGACTCCCATGATCAGGATCGACCCCCAGCCGGCAACCATGATGGCCGTACATATCCAGGCTCCGGGACGCCAGGACATGTCCTTGAACTTCGGGGCCACGTTGCCGATGGTGTCCTGCAGCATGAACCGGGCGACGCGGGTGCCGGCGTCGACCGCGGTGAGGATGAACAGGGCCTCGAACATGATGGCGAAGTGGTACCAGAACGCCATCATTCCGGGTCCGCCGATCAGGCTCTGCATGATCGTGGCCAGGCCGACGGCGAGGGTCGGTGCGCCGCCGGTGCGCGACACGATGGATTCCTCGCCGACGCTGGTTGCCAGCGACGAGAGCATGTCCGGGGTGAGGTTCACTCCGGCCAGGCCCAGGCCGTTGACGAAGGCGACGGCGCCTTCCACCGTGCCGCCGGTGGCGCCGGCGGAGGAGTTCATGGCGAAGTAGATGCCGCGGTCAATGGAGATGGCAGCCACCAGCGCCATGATGGCCACGAAGGACTCCATCAGCATGCCGCCGTAGCCGATGAAGCGGGTCTGGCGTTCCTTCTCCAGCATCTTCGGGGTGGTGCCGGAGGAAATCAGGGCATGGAAGCCGGACAGGGCGCCGCAGGCGATGGTGACGAAGAGGAACGGGAAGAGCGGTCCGGCAACCACCGGGCCGTCGTCCCGGCTGGCAAACTCGCTGACCGCCGGAACGCTGATCTCCGGGCGGACGATGATGATGGCCACGGCCAGCATCACGATGGTTCCTACCTTCATGAAGGTGGAGAGGTAGTCGCGCGGGGCGAGCAGCAGCCAGACGGGCAGGACGGCGGCGATGAAGCCGTAGACGATGATGCCCCACGCAATGGTGGTCGGTTCCAGGGTCAGGGCGTCACCGAGCGGGGTGTCGGCAACCCAGCCGCCGGCAATGATGGCGGCGAGCAGGAGGACGAAGCCGATGATAGAGACCTCAGTGACCTTGCCCGGACGCAGGTAGCGCAGGTAGACACCCATAAACAGTGCGATCGGGATGGTCATGCTGACGGAGAAGACGCCCCACGGGCTTTCGGCGAGGGCGTTCACCACCACGAGGGCCAGGATGGCCACGATGATGATCATGATGACCAGGGTGGCGATCAGGGCGGCGGTGCCGCCGATGAGTCCGAGTTCATCGCGCGCCATCTGGCCCAGGGAACGCCCGCCGCGGCGCATGGAGAAGAACATGACGAGGTAGTCCTGGACCGCGCCGGCCAGCACCACGCCCACAATGATCCAGATGGTTCCGGGCAGGTAGCCCATCTGCGCGGCCAGGACCGGCCCGACGAGGGGGCCGGCGCCGGCAATGGCGGCGAAGTGGTGGCCGTAGAGGACCCGGCGGTCCGTGGCGGCGTAATCCTTGCCGTCCGCCTTGTACTCGGCGGGGGTGGCGCGGCGGTCATTGGGCTTCAGCAGCTTCGCTTCGATGAGCTTTGAATAGAAGCGGTAGCCGATGAGGTAGGTGCACACGGCCGCGAACACGAACCAGATGGCGTTCACGGTTTCGCCGCGAACTACGGCGAGCATGGTCCAGCTGAAGCCGCCCAGCAGCGCAATGCCCGCCCAAATGGCGATCTTCGCGGGCGTCCAGCGCCGGTCCTCCGCCTCGAGGACTTCCGGGTCCACGGCCACCGGCGGCAGTGCCGGGTCCTGTTCCAGGACGTCGCCGTCCAGTTGCCGGTTGTCGGCCCGGCGCCGTTGGTTCTCGCTCATGATGATCCCTTTTGTCTGCGGTGGCTTGTCTGCATTGACATACGTACCGAACGGGGGCAGGGAGTGGCCCTGCTCTTTGCAGATTACCAGCGCGAGAGTCGGCGGTCACAGACATACGTGACGGCGGCCGCACAGGTGTGCGGCCGCCGTCGTTGTTCAGGATGCGTTGTGCGGGTCAGAGCGTCAGCAGGATCTTGCCGGCGTGCTGCCCGGAGTCGAAATACTCGTGTGCGGCGGCAGCCTCGGCCAGCGGGAAGGTGCGGTCCACGAGGGGGCGGATCCGGCCGGACACCAGCAACGGCCAGACGTATTCACCGACGGCGGACATGATGGCGGCCTTTTCCTCCACGGGCCGGCCGCGCAGAGTGGTGCCGATGACGGCGGCGCGCTTGGTCATGAGCTGGTTCAGGTTCAGTTCCGCCTTGGCGCCGCCCTGCAGTCCGATGATCACCAGGCGGCCGGCGACGGCGAGCGCGTCCAGGTTCCGCTTCAGGTATTTGGCGCCGACGACGTCGAGGATGACGTCCGCGCCGTGGCCGTCCGTTGCTTCGCGGACCGCGTCGACGAAGTCCTGCTCCTTGTAGTTGATGAGGACCTTCGCACCGAGGGGTTCAGCCAGCTCGAGCTTTTCCGCCGAGCCTGCGGTCACCATCGGAACGGCGCCGAACGCGGCCACCATCTGGATGGCCATGGTGCCGATGCCGCCCGTGGCGCCGTGGATGAGGACGTAGTCCCCCTCCTTGACGCCGGCGGCCATAAAGAGGTTGGAGAAGACGGTGGCCGCGGTTTCCGGCAGGGACGCTGCGGTGACGGCATCGAAGCCGTCCGGCAGGGGCAGGACCTGCCCGGCGGGGACGGCAACCTGCTCGGCGTATCCACCGCCGGTCAGCAGTGCCACCACTTCGGTTCCCACGGCGAAGCCTTCAACGCCCTCGCCCAGGGCGGCAATCCGGCCGGAGACTTCCAGGCCCGGATACTCGGATGCTCCGGCGGGCACCGGGTAGTGGCCCTGGCGCTGCATCACGTCTGCGCGGTTGATGCCGGCGGCAATAACGTCGATCAGCACCTCGCCCGGTCCGGCCTCGGGGGCGGGAACATCCTGCAGTTCCAGTGCTTCCGGTCCGCCGGGTGTTCCAATAACGATGGCTTTCATGCTGTCCTTCCGGGTTTAGGGAATTTTGGTGATTTCATCCCTTCTGCCAGACTACATAGTGAGGAAGGTTGTCCGAGCGGCCGATGGAGCTGGTCTTGAAAACCAGTGTGCGGTAACCCCGTACCAAGGGTTCGAATCCCTTACCTTCCGCCAGACAACAAGAAGCGGTCCCTGATCAGGGGCCGCTTCTTTGTTTAACCCGACCCCGTGCCGCCTTCAGGGTGCCTTCCGTACAGCTGATGCTGGCTCCACACCACCTTCCGTACAGCCGATGCTGGCTAAGTGGGTCCCAGGCCGCATTTGCTGTACGGAAGCTGTTGGCCCAGGACGTCGGGAACGCATCAGCTGTACAGAAGGCGTCCCTGAGTACAGCGCTTCGCCTAGGGGCGGGCAGGAATTGCTGAAGAGGCCAAATAACTTAGGCTTGTCCTAAGTAATTGCGTCCGCAGTCCCCCACCGCATCGGAGCCGCAGCATGTCCCCCCGCATTCAGCCCACCTCTTTCCCGAAGCCGGTCCGCCTGGCAGCACTCACCCTCGGACTCGCCGCTGCGCTCACCGGGTGCGCCGCCGGGGACGACGACGACCACGACGAGCCGGCGTCGAACACCGGCATGCACGGGGTGTCCGAACAGACCGCCGAGCGCGTGGTCCAGGTCAGCTCCGTCCATCCCGAAACCGGCATGACCCTGATCGAAGGCCCGACTTTCGGGCCCGACGGCGGCCTGTTCGTTGTCGATGTCACTGCCCCTGCCGGCGACGCCAAGGTGATGCGCGTGGATGTGGAGGATGAATCGGTTTCCCCCGTCTACACCGAGGGCAACGGCGCCTACACCTCCGCGCAGTTCAGCCCGAAGGACGGCCGGATCTACCTGACGGACTTTGCCGGCGGAAAAATCGACAGCATCACCGCCGACGGGAAGGACCACCAGACCTTCTTCACCGGCGACGTCGACGGCGCCCCCATGCGCCCGGACGATCTGGCCTTCGACGAGGAGGGGAACCTCTTCGTCAGCGATTCCACCGGCTACGCCGATCCGGCCTGGGAGGCGCAGGGCCGGGTGGTGCGGATCGACAAGGACACCGCGGAGGCCACCGTCCTGGCCGAGAACCTGGCCGCCCCGAACGGCATCTCCTTCAGCGAGGACTTCAAGGCACTGTGGGTCAGCCAGTACATGGACAACCGGATCGACTATCTGGTGCTGAACGAGGACAAGACCGAGGTCACCACCTCCCACCCGGGCATGCACTTCGACGGCGGCACCAGCCAGACGGATTCCAACGCCGTGGACGCGGACGGCAACGTGTACCAGGCCGTCCACGGGCAGCCGCGCATTTTCGTCTACAGCCCCACGGGTGAACTGCTGTCCACCGTGACCGTCCCGGCCGACGCCGAGGACGGCCTCACCTCGGCCACCAACATCGCCATCAAGCCCGGCACCAACGAGGCCTACCTGACGGTCAGCGGCCCCTCGGGCGGTTTCATCTACGAATTCAACGCACTATCCACCGGTATCCGCCAATCAAACGGCGGCTAACCAATACACCCCAAGGCCCCACCAACAGCAGCACGGATGAGGTGCCCGCGGACGGCGTCTAACCGTTTCCCTCAAGGGGCGACGGCGCAACGGACGCTGGGTGACATGTACCCGTAGGTGCCTAGCGGAGGACTGCATGGGGTGCGGCCCCCCTTAGGGCCCTGGCGGCGGGCTGCGTATGGTGGGGTACGCCCGTAGGGGCCTGGCGGAGGGCTGCATGGGGTGAGGTACCCCGTAGGGGCCTGGCGGAGGCGGCTTTAATATTCTCCGCGAGCTCTGCGAGCGGGGAATTTCGTTGCCGCCGGAGCCAGGCCCCGCAGGCGGCCACAGCAAGCGGGCACAGCAGGCGGCCACAGCTGGCGGGCCAGCAAGCGCGCGAGCCTACGCCGGCACCCCAGCATCCTCGGTCACCAGCACCTCGTCGATGCTCTCCTCGCGCCACCGCTCCAGCAGCCGATGGAACACCACCGGCCCGGGGCTGAAGGAGAAGCTGACGGGCGGCGGGTTGCCCTCTCGGTTGTAGTAGCCGGGCGTGCATTCGGCGGCGAACCTGCGGTTGTCCGCGGAGGTCCGCTGGATGGTTTCGCACCAGGCGGCTTCGGCTTCCGCCGTCGGCTCGATGTAGCGGGCTCCTGCCTCGCGTCCGGCGCCGATGACGGCGGCAATGTGGTTCGCCTGTTCCAGCAGGATGTGGGCGAAGTTCACCGAGTTGGCGTTCTGCATTGAGCCGAGGTGGAACAGGTTCGGGAAGCCGTGTGTGTAGAAGCCGTGCAGGGTGCGCGGTCCGCGGCTCCACGTTTCCAGCAGAGTGGATCCGCCGCGTCCGGTCACCGGCAGGGCGCCGGAGGTGACACCGGAGATGCCTACCTCGAAGCCCGTGGCGAAGACGATGCAGTCCACCTCGTATTCCTCGTCGCCCACCACGATGGTGTTCTCGGTGATGCGGGTGATGCCGCCGAAGTCGGCCGTGTCCACCAGCGTCACGTTGGGAAGGTTGAAGGTCTCCAGGTAGTAGTCGCTGAAGGTCGGGCGCTTGCACATGTAGCGGTACCAGGGCTTGAGCAGTTCGGCCGTCTTCGGATCGTAGACTTCCTCGTCCACCCGGGCGCGGATGGAGTTCATTTTCCGGAAGTCGACGAGTTCGTCGAGGCGTTCGCGTTCTTCCGCGGATACGGATTTGTCGACGGCGCCGCTGATCATCTTGCGGTGCAGCTGCGGGACGGAGGTCCAGCCGTCCCGGGTGAGGTCCTTCTCCACCGGTTCCCCGGAGACCACGGCAAGGAAGTTCTCCATGCGTTCCTTCTGCCAGCCCGGCTTCAGCGAGGCGGCCCAGGCGGGGTCGGTGGGGCGGTTGTTCCGGATGTCCACGGACGACGGCGTGCGCTGGAAGACCAGGAGCTGCTCGGCGTCGCGCGCCACCATGGGAATCACCTGGATGCCCGTGGCGCCGGTGCCGACCACGGCCACCTTCTTGTCCGCGAGTCCGCTGAGGTTGCCGGTCTGGTCTCCCCCGGTGTAGCCGTAGTCCCACCGGCTGGTGTGGAAGGTGTGCCCCTTGAAGGAGTCGATGCCCGGGATGCCCGGCAGCTTCGGCTGGGTGAGCGTTCCGGAGGAGGTGATCACGTAGCGGGCACGCATTGAGTCCCCGCGGTCGGTGGTGACGATCCATTCCAGTGCGTCGTCGTCCCAGGTCAGGCCGGTGACGCGGGTATGGAAAACCGTGTCGCGGTACAGGTCGAAGCGTTCGGCGATGGCCACGGCGTGCCGGCGGATCTCCTCGCCCCGCGCGTACCGCTCGGTGGGCATGTAACCCACTTCCTCGAGCAGCGGCAGGTAGACGTAGGACTGGATGTCACAGCGGATTCCGGGGTAGCGGTTCCAGTACCAGGTGCCGCCGAAGTCGCCGGCTTCATCCATCATGCGGATGCTTTCGACGCCGGCCTCCCGGAGCCGGGCGCCGGTGGTCAGGCCGCCGAAGCCGCCGCCGATCACCAGCACCTCCACGGCATCGGTCAGCGGCTCCCGCCCGGTGCGCGGGGTGTAGGGATCGGTGGCGTAGTAGCCGAACTTTCCCTTGGCTGGCTGGTACTGGGTGGCGCCGTCCGGACGGATCCGCCGGTCCCGTTCCGCCTTGTATTTGGCCCGAAGGCCCTCTACATCCAGTCCTTCTTCGGTGTGCTCGTACGCTATGGGGGTTTGCGTGCTGCTCATGTATGTCCTTACTTAGCTTGCGCATGCCCGGGGCAGGATCCGGGGAAGGACAACGACGCCGGTGCGCGGAGTCCGTCTCGCTCCGAACGCCGGCCGCCGGGGACGCCGGTATATCTCAGGCCGCCAAAAACGGTTAGTCCCACACTAACTAATTTTCCGGGGTGTTTGCTGACGCCGTGTTTGCCGACACGTCCGGGGCCACTACGGTGAACTCATGACCGACGGAAGTAATGTGCAGCACGAGCGCGAACGGGTGCTGCAAAGTCTCGAAGAACTCACCGACTCACTGCAGTCAACGGCCCTGCCCGCTTTCCTCGACCCGCTGCTGGCCACGGACCTGACGGTGCGCCAGTTGAAGGTCCTGACCGTCCTGGTGGCCACGGAGGAGGGCGCCACCGGCCGGGGACTCTCGGAGTCCTTCGGCGTCTCGATGGCCTCCATGTCCGGCCTGATCGACCGGCTCGTTGCCCAGGGCGTCGCAGTCCGCTCGGAGGACACCCGGGATGCGCGCGTGCGGCGGGTGAAGGCGACGCCGCTGGGCCGAACAGTGGTGCGCAGGCTCGTGGCCGGACGCCCGGAGCTGAATTTCGAGATTCTCTCGCGGTTGTCCATGGACGACCTGCGGGCGCTCGAGCAGGGCATGCGCGCCGTGCATACCGAGGTCAACCGGGCAGAGGGCGCCGTCTAGACCCGGCCGGCACCGTCCGCCGGCAGCACCGTGAACAGCGCCGGTTCGGCAAAGTCCTGGGCCGCGAACGCTGCCAGCACTGCAGCGCGGACGTCAGCTTCGTCTTCCTGCCGGATCAGGGCAATGGCGGAGCCGCCGAACCCGCCGCCGGTCATCCGGGAACCCAGCGCACCGGCGGCACGCGCCGTATCTACCGCCAGGTCCAGCTCCGGGCAGGACACCTCGAAGTCGTCGCGCAGCGACACATGGGAGGCGGTCAGCAGCTCGCCGATGCCTCGGACGTTGTCCGCCCGCAGCTCCTCCACCACCTGCAGCACGCGCTGGTTCTCTGCGGTCACATGGCGCACCCGCTTCCGGGTTTCCTCGTCCAAGCCGTCCAGGGAGGTGCCCTCCGGGACGTCCCGCAGCGACTGCACCCCAAGGGCCGCCGCACCGCGTTCGCAGGCGTTGCGCCGGGCGCTGTAGCCGCCGTCGGCGTGGCTGTGGACCACCCGCGTATCGATGACCAGCACTTCCAGTCCGTGGTCGGCCAGGGGCAGCGGCACCGTTTCTGATTCCAGGCTCCGGCAGTCAAGGAACAGGGCACCGCCTTCGCGTCCCATCAGCGACGCCGACTGGTCCATGATGCCCGTGGGGGCACCCACAAACTCGTTCTCGGCGTACTGGGTCAGGCGTGCCATCTCGGGTGCATCGAGTCCCAGGCCCAGCAGGTCATTGAGCGCCACAATCACCGCCACTTCCACCGCGTGGGAGGAAGACAGGCCGGCGCCCACCGGAACGGTGGAATCCAGCAGCAGGTCGAATCCGGGCACCGAGACCCCGGCCTGCTGTGCCAGTGCGTACACCACGCCCGCCGGATACCCGGCCCAGCCGTCCGCGGATCCCGGTTCCAGACCGCCGGTCCGGAACTGCGCGCGGGAGAGGTCGGCGCCGTCGGGGGCGAAGGTCGAGGCGAGACGGACGACGTCGGCCTCCGTCCCGGGTTCGGAGTCCGCCGTCCGCAGCCGCACGGCCACGAGGGCGCTGCGGTCAATGGCGAACGGCAGGACGAAGCCGTTGTTGTAATCCGTGTGTTCGCCGATCAGGTTCACCCGCCCGGGGGCGCGCCAGACGCCGTCGGGCGCCGCACCGAAGACCTCGGAGAACCGGCGCGCCAGGGTGTCCGCCCGCTCCTGCAGGGTAGATGTACAGGTGCTCATGGCTTAGCCTCGCGCAGCCGGGCAGCGGTCAGTTCCGCAGTGGTGTCATTGATGAAGGCGCCCATGGCTGCCTCGGATCCGGCTAGGAACTTCAGTTTGTCCTCGGCCCGGCGGGGGCTGGTGAGCTGCAGGTGCAGCCAGCCGGCGTCACGGTCCGCGGCCGTCACAGGCGTCTGGTGCCAGGCGGAGATATACGGGGTGGGGGTCTCATACAGCCCGTCCACCCGCTGCAGCAGATCCAGGTAGACGGATGCCAGCTCGTCGCGTTCCGCCCCGTTCAGGGCGGCGAGGTCGGGGACCTGGCGGTGCGGCACCAGGTGCACCTCCAGCGGCCAGCGGGCCGCGTAGGGCACGTAGGCGGAGAAATATTCACCCGCAAAAACCATGCGGTCCCCGGCGTCGGACTCGTCCCGAAGCACTTCGCCCATCAGGGGCCGGCCGTTTTCGGCCAGGTGCCGGCGGGAGCGATCGGCCAGCCGGGCTGCGTGCGGGGCCGCGTAGGGGTAGGCGTAGATCTGCCCGTGCGGGTGGTGCAGCGTCACGCCAATGTCCTGGCCGCGGTTTTCGAAGGGAAAGACGTGCCGGATGCCCGGCAGTGCGGAGAGTTCCTCGGTGCGCTGGGCCCAGGCCTCAACCACGGTGCGGGCACGGGTGTAGGGCAGCGATGCGAAAGAGCTGTTGTGCTCCGGGGTGAACACCACCACCTCGCAGCGGCCGAAGGCCGGTGAGGGATGACCCCACAGGGCGCGCTGGTCCTGGTCCCCTGTCTCCGGCAGCGTGCCCAGTTCCGGCCCCAGGGAGGGGAAACGGTTTTCAAACACCACGACGTCGAAGTCCCCGGCGGGGATCTCCGACATCCGGCCCGGGACGGTGGGGCACAGCGGGCACTGGTCGGCGGGCGGCAGATAGGTCCGGGCCTGCCGGTGCGCGGCGACGGCCACCCATTCCCCGGTCAGACGGTCAAAACGCACCTCGCCGTTGCCGGACCGGCCCTCCAGTGGACGCGCGTCACGGACGGACTCCACCGGGTTGCCGCCGCGGTCGGTGAAGAACAGCGATTCGCGGCCGTCTGCCAGCGTGTGCCGGCGGTGGACCATGGGCAGCGCCGCAGTTCCCTGCACCGCTGGGGACTTGCTTGACACTTACTGGCCTCCCATACCGGATGTGGCGAATCCCCTGATGATATGGCGCTGGAAGAGCATAAAAACAATCAACAGCGGCAGCGCGCCGATCATTGCGCTGGCCATTTCGGAGGCGTACTGCACCCCGTAGGCATTCTTCACGGTACCCAGCCCCACCGGGATCGTCATGATTTCCGGTGAATTGGTGACGATGAACGGCCACAGGAAGTTGTTCCATGCACTGATGAACACAAAGATCGACACGGCGGTGATGATGGACCGGGACAGCGGCAGCACGACGGCGAAAAACACCCGGAAGTCCCCTGCGCCGTCCAGCCTCGCCGCTTCTTCCAGCTCCACCGGGATCTGGTCGAAGAAGTTCTTCATCACGATAACCATCAGCGGCATCACCACCTGCGGCAGCGCCACGCCCAAGAGGGTATCGGACAGGCGCAGCGCAATCATCTGGTCAAAGAGCGGCACAATCAGGATCTGCGGCGGCACCATGATGGCCGCTACGGTGAGGCCGAAAAGCCACTTGCGGCCGCGGAACTTCTGGCGGGAGAACGCGTAGGCCGCCAGCGCCGAGATGGTCACCGTGATGACCGTGACAATGGTGGAGACCAGCACCGAATTCCAGATCCAGAGCGGAATGTCCCCCGCTGCCAGGACGCTGCGGTAGGCCTCCGCCGTCCAGCCGCTGTCCGGCCAGAACTTCAGCGGAGCGGCGGAAACGTCCGCCTCCGCCTTGAACGAGGACAGCACCGCCCAGGCCAGGGGCAGGGCCCACAGTGCTGCGAGGACCGCAACAACGAGGTACGCCGCCACCCGGCCCTTGCGGCCGGGCCCGAGGGTCAGGCTGCGCAGGTGTTCGGCTTCGCGTTTCTTCTGGGCCCGGGCGCGGGTACGCCCATCGGCCGGTGTTCCGCCCGGTGCGGTGGGTGCGGCAGCGGTGGCTGCGGGAGCGGTTGCGGTAGCCATGTCAGGAGTCCTTCCGCTTCGCGAACCACATCTGGGCCAGGGAGACCAGGACGATGAGCGCGAAGAAGATGTAAGAGGTGGCGGAGGCGTAGCCCAGCCGGTACCCGATGAATCCGGAGTCGTAGATGTACTGCAGGATCGAACGGGTCGCCCCGTTCGGCCCGCCCTGGGTCAGCAGGAAGATCTGGTCGAAGACCTTCAGCGATGCCAGCGCCTGAAGGAGGATGATCAGACCCGTGGTGCTTTTCATCATCGGCAGCGTGATCGAAAACAGCCGCCGCCAGGATCCGGCACCGTCCAGCTGGGCTGCCTCGTACAGATGGTCGGGAATGTTCTGCAGGGCTGAAAGGTAGAGCAGGAAGTTGAATCCCACGGTCCACCACAGGGTGACCAGGGCGATGGACCACATGGCCACCTGGTCGTCGCTGAGCCAGCCCACCTGGCTCAGGCCTGCGCGGTCCAGCAGCCCGTTGATCAGGCCGAAGTCATTGGTGAAGAGGAAGCCCCAGATGGCCGTCACCACGGACACCGGGAGCAGGAACGGCGCGAAGAAGGTCAGACGCCAGATCCACTGCCCTTTCAGGCCCGTGTACACGAGGTAGGCCATCACAAAGGAGACCACCACCAGCGGAACGGAGGAGATGACGGTGAAGAACAGCGTGTTGCCCAGCGAGGACCACATCTGCGGGTCGCTGAGGGCCTCCGCGTAGTTCGAGAATCCGGTGAATTCCGACCTCTCGGTGACCAGGGAGCGGTTGGTCAGGCTCATCCACAGCCCGTAGATGATCGGCCAGACCAGGAAGAGCCCGAAGAAGAACAGGTAGGGGGCAAGGAACCAGTAGCCGGTTTTCGACGCCGGCCGCTGCCGTCCGCCGGCTGCCTTCAGCCGGGTCGCGGCCACAGGGGGTACGCCCGGAGAATCGGCGGGGATATTGGTGGCGGTGGTGGTCATCGGTGGCTCCTCACGCAGTGGGATTCGGGGCGGCAAGGAAGCGGTCCATGGCGGTGAGCATCCCGCCGACGGCGTCCATCGGCTTCGTCTGGCCGCGGAAGGCATTTGAAAGGGCCTGGGACATCTGGTTCTGGAAGTCCGTGCCCGCTCCCGCGAACCAGACCGCCGGGTCAAAGACCACGTGCTGGCCGGCGGCTGCGTAGTCCGCCTGCGGGCGCAGGGCGGAGTATTCAGCGGTCTGCTGGGCCGGCAGGTAGGCCGGAATGTGGCCGGCGGTCCCCCACTGGGGTCCGCCGTCGCGGATGACCGAGCCCACAAATTCGTAGACTGCACGGCGGCGTTCATCCGTCATGGAACGCTGCTGGGGCAGGACGTAGCTGTGCGAATCGGCATACACGGCGGGGGTGCCGAACATCGTGGGCATCGGCATGCCGCCGGTCCGGGGCACGGACGCCTGCAGCCCGGCGACCTCCCACACGCCGGAGAGGATCATTCCCACCCGTCCGCCGTTGTAGGCTGCGAGGCCGCTCTCGTAGTCCATGCTCTCCGTCAGGCACTTGCCGTCCATCCAGGAGGCCACCGCACCGATGACCTCCGCTGCGCGGTCCTCGTCGAGGGCGGCGGACTCCCCGGGTTCGAGCCGGTAGTCGCCGCCGGTCTGGCGGTAGAGGCCCCAGAAGAGCCGCCAGGCCTGGGCGGTGTCCATCAGGTAACCGAAGCTGATGCCGTAGCCGCCGGTCACTTCCGCGAGCTTGCTGCCCACCTCATGCAGCTGTTCGGCGGAGGAAATCGGCATCGTGCCGTCGGGGGCGAGCACACCGGCCTTGTCCGCCAGATCCTGGTTGAAGAAGGTAATGAACGGGTGGGTATCCAACGGCAGGGAGTAGAGCTCGCCGTCGTGGTGGCAGGAATCCCAGACAGCCGGCGCGAAGTCCGCTTCGGTGATGCCGACCTCGGCCAGCAGGCCCTTGTCCCACGGTTCCAGGAGACCGCCCGGCGCATAGCCGGGCATCCGGGAAATATGCATGATTGCGGCATCCGGCGGCTGCTGAGACGCGGAGCTCATGGCGAGTTTGGTGTAGTAGGGCGGGCCCCAGGACAGCGTGGTGGGTTTGATATCCAGTCCGGTCCGGGCGGAGACGTCGCTGATGATGCCGCGCATGTTCGCCCCGTCCGCACCCTGGAAAGGGTCCCATACGGTGACGGGCGCGCTGCCGCTGCCGGCCGCGGAACTGCCGCATCCGGCCACGGCGCCGACGCTGCCGGCAGTGACGGCGGCCGCCAGGGCTCCCCGCAGGAACTGCCTGCGGTTCGGAGATCTGTAGTTGGTGTTCATCCTGCTCCATTTCCTGGCTGCAAACGCTGGCTCATCCTTGAGGCCAATGTGACTGGTGAGCTGAACCACATGGGCAGGATTCTAACGTTAGCAATCGTCCACCGTCTACTCTTGGACAAAGGAAGAAGTCCCGGCCCTCCGCCGCCGGGCAGGTATCGGAAGGGGCCGGCACGTGAAGCGAGTGGGGATCAAGGAGGTCGCCGAGCGCGCCGGGGTGTCGTGGAAAACCGTTTCCAACGTCATGAACAACCGCCCGGTGGTCCACCCGGAAACGCGGGCCCGGGTGCTGCAGGCGGTGGAGGAACTGGGCTACACGCCCAACCTGATCGGCCGCCAGCTGCGTCAGGGCTCCACCCGTGCCATCGCCCTGGTGGTGCCGGATCTGCGCAATCCCTATTTCGGGGTACTGGCCCAGACCCTCGAGGCTGCGGCAAAACGCCGCGGCTACACGGTGTCCATCGAAATCTCCGGCGGCACGGTGGACCTGGAACAGCATTACCTGCACGGGTGGCACGGCCGGCTCTTTGACGGCCTGATCTTCTCCCCCTCCGCCGTGACCGGAGAGGCCATAGCCAAGCGGACCGACCCCACACCCATGGTGCTGCTGGGCGAACGCATCATCAACGCAGACGTACCCCACGTGGCCATCGACAATTCGGCCTCGAGCGTTGATCTTGTGCGCCACCTCGTGGAGGGCGGACGACGCCGGATTGCCTTCCTCGGAGCGGACGGAACCGGCGGGATTTCCACGGGCAGCCAGCGGTTTGAAGGCTACCGCGCGGCCCTGCGCTTTGCCGGACTTCCCTATGACGCAGCCCTGGTGGGCACCACCGGCACCTGGTTCCGCCAGGAGGGCTACACCCTCGCGCAGCAGATCCTCGCCGCGCCGGACGTGGATGCGATTGTCTGCGCCAATGACCTCCTCGCTGTCGGCGCCCTGGCTGCGGCCCGGGAACTGGGCCGCGACGTCCCCGGGGAGCTGGCGCTGGTGGGCTGGGACAACATTGACGAGGTTCGTTACACCTCTCCCGGAATCACCTCCGTGGCTCCGGATCTGGAAGCCCTGGCCGAGGCAGCCGTCTCCTCGGTTCTGGGGGAGCTGGAGGGCGAAGTAGTGATTCCCCACCGCATAGTGGAGCGGGAATCCTCCGCGCCGGTGCGTCGACCGTAGCAAAGCCGGGGATCATCGACGGCGGCGGGCCATTTTTGCGGCCGAAATTCTAACGTTGCAATTCAGAGGCGCGTGAGGTTGACTGGGATCACAATTTTCTGTCTCCGCCTGAAGGACCGTTCATGACCCTCCCCGCGTTTGATCCCCCTGTGACCATTACGGACATCCCCCGCCCGGAGCATCCCCGCCCCCAGTTTGTCCGCGACCACTGGCTCAACCTGAACGGGACCTGGGACTTCGAGATCGACCGCAGCGACTCCGGCCTGGACCGCGGCCTGCTGGAGCGCGGACTCTCGGGCACCATCACCGTTCCCTTCGCCCCGGAATCGGAGCTCTCCGGCATCGGGGACACCGATTTCCTGGATGCCGTCTGGTACCGGCGGACCGTAACGGTTCCCGCGGACTGGTCCGGCCTGCGGCCGATCCTGCACTTCGGCGCCGTGGATTACGACGCCACGGTCTGGGCCAACGGCGTCGAGGTCGCCCGCCACCGCGGCGGCTTCACCCCCTTCGAGGCGGACCTCTCCGCTGTCGCCGGTCCGGGTGACGACGTCGTCATCACCGTCCGCGCCCGGGACCTGCATCACGAGGTGCAGGCACGGGGCAAGCAGTCCACCTGGTTCGCCAACACCCATTGCCAGTACACCCGCACCACCGGCATCTGGCAGACCGTGTGGCTTGAAGGCGTACCGCCCACAGCGGTTACCCGGGTCCAGATCACTCCCAATCTGGCGGCCCGCAGCTTCAGCGTCACCGCCCCGCTGACCAGCAACCTGCCGGACGGCACCCTGACCGTACGGCTGACCGACAACAACGGCACCACCGTGGCGGAATCCTCCGTCAGCACCGCTTACGATCTGGCTCCCACCTTGGTCCTCACCGTGGCCGAGGCCGACGTCCGGATCTGGGACGTGGGTGACCCGCAGCTCTACGGTGTGGAGGTTTCGCTGTCCTCCGGAGGCACCGAGGTGGACCGGATCCGCAGCTACACCGCGCTGCGTTCGGTGAGCATTGACGGCAATTCGTTCCGTCTCAACGGCCGCCGGGTCTTCCAGCGTCTGGTCCTGGACCAGGGCTACTGGCCTGAGTCCCTCATGACTGCCCCCTCAGACCAGGCCCTGATCGAGGACATCGAGTTGTCCCTGGCCGCCGGCTTCAACGGTGCCCGGCTGCATCAGAAAGTCTTCGAGGAGCGCTTCCTGTACCACGCAGACATCCGCGGCTACCTGGTCTGGGCTGAGTTCGGCGACTGGGGTGTGTCCGGACAGGGCCCGATGGGGGCCAACCAGAAACCTGACGCCTCGTTCGTCTCGCAGTGGCTCGAGGCGGTCCGCCGCGACATCAACCACCCCTCGATTGTGGGCTGGTGCCCGCTGAACGAGACCCATCAGGTGCTGCATGACCGGATCACGGTGCTCGACGACGTCACCCGCGCCATGTTCCTGGCCACCAAGCTGGCGGATCCCTCCCGTCCGGTGATCGACTCGTCCGGGTATTCGCACCGGGTGCTCGAGACCGATGTCTACGATTCCCACTCCTACGAGCAGGATCCCGAGGCCTTCCGCACTCAGCAGGCGGGGCTGGCCGAGGGGAGCCCCTACCTGAACCGACCCGAAACGCTCGGTGAGATCGGCCTGCCGCACGGCAAAACGGAATACTCCCTGCCGTACGCCGGGCAGCCGTTCTTCATTTCGGAATACGGCGGCATCTGGTGGAACGAGCAGGAAGCAGCCGCGGCCGCCGAAGGCCGGGCCGAGCGGGCCGCCGTCGGCAACGACCAGGCCGACTCCTGGGGCTACGGGGACCGGGTGCGCTCCGAAGAGGAGTTCTACGCCCGCTTCGAAGGGCTGACCAACGTCCTGCTGGATGACCCGGACATGTTCGGGTACTGCTACACCCAGCTGACGGACGTCTTCCAGGAAAAGAACGGCGTCTACGACTTCAAGCGCGGCGAGAAGTTCGACGTCGAGCGGCTGCGCCGCGTGCAGCAGCGTCCCGCCGCATACGAAGAGCGGACCGACTAACCCCGGACCTCCCAGACCAGTGCGCTGCCGGTACCCCCTTGCCGGCAGCGCACTTTTTTCTGCCCACGCACCGGTCCGGCCTGTGTCAGCGCGCCACCCGGAGTCATCGAAAACGGGAGTGGGGGTACAAGGCCGTACACTGTGCTGGCGATCACTTTTCCGCCGCCGCGGGGGACGCGGCGGAACCTTCCCGGCTCGTGCATTGACGGACGACACCGGACGGACACCTGCTCGTAACCTGCCCCACCTAGCATCACCACTGTCACCACTCGCTGCATCCCCTGCCGCCATTACGCGGCCATTACCCGTCGGCCCCAGCGGCCGACCAAGGAGTATGAGGCATGAGACCTTCAATCCGGAAGGCTGCGCTCGGAACCACCCTGTCAGTCGGCCTGCTTGCCGCGCCGCTGACCGCGTTCCCGGCCTACGCCCAGGACGGCGCCGCCGCCGTTCCCGGCATCATCATCAACGAGGCGTACCTGTCCGGCGGAAGCGCCAACGCCCCGTTCAACACCAAATTCGTTGAACTGTACAACCCCACCAGCGAACCGGTGAGCCTGGACGGCTGGTCCCTGCAGTACCGGGCCGCGAGCGCCACTGCGGCTCCCACCGGGATCGGCAGCCTCTCCGGCAGCATCGCTCCGGGCGGCCATTACCTGGTAACAGGTGCCAGCAACGGCACCACCGGTGCGGCCCTCCCCACCGCCGACGCCACCATCGGGGCCAGTTTCGCCGGAGGCGGCGGCACGCTGATCCTCTCGAACCAGGGCACCCGGGTGGATCCCCTGCCCACAGGCTCGGTCGTCGGTGCTCCCGGAGTTGTCGATCTGGTCGGTTACGGCACCTCCAACACGTTCGAGACTGCCGGCGCTGCTGCTCCGGCAGGCAACTCGGATCCGAAGTCGCTGAACCGCACCGATTTCGCCGATTCGAACAACAATAGTGCCGATTTCAGCCTCAGTGCCTCGGTCACCCCCACCTCCACGGGCGGCGCGGCTCCCTCCGAGCCCGCTCCGACTCCCACACCCACGCCGACGACGCCGGCACCGGTGCCGGTGCCGGGCGACGTGGTGCCGATTGCCACGATCCAGGGCACCGGTGCCGCGAGCCCGCTGGTCGGCCTGACGGTCACTACCCGCGGCAAGGTCACCGGTGTTTATGCCACCGGCGGCTTCAACGGCTATTACCTCCAGACTCCGGGCACCGGCGGGACCCTGGACCTGGCCGGACACACGGCTTCGGAGGGCATCTTCATCTTCTCCGCGGCAACTGCAGGCTCCGTGACCGCCGGCGACTACGTCGAAGTCACCGGCACCGTAGGTGAGTACTACAACCTCACCCAGCTCACGGTCGCCGACGGCGCCATGACCAAGCTCAGCGAAGCCGCTCCCGAGGTGAAGCCGGCTGCCGTGGCGTGGCCCGCCACCGACGCGCAGCGTGAAACCCTCGAGGGCATGCTCCTGGCACCCCAGGGCGACTTCACCGTCACTGACAACTTCTCCCTGAACCAGTACGCGGAAATCGGCCTCGCTGCCGGCACCTCCGCCCTGGTCCAGCCCACCGCGGTGGCTGCCGTCGGCACCCCCGAGCACGCCGCCGTCGTCGCGGACAACGCCGCCCGCGCCGTGAAGCTCGACGACGGCGCGAGCACCAATTTCCTCAACGCAGCCAACCAGGGAACTCCGCTTCCCTACCTGACTCCGGAAAACCCGGTCCGCGTAGGTGCTGCCGCTTCCTTCAGCACCGGCGTCATCCTTGATTTCCGCAACAGTGCCTGGAAGTTCCAGCCGCTGACCGAACTCACCGCAGCCAACGCGGCCACCGCCACCCCGGCGTCGTTCACCAACACCCGCACCGCAGCCCCCGAGAGTGTCGGCGGCAACCTGAAGCTGGCGTCCTTCAATGTGCTGAATTACTTCACCACCACCGGTGACACGCTTTCCGGCTGCTCCTTCTACAAGGACCGCAGCGGCGCTCCCGTAACCGTGGACGGCGGCTGCGACGCCCGCGGTGCCGCCAACGCCGCGAACCTGGAACGCCAGCAGGCCAAGATCGTAGCCGCGATCAACGCCCTCGGCGCAGACGTGGTCTCACTGATGGAGGTGGAGAACTCCGCCACGTTCGGCAAGAACCGCGACGACGCCCTGTCCCGCCTGGTAACCGCCCTGAACGCGCAGGCACCGGGAACGTGGGACTACGTCCGCTCCCCCGCGGATCTGCCCGCCGATGAAGACGTCATCCGTTCGGCCTTCATCTACCGCACCGCAACCGCCGAACCCGTCGGCGAATCCACCATCCTGGACAATGAAGCGGTCTTCTCCAACGCCCGCGAACCGCTGGCCCAGGCCTTCCGCCCCGCCGGTGGCGAAGACGGCACGGAAATCCTCGCTGTCACCAACCACTTCAAGTCCAAGGGATCAGCGCCCTCCTCCGGCGAGAACGCAGACACCGGCCAGGGCGGCTGGAACGCGGACCGCGTCCGCCAGGCCCAGGCGCTGGTGGACTTCGCCGGAACCGCATCGGAAGCAGCCGGCACGGACAAGGTGTTCCTGCTCGGTGATTTCAACGCCTACCACGCAGAGGATCCCATCAAGGTGCTGGTCGATGCCGGCTACGTTGACCTCGGCGCAGCCACCGGCAAGCACTCCTACGCATTCGGCGGGACCGTCGGCAGCCTCGACCACATCCTGGCTTCCCCGGCAGCCAATGAAGCAGTCACCGGTACGGATATCTGGAACATCAACTCCGTGGAGTCGGTGGCCTTCGAATACAGCCGCTACAACTACAACGCCACCAACTTCTACGCACCGGATCCCTACCGGGCCTCGGACCATGACCCCATCCTCGTGGGCATGGACCTGACCGCCGAAGGTACGGACACCGCCACGCTGAACCTGCTGAACATCAATGACTTCCACGGACGGATCGACGCCAACACGGTGCCGTTCGCCGGAACCGTTGAGGAACTCAAGGCCGGCGCTCCCGAGGGCAGCTCACTGTTCCTCTCCGCGGGCGACAACATCGGCGCCTCCCTGTTCGCCTCCTCGGTGCAGCAGGACCAGCCCACCATCGATGTCCTGAATGCCCTCGGGCTGCAGGCCTCGGCGGTCGGCAACCATGAGTTCGACGGCGGCTTCGCCGACCTCACGGACCGCGTGGCACCGGCCGCGCAGTTCCCGTACCTGGGGGCGAACGTCTACACCAAGGGAACCACCACCCCTGCGCTGCAGGAGTACGAGATCCTCGACGTCAACGGAGTGGATGTCGCCGTCATCGGTGCCATCACCCAGGAGACCGCAAGCCTGGTCAGCCCGGGCGGCATCAGCAACCTGGACTTCGGGGATCCCGTGGAAGCGGTCAACCGCGTTGCCGAGCAGCTGGTCGAGCAGGACCTCGCCGACGTGATCATTGCCGAGTACCACGAGGGTGCCGGAAGCGGCACCCCCGACGGCGCCTCGCTGGATCAGGAGCTCGCCGCCGGCGGTGCCTTCGCCGAAATCGTCAATGGCACCACTGAACTGGTGGATGCCATCTACACCGGTCACACCCACAAGCAGTACGCCTGGGATGCAGCCATTCCCGGCGGGGACGGAAAGACCCGCCCCGTGGTACAGACCGGTTCCTACGGTGAATTCGTCGGCCAGATCCGCCTCGAATACAACGAAGAAACCGACGAGGTGCTCTCCTACACCGCGGCCAACGTGGCGCGCACCAAGACGGCCGCGCCGGAACTCGTCGCTGCCTACCCGGCAGTCGCCGAGGTACAGCGGATCGTGGACGCCGCCCTGGCCTACTCGGCCGAGGTGGGCAACGAGCCCATCGGCTCCGTCACCGCGGATATCACCTCTGCCTTCGTCGGCACCGCCCGCGATGACCGCAGCTCCGAATCCACCCTCGGCGCTCTGGTGGCCGACTCGCTGCTGTCCACCCTTTCCGCCCCCGAACGCGGCGGCGCCGAAATCGGCGTCACCAATCCGGGCGGCCTGCGCGCCGAGCTCTACTACGGCGAGGACGGCGTGATCACCTACGCCGAAGCCAACGCGGTCCTGCCCTTCGTCAACAACCTCTGGACCACCACGCTGACCGGTGCCCAGCTGAAAACGATGCTGGAGCAGCAGTGGCAGCCGGACGGCAGCTCACGCGCCTTCCTGGCCCTCGGCCTCTCCGACAACATCACCTACACCTTCGATGCCGACCAGCCCCGGGGATCACGGATCCAGAGCGTCACCATCAACGGTGCCGCGATGGACCCGGCACGCGATTACCGGGTTGGTACGTTTAGCTTCCTGGCGCAGGGCGGAGACAACTTCACCGTCTTCCGGGAAGGCACCGACACCCGGGACACGGGGCTCGTAGACCGTGACGCCTGGATCAGCTACCTGTCGGCCAACAGCCCGCTCTCCCCCGACTTCGCCCGCCAGGGCGTAGCCGTCAAGGGCGCGCCCACGGCCGTCAAGGCAGGCACGGCTGCAACCTTCACCGTTGCCCAGCTGAACCTGACCTCGCTCGGCAGCCCGGCCAACACCTCACTGGCCGTCAGCTTCGTGAATGCCGCCGGCACCTCGACGGCGCTCGGTACGGCAGCGGTCAGCGCCGGTTCCGCCACAGTGACGGTGACCCTTCCGGCGTCGGCGTCCGGTGCCGGAGCCCTGGTGCTCACGGCCGCCGAATCCGGCACGACGGTGACCCTGCCGGTCACGGTCGAGAAGGCTGCAGCACCGGCGCCGGCTCCCGTCTGCAAAGCCCCGGTGGCACCCAAGCAGTGGTGGGACGTGCGCGGCTGGGTCCGCTACGCCTACGAACTGACGCAGTACGTGCTGTGCCTGACCGGACGGAAGTAACCGCCTAGCCAGGGAATGACTGGCCAAAAGCGCCGCTCCGGTTTCCCGGGGCGGCGCTTTTGTCGTAGGCGGGGTCCGTCCTTTTCGACGGGGTCTGCATCGTCCGCAGACAGTACTCTGATGGGAACCGGCGCAGTTCCGCTGCCGGATCCGGCAGCGAAGGAGGAGCCTCGGCATGGACCGGAACCATCACCCGGGACAGCAGCCGCAGGAGCCGCGGGGCGGACGAACCGCCCCGGGGCGGCGGCGCACCGTCCGGAGCCGCGGGGCGGAACTGGCGGTGTATGAGTACGGCACCCCGGGGGCGGAGAGTGTCCTCCTGGTGCACGGCTACCCCGATGACCATTCAGTATTCGACGGCGTAGTGAATCGCCTGGCAGCGGACCGGCACGTCATCACCTACGACACCCGCAACGCCGGAGCTTCGCGGGTAACGGGGGACGGTGCGGAGCGGCTGGCGTCGTACCGGCTGGATCTGCTCGTGGAGGACCTGTATGCCGTCCTCGACGCCACCGGAACCCCAGCCGTCCACGTGGTGGGCCACGACTGGGGATCCATCCAGGGCTGGGCCGCCATCCAGGATCCCCGCGCCGGAGGAAGGATCCTCAGCTACACCAGCATCTCCGGGCCGGACCTGGGACATTTCCGGCGGTGGTTCCGCACGAGGCTTCGCTCGCCCCGGCTCTGGCCGCAGGCACTGATGCAGGCTCTGCGCAGCTGGTACGTGGCCGCCTTCCAGATTCCGGCCCTGCCCGACGCCGCGTGGGAGCACCTGCTGACGGACCGCTACGAGAAGTACGCCGGCCGGAGAATCGGAGACAGCGGTGTGCGGGGGCTGCAGCTGTACCGCGCCAACATGTTCCGCTCCGGCGGCGCAATTCCCGACGGCGGCTACGCCGGGCCGGTGCATGTCATCGTTCCGTTGAAGGATCCGTTCCTTTCACCGAAGCTGACCGAGGGCCTCGAAACACGCTTTCCCCGGGTGGAAGTCACCAAGGTGCACGCTGGACACTGGTGGCCGGAGCGCCGGAGCGAAGATTTTGCCGCACTGCTGCTCCGGTGGTTGGCTGCGCACCCCGACGGGTAGCTGTCCCAGCCCGGACCATGGAACCGCTGTCGACGGCACGGCGCGAAAAGAAAGGCGCGAAAAAGCAGCACAGGCCGCCGGGGAATCCCGGCGGCCTGTGCTGTTTAACGCGAACGGCTCACAACATGTCAGCGGCTGCGCTTGCCGCCGCTGCTGCCGCCCTCGCCTTCCATATCGATCTGTTCCTTCCGGACTTCTTCGGTCACTGTTTCCTCTTCGGTCACGGTTTCCGTATCCAGCCGGACCCGCTCCACGGGGACGGCTTCCTTTTCCACGACGGCCTCTTCCGCGTGGAGGGTCACTTCGTGCTCCTCCTCGCTGATGGACGGTCCGTCCATGGCCGAACTCCGGTTGGCGTCCGTGATGGGCTCCCGCTCGATCCGGGCTTCCTCGTGGCTGACCGGAACCGTCTTCGTGACGTTCTCCGTCGTGACGTACTTGCGCAGGCGGGCACGGCCCGACTCACGGCTCTGGGTACCTACGTGGAGCTGCTCCTCGGACCGGGTCATCGCATCGTCCGTGGTGGGGCCGGACGTGTCATGCCCCACCTGGCCGCTGGATGACCGCGAGGTGCCCGAACCGCTCGACCTGCCGCTGCCGGAGGAGCCGCTCGACCCGCCGCTGCCGGAGCCGCTCGACCCGCTGCCGGAACCGCTCGACCTCCCGCTGCCGGAGGTACCGGAGCCGCTCGATCCGCCGCTGCCGGAGGTTCCCGAGCCGCTGGTGGTTGTACCGGAGGTCCCGGAAGTTCCCGAGCCGCTCGAGGTGCCGATGGAGTAGTAGCTGTAAAGCTCATCCTGCTCCTGGTCGCTGAGATGTCCGTCCTTTTCCACCCTCGGAGCGTCTTTCACCATCTCCTTGGAATACGGCACCCGTACAACAGATCCCTCCACCGTGGCATCCGCCAGCGGGACAAAGCTCTCCTTGGAACCGAACAGCCCCGTCTTGGTGGTCACCCATGCCGGCCGGCCCGACTCGTCATCGAGGTAGATGTCGCCTGCCGAGCCGATCTTCTCTCCGTTGGGTCCCTCCACCGTTCCGTGGTTCATGATGCTGTCGATCTGTTCACTGGTGATCACGTCGTTCTCCTGTTTCCGCGCCTTCGGGCGCATGGTGGTGCGTTGGATACTGCGTCCCCCCACTTACCCCAAGACTTTTACCGGACGGGTCAGTCCCCCAGCCCGGCCTTATCCACCCGGCGGTGGAAGCGCATGCCGCCCAGTCCGCCGAGGATAGCGCCGATCAGGGCAACGGCCGCGGCCACGAGGGCGGCGATAATCGTGGACGCCGTCGCGTTGTCACCGAACATCGGGATCTGCGGGAAGCCGTTGAGTTCAACCAGGATGTTGAACTGGTCGCCTGCTATGGCGGCGAGGATGGCTGCCACAATGGCAATCACCACCGCCCAGACCCAGACCGCGATTCCCTGCTTCATCCCGTTGAAACGGGCCATCCGTCCCGCCACGTATCCGCCGCAGTAATACGCGATGAACAGAATCACCAGCAGGATGATTGTCCCGGTGATGGTAATGGCTGTGGCGTCGGGGCTGTCGTCGTTCAGCAGCACCGCTGCGCCAAGGGCGGTTGCCAGGGCGCTCAGCAGCACAGTGGTGCCGATGGCGGTCAGCCAGCCGAAGAACGCGGAGCCGATCTTCACCCCGCCAAACGAGGCTTTCTCCCGCTCCACCACCTGCCGGCGGCTGGTGTCATCTCCCATGCCGGTGCCGCCGCGCCGGTTATCCGGCACCGGATCCGTTCCTCCTTGTCGCTGGCCCTGGTCTGAGGCCTTTCGTCCGTGGTCTCCTGCCGCGCTCGCGCTCGTACTCATGAACGTGTCCTTTGCCGTAAGAGCAGCCGGGAAGTTTCCCCGTGTGGCCACTGGTACGCCCTACGCTAGGCGGAACCGGAGTAAATAAAAAGGGTACTTACTATGCGGGCCCCTTGACAGCCCGGCATGGTTGCCCGGTTCGGTCCGCCCTCATCTTCCCCGCGGCCTCCTGCCCGGGAGAAGATGACGCGCGCCACCGTCCGCTTCCGGCAGGAAAGAACCCACAGGGCGGGAATTGATCCGCCCCCGCGTCGGTTGTAGCCAGCAATACACCGTCAAGATTCATCTAGGAGAAATCATGACAACTCAGCTCGAATCAACATCGCCGGCCCTCACCGACTGGATCCCCGCCCAGCAGTTCATCGCAGGCCAGTGGCGCGACGGCCGTTCGGAAAAGACCCTCACGGACACCAACCCCTTTGATGGTTCGCAGCTGATGACCATGCAGCAGGCCTCCCGCGAAGACTTGAACGATGCGTACGCCGCCGCCGAGGAAGCCCAGAAGGATTGGGCCGCCAGGACCCCGAATGAGCGCCGCACTGTCATTGCCCGCGCCGCGGAGATTTTCGAAGAACGCCGCGACGAGATCATCGCCTGGCTTAACGCCGAATCCGGCAGCACCATGCTGAAGGCCAACATTGAAGTTGCCTCCGCCGCCTCCATCACCCGCGAGGCAGCCACGTTCCCGCACCGCGTGGCCGGCAAGATCATGGATTCGGACACCCCGAACAAGGAACTGCGCGTCTACCGCGCACCGCTGGGCGTCGTCGGCGTCATCAGCCCGTGGAACTTCCCGCTCCACCTCTCCCAGCGCTCCGTGGCTCCGGCACTGGCCCTCGGCAACGCCGTCGTCCTGAAGCCGGCCAGTGACACCCCCGTCACCGGCGCCCTGATCATTGCCAAGATCTTCGAAGAGGCCGGCCTGCCCGCAGGCGTGCTGAACGCCGTCGTCGGCGCCGGCTCGGAAATCGGCGACGCCTTCGTAGAGCACCCGACTCCGCGGATGATCTCCTTCACCGGCTCCACTCCGGTGGGCAAGAACATCGGCGCCCTGGCTGCCACCGGCGCCACGCTGAAGTACACGGCGCTGGAGCTCGGCGGCAACAGCCCGTTCGTGGTCCTCGCCGACGCCGACGTCGACCAGGCCGTCCGCGCAGCTGCCATGGGCAAGTTCCTGCACCAGGGACAGATCTGCATGGCCGTGAACCGGATCATCGTGGAAGACGCCGTCTACGACGAGTTCGTCGAGAAGTTCACCGCACACGTCAAGACGCTGAACGCCGGCAATCCGACCGACCCGAAGAACGTTGTGGGCCCGATCATCAACGCCAAGCAGCTCGAGGGCCTGAAGACCAAGATCGAGACCGCCAAGTCCGAGGGCGCACGCCTGATGATCGAAGGCGAAATCAACGGCCAGGTACTCTCCCCGACCGTCTTTGCCGACGTCACCAAGGACATGGAGCTGGCCCGCGAAGAGATCTTCGGCCCCATCGCCGGAATCATGCGCGCCAAGGACGCCGAGGACGCACTGGCCCTGGCCAACGACACCGACCTCGGCCTCTCCAGCGCCGTGTTCACCGCCAACCTGGAGGAGGGCGTGAAGTTCGCCCGCCGCATCAAGGCCGGCATGACCCACGTCAACGATTTCCCGGTCCAGGACGAGGCGCACATTGCCTTCGGCGGCGAGAAGAACTCCGGCCTCGGCCGGTTCAACGGCGAGTGGGCCATCGACGAGTTCACCACGGACCACACCATCAGCGTCCAGCACGCTCCGCGCGAATACCCGTTCTAATCCGGTAACGGACCCCGGTAAACGACGACGGCGGCTGCGCACCTTCGAAGGTGCGCAGCCGCCGTCGTCGTTCAGGCCGGAGAAGCTATTCGCCGAACACGGCCACCAAACGGCCGAGAACCTGGTTGTTCTTCAGCCGTTCCAGGCCTTCACCGATCTGGTCGAAGGAAATCTCCTCGTAGCCCGGGGTGATTTCGCCGCGGAGCATCAGGTCGAAGACTTCCTCGATGTCGGCGACGGTGCCGCCGAGCGAGCCCTCAATGGACTTGCCCAGGATGGTGTTGGTTGCAATGGTGAAGGTGGGCCGGCCGAGGCCGACCTGCACCACTTTGCCGCCGCGCCGAATCGCGTTCACGGCTTTCTGCGTGGTGTCGAACCCTGCGTAGTCGACGATCAGGTCGAAGTCGCCGCCCGCCCGCGGGTTGGAAGCATCCACCCACTCCGAGGCGTCCTTGACGCATGAAACAGCGCCCACTTCCCTGGCGTTCTGCCAGGCTTCTTCCTTCATCTCCGCAACGTGCACTTCTGCACCGGCCAGAACGGCGGCGCGGGCACCGATCTGCCCCAGACCGCCGAAGCCGATGACGCCGACCTTCATGCCCTTGGTTGCCCCGCCCACCTTGATCATCGCGTGGTACGAGGTCATGCCCGCATCCGTCGCCAGAGCGGCGAGGGCGAGATCCAGTCCGTCCGGAACCCTGGCCAGGTCTCGGTAGTCCGCCGCGAGCTTGTCCGCGAAGCCACCCGGCGTGAACATGCCCAGCGGCGGCTGTACGCCGGAGGAACACACACCCACTACGTCCCCCACCGAGAAACCGGTGACCTCGGAGCCAAGCGCGGTGATAACACCGGCGTTTTCGTGGCCCTGCGTCATCGGCAGGAAGGGCATCGCGGATTCCCCGACCTCGATGTACATCACGTCGGAGTGGCACAGGCCAGCCGCCTTGACGTCAATGATGACCTGCGTGGGTGCCGGATCCGGCTCCGGGATTTCGTTCAGCCGAATCTGGTGATCGCCAACATACTGCCAGGCTTTCATGGAAGGCCTTTCTCTCTGGTCGGATCGAAGGGCAACCGCCCCTGCGCGTGCCGGTCTGTCGGCTCGGTTCGTTCGAACATCCCTTTGGCCAGTCTAGGTGTGCGCTGCCACCGGCTCCGAAGAGTCAGGCCGGGCGCCCGAACCCGCTCCGGACGCGGCGGCTGCGAGCACCGCGGCGGCTATCGCGTCGGCGTCCTGCAGCGTCCGCGATCCTTCCGCCGCGGGCGCCCCCGCCTCGGCAGCAATGGCTGTCCCCCACTGGACCGAGGACAACTGCAGTCCCAGCACAAACAGGTTGTCCACCGGCTCGCCGCTGACTCCGACCGTCCGGTAGGGCGGCAGCGTGACGTCCAGGCCGGGAGTCAGCACGGGGGTGCCGTCCGCGGACATCATGACCTTCGGGCGTGCCAGCCCGTCCCGGATGAGACCGGCGAGCAGCGGAGAGACCGTCCGGTCCACGCGGTTGGGCGGCATCATGGCCTCCATCAGGGTGGACGCGGCATACTCGGTGCCCACCCACGGGGAGGACGCCGTGAACACACCGCGGGCCTCATCCACGTCGAAGCGGGGATCGGGACCGACAAAGTGCACCAGCCCGGCGCGGACCAGCGCGGCGAGCTGCTCGATGCGTTCCGGCGGCGGACCGCTGGCCAGGCCTTCGACCAACGGCTCGAACCAGCCCCGCAGCTCGGTGAGCCAGGAAGCCTCGACCAGGCCGCCGTCGGCCACCACCGCTTTGAGCAGGCTGCGCCCGGCGTTGAGCGCTCCGATTGCCATCTTCAGGGGATCGTCCTCGCCGGCGGCGGATCCGGCGGCGTCCTCTTCCAGGTAGGCCAGGACGGCGTTGTCCGCATCGGCGGCTCCGCTGAAGGGACGGCGGCCCAGGGGCTGGGCCAGGCCTTCCAGGTTGGCGCGGCGGTTGGACGGGACGTAGGCGTCCAGGACCGCTTCCTTCGCGGCATCCCAGTCCGGTCCCGGAAGGTTCAGGGCGGCTTCCAGCCGGTCAGAGAATTCGTCGGCGGGGCCGTTCAACTCCTCCGGTGCCACCCGGACCAGCGTGCTGTAGTACGCCCAGACCGCGTCCCGGTGCAGCAGCGGCCACAGGTCGTGGTCAAAGCCCGGCTGCAGCCCGTCGGCGCGGAAGGCGAGCGCTGCCTCGCGGGTGAGCCAGCGCAGATGAACCCCGCGGGGAACATAGGAGTCGAGTTTCGCCTTGGCCCGGTAGGGGGTGCCGCGGCGCGAGGCCGCGATCAGCTGCGGTTCCCGGCCCGAGGGTTCGTAGCGCAGCGCACGGCCGGCGGGCTGCCCGGTGGCAACGTATCTTCCGCCGCGGCCGACGGTGGCCGCAGCCATCACGTCGAAGAAGTTCAGGCCCAGCCCCCGCACCAGCACGGGCTCACCGGCGGGCAGGCGGGAGAAGTCGACGTCGGCCGGTACTGCGGGCGGCAGATAGGTCAGGTCATGGCGTGCGGCAGCGTCCTGCAGCCGTGCCTGCTCCGGGGAGAGCAGCGCCGGCAGGTGTCCCAGGGCCAGGACGACGGCGTCCGCGGCCAGGACCTGCCGTCCCTCCAGCTCGATGACCAGCCGGCCGTCCCCTTCCCGGGAGATGCCCAGGGCTTCGGTCCGGCGGTGCACCAGCTCCACGCCGTCCTCAGCTGCGGTTTTCCGCAGCTGGTCATAGGTCCATTCCAGATAACGCCCGTACAGCGGCCGGCTGGGGAAATCCGCCGGGCCCAGTGCTGCCAGTTCCTCGCGGTCGCCGGCGGAAAGACCGTCCGCCGCGCGGGTGCCGGCACCCATCAGCTCGCGCCACTGGTTAAAGGAGAGCCCGGCAGGCGAGGGCAGCAGGTCGCGGACCGTATCCCCGGCCGGGACCACCGTGGGAAACAGTGCCGGGGTGTTCATCAGGAACAGCCGCGACTGATTGGTCCGCCAGACATGGCCCGGACCCGGGTTAAACGGGTCAATAAGTTCAATCCGCAGGGGCAGGCGCTGCGCTGAAGCACGCCGATTGGTCAGGAGCCGGTCCACTACCGAGAGGCCGCGGGGTCCTGCGCCAATGACAGCTACCCGAAAACTCTGCGCGTGATCCATCCATCTAGGGTATCCGGCGCGGGAGCACTGCGGGTTCGGGCAGGCGCGGGCACCGCGGAACCCGGCCGGAAAGAACGCGGTCGCTAGGATGGGGCCATGACCTCCCCGCACCTCGCCTCCGCCACGTCAGCCCCCGAAGATGAGTTCCTCTGGTTGGAGGATATCTACGGAGATAAGCAGCTGGACTGGGTCCGCTCCGAGAACGCCGTCACCGAAAACCTGCTTGCGCGCACCGGGTTCGAACGGACCGAGGAACGCCTGCTCGAAGTCCTGGATTCCACGGACCGCATTCCCATGGTTGCCAAGCGCGGAGAGCACTACTACAACTTCTGGCGCGACGCCGAGCACCCCAAGGGTCTGTGGCGGCGCACCACGTGGCAGAGCTACACGGCGGCGGACACCGAGTGGGAGGTGCTGCTGGACCTGGACGAGCTCAGCGCCGCCGAAGGCGCCGAGTGGGTCTGGGGTGGGTCCCTGTTCCTGCGCCCCGCGGACGGCGTCTCCTACCGCCGGGCACTGGTCGCACTCTCCCCCGACGGCGGGGACGCGGCCCGCTACCGCGAGTTCGACGTCGTCGACCGCACCTTCGTGTCCGGAGGCTTCGACATTCCTGCGGCCAAGAGCCGGATCAGCTGGGCCGCCGAGGACAGCCTGTACGTGGGGACGGACTTCGGGCCGGACTCGATGACCACCTCCTCCTACCCGCGCAGCAGCCGCATTCTGCGCCGCGGGCAGGACTTGTTGGACGCCGAACCCTTCTTCGAGGTGCCCGAAGACCACATGATGGCCGTGGTGCAGCGGGACCAGACCCCGGGCTTTGAACGGGACCTGGCCGTGGACATCATCGACTTCTACAACACGCGTACCTTCCTGCGCGAGGGCAGCGAATGGGTACAGCTGGACGTCCCGCTGGATGTGAACGTGGACGTGCACCGCCAATGGCTGCTGCTGCGCCCGCGCACGGACTGGGAGGTTGACGGCGTTACCCACCCCGCCGGGTCCCTGCTGGCCGCGTCCTTGGCGGACTTCACCGCCGGCAACCGGAGCGTCCACCGCCTCTTCACTCCGGATGCATCCACGTCGCTGCAGTCCTGGAGCTGGACCCGGGACCGGCTGCTGCTGAACCTGCTGCGTGATGTCAGCTCCGAAATCCTGGTCCTCACGCCCGAGGACGGCTGGCGGGCGGACATCTTGGACGCCTGCCCGCCGCTGCACACGGTGGACGCCTACGCCGTGGACGACGAAGACGAGGACGCCGGCAACGACTACTGGCTCATCAGCACCGGATTCCTGACACCGTCCACACTGTCCCGCGGCACCCTGGCCGGCACGGGTTCCCGGGACGGCAGCCCGGCCGAAACCGTGAAGACCACGCCGGCACTGTTCAACACCGACGAACTCACGGTTGAACAGCACTTTGCCGTGTCTGCAGACGGCACCAAGGTCCCCTACTTCCAGGTGGGCCCGCAGGACCTGGTGCTCGACGGCGGCAACCCTACCCTGCTCAACGGGTACGGTGGCTTCGAAGCTTCCCTGACCCCCGCGTACAGCGGGGTGGTGGGCCGCGGCTGGCTGGAGCGGCGCACCACGGACGCCGACGGCACCGAACGGCACGGCGTCTACGTCCTGGCCAACATCCGCGGCGGCGGTGAGTACGGGCCCGAATGGCACCGCGCTGCCCTGCAGGAGAACCGGCACCGGGCGTATGAAGACTTTGCCGCCGTGGCCGAGGACCTGGTGGCCCGCGGCGTTACGTCCCGGGAGCATCTGGGCTGCACCGGCCGCAGCAACGGCGGCCTGCTCGTGGGAAACATGCTGACCACGTATCCGCACCTGTTCGGTGCTGTTTCCTGCGGCGTGCCGCTGCTGGACATGCGCCGCTACACCAAACTGTCCGCCGGCTACTCCTGGATTGCCGAATATGGCGATCCGGATGATCCGCAGCAGTGGGAGTTCGTGCAGACCTTCTCGCCCTACCACTTGATCAAGGAGGATGTTTCCTATCCACCGACGCTGATCTGGACCGCCACCAGCGATGACCGGGTGGGCCCGGTGCAGGCCCGCAAGATGGCGGCCCGGATGAAGGCCATGGGTGCCGAGAAGGTCTGGTTCCATGAGGCCCTGGAGGGCGGCCACGCCGGTGCGGCGGACAACCGGCAATCGGCCCGGATGCACGCCATGTCCTACGAATTCCTGTGGGAAGCGCTCACCGGAGGGCTCGGCTGAGGCGTTTTGCCGAAACCGGCAGGTTGCCGGTAGTCTTGTCAGGCTGGCAGCGGAAGCTGCAAGCCATGCTGACAGTGCGAGCTGAAAAGTATGTTGGAGACGTGCCAGAGCGGCCGAATGGGCTTCACTGCTAATGAAGTGTGGGCCTAAAGCCCACCGGGAGTTCAAATCTCCCCGTCTCCGCGCTGAAACCCCCGGGAAACCGGGGGTTTTTTTGCGTCTACCCTAGATTCACCACTGAATCGCTTCCGAAGGGTCCGCAGCCATGGCACAAGACACCGTCCTCCTCCGGGGACCGCGCGTCACGCTGCGGGACTTCACGCCCGACGACGTCGACGCCGTGCACGCGTTTGCCTCCGATCCGCTGGTTACGCAGTGGTCCACGTGGGGACCCAACACCCTTGCCGATACCCGGGCCTTCATCGCCGACGCCGCGGACGAACCCGGGAGGCCCGGGCGGACACGGTTCACCCTGGCCGTGCGGTTCCAGGAACGGGTGGTGGGGACTGCAGCCGTGTGGACCACCAGCGCGTCCGACCGCAACGGGGAACTGGGCTACACCCTGGCCCGGGAGGTCTGGGGACTGGGCCTCGCCACCGAAACCGCGGCGCTCCTGCGGGAGCTGGCGTTTGGCCCGATGGGGCTCGTCCGGGTCGAGGCGACCTGCCATCCGGACAACACGGGGTCGGTCCGGGTGCTGGAAAAGAACGGCTTCGTGTTCGAGGGACGGCTGCGGGAGCACCGGCTGGTGCACGGGCAGCGGCGGGATTCCCTGCTGTTCGCCGCGCTGCTTTCGGACCGGGCGCTAAACCAGCCGCCGTCGGACCAGGAGCTTTCGGACCGGGCGCCGGATAAGCTGGCACCCGACTCACCAGCTTCCCTACCGTGAAGGAAAAAATCCATGGAAATGCGACTGCTCGGCAACAGTGGAACCTCGGTCAGCAACTATGCCCTGGGCACCATGACCTTCGGCAACGAATCCGACGAGCGGACCTCGCACGCCCTCCTCGATGACTACGTGCGCGCCGGCGGTAACTTCGTGGACACCGCGGATGTGTACACCTCCGGTGCGTCCGAGGAAATTATCGGCCGCTGGCTGCACGCGAATCCCTCGGCGGCTGCCGACGTCGTCCTCGCCACCAAGGGACGCTTCCCGATGGGTTCCGGAGCGAACGATGTGGGCACCTCCAGGCGTCACCTGCGCCGTGCACTGGACGCTTCCCTGACCCGGCTGGGCGTAGACCACGTGGACCTGTACCAGCTGCATGCGTGGGATCCCTGCACCCCTCTGGAGGAGAGCCTGGGCTTCCTCAATGACGCGATCACGGCGGGGAAGATCAGCTACTACGGGCTTTCGAACTTCACCGGCTGGCAGCTGACCAAGGCCGTCTACCTGGCGCGGGAGCACGGCTGGGCCCTGCCGGTCACGCTGCAGCCGCAGTACAACCTGCTCGAGCGGGAGATTGAATCCGAGATTGTTCCGGCAGCGCTCGACGCCGGACTCGGGCTGCTGCCCTGGTCCCCGCTGGCCGGCGGCTGGCTTACCGGCAAATACGACCGCGAGACGGTGCCGGCCGGGAACACCCGTGTGGGTGACAACCCCACCCGGCAGTTCCAGGGCTGGGACCTGCGCAGCCACAATGAGCGGACGTGGCGGATCCTCGACGAACTGCGGACAATTGCTTCCGCCCACTCGGCCACGCCGGCGCAGGTGGCCCTGGCCTGGCTGGCGGACCGTCCCGGGGTGACCTCGGTAATCCTCGGGGCGCGGACCACGGACCAGCTCGCCGACAACCTGGGTGCGGCGTTCCTGGTCCTGACCGACGAGGAAAAGCAGCGCCTGACCGAGCTGAGCGTTCCGCAGGTGGGCAACTACCCGTACGGTCCGGACGGCCGGACCCAGCGGGAGCGCCCGCTCGAGGGCGGCCGGGCCGGGCGGTAAGCCGGACCCAGCGGGAGCGCCCGCTCGAGGGCGGCCGGGCCGGGCGGTAAGCCGGACGGCAACCCCGGGGCAACCCGGAACCGGGGCGGGCGGTAAGCCCTGGCGGTAGCCCGCCCGGGTGAATTACCCGGGCACCGTAAAGGCCGGGCCGCACGCGGCCCGGCCTTTCCTGTCGGTTAGGGCTTGAGGAAGTCTTCGGGCCGCAGCTGCTGCGCCCACTTGCTGATCTCTTCTTCGCGGACTGCATCTGTTTCTGCACCGGCTGCGGGCTTGGCGGCATCCGGCGTTGCCTGGCCGGGCTTCGCGGCGTCCGGCTGGGCCGATGTGTCCGGATCCGGAATAGGCCGCACATACGGCTGCGGGTGGGCGGCCATGTTCGTGATCGCGGCACCCGAGGCACGGATACCGGCGCCGGTGAACATCGCGTAAAGCTTCAGTGCCTTCACTGGCTGGCCCTGGCCGAGGGCTGCGTAGATCTGCCGGTGCTGGTCAGCGCTAAGCAGGGACGCAGCTTCCTTGGCGGCCTGCGGCGACGTGCCGGTTCCAGCCGGAGCGGAACGGGGTCGCGCCGGGCGCTGCTGGCGTGCGGGCCGCTCCGGGGTTGATCCAGTGGCACCGTTCGAGGTGTCTGCCTCCGGCCGCGGATCGGCGGCGCGGCGCTTCTCGATCCTGCCCCAAAGCACGCTGACAACAGCAATGGATAAGACGAAGAGGATGATAACCGCAAGCTCCATACCTTGATCCTAGCTTTGCTTTCCTCGGGCCTTAAAACGGCCGGTATATTGACGTGCAGCACAACGACGCCCAATCAACGGAGATGCCATGACGTCCAGCGCCACTGCCCTGCCTTCCCTGCGATCCCTGAGTGTCGAAATTCATGCCGGCGTGGCGGAGGTGCAGCTCCTTGGACCGTCCAAGGGCAATGCGATGGGTCCGGATTTCTGGACCGAGCTGCCCGCGGTGTTCGACGCGCTCAGCACCGACGACGCCGTCCGGTCCGTCCTGCTCTACGGCTCCGGCGGAAATTTCAGCTACGGCCTGGACCTGCCCGCCATGGCTCCGGTGTTCGCGCCGCTGCTCGCCGCCGGCGGCATGGATGCGAAACTGCGGGACGGTTTCCGCCGGCAGATCAAGGACCTTCAGGACGCGGTCACGTCGCTGGCCCGCTGCGCGAAGCCGGTGATCGCAGCGGTGGACGGCTGGTGCATCGGCGGAGCCATTGACGTTATTGCCGCTGCTGATATCCGGATCGCGTCCCGCACGGCGCGCTTCAGCGTCCGGGAGGTTCGCGTCGCCATTGTGGCGGACCTCGGCTCCCTGCAGCGTCTGCCCGCCATCATCGGCGAAGGCGCCACCCGGCAGCTGGCCCTGACCGGTGAGGATTTCGACGCCGACCGCGCCGCGGCCCTGGGGCTGGTCACGGAACTGGCCGACGACGTCGTCGCGCGCGGACGCGAGCTGGCGGTTCAGATAGCCGCGAATCCCCCGCTGGTGGTGCAGGGTGTCAAGCAGGTTCTGAACCGGCGGACGCAGGCGCAGGTGCAGGACGGGCTGGAGTATGTGCAGGTCTGGAACACGGCGTTCCTGGCCAGCCGTGACTTCGGTGAGGCTACCGCTGCCTTCGCTGAACGGCGTCCGCCGGTTTACCGCGGCGAGTAGGCGGCCCGGGCGTCCGCACGCCGCAGCCGGACCGGAACAGAGGCGGCGGCAACGGTAACCAGGCCGAGAATCAGCGCTGCTCCGGGCAGCTCGGGGGATACGGCGAGCGCCAACGCGGCGGCCAGTGCCGTGAATCCCATCGCGGCGGTCCGGGCATCCCGGGTCCGTACCGCCAGCAGCAGCAGGGCGCCTCCGAAAACCGGACTGAAGACCAGATCCGGAGTGAAGGAAACGCCGAACACTGCAAGTCCTGCGAGCGCTGCCATTGCTCCGCGCTGCTGCCGGATCCCGAGCCGTGCCTCATGCCGTGCGGTGAGTGCCCAGACAACTACGAGCAACACCGCCGCAAGCAGGCCGGCGCCAAAATGCACCAGCAGGGACGGCAGCCAGGACCCTGGGACCGGGCTCCCCGGACCCGCCAGCTGCCGGCACATCCCCACCAGTGCCCCGGCAGCAGTTGCAGCAGACAGCCAACCGGCAGCGTTGCGATCCGCTGCACGTTCCGATGCTTCTCGTCCGTCCCACCCCATGGCGCTTCCCCGTTTCCAGCAGTAGTCACTGCTTCTGGACCGAGTCTGCAACATTTACCGGATTTTGCATCGGGTCTGCAGCACTTACCGTTTTGCTGCCCGAAAACGGTAATTTCTGCTGAATCGATGCCCCGGCGGCGCTCGGCCGGATTTCCACGGCCCGCACCCTTACCGTCATGCCTTCCTTCTTCTAGCATCTTCCTCGCAGCGGGAACAGCCGTTCCCGCCCCGCTCGGAAAGGAACCGGTCATGGGATTCATTGCCGTAGGCACCGAAAACAGCACCACCATCCACCTCTACTACGAAGACCACGGAACGGGTCAGCCCGTAGTGCTGATTCACGGTTATCCCCTGGACGGCCACAGCTGGGAGCGCCAGACACGCGAACTGCTCGCCGCCGGCTACCGGGTGATCACGTATGACCGGCGGGGCTTCGGACAGTCAAGCAAGGCCGGCTCCGGCTACGACTACGACACCTTCGCTGCAGACCTGTTCACAGTGCTCGAGACGCTGGACCTGCGGGACGTCATCCTGGTCGGCTTCTCCATGGGCACCGGGGAGCTTGCCCGCTACGTCAGCCGCCACGGCCACGAACGGATCGCCAAGCTCGCGTTCCTCGCCTCGCTTGAGCCGTTCCTGGTGGCACGGGAGGACAACCCCGAGGGCGTGCCGCAGGAGGTGTTTGACGGCATCGAAGCCACCGCCCGGGAGGACCGGTACGCCTGGTTCACCAACTTCTACTCCGACTTCTACAACCTGTCCGAAAACCTCGGCAGCCGGATCAGCCAGGAAGCCGTCACCGCCAGCTGGAACACCGCCACCTCCAGCGCGCCGGTCGCCGCCTACGCCGTGGTGCCCACCTGGATCGAAGACTTCCGCGCCGACGTCGATGCCGTCCGCGAAAGCGGCAAACCGGTGCTGATCCTGCACGGCACGGCGGACAAGATCCTGCCGATCGACGCCACGGGCCGCCGCTTCCGGAAGCTGGTTCCGGACGCGGCTTACGTGGAAATCGACGGCGCGCCCCACGGCCTGCTGTGGACGCATGCCGCCGAGGTGAATAAGGCACTTCTGGAATTCGTCGCCAAGTAGCGGTTCCCGCTAAACAACCGGCAGGACGACTAGGCAAACAGCGGCGGGACTGACCAACCCGTCCCGCCGCTGTCCGTGCACCAAGCCGCGCGTCAACCGGCGGCGGCGCTAGGCCTTCAGCGCCAGCACAAACGGCAGCACCGCTTCGGCCCCGGCTTCCCGCAGCACCCGGCCGGCTTCGGTGAGGGTCCAGCGGCTGTCCGCGAAGTCGTCCACCAGCAGCACCGGGCCGGGGTTCGCGGCGAACCAGGCGGCCCCTTCCGGGGGAACCGCAAACTGGTCCCAGACCGAGGCCAGCCGGAAGGCGCTGTTGCCGCCGGGTCCGCCGGCGGGCCCGCCGTGCGGCAGCTGCAGGGTCCCCAGATACGGGATCCGGCCCAGCTCCGAGAGCCCGCTGGCCAGCGAGTCCACCAGCTGCGGCCGGGACCGGGAGGGGATGGACACAATGGCCACCGGGCGTTGCGCCCAGCCCCACTGCGCCAGCACCTGCACGCAGCCGTTCAGCAGTGCCGAGTCCACCGGCACGTCTTCTGCGCCGGGCGCGAAGATTTCACGCAGCCGGCCGCCCCAGCCCAGGTCCGTCAGCCGGGCCAGGGCACGGCCGCCGGAGACGATCCGGTCCGGCTTGATTTTGCCCTTCACCGGCACGCCCAGCCGGTCCATGCCCGAGGGATACATTCCGCGCGGGTCCACCTCCACCCCGACCTTGTCCAGGGCCCGGGCCGCGTTGTCGGAAGCCTCCGCCGCGACGTCGGCGCCGAACCAGCGGCCCGCGCAGTTGTCGCAGCGTCCGCAGGGTGCGGCCGCCGGATCGTCGAGCTGCTGGGACAGGAACTGCATGCGGCAGCCGTCGGTGCTCTCGTAGTCAAGCATCGCCTGTTGTTCCTTCACCCGGGCAGCAGCGATCCGTTCATAGCGTTCCCGGTCGTAATGCCACGGCTGGCCGGTGCCCCGCCAGCCGCCGGACACCTTTTCGACGGCGCCGTCCACGGACAGGACCTTCAGCAGCAGTTCCAGCGGCGAGCGCTTCAGATTGACCCGGGTCTCCAGCACACCGACGGACAGCACCTCGCCGGACGCCAGCTCGGAGAGCACCGCGGTGGCCGGCCCTTCCTCCGGCATGGAGGACGTGGCGAAGTACTGCCAGATGTCGCGGTCCTCGGCCCCGGGCAGCAGCAGCACGTCTGCGTTCGGGGTGCCGCGGCCGGCACGTCCCACCTGCTGGTAGTACGCCACCGGAGAGGACGGGGCGCCCAGGTGGATCACAAACCCCAGATCGGGTTTGTCGAAGCCCATGCCCAGTGCGCTGGTGGCCACCAGGGCCTTGACCCGGTTCTCCTTCAGCGCGGCCTCGGCCTCTTCCCGGTCCGCGGGATCGGTTCGGCCCGTGTAGGCGAGGACCGGATGCCCGGCCTTCTGCAGCAGCCGGGCCGTGTCCTCGGCGCCGGACACGGTCAGGGCGTAGATGATCCCGCTGCCCGGCAGCTCGTCCAGGTGCGTCAGCAGCCAGGCCAGGCGCGCCTTGGGGTTGGGCAGCCGCAGGACGCCGAGGCGCAGGGACTCGCGGGCCAGCGGGCCGCGGATGGTGAACACGTCCTCGCCGCCGGCGGCGAGCTGTTCCTCGATGTCCTTCACCACACGGCTGTTGGCCGTGGCGGTGGTGGCCAGCACCGGCACCGTGGAGGGCAGCTGCTCGATCAGGCTTCGGATGCGGCGGTAGTCCGGACGGAAGTCATGGCCCCAGTCGGAAATGCAGTGCGCTTCGTCAATCACCAGCAGTCCGGAGCGCCGGATCAGTTCCGGCAGGTGCTGTTCCCGGAACCCGGGGTTGTTCAGCCGCTCCGGGGACACCAGCAGAACGTCCACCTGATCGGCCTCGAGCTTCGCGGAAATGTCCTGCCATTCCAGCTGGTTGGCGGAGTTGATGGCTTCGGCACGGACCCCGGCCCGCCCGGCGGCTGCCACCTGGTCCCGCATCAGGGCCAGCAGCGGGGAGACAATCAGCGTGGGACCGGCTCCGCGGGCCCGCAGCAGCAGGCTGGCTACAAAGTAGACGGCGGATTTTCCCCAGCCGGTGCGCTGGACCACCAGGGCACGCCGGCCGCCGGAGACCAGCGCCTCAATGGCTTCGAACTGGTCCTGGTGGAACTCGGCGGAGTCATTGCCCACCAGTGCCCGCAGCAGCTGAACCGCCTCGGCGTGCAGCGCGCGGGTTGTGTCGGAACTCTCAGAAGCCGTGTTAGAAGCAGTGTCTTGCATATCGGTGCTTTCCATACCTCCACTATCCCAGCACCTGAGGAACTGTTCCCTGCACCGGATTCCGGCTGTGGACAAGAACGCCCCGGCAGGTGCCCCCTATAGACTGGCCAACGTGAACAATGCATTCGACCTCTCCGCGTCCTTTAAGGCCTATGACGTCCGCGGCGTCGTGGGCGAGACCATCACCCCTCAGATCGTCGAGGCCGTAGGGGCCGCGTTTGTCGACGTTCAGGGCCTGGCCGGACAGACGGTCCTGGTGGGCGGTGACATGCGCCCGTCCTCCCCCGAGTTCATCCGGGACTTCGCCCGCGGCGCCACTGCCCGCGGGGCAGACGTGCTCCTGCTGGACCTCATCTCCACCGACGAGCTGTACTACGCCTGCGGTGTACTGAACGCCGCCGGGGTGACCTTCACCGCCAGCCACAACCCGGCCCAGTACAACGGAATCAAGATGGCCAAGGCCGGCGCAGTCCCCATCTCCTCGGAGACCGGCCTGAAGGAAATCCAGGCACTCGCCGAGCAGTACCTGAACGACGGCGTCATCCCCCCGGCCGCCGCCACGGGATCCATTTCCATCAAGGATGTCCTGGCCGACTACGCCGGGTACCTGCGCAGCCTCGTGGACCTGTCCGCGATCCGCCCCCTGAAGGTAGTGGTGGATGCAGGCAACGGCATGGCAGGCATGACCACCCCCGCAGTGCTGGGCGACACCATCCTGCCCGGGCTGCCGCTGGACATCGTTCCGCTCTACTTTGAACTGGACGGGTCCTTCCCGAACCACCCGGCCAACCCGCTGGAGCCGGAGAACCTGCGGGACCTGCAGGCCGCCGTCGTCGAGCACGGCGCGGACATCGGCCTGGCGTTCGACGGAGACGCCGACCGCTGCTTTGTGATCGATGAAAAGGGCAATCCGGTCAGTCCCTCCGCCGTCACCGCCCTGGTGGCCCGCCGGGAGATCGCCCGCGCCCGGGCCGCCGGCGAAGAGACGCCCGTGATCATCCACAACCTGATCACCTCCCGCGCCGTGCCCGAACTGGTTGCGCACGACGGCGGCCGCGCCGTCCGCACGCGGGTGGGCCACTCCTTCATCAAGGCAGTGATGGCCAGCGAAGGTGCCGTCTTCGGCGGCGAGCACTCCGCGCACTACTACTTCCGCGACTTCTACAATGCCGACACCGGCATGCTCGCCGCCATGCACGTGCTCGCCGCCCTGGGCGAGCAGACCCGTGTCCTTTCGGACCTGGCCCGCGAGTACGAGCCGTACTTCTCCTCCGGCGAGATCAACTCCCGGGTCGAAGACGTCCCGGCCGCCGTCGCCCGCGTCCGCGCCGAATTCGAGCGCGACGGCGTCACGGTGGACACCCTCGACGGCGTGACCTTCACATCCGACGACGGCGCGTGGTGGTTCAACCTCCGCGCCTCCAACACCGAACCATTCCTGCGGCTGAACGCTGAAGCAGAGGACCTGCCCACCATGGAGCGCGTCCGCGACCACGTATTGACACTAGTGAGGAAATAACAAATGGCTGATGTAGAACTGAACGGATCCGAGCCTTCCGCCGAGGTCCAGGAGGACCTGAACTCCCTGCTCGGCACCGCCCTCGGTGTCACTCAGGAGCAGCTCGAAGCACAGGGCGCCTTCCTGCCCGCCGCGCTGGTAGTGCAGAACGACGGCGAGCTGCGGATGATCGCCGTCTCCCCCGAGGACAGCGACGAGGACCTCGACGCGGATTCCATGATCGAGGACCTTTACACGGTGCTGACCGAGCAGAAGGGCGAAAACCGGGCGGTTGCCGTGTTCTCCGACATCCACCTGCCGGAGGAAAACACCGACGCCATCCACATCGTCACGGAGCACTCGGAGGGCGTCTGCATCTCCGCCATCCAGACCTACTCCGAGCAGGACGGCGAGTGGACGTTTAACGAGCCCATCTGGGAGGGCGGCGAGCCCATCGTCTGGGCCGAGTCTGAGTAACCAGCCCTAGCACTGCAAAAAGGAGCCCCGCCGGTAATTCGGCGGGGCTCCCTTTGCTATTACCGGCTATGGCTAGGCGGCGGCGAAGCGTTCCTTTAGTTCGGCCAGCCGGTCCTGCAGCTCCTGCGGCAGCGTGGCGCCGAAGCGGTCGTACCACTCGTCGATGGCGTCCAGCTCCGTGGCCCATTCCTGCGGGTCCACGCGGACCGCCTGTTCCACGTCCGCCGGCGTCATGTCCAGTCCGGTGAGGTCGATGGAGTCGCCGGTCGGAACGAATCCGATGGGGGTTTCCACGGCGTCGGCCGTTCCCTCCAGGCGTTCGATGACCCACTTGAGCACCCGGGCGTTGTCGCCGAAGCCCGGCCAGGCGAAGCCGCCGTCGGCGGTGCGGCGGAACCAGTTCACCAGGAAGATCTTGGGCAGCTTCTCCTGGTTGGCCTTGCCGCTGAGCTCGATCCAGTGCCGCAGGTAGTCGCCTGCGTCGTACCCGATGAACGGCAGCATGGCCATCGGATCGCGCCGGACCAGGCCCACCTGACCCGCCGCGGCGGCAGTGGTTTCGGAGGACAGCGTGGAACCCATGAAGATGCCGCTGGCCCAGTCCCGGGCCTCGGTCACCAGGGGAACGGTGGTCTTGCGGCGGCCGCCGAACAGGATCGCCGAAACCGGGACACCGTTCGGGGAGTGGTATTCGTCCGCCAGCATGTCGATCTGGTCGATCGGCGTGCAGAACCGGGAGTTCGGATGCGCAGCGGGGTGGCCGGCGTCGGGCGTCCACTCCTGGCCGAGCCAGTCCGTCAGGTGCGCGGGAGCCTCGTCCGTCATGCCCTCCCACCAGACACCGCCGTCGTCGGTCAGTGCGACGTTGGTGAAGATGGAGTTGCCCTTGGCGATGGCGCGCATGGCGTTGGGGTTGGTGCTCCATCCGGTGCCCGGAGCGACGCCGAAGAGGCCGGCCTCCGGGTTCACGGCCCGCAGCTCACCCTCCTTGCCGAACCGCATCCAGGTGATGTCGTCACCGAGGGTTTCCACTTTCCAGCCGTCGATGGTCGGATCCAGGAGTGCCAGGTTGGTCTTGCCGCAGGCCGAGGGGAAGGCGGCGGAGACGTAGTAGTCCTTCCGCTCCGGGCTGGTGAGCTTGAGGATGAGCATGTGCTCGGCCAGCCAGCCCTCGTCCCGTGCCATGATCGAGGCGATGCGCAGGGCGTAGCATTTCTTTCCCAGCAGCGCGTTGCCGCCGTAGCCCGAGCCGTAGGACCAGATGGAGCGGTCCTCGGGGAAGTGCACAATCCACTTTTCGTCGCTGCACGGCCAGGGTACGTCGTCTTCACCCTCGGCCAGCGGGAAGCCCACGGAGTGGAGTGCCGGAACAAAGAAGGCGTCCAGTTCCTCCATCTTGCGCAGCACGTCGGTGCCGATGTTGGCCATGATCCGCATGGAGGCGACCACGTAGGCACTGTCGGTGATTTCGACGCCGAACTTCGGGTCTTCCGCGGCCAGGTGACCCATGACGAAGGGGACTACGTACATGGTGCGTCCGCGCATGGAGCCGGCGAAAAGCCCGTTGAGCTTGGCGCGCATCTCGCCCGGATCCATCCAGTTGTTGGTGAACCCGGCGTCTTCGCGCTTTTCGGAGCAAATAAAGGTCTGCTCTTCGACCCGGGCCACGTCCTTGGGGTCCGAGAAGGCAGCAAAGGAATTCGGGAAAGTCTCGGGATTCAGCCGCACCAGGGTGCCGGCGTCGACCAGTTCATCCGTGAGGAGCCGGTTCTCCTCTACGGAACCGTTCACCCAATACACGCGGTCAGGCTGTGTCAGCTCGGCAACTTCGTTCACCCAGGAGAGGAGGGCCTGGTGGGTGGTGGGGGCAGCAGCGCCTCCGGTAGTGTCCAGCGGCTGGCTTGCAGCATTCTCGCCGTTCTCATCAAGAACTAGCTGACGCGCGTCATCGCCCATGACTCTTCCCTTCGTTGGGTCAGTGGTGTGTTTTGATGCTAGTTGTGCCCTTCGTTCCGCCTTGCCGAAAAAGATCACACCTTTCACTGCCAAATCGTGATCGGTCCCACAAATCCAAGAGAATCAGCACATCCAGGCTACTCCAATGTGACTAAGGTCACGTAGACCGGTCTAGTGATGCAGTCGACATGCATCTCAATTGGTGTTGCCCGGAAAAGCCCGCTATAGTTATTTACGGCCAAACAGCCACGGATGAACTTGAAAGAAACTGATGAGAATCGGTTTTGATACAATAGTTCTTATGCGTGCGTAGCTCAACGGATAGAGCATCTGACTACGGATCAGAAGGTTGGGGGTTCGAATCCCTTCGCGCGCACCACTGAAGACCCGGTCTGACCAGAAGAAATTCTGGTCAGACCGGGTTTTTTCTTTGCCCGGAGTTACCTTGCCCGTCCGGCTGCACTGCGGACCGCCTTCTTCCCCGAGGTAACTGTTGCCCCGCAGCCGGGGGTGGTGCAAGGCTCGGGTCCATGACTGAGACTCAGCAGACCGACGTTGTGGTGATTGGGGCAGGCGCCGTGGGGGAAAATGCCGCCGACCGTATTGTGCGCGGCGGCCTGTCCGCCGTCCTCGTGGAAGCGGACCTGGTAGGCGGCGAATGTTCCTATTGGGCGTGCATGCCTTCCAAGGCGCTGCTGCGGCCCGGCACGGCCCTCAAGGAGGCCCGGTCGCTGGCCGGGTCCCGCGAAGCCGTCACCGGAACACTGGACACTGCCGCCGTCCTGGAACGCCGGAACTCCTTCACCTCCAACTGGGATGATGCGGGCCAGGCGGAGTGGGTCGCCGGCGCGGGCATTGACCTGGTCCGCGGCCGGGCCCGGCTCACCGGGGAACGCCAGGTGGAAGTAGCCACCAAGGACGGCCGGACCCTGCACATCTCCGCACGGCACGCCGTCGTCCTCGCCACGGGCTCCGCCCCCGCCGTTCCTCCCATCGAGGGTCTCGACACGGTGGGCTTCTGGGGCACCCGGGACGCCACCTCCGCCGCCGAAATCCCCTCCCGCCTGGTGGTTATCGGCGGCGGGGTCTCCGGCGTCGAACTGGCGCAGGCCTACGCCCGGCTGGGTTCAAAGGTGGTGGTGCTGGCACGCCACGGCATCCTGGGCTCCTTCCCGGAACCCGCCCGCGCACTGGTCAAGGACGGACTCGAGGCCGACGGCGTCGAGGTACGCACCTCCGCCTTCCCCGCCTCTGTCCGGAAGTCCGACGACGGCGGCGTGGAGGTCACGCTCGAAGGCGGCGGAACCGTCGTCGGAAACCGGCTGCTGGTGTCCACGGGGCGCCGCCCCGCCCTGGCCGGCCTGGGCCTCGAAACGCTTGGCCTGGAAACAAAGACGCTGGACACCGATGATTCCGGCCGGGTTGCCGGTATTGACGGCGGATGGCTGTACGCCGTGGGCGACGCCGCCGGCAAGGCCCTGCTGACCCACCAGGGCAAATACGAGGCACGCGCAACAGGGGATGCCATTGCCGCGCGCGCAAAGCAGGAACCCGGCAGCGCGGAACCGGATGCCTGGAGCCGTTTCACGGCAACGGCGGACCGTTTCGCCGTACCGCAGGTCGTGTTTACCGACCCGGAAGCTGCGATGGTCGGCCGGACCCTAGAACAGGCCCGGGCGGACGGCATCAACGCCTCCGAAACCTCGCTCAACATCGCCGTCGCGGGTTCCGCCCTGTACGCAGACGACTACCGCGGCTGGGCGCAGATGGTGGTGGATGAGGACCGGCGGGTGCTGGTCGGCGTCACCTTCGCCGGGCCCGGCGTCTCGGAGCTCCTCCATTCGGCAACCATCGCGATAGCCGGGGAGGTCCCGCTGGACCGCCTCTGGCACGCAGTGCCCGCGTACCCCACCATCAGCGAGGTATGGCTCCGGCTCCTGGAGAAGTACGGGCTGTAGGTGTCACCGTGTGGCTAAGCTCTCCGCCCAGCTATTTGTACTGACTGGTCAGTTTCCCGTAGGTTGGCAGATGCGCCTCTGAAGCGTGCAGGCGCACAGCGATCCTAAGGACCAGAGGCGAAGACCATGCTTAGTGCGGAAACCCTTTTTGTGAAGGGACGCCACAGTGCGCTCCTTCCCCCAACCTCCCTTGAGGTCGAATCCGGCGGGCTGCTCCTGGTCTCCGGCGGAGACCAGTCCACCCGCACCGCCCTGGCGCTGGTGCTTTCGGGCCGGATGCGCCCCACCTCCGGCACTGTCGAGTGGCGGAGCAATGCGCGGCCGAAGCAGCTGCGCCGGCACTCCGCTCTGGTTGATTCACCGGAGGTCAGCGAACCCGAGCGGCATTTCCGCGTCCGGGACCTCGTTGCGGAGGACCTGTCATTGATCCCGCGCCGGAACCGCCCGCGTACAGATGCTGCCGGCTGGCTGTCCGACGCCGGCCTCTCGGAGCTGGCGCCCCAGTGGATCGAGGAACTCGCACCGGCGGTACGGCTGGATCTGCTGGTGCGTCTCGCGCTGGCGGATTCCGCGGTGGAGCTGCTGGTCTTCGACTCCCCCGACCGCCACGATGCCGATGCCGGCATCTGGCTGCCCGCGCTGGCGGGAAGCGTGTCCTCGTCCTCCCGCCCGGTGACCGCCGTGGCAGTGGTGGCGCAGATTCCGCCCGGGTGGACGGGTCCCGCCGCGTACGCGGGCACCGGCGCCGCCGCCCTCGCTACCGCCGGTGTCCTCGAAGAGGTCTCCGCATGACCGCCCTCCGTTTGGCCCTTGGCGAGCTGCGGCGCATGACGGCCGGCACCCTGCCGAAGCTCGCCATTCTCGCCCTGTCCATGGTCCCCCTGCTCTACGGTGCCGTCTACCTGTATGCCAACTGGGATCCCTACGGAAACCTTGACGGCGTCAAGGCCGCCCTGGTGGTCGAGGACGAAGGTGCGGACACCGCGGACGGCCGGCTCGACGTCGGCGCCACGGTCCGCGAAAGCCTGCTGGAGGACGGTACTTTCGACTGGGAACTGGTGGACAGCGCCGATGCCGCGGACCGCGGGGTAAAGGACGGCACCTACGGCTTCGCCCTCACCATCCCGGAGGACTTTTCCGCCGGCCTGGCCTCGACGTCGGACCTGGGCTCTGCGCGCCAGGCAAGCCTGCACGTGACCACCAATGACGCGAACAACTACCTGCTCAGCAGCATCGTGGACAAACTCACCGCTTCCGTTCATGACAGCGTGGCCACCGACGTCGGCGAGGAAACGGCGAACCGGCTGCTGACCGGCTTCAGCACCGTGCACGGCCAGCTGGAACGAGCCGCCGACGGCGCCGGTGAGCTGGCCGACGGTGCGGCGTCTGCCGATTCAGGAGCCGCAGAACTCGCTACCGGCCTGGGTACCCTGTCCGCCGGAGCCAAGGAACTGGTTTCCGGGCAGGAACAGCTGGTGGCAGGAGCAAACCAGCTGTCGGCCGGAGCCGGCGGCCTGTCCGCGGGAGCCAACCAGCTGTCTTCCGGAGCTGCCGGCCTCTCTTCCGGCCTGGCCCAGCTTTCCTCCTCCACCGCACTGCTTCCCCGGCAGACGCAGCAGCTGGCCGATGGCGCCCGGCAGGTGGCGGTAGGAACGGCTGGCCTGGAATCCGCCCTGGCTGCCTCAGCCGACGCCTCCCGGCAGGGTGTCACCGATGCAGTGACACGGCTGATCCAGCAGGGTGTGCTGACTCCGGAGCAGGCCGGTGCCTTCCAGCAGGAGCTCGCCGCAGGCCAGTCCGGCACCACCGGACTGGAGCAGCTGCAGGCACTCTCGAACGGCGCCGCAGCGGTTTCGGCCGGCGCGGACCAGCTCGCCGCCAGCACCCCGCAGCTGACCTCGGGCATCGCCTCCGCGAATGACGGGGCTGCCCAGGTCTCCGGCGGCGCCGCCGAACTCTCCTCCGGCGCGGCGGAGCTTTCCTCCGGCGCCGCTGGCCTGGCAGGCGGGGAACAGCAGGCCTTGAACGGTTCCCGGGAGCTGGCAGCCGGAGCGGACTCCGCCGCAGCCGGCGCGGGTACCCTCCGCGAGGGGCTGGGCCAGCTCCGTGTCGGGTCTGCCGAGCTGTCCCGGCAGTTGAAAAACGGTGCGGGCAATGTCCCCAACCCAAATGAAGAGGAACGAGCCACGGCCTCCACGGTCATCGCCGACCCGCTGACCGTCAGCACCGTGAACCAGGCAGAAGCCGGCAGCTACGGCGCCGGCCTGGCACCCTATTTCCTGGTCCTGGCCATGTGGGTGGGCATCTTCATGCTCGCGCAGGCCCTGCGCCCCATCAGCCGGCGAGCGCTGGCCTCCAACGTCCCGGCCTGGAAGATCGCACTCGGCGGCTGGCTTCCGTTCCTCGCCGTCTCCCTGGTTCAGGCGACCGTGCTCTATGCAGTGGTCTGCATCGGGCTGGGGCTGGGTCCCGTCCATCCGGTCCTGGCGTGGGGACTGCTCCTGATGGCGTCCATGGCGTTCTCCGCGCTGGTCCAGGGCCTCGTGGCTCTGCTGGGTTCCGTGGGCAAGTTCGCGGTACTGGTCCTGCTGGTGCTGCAGCTGGTCTCCTCCGGAGGCACCTTCCCCTGGCAGACCATCCCTGCACCCCTGCATCTGGCGCACGATGCGCTGCCGATGGGGTACATGGTGAACGGGCTGCGGCAGCTGCTGTACGGCGGGGACCTTTCGCAGGTCACCGCCGTCGCCGTCGGGCTGCTCGGCTACACCGCGGCCGGACTCCTGCTGTCCCTGATGGCCGCCCGGCGGCACCGGCTGTGGACTCTGAAGACGCTGCAGCCGGAAATCGACATCTAGGCCGGTTTCAGGCCCGGCGCACCACGAAGTCGGTGATCCGGGCGTCGCGGCCGTCCAGCTCGGCCCAGGACAGCGCGTGTTCCATGACGGTGAGGCCCGACGTCGGATACCGCGTGGCCATCTCCATGACGGCGTCTTCGTCCGAGTCCGCCGAAGCAAGGCGCATGGCCAGTTCCTGGACGCCGGGAAGGTGCGCGATGACGAGCAGGCTGGTGACCGTGTCCGGTACGTGGTTGATCAGGCTGAGGATCCGCTCCGGCGTCGCTGCATAGAGACCGTCCTCGAGCTTCGCGGTGGGCGCCTTGTCGCCGAGTTCCTTGCAGACCCAGGTGCAGGTCTGCCGGGCACGCAGGGCGGAGGAGCAGAGAATGAAGTCGGGGATGCTGCCGTGTTCGCGCATCCATTGGCCGGCCAGCGGCGCGTCCCGGTGCCCCCGGCCGGAGAGTGGCCGCTCATGATCTGCGACGTCTCGGGGCCAGTCCGCCTTGGCATGGCGGAGGAGCTGGAGTTTCTTCAGGTGGTGGCCGGTCATTTGCTCAGTTTAGCCGCGGACGGAGCCCCCGCTCCGCCCGCTGACCGGCCACCATCCGTAGCATCGAGGCTGCAGACGCTAGATGCTGTACTCCGGTGCGGCCCAGACAACCACCTCGGGGTGCTCGTAGAAGCGATACCCCTGGCCGCGGACCGTGCGTACGGTGTTGGCCAGGCGCCCCAGTTTGGACCGCAGGCGCCGGATGTGGACATCGATGGTGCGTTCGTTCGGCACCTCTTCAGCGTTGCGCCACAACCCGGCGAGCAGCTCTTCACGTCCTACTGTTCGGCTCGCGTTTTCGACGAGGTAGTTCAGCAGTTCGAATTCCTTGAACGTCAGGTTCAGCGTGTCCCCGTCGAGGTGCACCTCGCGGCGGGACAGGTCAATCAGGACACCGGAGGGGCGGACCGCCGCCGGAGGCTGAGGTGCGGGAGCCTGCTGAGGGGCCGACTGCCGCCGAGCGACCGTGGGATCACCGAGAGCCTGGCGGACGACGTCGATATCCGAGCCGGTGGCTCCAGCCGGGGCAAGAGCTACGGCTGCGTGGCTCTGGGCACCGGGAACCAGGGTCTGGACGTGTGCCCGGATTTCCTGCGCAAGTTTGCTCAGGGACGTGCCGTTGGCCGCGGCGGTTTCCTCATCGAGGCCGACATAGATAACGAATCCGCGGGCAGCGGTGTCATTGCTGACCGGCTGCGGTCCGGGAATGCCGCTCGGGGCGACCACCTGCATGGGGGCGGTCATGGGGTACGCGTCCTGGCCGGACACGGCGCGGAGCGGACGGGCTCCGGTGCCGGTGGTGGGCGGAACGCTGTAGGACTGGTTCCCGTACTGCTGGCCGCCGTAGGTATTGGAGAAACCGCCGGCGGACTGGCGCTGGGAACCTGCTCCGGCGCGGTTCTGCGCATTGCGCAGGGAGATGTGGACGTAACCGGATGCTACTGACATGTGGGACCTCATCGTGAATCGACGTCATCACGGCTCGATTGCTGGGGTGTGCCCGGTCGAGACGGCGCCTATTATGCCCGTGGTGGGCCTGAGTCTTACCTGAGGATAGGGGTGGTTCCAAAGGTATGCATTCGACAACAGCTAGTCTCTTCCGAGGCCGGAAGGCCGCCGGCAAAGACTGCGACTGATGCTGCCGTGTTGGTGTTCACACTCCGGATTATTGCATGTAACAAAGGGATCCGCGCAAGTAACAATGGGTCTGTTGTCTCGCATAGTGGACATTTTGTGTCGTTTTGTGACGCAGTTCACAATTAGTTGCAGTGAATACCTATGCGTGAATATGTATAAGAACTAAATTAATTTCGCTCATCCACAAGGGGCGATGCGGGCGATATCGATGTCGTGCAACAAAAAAGGCACCCGCTCCGTAAGTGACCTTACGGAGCGGATGCCGTCAAGCATTATCTGTTTGTCCACATAGTGGACTGAGCGCTAGGACCCCTCGGCTAGCCGCAGGCTGCTGCCTGTCGGGGCAGCGATGTGGTCCGGGGCAGTAGTTAGACGACGCCGTAAAGCCGGTCGCCGGCGTCGCCCAGGCCGGGAACAATGTAGGCGTGCTCATCCAGGCGCTCGTCGATGGAGGCAAGCACCACGGTGACGTTGGCGTCCTGCAGTTCTTCCTGAAGCACCGAGAGGCCTTCCGGGGCGGCCAGCAGGCAGATGCAGATGACTTCCGCGGCGCCGCGCTGGAACATGAACTTGATGGCTTCGCGCAGGGTTCCGCCGGTGGCCAGCATCGGATCCAGAACGAAGACCTGGCGGCCGGTGAGGTCATCCGGCAGGCGCTCGGCGTAGGTGATGGCTTCAAGGGTTTCTTCGTTCCGGGCCATGCCCAGGAAGCCAACCTCTGCCGTGGGAACCAGGCGGGTCATGCCTTCGAGCATGCCCAGGCCGGCGCGCAGGATGGGAACCACCAGCGGGGTCGGCTTGACCAGGCCCGTGCCGACGGCGGCGGTGACGGGGGTCTCGATCGGAACCGGCTCCACGCGGACGGTCCGGGTGGCTTCATAGGCCAGCAGGGTGACCAGTTCTTCCGTCAGCTGACGGAAGATCGGTGACGGGGTGTCCTTGTCGCGGAGAACGGTGAGTTTGTGGGCAACGAGGGGATGATCCACTACAAGTACGCGCATGCTTCAAAACTACCATTGCCCCTGCCCCTCTCTGCGTTCGCCTGCGTTCGCCCGCGCGAGTGCGGATGGGGGACGATGGCAGGCATGGACTCCCTTTCCCGTACACACGAGGCCTGGATGGACCTCGCCCTGGCCGAGGCCCGCAGAGCGCTGGAGACGGGCGACGTGCCGATCGGCGCCGTCGTCCTGGGTCCCGACGGCGAGGTGCTGGGTACGGGGCGCAACGAGCGTGAGGCGACCGGGGACCCGACAGGCCACGCGGAAGTGCTGGCCATCCGGGCGGCGGCGGCCGCCGTCGGCGAATGGCGGCTGGAAGGCTGCACCCTGGTGGTGACGCTCGAGCCCTGCGCTATGTGCGCCGGGGCGATTGTCCTGGCCCGGGTGCCGAAGGTGGTCTTCGGTGCGTGGGACGAGAAGGCCGGCGCCTCAGGTTCTGTGTTCGACATCCTGCGTGAGCGTCGCCTGAATCACTGGGTTGAGGTGTATCCCGGTGTGCGCGAGGAGGAATCTGCGCGCCTGCTGCGGGACTTCTTCGGCTCAAAGCGCAACTCCTAGCGTTCCGCCCGGTTCCGTTTATACGTAGGCTTGCTAATTCCGGAACGCGACAGCTAAAAGGAGTTTCCGTAATGGGATCAGAGCAGGATGGACGGGACACCGTCGTCAAGATTCTCGAAAAGGCCAAGATCGCAACGCTGACCACAGTGGACCTGCAGGGGAACCTGGTCAGCCGGCCGCTGCAGCTGCAGGAGGCGGATTCGGACGGCAACCTGTGGTTCTTCACCCCGGACCCCTCCCCCAAGGCCGACGAGGTCCGTGCCAACCCGCACGTCAACGTCGCGATCAATGACAAAGAAGGCTTCCTGTCCATCAGCGGTACGGCCACGCTGACCAAGGACCAGGGGAAGATTTCCGCGCTGTGGAAGACCTCGGTGGAGGGCTGGTTCGAGAAGGGCCGTGAAGACCCGTCGGTGGCTCTGCTCAAGGTGGACTCGGATACCGCCGAATACTGGGCATCCGATGAACCCAAGATCGCCAGCATGTTCAAGATCGGCAAGGCCGCAGTAACCGGCGGCACTCCCGATATCGGCAAGAACGACGTCGTCGACCTCTAGTTCCTGGGTGCTGGCGGCACTGCTTTTGGGAGTTGGGCCTTCGACCCGGTAAGGTTGACGCGTTGGTGACGTGTCCGAGCGGCCGAAGGTGCAACACTCGAAATGTTGTTTGGTGTAAAAGCCAACGTGGGTTCAAATCCCACCGTCACCGCCAACTGAGAAAGGCCCCGGTTTCCTTGTAAATCAAGGGAACCGGGGCCTTTTGCTTTGCTGATCAGTCGGCATCTGCGGCGTCACTAATCAGCCGGGCAGGGCACCGCCCCGTACCAGAAGCTCGTGGGCGACATAACTCTGGCCAACCACCACGGCCAGCGGATACAAAAGCCCCAGGATGTAGCCCCGCACCCTCCCTTGATGATCCGATGCGGTGGACTTCATCTTCTAACGCGCCCGCCAGATGACGCACAGGGCAATCGGAGCAAGGGATATGAGGGCCGGCATTGTCATTCCGGAGCTACTGGTCCGTGAAGAGGTACGCCCCGAATCTGATAACCGCGTGTCCCACGGGACGCTTTGGAAAACATAGACGGCTATGACCAGACAAATCAGAAGAGCGCCTGCGTAAGCAATATCAAGAACCCGCGGGAGTCTGCGCGCCAGACGCGCGCCCCCCCTCGGCGGCACCCTCCGGGGATTCAACCCCATCGGTGAAACTCGGATTATTGTTCATTGTTCTCGAAAGCCTCCTGCTGCCGACTTTAATCCCGGTGAGCTCGTCATATTCCTATGTCCTAATTTCCGGTCTGAGCGGGAGCCCTTCCGAGCATCACCGCCAACTGGGAAGGCCCCGGTTCCCTGTAACAACAGGGAACCGGGGCCTTCTCTTTGCCCGGCTATCCGTTGATCTCCTCAAAGGACCAGACTTCGGGTGACACGTCAAACCGGTTCATCAGCCAACGGAACGTGTTATCTACCTCTCCGATTTCGAACGAGTACTTTTCACCCGGCTCCAATTCTGCCGCCACAGAGTCGCGGTTCGAAGCGGTAATCCCGGTCTCGTACAAAAGTTCTCCGCACTCCGCCGTGGTGATGTACACCCGGTGATACGGGCCCCCGCCATTGCGCGGGCCGGATACCTTCACCCCCTCGGCTTCCACCACAGTGCATTCAATCCGCGTACGATGGCTCTGGTCGTATAGGGAGGCCAGGGGTGGGACCACGATGACTGCGGCCAAAGACAAAAGCAGAAGGACGGGAAATATCAATCGGGCGGGACGCAGCTTTGTCTGCGGTTTCTGTCGGTTTCCTTCGGCAGGCTCACCGGAGGCCTGTCCATGAGACACATTCATTTCATCGTCCTTTGCGATTGGAGTCCGCGAACCTTTTCCCGCTGCTCTCCCGGATCCTACGGCATTTTACGGCACACTAGGAACACGTTCCCATCCACCGCCACCTCCTAGCATTCCCCCGATCTGAGCATCCCAGACATTCTCTTTTTCGAGGTTTCCTTCGCGCGGCTTTGCCATCTCATTTATTCCACTGGCAACACCATTGACGAGCCGGTCCGAGGCGTCAGTTATCCCGTTTGTCCATCGCACCTCACTCGGCGTTGGAAGAGTGGAGCTCCCCGCAGGGGGCGGCGTGATACCCATATGGCCCAGCACTGTGTCGGACACTTTGGCACTGCCGACGGTTGCAGCGCCGCCGGTTGCAGCGCCCCACATTCCTGCCTGCAAGTACCCCTCCGGAGTTCTCACACCTCCGTAGTTGAACTGGTAATCCAGGAGATTGTCTGTTGCCCCGGACACCATACCCGTCATTGTGTCCTGGGCCAGTTTGGAGGACATGAGCGTGCCAGGCGCCGCGGTGGCGCCAGCCGCCTTAAAGGCGGCACCTGCACCGCCGGAGACCAAACCGGAGGCGGCACCGATTGCCGTGTCCTTGGCGAACTCTCCCCAATCCACTGTTCCTTTATCCCGCTTCTGGGTGATCAGCGACGTTCCGGCAGCAGTCGAGGCACCGGCCGCCATACTCAACAAAATCAAGCCGGCCCCGGTACCTGCACCGGTTAACGACAGCGCGACTCCGAGGACGATCAGTCCAACGCCAATGAGCACGGCATGCTCGTCCGCCCAGTCTCCGAAGTCGGCGAGCATGCTCTGGTTAGCTTTAGCGAAATCCGCCAGCTGCCCGTCCGTGAGCGGCCGCAGACCCGTCGGGTCCGTGGCGTTCAGCGGGTTGTTGCCGGCGTAGGCGTAGGGGTTGCCGTCCCAGCCGGCACCCAGCACGGGATCCAACGGGTCGGTGGACAGGAAACCACGCGTCGCAGGGTCAAAGGCACGCCTGCCCAGCCATTCCAGACCGGCAATGTCCAGGCCGCCGTTTCCAGTAAGACTGATGCCCGCAGGCAGCACGCCGGATAGCCCCGTTGCCCCACCCCCACCGGACATCGCTGCTGCAGTGCTGCCCTCGTAGGAGAAGCCTGCTTCGGGGATAACCGATGCACCCAGCACCGCCCAGGGGTCGGTTTGGCCCGTGGGCCGGGCGGCACGCCAGTTCGGGCTAATCCAAGTATTTCCGAAGCCCGTGACACCGCCGGGCAGTGAAAGGACCTGTTCCGAGCCGAAGCCAGCCAAGGTGGGCACCGGTTTCGCGGTATCCCACCACACCGGGCAACCATCGACAGAAGCGAGTTCGCCCAACGCATCCGTCCACATCCGGTGTTGCGAGCGTGCTGTCCCGTCCGGCGTGTGTTCGGCGGTGGCCTGGAGATATCCCGTTGCGCCCCAGGCATATTCAGCCCAGGATCCATCAGGGCCGATGCTCCGGACCCGGCGACCTAGTCCGTCATGGACGTATTCCGTCCGTGCCCCGTCCGCCTCGACAACCGACTTCAGTTGGCCGGCGGCGTCATACTCGTACACCCGAAGCCCCGCTGGGGTGCTTTCGCGGATCAGCCGGCCACCGGCGTCGTACTCCCACTGCGAATCCAAGGACGTCCCGGACCTGCCTGTCGTGGCGGCAGCAACCAGCTGCCCCGCCCCGTCGTAGCTGTACCGGGTGACAGCACCCGCCCGGGTCAATCCGATAATCCGGCCGTCTTCGCCTCGACCGACGAGGGTTGTCTCCGCGCCGCCTTCAGTGGCTGAGCGGTCCGTGCGGGTGTGTTCAGACAGGTAGCCGTTGCGGTAGACCCATTCCTGCACCAGGTCCCCGGCGGTTGCTGCTGTCGGGCGTCCCGCTGCGTCGTAGGTAAACGATGCTTCGCCCAGCTGAGAATTGCTTACGGTCTTCACCCGCCCGACGGCGTCGCGGCCGTAAGTCGTCGTCGTGCCGTTGGCGTCGGTGAACGCAGTACGGTAGCCGTCCGCGTCGTATCCCCAGGACAACTCCTGCCCGCCGCGGGTGCGGGAGGTCAGCTGGTTACGCCGGTTGAACACGAGTACATGCTCGACCGCCAGTCCGTCGGGTCCGGTGTGGTCGCTGATCACCGCACGACGGTTTTGCAGGTCGCGGTTAATGGCGCCCAGCAGCTTTCCGTTGCGGGAGGTACTCGCCTCCCGTCCGGCTGCGTCATAGGTCCAGGTGGTGGTGTTGCCGTCCGGATCGGTCTGGGACAGCTGCCGTCCTGCCGGATCATAGGTGGCGGTGGTGACCCGGCCCAGCGGATCGGTGACGGCGTTGACCTTATCCGTGTCCGTATAGGTGCGGGTGGTGACCCCGCCCAGCGGGTCGGTGATCCGGATCAGCCGGCCACGGACGTCGTATTCGAACCGGGTCCGCCCACCGACACCGTTGACCGTCTCCACCAGTTCCCCGGCAGTGTTGTATTTAAAGCGGCGGGTCCCGTACCAGGAGTCCTGGGAAAAAGTCAGCCGGCCGGCCTTGTCGTACCCGTACCGGGCGGTCCCGCTTCCGGGGGCAACCCGTAGGACCAAGCGGCCGCAGGCGTCATAGTCGAATCTCTCCACCTCACCGGTGGGAAGGGTGCGAGCAACCACGCGCTGGTCGGCGTCGTAGGCCAGCTCGGTAACCGCGCCCAGCGGGTCAACGGTCTTCCAGGGCCGCCCGCAGACGTCGTACTCGTAGCGGGTGACCGCACCCGACGGCGCCGTGACCGAGGTGATCTTCCCCGCCACGTCACGGCCCAGGACAGTCAACCCGCCCTCGCCGTCAATCAATTCCACCGGGTTCCCGGCCGCATCGTAGGTGGTCAGCTCCGCGGACCCGTCCGCGGTTTCAGCCCGGACCGGACGCCCGTATTCGTCGAAGCTGTAGGTGGCGGAGGAGAACGCGTCGGCAAGGGTCGCAGTGCCGGACTTCCGGTCGGTGGTCACTTCTGCGCGCACACCGGTCGGGTCGACGACGGCGGCCAGGTTTCCGATCTTGTCGTACTCCCGGACCCAGTCGTGGCCGGCGGGGTCGGTGATGCCCGTCAGGCGGGAGAGGGTGTCGTGGGTGAACCCCCAGCGGGCACCGTCGGGCAGGACCGCCGCAACGACGTTGCCGAGTTCATCAAAGATGCGTTCCAGGCTGCGGCCCAGCGGGTCGGTCCTCCGGACCAGTTCCCCGTTGGCGGCGTATTCCACTTCGGTCCGGCCCCCGTCGGGAGCAACAGATGCGGTGATTCGGCCCGCAGAATCGTGTTCAAAGGACCAGACGGCACCGTCGGGGTCTTCCCGCCGGGCCAGGAGGCCCGCCTCGTTATAGATGAAGCGGGTCGCCGCTCCGGACGGGCTGACCGCGGAGACCGGGCGCCCGGCGGAGTCACGAAGGATCTGCGCGGTGTCCCCCAGGGCGTTGCGGGTGGCAATGAGATCGCCGTATTCGTCGTACTCGCACTCAACGGTCACTCCGGCCGGGTCCGTGATCCGGGTCAGAAGCCCGTCCTGCCAGCTGAGTTCCGTGCGGCCACCCAGCGGATCGCTGATCACCGCGGGGTCCCGGCTCAGATCATCGGCGTATTCATAGGTCACGACGGATCCGGATTCGGTGACCAGGGTGGTGATCCGGTCCTGCTCGTCCCACCCGTAGGTGAGGTCCGCCCCTTCCGGAGTGACGGTTCGGGTTTTCCGGCCCCGCGCGTCGTAGGCGTGGACGGTGACAGACCCGTCGCGTTCGGTGAGCGAGACCAGGTTGCCGTGCTTGTCGTAGGCCATCGACTGGCGCTGGTCATGGGAATCCAGGACGCCAACGAGGCGGCCCTTGGGATCGGCGATCCAGGAGTTGGAGCGGGTGCCGTCTTCATCCGAGACGACGGTGACCCGTCCGGGCAGGTAGGCGAAGCGGATGCGGCGGCCGTGCTGGGTGATCTGCAGGATCACCCGGTCCTGCTCGTCGTAGGTGTTCTCCGCTTCCAGGACCCCGGCGGCGGAGTAAACGGCGTCGATCAGACCCTTCCCGTTCCACCGGTAGGTCCGGGTTCCGGTTTCGGTGGTGACCGAAACGAGCCGCCCGGCGTCGTCATACCCGTATTCGGCCCGGCGCCCATCCGAGGCCCGGACCACGGCGGCCAAGCCGTTCACGTAGTCGATGTCCAGGAACCGGCCGCGCACATGGGAAAGGCGGGACACCTGGCCGGCGCCGTCGTCGTCGGTCTCTTCCCGGTGCACGGAGACCGTCCGGCCGGGGCCCGAACCGGTCCCAAGCCAGACACCGGCCAGGCTGTAAGCCCACCAGGCGCCCTGGTTGTCCCGGACCACAAGCAGATCGGTGCTGCCCTCGGGTACGGAAGCCAGTTCCGCGAATGCAGCGGCGCCGGCAGGTTCGCGGGTCAGCCAGTAATTCTCCCCCACCGCCCGGCCCCAGGCCTCGCCTTCACGCGGGAAGTCCACGGCGCGGCCGTCAGCCAGCACCCAGCGGCAGCCCTCATCCGAGAGCACCAGGTGCTGGTCCAGGACCGAGGCCCAGCCCGGGCCGAATACACCTGGAGTCTCCAGGCCTGAGGCCAGCGAGTTGTACATCCGGGAAAACACAAGGTTTGCGGCTGTTCCAGCGAAGCCCAGGTCGGTTTCGGGCTCGATGAAGTTACCCGTGGCCGTGTTCACCGGGTCACTGGCGTAGCCGGTGGTTGGTTTCGCACCCGAAGCGGTGGGCGGATCGATCGTCAGGGCTTGGCGGTTCGCGTCCACCCCAGCGGCTGCCAGCGCAGCCTCCAGGGCAGCATCCGAGAGAGTCGAGACGTCCCCGTTGCTCCCGGCAGATGCGAAAGCCTCTGCAAGGACGTCAGCCCACCGGGCATCGTTTTCATTGGCGTCCAGGTATTCCTTGTAAGCAAGGAGGACTCCGTCAGCGTCGAGGGTTGCCCAGGAGCAGAGCCCCCGGAACGAGGCCAGGTTGCCCTGAAGGCGGGATATGTCGGTCGCCAAGCCGGCGTCAAGCGCACGGGAGCCGGATGCGAAAGAGCGCAGGTTATCCGGTCGCGCCGAGGAGGTCCCTCCCCCGGATCCGCCGCCGGTCCCCAGCACCGGGACCTCCCTATACGCGATGAGGGGGGTGAAGGGGGTAAACACCGGTGCTTTGCCCGGCACCATATCGGGCATATCTTCCACCCCGAAGCGCTCGTCCCAGAACTTCTCCCAGCCGGAACGGGATTTGTATTCACGGACCCACTCGTTGGCTTTCGCACGGCGGGCATCCTCTTCATGGGCGAAGTGGATAAAGGTTCCTAAATACTCGGCCACTTTCCGCAGGGCCCGCTCAAGCTCGTGGGCATCCGTGTACGCCGTTGTGGTGTTTCTTTGAAATATCTCCGAAAAAAGTCCCTTGAAGTCCGCCCTCGCCTGGGTGACCTGGGTAACCCGGGAATATTTAGTCTGTTCCAGAGCGTCAGCGGCGTCCCTGAATGCCCGCTGCATCGTCTCCGCATGGACGTAGCTGAATCGCCCCCGGTGGGCCGTCTCCGCCGGCAACATAGGCATTTCAACTAAATCAATATCGACATCAGACATAATCAGCGCCCCCCACTGAACAAGAACTGGAATAGAACAACCACCAACACCGGTACACCCACGCTGGCATCAACCACGGTGGAAAGCGGCCCGCGGCAACGGGCCGGAAACGAACAGCGGTGCCGGGTTCCCGGCACCGAGGCCGGCAACGGCCGGGCAGCTGACGACCATAGCGGCGTCCGCTGCCCGGCCATTACCCGGCGATATGGACGCTCTAGGCGCCGCCGCCTGCGGAGAAGATGTTTTCCGAGATCTGCTGGAGCTGGGTACGCAGCTGCTCCAGCTCCTCCCGGGCCTTATCCAGGGCCGCCTTGGTTTCCGGCCACGTGGATCCGCGGAACTGCGTGGCCAGGGGGCCATCCCAGACGTTCGGATCGGAAAGAATCTTGCCCTGCGCATCCAGCGCTGCAATCTGTTCCGTGAAACCGCCGTTGATGATGGACTGAACCTGACCAATAGCAGTCTTAGCCTGCTCGGTAGACAACACACGTGACATAAGAATCCCCCTCTAGAGACAACATGTTTTCCGCCGGGCAGGAAAGCGCCGGCGACCGGACGGTCGTGACCATACCAACAATCGTCACCAAAGCCAACAAGATAAATTCCGCGGTTTTTCAGAGGATCTGTACGCTTCGGGAACCCATTATGAATAAGTAGCTTATTTTCGCCGTTTTACCCCTTATGATGCTCAAGGCACAGCGAACGCAACAGGGGGACGATTCACCATGCCTGGACGACCTAATACACTCATGCATAACCCGGGGCGCAGCGTTGCATCCCGCAGGCGGCTAGGCGCCGTTCTTGTTGCCATTGGACTGTTCGCCACCACGTCCTGCACCCAGGAACCTGAGCCGGAGCCGGTATCCAACCCAGTCAAACTCCTGCAGAACGTGCGGGTGGACCTGTCCAACGCTGCCGGTGTGGAGACCATCGAAGGCACCACCATCTCCGTCGCGGCGGACGGCACCTCTTCCGCCGAGGATGCGCAGTACAACACCGACGAGACGGTGGGTGAATTGCCGGTTCGGGTAAGCCTGCAGTACCGCGCCGGCGAGAAGTCCGGCTCCGACCTTGCCGAGCTCGAGGGCCACTCCGGGCCGGTCGAAATCAACCTCACGCTGGAAAACCTCACGGTCAAACCGCAGGTCATCGACTACGACGCCGCCGGCCGGAAACACTCCGAAACCGCCCTCGTGGGCGCCCCGCTGACCGTAGCTGCGTCCACCACGCTCCCCGGGGTACGGGCCGACGACGTCACTCCCGGTTCCGCTGACGGTACAACCGGCACCAACGGCGTCCTGAGCAGCACCGAGGACGGCGCAACCGTGGTGCAGTGGGCCACCGTGCTGGCGCCGCCCCGTTCCGGTGCGAGCGCCACCCTGCGTCTAGTTGCCGACGTCAAAAACTTCCAGGTGCCCGCCATTGAAGTGGCGGTCCAGCCCGGCCTCAATACGGACATGACCGCGGACGGCGTGGTTGCCGGTGCCTTCTCCTCCGGAGCCGGCTCCGAAATGGAGCTGCAGCGCCGCACCATCGATCTGGTGGCCGACGTTAACATCGTCCTGATCAAGGCCGGCTCCACCATCACCGAAGTCCGCAGGAACCTGCAGGAAACGTCGCAGACCCTGGGTGTCCGGACCGCCGAAGAACTCAGCAACAACTCCGAGTCCCTGGCATCAACCATGACAGGTCTGAAAGACCAGCTGACCGTCCTCGGCACCGATCTGGAAACCGCCACCAAGGGCACACAGTCCGTCTCGATGTCCCAGCTGCAGCAAACCGTCGCTGCCGTGGACTCCATGCTGGGCGACACCACCGCCGTGCCGCCCACAGTGACGGTCACCGGCGACGGTTGTGTGGCTGAGGTAGCCAAACCGCAGCAGTCCGCCAGCGTTTACGGCAGCATTCTGACCATGGCCTCGCAGCTCGACGCCTACGCGACGGTCAGCGCGGACTGCCGGAACTTCGTGGCCGGTGAACTCATAACCGCCATCGGCCCGGAGGAACCCACAGCGGATATATGCGAAACGGAACGGACCGAGGTAGAGGAAAAGGGCCGCGAGGCCGTTTCCATGACCTGCTCCCTCTTCGACTCCAAGGTGATAATCGACGGAGCGTTGGCGGGGCTGGTCACAAAGGGCGCAGAGCTCGTCGCGGAGCTTAATCCGGTGGTGGTCGAGACAGCGATCTCGAAGCAGAAGGTCTCCGCGGACACCCTGGCTGAAGCGCAGACCCAACTCACTGAGATCCTTGAAGGTCCGGAAACCCCCGACGCCTATGAGGATGCCCTGGCCAACCTTAAGAGCGCCATCGCGGACGCCGAGGCGAACACACAGGTTTCCGTGAAGGCCACCCGCGATGCATCGGCGGTGGCACGCAGCAGCATCGACGGCCTGCGGACGAATCTGGCCAGCATTGGCACTTTTGCCGAGGACGCACAGGATGAACTATCCGGCGGGCTGCCCTTGGACGGTTCCATGACGGACCAGAACCAGGCACTTGCCGAGCAGCTGTGCCGGATAGCCCGTGAAAACCCCCGCGATGGCCAGCTGTCCATCAGGGATGCTGAGCGCCTCCGCTCCTACCTGACCTCCGTTCCGTGCGAGGCAACAGACGAGGAAGGCAACCCCGCGGAGGAACTGGAACCTCCGCTCGGGTTCCAGGAACCACTGGACGTCCGGCTCACCGACCAAAATACTGCGTGGGCCGAGGTCCTTAAGCTGACGGACACCGCCAATCCGGACCAGGCCATCAGCCAGGCCTTCACGGCCCTGGATGCATCCATTAACGGCATCGACACCAAGCTGACCGAAGTTAGTGACGCTGTGACGGCCCTCGACGGTGTCGCCACAGACAACGTCACCGGCACCAGGCGCGGACTTGAAATGCTGAATAAGACGCTTACTGAAGCCGTCATGGCTTCCGCCGAGGTCCAAACGAACCTGCTGGAGGTGAAGGATGAGCAGACAGCGGTCCGCGACGGCGTCGAAAAGGCGTTGGCCGATGTTTCCGCGGAGACCGCGATCGAGGTACAAAAGGCCGTCGACACCCAGACCCGCCAGGTCACCGACATCGGCGATGAAAGCACCGAATCCGTCACCACCGCCTTCAACCGCTCCATTTCCGGCCTGAAGTCCACCTCCGACGACGTTGTCAAGGACGCCAAGGGAACGGTGGACAAGCAGCGCGGCGAGCTGAACGAGGAGGGCGAGGCCCTGGCCGCGGCCCTGTCCGAGAGCACCGAATCCGCGCTGGCAAGCATCGCGTCCCGCACAACAGGCTCCACCCGCGACGTTGAAGGCGCCAACGCCCTGCTGTCCGCAAGCCTGAACAAGGTGATGCTGGACCTGGGCGACCGCACCGTGAACGGCTCCGGCCTGCTCGGCTCCATGGCCACAAACGCCGCCAAGGCCGACACCGCCGACTACCAGCTGGCCCTGGCCGCGCAGAACGCCGAGGGGTACGCCAACATCCGGTCCCAGGACGTGGCGGGGCTGCTGCTGCGCCAGGCACAGTTCAAGGCCTCGCTCTCGGCCGTCGACGAACTGCCGGCCTTCCACCTCGAAGTGCCCAACGGGGCAACTTCGCAGACCCTGTACACGCTGACGATCGGCGGCGGCGAATGAACTCCCGGACCAAGCTCCTGACCCTGATCATTGCCGGGGTGGTGGTGGTTGCCGCAGCGGCGATCGTGCTGGCCACCACGCTGCACCGTCCCAAGGAGGTGGCCAAGCCGGACCCGGTGGCCGCCACGGTTCCCGTGGCGCTGGATGCCGAGGGCCTGCCGGAGAACTTCTCCATCGGCGTCGTGATGACGTTCGGGTCCTCCGGCGAGCCCGGCTCCGAGTACAACCGCGCGGCGCAGGGCGCCGTCGTCGCCGCCCATCGCTTCGCCCAGGACGGCGCCGACGTCGCCCTCCCGACCCAGAATGACAGCGGAACCGAAGACGGCGCACGCGCCGCGGTCCGTGCGCTTGCCGACCAGGGAGTGTCCGGCATTGTGGTGGCCAGCACCGGGCCGCAGGCCGTGGCCGCGGCGAAGGCCGCCGAGGAGCTCAACCTCCCCGTGATCCTGCCGTACGCCGAACCCGTGGACCCGGCACCTTCCACCTGGACCACGAAGCCTTCCGCCGCTTCCGTCGAGGGTGCGCTGGGTGCCGCACTGGCCGGGAAGACCCGGGTGCTGCTTGTGAACGACGGCGGCCCCGTCCCCGCATCGGTGCAGCCAACGCAGACGTTCAACCTCGGGGATTTCGAGAACGTTATGGCCGCGGCCCAGGCGGCTGCCGTCCAGACCGGCGACCAGCCGCTCCCTCTGGCCGAGGATGCTCCCGAAGGCACCGAGGCCATGAATGTTGCCGAGCCTGCGGATGCGGTGGTCGTTTCGGCTGCCACGCCCCAGCGGCTGGCACGGTTGGTCCAGGCACTGCAGTCCCGCAACGTTTCCGTCCCCCTGGTCCTTCCGGACGGAGCGAGCGCCCCGGCTTTTGCCACCGCGCTTGCCGAGCTGGATGGAACGGCCTCCGGACAGCTGGTCACGGTTGCCCCGGCCGGCGGCGACGGCACCGCCCTGCAGCAGGACGCGCAGGGGCGCGGAATGTCCGCCTTCCTGTCCGCAGTCCGTTTGGCTGCCGGCGAGTCCACGGTCCACAACCTGACCGTTGATGCCCCGTTCTCGGGGGATGCCTGGGCAGCGGACACCGCCAGCCACGATGCCGTCGTCGCCCTCGTGCGTGCAGCCGCCACCGCCGAAAGCGGGGATCCGGCAGAAGTGAGTGCAATGCTGCGCACCATGTCCTTCGGCCCGGGTGAGGGCATGGGAGGTCCCGCACTGAACTTCTCTCAGTCCAACGCGCTGGCCGTTGAGGCCGTCCCGGCCTACGCCTCCCCCCAGGACCTGGGGCTGCGGCCGGCCGATGAAGAGGCTCCCCGCCTCGTCTGGGTACCTGCTCCGGCAACTCCGTAACCATCCTGTCCCGTCTCCTCAACGGACGGGTCACTGTTCCACCATGGAAGGACCGCCCCGGTGCGTCTGCTGATCGATTTGGACGAGAGCCGCTTCGAGTGCGAGGTCGCGCACGCTGCGCCGGCCACCACACTGGCGGATCTGGTGGAGAAGGCCGGCGGACCCCGCCTTGAGCCCGGCGAGGCAGTGTTCATTGACGAGTCGGAGGTGCGCGCCTCCACACCCGTCTCTGAACTGGTCCTCCTGGAGGGCAGCCGCATCTCACGGGCACCCTGGCCTGTGCCTACACGCCTGCGTGGCTGGAGTGTGACGCTCGCCGGAGGCCAGCGGGCCGGCAGCGTGATCGAAGTGCCGCAGGGGCGCGAGATGCTCATTGGACGGTCACCCCACGCAGACCTCACTCTTCCCGCAGACAGTGCGTCCTGGGACCACTGCCGCCTGCGCCGGGAGGACGAGGGACTGCGGGTCTTGGACTGCGGCTCTACCAACGGCACGCTGGTCAACGGTGAAAAGGCCGGCGACGACGGGATCCTGGTTGAGGACACCGCCACGATCACGGCCGGCGGCACGGTACTTCTGCTGCGGAAGTCCCTGGAGGAGAGTCCCGCACCGGCACCCGGCACCCTGCACAACCTCACCCCGGCGGGAACGGCACCTTTCAACCGACCGCCCCGTCCCGGGAAGGCACCGGAGGGTGACTCCCTGGTTCCGCCGACTCGCAGGGACGTACCCCCGGCCAACAAATTCAGCTACATCACCGTGCTGGCACCGCTGGTGATGGCGGGCGCGATGGTCATGGTCCTGGGAAGCATGCGCTTCGCCATGTTCGCCCTGCTGAGCCCGGTCATGGCTATCGGAATGTGGTTCGAACAGAAGCGCCGCCACGACCGCGGCGTCAAGGAAGAGGAAGAGCGTTTCAACGGGGCAGTCGAGGAGTTTGAACAGCAGATCCGCACGGCAGCCGAGGCGGAGACCGCCCGGCGCCACCGGATGATTCCCGATCCGGCCACGGTGCTGCGGCGCCCCGCCCTTCCGGCCACCTCCCTGTGGCAGCGCCGTGCCGAGTCAGATGATTTCCTGGCCCTGCACGCCGGCACCGGCGACGTCCCGTGGAAACCCGAGGTGGACCGGAACGCAGCGCCCCGGCTCGATCCGAAGGTCAAGGACTCCCTCGCTGCCGCGCGGCTGCTTGCCGCACCCGTGCTCGTGGACCTGACCAACGCGGGTGTGGTGGGCATGGTCGGCCCCCGGGAGGGGGCACTGGCCCTCGCCCGGTCCCTGCTGGCCCAGGCCGCCGTCCACGTGGGCCCGGCTGACCTGACCATCGGCGTCTTCTGCGACGCCGGCCGCGCCGATGAGTGGGAATGGGCATCATGGCTGCCCCACACACGCCAGGCAGGCAGCAGCACCGGCCAGCGCTGGATGTCCGCGCACCGCGAGTCAAGCGTCGCCATGCTGCGCGCGCTCAAGGACACAGTCGAGGAGCTGCCGACGCCGGCCCTGCTGGTGGTCCTGGACTCCGAAGTCCTGACCGAGGGCCGGGACGCGCCGGCACGCGCGCTGCTCGGCATGGGCCGCTCGGAGCAGGGGTCGCGCTTCAGCTCGCAGCAGCAGCAGTCCCGGGTGGCCGGCATCGTGATCGCCACGTCTGAAGAGCAGCTGCCGGCTTCCTGCACCACGATCATCCGGGTGGGTGAGGACTCCGCGGCCACGCTGGAGCAGCCGGAGGACCTGACGCGGGTGGAGGACATCATCCTGGGCGGCCTGGACCGCGAGGAAGCGCTGCGCTGCGCCATGCGCGTGGCCCACTTTGAGGATCCGGAACTGAGCGTCCCGGGGGCGTCGCTGCCCTCGCTCGTGCGGCTTCCGGCACTGCTGGGCTACGAACGTCCGGACCCGGCCACCATCCGTCAGCTGTGGCAGGCATCCACAGGAATCTCCACCCCCATCGGCACCGGCGAGAACGGGGATCTCAGCCTGGATCTGGTCAAGGACGGCCCGCACGGGCTGGTCGGTGGAACCACCGGCTCCGGCAAGTCCGAGTTCCTCCGTTCCCTGGTGGCCGGCCTCGCGGCGCGCAACGACCCGACGCGCCTGAACTTCATCCTCATCGACTTCAAGGGCGGGGCCGCCTTCAAGGCCTGTGAACGCCTTCCGCACACGATCGGCACCATCTCCAACCTGGACGAGCAGCTCGCCGACCGCGCGCTGCTGGCCCTGGAAGCGGAAATGGAACGCCGCCAGCGGGTGTTTGCCGCGGCAGGCGAGGGCATCGACAACCTGAACGCCTATCTGGCCACGAACCCGGCCGAGCCCATGCCCCGGCTGCTCCTCGTGATCGACGAGTTCGCGATGCTCGCCAAGGACTTCCCCGACGTCCTCAAGGCCCTCGTCAGTGTGGGCGCCGTGGGCCGAACCCTGGGCGTGCATATGATCCTGGCAACCCAGCGCCCGGCCGGCGTCGTCAATGACGACATCCTCGCCAACACGAACCTCCGGGTGGCCCTGCGCGTGCAGAGCCGCGAGGACTCCAACAACGTCATCGGTGTGCCCGCCGCATCCGCGATCGGACGCGCGCAGATGGGCCGCGCCTTCGTGAAGCTGGGCCAGGACGACATCTCGCCCGTGCAGACGGCGCTCGTGACCGGCCGGGCCCAGCTCGGCGGCGGAGCGTCGGTGGATGTGCGTGAAATCCGCCAGTTCGGCGTCCCCGCTCCTGCAGCGGCACCGCCCCGGTCCGAGGTTTCCGACGAGAATGACCTGGACCTCCTGATCGAGGCCGTTGTCGAAGCCAACAGCGAAGCCGGGTACGCCCCGCCGCGGCAGGTCTGGCCGGAGGCGTTGGGTCATCGGGTGGAACTGGAGGGTTACCGCGCCGAACCGGAGGACGCCGAAAACACTGAAGAACCCGAAACACACGCCGACCCCGCCGCCCGGATCCTGCCGCGGGTGGGCGGTGTCCGCGGTTCCACAGTCATGGTGACGCTCATGGACGAGCCAGAACTGCAGCGCCAGTCCGCGGCCGGATGGGACATGTCCATCGGAAACCTGATGCTGATGGGCGTGGCCGGCTCCGGCACCACCACCACGCTGGCGTCGATTGCACTGGCCCTGGCCAAGGACACCGATCCGGCAGACGTGGACCTGATGATCCTGGACATGGGTTCCCGCGGACTCGAACCTCTGGCACGCCTGCCCCACACCGTGGCGTATGTGGGGACCGGAGGCGGTGCCAAGGAGCAGCAGGCCCGCTTCCTGCGGCACCTAAGCACGGAACTGGAACGCCGCCGCGCGGACCCGGACGGGCATCGCCGCACGGTGGTGCTGCTCGACGGCCTGGCCTCGCTCCGCGACGAATTCCAGGACTATGAAGGCCAGCAGCTGCTGGACCTGCTGTACCGCGCCTACGCGGACGGTCCCGCCCTCGGACTGTCCTTCGCGGTCTCCACCACCCGGGCCAAGGCCATCCCCACAGCCATGAACGAAGTGACCCTGCAGCGGTGGCTTTTCCGGCTGGCGGACACTTACGACTATTCCTCGCTCGGTGTCCGGGGCAAGCAGATCCCCGCCGAACTTCCGGGCCGCTGCGTGGATCCCCGCACGGCGCTGCAGATGCATGTGGCCACCCCCGGGATCGGCGTTGAAGCCGCCGTCGACCTGGTACGGCAGAGCTGGGCCGAAGCCCCGGCCAAGACCCCGGCGATCCGCCGCCTGCCCGGCAACGTCACCCTCTCGGAACTGGAGGTGGCGCCGCGGCTGGATTCCGAGCCCTGGCTCCTCCCGGTCGGTATCCGGGAAACGGACTTCGCCCCCGCGTATCTGGAAGTCTACGAGGGCGAGCACGTACTGATCGCCGGCTCTGCCCGGTCCGGTAAGTCAACACTGCTGCTCGCCCTGGCCGCTGCCCTGCAGGGAGCGGCCACCTCCCAAGGACCGGCGCAGGTCTGGGGTATCTGCGACCGCCGCTCGCCGCTGGCCACCGCGGATCTCGACCGGGTAGCGGTGGGCGCCGACGAGGTGCCGGCCCTGCTGGCTTCCCTGCGGCTTGAGCGAACCCCCGTTTTCCTGCTGATTGACGACGCCGAGCGTATTGACGACGCCGATCAGTCCATTACGGGACTGTTGGCTTCCGGACAGCCAGGGGTGTGCGTCATCGCGGCCGGACGGTCGGCCGACCTCAGAAGCCTGTACAGCCACTGGACCAAAACGCTTCGGAAATCCCGCCTTGGCGTGCTGTTGCAGCCGGATGTGGATTACGACGGTGAACTGCTGGGGGCCACACTCCCCCGCAAGGCGCCGGTAGCCCTGACCACCGGCCGCGGCTACATCGGGGTCGGCGGACAAGTCGCACTGATCCAGTCGATCAGCCCGGAGAGCGGTTCCGCGGCGGTGACCGCCTAGGATGCAGTGAGACCTTCAGAGACGGTCTCGGGAAAATCAGATCAACGGCGTTGGGGAGTACGGTATGCAATTCGCACAGACGGGGCAGGCGCTTGGAGCGTCGTACCGCTTCGGCGAGCGGGTGGGCTCCGGCGCCGTCGGCGAAGTCTGGACCGTCACCTCCGTTGATGGCCAGACGTATGCCGCCAAGGTCCTGCGGCCGGAACACGCCGACGATCCCTCGCTCGTGGAGCGGTTTGTCCGTGAGCGGTCCGTGCTGCTCGAGCTGCAGAACTCTGCCATCGTTACAGTGCGGGACATGGTCGTTGAGGGCGCGCGGCTGGCCATCGTTATGGACTACGTTGCCGGCGGCTCACTGCGCGACGCCGTTGCGAACCTTGGCCCGCTGCCCCCCGCAGATGCACTGAACGTCGCTGCCGAAGTGTTCGACGCCCTGTCCTTCGCCCATTCCCGGGGCGTGACGCACCGCGACATCAAGCCCGACAATGTTCTCCTCACCCGCCCGTGGACGCAGTGGGCTCCCGGCGACGTCCGGGTCTCCGACTTCGGCATCGCCGACGTCGTCGGTGAACGCATCCGCCAAACCACCGGCCTCATCGGCACGCCCCAGTACATGCCGCCTGAACTCATCACCTCCGGCAGATCGGGCCCGGCCGGCGACGTCTACTCCACCGGCGTCCTGCTCTACGAACTCCTTGCCGGACGGACGCCTTTCGCCGGACCGGGCACGGACTTCACCATCGCGTACCGCCATGTGTCCTCCCGCCCGCCCCGGATTCCGGTGGACGACGACGTGTGGCAGGTTCTGGATACCCTGCTGGCCAAGGATCCCGCCCGGCGTCCGACGGCGGCCGAAGCCGCGGCAACGCTCCGGCGTCTTGCACCCCGGCTTGCCGGGAACGCTCCGATGGACCGCGGTGAGGCCCCGGCGGAATTCGACGACGTCGAACGGCCCGCCACCATGGTCCGCGGCGCCTTTACCGACGCCGAGCTCACCGAGCTGGCAGCCGCGCCGCCGTCGGACGAGGACCTGGCAGTACCGGAGCTCGGGGAGGCGGGCAGCGCGACCATGGTGCGCGCCATGCCGCGCCGCGAGATACGCCCCGTGACCGAGACCGGCGCCGAGGAGGCCGCCGCCACCCCGTTCTGGCGGACCCGCAAAGCCCTTCTTCTGGGCGGAGGCGGGGTGCTGTTGATTGTGGCGATGATCGTAGGGTTCGTTGTCCTTACCCCTGAAGATGGTCCAAAGGACGAGGGCGCGGCTGCCGGGGAACGGCTCTCATCGCGGCTGCAGGATGTCACTCTGCCCACCGGCCTGACAATTTCCCGGGACGCCTCCTTCGAACCGTCCTCCGGTGAGACCCGCTTGACGGTCGGGTACGCGGCCCAGAAGGCTCCGCTGTCCGGAGATTTCCTTGAAGTCGTCCCGGGCCTGGCCGAAGGGGATGACTGCCCGGCCGTCACGTGGGACGGAGCCGAGGTGAACCGGAACCAGGGGTCGGTGACCGGCCTGGACGTTGACTGCGGCTGGAAGCTCTCCGGACTGGAAATCCCGGCCGGCGGCTCAGTGCAGGTTACCGCGACGGTCTCGGTGGCCCCGGAGGACCAGGAGGCGATCGACGCGTGGCTGCGGACCGGGTCCGAGGCGACCACGGCGGCGACGCAGGATGCGGAGGTCAAGAGCACGGCGTACCCGGTCCAGCGTCTGGTGGACGTGGAGGTGCGGACGGCGGCCCGTGTTGTGACACCCAGCCCGTTGACCATCACCCTGGTTCCGGTGTGGGCCAGCGGCGCCGACGACCTAAACCCGCTCTATGTCAGTCCCGCCACCGGCCAGCCGTCACAGATGCTGACAGCGGTGACGGGCGGCGAGGAGGGCCTGCGGTTCTCCGACGGGTGCGGCGGAGCACTCGCGGTGGACGGTACGGGGCTCACGGTCACTGCACTGCAGATCTCACCGCAGTGCACGGTCCGCGCCAGCGTCGGGAATTTCACCGAGCTGCAGTCCCAGAGCTTCGCCATCACGTCCCGCGAAAATGCGGGCGACTAACGCCCGCAGTCAGTCTATTTTTTCAAACGAGAAGGCTTCAGTCGTCATGCCCAGACGATCTGTTAGCCAAAGGAAGTTTTTGGAACCCGCTCCGATTTCAAAGGTAAAGCGCCCACCCGGTGTCAGCTCTGCTGCCACCGCTTCGTTGTTGGACTCATCAATGCCTTCCATCATTATTAGCTGGCCGCAGTCGGAATTTCTGATGATCACGCGCCAGGACGCCCCCACCCTATAACTGCCCGGCTCATAGCTTCCCTCCGCCTCTCTTACGGTGCACTCGATCGATCCCCGATGACCGGCATCCCATGCAGTGATCGTTAGAGGGCCACCGACGACTAGCAGGCCCAGAAAAACAACACCGAGCATCACCGTCCGGAGAAACCAGATCTGCCCCCGTGACAGCTCCGGAGACTTCCCCGGTGGATGCCCACTCGCGCGCTCAAAATTGTTGACCGTGTCCTCAGGCCGCGTATTGCGATCACCGCTCATTTTCGTCTCCCTGCTCTAGGGCACATTCCTCGGTACACCTACTGCATCTTCCGCGCCGCTAGCCGGAAAGTGCCCCGCCCCGAACCAGAAGCGTGTACGCGAGGTAACTCTCTATAAGGACTACCGCCAGCGGGACCAAGAGCACGAGGATGTAGTCACGGATCTCCACCGGCTTATCGACCCGGCGCTGCCTTTTCCTCAGTAACCGCCAAACGAGGGAGAGGAAGAGCAGCGGGGTAATCATAAGTGCCGGCAGCGGCAGTGTCGCGGTGCTGAGCCTGGAGGAGGAAGGGGTCCCCTCGGACATCCGGGTGTCCCAGGGCAGGGTCTGAAGGAGATAGATAGCTATTCCCAGAACAATCAGAAGAGCAACCGCATAACCAATATTGGTAACTCGGGCGATGCCCTTGCCAGTACCCCCGTTCGCTCCGATAGCAGTATCCGTCGATTTCACCCGCCGTTGAGACTTGAATTATTGTCCATCGTCCTACGATGCCTCCTGCTTGAATATGTGGAACCCCATTGATAATGCAGCTGACCGCTCGACGGTTGAGCGAAGAGCCGAGCTCTGCCCGCCCGCACATTTTCCCGGAAAGCGCACCACCCTCACCTCCGTGAGAATACGGCAGCGGATGTCTGCAGGGAGAGGAACCAACGGTTCAAACTCGACAGAAACGGCAAGCCTACTGACCAGTGCCAAATGGTGTAGAAAGTAGGAATGGCTGAAACCGGAGCAAGTGCACAAGACGCAACAGCTCCATGGGAAACCCGCGCGGGCCGGTCGGAGGAAGACCGGAAGAGTACGGCAGATGACCTGGACCTCTTCCTCGTGGAGCGGCTGCAGGACCTGACTCTTTCCAGCGTCACGGTGCAGGAGTTCCTCCACGAACTTGCGGCGCTGACCGCCAAGGCGTTCTCCATCCCTGCGAGTCCCGTCGAATGCGCCATGACCATCGCCCGGGACCACAAACCCGTCCGCGCGGCTTTCAGCGGCGCGCCCTCCGGCTCCCTGGACGACCTGCAGTACGACTTCGCCGAGGGACCCTGCCTCACCGCAATCCATGAACGGACCCTGGTGCACATCCCGGATCTGCACCGGGAAAAGCGGTGGGAGCAGTATGTAGGTGTGCTGGAGCAGGCCGGAATGCGTTCGGTCCTCGTTCTTCCGCTGGACCTCGAAACGGACGGCGTGGCTACCCTCAGCCTGTACAGCGCCCGCGCAGGTCACTTCGACACCGCGACGGTCGAGCAGATCCAGGACTTCGCCCGACGCATCACCAAGCCCGTTCGGTTGGCTGCCCGCCTGGCAGCCGGTGGTGAGCACTCCGCGGACCTGCGTGCCGCAATGGACTCCAGGACGGTTATTGATCTGGCCGTAGGGATTGTCATGGCACAGAACCGGTGCAGCCAGGATGAAGCCTTCACCATGCTGGTTTCCGCTTCCGGCAGCCGTAATATCAAACTTCGGCAAATCGCCGAGCGGGTGGTGGGTTCAGTCTCGGAGACTGAAGCGCAGACGCATTTCCGGCAATAGGACCTGAGGACTGCAGGATCAATGCCCGGACGGAAACCGTCCGGGCATTGAGCATTTTTTAGCGGATTACTCGCGGTTCAGCTTGTCCTGAACCGTGCCGGCAACCTTTTCCACGACATTGGGGATGTCGGTGGTGCCGTAGTAACGCGCATCCGGACGGGTGACGTCCGGCATGGGAGCCGTCGTCGTCGGCCCCTCGTGGTAGCTGAACTCGCCCTTGCCGTCCGGCGTGGGACCGGAGGCCCAGGAGCCCTCGGACGCATGCTTGCCGTCGGAGAAGTTCAGGTACTGGTAGGACAGCTCGCGGTGTTCCTTCTTGATCGGGAAGTTGCTCGGAACCGGAAGCAGCTCGTGGCCCTCTTCCTGCAGTTCCTTCGCAGCGGCCGTCCACATGTTCTGGTGCATCGTGTCCCGGGCCAGGAGGAACGCGAGCATATCGCGAACACCCTTGTCATCGGTCATGTGGTACAGGCGGGCGACGGCGAGGCGTCCCTGCATTTCGATGTTGGCGTTGGACGTGAAGTCAGCAAGCAGGTTGCCGCTGGCGGTCACGTAGCCACCGGTCCACGGGTTGCCGTTGCTGTCCACCGGACGGGCACCGGCACCGGCAACAATGGCGTGCTGTACGTCCATGCCACCGACTACTGCTGCGATCGTCGGGTCGGATTGGACGGCGTCATCGGTAATACCCAGGGGTGCCTTTTCCAGCAGCTGGGCGATCATGATGGCCAGCATTTCCACGTGGCCCATTTCTTCGGCGGCGATGCCGTAGAGCAGGTCACGGTACTTGCCGGGCAGGTGGGAATTCCACGACTGGAATCCGTACTGCATTGCTACGGTGATCTCGCCGTACTGTCCGCCGAGGACTTCCTGCAGCTTGCGGGCGAAAACAGCGTCCGGCTTATCGGGTGTGGCTGAGAACTGGAGTTCCTGCTTATGGAAAAACACTATGCACCTCCGCATATCAGGCCCGACATCGGTTGGGTCGCCTCTTATGGCGGCCCCGGGGGCCAGTAAGGGAAAACCTAGCCCAGCAGGCAACTCGTAAGCAAACTTAGTAATAGAATGGAATGGAATTGCCCGGCTCACAGCATTCCCTGCCGATCTCACAGGGCAGGCCATCATCAGTGCCGGGACCAGAGAGCGCAGCTAGGGGCGGACGATGGGTTTCGAGCAGGTGGAGCCGGAGCAACGGCAGTTGCTCAAGAAAGCGCTCGAGGACGCCAGGCTAAGCGTGCCCGAGGTTTGGCTGAAGTACTTCAGCATCGGCGGCGGGGCGGGCGAATACGAGGTGGATGCCTACATCAATTGCTCCCTGTCGCTCCCTCCCCTGCAGCGGGACATCCTCGCCCATGCGGCGAACGAGCTCATTGACCAACTGCCTGCGCGTCCGCGTGCACCCTCCAGCGCCGATGTGAGGCGGCGCCGGGCAGCAGAAGGGCCTCGTTAGGATGAAGCATGGACACCAACGAATCACAGCCCACCATTGCCCAGCTGCGTGCACGCCAGACCGACCTCGTGATGGCTTTGGCTACCGAGTCCCGCTCCGACCGCCTGCAGCAGTACAGTGACGAACTCGAGTTCCTCGTCAAGCACATCAACGAGCGCGAAAAAGCCGAAGCCGCTGCCGCATCAGAAACGGCTGCCGCCCCCTCCCCTGCCGCGGATACCGCCCACCAGGCCGACGGCGTCGAACAGCGCGAAGACGGCGTGGTGATTGAGCCGGGTTCCGATCTCGAGGCCGACGTCGACCGCGACAACCGCTAGTCCGGCACCGAGCGCTCAGTCCTCCCAGAAACGGCGAACGACGTCGGCAATTTCCTTGCCCTGCCGCCGGCCCGCCGCCACGGAGGGCCGGCGGGTGGAATCGAGCAGCATATTGGTGCCGAACGCCTGCAAGGCCTGTGCGTCAGCTTCGATCAACAACGGCTTTCCGTCCTTCCGGATGGTTTTCAGCGCCTGCGGCAGGGTGGGTCCGAAGGGGCTCTGCGGTGCCTCGAGTCCGCAGGAAACCACCAGCACCTTTGAATAGCCGGCAGCGACATCGGCATTGGTCCCTGACCGCATCCCGCCGTCCATATAGACCCGCCCGTTGATGTGCACGGGCGGCCACACCGTCGGAACCGTGCAGCTGGCGGTGACCGCCAGGCCAAGGTCCACGCCGGAGTCGCCGTCGAACACCCGGAAACTGCCGTCTTCAGCGTCCACCACGGTGACGCCCAGTGCCTTTTCCGGCCATGCCGGGTAAGGCACCAGCGAACGGATGCTGTTCACCCATGCCTCCTCGGTCAGCTGCGTGTCCGCTTTAAGCGCCAGCTGCCCCAGCCGTGCACGGGCGGCTTTCTCCCCGCCGCCGCCGAAACCGGCCGCACCCATCACGTTCATGAACCGCTCGCCGTCGAACGTGTCCGGTTCCTGGTAATCCGAGGCGCTGGTGCCTTCCGGAGCCATCTCCTGGGCGGCCATCGCCGCGGGCACCTGGCCGAAGCGCAGCGCCGTACCGACCACCGACCCCGCGGAGGTCCCCACCACCAGGTCCGCCTCGTTCAGGTCAATACCCTGATCCAGCAGCTCTCCCAGCAGACCGATCTCCCAGGCGATACCCGCAACTCCGCCGCCGCCCAGCACCACCGCACGCGTTTTGACCACTTGTAACCCCCTGGCTGACGCCGTCGAAGTGCTGTTCCTGTTCCCGCAGTGTAAGCCCGTCCTCCACCCGGTTACCGGACCGGCGTCATTCCGGGCTTGAATGGTTCCATGGCATTAAAAGTTCTGATGGTGGGCCGCAAGCACGAGGACTGGGTGGTTGACGGCATCCGCCGGTACGAAAAGCGGCTCAAGAAACCCTTCGACCTGACCTGGGTGCCCATTCCGCATTCGGCCCGCGAGGGCGACGCCGCCCGCCGGGAGGAATCCGAACGGCTGCTGGCGAAGGTCGGATCCGACTACGTGATCCTGCTGGACGAGCGCGGCAAGGCCATCACGTCACCGGCGCTGGCACAGACCCTGCAGAAGCCGCTGGACTCCTCACGCAACGTCACCCTGATCATCGGCGGGGCGTACGGCGTGGACTCGAGCGTCCATGACCGCGCCGATTTTGTCTGGTCCCTCTCTCCCCTGGTCTTCCCGCACCAGCTGGTCCGCCTGATCCTTGCCGAACAGGTGTACCGGGCGCAGGAGATTGCCGGCGGACGCCCGTACCACCACGAATAGCCAGGGGCCCGACGGCGCCCTCCCACGGCGTCGTGCGTGCCGCCGGCGCTGCGGCTGCACGGTAAAGTAGGAGCAGTTTTTCAGCAGTCCGGCAGGCTCCGCGCCGCGGCCGGCGGGACCGGAAAGGGAAGCATGCCCCAGCGCACCGACCCCTTCCGCCTGCTCCGCGCCGCCGTTGCCACTGCCGTCATTTTCGCGCTGGCCGCGGGTGCGCACCTGGCCGGCGGCGGGATGCTTCCCGATCCGATCCTCCTCATCGCCCTGGCGGCGTTCACCCTGGCCGGTGTCAGCATCACCGCCGGACACCGGTTCCGGCCCGGCAGCCTGATCCTGGTCCTCGGCGCCGCGCAGCTCGGCCTCCACGGAGCGTTCCGCGTCCTGACCTCCGGAGTCCAGTGCCTGCCCGGCGCGCCCGTGCATCACGGCGTCGCAGTTCTCTGCCCGGAGCCGGGCGCAGTTGCCGACGCAGGCGCAGCGCACCAACTGACCGGCCTCTCTTCACTGCATACCGACGCCGGCCCGGCACTGTTCCTCGCGCATCTGGCTGCCGTGGTGCTTTCCGCACTGGCGCTGGCCCGTGGTGAAGACGCCCTGCACGCGACGGCGGCGTGGCTGAGGCCGCTGTTCGCGCCCCCGGCTCCGGTTTCCCTGCCGGTCTTCCGCACAGCCGGAGCGATCACGGGCCCTGCCGCCGGCACCCCGGGCATGCGGTACTGCCCGGCACGCCCGCTGCGCGGACCGCCGTCGTACGCGTTGGCCTAACCTCTTTCCCTCACTTCCCCCGCCGCTGCTCTGCGGTCCCGGGCGCAGCTCACTGCGCCACCGAAAGGCTTTTTCCATGCGTACCTCCTCCTCCGTCCTCCTTGCCGCCGGCGGCACCGCCGCCCTGATGGCGCTCGGTCTGGGCCCCGCCGCCGCCCACGTGCACGTCACCCCTGACACCACTGCGGCCGGCGAATCCGCGCTGCTGACCTTCGACCTCTCGCACGGCTGCGAGGGCTCCCCCACGAAGTCACTGACGTTCACCCTCCCGGACGAGCTGGTGGACGCCACCCCCACGGCCCACGCCGGGTGGGACATCAAGAAGGTCACCGAGGAACTGGCCGAACCGCGGACCCTGCCCAACGGCTCGCAGGTCAGCTCCCGGACTCACCAGATTGTCTACACGGCCAAGGAACCACTCGCCGACGGCGTGCGGGACACCATTACCCTCGGGGTGGATCTGCCCGACGCCGAGGACACCACCCTTGCCTTCCCCGTGCTGCAGAGCTGTGAAAAGGGCGAGTCGGACTGGTCCCAGATTCCGGCGGCAGGCCAGACCGACCACGACCTGGACTCCCCCGCGCCGGCCGTGACCATCACGGAAGCGGACGACGACGATCACGGCGACCACGACGTCGATGACAGCCACGCCACCGCACCGGAACGCGCCTCCGCGGAGGACCGGAACGACGATGACGACGCCGCGGAGATTGCCGGCTACGTGGGACTCGGGGCGGGGCTGCTTGGCCTTGCCGCCGGTGTCACCGCGCTGATCCGCACCCGGGGCCGCAGCAGGGTCTAACCCTGCCGGCCGGGGCCGCGGACCCCGGACCGCACCCGTAACGGTTTCGCGTCAATCCGCCCCGCCCAGCGGGGCGGATTGACGCACCCCCGCCGGACGGCAATGGTGAGAGCATGATCACCTTGGTACCCGGCTCCACGTCCCCGAAAACTTCCCTGTCCCGCAAGGCACTCGCCCTTACGGCTTTGCTGGCCCTCTCCGGTTCGGTCCTTGCCGGATGCGGTTCCCGGGACGAGGAAGACGCCGCGGTATCCACATCCGCGTCACCCGCCGTTTCCTCGCCGGCTTCACCGTCGGTGTCCGCCGGTGACAGCGCCACTCCACCCGCCGCCGAGAGCGCCGCACCTTCCGCCTCGCCCGAAGCTGCCCCGGCTCCGTCACCGGCGGCCACGGACGGCGGAACAACAGCCGCCGGCCCCTGCACGGCTGACATGCTCTCCGGCACTGTGGAGAGTGTTGCCGGCGGCGCCGGAGCAGACGGCATTTCCCGTGTCCTGATGCTGACCAACGTCTCCGCCGACGGCACCTGCACCGTGTCCGGCTATCCCGGAGTCTCCTACCTTGACGCTGCCGGGCAGCAGGTAGGTGCGCCGGCCGCCCGCACCGAGGGTGCCGGGGCCCTCCCCGTGACCCTGGCGCCCGGCCAGTCCGCGGCTGCCGAGCTGCGGGAAACCGTGGCGCAGAAGTACGGCGGCTGCCAGGTGCAGGAGACCGCGTCCCTGCTGGTTTATCCGCCGGAGGACACTGCTTCCCTGACCGTCCCCTACCCCTCCACGGGATGCAGCAACGCGGACATCGAACTGCTGCAGGTAGGGACCCTGCAGGCCCGCTGATTTTCGGCCTGCAGCCGAACCCCCGGCGGCAGCGGCCAAACTGTCACCGGGGTGGGGAAGAATAGTGCCATGACATCGGCGTCTTCGGTGCTAGCCAAGTTCACCCCCGCCACCCGGGAATGGTTCGAGGGTGCCTTCACTGCGCCCACCCCGGCACAGGTAGGAGCCTGGGAAGCCATCTCCGAGCGGGCCAACGCCCTGGTGGTCGCCCCCACCGGGTCGGGCAAAACCCTGGCCGCCTTCCTCTGGGCACTGGACAGCTTTATTGCCTCTGCCGCCGCGGACCCCGCCGTTCCCGCCCAGCTGCCTCTGGCGGAACTGCCGGCCCCAAAGCCCAAAGGCCGGAAGCGGAACACCGAACCCAAGCGAAAAACCAAGGTCCTCTACATTTCGCCGCTGAAAGCCCTCGGCGTCGACGTGGAACGCAACCTCCGTTCCCCGCTGATCGGCATCACCCAGACCGCCAAACGCCTCGGACTTCCGGCACCGTCCATCACCGTGGGGGTCCGGTCCGGCGACACCCCGCAGAATGAACGCCGCGCCCTGCTCACCCGGCCGCCGGACATCCTCATCACCACCCCCGAATCTTTGTTCCTGATGCTCACCTCGCAGGCGCGGGAAACCCTGGCCGAAGTGGAAACCGTGATTGTGGACGAGGTCCACGCGGTGGCCGGCACCAAACGCGGCGCCCATCTGGCCGTGACGCTGGCCCGGCTGGACGCCATGCTGGATAAACCCGTGCAGCGGATCGGCCTCTCCGCCACCGTGGAACCGCACGAAACCGTGGCCCGGTTCCTCGGCGGAAACGCGCCGGTGCGGATCGTGGCGCCCCAGTCGCGGAAGAACTGGAACCTTACCGTCACCGTTCCGGTGGAGGACATGACGGATCTGGGCAACGCACCTACCACCGAGGACACCGTGGAGGGCGGCTATGCCCCGCAGGCGAGCATCTGGCCGCATGTGGAGGAGAAGATTGTCGACCTCATCGAGGCCAACCGCTCCACCATCGTGTTCGCCAACTCCCGGCGCCTCGCCGAACGCATCACCGCCCGGCTGAACGAGATCCACGCCTTCCGGCTGGAGGCTGCGCAGGCGGCCACGGGAACCGACGGGATCTCACCGCCCGTGTCCCTGCCCGTGTCGCCGGCGCATCCGCCGGCCCAGGTCATGGCGCAGGCCGGGGTGTCCGTGCTGCGCCGTGCAGACCTGGCGGTGGAGGACGAGACCCCTGTCCTGGCACGCGCCCACCACGGCTCCGTGTCCCGGGACCAGCGGGCCCTGATCGAAGACGACCTGAAATCCGGCCGGCTGCGCTGCGTGGTGGCCACCAGCTCCCTGGAACTGGGCATCGACATGGGCGCCGTGGACCTGGTGGTGCAGGTCGAATCCCCGCCCTCGGTCGCCAGCGGCCTGCAGCGGGTGGGCCGGGCCGGGCACCAGGTGGGCGAGATTTCCCAGGGCGTGATGTTCCCCAAGCACCGCGGGGACCTGCTGAACTCGGCCGTCACCGCCGAACGGATGCTCGCCGGGCAGATCGAACCGCTCGCCATTCCGGCCAACCCGCTGGACATCCTGGCCCAACAGACCGTGGCCGCCGCCGCACTGGGGTCCATCGATGTGGAGGAATGGTTCGACGTCGTCCGCCAATCGGCACCCTTTGCCGGCCTGCCGCGCTCCGCGTTCGACGCGACCCTGGACCTGCTGTCCGGGCGTTATCCCTCGGACGAGTTCGCCGAGCTGCGGCCGCGGATTGTCTGGGACCGCACCGAAGGCACCATTACCGGCCGGCCCGGTGCGCAGCGCCTCGCCGTCACCTCGGGCGGCACCATCCCGGACCGCGGCCTCTTCGGGGTCTATCTGGTGGGTGATTCCGAAGGCAAAAACAGCCGCCGCGTCGGTGAACTCGACGAGGAGATGGTGTACGAATCCCGGGTCGGGGACATCTTCGCGCTGGGCGCCACGAGCTGGCGGATCGAAGACATCACCCACGACCGCGTGCTGGTTTCGCCCGCCTTCGGCCAGCCCGGCAAGCTGCCGTTCTGGCGCGGGGACTCCCTGGGCCGGCCGGTGGAACTCGGCCGTGCCCTGGGCACCTTCGTCCGCGAAATGGCCGCCGCGGATGACGCCGCGGCACGGGAGCGGCTGGCCGCCGTCGGCCTCGATGAGTGGGCCGCCGGGAACCTGATCACCTACCTGCGGGACCAGCAGCAGGCCACCGATGTGGTGCCCAACGATCGGTCGCTGGTGGTGGAACGCTTCCACGACGAACTCGGCGACTGGCGGGTGGTCCTGCACAGCCCCTACGGCATGCCGGTGCACGCACCCTGGGCCCTCGCCGTCGGGGCACGGCTGCACGCCCGGTACGGGCTGGACGGTTCAGCCATGGCCTCCGACGACGGCATTGTGCTGCGGGTGCCGCTGATGGAGGACGAGCCGCCCGGCGCCGAACTGTTCCTCTTTGACCCCGAGGAACTCGACTCCATTGTCACCGCCGAAGTGGGCGGGTCGGCCCTGTTTGCCTCCCGGTTCCGGGAATGCGCGGCGCGGGCGCTGCTGCTGCCGCGGCAGAACCCGTCCAAGCGCACGCCCCTGTGGCAGCAGCGGCAGCGCTCCGCGCAGCTGCTGGATGTCGCCAAGAAGTACCCCACGTTCCCGATCCTGCTCGAAACGGTCCGGGAATGCCTGCAGGATGTCTACGATCTGCCGGCCCTGAAGGACATTGCGTCCGGCATTGAGCGGCGCGAAATCCGGCTGGTGGAAACCACTACGCCCTCGCCGTCGCCGTTCGCCCGCTCCCTGCTGTTCGGCTACATGGGCGCCTTCCTGTACGAGGGCGATTCTCCGCTGGCGGAACGGAAAGCCGCCGCGCTTTCGCTGGACCCCACACTGCTCAATGAGCTGCTGGGCCGTGCCGAACTGCGCGAACTGCTGGACGCGCGGATCATTGCCCGGATCGAGAGCGAGCTTCAGCGGCTGGCTCCGGACCGCCATGCCCGCGGACTGGAGGGCGTCGCAGACCTGCTGCGGCTGCTCGGGCCGCTGTCCGTGCCGGAGGTCGCCGCCCGTTTGCAGGCGGTGGAACCTGCCGACGACGGCGAGGGGGACGCGGCTCCGTCTACCGCCGCCCCGGAGGACGCCGAAGAGCTGCTCGAGCAGCTGGTCCGGGCCAACCGGGCCCTGAAGATCGGCATGGCCGGCAGCACCCGGTATGCCGCCATCGAAGACGCCGCCCGGCTGCGGGATGCCCTCGGTGTTCCGCTGCCGATGGGGGTGCCGCTGGCCTTCATCGAACCGGTGGCCGACCCCCTGGGCGATCTGGTCGGCCGGTATGCCCGCACTCACGGTCCCTTTACTGCCGTGGAGGCCGCCACCCGGCTGGGCCTCGGCGTCGCCGTCGTCACCGGCACCCTGCAGCGGCTGGCCGGTGAGGGACGCGTCGCGGAAGGTGAATTCCGGCCCGCCGAAACGCTGCTGCTGGACGCGGCGGACGGCGTTGACTCTCCTCCCCCGGCCACCGTCCCCGGCACCCCCGGCGGAACCGAGTGGTGCGACGTCGAGGTGCTGCGGCGGCTGCGGCGCAGTTCGCTCGCGGCCCTGCGCTCCGAGGTGGAACCGGTGGACCCCGCCACCTACGGGCGGTTCCTGCCGGCCTGGCAGAACGTAGGTTCGTCATTGCGCGGGCTCGACGGCGTGGCCACCGTGATCGACCAGCTTTCCGGCGTGCCGATTCCGGCATCGGCCTGGGAACCGCTGATCCTGGGCTCCCGGGTGCGCGACTACGCCCCGGCCATGCTGGATGAGCTGACCGCCACGGGCGAAGTGGTGTGGTCCGGCAGCGGCTCCCTGCCCGGCAACGACGGGTGGATTGCCCTGCACCTGGCGGAAAACGCGCCGCTCACACTCAATCCCGCCCCGGACTTCGAGCCCGGCGGCCTGCACCAGCGGCTGCTGGAGCTGCTGGGCAACGGCGGTGCGTACTTCTTCCGCCAGCTCGGCGACGGCCTCGCCGCGGACGGCATTGCCGAAACGGACGCGAACATCATCTCCGCCCTCTGGGAACTCGTCTGGGCCGGACGGATCAGCAATGACACCTTCACCCCGGTTCGGTCCCTGCTCTCGAGCGGCAAAACCGCCCATAAGCAGCGGGCCGCCACACCCCGCGCCCGCACCGCGCGGATGGGACGGCTGGGCCGGGCGCCCGGGGCGTCGCTGACGGGCAGCTCCATGCGGCTCGCGGCAGGCGGCGCATCGGCCCCGGCACTCCGCAACGCACCGCCGCTGGTCGCCGGACGGTGGAGCCTGCTCCCCGAAGTGGAAACCGACGCGACCCTGCATGCCCACGCCACGGCCGAGCTGATGCTGGACCGCTACGGCGTGGTCACCCGCGGCTCCGTGGCCAGCGAAGGCACGCCGGGCGGCTTCGCCCTGCTGTACCGGGTGCTGGCCCGGCTGGAAGAGATGGGCAGGTGCCGGCGCGGCTACTTCATTGAACAGCTCGGTGCAGCCCAGTTCGCGGTGCCCGCCACCGTGGACCGGCTCCGCTCCTTCTCCGAAGACGCGCAGCTGAAGCAGCCCGAACCGTCCGCCATCGCCCTGGCCGCCACCGATCCGGCCAACCCCTACGGTGCCGCGCTGCCCTGGCCCACGCTGGAGGGCGGGCACCGGCCCGGGCGTAAGGCCGGTGCACTGGTGGTCCTGGTCGACGGCGACCTGGCGCTGTATGCCGAGCGCGGCGGCAAGACGCTGCTGACGTTCACCGAGGAGCCGGCGGCACTGGAGCTCTCGGCCGCCGCGCTGGTGCGGATCATCCGGCGCGGTGCGGCGGAAAAGATGGCCATTGAGAAGGTCAACGGGACCGATATCCTCGACACCGAAGCGGCACGGGCGCTGACCGCCGCCGGTTTCTACACCACGCCGAAGGGGCTGCGCTACCGTGTCTGAATTGTTGACCCCGTGCACTGTCGAGCCGGGGAGGAACCGTGCCTGAGGGCGATACGATCTGGCGCGCCGCCCGGGACCTCAATGCCGTCCTGGCCGGCAAAGAGCTGACCCGGTGCGACATCCGTGTCCCCAAGTTCGCCACCACGGATTTCACCGGCTCCACTGTGCAGGACGTGGTGTCCCGCGGCAAGCATCTGCTGATCCGCGGCGGCGATCCCGTGGACGGCTGGATTCTCCACTCCCATCTGAAGATGGAGGGGCTCTGGCACGTCTACGCCCGCGGAGAGAAGTGGCGGCGTCCGGCGTTCAAGGCCCGCTGCATCCTCGAGACGGACACCCACCAGGTGGTCGGGTTCGATCTGGGGTTCCTGCGGGTGCTGGGCCGTAAGGAAGAGGACGACGCCGTGGGCTACCTTGGTCCCGACCTGCTGGGACCGGATTGGGACGCCGAGGAAGCGCTGCGCCGCATCTCTGCCCAGCCCGAGCGGCCCATCGGCCTGGCGCTGCTGGACCAGCGTAACCTCGCCGGAATCGGCAACATTTACCGGTGCGAGCTGTGTTTTCTGGCCGGCATCCATCCGCTGACCCCGGTCTCCGACGTGCCGGACCTGCCGCGGCTGGTGGACCTGTCCAAGCGGCTGCTGGAAGTGAACAAGGCCCGGTCCCGTCGGATCACCACCGGCGCCATGGGGCGGGACCAGCTCTGGGTCTATAACCGGGAACGGCGCGGCTGCCTGCGCTGCGGCACCAAGGTGACGCATGAGCTGCTCGGCGACAACGAGATGGAGCTGCGGGACCTGTACTACTGCCCGCACTGCCAGCCGTTTCCGGGTTAGCCCGGCAGCTCCGGGTTAGTCGGCGGAGGGATCGCTCCTCCCTGAAAGGTCATGGCCGGGCAGCTGTACTGCAGGGCCCCAAGCTGACCTTCATCGTCAACCGGGTGGGCGCGGGGATCGAGTCTGCAAAAGTTACCGTTCGCCGGATCGAGTCTGCAAGAGTTGCAGATTTATGGCCTGAAAATGGTAATTGCTGCAGATTCGATTTCCGATTCCCCGATAGGAGCGGGAGCTTCGGTGACAGAATGCTGCGCATGGCCAATCATCGGAACTCGCGCAACGGCGGTCTGCAGCTGTCCTCGACGACCATCAGCTCCCCGGATCCGCGGGCACTCGCCTCGTTTTACGCACGGCTGCTGGAGTGGGAGACGGTAGCGTCCGAGCCGGATTGGGTGGTCTTGCATAACCCGGCCGGCGGCCCCGGATTGTCCTTTCACATCGACGAACACTACGTCCGCCCGGTATGGCCCTCCGCCGAGGGCAGCCAGCAGATGATGATGCACCTGGACATCCGGGTAGACGATTTGGACCGGGGCTCCGCCCACGCCAGCGAATGTGGTGCCGTGGCCGCCGAGTATCAGCCCCAGGAGGATGTACGGGTGTTCCTGGACCCGGACGGGCATCCCTTCTGCCTTTTCGTGGATTGAGGGCGGGGCAACTCCGGCCGCGGGCTCCCTTATCTCAGCTGCCGGCCGGCCCGCCGGACAGCGTCGCTGATGCGGTGCAGCCGCTGCGAGTCCAGCTTCCAGGCCTGCCAGTACAGCACGACGTCGCGGTGGGACTCGGCATCGAGGAGCACCAAGGTCCCGTCGTCCAGGTCCGTGCCCAGCTGCAGTTCCGGGAGCATGCCCCAGCCGAGGCCTGCACGGACCGCGGCCAGGAACGCTTCCGAGGACGGAACGGTGTGCCGGGGCGGAAGGCCGTCAGCGCCGCGCGCCTGCAGGAACCGGCGCTGCAGATCATCCTTGGCGTTGAACTGCACCACCGGCATGGCGGCCCAGTCGACGCCGTCCTCCCGTACGAAGCGCCGGTGCAGGCCCGGCGCCGCCACCGGGAGGTAGCGCATGGCACCCAACGCCTCGACCCTGCAGCCGTTGACCGGTGCCGGATCGGCGGTGACCGCGCCGATGACGTCCCCCTGGCGCAGCAGCCGCGCACTGTGGTCCTGGTCTTCCACATGCAGGTTTAAGGTGCTGTCCGTCCACCCGGCTGCGTCGGAAAGGACCGGCACGAACCACGTGGCGAGGGAGTCCGCATTGACGGCCACCGGCGTCGTCGTCCGCAGTGAAGTGTCACCGGAGAGTGCAAAGCGGGCCTCCCCCTCCAGCAGCTCCACCTGCCGGGCCATGCGCAGCAGGACCGCGCCCGCCTCCGTCGGCGTGCAGGGCACCGCGCGGCGGACGACGACTTGGCCCACGGAACTTTCCAGCGCCTTGATGCGCTGGCTTACGGCGGACGGGCTGATGTGCAGCCGGTCCGCCGCCGCTTCAAATGTTCCCTCGTCGACGACGGCGGACAGCGCACGGAGATGCTCGAAGTTCATGAAGCAAACCTAATGCATCCTTCAAATCTTTCGTTTGTCTGAACCGCCAGTGGTGGTTACCGTCGAGGCATGTGGAGTATTTGGGTAACCGGCATGGTCACCGGACTGGGATTGATTGTCGCCATCGGGGCGCAGAATGCGTTTGTGCTGAGGCAGGGCCTGCGGCGGGAACACATCGGCGTCGTGGTTGCCCTCTGCATCATCAGTGATGCCCTGTTGATCTTCGGCGGCACCGCCGGGATCGGGGCATTGGTGTCCCGGTTCCCGGCGGTCCTGGAAATCCTCCGCTGGGGCGGCGCGGCCTATCTCACCTGGTGGGGTATCCGGTCCCTGATCTCCGCCGCCAGGCCTTCAGTGCTGGAGGCGCAGGCACCCCGGGCTAAGGGCACGGTCGTCCTGACCACGCTCGCTCTGACCTTCCTGAACCCGCATGTCTATCTGGATACCGTGGTGCTCTTGGGCAGCATCGCGAACCAGTACGGGCCGGACACCCGCTGGATATTCGCGGCCGGCGCCGCCGTCGGCAGCCTGATCTGGTTCACGGCGCTGGGCTACGGGGCCCGTGCGCTGTCGGGGGTGCTGAACCGGCCGCGCACCTGGCAGATTGTGGATCTGCTGATCGGCATGGTCATGCTGGTCCTCGCCGTCCGGCTGGTCTTGGGCTAACGGGGGTAAGCCTGAGCCAGCCTCGGCCAACCGAATTAAAGCCGTGTGGCCCTGACGCTGTAAAACGCGAAGCCCCAGCGACCGTCCGACACAGCATCCCACCGGGTGGTGCTCCTGTTACTTCCTGTTGTCACAGCAGCACCACCAGCAACAATGTCTGGGATGGCGTGCGGGCAAAGGGCAGCAGAACCTCCGCCTGCGCCTCCTGCTAGGCCCGCGGTGCGTGCGTGGCGGTGACCCAGCGCAGCAGCGAGTACAGCAGCTGCGAAGCGCCGGGCATAAAGCCGGATCCATGGTGGTAGACCGGGTCCATCGTGGTCACCAGCAGGCGGGCCGGCTGGTTCACCTCGTCCACGTACAGCAGTGAGCCGGACTCGGCGCCGTCCTCTTCCATCACCACCAGCGAGCGGGCCCCGGGGCGCGGATGCAGCAGTCCATGGTGGTGCCAGGACACGGACCACGGGGTGAAGAACTCCCACAGGGAATCCTCGGGCAGCCGCAGCCGGGTGCCGTTGTCCTCACCGGTGCGCCACATCCAGAACACCGTGGGGCGGAAGCTGTACCCGATGCCGGGCAGCCACTGCTCCACCTTGTTCTCCCCCAGCACGATGACGGTTTTTCCGGGGTCCTGCAGTGCCGCGAGGATCGCGGGCACAAAGCGGGCGAGCTGGCCCTGATGCAGCCGGTCGCTGACTATCACTACGTCCAGGCCTGCGAGCGCGGAGGGATCGGCGTCCGGCAGATAGACGGATTCCAGCCGGTAGGGTGCCAGGGCCGGATCGGCCAGGGTGCGCAGTGCCGGAAAGGTGCCGCCGTGGAGCAGCCCGATCCGCGGTGCGGCCTGCCCCGCCTCGCGAGCGGCGGCGGCCGGGCGGGTAGCAGCGGTGTCCGGGCGAGCGCCCGCGGCCGGGCGGATGCCGGCGACGGCAGCTACCGGTCCCGCTGGCTTCAGCTCAACCGTGTCCCGCACTCCGCCCCCGAGCCAGTCCACCAGGTTCGGGCCGAGCACCCGGGTGGAATATCCGTCATCGCTGAAGCTCTCCAGGTCATTGCCGCCGTGGACCAGCACCTCCCCGTTCCCCAGCGGATAGCTGTAGTCCAGCGGAAGCGCGTACTGCCCGATCCCGGTCACCAGGGAAGCTTCCGCAGGCAGATCCAGGTGATAGCCGCGGCCGTAGAACCCGGCGACGCCGATCTCCTCCAGCCGCTCATAGCTGTGGGTTCCGGGCACGCCGGTGCGGTAGTGCAGGTCCCGGTAGTCGATACCCTTCCAGACCGGGTGCGGAAAGACCGGATGCGGCCGGACGTCCTGCGGACCGCGGAATTCCAGCTTGCGCCAGGCCGCCAGCCCGTCGATGAACGGCTTCACCACCTGCCCGTTGACCAGCACCCGGCCGCCGGACCGGACGAATCCGGTCAGTGCGTCACGGTGCCTGCCGAGCAGGACGTGGTCCACTCCGCCGCTGATCACCAGCCCGTCCGCTGCAAGGATCCGGACCCGGGCGGCGTCGTCGTCGAGGTCGTAGGCGTCAACGTCCTCGATCGCGCCGCGCCAGGTGGTGTCGGCGGCACCGCGCATGGGGGTACCGCCGATTAGACGAAGAATCACGGGGTGTCCTTTCCAAAGGGGATTCGTAGTTCCACCGGTGTCGGCACCCCGACTGCACCGGGCACCGGGCAGGCCCGGCAGGACGGGCCAAAGTCCGGCACCGCGATCACGCGTTGCCCGGATACCGTGTCGACCTTCGGGGTGCAGATGGGCAGGCCGTAGACCTCGGACAGGGCCGCGCCGGTGAGCAGCTCCTCGGTGGGACCCCAGCGGACGTCATGGCTGCCGACAAACAGCAGCGCGTTGCGGGACACGTGCAGCGCGTGGTCGGGATGGTGGGTGGTCATGATGATGCCCATGCCCTCCGCAGCCAGTCCGGTGAGCACGCTCAGCACGCGGGACTGGTTGTTCAGGTCCAGTGCTGAAGCCGGTTCGTCCAGGATCAGCAGTTCGCAGCCGGAGGCCACAGCCCGGGCAATCAGCACCAGCTGCCGCTGCCCGCCGGAGAGGGTGGAATAGTCGCGTCCGGCCCAGCCACCCACGCCCACCCGCTCCATGGCGGCGTCGGCGGCGTCGTGGTCCTCGCGGCGCGGAGTCTGGTAGGCACGCAGGTGCCGGGTGCGGCCCATCAGCACCATCTCGGCGACGGAAAAGGACGGGCCGGCTCCGTGGTCCTGCGGCACGTAGCCGATGCCGGTGGCTCCGTGAACCTGGCCCTCCCGAGGTGCCAGCAGCCCGGACAGGCATTTGAGCAGCGTGGTCTTGCCCCGCGCGTTGGGGCCGAGGATGGAGAGGATTTCCCCGCGCTCCAGGGAAAAGCCGAGGTTCCGGAAGAGCCACGGGCGCACCCGGGAGTAGCGGAAGCCCAGATCGGTGGCCTGCAGAAGCGGCGCAGAGTCGGCCGAGTTTCCGGAAACGAGGTTCCCGGAAACCGCACCGGGCGTGGAAAGGGCGGTCATGAGAGTTCGGCTTTCTTCTGCGAACGGGCCAGCAGCAGCACAAACACCGGCGCGCCGATGATGGCGGTCAGGATGCCCAGCGGCAGTTCACTGCTGCTGATGGAGCGGCTGAGCGTATCGATGAGCATCAGATAGGTCCCGCCCAGCAGCAGCGACGCCGGCAGCAGGATCCGGTGGTCCGGCCCCACCCAGAGCCGGGCCAGGTGCGGAACCACCAGACCCACCCAGCCGACGGCTCCGGCCACCGCCACGGTGCCGGCGGTCATCAGGGCGACCGCACACAGCAGCACCACCCGCGAGCGGTGCGGATTCACACCCAGGGCGGCGGCGTCGTCGTCGCCCAGCGACAGGACATTGAGCCGCCAGCGCAGGGCGAGGACCACCACCGCACCCACGGCCACCGGGACGAGTGCGGTTAGCACTTTGTCATAGCTGGCGGCGGCAATGGAGCCGAGCAGCCAGTGCACAATCGAGGGCAGTTCGGAGTAGGGGTCGGCCAGGTAGGTCATGAAGGAAACCAGCGCGTTGAAGAACGCTGCCACCACAATCCCGCCCAGGACGATCATCAGCATCGCGTTGTCCCGGCCGCCCAGCCGGCCCAGCAGCAGGACCCCGGCGAGGGCGGCCAGCCCGAAGCCGAAGGCGCCGCCGACCATCCAGCCGCCGGACAGCCCGAGGGTCAGGACCAGCACGCCGCCGAAGGACGCCCCGGCGGTGACCCCGATGATGTCCGGACTGACCAGCGGATTGCGGAACAGCGCCTGCAGGCACGCGCCGCCGAGCGAAAGCGCACCGCCCACCAGGAAGGCCAGCAGGACGCGCGGCAGCCGGACGTCCAGGACCACGGTGGCTTCCTGTTCGGTCCAGGTCCGGCGGAGCATCCCGTCGCCGCCAAAGAGGGCGGTGACTTCGTTGAACAGGATGCGCAGGATTTCGTTCGGCGGCACCCAGAACCGTCCGGCGGCCATGGAGACCAGGGCCACTGCGCACAGGATCAGGGCGCAGAGCGGCAGGATGTACCGGCGGTGCCGGGACGACGACGTCGGCGCATCAGCGGCGGGAGAAGCGGCGGACACGGTGGGCACCTCAGCGGCGGAAGACGTCGTAGCCAACGCTGGCCCCGTTCAGGTCCAGCCGCAGGGCGGCGTCGATCTGGGCATCGGATACCTCGTACCCGTAGAGGTACGCGATCTTTTCCTTCATGGCCGCTCGCAGTGTGTTCGTGGCCCGGCCGGGATGGAAGACCTCCGCGGCCCACTGCCACATCAGCGGTGATTCGGCGCAGGGAACCTCCCAGCGGTACCCGCCCAGGGGTGCCTTGTAGACCCGGCGGTTCTTCACTGCCGACACGGATGCCAGGGCGGGATCCGCGTAGACCTCCGCCGGGGTGCGGGCGTCGAAGCCGCCCAGGGTGATGACTTCGGGGTCCCACTCGATCAGCTGTTCCGCACTGACCACGTTCTCCGCCGAGAGATTCTCCGCCGCCATATTCCGCCCGCCGGCCAGCTCCATCCAGTAGTGCATGTAGGAGGACTTGTTGGAAGCCGAGTAGCCGTCGCCGGACTGGCCCAAATGGACCACGCGTACGGGTTGTGAAACTGCGGAGAGTTCATCCTGCAGCCGGGCGATCTCGGTATGCATCCAGTCCACAATCTCGGTGCCGCGCTCGGGCTTGCCGAGGATGGTGGAGAACAGCGACATCCAGGTTTCCAGGTATTCCTGCGTGCCGTAGAGCAGGCAGACGGTCTTGAAACCGGCGTTTTCCAGCGGCTCCACGAGTCCGGCGCCCTGGTCCGCCCACTGGAACACGACGTCGGGTTCCAGCGCGGTGATGGTTTCGATGTTGGGGGTGAAGCTCGACGGCGAGATGGTGGTGGTGCTTTTCGATTCGGGGAACATCTCTCCGAACAGGCCCTGCCGGTTGGCCTGCAGCGTGGATTCGTTGATGCCTACGATCTTTGCGTAGCCGCCGTCCACCGCCGCCAGCATGGATGGGGAGGGAATGACCGTGGTGGCGATCTTCTGCACCGGGGCGTCGAAGGACACCTTGACGCCGCGCATATCCGTCACCGTAAAACCACCGGACCCTGCCGCACCGGCCGCGCCCGCAGTACCGACAGTGTCACGGGAGGAGCAGGCTCCGAGGGCAAGCGCGGCCAGGCCGAGCCCCCCGCCCAGCAGGGCGCGACGTGACGGAAATGCGGGAATGGTGGACCGGGACAACGGTGTTCCTATCGCTCAGGTAAGCCTCGCCTCAGCGAGGGATGACCTAAACATCAGAGCACACCGGAACGTATTACAGCATATTTATATGCCCTAATTATTGGGTGGGATATCTCACGCATTCCAGGGGCGCCACCCTGTTCCGTCCCGGAGTTATGATCACGCCCGCGCGGTAAAAACACCGCCGCCGGCTACGGCAGTTTCCCTGCCATCCGCTGGCGGATCTGCACGCTGGCGTCGTTCAGCCCGGTGATGCGTACTTCGGTTCCGCGCCGCCGGTATTTCTCCGTTACGGCGTCCAGGGCGGCCACGGTGGAGGCATCCCAGACGTGGGAGCCGCTCAGGTCGATGACCACATTCGGCGGGTCGAGGACGTACTCGAACTGCGAGTAGAGGTCATTCGAGGAGGCGAAGAACAGCTCGCCGTTGACCGTGTAGACGGCGGTGGCCTCGGCGTCGTTCCCGGTGAGCGTGCGGTCCACGGTGACGAAGTGCGCCACCCGGCGGGCGAACAGCACCATGGCCACAAGCACGCCGACGCCGACGCCGCTGGCCAGGTTGTTGGTCCAGACCGTCACGGCCACGGTGGCCAGCATGACGGCGGTTTCGCTCTTGGGCATCATCTTCAGCGTGGAGGGGCGGATGCTGTGCCAGTCGAAGCTGGTCACGGCCACGAAGATCATGACGGCCACCAGGGCGGCCATGGGAATGAGCGCCACAACGTCTCCGAGGACCACCACGAGGAGGAGCAGGAAGACACCGGCGAGGAAGGTGGAAATCCGGGTCCGGGCACCGGAGCCCTTCACGTTGATCATGGTCTGGCCGATCATCGCGCAGCCGCCCATGCCGCCGAAGAAGCCCGTGACAAGGTTGGCCGCGCCCTGGCCCCAGGCCTCCCGGGTCTTGTTGGAGCGGGTGTCGGTGACGTCGTCCACCAGTTTGGCCGTCATCAGCGATTCCAGCAGGCCCACAAAGGCGACGGCCAGCGCGTACGGGAAGATCACCTCCAGGGTGGCCAGGCTGAAGGGAACATCGGGCAGCAGCAGGGACGGCAGGCTGTCCGGCAGTTCGCCCTTGTCCCCCACGGTCGGGACGGTGACGGACGCGGCCACCGTGATCGCCGTGATGACGACGATGGCCACCAGCGACGCCGGCACCGCCGTCGTCAGCCGCGGCAGTCCGAAGACGATGAGCAGCCCAAGGGCCGTGAGCGGATAGACCAGCCAGGGCACGCCCAGCAGCTCGGGCACCTGGGCGATGAAGATGAGGATGGCCAGCGCGTTGACGAAGCCCACCATGACCTGCCGCGGGATGAACCGCAGCAGCTTCGCCACGCCGAGCAGGGCAAGCAGCACCTGGAACACGCCGGCGAGCAGCACTGCAGCAATCATGTACTGCACGCCGTGGGAGGCCACCAGCGGGGCGATCACCAGGGCGACGGCGCCGGTCGCGGCGGAAATCATGGCCGGGCGGCCGCCCAGGAAGGAAATGGTGATGGCCATGGTGAAGGCCGAAAACAGGCCGATCCTCGGATCCACCCCGGCGATGACGGAGAAGGCCAGGGCCTCGGGGATGAGCGCCAGCGCCACCACCAGCCCGGCCAGAACCTCTGTCTTGAGCAGCTTCGGCGAACGCAGGGTGCGCAGGACTGACTGGCGCTCCTCCGGCGTCAGCGCCGCCGTCGTTGGCGCCGCGGGCGACGTCGGCTTCGTCGGCTCAGAAGGAGAAAGAACTGGTTTGGTGGCCACCGGGCTCCGTTTCGGATGTGGTTTTCTGCGGCAGGAACTGCCTGGATGTTCAGACGAGCGGGCCCATCTGCGCTCAGGACAGCCCAGCCCAATTTAAGCCCGCCGGCGGGATATCCTGAAACCGTGATGCAGTCCCCTCTTCCCGTGCGCAACGGAGTCAACGCCACCCGCCTGCGCCTTCCCGGCGAAGGACCGTGGGACACCGCCATGGACTACGTCCTCGAGCGCTTCGGCCATGTAAACCCGGACGGCATTGTGGACCGGTTCAAGCGCGGTGAAGTGGTGGGCCTGGGCGGCATTCCGCTGACAGCCGCCACTCCCCTGACCGAGCACACCTTCATCTGGTATTACCGGGAGCTGCCGCCCGAAGAGCGGATCCCGGTGGAGATCGGCATCCTGCACCAGGACGACGACCTGCTGGTGGTCGACAAACCGCACTTCCTGCCGACGACGCCGGGCGGCATGTATGTGGCCGAGTCTGCCCTGGTGCGGCTGCGGGTCCAGCTGGAGATTCCGGACCTGATTCCCATGCACCGGCTGGACCGCATGACCGCGGGGGTGCTGCTGTTCTCCACGAACCCGGAGACCCGGGGGAAATACCAGACACTGTTCGAGAAGCGCCGGATCAGCAAGGAATACGAGGCGGTGGCTCCGGTCCGGGAGGACCTCGAGCTGCCGAGGATTGTGCGCAGCCGGATGATCAAGTCCCGCACCTATCTGCTGGCCCAGGAAATTGAGGGGGAGCCGAACGCGGAAACCCGGATCGAGCTGCTGGAGAGCCGCGGCGGGCTCGGCCGCTACCGGCTGCTGCCGCACACCGGCAAGACCCATCAGCTGCGGGTGCATATGGCCTCGCAGGGCATCGGGATCCTGAACGATTCGTTCTACCCGGAACTGCTGCCCCAGGCGCCGGACGACTATGCCAAGCCGCTGCAGCTGCTGGCGCGGTCCGTGCAGTTCACCGATCCGCTGACCCGCCAGCCGGTCGAGTACCGCAGCCAACTTTCCTTGGACGCTTTCCCAGGCGCCTAGGCCGTCCCTTTACGGCAGCCGGCCTTCTACAGCACCGTCCAGCGTCCGCGCATCCGCCGGAGCACGCGCAGGTCCTGTCCCTTTGCGACTTCTTCCACGGCCGCCCGCATGTTGATGGCGGCGCGGCGTGCCCGGGAGTTCTCCACGGACCATTCGTCATCCGGGACCGTAAAGCGGAGGGTGATCCGCGGAACCCCGGAAACGATGTCCAGCTGGTTTGCCTCCACATGGTGTGCCGCGGCCAGTGCAGCGACGGCTGTTTCCATCACAGCCTCCGGCGGGTTGCCCGGCTTCACTCCGAGGATGTTCAACTGGACGCGGAAGGAAGGCATGGATCCAGCCTAGTGCGGATGCCGGGGGTTCCTGCGACGCCGTTCAGCACCCGGACCGGGCACCCCGACCCGGTACCCGAAGGGCCGGACAAGCAGGAGCCGGACACAGACATGGGGCCCGGCGGCAGTCCGTAGACCACTATCGCCGGACCCCATGAGGGTTTGCGTTGTTGCTTGAGGGCTCGCCGGCCTAGACGTCGTCCGGGTTGAAGCCGGCCAGGGGGTCGCCGCCGCGGTGCGCGGGGTCGTCGCTGGCGTCTTCTTCTTCGCCTGCCATCGGATCGCCGAAGTCGACGTCATTGGCTGCCTCGCCGATGGTCGGCGCATCCGGCGGAATCTGCGTGTCGCCGGTCAGGAAGCGCTCTTCGGCCGTGTCGTCGCGGAGGGTCTGATCCGAGAGTTCACCGGGTTCGTTCAACGGTGCTTCCTCGCGGATCAGCGGGTCTTCCTGCCAGTTATCCGGGTTGTCTTCTGCTGCGCCGGGGTACGTGAGGTCTTCAGCGTCCACCAGTTCGTCCTGCTCCAGCAGCTCGTCTTCGGACACCACCGTCAGTTCGTCCGGCGTGGCAACCGCGGCTACGTCGTCGGCGAGAACCGGATCGTCGCCCAGTTCGGGATCAGGAATGCTCTGCTCGGTCATAAACCATGCCTTTCACGTCCGGTAAACCGGGCCGCCATCGATGCGGCCCATTTAGTAAGCCTACTGATCCTGAAGTCTCCATGCCACCCGGCGTCCGGCTTGGGGGCATCCGCGGTGACGGGCAGCTCCCGTGATGCCTGCGCCACCGGGGGCTCCGGAGGGGCCTGGAGGAAGGCGGCTTTAATATTTCCCGCGAGCTCTGCGAGCGCGGAAATTTCGTTGCCGCCGTTCCAGGCCCCGCAGGGGCCACAGAGGTGCCCCGCAGAGGCCAAGGAGAGGCCAAGGGGCCACACCTATCTCAGCGCCGACACCCCGGTAATGTCCCGCCCGACAATCAGCGTGTTGATTTCGTAGGTGCCCTCGTACGTGTAGATGGCCTCGGCGTCGGCGAAGATCTTGGCCATCCGGTAGTCGGTGACAATGCCGTTGCCGCCGAGGATGCTGCGGCCCAGGGCCACGGATTCGCGCATCCTTGCGCTGGCGTAGGACTTCGCCAACGCGGCCCGGGCCATGCCGCCGCTGGCCGCGCCGCCGTCGGCCGGTTTTTCCCCGGGCGCACTGTCCGTGCCGTCGGCCGCCGGGTATCCGCCGTGCTCAAGCTCGGTAACCCGTGCCAGCATTCCTGTGCTGGCCACGGCGTTGCCGAGGATGGACACCAGCTGCTGCTGGATCAGCTGGAACGCGGCCAGGGGGCGGCCGAACTGGAGGCGTTCGACGGCGTAGGCGCGGGCGACGTCGAAGGTGGCCAGCTGCGCTCCCACTGCCTGCCAGCCGACCATGATCCGGGAGCCGCGCAGCAGCTGCTTGGTGTCGTCGAAGCTTTCCACTCCGGCGAGCAGGTCCGCCGCGGGCACCCGGACGTCGGTCAGCACAATGTCGGCGTTCTGCACGGTGCGCAGCGCGGTTTTGTTTTCGATCCGGGTCCGGGTCACCCCGGGCAGGTTCGCGTCGAGCAGGAAACCGCGGGTGTATCCGGTCTCCGGCTCCCTCGCCCACAGGACCATGTAGTCACAGAAGGTTCCGTTGCCGATCCAGCGTTTGGCGCCGTTCAGCACCCACTCGTCGCCGTCGCGCACAGCCGTGGTGGCCATTCCGCCGGCCACGTCCGAACCGTGCTCCGGTTCGGTCAGCGCGAAGGCACCGGTGATCCGCAGCGCGCGGGCGTCGTCGAGCAGCCGGGCCTTCTGCTCCTCGGATCCGAAGGCATGCAGCGCTTCGACAAACAGGTCGTGGTGGACCATGAAGAACGTGGCGAGCGAGGTGTCTGCGCGCGTCATTTCCGAGATCACCAGGCCGGCAAACAGCGGCGAATACCCCTGCGCCACGGGCGTGGAGAGTTCCAGCTGCGCCAGCTTCGGCAGGAGGTCGGAGGGGAACCGCGCCTCGTTCCACCAGTCCGCGGCGTGCGGCTGCACTTCCTCGGCGAGGAACCGCCGGAGTTCGGCAAGTTTGTCTTTCTCGATGTCGGTGAGCAGGTCTTCGAAACCGTAGAAATCGGCGTCGGGCAGCTGGTCCAGTAGTGCGGGGCGGTTCGTCAAGGTCAGCGCGGTCCCATCCGGATGGCGCCGTCCAGGCGGATCGTTTCGCCGTTGAGCATCTGGTTTTCAATGATGTGGGCGGCCAGGGAGGCGTATTCGGTGGCGCGGCCCAGGCGTGAGGGGTGCGGCACCTGTGCCGCCAGGGAATCCTGGGCGGCCTGCGGCAGGCCGGCCATCATCGGTGTTTCGAAGATTCCGGGCGCGATGGTGACCACCCGGATCAGGTGGCGGGCCAATTCGCGGGCCAGCGGCAGGGTCATGGCTGCGACGCCGCCCTTGGACGCGGAGTAGGCGGGCTGGCCGATCTGCCCGTCGAAGGCGGCAACAGAGGCGGTGTTGATGATGACGCCGCGTTCCTCGGTTCCGTTGGCGGTGACCGGGTCCGTTTCGGCCATGGCGGCGGCGGCCAGGCGGGTGACGTTGAACGTGCCGATCAGGTTCACGCTGACTACGCGGGCGAAGTCCTCCAGCGGCAGGACGCCATCCCGGCCCAGCACCTTGCCCGGCGTCGCAATGCCGGCACAGTTCACGGCCACGCGGAGCGGTCCTGCTGCCATGGCTGCTTCGACGGCGGCCTGCATCTGGTCCGGGTTAGTGACGTCGCCGGGCACGAACCGGGCGTTGTCGCCGAGTTCCGCCGCGTAGGCAAGTCCCTCGGACTGCGGCAGGTCGACCAGGACCACGGAGGCACCGGCGTCGTACAACCGCCGTGCCGTTGCCCGTCCGAGACCGGACGCTCCCCCTGTAACTATGGCCGATGCGCCTGCGATATCCATGCGTTCCTCCTGGCTGATTGCTCGCCGGCAGTGTCGTCTATGTCACACCGGCAGTATCCGAGCCTACTGTGCCCCGGCTGGTGCCGCATCTTCGGCGGCTGGCATAGGGTTGGCGCATGCTCTTCGAGGATTCCGACGCCGATGACCGCGCCGAGGCAGCCGCCCGCACAGTGAGCACCGTGTTCGGGCGCCAGCTGGCCGGACTGCCCGGAACCCATCTGGCGGCCACCCGCCGTCCGGCTTCCCGGCTCCAGCAGCTGCGCCAGCCGTGGCATTACTGGTGGCAGGCGCATTATCTCGATGCCCTGATCGACGCAGCCCTGCGCGAACGCCGCACCGGCACGCCGTTCCGCGGGCCGGAGCACCCCTCGGCTGCGGACCTGGCACCGGCGCTGGTCCGGACCATCGGGCTGCGCAACCGGATGCGTTACACCAACCGTTTCTACGACGACATGGCGTGGCTGGCCCTTGCTGTCGGCCGCCTGAACGGATTGTCGGGTTCGCGGGACCGGCAGCGGCCCTACCGGAAGATTCTCTCCACCCTGAACGCAGCACTGGAATCCGCCCACACCCCCGAACTCGGTGGAGGCATCTACTGGAACAAGGACCGGAACTTCAAGAACACTCCGGCCACCGCTCCGGCTGCCCTGCATTTTGTCCGCACCGGGTCGCGGGACCGCGCCCAGGAGCTGGTGGATTGGCTGAACGCCACGGTGCTGGATCCGGAAACCGGCCTGTATCTGGACGGGGTCAAGGTGGTCCGGGGCCGTCCGCAGCTGGAAAGCACCGTGTTCACCTACAACCAGGGGCCCGCCCTGGGTGCCCTGCTCGAGCTCGGCGGAAGCTCGAACCTTGCCCGCGCTGCGGAACTGATCACCGCCGTCGACACCCATCTCACCGACGACGACGGCGCCTCACGCGTGCTGCGCACCCACGGCACCGGCGACGGCGGACTTTTCACCGGTATCCTGGCGCGGTATCTGGCCCAGGCCGCCGTGTCTCCCGCGTTACCGGAACCTTCCCGCCGCACGGCTGCCGCCCTCGTGGAATCCACGGCCCGGGCCCTGTGGGAGGGGCGGAGCAAACGCGCGGACTGGATCCTGTTTTCCTCCCGGCCGCTGCAGCCCGCAGCAGTGTCCTACCCCGGCGGCACCGCCGTCGAGCTTTCCACCCAGCTGCAGGCCTGGATGCTCCTGGAAGCCTCGGCGCGGGTGCAGCGGGCCGGGCTGGAGAATCCCTGAGGAACGCCTAGCCGGTCTTCAGCGGGTGCTGTGATGCGGCAGCCGCCGGGTCCAGGTCCGCGAGTGTAATCAGGTGCTGCGGGTGCTGCGGGAGCGGGAAACTGCGCTGCATATTGAGGTCGCTGTCCACATGCAGGACTTCGCCGGAATCCAGCAGCCGCCAGTTGGGGTTGGCGTCCATTTTCTCGGTGGCCACCAGCACTTCCGGCCGGTTCTCCTGGCGGATCTGGTCACTGTGGACGCTGATCCGGTTGCTGCGCTTCTCCCCCACCGGGCCCTGCGGTCCCTGCTGGAGGACGTACAGCGGATGCGTGTCGGGGTAGCGGACAGCCCACAGCTCCGTGGCGGTGGTGAGAACCAGGTTCACCGCGTAGAGCCGCAGGTTCTGCGCTATCCAGGTCAGCGTGGACGCGATGGCGGCGGAAACGTCTCCCCCGTTCACCCGGGCTGCCGCGGTGATGAGGGCAAAGACCCGCTCGCTGTCTGTCTCTCCCCTGACCAGGTGATACATCTCCAGCTGGCGCAGCCTGTCGTCGAGCTTGTCCAGGTCCTCCACCACCCCGTTGTGGGCCAGGAGGCGGTTGTCCTGCTCGAAGGGGTGCGTATTCACGGCCGTGTCCCCGCCGGTGCTGGCGTAACGTACATGCGCCAGGAAGGTGGTGCTCTCCAGCTCCCGCGCCTCTTTGGCGTACTCGACGTCCTCGTACGCAGCGATGGGCGCCTTATCCACTACCGGGCTGCCGTCAGGGGTGAAGGTGCCTATCCCGAAGCCGTCCGCTTCCTTACGGCTCTGCTGGGCCAGGCTGTCCGGGGCGGTGAGGAGCCAGAACGTTGCCCGGACCGGAGTTTTCCCGGCATGCATACCAAAGAGCCGGCACATGTGGACCTCCTGGGTGGTTTCGGACGGGCGTCAGTCCGGCTTCCGTTTCTGCGGATAGGGTGACCGGTGTTCGCTGAGCATCTGCACATAGTCCGCGATCCGGCGCTCGCGGCCGGCCTGCGTTTTGAGACCCTTGAGCCGGAAGTACATGGCAAAGCGGTTCTGGGACGTCAGGACGTCGAACATTTCCTGCGCGGCGGGAACGGCGGCAATGGCGGCCTGCAGGTCCGCCGGGATTTCCGCGGTTGCCGACCCGGCATAGGCGGCATCCCAGCGCCCGTCCACCTTCGCGCTGAGCACGGCATCCCGGCCTGCCGGATGCATCCTGCCTTCCGCTTCCAGCCGGCTGATGTGTCCGACGTTGCGCAGTGACCAGATGCTGCGCGGACCGCGCGGCTGGAACCTTTGGAGGTAGCTTTCTTCGTCGCGTTTGTCTGCCTGCGCGTCGATCCAGCCGAAGCAGAGCGCTTCATCGAGGGCCTGGCGGTAGGTCAGCTCCGTGACACTTCCGCCCTTCTTCCCCAGCACCAGGCGGACACCGGAGGACAGGCCGTAATTGTGCTCCAGCCACTCCCGCCATGCCCCGGCATCCGGCAGGAGAAGCTCCGGGAGCTCTCGTGTCATGGCCCCAGTCTAGGGAGGCGGCTGCCGGGCTGAAAGGGTCCGGACCGGCCGGAACCGGTTCCCGCCGGGTTCAGCCAAGGGCCGAAGCGCAGCGTGCCGTGTGACGCGCACGGGTCCTTTGAGGTAGAACACTCCTATGAACGTTCGTACTCCTGACCCGTATCCAGGCTGGCTTTCCGAGGAAGATCTCTATGAAGCCCGGCAGCGTCTGCCCATGGTCTACGTCGAGGCCGTGCCGGTGCGGTGCGACCCGCTGGGCTACGTCACGGAAGTGGGGCTGCTGCTGCAGGCAACCCCGGAAGGCCAGATGATACGGTCCTTCGTTTCGGGCCGGGTGATGTACCGCGAGACCATCCGCGGTGCCCTGCTGCGCAACCTGGAGAAGGATCTGGGGCCCATGGCACTGCCGCAGCTGCCGCCCACGCTGGTGCCGTTCGCCGTCGCCGAGTATTTCCCCTCCCCCTCCCAGAGCGGACTCACGGACGAGCGCCAGCACGCCGTCGCGCTCGCGTATCTGATTCCGGTGACCGGTGAATGCAATCCCCGCCAGGACGCACTGGAATTGTCCTGGCTTACCCCCGACGAAGCCCTCAGCCCGGCCATTTACGCCGAGTTCTCCGGCGGCCGGGGAGACCTGCTGCGGCAGGCGCTGGCCTCGGCCGGCTGGGGACGCTGAAAAAGGCGCCGCTGCAAGCTTTATATACTGAAGGTTCTGGGGAGCCGAGGTCCAATCATGAAGGAATCCAATGTCTGAGAGCCTGCCGGAAACGTACGCGTTCCGGGTCAACGCGGAACTGCTTGCCCCCGGACAGATCCTTGTCCCGGGTGAGGGTGCCGCAGAACCACTGGCTCCGGTAGCCGGAACCAGTGTGGAGGCCGATGATTTCGGCGTCCCCGCACTCGTTATCGCCAAGCTCGATGACGGAACCTCGCTTCGGCTGGCCTACGGCTCCGCCGTCCGCGTGCAGGCCCCGGCACCGGAGGGCGCGCCGTCGGACGCTGTCCGGAAGGTGCCTTCGGAGGAAGACAACGCCGCCGACATCATCGCCGACGCTGCGGCGGCGCATCCGGATAACCGTGCCGTGCAGGAAATTGCGGCGCGGCTCGAGCGCGGGCTGAACGTGAAATCCGGCAGCCACCTGCAGGATGTGCGCGACCTTGCCCACATTCTCTTCATCGATCTTGGTGATGCGGAGAATTCCCTGAAGGTCTGCAACGTCATCACCGGGCTGCCGTTTGACGGGAACTTCGGCCGGTGGAACTGGATCCAGGGCGTCCTGGCCCTGGCGGCGCACATCACCCATGAGGCCGGCGACGCCGAGAGCGCCGCCGCGTACAGCCACGCCGTGCGTGCTGCGGACAAGTCCGAAACGGACCCGATGAAGGCGAAGCTGGCGGCGGAACTGCTGCAGCGCCAGCTGAACGAACCGAACCTCTACGACCGCGAAATCCACCGCGCCGCTGAGGCCGGAAATGACAAGAACGAACGGGAATGGCGGGTCCTGCGGCTGAACGCCCTGCTATACCTGCGCTCCCACGGAGGGTCGCAGACGCTCTCCGACGCCGAACTGGACCGGCGCATCCGCACCGAGCTGATCGCCGTACGCGGCTAGTCCTGCTGCGCCTGCTTCCGGAGCAGGTGTTGCTGCCGTAGGTGCGCGGCCACCACAACGGCCATGCCGACGACGGCGCCGATCAGGGTTTCGATGCCGCGGTCCCGGAGCAGCTCCATGGGGTTGCTCGGGTGGGCCAGCTCCGTGCTGACCAGTGCCAGCGGGGTGACCACCACCTGCGCCAGGGCGTACTGCCGGGCAATGAACATTTCCGCGCCGAACTGGCAGGCGGCAATCACCAGGACCATTTGCCAGGGCTCCAGCCCCGGAAGCAGGATCAGTGCCGTCAGCAGGAGGCCGCCGAATGTCCCGAGGATACGCTGCAGGCCGCGGTGGACCCGGTGGCGGACGGTCGCGCCGATCAGCGGAACGGTGGCGGCCACCATCGCCCAGTAGTTGTGGCCGACTCCCAGCAGCGTGGCGATGGACCCGGCAATGACGGCTGCCCCCGCGTACTGCAGCCCGTCGCTGTAGATGAGGCGCCGCTGGGCTGCGGAGAACCGCGGGCGCTCGGGCTTGTTCCATGCGGTGCGGTACCGCCGCACCAGCATTCCGGAAAGACCCACCAGGAGGGAAAAGACCACGGTCAGGACGGCAGCGAGCATGCCCTGCCAGAGCGGGGGCTGGTTCGGAACCGAAGAGATCGCTGCGAAGGCAAAGATGTGGAACAGCGAGCCGACGGGGCGCAGCCGCCAGAAGCCCGTGACCACGGTCCCCAGCCCGGCGACCGCCGTCGTGCCCACCACGGTTCCCCAGGCGTCGAGGTCCAGGCGTGCACTCAATGCCGCCGCCAGAATCACGGCAAGCATCAGCGCTCCGGCGCGGCCCTGATGGCCCAGGCGCTGGCGGTGCGGTTCGTTCCGGCCGTAAATTCCGGTGAAGGCGCCGAACGTCGCGAAGATGGCGAGGTCGAGCCGGCCCAGGAAAAGCACGAGGAAAAGCGGCGCTCCGATGCCGATGGCGCACCGGATAGCCGCGTGGTGGTCATTGTTCGCCGGAGCGATCCTGAACATCTCTTGCAGGTGCGTCAAGGGGAAGGCCTCTGCCTTTCGTACCGCCGGCACTTTCGTTCCGTTGGAATAGGAGGGGTGCGGGCGTATTTCATCCGGTTCGTCACCGGGTTCAATTTCCGCCCATCCAACCTATCCCCGGGGAAGAGCAGGGCTGAATAAATGTGCTGCATCTCCCAAGTGCGGCACCCGGCGGGAAGTCTGCTCCGGGTAGGGCAAAATGGAGGGGTGTCTTCCTCAGCCTTTTCCTTCACCCTCGGTAAGCGCCTGCGCGAAACCGCCCCTGCAGCGGCCGAACAGCGAGTCGAGGCGAACGGAGGCGGCTTCCAGGGCCGTACCGGCACCATTTCCACCCCGCACGGCGAAATCAAGACTCCGGCGTTTATCGCGGTAGGCACCAAGGCGACGGTCAAGGCGGTTCTTCCCGAATCCGTCGCCGAACTGGGCGCCCAGGCGGTTCTGGCCAACGCCTACCACCTGTATCTGCAGCCCGGTCCGGACATCCTCGATGAGGCCGGCGGCCTGGGGAAGTTCATGAACTGGTCCGGCCCTACCTTCACCGATTCCGGCGGGTTCCAGGTCATGAGCCTGGGTGCCGGGTTCAAGAAGGTCATCAACATGAACGCCGACGGGACCACGCATGCCACGGGGGCGGACGACGACGTCGCGCCCGGCAAGGAACGCCTGGCCCACATTGACGACGACGGCGTCTGGTTCAAGTCCCACCTGAACGGCGATCGGCACCGCTTCAGCCCGGAAATCTCGATGCAGGTGCAGCACAAGATCGGCGCAGACATCATGTTTGCCTTCGACGAGCTCACCACGCTCATGAATTCCCGCGGCTATCAGGAAATGTCCCTGGAGCGGACCCGGTTGTGGGCGCTGCGCTGCCTTGCCGAGCATCAGCGGCTGACCGGGGAACGCGCCGACAAGCCCTACCAGGCGCTCTTTGGAGTACTGCAGGGCGCCCAGTATGAGGACCTGCGCCGCAAGGCAGCCCGGGACCTCGGTGCCATGGACTTTGACGGCTTCGGCCTGGGCGGTGCCTTTGAAAAGGAAAACCTCGGCACCATTGTCCGGTGGTGCACGGAAGAGCTTCCGGAAAACAAGCCCCGCCACCTCCTGGGCATTTCAGAGCCCGATGACATCTTCACGGCCATCGAAAACGGTGCCGACACGTTCGACTGTGTTTCACCGACCCGCGTGGCCCGGAACTCGGCGTTCTACACGCCGTACGGCCGCAAGAACCTGTCCAATGCCAGGTTCAAGCGGGACTTCGGGCCGCTGATGGACGGCTGCGACTGCTACACCTGCACCAACTACACCCGCGCGTACATCCACCACCTGTTCAAGTCCGACGAGATGGTCAGCCACACACTGATTTCCATCCACAATGAACGCTTCACCGTGAAGCTCGTGGACGATGCCCGCCTGGCTATCGACGACGGCACATTCTTCGACTTCAAAGCCGAGGTGCTGGGCAAGTACTACAGCGGCAAGTAGCTGAGTTCCCGGGTATTCACCCGGGAACTTCCTGCTCTACCTACCGCTGCAGTCCTGGCCTGGAGCTGAAACGGCTGCTAGGAATTGTCCGGCTTTGCCTGGGTCGATTCATCCTCTTCCAAGGCAGGCTGGGCATCCCGTTCCTCGTCTCCGGGCTTCGAATCCTCCTGCGCGTCCTCAATCATTACCCGGGTGACTTCGTCGTTGAATTCCTCCCGTGTTCCGGCCAGGTTTTCGTCGACTGCCTTGGCACCGGGGTTCGGGACTGGTTCTTGGTTGCTCATGTTTGCTCCTGCCGTACTGGGGACGTGTTACGCGTGCGTCCCCCAACCTTTGCACATCGGGAAAGGGATTTCCTCCGCTCCCGGCAACGAACGCGCTACACCGCCACCGGCTCCAGCGCAGCCTCGTCATAGGTAGGCTCGCGCTTTTTGATCGCCCGGATGACCATGGCCGTGACCGGCACAAAGAGGTACTCAATCAGTGTCTTGTAGAGGAAACCGAACAGGACGTAATTGAGGAACCCGCCGGCGTCGGTAATCCCGATCACCGGAGCCGCAATGGCACAGAAAATCAGGGTATCGGCGAACTCCCCCACCCCGGTGGAGGCCATCAGCCGTCCGGCCAGCGCCTTCTCCCGGAACCGATCCTTCATCCGCGTGAGCACCAGGGAGTTGAGCAGCTGGCCGGCAAGGAACCCGAGCAGGCTTGCCGCCACAATCTGCCAAACCGGTCCCAGCGCCGCCTCCAGCGCGGCCTGCTTTTCCAGGCCGTAGGCGTCGTTGAATCCCGGCAGCGCAATGATCACGGCAAAACTGACGACGGCGAGAAGCGCCATCGCAAAGCCGGCGAAGATGGCCCGGCGGGCGGCTTTGAAGCCGTACACCTCGCTCACCACATCACCCAGGATGTACGCGAGCGGGAAGAGGAAAAACCCGCCGTCGGTGACAATGTCCCAGCCGCCGGGAAGGGAAAACTGCACGCCCTTGGTGGCGCCGATATTCGAAATGACAATGACCACGCACATCAGGGTGAGGATCAGGTCGTACTGGGAGCTCCCGCGGGAGGCGTAGGCTGCGGCGGTTTTCACAGCTGCCCGTGGCTGTGCATTCATGGCATTTTCCGTTCGGTTAGTGGTTCGCCTGGCTTTCGCCGGCTGTATTAGCACTGTGCCCGCTGCCCCGGGCAGCCCCGCAGGGCCGCATCCATTCTGCCACGGCCGGTCGGAACGCGGCGCATACTCCTTTTTGAACACGTTCAAAAGATGTGGTCTACTGAACGCTGGAAATACTGCATAAGGGAGCATCATTGGCCGCCACCGCCAAGAGCGAACAGACGCGCCGGCTCCTCATCGATACGGCACTGCGCCTCTTTGCCTCACAGGGCTACGAAAAGACCACCATGCGCGCCATCGCGCTGGAGGCAGATGTCTCCGTAGGCAACGCCTACTACTATTTCCGTTCCAAGGACGACCTCATCCACGAGCTGTACCGCTCCCTCCAGGATGAGCACCGCTCGCTTGCGCTGCCGCAGATCCGCGAGGGGCACAACCTGGGCGAGAACCTGCTGGCCATCTTCTCCTCGGGCCTGACCACCATGGAGCCCTACCACGCCTTCGGCGTACATTTCCTGCGCGACGCCATGGCACCACACCGCCGCGACGACGCCGCCGTCGGGCGCGGCAAGTCCATCGCGATGTTCCGACAGGCGGTGGCGAGTGCCCGCCCGCAGCCGCCCGTGGCGCTCCGCAGCGACCTGCCCGAACTGCTCTGGCTGATGCACATGGGCATCACCTTCTTCTGGGTGTACGACCGCTCCCCCGGGCAGCGCAGGTCCCACCGGCTGGCCGCCAACCTGGCGCCGCTGATGGCCAAACTCGTCATCCTGTCCCGACTGCCGGTGGTCCGCAGCATTCTGGAAGACGTGGTCCACCTGCTCCGCGGCGTCCGGCGGGACGGATAGCCGGCACCGGGTGCGGCACGACGCCGGCGGCCCGCCGTCACGGGGCGTCTCACATGGGTGGCCGGTTTCGGCGGTTTGGGTGGAAGATAGACCCATGTCTGCAAACACACACACTTCTGCGCCCTCCGCTCCGGCCGTCACGCTCACTATCGCCGGCTCGGAAGCCACCGGCGGGGCCGGTGCCCAGGCCGATCTGAAGACCTTCCAGGAACTGGGCGTCTACGGCATTACCGCACTGACGTGCATTGTGTCCTTCGACCCCAACGACTCCTGGAACCACCGCTTCGTGCCGGTCGATCCGCAGGTCATCACCGATCAGCTCGAAGCCATCACGACCGCCTATGACCTGGACACGGTCAAAATCGGCATGCTCGGCACCCCGGCGACCATCGACGTCGTCGCCAAGGCACTGCAGGCCCAGGATTGGAAGAACCTCGTGCTGGACCCGGTGCTTATCTGCAAGGGCCAGGAACCGGGCGCCGCGCTGGACACCGACAAGGCACTCAAGGCCCAGATCCTTCCGCTGGCCACCTTCGTCACTCCCAACCACTTCGAGTCCATGTCCCTGTCCGGCATGGATTCCATTGAGACCGTGGAAGACCTGAAGGAAGCGGCCCGCCGCATCCATGACGCCAGCGGAGCCGTGGTCCTGGCCAAGGGCGGCGTCCGGCTGGAAGGCGACGACGCCGTCGACGTCTTTTACGACGGCAAGACCATGGAGGTGCTGCGGGCGCCCAAGGTGGGCGAGGTAGCCGTCAGCGGCGCCGGCTGCACCCTGGCCGCGGCTATCACCGCCGAACTGGGCAAGGGCGCCACCCCGCTGGAAGCGGCCAAAACCGCCAAGGCGTTCGTCACCGAAGGAATCCGCAACCGCGTGTCCTCCAATGCTCCGTTCGACGCACTGTGGCAGGGCAACGCCGGGCAGGGTCCGGCCCTGTAACTACCGCCCTCCGCGGAAAAGAAGAACGGAAAGAGCCTTCCCGGCAAACGGGAGGGCTCTTTTTGTCATGGGGGGGGAATACATCCGAACGTCAAAGCGCGGTAATCGCCAACCGGAACGAAATTCTGAGTTACAGGTGCGGAAAAATACATCCTGAGTCGGCAAATAACAAGGGTCGAACAAGTAATTCGACAATGTGAACACCAACCTTTGCACCGCACGATTGGTCCTCTATGGTGACCCTACGGCTGCATGGATTTGGGGGCCGTTACGTGCACGCTGACACTCCTTACGGGGGTTGGAGGCACAACGGAAAACCTGCCGCAGTGTGTCAGCAGCCGTGCAATTGTCTCCTGGACATGCCCGGTAGCGCTCGGTGGACTGTTCAAGGAGCGCAATGAGATTGTCCATCCATCACAAACCCGGCGCGGTTGTCACTGCCGCATTCGCCGGGATCGCACTCACAGCAGGCTTGGGAGTGGGCCTTCCAGCCCAGGCCACCGAGGCACCCGTTAACGGCGCGTCCGAACTGGCCGAGGGTATCCCGGTCCAGCGGTTCGCTGAGCAGAAGGTATCCCCCAGCCTGCGGGACGCATCCGGCAAGGTGTCGGTCTACGTGCAGTTCACCGGCGAAGGCGCCTTTGAACAGACACAGCCCGATGCAGTCAAGGAAGGCAAAGCGGAGCCGGTGGTGAACAAGCCGCTGGTCGAAGAGATCCGCAGCGACATCACCTCCCAGGCCGAATCCGTGGCGCAGGAAGCTGCCGCGAGCACTCTCTACACCACCACCAACACCCTCCCCGGCACCGCCATTGTGGGCGACGCAGAGGCCATCCGCGATCTGGCAGGCCGTGCGGACGTTGCCCGCATCACCAAGATCGTGCCGAAGCACATAGACAACAAGGGTGCAGACATCGACACCCGTGCCCTGAACACCTGGGTGGAGCGTCAGCAGACCGGCGAGGGCATCACCATCGCTGTCCTGGATACCGGCATCGACTACACCCACAGTGACTTCGGCGGCCCCGGTACCCTCGAGGCCTACGCAGCAGCGCAGGCATCAGCCACCATTCCCACCGCTGAAAGCGGTCTTATTGATCCCGCTAAGTTCATCGGCGGCTACGACCTCGTGGGCGATGACTACGACGCCAATCCCACCTCCCCCACCTACCAGCCCGTTCCCCGGCCGGACCTCAATCCGCTCGACTGCGGCGGACACGGCAGCCATGTGGCCGGTACCGCAGCCGGGTACGGCACCAACAACGACGGCTCCGCTTTCCGCGGCGACTACTCCACCCTCACGGCGGAACAGGTCGATTCCATGCGGATCGGCCCCGGCTCAGCCCCGGATGCCCAGCTCGTGAGCATCCGTGTCTTCGGCTGTGCCGGCTCCTCCGAGGTGGTTGGCCAAGCGCTGGACTACGTGCTGGACCCCAACGGTGACGGCGACTTCTCGGACCGTGCCCAGGTAGTGAACATGTCCCTCGGCTCCGACTACAGCCCGGTGGACGATCCCGAGAATGACATCGTCAACAAGCTCACCGAACAGGGCATCCTTTCCGTCGTCGCTTCAGGCAACGCCGGCGATGTCTATGACATCGGAGGTTCCCCCGGCAACGCAAAGTCGGCTCTGACCGTCGCAAGCACCATCGGTACCCGGATCACTCTCGACCGCGCCGACGTCATCGCCCCGGCCGGATCGACCGAACCGGCCGCAGCCGTTGCCGGCCAGTACTCCTCCAACTTCAACTACTCGGCAGTTACGGAAGCACAGCTCACCGGCGATGTAGTGATGGCTCCGGCAGACAACCGCTTTGGCTGCAACGCCTTCCCGGCCGGCTCCCTGACCGGGAAATGGGTCTGGATCCAGTGGGAAGAAGACGGTGCTTTCCCCTGCGGTTCGGGGGTCCGGTTCAACAATGCCCAGGCCGCCGGAGCCACCGGCGTGGTGCTCGATTCCCCGCGTTCGGTCTTTGAATCGGGTATCGGCGGAAACACCGCCATTCCCGGCATCCAGCTCAACGCCGAATCCTCGGACCGGCTGCGTCCGGCCGCCGAAGCAGGAGCACTGACCCTGCACCTGTCACCGGCCTACATGGCCACCACCAGCGCCCCGTCGGGTGTCGGTGACACTGTCAGCCCGTTCACCTCCCGCGGAGTGCACGGTTCCAACGGAATCGTGAAGCCCGACGTCGCGGCGCCAGGTTCGGCCATCGGATCAGCCGCCGTCGGCTCCGGCACCGGTGCAGCAGTCAGCAGCGGCACGTCCATGGCCACCCCGCATGTGGCCGGTATTGCGGCCCTGCTCTACGCGGCTACGGATTTGAACCCCTACGAGATCAAGACCGCCATCATGAACACCGCAACGCATGACCTGCTCACGGCAAGCGGTGCCGTTCAGGGGCCCAACCGGGTCGGTGCCGGCCGGGTAGATGCCCTTGATGCGCTGAATAACAAGGTCTTGGCGTACGCCACAGAGGATCCGGCTCTGACCAGCGTCAACTTCGGTGTGATGGAGCTGGGCAAGGAGGCCCTGGTGCTGACCCGCCAGGTCACGGTGGAGAACAAGTCCGACCGTCCTGTCTCCTACAACGTCAGCTACCTGCAGGCGTCCACCATGCCCGGCGTCGTCATCAGTACCACTCCCTCGGTGAACGTGCCGGGCAACGGCAAGGCCACCGTGGACGTGACGTTGAGCATTTCCGATCCGGCTGCGCTGGCCAAGACCATTGACCCCGCCGCTGACACCGAGCAGCTGGGTATTTCCCGGCAGTTCCTGGCTGATGTGTCCGGCCGGGTGCAGTTTGCCGGCAACGGCACGCCCACATTGCGGGTTCCCGTCTATTCGGCTCCAAAGCCGACGTCGGAGATGAGTGCGGGCAAGGAAATTGCCTTCGCTGACTCCGAGGCACTGAAAAGCACCGTGACACTGCAGGGCCGCGACCTCATCCAAGGTACGGGTGCCTCACGCTACCTGTCCCTGGTTTCGCCCCTGGTCCTCGGCGCGGAGAGTCCGCGGCTGGACTCCGTGAAGATGGATTCCATGTACGCCATGGACGTACAAGCGGTGGGTGCATCTTCCACGATTCCGACGCTGAAGGCTGCCGGCGGCGATCTTCAGACGTCCGTCGTGAACTTCGGTGTCAGCACCTGGGCCAACTGGCCCATGCTGGGCGGTGCGTTCGAGATTGACGTGGAGATCGACACCAATGGTGACTCGGTCCCGGACTTCGTCACCCTCACGTCCCGTGCGGCCGACGTGGACCTGGTCCTGGCTACGACTTACCGTTTGAACGCCGACGGGACCGCAGTAGCCGTGGACCAGACCGGTGCCAACGGTGTTCAGGGCGGCACTGATACCAACACGTTCGATACCAATGCGGTTACCCTGCCGGTTTCGGCAACGGCACTGGGCCTGGATGTCAACGCGGCCTCGGCACCGTTGCGGTACCGGGTCACCACCTGGAACCCGTACAGCGTGGATGAGCAGGGCGAGAGCGTTCCTGTCGACACCACCGAGTACGTCCCGTTCGATGCCGCCAACCCGGCATTGACCTTCGCCGGCGCCACACCGGATAGCCTGTTCGCAGACGTCAACGGCGGCACAATCGATGTCACCCGCAGCGCCGGCACCACCGACGCGAAGGCGTTGTTCCTGCACCTGCACAACGCCACCGGTGACCTGAGCGGCACCAACGGTGACGGCGGCAAGGCGGAAGTGGTCCCGGTCAAGGTACCGGCCAAGGTGGTTCCGGTCCCGACGCCGACTCCCACCTCTACGGCAACACCGAAACCGACGGCGACGCCGAAGCCGACTCCCACCAAGACGGCTACGCCTAAGCCCACACCGACCAAGCCCAGCAAGCCGACCAAGCCCACGCCGGCCAACCCGGTCAGCGCGGTCAGCAAGTGCTCGGGTTCGGGTGCCGAGATTGCGGTCACGGTCAAGAACACCGGGACCAAGCAGGTCAATGCGACGGTGAAGTCCAGCTACGGCACCGCGACGGTGAACAAGCTGGATCCGGGCAAGAGCAAGTCGGTGGTCATCAAGACCCGCCAGTCCTCCATCAAGGCAGGCGACGTCACGGTCAACCTCACCTCCACCGGTAAGGGCAAGGTCGAAAAGGCCACCTACAAGGACCGCTTTGAAGCCCAGAAGTGCAAGGGCGGCAACGGTCACGGCGGCGGCCACGGCGGTGGCCGCGGCTAGGACATGACCTAGCAACCCAATAGAGCAGCGGGCTCCGGTGGACATCCGGGGCCCGCTGCTCTTAGTTTCGAAGTCCTCCCGCGCCTACTTCAGCAGCCGGGACATCCGCCGGTCCGCCAGCAGCTTGCCCCCGGTCTGGCAGGTGGGGCAGTACTGCAGCGAGGAATCGGCGAAGGCCACCTCGCGGACGGTGTCACCACACACCGGGCAGGGCTCGCCGGTCCGGGCATGCACCCGCATGGCCTGGCGCTTGGAGTCCTTCAGCTCCGCCGCAGGACGGCCGGCGGCATTCTCGATCGCGGAGTCCAGAACGGCGCCCATCGCTTCAAACAACCTCTGCACTTCGTCCGTCCCCAGCTTGGCGCCGATGGCAAACGGTGACAGGTGCGCTGCATGCAGGATCTCGTCGCTGTAGGCATTGCCGATCCCCGCGATGACCGACTGGTCCCGCAGCAGTCCCTTGATCTGGCCGCGGTGCGAAGTCACCAGTTCCGTAAAGGCCGCCGCACGGACGTCGAGCGCTTCGGGACCCAGCCGGGCAATCCCCGGAACGTCCGCGAGGTCCCGAACAACGTAGACCGCCAACGACTTCCGAGTGCCGGCTTCGGTGAGGTCGAAGCCTGGCTCGGCCGCACCCTCACCGGAGGCAGCAAACCGGACCCGCAGGGCCATCGGCCCCCTGCCCGGGCGCAGATGTCCCGGCTTCAGGGCATCGGACCAGCGCAGCCAGCCGGCCTTGGCCAGATGCATCACCAAGTGCACGCCGCCGGCAGTGAGGATCAGGAACTTGCCCCGCCGTTCGACGTCGGACACCGGACCCGCGTACAGCTCTTCCAACGGTACCGCCGCGGTCTTCAGCACCGGGAAGGACAGCACCTCGACGTCGGCAATCACCGCGGCCGGCGCGTTGGGCGGCAGCAGCTTGGACCTCAGGAAATCGGCCAGTCCCTGCACTTCGGGCATCTCGGGCATGGCTACACCCTAGCCGCGGAACCGGCTTCGCGTCATTGCTCCGAATGCGCCTGCAGGAAGGAATACACCTCGGTCTCATCCACGCCGGGGAAGGCACCGGGCGGCAGGGCGGCGAGCAGGTGCGAATGCGCCCGGGCGCTGGGCCAGGCGAACCCGGACCACTCCGAGGCCAGCTCCCCCGGCGGGGTACGGCAGCAGTCCGGATCAGGACAGCGGGACTTGGACCGCGCGGTGGTGTCCCGGCCGCGGAACCACTTCACGTGCTGGTACGGGACCCCGATGCTGAGCGAGAACTTGCCGGCCGATCCCCGTTCAATCCGGGCGGTGCACCAGTAGGTGCCGGCCGGGGTGTCGGTGTACTGGTTGAACGCACTGAACTGGTCGGGCACCGAAAACACTTCCCGCGACGTCCAGTACCGGCAGATCGGCTGGCCCTCGATGGCACCGGTGTGGTCGGCGGGGAACGTCACGCCGTCGTTCTCATAGGCCTTGTAGACGATCCCGCTCTCGTGCACCTTCTGGAAGTGGGTGGGGATGCCGAGATGCTCCGTGGCGAGGTTGGTGAACCGGTGGGCGGCCGTTTCATAAGAGACCGCGAAGGCATCCCGGATGTCCTCCACGGCTATTTCCTTGGCGGCCTTGGCCCGCTGCAGGAATTCCACCGTGGCCTTCTCCGGCAGCAATAGGGCGGCGGCGAAGTAGTTCGTGGCCACCCGCTGGCCCAGGAACTCGCCGTAGCTGCTCGGCGTCTGGTGCTGAAGTACGTAATGGCCCAGGGCCTGCAGCAGCACCGACCGCGGATCGTGGTCCGAGCGCTGTGACTGCGTCAGGTAAATACGCCGGTTCTTCAGGTCGGTGACGGAGCGGGTGGAGTGCGGCAGGTCGTTCACGTGGTGGAGGCTGAACCCCAGGTGCGCGGCGATATCGGCGATCACGTGCTGCGACAGCGGGCCGGACGTGTGCCCCACCGAGTCCAGCACCTTCTGCGCCTCGGCCTCGTATTCCGGGAAGTAGTTGTTCCGCTCCCGCATCATGGCCCGCAGCTCTCCGTTGGCCCGGCGCGCCTCCTCGGGGGTGGCCATCTGGTCGTTGAGCCGCCGCTCGAGCTCGGCCTGCAGGCCCACCAGGGATTCCAGGACGTCGGTCGGCAGCCGTGACCCGATCCGCACCTTGGGCAGGCCGAGGGAGGCATACAGCGGTCCGCGCTGCGCCCGCTCGAGTTCGATTTCCAGGGCGGCACGCCGGCTCGGCGGCTCGGCTCCCAGCAGCGAGTCGATGCTGACGTCCAGGGCCGCCGCCAGTGCCTGCATCATGCCGAGCTTGGGTTCGCGCTTGCCGTTCTCAATCAGGGACAGCTGGGACGCGACCGTTCCGACGGCGGCACCCAGGTCATCGAGCGTCATGCCCTTGGCCTTGCGCAGGTGCCGGATGCGGCGGCCGAGGCTGATGACATCCAGCGTCCGCTCGGCGTCGGGCCCCAATCCGCCCTTCGGGGAGTCCGGAGCGGGTCGATTCCATGTAGTAGACGTCACATTTTCAGATTACGCGAAGAACTGCGTTTCTTTCCAGAGATAAACCCTAGAAGAGGGGTTGTTGTTGGCACAGGCTTAGTTCACAGCACGAAATTCCGGTTGAAGCGGACCGGTTCGCAGGGATGAATTCCAAGGAGATACAAGCAATGAGCCAGGACCAGAACACCGCCCCCACCGCCGAACAGCTCACGTCCGACTGGGAAACCAATCCCCGCTGGGACGGCATCGAGCGCGACTACACCGCCGACGACGTCGTGAAGCTGCGCGGCCGCGTCCAGGAGGAGCACACGCTGGCCCGCCGCGGATCCGAAAAGCTCTGGGACCAGCTCCGCAACGCCGGCGATGACGGCTACACCAATGCCCTGGGTGCCCTCACCGGCAACCAGGCCGTCCAGCAGGTCAAGGCCGGCCTGAAGGCCATTTACCTCTCCGGCTGGCAGGTAGCCGCCGACGCGAACAACTCCGGCCACACCTACCCGGACCAGTCGCTCTACCCGGCCAACTCGGTTCCCACCGTGGTCCGCCGCATCAACAACGCCCTGCTGCGCGCAGACCAGATCGAATTCGCCGAAGGCATCTCCACCGTCGAGGATTATCTGGTGCCGATCGTGGCCGACGCTGAGGCCGGCTTCGGCGGCCCGCTGAACGCCTACGAACTCATGAAGGCCATGATCACCTCCGGCGCCTCCGGCGTGCACTGGGAAGACCAGCTCGCCTCGGAGAAGAAGTGCGGCCACCTCGGCGGCAAGGTCCTCATCCCCACCGGCCAGCACATCCGCACCCTGAACGCCGCCCGCCTCGCGGCCGACGTCGCCGGCACCCCCACCGTGGTCATCGCCCGCACCGACGCCGAGGCTGCCACCCTGATCACGTCCGACGTCGACGAGCGGGACTCCGAATTCATCATCCGTGAAAACGGAGAGCCAGTTCGCACCGCCGAGGGCTTCTACAAGGTCCGCAACGGCATTGAGCCCTGCATCGCCCGGGCCAAGGCCTACGCGCCGTACTCGGACCTGATCTGGATGGAAACCGGCACCCCGGACCTGGAAATGGCCCGCAAGTTCGCCGAGTCCGTCCGCTCCGAATTCCCCGACCAGATGCTGGCCTACAACTGCTCGCCGTCCTTCAACTGGAAGAAGCATCTGGATGACGAGACCATCGCCAAGTTCCAGCGCGAACTCGGCGCCATGGGCTTCAAGTTCCAGTTCATCACCCTGGCCGGCTTCCACGCCCTGAACTACTCCATGTTCGACCTGGCCCACGGCTACGCCCGCTCCGGCATGAGCGCCTACGTGGAACTGCAGGAAAAGGAGTTCGGCTCCGAGTCCCGCGGCTACACCGCCACCAAGCACCAGCGCGAAGTCGGCACCGGCTACTTCGACGCCATCGCCACCGCGCTGAACCCCGAAGGCAGCACCCTGGCCCTGGCCGGTTCCACGGAGTCCAGCCAGTTCCACTAAACCGCTGTCCCACTTACCGCGGTTCCGCGGGGGCGCCGGCTGCAGCCGCAGCCGGCGCCC
>NZ_JANFLT010000008.1 GCF_024385505.1 Arthrobacter zhaoxinii
ACCTGACCCTGGCCAGCCGCTATTTCGAGCGCTTTGCGGACCACGGCGTCTCCGAGCCGGCGCCCCCGCAGCAGCACCCTTCAGTCTTGAAAGATCCCAAGGAGAGCGCCATGAATGACCCGATCACCCTGAACGGCATTTCCCTCACCGCACCCGCAGTGCGGCGGCAGGAGGAAATCCTCACCCCGCAGGCGTTGGATTTCGTCAAGGCGCTGCACCGGGCCACGGCCTCCCGCCGGCAGGAACTCCTTCAGCAGCGGCAGGCCCGCCGCCAGCAGATTTCCAACGGCGCCGACCCCTCGTTCCTGGCCGAAACCCGCAGCATCCGCGAGGACGATACCTGGCGGGTGGCCCCCACGGCGCCGGGGCTGGAGGACCGCCGCGTGGAAATCACCGGCCCGGTGGACCGGAAGATGACCATCAATGCACTGAATTCCGGCGCCAAGGTCTGGCTGGCGGACATGGAGGACTCCTCCACGCCGTCGTGGTCCAACGTGGTCAACGGCCAGCTGAACCTACGCGACGCCCTGGACCGCCGCATCGACTTCACCTCCCCGGAGGGCAAGGAGTACCGGGTGCGGGGTACGTCCCTCACCGACCTGCCCACCATCGTGGTCCGCCCCCGCGGCTGGCACCTGCCGGAAAAGCACATGCTGGTGGACAACACCCCGATCGCCGGCGGCCTCGTGGACTTCGGCCTGTACTTCTTCCACAACGCCCAGCGCCTCATTTCGCAGGGCCGCGGACCGTACTTCTACCTGCCCAAGATTGAAAACCACCTCGAGGCACGGCTCTGGAATGACATCTTTGTCCTCGCCCAGGATCTGCTCGGCATCCCGCAGGGAACCATCCGTGCCACGGTCCTGATCGAGACCATCACCGCAGCCTTCGAGATGGAGGAAATCCTTTACGAACTGCGGGACCACGCCGCCGGGCTGAACGCCGGACGCTGGGACTACATCTTCTCGGTCATCAAGAATTTCCGCACCCGCGGCCCCCGGTTCGTGCTGCCGGACCGCAACATGGTCACCATGACCGCCCCGTTCATGCGTTCCTACACCGAGCAGCTGGTCCGCGCCTGCCACCGCCGCGGCGCCCACGCCATCGGCGGCATGGCTGCCTTCATCCCTAACCGCAAAGACGCCGCAGCCAACGACGTCGCCATGGAGAAGGTGCGCGCCGACAAGACCCGCGAGGCCGGCGACGGTTTCGACGGATCGTGGGTGGCGCACCCGGACCTGGTGCCGGTGGCCATGGAGGTGTTCGACGGCGTGCTCGGCGACCGCCCCAACCAGCTGGAGAAGACCCGCGAAGACGTGGTGCCCAACGACAAGGCACTGCTCAACATCGCTGCCACTCCCGGCGTCATCACCGAGGCCGGCATCCGCAGCAACATCGAGGTGGGCATCCGCTACATCGAATCCTGGCTGCGCGGCAACGGTGCGGCCGCCATCAACAACCTGATGGAAGACGCTGCCACGGCGGAAATCTCCCGCTCGCAGATCTGGCAGTGGATCCACTGCTCGGCCGTGACCGACAAAGGCGAGATTGTCACGCACCAGTGGGTCCAGGAGCTGCTCGACGAGGAGTTCGCGGGCCTGCAGCGCTTCGACGGCGACCGCTTCGACGACGCCCGTGAGCTCTTTGAGGAAGTCGCCTGCGGGGAGCATTTCCCCACCTTCCTCACCGTGCCTGCCTACGCCCGGTTCCTGCATGAATCGCAGGAGCTGGCCGCGGCATAGCCCCTGAGGGGTGAGGCGGATACCGCTTCAGTATCCGCCCCGGCAAGGGCCGGGAGTCATTACCGTATCCCCCGCGGGAATGGCTCCCGGCCCTTTCTGCGTTGCACCGGATATGAAGATTGATATCTGGTCCGACATTGCCTGCCCGTGGTGCTACATCGGCAAGCGCCGCTTCGAGACCGCACTGGCCCGCTTTCCGCACCGGGACGAAGTGGAGGTCCGCTGGCACAGCTTCCAGCTGGACCCGTCCCTGCCCGAACACTTTGACGGCACCGAGGTCGAATACCTCAGCGAGCGCAAGGGCATCGACCCCGCGCAGCTCGCCGGCATGCTGGACCAGGTCACCGCCCAGGCCGCCGGCGAGGGACTGTCCTACGACTACGATTCCCTCGTCGTGGCCAACAGCTTCTCCGCCCACCGGCTGATCCACCTCGCCGGCGCGGAAGCCGGACTGGAGGGTGCCGACGCCGCCAAGGAAGCGCTGCTTTCGGCCCACTTCGAAAAGGGCATGGACATCGGCGCAGCTGAAGACCTGGTGCAGATCGGCACCGGTATCGGCCTCTCTGCTGACCGGGTGAAGGCAATGCTGGCCACGGATGAATACGCCGACGCCGTTCGCGCGGACATCGCGCAGGCCCGGTCCCTCGGAATCAGCGGCGTTCCGTTCTTTGTGCTCGATGACAAGTACGGCATTTCCGGCGCGCAGCCGGCCGACTTGTTCTCCTCGGCCCTGGAACAGGCCTGGCAGGAATCCCACCCGCTGGTGAACCTGACACCGGCGTCAGTAGACGGGCCGGCCTGCGGCCCGGACGGCTGCTAGGGAGCCAGGGCAGCCCCTTCCCGCTCGACGCCGGCCGGATACAGCCGGACGACGGCACCCTTACTCGTCCGGCGTCGCGGACCCCGGGCAGCTCAGCGCACCCGGGCCGGCGGCAACCGCCTGCTCCGGCGGGGTGAGGCCCTCATAAGCGGAACCGATGACCACGTCCACGGAGGCATCCGTCCGCTCATCCAGGACGTAGTCGGTGCCGGGAAGATGCTGCTGCACCGTGTAGGCGGCGGCGAGGCCGGAACTCCCCGACACCACCAGCGCCGTCATGCCGGCACGGTTCACACTGCTGTTGCCCACGTTCTCCACCCGGAAACCGCGCTCACTCAGGGCGCTTCCCGCGATTCCGCCCAGGCCCGGCGACGCGGTCGCGTTGTAGACGTTGAGCGTGACGGTACCGGGGTCCAGATACGGAAAAGGCCCGGCCGGACATTCGTCCACCGGACCTGCCGGGGTATCGGGTGCTGCGCTCGGCAGCCGTACCCACCCCGAAATCAATCCCTGTGCCAGGACCGCCGCCAGCAGCACGAGGACCGCGAGGAACCCGACCACCGAGTTGTGCAGCCGCCTGCGCCGCTTCGCACGCCGTACCAGCTCCGGCTCGTCGGTGGGTGCGAACACCTCTCCCAGCTCGCCGCCGGTGATGATCCGGTGCCCGTGCCATTCCCGCGGATCGTTCTTCGCGGAGTTGCCGCGGTGACGCCCCTCGGGGGGTTCCTTAGTCATCGAGGACCAGCACGCGTGCGTGCAGGATGGTCCGCTGGTGCAATGCCGTCCTTACGGCCCGGTGCAGTCCGTCTTCGAGGTACATAGTGCCCTTCCATTGGACAACGTGCGGAAACAGGTCTCCGAAAAAGGTGGAGTCCTCGGCCAGCAGTGCGCCGAGGTCCAGTGTGGCCTTCGTGGTCACCAGGTCATCCAGGCGAACCTGCCGGGGAGGTACCGCTGCCCAGTCCTTCGGGGTCACGTATCCATGGTCAGGGTAGGGGCGTATGTCGCCAACAGCTTTGAAGATCACTAATACAGAGTAGAGAACATCCGCAACCAAAGAAACAGAGCTGCTCGGGCGCGCCGCGCTCAAAACCTCCGAATATCCCCTTATTTCCGTGTCCGTGACCTCAAAATGCGGTCCGGCCTCAGGACACGGGATACTGGGGAGGTGAACACCTCTGCTGCCCGAATCGGTCTCCTGCTCGACGTCGACGGCCCCGTGGCCAGCCCCGTCTCCCGGAGCGTCCGTCCCTCCATCATCCGGAACCTGGTGACCCTGGCGAACGCTGGCTGGCCGGTCATCTTCAACACGGGCCGGTCCGATGCCTTTATCCGCGAGCAGGTCATGCAGCCGATGATGGCTGCCGGGCTGCCGGAGGGGGTTCGGCTGCACGCGGTCTGCGAAAAGGGCGCCGTCTGGTTCTCCTTCGACGGAGCCGGTCCGCAGCAGTCCCAGGTGGATCCTGAGCTGAAGGTACCCGGTGACTACGCCGAAGCCATCCGCGACCTGGTGGCCGCCAAGTACTCCGGAACCATGTTCTTCGACGAAACGAAGCTGGCCATGGTGTCCGTGGAGCAGCACGTGGAGGTGGACAACGCCGACTACCTCACCGACCAGCGCCGCTTCGACGCCGACGCCCTGGAGCAGATGTCCCTGGCGGGGATGGGCGGCCGGCGGCTGGAGCACGCGATCCCGGACGCCTCCGGTGCGGTGGCCTTCCGGATTGATCCGACCATCATCTCCACGGACATTGAAGCCATGGGCGTGGGCAAGGACCTGGGTGCCCGCCGTGCACTGTCCCTGCTGGAAGCCGACGGAACACCGGTTCCGCAGATCTGGCGGACGGTCGGCGATTCCCGGACCGATTACGCCATGGCGGATGAACTGCACGCGCTGGGGTACAACGTCGCGCACGTTGATGTACGGCCGGCCGACGGCGTCCCGGTGAGGCCCTATCCGGTGCTGACCGCCGGATCGCTGATCCACGACGACGCCGGCGCGGCCTTCTTTGAACGCTGGGTGGCCATGGCGGCCGGGGAAGCGGCGGACGACGCCGTCGTCGTCTAGGCCGCTCCCGGCAGGTGGCCCAGATGCACCACCCGGAGCTTGTGGGGAAATAAAGGCAATGCCCGGCCGTAGTTGGCGGTATTGTCGGCATCCTCAGCAACCCCAGGAGAATCCATGAAAGTCCTCATTACCGGCGCTCACGGAAAAGTAGGCCGCGCCGTCACTCAAGCCATGCTGGACGCCGGGCACGAGGTCATGACCACCGACCTCTCGCAGCCCGGTTTCGAACGCAAGCTGCCGGGAGCCCCTCAGTACATGAAGGCCGATCTCACCGACGCGGGCCAGGCCTTCGCCGTCGTCCGCGGTGCGGAGGCCGTGGTGCACGTGGCCGCGATTCCGGAACCCACCGGCCACCCCGCCCATGTCGTTTTCCAGAACAACCTCATGGGCACGTTCAACATCCTGGAAGCCGCTGTCCGCTTCGGAGTGAAGCGCTTCGTCTACATTTCCAGTGAAACCGTGCCCGGGTTCTTCTTCCCCGAACGTGATTTCCTCCCGGACTACGCGCCGGTGGACGAAGAGCATCCGGTGCACCCCCAGGACCCGTATGCGCTCTCGAAGCACTTCGGCGAACAGCTGATGGACGCCGCGGTTGCCCGCTCCGACATCCAGTGCATCTCCATCCGGCCCAGCTGGGTGCAGTTCGAGGGTAATTACGAACTGAACCTTGGGCCCCAGGTCCGGGACAGTTCGGTACTGAGCCCCGGCTTGTGGAGCTATGTGGATGTGTACGATCTGGCCGACGCCATTGTGCTCGCCACCGAATCGGACCTGCCCGGCCACGAGCTTTTCTACATCGCCTCGCCCGACAACGTCGGCGGCCACGACTTTGCGCAGATCCTGTCGGAGAACTACGGCGACCAGATTCAGCTGCGCGGCCTCGACCGCCCGGATGCCTCCGGGATTTCCAGCGCCAAAGCCCGCAAACTGCTCGGCTGGCAGCCGAAGCGGTCCTGGCGGGATTATCTGGACGCCGAAGGCAACGCGCTCCGGAACTAAGCGGCCCGGCCTGGACGACGCCGTCGTCGTCCAGGCCGTTCCGCCCGACCCCACCTACTCCAGGCGCAGGACCGCTTCGATTGATTCCTGCATTTCCGGCGCCCCGGGTGCAACCTTGGACGCGAAGCGGCCGACAACCTCGCCGCTGTCGGTGATCAGGAATTTCTCGAAGTTCCAGCCGATGTCATCGCCCAGTTCCCCGTCATGGAACCGGGTCAGGAGGGCGTAGAGCGGGTGCCGGTGTGGTCCGTTGACGTCGGTCTTGGCGGTCAGCGGGAAGGTGACGCCGAAGTTCCGCGAGCAGAACTCGGCAATGTCCTCGTTCGTGCCCGGCTCCTGTCCGGCGAAGGAGTTGCTGGGCACGCCGAGGATGCTGAAGTTCCGTTCCTCGTACGTTTCGTAGAGCGCCTGCAGCCCCTCGTACTGGGAAGTGAATCCGCAGCGCGAGGCCACGTTGACCACCAGCACGGCCTTGCCGCGGAACAGCTCTCCAAAGGTGGTCTCGGTGCCGTCCAGCATGGTGAGGGGAATGTCGTACAAGTTGTCGTTCACGGCGTCGTTCTCCACGGGTGTCCCTTTCGATAGACCTGTTTTCTATTGCATCCCATCCCGGGCGGAACACCCAATTGCCGGCAGTCCGGTCGGCTGGGATGAAACGCCGGGACGTGATTCATAGCACTTCGTAACATTTGGTTTCGACTTGACAGGCCCGGTGATAACTTGCCGCTATGAACGCTATTCCAGAGTCAATCCCCGTCCTCGACCTGAGCACGGCACGCAGTGCCGACGGCTCCTTCAATCCCGAGTTCATCGACCAACTGCGTGATGCCACGCACCGGATCGGCTTCTTCCAGCTGGTCGGCTACGGTGCCGCCCAGGCACGGGTGGACGAACTGTTCGACATCACCAAGCGGTTCTTCGGCCTGCCGCTCGAGGAACGACTGGCTCTGGATAACCGCAATTCCCCGCACTTCCGCGGCTACACCCGGCTCGGCACCGAAATCACCAAGGGCCGTCCGGACGCCCGGGAGCAGGTCGACTTCGGTCCCGAGCGCACCCCCGTGGCGGACTACCCCGCGGACCAGCCGTACTGGCTGGTTCAGGGGCCCAACCAGTTCCCGGACCAGGTACTCCCCGAACTTCGGGCCACCGCCATGGACTGGGCCGAGGCCATGAGCTGGGTGGGAGCGGAACTGCTCAGTGCCATCGCAGTGTCCCTGGAAATGCCCGAGGACCACTTCACCGAGCCCTTCGAGGACACCCCGGCCTGGATGGCCAAGCTCATCCACTACGTGGGCGGCGTGGTGAAGGAAGCCGGCACCCAGGGTGTCGGCGCGCATGCCGACTACGGTTTCATCACCCTGCTCCTGCAGGATTCGGTGGGCGGCCTGGAAGTAAAGCCGCATGAGTCGGACGTCTGGCTTCCGGTGGAACCGATTCCCGGCGCGCTGGTGGTGAACCTGGGCGAAATGCTTGAGGTAGCCACGCAGGGCTACCTCTCCGCCACCATCCACCGCGTGCTGGCTCCGGCGCCGGGCGTGGACCGGTACGCCATCCCGTTCTTCTGGTCCCCGCGGCTGGACTCCGTGATTGACCCCGTGCAGCTTCCCGCCGAGCTGGCTGCACAGTCCCGCGGCATCTCCGATGATCCGGACAACCCCATGCTGGCCTCCTACGGCGCCAATGTCCTGAAGGGCTGGCTGCGGGCGCATCCGCAGGTGGCTCAGCTGCACCACCCGGAGCTTGTGGGGAAGTAAGCCGGCTCAGCCCGACGGCATTCTCGACGGCTGCGGAAGCGGGAACCCTGCGGTTCCCGCTTCCGCTTTCAGTTCGGCAAGAGCGTTATTCGACGGTGCCGGCTTTCACCTTGCCCGAATGCTCCTCCTCCGGGCCCTCCACGATGTCCGGGGTCTGCACGTTGTCCGTGTACCAATCGGTGAGGGCGGGGTCGTCGCTCTCAAAGTCGGCACCGGCGCCTTCAGCCTCCGGCACGTGCGCGGTGCCGAAGACGAAGTCGTCGCCGTGCTCGTCGATGCCGCGGCGCACGCCGCCGTTGATGGCCTCCAGCGCGTACCGGCGCCGGATCATCAGTGGGTCGTTGCGCAGGTCCTTGGCCCAGGACACCATCACGCCGACGAGGATGATGGTGAACGGCAGGGCACAGGTCACCATGATGGCCTGGAGTCCCGAGAGGGCGTTGTGACCCCCCGCCAGCAGCAGGAACAAGGCGATCAGCCCGAGTGCAGCCGACCAGATGATGGTCACCGATTTCGAGGGCACGGGCCGGCCCGACTGGGACATCGAGCCCATGACGTTGGCGGCCGAGTCCGCGGCGGTGACGAAGAAGACCATAATCGCGAGCATGCACACGATGGGCGTCAGGGAGCTGAGCGGCAGGTTGGCCAGCAGATCGAACATGACGTTCTCGCCGTTGTCCTTCACGGTCAGGTCCACCCCGTTCTGGTTCATCCAGATGGCGGTGCCGCCGAAGACCGTGTACCAGGCGATGGAGATTGCCGAGGGAACGAAGACGACGACGGTGACGAACTGGCGCAGGGTGCGGCCCTTGGAGATCTTGGCGATGAACATTCCCACAAACGGCGACCAGGAGATCCACCAGGCCCAGTACAGGGTGGTCCAGCCGGTCAGGAAGTCCTCCTGCTCGGCACCCTGGCCGGCGAAGACGGTCAGCATGTCCGGCATGTTGCCGACAAACGCGATGAGCGAGGCCGGCAGCAGATCGAGCAGGAAGAACGTCGGCCCGGTCAGAAGGACAAAGAGCGTCAGCAGAATGACCAGGGTCATGTTGAGGTTGGAGAGCAGTCGGATGCCCTTCTTGATGCCGGCGACGGCGGAGATGGTGAAGACAACCGTCAGGAGGCTGATGGCGACGACGACGAAGCCGTTGCCCAGCTCCTGGCCCGTGATGATCGAGACTCCGGTACGGATCTGGAGCGCGCCGATGCCCAGCGAGGTCGCGGTGCCGAACAGTGTCACCAGCACGGCGGAAACGTCAATGATCTTTCCCAGCACCCGGTTGTTGCCGTCGGGGAAGACCGGTTCGAACAGCGACGAAATCAGCGGCAGCCGGCCGCGCCGGAACGAGGCGTAGGCCAGGGCGCCGCCCACCAGGGCGTAGATGATCCAGGCGAGACTGGCCTGGTGCAGGAAGGTGGTCGACATGGCCGGCAGGATGGCGGCGGAGCTACCGGCCTCGGCATCGGTCGAGGGCGGCGGGGAAAGGAAATGGCTGAGCGGTTCCATCGGCCCGTAGAAGATCAGCGCGATGCCCAGACCAGCTGCGAACAGCATGGAGACCCAGGACGTGGTGGAGTACTCCGGCGTGCTGTCGTCGGCCCCCAGCCGGATCTTGCCGGTCGGCCCGAAGCCAACCACCAGCATGAAGATCGCGGCGGCAACCATGGTGGCGTTAAACAGCCAGCCGAAATGCACAACCACCCAGCCCTGTATGCCGGTGCCCACGGAACTGAGGTTGCTGGGCGCAAAAATCGCCCACGCCAGAACGGCCAGAGAGATGGCCATGGCAAAAATGAACACACCGCGCCGGGTCGGATAGTTGACCCCGGTGTCCTCAACGCTGATGCCCGGGACCAGCCCGGGATGGAGGCTGAGCGCTGGGGCGGAAGCAGCAGTACGCAGCGCTTTTTTGACACGCTCGACAGGGCGGTCGGCAGCCCTGCGCACCGGAGACCCGGACACGCTGGACCCGTCGGTACTGCCTGAGACGTGCTCTGGAGGTGAAGACTCGGAATTCATAACGCTAAACTTTAGTGCACAAAGCGCCAATTACTGTAAATCATGGATTGCAGCGGTGCCCTCTCGATCAATCGCAGAAGCGGCCGCATAGCACTGATACCGCGGCAGGACCAATCGAGCGAAAGCGCTCGAACCATGCTCCATTCATAGCCCTGCGCCGCGAAAGTATTGCACTTTACTCACCGATGAAATCGGTAGGAATAGCGAAAAGTCCTGATACTAATATCCCTTTATGATTTCTTTTCATAATTTTCGGAAACAATTCCGGCCAGCCGGATATCGCCATCGCGCACCTACCGTTGACTCGCTCCGGCCCCGTCCCTAGGCTGTCGGGCAAGCCGGAGCGGCACCGCTGTTTCCAGTCCATGGCGCTCCCGCGGTGATCGAAAGGCTTTCGACATGCCGCTCTACGCCTATCGCTGCGCTGCCAGCGGTTCAGCCGGGTTCACCTGCGCCGATTTCGAGGTGCAGCTCGCCATGGGCTCCGCCCCCGCTTCCCTCCCCTGCCCCGTCTGCGGGGCGCCCTCCGGTCGTCGCTTCACCGCACCCAACCTCTCGCGCGCCTCCTCCAGTGCGTACCGGCTGATCGAGTCCACCCGGCGCTCGGCGGCGGAACCCGACGTCGTCCGCTCCCCCGGCCCGCTGTCCGGCACCCGTCCGGCCGGCAACATCACCACCAATCCGCTCCACCGAAAGCTGCCCCGCCCCGACTAGTTCCCCGGTTGTTCCTACTCCAAAGGAGAAGCCATGCCCAAGACCGTCTTTCCCCTTGATTCGTCCCGGAAGTTCGAGGACCAGGAAAAGCTGGGGCACAACCGGTGGCATCCCGAAATACCGCCCGTTGCAGTGCTGCGCCCAGGTGAGTCCTTCCGCGTGGACTGCCGCGAATGGTTCGACGGCGCAATCGTCAACGACGATTCCGCCGAGGACATCCTCAACGCTCCGCTGCTGACCGTGCACAAGCTCAGCGGTCCGTTTGCCGTAGAAGGGGCGCGTCCCGGCGACCTGCTCGTGGTGGACATCCTCAACGTCGGCCCCATTCCGCAGGAGGACTCCGGACCGCTGGCGGGACAGGGCTGGGGCTATACCGGGATCTTCGCCCGGGAGAACGGCGGCGGCTTCCTTACCGAACAGTTCCCCGACGCCTACAAGGCCGTCTGGGACTTCACGGGCCAGACTGCCACGTCCCGGCACATCCCCGGCGTCTCCTTTACCGGCCTGATCCATCCCGGACTGATGGGAACCGCGCCGTCGTCGGCCCTGCTGGCGAAGTGGAACCGGCGGGAAGGCGACCTGATCGCCACCGACCCGCACCGGGTGCCGCCGCTGGCGCTGCCCCCGGAGGCCGAACACGCCGTACTTGGGGGCCTGCCCCGGAACCAGTGGGAGCGGGTGGGTGCGGAGGCCGCCCGCACCGCACCGCCCCGGGAGAACGGCGGAAACCAGGACATCAAGAACCTCTCCAAGGGCAGCCGGGTTTTCTATCCCGTGTTTGTGGACGGCGCGAACCTCTCGGTGGGTGACCTGCATTTCTCCCAGGGCGACGGCGAAATCACCTTCTGCGGCGCCATTGAAATGGGCGGGTTCATCGACCTGAGGGTGGACCTCATCAAGGGCGGCATGGAGACCTACGGCGTCTCCGAAAACGCAGTCTTTATGCCCGGCAACGTTGATCCGCAGTTCAGCGAGTGGATCGCCTTTTCGGGCACGTCGGTGACGCTCGACGGCGAGCAACGCTACCTCGACTCGCACCTGTCCTACCAGCGGGCCTGCCTGCACGCGATCGACTACCTGACGAAGTTCGGCTACAGCCCCGAACAGGCCTACCTGCTGCTGGGTGCCGCGCCCATCGAGGGGCGCCTGTCCGGAGTGGTGGACATCCCCAATTCGTGTTCCACCGTGTACATTCCGACGTCCATTTTCGACTTCGATGTCCGCCCATCGGCTGCCGGACCCTTCCAGATCGACCCGGGTATCGGGGCGCCCCGGGCAAGCCGCACCTGAGCCGCAGCGGCCGGGCGGGATGCGGGCCGGCCGCGCCCCGCGTTTACGGTGTACACAACGGCGCTAAAATACCCCTGTGAATACCAAAACTTTCCCGCACCTCATGGCCCCGGGCCGCATGGGCCCCATGGAAACGCACAACCGAATCGTCCTGCCGGCCATGGACATGAACGTCTCCGAGCACGGCGAGATTGAACAGCCCGAAATCGATCACTACGTGGCCCGTGCCGCGGGAGGCGCCGGGCTGATCATCACCGGTGCCTGCGCCATCGCGTTCCCGCACGGCGCGGCGTCCATGAAGGAACCGGGATTGTCGGATGACAAGTACATTCCCGGCCTCAAGGCGCTGGCCGACGCCGTCCACGCCGCGGGCAGCAAGCTCTGCATCCAGTCCACGCACCACGGCAAGGTAGCCCGGGTGGACGTGGCCAATGATCGGCCCGTGCTCGCACCCAACCAGCCGGACTACACCTACGACATGTCCGCACTGGCGGACAGCACCCGCGAAGAGCTCGGCAGGATGGGCGCCGCGACCGCCGGCAAGCAGACCGCCTATCACGAGATGACGGCCGAGGACATTTCCTGGCTGGTCTCCACCTGGGCCGATGCGGCTGAACGCGTGGCCATGGCCGACGCCGACGCCATCGAAATCCACGTAGCGCACGGGTACATCCTCGGGGTTTTCCTCAACCAGCGGGACAACCTGCGCACGGATGAATACGGCGGCTCCCTGGAAAACCGGGCACGGCTCGCCTGCGAGGTCATCAGCGCTGTGAAGAAGCGGGTGGGTGACCGCCTGGCCGTCCTGGTCCGCGTTGCCGGCGAGGAATACGGACAGGAGGGCGGCCTGACCCTCGACGAGGCGATCGAGGCATCGAAGCTGTTCGAAAAGTCCGGTGCCGACGCCATCCATGTCACCGGCTGGGGCCGCAACCCGTTCGACAACTTCACCGACGGGCCGCTGCCCAACAAGGTCGGCGCCTACCTTGAGAACGCCGCCGAGATCAAGAAGCACGTCAGCGTCCCGGTGATCGCTGTCGGCCGGATGCTGCCGGAGGTTTCCGAGAAGGCCCTGGCCGCGGGCCAGATCGACTTCGCCGCCATGGGACGCCAGCTGCTGGCCGACCCGGAGCTGCCGAACAAACTCCGGGACGGCAAGTTCGACCAGGTCCGCCCCTGCATCAACTGCTACCTCTGCGTCGCGGAAAACTTCTTCGACGACACTCCCTTCTGCGCGGTCAACCCGGCGCTGGGCAACGAGACGCTGCTGCCGCTGAAGCCCGCCTCCGCCACCAAGCACGTAGTGGTTGTCGGCGCCGGCCCGGCAGGTCTGGAAAGCGCCCGGGTCCTGACCGAACGCGGCCACCGGGTCACCGTGGTGGACAAGTCGGACCGTCTCGGCGGCACCATGTGGTTCTCCACCATGACCACTCCGGACAACGAACGCCTGCTGAAGTGGTTCAAGGCCGAAATTAAGCGCCTGAACATCGCGGTAAAGCTGAACACGAAGGCCACCGTGGAGTCCATCCGCGCCCTGCATCCGGACCACGTGATCGTGGCCACCGGCGCGGTCCGGCCCAAGCCGGACTTCCCGGGCGGCGACCTGCCGATTGTGCAGACCGGCGACACGCTGCGGGCCATGATGCTCGGCACGGCGACCGCCGAGGAGGCCGGCGCGGTGCTGAGCACCCTGGGCAAGCTCGGCCGCCTCTCCGGCGTGACCAAGAGCCCGGAGTTCGTCCGCCAGTTCACCAAGGTCTGGCTGCCGATGGGTAAGGACGTTGTGGTGATCGGCGGTTCACTCGTGGGCCTGGAGCTGTCCGAGTTCCTCGCCGAGCGCGGACGCCGGGTCACGCTGCTGCATGAAAAGCAGCAGCTCGGCCTGCCGCTGGCCATGCCGCGCCGCTGGACTGCGGTGAAGGAATCCGAAAAGCACGGCGTGAAGATCCACCGCAATGCCTCGATCACCCGCATCACCGAGAAGAGCGTCGAGTGGACCGTGGGCGGGGAAAGCTTCTCCGCCCCCGCAGACATGGTGGTCTACGCGGACGGCACGACGTCGGCCTCACCGCTGGCGGACGAGCTGCGGGCCGCGGACATCACCTGCGACGTCGTCGGCGACGCCGGTGAGGTCAACTACATCCACGGCGCCATCCACTCATCCTGGAAGGTGAGCACCGACCTCTAGATAGGCAGCGCTTCGCCCTTCGCGGGTGCGAGAAGCCGGCAGGCCGCAGCAATGGCGGCCTGCCGGCGTCGTCCGCGGGCAGCAGCGGAATCCTCGGTCCTGCCGGTGTAGAGCAGGTCCGGGGACTGCGCCCAGGCTGTGGCCAGCGAGAAAAGCAGGGTCATCAGGTCATCCGGATCCCAGGCTGCATCGATGATCCCCTGCGCCTGGGCGGCGGCAATATCGGCCGGTGCCGGCCCCGGGCGGCCGCAGGGCGCGGGCGTTTCCGGCGCACCCTCGAGCCGGGCCCAGTCCAGCATGCGCAGATGCGCGGGGTGCTCCACCGCATGGTCGTACAGGGCGCCCACAAACCCGGGAAGGTCCAGCGCGTCCCGGGGAAGCTGGTCCGTGGTCTCCTGGAGATTTGCGGCCAGCACTGCAGCGAACAGCGCACTCTTCCCGCCGAAGTACGCGTAAAGCCGTTCCTTGCTGGCCCGTGCCTCTTCGGCAATGCGGTCCACCCGGGCTCCGGCCAGTCCGTAACGGGCAAATTCTTCTCGTGCTGCGGCCAGGATCCTGGCCCGCGTGGCTTCGCCGTCGGTTCTCATACCTGTAGTCTAGCTAAGCCAACCAACCAGTTCGTTTGATGAGGATTTCCCCTTTATGGACCGCACCACCCCCTCCGGCCTGCCCCGGCCTGCAGCCGTCGACCACTCGGCACATCCGCACCGCTGGCTGCTGCTGGCCGTCCTGGCGCTGGCCCAGCTGATGGTGGTCCTGGACGGCACCATCGTCAACATCGCACTGCCGGACGCGCAGCGCGAACTGGGTATGTCCGACGGCGACCGCACCTGGGTGGTCACCATCTATGCACTGGCCTTCGGCTCGCTCCTGCTGCTCGGCGGCCGGATCGCCGACTACTGGGGCCGCAAGCGCACCTTCATGGTTGGCATGGCCGGGTTTGCCGTGGCCTCCGCCATCGGCGGTTTTGCGACAAGCACGGAAATGCTCCTGGCGGCCCGCGGCCTGCAGGGTGCCTTCGCCGCGCTGCTCGCACCGGCGTCGCTCGCCATCCTGACCATCACCTTCCCCTCCGGCAAGGACCGCATCAAGGCCTTCGCCGTGTACGGTGCCATCGGCGGCGGCGGCGCTGCCATCGGCCTGCTGCTTGGCGGCGTCCTCACGCAGTACGCCAGCTGGAACTGGTGCCTGCTGGTCAACGTTCCCATCGCGATCGTCGCCATGGCCGCCGGCCTGCCGCTGATCCGCGAGAGCAAGGCCCACGGCAACACCCGCTACGACCTGCCCGGAGCCATCCTGGTGGTCGCCGGCCTTGCCTCGCTCGTGTACGGCTTCTCCGAGGCCGAAAACGGCTGGGCACGCTTCGAAACCATTGCCTTCCTCGCCGCCGGCGTACTGATCCTCGCGCTGTTCGTGTTTGTGGAAAGCCGCGTCTCCAACCCGCTGCTGCCCCTGCGCGTGCTGACCAACAAGGTCCGCGGCGGCGCGTTCCTGACCTCCACGCTGACCGGCGCCGCACTGCTGGGCGGCATCCTGTTCCTGATCTTCTACTTCCAGATTGTCCTGGGCTACTCGCCGCTGAAGTCCGGCCTCGCATCGCTGCCCATGACCATCGCCATCACCGTCGGTGCAGGCGTCCTGTCCAAGTTCCTGCCCCGCACCGGCGTCCGCCTGCCCATGACCGTGGGCCCGGTGGTCGGCGCTGCCGGCCTGATCTGGCTGTCCTTCATCACGGTGGAGGGCAACTACGCCCTGCAGGTCCTGCCCGGGCTGGCGCTGCTGGGCTTCGGCCTCGCCATGATCTTCGTACCGCTGCAGAACGTGGCTCTGGCCGGCATTGACGAGCACGACGCCGGCGTGGCCAGCGCCGCCGTCTCGGCCACCCAGCAGATCGGCGGCTCCATCGGCACCGCCCTGTTCACGGCCGTTTACACGGCGGGCATCACGTCCTACCTGAGCAGCAACGGCGGACAGCCCGCTGCGGAACTCGAGGCGCTCGTGAACGGCTACTCCACCGCGTTCATCTGGGCCGGCGTCGCACTGTTCCTGGCCGCCCCGATCGGCTACTTCATGATCCGCCCCTCCAAGGAGGACCTGCTGAAGGTCCCCGAGGTAGCCCCCGTCGGCTAAAAGCGGTTTCCGGCCCAATGCCGAACGAAAGGAACCGGCGCCCCGAAACGGGGCCGGTTCCTTTTTTCTGCCCCGGCCCGCCTGTACGCCGGCGACATCGCCGGGAACGAAACTCCGGAATTATTCGGCGACCTAAGCAGTTACCTCCCCCATGACTACAATCGCGATCATTGGTGCAGGACGCGGCCTCGGTGCCGCCGTCGCTCGACGATTCGGCGCGGAGGGATTCTCCGTTGCGCTGATCTCCCGAAGCCAGGCCAAGGTGGACGCCCTCGCCGAAGACCTCGGCAAGGCCGGCATCCCGGCCCGGGGTTTCGCTGCCGACGTCCGCAACCCGGAATCGATTGCCGCGGCCCTCGAGGCTGCGGCCGAAAGCCTCGGCCCCGTCGAGGTGCTGCAGTACAGCCCCCTTCCGCAGAAGGACTTCATGCGGCCCGTGCTCGAGACGACGGCGGCTGACCTCAGGGGTCCTGTTGAGTTCTCCATCTACGGGCCGGTCGCCGCAGTCCACCAGGTGCTGCCCGGCATGCGGTTCCTTGACGGGAACCGAGGCACCATCCTCTTCGTCAACGGCGGATCGGCCGTGAAGCCCGGACGCGGCGTCACCGGAACCTCGGTGGCGTTCGCCGGCCAGGCCGCCTACGCGCAGCTCCTCAACGAGGTCCTCGCCGAGGAAGGCATCCACGTGTCTCAGCTGATCATCGGCGGCCGCATCATCGAGGGTGATCCGGAAAAGGATCCCGACGTTCTTGCCGGCGTCCTCTGGGACCTCCACACCCGCCGGGACACCTTCCGCCACCAGATCAGCACGGACTGATCCGCGTGAGTGAACCATCGCAACAGCCCTCCGTTCCGGCCAGCCTGCGCCTGATCCAGGACGAGCTCGCCGCGGCGGCGGACGGCCTGCAGGAAGACCAGCTCGCCGGCCTGGTGAAGGAGATCCAGCAGGCCCGGCGCGTCTTCGTCACCGGCGGCGGGCGCAGCGGGCTCGCGCTGCGCATGCATGCCATGCGCCTTATGCACCTCGGGCTCACCGTGCACGTCGTGGGCGAAACAACGACGCCGGCCATTGGCTCCGGTGACCTGCTGATCGTCGCATCGGGCTCCGGAACCACGTCCGGTGCCGTCGCTGCTGCGGAGGCTGCTGTCTCCGCGGACGCCCGTGTGGCCGTTTTGACCACCGACGGCGAATCGACGCTGGCCGGGATGGCCCACTCTGTGGTGCTCATCCCCGCGGCGCAAAAGACCGACCACCGCGGCACCGCATCGCGCCAGTATTCCGGCAGCCTCTTTGAGCAGGCACTTCTTCTGGTGCTCGACGCCGTCTTCCACACCCTCTGGAAGGCCGACGGCACCTCGGCCGAGGACCTCTGGCCCCGACACGCGAACCTCGAATAGCGCGTGCCCTGAAACTTCATTCCCCGCTAGCAAAGGAAACACCATGAAACTGCAACTCGCCATGGACGTACTGACCGTCGAAGACGCCCTCGAGCTGGCCGGCAAGGCCGCGGAATACGTCGACATCATTGAACTCGGCACCCCGCTGGTCAAGAACGCCGGACTCTCCGCCGTCACCGCCATCAAGGAAGCCCACCCGGACAAGATCGTCTTCGCCGACCTCAAGACCATGGATGCCGGCGAGCTCGAAGCCGATATTGCCTTCAAGGCCGGCGCTGACCTCGTGACGGTCCTCGGCGTCGCCGACGATTCCACCATCTCCGGAGCCATCAAGGCCGGTAAGGCCCACGGCAAGGGCGTTGTAGTGGACCTCATCGGCGTGGATGACAAGGCAACCCGCGCCAAGGAAGTCACCGACCTCGGTGCCGAGTTTGTCGAGTTCCACGCCGGACTCGACGAGCAGGCCCAGGACGGCTATGACCTCAACACCCTGCTGACTGCGGGCAAGGAAGCAGGCGTCGCCTTCTCCGTCGCCGGCGGCGTAAAGCTGGCCACCCTCGCTGACGTGCAGGCGTCCGGTGCGGACGTTGCCGTCGTCGGCGGCGGCATCTACAGCGCCGATGACCCCGCTCTGGCTGCCAAGGAACTGCGCGCCGCGATCAGCTAACAACCCTGCCGGTTAACTCCAGCAGCACCACGAAAAGAGGCCCGGGCAACCGGGCCTCTTTTCGTGGTTCATAGGCCCCGCCGGGCCGCCCGAGGCGTGCGTAAGGAGTAGGCCTGCGAAGTCGTCGGGTCAGAAAGACGGCTGCGGTTGCGCGTGGCCGAGGCTCCAGTCCAGGGCATAATCGGCCACCTCTTCCCACCCCGGTTCGGCACAGGTCCAATGTGCCCGGCCGTCAAACTCGTGATACTCCGTGAGGGCGGGTGATTTGCCCCAGTGCCGGGCGTTGGATTTATTCACCGCCGGGGGCATGATGTGGTCTTCACTGCCTCCGATAAACAGCAGCGGTGCCCTGTCCGTGGAGTAGTCCACCCAGGTCTCCTGATGCCCCGGCTGGAAATTCGCGAGCAGTCCGTACGCCCACACCCAGTTCCCGGGGGCGGCAATGGCGTACCGTTCGTAGGCGGCGTCGGAGTCCTCCCGGTTGAGGGTATTCGTGAAGGCATAGTGCCATTCATCCGGGGTGAACCCGACCGCTTTATGGAAGTTGGCAGGGTTCTTCAGGGCGGGAAAGAGTGAGCGGGCCTGGGACAGCGGGGTAACCCTCACCCCTTCGGTTGGTGCCGAATTGATGGCAGCACCGGCAGCCCCCAGACCGCGGGCGAGAAGCATCTGGGTCAGGAGCCCTCCGAAGGAGTGGCCCATGATGATGGGCGGACGGGGCAAGGCCTCGATGACGCCCGCAAGGTGATCGAGGGTTTCCGGCACGGTAAGCGCGGCGATCACGTCCGGGTTTTCGCGCAGTGCCTCAACCTCTATTTCGAAGCCCGGATAAGCGGGCGTCAGGACGGTAAAGCCCTTCGCCTCATAATGGGCTTTCCATCCTTCCCAGCTGCGGGGCGTCACCCAGAGCCCGTGGACCAGCACGATCGTATCCGGGGTGTTGGAACCGTTCATGGTGTTCCCTTCGGTGCTCCGTGGGATCAAGAGGAAATGAACGTTAGCGGGAGAGTACCCAGCCCTGCGGGGAGGAACAATCCTGGAAGTCAGTTTTCGTTGCGGAACCTGCCACTTCCGCGCAGCCCGGCGCCGTGGGACACCCTGTAGCCGTGGGACACACCCTGTAGTGGTCACGACATCTGGACACCGGTCGGTTTAGAACGGCGGCGCCGGTTCTTGCCGGGACTCGTGCTGCACTGAATTCTTGGGCCTTGAATCCGCCGGCTTAAAATTCTGCTGCCGGGGATCCGTACTCCGATTTACTGCCGGACCTGGCAGGTCCAGTTCCAAAAAGGGCTCGGTCCGATAGACCCGGCCGGTCGGTGAAGTCCACTCGATTACTCCGGGGGTGGATTGGCACGCGTTCCAGAAACCCAGAGTCTTGAACCGGTGATGCCGACGGCAGAGGTGTTCCAGGTTTCCATGATCGGTCGGGCCGCCGCGGGCCCAGTCGGTCGTATGGTCGATGTCCGAACTCGCGGTGCTGACCCGGCAGCCGGGGAACCTACAGGTTCCGTCCCGTGCCCGGAGCCAGCGCCTTAGCCCCGCCGGGACCTTTCGCCGCCGACCTACGCCCAGGATCTCCCCTGTCTTCGGGTCCTGAGCCAGCCCGGTCCATCCGGCTGCGTTCCAGGCCAGCCGCCGGGCTTCTTCGGCACTTATGGGCCCGTAGCCGTGCAGTTCTGCCGGCAGGTCATCGGCGCCGAAGAGGGTTTCGGCGCTGATCAGCACCATGATTTCGGCCCGCGGGACGATCCCCTCAATCGGTCCGGATCCCACGTCTGCTCTGGCCTCCGGATCGGGGCTGCCTTCCCGGCCGCAGTCGTTCTCCGGTCCGCCGTCGAAACTGACGCCTCCCTCGTTCTGCCTGGTTCTGTCAGTGTCGTCGCCGGTATGCACGGTCCTGCTGTTGTTTCCGGCCTCGGCTCGGGTTCCGGGGGCCGCGAAAAGTCCCCGACTGCTACCCATCAGCAACTGCGCCAGGATGTCCGCACGCAGCTGATCCGTGGACCGGGAATCCCCTCCCGCCTGTTCACCCCGCGCCGCAGTGCTGAGAGCGGTATAGATCTGCTGCGCTTCCGCGGCCCGCAGGTAAGCGGACAGACAGGACATGCCGTCCTCTTCCCGGTCCAGAGTGACCCTGCGTTGCTCGAAAGCGCTCAAATGCCTTTTGCTGACGGTCTCCGGAAACTTCTTTTCACGCAGCCGCCGGGCCTTGGCCGAGAACTGCGCCCGCGTTTGACCCTCCGCGGCCTTCAACAGATCGGCCTCAATTCCGGGGAGCTTCTCCGCGGAAACATTCCGGCACTGCTCCAGCACCACCTGAGCATGCTGATACGAAAACCGTCCCTCTTCCAGACCGGCCAGGGTCGCGGTCTGGGTGCCGCAGAGCTGGCCGGCCTCACTCAGCAGCCGCTCACCGGTCACCTGCGGAACGTTCAGAATGGCGGCGCATTCGGACGCTGCCAGGCTAAAGGCGATCCCGGGTTTATCCCGCTCCGACGGGTCGAAGAAGTTATGCCGGAAGATTTGCTCCATCCGGTTCAATAGGCGGGCCCGCTGCGCTTCTCCCCAGGAAATCAGATGCGCGACCCGGACCAAGGCATCACCGGCCATATCCTCGTCGAACGATTCAAGGTTCTGCAGCGCAAGGGTCCCGGTGAAACCGTCCGGGTAATCGGCGGCACGGCTTCCGGCCGGAGTGGCATCATCGGCGGCGGCAGGCGTTGCGGGTGCGGCCTCGGCGTCGTTCTCGGGGGCGGCAGCGGCAGCGGTGGCACTTTCGTCAGCCGTCCCGGCAGGTTGGGCGGCCAGTTCCGCCCGGAACACAGCCAGAGTGACTGAAGAACAGCGCGGCTCGGCACCACTTGCCCGCCCTTCCGGCTGCTGGTTTTCACCGCTCTGCTCTTCGGCTGTCGGTTCAGTATTTCCGAGCTGATCCATACCTCAGGATTTCATCCGGCACTGACATTCCAGGCCTCAAAACAGGCCGAAAACGGACCTCGGGAAAACCTCAGATACCCGTCTTTTCGGCCTGACTACTTGCCTTCAATGCAGGGATTTTTGCGCGCACCCGGGAGGTCCGCTCGAGCCAACAACGAGCGCCTTCGAAGTCAGCCCCGCACCGACTCTGAACCGGCTCCGCCTCGGCCATGTGGTCGGTACCCAAGACAAAATCGTCACGTCCGGGACTTCTGATTTACGTCAAGTGCGGGCACGGGGGCTTTGCCTTCGCTCCAGACTTTCCGTCAACCCCTCTTGACTCACCCGGACCGTCAACCTAGATTGACGGTCATGGAAGACCAATCCCCCCTGGCCGCCGCGGCGGCGAGTCCCGATCCGGCCACCGGGCTGCGCGCCGTCGTCGCCCTCGGCCGGCTGCGCGACCAGCTCGAGGCAGTGCAGGTCGCCAACGCCCGGGCGCAGGGCTGGTCCTGGCAGGCGATCGCGGACCAGCTCGGCATCAGCAAGCAGGCAGTGCACCAGAAATACAACCGGAAAGCGAAGTAGAGCCATGTTTGAACGGTTTACACAGCAAGCCCGTCAAAGCGTCATCTCCGCACAGGAAGAAGCCCACACCCTGGAGGCGACGCAGATCCTTCCGGTGCATCTACTCCTCAGCACCGTGTCCACCGCTGAAGCCACCACTCCCCTGCTGGCATCCGTGCTGGCCGAGTCCGGACTGACCTCGGCGCAGCTGCGCGCGGACCTTCGCGCCATGGGCGCGGACTCCGGGTACGACGACGCCGCCGCCTTGGAATCCGTCGGTATCGACCTGGACGAAGTGCGACGCGCCATCGACGCACAATTCGGCGAAGGTGCCCTGGACGCGGCGGCCGGTTCCGCCCCGCGGCGCCGTCGCCTGTTCGACTCCCTCAAAGGCGGGCACCGGCCCTTCAGCAGCGGTGCGAAAGCCGTGCTGACCAACAGCCTGCGCGAATCAACGGCCCGGAAGGACGGTTACATCGGGACCGAACATCTCCTGCTCGGGATCCTGCGCGGCGCCGACCCTGCCGCTCTGTCTCTGGTCAGCCAGCATGTCGGGCCGGACGAACTGCGGGCACGCATTCTCCGCACGATGGACGCCGCGGCCTAAGTCTTAGGCTCGGCCCAGCACCGCCACGAGGAAGTCCGACTCGGGCGTAAACGGCCGCAGGTCCCATGTGGAGAACCGCTGCTGCACCTCAAGCCCGGCCGCGGCGGCGTCGTCAAAGAAGGACTCGAAGGCGTACCCGCGGTTTCCGCCGAACCCGATAACCACGCGGCCGTCGGCTGCCAGGTGCTCGCGCGTCCGGGTCAGGACGTCGACGGCGGTGCCCGGTGCCAGGAAGGTCATCACGTTGCCGGCGCAGACAATCAGGTCGAACGGTTCGGGAACGCCTGCAGCGGGCAGGTCCAGCTCGGCCAGGTCCCCCACGAACCACTGCAGGTCCGGGAAGTCCCGCCGGGCGGCGTCGATCAGTTCGGGATCGACGTCGACGCCGACGACGGCGTGGCTGCGGCGCGCGAGTTCCCCGCCCACCCGGCCGGGACCGCAGCCGGCGTCGAGAATCCGGGCTCCGCGCGGCAGCATCGCGTCGATCAGCCGGGCTTCGCCGTCGAGGTCCTGGCCCTGCTCCCGCATCGCTTCAAACCGCGAGATGTACCAGGCGGAATGTCCGGGATTCTGCCGCTTTTTCGCTTCCCAGAGGGTTTCGTTTCGCATGTTTCCAGCCTACGTCGCGAAACCGGCGGCCGGTCAGCCGCTAGGGCTGCCGGCCGCCGGTTGCGGATGTGGAGACTAGGCCTTGCTGAGCTGCTTCTTGCCCTTGCGGTACTGCCCCATCGACTTGAAGTAGTGGTTCGACGGCGTCAGGAACAGCAGCACCGTTGCGGCCAGCGACAGCAGGACGGACACCAAAGTCACCCAGGCTGCCGGGTAGACCGTGATGACGCTGGCGAAGAACTGCACGCGCGTGTTCATCGCGGTGAGAATCACGACGACGATAAGGACTATCCGGGGCCAGCTAAAGCCCATCCGGGACAGCAGTGCAATTCCCGCGAGAATAATGCCGGTAAAGATACCCGCTGACACATAGCCGGAGATTTCCTCGGAGGACCACCAGGGAATGTTGGCTTCACCGAAGATCGACGCAATTTCCTCCTTGTGCTTCTCGGACTTCACGGCCATGATTCCCACCGGAATCCGGATAAGCACCAACGCAACTGCTGCGATCAGCAGCCAGAAGGCCATCTCCACCGTCTTCGGACGGGCCGGAGCTGCTCCCGGCGTCGCCGGAGTCTGTGCTGCCGGCTGTGCTCCGGCGTAAGGATTCTGGTTGGCGTCCTGCGCCACGTTCTCGGTCATGCTGCTTCCCCCATAAAGCTGGCTGGTTCCGCGGCGGATTTGCCGGGTCGGTAGGTAGCCTATCCGACCGCAGGCTGACTTTTAGTACCGGCGGACCGCCAAGGTGCGGACCTTATATCTCCGCGGGCGAAAGCCATCGGCCCCGCCGCATGACGCGGCGGAGCTCCAGCTCCGGGCCGAGAACCAGCAGGTCCGCAGCAGCACCCTGTACCAGCTGGCCGACCTGCTGTTCGATCCCGAGAACCCGGGCCGGCACCAGCGCAGCCGCAGTCACTGCCTCTACCAGGCTGACACCGGCCCGGACACTGTTCCGCACCAGATCCAGCATGGATGCGGTGCCGCCCGCAATCGCACCAGTGGCAGTCACCCGTGCGGTGCCTTGCCGCACCGTGACGGCCGCAGGACCAAGCCGGTACTCCCCGTCCTGCAGCCCCGCAGCAGCCATGGAATCCGTCACCAGCGCTATGTTCTCCGCACCCAGGAGCTCGAACATGGTGGCCACCAGCACGGGGTCCAGATGGACGTTGTCGCCAATGAGCTCGACGACGGCGGCGCCCGCCTTCGCTGCCCGGAGGCAGGAGGCGAGCGCGCCCGGCGCCCGGTGATGCAGCGGGTCCATGGCGTTGAACATGTGGGTGACCGTCGGGCGGGCCGCAGACGCTGCAGCGCCTGCCAGCATCCGCCGGGAACGGGCGAGGGACTGTTCGGCCTGAATCGGCGAGCAGGCGGTGTGGCCCAGTGACGGAATCACGCCGTGGGCGACCAGCAGGTCCACGAGCTGATCAGCGCCGGCCAGCTCGGGGGCATAAGTCATGGTGCGCAGGTGGCCGCGGGCGGCGGAGATAAACCTGCCCGCCAGCAACACGTCCGGATCCTGCAGCGACTGGGGGTCCTGTGCGCCGCAGCGGGCTGCGGCAAGGAAAGGCCCTTCCAGATGCAGTCCTGCCAGCAGTCCCTCCTCTGCCAGGCCCGCGAGTACTCCGAGCTGCCGGAGCAGCGCGTCCGGTGCGGCAGTGACAAGGCTGGCCAGCAGGGTGGTGGTGCCGCCGGCATAAAGCGCCGTGATTCCCGCGCGGACGTCCTCCGCCTCGGCGCTGGAGAAATCCACCCCGTGGGCTCCGTGGCAGTGCAGGTCGATCAGGCCCGGCACGAGCACCTCCCCCGCCGCGAGGTCAATAAAGCGGTCACCGGGACGGGGCTGGAATCCGGTGCCCGGCCTCGAATAGGCGAGTACCGTGCCCTCCACTGCAACCGTGGCATCCGCCAGGGTTTCCGTGCCGAGGACCGCCCGCCCGCGCAGGACGGTACGGGGAGTTCCGGGCGTCAGGGCGTATTTGGTCATTGGCTGTCCGTCAGGCCAGCAGGGAGGCCGCGGCGTCGTCCGCCAGGACGGTGACGTTGCCGTGCAGCTGCAGCACCGACGCCGGGCATTCCGGTGTCACCGGGCCGGTCAGGGCGCGTGCCAGGGCCTCGGCCTTTTCCCGTCCCCGGGCAATCAGGAGCAGCTGCCGGGCTTCCAGGATGGTGCCGAGCCCCTGGGTGAGGCAGTGCGTGGGTACGTCCTCGAGGGAATCGAAGAACCGCTGATTGGCCCGGCGGGTGTCCTCGGTGAGAGTCTCCAGTCGGGTGCGCGAGTCCAGCGCTGCACCCGGCTCGTTGAAGGCCAGATGGCCGTTGCGGCCGATGCCCAGGATCTGCAGGTCAATGCCGCCTGCTGCTGCGATGCGCTGCTCGTAGCGGGCGCCGGCCTCGTCCAGCTTCTCCGCATGCGGGTCGGGGACATGCATGGTCGCGGGGTCCAGCCCCAGCGGTTCAATGATTTCCCGGCGGAGCACTTCGACGTAGCTCTGCGCGTGGCCCGGAGCCAGTCCCACATATTCGTCCAGGGCAAACCAGGTAGCGCTGCTGAAATCGGTGCCCCCGGCGGCGAGCTCCCTGTAGAGGGGCGACGGCGACGAACCGGTGGCGACGCCGATCACCGGGGCCGGCCTCCCGGCGAGGGTTTCGAGCACAAGGTCAGCTCCGGCCTGTCCCAGGGTGGCCGCGTCGGCGCGGCGGATCACCCGGATCGAAGAGTGCTGCAGGGACCCGGCCCTCACGAGGCGTCCTGCAGCTTGGCGAGTTCGCCTCGGATCCCGTCGAAATGCCTGCGCAGGCGTTCCGCGGCCAGCTCCTTGTCACCGTCTTTGACTGCTTCAAAAATCCCGCGGTGAACCGCCGCCGTTTCCGTCAGGTTGATCAGCGGGTCCCCGCCCAGCTCCGCATGGATCTTGCGGTACACCTTCCAGAAAACGGACATCAGATTCGAGAGCAGCTCATTCCCCAGCGGTTCAAACAGCTGGTAGTGGAAAGCTTCGTCAACTTCGGTGAAGACTTCGCCTTCCGCGGCCAGGGTCTCCATCTGCTGGACAGTGGCCTCGATCTCAGCCAAGTGGTCCGGCGTCGAGAGGTCCATCGCCTCGCCGATCAGGCCGGATTCCAGCGCCTGCCGGACATCAACCAGCTGCAGCGCCTCCTTGCCTTCGTGGCGCAGGGAAAGCCTCCCGCGGAATGTCAGCCCGTCCGCCAGGGCATCGAAGTTGGCCGGAGCCACAAACATCCCAAACCCGTGCCGGATTTCAATCACCCCAAGGGCCTGGAGGACCTTCAGCGCCTCCCGCAGGGTGTTCCTGCCGATACCCAGCGCGAGGGTGAGTTCCCCCTCGGTGGGCAACGCATCGCCGGCCTTCAGGTCACGGTCGAGGATCAACTCCATGATGTCGGCCTGCAGAGCGCGGGAACGGTTCTGGGCACTGAACCGGGCCGGCGGCAGTGAGGCATCGGGCAGGCTCATTCAGATCCTCCTGGAACTGTTCGAAAGGTGGCGCCGGGGCGAAAGATAATTCGATCCTAGGTTATAGGACGTCCCATCTACGGAAAAGACACCCAGATCTCGCTTGACGGCGTGATGTGATGAACCTTACAGTTCTGGGACAACCGTCGGACATCCTACGTCCGATAAGTGACATGGATGGGTGAGGCGCAACGATGAGCAACACTTTTGAAAGCAGCGGGCTCCTGAAGGATTCAAGCCGGCGAAACTTCCTCAAGCTGGCCGGCGTGATGGGCGCCGCCGCAGCATTTGCAGGGTCCATCTCTGCATGCAGCCCGGGCGGAAGCCCGGCCACCGGAGGCGGCACGGCAGCCGCAGAAGGGACCGGCTCCATCGAAGCCGGAATTTCCTACCAGCTCTCCACCGGCTTCGACCCGATGCTTTCCACGGGTGCCACTCCGCAGGCCGCCAACCTGCACATCTTCGAAGGACTGACGGAACTCCATCCGGCCACCCGGGAGCGGTATCTCGCCCTGGCGGCCGCCGAACCGGTCATGGTGGATGACACCACGTACGAGGTGAAGCTGCGCAGCGGCGCGAAATTCCACAACGGGGAACCGGTGACCACGGCCGACGTCGCCTTCTCCTTCCAGCGCGTCCTCGATCCGGCCAACACGTCACTCTTCGCCGGGTTCATCCCCTTTATCGACACCGTGACCGCCAAGGACGATTCCACCGTCCAGTTCAAGCTGAAGTATCCGTTCCCCACCTTCAGCGACCGCATCTCGGTCATCAAGGTCGTCCCGGAAGCAGCAGTCAAGGCAGACCCGGCCGGTTTCGACCTCAAGCCGATCGGCTCCGGCCCCTACAGCCTCGTCTCCGCCGTCAAGGAAGACCGCATCGTCTTCAAGAAGTTCGATGACTACAACGGCAAGTACCCGGCCCGGGTGGCGGACATGACCTGGCTGCTGCTGGCAGATCCGGCCGCCCGCGTCGCCGCAGTGCCCTCCCGCACCCAGGCCATCGAGGACGTCCCCTACCTGGACGTGGACCAGCTCGCGAGCAAGGTCGACGTCGAGTCGGTGCAGTCCTTCGGCCTGCTGTTCCTGATGTTCAACTGCGCCAAGTTCCCGGACAAGCGCGTCCGCCAGGCACTGCACTACGCCATCGACACCGAGGCCGTCATCAGCAAGGCCCTGCTCGGCAACGCCTCTGCTGCCTCGTCCTACTTCCAGGAGGGGCACCCCTCCTACAGCGAGGCATCCACTGTCTATGCGTACGACGCCGCCAAAGCCAAGTCCCTGTTGAAGGAGGCGGGGATGGAGAACATCACCATCACCCTCACCTCCACGGACACCGGCTGGGTGACCCGTGTGGTGCCCCTGATCAAGGAGTACTGGGACGCCATCGGCGTTAGCACCACCCTGGAAATCCTCCAGTCCGCAGCGGTCTACGCTCCGGAAAAGGTGGGCGGAAAGAACTTCGATGTGCTTTGTGCGCCGGGTGATCCCTCGGTCTTCGGCAACGACGGCGACATCCTCCTCAGCTGGTTCTACCGCGGCGCCACCTGGATGGAGGCCCGCGCCGGCTGGAACACCACACCGGAATTCACCACCGTGCAGGACAAGCTGGACCAGGCCGTGAAGGTGGATCCGGACAAGGCCAAGGGCATCCACGCCGAGGTCATCAACATCGTCTCCGAGGAAGCCCCGCTGTATCCGCTGTTCCACCGCAAGCTGCCCACCGCCTGGGACAGCAACGCACTGGACGGCTTCCAGCCGCTGCCCACCACCGGCGTCTCCTTCGTAGGCGTAGGACGCAAGTAGCGAGACAACCGCGGCGGGGCGCCTCCCCGGCGCCCCGCCGTACCCCCTGCATTGGAGTTTTTGAGTGACAATGTTTATCCGCCTGTTAGGGCGCCGGCTTGCTGTCCTGCCGATCATGCTGCTGGGCGTCACCGTGATGGTGTTCATCGTGCTGTCAGTTGTTCCGGCGGACCGCGCCACCGCCGTCCTCGGTGAAAACGCCAGCGAGGACGCCAAGGAAGCCTGGCGGGAGGAACGGGGCCTCAACGCTCCCCTGGTAGTCCAGTTCTTCCGGTATCTGGGCGGTGTGATCCGGCTCGATTTCGGCGTCACCAACCCGCCGGAAGAGTCCGTGGCCAGCAAAATCGCCACGGCCTTCCCGGTGACCCTGCAGTTGACCTTCCTCGGCATCCTGCTGGCCGTTGTCCTCGCCCTCACGCTCGGCATCCTCGGCGCGCTCTACCGGGACCGCTGGCCGGACCAGGCCATCCGCATCTTCTCCATCGCGGCAATTGCCACCCCCTCCTTCTGGCTGGCGATCCTGCTGATCCAGTGGTTCGCCCTGCCCGAAGGATCCATCTTCCCCACGGGCGGCCTGGCCTGGGCGGACCAGTACGGGTTTGTCGGCTGGCTCTATTCCATGGCCCTGCCGGCCCTCGCCCTCGGCATCCCCGTCTCGGCGTCGCTCATCCGCGTGGTCCGGACCTCGATGGTGGAGGAACTCGACCGCGACTACGTCCGCACCGCCATCGGCAACGGCGTGCCCTACCGCACCGTCGTCGCCCGCAACGTCCTGCGCAACGCGCTGGTCACCCCCGTCACCGTCCTCGGACTGCGGGTGGGCTACCTGCTCGGCGGCGCCGTCGTCATCGAAAAGATCTTCAGCCTCAACGGCATGGGCGACCTGATCGTCGTGGGGCTGACGACGTCGGACACCAACCTCGTGCAGGGCGCGGTGCTCACCATCGCGGTCGCCTTTGTCCTGGTCAACATCGTGGTTGACCTGCTGTACCTGCTCATCAACCCCCGAATCCGGACGGTGTAACCCCATGCGCAATTCACTGGCCGAACGGCTCAGCAGCGGCGGCGCCCGCTTCACCGCCCTGAACCTCAGTTCAAAACTCGCACTGGGCTTCCTCGGATTCATTGTCCTCGTGGCAGTCTTCGGACCGCTTCTGGCACCCTACGGGGAGAACGAATCCAGCGTCCCGGTCCTCGCCCCGAACGGCGAGCACCTCTTCGGCACCGACGGTTCCAGCTATGACGTGTTCTCCCGGATGCTCTACGGGGCGCGGGTTTCCATCTCGATCGGCCTCGGTGCCGTTGCGCTGGCCCTGATCCTCGGCTCGGTCCTCGGCGCCGTTGCGGCCACCTCCGGCAAGGCCGTGAGCGAGACCGTGATGCGCATCCTCGACATCATGATGGCCTTCCCCGGCATCGCCCTGGCAGCAGCGCTGCTGTTTGCCCTGCGGGACCACTCACTGAACCTCTTCGGCTCGACCGTTCCGGTGATCATCCTTGCCATCGCCATTGTCTACACCCCGCAGCTCGCCCGGGTGGTCCGCGCCAATATCCTGGCCCAGTACGGCGAGGACTACGTCCGGGCCGAACGGGTCATCGGCGCCGGCCGCACCTACATCCTGCTGAAGCATATTGCCCGCAACTGCGCGGCCCCCATCCTGGTGTTCGCCACCGTGATGGTCGCCGACGCCATCATCCTGGAAGCCTCGCTGTCCTTCCTCGGCGCCGGCGTGCAGCAGCCCGCCGCCTCCTGGGGCAACGTCATGGCGGACGGCCGCAACGTGGTGTTCAGCGGAGCCTGGTGGCCGACGACGTTCGGCGGCATCACCATTCTGCTCACCGTCCTGGCACTGAACATCCTGGCCGAAGGGCTGACCGACGCCATGGTCAACCCCGGCGTCCGAAAAGGCCGCAAGGGCGTGCCCCCGGCTCCCGCCGCCGTCGAGGCAGTGGCCACGGCCGCCCAGCCCTCCACCCTTGACGCCGCCGGCACCTCGCTGACCCAGGCCGACGGCGGCCGGCACCTCCCGGAGGAGGACGCCCTGCCCGCAACAGGCGCGGCCGTCAATGCACCCGGTTCCCTGGCAGCACTGGCCAAGGAACTGGAACTGCTGGCCGCCGTCGAGTCCCGGAGGACGGACCGCCTCCCGCAGGCGGACGAGGACGCCCCGGTGGTCCTGGAAGTGAAGGACCTTTCCATCCGCTTCCCCGGACGCTACGGCGACACCGCCATCGTGGACCGGGTGAGCTTTACGGTCCGCGAGGGCGAAACCATGGGACTCGTGGGCGAATCCGGCTGCGGGAAGTCCATTACCTCGCTGGCGGTCATGGGCCTGCTCCCGCCGACGGCACGGCTCTCCGGATCCATACGGTTTAACGGCAAGGAACTGCTGACCAATGACCCGAAGGAACGCAGCCAGCTGTATCGGGGGCTGCGCGGCGAGCAGATCGCCATGGTGTACCAGGATGCGCTGAGCTCCCTGAACCCGTCCATGCTGATCAAGGACCAGCTCCGGCAGCTCACCTCCCGGGGCGGGCGCAGAAGTCCGCGGGAACTGCTCGAAATGGTGAAACTGGACCCGGACCGCACGCTGAAGAGCTACCCGCACGAACTGTCCGGCGGGCAGCGGCAGCGCGTGCTGATTGCCATGGCCCTGTCCCGTTCGCCGAAGATCGTGGTGGCGGACGAGCCGACCACCGCCCTGGATGTCACCGTCCAGAAGCAGGTGGTGGACCTGCTGAACGAACTGCGGGAACAGCTCGGGTTCGCCATGGTGTTTGTCAGCCACGACCTGGCCCTCGTTGCGTCCCTGGCCCACCGGGTCACCGTGATGTACGCCGGGCAGGTAGTGGAATCCGGCGATGTTCCGGATCTGCTGCGGGACCCGCGCCACGAATACACCCGCGGACTGCTGGGAGCGGTGTTGTCCATCGAAGCCGGCGCCGAGCGTCTGCACCAGATCCAGGGCACCGTTCCCTCCCCCGGTGACTTCGCCGCCGGCGACCGTTTCGCGGAACGCTCGCTGCGGCCGGATGCGGATCCGGAGCAGGTCCTGGAGTTTGTCCGCATCGGCGGGACGAACCACTACTGGGCCAGCCATGAAACCCCTTCGGACCTGGTCGAAACCGGCACAACAGCAAGGCAGCAGGCATGAACGCGACAGCAACGCCGAACACCACCGGCCCCGTCCTCGAACTGAAGGACATCAAGGTCTACCACCGGGCACGCTCGGGCTCCCTGTTCCGCCCGAACATCGTCAAGGCGGTCGACGGCGTGAACTTCACCGTCCGCCGCGGCGAGACCGTGGGGATTGTCGGAGAATCCGGCTGCGGAAAATCCACCCTGGCCTCCGTGCTGGTGGGACTGCAGGAGCCTACGGCCGGGGAAGTCCTCTTCCATGGAAAGCCGGTCAGCACCAAGGCCTCCTCCTCCAAGAAGACCTTCGGCCGCGACGTCGGCGTGGTGTTCCAGGATCCGGCCACCGCCCTGAATCCCCGGATGACCATCCATGACATCCTCACCGACCCGCTTCAGGTCCACGGGATCGGCACCCAGCAAAGCCGGGACGCCAAGGTGAAGGACCTGCTCTCCCTCGTGGGCCTGCCGCAGTCCGCCGCCGACGTCACCCCGCACCAGGTTTCCGGCGGCCAGCGCCAGCGCGTCGCCATTGCCCGGGCGCTGTGCCTGGATCCGTCGGTCATCGTGGCCGATGAGCCGACGTCGGCCCTGGACGTGTCAGTCCGCGCCCAGGTCCTGAATCTGCTCTCGGACCTGAAACGGGAACTGAACCTCGGCATGGTCTTCATTTCCCATGACATCCAGACCGTCCGCTACGTTTCCGACCGCATCTGCGTGATGTATTTCGGCCGGATCGTCGAGGAAGGGCCCGCCCGCGATGTCTTTGACCGGCCCGCCAATGACTACACCAAGAGCCTGCTCGGAGCAGCGCCCAGCCTTTTGCACATCTAGAACCAAGCACTGGAGAACTACTTGTCACACGCAACACAGTCCCGCTTCCACGGTGTCATCCCCCCGGTGGTTACGCCCCGCACCGCGGACGGCGCCGTCGACACGGCTTCGCTGGAAAAACTGACCAAATACCTGCTCGACGGCGGCGTTTCCGGACTGTTCGTCCTGGGTTCCTCCGCCGAGGTGCCCTACCTGACCAATGACGAACGCGACCTGGTGGTACGGACCATTGCCGGCGTCAACGCCGGAGAGGTGCCTATCCTGGCCGGCGCAGCCGAGCAGACCACCCCCCGCGTGATCGAAGAGGGACGCCGGCTGATCGGCCTCGGCGCGGACGCCATTGTGGCCACCTCGCAGTTCTACGCCATTTCGGATGCCGCCGAGACGGAAATCCACTTCCGCGCCCTGCACGCCGCCTTCGATGTCCCCCTGTTCGCCTACGACGTTCCCGTCCGGACGCACTTCAAGCTCCCCCTGCATCTGCTGGTGCGGCTTGCGCAGGACGGCGTCCTCGCCGGCGTCAAGGATTCCTCCGGCGACGACGTCGGGTTCCGGCAGCTGCTGCTGGCCACCCGGAACGTGCCGGACTTCGCGGTCTTCACCGGACACGAGGTGGTGGTCGACGGCGCACTGCTGGGCGGCGCCCACGGCGTGGTTCCGGGACTCGGCAACGTGGATCCGGCCGGGTATGCGGCCCTGTACAACGCGGCCCAAAGCGGCGACTTTGCCGAAGCGGCCCGGATGCAGGACCGCCTGGCTTCCCTCTTCAATATTGTGTATGCCCCCACCCCCGGCCGTGTCTCGCCCGGAGCCGGAGGGCTCGGCGCCTTCAAGACGGCACTGATGCTGCTCGGCGTCATCGACACCAATGTGATGTCCGCGCCCATGGTGCAGCTGAACGAGGCCGAAACCTCCGCCATCCGGACCATCCTCGAGTCCAACGGGCTGCTCTGATTTCCATGCGCCACGTGATTGGGCTCGATCTGGGCGGCACCAAGACTTCCGGCGGGGTGGTCGACGGCGAGGGACGGATCCTCTTCTCCTCCACCGTCGCGACGCCGGCGCAGGCCGGGCCCGACGCCGTCCTGTCCGCCGCCGCGGACCTCACGGCTTCGCTCCGCGCGGATGCCCGGGACTCCGGTCTGGCCGTTGATGCGCTGGGCATTGGCGCCGCCGGCGTGATCGATTCCGGGCGCGGCGTCGTCGTCTCGGCGACGGACGCGATCCGCGGCTGGGGCGGAACCAGGCTGACCGCCGAGCTCACCCGGCGCACGGGGCTGCCCGCCACGGCCATCAATGACGTCCACGCGCATGCCCTCGGAGAAAGCTGGCTCGGCGCCGGTGCCGGGATGCCCAGCGTCCTGTTTATCGGCGTGGGCACCGGCGTGGGCGGCAGCTACGTCCTGGACGGCGAATGCCTGGAGGGGTCCAGCTTCACGGCCGGGCATGTGGGCCACATCGCCTCACCCTTCGCGTATGAGACCGGCACATTTGGAAGCGGGCTGCCCTGCAGCTGCGGCGGCACCGGACATGTGGAAGCGGTGGCGTCCGGGCCGGGGATCTTCTCGCTCTTCACCCGGCTGGGCGGCGTGCAGGCGGAGGACACCCGCGGGGTGTACCGCCTCGCCGCAGAGGGCCATCCCGTTGCCGCCGAGGCTCTGCGCCGCGGGGCAGCAGCTGCAGGTTCCGCCGTCGGCGGCCTGGCGAACGTCCTGGACCCGCACGCCGTCATCGTCGGCGGCGGGCTGGCCTTCGCCGGACCGCTTTGGTGGAACACCATGGAGCAGGCGGCCCGGAACGAACTCCTGCGTCCGCTTGCCGGGCTGCCCATCGTCCCCGCACAGCTCGGGGAGACTGCCGCCATCCGCGGTGCCGCCCGCCGCGCGCTGGCACTGAACCCCGTCTCCGAAGGGCAGCATGTTTAATCTCGAGAGCCTCCGCTCCTCCCTCATAGTTTCCTGCCAGGCCTACCCCGGCGAACCAATGCGCGATCCCCGGACCACCGCGCAGGTGGCACAGTCCGCCGTCATTGGCGGGGCTGCCGGAGTACGCGTCCAGGGGATCAGTGACATCCGGGCCGTCCGTGCCGCCGTGGACGTTCCGGTGATCGGGCTGTGGAAGGACGGGCACGACGGCGTGTTCATTACGCCCACGCTGCGCCACGCCTTGGCCTGTACGGAAGCCGGTGCAGACATCGTGGCCCTGGACGGCACGCGCCGGGAACGGCCGGACGGACTGACACTGGCCGAGACCGTCGCTGCGCTGCACGACCAGACGCCGGCGCTGGTGATGGCCGACTGCGGGTCCGCTGCCGACGCCGAAGCTGCCGCGGCGGCAGGAGCGGACATCATCGGCACCACGCTGGCCGGCTATACGGACGAGCGGCCGAAAACGACCGGGCCTGATCTGGAGCTTCTGCAGGAGCTGGCTGCACTGAGGCTGGGCGTTCCGGTGATTGCCGAAGGCCGCATCCACACCCCGGCGCAGGGCCGTTCGGCGCTGGGCGCGGGGGCGTTCGCCGTCGTCGTCGGCACTGCCATCACCCATCCGGCCACGATCACCAGCTGGTTCGCCGCTGCACTCGAGTCATGACCGGCTTCCTCGACCGGGTGGATCCGGAGCTCCTGCCGGGACTGGAGTATTCGCAGGCCCACCCGCCGCCCACTTCGGTGGCCGAGCTTTCGGATTTCCGGGCCCGGACTTCCCCGGCCGTCTCCGGCTTGGGCGACATGTCCTTCCGGGACTACCCGGCTGACGGAGTTCTCCTGCGTGTTTTCACCCCCGCGGGAGCCGGCCCGCATCCGGCGATTTACTGGATCCACGGCGGCGGCATGATTGCCGGGAGCGTCGACGGCGATACCTCCTACTGCGCGGATCTGTGTGCCCGGACGGGGGCGGTGGTGGTTGCGGTGGACTACCGGCTCGCTCCGGAGCACCCCTTCCCGGCACCCCTGGATGACGTGACCGCGGGACTGCGCTGGCTGTTTGCCTCAGCCGAAGCCCTGTCCGTGGATCCGCGCCGGGTGGCGGTGGCCGGTTCCAGTGCCGGCGGCGGCCTGGCTGCCGCGCTCACCCTGCGGAACCGGGACTCCGGCGGGCAGGCGGTTGCCTTCCAGTACCTGATGTATCCGATGCTGGATTCCTCGCACTCTTCCGGTTCTGCGGTCGAGTTCGCCGGCATTCCCACCTGGAACGCTGCGCACAGCCGGTTCGCGTGGGAGTGCTATCTGGGCGGTTTCCCTGCGAGCGCCTATGCGGTTCCGGCTCTCGCGGACGATCTCCGCGGGCTGCCCCCGACGCTGATCCAGGTAGGCGAGCTGGACCTGTTCCGGGACGAAGACATTTCCTTCGCCGCCCGCCTGCTGCAGGCCGGCGTACCCACCGAGCTGCACGTGTATCCCGGTGCCTATCACGGGTTCGAACTGACGGACTCACAGGTTGGCGCCCAAAGTCTGCGCGACCGGGACCGGGCGCTGGTCCGGGCCCTCCATGGTTCCGGCACAACCGCTTCCCATGAATACTGCTCCTCCCCCACGAATACCCCGATGAAAGGTTCCCCGTTATGAGGCTTGAAGGCTGGCAAATCATCATCGTCGTCGTTCTGGCGATTGTCCTGTTCGGTGCTCCAAAACTGCCGGGAATGGCACGCAGCGTCGGCCAGTCCCTGCGGATCTTCAAATCGGAGGTGCGGCAGATGAAGGAAGAGGACGGCACTCCGGATACCACGCAGCCCGTGCCGGGAACCATACCCGTGCCGATGCCAGTGACAGTACCGAAGGACAGTTCCCCCTCCGCCCGCCAATAAAAAACACCTGTACCCGGGTTCCAAACTGCCCTTGTGAGGCAGGATGGATGTACCCAGCCGGGACGCACGATCCCCGGACCGCACAGAGGAAAGGCATTATCCAATGGCAGATCTAGGCGGCATGGCAGACAAGGCGAAGGACGCAGCCAAGGACAACCCGGAGAAGGTTGACCAGGCTAAAGACAAAGCGAAGGACGCCGTCGACGGAAACAAGGACGACAACAAGTAGTAACCGTCAGGCGCAGAGAGCCGGGCCGTCCCTGCGGGGGCGGCCCGGCTCTGCCGGTTCCGGGCCCGTTTTGTCCGCACCGGGGAATAGAAGTCCGCCCGGGTTTCTTGTACCGCCCATGAAAGCAATCGTGTACTCCGCCACAGGCCCCTCGTCCGTCCTCTCCCTCGTAGACCGCGACGCCCCCGCCCCCGGCCCCGGCGAAGTGCGGGTCCGGGTTACCGTTTCGGGCGTGAACCCCACCGACTGGAAGGCCCGCGCCGGCAGCAGCCTCGCCTTCCCCGAAGTGGTGCCGAACCAGGACGGAGCCGGGGTGGTCGACGCCGTAGGCGAGGGCGTAACCGATCTTCAGGTGGGCGACCGGGTATGGATCTACCTCGCCGCCCACGGCCGTCCGACCGGGACCGCCTCCGAATTCACCGTCCTCCCCGCCGACCGGGCCGTACGGCTTCCGGAAGACATTGGTTTTGACGTCGCCGCCAGCCTCGGCGTCCCTGCAATGACGGCGCACCGCGCCCTCACCGTCCACGAGCACGGCCCGTCCCGGCTCGCCCCTGGAGCCCTGGCAGGACGCACCGTCCTGGTTCAGGGCGGCGCCGGAGCCGTAGGCCACGCGGCCATCCAGTTCGCGGTCTGGGCCGGCGCCACCGTGATCGCCACGGTCAGCAGCGACGCGAAGGCCGAACTCGCCACCGCTGCCGGAGCGCACCACATCGTCCGTTACCCGGATGACGCCGAGGCCGAGCGCATCCGCGAGATCGCCCCGGACGGCGTCGACCACATTGTCGAGGTGTCCCCCGCCCAGAACGCCGCACTCGACGTCGACGTGATCGCCAACCACGGCAGCATCGCCTACTACGCCAATAACAACGGCGAGGAGTTCACCGCGCCGATCGTTGCCAGCTTCGCCAAGAACGTCCGCTGGCAGGGCGTGCTCATCTACACGGTGGGAACCGAGGCCCAACACGCCGCAGCAGAAGACATCACCGCCGCACTGCGGGACGGTGTCCTGCCCGTCGGCGAGTCCGCCGGACTTCCCCTCACCTGGTTCCCGCTCGAGGAAACCGCAGCCGCGCATGACGCCGTCGAAAGCGGCACCACCGGCAAGATCCTCATCCGCGTTGCCGGGGACAGCACCGACGCCTAGCTGAGGCCGATGCTGCGGAAGGGCCTTGCTCCGAGCGGGGCCCTTCCGCGTCCGGTACCGGACGGCGCTGCAATGAACAGCTCGTTCCTCCGGGATGAACCAAGGTTGAACAGGTAGCATGACGGTACTATTTCTTCTTTGGCCCCGAGAGCGGGTTGGATGTCAAGGGTGTTCGGCGGAAACCGCTGGCATCTGGAACGCGAGGTATCTCCATGTCTGGCCAGATTCTTGACGTGACCCGACGGGTCGGCGTCGTAGTGGGGCGTGTCCTGGTCTACGTCCTGATCTGGCTTGGGCTCGCGCTGCTCATCGCCGCCGCGGGCATCCGGTTCTTCTGGGGCGAAATCTCCGTGGGCCAGATGCTCCTGAACCTCGTCTCGGTGGAGACCGACGGCGGCGGCGGCGGCATTGTCTGGCTCGGCATTATCGGAGTCGGCGTCCTGCCGCTGCTCATCACTGCGGGGATTGCCCTGTGGCAGTACTTCCGCCGCCGCAAACTCCGCCGCAGCGCCGAGGAACCCCGCCGCTCCCCCTGGATCCGGCGCACCGTCGCTGCGGTCCTCGTGGGCGCAGTGGTCATCGGCGGCACCACGGCCTTCGCCTCCACCGTGGGCATGGCCGATTACATCAAGGCCGCGAACTCCAAATACAACATCGGCGACTACTACGTGGAGCCGGCTGTCACCGGCGACGAGCAGAAGCGCAACCTGGTGCTGATTTACCTGGAGTCCGGCGAGGCCACCCTCGCGGACGACCAGCTCTTTGAAAAGGACGCGTTCCTCCCGTTGAAGGAGGCCACGGCCGCCTCAGAGGGCTGGCAAAGCGTGGAGAACTTCCAGCAGTACGAGGGGGGAGGCTGGACCATGGCCGGCCTCGTCTCGACGCAGTGCGGCGTGCCGCTGAAGGGCGTCGGCTCCGCTGAGGATAGTTCAGACGCCGCCGCCCTCGACGACGACGGCGAAACGTACCTGGGCGGGGCCACCTGCCTCGGCGATGTCCTCGACGAGCACGGGTACACCAACGTCTTCCTGGGCGGAGCCAACGCCGCCTTCGCCGCGAAGGACACCTTCCTGGGCACCCACGGCTACTCCGAGGTCAAGGACCTCTCCGACTGGCGTGCCGCCGGGGAACCGGAGGAGAGCTTCCGCAGTGACTGGGGCCTGAGCGACGAACGCCTCATGGCCAACGCCAAGGACGAGATCGACAGGCTGCACGCCGAGGCGGAGACCGGCCAGCCGTTCAACCTGTCCATGCTGACGCTGGACACCCACGAGCCGGTCCATGTCTACGACTACTGCGATGTGGACACGGAGAACAACGTGACCTCCGTGTTCGCCTGCTCCATGACCCAGGTGGCCGGCTTCGTTGACCACATGAAGGAAAAGGGCTATCTCGAGGACACCGCCGTGGTGATCATGGGCGACCACCTCAAGCACATGAGCGCCGGCGACGCGTTCCATGAGCAGCTCGACCACCACGCCAACCGCACGGTCTTCAACCGGATCTGGATTCCGGGCCAGGACGCTAGCAGCACGCTGCGCCCCGGTGCGGACCAGCTGAACATGTACCCGACCATCCTGGAAGCCGCAGGCCTGACCCTCAAGGATCGTCAGGCCGGGCTGGGCGTATCCGCCTTCACCTCGGAGATTCCTGCCAAATCGGCGCAGGCCATGGAGCGCGATGCCTATGCCGAACTGCTGGAATCGCTTTCCCCGCAGTTCTACGCGGAGGCCTGGGCCGGGCGGTAGTTCGGAAGGCAGGCCCTGCCCGCTTCGCCTGCCCAGTGCCCGGGGACGGTGCATGTATGGTTCAGAGTCAGGAACCGCTTCGGTTCCGCTACAGGAGCGAACATGTCTGACAAGTCCCCGCGCCAAGCAGCATCCAAGAAGTCCGGCAAGTCCATCAAGGAAAAGCGTGCCGATAAGAAGGCCGCCGCGGCTCCGCCCGCCCTCGACAAGGCCGCCGGCGCCAAACCCGCATCGCCGAAAAAGAAGTGAACGGCCCCGTGGAGCGTCTCACCCTCGGAGTCCTTTCCAACACACGCAAGCCCGATGAGCGGCGTCTTGCCATCCACCCGCTTCATCTGGAACGCATCGCCCCGGAGGTTCGGGCGCAGATACTCCTCGAAGAAGGCTACGGAACCAGCTTCGGCGTTTCGGACGCCGAGCTGAAGCCGCTGGTGGGCGCAGTGCTCCCGCGGGCACAGATTGTGGCGGAGGCCGACGTCGTCCTCCTGCCCAAGCCGCAGCCCGAGGACCTGGCCGAACTGCGGGACGGGCAGACCCTCTGGGGCTGGCCGCACTGCGTCCAGGGCCGCGCCGTCACCCAGCTCGCCATCGACAAAAAGCTCACGCTGATCGCCTTCGAAGCGATGAACCATTGGGCCGCCGACGGCGGTTTCGGCCTGCATGTCTTCCACAAGAACAACGAACTGGCCGGCTACTGCTCCGTGCTGCATTCTCTCAGCCTGACCGGATCCACCGGCGCCTACGGCCGGCGGCTCAGCGCCGTCGTCATCGGCTTCGGCGCGACGGCACGCGGCGCCGTCACTGCCCTGAACGCCCACGGCATCCACGACGTCCAGGTCCTGACCAGCCGCGGCGTCGCGGCGGTCGGCGCCCCGATCCACTCGGCGCGGATTGTTCAGTTCGACCGTGACGACAGCACTCCGTTCCTCAGCGAGGTCATCACTGACGACGGACGGGTGCCGCTGGCCCCGTTCCTTGCCGAAAGCGACATCGTGGTCAACTGCACTTTGCAGGATCCCAACGCCCCGCTGACCTACCTGCGCACCGATGATCTGGAGGCTTTCCGGCCCGGCAGCCTGATCGTGGACGTTTCCTGCGACGAGGGCATGGGCTTTGAGTGGGCGAAAAGCACCACGTTCGCCGACCCGATGTTCGAGGTGGGCGAACACATCAACTACTACGCCGTCGACCACAGCCCGTCCTACCTCTGGAATTCCGCCAGCTGGGAAATCAGCGAGGCGCTCCTGCCCTTCCTGGAAACGGTCATTGCCGGCCCCGACGCGTGGACGGGGAACGAAACCATTGCCCGTGCAATCGAAATCCGCGACGGCGTCATCCGGAACAAGGACGTGCTGCAGTTCCAGCAGCGGGAGCCGGCCTACCCGCATGCGGCGCTGAGCTCCTAAACGTGAGGTCCTAAACGGGGGGGTCAGGCCCCGCGGGAGTCGTAGGCGGCACGCCCGGCGAAGACCTCATCCATGTGCTGTTCCGCCCAGCCCTTGATGCCGCGGGTCAGTTGATGCAGGGACAGCCCCATGTCGGTCAGTTCGTACGTGACGGTCACGGGCACCGTGGGCGTGACCGTCCGGGTGAGCAGACCGTCCCGCTCCAGCGAGCGCAGTGTCTGGGTGAGCATCTTCTGGCTTACACCGGCAAGCACCCGGGACAGTTCGGAGAAACGCAGCGGGCGGGGATCCCCGTCGCAGTCCGGCCCGCTGCCGAGGGCCGCCAGGACCAGCATGACCCATTTATCAGAGATCCGGTCCAGCAACTGCCGGCTGGGACATACATCCAGGAACGCGTTGTACTTCGCCTTTTCCTGCGCTCGTTTTTCTGCCGCCGTCATGGTTGGCATTTCCTGCACCTCGTCACTGTGGGTTACCTAGGCACTTCCAGGTGCCTACTTCCTGCAGGGAAGCTGCGTCACCATAGTGGACTGCATCGGTAAGGAACACCACCCCTGAAAGGCAGAACATGAGCACATTTACCGCCTCCCTTCCCGGCGCCACCTGGACCCTGGGCGGCCTTGAGGTGTCCCGCTTCGGCTACGGGGCCATGCAGCTCGCCGGGCCCGGGGTGATGGGGCCTCCGCCGGATTACGACGGCGCCCTCGCCGTCCTGCGCGAGGCCGTCGAGCTGGGCATCACCCACATCGACACCGCCGAGGCGTACGGCCCGCACATCACCAACTCGCTCATCCGCGAGGCACTGCACCCCTACCCCGGGACGCTGCACGTGGTGACCAAGGTGGGCTCGGTCCGCGACGACCAGGGCGGATGGCCGCCGGCGCGGAAGCCCGACCAGCTGCGCCGTGCGGTCGAGGAGAACCTGGAAACGCTCGGCCTTGATGCGCTGGACCTGGTGAACCTGCGCATGGGCGACGGCCAGGGAACGGTGCCGGGTTCCCTGGCCGACGCGATGGAGACACTCGCCGAGCTCCAGCAGCAGGGGGTGATCCGGCACCTCGGCGTGAGCAATGTGCTGCCGGAGCAGGTGGCCGAAGCCCGTAGCATCGTCCCCATCGTCTCGGTGCAGAACATGTACAACCTCGCCTTCCGCCGGGATGACGAGCTAATCGGTTCCCTCGCGCAGGACGGCATTGCCTATGTGCCGTTCTTCCCGCTGGGCGGTTTCAGTCCGCTGCAGTCCCAGGCGCTCTCCGCCGTCGCCGCACGGAGAGGTTCAACGCCCATGTCCGTGGCCCTGGCATGGCTGCTGCAGCGTTCGCCGAACATCCTGCTCATCCCCGGCACTTCTTCGGTGGCGCATCTGCGCGAAAACGTGGCCGGGGCCGGGCTGGTGCTTTCCGCGGAGGATGTGGCCGAGCTGGACGCTATCGGCGGGTAACCGGTTCCGTCGGGAACCGGTGATTGTCGTGGACGTTTAGGGCACACTGGTCGCGTGAACGCTATCCCCTGGGTGCTGCACGTCGACCTCGACCAGTTCATCGCCGCCGTCGAAGTGCTCCGGCGCCCGGAGCTGGCCGGCAAGCCGGTCATTGTCGGCGGCCGCGGCGACCCAACGGAACGCGCCGTGGTCTCCACCGCCTCCTACGAGGCCCGGGCCTTCGGCGTCGGGTCGGGGATGCCGCTGCGGATCGCAGCCCGGAAGGTGCCCGACGCCGTCATCCTGCCGGTCGACGCCGAGGCCTACCTCGAAGCTTCGGACACGGTGATGGCCACCCTGCGAGCCCAGCCCGGCGCCGTCGTACAGGTCCTGGGCTGGGATGAGGCCTTCGTCGGTACGGTGACCGAGGATCCGGATGCCTACGCCCGGCAGCTGCAGGCCGCCGTCCTGGAGCAGACGCAGCTGCACTGCAGTGTGGGCATCGGCGACACACTGGTCCGCGCCAAGAATGCCACCGACCTCGGCAAACCGGCCGGCGTCTTCAGCCTCACCGCCGGAAACTGGCTCGACGTTATGGGTACACGGCCCACCAAGGAGCTGTGGGGTGTCGGGAGCAAGATCTCGGGACGGCTGGCCAAGCTGGGCATCAATACCGTTGCCGAGCTCGCCGCGGTGGACCCCTCGGCCCTGGTACCTGAGTTCGGCCCCAAGATGGGCCCCTGGTATGCCGAACTGGGCCGCGGCGACGGCTCCAGCGTTGTGGATGACACCCCGTGGGTGGCCCGCGGGCACAGCCGTGAAACCACCTTCCAGACCGACCTCACCGAGCCGGCGCAGGTGGACGACGCCGTGCGGCAGCTTGCCGCGCAGGTCCTGGCCGATGTGGCAGCGGAAGGGCGGCCGGTGATCGGGCTGACCCTCAAGGTCCGGTACGCGCCGTTCACCACCAAGACGCATGCGAGGAAGATTCCGGAGACCTTCGACCGGGACGATGTCCTCGCCCGGGCCCTAGACCTCGCCGGTGCCATCGAGCCCGGCCGTCCAATCCGGCTTTTGGGCCTCCGCGCCGAAATGGCCATGCCCGACGACGCCCGGAAGGGACACACGCCCGCGCGCGGCGGGTGGTGAACCGGCAACTCCCCGTTTTGACGCTCCCGTGTGACTACTGCCATAGTCTTCGGGTGAACTTGTCAGGGTGCCGAACTATCGGACAGCATGAGTTAGCTCCTGCGAGCGCTTCTCAATGCCCTCCGCGGCTGCATAGAAGCTGAGTAGGACCTGACGGAACACACCCAAAAACTCCTTGTCTCTCCCTGCCCCGGGGCCACCACGCCCTGATCCGGCACGGGGAACCCTACCGCAAGCTGCCCGCCGGCGAGCAGCACCCCCGAACCCTCGACCCCGCAGCACCCCCGCGAGGCCGAGCAAGCAAAGGACCCCCATGACACAGCCACCACCGGTCGCCCAGCGGCCGGCGATTCCGGACGCCGCCAGTGCGGCGAACGCCTCCGGTCCCACCTTCCACCATGAGGAGGAGGGCTACCACAAGGGGCTCAAGCCCCGCCAGGTCCAGATGATCGCCATCGGCGGCGCCATCGGCACCGGGCTGTTTATGGGTGCCGGCGGCCGCCTCGCCACGGCAGGTCCGTCGCTGGTCATCAGCTACGCCGTCTGCGGCTTCTTTGCCTTCATGATTCTCCGGGCCCTCGGCGAACTGGTGATGCACCGGCCCTCCTCAGGATCCTTCGTCTCCTACGCCCGTGAATTCTTCGGCGAGAAGGCAGCCTTCGTCACCGGATGGCTGTACTGGCTGAACTGGGCGATGACGGCGATCGTGGACATCACCGCCGTCGCGCTGTACATGAACTTCTTCCGGAAGTACTGGCCGCCGATCGCCGATGTACCGCAGTGGACCTGGGCGCTGGCCGCCCTGATCCTGGTGCTGGGCCTGAACCTCATCAGCGTCAAGGTGTTCGGAGAACTCGAGTTCTGGTTCGCGCTGATCAAGGTGGTGGCCCTGGTTGCGTTCCTGATTGTCGGCATCTGCTTCGTCATCTTCGGCACCCCCGTGGACGGCCAGCAGGTCGGCTTCAGCCTCATCTCGGACAACGGCGGCTTGTTCCCCAACGGCCTGCTGCCCGCCGTCGTCGTTATGCAGGGCGTGGTGTTCGCCTACGCCTCGATCGAACTCATCGGCACCGCCGCCGGCGAGACCGAGCACCCGGAAAAGATCATGCCCAAGGCCATCAACACGGTGATCGTGCGCATCGCCGTGTTCTACGTCGGCACGCTCGTCCTGCTCTCGCTGCTGCTGCCCTACAGCTCCTACCACGCCGGCGAAAGCCCGTTCGTCACGTTCTTCGGATCCATCGGGGTGGACGGCGTGGACGCGATCATGAACCTGGTGGTCCTGACCGCCGCGCTGTCCTCGCTGAACGCGGGCCTGTATTCCACGGGCCGCACCATGCGCTCCATGTCGTTGGCGGGCTCGGCCCCGAAGTTCGCCGGGCGGATGAACAAAGCCGGTGTCCCCTACGGCGGCATCGCCCTGACCGCCGCCGTTGCCCTGCTCGGCGTCGTCCTCAACGCCGTCGTTCCCGCGCAGGCCTTCGAGATCGTCCTGAACGTCGCGTCGCTGGGCATCATCAGCACCTGGGGCATGATCGTCCTGTGCCAGATGGAGCTGGCGCGGCGGGCTAAGCGCGGCGAACTTTCGCGCCCGTCCTTCCGGATGCCCGGCGCTCCCGTGACCGGCTGGATTACGCTCGCTTTCCTTCTCGCCGTGCTGATCCTCATGGCGTTCGACTCCCCCGTGGGCACCTGGACCATCGCGTCCCTGGTGGTCATCATCCCCGCACTGATGATCGGCTGGCGGCTCTGCCGCGACCGCGTCCTGGAACTCGCGGCAGCCCGCGGCGACGACGCCGGTGCGCATTCCCGAGTTCACCACGCCTGAAACCAGACATTGAACCGGTAGCCTGACGGCACTAGTGTTCCCGCAGAGAACTATTCCCTGTCAAAAGAACGGTTTGGATATCAAGATGTTTGGCGAAACGCGGCCAACGCGGGGTGTTGCCGTGTCTGGCCCGGCTGTCCGCACGGCCCGAAAGGCCGGGGTGGTCCTGGGCCGGATTCTGTTATACGTCCTGATCTGGGCCAGTCTTGCCCTGCTCATCGCCGCCGCGGGTATCCAATTCTACTGGGGCGAAATCTCCGTGAGCCAGATGATGCTCAATCTCGTTTCCGTGGAAACGGAAGGCGGAGGTGGACCCGTTGTATGGGCGGGCATCCTGGGCATCGGTGTTGCACCTGTAGTCATCACCGCCCTGATTGCCCTGTGGCAGTTCTTCCGACGCCGCAAGCGGCGGAAGAACTGCAGGCAGCCCCGCCGTCCGCAGTGGATCCCGCGCACCATCTCCGCCGTCTTGGTGGCCGCACTGGCCGTTGGCAGCGTTACGGCCTTTTCCACCACGGTTGGCGTGGGGGATTACATTAAGGCGGCCAACTCCGACTACGACCTCGCAGACTACTACGTGGAGCCCACCGTCACTGACGGCGAGGACAAGCGCAACCTGGTGGTCATCTATCTGGAGTCCGGTGAGGCAACGCTGGGGGACGACCAGCTTTTCGAAAAGGACGCGTTCGCCCCCCTCAAGGAAGCCACGCCGGCCTCGGACGGCTGGCAGAGCACGGATGGGCTCCAACAGTTTCAGGGCGGAGGCTGGACCATGGCCGGCGTCGTCTCCACGCAGTGCGGCGTACCGCTGAAGGGCACCGGACCCGAGCCGAACGACGGTTCCGGTGAGGTAGGTGAAGGCGTCAGCACCTATCTGGGCGGGTCCACCTGCCTTGGCGATGTTCTGGCTGAGCACGGCTACACCAGTGTCTTCCTGGGCGGCGCCAATTCCTCCTTCGCTGCGAAGGACGTCTTCCTGCGCAACCACGGCTACTCCGAGCAGAAGGGCCTCGCCGACTGGCGCTCCGCCGGTGAACCGGAGAAGAACTTCCGCAGCGACTGGGGCCTGAGCGACGAACGGCTGATGGCCCATGCCAAGGATCGGATCGACCAGCTGCACGCCGAGTCGGAGAAAACGGGCCAGCCGTTCAACCTCTCCCTGCTGACGCTGGACACCCACAAGCCGGCGCACGTCTTCGACTACTGCAATGTGGATACGCAGAACACGGACATCTCGGTGTTTTCCTGCTCCATGGCCCAGGTGGCCGGTTTCGTGGACCATATGAAGGAAAAGGGATACCTCGATGACACTGCCGTGGTGATCATGGGTGATCACCTCAAACAGCTGAGTGCCGGTGACTCTTTCCACGAGCAGCTGGACGGCCAGACCCCCCGCTCCATCTTCAATCGGATCTGGGTCCCCGGCAACGACAAGAACACCACTCTGCGCTCAGGCATCGACCAGCTGAACATGTACGCCACGATCCTGGAAGCAGCCGGCCTCACCCTGAAGGATCATGAGGCGGGGCTGGGCGTGTCCGCCTTCGCCGCGAAGGTTCCGGGAAGCTCGGCGCAGGCAATGGATCCAAATAGCTATAAGGAACTGTTGAACTCGCATTCCCCGAAGTTCTATACGAGAGCCTGGGCCGGTGAGAAAGCCGTCCAGTAGTCCCCCTTCCCGGCGGGCCGGTCCATTCCGCCGTTCAATCAGGTAATCTCGCTGCATCCTCAATCACCGCCCCAGTTTCGCGCTGCAAGCCGATTTCTCCGGATGAGCGCCATCTCTGCGGAAGGATCAACATGACGGATGTCAGTGAGCACGCCGCCAAGCGGCTTTCCGACTCGCAATGGGAAAGACTCCTCGGGATGGCCGCGCCAACCGACGTCACCGCCGGCGACTATGTCTTTCGTGCAGGGGATCTGAACTATCCAATGATCCTCGTGGAATCAGGATCCATTGAAATGGTTCGTGACCCGTTGTGGTGGGATGAAGAAACGGTTCTCAGCACTTTGGGGCCGCGCTCGTTCGGCGGGGAACTCGGGCTGCTCAACGGCCAGGGCGCACTCCTGTCGGCGCGGGTGAAAGAGTCCGGACGCATCCGGCGGCTGGCCCGCGAGGATCTGCGGTTGGTTATGAACCAGGACGACGACCTTGGCGGAATTGTTCTCCATACTCTGTGGGAACGCCGCGAAGCGCTTCGCCGGGGTCCTGCCGCCATGACGCTGAAGTTAATCGGGACGGAAGCGTCGAGTGAATTGCTGGCTCTTCGACGCTTCGCTGAACGTCTGGATCTCATTCATACCGTCTTCGCCGTCCCGTCGGACGGGATGGGTGCCCTCGACGGCCACGGCATCGCACCCGATGACCTGCCGGCAGCGCTGATCCAGGGCAAGCTGATCAGGCGTGCGACGCCGGGGACTATCGCTGAGCGCCTCGGGCTGAGTTACCAGCCCCATCAGGAGGGCGCGACGGACCTGCTCGTCGTTGGCGGCGGACCGGCCGGGCTCGCGGCGGCCATCTACGCAGCCTCCGAAGGGCTGAGCACAGTGGTGCTCGACGCCGTCGCGCCGGGAGGCCAGGCGGCGTCGACCTCCCGAATCGAAAACTTCCTTGGTTTTCCCTTTGGAGTTGCCGGCGGAGATCTCATCCGGCAAGCGACGCTCCAGGCGATCAAGTTCGGGGTAAGGATCTGGGCGCCCTGCGATGCGGTCTCTCTCGAGACGATGAATGATGGCCTAACGCTCACGCTGGGTGACGGCGCTACCCTCCATACCCGCACCGCCCTGATTACGTCGGGGGCCGCATACCGCAGTCTCGGAGTTCAGGGGTGGGAGGACTTCGAGGGACGCGGAATCTACTACGCCGCTACCAGCCTCGAGGTGCGCCAAGTCGCAGGGCACCCCGTGGTTGTTGTTGGCGGGGCAAACTCCGCCGGCCAGGCCGCGCTCTATCTCGCATCCCATGGATGCCCGGTCCATCTGGTGGTGCGCGGAAGGGACGTTGGGGCGAGGATGTCCTCCTACCTCGTGGAACGTCTACGGGAGGATTCCCGGATCTCCATTCATACCGAGTCGAACATCATCGGCTTGGACGGAGACTCCGCCCTGGATTCAGTCCGCATCGACACCGCCGGCGCGGTGGATGCACGCGGGCTGTTCTGCTTCATCGGAGCCGACCCTGCCAGCGCCTGGCTGCCCGCCCTGGACAGAGACACTGCGGGCTTCATCCGCACAGGAACCGACATCGCCATTCAGTCCCTGGATCAGTGGCAGCCGCTGGGCCGCGAACCCATGCCCTTTGAAACCTCCACCCCGCGCGTCTTTGCAGCAGGCGACGTGCGGCACGGCTCGATGAAGCGCATCGCGGCTGCGGTCGGGGAAGGGTCCAGCGCCGTCGCGTCCGTGCACCGGGCCCTTAGCGACCCCGCCAGTCCCCTCGCCCGCCCGCTATAGCCGGACCGACCCCTCGATACAGCTCGTAACGTGTCCGCCCACCCAGATTTTCCCGTCGCGGAGACTGATGTGCACACGGCCCTGGCGTCCCAGGACAGTTCCCTGTGACGCCGTGTAGGGCGCGGCAGCCAGCCCTGCGTCGGTCAGCCAGCGTGCCAGGGCCGCGTTTAAACTGCCGGTCACGGGGTCTTCCCAGACGGGGTCTCCTCCGACGAAGGCCCGCACCTCGAACCGGGATTCCTCCGTGGACTCGTGCGGTCCGACAACACCGATTTCCAGATCACCCGCCTTCCCGGGGTCGGGCTGCAGGCTCAGGACTTCCCGCGCCGAGGAAAGCCGGACGCCGATCCACTGCGGACCGTTAACCAGCCACGACGCCTCGAGGATGTCCTCCCGCGGGATCCCCAGGATGTCCGCTATCCGACTTGTAAGAGGCTCGTCGGCGGGTTCGTAGCGGATGAGCGGCGGCGCCTCGAAGGCCAGCTGCCCCTCCTCCACCCGGACCGGAATCAGCCCTGCCGCGCATTCCTGGACGAGAGTCCCGCCGGGCCGGATCACTCCCCCGGCGTCCAGCCAGGCCTTGGCCGAGCCAAGCGTCGGATGTCCGGCGAAAGGCAGTTCTTCCTTCGCAGTGAAGATCCTTACCCGGTAGTCAGCCGCCGGACTGTTTGGCGGCAGGAGGAACGTTGTCTCCGAGAGGTTGGTCCAGGCGGCGAACCGCTGCATCTCATCGGCACTCAGCCCGTCGGCATCATGAACCACCGCCAACGCGTTGCCCCGATACGGCTCCCGGGAGAAGACATCCACTTCGCTGTATCGACGGACTTTCCTGCTGGACGATTGCGGTGACATCACGAACAGGCCCCGGACCGCACCGGCGGAAGTTCCTCGAAGGCGGGTTTTGCGAACCAATATCCCTGGAACAGGCGGATGCCGGCTGCCTTGAGAACCAGGAACTCCGCCTCGGTCTCGATACCTTCCGCGAGCAACGTGATGCCGAGTTCCTTGGCGATGCCGACGATTCCCGCCACGACGGCCCGGCGGGCCGGGCTGGTGTCGATTCCCCGGATAAGCAACATGTCGATTTTGATCAGGTCGGGCTGGAAATCGACCAGCAGGCCCAGCCCCGCGTGCCCGGCACCAAAATCGTCGACGGCGGTGGTGAAGCCATGCCTGCGGTATTCGGTGATGATGTCCGTGAGGTGAGCGGTGTCGGGCACCTCCTCATTTTCAGTGAACTCGAACATGATGGACGACGTCGGAAAGCCGTATCGTCTGGCTGCGTGCAGCGTCGCACGGAGACAGGCAGCCGGTTCGTAGACCGCCTTCGGCATGAAGTTGATGGACAGCATCAGATCCTCGCCGGCGGGGAACAGGCGCGATGCCAGCTCGACTGCCTTGACGCGGCAATCCTGGTCGAAGCGGTACTTCTGCTCCGGCGAGACCTTTGAAAGGACCTCGAAGGCACTCTCCCCCGACAATCCCCGAACCAGCGCCTCGTAGCCCCACACGCGGCCGGCGTCGGCGTCGTAGATCGGCTGGAAGGCCATGCTGAAATCGAAGTCGAGTTGTGATGCTGTCGTGCAGCCCTCGCATGCCATGCGGCGTCCCCCTCATTGAATAAGTCCACCGAGTGTACGGCCCTTTCGGCGAACGCTGTGACCCGCTTGCATGGCGCGCCTCCGGCACCCTCTCGAACCGGCCGACGCCGCTGCGGCCACACCGCGCAACGAACCGGATGTAGTTGTAATCTGGAATTATGGGCCTGCCGTTTGGTGGGCACCGGTGAAGATTCCACGAGAGGATAACGATGTCTCGCCTTACTCTGGGGAACATCTTCAAAGTCTCCGTCGCCCTCTTCTTCTTTCCTTTTGTGCCTCTCCTGGTCCTGATGATCGGAGTGCGCAGAAAAAACGGGAAGGTGATCCTTGAGGGCGCGGGTTACGTCGCGCTCGTGCTGGCTGCAGCCGCCGTCGCCGGGTACAGCAGCGGGCTGGCCGTTCTCTCGTTCTTTGTGATGCTCGGGGTCGTGGCCGTGTCAGCCATGCGTTCCTACATGCTTCGGGACCTTTGGCTGCACCCGAGAGGTAGGGGTCCGCAGATGATGACCCAGTCCCCAACACAGGTCCGGCAGGCCGGCGACCCGGCGTCGACAGGGGCAACCACGGAGGACCTGCCCTCCGCTTTGGCATGGTCAGCCGCCCTCGCCAGGAAGAACAAGAACCGGCTTCCCTCGGAGGCGTATGTCAGCATCCTGGAAACCTGCCAGACGCTGGACGCGGTGATCGACGCGGAAACGCGGCAGCCGCTTGGGGATCCGCAGTTTGAGTACGAGCTGGCAGCCACCGTGCGTGAATACCTGCCCAGCGTGCTGCGGAGCTACGTGGCCATTCCGCCCAAGATGCTGGAGACCAAACAGGCGAGCGGAAGGACCCCCAACGAGGAACTGGTCGAGCAGCTGCAGCTCCTTGCCGGACAGGCCGAGACGCTGTATGCCAGCCGCCACCGCCGCACCTCCGCGGAGCTGACCAACACGGGCAACTTCCTTCGGGAGCGGTTCGGGCACCGCCAGGGCGGCTTCGACTTCGGGATTAAGTAGCCAGACGCGATGCAGCTGCCGGGGTGTTGATGACGCCGGGCGCGACCGGGTGAGCCTACAGTGACGTACGTCACGTAGTCCCGAACATAGCCACCTGCTTGGAGCCCTAATGACGACAGTCCACAGCACACCGCCCACTGACGAACTCGGCAGCAGCGAGCGCGAGCGCGTATGCGTCATCGGCGCAGGCTGCTCCGGAATCGCGGCGGCCAAAGTTCTCCATGAACGGGGACTTGCCTTCGACTGCTTTGAACTCTCGGACCGGGTCGGCGGCAACTGGGTATGGGGCAACAGCAACGGGGTGTCCGCGGCCTACAAGTCTCTGCACATCAACACCTCGCGCAGCCGGATGGAATTCAGCGACTTTCCCATGCCCGCGAACCTGCCCAATTTCGCACGCCATGACCATGTCGCGGCGTACTTCGACGCCTACGTCGACCACTTCGGGTTCCGGGACAGGATCACCTTCAACACCGACGTGGAGCATGTGCGCCCCCTACCCGGCGGCGGCTTCGAGGTTCGGCTGAGCACCGCGGAGACCCGGCGCTACGGCTCGGTCATCGTGGCCAACGGCCACCACTGGGATCCCCGCATGCCGGAGCCGGCCTTCCCCGGCACCGAAAGCTTCACCGGCGAACAGATGCACTCCCACGACTACAAGGACGAGCAACAGCTCACCGGCAAGCGGATCGTGGTGCTCGGCATGGGCAACTCGGCCATGGACATCTGCACAGATGCCAGCTACCACGCGGCCGAGACCTACCTCTCCCATCGGCGGGGCGTGCACATCATTCCCAAGTACGTCTTCGGCAAGCCCTTCGACGAAATCGGAGCGCACGAGAAGATCCCGTCCCGGGTCCGCTGGGGCGTAGCCCGCGTGATCATGCGCGCCGCCACTGGCCCGATGTCGCGTTACGGCCTCCAGGAACCCGACCACAAGTTCGCTCAGGCCCATCCGACCGTCTCCGGCCGGATACTCGACCGGCTGGCCCACGGTGACGTGGTCCCGAAGCCCAACATCCAGCGTTTCGACGGCGACAGCGTCGTCTTCACCGACGGCACCCGCGTCGCGGCCGACCTGGTGATTTACTGCACCGGCTACAAGATCTCGTTCCCGTTCTTTGACGCTGACTTCCTCGACCCCTCCGGAGATAACGAGATCCGGCTCTACCATCGGATGTTCCACCCGACGGTGCCAGGGCTGTACTTCGTCGGACTGGTCCAGCCGCTCGGCGCGGTTATGCCGATCGCCGAGCGGCAGTCCGAGCTCGCCGCCGATCATCTCCAGGGCCTCTATGCCCTGCCCGAGCGGGCCCCGATGGACGCCGAGATCGACCGCCACCGCAAGGCGATCACCAAAAGGTACGTCGCCAGCAAGCGGCACACCATCCAGGTGGATTTCGTCGATTACATGCGTGCCCTGCGCCGCGAGCACGATGCCGGAGTGCGGCGCAGAACCGCTGCGCAGGCCGCAACCGACCGTGTGGGGGCCTGACATGGCCGGGAACACTGAGCAGCGCTCACGGCCCATCGCCGTCGTCACCGGCGCGGCCCGCGGCATCGGGCACGCCACCGCCGCCCGGCTGCTGCGCAATGGGTGGATAGTCGGCGCCTTCGACATCGAAAGCCACGGCTTGGCCGAACTCAAGGACATTGCTGCCGCACACGGCACCACGGTCGTCACGGGGCTCCTCGATGTCCGTGATGCCCAGCAGTGGCGCGAAGCCCTGGCCTCCGTTTGCGAGGACCACTTGGACCTTCTGGTCAACAACGCCGGGCTGCTGGCCGCCGGCCCGTTCGTTGATACGGATCTTGAACGGCACCGGGCGCTGGTGGACGTCAACGTTCTTGGGACGATCAATGGTGCGCATACCGCGTTCCCGTACCTGAAGAACGCTGCCAGGCCGGTGCTGCTCAACCTGGGATCCGCCTCAGCCATTTACGGGCAGCCCGATCTTGCCACCTACGGCGCCACGAAGTTCGCGGTCCGCGGCCTGACCGAGGCACTGGAGCTGGAATGGGCGGAGCATGGCATTGCCGTGCTCGATCTGTGGCCGCTGTTCGTCAACACCGGGATGGTCAAGGGCGTCAATATCGGAGCAATCAAGTCGTTCGGCGTGCGGCTGAACGAAACCGATGTTGCCGCAGCCGCTGTCGCCGCTGTGGAACGCAGAATCAGGTCCCGTCGCAACCCGAAGTGGCCCCGCAACGTCCACCACGCTGTCGGATCGCAGGCACGCTTCCTGGCCGCGCTCTCCCAGGTGACTCCGAACTGGGCGAACCGGCTCCTCACCGAGCGTCTCACCCGACGGCCGGGCTCCGGTTCGTAACGCTCCGGCAGGGGACCGAGCCGCGTCATGAATGACTCCGCAGGACAGCCCTGGCCGTACGCTGCTGGAAACAGCTCGCTGCCGGGCACGCGCCTCGGCCGCCGGAGCCCGCACCACGAAAGAGACACATCCATGGCGCACCATGAAGTACCGGATATCTATAACCGTCTGTGGACGCCGCAGCACGAGCCGGTGCTGGCGGTCAGCAGCGGTGACACCATCAGTTTTGACGTCAGGGATGCCGGCGACGGGCAGCTGGAGGACTATCAAAACGGGACGCCCGTCCCCGCCAGCGATCCTGCCCGGAGCTATCCGCTGCGGGGACCGGTGATGGTGCACGGCGCGGAACCGGGCGACGTGCTGGAAATCGAACCGCTGGAGTTCGCCCCGCTGGGCTGGGGGTTTACCGCCAGCCGTCCCGGCGCCGGCCTCCTCCCGGAGGACTTCTCCGAACCCTTCGCCTATAAATGGGATCTTTCAACGGGTCCCACCACCGCCTTCCTGGACGTAGCAACCGTTCCCGTGCGCCCCTTCCTGGGCGTACTGGCCTGCACCCCGGCGACTGTGGACCCTCTGCCCGTGATGCCGCCTGGAAACTTCGGCGGCAACATGGACATCCGCGACCTGGTGGTGGGCACCAAAATCTTCCTGCCGGTCAGCCTGCCCGGAGCTCGACTGATGTTCGGTGACCCGCACGCCGCCCAGGGGGACGGGGAAGTCTGCGTCACTGCCATCGAGGCTCCTATGAGCGGAGCGCTCAAGGTCACCCTGCACAAGGGACGGTCCATCCCCTCACCGCAGTTCCAAACCGCTGGACCGCTCCGCCCCGGCATCGAGGATCAGGGATACTACGCCACCACCGGCGTGGGGCCCGATCTGCACGAGGCCGCCCGAAATGCACTCCGGCACATGATCGAGCACATGTGCTTCACCTACCGCATCGAACCCCAGGAGGCGTATCTGCTGTCCTCGGTCATTGTGGACCTGAAGATCAGTGAGGTTGTGGATACGCCCAACTGGATCGTCAGCGCGTATCTTCCGCTCTCGATGATGAACCTCTGACCGGCCGACGGATCGCTACCCGTCGAGGTCCCGGCGGCGAAAGCCCGTGAACCCGATCAGCAGGAACACTGCGGTCACGGCGGAGATCCCCGCCAGCCCGGTCCACCCGGCGTCGTCGGCGGCAACGCTGGGAACGTGCCAGAACGGGCTGATCGCCAGCACCCAGTCCCAGAGCCGGAACGTCGGACCCAGCAACGTCAGCACGAAGGAAATGAACACGCCCGCCCAGGACGCGATCACCAGCCGGGGGCGTGCACCGACGACGGCTGCCGCGACGGCGGTGGCCGTCCACACGGCCGGAACGGCCGCCACGGCCTGCAGCAGAACCTTGCCGGCGTCGATGCCCAGCTCGCCGGAGGCCAGCACCGTGATGATGGTTCCGGCGACAAGCAGGTAGACCGTTGGTGCGGCCAGTGCCAGCACAACGTTCGCCGTGAAGTAGCGCGGACGGCTTACGTCGGCGGCCAGAACCGGCTCCAGCCTGCCCTCCAGCTCCTCGGTCCGCACCTTCTGCAGGATCTGCACCCCGGGGATGGCGGCGATGATCCCGGCCAGGCTCAGAATCGTCACCAGGAACGCCGGCGCAAGGGCCTCGGGGGTGGTGGCGCCGGAGGCGAGAACCGAGGCGGCAGCACTGTCGCCGCTGAGGATGTCCTTGAACGAGCGGGCAAAAAACCCGAAGACCGTTCCGACAACCAGGAACACAATGGTCCAGGTGAGGAGCGGGGCGCGGTTCAGCCGGACCGCCAGGCCCCACGGAGTTCGGATCCTCCCCCGGGCCGGTCCGGGCCGGGGAGCGATCGCCCCCTGCCCGAAGTCGCGGCGCGACTGCAGCAGGAAGGCAACACCGAGCAGGGCTCCGGTGAGGGCCGCCGCGGGGAGCAGCGGCCACCAGTGGTTGCCGCTGGCCGGCCGGGTTTCCGTCATCCAGCTCAGCGGATTGATCCAGGATGTCCACTCCGGCGCCTCGATCGAATACAGGAAGCCCCGCAGCAGGAACAGCGCGCCGAAGGTGCCCACAGCCAGCGAGTTCGCCGTCCGTGCATCAGTTCCCAGCTGCGCGGCCACGGCGGCGACCGCAGCGAACATCCACCCGGTGGCGGTGAACGTTGCGGCCAGCAGCAGGGAGGCAGTCCAGGTGCCGCCGCACCAGAGCGTGACCGTGCCGGCGACGACGCCGAGGGCCGTTGAGCCGATCAGGGCCAGGCTGACTCCCGCCAGCAGGCGACTGCCCCGGCCCAGTACGCCGGAGGCCAGGAGTTCTGCCTGTCCCGAGTCTTCCTGGCCGCGGCTGGACCGGGTGACGGTGAAAATCGATCCGAGGGCGGCAAGGAAACCGCCCAGGGCGAGGCTGCGCCAGGCATTGAATCCGTCGTCTGTGCTGAGATTGTAGGCCGGCCCGAAGATCAGGCCCAGAGGGTTGGAGCCAACGGCCAGGGCCAGCCCGAGGCGGTCCTGCTGGGTGGGGAAGACCCAGGGGTAGACCAGCACGGAAGACGCGGAGAGCGCCGTCGTGATCAGGATCCAAGGCACGAACCGGCGCCCGTCGAACCGGACGGTTGCACGCAGCAGGGGTGCGCTCCCCGTCAGGGCGCTGCTCATGGGCGCGCCCCCGGGGAGGGGCCGCCGTCGTCGTACAGCCGCAGGAACAGGCTCTCCAGCGAGGGCGGTTCAACGGTCAGTGAGGTAATACCGAAGGGGATGAGGGCTGTCATTGCCTCACCCACCCGCGCGGAGTCCACCACGGCCGTCAGCCTGTCGCCGTCGAGGTTCACATCCTCGAACACGGCCGGCTGGCCGGGCTGCGGGGCACGTTTCAGCGTGGCATGGACGGAGGTGGTGGTATGCCCGCGCAGCTGGGCCAGCGTGCCTTCCTCCACGATCCGGCCGTCCCGGATGATGCTGACCCGGTCCGCGAGGGTTTCAACTTCCGCGAGGACATGGCTGCTGAGCAGCACTGTCGTGCCGCGGTGCTTGGCCTCACCGATCACTTCCTGGAAGACGTTCTGCATCAGCGGGTCCAGGCCGCTGGTTGGCTCATCCAGGACCAGGAGTTCGACGTCGGAGGCCAGAGCCGCCACTATGGCCACTTTTTGCCGGTTTCCCTTGGAGTACTGCCGGCCGCGTTTCGCCGGGTCCAACTCAAACCGCTCCAGCAGTTCCGCCCGCCGCCGCTCGTCCAGCCCGCCGCGGAGCGAGCCCAGCAGGTCGATGGCCTGCCCGCCGGTCATCCCCGGCCACAACGCCACATCACCCGGCACGTAGGCCAGCCGCCGGTGCAGCGGCACGGCTTCCCGCCACGGATCCTGTCCCAGGACCTGCAGGGTTCCGGCGTCGGCTTTCAACAATCCCAGCAGCACGCGGATGGTTGTTGACTTCCCGGCACCGTTTGGTCCCAGGAAGCCGTGCACCTGCCCGCGCTGAACCTGCAGGTCCAGCCCGTTCAATGCCGGGAATTTCCCGAAAGACTTCTCCAACCCCTGAACACTGATGACCACTTCCGCGCTCATGGCCTCCCCGTTCTCTAGCCCCTTACAGCCAGTCTGCTGGCAATCCGGCACGACGGCGATGGCAGCGGGGAGTTCCGGCGGCTCAAACGCCCGGATCAAGTACTAGCTGACGGGCTCGTAGGGCTCGCATCGGTCCTGGAGTTCCGCGGCGGCCCCCCAGCATGAGCGGGACCTATCCGCCCGGCATTTCCGCGGAGATGCGTGGCCGTCCTGCCCGAGATGCAGGAGAATGGAACGGAAAGCGGAAGGGCCCCCGGATGAGGAACTGCTGCAGCAGTTGCGGTTCCCGCCGGGCAGGCCAACCAACACCCAGCCCGCTAGCTGAGGAGAACCCGCATGTACCGAAGCCGCATCTCCGCACCCGTGCTGACCGCCGTCGCGGGCTTGGCACTCATCACCGGATGCACCGCTGACCCGGCGCCGACACCCGAGGAAACCGGAACCGCATCATCAACTGCCGTCGGAACACCGGACAACACCGCCACGGCCTCCCCGACAGATTTAGGCGCCTCATCCGCGCCCACTGGATCCGGTGCAACGATCACCCTCAGCCGCGGGCAAGAACACAAAATCACGGAAGCGAACACCAGCGTCAGCATTACCTGCTCAGACGGTGGGGACATCGACGTCGAGACAAGTGGCGCCAGCGTACAGGCGACTGGTCAATGTGAAGACATCGACGTCGACGGCAATGCCAACTCAGTCACCGGGGAGGACTCGGAAAGCCTCGACATTGAGGGCAGCAATAATGAAGTCACCCTCCGCAATGTGCCTGACATCGACGTGGACGGAACCGCGAACACCGTCGGCGTCGAGCAGACCGGTGACATCGACGTCGAAGGCGAGAACAACAGCGTCACCTACACCTCCGGGGACCCCGTGATCGAAACCGAGGGTACAAACTCCGTCGCAGTCCGATGACGACGGGCGTGGGCAGATAACACTCACCGCGCCATTACGGCAGGACCTCGAATACCGTCGTAACGTTGTGCCCTACAGCTTCGAAAAAGAGAGGGCGTTGTGAACGTAGACGAGGTGACCCTGGGAAGTTATCCGCGTGATGATGTTGCATGGGCGAAAGACGGCAAGGTTCGGGAAGGTCGCGCGACGATACTGGTCCGCCAGTCTGACGGAACACTGAAACCCGCCGGCGAAGTCGCCTTGGGGGACGGGAGTGTTCTGCATCCTGACGTGGAAGTCGGTGGCGAGTTCATCGTTGAGCTGCGCGCCCGCTTCGAATCGCAGATATTCGAGCGCCGGGTGACCTTCATTGCCAGCGGTGACGAGGCCAGCGATATCTTTGTATCGGCAATCGGGCCCGGCGGGCACGCTGAACCGAAGGCCGGCCTGTTTAAGCGGGCGCGGTATTCAGGCTTCGAGTTTGGTGTGCTGGTAATGGCCGCCATGACCGAGCAGGGCACCCGCCTCACCGGCACGTCAGACCCGCTCGTCAAGCATGGACCCGGCGATGGCGTAGCTGCCGTTTCTGCCACCTAGCCGCCGCGGGTCCTGTCTAGGAAGCGGGTGACTCCCGGGCGGCGAGTTCTCCGGTCAATTCCATGCAGCGCAGGCGTGCCGGTGAGTAGTCGTAGGGCATCATTCCAATGGCCTCGATGAGGCTCACCCGCTTTTCCCCGCCGCCAGCGCCGTGGCCGGGGGCATTCTCACCTTCAGCGGCAGCAGGGTGCTGAGCATCCCAGGAATCGATAAGTGCTTTGTCGCTCTGCGCCTGGCCGGATTTGTTGATGACGGCGTCCAGCTTCAGTTCGAAGGCGTGCCGTTCGGCAGCGGCCTGCGCCACGCGGGGGTCGTCTACGGCGACCGTGTCATCGAGTGCCTCCTCGGCAGCCTCCGCGCGGTCGGATTCCTCCCGCAGACCCGGATGAGCGGCCAGGGCGATGTAACGGCCCGCATTGACGGCCGCCCCTAGTGGCCCGAAGATCCGCTCGATGACCAGCAGGCTGTCCAGGTCCGCCTGGCGCAGCAAGCCCTCCGGCAGTCCCTTGAGACGGCCGGTGACGACGTCGGAGAGTAGACCCATCCGGCCCCCCACCGTGCGCATGCGCTGCACGACGGCGGCGTCGCGGCCGCTGTCGACACCAGCAGGAGCCGCGGCAGCAAAGACTTCACGTATGTCGTCCACGGCCATCCCGGCGTCGAGCATCTTGTGGATCCACAGCAGCCGGATCATATCCTCATAGCCGTATCGGCGGTGGCCTTCTCCGTCCCGTGCGGTCTCGGGAAGCAGACCCGACTCGTGGCAGCGGCGAATCGCTTCCGGAGTGGTGCCGGCAAGCCGTGCCGCGTCACCGATCTCAACCTGACGCGGCGGGAGCGGGATAAGGGACGAGTGCATGTGCAGGGCCTTCCTTAACGGGCGGGACGACGTCGTGCCTCGATCGGACTCCATCACGCTGCGGACGGGGCAACTTTCGCACTACCCTACCCCCGCGCTTCACCCGGCGCGGCTGTGTGGGCTCTCAGGCGTCAGCTGGCGCTCGTGCGTTCCTCGTGTTTGCGTCCGGCCCGGGCAGCGAGGAACAACAAGGATCCGACCACTACGTAGGCGGCGGCGCCGAGCCAGATGATCCCGGCTTGTTGTGTGAGGAGTGCGATGCTCGCAATGATCGCGAGGACCGGCAGGATCCGGGGGGCGCTGAAGTGGTCGTGGTCGACTTTGTCCTTTTTGAGGACAAGGACGCTGACGTTGGCAGAAAGGAACACCAGGAGTAGGAGCAGCACGGTGGTTTCGGCCAATGTGGCGACATTTCCAAGGAGGGTAAGGACGATCGTCAATCCGGCAACCACAACAATGGAGACCCAGGGAGTGCGACGGCCTGGCAGCACGCGGGCGAAGGCGCGAGGGAGCAGCTCCGCTTCCGCTAATCCGTAGCCGACACGGCTGGCCATAACCATAAACAGCAGTGCTCCGTTGGCAATGGCGATCAGGGCGATGATGCTGAACAGTCCGGGCGGGATTCCGACGCCGCTGGCGGCAACGACGTCGAGCAGGGGTCCGGTGGAGTCGGCCAGTTCCGCCGGGGGCATAACAATGACCGCTCCGAGAGCGATGAGGAGGTAGACGACCCCGGCGGTGCAGATCGCACCGAACAGTGCGCGAGGGTAGGCCCTGGAGGGGTTACGTACTTCCTCGGCCATGTTTGCTGCCGCCTCGAAGCCCAGGAAAGAGAAAAACGCGACGATCGATGCGGCGAAGGCGCCTTGGAACGGCGGTACGTCGGGTGCGAACTCAAGGAGCCGGGAGGGGTCCCCGTTGCCGGAGGCGAGGACGATGGCGGCGACGACGATGACGATGACGAGACCGGTTACCTCGATGACGGAAGCTACGAGGTTGGCGCCGAGGGACTCCCGGACGCCGCGGAGGTTGATCAGGGTCAGCAGGATGATGAATACGATCGCTGCGGGGGCGGCTGGCACGTCGATGAGCGCGGTGAGGTAATCGCCTGCGAAGGCGTTCGCGAGGGCAGCGGCTGTGGTGATCCCTGAGGCCATCATCAGGAAGCCGACGAGGAATGACACGTAGGGGATGCCAAAAGCCCGGTCGGCGTAGCGAGCGGCTCCGCCAGCGTGCGGGTACTTGGTGATCAGTTCCGCGTAGGTCGCGGCGGTGAGTAGCGCGACGACCAGTGCGATCAGCAGGGGTATCCAGATCGCACCGCCGACGTCGGCCGCCATGGTACCCACGAGGGTGTAGATGCCGGCGCCGAGGGTGTCGCCCACGATAAACCCGAACAGCAGCGGCGTACCAATTGCCCGCTTCAGTCCGGTTGGTGTTTTTGATGTGGCGGTGCCGGAATCCTTCGTCATTGGGCTATTGGATTCCGTTTGCCGTCCCTGCGCAACCACTTGGGCGAAATCCAGTGCACCAAAAGCGTTGAGGCAAGTAGTCGAGCACTATTTACCGGCTCGCAGGCCTATCGTCGTTCACCCGTCGAGCCGATGTGCTCGATCTCGAAGTACGATGTCCCGATGGCGCCAGCAATCCGATGACGGTAAATGAGATACATCCCCGGCCACCGATCGTCGTAGCTGTGGAGGGGAAGTTCGAGTCTCTCGGGACCCCCGATCAGCTCCAGCGTCGTCACGTCCGGTCGTCGCGGTTTGTGGCTCTTTTTCACATCCGTATCCTCGCAGAGGAAGCCCACTGCAAACGGCTTTGTACCCCCGGAAGCCGGTCACTCACTGCCGCAGAACCGGGTCAGACCGAGACAACGGGCGCTTCGCGATCATAGCCAGAAGATCGTCTAGAGTTCCGTGGCACTTTTCCAACTCAGGTAGGTGGTAAAACGTGCTGGCGGTCTCAGGGTTATTGAGGTCCTCGTCCGTCGCATGCAGGATGGTTCTTCTGCGTTGAGCGATGGCGATGCCAAGCTCAACATGCGTGCCCTTCCCGCCAGGCAGCAGGATAACGACGACGTCGGCCCCCATCACTGCATCTCTCTCCCGCTGCCCGATAGAGCGCAGATCATCGAGGGTGACTGTTCCCGCGTCACGCGCTGGCGCGTTCCGGGTCCAGTCGTACGCGTTGACATAGCCCTTGCTTTCCAGGGCCTGCGCGACGTACCGGACATTGGCGATATTTCTGAAGCTCGACGCGACATAGAACCTTTTCAAAGCTTCTCCCTCGTGATTGGAACTGCGGGCCATTGTTCCTTACTAAGCCGGCCCGGCGCCCATGTGGAGCACACCCTGCACCGTTCTCGTCCGCACCGGGCGGTTTCACGCCGGTACTACTCTGGGGAGATGGCAACAGTAATCCTCGTACGGCACGGCCGCACCACAGCGAACGCCACCGGAGTGCTGGCCGGCCGGACCCCCGGCGTCGAACTCGACCAGGTGGGCCGCGAGCAGGCCGCCGCGACCGGCGACCGGCTCGCCGTCGTGCCCCTCGCCGGAGTGGTATCCAGTCCCCTGGACCGCTGCCGGCAGACCGCGCAGTTCATCCTCGACCGCCAGACCGGCACCCCGCATGCACCGGTCGACGTCGACCTCACCGAGTGCGACTACGGCTCCTGGCAGGGCCGCACGCTCGAGGAGCTCGCGAAGGAGAAGCTGTGGGCGACGGTGCAGTCACAGCCCTCCGCCGTCACCTTTCCCGGCGGCGAGTCCATGGCCGCGATGCAGGCCCGCTCGGTAGCGGCAATCCGGCGCCACGATGCAGCCTTCGAAGCCGAGCACGGGCCGGGGGCCGCGTGGGTGGCGGTGAGCCACGGGGACATCATCAAGTCGGTCCTTGCCGACGCGCTCGGCATGCACCTGGACATGTTCCAACGCATCAACGTGGGCCCGGCCTCCGTGTCGATCGTGCACTACGGCGCGGGACGTCCCACCGTCCTGGCGACCAACACCGACGCCGGGGACCTGTCCTGGCTGGCGGCCAGGCCGACGTCGGACGATGCGCCGGTCGGCGGTGGTGCAGGTCACGCGGCACCGCCGGCCCGATGAGCCTAGAGTAGTTCCATGCCTACAACCGTTCACGATTTCGACTGGCCGGACCGCGTCGTCGTCGGCACTGTCGGCGTCCCGGGCCAGCGCACGTTCTACCTGCAGGTGCGCGCCGGGAAGCAGATTGTCAGCATCGCCCTGGAGAAGCTGCAGTCGGCGCAGCTCGCCGAGAAGATCGACGAGATCCTCGACCAGCTCATGACCGTCGACGGCAACCCCTTCCATGTTCCCGCGAGCACTCCCCTGGAGCTCGTGGACAATGACGATCTCGAGGCCGTTCAGGAACAGTTCCGCGCCGGGGTGATGAGCCTGGGCTGGGATCCGACGACGGCGCAGGTCGTCATCGAGGCCTACCCTCTCGAAGAGGTGGATGAGGACGACGACGGCTTCCTCGAGGATGACGACGACGCGACCGACGACGCCGAAGAGGTCCTGCGGGTGCGGATGCCGGTCGGCACGGCCCGGGCCTTCGCGAAGCGCACGCGGGAAGTGGTGGGCGCCGGGCGTCCGATCTGCGTGATCTGCGGTCAGCCGATCGACGCCGACGGGCACACCTGCACCTTCCCCGAGGCCTGATGCCCGCGCCCGACCTGGTGACCGCGGAGCTGACGCTCACCGGCCGCCTGACGACGGCGTCCAACGCCACCTTCCTGGCCAGCATCGGCGACGCGGCGGTCGTGTACAAACCGATCGCCGGCGAGAAACCGCTCTGGGACTTCCCCGACGGCTGCCTCGCGCACCGGGAGGTCGCCGCCTACCTGGTGTCAGAGGTTCTCGGCTGGAACATCGTGCCGCGCACCTGGCTGCGGGACGGCCGGTTCGGCGAGGGCATGGTGCAGCTCTGGCAGGAGACCGACCCCGAGCAGACTGCGGTCGACCTGGTGTCGGCGGACGACGTGCCTGGCACCGGATGGAAAGAGGTCCTCCAGGGTCAGGACGAAACCGGGCGGATCGTCTTCCTCATTCACGAAGACACTTCGGCGCTGCGGCGGATGGCGGTGTTCGACGTTCTCGTCAACAATGCCGATCGCAAGGGCGACCATGTCCTGGCCATGTCCGACGGGCACCGGTACGGCGTGGACCACGGGCTGACCTTCCACAGCGAGCACAAGCTGCGGACGGTGCTGTGGGGGTGGATCGGGGATGCGTTGAGCGTCGAGGAACTTGCGGGTGTTGACCGGGTTCTCTCGGGGCTCGAGGGCGAGTTGGGCCGGGACCTGGCGAAGCTGCTTACCGCTGAGGAAGTCGCGTCGTTTGCTGCTCGTTGCGCCCGGTTGCGTTCGGCTGGCCGGTTTCCGGCTCCGAGCGGTGACATGCCCGCGGTGCCCTGGCCGTTGTTTTAGGTCAGCGACACTTGGGCACTACCGGTTGAGGGCGATTTCTTTGCCTGTTTCCCTAACCGGACGACCGTTTCCGTACCAACCCCAAGCTCTCCACACACGTCACCGAACGGTGCGCACCAGATAGTCCAGAGCCCGGCAGGCCCGCCAACCAGTCCATATGGCAAAGATGCCCGCTCCTACGGCGGCAACAGCGGCAAAGACTGCCAGCAGCGACGGCTGCCCCGCGAGTCCGGCGGCCGGGTCGATCCCAACCGTGAACGCGGCAAATAGTGTGCAGCCGACAGATACAAGCCACAGCACCAGCGTGGCGGTGAACATTCCGGCGACCGGGTGCGGACGGTTCATCAGTTTCCCCCCTGAAGATGACAACCGGCTCAGCGTATCCCACCGTCCAAGTGGAGCCGTCGTGCCATGACGGTTATTCGGGGTCGCCTTGGCGTGACGGCAACACACCGGCTGCTAAATCCGTCCTACTGGGAGTTCAGATACAGTTCGTAGTCGGCCGCCGCTGCCATGATGTCGTCATAGGTGACGAAATCGTATCCCTCCAGAAGATAGGGGCGGTGTGATTCCATCCCGTTGCTACAAACGACGTCGTCGTGCCAGTCGTAGTTGAACGTTTCACTGTACCGACAAGTCCATCCGGGGGCTTCAGGGAATGCGTCATTCATCAGCCTGCGGATCTCATCTTGGTCCGGTTCCCAGTACGAATCGGGTACGTCATCGCTGGGGGTATTGTCGTCAAGCTCTTGATATCCAGAGCCAAAAAGCGGGACACACCCGCTTACCAACAGAGTGGCGATTAGCAAAGATGCTGTAGCCGTGAACCGTTTCATGGACACAACATAACAAAGGAAATACAAATCACGGCTGCATTGCGAAGAATTCCCAGTTGTTTAGATAAACCGATGTTTGAAGCCCGTGCGTCAGCCCCCGACGCAAACTGATTCTGTCTGTTGCGGAGCCACGCATGGCCTTCCGGGCCACGGGGCTCGTCACGGCAGCCGGCGTGCGTTCACCGAGGACGGGTTCACTGGTGTACGCAGTGAACGGCTGCTATCCGCTACCGAGACAGCCAGCCGCCGTCGATAGTAAGGGCAGTGCCGCTCACATAGGCAGCTGCGTTTGAGGCAAGGAAGACGGCTGCACCTGCAAGATCCTCCGGTTGTCCCCATTTGTTAGCGGGGATACGGTTCAACATGTTTTCCGCCCGCACAGGATTTTCCCGATGAGCAAGGGTGAAGTCCGTTTCCATGTAGCCGGGCGCTATTGCATTGACCCTAATGCCCTGCGGTGTCCATTCATTCGCCAGCGCCCTGGTGAGGCCAAGCAACCCGTGTTTGGAGGCCGCATAGGCAGGAACTTCCACGCCCCCTTGGTAGGAATTAATCGATGCGATATTGATGATACTGGCGGGAGCATCACCTGCTGCGATAACGCCAAGAGCGAAAGCCTGGCTAAGCAGGAAAGGGGCAGTGAGATTTACATCCATCACTGCTAGCCAGTCTGATTTTGTTGTTTCGACAGCCGGACCTCTGCGGATAATACCTGCATTGTTGACCAGGATTGTCGGTTGCGGGAATTCGTTTCGGGTCCACGAGATCAATTCCGCTGCGGTCTCCTGCGTCAGAACACTGAGGTCGGCTGTACAAGTGGAACAGTTAACCCCTCGGCTCCGCACCTCCTCGGCGACCTGCTCGAGGCCATCGAGGTCAACCGCCAGAATATCGGCTCCCGCCTCCGCCAGGGCGAGTGCCATAGAGCGGCCGAGACCGCGCGAAGCGCCAGTGATCAGTGCTGCTTTGCCGTCCAACCGGAACAGATCCAGGACGGAAGTGCGGGATGACGTAATCATAGGTAATCTGCTTTCGCCTTCAGTTGCTTGCGGAACGGGGTTGGAGGGCTGGCAGGTACAGCCCACCACAGGACATGCCGCCGTCGCTCACCTGCATCCATCGGATTAGGTGCGCGACGGCGGCTAGGGGTCTACAACAAACTCTGACCTGCCAAACTAGACGGTCCTCAGGTCCACGCCCTTGGTTTCCGGCAAGAACTTCATTGCAACGAAAGTCAGGATGCAGAGGATGACAACCAGCGCCCCGGACAGCCAGGTCAGATCCATCGACACGAACAGCTGATACACGTACGGTGCGGTGCCGCCAAACCCAGCGACGGAAACGGAGTAGGCGAGGCCGATGCTTTGCGTGCGCTGCGATGTCGGGAAGACCTCCGACATAATTGAGGAGAGCAGCGAACCCGAGGCCGCCACGATAACCAGAGCGACTGTCGAAGCGACCAGCAGCGTCCAGGGCTCATCAGTGATCATCGCCATCAGCGGGATCTGGAATACACCCATCGCGATCGCGAAGAAGTAGATTACCGGCTTCCTTCCGATACGGTCGGAAAGCCTGCCCCACAGCGGGAGTGTGCCGAGAGCAACAATCTGCGCAACAACAGTCACCCAGTACGCACCCTGGATGGACATTCCCTGCTGCGTGATGGCGTATGTGGACACGTAGGAGGACCAGGTGTAGTGCGCTGCCGTGACACCCGAGACCATTCCGATGATGAGGAGGATGGAGACCCAGCGTGGACGAGGTTTCCGAGCTCCGGTGTCTGGACCTGCGGCACCTTCCAGCGCCGGCGTGGATACCGGAACCGGCGACCCAACGGTCTCGTTGCTTTTCTCGTCGAAAACTTCGGATTCGTGCATTCCGCGCCGGAGGTAGAGAGCGAACACCGCACCGAATGCGCCCAGGAAGAACGGAATTCTCCAACCCCACTCGGCCACTTGCGATTCCGCGAGAACAAGCGAGATGATGCCGCCCAGCACATAGGCAATGACTGAACCACCGAAGATGGCAACGAAGACGAGGCTTCCCCATTGCCCACGCTTCTCGCGGGGAGCAATCTCGGGAATATAACTGTTCGCCGTGGCCGACTCGCCACCGTGGGCGAAGCCCTGAATCATCCGGACCAGGAGCAGGCCGATCGAAGCGCCCAGACCGATGGTGTCGTACGACGGCATGAGCCCAATTGCAACGGAGGCCAGGGCCATCATGATCATCGTCGTGATCATGACCTTCTTTCGTCCCTTACGGTCCGAGATGGCTCCGAACACAACGCCGCCGAGCGGCCGCATAAGGAAGCCGACTGCGAAGACTGCCAACGTCGAAAGGAGAGCCGAGGCAGGGTCTGACTGGTTGAACATCGCGGCCGCGATGAAAGGTGCGAACACCGCGTAGGAGCTCCATTCGTACCACTCCAACAACTGGCCAATCGTACTGGCACGAAGAGATCTTCGGCTCTGTTTACGAGCTGTTTGATCTGTTTCAACGGCGGAGTTATTCGCATCTAATTTGGTCATTGCAGTCCCTTTAATCCTTCTCATATCGAGATTGTGTCGCGTTCAATTTCAATACCTTCGCAGCGCCTTAGTCAGGTTTTTATGGAAAAACGCTGATCCTAAGCACGACATTTGCCAATCTCACCTGCTTCACCGTACGAAGTTCATCCCGACCTCCGTGCCCACGGACGACAAGACGATTAGTCACATCCTTGTGAAGATGAAATGCCATACTCAGCAGCTGATCGTGTGCAATCCGGGGCCGGCCGACCGGCTACTGAGCAAGGTTGCCCGGACAGTTCGCCACCCCTGGATGCAGGCGGCAACGACCGACCGAGGTTGAGGCCGGGTGTCGGCAGCGGTGATCAACCGCTGGCTCCGGGCCTCGTCCGCCGTCAACGAGATGTCAGTTTCATCGACATGGGGTGCACGTGTCAAATGTCACATTACGGGGTTGACGTCGCGTTGTGAATACGATTTCATAGGGCGTGAATACGATTTCACCAACACGGCGGCCCCGACGACGCCGAGGAACGAGGCCAGAGTTGACGAACGATACGGAAACCATTGCGTCCGTGATGAGCCGTGGCGGCCGCCCCGCCAACAGCCGTCGCGAGATCAAGATCATCGACACCACTTTGCGTGATGGACATCAGAGCATTTGGGCCACAAGGATGCGGACCGAACACATTGAGCAGCTTGCCGCCGATTTCGATGCGGTCGGGTATGAGCACGTCGATCTCGTTGCGCCCATCCAGTTCGACGTCGCGGTCCGCTACCTCAAGGAAGACCCGTGGGAACGTGTGCGGAGGGCCCATGAGCTCGCCCCGAACACCAAGTTCCGGGCACTCATCCGCTCACGCAATATCGCGGCCTTCGATTTCCTTCCCGATGACGTGATCATGGCCTGGGTCGAACGCCTGTACGCGAACGGTTTCCGGGTCATCGGTTCTTTCGACGGACTCAACGACATCGACAACATCGCCCCGGGACTGCGCCGAGCAAAGGAACTGGGAGCTGAAACATTCGGCGCGGTTTCCTTCTGCGAGAGTCCTGTTCACACCGATGAACTCTTCGTGTCGAAGGCGCAGGAGCTCATAGAGAAAGCGGACGTGGACCGCATCATGCTCAAGGATGCGGGCGGTCTGCTCACGCCCGAACGCATCCGCTCGCTCGTCCCTGCGCTCAAAGCGGTCATGGGCGGACGTCCGCTCGAAGTCCACACGCACTCGCTCACCGGCCTGGCACCACTGGTGTGCCTCGAAGCGGCAGAGGCCGGCGCCGACTCGCTGCACCTTTCAGTCGCCCCTCTCGCAGCGGGAAACGGTCAGCCCTCCGTGCAGAATGTGGTTCGCGATCTGCGTGCCCTGGGTTACACGGTGAAGCTCGATGACGCGAAGATCGGTGAGATCAGCAACAAGATCCGCACGATCGCTGAAACCGAGGATAAGCCGCTCGGCGAGCCGGTCGAATACAACGGGATGCACTTCATGCATCAAACCCCCGGTGGGATGCTGTCGAACTTCCGTTCGCAGCTCGCGACCGCCGGACTCGGGGATCGCTATGAAGAGCTGCTGGTCGAAATTGCCCGGGTACGCTCCGAACTTGCCTACCCGATCATGATTACCCCGTTCGCCCAGTTCGTGGGCACCCAGGCGGCAATGAACGTCTCGATCGGTGAACGATACAAGATCGTGCCGAATGAGATCAAAAAATACGTCCTCGGGTACTACGGTGAACTGCTTGCCGAAATCGACCCCGAGCTGCGGCAGAAGATCATCGACAACGGTGCTTCCGACATCCCGCTGGAGCCCTCGGAACCTGAGCCCATGCTCGATGACCTTGCCGCGCAGTACCCCGACGAGCCCATCGAGTTCCATCTGCTGCGCGCGATGTTCGCGGGCGATCAGGTTGACGAAATGAAGAAGACCGTGGCCGAAGGCGGCAATCCAGACGAAATCCCGATGCCCCTGTTGGGAATCGTGAAGGCGCTTTACGAAAACGGCAGGCCCGGAGTCAATTCCCTGACCGCCGGAGACCTGCACATCAACATCCTCAAAGGAGAGAACTAACCATGACGCTGAACCAGCCTAACGTCCGCGAGCTCAAGTCCCTCGTCGAGTGGGTGAACGTCAACCCCGACGTGCGCGAGCTCTCCATCAAGTACGGCGACGTCGAGCTCTTTGTGTCCCGAAACGAGCGCACCCTCGCGGCACCCGCGGCGCCGGCCCCCGCAGCACCTGCGCCCGTCGCCGCGCCGCAGCAGCCCGCCCCCGTACCGGCCGCAGCGCCGTCGGCCGCGGCAGCTCCCGCCCCTGCAGCCGCCGACGTACCGTCCAAGCCGACGGCAACTCCCGCCGCGGAGGACGAAGTGGTCATTACTGCACCGATGGTCGGAACGTTCTACGCGTCCCCCAAGCCGGGGGCCCCCGCTTTCGTCAACGTGGGGCAGCGTGTCTCGCCGGACTCTGTCCTGGGCATCCTTGAGGTCATGAAGCTGATGAACAACGTGGAAGCCACGGTTGACGGCGTCGTGACCGAGATTCTGGTGGAGAACAACCAAGCGGTCGAGTTCGGCCAGCCGATGATGGTGATCAAGCGTGACGTCTAAGCAACTCAACAGCGTTCTCATCGCCAACCGGGGCGAGATCGCCCTCCGCATCATCCGTGCGTGCAAGGAACTGGGGATCACCAGCGTCTTGGCCTATTCCGAGGCCGACAGGGGCTCCCTTCCCGTGAAGCTTGCGGACCGGGCGGTCTGTATCGGGCCGGCCAGCGCGGCGAAGAGCTATCAAGACCCGCGTGCCATCATCAGCGCCGCACTCGCTTTCAAAGTCGACGCGATTCATCCCGGTTACGGCTTCCTTGCCGAGAACCCGGATTTCGCGGAGATGTGCGAGACCGAGGGTGTCGGATTCGTCGGCCCCACTTCGAGCATCATCCGAAGCATGGGCGACAAGATCCAGGCCAAGAAGATCGCACGCCGTGCCGGCGTTCCGACAGTTCCCGGCTCGGACGGTGCCATCGCTGAGCACGCCGAGGCGGTTGCTGTGGCAAACGACGTCGGTTATCCCCTGCTCATCAAGGCCTCCGCGGGCGGCGGCGGCCGCGGCATGCGGGTTGTCGAATCGGCGGAGACGCTTGAACGGGATCTCAGCGAGATTATGGCCGAGGCGGAGACCGCCTTCGGCGACCGTTCGGTGTACCTCGAGCGCTACCTCACCGACATCCGCCACATCGAGATCCAAGTCGTGTCCGACGGCCAATCGACTGTGCACCTGGGTGAGCGTGACTGCACCGCTCAGCGGCGCAACCAAAAACTCGTCGAGGAGGCCCCCTCGCCGGTACTTGATGGCGAGCTGCGGAAAAGTCTTGCTGATGCGGCAGTCGCGTTGTGCCAGGAAGTCGGCTATCGCAACGCTGGAACAGTGGAGTTCGTGTTCGACAACATCGAGCGGAAGTACTACTTCATCGAGATGAACACTCGCATCCAGGTTGAACATCCGGTGTCCGAGATGATCACTGGCATCGACCTCATCAAACTCCAGCTTGAAATAGCGGCGGGCAACCCTTTGCCCCTGACCCAGGATGACATTCACATCCGCGGTCACGCGATCGAGTGCCGTATCAACGCTGAGGATCCCGCCAAGGGATTCATGCCGAGGCCCGGCCGCATCGAGTCCTTCCGCGCGCCCGGCGGCTTTGGCGTCCGTCTTGATACCCACATTGAGACCGGATACGTGATTCCGCCGTTCTACGACTCGATGATCGGCAAGCTGATCGTCTGGGGCAATGACCGTGAGGAAGCCATCTCCCGTGCACTGCGGGCCCTCGAGGAGATGCAAGTTGAAGGCGTTACGACGACTGCCGGCTTCCAGGCCAGCATCCTCGACAGTGACGTGTTCCGCAGCGGCGACTTCAACACCGCCTTCGTCGCAAAGTTCCTTGAGAGTCAGGCTGCTACATCTGACATCTAGGGACCTTTGTTGAGGGGGCAGGGCGAGGTGCCGTCCGGGTGGATTCCCGGCGGCACCTCCCGGTGATCCACCTGATGCCAAGGGCATCGGTGGATCCGCGAAGCTCATGATTCCTCACCCCACCGGACGTGAGAAGCTGAAACGGCGCCGCAGATCGCGACGGACGGGAGGGGAGGAGATGTCGATGCTAACGGGCAGGGAGATAGCGCGGCTGGCGGGCGTGTCGCAAGCCACGGTGTCGCGCGTCGTGCAGGGCTCAACGCGCGTGAGCGAAGAGAACCGCCGCCGGGTTGAAGAAGCCATGGCCAAATACGGATACGTGCCCAACGCGCAGGCGCGTGCCATGCGCACCCAGCGCTCGGGGACGATCGGCGTCATCGTAGGTGAATTCACCAACCCCTGGTATCCCGTGATGATGTATGCGCTGGCCCGGGAGATCAACCACGCTGACCTCCGTATCAACTTCTGGGTATCCGACGGCGGGAACAGCGAACAGGCAGCGATCGAGGCAATCCGTTCAAAGCAGATCGACGGACTGATCTTCACGACCGCAACGCGTGAGTCGCCGGCGTTGCGCACCGCCCTTGAGCTGGGCCTTCCCGTTGTGCTCGTCAACCGAAGTCTTGAGGAGATCACAAGCGACCAGGTGGTTGGCGACAATACCGGCGGTGGGGCGTCGATCGCGACCCACTTCCTGACCCACGGGCGTACCAGCGTCGCCGTTGTCGGTGGTGGTCCATGGGTCAGCACGGGGCGGGAACGGCGTCAGGGATTCCTCGACGTTTTCGCCGATGCCGGAATCCACATCCCGCCTGACCGCACCCCCGAAACGAAATTCAGCCATCAGGCAGGCCTCGACGCCGGACGGCTGCTGCTGGCAGATGACCCGCCCGATGCGATCTTCTGCGCCACTGACATCATCGCGTTTGGCGTGATCGACGCAGCAAAAGAGCGTGGTCTGCGGGTGCCCGAAGATCTCTGGGTCGCAGGCTACGACGATATCCCGATGTCGGCCTGGAAAGTTCTTGACCTGACGACGGTACGCCAACCGATAGACGAGATGGCCAAACTGGCGCTCCGGAACCTCCTCACCCGAATCGACAATCCCAAGGCCGAGGTTGAACAAAAACGTTTCCCCACGGAACTTGTGTTAAGAGGGTCCACGGGGAACACGCCGATGTGAGCGCTGCCCCTTGGCCCAGGAGAAACCTCAATGAAACGAGTCGGGGAAAGATGATGGTGCAACGAATTCTGGGGAGCCCCGTCGATGACCAAACGCGGTGTATCCACTACCGCACACCGCTGGACGTCGTCGCGATCAAGTTCCGCTGCTGCCGCCAGTACTACCCCTGCCATCTCTGCCATCAGGAGAGTGCGGAACATGCGGCGGCGATGTGGCCGGCTGATGAGCACGACGCCGCGGCCGTCCTCTGCGGGGTCTGCAAGACCGAGCTCACCATCCGCAACTACCTGAAGGTGGACGGCTGCCCGCGGTGCGGAGCACCGTTCAATCCGGGATGCCGCCTGCATTCCCACCTGTATTTCACTACGGAGACTCACTAGGAGAACCCACAAGGTGTTCAAGCATTCACTCCCGACGGCGTCGCACCGCGACCAAACCGGAGGGACTTCAGCGCCACGGCACCCGAGCATCCGGCTGACGAATGTCGCGGTAACGCGGGAAGGCGTCGACGTGCTCCGGGACGTGGACTTATCCCTGGATGAGCACCGCATCGCCGTCATCGGGCTCAACGGCTCGGGCAAGTCCACCCTGGTCCGCCTGCTCAACGGGCTCCTGCTGCCTACCCGCGGCACTGTCCAGGTGGACGGGCTCTCCACCGCGAAGGCCGCCAAGCTCATCCGGCGCCGGGTGGGCTTCGTGTTCCAGAACCCGGAAAACCAGATCGTGATGCCTATCGTGTTTGAGGACCTCGCCTTCGGGGCGAAGAACCTGGGTGTGGGCGGAGCCGAGCTGACGGCGCGGGTAGATACAGTCCTGGAGCGGCTGGGCATAAGCCACCTGCGGGACCGGGAGTCCCACGCCCTGTCCGGGGGTGAGAAGCAGCTGGTGGCTCTGGCCTCCGTGATGGTCATGGAGCCGGACACCATCGTCTTCGACGAGCCCACCACCATGCTGGACCGGCGCAACCGGCGCCGGCTGCAGTCCACCATCGATGGCCTGGACCAGCGGGCGATCGTGGTGACCCATGACCTCGATCTCGTTGTCGGCTACCAGAGGGTTCTGGTCGTCCACGAGGGTCGGATCGCCTTCGACGGCGCCCCCGCCGAAGCCGTGGAGTTCTACTGCGGGATCAGTGACCGATGACCAGGCCCAGCGGCCCGCTGACCCGGATCCCGTCCGGCTGGAAGTTCGGCTTCCTGTTCGCCGCCAGTCTCGGCATCTATGCCGTGACCGATCTGGCCGTCCAACTCGCGATCTTCGGCCTGGCCATGGCCACCGCCTTGGCGACCCGGACCCCGTTCGTCCGCCTGGCGCGGCTGCTGGCAGGGCTGGTGCTGATCGTCGGGATCGTGTTCCTGACGCTGGGGCTCAGCACGAACTGGGAGGCCGCGGCGGTCTCATCCCTGCGACTGCTCAGCCTGTGCCTGTTCGCCTGGGCGGTGAGCCTGAGCACCACCTTCGGCGAGATGCTCGCCCTGTTCGAGCGGGTGCTGGCACCGACCCGGCGCCTGGGGCTGAACCCGGCCCAGATGAGCCTGGCCCTGTCGATGACGATCCGGTTCATTCCGCAGATCCACACCCAGTACCTCGAGGTCCGGGAAGCGCAGTTCGCCCGCGGTCTGCACCATAGCCCGGTGGCAGTACTGGTGCCCCTGCTCGTGCGCACGCTGGAATCGGCCCAGGAGACTGCCGCGGCCCTCGACGCCCGGTGCTACGATTCCCCGGCACCACCGCGACCCGCGTCCCCCCTGCACCGCTGACTCGCCCTACCCCACCCTCTGTTCCTGCCCCCGCTAGCGAGCCGCTCCGCTCGTCCCCCACTCTCAGCCCGATCCAAAGGACCGCACGGCCATCGACACCTCACAGACCACCCAGAACACCGTGCTCGTGGCCGTGTTCGCCGCCCTCATCGCTGCCCTGGGGCTCGTGCCGCCGCTCACGGTGGGGATTGTCCCGGTGCCCATCACCCTTCAAACCCTCGGGGTGATGCTCGCCGGTTCGCTGCTCGGACCCATCCGCGGGATGCTCTCCGTGGTTGTCCTGCACACTCTGGTGCTGGCCGGTCTTCCGCTGCTGGCCGGCGGGAAGGGCGGGCTCGGGGTGTTTCTGGGCCCTACCGGCGGCTACTTAGTGGGCTGGATCCCCGCGGCCCTGGTCGTAGGGGTGCTGGTGAAGTACTGGGCGATCCGGCGCACCGGCCGCGCCGCCCGTTTCAGCGCAGTGCTGCTGAGCGTGATCGGGGGCGGCATCCTGGTCATCTACGCCTTCGGCGTGCCGTGGACGGCACTGGTCACGGGACTGCCGCTGTCCACCTCCGCTCTGGGCGTCCTCCTCTTCATCCCCGGCGACCTGCTCAAGGCAGTCGTTGCGACGTTGGCCGCGATCAACGTCCACCGCAGCTACCGCCGCCTCCTAGGCGGGGTGCGGACGGCTGCCCGCTGACACCCGGGCGGAGCAGCCCGGTGGGCCGAGTCTGCCGGCTGCCGATCGCGTGGCTCGGGATGTGCGAGGCGATTGCGGGCAAGAGAGACAGCTAAATCATTAACTTGGCCCGGATGCATTTCACCGCTGGATAAGTCCGTCAGAGTTCCAGTTCTCCGTCAGAGCAGCTGGCGCGCGTTCGCCTTTGCGAGATCGATGAGCTCGCGGCCGTTCCCGGCGAGCACTGTGCGCATCGCGTAGACCGCAAAGCCCGTGGCCTGCTTCGCGTCGATCTTCGGCGGCATTGAGAGTTCCTGGCGCTCCACCGCGACGGAGACGAGCGCGGGGCCGTCGTACGCGAATGCCCGGCGCAGGGCGCCCTCAAGGTCCTCCGGGCGCGTCACGCTCTCGCCGTGCATCCCCACCGCCTGCGCAACCGCACCGAAGTCCGGGTTCTCGAGCCCGGTGCCGAAGTTGACGATGCCCGCGGCCTTCATCTCCACCTCGACGAAGCTGAGCGCCGCGTTGTCGAACACGACGATCTTCATCGGCAGCCGATGCTGCACCACCGTCAGCAGCTCGCCGAGCATCATCGCCAGGCCGCCGTCCCCGGCGAGAACCACGACCTGCCGGTTCCGGTCCACCGCCTGGGCGCCCATGCCGAGCGGGGTGGCCGCCGCCATGGTGCCGTGCCAGAAGGAGCCGATCAGCCGCCGTCGTGCGCCGATGTGCAGGTGCCGGGACGCCCAGATGACCGGAGTGCCGACGTCGGGCAGGAAGACCGCGTCGTCGTCGGCGAGTTCGTCGATGAGGTGGGCGAGGTGCTGCGGATGGATGGTGCCCGGGCCCTGCTTCTCGAGGTCGTCGAGCTGTGCGCGGGTGCGGCGGTAGTGGTCCAGGGACTTCTCGAGGTGGGTGCGGTTCGACTTCCGCTCGAGCAGCAGCAGCAGCGCCGCCGCCGTCGCGCGCACCCCGCCGACCATGCCCTGGGTGAGCGGCACGCGGCGGCCGAGCTGCTCGCCCCGGATGTCGACCTGCAGGATCTTGGCCTTCTTCGGATAGAACTGCTGGTACGGGAAGTCGGTGCCGAGCATCAGCAGCGCGTCGCAGTCCTCCATCGCCCGGTATCCCGACGCGAAGCCGAGGAGCCCGGTCATGCCGACGTCGAACGGGTTGTCGTGTTCGATGAATTCCTTGCCGCGGAGCGCATGCACAATCGGCGCTCCCAGCGCGTCGGCGAGGGCGAGGACCTCCTCGCGCGCCCCTTCCACGCCGGCGCCCGCGAGGATCGTCACCTTCTCGCAGGAGTTCAGCGTGGCGGCTGCCTCCTGCAGCTCCGCCTGCGAGGGCACGGTGACCGGGTCGGTGCGGCGGACCGTGAAGACGCGCTCGTCGACGGCGTCTTCCAGGGCGGTGTCGCCGGCCATCACGAGCACGGCGACGCCCCGCTTCTCGATGGCCGTCCGCATCGCGATCTCCAGCAGCCGCGGCATCTGCTCAGGGCTCAGGACCATCTCGCAGAAGACCGTACAGTCGCGGAACAGCTCGGTGGGGCGGGTCTCCTGGAAGTACTGGCTGCCGATCTCGTCGGACGGGATATGCGAGGCGATTGCGAGCACGGGAACCCGGCTTCGGTGCGCGTCGTAGAGCCCGTTGATGAGGTGCATGTTGCCGGGGCCGCAGCTGCCCGCGCATACCGCGAGCTCGCCCGTAAGCGCCGCTTCCCCGGCAGCGGCGAACGCGGCCTCCTCCTCATGCCGGGTGAGCATCCACTCGATGCCCTTCTCCCGGCGGATGGCCTCGGTCACCGCGTTCAGGGAGTCGCCGGGAACTCCCCAGATCCGCTGGATCCCATTGGCGGCGAGGTTGTGGACAACGGTCTCGGCGATCGTGGGCATGCTGCTCCTCAGGTCGGCGCGTGCGGATGGCCGTCAGTCTAGGCGGCGGGATCGGGTGGGGCTAGAGGCGGGGCGGGTGCGTGCTTGTGCCGCGCCGGCGTGGTGAGCCTGGGCTGGGGACCGACGACGGCGCAGGTGGTCATCGAGGCCTACCCACTTGAGGAGGTGGATGAGGACGACGACGGCGTCCACCCTTCCTGGGCGGCGACGCCGCCGGGGTCCACGAACCCGTCGCCGGCGTATTTGGGATTTTCCCTTCGGGTGCCTCCCTACGGGTGCCTGGCGCGCCGGAAGGTGGTTGGCCGTCTACCGAGTGGCGGAGGCGCTGGGCTGGAACAATGTGCCGCGCGCCTGACTGTGCGACGGACCATTCGGCGAGGGAATGGTCCAGCTCGGGCACGAGATAAACCCGGAGCAGACCACGGTGGACCTGGTGCTGGACGACGCGGTACCTGATACCTGCTGGGAGGAGGTCTTCCGAGGCCAGGACGAAACCGGGCGGATTGTCTCCCTCATCCACCAGGACACCCCAGTGCTGCGGTCGGGGACGATACGGCTGACTACGTCTGGTTAAGCCTGTGCCCTTGAGTCCACCATGGAGGACCACGTAATCTCAATTACTTAGCGAGAGGAGAATAGTGCCCACCGTATCGAATGTATTTTTCGTACCGGACTTGGGGGATGAAACAGCAGAGCAAAAGCTGCGTATCGGCCTCCAGGAATTAGGACTCGTGCCCAAAGCGTCCAATCTTGGGGGTTTCCCTGACCTAGAACTTGTGAATTTTCTGTATCTCTCCCTCGGGGTGTTGGCCAAGGACGTCGTAGCCGGAATGGCCACTGATGTCGTCAAGGCGTCTCTAACAAAAGCCGCTTCGTGGGTCCGTGGTAACAAGCGGCAGGAACCTTCCACGGTGGATTACGCCGCTGAGGTCCACATGTACCACTCCGAAACAGGTGATTATTTGGGATGCGCACGCGTGATCTTTCCTCCTGAAGGCCCTCCCCGGATAATCTCTGATCCCGGACCAAGCCTGTAGAAGTGAGGGGAACAGACCAACTCTCGTTCAGCTCATCGGGCTGAGCCATGCAGATCACAATGACGATCATGTTCTCGTCGTGCAGCTCACCCACCACTGTGAGCACAAGCAGCGGACAATACTGTGGGGTTAGATGGCGAATGTGGTGCCAAGGAACTCACGGGCATGACTCCGTTCACCAAGGGCAGTTGGTTTACCTGAGCCGGAAACTAGCGGAAGTGGTCACTGCCGCGGAGAGGGTAGACATCCCAACTAACAAACTAACTGTCGTAAGGTCAGCGGACGGGCCCTGCCGAGCTTTGGACTGCACCCCTCGAACGGATGACCGAAACGCAAGCGGTATTTGGCCGTCCTCCGAAAGTCTGCATTCTGCCCAATGCCCCCCATTTGATAAGAAGGATATTGTAACCACGGACGCCGGAGAATTTTTGCGCAAGCTCCATACCCAAGGAGGAATTGCCCGCAATTACAACTCTGTTAGTCGGTTACCAAAATGACTCTTACAATGGTGGAAATACCTGCTCGATGTACGACGCTGTCTCCCGCGAAAACTATGGATTGACGTGCTTGAATGAGCAAAAGTGTTGTGTTCCAGCTTCACAGCGTGGGACGGTCTGGAGGATGTGAGGGTCGTGACCCTTTTCAATAATTGGTGCGCAAGCAGCGGACTGACCGCCATTGATGGCCACACGGTCAGCAAAGAGGTTGGCACGATTACTTCGCAGGATGATGACGCGGGTATCGAACTCATCGCCACTAGGCTTCCCGAGGTGTACGCCGACACGACAGCTCTCGCACTTATTGCTGAGCGATATGGGAAGCCGAATGTAGCTGCTTTTCTTCGTAACCGCCTGCCGACAAAGAAAAGCTCTCGATCCGGGGACATGGGCGAGATTCTCGCTACGGCATATCTCGCTGAGGAACACGGATACATCGTGGGACCAAGTCGGCTCATAGACCGAGACCACCAGGAGTGGGCCATGAGAGGCGACGACGTACTCGCGGCACGGGTCCATGAGAACTCGAAGGTGCATATCGTGAGAGCGGAAGCGAAGAGTCGAGTCCGCCTCGGGAAAAAACAGTCGAGGAAGCCAGGGAAGGGCTAACGCGGAATGATGAAATGCCGTCTCCACATTCGCTGTCGCAGTTCGCCCACCGGCTCTTAGCAAGTTCCCATCACGAAATCGGTGAGGCTGTGATCCATCTGCAGTTGATAGAGGGAGTGAGACCAGATCGGGTTAGTCACCTCATGTTTTTGTTGACCAGTGGTGACCCTAGTTCTCACGTGGCTGCAGATCTCACCACATATGCTGGCGTTGTCCCCCAACTGACCATCACTCTCAACGTCCAGGATCACGAAAAGTTCATCAACGACACCTATGACAAGGTGGTCAGCGATGGCGCGTGACGCACAAGGTTTAGGTGAAGAGCTTAGTGCCGCCACCGACCCAAGCTTCCGTGGCCGTCTACTTGCCCGCGGGCAAGCTCAGTCGATGATTCGACGGGACGGCGCCCTTCCGAGCGGTTCTCCAGAGTTTAGTGCTTTCCTTGACGGAGACCTCCTCAATTATGGCTACGCGCTATTGTCCGACGGACTGGACCTCCTCGAGCAGTTGGACTCCGATGAAAATGATGGAACATCCAGCCAAGCCGAGGTTGCGAGGTTTGCGTTCATCCAGAGCTCGTACGCCTTGGAATCTGCTACGCGTAATTCGGCCGGCACTTCAGACAAGATGTTCCATCGACTCATCGCAGGCGCAGCCAGCCACCTCGGCGGTTACGCCGCCCGTGCTTTCTCGCTTGTCGAAGGCAGCCAAGAATCGGGCCAGCTGACGCCTATGGAACGCACCTTGGCAGATCTGATAATGCGCGACCTTAGTGCAATCGAGGAACGAACGCGGCTTTTTCGCTCCTTCGAAGGGGTCTCAGATGAGAGCTTGCTTGCAACCCTATCCGAGGATGATGCCAATGAAGTGGGCGCGTTCGGCCCCATCACCCTGCTCCTAAGTGAGCACTATCTCTCAGCTGTCGCCAAAGGTATTTTTGCCATTGAGGTAGAAAACCGCGAACTCTTGAATACTGCCGTACAGGACATGATTCTGGGTGAGCGCGCGTCCATGGACGCCAGCGTTCCCGGGCCTTGGTGGGTATACCGCCTCACTCGTCGGATAGTGGGTGACTTGTTTCGTACCAGCATCGGCTCGAATATTCCGGTTGATTTCCCAGACGGCGCCGCTAGTGGCACGATCCGCTGGCGTTACTTGCGCAGCACTTTCATTGAGAATCTCCTCTCACGGAGACGTTCTGAAATCGACTTATGGCCGTCTCAACTCAACGTCGTGAACCATATTTTTGCCAACGGACGCGACCTAGTCGTCGCTTTACCAACCAGTGCCGGTAAGACTCGTATCGCAGAACTATCCATACTTGCAGCGTTGGCACGTGGGCGCCGTACCATTTATGTCACGCCACTTCGGGCTCTCTCAGCCCAGACCGAGCAGATTCTAACAAGAACGTTTAGCGCTCTCGGGGTACGTGTGTCCTCCCTATACGGCAGTGCAGGCATCAGCGACGTAGACGGCGATGCCCTGCGTCTGAGCGAGATTGTAGTTGCCACCCCAGAGAAGCTGGACTTCGCACTTCGATCCGACCCCTCTGTGTTGGACGATGTCGGACTGATCGTCCTCGACGAGGGACACATGATCGGAGCGTCTGAGCGCGAGATACGTTATGAGGCTCAAATTCAGAGGCTCTTGCGCCGTTCCGATGCTGCAAACCGAAGGATTATTTGCCTATCCGCCGTATTCCCATCAGGTACTGACTTGCATGACTTCGTCGCCTGGATAACAAACGATGATCCTGAAGGTTTGCATCAGGAGAGCTGGCGTCCAACTCTGCAACGATTTGGCCTGATCGAGTGGCAATCGAGCCATGCCAGATTGTCGATCACCCTCGGCGCGGATCAGCCCCACATCCCCCGTTACTTTGAAGCAGCGCCGCCTACGGGTCGGAGAAGAAGGCAGTTTCCGGCGAATCAGCGGGAGTTAGTCATTGCAACCGCCTGGCGTCTGGTCGAGGAAGGCCAGACCGTCCTCGTCTTCTGTCCGCAGCGCAACTCGGTGGAGCCATACGCACGCACGATCATTGACCTCCACAGGCAGGGCTTGGTCCCTACTCTCCTTCCAGATCACGTCGATTTGCGCGAAGCTCTTGTCGTGGGAGCCGAGTGGTTCGGTGACGATCACCCCATTCTGCAGTGTCTTGGGCTCGGTGTAGCCGTTCACCACGGGGCCCTCCCGGGGCCATTCCGCAGGGAAGTGGAAAAGTTACTTCATGATGGCAAATTGAAGGTCACCATCGCCTCACCAACACTGGCTCAGGGGCTAAACCTCTCTGCGTCCTGCGTGCTGTTTCACAGCCTTAGGCGCGGCCGCGATCTGCTGAAAAGCTCGGATTTTTCTAACGTCATCGGACGGGCTGGACGTGCGTTTATTGATACTGAGGGACTAGTTCTGTACCCGATCTTCGAGCAGGACCGCCGCCGGCGCAACAATCTTCGTCGGGACTGGGGACAGTTGACTCAAGGCGGTGGAGGTAAGGCACTCGACTCGGGACTCATACAGATCGGAATCGCTCTAATACGGCGCATGCTCGCCTCCAGCGGCTCCCACAGGATAGAGACGTTTCTTGACTACCTGACGGGAGGCCCCGATTGGAACCTCCCAATCTTGGAGAGAGAGTCGACTGAAGACCAGCTCACAGCTGAGTCAGAGTGGAGGGAAAATCTTTCGCTACTTGATATCGGCATCCTCAGCACTATCGGAGACGGCGCGTACGACTCAGATCCGGCCGCCGCCATACAGATACTCACAGATGCTCTCGTCGACTCATTATGGGAACGTCAGCTACGCCGTGGGGACAGCGATACTGCCGCAGCCATTCGTCAACTAATCATGAGCCGGGTTCGACATCTGTGGGTAATATCCACACCTTCTCAACGTCGCGGGTGGTATCTTGCTGGGCTTGGAGCTGATGCGGGGTCGAAATTATCGGAGATTTCAGGTCACGTAGTCAACTTACTAAATCAAATCGATACTGACCTTTTAGAGGACAATCTTGACGCCGCCTCCAATCATTTAGTCGAGGTTGCTGGTGCCATCTTCAGCTTGGCTATATTCACCCCTGATGACTTGATTGGCAACTGGCATGACGTGCTTCGCCTATGGGTCCAAGGACAAAGTCTTGCGAACCTTACCGGAGATCACGTCAAGATCGCTCAGTTCATTGAATCCGGAGTAGTCTACAAGCTGGTCTGGGGCATGGAGGCCGCTCGAGTTTTCGAGACAGCCCAAGGCAATATACTTGCCGACACCTTAAGTGGCGCTGCGGCAACCGCGGTAGAAACTGGAACATTCAACTGGTCGGCATCGGTCCTGATCCGCTCTGGGTTCGACCATCGGCTTGCCGCTGTAAACGCAGTCGTCAGCACTGGTGCCGACTTCTACTCCGGCGCGGAAATGCGTCAATGGATTGATGGCCTCGACCCCGCTTACGCATCGGACACGGCCTGGCCCAGCCCCGAATCCAGACGGGCATGGGAAGAATTCACCTCCCATGCCCGTCAACTTACGTACCGGCAATGGAAGCGGACAGTCGCCAACCTTGAGGAAGTTCGGTGGATTGGAGAGGTTCCCGTCCAAAACGCTTGGCTCCGGGTCTCTGCCCTCGACGCAAACACTATTCAGATATGGACACCCGGGTTCGATCTTCTCGGCGAAGCCAGTGTTCGGCTAAATCCCGACCGACTCGGTATTCTTCGCGCACAACGAACGACTAGCTCTCATGGAATCCGCTTGATATACCGCGGCCCCAGGGACCTGTATGCGCCCGTTGGTCCAAACACCTAGAACCAGTCATATAAGACTGCGCGACGATACGCTCGACGACAGGATGTTCAACTCTGGCAGGCAACCGATCCCGACAGAAGCTGTGGGCTTGGTGGCGGCGTACAAGGGGATGAAAGCTGGCCGGAAAGAATTCCCGGAGGCTTAGGAAGGAAGCGTACGGATCGTCGCCCTCGTTCAAGACTCGCGGCTCCACCGCTGGCACAAGCTTCGGGCACTGCTGCAGGCCTGAGTCAGCGTTTGGTCAATAAATCCATGGAAGCCTCAAACCCCTGCCTTGAAGCGACTCCTCATCATTTATGACCTAAGCCCATATGTGATGGCTAGAGTCGGTTGCTGAGCTAGAAGAACCTCCATTCGGTTATCGGGCCACATTTCGATCTGTGGTTGCTTTCCCAGCCCATTGTGCTGCTCGACGATGCTGACGGCGTCAGCAGTAAAACGACCGCTTGTTGCAATGATTAGAAACCGGATGACAGGGGGTTGCCACATACTGAGCCTCGACAATGAGTCCTGCACGTCACCTGGTCCAACGGATTTTGAGGTGTAGTGCTTCGCCTGCACAATCACGCGCTCGGTCCTAGTTGACCCAGCGGCATCCTGAACGATTCTCTCTAATGAGATATCCCGTCCGCGGTCGGCTGCATTAGTGTTCATGAGCCAGTCAATATTTTGGTAACCATCAAGGCTCCGCAGTATATCGAAGAGCAAACGTTCGAATTGATCCGCCGTTAGTGCTGCCCAGTTCAAAGCTGTTGCGGCACCACCAGACGGGCGTGCGCGGCCAGCCATCCCTAGATCGACTTCAGGAACCGGAATTGGGTCTGTTTCTCCGAAACGTGCAGCCTCGATATCCAAGCGAACAGATGGCCAATCAAACTCATTGATTTCGTGCCAATCGTTGACTTCACTGAAGCGTAAGTGCCTCCGCAGATCTCCCCATCGACCCTGGCGTTCCACAGTATCGCCGAGTAACCGTTCAATCTCGGCCAGTGCATGTTCCACCATACGGGTATCGTCGGTCTCGATCTTGTTTCGCTTTCCCTGCGCTTTTATGAAGTCGTCCATCGTGGGAAGCGTGGCTGTGATCGCCTGAATACTTCTCGTAGCTTGGCCTGTCAGTTCCTCCAGGCGCGATGCGATGGCGCGACGTCTAGCCTGATCCAAGCGAAAACGATATTCAGCTAGGTCCTCCGACGGCTTCTCCAGAACGGCATAGGCCCCAAGGGGAGGCTCTTGTATTTCCGCGTAATCGAGGAACATTTGTCCTAGCGCATCCATTTCGGGTAACGATTCGGAGATTCTCCATCCGTCAATCGGAGCGAGGCCGGGCAGCAGGGCCTCCCAAGCGCGCACCAAGTTTTGGTATTCAGGGGTGGATCCTCGTGACGGCCCCTCAGGCAAAAGTGGGCTTGCTCGATCCCATATTTGTTCGAGCTTGTTAAGGTTTACCGTGACCTTGTCGAAGATGGTCAGCAACTGATCTAGTTCCATTTGCCAAGCTTGTCATGAAAGCTGAATTTTGGGGGCGGGGCGTTGCACGATCCCACCTCCGTGATTAACGTAAAGGGTTTTGAAGAAACAGCATTTGATCGTCTAGGTTCGTCCGGAGCGGAGGCCGCAATGGGCGGCAACTTAGTCGTAACCCACTCGTTAGTTCGACCGTAGAAGTCACTTCGGCTGTGGGCGCTAGGAGCCCCCGAGGACACTGATTTGCAGCCACGCAAGTACCAGCACCGCGATTGAGCACCGTCCGCCATTAGCGGCCGTGTACGCATCGAACGGGATAGTCGATACAGGCAGCCCGCACGCCCCTGACCCACCCCACTCCCCCACCCGGCTAAAATCGAGGAGGCCCGTTTTTCCCCACCGCACGGGCGGAAAGCGCAGAATGTCCTTCATCGAGAACACCGTTGCCCGCTGGGCCGAACTGCAGCGGCTCCAGGCCTCCCCCGGCTGGAAACTGACCAACGCCAACGCCTGGATCCCGGCGCTCTTCCGCGAGGCCTTCACCCGCACCCGCCCCCGGGTTCCGCTGGACGACTTCCACGCCATGACGGACTCGTTCCTGAACCGGCTCCGCATGGACGGCGTGCAGCTGCGCGAAGACTGGACCGGACGGAACTACGCCGATGACTGGGTGGCCCGCCGCTTCCTGGCCCGCCCGCGCGCGGATGGAAAGTTCGTCTACGAACTCACCGAATCCTCCGCCCGCTTCCTCTCCTACCTGGACGGCTACACCAGCGACAAAACGTCGCTGAACTCCTCCCGCCTGGCCACCCTGCTGGACCGGGTGGAAAACCTCGCGCAGGAATCCAACCCGGATCCCGCCGCGCGCATCGCCGTCCTTAAAGAAGAGGTCGCCCGCCGCGAGGAAATGATCCGCGCCCTGGAATCCGGCGAGGCTCCCCCGCCGCTGCCGGACGACACCGCCGTCGAAGCCGCCCGCGACATCCTCGACCTGGCCGCCGCCCTGCCCGCCGACTTCAAGCGGATGCGCGACGGCCTGGAAAAAATGCTCCATGACCTGCGTCAGGAAATGGTGGAATCCAACGCCGCCAAGGGCCTGACCATGGGAGAAATCCTCGAAGCGGACAAGAAGCTGCGCAGCACCGCCGAAGGCCGCACCTACGAGGGCTTCACCGCCTTCCTGAACGACGCCGACCAGCAGGCCCGCTTCCGCGCCGCCATCGCGGAGGTGCTGGAACGGGACTTCGCCGACGACATGAGCCCCGAAGACCGGCAGAGCCTGTACCGGCTGATCAGCGACATGCGCGACCAGGCCACCGAAATCCACCGGATCTACGGCCGGCTCTCTGAATCCATGCACACCTACGTGCAGAGCGACGAGTACCGCGAATCCGTGCAACTGCGCCAGCTCATCCGCGCCGCCGAAACCGCCATCCACAAGGCTCCGCGCGGACGCCGCCGGGCCGCCGTCGTCCCCGCACCGCAGCTGCACGGCTCGGGCTTCGAATCCCTCAGCATGGTCCGGGTCTACAACCCTGAAGACCACGCCGCCCCGCGCACTCTGCCCGAACCGCCGCAGTTCACCGAGGCGGACATCCACCGCTTGGTCCGCACTCCGCGCGCGGACCGCCGGGTGCTGGCCGACGCCGTCTCCCGGGCGACGGCGACCCGCGCCAGCGCCACCGTGGCCCAGGTGTTCGAGCAGCTGCCGCCCGAACACCGGCACCTGAACAGCATCCGTGCCCTGCTCGCCGGCGGCTCGGCCGGTTTTGATGCAAGCAAACCCCTTGAATCCGTCACCTTTACCCAGATCGACGGCAGCGAGCGCACCGCGCTGCTGCCCGCCGTCGCCGTCGCGAAAGCCCCCGAAAAATGAGCGAGACCACAGCAACAGCAGCCCCGGAGGAATTCGACCCGGAGCTGGAAGCCGAAGACACCGAGGAAACAGAGTCCCCGCGCGACCTCCTCGTCGACGGCCCGGAACTGTTCCCCGGCGACACCGGCACCCTGCCGCTGAAGCTGCGCCAGGCCCTCATCCGGCTGCTGCGCGGCCCGTACCTGGACGCAAACTCCTCGGACAACGTCTACGAGACCGTGGTGGACAACCAGGAGCAGCTGCGCGTCCGGCTGAGCGAACTGTTCCTCACCCTGGTCATGGACGAGGACCGCAAGGTCGCTCTGCTGCGCCCCGTGGAAATGGCCGAACCGCACACCTCCGCCCTGCAGCGCCAGCGCGAAATGACCCGCGAGGAAACCCTGCTGCTGCTGCGCATGCGGCTGATCCTGGACCGCCACACCGGCACCGGGAACGAGGCCACCATCGCCCGGCAGGACATCATCGAGGTGCTCGAGGGCTACGTGGACCCGGGCCAGCGCGACGCGAAGTCCGTGGAGGACCTGGCCGACGCCGCCATCCGCAAGCTCGTGCAGGACCGCCGCCTGCTGCTCCCCACCGAGCTGGACAACGTCTGGGTCATTTCCAACGCCCTGCCGCTGGCCCTGCCGTACAGCCAGATCGGCGACATCATCACCTTTATGCAGACCCTCGGCGGGGACGACACGGGGGACGACACAGCCGCGCCCGCCCTGGATTTGGACGGCACTCCCGACGACAAAACCCCCGCTGACGAAGAGAACGACGGCGAGGAGCCGGCATGAGCATCGAAACCACCCTCCCCATGGGAGACCTGATCAACCCCGGCCAGAACCGGCTCGCCTCCGTGCAGATCGTCAACTGGGGAACCTTCGACGGCGCCCACACCATCAAGGTGGACCGCGCCGGCACGCTGCTCACCGGAGACTCCGGCGTCGGCAAATCCACCATCTTCGACGCCATGCTCCAGGTCATGGACGCCCGCCCCCGGATGAACGAGGCCGCGCAGAACAACTCCGGCACCAACGCCGAGGAAAAGCGCAACGCGTTCTCCTACATGCGCGGACGCCTCGGCACGCAGGGAGCCGACGACGGCGCGGGCACCGCCTACCAGCGCCCCGGCGCCACCTGGTCCGCGGTCTGCCTGACGTTCGACAACGGCCTGGGACAGATCACCTCCCTCTCTGTAGTCATGGACCTTCCCGCCACCGGCACCGAGCACAACCTGGGCCGGTACTACCTGGTGCACAACCGCCCGCTGGACCTTCAGGCCCTGCAGGCCGGCATGCGCGGCCGCTTCACCAAGGGAAGCCTGGAAAACCTGCTGCCCGGCGCGGCCGTGTTCGATTCGCACAAGATGTTCGCCGAACGCTACCGCCACGCCCTGGGTGTGGAGGACGAGAAGGCCTTCAACCTGCTGCGCATCCTGCAGACCGGCAAGGGCCTGGGCGGCACCGTCAATGACTTCTTCCGCAACAACGTACTGGACACCCCGCGCACCCTCACCGCCGCCGAAGAGGCCGTGGAGGACTTCAGCCACCTGCGCAGCATCCGCCGCCAGCTCGAACGCGCCCGGCAGCAGCGCGACCACCTGCAGTCCGTCCCCGAACTGCACACCCGCTACCGCGAAGCCGCCGACGCCCTGGCGCACAACCGTGCCCTGGCGAAGGAAGGCCTGCCCGCCTACCGCCAGCGCCTGGCCCTCGAAGGCGCGCAGCGCACCGCCGAGAAACTCGAGCAGGCCGCAGCGGCAGCCCGCTCCGAGCTGTCCGCCGCCGAAACCCGCCGGGCCACGCTGAAGGACCAGCGCGACGCGCTCAGCACCCGGTACACCGAAGAGGGCGGCGGAGCAATCGCCACCCTGGAACGGGAACTCGCGGCCGCTGCCGCACAGCTGCGTTCCCGCGAAACCGTGGAAAACGCCGCGAAGGACGAGCTCGCCGCGGCGGGGATCGACGTCGACTTCTCCCCCGCTGGCCTGGTCACCGCCCGCAGCCGCGCCGCGGAGCTGGTGAAGTCGCTCGGCACCGAGCTCGACGCCGCCCGCGAGCGCAGCAGCAACGCGCACGGCGAGGCGTGGTCCCTCAAGGGGCAGATCGCGAAGCTGGAAAACGAGATCGGCTCCTTCCGGCGCCGCACCTCCAACATCCGGCAGGACTCCCTGGACCAGCGGGCCCGGATCTGCGCCGCCACGGGCATCGACGAAGCGGACATGCCGTTCGCGGGCGAACTCATCGATCTGCCCAACGAACACGTCCAGTGGCGCCCGGCCGCAGAGCGCACCCTGCGCTCCCTCGCCACCGCCCTGCTGGTGCGCGGCGAGCACATGGCCGCCGTCACCCGCTACCTCAGCGAAAACGACATGCACGGCTACGTCCGCTGCATCGACGTCTCCGTTCCCGTGGACGGCCCCACCGAACCCGGCCCGGATGACCTGATCACCAAACTCATCACCCGGGACACGGAGATGGGCCGCTGGGTGGCCCGGAAAATCACCGCGCACTACGACTTCGTCTGCGTCGAAGATCCGGCCGGGCTGGCCGACGTCGCCAAGGGGGTGAGCCTGGGCGGTGCGGTCAAGCGCAACCGCAGCACCACCGAAAAGGATGACCGGCACACCAAGGCCTCGGACAACGTCCTGGGCTTTGACAACAAGGACACCGTCGCGGCGCTCGGCAACGAGCTGCTGGCCCTGCGCGGCGTCTTCGAGGAAGCAGACAACCTCTCCCGGCAGCATGCGCAGGAACAGGACGAACTGGTCCGCCGGCTGGCCGCCGTACGCGCCATCGCTGCCGATGAGCGGACCTGGGAGGACCTGTCGGCCGACGCCGCACGGGCCGCCGTCGCCGTCGCTAATGACCGGCTGGAGTCCGCCCGGGATGCCAACGCCGATCTGGAGCAGATCCGCTTCGAACTCGACACCGCCGAGCTGGACCTCACCGCAGCCACCGAGAAGGTCGGCGTGCTCAAGGGCGACGCCGCGAGGCTCGACGCCGACCTTGCCGCCGCCGTCGAGCGCCGCACCGCGCTCTCGGCGAAGGCACCCGAGGCCCTGTCCGAGGGGCTGCGGTCCGCGCTGGCCGAGTTGTTCGACCCCTTCGGGGACCTGACCGACCCGGCCCGCCTGAAGGAGGCCGCCGGCGAGGTCGAACGGTCCCTGATCACCGAGCAGGGCCGGCTGGAAAAGACCCTGCTGGAAACCCGCGCGAAGCTGGAACGCACGTTCGAGACATTCAGCGACAAGTGGGGCTCGGACTTCGGCACCTCGGTGGAATCCGCCGGCGCGTACGAGGACCGCTTCGAGGACATCATTTCCGAGGGCCTGCCGCAGCGCGAAGCCGAGTTCCGCGAATACTTCAACAACCGCACCTACGAGCGTTTCAGCGACCTGCTGCAGCTGCTCGACGAGGAACGCCGCAGCATCTCCTCGCGCCTGCTGCCGCTGAACTCCGTGCTGCGCCGGGTGGAATACTCCGCCGGCAGCCACCTGGAGATCGAGGTCGCCACCACCGTTCCCGACGCCGCACACAAGTTCCGCACCGAACTGAAGAATGCGCTGCCCATGATGGGTTCGCGGCAGGATAAGGCGGACATGGACGCCCGGTACGCCGCGCTCGAGGGCCTGGTGGACCGGCTGAAGGATCCCGAGGAGAAGCGCTGGCGGGCCGAGGTGCTCGATGTCCGCTCGCACGTGACCATCACCTGCACGCACCGCCTCGCCAGCGGGCACACCTACACCAACCTGCAGGCATCGCTGATGTCCGGCGGCGAGGGCCAACGGTTCACCGCGTTCATCATGGCGTCGGCGCTGGCCTACCAGCTGGGCATTGTGTCCCAGGGCTTCAGCACGTACGGAACCGTGATGATGGACGAGGCGTTTGTTAAGTCGTCCCTGTCCTTTGCCGAGGCGTCCATCAACGCGCTGCACGAGTTCGGCTTCCAGCTGCTGCTCGCCGCGCCGGAGGACAAGGTGGACCTCTCCCGGTTCCTAGGCTCGGTCACGGAAATCCTGCGCGACGACGTCACCAACCGTTCCGGCGTGATGGAACGGACCATGGGCAATTCCCGGTCGGTGGACATTCTGCTGCGCTAGGCGTTTATGAAAGGTAATGACATGAAAGACAAGTACGCGGTAAACGCCGTGATGCTAGCCGGCGTTGTCTGCATTCTTCTTGCCACGATGGGGCCGCTGGGGAACATCGCGGGCATTCTGTGGCTCGCTGCGCTGCTGTTCTTCGCAGCGGCACCGGTGCTGGCCTTCCAGCGGCACCAGCGTGACGGAGCGCCGGACCACGGCCCCCGTCCGTAGCCTGCGCCCGTAACCTGCGGTCCGGCAGTACCGGACACCGAGCGGTTGCAAGGGGCACTAGGGGCACTAGGCAAGCGGTCCGGACGGATGGACACTGGGGAAGATGAGCGTCTTTTCTCCTCCCCGGGCGATCGCGTCCTGGCGCCGCCAGCTGATCGGCACGTTCAGCAACAACGCCACCGAGATCCCGCAGTGGGAGCTCGACCTGGCCAACGGCGCCGACGTCGGCCACTTCGGTCAGGAGTCTGCCGTGTGGGCGGTGCACGGGTCCATGACGCCGATCATTGCCGGCATCCGAGCCCTGCTGCTGCAGGCACTGCATCCGGGGGCGATGGCCGGGGTGCATGATTTCTCCGACTATCGGTCGGATCCGCTGGGCCGGCTCGCCGGAACCATCCGCTGGATCTTCACCGTCACCTACGGGGACACGGCCACTGCCAAGGCGGGCTCCGACTGGGTGCTGCGGCTGCACGAACGCGTGCACGGAACTTATGTTGACGCCGACGGCGAGGTGCAGCCGTATTCAGCCAACGATCCCGAGATTGCCCGCTGGGTCCATCTGGCCTTCACCGATGCGTTCCTGTCCTCGCACCAGCGCTACGGCGGTCCGATTCCCGGCGGAGCGGATGCCTATGTGGCGGACTGGGCGGTGGCCGGTGAGCTGATGGGCATTCCCGACCCGCCGCGCTCCGAAGCCGACCTGCGGAAGCAAATGGCCGGCTACGATCCCCAGCTGCGCAGCAGCGGCTACGTCCAGGAGGCACTGGGCTTCCTTCGCCGTCCTCCCCTGCCGCGCAATCAGCGGATCGGCTACCGTGTGCTGTTTGCCGGAGCCGTGGCCAGCCTGGAGCCGAAGCACAGGGAGCTGCTGGGGTTGCGGGCTCCGCATCTGGGTCCGGTTCCGCTGCCGATGAAGTTTCCCGTGAAACTTGTTTTGGGTGTTATCCGGTTCGGGCTTGGCCCGATGGGACCCAGCGAACGGTCCGCCCGCGAACGGATTGCACGGCTGGGGGCGGCGCAGTAGTCGCCGCGCAGTAGGGACTATGGAGCGTCGGCCCAGCCTGAGTCTCTAGTGGCCATTCAGAAGGGGCATCCAGTCTGTCCGGGCTTCGTCTCAGAGCCCTTGGAGTTCTCATTCTTGTGCAGGTAGTAGCGCTCAAAAGACAGGTATTTTCGGTTTCTCGGAAGAGACGTTTTGAGCCTGTTTTCGGCCCGGAAATGTCAGTGCCAGGTGAAATCGTTGGGGTATGGATCAGCTCGGGAACACCGAACGGACAACCGAAGACCAGCAGCCGGAGGGCGTGGCTGGGGAAGCGGACGCGCCCCGGACGCCTTGCACTCTGTCCGTGTACAAGGTGGATCTGGACGCTTCCGAACCTGCCGGCGGTGCTGACGACACTGCTGCCACTCTCACTGATACTGCCCCGGACGATGCCAGCGCTCCCGTCTCCAACTCCGAGCCTGACGCCGGTGCCGCACCTACAGAGTCTGCCACCGCGGGTGCTGCCACTGATGCCGGCAGTCCTGCCGAGGGGTACCCGGACGGCTTTACCGGAACATTGGCGTTGCAGAACCTCGAGGCCTTCGACGAGCAGGCGGTCGGCCAGGCACTGTCCCGGGTGGCGCACTTGCTTTCCTGGACGCAGGCCTTGGAAGCCCGCCTGGTCAACCGGATGGGGGAGCTCTTCCGGGACGACAGATGTACCCCTTCCGAGCGGATCGAGCCGGGGCTGGCGTTTAGCCTCGCAGCTTCCGAATGCGCGGCCATCCTGAAAATTCCGGAAGTCACCGGTCAGCGGCTCCTCAGCGAAGCGACGAGCCTCTGCACGTCCCATACGGCAACCCTGACCGGACTGGAAGAGGGACGCTTTTCCTACCAGCATGCGCAGGTGGTGCTGGATCAGTGCCAAAACGTGCCAGCGGGTGCATTACCGGAATTTGAGAGTGACCTGCTGAAGGCAGCAGAGGGCCAGACCCGGTCCCAGTTCTCCGCCAAGGCCCGACGGCTGCGCGAGAGGAAGTTTCCGGACACCATCAGCAAACGGCACCTGACCGCGTTCGAGCAGCGCAAAGTCACCCTGGACCGCGAAGAGGACGGCATGTCCTGCCTCTCCGCCTATCTGCAAGCGGCAGAAGCCCACCAGATTTACACGTCTCTCAACAACGCAGCACGGGGCGAACAAGCAGCCGGCGATGGCCGGACCGCGGATCAGCTGCGCGCGGACATCCTCGCCCAGTTGCTCATGGGCGGGCTCGACCCAACACTGGTAAGCGCAGAGACCGGCCGCAGCAGTGACGTCCGTAAGGGGACCGGTGGGGCCGGCGGTGTTCGCGGTCCGGGAGGCGATGTCGGGAGTGTGACGGGCGGGGGTCGTGGGACCGGCAAAACCGGCGCGGGCGGGACCGGATGCGATGACGGCAGCGTCGTGCCGCGCGCGGAGATCATGGTCCTGATCAATGCCGAGACACTTTTCGGCGCCGACGACCAGCCGGCCGAACTGCACGGTTACGGGCCCATCAGTGCCGAAGCGGCCCGCAGGCTGGCCCGGAACGCTGCTGGTTGGACCGGTTTGGCCCAGGACCCGGTAACAGGCGAAATCCTGGGAGTGGGAAGGCGCAGAAAGGTGCCGGCCGGCCTCAGACGCTGGCTCCGCGCAAGGGACGGGACCTGCAGGTTCCCCGGCTGCCGGGTCAGTACTGCGAACGCGGACATCGACCACACCACCGACTGGGCGAAAGGCGGCCCCACGGACCACGGGAACCTGGAACACCTCTGCCGTCGTCATCACAGGTTCAAGACTCTCGGCTATTGGAAGGCCAGCCAACTGACCCCCGGAGTGATTGAGTGGACCTCGCCGACCGGACGGGTTTACCGCACCGAACCTTTCCTGGCACTCCGACCACCGGACACAGCACCGGACCCGCGAAAGGACCAGGCACGGGCGAACCAGAAGCAGACAGACCCGGAACCCGCACCACCGTTCTAAGCAGCTCCCGGTCCACGGCGGAACAACCATTCATGCTTCGGCGCCCCTCGCCCCGGAACGAACCAACGGGCACCACTTTAGCTGCCAGTCAACGGCGGTAAATGGCACGGGTTCCGGGGCCGATTTCCCTTGTAGAGCCCTCCGACACCGGATTTACTGTTCGCACACGTACAGGAGGCACTCAAAGATGACGAGCTCGAACGCTGCAGCTGAATCACACATCAAGTCACGGAACAGAGACATGCTGTCGGGTGAGGCGATCGCAGAGGCCAAACTGACCGATTGGCGCAAGCTGGCCCAAGGACTGCACGCCCGCTATCTGGTCGATGACTTCGACGCCGGAGCACGGTTTGTCACCGCGGTAGGTGAGGCGGGCACTGCGCTCGGACACCACCCGAGCGTGTCGATGGGCAAGTCGATTGGCAAGGGGTATGTCGACCTCAAACTGGTCAGCGCCGACGCCCTCTACCGGGACAACGAGGGCACCGAACACGTCGTCGAATGGGTCACCCAACAGGACGTTGACCTCGCGCGAGTGATCACCGAAATCGCTGCGGACCACCAGATTGACGCCGACCCGGCCTCGGTCAGCGTCCTTGAACTGGGCCTCGACACGGCACACTCCGCGACCATCGCCCCGGTGTGGGCCGCCCTGCTGACCGGCAACGCGGACGCCCAGGGCCACGGGTCGCCCAGCGACGAGATCCGGGACGCCACGGGGCGGATACCGAACCTCTGGTTCGGCGACGTCAACGAGCACGAGAGTCAACGGTTTCACCTCGAGGTTTACGTAGCCCCCGAGGTGGCCGTCCAACGAATCAACGCTGCCGTGGCCGCAGGGGGAACCGTCGTGGATGACAGCAGTTCGCCGTCGCTCACCGTGATCGCCGACCAGGACGGCAACACAGGCGTCCTGTGCGTAGCCGAGACGCCAATGGCGAAGACCGAATCTTGACCTTCTTGAACTCGGAACAGGACGGACATGGCGATGTCGCACGTAATCAAGCCGCTTACTCCGGCAACCTTCCCGGCATGGCTCGCACTCGCGCAGAAGCACAACGGGGTCTGGGGCGGGTGCTACTGCTCGTACTTCCATGGAGACACCGAGAACACCGTCAAAAGCGAATACGACCGGCCGACGTTTAAGCAGCGGCTGGTGGCGGAAGGCGCAGCACACGCGGCTCTTGTCTTCGACGGCGACGACGCGATCGCATGGTGCCAGTACGGGAGTCCGGCCGAGCTGCCGGGGATCTACCACCGCAAGGAGTACGACGCCGACGAGACCAAGCCGGCGCCGTGGCGCATCACGTGCTTCTTCGTCGACCGCGACCACCGGCGTTCCGGCGTGGCACGAGAGGCGCTGGACGGTGCGCTCGAACTGATCGCTCAGGCCGGCGGAGGCGAGGTGGTCTCGTTCCCCAACGAAGTCACCCCCGGCAAGAGAACGTCGTCTTCGTTCCTTCACAACGGGACGCGGGCCATGTTCGAGAAGGCGGGATTCACGTTCGAGCGCCACCTCGGCAAGAACAAGACAGTGATGCGCAAGACCGTCCAAACGGCCCTGCGGCTGACGCCGACTTGAACCTAAGCCCGGCCAGCCGCCACCGCCACCAGCTCGGCCGCAACTCCGGTCAGCCGGCGGGGACCGGACCACACGGCCGTCAGGGGACGGGTGATTCCCTCACCTTCGAAGGGAACCTGCAGCAGCTCCCCGCTGGCAAGCTGGTCGCGCACCACCAGTTCGCTCAACACCGCAGGACCTGCGCCGGCAGCAACAGCAACACGCACTGCAGCATTGCTGCTGAGCACCTGGGCCGGCTCGACGACGTCGTACCCGGCAAGTACCTCCTGCAGCGCTTCCCGGGTACCGGACCCGGGTTCCCGAACCACCAAAGGTGTCTGCGCCAATTCCTGCAGGCTGATCCGGGTACGATCGGCCCACTCGTGAGACGGGGAAACCACCACCACCAGCTCATCCTCACGGACCACCAAAGCGTTCAGCCTTACCGGAAGATTCGGAGTCTCCACAAACCCCAGCTGGAGACTCCCCTGCTTCACCTCCTCGATAACCTGCGCCGAGTTCTCCACCCGAACGTCGATGCGGGCCTGCGGCAGCCGCCGCTTCAGCTCGGCCACCCAGGCGGGCAACAGCATGTCCGCGATAGTGAGGCTGGCACCCACACGAAGCTCCATCGCCTCGTCGCTGCGGCCGTTACGCATCACGTCGTTGAAGTGCCGAGCCGCATCCAGAAGTTCCCGGGCTGAATCTGCGAGCAGCCGCCCCATTGCGGTGGGCACCGATCCGCGGGGGCTGCGCTCCAGCAGGGCAGTCTTCAGTTCCGCTTCCAACTCGGCAATGGACCGGCTCGCATTGGACTGGGCCATCCCCAGTTTCCGCGCCCCGGAAGCCACGCTGCCTTCGTCCACCACGGCAACGAACAATTCCAGCACCTGCAGGTTCGGCCAGGAAGAAGCCATATCAAAAGCATATAAACCCATGCGCGATTGCAGGCTACCGGGCCGCCGGATCCGGTGGGAGCATCGAAAATAGTGGGCGCAGCAGAGCCTCGTAGCGGGAACCGCTACCGTAGCGGCAGTCGCTACCGCAGGCCGTACAGCGCGCCGATCCGCAAACCCCTGACACCTCGCCGAAAGGAATCATGCGCAAGCGTATCCTCGCCTTGGTAATGTCCGGGCTGCTCGCCACCGGCACGGTGGTCTCCTGCGCGGACCAGGAACCTACTGCAGGAGGAACTGCAACGGCGGAAGCATCGGCCAGCCCGTCGGTGGAAACGTCCATCCCGGCCGACCGCCTGGATAAAGTGGCTCCCGCTGATGCAAGGGCAATCACCGACCCCGCAGACCCCAAAGCCACCCTGGTGCTGTTTACCGATTACCAGTGCCCCTACTGCGCCCAAATGGACACAGTGATCCAACAGGCCAAGAAGGACTACGGAGATGACGTCCGTATCCTCGTACGGAACTATCCCCTGCCCAAACACCAGAATGCAGCGCCGGCGGCCCGCGCCGTGGAAGCCGCCGCAGAACAGGGTGCCCTGGAGCAGATGGCCGCGTCCGTCTTCGAGCACCAGCAGGACTGGAAGGCCGCCAACACGGAGGACCTCGAGGACGTCTTCGTCTCCTATGCCGAGGACCTCGGACTGGACATCGAGAAGTTCCGCGCCGATTACACCTCGGATGCCGTGAGGGATCGGGTGGCTCGGGATCTGGAGGATTCCCAGGACCTCCAGCTCCCCGGCACACCCTCACTGATCCTCGACAATCGGATGCTGGAACTGGAATCCGTCGATTACGGCGCCCTCCAGGAACAGCTCGACGCAGCCCTTAACAAGTAGGAACCGGCTAAGCGCAGGCATCTTAGCCGGAGGGCGGACGGAACCGGCAGCGGGTGTGACCGAAAGCATACTGATGGTAGCGGCCTCCCGATAACAGGTTTATACCGATCTTGGGATAAAAATGTCTCATGACTATCGAAGCCGGCTCCGTCCGCCCTGCCTGGCGCCGCCTCTTCGGCGTCCCTCTTTTTGTTTCAGCTGCCTTTACCGTGATCATGCTGGTGGCCGCCGTAGTAGCGGGCCTCCCCGTCCGGGATCCTGACGGGTTCCTGGGGCCGAGCTACATCCGTCTGCCGCTGATTGTGCTGCTGATGATCGCCGCTGACGTCATTCCCCGGGCCATTGCCCGACGGCGTGAGCTGGGCGGGCTGGGAGCCGCGACCACCGATGTGCTGCGCACACGTTGGTCCGGATCCCGTCTGGCGGTGGCCGTGGCGGGACTGATCACCTTCTATCTGGCCTACATGTCCTACCGGAACCTGAAGAGCTTCCTGCCCTTCCTGCAGGATCATCTGACGGACCCGATGCTGGAGGACACGGACATGTGGCTGGCCGGAGGGAACTTCCCCGGCGACGTCCTGCATGAACTGCTCGGCACCGGTTTCAGCGCCGATCTGCTCTCCGGCGTCTACATGCTCTTTATGGTCTTTGTTCCCGTCTCCCTCGCCGCAGCTTTGGTGTGGTCCGACAACCTGCAGCGCGGCGCCTGGTACGCCACGGCCCTGTCCTTCAACTGGATCCTGGGCACCGTCAGCTACTACGCCCTGCCGTCCATGGGCCCGATCTACTACGACGCCGCCCCGTTCAGAGACCTGCCGGAAACTGCCGTTTCATCCCTGCAGGACTCCCTGTATGAGAACCGGATCGAAGTGCTGGCGAACCCGTTCGCCGCCGATTCCGTCCACGGCATTGCAGCGTTCGCTTCTCTGCACACCTCCATCGTCTTTACCGCCGCGTTGGTGGCCCACCTGACCCGCCTGCCCAAGGTGGCCCGCTGGATTATGTGGATCTACGTCCTGCTGACCACTCTGGCCACGGTCTACTTCGGCTGGCATTACGTGCTGGACGTGGTTGCCGGGCTTGCCCTCGGCGCCGTCTCGGTGTGGCTGGCGGCGAAGGCCGTGAACGCCGGGAACCGGAAGAAGCCGGCAGCGGCCGACGTCGAGCCGGAGCTAGTCTCGTCCGTGCGGTAGGCTTCCTCAGCGGGAACCACCCCTACTGAGAGGCAGCACGATGAGCGAACATCCAATCGTGCTGCCCGACTATCTGGCTCCTCCCCCGAAGCGCGGTCCCGGCCGCCCGAGGATGATCGTCGTAACCCTCGTGAGCCTCTTTGTGGTCACCTCCCTTGTTGCCGCCTATCTGTGGGTCGAGTACTTGACGTATACCGAGGCCGCCGCGGATTCCCGGGCCGAAGGCTACATACTGGTGACCTCACGCAGCGCGGTGCATGACGCGTCGGACCCGCTCCCCGCAGACATCAGCGAGGAAGACTACGCGGACTTCTGGGCTGAACCTGCCCTGAACACCCCGGACGCCCTTGCACTGCTGGACGTCATCAACGAGGGATGGAAGGCGCGTCTCCAGGAGGACGTGAAGCACATGGAGTACAGGGTGGACAAGATCGTAGACCCAGCCAAACGTGCCAACGCCCAAGCCGCCGCGGACGAGATAGCCGAGCTCGTCTCACACGGCACGGTCCAGGGTGCGAAGAGTGCGGTTTACGACGACTTGGCACAGCTGTCCAGAAAGACCTGCCACCGCTGGGACAGGGACGACGTCTCCTACCAGGCCAACGGGCATCCCATTCGAAATTGGACTACCACCCAGCCCCAGGTCCTGTCGTTGCTGGAATCCGAGGAGCATACGAGACAGGCAACCAGCCTGGTCGCCAAGGTCTACCCGGCTGCCTTTGAAGCTGCCCTCCCCCGTTTCTGCAAGTTACCGATACCGCCGGAGAGCAGCCATCCGGGCGATATGAACCTCCTGTTCTCGGTTACCCATGAGGCAGATATGCTGCTGGAATCCTTGGAGACGCACCCCAACGCCGCGGGACAGCTGACGGCGGCGGATTACGAGGCCTTCTGGAACAGCCCGGTGATGACGTCGCCGGAAGTCCAGGCCTACCTGGACCGGGTGGGGGAAAAAGCCGTCATCGACCACCGCGGGATGGCGGCCTACAGGCAAAAGCGCGAGACCGAACAAATCGTGGATCCCGGCGTGCGGGAGCATGCCCAGCAGTACACCGACTGGGTTCTCGATGAGGCCGCGAAGGATAACGGCAGAAGGCTGGCCGTCGGTATGGTCTATCAAGATCTTGTGGAGTACTGGGATGCCGCCTGCACCGGCGAACCGGACCGTTGGCTGCATCGGTCACCGGTAAAACGGAACATCTGGAACTCTCGCCTGGAACCCGAGTTCAGTACGCACTACCTGTCGTCGGCCTGGAGTGGCCGGGACTCCGAGTGGAGTGAGGATACCTTCGAGTTGGCCCTGGAGTTCTATCCGGAGGCTTACGAGACCGGGCTCGACTCCTACTGCCAGTAAGCGCTCCTGGCCCCCTGCGGTGTGCCGGAACGGCGGCAACGAAATTCCCTTGCTCGCAGAACTCGCAGGAAATATTAAAGCCGCCTTCCTCCGGCGCACCTCCGGGGCGCTCCTGCGCACCTCAGACAGGACCGAACGCCGCCACAGCATTTTGGCCGCCGAAACCGAACGCGTTGGTAAGCGCATAGCGGACCGGTGATTCGCGGGCTGTTCCCGGGACGTAGTCCAGATCGCATTCCGGATCCGGCGTGGTGTAGTTCAGGGTGGGCGGAATGACACCCTCACCAATCGCCATCGCGCAGAGCAGAGATCCAAGGGTGCCCGCCGCGCCGATGAGGTGCCCGGTCATGGACTTGGGTGCCGTAACCGCGAGCGACGGCGCGTGCTCGCCGAAGGCGGTGTGCAGGGCTAGAGTTTCGGTCCGGTCATTGGCCTGCGTGGAGGTTCCGTGGGCACAGATCAGATCCACGTCCTCCGGGTTCAGCCGGGACCGGTCAAGCGTGCGGCAGATGGCTTCAGCCGCATACTGTCCGGAGGGGGCCGGAGCAACAATATGGAAGGCGTCGGACGTCAGCGCGCCGCCCAGCAGCTCCGAATACACCTCGGCCCCGCGGGCACGGGCATGGCTGAGCAGTTCCAGCACGCACACCACCGCTCCCTCGGCGAAAACAAACCCGTCCCGGTCCGCGTCGAAGGGCCGGCTGGCTTCCTGCGGCGAATCGTTGTTCCGGGACAGTCCGCGCATAGCGTTGAGCCCGGCAAACATCACCGATGTAATGGCAGCGTCGGTTCCGCCAGCCACCACCACGTCGGCGTCGCCGGCCAGCAGGGTACGGCGTGCCTCCAGCAGGGCCTGAGTTCCGCTGGCACACGCCAGGGCGCTGGCGTTCACCGGTCCGTGGACCGCCAGGTCGATGGCCACCTCGCAGGCCGGCATATTCGTCAACGATGACGCCACGAAGCTGGGGCTGATACGGCGCAGACCGTCACGGCCGAAAATCTCCGTGGCGGCCTGGATTTCCGGATACCCGGAGACAGCACTGTTGATGATCACCGCCGCGTCGGTGTCTTCCAGGGAGGTGCCAAGTCCGGCGTCGGCCACTGCCTCGCGTGAGGCCGCCACCGCCAGCTGGGAGGCGCGGGAGGACCGGTGCAGGCGCTTGACCGGCAGGTACTGCGCCGGATCGAAGTTCTTCACTTCTCCGGCAATCCGGGTGGGGAATTCCGTGGCATCGAAGGCGGCGATTTTGTCGATGCCGCTGCGTCCGTCCTTCAGTCCCGCCCAGGTTTCGCCCCAGGTGCCGCCGAGCGGTGTCACCGCCCCCATGCCGGTGATGACCACGCGCTCGTCCATCTAGTCCGCCTTCCGGGCCGGCGCCGGGACGTGCATCCGACCATCCAGCCAGTCCTGCGCTGCGGAATCCGCCACCTTGTAGTGCATTTTCTTTCCGGTGGCGGTCATCGGCACTTCGTCGACAAAACGGTAGCCCCGGGGCCGCTTGAAATCGGCCAGCCCGGGATGGGCCAGGCAGAACGCGTCCAGCCCGTCGGCGTCGAGCTCCGCGTCCCGGCGCACCACATACGCCACCACACGCTGCCCCCACCGGTCATCCGGCACTCCCACGACGACGGATTCGAGGACGCCGGGATGGTCCGCGAGCGCGGCTTCCACCTGCACCGGATGGATGTTCTCCCCTCCGGAAATGATCATGTCATCCGTCCGACCCATGATGGTCAGGTAGCCTTCCGCATCCCAGGTGGCCATGTCCCCGGGGTAGAGCCACCCGTCGTGGAACTTCTCCTCCTCCACATGCGGCAGGTTGGCGTAGCTGAACCCGGATTTCGGCGAGCGCATAATCACTTCGCCGATCTCGCTGCCGTCCCGGGCGGCCAGTTCGTGCGGCTGCCCGCGGCGGCCTTCAAACACGCGGACGACGGCGACGTCGTCGTCCGTACACGCGCGCCCGGCGCTGCCGGCATGGGCGGGGAGGTCCTCGGGACGCAGGAACGTGTTCCAGAAGCCCTCGGTGGTTCCGTAACCGTTGAAGATCCGCGGCGTGAGCAGCTCCTGGTACCGGATGGCCGCGGCGCGGTCCAGCGGTGCACCCATGGTCACGATGCCGCGCAGGGTCTCCAGGTTCCGCGGGGTCTTCTCCTGCTCGACGGCGATCATCTCCAGGGTGGTCGGCGCACCGATCAGATAGGTCAGCCCCTGCTCCCCTACCCAGTCCAGCACTGTTGCCGGGTTAAAGCTGCGCATCGGGACCACGGACCCGCCGATGTAGAACACGGGGTTGGGCCCGCCGGAGTGCAGGCCGCCGCGGTGGAACCACGGGGTCATGTTCAGGGTGCGGTCGGACGGACTGAGTGGAAAGTGCATAATCACGTCGTGGGCGCTCATCAGCTCGGCGATGGACGGCAGCGGCACTCCCTTGGGCATGCCCGTGGTGCCCGAGGTGTAGAAGCGGGTGCTTTCCTCGAAGGTGGAGAAGTCCGCGGGGAGCTCGGGCAGGTCCCCCGTCGCGGCGTCGACGGCGGCGTCGAAGTCCTGTCCCAGCTGCCCCGATCCCATCCCCCACTGCGTGGAATCGCCACCGCCGGCCACCAGGACCACCGGTGAAACCCCGGCCAGCTCCAATGCCTGCGCCGCGGCGTCGGTGTGCTCGGCGTCCACGATAAGCACTGCCGGATCGCTGTCCTTCAGGATGTGCGCGGTTTCCGCCGGTGCCAGCCGGTAGTTCACCGGAACGCTGACCGCCCCAAGCCGCTGGGTGGCCAGGTACAGCAGGGCGAACTCGACACTGTTGTAGAGCTGGTAGAGCACCCGGTCCCCGCGCCCGACGCCGCGTTCGGCCAGTGCACGGGCCACGGCGTTCACGGCATCCCCCAGCTGGGCGTACGTGAAGTCCCGGCCCGTCACCGGATCGGCCAGGGCAACCCGGTCTGAGTACCGCGCCACGTTGCGGGAGAACCCAGCGGCGTAGGTCAGGGAGTGTTCGAAGTAGTTCCGGTAGCGGGCGGGATCGTAACTCACTGATGCTTCCTTTCAATCCATACGGCTTGGTTACCGGCTGCCGCCCCGGGTGGGCTTCTCCGGCAGTGCGACCGGCGGACCGGACGCCTCGGAATGGAACGGCGGAGCGATGACCGACAGGCCGCCGTCGACCGCCAGGACCTGCCCGGTGGTGTATCCGGCTCCTTCGGAGAGCAGGAACTCCACCGCGGCGGCCATCTCGTCGACGGTGCCCGGACGGCGGGCGGGCAACCGGGAAATGACGCTGTCCATCGGGGCCATACCGTCCATGGAGTAGAAGTAGTCCAGGGAATCGGACTCGATCAGGCCGCCGTTCACCGCGTTGACGGTGATGCCGTAGGGGCCGAATTCCACCGCCATAAACCGGACGAAGGACTCCACGGCGGCTTTGTAGGAGCCGAGCGCCGCATAGGTGGGAAAGGCCCGGGTGCTGCCGTAACTGGTCAGCGCAACTATCCGGCCGCCGTCGTCCATGAGCTTCACCGCCTCCTGCGCGCCCAGGACAAAGGGACGCACATTTACGGCGTAGGCACGGTCCAGATGGTGGGTTTTCAGGTCCACCACGTTCTTGAACGCGGCAGCGGCGGCGTTGTTGATGAAGTAATCCAGCCGGCCGTATTCGTCCGCTGCTGCATCAAAGAGCGTGACAATGTCTTCGGGGTTCTCCACGTCCGCCTGCACCGCGATCCCGCCGCCGCCGAGTTCCTGCAGCCGGGTAACGACGTCCTTGGCCATCTCCGCGTTCCGGCGGTAACCGACGACGACGGCGGTTCCCTGCGCAGCGAGCCGCTCCGCCACGCGCCGGCCGATCCCCCGCGAAGCACCGGTGATCAGCGCTACCTTTCCGCCGCCCTGTTCCACGTGTGTCCTCCTGCGCCCGGCTGTAGTGCATCACACCTTGTCACCGGTGCCGTCCGGGAAACAAGACCCGGGACAAAACCTGCATGCGGGTAGGCCGGCAGGTGGTCAGGAGCGCAGGTATGCCAGGGCGGCCAGCACCCGGCGGTGCCCGCTGTCCGACTGGGCCAGCCCGAGTTTCGCGAAGATGTTGCCGATGTGTTTGCTGACCGCGGTTTCGGACACGGAAATGGCCGAGGCAATGGCGGTGTTGCCTAGCCCTTCGGCCACCAGCCCGAGCACTTCGAATTCCCGCGGGGTCAGTGAGCGGACGGGGTCCTGGCTGCTGCGGCGGCTGAACAGCTGGGCAATGACCTCCGGGTCCATCACGGTCCCGCCGGCGGCCACACGCCGCAGTCCGTCCACGAATTCGCCGACGTTGCCCACGCGTTCCTTCAGCAGGTAGCCCACCCCCTGGGCTCCGGAGGCCAGCAGCCGGCTGGCATAGCGGTCCTCCACATAGGCGGAGAGGACCAGCACCGGAAAGTCCGGGACCCGGGAGCGCAGTTCCAGGGCGGCCCGCAGGCCCTCGTTGGTGAAGGTCGGCGGCATCCGGACGTCCAGCACGGCGCCGTCGGCGCTGCCCGGTTCGAAGGCTTCGAGCAGGTCATCGGCGTTGTCCCAGGAACCCACCACGTCGAAGCCTTCGCTCTCGAGCAGCAGTTTGAGGCCCGCGCGCAGCAGGGCATCATCTTCGGCGATCAGAAGGCGCATGGCAGTTCCACTCTTATGTTTGTTGGTCCGCCGCCGGGACTGTTCAGCACCAGCCTGCCGCCGAACGCCGCCGCGCGGCGGGCGATGCCGGCCAGCCCGGTGCCGGCAGTTTCTCCCGGGTCCACCGTCGCGCCGCCCCGGCCGTCGTCGTTCACCAGGACCACCAGGACATCTCCTCGAGGGGTGGATTCGGTCCGCAGCACCACGTCGATCCGTGAGGCATTGGAATGCTTGGCTGCGTTGGTCAGGGCCTCGGCGAGGACAAAGTAGGCCGCGGATTCCACCGCCGCGGGAGCGCGGAGCAGGCCCTCCACATTCAGGGAACACGGAACGGGCGAACGGCTGGTCAGTGCGGAGGCTGCACCGCCCAGACCGAGTTCATCCAGGACCGGCGGATAAATATCGTGCACTGCCGCGCGCAGTCCGGCGAGCGCCTCGGAGGCGGCGTCCTGTGCCCGCCCGATGAACGGCACGGCAGCAGCCGGGTCGGTTTCGGCGGCGCGCTGGGCGAGTCCCAGCATCATCACGACGCCGACCAGCCGGTTCTGCGCGCCGTCGTGCAGTTCGCGTTCAATCCGGCGCAGTTCCGCCGCGTGGGCGGCCAGGGCGCTGGCCCGGGCGGTCGAGAGGTCGGAGATCCGGCGGGCCAGGTCCGCGTACCGGCGGGGCGAGAGGATGGCCAGGGTGGCTTCGCTGAACCGGCGTGCCAGCCACGGCAGCAGCACCCACGCCCCGGCGGCATACAGCAGTCCCAGCAGGATCATCAGGAGGGCGTCGGCCCAGCTGCGGACGAAGATGGTCAGTTCCAGCGGTGCGTCCGGCGGGAAGAGCTGCCACAGGGGTGCCGCAGCGACATAGAGTACCGCGCCAAAGGGAAGCGCGAGGGCCAGCGCTGCCGCCAGTACGGCAAACGCGCAGTGGAAGAGCAGCCAGGACAGGTCCCGCTTGGTTTCGGGAGCACTCAGCAGGGCGGCCAGTTCGGTGAACGAATACCGGCCGGTGAGGCGGCGCCGGTCAAAGGGGATGACGGCGGAAGCCCGCTTTGCCGAGCGGGTCTGCGCCCGGGCGGCCAAACGGTTCAGGATCTCCAGGAAGCTCGGAACCGCGTACAGGCCCACCCCCAGGGCCACGAACGGAAGCAGCGCAATACCGGCCAGCAGGACGGCCAGGGACACGAACCAGTAGCCGCCCTCGCGCACAAGGAAACCCGTAGCCCGGATTCGGGTCCTGGCGCGCTCGGGGAGTCTCACCCGATGAATTATGCCCGAGCGGATTCCCGCTGTCGGTATAGCCAGCTATACCCCAAACCGGGCTGTTGGCTGTATCGGATCTCCTTTTCCCGCTCCGTAGCGTCGGAGTCAGCAAGTTTTCCCGTTCTTCCCCTCCCTTCCCCGGCCCGACCAAAGGATGACCCGATGTTCACCGACGCCTCCGAATTCTCCGGCCCCGCAGCTCTGCAGCTGCAGGGCGTGTCCAAAAGCTACCGTTCCGGCAACACCACGGTGCCGGCCCTCCGCGAGGTGTCCCTGGCCATTCCGGCCGGCACCTTCACCGCGGTGATGGGGCCCTCCGGGTCCGGTAAAAGCACCCTGCTCCAATGCGCTGCCGGGCTCGATGCCCCCGACAGCGGCACCGTGCTGCTGGGGGATACTGAAATTTCCCGCCTGCACCGCAAGGCCCTGACCCGTTTCCGCCGGGACCACGTCGGTTTCGTCTTCCAGTCCTACAACCTGCTCCCCCAGCTGACCGTGGCCCGGAACGTCACGCTGCCGCTGCTGCTGGCCGGGCGGGCAACGGACCCCGTCTGGCTGGACTACGTACTGGAAGCGGTGGGGCTGGCCGGCCTGGGCGAGCGGAAGCCGCAGGAACTCTCCGGAGGGCAGCAGCAGCGGGCCGCCATTGCCCGTGCGCTGATCACCCGGCCGGACGCCGTTTTTGCTGATGAGCCCACCGGAGCCCTGGACTCCGTCACGGCACGCCAGGTGCTGGACCTGCTGCGGCACACCGTGTCGGCCCTGGGCCAGACCGTCATTATGGTGACGCACGATCCCGTGGCCGCGGGTTCTGCGGACTCCGTGCTTTTCCTCGCGGACGGGCGCCTCGACGGCAGCATGACCGGAGCCACCGCCCTTGATGTCAGCGAACGCATGGCCACCCTTGGGGAGCACTGACATGTGGACCCTTGCCCAAGCATCCATCCGGCACCACCGCGGCGGGTTCGCCGGGGTTTTCGTAGCCGTGTTCCTGTGCGCCGCGCTGATCACCGCGATGGGCGTCCTCATTGAATCCGGGACCCGCGGCGGCATCGCTCCGCAGCGCCTGCAGGGGGCCGACGTCGTTGTGGGAGCCCCGCAGGCGCATCCGGTGGTGGAGGACATGGACGCACCCTTCGCCGAGCGTGTCCTGCTTCCCGCCGACGTCGTTGACGAGATCGCGGCCGTCCCCGGAGTTGACCGGGCCGTCGGCACCATCGACCTTCCGCTGGCCACCACCGACGGTACGGCCGTCTCCGCCGCCGCCTGGGACTCCGCAGCCCTGACGCCCTACACGCTGACCGCCGGCGAAGCTCCCTCCGGCACAGCGGAGGTAGTGGCGGATGCATCCTTCGGGGTGGACCCGGGCAGCACGCTCATCCTCACCCACGGCGGGGAGGCGACGGAGTACACCGTGTCCGGCCTCGCCGCTGCGGAAGCGGGCGTGGACACCGGTCCTGCCGCTTTCCTCAGCACCGCCGGTGCGGGAGCCCTGTGGCCGCACGGAGACACGGTGGCCACCGTGGGCGTCATCGCCGAATCAGGCGTCCGGCCGACGCAGCTGTCCGCCGACATCGAGGCACAGGTGGCCGACGTCGTCGGCTATACCGGGGACCGCCGCGGAGACGTGGAAAACCTGGGCGGATCCGCCGCCCGGTCCACGCTGCTGCTGCTCAGCGGCTCGCTGGCCGGGGTGGCCGTTATGACCGCGGTGTTCGTGACCGCCGGGACCCTGTCCCTGTCCATCATGGCGCGGCGGCGCGAATTCGCGATGCTGCGCGCTGTGGGTGCCGGGGCAAACCAGACCCTGGGCCTCGTGATGCGTGAAGTCCTGCTGGTGTCCGGCGCGGCCGCTGTACTGGGTGCGGCGCCCGGCTACCTGTTGGCGGGGTTCCTCGGCCAGCAGTTCGCTGCCGGCGGGGTGCTTCCGGAGACCTTCGTCCTGGCTTTCAGCCCGCTGCCGGCTCTGGCGGCCGTAGCGGTCAGCATCACCGCTGCGGTGGGTGCCTCGCTCGTCTCGGCCCGGGGCACGGTCCGTGCGGCGCCGACGGCGGCCCTGCGGGACTCCGTGACGGAAGCATCCCGGCTGGGCCGCGGACGCGTCATCACCGGACTGTCCCTGCTGGGTGCCGGCCTCTTCGCGGCCCTGGTACCGGTTGCCCTCCCCGGCACGGCCGGGCTGGCGTCCGCCGCCTCGAGCATCCTGCTGCTGATGATCGGTGCCGGCCTGCTGGGGCCCTGGCTGGTGACGGCCGCATTGAAGCTGGTGCAGCCGCTCGTCCGCCGCAGCCCCTCCGCTTCGCTCGCCCTGGCGCAGGCCAACGCCTCCGCTTTCCCGCGCCGGCTCGCCTCGGGGATTGTTCCGCTGGCCCTGGCCATCGCGCTGGGATCCGTGCAGTTCTTTATGCCGGCCACGGTGGCAACGGAAGCCGAACGCCAGTCCCGTGACGGGGTGGTGGCCGGGTATCTGGTTAGTGCTCCCGGGACCGGGGTCTCCCAGGAACTCGCTGAGGAGGTGGCTGACCTCCCCGGTGTGGAGGCGACGTCGCCGGTGGCCCGCTCCGCGGTTCTCGCCAAGGCAGGCTTCGCAGGTATGGAGGACGGCGTGCAGCCGTACGCCATCCAGGGTCTTGCCCCGCAGGAGTTGGACGGGACCCTGGACCTGGACGTGACGCAGGGTTCGCTGGACCGGTTGGCGGAACCCGGCACGGTAGCGCTGAGCGCGGATCTTGCCCGGGAAGCCGGAACATCCGTGGGAGAGGACTTTGCCTTCTACTACGGGGACGGCACCGAGGCGACTGCCGCCGTCGTCGCCACGTATGAGCGGGGGCTGGGATTCGGGGATGTGGCGGTGGCCAATGAGACGCTGCGCAGCCACACCACCACCGGACTGAACGACTATCTGCTGGTCACCGCGGAGCCGGATGCGGATCCGGGGGAACTGGCCGCCGCCGTCGACGGTCTGGGGTTGACCCTTCTGGATAAGGAGGAGCTGGGTGCAGCCGGAGCTGCCGAACGGAATGCCGACTCGTGGGCGTCGGTTATCGCGATGTTGGTCCTGCTGGGGTATCTCGCCGTCTCCGTGGTCAACACGCTGGTCATGGCGACGGCGCGGCGGCGGCCGGAGATGATGCTGCTGCGGTCCCTGGGTGCGTCGGATACCCAGCTGCGCCGGATGACGGGGGCGGAGTCGCTGCTGATTGTCGCTGCCGCCGTCGTTATCGGCACCGTCCTGGCCCTGCCGCCGCTGATAGGGATAGCCGTCAGCGTCTCCGGGCTGCCGCTGCCCACGATCGTGCCGGCGGTGTACCTCGGCCTCGCAGGTGCGACGGCGGCACTTGGGTTCGGATCCATTGCGGTGGCCACGCGTACCGCGCTCCGCTCCTGACGCAGCCTGCCGGTTAACGAGAAACACCCCGGTCCGAAGACCGGGGTGTTTCTTTGTCCTGGCGGAGGATGGGGGATTTGAACCCCCGAGGGCGTTAACCCAACACGCGTTCCAGGCGTGCGCCATAGGCCGCTAGGCGAATCCTCCAGGCTTGCTCCCGTAGAAGCAGATATAAGACTACCCGACGCAGGGCCAAACCACCGAATCGGCGCCATGACCCCACTTGAGGAGCGCTTAGGCTGAGCTGGTTCGCCTACGCCCGAGGCCGTGGAGTGCGGCATTGATAATGACAATTCCCAGCCAGGACCAGGTGGCCGCCTGCGGACTCCACAGAATGGCAATGGGGATCGAGGCCAGGAAAACCGCCGGGGTGACCGGGGCGCGGACCTGCGCGAAGGCCGGAAGCCGGGGATCTACGTCATCCCGGAAAAGGCCCACACGGCTGCAGTAAATCCATAGCCCGGTATTGGCGGTGCCGATAAGCCCCAGTGCCGCCGCATAAATCACGACGCCGAGCACCTGGTCTCCGTAGAACGCCAGCATGTCTGTGGCGTATCCCAGCAGGGCGACGAACAGCAGCAGCACCAGGTTCAACTGCTGCAGCCGGCCGGTGAATCCCCTCAGGAGCCGGAAGAGCCGGTGATGGCTAAGCCAATAGGCGGCAGTGACCGCAAAGGACAGGACGTAAGCCCCGAACTCCGGAAGCTGCGCGGCCACGGCCGCCCCAAGCTCGTTGGCCGGCACCTGTGGAACCCGGATGTCCACGGCCAGCAGCGTCATGGCGATAGCGAAGACGGCATCGCTGAAGAACATGGTGCGGTCCAGGTCCGGACCGGAATTTGCTCGAGCGAAGCCCTGACTGTTGCTGTTTTCGCCGGCCACCGGACCATGCTTGCGTACATTCCACAGCGGGTCGAGCGTCGGCCGAAGGAAAGCGGGCCGGCAGGTGCAGTTAAACAGATAAGGACCCGCACATCCTTGTGCGGATCCTTATCCCAACGTATGTCCGGCGGTGACCTACTCTCCCACATCCTCCCGGATGCAGTACCATCGGCGCTGTGGGTCTTAGCTTCCGGGTTCGGAATGGGACCGGGCGTTTCCCCCACGCTATGACCGCCGTAACCCTAGCCCCGACGACAACGCATCGGGAAATCTCTGATTACAGGCTGCCCTTTCGGGTTTCTGCTCCTTAATCTTACCGCGTCTTCCGGACCATTTCGACCACGCCGGGCCGGCTGGACTTGTCCGGGGTGTCGGAAGAAACACAGTGCCTCGCCTGGTCCGACTCCACCCCGGTGCCGGTGGGCCGCCGGTAGGTTCCGTGGAGGTGCTGAACAGGGCTGGTTAAACAGGAAGAGCCCGTACCAACACTGGTACGGGCTCAACCTTCAAATATTGTCCGGCGGTGACCTACTCTCCCACATCCTCCCGGATGCAGTACCATCGGCGCTGTGGGTCTTAGCTTCCGGGTTCGGAATGGGA
>NZ_JANFLT010000009.1 GCF_024385505.1 Arthrobacter zhaoxinii
CAGCAACCAACGGTTGTTGTCCGGGAACCACATAGTGGACGCAAGCAGCATGATCTACAACACCCTTTATACTTTGACGGACCGTTTGAAGTCGTGTCCGTCCAGGTGCTGGTGTGGTGTAAGTTATCGGCCTATTAGTACCGGTCAGCTTCACGGGTCTTTAGTCCCCGCTTCCACATCCGGCCTATCAACCCAGTGGTCTGGCTGGGGGCCTCTCACACACAAGGTGTATGGAAATCTCATCTCGAAGCGGGCTTCCCGCTTAGATGCTTTCAGCGGTTATCCCATCCGAACGTAGCTAATCAGCGGTGCACTTGGCAGTACAACTGACACACCAGAGGTTCGTCCGTCCCGGTCCTCTCGTACTAAGGACAGCCCTTCTCAAATTTCCTGCGCGCGCAGCGGATAGGGACCGAACTGTCTCACGACGTTCTAAACCCAGCTCGCGTACCGCTTTAATGGGCGAACAGCCCAACCCTTGGGACCTACTCCAGCCCCAGGATGCGACGAGCCGACATCGAGGTGCCAAACCATGCCGTCGATATGGACTCTTGGGCAAGATCAGCCTGTTATCCCCGAGGTACCTTTTATCCGTTGAGCGACGGCCATTCCACAATGTACCGCCGGATCACTAGTCCCGACTTTCGTCCCTGCTCGAGATGTCTCTCTCACAGTCAAGCTCCCTTGTGCACTTACACTCGACACCTGATTGCCAACCAGGCTGAGGGAACCTTTGGGCGCCTCCGTTACTCTTTAGGAGGCAACCGCCCCAGTTAAACTACCCATCAGGCACTGTCCCTGACCCGGATTACGGGCCGAAGTTAGATATCCAGTATGACCAGAGTGGTATTTCAACGATGACTCCACCCGAACTGGCGTCCGGGTCTCACAGTCTCCCACCTATCCTACACAAGCCACACCGAACACCAATACCAAACTATAGTAAAGGTCTCGGGGTCTTTCCGTCCTGCTGCGCGTAACGAGCATCTTTACTCGTACTGCAATTTCGCCGAGTTTATGGTTGAGACAGCGGGGAAGTCGTTACTCCATTCGTGCAGGTCGGAACTTACCCGACAAGGAATTTCGCTACCTTAGGATGGTTATAGTTACCACCGCCGTTTACTGGGGCTTAAATTCCCAGCTTCGCCCGTAAGGGCTAACCGGTCCTCTTAACCTTCCAGCACCGGGCAGGAGTCAGTCCGTATACATCGTCTTGCGACTTCGCACGGACCTGTGTTTTTAGTAAACAGTCGCTTCCCCCTGGTCTCTGCGGCCCCGATCCCCTCCGGACAGCAAGTGTCCATCAAGGTTGGGGCCCCCCTTCTCCCGAAGTTACGGGGGCATTTTGCCGAGTTCCTTAACCATAATTCTCTCGATCGCCTTAGTATTCTCTACCTGATCACCTGTGTCGGTTTGGGGTACGGGCGGCTGGAACCTCGCGCCGATGCTTTTCTAGGCAGCATAGGATCACCGGATCCCCCCGTGAGGGGGTCCCGTCGGATCTCAGGTTCGTCATCCAAGACACCGTGACGGATTTACCTATCACGGACCCTACGTCCTTAGACCAGGTCTACCATCGCCTGGCCCGGCTACCTTCCTGCGTCACACCTGTTAATACGCTTACCTCCCAGGATCAGGTCCCGTGCTCGGCCAAAACCCTCACACCACAAGGGTGATCGGGCAGGCTCCGGACGGTTAGTGTCCCCTGCTTGGTATGGGCGGTTCTTCGCCGGTACGGGAATATCAACCCGTTGTCCATCGACTACGCCTGTCGGCCTCGCCTTAGGTCCCGACTTACCCAGGGCAGATTAGCTTGACCCTGGAACCCTTGATCATTCGGCGGACGGGTTTCTCACCCGTCTTTCGCTACTCATGCCTGCATTCTCACTCGTGTAGGCTCCACCACTGGTTTACACCGCAGCTTCACTGCCCACACGACGCTCCCCTACCACTCCAGACGACTGAACCACGAAGGCTTATCTATATCTGAAATCCACAACTTCGGCGGTGTACTTGAGCCCCGCTACATTGTCGGCGCGGAATCACTTGACCAGTGAGCTATTACGCACTCTTTCAAGGGTGGCTGCTTCTAAGCCAACCTCCTGGTTGTCTGGGCAACTCCACATCCTTTCCCACTTAGCACACGCTTAGGGGCCTTAGTTGGTGGTCTGGGCTGTTTCCCTCTCGACTATGAAGCTTATCCCCCACAGTCTCACTGCTGCGCTCTCACTTACCGGCATTCGGAGTTTGGCTGACGTCAGTAACCTTGTAGGGCCCATTAGCCATCCAGTAGCTCTACCTCCGGTAAGAAACACGCAACGCTGCACCTAAATGCATTTCGGGGAGAACCAGCTATCACGGAGTTTGATTGGCCTTTCACCCCTACCCACAGCTCATCCCCTCCATTTTCAACTGAAGTGGGTTCGGTCCTCCACGACGTCTTACCGTCGCTTCAACCTGGCCATGGGTAGATCACTCCGCTTCGGGTCTAGATCACGCCACTGCATCGCCCTATTCAGACTCGCTTTCGCTACGGCTTCCCCTCACGGGTTAACCTCGCGACGTAACACTAACTCGCAGGCTCATTCTTCAAAAGGCACGCTGTCACAGCTACAAGGCTGCTCCAACGGTTTGTAGGCACACGGTTTCAGGTACTATTTCACTCCCCTCCCGGGGTACTTTTCACCTTTCCCTCACGGTACTTGTCCGCTATCGGTCATCAGGGAGTATTTAGGCTTACCAGGTGGTCCTGGCAGATTCGCACGGGATTTCTCGGGCCCCGTGCTACTTGGGATCCTCTCCAAGCGGCAGCATACATTCCGGTTACGGGGCTAACACCCTCTACGGCCCGGCTTTCAAACCGGTTCACCTATGCACCTGCACTCACTTCACCGATCCGGCAGAATCGGTACGGAAAGTCCCGCAACCCCAGTGATGCAACGCCCGCCGGCTATCACACACCACTGGTTTAGCCTCTTCCGCGTTCGCTCGCCACTACTAACGGAATCACTGTTGTTTTCTCTTCCTGTGGGTACTGAGATGTTTCACTTCCCCACGTTCCCTCCACGCACCCTATGTGTTCAGATGCGGGTCACCCGGTCACTCGCGCGCCGGGCGGGGTTTCCCCATTCGGACATCCTGGGATCAAAGTTCGGTTATCAACTCCCCCAGGCTTATCGCAGATTCCTACGTCCTTCTTCGGCTCCTGATGCCAAGGCATCCACCGTGTGCCCTTAAAAACTTGACCACAAAGATCAATTTATTATCGCTATCGAGAAAACCACGGTCTCCCCAGGCACCCCTTGAGGGGGCACCCGGATCCACCAGGTTTTTCTGAAATTGCACTTAATATTTTAAGATGCTCGCGTCCACTATGTAGTTCTCAAACAACAACCCCGTCACACCCTTCCCCGCACCCATACCCTCCCGCAAGGGAAGGTGTTACGTGTGCGGTTCCGGCCTGCGCAGGAACAAACAGAAACAAACCAGACCAACCCGCAGACCCTCCCCCCTTTGACAGGGAAACGGCCACGGGTGCCTGTTGCTTCAGGACCCAACAGTGTGCCAAACGACGAACCGGCCTTGCTCCGTGCTGCAGCAGGTGTTCCAGGAACCCTCCCGAAGGAGGGAACGTACTGACCCGTGCAGCCGGCAAGCCGGCGCCTATCCATTGATATTCCACCCTTGAGCACCCACCGGAGAACATATGTCTCCGATATGGGCATCTCCTGCGAAGCACACATCCAACACTGTGGAAGGACATGGTCTTCGAGGTGCTCCTTAGAAAGGAGGTGATCCAGCCGCACCTTCCGGTACGGCTACCTTGTTACGACTTAGTCCCAATCGCCGGTCCCACCTTCGACGGCTCCCTCCCGCAAGGGGTTAGGCCACCGGCTTCGGGTGTTACCAACTTTCGTGACTTGACGGGCGGTGTGTACAAGGCCCGGGAACGTATTCACCGCAGCGTTGCTGATCTGCGATTACTAGCGACTCCAACTTCATGAGGTCGAGTTGCAGACCTCAATCCGAACTGAGACCGGCTTTTTGGGATTAGCTCCACCTCACAGTATCGCAACCCTTTGTACCGGCCATTGTAGCATGCGTGAAGCCCAAGACATAAGGGGCATGATGATTTGACGTCGTCCCCACCTTCCTCCGAGTTGACCCCGGCAGTCTCCTATGAGTCCCCGCCATAACGCGCTGGCAACATAGAACGAGGGTTGCGCTCGTTGCGGGACTTAACCCAACATCTCACGACACGAGCTGACGACAACCATGCACCACCTGTAAACCGGCCACAAGTGGGGGACCTGTTTCCAGGCCTTTCCGGTTCATGTCAAGCCTTGGTAAGGTTCTTCGCGTTGCATCGAATTAATCCGCATGCTCCGCCGCTTGTGCGGGCCCCCGTCAATTCCTTTGAGTTTTAGCCTTGCGGCCGTACTCCCCAGGCGGGGCACTTAATGCGTTAGCTACGGCGCGGAAAACGTGGAATGTCCCCCACACCTAGTGCCCAACGTTTACGGCATGGACTACCAGGGTATCTAATCCTGTTCGCTCCCCATGCTTTCGCTCCTCAGCGTCAGTTAATGCCCAGAGACCTGCCTTCGCCATCGGTGTTCCTCCTGATATCTGCGCATTTCACCGCTACACCAGGAATTCCAGTCTCCCCTACATCACTCTAGTCTGCCCGTACCCACTGCAGACCCGGGGTTGAGCCCCGGGCTTTCACAGCAGACGCGACAAACCGCCTACGAGCTCTTTACGCCCAATAATTCCGGATAACGCTTGCGCCCTACGTATTACCGCGGCTGCTGGCACGTAGTTAGCCGGCGCTTCTTCTGCAGGTACCGTCACTTTCGCTTCTTCCCTGCTGAAAGAGGTTTACAACCCGAAGGCATTCGTCCCTCACGCGGCGTCGCTGCATCAGGCTTCCGCCCATTGTGCAATATTCCCCACTGCTGCCTCCCGTAGGAGTCTGGGCCGTGTCTCAGTCCCAGTGTGGCCGGTCACCCTCTCAGGCCGGCTACCCGTCGTCGCCTTGGTGGGCCATTACCCCAACCAACAAGCTGATAGGCCGCGAGTCCATCCAAAACCGCATAAAGCTTTCCACGGACCGCCATGCGGCGGTCCGTTGTATCCGGTATTAGACCCGGTTTCCCAGGCTTATCCCGAAGTCAGGGGCAGGTTACTCACGTGTTACTCACCCGTTCGCCACTAATCATTCTGTGCAAGCACAGAAGTCATCGTTCGACTTGCATGTGTTAAGCACGCCGCCAGCGTTCATCCTGAGCCAGGATCAAACTCTCCGTAAATGTGTTACAGACACAGACCGGGGACCAAGGAAAATTGGTCGACCG
>NZ_JANFLT010000010.1 GCF_024385505.1 Arthrobacter zhaoxinii
GCACACTATTGAGTTCTCAAACAACAGACGCAATCCGAAAATACTCGGGAAAACAATGTTTTCCTTTTCTTCTTCGCTGCAGTGTTTTACCGCAAAAGCGTTTCCGCTCTTCCGGACCCAGCATCAACCGGAGTCTTTTCCGCCGGCCCCGCGAAGGGCACGCACCGGTTGGACTCTGTTTTTTGTTGGGGTTTGGCCGCCATGCTCGGGCGCTTTTCCAGCGTCCCGGCCGCGGCGACTTCTAAAACTTTACACACGTTTGCCCGCAGCCGCAAATCGTCCGGCACAGTCGGAGCCGGCACCCTCTCGGGCGCCGGCTCCGACCAACTGTCAGCCACTCAGCACAGGAGCCCCCGGTCCAGCGGTTGTGGCTCCGGAAGGAATCCCTGGACCAGCTGCTGCACCTCCGGAGCGAACCCTTCGACTAGCTACTGCACCTCCGGAAGGAACCCTTCGACTAGCTACTGCGCCGCCGGAGGACCAACAGCGATCCGGCCAGGACGGCACCACCTGCTGCCATGGCCATGGCCGCAGCATCTTCCGCCCCGGTCCGCGGAAGCCGTTCAGTGACCGGCACCGGGGCATATTCATTGACCACCTCAGCTGTCAGCTCCTGCCCCGGCAATATGGTTACCTCTCCTGTGCCGGACGAATCCACCGTGACGTCCTCGTTGGCGCCGGACGCCGGCTCCGAGACACGGCACACCGTTCCCGCCGGAATACCTTCGTACCGCTGGGTAAAGGTATCCGCCGAAGTCCCCTCAGGGATCACAAACGTCTCGTCAATCAGCCCGTCACCGCACCGGACGTGCAGCACGATGTCGTCCTGCAGGCCCGCACCGGAGCCGCTGACGGTTTTCGCCACCACCAGGCTGCCCGGGTTGAATTCCACATTGTTTGTGACCTCCAGAACGTTTTCCCCTTCGACGATTGTCACCGGATCCGGGAGGACGGGTGTCACCGTTACCTCCACAGTAGATCCGGTTATCTCTTCCGTCACCGCGCACACCGTTCCCACCGGCAGGTCTGCCACGGTGTTGCTCACCGGCGCAGCCGTCCCCGCAGGAATCTCGAAAACAAAGGCGCCCGCCGGGCCGCAGTCCGCAGTGAGGCTGATGGCACCCTGGCTACCGATTCCTCCGCCGCCAAACACCTTATTCACTACCAGGTCTCCCGGTACAAAGAACTCCGCCGTCGCCTGGGCTGCGGCATTCAACACTGTGGTCTCGGCGAGGATGATGGGCTGCTTTTCCACCAGTGGATCAGCCTGGTCGTAGAGGTAGACGTTGCCTGTTTGGACGTTGACGGCAGCACGTGCTCTGAGGACTCCCGGGTCGGTGGATGCCGGCGGTCCGCCCATCCAGACCTGGGTCCCTGAAGGGACTGTGCTCCCGTTCGGGATGGGGACGGTTCCCGCAGCGTCGGCGTACATGGTGTATCCGGTCGGCACGGAAACCGTAACCTCCACACTTCCCTCCGCTGCCACCGTGAACGGACCGGCGATGCTTCCCAACGGAGCCGCGGCAGCCGGGGGCGTCACGGTGACGTTCGGTGGGGGCGGTTCCGGCAGAGGCCCGTTCGTCCGGGCGTCTTCGACGATCGCTGCGACCGCGGGCCTGATGACCGTCTCCGAAGTATTGACCAGGTATCCGTCGGTTATGTACCAGATCGCGGCCTGCACCGCCGCAGCCTGCTGATTAGCGGTTAAGCCCGCAGGCGCTGCGGGATTCGCAGGATAGTAGTTGTTCAGGATGTAATTTACGTAGCCAAGGTTGGCTACGTCGGCTTCCTCCCAGGGCGCGTTAACGTAGCCGACGCCGAGGGTGGTGCCTATCGCGACGTTGATGCAATACATCCGCCCGAGCCGGCCATCGGCGTCCTGAGTGTTAAGGACGCCGGTGTACCCGCCGGCGGCAGGAACTCCCGTCGGGTTGCCTTCGGGATAAGGCAGCGTGAGATCCGGCGGGGTGGGATCGTTGGACAGGAAACCCTGAATGCTTTGGCCTTCACCCCGACTGGTAAAAACGACATCCGCGTTTGCGCTGGCCACCGGAGCAGGTTCATTCGGGTCCGGATCCGTGACCCGGGCATTGGCGGGTGCCGCGAACGGCGCCAGCAGCAGCGCTGCAGCGGCCGCCATGCCAAGAAGTGACCTGCGAAGCCGGCGCTCGGGTCCCCGCCGGCGCCGCGGGCCGGACGGAAAGGAATATTGGCTCATAAGGGTCTTCCTGCTTCTATCCCTGGGGATGATTCGCGAGTGACCATGCCGAAACCGGTTCGGCCTGTGCAGGGCACAGTATGTGGAATCCAGGGCCGGGGATAGGCGAAACCGCCATATTCATAGAAAGCCGGGCAGGGACCAATATTTCTTATTGACAGTCCGGGTTAAACAGGAAGAGCCCGTACCAACACTGGTACGGGCTCAACCTTCAAATATTGTCCGGCGGTGACCTACTCTCCCACATCCTCCCGGATGCAGTACCATCGGCGCTGTGGGTCTTA
>NZ_JANFLT010000011.1 GCF_024385505.1 Arthrobacter zhaoxinii
CACAGCGCCGATGGTACTGCATCCGGGAGGATGTGGGAGAGTAGGTCACCGCCGGACAATATTTGAAGGTTGAGCCCGTACCAGTGTTGGTACGGGCTCTTCCTGTTTAACCAGCCCTGCCCGGCTTTCTACGAATACTGCGGTTTCGCCTACCCCCGGCACCGGATTCCACATACTGTGCCCTGCACAGGCCGAACTGGTTTCGGCATGGTCACTCGCGAGTCATCCCCAGGGATAGAAGCAGGAGACCCCTATGAGCCAATATTCCTTTCCATCGGGCCCGCGGCGCCGGCGGGGGCCCGAGCGCAGGCTTCGCAGGTCACTTCTTGGCATGGCGGCCGCTGCAGCGCTGCTGCTGGCGCCGTTCGCGGCACCCGCGAATGCCTCGTGGGCAGAGCCGGACCCGAATGAACCGGCTCCGGTAGCCGGCACCAATGCGGAAGTCGTGACTACCGATCTCGGACCCGCTCAAAGGGTGCAGGCGTTCGTGGCTGACAATCCCACCCCGCCGGATCCCTTGGCACCGTATCCGGAGGAGAACCCAGTGGGAGTGCCTGTGACCGGTCGGTTCGCGGGCATCATTCTCACTCAGGACGCCGATGGCGGGACCGGGCAGATGTACTGCATCGACACAGCGGTGGAGACCATGGTCGGCATCGGCTACGTTCAGGGGGCCTGGGAGGAAGCCAATGTAGCCAACCTTGGCTACGTGAGTTACGTCCTGAACAACTACTATCCTGCGAATCCCGCAGCGCCTGCGGGCTTGACCGCTAATCAGCAGGCTGCGGCGGTGCAGGGTGCGATCTGGTACTTCACCGACGGATATCTGGTCAATACTTCGGAGACGGTCATCAGAGGTGCGGTCGAGGCGATCGTCGCCGACGCACAGGCCAACGGGCCCCTGGTGGAACCGCCCCCGCCGAATGTCACCGTTACCCCACCGGTTGCTGCGGGTCCGGCGGGAGGCGTGGCGGGCCCGTTCATGGTCGCGTCGGAAGGAACCGCGGAGGTTACGGTTTCCGTGCCGGCCGGATACACCATGTTTGCCGATGCTGCGGGGACCGTCCCTATCCAGGACGGGAGCACAGTCCCTTCGGGGACCCAGGTCTGGGTGGGCGGTCGGCCGGCATCCATCGACCCGGGAGTCCTCAGTGCCCGCGCTGCCGTTTCCGTCCAGACCGGCAACGTCTACGTCTACGACCAGGGTGATCCACTGCTGGAGAATGCGCAGCCCCTCATTCTCGCCGCGACCACAGTGTTGGAAGCAACTGCCGAGGCGACCGCGGAGTTCTTCGTGCCGGGCGATCTCCTGGTGAACAAAACCTTCGCAGGGGAAGCCGCAGGCAGCCAGGGCGCAATTGCGCTCACTGTCGATTGTGGAACGGTGGGAACGTTTATCTTTGAGATCCCCGCAGGAACCACAGCTCCCGTCAGCGAACCGATCGTTGATCTTCCAGTGGGTACGGTGTGCTCCATCACCGAACCGGTCACGGGTTCCAATACTGAGGTGACGGTGACCCCTGTCCTCCCGGAGCCCGTGACGATCGCTGAAGGCGAGAACGTTGTGGAGGTCATGAACAATGTGGAATTCAACCCGGGCAGCCTGGTCGTGGCGAAAACCGTCACCGGCTCCGGTGCCGGCCTGCAGGACGACATCGTGCTGCACATCCAGTGCGGCGACGGACTGATCGACGAGACGTTTGTGATCCCCGAGGGGACTTCGGCGGATACCTTTACCCAGCGGTACGAAGGTATTCCGGCGGGAACGGTGTGCCGGGTCTCGGAGTCGGCGTCCGGCGCCAACGAGGACGTCACGGTGGAATCCTCGGGTACGGCGGAGGTAACCATTCTGCCGGGGCAGGAGCTGACGGTCGGGGTGGTCAATGAATACGCGCCGGTGCCGGTCACTGAACGGCTTCCGCGGACCGGGGCGGAAGATGCTGCGTCCATGGTCATGGCAGCAGGTGGTGCCGTCCTGGCCGGATCGCTGATGATCCTGGGCTCGCTCCGGAGGCGCAGCAGCTAGTCGAAGGGTGCCTTCCGGAGGCGCGGTAGCTGGACCAGGGCTCGTTCCGGAGGTGCGGCAGCTGGTCCACTAGGGGGCCCGGGGACTCCTGTGCTGAGTGGCTGACGGATGGTCGGAGCCGGTGCCCGGGAGGGTGCCGGTTCCGGCTGTGCCGGTCGATTTGCGGCTGCGGGCAAACGTGTGTAAAGTTTTAGAAGTCGCCGCGGCCGGGACGCTGGAAAAGCGCCCGAGCATGGCGGCCAAACCCCAACAAAAAACAGAGTCCTACCGGTGCGTGCCCTTCGCAGGGCCGGCGGAAAAGACTCCGGTTGGTGTGGGGTCCGGAAGAGCGGAAACGCTTTTGCGGTAAAACACTGCAGCGAAGAAGAAAAGGAAAACATTGTTTTCCCGAGTATTTTCGGATTGCGTCTGTTGTTTGAGAACTCAATAGTGTGCCAAGTTTATTGATACCAATTTATTTATATTGATTGGT
>NZ_JANFLT010000012.1 GCF_024385505.1 Arthrobacter zhaoxinii
ACCCACAGCGCCGATGGTACTGCATCCGGGAGGATGTGGGAGAGTAGGTCACCGCCGGACAATATTTGAAGGTTGAGCCCGTACCAGTGTTGGTGCGGGCTCTTCCTGTTTAACCAGCCCGGATGAGGCAGTCCATGCCGAATATAGGCGCCTCGAGTCATGTTTCGCGGTGCCCGTCACATGTCACGTCGCGGATATCCGCAACCTTTTCCCGGGAGGAAACAGCCGGAACAGCCGGACGCCCTTACAAGCCTGTCCCAGAGAATATAGCCTCGCGATTTCGGGGCGAACGTATGCGGTGCTTGATTATGCACATGAAGCAGCTGCCCTCTTATTCAGCCAGAGAGAGTAGGCGGGACCTTATGGGACGGAGTGCAGCACTCGCGCATATTGGGGGACGTAGGGGGAGGGCCGGAGCTCGGAGGCGCTATCTACTGACAATGCTCGGCGTGGGTGGAGCCGTATTGGCCACATCTTTGACCGCAGTGCCGGCACAGGCCGTTTTCTCAGGGCCAGAGCCGGGTGACACAGTTCCCACCGCCGAGGTCGAAATTACTATGACCGGCGTCGGGATGGGAACCGCGGCGACGGGAGGATTACCGCCCGCCGGGCAGGGATTCGACATCAGCAGCTATCCGCTGGACGTGCCGGAAGGGTACGAGGAAGACAACCCGTCCTTTGCCGGCACCATCCTCACTGCCGATGAGGAGGGGAACACACAGGAGATGTACTGCATCGACATCCGTACCTCTACCTATTCAGGGCTCGGATATGAGAGTGGTACGTGGGGCGAAGCCAACGTACCCAACGTGGGGTACGTGAATCGTGTCCTGAACAGCTACTATCCCGACCAGCCCGGCCTTCCTGCGGAAGCGGCGGACGACAACGTTCGTGCCGCTGCTGTCCAGGCAGCAATCTGGTTCTTCAGCGACGGTTTTGTCCTGCAGGACACCGACCCGCTCCGTCCGCTGGCCCAGGGGATTATCGACGCTGTGCTTGCTGCCGGACCCCTGACTGAACCGCCCACCCCGGACGTTCATATCGATCCTCCGGTGGCGGCCGGGCCCGTGGACGGCGTGACGGGCCCGTTTACCGTCAGTGCTGGCGGCGGGGAGGAACTGACCGTCGAGGCTCCTGCTGGTTTTGCGCTGTTCACGGACCCCGCAGGGACCGTTCCGCTGGTGAACCCGGTTGCGTCGGGTACTCAGGTCTGGGTACGGAGCACCGCGCAGACGACTGACCCGGCTGTCGTGACGGCCAGCGCGGTAGTACCCGTAGAGACAGGCATTGTCTACCTCTATGTAGGCAATAATCCCGACGTGGCTGTAGCGCAAAAGTTGATCCTGGCAGCCAATGCCCAGGTTGAGTCGAATGCCCAGGCGACGGCGGAGTTCTTTGTACCGGGAGACCTGGTAGTGAATAAGGTGTTTGCCGGCGGAGGAATCGGTAGTCAGGGTGCCATCACCCTCACTGCGGACTGCGGCCCGGCGGGCGCCTTTGTCTTTGACATTCCTGCGGGGACGGCTGCGCCGGTGAGCAACACCGTGGCTGACCTGCCGGTGGGTACGGTGTGCGCGGTGACGGAAGGGGTGACCGGATCCACTGTGGAGGTAACGGTGACGCCGGTTCTCCCGGAGCCGGTGACGATCGTCGAAGGCGAGAACGTTGTGGAGGTCATGAACAATGTGGAATTCAACCCGGGCAGCCTGGTCGTGGCGAAAACCGTCACTGGTTCCGGTGCGGGCCTGCAGGACGACATTGTGCTGCACGTCCGTTGCGGTGACGGGCTGATTGACGAGACGTTTGTGATCCCCGAGGGGACTTCGGCGGATACCTTTACCCAGCGGTACGAAGGTATCCCGGCGGGAACGGTGTGCCGTGTTACGGAGTCGGCGTCCGGCGCCAACGAGGACGTCACGGTGGAATCCTCGGGTACGGCGGAGGTAACCATTCTGCCGGGGCAGGAGCTGACGGCTGAGGTGGTCAATGAATATGCCCCGGTGCCGGTCACTGAACGGCTTCCGCGGACCGGGGCGGAAGATGCTGCGTCCATGGTCATGGCAGCAGGTGGTGCCGTCCTGGCCGGATCGCTGTTGGTCCTGGGTTCGTTCCGGAGGCGCAGCCGCTAGTCGAAAAGGGTTCGTTCCGGAGGCACAGCCGCTGGCCCACCAGGGGGTCGAGGGGGTCCGGGGCCCCTGTGCTGAGTGGCTGGACAGTTGGTCGGAGCCGGCGCCCGGCAGGGTGCCGGCTCCGGCTGTGCCGGACGATTTGCGGCTGCGGGCAAACGTGTGTAAAGTTTTAGAAGTCGCCGCGGCCGGGACGCTGGAAAAGCGCCCGAGCATGGCGGCCAAACCCCAACAAAAAAACAGAGTCCTACCGGTGCGTGCCCTTTGCAGGGCCGGCGGGAAAGACTCCGGTTGGTGTGGGGTCCGGAAGAGCGGAAACGCTTTTGCGGTAAAACACTGCAGCGAAGAAGAAA